>JADJSK010000016.1 GCA_016711705.1 Candidatus Brachybacter algidus | reverse complement strand
TACGGATTTCTAAGGGGAAGCTGAAAAAGTCGTTAATTCATCCCAGTTAGTCCTCCATGATTGTACTCGAATACGGATACTTATCTTCCCAAGTCATTGCAAAGTCCTTAAATGCTGCCTCTGCTGATTGTTTCGTTGGCGCTCCATATATTTTCTTCATATCAGTTGTAAATGGCTTTCGGTCTTTATATGACACAAATTTGCATGCATTTCTGATCTGATGGACAATGCATATTTGAGTGTTTGATTGTGGGAAACCGTTTTGACCGTTTCCGTAAAACCATTTAAATTGTCTGTAGTTGTTATGAGTATATCATTTACACCACGTGCTTTCATGTCTGTCAATACACCTGTCCAAAAGCTGGAGCCTCTTTCCACCCTAGCCACAAAACCCAACACTTCCTTTTATATCATCTTGCCTCAGGCCGATCGCTATATAAATCGTCTTGTTTATTACCTTGATTGTTCTCTTACCTTAAATACAATCTACCCAACCAGACAATCAAATAGACATCTTCCAGCGGCCTATTTTGCCATGCTGCCAATATCCTCTTCTGTTATAAGCATTTGTTATTCTTGAAATCGTTGGAAGTTGATACTTACATTGTATAGATCCTGACCTGTTTTCTATATCGCTATTACTCATGCCCTCGAATATAATGAAATGATGATATTTTCTATACCTTCAGCCATTCCTTTTCGCTTTGGAACAAGCATCGGTGAAAAACTACCATCTTATCTCTTGGTACCTGAACGTTATCCTCCAAAACTAGTTTTAATCTTCTTATTACTAAACCCATTTCTTGAGTTTATGCACCGGTTTTATCGTGCTTTTCATATCCAAGGGGCTATCCATTTCGCCCTCTAGTATCTTTTCTATCCTCGTTTTTGAATCGATGTTAGAAAAACCTCATCAATTCATCTCCTGTCTTAAATTGCTTTAAAATCTCATCACTGATAAAATCTTTTGAATCCATTTGATTTTTTGTTTTTCGTTATAAATTTATTCATTTTTATAACTTACACACTTATGGCTTAGTACCTGTTATTTAGAATATTATTCAACCTAAAACTCTATTACTGTCCACTCTAATACTGGTTAACTGGTTAACTCTAATACTTTTCCATATAAACTACATAAACGAAAAGCTTTCGCAATTCAGTTAGGAGAAAACGCTCTTTCAAAGCTTCTTATTGATTAATTTCTATATTACGATCAAGCTTAGCCATGTACCTAAATCCAGGTGCACTAAAAACTGGTACACTCTCACTGATTAACTCTATTACTGTCCACTCTAATACTTATTAACTCTATTACTGATTAACTCTAATACTTTACTACATAAACGAAAAGCTTTCGCAATTTGCTGGGAGAAAACGCTCTTCAGAGCTTCTTATTGATTAATTCTATATTACAATAAAGCTTAGCCATGTACCTAAATCCAGGTGCACTAACAACTGGTATACTCTCACCGGTTAATTCTCTATTACTGTCCACTCTAATACTTATTAACTCTAATACTGGTTAACCCCAATACTTTTCCTACATAAACGAAAAGCTTTCGCAATTCGATAGGGAGAAAACGCTCTTTCCGAGCTTCATTGATTAATTCTATATTACGATCAAGCTTAGCCATGTACCTAAATCCAGGTGCACTAACAACTGGTGCACTCCTACTGGTTAACTCTATTACTGTCCACTCTAATTTATTAACCTAATACTGGTTAACTCTAATACTATCTTACTTCCCCCACTCCCTTCAATACTTAAATCTTCTAACTTCTTCTTCACATCCAACCCAACACATAATCCATCGCCTTATTTCTGCTAATGACATCATATCCTTCCGGTGTAAAAGGGTCTTTTTAAAATGGATGATGGCCCAACGATGATTATCACTTATATAAATAATCTCCCCACTTGCTTTTGGCAATGAAGAGCAGCCCCTTTCTCTCCAGATAAATCGGGTATTGCTATCATCCAGAGTCTTATCATATCCGACTATGGTTTTATTCTTTCCTTTTTTCAGATACTTAACTTCATCCAATAATACGGTATCGCCCTTCCTTTCCATGATGGTGTAATTAAATGTTGGGTTTGTTTTTTCCCGAAAGCCACATAGGAAAGTTGGATTGAATGACATACCATCGACCTTGGATATCGGTGAGTTTTAAATCCTGAGCTGTTAGAAAATGAATAGAAATAAAAGAATAATATTGCTTTCAATGAAACTTGTTTTTAAAATTTCCTAATAATAAGTATTGCGCTTTAGTTTGATATAAGTTTAAAGAATCGGATAGATTCCATTTTCAAAATGTAAATATTCATTTACGATTGGTATATTCAAATTAAAATTATTTTGATCGCCTTCAAATGTAAGTCTATCTATTAAATATTGTCTACTGTAACTTAATTAAAATATATGAATTGCTTGTAAGAATCATATTTAGGCTTTACTTTTCCCTGAATAGAAAGGCCTTGATTTTCATGCGAAGAATTATTTCACATTAAAGAATTATTTGTCTTAAATATCTGTTTCAATTTTAGAACTATTTAGGTTGAGTAAAGAATAGCTAACATGATAAATATTAGTATGACTATTTATTAAACCGCCGACAATTGATTTAAAATAAAATAAATAATAAAAAATGAATGCATTAGAAAATAAAGTTGCTATTGTAACAGGAGGTGGATCCGGTATTGGTCGTGCGAGTGCGATATTGCTCGCTACAGAAGGTGCCAAAGGTTGTCATAGCTGATATTGATGTAAAAGGTTCGCAAGAAACTGTGAACCAAATTACCTCTTCAGGTGGAGAAGCTATATTTATCAAAACAGACACTTCAAAACCGCGTGAACATGAATTGCTCGTGGAGCAGACCGTAGAAAAGTATGGAGGACTTCACATTGTATGCAACAACGCAGGTATTGGCGGCCCATTAGGACCTGTCGGCGAATACCCAATAGACGGTTGGGATAAAGTAATTGCAATTAATTTGTCCGGGGTATTTTATGGAATGCATTATCAGATACCTGCCATGTTGAAATCTGGAGGCGGAAGCATTGTAAACATGGCATCTATACTAGCTATTGTCGGTACCAGAAATAGTTCAGCATATGTGTCAGCAAAACATGGAGTCATTGGTCTTACTAAGACTGCGGCATTGGAATATGCTGATCAGAATATCCGTGTAAACGCAATAGGTCCTGGATATATTAGTACACCATTGCTTACTAATGCGTTGGACGATGATACATTAAAAGCAATAGCGGCAATGCATCCAATCGGCAGATTAGGTACTTCAGAGGAAGTGGCAGAATTGGTTCTTTGGCTCAGTTCTTCAAAATCCTCCTTCGTCACCGGCGCATATTATACAATAGACGGCGGCTATACTGCACAATAATTACAACCATCTTCCAATACGGAAGTTATACTAATACACTTTCCTTTAAATGTGGGATAATAATTACTTAAAAGCTAAAAGTAAGATTAATTAGTCTTTGTAGAAGGACGAAAAACCTATCTCCCACTTTTTAAAAATGCAAAACAACTAACTATGAAATTAACTTTAATTGTCATCGCTATAATAACTGGTGTATTTATCCTCTCTCAAATTTATTTTATTATGGCCAAACAGAAACACAACCCTACAAAATTATCAAATCGGAGAAGGATTTTGAGATTCGAAAATATCCAGCCGCTATCATGGCCACGATATCAATGGATGCAAAAACCTATAAAGAATTATCCAGTCCCGGATTTAATAAGTTAGCGTCTTATATATTTGGGAGTAATGAAGGGGAAAAAAAGATAGCCATGACATCACCTGTGCATATGGATATAAATGATTCCATGTCCTCCATGAGCTTTGTGATGCCGGCTGACTACAATTTGGATAATCTACCCAAACCGAACGATTCAACTATTAAACTTGAAAAAAGTGCAGATGAATACATGGCCGCAATTCAATTTGGTGGATTTGCAAATGACGATGAAATTAAAAAGTATGCAAGTAAATTAGAAGAGGCTTTGAAGAGGAGTGGCATCAATTACTACGGAAACTTTCGATTTCTTGGCTACAACGCACCATTTCAATTGCTGGCAAGGAGAAATGAAATTGTTGTAAATGTCCAATGGAATCAATAAATTAGATTTAAAAGCGGCTTTTTTATTGTTTATATTGATATAAGCTTTACTTTGCCTAAAAAGATTAATTAATCATAAAAATATAAAAATGAAGATTCAATTTAATACTGATAAAACGATAGAAGGAGATGAGAGAAACGAAGCATATTTTACTTCCTTAATTGAAAGTGGATTAAAGCATTTGACGCTAATCTTTCACGCATAGAAGTTCATTTATCAGATCAAAACGGTACAAAAGGAAGGTCCAAATGACATTCAATGCATCATGGAAGCAAGGATCGAAGGTAAGCAACCAATAGCAGTGACAAGTCAAGCGAATACAATTGAAATGGCTGTGACAGGCGCTATAGATAAATTAGAAAATTCTTTAAAAACCATTTTTGGACGAATGAAAGATCATCAAAAATAATCAGAAGTCGCAATTTGGATTAGGTAATATCCATCAGAATAAATGACCAAACTGCATAAATACTAATATTTTCCTGACGCATTAGTAATATACTAGGAAAATTAGAAAATATTCTAATTTTAAGGAAATGATTTCACAAAATAAAACAATCATCATGCAAAAGATTCTTGTCCCTACAGACTTTTCAGATAATTCTAAGGCAGGTTTGCGATTTGCTATTCAGTTAGCATCCCAGCATCCATATCAGTTAACTTTCTTTCATTGTTACCATATGAATCAATTAACTTCAAGCGATTCAAAAGAAGAATCCGATGATAAATCCGGGGTAGATAGATTACAAACACAACTCAATAATTTTGTGGATACGGTTTACAATGAATTGAACGCAACTCAGGACAGCACAACGTGTATAGTACAAAGTTCTGTAGCTCCTGATGCCAGTATTCGAGATTATGCTACGAAAAACGGATATAGTTATATATGCATTAGCACGAGAGGTGCAGGAAAGTTTGATCGAGTATTCGGCACGAACACTTCCAATCTTATTAGTTTTTCAGATGTTCCGGTTATTGCTGTTCCTAAGTTTTATACAGCAAAAAAAATAACTGATATTATATATGCATCAGATTTAAATAATTTAGAAGTTGAATTAGTCAAAGTGGTGGATTTTGCAAAACCATTAGAAGCAGAAGTTGAGTTATTACACATTACTTCACCGATAGAACTAGAAACAAATTCTGAAACAATTGAAGCAGCTGTCAAAACTTTTTCAAAATATGACATAAAGCTTCATGTCGAAAAACCAAATCCTAGTGAATCATTAGTTTCAAATCTTGAAGCAGCAATAGAAAAGTCCAATCCTTCAATGATGATCATGTTCACTCAGCAGAACAGGACATTTTTTGAAAAATTATTTCTTTCCAGTAAAACTGAAGAATTTTCATTTAATTTAAAAGTCCCGTTGCTTGTTTTCAGTAAATTATAATTTTACTTTTTTGAAATAAAATATGCCTGAAAATAATTTTAACATTAAAGGATTATCTGATGAACAAGTAATTCTTGCAAGAGAGAAATTTGGTCAAAACAAGCTAAGTTACAAGAAGGAGAATGGAATAGTAGAGACCTTAAAAATCTGGCGAAAGAGCCAATGATTCTCTTATTACTCGTAGCTTCCTTATCTATTTTGTAAGTGGAAAAACTGGCGATGGAATTTTTCTTTCCTCCGCGATTATACTCGTTTCCTTTATCTCATTGTTTCAAGATTCAAGAAGTCGAAATGCTCTCCAAAACTAAAAAATTTAACTCAACCTAATTGTACAGTAATTCGAAACGGCAAGAGGGAAGTAATAAAAAGTGAAGAATTAGTCATTGGAGACAGTCTTATCGTAGAGGAGGGGACATCAGTTACAGCAGATGGAATCATTATACATTCCAATGATTTTTCTGTCAACGAGTCTATACTTACCGGGGAATCCTTTGCGGTGTTTAAGGATAAATCATCTAAGGACAATTGTATATTTAAAGGAACTACGATAGCCAGTGGATTAGCAATAGCTACAATTACAGCTATTGGCAATGAAACCAAATTAGGTAAGATCGGTATCAGTCTTGATAGTATAAAAGAAGAAAAAACACCCTTAGAACTTCAAATAAGCAATTTTGTAAAAAAATTAGTCATTGCTGGGGCCGTTGTATTTTTAATTGTTTGGGCCATCAATTATTTTATATCCTATGATTTATTGGATAGTTTATTAAAAGCGCTCACTTTAGCCATGAGTATTCTGCCGGAAGAAATACCAATGGCTTTTACCACTTTTATGGCCATCGGAGCCTGGAGATTAATGAAAATGGGCATTCTGGTAAAACAAATGAAAACAGTCGAAACCCTTGGTTCAGCTACCGTTATTTGTACAGACAAAACAGGCACGATCACTGAAAATAAAATGAGTTTGGCGAAAGTATTTTCAATGACTTCAAAGAAAATAGAAACACCGGCTGAAGCAAATTTAGATGAAAAAGAATTAATTAAAATAGCCATGTGGGCAAGTGAGCCCATACCTTTTGACCCTATGGAAATAGCTTTGCATAGAGCTTACGGTGAATTACATTCGAATGATGAGAGACCATATTTTAAGATGGTTCATGAATATCCATTAAGTGGGAGACCACCGATGATGACACATATTTTTGCAAATAAAGATGGCAAAAGAATAATAGCAGCTAAGGGTGCTCCGGAAGCATTGATGCGCATCTCAAATCTTACAAAGGATGAATTAATTGAAATTGAAAATGCCATTAAATCACTTACAAATGATGGCTATAGGGTCCTCGGTGTTGGTCAATCCAATTTTAATGGAAATATATATCCAAAAACTCAGCAAGAATTTACCTTTGAGTTTAAAGGAATTGTTGCATTTTATGATCCTCCAAAGACAAATATTAATAAAGTATTTGAAGATTTTATCAAGCTGGAATTGCAGTAAAAATTATCACCGGAGACAATGCAGAAACGACTAAGTCAATTGCTAAACAGATAGGGTTTAGGGGGATTGAACAAAGTCTTTCTGGGGAAGAACTGATGAAGTTAACTGATGCTGCATTACAAGAAAAAGTGATGCACACCAACATGTTTACGCGAATGTTTCCTGAAGCTAAACTTAGAATAATTAATGCCCTAAAAGCGCAGAATCAAATAGTAGCAATGACTGGTGATGGCGTCAATGACGGACCTGCATTAAAGGCAGCTCACATCGGTATAGCAATGGGAAAGAAAGGTACTGAAATAGCAAAACAAGCTGCTTCGTTGATTCTTTTGGAAGATGATCTGTCTAAAATGGTCGATGCTGTTGCCATGGGTAGAAAAATCTACACCAACTTAAAAAAGGCCATACAGTATATTATTTCGATTCATATTCCAATTATATTAACTGTATTTATTCCTCTTGCCTTAGGATGGATTTATCCAAATATACTTTCACCCATTCATATCATTTTTCTGGAATTAATAATGGGCCCGACATGTTCCATTATTTTTGAGAATGAGCCGATGGAAAAGAACACAATGTTGCGCAAGCCACGACCATTTACCAATACATTCTTTAATCTAAAAGAACTCACAGTAAGTGTTATTCAGGGCCTTGCAATTACAGCGGGAACATTATTAGTTTATCAATATTCAGTTCAGCAGGGATTTGATGAGGCTCACACAAGGACGATGGTATTTACTGTCTTAATTGTTGCAAATATTTTTTAACCCTTGTAAATCGTTCGTTTTATTATTCGATATTTACCACATTGAGGTATAAGAATAATTTAGTTTTGTTAATTATAGCCATCACTATTGCCATTACAGGATTGATGTTGTTTGTGCCACCATTGACCCAGTTTTTTGAGTTTGAGGTAATTAATTTATATCAATTAATGATTTGTATAGGTATCGGATTTGCATCAGTAATTTGGTATGAATTGGTGAAAGTAAATACACGGGTTAAAAGTAAAAGAAGGGAAAGGTGAATGATAAATTATGAGTGATAGGTAATGAGTGATAAGTGATAAATTATTTCAAAGGTTATATTTGATTGACGATTTAAACATTTATAATTAAATTTATTTCATGATAAAAAAGTTATTAATAGTCTTCACTTTAGTCACTACCTTTAGTTTTGGTTTTACGTTCAATTCGATTTTGAATAAAATAAATGACAATCAAATAAAGATGAAAAAGGTAACAGGTATAGGCGGCATTTTCTTTAAATGCAAAGATCCTAAGGAAATGAAAGAATGGTATAAAACCCATCTAGGAATGGACACTAACGAATATGGAGCGACATTCTAATGGAAAGAGGCAGAAGATTCAACCAAAAATGGTTCGACACATTGGAGCCCATTTTCTGAAACAACTAAATATTTTGAACCTTCAACAAAAGACTTCATGATCAACTACAGAGTTGACAATTTGGAAGACTTGGCTGAAGAATTAAAAAAAGAAGGAGTTACCATTTTAGATACCATTGAAACGTATGATTATGGAAAATTTCTCCATATCATGGACATGGAAGGCAACAAAATAGAATTGTGGGAAGCGGTGGATTAATTAAATGGTGCCTGGAGGTTTAAATTTGGAATTGTTTCTATATCTAATTTCAATTAATTTAATGAAGAATAATCATATTTTATTCCCCCTCAAATAATATGTTTTGTCATTCCGACTGAAGGGAGGAATATGCCAGAATAATGGATTAGCCATCAAAGCTTGATTTTTATTAATTGTATAACTTATACAAAATGGAATTATACAATTGGTCATGTTTTTATTTTATGTTTCGTTTTATAACATTAAACAGTTCTCTTGCTTTTATATCTTTGCATCATGACAACATTATCGAATATCATAGAAACGCTTAAACTTCACAAAAATCATTTAACAAAAAAGTATGGTTTAAGTATCATTGCCATTTTTGGAAGTTATGGACGTGAACAGCAAACTGGTAATAGTGATGTAGATATTTTAGTTGATTTTGACCGCCCAATTGGAATTGAATTTATTGATTTAGCAGACGAACTTGAGAATTTACTTAAAATTAAAGTAGATCTTGTATCAAAAAATGGTATTAGACCTGACTATTATAAGCAAATTGAAAGAGAATTGAATTATGTCTAAACGAGACAATAATTTATTAGTTTTAGATATTCTTGTTTCAATTGAGAAAATAAAAGAATATACCTATAAATACACATACGAAAGCTTCCTTGAGGACTCAAAGACAATTGACGCAGTTATAAGAAACTTTGAAATCATTGGAGAAGCTGCCAATAGACTTACAGAAGATTTTAAAGAAGTACATCCGGGAATTAATTGGTTCCGAATAAGGGGCTTTAGAAATAGGATAGTTCATGACTATATGGGAATTGATTTTCAAATTGTGTGGAGAATAATTGAAAAAGATCTTGATAAACTTGCTAAAGATATCGCTGCTGTCATTAATAATTGATTAAGCTTAGGCTTTTATTAATAATTTTATAGGGGTTGGGCCATATTCTTTTAATTTTATTAAAAACTTTCGGTCTTTTACTACCATAATGCCATCAAAATCCAGTTCATTCATTAATTTGTTTGGCTTTTCGCCTATTCAATTTACTTTTTTTAATCCTTTTATTAATTTTTATCGTATTCCTGTTGTTAGGAAGTATTAGTTTTGCTATAATATTAAGGGGAAAGTGTCTTTTGAATAAATATCTTAAACGTGTTCTGAAATTTTTACTATATCTCATAGGGTTTATTATTCTATTGGTTATAGCCCTTTTGATAGCTATACAGACTAATGCTTTCCAGCAATTTGCTAAAAATAAAATCACCGCATTTCTAGAGAAAAAGATAGGAACGACAGTTTCTATTGACAAACTCACCATCACCTTTCCCAAAGAAGTGGTGCTTACCGGAGTTTACCTTGAGGACCAATCAAAAGACACGTTACTGGCAGGAGACACTATCATGGTCGACATAAGTATGTTCAAATTATTAAGCAGTAGTGTCGAACTCAACAATATCGATCTACGAGGTATCACTGCCAATGTCATCAGAACACTCCCGGATAGTGCTTTCAACTTTGATTACATCATCAAGGCATTTGCCTCTAAAACACCCCAAGCCGAGCCTAAAGATACAAGTGGCGGCATGACGATCTCAGTCAACAAAATCAATTTGGATCGTATCCGTATCCGCTATGATGACGCTGTTACGGGCAACGATGTAACTGCCTTTCTAGGACATTTTGATACGAAGTTTGAAGAGTTTGACCTGGAAAAGCTAAAATTCCGGACACCAGACATTGAATTGAATTGCTTGAATGTAAAAGTCAGACAGACAAAGGCTATATCAAAGGATGCTCAAGTGGTAGATACTGTGGAAGTAAAACCCACTATTTATCCCGATTTTCAATTTAATGAATTAGTGCTACAAAACATCAATGCCGACTATGTCAATACCGTCAATGGCACAGATGCCAAAGTCAATCTCTCAAAACTTCTCGTTCAATCGAATGACCTCAATATTAAGGATCAGAAGATAGATCTGAAAAAAGTAGAGTTATCTGGAATCTCAGCCGTTCTGGCTTTGGACAATGCCGGCAAAGATGTCGTGGAAACGACTGCAGTAGAGGTCAAGCAAGAAGTTGAAAGTAAAGGTTGGCAAGCAAAAGTAAGCGACATTGTCATCAATGGTGTGAATTTCAAAATGGATGATCTGACTCAAGCCAAGCAGAAAAAAGGCATAGATTTCAGTCATCTTGATATCAAAAATCTTCAAGGCAGCGTCAAAGATCTTGGCTATGATCCGATGAAAGTCTCAGGAACTGTTGACAATTTAAGTTTTCTCTAAGCGAGTGGTATCAAACTGCGCAACCTTTCAACCGACTTTTTATATGGCCAAAAAGAAGCCTATCTTAAAAACCTACTCATAGAACTTAACAATACTGTCATCAAAGATGCGCTGGAAGTAAAATATCCTTCTATTGCAGCTTTAAAGACCGACCTTGGACAGTTAGAGATCAAAGCCAATTTCAATCACAGCCGAATTGCATTGAATGATATCTTGCTTTTTGCTCCACAATTAGCGAGTCAGGATGTATTTAAAAAATATCCCAACAGTGTCTTACTCTTACATTCTAATATGTCTGGAAAAGTGAACGACCTTACGATACCTAATCTTGAGATTTCGGGCATAGGTTCAACCAAATTAAGCGCTTCAGCGCACATCACGGGTCTACCGGATATGAAAAAGACAAGGTTTGAGTTCAAATTTAAAGAGATTTCCAGCACAGCGAAAGACCTCAAAGATCTCCTTCCTGCCGGAACCTTACCGAATACGATTGCACTACCTGACAAGTTCACCATGCGTGGAACTTTCGAAGGTTTAACCAATAATTTCAAAGCTGACGTAAAGTTGATAACAAGTTTTGGGAACGCTGATATCAATGCCAAGTTCGATGCAAGTAGCGGTAAAGGAAAAGAAAAATATGATGCCAAATTTAGGACATACGGATTTGACGTTGGCAAATTATTAAAAAGACCGGATCAAATCGGCAAGGTCACCGTCAACGGATTTATCAAAGGAACAGGTACAGATCCTAAGACTGCAAATGCAGTGTTTGACATTAATGTCGATAATGCTGTTTATAATAATTATGCTTATCATGCGGTGCATCTCAAAGGTCAGGCGCAGGACGGAAATCTGGAAGCAAAATTGGTGTCCAATGACATTAATGCCATGATGGAAGGCAATGCCATTGTAGATCTTAATGGCAAATATCCATCTATCAAACTTGATATGAGAGTGGACAGTATCGACTTTCAGAAGTTGAAATTGTACAAGGATGAGCTCCGTTTTCATGGAAATATTCATGCAGACATAGCGACAGCTGACCCTGACTTTTTGAATGGAGATGTCGTGCTTTCACAAGCCATTGTCGTAACTAATGGTAAAAGGTATCTATTAGATTCTTTGAGCGCTCATGCGATATCTACAGCAGATAGCAACCTTATAAATCTGAGGGCACCGTTTATGTCAGCGGATATTGTCGGTAAATATCAACTTTCAAAACTACCGGGAATATTGATGTCCACCATAGACAAGTATTATGACATAGTTCCTGATGCATCCATAGTTAATTCAACTACGCCGCAATACTTTGATATTTCTGCCAGAATCATACGAACTCCTATTATAGAGCAATTGCTGCCGGAGTTAAAGGAAATGGAATATATTGATATTAAGGGAAACTTTGATAGCAGAGAAGACCTATTAGTAATCAATGTCAATTCACCTGCTATCCTCTACGGAACTAACGAGCTGAAGGGTATCAGCATGAATGTCAATACAGAGAATGACTCTCTTCAATATGATGTAAAGCTTGATCAATATCAATCCGGTCAGATTCTGGTCAATCAAGCAAGTGTAGCGGGATATGTCAATGACAATAAGATTTACTTTGATGTTGCAGCCAATGAACAAAACCTTGATCAGAATATCAAGTTGTCCGGTATGCTTCAACAAATGGCAGAAACCTTCAGGTTTTCTCTGCTAAAAGAAGGCCTCACTCTAAATGGGGAGCAATGGGCGGTAAAGGATAACAATGCATTGTATTTTGGCAAATCAGGCATCAAGGCGGATGATTTCATACTATCGAGTAATGGGCAATCTATTTCTATTGAAAGCGAAAAAGATCAGTTCAACAGCCCGCTGAACGTTGCGTTCAAGGACTTCAGCATAGAAACCATTACAAATATTGTTTCTAAGGATACTTTACTTATAGGCGGTCTGATCAATGGCCAGGCTAAAATAGAAGACTTGGCCACTACCCCTCATTTTACTGCGGATATGTTGGTTGGAGATTTCAATTTTAAGGGAGATACGCTAGGAAATATTAAGATCGATGTCAATAATGAGGACCTCAATACGCTCGCTGCCAAAGTGACTGTGAATGGCAAAGGAAGCGAAATCAATTTGGATGGATTTTATTATACCAAATCTGAAAATCCGCTCGACTTTAATCTGGATGTTAAAAACATTGACCTTAGTAAAGTTCAGGCCTATGCCATGGGCATGGTCAAAGATGCGTCCGGCGATCTTCGTGGCAAACTAAAGATCACGGGAAGTGCCGCAGCTCCTCAAGTAAGAGGTAGCCTTACATTTGACAAAGCCAAATTGAATTATGCACAATTCAATTCAATATATACACTGGAAAATGAAACGACTCGCTTCACAGAGGATGGCATTGTGCTTAATAACTTTACCATAAGAGATACAGATGGTAATCGCGCCATCATAGACGGTACTGCATATACCAAGGATTTTAGAGCTTATAAACTTGGATTAAATATGCAAGCTGACAATTTTAAAGTGTTGAGCTCCACGAAGCAGGATAATGAATTATACTTTGGCAAATTATTTATAGATGCTAATATAAATATCTCAGGAACAAGCACAAGTCCTGTAGTCGACGGCAAACTTCGGGTCAACGAGGCAACTGATCTTACATTTGTCATACCTCAGAAAGATCCGAGATTAGTAGAGCGTGAAGGTGTCATAGAGTTTGTAGATATGGATGCTCCTTTATTAAATACTGTTCTGACTGGAACTGAAGAAAAACCTAAAACAGGTTTGGAAGGACTTGATGTGGCGATGAACATCATCATCGATAAAGAATCAATATTTAACATCATCATCGATGAAGGAAATGGCGATTTATTGAGAATTCGTGGACAGGCACAGTTGACAGGAGGTATCGATCCTAGCGGCAAAGTAACATTGGCTGGAGATTACGAGATCGAAGAAGGTAAATATAACATCACCTTTAACTTTCTAAAAAAGAGAATTCCTAATTCAAAAAGGCAGCAAGATCACATGGACTGGAGCTCCGACAGAGGCGGATGTAAATGTGACCGCGATTTATATCGCCAATGTTCCACCTCTGGACCTGATCTCCAATCAACTATCTACGGCAAACCAAACGATTCGTAATACTTACAAACAAAGACTTCCCTTTGAGATCAATCTGAATATGGAAGGCCAATTGCTGAAGCCTATCATCACATTTGACATCAAACTTCCAACCAATAAAAACTATGGTGTGTCTAATGATGTCATTTCCACCACCAATACCCGTCTAACACAATTAAGACAGGAACCTGCAGAACTTAATAAACAAGTTTTTGCAGCTTTATTATTAAATAGATTCGTTGGTGACAATCCATTTGCAGCAGAATCTGGTGGATTTACCGGTGAGCGTTTCGCGAGGCAGAGTGTGAGTAAGATTCTTACAGAGCAATTGAATAATCTTGCGGCTAATATGATCGCAGGAATTGACCTTAACTTTGACATCAATAGCACAGAAGATTATTCTTCCGGAGAGCTGCAAAATAGGACAGACCTCACTGTAGGACTTTCAAAAGATTGTTTGATGAAAGATTGAAAGTAAGTGTAGGTAGTAATTTTGAATTGGAACGAGCGCAGAATACTCAGCAAAAAACTACCAATATCGCCGGTGATATATCTGCAGAATATCAATTGACCAAAGATGGTCGTTATCTGATCCGTGCATATCGTAAAGATGAATATGTGGTTGTATTAGGCCAGGTGGTAGAAACCGGAGTGGGTTTCGTGCTTACGGTAGAATTTGATAAGATCAAAGACATATTCGCCAAGAAAACAGAAGAATTCAAAATTAGGGAAAGAAAGGCTAAAAAAGCTCAGGAAGAGCGAGAAGTCAAGCAATTAGAATTAAAGCAAAATACAGTGAAGTAATATGAAAAGAAACATTTTACAGCAAACATTTATAACCACATTTGCAAAAATACAAGTGTGCGTATTGACCTGTGCTGTAATGTTTCTAATGTCATCTTGTAGTTCCACAAGGAAACTTCCCGATGGTGAACAATTATACACAGGCGCTAAAATCAAGATAGAGGAAAAAGATTATCCCGTAGCTAAGAAAAAGCTACTTAAAGATGAACTTGAGGCCATCACAACTCCAAAGCCGAATTCTTCTTTGTTGGGAATCCGGTACAAACTTTTCTTCTATAACATGATTGATACGGTCAAAAGACAGAAAGGGCTTAAGTATTACATTAAGTACAAGATGGGAGAACCTCCGGTATTATTTAGCCAGGTAAGTATTTCAGCCAATCGCGACATCCTCAATAACAGAATGGAAAACCGAGGCTACTTCAATGCAAAAACCGATGTAGATACATCCGGCGGCAAAAAAACAGTCCACATTACGTATACTGCTAAGCCTGGACCTCAATATATGATCCGCAGTGTTCAATTCCTGGTGGATTCGTCTACTTTAGGCAAGGCTATTAAAAAGACACAGATTAATACAGTCCTAAAAGAAGGCAATTCTTTTGATCTGGATGTAATTAAGGCGGAACGAAACCGGATAGACTATACGCTAAAGGAAAGAGGTTTTTATTATTTCAAACCTGATGACCTCATCATCAAAGTGGATAGCACAGTCGAAAGGCATAAGGTAGATCTATACCTGACGCCAAAGAAAGACATCTCTGAAAAATCCGGTCGCGTTTATGACATTAATAATATCACCATATATTCCAACTATTCATTGACCAATGATTCACTCTATGAACTGCCGGGAGAGAAATACAAGGATTACTTTATAGTTGATCCGGACCATCTCTACAAACCTTCAATATTCGACAGAACAATGTTTTTCAACAAAGGTGATGTGTACAACAGGACAGATCATAATCTGAGCATAAGTCGTCTGGTCAATCTTGGAATCTTTCGATTTGTAAAAAATCAGTTTGTAGAAGCAGATGACAATCCGGCGTTGATGAACGTAAATTATTATTTGACGCCCATGGCCAAAAGGAGTATTTATCTGGAGGTGAGGGCTAAGCGCAATGATGCTGATTTTACTGGTTCGGATATTACATTAAATTGGAGCAACAGAAATACCTTTCGTGGTGCAGAGCTGCTAATGATCTCCCTATATGGGGGTTTTGAACTACAAGCCAAAGGAAATGAAGGCCTGAATAATAGAAATTATTATAAGGCTGGTGCAGAAAGCACCTTGAGTTTTCCAAGATTCATTGTGCCATTTAAATGGGAAAGCACCAGTGCTTATCTGCCAAGGACTAAGATCACTACTGGCTACGACTATTTGTACAGGACCAAATCCTATGTGTTAAATAGTGTCCGTCTTTCTGCAGGTTATGCATGGAAAGAATCAATCCGGAAGGAGCATGAGCTCAAGGTTATAGATATGAACTATGTTCAGCCGCTCAATGTAACGGAACTTTACAAAAGTCTCGCTGAAACAGATCCTACCTTGAATAAGGCCATCGAGAAGCAATTCATACTGGGTTCCACATACAAATATAAATATACGACCACCATGCTTTCAGGCCGCAAATATACCATGTATGTGCAGGGTGGAGTGGATCTTTCCGGCAATATTCCGGGTCTGATCAGCGGGGCCAGTATCCGTGAAGGGAAGCCAAAGGAATTGTTTGGCGGAGTTTACTCACAGTATGTTAAGTTTGAAGCAGATTATCGACCTTATATAAAGATCACGGAAGGTTTAAAACTCGCCAATAGGATCACAGCAGGATATGGATATGCCTATGGCAACTCCGTTAACCTTCCATTTATAAAGCAATTCATCATCGGCGGATCCAATAGTGTACGCGCATTTCCGGCACGATTGATCGGACCGGGTACTTACTATGCGCCGAATGATCCAAGGTCTAATACATCCTTTACAGCAGATCAGGGTGGAGATATAAAGCTTGAATTAAACTCAGAACTTAGGTTTAAACTATACAAGATCATTGATGGTGCTGTCTTTGTGGATGCAGGAAATATTTGGTTACTCAATCAAAGTATCAATGCCGATGAATATAAAGAGGGTGCATTATTTAGCAAGAAATTTGCAAATGAATTGGCGGTGGGAACAGGATTCGGTCTCCGGTTTGATCTTAATTTTCTTATACTACGAATAGATCTTGCCACACCGTTAAAGAAGCCTTGGTATCCGGAAGGTAAGCGGTGGGTGTTGAATGAATTTAATCTAAAGAGTGCGACGTGGAGAAGGGAAAATGTAAATTTTTTGATCGCAGTAGGATATCCTTTCTAATTGTTAGTTGTTAATTAACTAATATTGTTAGACTTCCCCGAAACCAAAGGAACCTGTTGAACGCAGGATTTAAACTTGCTTGGTTTGTTATTCGTTGTTTGCAGACCATATTTATATTCTCTCTTTTTTTAAATTTTTTGCCCTTTTCCTTCTCCATTATTCACGTTAATTATTAATTGTTATCGTTGGGCTAATAAATTAAAACTCGATAATGAATATAGTGTTGATTCTCATTGATATAATACGAAACACAGCACGGCATAAAATTCTTTTAGGCCAATTTTAGTGGACTATTACGAACTTCTGTTCGGCAATATTTGTGTATAACAAATTGTACAAAACTTAAAAAAGAAAGGGCTTAGCGAATAAAGGGTTGAATATCAATAGCCTCGGATACAACCCAGGGTAAAGAAAGGCTCAATCAACCCTGAATTGGGTTGAACTATTAATAGAAAATTCTTGTGCTTAAACATTAGCTTTTGGGGCTAGCAGCGGGAGTCTTTAATTATTTAGACTACAATTGATTTACCTTCAAACACGCCTTCCCGCCTCACTTATAATAAATTAGCGAAAATAAACCTCAAACTTCTTGGTTAGTAGTTGAGCTTATCTTATTTTTGCACCGTTTTTGAGGAAAACCTCATAAACCATTGATTTTACTAAACTTATCAACAAATAGACATGGCAAACATTGGTCGCGTTAAACAAATCATCGGTCCAGTAGTAGACGTTAGCTTTTCAGGTGAAGGTTCTAAACTTCCTGAGATATTTAATGCTCTTGTGATCAAAAGAGAAGGAAATGTAGATCTTATCCTTGAGGTTCAACAGCACCTTGGTGAGGATAGCGTTCGTACAGTGGCCATGGATGCTACTGACGGATTGCAGAGAGGCACTGAAGTAATCGATAGCGGAAGCACGATCACGATGCCTGTCGGAGATCACGTGAAGGGAAGACTTTTCAATGTAGTTGGTGAGACGATCGATGGTATCGGCACAATCCCTAAAGGAGATAACGCTTATTCAATTCACCAGAAGCCACCTTTATTCGAAAACCTAAGTACTGAAACAGAGATCCTTTATACAGGTATCAAAGTTATCGACTTAGTAGAGCCTTATCAGAAAGGTGGTAAAATTGGTTTATTCGGTGGTGCCGGTGTTGGTAAGACCGTTTTGATCCAGGAATTGATCAACAACATCGCAAAGGGATATGACGGTATGTCAGTTTTCGCAGGTGTTGGAGAGCGTACAAGAGAAGGAAATGACTTACTTCGTGAGATGATCGAGGCAGGTATCGTGAAATATGGCGACGATTTCAAACATTCTATGGAAGAAGGTGGATGGGATTTGACTAAAGTGGACAAAGAATTGCTTAAAAACAGTCAGGCTACCTTCGTATTCGGTCAGATGAACGAACCTCCGGGAGCTCGTGCACGTGTAGCTTTATCAGGTTTGACCTTTGCGGAATACTTCCGTGACGGTGACATGAGTGATCCTAATGGAGGAAAAGACATCCTTTTCTTCATTGATAATATCTTCCGTTTCACACAGGCGGGTTCTGAAGTATCAGCCCTATTGGGTCGTATGCCTTCAGCGGTAGGTTACCAACCGACACTTGCTACAGAAATGGGTATCATGCAAGAGCGTATTACTTCAACCAAAAGAGGTTCGATCACATCAGTACAAGCGGTATATGTACCTGCAGATGACTTGACGGATCCGGCTCCGGCTACTACGTTTGCCCACTTGGATGCAACGACGGTATTGGACAGAAAGATCGCAGCTTTGGGTATCTATCCTGCGGTAGATCCATTGAGTTCTACATCTAGGATCCTTGACCCGAACATCATCGGTGATGAGCATTACAACTGTGCACAAAGAGTGAAGAGAATTCTTCAGAGATATAACGAATTGTTGGACATCATTGCCATTCTTGGTATGGAAGAGCTTTCAGAAGAAGATAAATTGGTCGTAGGTAGAGCGCGTAGAGTACAGCGCTTCTTATCTCAACCATTCTTCGTGGCTGAGCAGTTCACCGGTTTGAAAGGAGTATTGGTTCCGATCGAGGAAACGATCAGAGGATTCAATATGATCATGGACGGCGAGGTGGATCACCTTCCTGAGAATGCATTCAACCTTGTAGGAACGATCGATGACGCTATCGCAAAAGGTCAAAAGATCCTTGCTGAAGCAAATGCATAACCATTCAATTGTATTAAATTTCAATAAATAATAAAGATGCATTTATCTGTTTTAACTCCGGACGTAGAATATTTCAGTGGCCAGATCACATCGATCAAGGTACCGGGCGCGGCAGGACAGTTTCAGGTATTGAAGAATCACGCTCCTATCGTATCGGCATTGGTAGATGGAGCAGTGGAGGTAAAAACCAGTGAAGGCAAATTGATGAAATTTGTGATCACAGGTGGATTTATCGAAGTATTGAATAACAAAGTTGCTTTGTTGGTGCAGGGCATTACTGAATAAAATAATCGGAATATTTTCCGGATATCAAAAATGAAATTATCTTCACAACCCGAAACGATGGCGAGGTAGCTCAGCTGGTTAGAGCGTGCGATTCATAATCGCAAGGTCGGGGGATCGTGCCCCCCTCTCGCTACAGATTTTAAGAAGGATTCAATCGAAAGATTGGATCCTTTTTTTATTTATTGAAGCAATTTCATTCAACAATGGGGTCAAAAGGGAGACATTTGCAAATAGAATTGGGATCTTTTTTATAAATTCACTTTGATTATAAAAATATTATCCATGAAAACAGCAATCGCAGCGATTTTTTTACTTTTTACAGTTAATCTCTCAGCGCAATATCAGCCTATTTATAAGGATACATCCACCTATTTTAAGATAACGATGGAAGTATTTGATGCTGCTTACGGAGGAGTAGAACTAAGGCTCGAAGGAGATAGTGTTGTGAATAATTTAACCTATAAAAAAGTATACTTTTATAATTCAATTAGGGATTTGGTTGGATTAATGAGAGAGGATTCTTTGGGGTCAAAAGCCTGGTTTTATGGGCGAAATGATAGCGAAGAAAGACTCATAATGGATTTAGATTTGAATGTAGGCGATACTTTTGACATAAGTTCTCAGTTCTTTTATTACACAGGAGAGGATCTTGCTATTGTAGATTCAGTAACTACTTGGAATGGAAGAAGAGTAATAACATTTAGCGGCAATTTTGGCGGCGGCTTTATCAGTCAAAGATTGAAATTTATCGAGGGCGTTGGGCCGAATGCCTCTCTGATGTATCTGACAAATGAACAGTTTAATTTAGCTTTATTAACGTGCGAAAAATACGAAAATGAAGTTCCGGTTTTCAAATATTTTCCGGACCTAAATGATTGTCTTCAAGGAGGAGGGGCAGTAGATGAACTTTCAGAAAGGAATCTGTTTGATATATTCCCCAACCCATTCAGCAATGAGATCACCATTAAAGGCAATTCTGGAAATTCCTTAATACAATTTCAAATGTATGATATCAATGGAAAAAGACTATTCAATAGTCAAGTGCTTGCAAACACTATCATAGATCTGGCTGGCTTGAGTAGTGGTATCTATTTCTACAGCTTGCAACATCGCAGTAGCTATAATACCGGCAAATTGATCAAAAAATAAATCATTGTTATTGGTTTAGCCCGAGTTAAAACTCAGGGGTATTGAACGAGATTAATGAAAATTTTTGACTTGATCGATCAATTACTCACTGAATATCATTTCGAGTGAGATCCGGGACTGAAGTCCCTCCTATTTTATCCTTCGATCCGTTGACGCAATTCAACGGCAAACTAGAAGGATCACTTCACGAGATAGCTTGCCGTTGGTTTTAACCAACGGAGGTGAATCTCGCACTGGATTGAACTTCAATCCTTACATTTAGATAATTCAAAATGGGAAGATGTTGATTTATAGAGTGCTTGGCATGAAGTGTTGGCTGGAAAAGACAGTATTTGGCTTTAGCCGATGGGAGTATGATATAGAGCCAGTAAAATCTAGTGCATCCTTCAAAAACACTAAACTAGTAAAAACCTATGTACCCTATGTTCCTACATGTTTCAATTAACTTTAAAAAAGAAAGCCTGAACCTGGGACTGAAGTCCTATCATATTTTATCCTTCGATCCGTTGACACAATTCAACGGCAAACTATTGTTGCTTACCAATTTTAGATACAGCTTGATCGGAGTAATATTTGACAACAGACAAATCCCTTTGTGCACTCTAAAACTCAACATTAGTAACAAAAACTAAAGCAGCTCTCGTCTTGAAATAAAATCAAAAACCTTTGCGAATCTTTGTGTTAAAACTCATTTTCTTTTGCCACGACCGCGTTAACAGCATCGAAGATAATGAACAAATATTGGCGAATGGCTCCCTCAAAAAATCGCTCATAGCTTCTCAAAACACACTCTGCCAGTTCTCATTACCCATCTTCATACCCCCCATCCACCATTTCATACCCACCTGCTATCTATTTTGTGAAAGAAGGTGAAATATATCAAGAGCTTTTTATAATTTAGACGCTACCAAATACGATTTACGATGAGAATAACCAATCAAGCAGCCGAAAGCGATTTGCAATTAAACAGCGGACTAGGGTAAAAAGTTAGGAGTTTAGAAGTTGAGGAAAAAGCAGAAAAGTAAATTGGCGAATTAGCAGATTATCGAATAAAACTACGATTGCAATAGCAAATTTTTAAACAAATAAATCTTGAATATCAGTCAAAAGACATATTTGATCATTCTACTTTGGCTCTCTGGCTTAACACAAAGCAGTGCTCAGTATCACTATTGTAAGTATTATGGCGTAGAGAATGGCTTGATGTCTGTAGAGACTGATCAGGTTTACTGCTCTAATAATGGTGAAATATGGGTGGCGTATAGCTCTGCGCCCTTTTTATCGAAATTTGACGGAATAAAATGGAAGCAATTTGATTTGGAATCATTAAACCTTCCCCTAAATTTGATTATTGTAAGGGAGAACCAGGATGGAATTTGGCTATACAGTCATCGTCACAAAAATCACCTCATCCGATATGATAATGCAGGAGAATGGCATTCTTACAAATTTGAAGTGGATTTCAAATTTTGTTTCAACCCCGAAACACAGAATCCAATCGTTATGGGCAAAGATTTTATTTCCATGAGTTTGATATTAAAACCAACCAATTTCACCCACAAATCAAGCAGCTCATCAATTTTGATATAGACGTACCTTTAAAAGACATTTATCTTTCAAATATAACTCCAAGTGAAATAATTGTTACCATTTACAGAGCAGATGAGTCTGTTGAAGTGAAACGCGGTAATGATTTTTCATCCTCCTACACTTATAGTGACAAAAAAGGGGAGAATCTTATCGGCCATTCAAGCTATTCCATTCAGTTAAAAGATGGAACACCCATAATAGTAAAAGAAGAAGTTTTCAATCCGATTAAGATTATAGCTCCAAGCAATAGCCCCGTAAAGTTTGTGAAATTAATATATCTGCATTCCAATTCTGCGGTGAATTCTGAAGAACTAATTCCATACTACTTCCTATTTGAAACCATATCGGATAAGAAGCTGCATCTGTATCAATCAGACTTCTATGGAAATACGAAACTAATACTGGAAGATGTTCCCGCTGATATAGGGAAAAATATGACAAGGGATCATTTTGGCAGATTATGGATATGCACCAGCTCAGGAGTTTGTAAGATTGACCCTTCCCAACTTTCATTTAATGAAAATAGATCTGAAATGGTGAAGGGATTACATGTCATAAATGAGGATAATAAGGGACAAATTTGGTTTGGCGGATATCACAGTATGATGTTGTTTTCAAGATATGATGGTTTTAGATTGAAGAGCCAAACATCTAGTGGACCCGTTAAATTACATGGATTATTACCCGGGACTTACAAAGACAGGTCAGGACATCTTTATTTCTTTAGTGAAGTATCCGGACTTGTCGGTTTTAATCAGGGAAGAACACATGAAGTTGTATTAAAGGGCCACATAAAACCACTCGTTGGATATATTTTTCAGCCATTGAAAAATGACTTTGTAGCATTAGGTCTTTTGAATGAAGGACTCGCAATTGCAAAACTATATAATTTTACTATCGATTCACTGAGAATCATTGGAAAAGAAAAAGGATTGAAACTCCAAAATGTAATTACCCTTGCTCAGGATAAAAACGAAAGAATATGGATGGGCCGAACTAGTCAGGGAATTGCTGTTTATGACCCAATAAAAGATACGATTTTCAACTGGATGAGAGAAGATTATCCTGAAAATGGGCTGGGTGCATTGTGCCTTAATATTGATGAAAATAACATACTTTGGATGGGGACTCAAAAAGGTCTTTTCTGCTTAAAAGATGTCCACCTTTTCAATATCGAACAAAATAATCTGTTTGACTTTGCAGAAGAATTTCAACTGCCGGGAGATCCTATGAGTACTCCTGGTTTTTTATTGAATGAAGATAAATATCTTATA
Organism: Candidatus Brachybacter algidus; assembly: GCA_016711705.1. Lineage (GTDB taxonomy): Bacteria > Bacteroidota > Bacteroidia > Chitinophagales > Saprospiraceae > Parvibacillus > Parvibacillus algidus. The sequence continues at coordinate 103,535 of JADJSK010000016.1, read as the reverse complement.
GTCGGTACACGAAGGGCGGTTCATTTTATTGATAAAAAATACAATGGTAAACGTCCAAGAGTGTTTTCTCTAAAATTTGGTAAAGACCTGGACGGATCAGAAGCTGAACAAAATGCAGTCCTGAAAGACAGTAAGGGATATTTGTGGATCGGGGCCCAAACCGGAGCAACCAGACTGGATCTAAATAATTTGCCTTTTGATACTTCGGAAACAACTGTAATGCTTGAGTATTTTAAAGCAGATGATACAGAAATTAAGTTATCAGGAAATTATATAGGAAAAATCCCGCTCAATAAACGACACCTTGAAATAGGCTTCACCGCTTCCGGAAATCCAATGCTTCATGACAATCTTATTTTTGACATATTTCTGATACAGTCCAATGGAGATACAATACTGCAGAAGCTAAACCACACAGATCTTAATTTCATTTTTGAGTACCTGCCTCCGGATTCCTACAAATTACAAATTGTAGCCTACAAAAACAATGTTGAATCCTGCAATGTAGGTTATGCTTTTGTCATTCCTGCACAGCTAACGGAGCGGCCATTATTCTGGATTTTATTAGCAATTCTTATTGTGACAATCCCGGAATATGGTTATGGGCTAATTCACGCCACAAACAAGCCTTATTAAAACAACAAGTAAGGCTCGAGCAATCCAAACGAGAGAGAGATGAGCTTAAAGTACTTGCACTTGCTAATTTTTTCAATCCGCATTTCATCAACAATTCTCTGCATTGGATCCAAAGTAAATACAGAAAGGATCCCGATACAGCGCTTATCATCCAAAGACTGGCAGAAAATGTAAATATTCTATTTCATAATTCCAACAAAGGAAAGGCCTATCACGCACTTGGTAATGAAATGGAGCTGGTAAAAAATTACCTTGGAATTCAGCAAATACGATTTGATATGGAGTTTGATATCTCTATAGAGGTTCCACTGGATAATGATAGCTGGAAGCTCGTGTATATCCCCTCTATGCTTTTGCAAATACACACGGAAAATGCCATCGAGAAAGGTATTCGTCAACGCAAGGCTGCAAATTGCTTTAAGACCCGCATCAAAAATTTTCCTGAGCACCTGGAAATATACCTGGAGGATGACGGTATTGGAAGAAAGAATCAGCAGTCTGACAAGGTCGTTCTCACCAGAAAAGGCAGTACGGACGTCATGCAGGACCTGATCGATGTACTTAATCAATACAACAAAACTAAGCTCAGCATTCAGTATATTGACAATATATTCACTGATGAGCTCGGGACACCATATGGTACCGGCATTCTTATTATCCTTCCAAAAACCTTCATATATGACATTTCATAAATTAAAAGCACTGGTAGTAGAAGACGAATCTGCTATCAGATTAGAACTGATCAATGCATTGGATGAGAGTCCTGAAATTGAAGTGGCAGGTTCGGCTGAAACACTGGAAGAAGCTTATGAGCTCATTTCAGGAACAGCTTCAGATATGCTTTTCCTCGATATAAATCTCATAGGGGGAACTGCATTTCAGTTGCTGAATAAGCTAAAGCGCAGCCAAATTCCTGTTCCACCGGTGGTCATCTGCACCGGATTCAGCGAGTTTGAATACGCACAACGCCTGCACAATGAGTACAAAAATGAGGTAGTTTATATTCTGAGAAAACCATTCTACGGCTCATGGAAAGAACATCAGGAAAATATCCTGGATGCTGTGTATGACACGATGCAGCAGGACAGACTCGCTTCTGCACCTCTTACGGGACATAATCTCATTCCCATACAGGCAGGCAGGCAGAGTTATGTGGTCAGGATGGAAGATATTATCTCCATTAAAACCGGAGAAAAAGGACAGGGTAAGACCGAGATCACCCTTGCCCATCAAATTATAGGCTGTAATCTCTCGCTTTCTCAATTATTAAATATTCTTTCAAATTCATTTATTCAAATCAACAGATACGAAGCTATTAATATTAACTTCATTTCATTGCTTGATCATTCCAACAAAGAAGTACATCTAAACAATGGCCATTCATGTTTAATTGGTAATTCATTTTATAAGACACTATGCAATGTGCTTGGACTGGGATCTGAAGACTGAGGTTGAGTAATGAGTTAATGTCCCGCAGCCTAAACGAGTACGTATATGCAATCCCCTGTCCATTAAATTTGACACCTTTTTTAACGTCGGTATAAAAGTATTTACATCCTTTATATTCTATCCAGTAACCTGGCACCCCTTAGCATTAACTGAACTGTTTAAGAAATTACTAATAACAAAAAATTGATACGATACTTGCGCTAAGCATATTAGTAAATGAAGTTGAAATTGTTACAAATGAATTCATAAGACTAATATTTTTAGTTTTAGGAACGGATATGGGAAGTTGGGGGAGAAGTTGGTGGTAGAAACAGCCAGTTCAATGCAGGAGATAAAGCAACAACCTAAGATAAATTTACTTAAATAATAAAACCATTATCTTATACACTTTATTCTTTTACAATTATCAATCATAGCTTGATAAAATTCTTCATAAGTGTCAAACACATCATCAAACACCATTCCAACAATTTTATACTTACCATTTTCATACTTAACATTCAGGTCAAAATTATTCTTAAATCTTACATTATCGAAACCATTTTTAATGATAAATCCCCTGTCTTTTATGGATTCTATTACGCAACCACAATCATTTGAATTTTCTATTAAATTTGATAAATTTGCACTGCCATTAGCAACTGAAGAAGACGCTAAGGCTGCAATTCCAACTGTAACAATAGCGACCATACCAGCTAATGCAGTTATAAGGGAATAATCTTCCTTTTCCTTTATAATTTGTATACAATTTTTGAAGTTGGTGTCACATTTTTTAGCAACTTTTCCTTCACAGTTATAACCATAGGCGCCTGAAGGTATATCTGGTAGACTCTTTTGAATAACATGCCATTTTATAGTTTCGTGCTCATATCCTTCAAAGTAGCAAGCACTAAAATAGTCTATAGAATAAAAATTATCAAATAGGCTATTAATTGTATTTCCCTTATACACTCCATTGTCATTTATATATATCGTATAGCCATTATATTTAAAATCTTCGTTATAATTGCTATATATACAATGATTAATCACTCCGTCTTTATTTTTACCCAAGTAAAATCCAACACCTATAGGTTTACCGTCTTTAATTGTACCAGTGAATAAAAGACCTTTTTTAGGCATTTTCATTTTCTCGCCCGTCTCCACTAGAAAAAATTGATTGTTATCCTTTGTAAATTTTCCGTGAATTTCGGACCCATCATCTGAATATTCAAATTCAAGGTTTTTTCCCAACCAGTTTTCAAACTGATCATATCTTCCTCCAATTGCCCAGTATTGATCATTTGAGGCATGTCTGATAGATTTATATGGGTATTTATTGGGCGATGCACTAAAATTATATCTTACTTTTTTAAATTTTCTTTTTTTCTCTTCATCAAAATAATCAAACTCAAACTCAATATTATCGCCATTAATAGCAACATTTAGAAAAGCAGAAACAATTCGGTCGCCACCTGATTTTTTTATAAAAAAACCACTATATGTCTTTATCCTACTACGTTCTGCTATATATAGATCTGATATATCTATACCATAGAAATTCCATCCATTTGATTTCATTCCTTGAATCAAGTCAATATTTTTAACTGAAGTAGGAATTTTTTCAAATTTAAGCCTAATAGTTGGACGGCTTTCATTAGATACTTTAAGTGGGTTACCTTTAGTGGGCAATGAATTAAGTATATTATATCTAGCTTTTGTTTGTTTATCTCTTATGTAGTATAGATTATTCTCATCAAATGAAAGAGTTGATGAATATATTCCATGATATTCATAAAATATGTCTACATAAAAATAATCTTTTTCAAAACCAACTTCTTTAATAACCACATCTTGAATTCCCTTTTCAACAATTGGAAATTTTAAAGACTGTGAATTACCCAATGAAGTAAAACATATTAGATATATAGCCAATATTAAGCTTTTACAATCATTTTGCTTTATTAGTATTGTTACTTTACTTGTCATATTTTCATTTATGATATTTTTAAAAAAATTTATTTCTCACATAGATAGACTGCTCCACCACAGTTTAATATATTCAAGATTGTATTACGCAAACGCCTTATTATTTAATAATCAATTTCTCTGTAAAGTTAATCCCATCTGAATCCTGACTTGTAAAAAATAAACTCTTGATTTAAGACTTATTATTAATAATATGCTTCAGAACCCTGATTTCGATAAATGCTACCTTTAAAATAAAAAATAAAATAAAAAACAACAGAATTAACGAAAATCATTGAGCATACAATCAATTGCCATCCTTACACCCACTTCTAAAGACCCTACATACATCTCACAGCTATTTAGAAGACTCTTAGACTTATTACTATAATATGTGCTATACGCAGAATGATTAGTAGTAATGTTCTTGATTTTTATACCAATAGCATTGTCGATCACTAAAGCATTCAAATAAACTAAATATTCACCCACATCTGATAAATTGTCACAGGAGTGAAGATAAAATTTAAAATATCCCATATCTGTGGCATCACCAGAGGGACTAATATATTTTAAATCATACACAATACAATTTCCTGAATATGTTGGTAATGGTGACTGTTTTACAGCTGAGTAATTTGTGGGACCAGAAGTAGCATAATCAAATAACTTCTTTAATCCATATGCAGCAGTTCCAAGAACAATAAAAGGAGCCGCCTCTGAAATTAAAGCATCATAATCCACACTCCTTAGATCCTCTTTTTTTAAATCCTTGGTGATAAAACTGTATTTGTAAGTAATAGTAGAATCACTATTTATGCTATTTATTAAATATTTACTCTTATTTCCAGCTGCAGGAATTACTTCTGCAGTTTGTATTTCTGTATTATAATGAATGTCAATATAACTTAATAATTTATTTAACTTGAAGTAATCTATAGGTGCACATGTAACATTGAATGACTGTTTTTGGTATGTTGTTGAAGTGACACCCGATATGGTTGTATTTCCTTCACTTACCCCAATGTATTCAATATTCCTAAGATTAGTAAACTTGTAGATGTAATTTACTATAAAACCAGTATGAGTTAATGATATGAGTATGCCGGACCCCTGCTTTGAAATTTGATCCGGAATTTTATTTACACTAATAGCTCCATCTCTTCTTTCATCATAGAGATATTCAGTATTATAATTTATAATATGGTTGAAAAAGTATTTTTTGGCTCTACTGTTAATAAATTGAGCTATATCTTCAATTTGTTCGATTTCAAGAGTGTTTAGATTTATTTTTATAGTAGGTCTTGATGCACCTTCTGGAGTAAATTCAATATGGGCATGATAGGTATAAATCAGAGTATCTATCCAGGTTGTATTACTTTGAGATTTTAATTCACTTGAAAACAACAGAATTATAATTGCAATATTTAAATATTTTTTTCGGATAATCTCCATTTTCATTAGTATTGTGTTATAATTTTTAAATAAGAAAAATGTATACTTTTATAATGTTATTCCAGCAACTATTCATCTACTTTCACTGCGGTTGCTCATGATTTGTGCTCCTTTTTAAGCCATTGTTGAATTATAGTTTCATAAGTCTTTAAACCAATTTTTATGCGCGGACTATAGGGCTTCTAATCCTATCATAAGAGTATTTGAAGGTGCTTGAAGCTAAAATAGGAGATATTTTGATTTTACCAAGAGCAAATGAAGAAGATCCTCCACCTATTGTCATATTGTAATTCAAATTACCTTCAGGAGAATACTTGGCCAACATTATCTTGTTACCATTACTAGGAATCTGACCAACAGCAACAAATTCACAATCCAAATCTACCGATATATCTAGAAATTGATCATTGAATGTCGGACCCAGATGCTTAGTCCATTTCAGAGAGACATCTTGGCTAAAAAGCGTAAAGTTTAAGCACGTGTATAAAATAATTACGAGGAAACCTAAAAATAATAACATTATTGTTTAGTATTAAATATCAATTAAGTAATAAATTTCTTCTGATACAAATTTATACTTAAAAACCAATTATGGCTAAAACATCTATATGAATCCCTCTATACCAGCACATCAAAACCCTTTTTTTAGCCATGAAAATAAATTTCACTTTATTCAAATAGTCTTTTAATTACATGCCCAAATAATCCACAGAAACCTCACTACTCCATCCCTAAATTGTCCACCCTCTACATTTTACTGAATGTGGCAGTATAAAATTTCTTATCAGTATTGATCCTCAGAAAGTATGTACCCGGGAATAAATCGGAGACATCAATCGCAACATTGTTCACAATAGGTGCAAGCACTTGCGTGCCTGATATTGCGAAAACTGAAATAGCTTCAGTGCTAACACCTAGTGGCAAGTTGATATAAATGAAACTTTCAGTCGGATTAGGATACACTCTTATTGATTCCTTTCCCGATTCAAATATTGAACTAATATTAACTGACAGTGAGTCTGTTACGGAGCAATTATCTGAATCACTCACAGTTACAATATTTGTTCCTGAGACAGTCACTTGCAAAGAGTCAGTCGTACTTCCATCTGACCATAGATAATTATATGGAGCCTGTCCGCCCATCGCAAGAGCTTTGATAATATTCCCTTCTGTTACGTCGAGCATAAGTATAAGCTCATTACCGGAATTGACCTCAATAGTATCCCCACCAATACATCCATTGATTGTGACTGTGACAGAATAAATTCCGGCTTCATTCCAGGAAATAGCTTTACTTGTATCTCCGGTATTCCATAGGTATGAATCATATTGATTGACCTGTAATTCACCCGATTCACCAAAACAAACAAACGTATCTCCAGTGATGGCAGGAAGTACCATCATACCCGGACCTATAGCTACTGCTGCTATAGTTCCACATCCGTGTGCATCGCTTATAGTGGCAAAATACTCTCCAGGACAAAGTGCTACCATAGTATCTGACGTATTACCTGATGCCCAAAGAAATGCATAAGGAGCTGTACCTCCTGAAGTACTTATTATTGCTGTACCATCGCAATCTCCTGTACAACTTTCCGAAGTTGAAGTTACTGTTGCCAGGATTTGTGATGGCTCCGTAATCGTTACAGAAGTAGAATTTGCACATCCATTTTTATCGGTAACTAGGACTGTATAAATTCCGGCTGCAGCAGTAATCATCGCTGTCGTGCCGTTATTGCTCCACTGGAAGGTATAAGGTGCTGCACCTCCTGAAGGACTAACGATAGCTGTACCATTTTGCCCGAAACACACTGCTTTAGTAATGGTCGTAGTCAAATTGATCGTCGGGCATCCGAAGCTGTTCACGACAGCCGAAGCAGTGGTGGAACATCCACCTGACGTGACAGTTACTGTATATGTTCCGGGAACAAGTCCTGTTATTGCCTGACTTGATCCTCCATTTGACCAGAGATAGGTGTATCCTGATCCTCCCGAAGGAGTTACACTTGCTAAGCCATCATTACAATTGTTGCAGGATTCATGGGTAACACTTGTCATTGCAGTGATGGCAGTAGAACTATTAACAATTGCCGAAGCTGTAGCTGCACATCCGCCTGTAGCTGTCACAGTCACACTGTACGTGCCTGCTGCCAGATTGTTCACCGTTTGTGTTGTATAATTTCCCGGCATCCATAGATATGTATACCCGCTACCACCGGTAGGAGTTGCTGTGATACTTCCGTTGTTTTGACCACAGGTGGTCGTATTTCCATTGGCTGTTGTGGTAATTCCTATTGAAGAATTTACAAATGTACTTGCTGTTGATGTGCATCCGCCTGTCGCTGTCACCGTTACATTATACGTGCCTGCTGCCAGGTTATTCACCGTTTGTGTTGTATAATTTCCCGGCATCCATAGATATGCATACCCGCTTCCTCCGGTAGGAGTTGCTGTGATACTTCCGTTGTTTTGACCGCAGGATGTTGTAGTTCCACTTGCTGTGGCAGAGATTCCTGTAGAGCTTCCTACCATTGCACTCGCTGTAGCTGTGCATCCATTATTGCTTGTCACACTCACATTGTAATTTCCTGATGCCAGGTTATTTACTGTTTGTGTTGTATAATTTCCCGGCATCCACAGGTAAGTGTATCCACTTCCTCCGGCAGGATTTGCAATAACACTTCCATTATTGAGACCGCAAGATGTGTTTGTACCATTTGCTATCACGCTTATAGAAACACCGGGATCTAAGGTAACTGAAGCCACTTCCGGGCATTGATTAGCATCTGTTACCGTTACTGTGTAAATTCCTGCGCATAATCCTGTTAACGTCTGTGTAGTTCCTCCGTTACTCCAGATATAGGTATATGGACTTTGTCCACCTGATCCTGCCGCTGTGGCAATTCCATTACAATTTCCTACACAGGTAGGATCTGTTTTGGTCATGTTTATATTCAATGAAGGACAGCCGAATGCGTTGATTACTGCATTTGCAGTAGCTGTACATCCGTTGGACGATGTCACTGTGACTGTATAGATTCCGGGAGCTAAGTTATTAATCATCTGTGTGCTTCCACCATTCGACCATATATAACTATATCCTGAACCCCCTACTGCAGTCGCAGTAGCCGACCCATTATCACAATTACTGCAAGACTCGTGTACAACATTTGTTATTACAGAAATTCCTGCAGATGCATTCACTGTCGCAGTTGCTGTATTTGTACAACCGTTTGCACTTGTCACTGTCACTGTATAGGCTCCTGCTGCCAGATTATTTATTGTTGCAGTGTTTCCACCATTCGACCAGTTATAAATGTACCCTGAACCACCGCTTGCAGATGCTGTCGCGCTTCCGTTATTTAATCCACAAGTTGTATTTGTCACCGAACTCATTACAGTGATTGCTGTGGATGAGTTCACTGTCGCAGTTGCCGTGGTTATGCAGCCGTTTGCACTTGTTACTGTGACATTGTAAGTTCCTGCTGCCAGGTTATTCACCGTTTGACTGGTGTGGTTTCCTGGGGTCCACAGATAGGTGTATCCGCTTCCTCCCGAAGGAGTTGCTGTTACGCTTCCGTTGTTTAGTCCACATGTTGTCGCAGTTCCATTTGCTGTTGTGCTGATACCGGTAGATGAATTTACCATTGCACTTGCTGTTGCTGTACATCCGCCAGTCGCTGTTACCATGACATTATATGTTCCTGCTCCCAAGTTATTCACCATTTGACTTGTGTGGTTTCCGGGTGTCCACAGATATGTGTATCCACCTCCTCCGCCTGGGTTGGCTGTTACAGCTCCATTGTTTAGGCCGCACGTGGTTGCTGTTCCGCTCGCTGTGGTGGTGATTCCGGTGGAACTTCCTACAATGGCACTTGCTGTTGCTGTGCATCCTCCGGATGCTGTGACGGTGACATTATATGTTCCTGCTCCCAAGTTATTCACCGTTTGGCTTGTGTGGTTTCCGGGTGTCCACAGATATGTGTATCCACTTCCTCCGCCTGGGTTGGCTGTTACAGCTCCATTGTTTAGGCCGCACGTGGTTGCTGTACCGCTCGCTGTGGTGGTGATTCCGGTGGAACTTCCTACAATGGCACTTGCTGTTGCTGTGCATCCTCCGGATGCTGTGACGGTGACATTATATGTTCCTGCTGCAAGGTTATTTACTGTTTGGGTAGAATGATTTCCAGGCATCCAAAGGAAGGTGTATCCGCTTCCGCCGCTTGGATTGGCTGTAACAGTTCCATCGTTTAGTCCGCAAGTGGTTTGTAACCCTGTTGCATTAACTGTTAATGAACAAGGACTGCAATTGAATCCACTAGGTGAATCCCCTAATATAATCCAACCTTGATTATTCGTAAGGAGGGCACGGGAGGGTGCTGCATTTGTGCCAAATTGTACTCCTTGAACATTAATATTTCGATTGGTGATAGCAGGATTATTCATTTGCCACCCTATTAAGGTTTCAGAATAAGTACTACAGCTCATACCACTGTTTCCGATCAAATAACCTAATGTTACATTTGGATTGAGGTGCCACTCACCAAGGCTATGATTAAAAGATTCGGCATAACTAAACATATTTGCCATTAAAAGAACGTTTGACACATTCCAATTTCCTATTTGATGGTTAAAGCTAAAGGCGAAATTAAACATATTTGACATGTTCGAAACACTAGAAACATTCCACCCGCCTATATCCTGGTTGAATGCTTCTGCACTTCCAAACATAAATGACATATTGGTAACATTAGATACATTCCAGGCACTTATGTCCTGATTGAAGAGAAAAGCATGATAAAATAAACCTGTCATATTAGAGATGTTGGATACATCCCAGTTAGCTATATTTCCATTAAAAATGTGAGCCGCTTTAAACATATTGTCCATATCTGTAACATTTGATAAATTCGGTACATCAACTGCACTCATAATCATATTATTACAACCGGCAAAAGCTTTAGCCATACTTGACCAAGGGACACTTCCCCATTGCACTATGTCTATAAATTTCAATCGATCTGATCCTTCGTTGATGTAGAATCTCCTTAAATTTGAAGGAGATAAACTTAGTGTCACAACATCTCCGGCAGCAATATTAAGAGAAGAAATTGTTACAAATCCAGCAAAAGGTTTATTGAAACTGCCCGAACCAGAATTACCAGAAGGTGTAGCAGACCATGTAAAATTAACATCACCAGCTGTAAGCGCGTTGAACTGTAATTGTATAGCAGAATTGGAAAAGGACCATTTTGTGATGAAATTTTGTGCAGTGAGATTATGAAAAGAAATAAAGATCATAAGCATAAACAGGAGCATTAAATTCAGCGATTTATAATTACACATAACACAGTTTTAATTTCAATAAAATTTTGATAGCTAAGTGTTAGCTTGTTTAGTTTCATTTCAAAACCTCCCTAAACTTGAAGTAAAAATTACTAACCCTGAGGGAGTTTTCAACACCTATTATTACATCCTTCAGTCACAGCCACACAGTTTTTTAAGCGCTTTTTCTCTATCATTTCCAAGATATTCACCAAAATTCACGAAAAACTGATTGTGTTCATAGTAACCTATCTGATCAGAACAAAGCCCTGAATTATTTACAATGGGTATGTAATAAAAATATTTTGTTTTGTTGTTTTTACACAATACTTTGTAGACCGGATCTTTAACTTTTGCACTGCACCGAACGAATGCACTAAAATCCTCCTTTACAGATAGCACACATCTATTATCAGAATCAACCTTAGTATTGGGTTTTGAATTTGCTTGTGGAGAAGAAGGCTTCTCTGTTTCAAATCCCGACATTATTCCATCTGTACTTCCTGTAACAAAAACATACGCTTTAATATAACTCTCAAATAACAATCCAACCTGCCACCCGAATTCTTTATCCGTAAATGACTTATCAATATTATTCTCCATATCGGACAAAGATGTTACAGTCTGAAAATTCTTTATACCTGTGGGCAATTTTTTAGGAGGTTCATTGGGATGCATCCTACTTACATTTGAACTCATTCCATTTGCTTTTCCATTCACCCAGTTTTCAGAATACGCTACTGCATTAGGAAAATTCACTAAACCCCTTTTACCATTTACAAGACCATTCTTGCAGTTCAAATTATATGAGACCCAAACATCTGTAAGTTCCTGAGTTGTCGGATGAAAACATTTACAATTTGGCGTTGATGTGCGGCTGATATAATTGTTTGATTTATCTAAATCAAATCCATGAATTTCTTCTAAACTAAATGGCTGAGTAAGTCCTGTATATTCAGAATTAAAATCAATTGGGCTAAAATCCAGCTCATATTTCGGATTAGAAATTATAAGCTCAATTTTTCGATCTTTCAAAGGAATAGGCTCAAAATACAATTCAAAATATCTGTATAAAATTCCACATCTTTTACAATTAACAAGGTTGCTCTGATAATAAGGGTATAAGTTTTCTGAATTTTTGATTGAAATACCTGAGTAATATTTTAGTTTATATTTCTTTTTATTCACAATAAGATACACATTAGAAAGTGGGTCTACAATTCCGAATAAATATTTAGATGTAGCATCAGACTCATCACGTATTAATGCCAACAATCCTACGACAGTAAATTGAGCATTGGTATCCGCCCGTTTCACTTTGATACTTATGTCGTTTAAATTTTTTTTCTCTTTAGCAATAATCTTATTTTGTTCATCAAAAATCTGGCGCACTTTTTCAATACCTTGAATCTTTGTCAACTGAAGATTGAACTTTTTCCCAACTTTCGCTAATGAGTCGGATTCCAACAATCTCAAGTGTGAATAATCATTCAAAGCAAAAACAAAATCTTCGATAATATTATTTACATTAGTTATTATTCCATTGGAATTATCTAATTCTCTACATGTAGCAACACTTGTCCAAATTCTATATCTATCAGCTAAAAAATTAAACTTACTGAAAACCAGATTATTATTTTCAATACAACCGTATGATTCAAAATGAAAGGTCTCGCCATATAACACAGCAAGTGAAGAGCATTTAGACTTTACCAATTTGCATTCAAAATATCCATCAAAATAGTTTCCTGATATAATTGAGATTGTTGCTTTGATTTCAAACTCGGCAATATCTGTTAAACTATATTTCCCTAACCAGACTCCTTCCAATTCTTTGGACAATGCTCTTGAAGCCTCGTTTTTATATAATGGGTCAATTTCAGCTGCCTTTTTAAACACTTTCTTCTTAATGTCAATGTAGTGTTGATCGCTCTTTATTTCTAATATCGACCCAATTGACTTAAATTTCCCTGGAAAATTTAACTCAGCAATTTTATTCCAGCTAATCTGCTTGAAAAGATTTGCAGATATACTTTGCACTTCACTTTTTAAGGGAATTGCCTTAATAGATTTATTGCGAATTTCAAAATATTTCTTGATATCTGTTCCTACAAGCTCATAGTTACTCTTTATATCCTGAAATCCCAAATCAATTAAAAAAGCTACATCTCTTGTTTCGCCAGCCTTAAGTTTAGGGATAACTGCGTATTCTTTAAAGTTAACTACATTAGAGCTTTTAGAAACAGAAAGGCCTAAAGCTCCAACTGATTCACTTCTTGCTACACCTAACTCAACTTCAGCAATAAAACTGATAGTTTGTGAAGTTGGATTATTTACTTTAGTAGTTAATAGGTATTTGAGATTACCTTTTTGGATCAAAACTTCATTAAATATTAAAGGTTCATATCTATTGTTAGTAAAATCGGCATTTTTGAATTCAGTACTTACCAGAACTTCAATAGGAGAAAATTTGATGCTAGATATTAAATCAGACTCTTCTATATGTTTTATTAAGTTCCTTGCCATCGACCAAGACGAATCTTCTCTAAAAGCTTCAACAATAAGTTGGCAAGCTTTTTTGTCATATTTCTTAAAGCAATCAATGGAAATCAAGGAAAATACTGTTTCTCGCATTTGCGGTAATTCTTTCAATATATTGCTGTAACTATCAGCATCAAGAGAGCACTCAAAGAGCAATTCCTTTGCTTTTTTAAAATAATAGTCATCCAAAGGAAGATTCTTAATATAGGCAATCAGCTTATTTTGATTTTGTTTTAAAGAAAGAAGAGCTGTGGCTTTGGGTTCAGGACGAGTCAACATTAATTCCCAAACATCCGAATTTCTATCTGTAGTGCTGCGAATACCTTGTGATTTCTTTATAGTTATTGATTCTGTAACATTACTCCATTTCAAAATGGGATTTTTCATTACCTCCGGAGAACCCTTAAAGTAGTAATCATTATTTAAAATCATGGATTCGCCATGCTTGTGATAATGACAATGAAATGATTCAGTCTTTCTTAAATTTGATATTCCTTTTAAATACTTTTTCCCTTTAAAATCAGAAATGTTCTTCTTATATATTGAAGTTGTTTGATTCAACGTAAAGGGTATTTGGTATTTTCTTTCTCTATCTCCTTTATAAAAGGAGAGATAGATGATTTTGCTTGAGAAATCATAAGTCAAACTTTCTTCCATGAAGACAAATTCACGAAAGTAGGATCTATAGGCAGAGGCATCAGGATTTTCAAGAGAACTTCTTCCTAAATATTTCATTTTGCCGGTATCCCATAAATCGATGAACAACCCTGTTTCTAAAAGATATTCGTGGCTAGTAGCAGATACGATAGCCAAATATTTACCATCTATGATAAATGCACAAAAATAACTCATCATTCTTGTTCTATTAAATTCTGGATACACCTTCAACCAGGGCAAGGAGGGGGGAGTAAGTTTATCTGAAAAATAGAAATTATCATCAAACACACCAACTGTTTTGATATCAAAAGATTCAAATTCCTTGCCAGATATCTGAATCAAATTGCCTTTAATTATTCCAGAATTAGCTCCATTTGAAAGTGATGTACCAGTTACATTCCCATTAATGTCAATATTCAAATTATATTCATCCAGACCAATTATTTCGAAAGGATCGTCTTTTTTGTATCCAATAAGTTTAAGGCTATTAGTTATTGAATCATATTTACCATTGACATATTCAATACTAATCAATCCTAATCGATTGCTGAAATAATTAAATGAATATGGATCTTTTCGGTCTGCATTTATCAACGTCCATTCAAATTTTCCAGAATAAATGTTTTCAGCTTTTTCATTTAAAGTTAATTTAAAATTAAACTGCAAAGTTGAACCTTCTTGAGTAAAGGTTCCGTCAATTGCAAGTGACTGAGAATGCAATTCACTGCAAAACATTAGAAATCCAAAAAATGTGGTAAAAACAAAAAAATACATAGAATTACATATTGTAACGGAAAGTAAATTACATTTAATAAGATTCACATTTACAGTTTAACTCTAACAAGATTACCATCTGTCGATATATAAATTATATCTTCATCCGTTACTGCAATATGAGAATTACATTGATTATACACAGAACTCGATGAGGCTTTCATTACTTTTTTATTCCAAATGAGTTTACCTGTATTGATATCGAGATTGTCTAGTCCAACTGAGGAACCAATAAGAACAAAAGATTCATTCACAATCATCGGGTGTGAAATTTTATTTTGATTACCATGAATATACTGCCACAATAAGGTTCCATTAGTTTTCTCAATACATAGTGTGATGTCTTTACTTTCATTTGTACGGCCTGTTAAAATAATTTTACCAGCAGCATATGCTATTCCTTTAAATTGGATTTTTGTTGGACTTGGGTGCTTATATTTCCAAATAACAGTTCCTTCCTTTGTAATGGCAAAAACATCGCTTGAGACATTGGCAAAGACCAAATTATCATCCACCAGCATAATCGGTGTATTGATTTCAGAGCAATAGCTTGGATCAGAGCAGGTCTTATAAATATTGATTTTTGCTCCAGTCTCAGGATTGATTGTATGTATCATTCCATATGCGGAAGCAATAAAAAGTTTATTGTCACTAAATAAAGGAATAGAATTATGACTGCCTTCCACTATTGCATAGAACCAATCTAACTCACCATTTAAAATATTTAAAGCATACACGCCCTTACTCTCATCTGAAATTATAACTTTGTTGTTTATAACAATAGGGGTAGTAGATATAGGATGTTGTAGATCTATACTCCATATACTATTACCTGTTTTTTTATCTATGGCGTAAAAACATTCATCAGAACTTGTGAAGATCGTATTTTGATATAAACATAAATTGCCTTCAGGAAAGTCACATAATTCTACATTCCACACAATTTGTCCATTCTCTCTATTAATTTTAGCTATACCATCTTCAGTAAGGGCGTATATAGCCTCATTTTCAACAACCACTCCACTTCTAGATGCAAAATCAATGTCATCAGTAAGCCAAGAATCATCTGGTATTGCTATACTACTTTTATTCAATTTTACGGCTGAATGATTAGAATTATTAACAGTTACAGAAAGAAAAGAACTTGAATTATTTCCATCGGCTTCTCCATCTTTAGAACATGAAGAATGGAAGGCTAACGTCATAGTAAAAAATAAAAAAACAATTATTTTTCTCATGATTTTAACTTTAATATATTATTTAAATTTATGAAACAATAGTTTATAACAATTTATATATCTACAACCTGTCTTGTCCAAAAATATATGTTCTAAACACACCTCATAAAATCAATCCATCAATTTCCCTCCTTATACCCACCAACCCCTCTTTCCCACCCATGAAAATAATTCCTACTCCTTATTGTACCTTAAATTTGAATTGACTAACCCTACAATCTTCATTCCCCCAATCCACCCATTCATACCCACCAGCTATCTATTTCGTGAAGGAAAGCGAATAATTCGATGAGCTTATGATAATTTAGACACTACTAAATACGATTTGCGATTAAGCAGCGGATTAGGGAGGAAGGTGAGGTGATAAGAAGCTGAGGAAGCAGTCTAAAAGAAAATTGACGAATTGGCGAATAAGACAATTAACGAATTAAACAGATGAAGGTTAGGTGGGATTGCAATATAATACTCTTGTGAATGAAAAGTATAATGGCTTATAATATATAAGATAAAATTGGGCTCAATGCATGAAAATTTTATACCTGATTGTTATCAAATATTGGAAATATACTCAATGGAAATTGGTTTGACAAGACAAACGACAAACAACAAACGACAAACAACAAACTTTTACTGGGATTAATATTCACAATGGACATTCTTTTTTCCTAATGAGACACCAGGAGGGTGATTTGCACTAATTGTACTCCCTGCGGATTAGAATTATGTGAAATGCAATCAAATCCAGGATCATTAGAGTCAGAATTTTAAAGAACTAAAACATTATTATATGAAAATTATTTTTACACTTGACACTATCCCACAAAGTGTGTAAGTTGTTTTTTTGGGCTCCCCTAAGCTTTCATAAAATTGGTTAATCTCTCTCCAAAGATAATAATAAATTGATTGGTTACCACGCCCCAGTTATGAATAGGCATGGACCATTTCCTTGTAGCTTCTCTTATGGCCAGATAAACTGATTTCATAACAGATTCATCAGTTGGAAAAGAAAGCTTGTTTTTTGTATATTTTCTGATTTTTCCATTCAGGTTCTCTATTAAATTAGTTGTATACATAATCTTACGGATTTCTAAGGGGAAGCTGAAAAAGTCGTTAATTCATCCCAGTTAGTCCTCCATGATTGTACTGAATACGGATACTTATCTTCCCAAGTCATTGCAAAGTCCTTAAATGCTGCCTCTGCTGATTGTTTCGTTGGCGCTCCATATATTTTCTTCATATCAGCTGTAAATGGCTTTCGGTCTTTATATGACACAAATTTGCATGCATTTCTGATCTGATGGACAATGCATATTTGAGTGTTTGATTGTGGGAAAACCGTTTTGATCGTTTCCGTAAAACCATTTAAATTGTCTGTAGCTGTTATGAGTATATCATTTACACCACGTGCTTTCATGTCTGTCAATACACTCATCCAAAAGCTGGAGCTCTCTTTCCACCCTAGCCACAAACCCAACACTTCCTTTATACCATCTTGCCTCAGGCCGATCGCTATATAAATCGTCTTGTTTATTACCTTGGATTGTTCTCTTACCTTAAATACAATTCCATCTAACCAGACAATCAAATAGACATCTTCCAGCGGCCTATTTTGCCATGCTACAATATCCTCTGTTATAGCATTTGTTATTCTTGAAATCGTTGAAGTTGATACTTCTACATTGTATAGATCCCTGATCTGGTTTTCTATATCGCTATTACTCATGCCCCTTGAATACAATGAAATGATGATATTTTCTATACCTTCAGCCATTCCTTTTCGCTTTGGAACAAGCATCGGTGAAAAACTACCATCTCTATCTCTTGGTACCTGAATGTTATCCTCTCCAAAACTAGTTTTAATCTTCTTATTACTAAACCCATTTCTTGAGTTTGGTGCACCGGTTTTATCGTGCTTTTCATATCCAAGGTGGCTATCCATTTCGCCCTCTAGTATCTTTTCTATCCCTCGTTTTTGAATCGATGTTAGAAAACTCATCAATTCATCTCCTGTCTTAAATTGCTTTAAAATCTCATCACTGATAAAATCTTTTGAATCCATTTGCTTTTTTGTTTTTCGTTATAAATTTATTCATTTTTATAACTTACACACTTTATGGCTTAGTACCTTACACTTTGTTTCGCCATATTAACAACAAGTCTAATGACTGCCCAGGCTCCATTTATCACTACATGGAAGACCAACAATGCCGGCACTTCATGCAGCAGCTGCATTACCATACCTACTACAGGGACAGGATACAATTACAGCGTGGACTGGAACAATGATGGGATATATGACCAAACAGGTATCACAGGCAGTGTGACCCATAATTTTGGAACACCCGGAACATACACCATAAGGATTACAGGCTCATTTCCCAGAATTTTTTTTAACAATGGAGGAGACGCACTGAAAATCATCAATATTGGCCAATGGGGCGATATTGCCTGGACTAGTATGGCTTATTCATTTTATGGGTGTTCCAATTTGAATTCAAATGCTACTGATGCACCGAATCTTTCTAATGTTACGGATATGAGATTCATGTTTGCTAGTGCCACATCTTTCAATCAGGACATAGGAAGTTGGGATGTATCTAATGTTACAGATATGAGATTGATGTTTTATCAAGCCAACGCTTTCAATCAGAACATAGGAAGCTGGAATACCTCTAATGTTATAAATATGAGTGCCATGTTTCTGAATGCCACAGTTTTCAATCAGGACATAGGAAGCTGGAATACCTCTAATGTCACGGATATGAGTTCTATGTTTCTTTATGCTTCATCTTTCAATCAGAACATAGGAAGTTGGGACGTATCTAATGTCACAAATATGGGTTCTATGTTTCAGAATGCCATGGTTTTCAATCAGGACATAGGAAGTTGGGATGTATCTAATGTTACAAATATGTATATCATGTTTACTAGTGCCACATCTTTCAATCAGGACATAGGAAGTTGGGCGTTAAATCCATCTGTAGTAATGAATGCGATGTTGATTAGCTGTGGAATGGATTGTATAAACTATTCTTCTACTCTTATTGGGTGGAATTCAAACCCATTAACTCCAAATAATCGTGAATTGGGCGCCACAGGCAGGCAATATGGAACAAATGCTGTAAGTGCCCGGACTAATCTGATATCTGGTAAAGGATGGACGATAATTGGCGATTATCCATCAGCAATTTCTTGTAGCCTCCCCCTACCTGTTGTTTTGCACTCTTTCACCGGACAATCAACTTCTTGCGATAACATTCTTTTGTCGTGGATTACTTCCGCTGAAATAAATAATGATTATTTTGAGATTTGGAGAGGTACAAAAGCGGAGGAATTTGTTCCAATAGGAAGAGTTAAGGCGAGCAATAGTTTCAATGGAAGCACTTACAGTTTTACAGATGAAAGTGACCTAAAGTCCGATGGAAATTATTATTATAAGATAAAACAAGTTGACCTGAATGGGTCTGAAAGCTACTTTTATACCATCTCTGTAAGAAATAGTTGCAACAATCCATTTCCCGAAATGACCGTATTTCCGAATCCTGCATCAGACATAATTCATGTTTCATTTTCAGGTTTAGAAAAGGAACTGAAACCGGAGGTGGCGATTATAAATTCATTGGGTAAAGTTGTTAAGATATTGAAGATCAATTCAATTGATAGTAACGAAATTAAAATCAGCGATTTGCCGGAGGGTGTTTATGAGATTCGCACTTTGAATTTAGAGGAGAATATAGGTTATCGATTTATTCATGTAAAGTAGTTTTAGTTTAAAATCAAATATATTTGATCTAGCGATAAACCATACAAAAAATAAAACATGAATTTATAAGCGCTACTCATTGGCAATGATTTTAATATTGCGACATGATCTTATTCATGGGATGATTTAATTACAAACCTACTTAAGAAATTTAGATTAGATGTTCACATTAGTACGGAAAAAACCCCCTTTATCGGCATTGCCGAACAGGACGTAAATAATTACAACGAAAACGTAGATGTCCGATATGTCAAAGACGCGGGCAAGAAAGTTGTGAAAAAGTTAGTAGAGGGAATAAAGATAAAGGTGAATAATAAATAGGAAAATATGGAAACAGTCCAATTGCTAGATCTGGCGCTGAGCGTAGGTTTACCTACGTTCGTGTGTCACCAAAATTTATTTTGACAAAGCCATATACTTCCATTTTCAAAATCCTATATAAACTACAACTTAAGAAGCATCGAAGATAATTTTCCAAATCATACATCGCAACCCAAACACATAAATTCGTGCAAATTCGTGCAATTAGTGGCTAATGCCCTCCAAGCCTTGAAGCCTGCCTGACTGACTAAGCATGGGCGACATCCTCCAGCGTGATACGCAGCCCTCGCTTGTTCAATCCCTTAAAGGATCAAAATTTGAAGCCAGTCAAATCCCTATGTGTTCTATGTTCCTACATGTTTCAATTAACTTTAAAAAAGAAAGAATATAGAACCAGGGACTGAAGTCCTATCATATTTGTCCTCCGATCCGTTGACACAATTCAACGGCAAATTATTGTTGCTAACCAATTTTAGATACGGTCTGATCGGAGTAGTATTTGACACCAGTCAAAATTCCTTTGCGCACTCTAAAACTATAAAACTATAAAATAACAAAGAAGTCAAAAACAAATAAGCTCTCGTTTAAAATAAAGTCAAAAGAGCTCTGTGAGTCTATTTGTTGAAACCCATTTTCTTAGCATAAATGTGATAATAACTATATTTTTATTTGATATTATATTCCGAAGTAGAATCTACATTGAAATAACTCCCATTCATCTCCCGAATTGGCTTCTCCTTAAAACAATCTAACCACACATTGGGCATAGTTTTCGATTTAACTGCGGTATCCTTTGCAGATACAATTATAAAAGTCCTTTGAACAGGATCACCTGAAATAATGGAGGCAAATAAACTTTCTACAGGAAGCCCCCAATACATTACATAGGTTTTTTTCAGTGCCTCCGTTTCTGTCAAAATGAGTTTGGTAATATTGTTGGACTTCATTTCATTGAGTCTGGCTTTTGTTGCCTCAACCCGATTATTGTAAACCGCTCCGGCATTAAAAATATTAAATAAACTTATGGCAAATATGCCACCCAACACAATTAATAATCTTTGTTCATTTAAATATTTGCCAATAGAATGCATCAATGGAATTCCAAAAATAATAGTCAGTGGCATCAATTCACTCTCAGAATAAAACGGAATAAATGAATCAAATACGGTCAGAAACAATGCATTATAAATTCCAAAAAATAATAAAATTAGTGTTGTGATCAGATATTTTTTTTCATAAATTGTAATTCCAACTGCTGCAATAAAAACAATTAAAGCCAACCAATATCGAGTGACATACAACCTCATTAATTCACCAAATAGTGGCTTTTCCAAAAAACCAAATACATTAGCCATTCCACTTTCTCCAATCACCGATATTTTGCCGGCGTCATACCACCCACCGAAGACACTAAGCAATACTCGAGCAGTGATGGCCATCATCACAATGGCCGAAAACAGTATAGTTAATTTTTGGTCTTTTATAGGTGGTCTTTCCTCGAGCAGGTAATAAACCCATACAAAAGCTACCACAATGATCATCAACGGATGTGTCAAAACAGCCAGAGCTCCAATTATTCCGAAACTGATTAAACGAAACATTAAAGGAGTCTCTCTACTTTTTTGATACTTATATAATCCTAGCCAAAGGAACATCCAACCAACTGCCTGGTGTATTTCATTATTGGTCCAATAAAAGGCATCACTGACCATCAGTGTATAATACAAAGCCATGACGACAGCAAGTGCATATTCTTTAAATTTGAATACCAACAATGCGCAAACTGCCAGATAAAATACATTGAATGACGCATTATAGATGTACATTAAGCTCTCGAGTGACATTCCTATTAAGGAGCCGAGCCATGGCCACAATTGAGTAATTATAGAACCATAGCGATGTTCCATAATCATCGGATGACTTTCGTTTAGAATGTTGGTTAGTATGAAAGGTGCATCTACAAAAAGCATTCTGGCATGCGTGAAGTAGACAGCCAGCATCAGAATAACAGCCATTACTCCAAATGCAAGTAGCCCAGCAGTTCTATTTATGTGTGGAATTTCCAAATTATACTCTTAATGATCTTTTAATCAAAAAGTAATCCCGAAAGAACCTTTTTAATTCAACTTTCGGTAACCTTAATTATTTTTTCTATCTCGTAAATTTATATAAAAATGTTAGATTTTATAAAGTTAAACGACTAGTCAGAATGAATACGGGGCTAATTATATTTCAATGATAATTGCGAGAACAATTAAAATGTACGCTATTCCGTCAGCTCAACATCACCTGAGCACCCAATCACCCAATCACCCAATCACCTATTTTTCTGAATCACGGATTTTAGGGATTGCTCGGATTTCACTGATTCTACTATAAAATTAGAAGTTAGAAATATGAAATTAGAATGATTACCGGAAGCGACTTTATTTTGGGGTTCCTATTGTTCGATAATCGCCTGAAATTAATAAAAAGAAGTGCTGCTTACTCTTATTACCGATCACCCGATCACCCGATCACCCGATTATTAATTTTTCTGAACCACGCTTGCCTGCCAACAAATGCGGGGAATTAAAGGATTTCACTGATTGCTTTCTAAAATTAGAAGTTAGAAATTTGAAATTAGAATGATTACCGTAAGTGACTTTATTTTCAGGTTCTTATAGTTCGATAATCGCCTGAAATTAATAAAAAGAAGTGCTGCTTACTCTTATTACCCGATCACCCGATCACCCGATTATTAATTTTTCTGAACCACGCTTGCCTACCAACAAATGCGGGGAATTAAAGGATTTCACTGATTCTACTATAAAATTAGAAGTTAGAAATATGAAATTAGAATGATTACCGGAAGCGACTTTATTTTGGGGTTTCTATTGTTCGATAATCGCATGAAATTAATAAAAAGAAGTGCTGCTTACTCTTATTACCGATCACCCAATCACCCAATCACCTATTTTTCTGAATCACGGATTTTAGGGATTGCTCGGATTTCACTGATTCTACTATAAAATTAGAAGTTAGAAATATGAAATTAGAATGATTACCGGAAGCGACTTTATTTTGGGGTTCCTATTGTTCGATAATCGCCTGAAATTAATAAAAAGAAGTGCTGCTTACTCTTATTACACGATCACCTTATCACCCGATCACCTTATCACCCGATCACTAATCACCCCACCAAATAAGCCATTCCGCTATCCACGGGATCACATAGTTCAGCAATCTTTTTGTCCAGACACATTTTATTGAATAGGTCTCTTACCGCTTTATAGTCTTCGTGAATAGGACAAGGGTGATCAGCCGAACATTCGCTCAGGCCCAGACCGCATTGATTAAATACATCTTTACCATCTATTGCAAAAACAATATTAATGATGGGTTGATTTTTCTGATCAGCATCAATGTAAAAACCACCGTTGGGCCCCTTGGAGCTGTTGATGACATTTTCTTTGACAAGTGTTTGTAGCATTTTTCCCACAGAGTGCTCGCTTGCATCTATATATTCAGCTATTTCAATAATGCCGGATTTGGCTCCGGATTTGAATTTGGAGGCGAGGAAGATAACTGCTTTAATAGCTGTTTTACAGGTTAGGCTTAGCATAATTATTTATTTAAAAAGATTTGACCTTCTTCCGAAATCATTTCATGACTCCATGCCGGATCGAACGTTAATTCTACTTCTATTGTATAGTCTGCAAATGTATTTTGCAATGCATTCTTAACACCATTTGTAATGGATTGACCCATCGGACAAAATTGTGTAGTCAATGTCATGCTGCAATATACGTTTTTAGCAAGATCATCAAAATCTAATTGATATATCAAACCCAGGTCTACGACATTCAGACCTATTTCCGGATCCAAAACTTCCAAAAGAGCATCGAGGCCCATCGAGCATTTGGCTGTATTATTGGTAATTATATTCATAGTTTTATAGGTTTATGCATTAATACTTTCAGGACATTCCAGTTATATAAAACGGCTGTAATCAATAGGAAGATTGCCCCCAACTTCAAAACAATGCTGTTACCAAACAAAATCCCTAAAGTAAATATTATAAAACCGGCTAAATACGCAATCGCCATAATTTTAAATACAGGGTTATTAAATAAGTCTTTTGGACTAGGTGTCTTGCCTAGCCCTGATAGATGATGATAAACTTTATTCCACACAATAAATGGGAGTGTTTTAAATGTCATGCCCATTATAATTGCTGTAATCCAACCAAAAAATATAATAAATCCATAAGAAATTATAAGATTCAATTGTTCTCCGGAAGTAAGAATTAAAGTGACAATTACTAAAATTAAAAACAGTACCGGAAGCAACAACATGACTACTGAAATCAAAGATAATTTTACTTGTTCATCTACTTGCTTCCTTATCCTTTTTTTATAAGCCCAATAACAATAATAAATAAATAGACTTATTGCAATGAATACAGTTATCACAGGAATAAATAATAAAGCTTCTCTTCCTGGATAAAGGAATAATATTACGAATATCAGCAATGCCCCATTTATTAGTGCATATATCCACCACAACAATCGAACATTGCTATATTTAGATATTAAAAACATAGGGATCAATCTGGAAGCAACTCCAATGATCAATAATAAAAACCAACCTATTATACCTGCATGAGCATGCAACGTTAAGTAGTGCAAAGAGCTCTCAGGCAATAAAATACTTGTAAAATTATACACCTGCGCAAGCCCCAAAATAGCGGTAAAACACAACCAGGTAGTCGCTGTGAATACAAATACCGCATGGACACTTTCATGCTTACTTTTTACCATGCTCACAGCTATGTTAATCATATAAGCGAATAGAGCCAAGACTACCAACCATCCGCCCCACTGAGCTGGCCAGCGCATATCGAATACATAGAATCCATATACCAGTAGGGGTATTCCAATGGCGGCAAGGATAAAGGATATATAAGCCAAAATATTACTGTAAAGCTTTGACTCTATCAGCACCGGTACTAGCTGGTGACTTGCACCTAAAATGATCATCGTCCCCCAACCAAGTGCCATAGTATGGGTGATCGCCAGGATATGGGGATGAAAATAATGACCTTTAAAAGCTTCTGTCGATGTGAGTAAAAAAATGGTAGCAACTAAGAATGAACATGCCGCATATACGTAAAACGGCAATACAACTTTATAGGAAGTGTTTTTTATAGACCCGGCATCAAACATGTTATGCTTTAAATATTAAAAGATATACTTCGCCATCGGCAACGTCCTTAATGCGGTAATCAAATTTTCTATCTGCTAATTCAGGCAATAAGAAAACAGGAATTCTTTTGTGAACTACATACAGTGCCTCGCCATCCGGCAGATTGTCCAGGGCATCCAAAATAGTAAGCATGGGAAGAGGCATCTCCATATGACGGACATCAATTGTTTGCATTTTATCCGTATATTTTAATAGCATTTCATCCCAGCCTTCGCTTGCTTTTTCTGTATCAGGTTCTACAAACTGAGTTGCCTTATTAGTATGGAAATAAGTATAAACCAGATCGTCATTAATTGTTTCAGAATATGATTCAAGGCCCTGCTTTTCTAATAAAATGATCAGAGGAACGGGTTCAAAACTATTTATTAATTTTAATATTTGTCCGGGTTGTAATTGCTTAACTGAATTCATGATTAAATTAAGCGGATCCTTACCAGATTCAATTAATGTCCGAACGTCCAGCTCCACTATATCTGCAGAATGAATGTTCTGTACAAAAAAAGGTACTTGCTTCTGCTCTACAGAATCTTCTAAAGCTGCATCCTTATCAATCGTAAACCCAAGAGGCTCCAGCTTCTTAAAGAAATCATTTACGGAACAACCACCCACTTTACTTGCCATATTAATGGAGGTGCGGGATGCCATCAGCTTGCGTAAAAGTGGATTTCTTAATTTATTAAACTTTGACGAAATACTGATGATGGCTTCAAGTGCATCAGGGTTTTCTTTTAGAAGTGTGGAAATTTTTGTATTTGCATTGATCGTACTCATTATTCAAAATATTGAGAATAGATATTAATTTGGTTATTTACGAAATCGAATGATTCTTTGCCCTGTTCTAATGAAGTGGCACTCTCAAGTTTTTTATTTTCTTCCATTAATGGTTCCAGCCAATGATGTAAAGCATCATGATCAGGACCTTGCATTCTACATTCACTGATCATCACATCAATACCTGCCTGTAATGTTTTGCCGGTATTTTTATACTCCTCTAAGGTGACAGGTTGTGATGCAGAGACTATAGAACTTAATGCTGATACATTTTTATTCGTACTGGCATCTGCTTGCCACTTTGCCCCATTGTTGAGTGTTAGACCATTAACTGCTTCATTTCCACCAACAGTATTATTAATTGTAGTCTCTTCTGACTGAACTTTGGCTTCTTTTTTCTCTGCCGTATTACAAGACTGGAATATACCTATAGTCAAGAAGAATAATGTTGTAATTTTTAATAATTTATTCGTGTATTTCATTTCAGTAAATTAAATAATTAGAAATAATAAGTGTTGTTTGAAAAAACTTTTGAAACTTTAGTGCGGACGGAAGCAAAGGGAATTAAATAACTCCCTTTAATCATCCGCTTAGGCAGGCAGTCCTCAATCGACCTTAATGAAGATTTGTTAAGTTTCCTATAATTTGTAACATAACCATATTTAAAAATTTCGATATCAATTTTGCTCTAATTCCACTGCTTTTGGAAACAAAATATTGTTCTCTAAATGGATATGTAAGTGCAAATCATTTTCAAATTCATCAAGCATTTTATACAACAAACTATAGGAAGCACAGCTATCCGCAGGAAGTGTATAATTGTTCGACAATCTTCTAATTTCTTCGAGATTTTTGCCAACAATTTCATGTTCCATTTCCATCATATTGATCGGGTTTTGTACTGTGCCAAAATGTGATGCATGAAGAACTTGTTCATTCTTTTTAGCAGAAACTAATTCCTTGATGTAGGGAAAAAGTACTATTTCTTCCTTCATCATATGAGCTGTTAGTTCAGCATTTATCTCATCCACCAGCGATTTGATCTTATGAAGTTCCGGATGTTGTGGGCTGTGAACACCTTCCACCTTAGTCGCATAGGTTACCAGATCTGGTAGAGATTGCTTTACATAGCTATGGTGAGTATTGACAATATAGTCACACAAGAAGTCCAGGGACCATTCTGTATATGGAATTGGTCTGGAAGTAAGGGATTTGTCAGCCAGTTTTAACTCTTGCTCAATCTTGGTCACATCCAATCCTTTTTCTGCGCATGCCTCTTTGACTGTTTTCTTGCCTCCACAGCAGAAATCGATACCGTATTTTTTAAATACTTCCGCTTTCCGCAAATCTTTAACGGCAATCTCTCCGAGAGTTTCCTCCTTTTCTCCTAAATTACGTTTTGAGATTTTTACTTTCCACCATTCAGGTCCTTCCTCGAGGTATTCCCAGCTAAATATATTTCCACGCTCACCGATTAATTGATAATACAGTGGTTTCGGGTCATGATCGTTGTGAATAATCAGACTTTCACCTTCATTTAATTCATCAAATCGAACGAAGATAGTTGGGTGCTTTTGCCTTGGTTCAAGCAAGGTCACATTAAGGATGTTTTCTATAGTCGCATTCATGTGCTGTGGTTTTAATTATTAATTATAATGCAAAGGTACATCTTTTTTTATAATAAAAGTATTTAAATACTTTTATTTATGTAACTTCGCCGCATCAAGCAAAAAGAGGAGGTCGTTTTGAAGTTTGAAGCGTATCGATAGAAGGAAGTAGACTGCCAGTTTAATGCTAATTCCAATTGTTAATTAACTTAAGTTTCGATAGTCGAATTCTTGCTATTTAAGAAGAATATGAATCAAGGAACTAAATACCATCTACCTTCTACCATCTAACATCTAACATCTACCATATTTAGAATAAAACAAGTTCTATTTTGACATTAACTACTTAATATATTGTATGTATACTATTATTGAACCGTTCCGGATTAAATCTGTCGAACCCATTTATTTTAATACCAAAGAAGAAAGAATACAGATACTTGAAAAAGCCTTTTTCAATCTTTTTCACATTCACTCCAAAGATGTTTTAATTGATTTACTTACCGACAGCGGCACGAGTGCCATGAGTAGCAATCAATGGGCCGGCATCATGCAGGGTGACGAGTCTTATGCAGGAAGTCCAAGTTTTTTCCGATTTGAAAAGACCATTCAAGATATCACCGGCATGCCATTGGTTATCCCCACGCACCAGGGCAGAGCAGCTGAGAAGATTCTGTTCAGCGTGCTTGGAGGCAAAGGAAAATACTTTGTTAGTAATACTCTTTTTGACACGACTCGCGCCAATATTGAAGTGACAGGAGCTGAAGGCGTCGATCTTCTTTGTGCTGAAGGAAAACTCCCCTCTGTGCCCGCACCCTTCAAAGGCAATATGGATACGGAGGCTCTCAAAGCATTCATTGCCGAAAAAGGTGCCGAAAATATTCCCCTCTGCATCATTACTGTTACTAATAATTCCGGTGGAGGGCAACCGGTGAGTATGGAAAATATCAGAACCGTAAAAAATATTTGCAAAGAAAACAACATTCCACTTTTTATAGATGCCTGTCGATTTGCAGAAAATAGTTGGTTCATCAAACAACGGGAAGAAGGCTATGCCGATAAAACGGTCAAAGAAATAGCTCATGAACTTTTTTCTTATGCAGAAGGATGTACTATGAGTGCGAAAAAAGATGCTTTCGCTAATATCGGTGGTTTTCTTGCTATGCATGATGAGGATTTAGCGCTGCAGTGTCGAAATCTACTGATCATTACAGAAGGATTTCCAACTTATGGAGGTCTCGCAGGACGAGATTTAGAAGCGATAGCAATAGGCCTCGAGGAAGTACTTGACGAAAATTATCTACAATACCGAATCAGAAGTATAGAATACCTCACTGCAAAATTAATCGAAGCCGGAGTGCCGGTAATGCAACCCGCCGGAGGACATGCCGTATATTTAGACGCTAAGGAAATG
This sequence comes from Candidatus Brachybacter algidus, assembly GCA_016711705.1. Classification (GTDB taxonomy): domain Bacteria; phylum Bacteroidota; class Bacteroidia; order Chitinophagales; family Saprospiraceae; genus Parvibacillus; species Parvibacillus algidus. The sequence goes on along the minus strand of JADJSK010000016.1, from coordinate 74,390 downwards.
CTACCTCATATTCCGCCTTCTCAATACCCCGCACAGGCATTGGCTGGTGCTTTATTTCTCGAAGGTGGGATAAGATCTGTAGAGATTGGTTCGCTTATGTTTGGTAAATATGATGAGAACAAAAATTTGATTCCTTCCCGAATGGAATTAGTAAGATTGGCCATACCTAGACGAGTTTACACACAAAGCCATATTGATTATGTAGCTGAAGTGATTATCGAAGTGTATAAAAACAAGGCATCTATCAAAGGATTACAAATCACGGAAGAAGCACCCACGCTAAGACACTTTACAGCAAAATTAAAACCTATTCAATAAATATATTTAAATGAAAAGTATAAAAAGTAGCTGGGCAGAACCATATAAAATAAAAATGGTAGAGCTGTTGAAAATGACAACTCCTGCTCAACGGAAAGAAGCATTGTCGGAAGCAGGGTACAATACCTTTTTGTTAAAATCAGATGATGTATATATTGACTTGTTGACAGATAGCGGCACTTCGGCTATGAGCGACAGACAGTGGGCCGGTATCATGTTGGGCGATGAAGCATATGCCGGAAGTAAAAACTATTATCACCTGGAAGAGGTAGTTAGAGATGTATATGGTTATAAATATTTAATACCAACCCACCAGGGTAGAGGAGCCGAAAATATCCTTTCGAAGATCTTGATTAAAAAGGGAGATATCGTTCCAGGCAATATGTATTTTACTACCACAAGATTGCATCAGGAATTGGCTGGAGGAAGATTCGAAGATATCATAATTGATGAGGCACATGATCCTGAAAATGAATTCGAATTTAAGGGAAATGTAGATCTGGATAAGCTGGACCTTTTGGTTAAAAAATATGGTGCAGAAAAAATTCCTTATGTGAGCATTGCTACCAGTGTCAATATGGCCGGTGGGCAACCCATTAGCATGAAAAACTTAAGGGAACTGAGAGAATACACTCAAAAACATAATATCCGCATCATTCACGATATGACCCGTGTCGCAGAGAATGCTTATTTCATTAAGCAAAAAGAAGTAGGTTACGACACGAAATCGATCAAAGAAATTGTAAAAGAAATAAATTCCTATACCGATGGTGCGACTATGAGCGCAAAAAAAGATGCACTGGTTAACATCGGAGGATTTTTGGCACTTAATGAATGGGACATATTCGAAGAAGCTCGAAATATGGTGGTGGTATATGAAGGATTGCACACATATGGAGGTTTAGCCGGTAGGGATATGGAAGCCATGGCTATTGGTATCGGTGAAAGCGTTTGCGATGATCATATGCACGCTAGAGTAGGTCAGGTAATTTATCTGGGTAATAAAATGATGGAATACGATATTCCTATTGTAAAACCAATTGGTGGTCACGGGATTTTTGTTGATGCAAAAAAGTTTTTACCACATCTTTCACAAGATACTTATCCGGCACAAACATTGGCCGCAGAGATATATCAGGATTCAGGTGTGCGCACCATGGAAAGAGGTATTGTTTCAGCAGGAAGAAAAGCTAATGGCGAAAATTACTATCCAAAATTAGAATTGGTACGCTTTACAATTCCGCGTCGAGTATACACGCAGGCACATATGGATGTGATCGCCGAATCTGTAGCAAGAGTGTATGAAAATCGAAAAAACATAAAAGGATTGAAGATGGTTTACGAACCTCAATATCTACGTTTTTTCCAAGCGAAATTTGAGAAACTATAAATTAATAATTGCAATAAATAAAAGCCGGAGAATCATTTTTTATCCGGCTTTTATTCACTTAGTAATGGATATTCAAAAATCAACAATCTAAGCTCTAATTCTGCGCTACTCAATTCTTCATTAAATGATTGTTCGATATTATTTTCGGCAGAAAGTTGACGATAATAAGCTATTCCTTTGAATAAATTATCAAAAAAACCGGTCAAATATTTTTTCTGTTTGTCCAATACTTCTTCACCAATTCCTTCTTCCAATTTTTCCTTTAAATAATTAATATATAAATGCAATTCACTTATAAACATGTTTGATCGCGTGACATTGCACAGTATATCTTTACGTCCGTAGATATGGTCAACCATTGTTTGGAGCGAAACAACTTTAGAAAAATTCACAATGTTCGGACCGGGACAAATAGTTACTGCATTTAAATTTTTAATCAAAGTTTCAGAGTGATTTATAGCCGCAGCATTGCTGAGTCCGATACACAAACACTCCTTATCCAACACCTCGCCTAATTGTTTTTCGTAAACCATCTCCGGTAGATTAAGTGATTGCAGATGATCGATTTTAAGTTTTTGATATTGTCGGGATGCTGTGCAGATAGGTTGCTCAGTAAATTCAGTATTAAAAGCCAGGTGCTTTTCTGTACAAGGACTTCCGGGCCTTCCCTTTGCGATGCGATCCAACTTTTCCTTTTCAGCACTTGTGCCTTTAAGATAGTGGAACCTCACACCCAAAGGTGATACTCGGCTGAGCACAACATCTTCTTTTTTTGCAACACATAATAATTCAAGTGTTTCCTCATCTACTGTAGTGGCTTCAGGCACTAACAGAAACGGAGAACCCCAGCCGGTGCTATCCATCTTAAAATAACTATGAAGCAATTCGTCTTCATCATGTGTGCCTATTCCACCTTGTACTGAGAAAGTTATTGCTGGCGGATGTTCTAAATATATGTCGTGCTTCTGAGCATTTGTTTTACTGAAAATTTCAAAAAGGCTATTTGTTAATTCCTGCCTTTTAGCTTTGAATTCTTCCAAAATTGGACCTAGTAAGTATCCGTCCGTAGCGAAAGCGTGTCCGCCACAATTCAAGCCGGACTCAATTCTGAACTCACTTACCCAGATGCCCTTTTTAGCCAGGTATTTTCCCTGAATAAGCGCTGAGCGGTAGTCACTCACTTTAATAACTACTTTTTTTGTAAATAATCCATCTTCATCAATTTGAAATCCTTTGCATTGATCGATATAATTGTAAAGGCGGAGATTAGTACCCGCTGAAAAAATAACTGAAGAATTTTCCAAGCAGCTATTTGCATAGCCTCTTAAAGCAGCAACAGCATCTGATCCATCTTCGACTAGTTCTCCTGCTTTATTATAATTTTCCCGGTCTGTTTTTGTCATGATATTCACATCGATACTCCCTGGTATTACCTGACTGCGCAAATACGTTTGCATTTTTTCTTTCTCCGTCAGGATGGGAGTGTCGATCATTTTTAGATAGAATTGTTTTAAAACACTATCATCCGGCAGCATCTCAAAATATTTTACAATTTCTGATCCTGTTTCAAATGCAGCTTGTTTCATTTTCTCTACCTGAGCAGTTACAATTTCATGAACCAGGTTCAGGTAATCGGTAATGCGTTTTGCTCGAAAATCTTCCTCATGAGTATTTATGGGAAAGTATGGCCTGTCGACTGATGGATAATAATGCTTTCGCATCATTTCTATTAGCCTGTTTTCTACAATAGAGATAACTGACGCAATACCATATTGGGCAACTTTTATCGGGCTGTCGACTGTGTAGGCAAGGCCCATTACCGGTATATGAAATGTATGTAACGGAGAATTATTCATGAAAATATTTGCTTGATTGTTAATCTTTAAAAATATCAACCCGATATCTATTAGTTGAGAATTAAAAAAAGATGATCCCATACTTGATATGGGACCATCAAAAAAATTTAGAAAAATTCGAACTTAAATAGGGAAATAACGAAATAGGCTTTTAGAAAACAAGTGTCATTTAATGACCCATGTTATTACACTTTTCTTTTATCTCATGAAAGATGTCATGTCCTTCGGTGATCAACTTTTTCAATTCAACATCGGATTTACCTGCAGTCACAGCCTTGTTGATAATATTGCATTGCTTCACTAATCGCTTTAATATTGGTTTAGTTACGGCTGCATTATATCCTTGTGGTACGGGACCTTTTTGCCATGCAGTAGCGGTTTTGAGCAGATCACCGGATTTTTCTTTCAAAGGTTGCAGATTATCATCCTCGGCAGGGTGAAATGTCACACTCATGACTGCATGAAAATCTTCCATTTGTTGCCATTTTGCCTCCTGAGAGTAGACAGATGAAGTTGTCAAGAACAAGACAATCATAATAAATAATGCTTTTACTTTTTTCATTTTTTTATATTTGATTAAGATTATAATTATTGTTTATTTAAACTGTTTCGCTGAAAGGCAGATCTCTCTCCCAAAGAATTTTTGACCCAAAAACCCTACTGCTATCCATCATTTTAATACTGTTGATCTTTATGGTAAAACATTTCCTTTCATCGCCATTGCCATGGGCACTCCTTTATAGTATTTTCTATCGGCATTTAGTGACAGAGGGTCCGTTACATTTAAAAATATACCATTAAACTGGACTCTTTGACGACAAGCTTATTCAGTTTATCAGGTAAAATGGTGCCGGAAACAATAGGATTTCTTTCCAAAAACTTAATGTGATCTGTTGCAGGGGATGATTTAAAATAAAGCAACCCGTCTTCAGCATCAAATACATAAAAACAAATAAAACTATAGGGTTGAGCATTGTCGCTAATGCAAGAAATAGTAGCGCATGTCTGATTATTTAAAAAATCTACAATTGTCTTGTTCATAATTACTTATTTATACTGAATTGTAAAAGGTATATTTTGCCTATTCATAAGAATTCATTCCAAATCAATATTTCTTGGCTATCTAGAGATTTATTTCCATTAATTGATATCAAAGTGAATAAAATAATTGTGCGAAGATAATAATAAAAGATAACTTTGTCTTTAATTATTTGAATAATGTTTCATATGTCTACCAGCGTAATCAAAAAAATTGTTCTGTTATTTTTATCAGGAGCTTTCTTAAGTTATTCGGGCTTCCTTTATACGGTGATGCCGGTAAAATACAAGCCCTCAAAGCAACAAGAAGATGCAGGCAAATTGATATGGCAGGATTACAATTGTAATGCCTGTCATCAGATATATGGCCTAGGAGGCTACTTGGGACCGGATCTTACTAATGTATATTCAAAAGAGGTGAAGAATACATCAAGACTTTTCTAACCACTGGGACGGGTGCCATGCCGGTCTTTCATCTATCCCAATCAGAATCCAATTCTGCTCCTGGCTTTTTTAAAAGATATAGATGCTTCAGGCAAGTCAGACCCCAGAACTTTTACACTTAACTATGATGGAACCATTGACCAATAATAAACTCACCACATCAAAATTATTTATTCTGACAGGGCTTATACTGTTAGCTATTGGTATGCTATTCGGCCTAACCGGATCCTTGCAATATCTGGCACCGAATTTTTTAAAACAGTATCTATCTTTCGAGAAAGTAAGGCCATTGCATGTTTCATCCGTGGTGTTCTGGATCATCTTCGCTGCTATAAGTTCCGTATTGACCTATTTAAAGCAGTATACAGGTAAAAATATTTTCTCACCGTTATTACTTAAAGTTCAGTTCGCCATTTTTATTATTTCAGTTCTTGCAATCCTTATGTCCTACTGTTTGGGTATATTTGGCGGAAGAGAATACTGGGAATTTCATCCTCTACTTGCGCTACCTATAGTCATTGGGTGGATACTTTTTATCTTTAATTTTATAAAGTCAGTTGGCAGCCTGAATAATCTGCCTGTCTATGTGTGGATGTGGCTAACCGGATTATTCTTTTTTCTCTCTTCACTTTTATGGAATCATATCTGTGGATATTCCCATATTTCAGGAACAACATCGTAAATGATATGACATTGCAATGGAAGTCCTATGGCTCTATGGTTGGCTCCTGGGAATATGTTGATCTATGGGAGTAGCATCTTTCTAATGGAAAAAATCAGTGGCAGTAAAAAATACAGTCATGCACCAATTGCTTTCATCCTTTATTTTACAGGATTATTTAACTTAATGTTTAACTGGGGTCATCACATTTACACCTTGCCAACCCATTCATTTGTAAAATATATTAGTTATGCAGTAAGCATGACGGAGTTGTTTATTTTAGGAAGGATCATCTGGCAATGGAAATCATCTGTAAGTGAAGCTCGCAAACTTTATCATCATACAGCATACCGTTTCCTAATGGCTGCCGATATTTGGATCTTTCTAACATTGATTCTCGCCATAGCGATGTCTATTCCGGCCATAAATGTATATACACACGGCACTCATATTACTGTAGCGCATACGATGGGTGCTACAATAGGCATCAATAGTTTTCTTTTGCTGGCCATTGCATTTGATATTTTGAAAGATAGTTGTGTGCCAATGACGAAAAGTATCAAATGGGTAAATCGTGGCTTTTACACAACCAATGTTTCGCTTTTGATTTTTGGATCAGTTTGATCATAGCAGGAGTGCTAAAAGCAAGATGGCAAATGGGTGATGGAAAGATGGCTTTTGGAACGATGATGCTACAATTTAGGCCATATTTTATCGTGTTTTTTGTGTCGGGAATGTCTTTAATAACGGGATTTTACTTTATTTTATTCCCTTTAATTAAAAATCAGGTGGTCTGTCAGTTTAAAAAAAATTTCTAAAACAAGCAGTTGCTGAAGATATAAATTCTGGTATTTTTGCGATCGATTAATATCAACTAACACAATACAGAAAATGTTATCACTTTCTAAAATATTTCACTTCGAAATGGCTCATGCTATATATGGCTATTCGGGGGCATGTAAAGACATACATGGCCATTCTTATGAACTTCATGTATCCGTATGCTCTGATGAAGAGGATACAAATTATATTCCTGCACCGGGCCTTTTGATCGATTTTAAGGATATTAAAAAACTAGTTACAGAACTGATAGTAAATAAGATGGATCATCATTTACTTTTATCTCAAGACTTCCTGAATAATAATAAAACTATTTCCGCTGCGGAAAACCTGGTCATCTTTGAAGCAGAACCAACTGCTGAGAATCTGATAATCTTCATAAGGAATTTGATAAAAGAGCACCTTCCTGAACATATAAGGCTAACTCACCTAAAGTTATATGAAACTAAAGATTCATATGCTGAATGGTGTGAAAAGTAATAAACACTTTAATCATTCACTCAAGTTTCGGCAGTTAAGAAACAAAGGTAGATGGTCCCGCAGCTGCGGGATTAGATGTTAGATGGAGGTTAGTTAATTGATTCATATTTTTTCTTTAATACTTTTGATAGAAAAAATATCCATGTGATTGATGGAAAGCCATCTAAAATCTACCTTTTAACATTTTATTAAAATTTAAAAAAATCTTCAAAAGAAAAATTATACTACCGAAACTTAAGTCATTCATATTTATAGTTATTCTTCATTTAGATAGATTTAGGATTGATTTCCAATATATTGCGGACTTTCGCTTTTGATAATTTGGTTTATAATATAAAAGTTACCCATTATTTTTATCTTTTCCATTATTAAACCAAATCATTATATTTGAGCTTCTGAGAGCAATTCACCATTGCGCATTTACTTCCATATCTTGAGTATCGTAAAATAATGCTTAATAAAAATCGTTTAAATATCTTATGTTTTCAAAAGCAACAGAGTATGCCTTAAGGGCCACAATTTTTATAGCCCAAAAAAGTTCATTAGATAACAAATTGGTGATAGAAATGATTGCAGAAGCTATTGATTCGCCAAAATCCTTTACGGCTAAGATCATGCAATCACTTACCAAAAACAATTGTGTCATCAGTTCAATGCGCGGTCCTAATGGTGGATTCTATATAACAGAAAGTGCAAAGAAATTACCGGTAAGGGCAGTATTAAAAGCCATGGGAGAAAGTGGGATGCTGGATAAATGTGTATTGGGCCTCAAACAATGCTCAGGACTAAATCCCTGTCCAATGCATCACGAATACAAAACTATAAAACACGAATTAATCTGTTTATTTGAGAACAAAACTATTCAAGAACTCGCCGATGATCTAGTCGGTGGTGATGCCTTTTTAAGCAATAAAAAGTAGAATAAACAGGGACACAATCTGTTCGCAATTGCCGAATACACATTTGTATGAACCACGCTTGCCTGACAACAGAGGCAGGGATTTAATTGATTGCACTGATGACACTGATTAGTTTACAAAATTAGAAGTTAGAAATATGAAATTAGAATGATTCCCGAAAGCAACTTTATTTAATTGAAATATTAACTGTCAATAATCGCATGAAATTAACATCACGAAGTTAAGCTAGCTCTTATCACCTTATCACCCGATCACGTGATAATTCTTTACAAATTACTTATGCTACTTTCCAATACAGAAACTATTAAATATCTTCCCCAACACATCTCTGTCCACATCCACCCTGCCGGTGATCTCGCCCAAATAATGCAGACATCTGCGGATATCTAATGCGAGCAGATCTCCGGATATGCCGGAATCCATGCCTAAAGAGATATCATCTAAACTTTCAGAAACCTTAATAAGCGCTGCTTGATGCCGGGCATTGGTGACAATGGTGTCTTCTGTATTGATAGTAGCGCCAATTGCATTTTCATATAATTTTGACTTGAGAGAGTCAATACCAATGCCACTTCGGGCAGCTATGTATATTTCTGCATTGAGGACTTCGACTTGTGGTGGGTCATCCTGCAGGTCTATTTTATTGTAAACCTTGAGCGTTTTGGCAACATATGGCTCCATCCATTTCAGGTTTTCTCCGACTTCGTCATTGATGTCCATGAGATGAATGATGATATCCGCCCTTTCAGCATTTGACATGGAACGTTCTATTCCTAAGTCTTCGATAGTGTCCCCTTTGCTTTCACGAATTCCGGCAGTATCTATGAGGCGAAATAACACACCATCTATGTTGAGACTTTCTTCGATCGTATCCCTGGTAGTACCTGCAATATCGCTTACGATGGCCCGTTCCTCATTGAGTAAGGCATTTAGCAGAGTTGATTTACCGGCGTTGGGGCGACCAATGATGGCGACAGAAATACCGTTCTTGATGGCGTTACCGAGGGAAAATGACTTGATTAATTTATGTGTGGAGGTTTTTAATTGTTCGATGAGTAATCGAAACTGTGTTCTATCAGCAAATTCTACATCTTCTTCTGCAAAATCCAGTTCCAGTTCGATCATCGCAGCGAAATGTATCAATTGATCCTCAAATCATTCAGATCTTTGGAAAATCCTCCTCTTAATTGATTAAGTGCCGTTTGCTGTGCAGCTGTAGTATTGGCAGCGATGAGATCTCCGACAGCTTCAGCCTGAGCGAGGTCCATCTTACCATGGAGAAATGCCCTCTGAGTGAATTCTCCCGGTTGTGCAAGTCGTGCACCTGCTGACAGACATGCTTGAAGAATCTGTGACAATATATACGGCGAACCATGTCCACTGATCTCAGTGACGTCTTCCCCGGTATAACTGGCCGGATTTTTATAAATGGAAACAACAACTTCATCAATAAAAATGGCCGTTTCAGGATGAATGATATGTCCAAAATGTAGGGTATGAGTCGGTTGATCCTTTAGTTTTTTTCCTTTAAATATGAGGTCCGTTATTTCAATTGCTTTCTGACCGCTGAGCCGGATAATACCGATTGCACCTATGCCCGGAGCAGTGGAGATGGCAACAATGGTATCGTCGAGAGAAGTGTAGATAGTTGTTAGTTATTATTTGTTAATTATTATTTTTGGTTTGATTGATGAGTTCTAATTAAATTTAAAGATAGTGTAAAGATGTGAGAATGTGAGAATGTGAAGAGGTGAGGAGATGAACAGCGAACAGTTGCGAAGATGAGAATCTTGCTCTTAATTTATTAAAGTTGTTATAAATGAGATGATGAGGGAATTGGAAGTTGATCAAAAATGGGTCTAGCACTATCCAACAAAAATTATAAAGCAAATGAATAAAATGTCATCAGCTGCGTTACTATTTTATCATATCCTAATCATTAATTAATTTTCGTTATCTTGTCATATCATTAATGTAAGTACAATGAAGATTCATCCATTCATTATGTCCATAGTAATTCAATTAATTTGCCTGAATAGTATCTCGTGTCAATGTTGGGACCCGGGACCATTTCCACCGGCATTGGATTCTTTTTACACAAGAATTAATCAGGCAGAATTATTTATTACTGATAATAATTTAAATGCTGCTATCAAAAGTTATGTAAAAGCATCGGCATTTTCGGCCGCTTGATTATTATGATAGAGTGAATTTATTGGAATGTTATTTACAATCTGAGAGGATGCCTGAGGCAGTCAGTGTTATAATACAGATGGCAGAAGATCAATTTCCCTTGGTTTTTTTGAATGCCAAGAAATATGAGGATTTGATCAATGATGAAACCTGGATATATTATGTTCAAAATAATTATAATGCTCCTGCTCCCTTCCCTGTCAGAAAAATTATTCGAGAAACTTACGATGAATTTCAAAAGTACGTAAATTTTAAAAAGCCTGATTCAGCGGCATTAGTATATCATAGTATAGCTACCAAAATGAAAAAAATGATACTAGAGTACGACTATCCATCCGAACAGGCGTTGGGCTATGGAGGATCGATGTACCAACCATCGATGTATCAGCCAATATTTATGTTTTTCGTAGTTGTATCTGATTCAACTTTTAATTCGGATTCAGTCTTTCAAGACCAATTACTGCGGGGAAAAATGTCCCCGGATTTAATTGCAACCTACAATAAAATCAAAGGAATGACGGATTGCGGTTGCGCTCCATTTACTGATGCTATTTATTTTGAGTACAATAACAAGCTTTATTCTTGCACAAAAGAAAGAGAAATTTTTGTTAATAAATGTCGGGAATTACTCCATATGCCCTTATTAGCCGATGTGAAAAAACTCATAGCTTATCAAAATAATAATCCACAATTTAAGTTCAGAATTGGTTACAATGCCGGCAGCACCTATATTAAAACTGAGAATTCAGGTGAGCCATTTGACATTAATAATTATAGCGATCAAATTGAGTTCGTAAAAGAACTCGGACAAAATGATTTTCATTATTCAAAATAATAAATTAACTTTGAAATAAATCTAAAACCCAAGCATTATGAAAAAAATTAGTTTAATCTCCGTCTTCCCTCTTTTCCTTTTTATTTTATTTGGCTTAAGCAGCTGCCAAACGGTCCGAAATGTTCATAATGATGCCATAGACATGGGCTTCTTAAAGAATAAGGGAGATGGTAATACCAATCTTGTATTTGACGTAAATAGTAAAACAGCAGGAATCAATGGAAGTGTCATATATTCTCCTGCAGAAAATGTGTTGCTTGGAGCCGGCATAAGTGCTTTCTCATACAAGTTGTTTGACGACAATTCCGAATACAATGATTTAAATCTTGTAGAGGATGTTGGAAGACTGAAGGGTTATAAAGCAAGAGCAAATATTGGCTATTATGACAACTTTGGACAAACAGGCAAGGGCTATTTTGAATCTATGCTTACTTTGGCTTATGGATCGAATGTCCTAAGATTGGTCGATTTATATAACCCAGATAATTTAATTTTCAAGTACAAATATGATCCATTCTCATTTGGGTTACAATTTGGAGTAGGGAGAAATTCTGACAATGTAAGTTTGATGGGAGGATTGAAATTCCAAAGATATCTTTTTGGCAAACAAATTCCTGTATACAGAAATTACAATGATGCTATAATTACGGTTGAAGGAATATCTATATTCCAAATATTCTATGGAATGCGTTTTGGAAAGGGCCCTGTAAAAGGAAATTTCAGATCAATGTAAGCATTAATCCAAATGATTATAACGATTCTGTCATTGAGCCATATCCAGGCTTTTCTTTTGGAGTGACGTATGCTTTTGGAAGAAAGAAGAAGGATATTTAATAAAGTAGTCAGAAACAAGTGAAGATTAAAAATCAATGTGGTACTAACTTATAGAATACCTATTAAAACTGCATCAAAGTATACCGATTTTTGGTAACCGATTACTTACCATAATTATGGCAGTCTTTCTAATCTCTGCATATTACTAACTAAAGGATTTCTATAAATATTTAAATGGTTTCATTTGCTGGACTCAATCATCGAAGTTTCATTCTAACTAACTACCTTCTAACTTCTAATTTCTACCTTACCTTGAGTAATCGCAATCTTTTTAGGGTTTATTTATAACGTCGAAAATTCAGCTAATTACCCATTACCCATACCATGTCACTCATTTCCTTCATTCAAATGTGGGTCTGAAGATAAATTTTCTGTCGGAAAGGCATGATTAAAACCAATTTTTGTTGGCAATATTTCTTCATCATCGTCATAGTCTTCCCAAGCCGTAATCTCCGATACCAGCGTCTCCACATGCCTTAAAATGAAAGGTGTTTTGATCTCTTCAGGTCTGTAAATAGCAATAGTTTTAGGTGGACGCGGCTCCATGTAGTTTTCAATGATCGGATAATTGATCATGACAAGTATTTTACCATTGAACAATTGCTGATATACCAAACTGCCATTAAACCTGATTAAATGTTTTTCAATATCCGGTTCCATTGTCTCATAAATACCACTTCTTACATTGCCCAAGGTGCAAATGATGGCGTTGAGATTGCTGAATTGATCTGAATCAGATAGCTCAATTTTCAAACCTCCTTCCCCGCATATATCTATCAGATCTGTTTTAATCTGCTCCCTTAAGCTTTCATTCCAGATCTCCCGGTATTTGTTTGTATTTTCTAAAACAGTATTATAGTTTTTAACCTTATTCTTCAGGTTATCAACATTAAGGTCAATCATCGTGTTATTTATTTTTACAGATAATATTATCAACTAAGATACATATATTTCTGATATTTGAATTTATCACAACAACTAAAATAATGAGTAGAAAAGTACTATTAGCGGGAGGAAGCGGACTTATTGGTAAAAATTTTTATCAACTTTTAACCCGATTTGGATACGAGCCTATCATACTATCCAGAAATGAAAAGTTATCCGAAAGAAATGATTTTATATACTGGGATCCTTCAAAAACTATATTAAAATAGATGGTCAACTCAATGTGCGTGCCATCATCAATCTTTGTGGTGCGGGAATAGCTGAAAAAAAATGGACAGATGATAGAAAAAAGGAGCTTGTAGATAGCCGTATTATTCCTGCCCATTTCATCGCAGAATTAATTAAAACTGAAAAGATAAAAACTGATGTATATCTGGGGTCCTCAGCCATAGGGATTTATGGTGATCGCCCAGGAACCAATGCCTGTAAGGAATCAGACCAGATAAATGGCGACACATTTCTGAGCAAAATATGTATTGAATGGGAGAAAGCGCAAGACAATATTCCAGACACTGTCAGAAAAGTTCTTGTTCGAACAGGCATTGTATTGGCGGAAGAAGGAGGCGCTCTCGATCAATATCGCCCTCTACTTAATTTGAGGATGGCTCCATATTTTGGTGGTGGGAAACCTTACATGTCATGGATAACGATAGATGACCTTTCCAACATGTTTTTGCATGGAATAGAAAGCAATATATCAGGAACATATAATGCGGTTGGCGACCTTCCTGTAAATTCCAAGGAATTTGCCAAGGCTTTTATCCGGAGTCAATCCAAATGGGCTGTGTCAAGAAGTGTGCCAAATTTCGCAGTTAAGTTAATGCTCGGCGAAATGTCTGCCGTCGTCCTAGAAAGCCAGTTTGTCTCGAACGAAAAGATCAAAGCGACAGGATTTGACTTTAAGGCCAAAACTATTGATGAAGCTTTCGAGCAAATAAAGAAATAAAACGAACGGCGAGACAAGCGTGCGCAATGGAGTACCGGCGGATGGCTCCAAGACATCTGACGTTTTGGTAGTTAAGAGAAGTAAAATTTATGAAATCCATTGGTACCATTATCTTCATCGTAATATTGCAATATTACAATTAAACCTTAATGCACCCTAAATTCATTCAACTTTCTAAGCAATAATTTATTCAATCAAACGAAAACATCCGACGACGCCAAATATCAGCATACATTGTTATTTGAATTGAGAAATATGATGGTGAAGATGCGTCGGATGGCGTAAACAAATTAAGCTGCGGAGCACCGTCGGATGGCTCCAAGACCTCTGATGTTTTGGTAGCCTAGAGAAGTAAAATTTATGAAATCCATTGCTACCATTATCTTCATCGTAATATTGCAATATTACATTTAACCCATAATGCACCCTAAATTCATTCAACTTTTTAAGCAGTAGTTTACTGAATCAAACGAAAACATCCGACGACGCCAAATATCAGCATACATTGTTATTTGAATTGAGAAATATGATGGTGAAGATGCGTCGGATGGCGTAAACAAATTAAGCTGCGGAGCACCGTCGGATGGCTCCAAGACCTCTGATGTTTTGGTAGCCTAGAGAAGTAAAATTTATGAAATCCATTGCTACCATTATCTTCATCGTAATATTGCAATATTACATTTAACCCATAATGTGCCCTAAATTCATTCGACTTTCTAAGCAGTAGTTTACTGAATCAAACGAGAACATCCGACGACGCCAAATATCAGCAATACATTGTTATTTGAATTGAGAAATATGGTGGTAAAAGATGCGTCGGATGGCGTAAACAAATTAAGCTGCGGAGCGCCGTCGGATGGCTCCAAGACATCTGATGTTTTGGTAGTTAAGAGAAGTAAAATTTATGAAATCCATTGCTACCATTATCTTCATCGTAATATTGCAATATTACATTTAACCCATAATGTGCCCTAAATTCATTCAACTTTCTAAGCAGTAGTTTACTGAATCAAACGAGAACATCCGACGACGCCAAATATCAGCAATACATTGTTATTTGAATTGAGAAATATGGTGGTAAAGATCCGTCGGATGGCGTAAACAAATTAAGCTGCGGAGCACCGTCGGATGGCTCCAAGACCTCTGATGTTTTGGTGGCCTAGAGAAGTAAAATTTATGAAATCCATTGCTACCATTATCTTCATCGTAATATTGCAATATTACATTTAACCCATAATGCACCCTAAATTCATTCAACTTTTTAAGCAGTAGTTTACTGAATCAAACGAAAACAAATTAAGCTGTGGAGCGCCGCCTGATGGCCCCAAGTCATCTGTCGGTTTCGTTTAAGCTCCACGTTGTCGTTAACAATTTGTCAACTTCTACCAAATCCTTCAGTTATTAGACGAAGGGAATACTATTTTTGTAATTAGAAAGTTTATACATCTTTATGTTTGGAATAGGCTGAAAGCAAGCCTATACTTGCATTTTATTTATGAGTTTTAATTTGAGATTCAAGGCAAATCAAAACAACAGATAATCGTACTTTGTATATTTAAAATTTGGTTTAATTACCTTTGATAAATTATTAAAAAAAGCTTTCAATGCAACATACTGAAATAGAAGCATTAAATGACCGTGTTTTTGCTGGTAGCGAATTTATTGCCAGACTTACCAAGTCCACCGCCCATGTAATAGTGGGTCAGGATCATATGATAGAAAGGCTGCTAATTGGATTGTTGACCAAAGGTCATGTCCTGTTGGAAGGATTGCCAGGCCTTGCTAAAACACTTGCCATCAAGACACTCGCAAATCTTGTCAACGGCAAATTTTCAAGAATTCAATTTACTCCGGATCTTTTACCCGCAGACATTGTAGGGACAATGATATACAACCCGGCCCAGAATCAATTTTCAGTAAAAAAAGGGCCAATATTTGCCAATTTTGTGCTTGCAGATGAAATAAATCGTGCTCCCGCCAAAGTACAAAGTGCGCTATTGGAAGCAATGCAGGAGCGACAAGTGACCATCGGAGAGGAAACATTCAAGCTCCAGGAGCCATTCCTTGTCATGGCAACTCAGAATCCGATAGATCAGGAAGGGACTTATCCACTGCCAGAAGCACAGCTGGATCGATTTATGCTAAAGGTGACCATCGATTATCCAACTAAAACAGAAGAACAAACCATCGTCCGAAGACATATGGATTCTTCTATCGATATGCTGCAAGAGCCTGTAGCGACGACTGAAGAGATTCTCCATGCACGTGAATTATTGAAAGCCATATATCTGGATTCCACTCTGGAAGGCTACATTCTTGACATTGTGTTCGCTACGAGAGATATTGCAGCTGCAGGCATTCCCAAATTACAGCCAATGATCCACTATGGCGCTTCACCAAGGGCAAGTATCAATCTTGCTCTGGCTGCCAAAGCTATGGCATTCATTCGGAGAAGAGCTTATGTCATCCCTGATGACATCAGGGCGATTGCCTTGGATGTATTGCGTCACAGAATCGGCATCACTTATGAGGCAGAGGCAGAGGGTATCACCAGAGAATCAATCGTGACGAGTATCCTCAATACGATCAAGGTCCCTTAAGTCATTCTTCGATTTAACTTTTATCACAATTCGTGCTTATGCGTTTTTTCTTTCTTTTGTTATTATTTTTTTATGCGCTGACATTCCTACAATCTCAGAATACAACCTGTAAAACATTATGGGAAGGAGAAGGTAGTGATGGCCAATATTACCTTGGAGGAAGAATAGACAAGATTCATGCCATACGCATATTTTTGTGCAGAAATGGAAATAAGCTGAAAGGATATTATGAAATGGTGAGTTCTAAAAAATTAATGGACGTAGAGGGTTTTCTAAAGGGCGATTCTATCTTTTTGGCGGAATATTCTGCTAACCAAAAGGTAATGGGCATGATCAAAGGCTATCTTAGAGACAGTAGTTATGTGGCTGACATGACCACGCCTGAAGGTATCTATAACGGTACGATCACCGCAAGGTTACAAAAAAACTGGGCATTATGTAAGAAACCAATTAATCCGGATTTTGCCAAAATTATTTTATATAAATCTGCTGAAAATCCTGATCAGCAAATGCTCATTTCCTATCCGAACGACTACGCTTTCAGGGGCATATTAAATGATGAGAAGCAACATAAGACTTTTTATTTTTCAGGGCGCAACCCTGAGAAAAAAGAAAAACAATACAAGATTACCACCCTTACGCATGCGGTCTCAACAGGAAAAATTACTTGCAGCCTCCAGAATGACCAATTTGTTCAATCTACCCTTACCGGTATAAGCAACAAAATGAAACCTACAATCACAATTCCATTAGATTTTATTGAAAAAACTGACCGCAGAAGTGCTTATGAGATTCATTTTCCGTTTACCGGAAACAAAAAAGCTGATCTTAGTATAGAAATGAAAGTCAGTGAGATAAGCCATCAATTTGATTCTATTTACAATTTGGGTTCTGTAAAAGATATGGAGGATGAACCATTTGGAAGATCTACCAATATGATCGCATGGTTTGAACCTTCATTCGTATCCAAAAAATGGCTTTGCGGACATTTTATTGTACACAATAGTTTATTGAATCAATCTAAAGTTATTGCCTATAATTACAATTATGCATGGAATAGAACTATCAATCTCGAGGAGCTAATCCGCACAAAAGCAGGACAGGATATAAATTGGGACAAAGTAATAGCAGACGAAAAAGGTCAAGGCAGTGTCGATACATCTTCAGAAACATATGGCGAACCAGCTGTCGCCTACAGTGGCGTTTTACTTACATCTAACTATGATAGATTATATGATAGACAACAATATCAGACTGCATCGAAGATTAAAGGGTTGAAGTGGAAATGGTGGAAAGCAAATTATTGGATATTCAAAAGTCAGCAGATCTAAATCATGGAAGTTAATAAGCTACTTCAGAAGGTCCGTAAGATCGAACTAAAGTCAAGAGATATTTCCAATCACTTGTTTTCTGGAGATACGATGAGTATTTTCAAAGGTCGCGGAATGTCCTTTTCTGAAGTACGAGAATATCAATATAGTGATGATGTAAGATTTATAGACTGGAATGTTACAGCCAGAACCGGAGTGCCCTTTGTTAAGATCTATGAAGAGGAAAGAGAACTCACGGTTATGTTGGTGGTGGATGTGAGCAATTCTTCTTTCTTTGGATCAAAAGAGCTGTTAAAAAGTGAGTTAATTACAGAATTAAGTGCAGTACTCGCTTTTTCAGCGGTACAGAACAATGATAAAGTCGGACTGATTCTATTTTCAGACAAAATAGAGAAATACATTGCCCCTTCCAAAGGACGGAATCAGACATTGCGCATCATTAGAGAATTGGTCGATCACAAACCAAAGAGTGCTAAGACAAGTATTAATACTGCAGTTCAGTTTCTAAATAATGTAGTCAAGAAGAAATGTATATGTTTCTTAATTTCAGATTTTCTTGATGAAAATTATGAACAATCTCTTCGTATTGCCGGCAGAAAAAATGACCTGATAGCTATACATATCGAAGATCCTGTCGAAAGAATCTTACCACATGCCGGAGTGATAAAGGCTATAGATCCGGAGACAGGCATCTCTCATTGGGTAGATACTGAGGATGAAGTATTCCGAAAAAAATACTCCGAATTTTACATTTCGAAAGTAAATAAACTGAAACAAGTATTGGGAGAAAGCAAGGTTGACCTGATCCGAATATCTACAGATGAAGACTACGTCAAAGCATTGTTGAAATTCTTTAAATCAAGATGATGCTTATAAATAAACTGCGCTTTTGCTGGATTTTTCTTGTTTTAGTCATCACAGGATCGACTGGAGCTTTTGGCCAGATCCAGATGGAAATTACTGCTGATACCAATAGAATGATCGTCGGTGATCAGCAAAAGTTGATTTTTACTATCACTTGTGACCCGGAAATTAGTATCAATAAGCTAGACTTAGACAGCATCACAGCAGTGGAAGGTTTCGAATTGAGTGAAGAACAAAACTGGGTTGAAAATACGACACCGATGTCTAAGATCCTGACCAAGGACATCACCTTTACAGCATTTAACCCCGGTGAATATAACTTTCCTGAAGTTACTTACCATTATTCTTACAAAGGGAACAATAAATCCGGTAAGTCCAAGTCTTGGAAACTAACTGTATTTCCGCTCAACACTAGTGAGGAGGACATCGCACCTAATAAAGATATTATAGTAGAAGTGTATTTTCTAGACAAATACAAATGGGTAATTATAGGATTAGGAGTGCTTGCTATAATCGGTATTGCAGCCTATTTCATCAGGAAAAAGCTCAATAATAAGCATAATCTTGAGTTTTTAAATAAACCGAAAGTCGATCCTGCACTGACAGCAAAAACAGCTTTAGAGAAATTAAGAACCGGAGATCTATGGAAAAGTGATGATCATAAGCCTTTCCAAACTGCATTATCCGGGATACTCCGTAGATATCTTGCAGATGCTCACAGCATTCGTGCCATGAATATGACCAGCCATGAGATCGTCCAACGCATGGGTCGTGCTCGTATGCCTGAATCCATGATCGATGTGGCCAATAAGGCATTGAATATAGCCGATCTGGTCAAATTTGCAAATGCTCAAAGCCGCAATGAGATCAACTATTCGTTCATTGGAAAGGTAGAAAACCTGGTGGATGAAGCAGAGCTTTTTCAAAGCCTAAAAGATAAATCCGACTTATGATGTGGGAGATCGGTTCAGTAGGTTTTAAACAGGCGTGGGTACTATTATTACTGCCACTCCTTTGGTATCTGATTTATTTCTTTCAGACCAGAAAAGCAAAGCCTTCAGGGATTTATTTGCCTACACTTTTTCAGTATTAAAAACACATAATATTAAGACCAGGTTGATCCGACTATTACCCTGGCTTAAGTACATCGCCCTATCTCTTTTTCTAATTGCGTTGGCACGACCGCAAAAGATCAATAAAGAAGAGGTGATCAATTCCAGTGGAATCGATATTTCTATGGTGATCGACCTTTCCAGCTCTATGCTGGCTAGAGACTTTAAACCTAACAGACTTGAGGTGACTAAACAATTGGCGCAGGAATTCGTCAAGGAACGCCCAAATGACAGAATAAGCATCTCAATATTTGGCGGGACTGCACTGGGACAATGTCCACTAACTTCTGACCATAGGATGGTCCTGGACATACTGCAATCACTTGAACAAGGAGTCCTTGATGATGGTACTGCTATCGGTATGGGACTTGCATCTGGTGTCAATATGCTTAAGGACAGTAAAGCACGCAGTAAGGTCATCATTTTGTTGACTGATGGTGAAAATAATGCAGGTTATATAGATCCACTCACTGCAGCGAAACTGGCAGAAGGCTATGGCATCAAGGTTTATGTGATCGGTGTCGGAACAGAAGGTCAGGCAGAAACGCCGCTAAGCAGGACACCGTCAGGTCAGATCATATATGTATATCAACCTGTGACGATAGATGAGCCGCTGATGACAGAGATCGCCAATCTTACAAATGGGCAGTATTTCCGTGCTACTGATGAAAGTTCACTGCAAAAGATTTATAATCGGATTAATACGCTTGAAAAAACAAAAATTGAAAAGACCGTCCTTAAGAAAGGCGTTGACTATTTCAGAATATTTGTTGTGACAGGTCTTCTGCTGATCTTATTAGAAATCCTACTAAAAAACACCTGGTTGAGAACTCCGGTCCTTATAGAATAAAAATGATCCTTTGGTGAGTATAATGAACATAACGGTAGAAAATCCATATGCATTGTTACTATTGCTGACAGTGCCTATACTTGCTATCATGATGACATCATGGAGGAAAGGACGGATTATTTTGTCAGAAAAAATAGTCAACAAGACAATTTTTGACAAAATTTCTGTGCGCAAATCTGATAGGTTTGGTTTGCGGAGAGCTATCACTTTATTCGCCATCACATTCATCATTTTTGCCATCTCAAATCCACAACTACCGGGTGCAAAGCAATTAGTAAACAAAGAATCTTCTGATATCTTTATTGCCTTTGACATTTCCCGAAGTATGCTTTCACAGGATATTGCCCCTGACAGAATTACTAAGGCTAAACTTTTTGCAGTAAAGCTGGTCGAATCCATGCGGTCAGAACGCATAGGATTGATCGTCTTTGCCGGGGCAGCTTATGTATACATGCCGCTGACCAATGACTATAATGCTGCGATAGATTTTATTAATGGACTTAGCACGGAAATGGCGAGCTATCAGGGCACAGCTATAGGTGATGCGATTGAAGTAGCAGAAAAGGCCTTTACTCAAGAAGCTAATAGGAGCAAGGGATTGATAATCATATCTGATGGAGAGGACCACGATTCGGATGCCGAAAAAGCTGCAGAAAAGGCTTCACAGGGAGGGATGGTCATTACTACCCTTGGAGTAGGAACCGAACGGGGAGGGATGATACCTGACAACTCAACTGGTGGAGCCAATTATAAGTTGGATGACCAAGGCAATCCTATCCGTAGTAAGTTAGATGCCTCGGCTTTGAAAAAAATCGCTACCAAAGCACAAGGATCTTATTACAATATTGGTGATAATACGGAATCACTCAAAGGTGTTCTCGACATGGTTTCTAAGCTAGACAAAGGAGAATATCAATCAATAGATACGGCGAATAACTTTAGTTTGTACCCGTTTTTTCTCTGGCCTGCAGCCATCTTACTAATGATAGAGTTGCTAATGGGTATGGGTTTATTGATCACAAAAAAGCAAACACATGAAGTGTAGATTAATAAATGATCGGACAATAACTTCATTAATCTTGATGATGGGATTCTTCATTGTAGAGATGCAAGGCCAATCTGTGCGTTCCTTAATGAAAGAAGGTAATAATGCTTATAAAGCCCAAAATTTTGCGGAAGCTCAGTCGGAATATAATAAGGCAAATGCACTAAAACCGACATTCAATGGACTGTTCAATGAGGCAAATGCCTTATTTCAACAGAATAAATATAAGGAGGCCTCAGAACTGAATATGGCTGCGCTTGGGCAAGCAAAGACCAACAAAGAAAAGGCAATAGCCAGTTATAACCTGGGTAATAGTTTCTACAAAAGCCAGGACTATAACAAGGCCATAGATGCTTATAAACAATCTCTCCGGCTAGACCCTTCAGATTTAGATGCTAAGAAAAATCTGACCAAGGCTATTGAAAAAAAGAAACAGCAGAGTCAGCAAGACCAGAAGCAACAGCAAGAGCAAAAGGACAAAAAAGACGATAAGCAAAGCCAGGCTGATCAAAAAGAAAATCAAAAAAACGATAGTGGCGATCCTTCCCAACAGGATTCTGATCAAGAGCCAAAATCGCAAGAGGATCAAAAATCACAAAAAGATCAGGCAGGCAAACCCAAAAGCTTAACTCGCCAGGAAGCTGAAAATATGCTGCGCATCATGAAACAGGAAGAGCAGAAGACCAGAGCTAAACTCATGAAGCAGCAACGTCCGGAGGAAAGGAACAGTGGAAAAGATTGGTGATTTTGGTAATTGAAAAATGAGGATTGAAAATTGAAAATGAGATTTGGCAGGACTTCAGAATCCAATCTGCAGGCGATCATTTTTATAACTATTGATGTTGGATGATTAGCGATTGAGATAGTTTTTAACTTGTGAAATGGACAGTATTTAGGTAGCCACCTACGGGGCTAGTTTTCATAATATGATGCGCTCTTTACAAACAGGTAGGACCTACGGCCCATAACGTTGTTAATAAGGGCTTACTTTTATTAATTTCTTGTATTTCATTATCAATGATGATTCTTTGCCCCTTTAGGGGTTTTCTGTTTGTAACGATGGTGTAATGGGTTACACATGCCCCACTAGGGGCTACCTGTTACATTCCACAAACTGGCATCAGAAAGCTCATTACCAATTACTAGTAATCTCCATCATCCATCAAAATCAAGCACTTCCGCCCATTTTAACATATTACCTATTACTCATTACCCATTACTTATAACAACCTTTATTCTTCATAAAAATATTCCCTACATTTGCATCTACTCAAGCAAGATGTCGAAACAATTAGATCAGATAAAGCAACCTGTAAAAGAAGAGCTGGAGCGCTTCGAAAAGCATTTCCGCAAGGCTATGAAAAGCAATGTTGCCCTGTTGGACAAGATCATGTTTTATATCGTCCAGCGGAAGGGTAAGCAAATGCGCCCTATCTTTGTATTTCTCAGTGCCAAAGCAGCCGGAGGCACCACGGAGGCCACTTACAATGCAGCATCACTGGTAGAATTGCTCCATACGGCCACTTTGGTGCATGATGATGTCGTAGATGAAAGCCTAGAGCGCAGAGGGTTCTTCAGTATTAATGCACTTTGGAAGAATAAGATCGCCGTTCTTGTCGGAGATTATCTTTTGTCTCAAGGTCTACTATTGGCCGTAAATAATAACGAATTTTCATTGCTGAGGATTTTGTCCCGGGCGGTAAAAGAAATGAGTGAAGGTGAGCTCATGCAGATCGAAAAAGCACGTAAACTTGACATTCAGGAAGCGGTTTATTTTGATATAATCAGACAGAAAACAGCTTCTTTAATAGCTGCTGCCTGTGAAGCAGGTGCCGTGTCGGCCGGTGTCAGCCCGGAAGTTTCTGAACAATTCAGAGTTTTCGGAGAGAAGGTTGGTATTGCCTTCCAGATCAAAGATGACTTGTTCGATTATGGCACACAGGATGTTGGAAAACCGCTGGGTATAGATATTAAAGAGAAAAAGATGACGTTGCCGCTTATCTATGCCTTACAAAACACTGATCGCCCTACAAAAAAGCACATCATTAATTTGATCAAAAACCACAGTAAGGATCAGAAAAGCGTGAAGGAGGTGATAAGTTTCGTTCACGCCAGCGGCGGTCTTCAATATGCTGAATCTCGTATGATGGACTATTGCAGGGAAGCCATTGACCTTCTTAAAACGTTAGCAGATAATGACGCTAGTAAATCACTCGTTGAGCTAATCGATTATGTGACTAATAGGGAGAATTGATAAGATATTTATTATCTTTACAATTACTTGAAGAGCAATAGATTACATACATTCATTATTAATAAATTTAGAAATTACAATTGGAAGTACCTGTTAGTATCTCTGATTCTTTGTAGCTCCTCTTTTGTCTATGGTCAAAGTAAATTGATTCTTACTACCGGAGTTGATAAAGGTTGGACCATTACTAAGAAAAATCAGCCCTATCCTACCAACCCACTACCACCTAATACTGACTGGCTCATCAATAAAACTCCAGATGTACTTAATGATCAATGGACGGATAAAGTAGTTCTTGCCAATATTACACTTGACCAAATAATTCCCGTTCAGAATGTAGGTAATAAAGCTAAGCCTATTTGGATCGCTGAAAATCTCTGCAACTACCTGTACGATGCCCCCAGCAAAGCAAGTACCTATAATTTCAGAAAGACATTCTATCTTTCAGATTGCATTGACATCAAATCGGCAATTTTACTATTTACCACGGACAATATTTGTAGATTCTATATCAATGGAAAGCAAATTGAAAGGTCCGGCGGTTTGATAGATTTCCCAGGCAGTATTAGTCAGTGTCAGCAGATATGCGGGGTGTATAGCTCTGTCTATGTTGAAAACCCACCTGCTTTTATGTTTAACAGTCAGGGTGTCAACATTCTTGAAATAGCCGATGTCAAGGACTACCTGCAAACAGGCATCAATGTCATAGCAATTGAAAATCTTAATACCGGTGGATGTGAAACCAACTATGCATGGGTGTGTGCCAACATGGAGATCCAATACACCGGAAGTCTTATTACTACGCAAATAGATAATCTTGTTCATCAAGATTGCAGTCATGATGGTAGTTTTGAAGTAGTGCCTACCGGTGGTATAGGTCCCTACATCTTTAGACTTGGGAGTATTAGTCAGAATAATGGAAAATATAAAGATCTTTCGGCAGGAGATTATTACGTCGTAGTAGAAGACGCCACAGGATGTGAGGAAAAAGTCGCAGTGACCGTCCAAAATTGGAAGGTATTGCCGGAACTGGTGGTTGAGGATATTGACATAAGCACAGATTGTTTTGACACGACCGCTTCCATCACTTTGAATCCCAAGGACAAAGGTTATGACATTCAGTATTCAATTGATGATGGGCCCTATTTAGATCAATCTTTGTTCACAGATCTTTTGCCGGGAGTCCACAAAGTAATTGGCATAAATGAGTTTGGTTGTAATACAAAGCCATATGAATTTGAGATCTTTTTTGACGAAGGAAAAATCGTCAAAAATGAAGTGATTAATCTTTGTCATGGTGAACAAATTCTGTTATTTGGTAAATTGTATGATCGATCTCAAATTATATCAGATACCACAGAAATGGCGGGAAGTCGTTGTGATACAATACACCGTATCGACCTGAGAATAGCTGAATTGAAAGAAAAGGAACTTTCTTACGAGATCTGTCCTGGTGATACCATTGATTTAAACGGGACGATTTATGCGGAGTCGGGTAATTATTCACAGCATATCATCGATAAGTTTGGATGCTACAGCACGATCTATATCAGAATAGATGAAAAGGATGAAAAACTATGTGCTGCGTCAGGATGTGACTTTTTTATTCCCAACGTTTTTTCACCAAATGATGATGGAATAAATGATGTATTTAAAGCAGATGCTTACTATATCAAAGTAGGTCAACTTTCAATATTTAACAGATGGGGTGCTATGATCTTTGATTCAAATGGTCCGGAGTTCAGTTGGGATGGCTCTGTCAATGGGCAAGTGGTAATGCCCGGTGCATATGTCTATATCCTTAAAGGCGTGTGTGTCAATGGGATTCCATTTCTGAGATCCGGAAGTGTGACTGTGATGAGATAATTATTTACGAAAAAATTTATTATAAATTATATTTGCAAAGAAGTAGTTCTTAAATTCAAATTACCAACTTAAAGAATAATGCCAGTTTATAAATTTCTAAAAAGCCTTCTTTTATTATTCTTTTTATTGAGCAAAAATCTTGCTTTTACCCAAAGTAAGTTGATTCAAACAACAGGACTCAACAAAAACTGGGCTATTACAAAAGTCAAGCAACCATATCCAACGAATCCCAAACCTTCAAATACAGACTGGTTGGTTAATAAATCTACTGGGCTTTTAAATTCGGATTGGACGTTTGATGTAAAAAAAGGTGCCTTGGCGGGAACTCAAACTTTTATTGTTGGTCAAATTGGTAATAGTGCAATCCCTATATGGATCACAGAAAACCTCTGCAACTACTTTGAACCTATTAATGAGCCAAGCACTTACAATTTTAGAAACACCTTCTCTCTGGATAATTGCATAAATATAACAAGTGCGACGATAAGATATGCTACTGATAATTCTTGTAGAATTTATATCAATGGAAATCAGGTAGTATCTCAAAGTGGCTTTTATGATTATGAAGGTTCTACTATTGATTGTGATCAGGTTTGTGGCAAATCAGGTATTTATTCTGCTGTGAATCCTCCCGCAACTAAATTTAATAGCAGGGGATTTAATGTGGTAGAAGTCGCTGACATAGCATCCTTTTTGGAGCAGGGTGTTAATGTCATAGCCATTGAAAACCTTAACTCAGGAGGATGTGGTGTTAATTTTGGTTGGATATGTACCAATCTTGAAATAGAATATAGTACTACTGATTTGAAATTGCTGGTAAATGAAGTATTCAATTCTACTTGTGAGAAAAAGGCAGCTTTACAGTATTTGCCTCTGGTGGCACCGCTACATATATATATGAATTTAATGGAATTTCGCAGACAAATGGTATATTTAACGACATTGATCCTGGCCTCCACAACGTAGTCGTAAAAGACAAAATGGGTTGCGAGCAGAATGTGGAAATTCTAATTGAAGATAAAGGCACTGCGCCATTGCTGGTGATTGACGAGTTGGATAATCTCAAGGAATGTGGTGATGAAAGCACATTCATAAAGATGTCTGTATCGAATGGGGGGAATGGCGTGAAGTTTTCATTAGACAATGGAGTATTTACAACAAATAATTTCTTCGATAATTTAAATAATGGGCCCCATTCAATAATTGCGATTGATGAAGACGGATGCGAATCAATCCCCTTTAACTTCGAAGTAACAGGGAGTTCCGAGTTTATCCTAAAGTATATAAATGAAAGAATATGTTTTGGAGAATCCATTGAAATCATGGGGACAAATTATTCTACATCAGGAGTATATCTTGACACAATACCTTCAAATGGACCATGTGATACTCTAATTAAGATTGACATCAATGTAAGATCATTGATTACCGCCCAGATTAATGCTGAGGTCTGCTATGGTGATTCGATTAGGATAGGTAATAAGGTGTATAATTCATCATTCAATGATAATCAAATACTTACTTCCAGCACTGGTTGTGATAGTATTTTGAATATTTCTGTCAGACTGTTGGATGTTAAGGAAAGCTTTGTTGAAACCGAATTATGTGCCGGAGAATCAGTCAAAATTGGTCAGGAAAATTATACAAATGACGGTACATACTCCCAGGTAATTCTTTCTGATTCAGGATGTGACAGTACATTGACGATCCGTATTTCGATGAAGGATGAAGAATTGTGTGAAAATGGAGTATGCGGCAGATATTACATTCCGAATGTCTTCACGCCAAATGGAGATCAGATTAATGACTATTTTGAGGTGGAAAGGAAAAATGTCACAATCAGCCAGATGTATATATTTAATCGATGGGGAGCGGTATTATTTTCTTCTAATGAACCAAATCCTAAATGGGATGGAAGATTCAAAGATCAAGATGCTGCTACTGGAGTTTATGTTTATATGGTTAGAGGTTTTTGTAATAATCATGTACCATTTTTCAAATATGGAGATGTGATACTCATAAGGTAATTACCAACTATCAGTCACCGCCAAGGTAAGGATAGAGATCAAACAATCCGGATTGGATAATCTAAGAGCATCATAACATGTTTCTATCGTCGCTCCTGTCGTTAAAATGTCATCAATGATTAATAGGTGCTTATGTCTAATAACATTCTTAGATGCAACAATCGTACCTTCCTGATTTTTCAACCTGTCTATTCGTCCAAAATGAGTTTGTGTTTCAATATTTGATGATCTTTCAAGCACATGAACCAAAGGTAATTCAAGTTTATCCGCCACAACCTTAGCTATTATAGCACTTTGATTATAACCACGTTTTGATAATTTTATTTTGTGGATTGGAACATAGCAAACGCCGTCTAATTTCAGGTCGACCGGGAGAATTTTCATAAACTTTTCAGTTGCAAATTCAGCCATTTTTTGGGCAACATCGGGCCTATTGCCATATTTGATTTTATAAAAAACATTTTTAACAGGCGCATCTTTTTTGAAATATAGCGGGGCGTAAGCTGCTTTAAGGCCTCCTATAGACACCAGTCTATCTACCATTTCATTTTTCAATACTGATGGATAGGATGTAAATACTGTTTCTGTAAGACATTTGGCACAAAAAAGGTTTTTCTCATCATTGATCGAAGCCCCACAAGAGACACAACTAACAGGAAATAGGATCTCAAGAATATATTTTAGAAACTTCATATTGGTGATTTTAGGTTTCCAAAGATAAAAAACTTTTCATCCATTCAGATAGCTAAGTCCCTTTTTCAGGATTAATTTCCACCAATTTCTCTTTACAAGTTTCTGCACAATTAATGGATCAAGTTGATTATTTTCATCCTGTATATAAGCTATACATTCTTTAAGTTGAGATGTTACAGTGACAGGATTGTTCAAATCGAAGTTTAAATTTGCTGTAAAGTTTTTTAAAAAATCCTCTTCCAGGTATTTCCCCATATCAATACCATTTAATGTGCCGAACTTAAGTAATTGATTGTCAATATCATCACCATATAAAAAAAAGGGTATACCCATTTCCAGCGCATAGAAGGAATAAGAACCAGTATGATTGCTGGTGATATATTGAAAGGAAGAAATATGGTCGTAAAGCCTATCAACAAAGCCTGCATCGCCAACATATCCATTAGTTATTACAGTGAAGCCTGCATCCGTAAATGTCTGGTGGTGGCCTTGTAGAATGTCATAATAATAAAGACAAATCGTAACTGGTTGAAATTCATCAGGAAGTTTTTTTAAATCCTCCGCATACTTTGAATACCCTTCACTAAAATCAAACTGGCTTGAGGAATGAGAGGGAAAAGCTAAAGTGCCCTTTCTATCAAGCTTTGGAACAATATTTTTAAACCTCCTGTACTTCGGGTATAATGGCCCGATGGCATAAGCTTGGTTTTCAGTCTGTTTTTCAAATTCATTAACTCTATGAGAATTGTCAAGGAAAATTAATTCATTTTTACTTGATTTTAATCTTTCAAAGAATAATGAAAACTGAAAGTTGACGCCATGTTCCAGAAGACAGCATTGTGCAACTGGAATGTAAAAAGGAATTTTATATACCAATCTGAAAATACGATCCATTCCATAAAGCGTGCTAAGTCTTGGCTTTTTCTTCTGCTCCTTCTTCAGCCTTTCCACATATTCCTGATCTACTACCAGCATACTTTTATTATTATTGAAGAGATAATGATCATGTTAACTTAGCTGCTGACATCCCTTTAAATCCTTTCATCAACACCACCATCGATATCATCATGATAATATGAGCCACGTCATTGTGATTGAATTCCGGTGAAATACCGAGCTTAAAGATATACACAAATAACACAAGAACTCCAATTCCTATGCCCCACATATAATTCTTGCTCCCACGATTCTGTGTTTTTCTGAAGATCTTCATTTCTAAATATAATCCTATTACAGAGATACATATAGCAGTGTAAATCGTAACAACCAGGAAATTCATGTAAAAGTAAGTTAGTACCATAAAAACGATCAATAACAGCATTAATATTTGCTCTGTAATCTTGATTGTTGTTGGCTTTATATCCTGCCAAAGCTCATTTGCTAAAGCATGTCTAAAGGCAGCGATACTGGCATAATAAGCTCCTCCTAATGCTATAAGCCATCCCGGAAATGAATAACTTAGACCAAAATAATATTTAAAACCATGACTAAAGATTCCTCCCAACAGCGCAGCTATACCCGTAAATAATAGAAATAAACTGTATTTTTTGACAAAGTCATACCGACCGG
Source organism: Candidatus Brachybacter algidus (assembly GCA_016711705.1). Classification (GTDB taxonomy): domain Bacteria; phylum Bacteroidota; class Bacteroidia; order Chitinophagales; family Saprospiraceae; genus Parvibacillus; species Parvibacillus algidus. The sequence continues at coordinate 44,482 of JADJSK010000016.1, read as the reverse complement.
CAGGTGAACGCATGACTGAGATAGAGCAATAAGTGCAGATGATAAAAAGTGCAATATTGGTCGCAACTGTTGCAGGTTGGTCTAATTTTACCCCAAATAATTCAATCATATATTCACATTTAAACTTTGCAATCTTACTAAAATTAAACGATTTTGTAAAAATATTTAAGCCCATTCAATCCAATTACGCATTTTCCGTCTATAAATGCCGTGTTATTTGTCATTTGGATAATTTTACATAACTTTGTAAAATAACTTTATACCAAATGTTCCATCTAAACTTGAAATATCTCCGTCATAGACGCCAACTTTCACAGCAATTACTTGCTGAGGAACTTGGAATTCCACGCACGACTTATTCAGAATATGAAAAAGGGAACACAGAGCCAAACCTGCGTCTCCTGACCCGGATGTCTGAATTGTTTACCATTTCTTTAGATCAATTGATCAGAGAGGATGTTAGTTTGGAGCGTTTGGAAGTATTTAAAGACAACAACTTAAGAATTCTAGCCATGACGATGGATGGAAATGGCCATAACAATATCGAACTAGTAGAAACCAAGGCTGAGGCTGGCTACATGAACGGTATGTCAGATCCTGAGTATATCTCTGATCTCCCTAAGATCTCTTTTCCTTCTATGAAGAGTGGCCGCTACAGAGCATTTGAAATACGTGGTGATTCAATGTTACCACTAGAATCAGGATCCATCGTCATTTGTAAATATGTAGAAAAGCTGACAGAGATAAAAAGTGGGAAGACATACATCGTCATCACACACAAAGATGGCGTCGTATATAAGAGATTACAAACATTAAAGGACGAAGCCCGCATAATCGCAATATCTGATAATGAACTATTTACGCCATATTCCATTGAATATGCGGACATTCAGGAATTGTGGTCTTATCATGCACATATTGGATTCAATGATGTCAAAAATACACAAGATAATCTGCTGGAAGACAAAATAAATGACATCCAAAGGAAGGTTTCTGAACTTCACAAGGCAAAAATCGGCAATTGACAAAAAAATGTTTTCACCCCAAAACTTGCCTTAGAGGTGGGTGGTAATTGGGTATTAGAAAGTTCCTACTCAATGAATTTCAATTATTTATGAAAAAAAACAGTCAGAAATTTTTTAAAATGATAAAAAATACGAAATTTGCCACGCTTTTAGAGAAGCATCATTTTTATTTCATAACTTATTATAAACCAACGTCTAATGAGAAAAGCTGACTTAGTTGCAACAATTGCAGAAAAAACAGGAGTTCCGAAAGTAGATGTACTTGTCTCGATCGAACACTTTTTTACTGAAATTAAAAACTCTTTGTCTAGTGGAGAGAATGTTTATGTTCGTGGTTTCGGATCATTTATTATCAAGAAAAGAGCGAAAAAAATAGGCCGTCACATTAAGAAGAATGAGGCGATAGAAATACCTGAGCATTTCATTCCTGCTTTCAAGCCGGCTAAAACTTTTACTGATCAAGTTAAGAATAAGGTACTAGTAGCGCCTGTAGTAGAGGAGGATTAGTATGTCGAAAGGTTCTGTTTCCAATATTAAATACCAGAAATGGATCGCAATTGCCTCTGCGGCTTTACTATTCTGTATTATTTATTTTGGATTTAGTCTGACAGACAAAAATAAAAAGTCAAAGCTTGATAAGGAAAGAGCTTTGATCACAGAAGTTACAGGACCGGAAACGCTGGTCAAAGAAGCTAGAGCTTCTGCTTCGAAAGACACGCTGGAACTTGTTGGAAGATTGGAACATCTTACTGAAGGAACAGATACTGCGCTTATCGTTGAGAATCTAAAGAGATTATCAGGGGTTTGGTATAGTCAAAAAAGATACGGAATGGCGGGTTATTATGCCCAACAAGTGGCTACTATTGAGGGAAGCGCTCAGGCATGGTCTATAGCTGGTACCACTTATGGTGTCGGAGTTAGAGCTTTGCCGGAGGGGAAAGAGAGGGAATTCTGCGTTGGAAGAGCTGTAAAAGCTTTCGAAAATGCTATCTCGCTCGACCCAAAAGAAACAAACCACCGTGTCAATCTAGCAACCATATATGCGGAATCGCCACCAAAGGATAATCCGATGAAGGGCATAATGATGCTATTGGATATGAGCAAAAGCGAACCAGAGAATATCACAGTGATGAATACTTTGGGTGAACTGGCTATCAAAACAGGTCAATGGGATAAGGCGATCACCAGATTGGAAAAGTCTTATCAATTAGATCCAAAAAATAGAGAGACACCTTGCCTGCTTAGCATGGCTTATGAAGGTGCCGGTCAACATGAAAAAGCACATGAGATTGCAAAACTTTGTAATCAAAAAGGCTAATTCAGAGAGCATTAAATAATATTATTAACAAAAAAAAATACGAGTATGCCTTGCGGTAAAAAACGTAAAAGACACAAGATTGCAACCCACAAGAGGAAAAAAAGATTGAGAAAAAACCGTCATAAGAAAAAGAACCGGTAGGTAAATAATTTTATGCAGCGCTTAATGTTAGTCGTTACAATATCATAACTGTTATTGTTGAGATGTATACACATTAAGCGCTGTTTTATTCTTTTAAAACAATCAGACTGTGAATAAAGAGCTGATTATTAATTCTTTGCCTTCTGAAGTTGAAATAGCCTTAGTTGAAAACAATAAACTTGTTGAAATTCATAGGCAAAAGACGAGTAATTCTTTTAATGTTGGGGATATATACCTTGCCAGAGTAAATAAACTGATGGCGGGACTCAATGCTGCATTTCTGGATATAGGGAGCAGAAAAGATGCATTTTTGCATTACACTGACCTTGGACCCAAACTTCCTTCTGTTATAGAATATACCAAAGAGATCACTAATAAGTCTCCTGGTTACTCCATTCATACCATGGATCTTACTAAAGAGATCCATAAGAATGGCAAGATACAGGACGTCATGGACAAAAGGACCATGATGCTGGTGCAGATCCTCAAGGAACCTATCTCTACGAAAGGTCCAAGATTAAGTTGTGAGATCACTATACCGGGTAGATATCTTGTTTTAACCCCTTTCTCAAATGCTGTTACAATCTCCAAAAAGATCGTCAATGTTGATGAAAGGAAAAGACTTCAATTACTGATTGAAAGTATCAAACCTAAAAATTTTGGCATCATTGCCAGAACTGCCGCAGAAGGGAGAAAGGTTGCTGACCTCCATGATGAGATCAATGGTCTTGCGCAGAAATGGAATGACATGGAAGAAAGTCTGAAGGAAGCCAATGGCCCTCAGAAAATACTAAGTGAAGCAGACAAGACCACGTCTCTTATAAGAGATTTCCTTACTAATGACTATCAGCACATCGTAGTCAATGACAAGGAAATTTATAATAATGTCAAGACTTTCATGACTGCAATCGCACCCGATAAAGTTAAGATCGTAGAGCATTACACCGGCAAGGCAGCCATTTTTGAACACTACGGCATCAATAAGCAGATTAAAGCTTCGTTTGGGAAGACAGCCACCATGAACAGTGGTGCATATCTTGTCATAGAGCATACTGAGGCCATGCATGTCATAGATGTCAATAGTGGTCCCAAGATGTCCAAGTCAGAGATGAATAATACCTCACTGACTGTCAACATGGAAGCAGCTGAAGAAATCTCCAGACAATTAAGACTTAGAGACATCGGCGGACTGATCATAATCGACTTTATCGACATGAAAAGCCTGGATCACAAAAAAGTGTTGAACAGTCGCATGATCGAACTCATGGAGAAAGATCGTGCTCAGCATACAATATTACCATTGAGTAAGTTTGGTCTCATGCAAATCACGAGAGAACGTGTAAGACAAGTAGTCACGATCAATACAGATGAAACTTGCCCCACATGTAATGGAAGTGGCAAGGTTCAGCCTACGATTCTGCTTACGGACGAGATAGAGAGAGATCTGGTATATCTTTTGGCAAACAAATCGATCTCTAAGGTGCATTTGACAGTCCATCCTTATGTGCATGCCTTCCTCACCAAAGGACTTCCAAGCATTAAGATGAGATGGTATATGAAACACAAAAAATGGGTCACTATTAGGCAGGATTCCAATTTTGCTTTGACAGAGTATCGTTTTTACGATACTGCAGAGGACGAGATCAGGTTTACTTGATTTGAACCTGAATAAGAATAATTGATCCCGGTTTTTGCTATGGCAGAAATCGGGATTTTTTTATTATAATAATAGAAATTGCCAATACAGCGAATAATTTATCCGAATCGGAATCCTTTATTTAACAACATTAAATAATTCGATTTTCATTGAATTATTTAAATGGTTTTATTTGATGGGCTCAACCATCGAAGTATCCCCGCCGTCGTTGCACTTTGTCGGGCAAGCTTCTGACTTCTAATTTCTAATTTCTACCTTAGATTGAGTAATAACATGTCTTTTGGAATATATTTATACCGCCGAAACTTTAGTTAATTAAGGTCTGCTTTCCATATCAAAAAGATTGCATTTTCTGTACTGGACATAGATTCAATATAAGCCTCAAAATTAAATCCATCCCATTTAGATACACGTTCATATATAACATCATATGACTTATTGCCTTGAGGTATCCTACAATAGGTATCTAAGCCGATCAATACTAACCAGACATCAGGACGGAATGGACCTTCATCTGTAGTCTGTATATGAATTTCAGTTATATTGTCCCATAGTACTGTTTTGTCATTTTCCTGAGGATGGGTGACCTTGATGAAATCATTTGTAATTTCTATTGTGTATAAGTCTTCAGGATACATGTTGCATTTGTTGTAGGATGTGATTATTTAATTAACCAAATTGTAATGTATAGAAACGCATCGATTGACATTTTGACCGAATAATTTTGATCAAATAAGTACCTTTGTTCAGTATAAAACTATTCACTCCAGCCTTTAAATTAACTTTATTTAGCGCTTAACAAGAAACTCACCCTATATTTTTAATATTTTTCAAGGTATTTTTTTCAAAACTCACTATGGCACAGGCTGGCGCCAGTTTGAAAATGGTGACAATGCCTTAAGTTGATATTAAATTTTTCCTAAAATCAAAAGCTTCGATGCTTCGCAATTTTTAGCCTGGTCATTGAAAATATTTATGATATTAAGTCTTCGCAAGGTCAACAGTCACAGACTGGTACCAGCGTGGGTACTCAGGCGGCGGAATTATTGCTTTCTATTCTGGAAACTAAAAAAACGATATCGTATCAGACGATCACGCTTAAGAATGAGTTGACGGTAAGGTGAGAGGGGGATTACTATTTCTATCATCGCAGAAGTACATTTGCATTCTCTGAATAAATACTTTTTATTAGAAGACTCCCCCTTGGCCCCCTCAAGAGGGGGAAATCGTTGTGGCATCATACTTTTAGCCCATAGGGTAGTTCTGTATAACTTGATAATTATGATTTATTGAAAAACTATCAAAAAGAAAATCAAATATGAGGCTAACCGGATTTCCCCCTTTCAAGGCTTGCCCGACTGAAGAGGCGGGGGCCAAGGGGGAGCTATTTTATTCAGCGCTGACCACAGCAGAAAACTGTTGTGGCATCATACTTTTGTAACGTAGGGTTATTTGTAATAGATTGATAATTCTGATTGGTGTACAACTTTCAAATTTATTAGTAAAAATCAGTGCCATCGGTGTAATCAAACCAATCCCCGCCTTTATCAGCAGGCAAGCGTGATTCAGACAAATATCCCACAAAAAAAAGAGTTAAGAAAAATGAGCTTTAAACTCATTCTTTTTAACTCTTCATATTTTAAAAGAATATAGCTAAAAGCTTTTTTTATTCCTTTTTCTTTGCTCTCGTTACTTTTGGTTTGGCTTCTGCAGGAGCATCCGCTTTCTTAGCACGTGTTGCTTTCGGCTTCACTTCAGGGGCTGCCTCAACTTTTTTAGCACGAACTGCTTTTGGTTTTAATTCTGCAGGAGCGTCAGCTTTTTTTGCACGTGGTTTTGGAGCCGGAGCTGCAGGAGCCTCTTCCTTCTTAGCTCTTGTCACCTTTGGCTTCACCTCAGGTGCAACATCCGCTTTTTTAGCGCGAACAGCTTTTGGCTTTTCCTCTACAGCAATCTCCCGTTTTGGAGCAGCTTTTTTGAAATCTTCTCTTTTAGGTTCGTCTTTCGTAAAAGCAGAATAAAATCCTTCTTTTTTGCCGGATTCTTCATTGCCAAATTTCTTCTTGCTTCCAAAGTCCTTGCCTCCTTTATCTTTACGTTTGCCATTAGACTCAATGCCCAAGCCTACCAAGATGTCTTCCAAAGATGGTTCCTTGTCAGAAGATGCCGGTTTTTTCTTTTCAGAGAATCCGTCATCTTTTTTGAAGTCACGGCCCTTGTCACCAAATTTTGGACGGTCATCGCCGAACTTTTTAGGGCGATCATCACCAAACTTTGGACGATCGGAACCATATCTTGGTTTATCATCGCCAAATCTTGGCTTGTCGCTTCCATATTTTCTATCTCCCCCTGCAGGTCGATCGAATGATCTTCTTTCGCCACCCGGCTTGTTGTCTCTATCAAATACTCTTCTCTCGCCGCCCGGTCTGCTGTCAGATCTCTCAGACCTTCCTGCAAAACCTCTGTCACCTCCTCTATCTCTGTCACCTCCTCTATCTCTGTCACCTCCTCTATCTCTATCACCCCCCCTGTCAGATCCACCTCCGAAACTTCTTTCAGAACCGCCGCTATATCTGCGTTCTCCACCTGATGGTCTGTCATCACGTCTTCCTCCTGAACGTCTATCATCACGTCCACCACCTTCATATCCACCTCTGCCACGATCTCGACCTCCGCCATCACCGCGTCCGCCTCTATCACCCCTGTCACCCCTATCACCCCTATCACCTCTATCACCACGGTCACGGTCTCTACCTCCGCCACCTTCTCCTCTATTATATGGGTTGTTGCCGCCTGAAGGCTTCATCCAATCATGTTTGGATGGTGGCATCAACTTAACCATCAGGGCTGCGAGCACCTGAGTTTCTGAAGCACCTTCCGGGATTAGATCTTTAGCTATATCAATATAAAATTTCTCCTGGTTAGCTTCTATAATTGCTATCACCTGTCTTTTTAGTTTTTCAACTTCAAGTTTTGCAACGTCTTTTGCTTCCGGCAACTTGTACTTTTCAACGCGCACCTTAGCAAAATCTTCTATCTGTCTTAAAAGTCTTTTATCACGTGCACCTGCCACAAAGCTGTAAGCCTTACCTTCTTTACCTGCACGACCTGTGCGACCTACACGATGCACATAATATTCAGGGTCAAATGAAATATCGTAATTACATACAAGATCTACATTCGGTACATCTATACCTCTTGCTGCAACATCTGTAGCGACAAGTACTTTGAATTCTCCTTTGCGGAATTTATTCAAAATTCTATTTCTTTTCTCTTGACTCAGATCACCATGAAGTACATCATTTTTAATCTGATTTTCTGCCAATTCATTTGACAATTCATCCACCTTCGCTTTCGTATTACAGAACACAATGGCCTGCGAATAATCATCCTGACTCAATAGAAAGATCAGGGCTTTCAACCTGGACTTCATATCAGTATCAATGAAAAATTGCTCTACATTAATGGCAGTAAGTTGAGCCGGTGTTACCTTGATCAGCTGAGGGTTTTTCTGATAGATATGTGTGATGTCCATTATCGCTTTCGGCATAGTAGCTGAAAACAGGATCGTCTGTCTCTCTTCCGGTACGGAGGTCAATATGTGTTCAAGGTCCTCACGGAATCCCATGTTTAACATTTCATCCGCCTCATCCAAAGCCAACATTTCCAATTGGTCCAGTTGTAAAGTACCTCGTCCGATATGATCCATAACCCTACCCGGAGTACCTACTACTATGTCTACGCCTGCTCTCAATGCTCTGATCTGCGGTGTGATCGGATCACCACCATAGATGGCAAAGACAGTAACATTTTTAGTGTAATGGGCAAGTTTTTTTAATTCGTTTGTGACCTGAATACAAAGTTCGCGTGTAGGACAGAGGACAAGTCCTTTGGTATAACGTCCGTCTTTGGATATATTCTGGATCATCGGTATACCGAACGCAGCAGTCTTTCCTGTACCTGTCTGTGCCTGACCTATTATGTCGACACCTGTCAATGCTACAGGAATGGCTTTTGCCTGAATGGGAGATGGTATAGTGTAATCTATTGCTACTAATGCTTTGAGAAGACCCTCATCAAGGTTCAATTCTGCAAATGTGGTTATTTCCATGTAAAAGTTGTTGATAAAAAGGCAGTAAGGATATTCGAAAAAATAAGGGTTCCTATTCCGGAAATGCGTAAGCCTTTTCTATTTAATTTTAATGCTGTCCCTTAATTTTAGGGAATCTAGTGCAAAGGTATCCTTTTTTTGGAAGGGACTCACAAAATCACGTCTTTTTAAAAAGGGTTTGATAGGAATATTTTCAATATTGGAAGAAAAGGACTCCGCAAAGGGTCTATCGGGACGTTCGGGCCTGGTCAAAGTGTCGGCACCAATGAAGAGCGCTTGCTCTAATAAAGCAGAATCTACCATTGCAGCAGCTCGGTCCAGAGCAATGGATCTGCATTCATCTATTTTTCTTTTTTTATATAAAATTTTTCGCGCTTCAATTTCTTCTAAAGCCGCTTTGGATAAAGGTATTATCTTAACAGGGTCGGCTGCTGATGACCATAATAAAAAGCTTAACACTCCAATCAAGCAAATCAAAACTGTAGATATTATTGCCTTCATTTTTGCTTCTTTTCTGCTCTTTTCAATGCTTCTACCGCCTTCGGAAAGTTGTTTTCTTTGGGTGGAATTCCAGGACCTTTGATTGAAGAAATATCTTTTACCCTAAGCCTTAATAAACTGTCATATGAAGACCTGAAAAGCTGTTCAGAAATCTTTTCACAGTCTATTTTTACGATGGAGTCTATTTTTCTATATTCTCTGTACATAATCGTGTCAATGGTGTATTTCTCACCAGGAAGAAATTTACCCTCATTTTTAGAACAAGAGGATAAAAAAAATACCGCCAAAATTAAGTAAGAAAAAATCTTCATTAAATACCCTCCCTCATTTCTTTTTTAACATCCAGATCGATGACTTTTTTACGTAATTCAAAACTTTGGCCTAAATAAACTTTTCTTACTTGTTCATCCGCTGCCAACTCTTCGGCTGTCCCGGCCTTCAAGATATTTCCTTCAAACATCAGATAAGACCTGTCAGTGATTGAAAGTGTCTCCTGCACATTGTGGTCTGTGATGAGGATGCCAATGTTTTTGGTTCTCAATTTGGCCACGATATATTGAATATCTTCCACTGCTATTGGATCGATACCGGCAAATGGTTCATCCAGTAATATAAACTTTGGATTGGTGGCCAATGCACGGGCTATCTCGCATCGACGACGTTCACCTCCGCTCAGCGTATCTCCATTGCTACTTCTTACTTTGTTTAATCCAAACTCATCCAAAAGTGATTCAAGTTTGTCCCTTTGTTCGGTTTTACTGAGGGGCATCATCTCGAGAACCGCCTTGATATTGTCTTCTACAGTAAGCTTCCTGAATACGGAAGCTTCTTGTGGTAAATATCCAATTCCTTTTTGAGCCCTTTTGTACATGGGTAAATGTGTTATTTCTTCTTCCTCCAGATACACTTTTCCTGCATTGGGCTTGATAAAACCTACTATCATATAAAAAGAAGTTGTTTTACCTGCACCGTTAGGTCCGAGTAAGCCAACGATCTCTCCCTGTTCTACTTCTACAGAAACACCCTTTACTACCTGGCGTTTGCCGTACATTTTCATTAAGTCTCGCGCTATTAGTTTCATGTATGAAGGTTAGAAAGTGAGGGGGTTATGGGGTGAGAATGTGAGAATGAGAAGATGTGAGAAGGTGAGGAGGGTCCACCCCCTTGGCCCCCTCCAAAGGGGATATTCGTAAAATATGTAATTTTTCCCATAAAATAATAATTAATAATTAACACCTAACAATTATTTCTGAAACTCGCTCATGTTTATTACAACATCAAGACTCCAGTTTTGTCGCAATTGTTCCAATTTTTTAGTGTAAATATTTTCTGGAAGCTCTTTTTTCTCAAAACTTCCCTTGTCTATTTTGCCATTTTTATTTCTATCTTCCAGAATATTGATTTGATACGTATCTGCAGGAAGTCCGTTAATTTCAGTTTTAAAGGTGGTCTGACCTTTTACGATCCATTTTTGTAAAAGCTCATTGCCCTTAGCCAGTTGTATGCTATAATTATAGTTTGCATCAAGGCTATCAATCATTAATGATATTGAGCCAAGGGTAGCCGGATCTGTTATTTTGAAATTAACGTTCATTGAATCATTCGTATTGCCAACATAATCTAGGATAGCATTCGGCGCAAAAATCATTGTGTAAGAAGTATCACTGATCCATTTTGAGGATACATTAATGAATCTGGCATTGGCACTGTCTGCACTTATATTAAATGGAACGGGTGTTTTACTTCCTGTTTTTATTAACTGAATGAGATCGCTGTCCAAATTTTTAACTCTCGTATTGAATCGGATCACCACATCTTTATCTGGTGTAAAAGGAAGTGGTTTTATGTCTGGCTGTTCTTCTGCAATTCTAAATTTACGATTACCTATTTTCTTTGAGAGTTGATGTTGAATTGTATCAGCTTTGAAGCCAGGTCTGGCAACGATAAAGGCTGCTTTGCGCAAAGTATCCCCGTAATATATATCTATGTTTTTACTGTTAATTTCTATTACTGAACCATCATTTTTATTCAGTTGTTCCACAGTGACTCCAGCCGAAGCTGGCTCCATTATTAGTCTGATTCTTTGATTGGAAGAACTATCTATGCTTGTGATCCTGACAGCAGGTTCTTTTGCAAAAATACTGATGGCTAAAGGTTCGCCCGAATAAGGCAAGGTTATAGGTTCTTTTACAAAACCTGCCTTTTCATTGGTAAGGTCGTATTTATAGTTTAAGTTTTCATCTTTTAGAGCAACGACTTGATATGTACCTGCCTTTACATATTTAAGTGTGACATCACCGCTTTTATCAGTTCGTGCGGCATAGTCAGGTTTACTTTTGTACACTGCTGAATCAGAAAGATCTGAGTACAGCATCAGCACTGTTTTTTCGGCAGGTTTAGCTTCATCCGCATTGTAAACTTTCGCTGAAAGTTGCAATGAATCGACAACGGATGAGGTACTAAATACAAATTGAAAGTCAGGCACTATATTTCCTTCCGTATAATCCTTCACCGATTCACCAAAATTTATGACATAGGTAGTATTTTCCTTTAAGACCTCGCTATCATCGAATTTGAATAAAACGGTTTTGTCTTTTATTGAGATTTTAGGCCGGAACTCAAGAGGCGGGGAGATAAGTACTTGTTGGTCTGCTTTGTCCAACAGGATGAATTCGTCGAACTCAAATTCCAGTGGTTGTTTTTTAAAATTTGTTTGAAAATTGGGAGTGCTGCGCTCTTTAGAAAGTCGGGGAGGCGTCGCATCCTTATCTCCGCCAGTAAGTACTCCAGGATGAGCGCATGCTGACAATAATGCCAATGCAAACAAACAAAAGTAAAAAGCAAGAGATCTTCTCATAGTTGTAAATAACGCGCAAAGATAGCTTTTTATGAAGGAGGCAATAAAATTTGTTGAATTTTCTCTTTGAATTGCTTATATTTACTTGACTTACATCAAATCCTTTTTTCTACCCAGGATGTAATTTTTTAATTTTTAAATTTATAAACTATGCGATTAACAAAACCATTTTTCTGGTTACTGACATTTCTATGGTTTTTCGTTGGTCTTTGGTGGTATCATTGTTCTGATTGTTCAGGATGTTGTACCGACAAAGTATCAGAAATTCCAACTGGAGTAACGCCGAATCTGCCATCCCTTTCTATTAGCGATGGTAGTTGGAACTTTAATCCACCTGGCAATATTAAGTTTGGTAAATCAAATTTTTTACCTGTGTTTGACAATGGTGTAAAATATGTCATGGATAGTCTGGCACTTTATTCAAAACTTAATCCGGGGAAATCATTTAAAATAACCGGACGATATAGCTCGGAAGAACAAAATACTACCACATTTCCGAATCTGGGCGTGGCAAGAGCTGAAGAACTTAAAAAACAATTAGTAGCGAGAGGCCTTTCTCCAAATGTTATTACTACAGATGGTGTATTGGCGGACGATCTTACTTTTTATCCTGCAGATACTCTGGTTGGTGGTGTAAGTTTCGATATTTCCGGAGATCAGGTAATTGCAGAAACAATTGACAAACCCGCAGTAGATGATTTGCTGGGGCCTAGAACAGTCTATTTTAATACCGGGAAGGTTTCGCTGAAAGTTGATGACAGTCTTGAAAAATACCTCAGAAAAGCAAAGAGCTATTTAGCTTCACACACAGATGTGAATCTGGTAGTAACAGGACATACAGACAATGTAGGTAAACCTGAAAATAACCGCAAATTATCCTTAGACAGGGCAAATTTTGTCAGTTCAGAATTGATCAAAAATGGAATTGACAAGAACAGAATTTCTACTGAAGGAAAAGGTGACACAGAGCCAATATCTGACAATGCCACTCAGGAAGGACGCGCTGATAACAGACGTGTGATAATCCAAATCAAATAAATATAAACTATAAAAACTCGGAAAATGAAAATATTAATTTTATTAGATTTAAACCTTAGTTGTCTGCTGCCAATGCTGCTATTTATGTTGGGTGCCTTCCTGTTGGGATGGTTGCTTAAACATCTCTTTGGGCGTGAAAAAAGAGAATTGGCGGAGTTACATATCACACATGATGAACTGAATAGTAAACACAACGCGTATGTTAGTGATTCAACTACAAAATATAATTCATTGGATGGTCGATATTCATCTCTTCAGTCAGACTATAATATCGCAGCAGAAAATGGCGAGAAACTTAAGAAGGCCGAATTAGAGATTGGACAGTTAAAAGCGTCCCTTGATATTGCCGCCAAAAAACCTGCGAACGAAAAAATTGTTGAAGTTCCGGCTATGGGATTAGCTGCTGAAACGATAGCTACATCTACCACAGAAGGTGATAATTACACAAGATTCTATAAAGCAATCAGTGCATTTTTTGGTGCAAAAATTGTAAAAGACGATTTAAAATTAGTAGAAGGAATCGGTCCTGTTATAGAAAAGGTGTTTAATGATGCAGGGTACAATACCTGGGCATCAGTAGCCGGTGCGGATGCCGCCACTTTAAAAAGCATCCTTGACGGGGCAGGAGACCAGTTTGCAATGCACGATCCGGGCACTTGGCCTAAACAATGTCAACTAATGGTAGATGACAAATGGTCTGAATTAAAAAAATATCAGGATGAATTAGATGGTGGAAAAATGAATTAATAATCTAAAAATAACATTTGATTTAATGAGGAGAGGTCCATTTGGCTTCTCCTTTTTTTAATGCCCGCCTGATTAACCTTCACAATAAGATTACAATTTTACTTTTTAATAATGAACAGGGCTGTCTTTCATTTTCGGATACATTACTTCATATAATCAATTAAAATACGGCCCATGACTTTTTTTACTTTTAAAATTTCTTAGCTTTACTCAATTGTTCAAAAAACATTTGTAATGCGTATTTTTTTATTATTATTCATTTCCTTCATTTGGTTCAGCAATGCTGTTGGCCAAACAGGACCAAAGTCATTTACCTCGCAGTCAATCCTCTTCACGAGTGCCACCATTCATACAGGTGATGGAAAAGTGATCGAGAATGGCATATTGGCTGTAAAGGACAAAAAAATTGCATTTGTCGGGAAGTCTTCGGATCTACCCGGCGAAATGACCAACTGGACAAAAGTCGATGCAAAAGGCAAACAAATCTATCCGGGCTTGATCGCCATGAACACTCAACTAGGCTTAACAGAAATTGAAGCTGTAGAAGCTACAAATGACTTTAGTGAAGTAGGATCCTATACACCCAATGTTCGTGCCTTAATTGCTTACAATACTGACTCGAAGGTGATCCCAACAGTTAGGTCTAATGGTATTCTTATGGCCGAAACAACGCCTCAGGGTGGTATTATATCGGGTCGTTCAGCATTGGTGCAACTAGATGCCTGGAATTGGGAAGATGCAGTCATTCAGGATGATGCAGGCATTCATATCAATTGGCCAAGTATCGGTGGTAGATGGCGCCAAAATACAAATGACAAGGAAGCAAAGGAAAGATATAAAAAACAGATGGATGAAATGGCTTCCTATTTTAATCAGGCTATGACTTACGGAGGGACGAAAGATCCTGAAAAAAACCTGATGCTGGAAGCTTTATATAATTGTATCAAGGGAAATACAAGATTTTTCATTCATGTAGATAACGCAAGTAATATCCAGGATGCAGTATTTTTTATCAAAAAATTTAACTTAAAAGGCGTGCTCGTCGGTGCTTCAGGCGCTGCATCAGTATTAGATCTTTTAGCCAAAGAGAAAATTCCTGTCGTACTTGTCAACACCCAAAGACTTCCCACGACTGAAGATGCTCCTGTGGATGAAGGGTTCGATCTTCCTTCCAAACTTCAGGATGCCGGTATCTTATATGCCATTTCGGTGGAAGGTTTCTGGCAAACCCGCAATCTTGGTTTTCAGGCTGGCCAGGCAGTTCCTTTTGGCATCAGCAAAGAACAGGCATTGGAGTCAGTAACTTTGAATCCGGCTAAAATTCTTGGTGTCGATGATAGAGTTGGGTCTCTGGCTGCAGGAAAGGATGCTACCTTCATTATTACTAAAGGCGACATTATGGATATGCGTCAAGCATTGGTTGAGTCAGCTTATATTCAGGGTAGAATGGTTGATCTGGACAATAAGCAGAAGGAGTTAAATGAGAGATATATGGCCAAATACAATCAAAGGTAAGTGGTGGAGAAAATGGGTAATCAGTAATCAGTAATCAGTAATCAGTAATCAGTAATAGCTAGTTGATGTAACACCTTATAGTTGCCGAATCACGCAATTATATTTCTAGCACTAAATTTTAATCAAAGATTAATATCCCTCTGACACCTCTCTTTAGTTCCGGGATAAATTAAAATTGAATAAAGCCATTCTCATTTGACGATCTATACTTCTATATCTCCCCAATATACTTCCCCTCTATGAAATCACTTTCAAATTTAGAAAACAAATAAATTAATAAACCTTTGTCTGCCTAACTTTATTTCAAGAATTCTCGGATCAACTTATTCACCTCATCCGCCTTTTCCCATTGTACAAAATGTCCGGCCTTGGGAATCATGACTAATTTCCCATTGGGAAATTGTGCTATCCCCTTCTCTGCAAAATCTTTGGTACGTCCGCCATTCAGGTAGCGGTTCGGAATCAAGTTATCATTTTCACCATAGATGGCCAATACAGGTTGCTTGATCTGAGGCATGAAATCAAAGATCGGCTGATCAACCATCCCCTTTACATTCTTGGTAATCATGTAGCAGTATGGAATAAAATCATCCGCCGATCGTATTGCAATGCGGTCATTGACCATAAACTCCGCATCCTTCGGCATATTGTAAAAATTGTACGCATAGTTATTACGGATCTGCTCCACTGTGGTGAGGCGCACACCATCCACTGTCATTACATCGCGAAACCATTGCCGCTGACCTTTATTGAAAACTTCAAAGCCGGCAGGTGCGAGTAAGATCAACTTATCCACCAGTTCGGGATATTGCAATGCCATTGTCATGGCGATCTGTCCGCCCATGGAGTGACCTGCTACGACGATGTGCCGGATCCCTTTTTTCTCAAGAAATTCTTTCAGCACTCCTGCATAGAAGGTCATAGACCCTTCATAATTGCCCTTCGATGAGTGGCCATAACCCGGCAAGTCCACTGCGATACAATCATAATGATCAGAGAGCGCCGCCACGTTCTTGTTCCATGCAGGCAGATAACTGCCGAGTCCATGGATAAATAAAAGCGGAGTTCCACTACCCTTCTGAGTATAAGCTATCTCTATGTCATCTGATAGCGACATTCGCTGCACTTCTGTACCGTATTTGAGCTGATCCATGGAGGTTACCTTGGGAAGTTTAGTGGTTTTACAGGCGGATATTAAGAGCGCAATGATTGCGACGGATATTAATCTGTTCATGTGTTAGCTTATTAAAAAATTAACCATTTAAAGCAAGTAAAAGCTGTCCATGGATTGACCGGACGGCTCGACTTATTGCCATTTACTGAAGGGCTATCGTAGAAATTGCCTAGTGCAAGATAAGCACCATGAGCTTCGATACTCATGAATGGACCCAGGTCATAACTCAATTTGGCATTACCTTCATACCCGATAATATTTCCGCCTTTGGCAGGTGTGATGTTTGACAAACCAAAAGCACCACCCACTTTAGCGTGCAGTTTGTTTGGAATGAGGTCTTTGGATACATTGATGGTGCCACCAGTGATACCATATCCCACATTAGACAGGTCGGTAACTGCAGCCATGAAACGATTGACTACATTGCCGTGCGGAAATAGAAGATAGGCACCATGACCTATAAAGATTCCTCCCGGGCTCCCCCAGGTATTGCCGGTCATGACACCGGTATATTTGCCATCCGAGATGCCGTCTTTATTGCCTGAGGTATAAACCAAATCCGCTGTGATAGCATCTCCTGTAGTCTGTCCATAGCGATAACCACTGCGAATATTCGCAGCTATTCCACTGATGGAAACTGTTTTTTTATAGTTTGTTTCACCTACTGCTTTTTGAGTAATTGAGCCGAGATTCGCATTTACAAATCCTGTGGTGAACCATCTGTCGAGCATCATATCTTCATTTCGACCGAAGAAGCCTCCGAGCCAGACCACGTCACAGTGAAATGGATCCGGTGAGAGAGGAAAACGATAAGTACCGTTGTAATTGGCCAACTGGCTTGCCGGACCTTGTCCAAGTATACTGATTCCTCCCTTTCCATTGGATCGGTCGCGCACATAATAAGCAGAAGCACCTGCATTCCATTTCGGAGAAAGGTTGTATTGCCCTGAAAGCTCCATCAATGTGACATCATCATTGAGCTCTACATTATTTTCATATAGTTTATAATAACCGCCTTTGATCTTGTATAGATCTGCATCCTTCCGTACCGACACTCCCACTCCGTCTGTACCCCAATAGGCCAGTCTGTATGCTGTCGTGGTAAATTTATCAAAGAGAGTCCGGTAAGGATCATTTGGTGTGTCAAACATCCGTTGAAGGCCGGCATTGATCGCCCAGCCATTGCCCGGTCTATATTCGACCTCAAGGTTCTGGGTCTGAAGGTTAACCTGATCACCAGATATAGCTGAACCCGCATTGCCACCGACACCATAATTTACATCGCCCCAGGTCCAGTCGATTTCGAATGAGGCTCGAATTATTGCTTTGCCATCAAATATTTTTGGTGTATACACGAAGAAAGGAATGGCGCGCTGCTCTGCATACATAGAAGTTAGTGAATCTGAGGTTTGTGTTGTATTGCCGCCGAAGAGCCGCCCTACAATCTGTCCCTTTAGAAAATCACTTTCAGGGTAGTAATTCTGCGCCACGAATTGTTGGTACGCGTAGATATATACCTGTAGGTCTTTATTGGCCTTGGCCGGGGTTGTTTTGTCGAATGGGGTATTGTTTATCCCCACATTCTGCCCAAAGGTCTTCAATGTCAGGCAAAAAACAGTAAAAATCAAGACTAAACGTGTCATAGTGAGTCAGAAATTAGTTAAAGTGATAATTTCGAAAATAAAATAAATAAAAGGCCGGCCACCATAGGCTCCGACCTTTTATTATTACTTGTATTACTTAGCAGTGTAATTCTGAACGTTAGCCTGACCGAAGGCACCACCTGAAGTAGAACCCAATCCGCCGACTGCTGTCGGAGGTGTTACACCTGCAATAGGTGGAGTGGTCTGTGCCACTTCATATTTCATTGACTTGCGATCTGCTGATACTTCAAAAATACCTTCTGAAGTTAAAGTAGAAGGAGAAGTTTGATTTACTGTAATTGTCCAGATATTACCAACACCTGAAGCAGTTTGTACATAAGTACCTACAAGATCTGTAGCTAGTCCATCTTTGTAAGATTTTACCAAATAGGTACTGTTGGTCTTAAATTCTGCAACAATTGAATCAGCAAAAGAAGTCAGAATAGGAGCCACCGGATAAGATTTCCATTTGCCCTGAAGTCCTACGATACATGCTTGGCATGCGCCACCGCAGTCGATATCGGTTTCATCCTGGTTTTTGATACCATCGCTGCAAGTACCATTGTTTTCATCTTTTCCACAAGAAGTCAACATCAATGTTGCTGAAATCATCAGCATTCCAAATAACTTAAAAAATTTCATCTGATTAATAATTTTAGATTTATAATAAATATTATGAATAAAGTTTTTTCAATTTAGCCCTGTCCAGTTTGCCCGCATCATTCTTGGGCAACTCTTCCAATGACATAAAATATTTAGGTATTTTGAACTTTGCCAACTGAGTGGCAATATTGTCCCTTATCCTTTCATCTGACGGAATATTTGCTCCAGGTCTCCAGGCAATGATGGCCTTTCCGACTTCGCCCCATTTTGCATCTTTGACACCTATAACCACACTTTCGGAAACGCCTTCGATAGTATTAATGACTCTTTCTATCTCTGCCGGATAAACATTTTCGCCACCGCTGATGTACATATTCTTAAGCCGGTCTACCACAAAGATGTAACCTTCGTCATCTCTGCGCACCAGATCTCCGCTTTTAAACCATTGACCATCAGGAGAAAATGCCATTTCTGTCAATTCCTTATTATTCCAATATGCCGGCATCACCATCGGTCCTTTGAGCCATAATTCTCCGGTTTCATCTATATTAGCATCCGTGCCGTCATCTTTGATTACCCGAATATCTACATAGAAATTTGGCCAACCTATCGAGCCTTTTTTACGTATCGCATCTTGCTCTGGTAGTGAAGTCAGATTGGGGCCCACTTCGGTCATTCCATAACCCTGACGAATGGCTACTCCTAGCACATCATACTGCTCGATCAACGGTATAGGCATCGGCTCTCCACCCACGATGATGTAAAGCAATGTGTCAAAATTTGAATGAGTAAAATTATCTTGCTGCGCCATCATATGGAGCATTGTAGGGACGCCCATAAAGACAGTTACTGACTCACTGCTCATCAATTCATTGACCAGATAAGGGTCGAATTTTTTCACCATACAAACATAGCCGCCATGATGTAGAATGGGAGCCAATAGCACGTTCCATCCACCCGTATGAAAAGGCGGCATCACGTTGATAGTATGTGTATTGGAGTTGATGACGAGCGACATAGCCGTATTGATACTGTTCCAAAAGGTCATTTTGTGAGTATACAGCACTCCTTTTGGCAGTCCGGAAGAACCGGAAGTATATAAAATCAGCAAGGCATCATCTTCCACTACATCTCCGTTAAAGGCCGGAATCAGTTCATCAAAATTCCAATGATTTCTGATGTCCGTCAGCGGCTTGATCTTTTCCTTATATATTAAAAGATGGCTAAATTTATCTTCATATAAAATGCATCCTGGCTGAGCTTCACCCAAAATATATTCCAACTCAGTCGCAGACAGCCGGTAGTTTAATGGTACCAGCACTATTCCTGATTTCTGTGCAGCCGCATATAAAGCTATGTATTCCAGGCAAAATTCTGCCAACACTGCGATCCGATCGCCTTTCTTGTATCCTAGTGACTCAAACCATAGCGCCAGGTGGTTTCCAGAGTTATTCAGTTGCCTGTAGTTCAATACCTCACCCGTCTGCTGATCCTTGATCGCAGGCTTCTCGGGACGATATACCGCCCACTTTGTAAACCAGTCTAATCTATATTGCGACATGATAATTAATTGAATATTACATTCTAAACAATGCGGCTCCAAAGGCCAACCCTCCGCCTGAACCCATGAATACTGCCAACTCACCTCTTTTGATCTCCTGCTTACTGAATCGAGAGTCGAATGCCATGGGTATGGCTGCCGAACCCGTATATCCATATTCGTGCATCACTGTTGCTGCCCGCTCTCGCGGCACCTCTAGTGCATCCAGAGTCTGCCAGATGGTATTGATATTGATCTGTGTGAAAAAGAAATGGCTTACGTCTTTCACGTTGATACCCTCTCTATCACACAATGTTCTGATCATTTGTTCCCAACGTGCAGGATTTATTTCAGTAGGTATTTTCTTTACAAATTGCAGTTTTTCACCACCTGCCTCCAATACCTCACGAGTCACCGGCTGCGCACTGCCACCGGCATATATACCCATCCAACTATTATATTCGCCCAAAGCTGACAACTGACTTTGTAGCAACCCCCTACCGTCTGTTTCCGCCTTTAATATGACAGCGGCTGCACCATCTGCAAACAGGGTGGCGGTCTTCTTATCTTTTACATCGAGGTAGCGGCTCATGGCATATGCACCTACAACCATTACATTGTGATACTGGCTGTCGGCCTGAATGTATTTACTGGCTGTATCCAGTGCGGCGACAAATCCGGAACAGGCGGCATTCAGGTCGAAAGTGCCCGCATTGACCAACTTTAATCGGTCCTGAATGACCGATGCGGTAGCGGGAGAAACGAATTCAGGAGTATCTGTAGCTATGATGAGGAGATCGATCTCCTCAGCTTTTATATTACCACGTTCCATAGCCTGTAGGCAGGCAGTTTCTATGATATCCGCCATAGATTCACCATCACTAAGCCACCTTCTATTATAGATCTGTACATTATTTCTCAGCCAGGTATCCACATCCTCTCCGAGCAACTCATTAAAGTAACTGTTAGGTACGATCCGGTCAGGTACTGCCATTCCGGAAGCAATTATAGCTCCATTGCGCTTAAACTCAAGCATTTATTATCTTTTGACTATTGATATTGGTTTTATTTCGGGTAAAGAGGTACATAATCCCTGCAGCCAATATTGCGCCAAAATGGCATATGTCCCAGCAACAGCTGGATTTCTTACGATTCCGGTGGTATAGAAGCTCAGTTCACCATAGTACGTAGAAAAATAAACTATCACAGCAACTATAGTAGATGCAATAGGTACTGATTTGTGAATATTTTTGGTGAAAATACCCAATAGTACAGGCATGAAGGCGGCTGAGAAGAAGGCATATACACCATTTTGACCAAGAATTGCCACACTTAGATTTGGGCTTACCAATTGACGATAGCTGACAGTTATTGCAATAACTCCGAGTAGCGTAATTACTGCGCGATTGATCAATTTTTTACGATCCTCAGATATCTCTGATTTAAAGGAGGGAAGTATGATATCATTAGTAACAGTAGTACTGACCGACTGGACCAAACCTTCGAGCGTAGATAATCCTGCAGACAACAAACCAAATATTACCAATAAGCCGACACCTGTATCGAATCGCTCGAGCACATAAGCAGACATAATGCCATCCATGGGCAATTTCTTACCTGCAAGTGTGAGATCAGGCATGTCCAATCGGGCAAATAAGCCTACAAACAAAACCATGAAAAACAACATTTCCACTACGATTGCAATCGCCAGGTATTTGTTGATATCTTTCGATGAACGTAACATTAGAGATCGGGTGATGATATGCGGTTGACAAACTATTGCCAGACCTATAATAAAATTACAAAAAATCACTTCAAAGAAATCACGGAATATTGGACTGGTAGGATTGAATGTTTTAGAAAGCATTGGATCTATTTGGTTCAGCTTTCCCCAAAAGGCACTTAAGCCACCATCAAAGTGACCCGTTCCAGAGAAAATAAGGATCAGTGCGACTACACCCATCACAATGGCCTGAAAGGCATTGGTATAAGCCATAGAATTAGCACCGCCATACATGGTATATCCAAATACGAAGACCACCAATCCTATCAATACATATAGTTCACTTGCTTGCAACGCTGGGGCTATGACCTTCACCATTCCCACACATATTAACACTATAAATGTGATCAAGAGCAGAGAAAGCACCGCCATCAATCTGCCGTAAGCGGGACTATTGTATCTTTTATTTACCCACTGAGCCAAACTAATCGCCTTGAAGGCTGATCCATGCTTCTGAAAACTTCTGCTCAATATAATCAAGGAAATCATCAAGCCCAAAGGCACCATTACAGACATGGCTATGAAGGCACTAAGTCCAAACATAGCCACAAATCCAGGATTGATGATAAAGGTAGCGGCACTGGTAATATTGGCGGCTAGTGACAAACCAACTACAAGTGGTGAAAATCCGTTACCGATAGCGAAATCAGTCATAGAGCGGGTGCGAAGTGCCCCTCGCACTACAAAAAATATCATCACCGCCGCATAAGCGATGAGCAAAATCCTGGTCGCAATTACTATATCTATATTCACCTTTTTCTAAATGTCGAGTGAAATTAGATAAGATTTGTCTGAAAAAAAATGATAAATTTATGTTAAATATCTATGACAATTAGCATATATAATTCTTAATAACCTGTATATCATATAATTATATTGATTTAATTAGCTTAAGACAATTCATTTATTTTACTAAATTTATATCAAAATAAATACAAAGAGATAAGGCGCGTGATATTACATTTGTTTGGTTAAGCACATTTTTTAAAAATAAATATTTTGTAAATGGAATTATTACTAGATAAAATAGCAATTGTAACGGGTGGGGCTAATGGTATAGGAAAGGCTACCGTAAGAAAATTTGTGGCAGAGGGCGCGAAAGTCGCTATTTGGGATCTAAATGATTCCGCCGGCAATGAACTACAAGCTGAATTGGCTGCCGGGGGTGCAGAAGTTATATATCAGCATGTGAATACCACCCGGCCGGAAGAGATAGCAATAGCGGTAGCCGATGTCAAGTCAAAGTTTGGCCATATCGATATTCTCATTAATAATGCCGGAATCACGCGTGATGCGACCCTACTCAAGATGACCGACGAACAGTGGCAGACAGTAATCGACGTCAACCTCACCGGTGTATTTAATTGTATCAAAGCTGTTGCTCCAGTCATGGTGGAGGGTGGAAGTGGATGTATTGTCAATGCCTCCTCAGTAGTGGGCCTCTATGGCAATTTTGGCCAGGCTAATTACTCAGCCACCAAAGGCGGGTTGATCGCTATGACAAAGACTCTTAGCAAGGAACTCGGCAAAAAGGGAGTTCGTGTAAATGCTGTAGCCCCGGGTTTCATTCTAACGGATATGGTGAGTGCGATGCCACCTGAGGTGCTTGAAAAAATGGCCGCAAAGGTGCCACTCAGCCGCCTAGGCAAGCCTGACGATATCGCCAATGTCTATGTGTTCTTATGTTCGGATATGGCTGCCTACATCAATGGTGCTACGATTTCAGTAGATGGAGGTATAAGTCTCTAAATTATGAATACCCGACTCAATAAGTTTATTCTTTTTGCCAATTCGTTGTTTCCGCATGAGACCGCTTATTTGATGAATATTCAGCGATTTGAGGATGAGGAAAAATTAAATATTCTTAAGTTATTGCACAGTAATGCCACTCATTCAGCACCTGATGTCAAGTTTGACGAGAGCCTCGACCGTCGGAAATACTCCTATATGATGACTTGGTGCCAAGATCAATTAGCACGCATCGATGTGGACAATATTTTCAGCAAGTTGTGTGATTATGACCGGATGATCATGACCGACAATATTGACTTAAAGATCGAACGCAATATTTTAAAATTATTTCGCCAGGCGGGCACTGACTATTATAGTTTCTTGAAATTGTATGATATTGGTAGGTCTTATCGCCATTTTCTTCAGATCAGAATGCGGCACCATGCTTTTCAAGTAGTAGATCAATTTCTCAGGAAACACCGCACCAGCTATGAATATGCTCGCATGGTGAATGACAAGATGCATACGGTGACTGAAGATATTATCGAGCAGTACAAGTCAAAGCATGGTGATACCATGGTGTATGAACAATGGCTCGATTCTGTCTATAAAGACGAAGGGCTCGATGGATACAATCGGGTGTTGGCATGGATCAGGATTCTATTCATCGCACACAATTATCGCATGATTGACCGCCTGTCTGAGAAATTCGATTATTTCGAGACAATGATCAACAACTCTAAGTTTTATTCGAGGCGCATTCTGGCTAATTTCTACAGTCAAAAATTGCTCTATTTCGCCAGTCAAAACAAACTTGACAAGGCAATTGAATTTGGCTATCTTTCAATACGTGAAAGGAACAATGATTATTTATATTACATCAATAATTTAGCGGCTGTGTTGTTACGAGCCGGAAGACACGAAGAGGCGCTTCGAATACTGCTGCTCGCTACCGAGGAAACTCGCCGCGACAGCAACTATCACAATAAGATCAGTCACGCCGCTTACCTGATCATGTCCAGGATAGAGAATAAGCTATATAAGCAGGCAGAAAGCAGTGGGGATGTATTCTTTAATGCGTATAAGGCAGAAATATTTGAACACCGCTGGCATCTATTCATGACTTATTATCTCAGGGCAATCTTACTATTAAAAAATTACAAGAAAATCATTCGTATTGTTCGTCAAACCCGACTTATGGAGCGGGATCGAACTTACATGGATAGCCCTAACTATACCACTGTGATCCCTTGGATATACAATGTTGCAAACTACCACGACGGCCTCATAACACAAGAAGAATTTGACACTCACACACGAGAATTACTATTACATCCACTGACCGGTGAAGCATTTCCTGAAGCAGTTGTTTCCAGCCTAAAGAAAATGGGAAGCTCAATCTAAATAGAATAATCGTCCTCCTTTTAAATTTAATGTAAATACTGTCAATCTCACCGTTATTCGACATTTCTTCTCACCTTCTTTACCTACCTTCGCCCCTCCATGCAACAGCAAGATCCAAAATCTAAATTCTTAACTTTCCAACAGGAGATCTCTCACATCGTGCTGCCCTCACAGTTCAACTATCCATTTTATTACGAACCTCATCCACTTTGCATCATCGCGGCTGATGAATTGAAAGAATATTTACTAAATCAGACTGATTTTGAGCACAATTTTGGTTTAGATTCTAAGACTAATGGCCTGGTTATTGGTAAGATGTTTGGAGTAATGGTAGTTCAGAATCAGGAAGGCAAAATTGGTTATTTGGCAGCTTTCTCAGGAAAAATGGCGGGAAGAAATAATCACCAACACTTTGTTCCACCTGTTTTTGATATGAGGTCAGAAGGCAGTTTCTTTCTAACAGGAGAGATTGAAATACACGAGTTTACGCTTGAGATTGAACGTATAGAAGTGACTCCGGAATTTATTGAAGCTAAAAACAAACTTGCGGAGTTGCAGGAAACAATGAAAACAGGGGTAAGTGATCGCAAGGCGTCAATTCAATTAAATAAAATTAATAGAAAATTAATTCGACATGAAAATGCCCTAATTAAACCCGAAGAAACAGAAAATCTTGAAGCCAAACTTTCCCAACAAAGCAAAGACGAACAAATAGAATTAAAGAAATTCACAGCTTATCACAAAAGAGCCATTGAAATTGCCCGCTCAGAATTTAAAGTATTTGAAGATCAAATCTTTCAACTGAAAGATACGCGTGCCAAAGGTTCAGCTGCTTTACAACAAAGACTATTTGAAAATTACGCATTTCTGAATGGTCATGGAAGCAAAAAAAGCCTACTAGATATTTTCGTTAAAGACTTACGCATCCAACCACCCGCAGGAGCAGGAGAATGTAGTGCTCCGAAATTATTACAATACGCCTTCCTCCATAATTTAAAACCTATCGCCATCGCAGAGTTTTGGTGGGGACAAGCACCTCCTGCTGAAGTCCGCATGCATGGCCATTTTTACCCGGCTTGCCGCAGCAAATGTTTACCCATCCTCACTCACATGTTAGATGGACTTGATGTCGAAACCAATCCTTTGCTCAGTCAGGCAGGCAGCGAGGAACAGGTAAAGGTGATTTACGAGGATGAATACATCGCCGTCGTTAATAAAGCGGCGGAGTTTTTATCTGTTCCCGGCATCGTATTGACAGACTCTGTAAAAACCAGAATGAAGGCAAGATATCCTGATGCTACAGGACCATTACTAGTACATCGACTAGATATGTCCACTTCAGGCATCCTGCTCATTGCTAAAACAGAAGAGGCACATAAATTTCTCCAACGTCAATTCATAAACCGCTCCATTCACAAACGTTATTTGGCCGTACTCGAAGGCATTGTAGAAAAAGATGAAGGAGAGATTATTTTACCAATGCGCGTTGATCTTGATGATCGCCCAAGACAATTGATTTGTTATGAACATGGTAAATACGCAAAAACAACATACAAAGTCCTCGACAGAAAAGACAACAAAACACGTATACATTTCTTTCCGCATACCGGTCGCACACATCAGTTGCGACTTCATGCCGCACACATTCTTGGACTCAATGCGCCTATCGTAGGTGATGATATTTATGGGGGTAAGGCTGACAGATTACATCTGCATGCCGAATGGATTAGTTTTGTCCATCCAGGTACAGGGGAGCGGATGGAAGTGGAGGTGGAAGCAGCCTTTTAGAAAAAAAGGCATTATTTTTTTAAATCAATTTCGTACCGTCTTCCACATTTACTATATAAGTCGTCGCTTCCTTGCCACTACTTAATTTGTATCCGTTCTCAACCTCGTATATGACAGATTCTAGATTTTCTTTCCGAACCAGATTTATAGTGCAACCTCCAAAACCACCGCCGACTAACCGTGCTCCAATGACACCTGGTTGCTCCATGGCAATCTTCACAAGGAGGTCCAATTCCGGACAACTTACTTCATAGTCTTCACTTAATCCCAAGTGAGTTTCGTGCATTAGTTTACCACAATTATCTAAGTTATTATGATTTAATGCTTCGCAAAGTTGAAGCAATCTTATATTTTCTGACACGACGTATTGGCAACGTCTGTAGATCAATTCATCTTGTGGCCTTATATATTTTTCAACCATCTCTGTATCTACATCTCTTAACGAGTTGATTTGTGGATGATATTTTCTGATCATTTCAACACCTTCATTACATTGATTTCGACGGATGTTGTATTCAGAATCTACAAGCGCATGCTTGACATTGGAATTAAAAAGCACCAAAACAAAGTCCTGGTTTTGAAAAGGAATATATTCATACTCGAGTGAACGGCAATCCAGTTTAATTAAATGATCTTTCTTTCCAAACATACTTGCGAATTGATCCATGATGCCACATTTCACACCGGCATATTCATGTTCTGCCATCTGCGCCATTTGGACCATTTCCATTTTTTCCAAACCGAAATGGAATAGTTCGTTGAGTGCAAATATAGTCGCACATTCTACGGCAGCTGAAGAGGAAAGCCCGGCACCTATTGGAATATCACCTGTGAGCAAAATTTCAAAACCCCCGACGACATAATCCTTTTTTAATTAATTGCGCTACGACACCAAGCATGTAATCAGCCCAATCGCCTTGTGGCTTCATTTCCGGAATTTTAACCTCTTTCTTTTCTGCAAAAGCTTCCGCATACAGGACAATTAAATCGTCCTCCCTTTTTCGAATACCTACTATCACTTTTTTGTCGATCGCCGCAGGAAGCACAAAGCCGTTGTTGTAGTCGGTATGTTCGCCGATGATATTTATTCTCCCCGGAGATTGAACACACAGGTCGGCTTCATTATTGAAAACCTGTTGGAAAAGTAATTGTATTTGTTGCTTATTCATTTCTTAAAAGAATGGTGCTTTCAAATGTAGGAAAATGTATGATACCAGTGTTGGAAAGTAATTTATTTATTGAAATTAGATTGATAAATTTAGCTCTAAAACTTACCGCTGAATCCCCTCAGATACTAAGTATCATTCGTGCATTAGTGGCAAAAATCAATTATCAACATTCCACAACTCTACCTCATAACTAAAACTGTGAGATGAAAACGATATCCCCTTCTGCAAGCTAGGGTTTATACACATCTTTTTTGTTTATTTCAAAGTAAACTTTGGTGACACCCCGACGTAGGTTAACCTACGCCGAGCCTCACGATCTATGTTTTTACTTTAAATTATTGTACATCATTTGCTATGAAGTGCTGAGCGTAGGTTAACCTACGTTCGGGTGTCTGCAAAATTAATTTTGCTCATAAGTAACTCAATAACAAACAATTATATTAATATTCTAATTAATCCTTTGATTGAAAAAATACTTATGTATAAACCCTAGCTTCTGCAAGAGGGGGCCAAGGGGGAGTCCTTTCCAAACCGACATTTCCTAATCTAAAATCCCATATCAAATCATGTCCTATCCCATTGTATATTCACCCATTAACTTTTACAAAGTTTGTAAAGCAGCACTTTTTAGTACTTTTGCTGAATGACAATGACTTATACTTTCTTATAATGACCCAGGAAGAATTTTTTGGCAGATATTTAATAAATTATCAGAGAGATCGGCTTGGTAGCGGAGCTTTTGGGACTGTCTATAAAGCCTATGATTCTGTAAACAATGTTTGGCGGGCAGTTAAAATTTCCGAAGTAAAATTCATTGACGGCAAAAAATATTCCCTGATCAATGAATTTGATCTGATAAAAAAAATATCCGAACACAAGAACATTGCAAACTACCTAAACGCTTACCAATACAATACTCAAACAGGTTTGCATGATTTTGTAATCATGCAATTTTATGAAGAAGGCAACTTAAAACAACTTGCAGATACCCATACTTTATCCCTTGAACAAAAAGAGGTTATTCTCAGGGGTATTCTGGAGGGAATCAATTGTCTTCATACTTACAAAATAATTCACCGCGACTTAAAACCAAGCAATATACTCATCGTAAGAGATATCTACGACCAATTCGTACCTAAGATAAGTGACTTTGGACTAAGTAGGCAAGTAGCAGTTGATGATTCTCAGATCACCAGTAGCATAAGTGGAGGCACCCTGGAATATTCTTCGCCAGAACAACTGTTCGGCAGTGATCTAAAACCCAATACCGACCTTTGGTCTTTTGGTGTAATCGCTTATGAATTACTGTCCGGTAAAAAATTCTTCGATATTCCTTCAACAATATTATCTCAAGATGCCCGGCGCAACCTCATTTTCAAGAAGATCGGACAAGAGGAAAAACCCAATTTGGATGGCCTGGCCACTTCCCCCTTCAAGGAAATTATCGCTCTTTGCCTGAATTACGACAATACTAAACGGGTCCAAACTGCCGACGAACTTTTACAAATACTCAATAGGGAATCAAGTTCAATACAGCCCAGTGTAAATAAAGAGGAAAAATTAGCTTTTGATTCAGCGATGCGAACCGGTGAAATCATTCAGCTTGAATCATTTTTAAAAGATTATCCAAACAGCATTTACAATCGGCTAATCCGTGAAAAAATTAGTGTAACCTCGGGTATATATGACAATCAAGATGGGGATAAGACTATTATAATAAGCGGTGCTGAAGAAAAAAAGCCTTTTGATCATATAGATGATGAGGTAAAGACAGTTGTTATCTCTCTCGATGAAAGACAGTTTCTCACAGCAAGAAAAGCACATACAATATTTGCCTATACAGCATATTTAGAACAGTTTCCAAAGGGTCTCTATATAGATGAGGTCAAAATGCAAATTAAACTTCTACAAAAAACCAATAACAAGAAATTGGCTTTTTGGGCAGCTGGCGTATTGGGATTGTTAGTTATAGGCGTATTTGCATTCTATAATTATTTCAAAAAACCACCTCCGGCTGAAGGCTCTCAGATTTACGCCCAAAATAATCTTTTTGGGTATTTGTCATTGACAGGTGATACACTTACTGCACCTATTTTTACAAAAGCAGGACCATTCGAATCCGGCATTGCCAAGGCATATAAAGGAGATACACTCTATGAGGTGAATACCGATGGCAATTTTAAAATTATCCTAAACAATGCCGCTCAATCACAAACATTGAAGTTAACCACAGATCAAATAAATAATGCTGACTTAAATACCTTGTATCAACTTCGAAATCAATTTTCTTCAGATTCTCTGATAAATTACCTTCAGGATAGAATTAAAAAACTTGAAAGTCAATCGGAAGATTTATCCTACCAAAAAGTAAAAACATCTTCTAATATTGCTGATATTGAATCTTTTATTGCCGACTATCCAAAGTCTAAATACGTCGCTGAATTAAAGAAAAAAATTGCAGATCTTGCCAAAAATGTTTCCAATAAATCCGAGAAAGATTTTTTCGAAATCGCTAAATCAACCAACTCTAAAACTCTCCTTGAAAGTTATTTCGAGAAATACCCAAATGGCATTTATAAAGTAGAAGTCAACATCCTGCTCAATGCCATCTTTGTAATCGAAAGCAAGGAAGCATGGGATGATGCTAAAGCTACAAATTCTATTGAAAAAGTCATTGAATACATCAAACAATACCCAACCTCGACTTACATCCCGGCTGCAAATTCCACTTTAAACAATTTACAGAAAGAGAAAAAGGCTCAGGCTGAAAAACAACAATGGGAAGCAGCTAAAAAGTCCAATAATATCACTCAGATCAATATCTTCATTACCAACAATCCAAAATCAGAATTTGTAAATGAAGCGAAGAAAACAATTATTGAATTAGAATCCCAGGCAAATAAAGCAATTCCTGAAAAGAAAAACGAAGTGCCCGAAGATAGTCAATGCAAGATTATTACAGGGCTATTCGGCAATGATTTTAAGAGAATTCCAGCGGGCACCTACACTTCTTCTAATCAGTCTGTAAAATCTATTCCAAGTCTCAATATAGGAATTCACGAAGTCACACAAGAGCAATATAATACCGTCATGAATGGCACCAACAATGCCTATTTCAAAGATGATAAAAACTTACCGATAGAGAATATATCTTTCGGAGACATAAAAGTCTTTCTTGAAAGGTTAAATGCATTATCTTGCAATGCATACACATACCGGTTGCCGACCACAGAAGAGTGGGAATACGCCGCTCTCGGGGGTGATGCAACACAGCAATATTCAGGCTCAGATGATGTGGATGCTATTGCTGTGTATGGAAGGAAAAAGATAGGAACACAACGCATCGGCAGTAAAAAAGCCAATGGTTATGGCCTATACGATATGTCCGGCAATGTCGCTGAATTCTGCAATGATCAAAGCACCATCGTCCGCAAAGGCGGATCTTGGTACGACAATAAAAACAAACTTGAAATAAGAAATAACATCACTGTTCCGGGTAGCTACAAGGATAAAATGACGGGTTTTAGATTGGTAAGAGTCAGTAAATAAAGTTAGAAATTAGAAGGTAGAAATTAGAATGAAACTCCGATGGTTGTGTCCGGCAAATAATGAGATTTAAATAAATTTTGTAGATTCTAAAGTTATTAATTATCAAAAATAAAATCACCATAGAAACTTTAATAATTAAATAAAAACGAAAAACAATTTTTTCTTAAATAGATAAATAATTCCGGATAAACGAATGTCCCCCTTTGGAGGGGGCCAAGGGGGTGGACTTTCAATAAATTAAATATTCTACCCCTCTCATAAAAAACAACTCATGCCTCTACGCCTTTTCATATCTCTGCTCCTAATAACAATATCGACTTGCCTCTCCGGCCAGCAGATAGCCAATTGGAGCAGCTTTTATGAAAATGGTTTTATCTGGAATCCTGCGCTGACAGCAAAGTGGACAGCACTTGATGTCTCCCTTTCTCATCAGCAGATGTGGACAGGATTTGATGGTGCTCCGCAATACTCAACGCTGTCTTTCCAATATCCATTTTATAAATATGGCAAATCCTCCGGAGCCGGAATTGGTTTGCTTATTGAACAAGATAAAGTAGGACCTTTTGCAAAGTTGGGAGCAGGTCTTTCTTACAGCTTCCGATTGGAACCTCAACTCTTTGGCAACAGTGAAGACATGTTAAGTTTGGGGGTCGCGGTCCGACTTGGAAAATACAGCTATAGCCCTGATAATGTCATCACTTATGACGGTCTCGCCAATGATCCAAACCTGATGAATGAAATAGATGGGTCAATCAAACCTAATTTCAGTGCCGGATTTTACTACATGAGTGCACCATCCAATTACGCACTTCAGAGTCATTATTACATTGGTTTTTCTGTGTTGCAGGGATATCCGACACGGATCTTTTCTATGCCCGAACTGAATACACAATATCATATGACGCTGCATCTCGGGTACAGGTATTTTGCCTCACGACGAGCAGAGAGTTTTATCGAACCCGACATCATGGTGATCCGTTCAGGAAAAAACAATATTCATGCCATGGCCAATATCCGCTTCGAACAGCTCAATAGATTCTGGTTGGCAGGCGGTGGTGCCACAAGTGGGGAGATCTTCGTACAAACAGGCGTCATTTTAAATAGCGATTCATTCTTAGGTAAGTTTGTTCAAGATGGCAATATCAGGATTGGTGTCAAGGCGGACTATACAGTTGGGTTACTTGCACAATATGGCGGCATCGGCTATGAAGCTTTTTTTAATTACCATTTTGATATGTGATGTAGATGAAAAGTATAAAATACCTACTGATTTGTTTTTTGTCGTGCATTTATGCTACTAATTCTGTTGCACAATGTGACCATCCAGACTATGAAGGATTGATGGAGTTTTATAATGCTACGAATGGAGATAACTGGGTCAATAACGATGGTTGGGGTGATACTTCGTCAGAGTGTGATCCGTGCAAATGGTTTGGGGTTATTTGTAAAAATAATAGAGTAATAGAATTGTTTTTAGATAATAATGGTATGACAGGGACCTTGCCTGATTTAGATTTAGATTCTCTAGATGTTTTAAGACTGTTTCAAAATAAAATTGGAGGGAGTATTCCAAATTTTTCTAAAGCAAAAAAGCTTAGAAATATGGCTTTAACTTCAAATATTTTTGAAGGAAGTTTACCAAATTTCGATAGTTTAGCAAAGTTGGAAATAATTAATCTTTCCTATAATTTACTCTCAGGAACAATACCTGATTTTAATAATTGTAATCAATTAATAGCTATTGAAATTGCATTCAATCAATTAAGAGGAAGTATACCTGGATTTAATAGTCTACCGCACTTGACAGACATAATGTTTAATAATAATTTTCTTAGCGGAAGTATACCTCAACTACTTAATGCCCCTGAAATCGGATTAATTGAATTAGCTAAGAATAGACTAACTGGTAATCTTCCTGCTTTTCAAAATTCTCCTAATTTAGAAATTATTTCAGTTGGTTATAATATGTTAACGGGTAGTATTCCTGATTATAGTTATTTAAAGAAATTAAAAACACTTAATTTATTAGATAATCAAATATCAGGAAATTTACCTGATTTTATTTTGCCAAATTTAAAGTACTTAACGTTAAGAAATAATCTAATATCAGGAAAAATCCCTTCTCTTACTGGCCTTTCCAATGATTGTAAGATTGGGTTAACAAACAATAGATTTGAAGGCTGTTTCCCAGTTACAGTTTGCTCATTTAATTCTTTTAATGCTTCAGCAAATTTTAAAATGCCTTGGGACGGTGAATACGAAAATTTTTGTGTCTTAGGTCTCCCACAAATCGGAGCCCCCTGCAACGACGGCAACCCCGACACCCAAAACGACGTCATCCAGAGTGACTGCCGCTGCGGCGAAGGCGCTCCATGTACCAATCCAACATTTCAAATTAATGCAACCGTCTGTGCAGGACATACTTATTCCTTCCGTGGAAATACATACGGATTTGGCATCAGCGAAGTTAGATTACCCGGCCCCTCAGCTTGCGACACCATCGTCACTCTTACGATCACCCAAGGAGATCAACCAAAAGAAAATATACAGGGACTAGTCTGCAGTGGTGAAACGTTTCAATATCGAGGACAACAGTATGCTTTCGGTTCACATCAATTGACATATCCCGGTGCACTATGTGATACCTTATATACCATCGTTGTGGATACATTGCCTCAGCCAAAAACAACAGAAACAAGGGAGGTTTGCACTGGCAAATTAACCTCCTATCGTGGACAGCAATTTAGCGTGGGAACTTATAATTTTAGTTTTCCGGGACCGGTGTGCGACACATTCATCACGTTAAAAGTTACAAACAATCCAGGTCAAAATATCAACATCGAGGCGACAATTTGTGAAGGGGAATTATTTAATTTCGGAAATGCATTTTATCCCATTGGCTCTCATACAATCGTTCGTTCGGGAATACCCTGTGATACAACTTTCCAACTAAAAGTTAGCGCTTCAGATGACATCACTGTTGAACTTAAAGACAGTATTTGCATAGGAAGTACCTACTATTTCAAAGGAAAAGATTACTCAGTTGGGTACTACAATATTCCTGTTCAGGGATCCACTTGCGACACAC
The DNA here is from genome assembly GCA_016711705.1 of Candidatus Brachybacter algidus. Classification (GTDB taxonomy): domain Bacteria; phylum Bacteroidota; class Bacteroidia; order Chitinophagales; family Saprospiraceae; genus Parvibacillus; species Parvibacillus algidus. The sequence continues at coordinate 10,100 of JADJSK010000016.1, read as the reverse complement.
TCTTCGTGCTTACTTTAGCGGAAGCACCTTGTACCGATGATGACCTTATTCTCACCAATACATTTACACCAAATGCGGACGGAGTCAACGATGTACTTCGCTTCAATAATCGCCAGGTCATCCTTGACTCAGAATTAACTATTTTTAATCGGTGGGGCGATAAGATCTATAATAAACAAAACTATACCAATGATTGGGATAGCGGCTCATATCCGGGCGGAACTTATTTCTATATTTTGAGAATAAAAGACAAAACGTATAAAAAAGCGCTGACGATCCTAAAGTGATCAAAACGTCAATGGCCAGCAACTATGGATCAATTAATATTTTACAAAGAAGGCCAAAACCTGAATGCGCAGGTCAGCAAAATAAGGTTCTCTTATGTCAGGCCATATAAACTCCATTTTGCAATTGATTATAACCAATTAGGTTTGTTGCTTCACACTAGATTTGAAGGAGTTTTATTTTATGTGACAAGCACTTTAGACGATCGGGAAAGGATGCGACTACAATATCTGAATAAGTCATTTCCTGAACTCCGCATTTGTTTGATCTCTCAGTCCATGTTTGCATTAGATGCATGGAAACTCGATGTATTTCACTTTGAATCACTGCCTGTCAATGGAGAATCGCTACAGGATAGCTACAGGAAATATATCCAGACCATTGTTGTTGGCTCGAATGATTTAAGTTTAATTCAAGATGGCGAAACCATTGTCATTTCACATCATCAGATCTTATATTTATTAGCCGAAGGAAATTATACTAATATAGTGTTGAGCAATGGAAAGAAAATACTTCAAACGAAACAATTAGGAAAGTTTGAATTCATTACTGAGCAGGATATTAATTTCAAAAGATTACATCGATCGTTAATTATTAATTTAAAATTAATTAGATCAATTACCTCGGACACAGTTTATTTCTTTGGAGAAGGAAATAATTTAAATATCTCCGGCCGCCTCAGTGTTAAACTTAAAAAATACCTGTTAGGAAGATGAGCAAACAAATTACTTTAGGCAGTCGCGCTGACAATGATTTCAGTTACCAAAATCCTTCTGTAAGTGGATATCATGCCGTATTAAAAATAGAGAATAATGTTGTATTAATTGAAGATTTAAATAGCACCAATGGTACATACATAAATGATAAACCTGTGAAAGAAGCCATTTTGAAGGCACACGACAAACTTGAATTAGGTGTTTTCGAAGTACCGGTAGATGAATTATTTAAAACAATAAATAGCCTTGAATTACAGGATAAAAAAGACTTTTGTCAGGAGTATAATGACATGTTGGCCAATTTTAAAAATTACAGAAAGAAAAAAATAGCAATTAGTACTCCTCCAAAATGGCCTATAATTCTTAGAGTTACATTAACTATTTTATTAATTACTGTGTGGTTGATGACAGATACTATTCCAAGACAATATCTATTTATTCTTACTTTATTAATAGGATTGACAGCGGTATTGCCATCCTTATTCATGGGATCTGCCACATTGCGCAATGAACGGTTGGATGACTTGAAAAATGAATATGAATCGATGCTGAGTTGTCCTAAATGCAAGACAAGTATGATCAATAATTCATTGTCAAATTGGGAAACTCGGGAACGATGTCCAAACGAAAGATGTGATGTAATTTTTAAAAATAAAGACAAAGCATGACACTTCATACATACATTTCGTCACTTCATACAATTTGGAAACCAATGACTAATCAACACAATTATATTCGTATCATCAAACCGGATAGCATTAATAAACAATTGATCAAAATCGGATAGAAATGGAAGAAGATAAAATAATAGAGTTGTTTAATTTGGAGGATGTTCAATTCCATACTGAAGGAATAGAAAGCCCTGAAACTGTGCAGGTCTTGCCAATGGACGAATCTTCCTGGACAGACTGGACATCACATATCGATCCTGAAACTATTGAAATTAATGACCATACGATGGCCATCGATGTTGTGCCTCATGATATTGAAATAATAGCGCATGACATTGATCCGGAGCAGGTAGAAACTATTCACGACGATGATCACGCATCTAATGAAGAAGCGCATGATCACACACACGACACACATGATACTCATGATACTTTTGGGCAACATGACGACCACATGGATGGTGACGCGGATCACTGGGACATTCATTAATCACATTTAAAGGATGAATCAGGAACTAACTTGCCCATACTGCGGACAGCCAAATAACATTAGAAATGTAGAAAACTATTTGGGTAACAAAATACGTATTCCATGTGGAAATAAGCAATGCGCCAGGAAATTCGAACATCATTTTGAAATAATTGATGAAGAAAATGTGACAGAGGTCACCCGAAAAAAAGAATACGGAAAAGAGGCAGTATTGATATTATTGGAAAACACGTTCCACACCACCACCACATTCCACCTTAAAGAAGGCTTAGAAGAATTTGGAAGAAAAAGTGGCACAAATAACCGGCAAATAGTTACTGAGGATACATCTATTTCCAGAAACCATTTTAAGGTGACAGGTGTCCGGCAAAAAAGAACCGGAAATATGAAATTCATATTAGAAGATCTTGGAAGCACAAATAAAATTAGTTTGAACGGAATAATAATTAATAATTCTATAAAACCAATTTTAACGAATAACGATTTAATTAAAGTTGGAAAAAGCGAGATGATATTTCAGTATATTGAATAGATGATACAGATGCTAGATATTAGAATTAGACTAGATATTTAAATTCTATTGAAGTGCCTGATCTGTGCTTCCCCTCTGGCAGAGGGGTGCCGAAGGCGGGGTGTCGCACCCTTGAATTCCAGACTCTTTAAATAATAAATTACTTTAAAATAAAACGAACTCGACGCAAAATATTTAAGAAAATAAATAAATTATGAACCACTCCTATTTCCAATTCATAGGCAAAAGACTTCGACAGGAAGACGCCTATTTCATTTCAAAAGACAGACATTTATTTGCAGTATGTGATGGTGTGGGTGGAAGTCAGGATGGCAGAATGGCAGCACAAATGTTGGTAGAATCTATAGGAAATAAATATGCAATATCCGACATACAGGGAGTTGTATGAAGCGGGAATAATTCATACAGAAGCGGAGAAGCGCACGCATCCGATGCGCCATAAAATTACAAAAGCGATATCCAGTACTACGTTGCTGGATACTGAAGATATAGAGTTTAAGGAAATAAAAACGCTGACAAGTGGAAGCTATATTTTACTTGCGACAGATGGCGTCTGTGAGTCCTTCGAACATGAAGAATTAATCGACATCATACTTGACAAACAATTAATTTCTGTACAACAAAAAATAGCAGCAATAGAAGAGAAATGTTCACGTATTTCTAAAGATAATAGCACAGGTGTTTTGATAGAATGTGAAGTATGAAACGAAAAATACGCTATGGAACATTTCCCCCTCATTCAGAGAGGGGGAGTCTTTAATCCACAACTAAATAAAATAAATAAAATAAAAGACCGCTTTACTGCGATCCTCTGGCACCGCCATGCCCCTCACAAAAAAAACCCCTTTCAAAATGAAATACAAACTCTACTTCTCACTTATTCTTTACGGATTATACTCTTGTAATCCAACAGCAGGGCCCAAAACTTCCACCTTATCATCCACAAAATATGTCGTACTTCTCGATCTGGGTAATGACGGATCCAATAAGGATCCGGCATCTATAGACACTATTTCGATTAGAACAGCACTTGACAAATTTGAGGAGGACGTGAAGGCAAGCATGATCGTCAGATCTATGGACAAGTTTGCCATCAGGGTCTCTCCTCAACACAATCCTGCTGTGGCTGACGGAATAGAAGACGAATTAATTTTGGATCTCAGCCAATATACTGCAGCAGAAAAAATATCCAAATTGAAACAATTCAAAGAAGAATTACCGGAAAAAATAAAGCAACTATATCTCAATGCTCAAAAGAACACTGTTTCGACTTCTCAATCCAATAGGGAATCAAAACATTACAAGGAAGACACTCCAGATTTCCCAAAAAGACTCGATAGCAAGGGCAATCATATTAACTGATATAATTACGATGACTAAATAACGTAACTTGACTCAAAATATATAATACTTTGATTCAAAAAAGTCTCACCCCGCCTTCGGCACCCCTCAGCATGAGGGGAAGTATAACCATCGTTTCCGGAATTAAACATTATTCCAGTAAATGGGAAGCATTCGGTTAGTATACATTTTGTTCAACTAACAAAAATACAATTTCACTTCCCCTCCGGTCGGAGGGGTGCTGGCAAGCGGGGTGGCGCATTTAATAAATAATTTTATCCTTCATTTATAATATCGACACCCCCATATTCCCTTACCAAAAAATCTTTCAAATCACTTAGCACTAAATCCAAATGTTGCTTCACTTCCAGATCGCCAACTCTAAATATCTTAAGTCCTAATTCAATAAAATAATTTGTTCTAATTTTATCATATTCTACTTTGTCATCATGGCTATCGCCATCAATTTCGATAATTAAAGAAAGCGTATTTACATAAAAATCTACAATATAATTGCCAATTACTTTTTGTCTGTCAAAATTTATTTTGTAAAATTTTCCATTGCTCACTGCCTGCCAAAACATTACTTCAGAAAGGATGCCTTGTTTCCGTTTCTTTTTTGCCAGTGTAAGTAAATTCTTATTGCAGGGTAGATTAATATTTATTTTCTTTTGAATTTGAAATTCATCAATAGAAAAGAAATCATCATACTTAGAAGTTTTCATTAAAATATAAATTATGGGTGGTGAAATAAAACAAAGATAAAAATTTATTGTAAATATCTCACCCCGCTTGCCAGCACCCCTCAGCATGAGGGGAAGTATAATCCTTCGTTTCGGATTTAAAACATTCCTTCCGCAAATGGGAAAAATTTGTTACAACCACTGCTTCCAATATTACTAAAAACTATGCGGCATCTTCCCATCCGGTCGGATGGGGTGCCAAAGGCGGGGTGGCGCTTTTTTCAACATTTAAAAGCATTAAAATTATATTATATTATGTGGTTATTACAATACACAAAAAAAGTCTCACCCCGCTTGCCAGCACCCCCGCCTATTCACGCGGGCAAGCCTCAGCATGAGGGGAAGTATAATCCTTCGTTTCGGGTTTAAACCATTCCTTTCGAAAACGGGAAGAATCTCGTTACAACTAAATTTCCCAATATTACAAAAGGTATGTTACATCTTCCCCTCCGGTCGGAGGGGTGCTGGCAAGCGGGGTGGCGCCTTACTTAAATATCTAACAATCCGACATCCCCACATGCACCGCCAACCCACCTTCAGAAGTCTCTTTATATTTAGAATTCATGTCCTTCGCCGTTTCCCACATCGTCTGAATCACATTGTCGAGACTTACTTTTGCCTTGGAAGCGTCACCATCCAACGCCAATTCCGCAGCACTAATAGCCTTGATGGCACCCATGGCATTTCGTTCGATGCAAGGGATCTGAACCAGCCCGCCGATGGGGTCACAAGTCATCCCAAGATGATGTTCCATCGCTATTTCTGAGGCCATTAAAATTTGTTCCGGCGAACCTCCCAATAATGAACACAGCGCTCCTGCAGCCATCGCACTACTCACCCCTATTTCTGCCTGACATCCACCCATCGCCGCAGAAATAGTGGCCCCTTTTTTAAAAATGCTGCCAATCTCCCCCGCTACTAGCATAAACTCTTTGATCTCCCGAAAACCACCTTCCTGATTTTCTATCGTTAAATAATGCATCAAGACTGCGGGTATCACCCCTGCACTTCCGTTGGTCGGGGCCGTAACTATCCTGCCCAGGGAGGCATTCACTTCATTGACGGCGAGCGCAAAACAAGAGACCCATTTTAAAATTTCGCGGAAAGAAACCTTTGTAGCGCGGATACTTTGAATCCAGTCTTCCGGACCGGAATACGTTTGATCACCTTTAAGTTTCTCATGCATTTGAAACGCTCTGCGCAACACATTGAGCCCTCCGGGCAGCACCCCTTCCGTATGACAACCCGTGTACATGGATTGCAGCATCACGTCCCAGATCGCTTTAATACCGGCATCGATCTCTGCATCACTGCGCACGGAACGTTCATTTTCCAGGACGATTTCGTCGATGCGTTTTTGTTCACTTTTGCAGATGGCAAGTAGTTCATCACCTTTCTGAATCGGAAAAGGAAAAGTTTTAAAAATGCTTTTATTCCTTTTGGCGTTTTTCCTTGCTTCCTGCACGACAAAACCGCCGCCGATGGAGTAATACGTTTCAGTAATTACTTCTCCTCCAATAAATGCCGAAAAACTGATTCCATTCGGGTGAAAACTCAGAAAATTCCTGTTGAAACAAATGTTTTCCTCCCAATGGAAGTCGATCGTATTCCCTGCCGCCAACTTCAATTTACGTGAGGATTTGATGGCTTCCATATCCGCTCCAATATTTTCCACCGGATACGACGTCGGGTCGCATCCTCTCAAACCCATCACCACAGCGATATCCGTCGCATGTCCGGCTCCCGTCAAAGACAAGGATCCGTATAGATTCACATCAATTCTTGTAATAGCAGTCACATCATGCACCACCGACAATTCATCCATAAATCGCATCGCCGCCCGCCATGGCCCCAGAGTATGTGAGCTCGACGGCCCAACCCCAATCTTCAACATATCAAAAATACTGATGCTCTCCATGACAAGATTTTGTGCAAATTTAGAAGAGTAGGGGAAATGGCGGGGTTTTATTTTGAGGAGTAGATGTAGTATCTATTATTTGTATCCGGTGTTTTTCCATTTTTCAATAATTTAAGAGCATATAATAAAAATTATAATTACCTTCTAAACAATTGTTAGGTATGCCCAACTCGATAATTGTAAACGAATCTCACCCCGCTTGCCAGCACCCCCGCCTATTCACGCGGGCAAGCATCAGCATGAGGGGAAGTACGACCTTCGTTTCAGGATTAAAACATTACTTCCGTAAATACGCTCCAACCACTGCTTCCAATATTACTAAAAACTATGCGGCAACTTCCCCTCCGGTCGGAGGGGTGCCAAAGGCGGGGTGGCGCTTTTTACAATAAATTTTTATACTTTAATGCTTTATGATAAAAAACCTTTACATTAATACATCTCCAAAATAAAAAAAGGCCAAACGCCCATCACGACATTTGACCTTTCTCTTTTTACCTCGATCACTAATTATGCGATCTCGATCTGTTTTACATTTTTAGCCATCAATTTTTCATTTTTGGCAAGTTCCAATCTGAGGATACCATTTTCGTATTTAGCTACAATATTGTCAATATCCACGACATCTTTGAGATTGAATTGTCGTGTAAATGAACCGTAGTTAAATTCTTTCCTTACAAAAGAGGTTTCGTCGGTTTCATTTTGTGAACGATGTTCACCTGAGATCTTGAGCAAGCCATCCTCGACTACGACATTAAAGTCAGATTTATCAAAGCCGGGTGCTGAAACTTCGATGCAGTATTTATCTTCCTTTTCCGTGATATTGACGGATGGAACGTAGCCTGCGTAGTCTCTGGAGACTAAGTCATTGTTGAAAAATCCGTTGAATAAAGTTTCCATTGTCGGCATAAGCATATTTCTTGATTCTACTCGCTTCGCCGGATCGATCCATTTTAGAAGTGTCATGATTAGAGCTTTTTAAAAGTTAATTAAGAATTATGTCACTTCGATAAATGCAAGTTTTATGCCATCAATATTAAAAACTGACAATTTTTCAGAAAATGATTTTGTATTAAAAATTCATTAAGAAATGGGTGAAAAAGTGACAGAGGGGGAGGTGAAAAAATGACAGTAGGGTATCTAATATTAATCGTAAATTATCTAATGTTGTCAATTTTACTGAAAGGCATTTACTCCACCCCCCCCCGGTGGTTCTTAACCGACTAATTGGGCGGAGGTGCCAAAGGCGGGGTGGCGCTTAGAATTGAGATAATTAAGTTAGGAAGTTTGACTAAAATTCATTTTCGATTCAGTTTTAGACATTCAGCAAGACTCACCTCCAATATCGATTTTTACTAGATGTTTAAGGCTTTGCAAATATTTCTATCTCTTTTTCTTGCTTGAATAAATGTCTAAACTTCATATAATTATTTGGTGTTAGATGAACTTAAAATACATTTACTATTCTACAGTTCCTTCATTTTTCAATTTAATTTCATATCTTTAAGTCAGAAATAATCAAATTATTCTGACTTTTCCTGACTTATTAGAAGTATATAAGAATGAAACGAAAAATCCAATTGGCTCTCATAGCTTGGAAAAACACGCTCTTCTAAGTAAACCCCATATTTACTAACCCAAATATTGCTCATTATGCAGCATTGTATGGTGAAGATCTATGGTAGAAGTTGCTTGCTTTGACTGAAACTATTTACCCAACGCGATACTTTTAAACCCAAATTCATTTCATCTGTTTACAATAAAAGTCTTAGATTAGACAAATATTTCTAAAATCTATTTATAAATATTCCAATGAAAGACGGTTTAGAACCTTTAGATGAATCAATGGTATCCGAAAAAGAGATCTTAATTAAATCAGCAAGGATAGCAACGAAAAGAGCAATTCGACGTTCAAAAAAATTAAATCTTAAGATAAAGTCTATCAAAAATGGAGAACTTCTTGAAATCTCCCCTGATGGTACTTATCGAATAATACGAAAGATTGAAAGAGTAAAGTCTAAAATATCAGGCATTAGACGCGGTAGTGTTATATGCTTAAGATAAAAAGAATGAGAATTTTTGCCGGTCCTAATGGCTCAGGCAAATCTACTCTATTTGACCTATATAAAGAACAATTCAACCCAGGCGTATTTTTAAATTCTGACGTAATAGATCAAATATTACTAAAAGATGGGTCTTTAAACTTATCAAATTATGGACTTACATCTAAAAACACGGATCTAGAGGAATTTTATAAAAAAAAGGATGCAAAATCTTTACTCGGGAAGGCAACATCAGAAGGATTTCCTATAAAACTTACTATTAATGAAAATAAGATTTTTGATGAATCTACCAACTCTCAGAGTTATGGATCATCTCTGATCAATTCTTTTATCAGATCAAAACTATTTGATGAAGGGATAAACTTTTGCTTCGAAACAGTCATGAGTCACGAATCGAAACTTCAGGAAATATCAGAAGCAAAAAACAGAGGGTATAAAACCTATTTATATTTTGTTTGTCTCGACGACGTAGAGGTAAATATCTCAAGGGTAGACAATAGGGTCAATCAAGGTGGGCATTCCGTTGATGATGGAAAAATAAAGGCGCGTTACATCCGGACATTAGATAATTTGTTACATGCAATAAATCTTGCGGACGAATCTTATTTGTTTGACAATTCAAATGAAATGTTATTATTTGCAGAAGTCAAAAATGGTGAAATCAATATTTTAGTAGATGAAGAGTTTATTCCCAATTGGTTTTTGAATATGTGGTTAATAGAATGGGTTAACTAAAAATGTTTTTTAGCCAATTTATCCCTTCACAATCACCAACGCATCCTCGTCGCCAATTCCAGCTTTACAACATTATCTACAAAAAATCGACCATCTTTTCTCTACTTTTTTCATCTTGTACATCAAAACCATATTTCGCAAAACTTATATTAGATATTTTATTTTTCTCAGGAATAAACCAAATAAGAGTATTTTCAAAATATGATTCAATTTCTTCTTTAAATTCCTTTAATTGATAATAAGCAAAATCATTAATTTCCTTTCTGCCATTATCGAATTCAAGCTTAACTAGAGCTCTATCTTGCGTTAAAACCATCGTGTATTTCCCGTCAGATTTACCGGAACAGATCCAGTTCCTTGGAATTGTCTTATTGTCCTGAAAAATTAGTGTTTTACCCTTCAATCCGGAAAGTACGCTTGTCCATATTTTTCATAAAGTTCATTAAGTTCACTCATTTTCTATATCAATTAAAGATGTTTTAAACTATTTCTCCCTCAACCCCTGCTTCACCTTCCCCAAATACCCTCTCATCGTCGCCTCATACCTGATCATATATTTTTCAATAAAATCCAGCATAGCAGGCCAGTCGTTTTTATCAAATACACTCA
>JADJSK010000015.1 GCA_016711705.1 Candidatus Brachybacter algidus | reverse complement strand
TTTTGAATATTAACGCCTGTTTCCATATCTTCGCCGCCAATCAAAATCCTTTTTTCCCTTGTCGCATATCCTCAAATAGTTTTTCTTTTGGAGGCGCTTATTGTCACGCATAAAAGCAATATGCTCACGTTTAACGCCACCTCAAGCAATCGCTGCTGCCTTCATGTCAAAACCACGATTTTTAGCGACTGTTCGCCTAAAACCAATTTTGGTAAATACTATTAAAGACGATCCTTTATTTTCGTCAACTAATTCTGCTGTCACATATTCATTGTCGGCTGTCTCGTGATACGCGCTAATCAAATCATCCAACATTTTATTTAATTTACTGTTGTGTCACTGGCAAAGTTGAATTCACAAAAAAGTATATCAATGGCGGAAAAACGACCATCGGTAATAACATTTAAAACAATATCGTCACCTGGTTTAGGTGGAGCTTTTCTATTTTTGATTGCTTTAAGCCGTTGCTCTAGGGCTTTTTGATAATCTTTGTATCCATCAGGAATAGGGGTAACAATGGTTCTTCGCCCTCCGCTTTTAATTTTAGGGACTACAACTAAGTCTCTTAATTGGCTGCTCGTTAAAACATCCATAAAATAACGCACACGGCTCATCAGCTCAGGTAAATTCACAAACTTTGCAAAACGGCTAACGGTTTCATAACCTCCTGCTGCATTTGTTTCTTACCCATCTACTTCGCCATAATGTTCAGACCACGCATCAAAGCTGCTATCACCATCTTCTTCTAATTGCGAGGATTAAAGAATCGTTGCACTGTAAACAGACGTTCACCCATTGTGTTAGTGATAGGCGTTCCCGAAGCCATCACCAATGAACGATTAGGATTTTTACCACGCAAGTATTCAACTTTCATGTATAAATCCATCGACTTTTGCGAGCCTGACGGGTCAATCCCTTTAATGTTGCCACGATTAGTAGGAAAGTCTAATTTTCTAAACTCATGCCCCTCATCAACATAAAGCCTATCAACACCCAATTCCTCAAAATTAAGCAATTGGTCTTTTTCGCCATCAAGCAAGGCTTTTAGTTTGTTTTCAAGCTGCTCTATGCGTCTTTCTATTTGCTTACGGGTAATACGCTCATCACTTCCTACCTTCTTGCAATGCAACGCAGTCTTCAATTTGATTTTTGATGAACTTGGACGAGTATTCACTACTCATACCAATCGGATCAAAGGCGGAATGAGTAATCACAATAGCATCAGGGTTGTTAATGCTGTTTGCTACAAACTTACGGCGATTGTGGGTGTGAAAGTTCGCCTCATCAGCCACCATGATATTTGGCCATTGGATAAAGCTCTAAAAACTCTACTAAATGCGCCAACATATGATTGGGCACAACATACATTGGTTTTAACTAATCCTAATCTACGTTCTTCCCATGCCTGAAGCAATCCTAGTAAACGTCTTGCCCGCGCCTACAGCATGAGCATAGTACACATCACCCTGTTGAATGGTTCGCCAAATGGCGCGTTTTTGATGAGGGCGCAAATCAAAACGAGAAGACACACCAGGTAAGGTTAAGTGCTGACCATCAAACACACGAGGCGCAATGTTATTAAAATGCTCGTTGTAATAAGTGACTAATCTCTCAGTACGAGACACATCTTCCCATAGCCATTTTTTAAACGACTGGCGCATTTTTTTGGCAATATCGTTGGCTTTTTCGGTTTTTTCGGTATCGGTATGTGTTTTTTTGTTGGCATCAGTGTAAGTAACTTTAATTTGACGGTTGTTTAACACGGCCTCCAAAATATCCTTGGCTATTTTTGGCAGGAATCCCCCACTCAGAAGAATAGTTTGCGTTACCCTCAACTGACCATTGGCCTGTTAATGGCGAGTAACTCACATTAAAACGCTCGCTTAATATCTCGGACGCAAATGCAGTGACATCACTAGCAGGAATCCAAGCACCACCAAGCTGTACGCTAATATCTTGAGGCGCAAGTGCAGGGGGCTGCACCGCTTTTAATGCTGTTACGTTGCGCTGATATTTAGGATTCAATCGTGCTGCTTGTTCAGCCTCTTTCAGTTTGCGAACCACATTACCTGACAAATAATCATCGGATGTTGTCCAACTTTGCGAGGGGTCTTCATAAATCGAATCGCCTAATTCGGCAATCACCTCTTTTTCGGACTTGTTGATTAACTTAGCTACTTTTGCCAAATCAAAACGACCCAATTCATTAAAAACCACAAACATCGCATCTTGGGTGCTAGTAATCACAGGCGTTGATGGTTTGTTAATCACGCGACCTGATAAAGCAGGGGCTTTAGAGATAGAGTTGTCGGGGTTAATGTCTTCAAGTGTTCTAGCTAACGCCCCTCGGCATCTAAAAACAACAATCCAATTTTTTAAACCGCTTTGTCACGGTCACAGAGCCATCTTCGTTTTCACGCTCAGAAACGGTATGTTGCTCAATAAATCCATGCTTTTTAACAAAGGCATCATAGGCTTTGTTAAGCGCATCTAAGGATTGTTGCCAATTAGCATTGTCTTGCAGTTGGTCATATTGCGCCTGTTTCAACGCATCACGCACCCCTACATAATCCTTTAGCCACTCTTTTTCTTTTGGTTTCAAATCAACCAGTTCATGCTTGCTGTTTTGTTTTTGAGTGAGTGGTGTCCCTTGTCCATTGCTCACTTGCATCAATACGCCATCATCAGCCACATAAATACCGCCCTCTTTTTTAATTTTAGGGTCATAGTCTCTACGTTGAACGGCGGCTTGTTCGGCTTTGCTACCTTGCTGTGGTTTGTAAATGTTTTCGGGTAGATTGTTGATTGCCTCGCTAAACAAGGTCTCAATATCGCTTCCTGCAATGGGTTCTACTGTGTATTCATTGGCTCGGTACATTGAGCCAGTTAAGGCACTCTTGCCTAAAATCATCTCAGGGTGATTAGCAAAATACTCATTGATAGATGCGTTGCCTTGGTGTGGTGATTTCTTTTAGTCCGCCCCACGCTTCTCCTGCTGGCTCTTGTTCTGCGGTGCGCTTGCGTAAAAAGATAACATCTGTAACCACTTCCGTACCTGCATTATCCTTAAATGCGGTTTGTGGCAAACGGATTGCGCCCACCAAATCGGCACGTTCTGATAGATACTTTCGTGCGCGGTCATTGGCTTTATCCATTGTGCCTTTTGATGTCACAAACACCAATAAACCGCCCTCTTTTACACGGTCAATGGTTTTGGCAAAAAAGTAATCGTGTAATAAAAAGCCTTGTTTTTTATATTCAGGGTCAGATTGAATCTTGATGCTACCAAAGGGAGGATTGCCCACAGCTACATCAAAAAAGTTTTTAGGAAGTTTGGTTTGCGTAAAGTCACCAACAATGACATTACTATCGGGATACAACAATTTAGCAATGTTGCCCGTAATGGTATCGTATTCAATACCTGTGTATTGGCTGTTATTAGCTATTGCATCGGGCATCAAGCCATTAAACAAGCCCACACCCATACCAGGCTCAACCATAGAGCCGCCATTAAAACCAAAACGCGACAAGGCGGCATACACACTGCGAATAATGGGTTCACTGGTATAATGTGCGTATTGTGTTGTACGTTTGGCTTGGGCGTATTCTTCGGGGCTTAGGGCGGCCTCTAATCGCTTGCCCAATGCCTCCCATGCTGGGTCTTTATAAACACCATAATTATAAGGGAATATGCCGTTAGCAATCTCAGACGCACCCCACCCTGTAAACTTAGTCAGTAAGGCTTTTTCTTCGGGTGTCGCTGCGCGATTTTCGGCAACAATGGCTTTTACAAGCTCAACAATTTGTACATTTTGCTCGGCGGTTGCTTTCCAACTGCCTGTACGCTTTAATTCATTGGGCTGGATTCGGTAATTGCGTAAATTCGTTCCATCGCTTGATTCAGTGCTGCGTGTTCCACTTGGGAGTACACTTGATTGATTGCTTGCACTCTTTCCATCGGCATTGCCACGTACTGAGGACTGCCCACTGTTATTATTGCCTCTGTCCCCTGTGACTTCCCGTCCTCCACTGTTTGTAGATACTCCATCATCACGTTTTTGAGGGTTGTCTTGAGTAAGTCTTGGCTCACTAACTCCTTGTGCTTGGCTGGATTGAGGCGTTTTATCTCGCTCTCTAGCATTTGTTCCATTTGTTTTGCTTGGTGTGGTGACATTTTGTGTGTCCTGTAGAGTATTTTCATTCAGTATAGCAAAATCAAAATCAATTACATCATCATCATTGTCCATTTGCTTGCGGATTTCGGACGATACATCTGCTTTAGAAGCGAAATACAACCGTTTCAGGTACGGCTGCACTATGTCCTGTGGCACTCCATTTTTAGACAAGGAGTTAATTATGTTTTCCGCCCAAATAGAAAACTTAACCGCGCCTTTGTTTAAGTAGAGAGTGGATAACTCAACCCCAATAGCTAGTACCTTTCCAATAATTACAGGGTCAACGCCACTATTTAAAGTGCCTTTACCCATATTCTTGAATACATCGGCCAGCTTTTTAGCTGCGGCATCTATTTCATCATCAATTTCAATCAGTCGGCTTTCTTTTTTGGTTGGCTGCTTAGTCGTTGGCTTCTCGCCTTTAGCTTTCCAGTCTGCAATCGCTTCTTGCTCGGTAGCAAATGTCTGGACGCCTCTTGGGCGGGCTGGGAACCATCCTCTTTACCCAGCCATTATTAAAATCAACCCCCAATACATCTTTGCCTTCTACTGGCTCTGAGTTGTTGGATTGCTGTTTAGGCGTTGGCTTTTCTTCGCTTGTTTTTCGGCCAAGCGGTTCATTAGCCCTTAATTCATAAAATATCTTTTCGAGGTTTTTAATTCTCTGATTAAGCCTATCATCCTCAACCATTCCGTTCTTTTCTTTTTGCAAGTACAACTCAGAAAGGTCTTGATTAGCCATATCGGAAGTATAGCCTTCATCGCCATATTGAAGTTTCTTTGGCTTCGGTTGACGTGCCGCTACTTCTTCAACGGTACGATGTTCGTCTGTTCTGCCCGATACATCGTAAACAGTCTTACCATTCTGCATGGTAATTGCTACATCCTCGCCAACCTGAACGCCACGGCCATTATCCGTGAATCTTACGCCACGTCCATCTTCGTACAGGTCTTTTCCTTCGGGTGTTTTGCCGATTAGCTTTTTAACAAGTTCGTTTTTGCTTTGTTCTTGGAGTCTATCGGAAAGCATTTTACTGACTTTGTTATTGCCTGTTACATTAAGAACAGACAAAGCCTCCTCCAAACTGCCCTCTCTTACCTTAAAACGAATAGACATTTTCCCTTTTGCGTCAGATTGAGCAATTAACGCTCTGCCGCTTTTAGTAACAACAATATCGCCTTTTTTAATGGCTTCCCATTTATTAAGCGCATCCTCTAATTTAACCGATGCCTCTGAAAAATCTATTTTTCTTCTCGGCTCTGTTTTAGTTTCAGGCTGTTTAGTTGGTGCAGGTTCGTTATTTTGGGCGGATTTGTCCTGTTGTTCTTTATCGTATATTTTCGTTAGTTCGACTCTGGTTAAGTCTTTCAGGCTATTCCATGAACTGTTAGCGTTATCCATATATCCAGTAATAGCTTCAACTTTAGACAACAATGCTCTCTTATCCTCAAGAGTCATCTTGCCAGTATCCCACCATGTAAATAATTTGCTAACCTTACTTCTCTTGTCGAATGAATTATCCTCATCTATCGCTGGTTCTTTGGCTTCCCTTCAGTCCCTTACTTTTCAATCTTTTGTTGTCTCTTGCTTTGCCTGATTGTCGTTGTAATAGTTTTTGCCAGTTGGATAAATTGGCTCATTTCTGCGTTCAGGGTATGCACTAGCTTTTTCAGGTGACAACAAAAACTTAAATGTGCTTTCGCTGTTTACCTGAGACTTACCGTTAACGATTGGTGCTACTTCAAGCCAGTCATGTCTTGCGCCTAAAGACAGGTATTCTTTGCCGTCTTTAGTGCGGACAATATCGCCATTCTTCATATTTGCGGCAATATCGGGTGTTATTCTTCCGTCTTGCTTTGCCTTCTCTGCCTCACGCTCACCGCGAGTAGGCGGAGCAAACATATCGTTTTGACCACCAGCCATAGCAACATCGGCAGGCGCATTGCTACCGCTTAAACGGAAGTCTGATACTTCTTTATCGGCTTGAGCTTTGTCTTTAGCGGCTTTTTCTTCTGCTTGGCGTTTTGCTTCGGCTGCTTTGTTATCAGCATCACGCTTTGCCAATTCTTCATTGGTTTGCGCGTTAAGATTAAACGATGGATTTAACCCAATGCCCGAATCTTGTCCAGTGCTGCTTTGGCTTTCTTGCTGCCCTGTTTTTCCATTGCCAGTAGTTTCCGCATCGCCATTTTGAGGGCTTCGTGCTTCTGTTTTGACGTTAGGTGCTTGTCCGCCAATTTCAATAATTGGTTCATTAGATACCTCTTTTAGTGTTTCGCTTAGTTTTTCAGGCGCAACAGTGCTAATAACATTAGTAATATCATTAACAATAGCATCTGACACGTTATCAAGTGCGTCTGCTTCATCCCATGAGCTTGAGCCTTTTCCGTTAAACAAACGCTCCATTTCTTCGGCTTCTTTTTGGTCGGCCTCTCGCTGTGCAGCATACTTATTTAGAATATATTCTTCTGTGCCAACATCTTCACCAAATAACGCCTTACGCAAGGCATCAAGCAGCGCATCAGGCGTTGGCGTTCCATTGATATTATCATAAGGAGTATTCCCGCCTTCGTTTACAGGATAACCCATATCACTAAGCTCTCGCGCTATGACATCAAAGCCCCTACCATCCTCTTTAAATACACCAAGAAGGCCACGGCCACGCTTATTAAGCTCAAGACTGTCTTTAATGCCATGATAAATAGCTTGCGCTTTGTTTAACCCTTTCATTTTAGCGATAGCGGTTAATAAGTCATCTCGGTGCGGATAAACTGTTTTGTCGGCAGGTTTAGGTTGTTTAATGTTCTTGGTTTTAATGCCGTCATCTTC
>JADJSK010000014.1 GCA_016711705.1 Candidatus Brachybacter algidus | reverse complement strand
GCAATATCCCTACCCTACCGGCATATCCCAAAAGCCAAATCCACGATTGACATATAGGTATTGTGCACCTTTTTGATATAGACCAGCCCATTGTTTGTAGACAAACTGGCTTGGACTCCACTTGATCCAACCGGGTATCTCGATGCCAAACTGAAATCCGTGGGTGTGGCCGGCAAGGGTCAAATTGATATCCTGGTGATTTTTATTGACTTCAAAATCCCAATGCGTTGGATCGTGTGATAAAAGTATCTTGACATCTGTGGGCGGCATTCCCTCAACTGACCTTGTAAGATCTCCATGTTTAGGAAATTGTGGAAGTGCTGAAAAGTTTTCTACGCCGATCAATCCTATTTTAGCACCCTTATGTTCGAGGATTCGATGTTCATTGAGCATTAGATCCCAACCTAATGTCTTGTGTATGCCTTTTATCTTTTCAAAGTTTCGATCTAGGTCTGCCTTGCTATCCCACTTATAATAATCACCATAATCATGATTACCAAGGGTTGAAAATACTGTTTTGAAGGGCGTTTGAATTTTGCCGAATGTTTCATAAAGGCCGTCCATTTCGTCCGCCTTATAATTGACAATATCTCCGGTAAAGACTACGAGATCAGCCTTTTCTTTATTTATAAGATCTATACCGTTCACGATCGGCTCCTTAAAGACAAAGCTACCTGAATGTACATCTGAGATCTGAACTATCTTGAATCCTTCCAGGTCCGGATGCAGACCATCAATGAATATATTGCTGCGATGTACACGATATCTGTAAGGATTGCGCAGCGCACCATAAGTCAACGCTACTATTGGGGCAGTGCCTAGAAAAATACCTACACCTGAAAGAAATTTTGAACGGCTGAGATTGAAGCTTTTTTCTACCATAAAAAAGTTTATCACTGCCAGAAATCCTCTCCTTATATCATCGATGAGTAAGATAGGCAGCGCGCAAAGCTTACTAAGGAACAAAATCATTAGAAAAGTGCGGCCGTAGATCGTCAAAAAATGATTTTTATCTGTGATAATATTGGCCATCATGGCGATAGCAAGTAAATAAGCCAACGCTGAAATACCCCAATATCCAAACATAAGAACCTTGCGAAGATCCGGTGACATAGTCTTGGTCACTCCTCTAAATGCTTGAAATGCATAAATGTCCAATAGAATAAAAAATATGAGCGCAATGATCAAGCGAATGTTCATTTTTATCGTGTATAACTTTAGGAAATAGTCTGTTCACAGTATTCTGCTGTAATGTGACCTTAAACGAACACGAACATATTAAAGTAGTTGCAGAAATTCAACAAAATATGGTAGATAGTTAATAAAAATTGAAAACATGAAGGAAATAAGAGACATTAAGTGCTTATTGATTTTCTTAATTCTTTAATATTTAAATTTCAGTAATGTTAAAATATATTGATAGAGAAACAAGTGGTTAAACCCTAGGAATTGTAATCTGGATCCGCAAGTTAAAACCGACGCAATTTATTCGCTTGACATCAATTGAATTTATTCGTGCATTCTTGGCAATAAAATTTCTGCCTAATAAATTGAATTCTTAGCTTTTTGGTAAGATATAAACATTAAGGAATTAAGGGCCATTAAGATCCTTGATTTTCCTAATTTTAATATTTGAATTTCAACGATGTTTATGTATAGATACAAAAACAAGAGGTTAAAACCCTAGAAATTGTAATCTGGATCCGCAGGTTAAAACGGACGGCAATTTATCCGCTTGAGATCAATTGAATTTATTCGTGAATTCAGTGGCAATAAAATTTCTGCCTATAAATTGAATTCTTAACTTTTGACAAGATATAAAATTAAGACATTAGCCATCCAGCATGATTTTCTTAATTCTTTAACTTAAAGCTCTTCACATTTATTCAGCAGTCGGCGCGAATTTCTTTTTAACTACATAATACACAGGGATACCTAATAAAACGATGAATAGTCCCGGAAGTGTGTTTTCTGTTTTGTCGATCAACAAGATAAAAGCGATCACAGCGGCACAAACGATATAAAGTATAGGCAGCACAGGGTAGCCAAATGCTTTATAAGGCCTGAAAGTATCCGGGCTTTTCCTTCTTAGAACAAAAATTCCTGCAATTGTCAATATATAGAATAGCAATGCTGCAAAGATGGTGTAATCCAACAATGCACCATATGTTCCGGTAAGACATAAGGCAGAAGCCCAAATAGCCTGAGCCTTTATACCAAATCCAGGAACAGCATTTTCATTTAATCTACCAGCTTTTGGAAAAAAGAGGTTATCCTTGGCCATAGCATAATACAATCTTGAACCGGAAAGGATAAGTCCATTATTACAACCAAATGTAGAAACCATAATTAGTACACTCATTATCGCTGCTGCAGAAACCCCAAAAATAAGGGAGGCAGCTGCTGTACCAACTCTGTCATTTGTAGCAAATGCAATACCCTGAGAAACGACATCGGTGCCATTCGGACTCCCTTGCAAAGGCAGCAAGCCAAGATATGTTACGTTCGTGAGTAGATAAATAACAGTTACGATCAAAGTGCCAAAAAATAAACTTTTAGGAATATTCCGGGATGGGTCCTTGATCTCACCGGCTATAAAAGTTACATTGTTCCATGCATCACTTGAAAAGAGCGTTCCGACCATAGCACCACCTAGTGCCAGTATCAGTGCCACGCCGCTGATAGAAGAAAAAGTACTTCCATCCCAATGTTGTGCATCCCAGGACAAAGTAAAGTTATTAGTAAATATTTCCTGGTTAAAACCGAGTGTAAGGCCTAATATTATAAGACCGAAGATAGCGACCAATTTGGCAAGAGTAAAAGAAGTTTGAACAACTTTACCCAGGTTGACCCCTCTAAGGTTGATGCCAGATAATACTAAAATGCTTAAAATAGCGAGTACTTGTGATCCTTTAAAATTCCAGGAACCTAAAGAAAACAAAATATTGTCTTCCCCGAACCATGGGATAAAATAAGAGGTAAATTTAGCAAATGCCACAGCGACTGCAGCAATTGTACCTGCCTGAATGACGGTAAACATGGTCCATCCATACATAAATGCGATCAACGGATTAAAAGCTTCACGAAGGTAGACGTATTGCCCGCCAGCTTTCGGAAACATTCCAGCCAATTCACCGTAGCTTAATGCCGCAATGAGTGTAAGGACACCAGCCAGGACCCAGGCGAGCAACATCCAGCCGCTACTTCCAAGATTTCTAGTCACATCGGCACTTACGATGAATATACCTGAACCGATCATAGAACCAGCTACCAGCATGGTGGCATCTGTAAGACTTAATGATTGTTTAAAATCCTGGTCTGAACCACTCATACTTAATATATTTTAGGAAGGAAGTTATAGTTTGAATAAAAATTAAAAATATCTAGCTCTCACCCATCGCTTTTTTAAGCGCTTTCATTTGATTGTTCCAAAAATCAATTTGAAATTGATGGTCAATTGGTTCTGCCCAACCGATGAGGCGGAGGATTGTTTCCTCAGTGACTGGAGATGTCTCAAGAATAAATTCAAGAAATTCATTGTCACTTACTGCATCTTCCCAACGGAATCTCAGCAACTCATCTTCAAAGTCGTCCACTAGAATGGCTGTCTCTTCAGAATCTTTCCAACGGAAAGTAAAGAGATCATTGTCTACATCTGCTTCCTCACAAAACCAGCGAATAAGGCACGCAGGCGTAGTTATGAAGGTGTAGATAATGGTGGGCGAAGCCCTGAATAAATACTCTATTTCGAATTGTGTCTTCTTCATCTATTTTATTTGACGCGTGTTGAAAGTGAATAGTGAACGTTCTCAATTCTTTCGAAATGCCTTATTTTATTAGAAAATAGGGATGTACACCAAAAAATTAAAATAAGTTATATTTTGATTTTGGGGGTAAATTAAATATAATTCTAGCATAAGAAAGTTTTTTTGTTAAAAAATATTCTTTATATTTAAGAAGTTTACAAGATTAGTGAACTTTTAAGCGGAGCTAAACATTATACGATTTAGGATGTTCTGCACTTTAAGACAATAATTTGTTGTAACTTTGCATCCGTTTTTAAATAATAAAATTTAATGAGGCAACTAAAAATAACCAAGTCGATAACCAACAGGGAAAGTCAATCCTTGGAGAAATACCTACAAGAGATAGGTAAAGTAGACTTGTTGACACCGGAAGAGGAAGTAGACTTGGCAAAAAGAATCAAACAGGGAGATCAAGAAGCCCTGGAGAGATTAACTAAAGGAAATTTAAGATTTGTAGTATCTGTTGCCAAACAATATCAAAATCAAGGTTTGTCACTCAGTGATCTTATCAATGAAGGTAATCTTGGTTTGATTAAAGCTGCGCAGCGTTTCGATGAGACTAGAGGATTTAAATTTATCTCCTATGCAGTTTGGTGGATTCGTCAATCCATCCTTCAGGCTTTGGCAGAACAATCAAGAATTGTAAGATTGCCATTGAACAAGGTTGGATCATTGAACAAGATCAATCGTGCTTTTTCAGAATTGGAACAAAAATTTGAAAGAGAGCCTTCAGCTGAAGAATTAGCCTCTATTTTAGAGATTCCGACAGAAGAGGTTGAAACTACCTTGGGTGTGGCTGCGAGACACGTATCTATGGATGCGCCTTTCGTAGACGGTGAAGACAATTCACTTATGGATGTTCTTGAAAACAGTAGCACACCAGGCACAGACTCTGCTTTGGAATATGTTGAATCATTACGTCGCGAGATAGAACGCTCACTTAGTACGCTGACTGATAGGCAATGTGATGTGATCAAGTTGTACTTCGGAATTGGCATCGATCATCCAATGTCTCTGGAAGATATTGGAGATAAATTTGGATTAACACGCGAACGTGTGCGCCAGATAAAGGATAAAGCAATTAATAAATTACGATCTGTATCAAGAAGTAAATTACTTAAGCACTATTTAGGTAATTAATAAGATTTTTGAAGGCAAACTTCAGAAAATGCAAAAAATCAGACCTGCGATGTGAATATTGCGGGTCTTTTTTATTTAAAATTGTCAGAATAACTGATTATTCATGGGTGATGGGTAATGGGTAATGGGTAATGGGTGATGGGTAATGGGTAATCGGTAATAATCTGCGCATTTTAAAATCCTCTATTCGTTAAGCTATTTTTTTGATTTTGGCAAATTCATTAGATAAGAATTATATAGTGATTTTGTTAACCTTTTTAATTAGTACTTCCTGGTCAGAAAAGATCATCCAGGAATAATCATAAATGATTTGCAGAAGTTTGCCTTTGACATTTTTGTGGACATGGGTATAATGGTGCCAATTAAATTTCTTGGAATCCAATAATTTCCGCTCTACCTTCTTTTGTTTGAAGTTGCCTGCATCCATAATTTCGAAAAGAATGGATCTATTTCTGTGAAGAATTTTGTCAGTGGGGATGGCAGCAAAATTTGTTTTTTCAATTAAATCTTTGTGGTAAATGGTTTTACATTTTATGGTACAGAACATTTTACCAGCCCTACCTACGAAGGTATCATTACATAATTTACATTTGCCTTTCATTTAATATGTGGTTTGAAGTTAAAAAATTATTTGAAAAAATGGATGTGGATGTTAGGCGAAGTTACAAAATAGTTTGAAAAATGTGATTAAGTTGGTTGAAAAAAATTTAATATTACTAACCGTTCGGAACCGTTCCCAACGGTTGCGAACCGTTAAGTCTAAATCCGACTGGTTATCAATTGCTTACAAGTTGTTTCGTCGACATTTTTTGATATTCTCCGATAAACTTTTTGATAAGAACATTGGTATCACACACTCTTGGGGTTAATGAAACCCAAAATAATATTCGTTCGGAACCGTTCCCAACGGTTGCGAACCGTTAAATCTACATTTAATTGATTATCAGTTATTTACAAGTTGTTTCGTCGACATTTTTTGATATACTCCATAAACTTTTTGTAAGACCACCGGTATGGCTTACTCTTGGGAGGTACTTAAACCCAAATTAATAACCGTTCGGAACCGTTCCCAACCGTTGCGAACCGTTAAGTCTACATTTAATTGATTATCAATTGCTTACAAGTTGTTTCGTCAACATTTTTTAATACAGTCCATACACTTTTTTGCAAGACCACCGGTATGACTTAATCTTGGGAGGTGCTTAATCCCAAATTAATATCCGTTCGGAACCGTTCCCAACCGTTGCGAACCGTTAAGTCCATATCAAACTGATTGTCAATTATTTGAGAGACTATCCGTTAAACTTTTTTGATACATTCCAATGCACTTTTTTGCATTAGCATTGGTATGACACACTCTTGTGAGGTACCTGACCCAAAAAACAATTTGGAACCGTTCCCAACCGTTGCGAACTGTTAAGTCTGCATCCGACTGGTTATCAATTGTTTACAAGTTGTTTCGTCGATATTTTTTGATATTCTCACATATACTTTTTGCAAAGACCACTGGTATGGCTTACTCTTGGGAGGTACTTAAACCCAAATTAATAACCGTTCGGAACCGTTCCCAACCGTTGCGAACCGTTAAGTCTACATCCGACTGGTTATCAATTATTTACAAGTTGTCTCGTCAACATTTTTTGATATTTTCCGATAAACTTTTTGATAAGAACATTGGTATCACACACTCTTGGGGGTTAATGAAACCCAAAATAATATTCGTTCGGAACCGTTCCCAACGGTTGTGAACCGTTAAGTCTACATTTGATTGATTGTCAATTACTTGAGAGCCTCCTCGTCCCCATTTTTGGATACTTTAACACATACTTTTTGAAAGAGCATTGATTTTAGTCATTCTTGGGAGGTATCCAATCATAAATTAATAAATCGTTCGGAACGATAGCGAACCTAACTTCGACCAATCCGTAAATATAGATCTAACGGGAAGACCTTCTGAAATATATCTCGTTAAAATAAGTGATACTAAGGGCAATATTATGGAAAACAAAAAAGTGATCCTTCTCTAATAAAGTATAAAATTATAAATGCCATTCAGACTTTGTATCTGAATGGCATTCATCTTATCTAATGTCATTACTTAAAATTCAAAGTAATATCAAAATTTATTTCAAACTAATTTTGAAACCAAATCTCAATCCATTGGAATCCAAATAACAACTAATAAATTACAATTAACAATTAAATTTTACCAACCCATATCATCTTCAGATGCATTCTCACCCTCTTTACGACTTTGATATTCCTTTTCAAATTCCTCCTGTCGGCGCGCAAACTCATCAAAGTCGTAGTCCGGCATCAATGTGGTCTTTACATGATCGATCGTCTCCTGAAGTCCTGCTAAAAACCTATTGAAATCTTCCTTATACAAAAAGATCTTGTGACGCTCTACACCTTCAGAGTTAAACTTCTTGGTACTTTCGGTAAGCGTTATAAAATAATCTTCTCCCTTAGTTTGCTTTACGTCAAAGAAGTATGTTCTGCGCTTTCCTGCTTTTATTTTACTTGAAAAAACACTGTCAGGCTTTCTAAAAGGTCGATTATTATCCACGTGTAAACTTTTATTTTATAAATATTCCAAACAAATATATAAATTATTATAATAAAATATTTTATAATAGATTAATATTTTTTAAAAAAGTTATCTTACAAACCTTGCTAAAATCTTATGAATCATCAGTGTTATAAAATATTTATTTTAAATAATCAATTCTCATTTTTAATGCTCTCCATGCTCATCATTATCAACATGACTATCTATTAACACCTTTTGAACATCAGGTGGCGTTTCCGCATATTCACTGAATGAACGCTTGAACTTAGCCCTACCCTGCGTGATAGACCTCAAACTAGAGGAGTAGCCAAACAATTCTGATAGCGGAACCTTGGCATTGATCTTTTGATAGTGTCCCTCCGAATCCATTCCTGTGATCATTGCTCTGCGCGTTTGCAGATCACCCATCACCTCTCCTACCATATCTTCAGGTGATAAAACTTCAAGGTCAAACACCGGCTCCAGCAACTTTGGATTGGCCTTTTTGAATGCAATCTTAAAGGCCATAGTAGATGCCAGCTGAAAAGCCATATCATTACTATCCACAGGGTGCATCTTACCATCGAATATAGAGACTCGAATATCACGGCATCTGGAACCTGTCAACGGCCCTTCCTCCATCTTCATCAAAATACCCTTTTTTATTGCATTTGAAAATCTGGAATCAATCGTTCCACCGACGATGCACCAATTAAAGACTAATTTTCCGCCCCATGGCAACTCATCTACTTCTGAATTTCGAACTGAAAGTCCTACAGGATTAGGCATACCGTCATGATAAGGCTCTATACGCATGTGCAACTCAGCAAACTGTCCTGCACCGCCACTTTGTTTCTTATGCCTGTAAACCTCATCCACACTTTGCCTGATCGTCTCTCTATATGGAATTTTTGGCTTTTCAAATTCGATCTTTAAGCCAAATGTCTTCTCTATTTTTGCTTTTACTATATCCAAGTGCAGCTGACCCTGACCATGCAGAATAGTTTGTTTCAGTTCAACAGAATGTTCCACTACAAGGGTCGGATCTTCTTCATGAACTATCGTAAGGGCACGCGCCACTTTTTCAAGGCTGTTTTTATCAGGTGGAACCATAGCTGTTCTGAAACGAGGCTCTGGAAACTCAATCAATTCTATTTTTCTTCCAACACCTTTGCCATTGAGTGTATTATTGGTATGAGAGTTTTTTAATTTTACCGTAACTCCAAGATCACCGGCTACAAGTTGAGGAATCTCTGAGCGATTTTTGCCATTGGATATAAATATATGGTTGAGCCTTTCGACCGTTCCATTTTCGGCATTTGTGATTTCGTCACCTGTCTTTATCGTGCCGCTATATACCTTGAAATAACTGACATTGCCGACATTGGCTTCGGAAATAGTTTTGTAAATAAATAATGTGGTATCCTTATCAGGATCGCACGCCAGAGTTTTACCATCTTCGAGCTTTGCCTCTGGCCTATCCGCAGGAGATGGTGCAATATCATTCAGGAAACCCATCAATCTGCCACTTCCCATATTTTTACCTGCGGATATACAAAATATTGGAAAAAATTGTTGATTGGCAAGTGCAATAGTCAATCCTTTGGCCAGATCATCTTCGCTGAGCGTGCCTTCCTCAAAATAACGCTCCATAAGTCCTTCCTCATTCTCTGCAGCTATCTCTACAAGCTTGTTATGAAGCTCTTTTGCACGCTCCATTTCAGCTGCGGGAATATCTTCTTTCGTTGGCTTACCTCCTTTGGCTGGAAACTTGTAAACAACCATTCTGAGCGCATCAACAATCGTAGAAAAGTTAGCTCCGGCGTCCAATGGATACTGAACCTCAACCACTTTGGAACCAAAGCGATCTATGGCCTGAGCGACAGATCTGTCATAATCAGCCTGAGGACTATCTAAATGATTAATAGCGATCACGGTCGGTAAATGAAATGCTTCTACATATTCCCAAATGAGTTCAGTGCCGACTTCCACCCCATATTTAGCATTCACAAGCAAAACAGCTGTGTCTGCAACTTTCATGGAAGAAATGCTCTCGCCGACAAGGTCATCAGAACCTGGTGTATCGATGATATTAATTTTTGAGTCTTTCCAATTGACATGCATCAATGAAGAATATACTGAACTATGCCTGTCTTTTTCTATTTCTACGTAATCGGATGTGGAACTATTGTCGTCCACCGACCCAATACGGTTAATCTCGTGTGCTTCGAAAAGCATATTCTCAACTAATGTGGTTTTGCCACTACCCGAGTGTCCAAGCAAAACAATATTTCTGATGTTTTTAGGATTGCGTGCCATTGATAAAGGTTTTATGTTGTGAAGAATATTTGACCTTCAGCATATTTTTTACTGAAGTTCATTGCAAATAAATTTCTATAAATCTATATATCGCTCAGCTTAAAGTTAGAAAGTAGAATTTAGAATGAAACTAAAATGATTCTACCTAACAGATGAAATCATTAAGATAAAATTAAAAAAATCTAAAGTCAAACTAACTTTTTAATATTCAATAACTTATTCGATATTATTTATAAATACTAAATATTTATATCATTGAATACTAATACAATAAGCAACTACGATACTTTAGTAATTAATTAAGAAAATTACTTAAGCAACTTTATTAACCTAAATATAGATAATCTATATTATAAGTGCACATTTCTTTGGTATTTTTTTTAAATTTCAATTATATATTTGGCTATTACATTAAATTATAATGTAATATGTGGCACACTTTGCTTCCATTTTTATAATTTCCTTTAAAATTCAAATTCAAAGTACCTTTACGGCTATAACCAATATAATTATAGCGATCCGTTGAATGTCTTTCTAATAACGCCTCCTTTTACGCAGCTTAATACGCCATATCCTGCCACTCCCTACCTCAAGGGTTTTCTGAATACAAAAGGCATTAATTCCATGCAGGCCGATCTTGGAATGGATGTGATATTAAAATTATTCAGCATAGAAGGTTTGACTGAAATGTTTAATATTGACATCGATCATTCTCAGGCGTCGGATAATGCGAATAGGATATTCAGTCTCCGCAATGAATATATTTCAACCATCGGACCCATCATCGCCTTTCTTCAAGACCAGGACGTATCGCTGGCATATCAGATTTGCTCAGGCAATTATTTACCAAATGCTAGCAGATTTGACCAATTGGCAGACATGGAATTTGCTTTTGGCATTATGGGTATAAGGGACAAAGCGAGGCATCTCGCCACATTGTATCTCGAAGACATTTCAGATTACATCATAGAATTAATCGATCCGTTTTTTGGTTTCAGCAGATATGCAGAGCGACTTGGTAGGTCAGCGCATAGTTTTGATGAACTTTATGAGCACTTGCAACAAGCTCCTTCATTCATTGATCATATGCTATTTTCTTTACTTGAAAAATATTTTCAAAAATCAATTCCTGACCTGCTAGCTATTTCAGTACCATTTCCCGGCAATCTATACAGTGCGTTCAGATGCGGTCAATGGGTTAAATTGCATTATCCTCAGACAAAGATCTGCATGGGTGGCGGATTTGCAAATACTGAATTGCGATCGCTAAAAGATGTTAGAGTATTTGAATTTTTTGATTTTATCACCTTAGATGATGGAGAAGCACCCATCCTTCATTTGATCGAACACATCGAAGGCAAGCGGCCAATAGATTTTCTTAAAAGAACTTTCACTTTATTAGAAGATAAAGTTCAGTATTTTAATGGTTCTATGGCGCCGGATTACAAGCAAAAGGATGTTGGAACACCTGATTATGAAGGACTTAATTTAAAACAATATTTGAGCGTAATCGAAGTGACCAACCCAATGCACCGATTGTGGAGCGACGGCAGATGGAACAAACTCACATTGGCCCATGGCTGCTATTGGGGAAAATGTACTTTCTGCGACATCAACCTTGATTATATTGGCAACTACGAATTTACTACCGCTCAAATGCTCGTGGACAGAATGGAAGAACTGATCCTGCAAACTGGTGAGCGTGGTTTTCATTTTGTAGATGAAGCTGCCCCTCCTGCTCTTATGAAGGAAATAGCCATTGAAATCCTCATGAGAAAGCTAACCATAACATGGTGGACAAATATCAGGTTCGAAAAAAGCTTTACTGCCGATCTTTGCCGCCTGCTGTCTCTCTCCGGATGTATCGCTATATCTGGTGGACTGGAAGTCGCTTCTGACAGATTACTCAAACTGATAAAAAAGGGTGTCACTGTCGGTCAGGTGGCGAAAGTAGCTCAAAACTTTACTCAGTCAGGCATCATGGTTCACTCATATCTTATGTATGGATTTCCTACTCAAAATGAACAGGAAACGATAGATTCCCTTGAGATAGTCCGCCAGCTCTTTGAAGCGGGTGTGGTCCAATCGGGATTTTGGCATCAATTTGCGTTGACAGCGCACAGTCCCGTTGGAAAGAATCCTGCAGAATACAATGTCAGATTGATCACTGAAGAAGTAGGGACATTTGCAAATAATGACCTCGAATTCGAAGATCTTACGGGTTGTGACCATGAATTATTCAGTGACGGGCTCAAGAAATCATTATTCAACTATATGAATGGCATCTGCTTTGAATATGAGCTACAGGAATGGTTTGATTTTGAAATACCGGAAACCACTATTCAGCCGGATCATATTCAAAATATCTTGGAAGCTGATGAAAGTAGAAATCTGAGCGGCAACAAGCGCGTCCTATTTACAGGCATTCTTCCTTCATCAGAGTCGCTTGAAAATAAAAATATGCTTTTATTATTTCATACAAAGTCTGAAACCTTTGAGATTGAACTTGAGCATCAACAAGGTCTATGGCTCAGTGAAGTAATTTTGAAAGCAGCAAACTATAATGAAACATTAAGCATCTTACATTTGAGGGAGAGTTATGATTTCGCCGGATTAAAAGATTTTGATGAATTCTGGATTGGTGAAGAGATGGAAGCAATTAGAAGCATTGGATTGCTTGTTGTATAAAGATTTGGTCCATAAGTAATTTATTTTTTCACTATAATTGCTCAGAAATAATTGAGTTGTCTTGTTAAGTAGGACTAAGTAAGTGTATTTAAAGTTATGGAAAACTTACTTCCGGCTCCAAATGCTTGAATACTATCAACAAATTCGGTCAAGTTAATGAAGGCCCTGTATGTCCCCTTCGAAAAATAGCTTTGGGAAATCTATTTTTCGAAGGGGAGGAGCGCAGCTCGCGTACGCAGCGTGGTGTGAGAGGTGCAGACATCGGAGCAATCCGGTGAGGCCGTCTACTCGACTAGCAGATGTTATTATAGTCTTAATGCCATTCCCGCATTTAATCCAACCCACATAAATAATTTCCCGCTCGTCCATTCATTTGCATAAATAGAATATGGAATATTCAATGTGCCGAATTCGCCATCAACTTTTTGCTCTGTCACATATATGTTAAATGAAGGTCCTATCAACAGAGAAAATTTCTCAGAAAAGCTATAATTGTAGTTAAAATCGACCTTGTTTAACATATTCAATTTACCTTCCCAATTGTTATTATATACTATCGAATTACCTGATAAGTCAATACTAATCTTTTGTCTGTCAGATATGGATAAAATCCCTCCAAATCCAAGTCCAGCACTATAAACAGGATAGTTTCTATAGGAAGAGTAGCCTATTTTGTAAATTGTGTAAAATCTTTCAACTCCCATTTTGTAATTTAGGTTTGAGTATATTACTTCTCCACCAGCAAGTTCGAGTTCGTAATGCCCATTTTTCACAATGCTGAATATTCCTATTGGTAATCCTTGTTCGCCATCGTCTAAGTAGTTAAAAACGCCAAACTGAACGCCTTTTAGTTTCTTTGCATAATTAAAAACGCCCAATTGGAAACCACTAAATTCATTTGCGGAAATATTAGCTGTTGCTAACTGAAATCCTTTTGCGTTTTGTTTGGAATAATTTAATACACCTGATATAATTACTCCCGAGGTTGAATCCATACAAATATTTGAAACGCCCGAAAGTATAAAACCGTCTGAGTAACCTATATTTATATTTGAAACTCCTGACAATTGAAATCCTTTTACTTGTCCTTTATTATAGTTCAGTAGCGAACCCATCTCAAATCCATTAACCCCGCCATTTAAACCGTACAAGATATTGAACGAAAATTTATTCAAATATTCTGTCGAACTCGTTCCGCTGCTACCAATCGGATATGCAAATGTAACCTGAGCTTTGCGGTTTTTCAAACTATCGTTTTCTTGTGCTACAAGATTTATTGATATTAATAATACTAAAATAATTACTAAATTTATTTTTTTCATTTTTTCATTTGAAATCTTTCTGTGTAATCGGTTTCTGTTTGTCTTTTTATAATATCTGCTAACACTAAGGAAAGTTGATTTCCAATCAACTTTTCAAGTTGGACGAGGCCGGTTTTGTTATAAGTGGAATATTGATTAACCAAATTGTATGAATAAGAGGATTTTTGTTGATCTAAGGTACAGATATTGGAAGAATAATGTTGGTGGATTTTGAAATGAGTGGATTTTAAATTTTTTTCTTCATTTTGGGCAAATGTCTCCCAATGAAGAAAAGGAAGTTTTATCGGCATGCAGAGAAATTGGTCTGATAGGTGGTGCCTTGTTTTGCAGGAAGTTAATTACATACTTTGTATCTTGTAAAAGTGTAGATATTTCTAAATCTACGTTTCGCAGATTTGCGATGGGCGGGCTTTCCAGCACAAATGTTTATTAGGTGAACTGAACTTTAATTAACCGCAAAACTGCCTGAACAAAACCCCGCCTATTGCAAATGTGCTGTTATTCCTTCGCCCTTTATTATGTCAGCCAATTTAATGCCACTTGTGTTATTCCGTTATACCAATCTACTTCGTTGTCTGTCGAGTTTGCTATTTCATTTGACCGTTCAAAAAATCTTTGTACGTGTCGTGGTTCAGGAACATGATTTGCGTTGTAGGAGTCTTCAACCATTTTTCTGAAAACACTTAATGGTAATGGCACAATTGTAGAAGTTCCTCCGTAAAATTGAATATTCATTTTATGTAATGCGTAAAAATGAGCTTTACAGGAGTCATTTATGTTCGGAGCTATGAATAAACAATACGCTGGTTTTTCTGTTTCCCTTTTGAATTTTGCAAGGTGTCTTGTTACAGGTTCTCCCTCTGTTTCATATTGTTTTTGTCCGCTTTGCATTGTTACTTCTACTGTCAAACCAAAGTCGTCATAATCACAAACAATGTCAGCCATATTACCTTGTGCAGTCGACATTGGGTTACCAAAATCATCAAATTTCAAGTTCGCTTTAATATTTCCTCCATTCAACATTGTCATTGCACGCCAAGTATTCCACTCTAGCATTAAAGGTGCGTCGTAAAGAGATTTTGCTATTATCTGGTCAAATGTTGAGCTTATTTCCTCAAAATGTCGATAATCTTTTATTGCAGCTATGTGTTCTGTAATTAACTGTTCTTTTCTCTTTTCTAATTCGTTAGCAAAAATATCTTTAAGTTCAAGTAAAGTTGAGGTTGTTGATATTTGAATATGTGGAAACTCCTTTCTAATTCTTTGTTCAAGTAATTCTCTATTATCTGTAAATAATGTTGGTAGTTGTGGATTTCCTAGATATGCAATATATTGTCTTTCATCAGCAATATAGCAAGGTTCTCTATCAGTGTTTTGTAAAAAGTAATCTACTTCTTGTATTTTTTCAGGTACTATAGAAATTGATTTTCCAAGTTGTGAAATATTTACTAGACCTGTGACTCTTAAATAGCGAAAACAAGCATCAGCATAATCTCTTAAATTTGAAGATTGAGTGCTTAAAAATGTCGAAATAGAGGCGTCATTAGTTTCTCTTGTTTTTGTTTTTCCTGATTGAATTTTGTCAGAATAAATTTCACGTAGTTCGGAATAAATATATTCTTGATAAAATCTACGATAGTTACCTTGGTTTTGAGCTTTTTCAATTCGAAACTGTTCAATTCTTGATACAATATGGTCAAAATCTCTATAATCGGTTAATTGAAGTCCGAATAATCTTAATTCATCAAATTTTAAAGAACCAAAATGACGAACTAATCTGAATAATTCAAGATATGGTTTAATCCAAAAGTTTGCAGCTTTTATTGTTGGTTTGTGATAAGGAGAAGGAACTTGAAATTTTAATAATTGTCTTAAAAAGATTTCATCTTTTCGCTTTGAATTTATTAATTCTTTACCTGCTGGAGTTAGCTCAATCAAGGGTTTTAGAACAACAAAACCTAGTGACTTAGGCGCTCTAGTTATTCGGTCTCTTGCACTAAACGCTGGGTCATTCGCGCCTTCGCCATTAAAGAAGTTTTCATCTTTCAATAACTCCATAAATGCACTTTGGGATTCTGTGTTCCATTTTTGTCCCGCAAAATGAGTATTCAATAACTCAATTTCAGGAACCATTTTAGCAGGTGTTCGTGGAGATGTTGTAACGAAGATCACTTTACTGTCTATTCTTGCCATAAATTATTCTAAAGCTAATTCTTTTTCAAATTCTAATTCAGGGAAATTTATTTTTGCAATGTTGCCGTAATTTGAAATTAAAATATGGCTTGCTTCTGATTTAAATCTATTTCTAATATTCACTGCATAAGATTTTCCATATTCGTCAACAATCATATCTCCATACAATTTTTCAGTTAATGGTGTTCGGCCTATAACCATCAATGCTTTACATTTTAGCTTTTTATACATATTGGCTAACTCAACTTGATTTCTTTCATTAAATCCATCTTTGTGTTCAATATTGCCATAGTCTGAAAAAACGCAATCATATGGTGGGTCTAAAAACATGAAGTCATTTTTCTCTGCTATTCTAAATATTTCCGAATAATCAAGATTGTAAATTTCCGTATTAGTGAGTAAGCTGCTGTGAGCTTTCGTTACTAGAGAAGTGTTCAAATTAGCATATCTTCCATATGGCACATTGAATTCACCTTTTGAATTATATCGAATCATACCTGAATATGCGGTTTTGTTAATAAAGAAATAAAGCAAAGCTTCCGAATACTTTTTTTCCGTCAAATCGTTGAACATATTTCTTATTTGGTAATATAAGGCTTCGTTTTCGTCAGCTACGCGCATCTCTGGTGATTTGCTTTTTAGTTCTTCAAACTTTCTGCGATTTATCTTATAAATATTTTCAATTTCTGATAATTCAGTTTTAAGAATTTCAAAATTGTCTTTTACTCCTAAATAAAATGAAATTAATTTTGAATTAATATCATTAATGATTGCCTTTTTAGGCTCTATATGGAAGAATAGGGCGCCACCTCCAAAAAATGGCTCAATATATCTTCCACTATATTGCGGAATGTGTTTAATTAAGTACGGAATTTCTTTTGACTTTCCTCCTCTGTATTTTACAAGTGGTTTCATATTATGGCAATTTTTAGTTTATACTCAATAATCCTTTCTGCAACCTCATTTAAGATTAGTGTGGCATCTTCTTCTTCTGCAATAATGTCATAAACTTTGTCCGCTGACCATAAACGAATTAATTCTTTAGAGTCAATCTCCAGCATTTTTGCAAGAACTTTGATTTGCTCTCGTTTTGCTCGTCTGTCGCCTTTTTCAATCTTGCAGTATGTTGCCGTGTCTATTTCTAATAAAGAAGCTAACTGTCGTTGAGGGATTTGTTTCTCCTCTCGAAATGTCCTGATTTTATTACCAAAGATTGTTGACATAAGTTTGTCTTGACATTATTTGGCAAATATAGTTATTTTTTTCTTCTACTATCATTTTATTTTATGAAGGATCTTTTTTAGGGTGAGGCATATCTTGTTTATATGCGATACAATATAGCGCATATCCATCCAATTTGGGCAGCTTTGCCCAATAAATTGGAGCACAATTGCTTCAAATATATCTATTTTATGAGTAAACTATTCCATATATTTTCTCCAGAATTCCTTGCCATAACGCTCATTTGCATGCACTTTGAATGGAATCTGACCTCCTATCATTTCCATCGCTTGCTGTATCCCAATCCTTGAATACTATCAACAAATTCGGTCAAGTTAATGAAGGCCCTGTATGTCCCCGAGACATCATAGATTTGGGAAATCTATTTTTTGAAAGGGAGGAGCGCAGCTCGCGCACGCAGGGTGGTGTGAGCGGCTCAGACATCAGAGTAATCTGGGGAGGGGGTCTACTCGATTGGCGGTAGTGATTTAATCTCAATCGCTTATTTTTAGTATTATTTTTCCTTCAACTTTAGCATTTTCAACTAATTTGTGAGCTTCAACTGCTTGGTCCAAGGTCATAATTTTTCCAATTTCTGGTTTAATTTTCTTGTCAGATAATAGTTTAAATAATGTACTTAAATCTTCTTGAAACCACTTAGGGTGCTTCTTACGCATGGAAGTTATCAAATAGAAATTTGCATAAGGCTTGGTAGGAAGTAAATTCCATAATTGAATTTTTAGAAAGTCTAACACCATATTTCCACCATTTCCACTTGCCGAGTTTTGAAAACCAAAGCCAACTAATGTTCCTTTCTTTTTAAGTATACTCAACGAACGAGGGAAATATCCTCCGCCCATAGGATCAAAAACAGCATCAATACCCTTGGGTTCTTTTTCATTAATAACTTTTGCGAAATCTTGGCTTTTGTAGTCGATTGGAATAGCTCCCATTTTCTCAATAAAATCGTGCTTACTTTTTGAAGCCGTTCCGTACATTTTCAAATTCATAAGTTTGCCCAATTGAATCATTGCAGTTCCGACAGCTCCCGCACAGGCGTGAATTAAGATTGTTTGTCCATTTTTAACCTTGGCAGAGCGGTGAAGCATTTGATAAGCGGTAAGATAGGAAAGTATCAAACTTACTGTTTCTCCATTATCCAGATTTTCCGGTACCGGAACGACCGAATTTGCATCAAGACAAATGTATTCAGTATAGGCACCAATAATAGTTAAGTCAGCTACTTTTTGTCCCACTGTTAAATTGCTAACTCCTTCTCCAAGTTCGTCAACAATTCCGACTAAATCGTATCCCGGTGAGAATGGTGGTTTTCTTTTACCCCCGGGTAAATTCCACGTCTGATAAGCGTGTCTGTAAAAGAAACACTTGTCGTTAAAACTTTAATTCTTACTTGACCTTTTTGAGGTTTCTGCAATTCACTTACTATTTCTTTTTGAAGCACTTCGGCTTCTCCAAATTTAGATATTACAATTCTATTATATTTCATTCTCTTTGGTTTTTTTGGTCTCGTTTTTCATTATAGATAACGTTTTGCAGCTATCCGAAGGGCGGGACTTTTACCACTAAACTTGATTTCCTGTCCGACTGTGTCATCCATGCAGGGAAAACTAACCTTCCATTAGCCACCAAATTGCCTTTGAAACACGAAACACCGACTTTTGGGTAGGTGCTGTTGCATCTTGGCGTTCTTGTCCACAGTTCTTGTAAACCAATGTGGTTATTGAGTTGTCATGTGATGTCGACTGTAGGTTGTCTTTTTAATTTGTGCTTGCAACTTGTATTAAATAATTTTTTTTGCAAATATAGTTAAACATAATACTTAGGAAATCTGGTTCATTCGTGCGAAAGTTGGTTGTAAAACTTCTTGTCCTGCTTTACTTACTATTTCACTGAAACCAAAAGTTAATTCTGTTTTACCTTCTTCTAATTGAGCAAATATTGCCTCAATGAAATCACTCACTGGAGGTGCTTGGTCATGTAACCCTTTTCCACCAAGGTCAGTATTCAATGCAGGTGGTATTATTTCAATCACTTCAATATTTTTTGATTTTAGTAAAGCATTTAATGAAAGTGTAAATGAATGAAAAAATGCTTTTGTTGCTGAATAGACTGGTGTTTTTATCAATGGAACAAAGGATAACCCCGATGTGACATTCATAATAGTGTTGAGTGATCTGAGGTTTAAAAAAAGTGAAGTCAAATGCAATGGCGCTTCTATGTTAATAGATATTTCTTCTTTAGCTCTCTGATAAAAATCAGAATCTGTAATAGACATCCACTGCTGGATGCCTGCATTGTTTACTAACACATTTAGGTCATTATGTTCTTCTGAAATCCATTTGAACAAATCTTCTCTTTCACTACTTATTGTCAAATCACATTGTCTTGTAATTATTGCAGGATATTTTGCAACAGCCTCCGCTAAAGCTGATTGCCGCCTTCCGCAAATTATTACAGTGTTATTTTCTTTAATAAATCTTTCTGCCAATGCGAATCCAATGCCGCTGGCTCCGCCTGTTATTAAAATTTTGTTGTTTGTTAATTTCATTTTTTTATGATGTAAATTTAGATTGATAAATTATATTTCTTGAAATGTTTGTTCAATGCTTGTCTACTCCGAAACTTGAGTTATCTATTAATTCTTTATTGTCCGAAAACGAAATGCGTTTGAATAAAAATTAACCCAATAAGTCATAGTCCTTTCATTTTCTTAATTTGTTCCGATTTGTCCGTGCAAAAATTGTCCGAGTATGAGTAAAATTGTCAAGCCTAAAAACCAAAATACATTTTTTCGTTGTCCTTTGATAATTGTCCATACAGCAAGCAACAGTGTTGTAAGGAAAATTAGTCCCCAAATGAGATTTACTGTCGAGTAAAGTCCTGCTGTCTTGTAAAAATAAGGTGTTGGACCGTCTCCTCCAAAGGGATAACCGTCTGTCTTGTTTAGAATTCCAATTAAGTAAAACTCCCCCAGGTTCACTAGTGTCAAAAGTCCACATGGAATTATTGTCAATATAGATATTGTCAAAAATGTCGGTCTGTTTATGTTCGTTTCTGTCGTCACTTAAAATGCGCTATATCGCTCTGGCGCTTCACGTGGTTGCGGAAAAGCGAACTGAGTTCTATCTGTCGAAGATAAACTTTCTTCGTGAATTTAAACCTTCAATAACCTAAAAACCATCAATCGCTTGAAACGGTTGCTGAAGGCAGGTATATTTCTGTTTTATTATTGTGTTTTGCTTCCTAAAAGGGTTAAATCCTCATCTGTGAATTTATAATTTCCTCTAAATAATTATCTGCAAGTCATTTTTACTCTAAACTAAAAAACCATGTTTTAGCTTCGGTTTCCTTTCTTCTTGATATAGGTATTTCCATTCCATTTTTTAAAATAAAATTACCATCTGCTAATTCTTTAATATGAGATCCGTTAACCAGATAGGAACGATGGCTTCTATAAAAGTTTTTATCCAAAAGGATATCTTCAAAATAGGCTAAGTTTTTAGATGATAACTCCTTATTGCCGTTTGACAAATGAATATAACTGTAATTGCGCTCTCCTTCGATGTGAGTAATTTGTTTTAATGGCAATCTTAAAGTACCATTTTGTTGCGGTAATACCAATTTTTGATTTTCTATAGATTGCACTTCAAGATTGGAAAGTGCATTCCTGACTATGGTACTATTATTTGAAGACTTGAGCAGACGTTTGATGGCTTCGTCAAGCTCGCTTTCATTAATTGGTTTAATCAAATAGTCTAAGGCATTAAATCTAAATGCTTTTATAGCGTAGTGGCTGTGAGAAGTGGTAAATACTGTCTGAAAATTGATGCCTTCCAGTTGTTGAAGCAATTCAAAGCCCGTCATATCAGGTAATTCAATGTCGAGAAAAACAACATTGGGTTGTATAGAAGCAATTAATGATATGGCATCTTTGCCTGTTTCTGCGATGTCTACCACAGAAATTTTGCTTGCATATTGTTGTAGCATATCCTGCAAAACAGTTGCCATAAAGGCATTATCTTCTACAATCAGAGCTTTTAAAACACTCATTAATAATTTTGTTGGAGGCAAAGATAAACCGATTTTATACCTTCCGTGCTGTATTATTTGTATAAGTATGTATAAAAAAATGCACTAAATAGCATATTTCATGAGACTTTGTTGGTTCACGCAAAGATCGCAAAGTTAGACCACGCAAAGATCGCAAAGATTTAAAGACTTATATTTGCAAGAAGTGAATTCATCTATTTCACAAAGTTTCACAAAGATTTTCACAGAGTTTCACAGAGATTTTTTGAATCCAAAATGAAAGAACGCACTACTAAAATTCGGACGGTTGATTGCTATTTGGGTCTTTTTGAGAGCTCTGAGATATTTGACTTTCGTCAAATGCTGCACCATCCAGTCAGATTTCCAAATTATGGGGTATTTAATATTGAATTTTATTCTTGGCGCCCTCTGCGCTTCTTCCTCTCCTTGCGTGAACCCCATTTTGGTTGCTTTTTGGTTCACGCAAAGACCGCAAAGTGAGACCACGCAAAGCACGCAAAGCATACCTGCATAAGCTATTGTTGCAAATAATATTGATATCTAAGTATTGAAATCACCAATTTATTTTCAGGCGGCAGACAGAACGGTGTAGTATTTGAAGATAATCAAATTTCTTAGCGTCCTCTAAAAAGGAACAAGTAAAAAGAAAGATCCATGAACAATGTATTCATCTTCAAAAACTATAACCAAAAAGCCTTCGTGTCATTTGCGTGAAAACTTTTCAAGTTTAACTTTGAGCCTAAATATTCCTACAAATATTAACTTTCAGAGGCTCACCTTAGTTTGCTTTTACAATATGTAGCAAATGAAGAGTTTAGATATCAAAGCATTACCTGCATTTTTTATAAAATTGGTAATTAACATTGACTGTCCAAATGAACGGACAAAATATATAAGCATGAGCATCATTGATTGAACATTTTTACACAATGGGTTTCATTATTTGGATTTAAAATTTTGTGCAAATTGTTATACACACTTTCTATATTCAATTATCTTTTTTGCAAGCTGCTTTGATTCAAAGTGATTTTTGTGATTTATCCTTGATTTGTAATAATAGAGTCGAATTGTATGATGAAAAACCGTTTGATAATTAAAGTTACCTTTTGATAACCAAAACATGTTACCTTTTAATATTATACCCTAACATTGCATTGTAACCGGATCATAACAAGAAAATAAAATAATGGATATAGTCAACATACAAATTCGTTTAAAGTACTTTCTGATTTTTTTCGGAGTATTTTTACTTCCTTCGTCTTTGGTCAAACAAGAACGGATGCGGAACTATTTGCTACATGGAAAGATAAATCGAAACCTGAAACAGTGAGATTAGAAGCAATTTGGGAGAGAATAGATGTAGATACGATGTACAATCAAGAACCAGATTGGTGGAAAATATGGAAAAATGAATTTAAAGAAGCCATTGAACTGGCTATAAAACATGATAAAAAGGGGTACTTGCCACTATTCTATGCGATGTCAGGCGTGGCTTGTGCTGGCAACATGGATTGTATGTGCACTAGTGCCCACAAAGCTATAGAAAGTGCCAAGGTTGCCAATGCTTCTAAATTGCCGATTGTTTTTGGGGCGTACCAGGTTTTAGCTTTTCAATGTAATGAAAACGTGAAGGATGCAGATATGATTAATGAATTCAACAAAATGAAAACCTTTCTGTCAGATAGCCCAGCCGACCTTAAATATCTACGAGAACCCACTTCAGCCTTAGGATATTGGTACAAAAGGAAAGAAAAGTATCCAAAAGCGCTAAGCTACCTTTTAGAAAGCCATCGATTATCTGAAGAATTGAAATTAATGGATATTTCTTATGCTCGAAACAACGAAGCAATTGCACTTATTCATATTCAAATAGGAAATTATAAAGAAGCAGAAAAATACATTGATAAAAGCCTGCAGATTGCTCATTTTTTAAAAGATACGTTTCAACTGGGTAGCTCATATCTTGGCAAATCCAATTTAATGCTGAAATTAAAAGATGAAGCAAAAGCCCAGTTTTTTATAGATTCTGCCATGTACGTGATGAAAAACGTTAAACACTGTGAGCCTTGTTATAATATCGCAAAAACGTTGAACGCAGCTATTAAGAATTTGTCAGGTAACTATTCCGGAGCATTATCCGAACTGAAAGAGATAGAAGTATTTTATAAAAAAGGTGAAGGGCCAATGCCAGAACCCGTTTTTTTCAGAGAAAAAGCAAGGGCTTATTTGGGGCTGAAAAAATATGATAGTGCCATTCAAATACTCAACGCTGTGAAAGTAGCAGAACAAACGTATAATAAAGATGTTTCTGATAACTATGACATACTCTCCAAAGCTTATGAAGGCATAGGGGATTATAACAATGCTTTGAAAAATTATAGATTACATGTGCAGGCTGAAGATACATTAGCTGTATGGCAAAATAGTAGTGAAGCAACCCGTTTGGAATTGGAGAATCAATTTACGCAGCAACAGCTCCAATCCGAACTCGATTTTCAAACCCAGATGAACGTACAAAAGTCCACCAGAAATTGGATTCTGTTTTTAGGTATTGCTGCGCTATTGCTTGCTATGGGCTTGTATCTCCGGCTTCGATATACCAGAAAAACCCAAAGATTATTGCAACACAAAAACGAAATCATCGAAGCCGAAAAAGAGAAAGCGCAAGCCAGCGAAAAAGCCAAACATCAGTTTCTTGCCAATATGAGCCATGAAATACGCACACCGATGAATGCCATAAAAGGCATGACGGATATTTTAATCCGACGCAATCCGAATGACGATCAGAAAGAATATTTGGATGGCATAAAACAGTCTTCCGATTCTTTACTCTTCATCATTAATGATATTCTTGATATTTCAAAAATCGAAGCAGGTAAAGTAGAACTGGAGCAGGAACCTTTTTCTGTCAATGAACTAGTGAAAAACGTACATACCATCATGCAGTTTAAAGCTGAAGAGAAAGGCTTGGAACTATTGAAAGATATTCCGTCAGGAAACCTCAACGTCAATGGTGATGCCACTAGATTGAGACAGATTCTCATCAATTTAATTGGGAATGCCATTAAGTTTACCGAAAATGGATTGGTGACTACTTCTGTAAAATCGGAGCAAGTTGGAGAAAAATTGAATTTGCATTTCTGTGTATCTGATACAGGCATTGGCATTGAGCAAAGTAATATTGATAAAATATTTGAATCATTCGAGCAGGCCTATAGCGACACTTCCCGAAAGTTTGGCGGTACTGGTTTGGGTTTAAGTATTTCTAAAAAATTGGTAGAACTGCACAATGGTAAAATCTGGGTAGAAAGTGAAAAAGGCAAAGGCAGTCAATTTCATTTTATCATTCCTTATGCCTCAGCAGAAAGCGGAGCTGAAGTAAAACCAACAGAAGATTTCAGTAATAATATAGCCGATACCATCAAAGGCATACGAATTCTGCTTGTAGAAGACAATGCATTTAATGTGGTGGTTGCTCAGGAAGAACTGGAAGATGCCATTGAAGGTGTGCAAGTAGAAGTTGCCGAAAATGGATTGATTGCTGTGGAGAAATTAAAATCTTCTGCTTTTGATGTTATTCTGATGGATATACAAATGCCTGTAATGAATGGATTTGAAGCCACCAAAGTAATCAGAGCCTTAGACAGCGAAAAAGCTCAAATACCAATTATCGCTATGACAGCCAATGTACTGAAAGAAGAAGTAGATTTGTGTTATCAAGCTGGCATGAATGACTTTATCGGAAAACCATTTGACACCAATGAACTATTAAATAAAATTTTTAACTTAATAAATAAAATATCATGAATACAAAAAATCCAACCATCTTTATCGTAGATGATGAACCGTTATTGTCTGAAATGTTAACGGATTATTTAATGGAACAAAATGTAGATTTTAACATAGAGACCTTCCCAACCGGGGAAGCTTGTTTGGAAAATTTGCATAAACAACCAGACGCTGTAGTATTAGATTATTACCTAAACTCTAAAGAAAAAGATGCTGCAAATGGTATTGATATCCTAAAAGAAATAAAAAAGCGGAACGCAACGATCCCTGTTATCATGTTGTCCAGTCAAAAAAGTTATGGTACTGCTACTAAAACCATCATGTATGGAGCCGTTCATTACGTCATAAAAGGCCAGGATGCCTTTGAGGAGATTTTCCAACTTATAAAAGCCAATGTTTAAGTGGTCGATTTAACCTTTTTGAAAAAGTTTACCAAAGAAGATCCTCAAAAGATGAAGCGCTACATTTCGCTGTACCTTGATGTGTCGCCCAAAACTTTTGAGGCTATGAAACTTAATCTCAAAAATGAAGATTGGGAGCAGTTACGAATTAATGCACATTCTTTAAAACCACAAGCCGATTTTATGGGAATTAATAGTTTAAAAGAGGAACTCATCAAAATAGAAGAAGCCGTGACATCGAATAATTTTGATATTCTTGAAAACCTGTTTAATACATCGTTTAAAATAGCTACTGATTCTGAAATTATACTTAAAGAGATGTTGGAAGAATTATAAAAATGAATTACACGGAATTGGCAAGATTGTCAAAAGCAACTATGGATGAAGATTTATTTTTGGCATTTCCACCAACGGTTTGGCGCTTGGCAAAGGTGGCGATTTTCACCACAAATGTTGATGCGGAGAACCAAACTTTGATTAACCACAAATGTGTCTTCGGAGCACTGAGCCGCCACTTTTGCCAAACGCCTGTAGCGGCTGGCATACTGTCGGCACGAAGCGTTTCAATCTGAATTATCAAGTCAAGTTTGTTAGAAGCGTTGAACATTTATTGTTGCGTTTGGTTAGAATACCAAAGCATCATTTGTCTTGAAGTTTCTTGTTCGCTTGTTGTATCAGCAAGTAAACTTTCGTAACTCATTTTTTTGATGTCAAGGCAATACTGAACAAGAAGCCATGCGTTGTAATATTCTCTTGGGGAAATCGTGTTGTCGGAAAAATAAATTGCCCAACCGTCTGCATCGGCTTTTTCTTGCTCTAACTTTCTTAAAATGTTTTTGGTCGAGTCAAGTTGGTCGGCATTTCGTCTTGAAACATATTCCGGGTAACCTTCCCATTTCCAATTTGGATAACCTGCAATAGGATTTGATTTCCAAAAACCAAACTTGTGA
Organism: Candidatus Brachybacter algidus; assembly: GCA_016711705.1. Taxonomy (GTDB): domain Bacteria; phylum Bacteroidota; class Bacteroidia; order Chitinophagales; family Saprospiraceae; genus Parvibacillus; species Parvibacillus algidus. Next base: position 329,762 of record JADJSK010000014.1, on the reverse strand, counting down.
AACTGTAAGCAGTGAGTTTCTTCATGTGCAATGAGTTGAGTAAGGTTCCACTTATAACCGTTGAGTTCAACGGAATTGTCTGCGTTGTTTGCGTTACCCATTAAAACAACTTTGTCAGCAAAGCCCCAACCAAATGCTTGTCCTCTTATAAAACGTATCAACTTCGGATAAGTTGAACCATCGTTCAAACAAATGTCAAGTTTAAGATTGCTGTCAAAAAGTTCGCTTGCTTTAATTAAAGTTGTCGCATCGTCAAGTCGTGCAGAAAACGTTTGGTCAAGTGTTGAATTGTGATAAATGGTGTAGTTGCCAATTGTTGTCCGATTTGCATAGAGCAAGGAAGGATTTAAAACTATTCCAAGAAGAAATGCTGACAACAAAAGTCCAGTTGCTGTCAGCCGTAATGTCCATTTTCTAATTTGTCGTTTCATTTATGTCTGTTTGATTTATGCACATACTTCAAAGTTCGCAGGTCGCCCAATGCTTGCCGCTACGTTTTGCAACTACTGGTAGTTTTTTGCTAAGTCCAAGTTACACATTTGAGCGTTAACCCGCAAAAAATTGCAAGTAGGTGCTGCTATAGCCAGTAGCTTTTCTTTCGAGTTACAATTACGTTACGCAATTCACATGGTAATTGAGCTTGTTGAAATTAAGATCAACCAAACACTGGAATTTCAAAAGCTTTACTACATACCTGACGTGTATGTGTCCGCTCTGCTTATAAAAGTAATCTTTTCACTAGTTTTAATCTCAATGGAAACTATTCCATTATAGGCTTTATTAATAACACTTAAATCATCAATAAGCCTTTGCAAATAACCTAATACCCAACTATTAGCACTACCAGTAAGTTTACCTTCATTTATTTCCCAAGTATTTGTGTCACTATAAAAATTAAATTGAACCCATTTGGTATTGTCAATAAAAATAACAACTGCAGCGTCAATCAGTGTTTTAGTTATGAGTGGGCAATTTGAATCTAATTTTATAAAAACACTACATTGCTGATACCAATTATTCTCACTTAAAATTTCATCATTATTATAAACGTTGTCCCAACCTAATACATTAATGTTAATATTTTTAATCCATTTTTTTTTGAAAAAATATTTCACACTATGAATGATAGGTTTAATTAAAAATGTTTTCATAATAAAAAATACAGCTCCAATGAAGGCGAAAATTTTAAAACACAAAAACGCATTACTTTCATTACGAGCTATAATTGCAAAAAAGGCAAGTAAAGAGAAAAGTGCAACGCCAAGAATATCAATAATCCCCCAACCGTCATTACGCCTGTCTAGTAAAGCATAGTATAATTTAAACTCCCTAAATTGTTTTTTTTATTTTTAGGTATAGGAGCTTTATAAAACTCTTTGGCTTTATTCTCGCTGTTAATTTTATGAGCTTCTGTTATTAAAGAATTAAGCTTCTTGTTTTTCATAATCGTTGTCCGAGTTCAAAATTACTTAAAAATTCGATTTGTATTGGCAGTAAATTTTTCGCGCTCAGCGAAGTGCAAATTTGAAGTCGAAAAATAGTCTACTGTAGATTTTTCTATGGGATATGGTGTTCGTTCTGCTATTGGCTATAACGTGCGAGGCTATGTGAAGTAAGGGATTGCGGGATACTTTCCTGTCTGCCTACACCAAAGTTTGAGCGGGGCAGAATGCTTGAATTACTTCTGAAACCCTTATTGCACATAGCCTTTGTTACCAACTGTATTTATTACAAATTCCTTAATTCTCAATTCTTTTGATTCTGGAAATATTGTCTCAAAGAGATCACTCTTATGAAATGGCACTTTACTTAATGTGTCCTCAGAAATATACGATTCTTTCAATAGTATACCATAACACAATTGATACAAAGAAAGGCTCATTGGAAAATCCCCAGAAGAAAAGAATTCTAATTGTTTTTCGAGTACGTTCAATATTCTAGTCAGCTCACTATTCCATTTTTTTTGATTAATCGAATTGAAGTTTGTCTTTAGTAACGTATAGATATTTTCTGAAAAACGGCTCATGTCCTTTGGTTTGATTTCATCAGGTATTAACTTGTCTTCTAACAATTTTTCAAACGTTAAACATATTCTCCTTTTCATTTCAGTTTCAGACCATTTATGTTCTTGGATACTGTTTTTAATATCATGGGCTCCTAGCGAAATCATATCTAATTGCTCAACAGAAGACTTTAATTGAGCTGCCAATCTTAATATTTTCCAATCAATGGTTTTACTTTTGTAAGCTAAATCATGTGTCGTTACTGACCATGCGTGTTCAAACGCTGTACGAATTTGAACTTCAAAATTTATGGTGTTGATAATTTCAACAGAATCTATAGGTCTAAGTTTACCAATAAATCTAGTTGCATCAAATCTAAAGACATCAGGGCTTTTTAAAGTAGAACCTCTTTTTTTGATTTCAACTTTCAAGAAAGAACTTTCAAGAAATTTTAAAATCTGCGGTTCATAAATAATGCTTGGAATAATTATCACAGAGCCAATAAAATCATCAATACTGTTCCAGTCATTATATCTACCGCTCTCAATTTTTTCAGCAAGAGAATCTAATTCTTTTTATTCTTGAAGAATATGCAAAATGATTTTTTGAAGAATAATTTATCAAAGTTTGGTCAACAATCTCCTGAACCTTTTCAAAATGAGGTTTGAAAAAGAAATAATTATGTGAAATATCTTTTGGAATAATCATTTTAAAGTACAATTTCTCCTTTTAGAATTTTTCTTAATATGCTTTCTCTTTCTTTCCTAGCTAAGGTTCTGTTAGAAGCTGCACGAACATATTCGTAATAATTTTTTATCTCAATAGGGGATTCGTCAGCAACCTCATAATTAATAAATGTTATTAGTCTGTCATTTAATGTTGTATCATTTGGCATAGAACCTTCTTCTGTCAATGTGTCAAATGTTCCAATTAAAGTATAGAAGTCAGCTTGATTTTTAAAACGTGACCTTAATATTGTATCAGTTTGATCTAATTCAAGTATTTTTTTGATGTGATTTATCGCTTTTTTAAATCGTTCTGTCACTGTTTCCTTAAATTGCCAATCATCATCGCGAGCACCAAACTCTTCGTCCAGTTCATCTGTACTATACCCTCTAGGTTCTGACTCAATGCGTAATAAAATTTGAGAAACAAATTCAACATCTTTCATTTGTGAAAGACTTCTCTTTGCAATCTGTGGAAAATAGTCAGGAAATGTAGTTAGCATGAAATCAGTTAATTCTTCACATGAAGTAATAAAAACACCAGAATATTTAGCATGTCGAAGTTCTTGAGATGTTAATTTGGCAACATTTTTATTGATGCGGTCAAAAATATTATTAATAATTGTTTCATCCTTTGTCGGAAGATATTCAACTGAAAATGAATAACTCCAAAAATTGGTCTTAATGTCTGATGATAAATCATTAAAAAACGCCCCTCTATTTTCAGATATAATCGCTGTCTCTGAGACAGGGAACTTGTTTTCTATAAATTCAAATATTGTTGTCAAGCGTTGTTTACCATCAACAACATTGTATTTAGTAACTCCATCGTTTGATATTTCTTCATACAAGAAAATTGTAGGAGCAGGATATTGAAGCAATAAAGTATCAATGAAATAATCTTTAAAAGACTGTGTCCATACGCTTCTTCTTTGATATGGAGGGTTTAAGTTTAATAAACCTCTTTTATAAAGATCTTTAAACCATGCAATTGTCTGAAAATTTTGTCTTCTATTCATATGTAGTGTTTTTTCTTAATATAGTTGGTAACTTGTTTATATCCCTCACGTTGTGGCGCATATATCGCTAATATGGTCATATATGCGCAATAAACGTGAGGCTTATTTATCTCAAATATATCATTTAGTTACACAATGTCAAATGTTGACCGATTTGTGTGTATAACATATTGCACAGCTACATAAATATTCTAATAAAAATTTATAAAAAAATGGATACGAACATAGTAGTTGATTTTATTAGGCAGATTCCTCCCTTCAGTCGGAAAGACAGAATCTTTGTTCTAAGGGGGTATAAAATGGGGTGGCTGCGCCACCCCATTTTATACCCCCCATCCCATCGACATGACGTCTTTCCGAGCGAAGCGAGGAATCTTAATTATCTTAGTCTTTTCTTTTGAGGCTTTGTGCAATTTGTTATACACACGACCGATTTTACTGAAATACTTAGGTGCTGATATGTACGTATATTTAAGTTGTTTTGAAGTTATTTGCGCAATAACATTTGGACCTATATATACTAATTGGAAATAGAAATGTCCACTTTGAAATGATTCTAATACCACTGTTTGTTGTTTGCTGTTTGCTGTTTGTCAAAAAGTTACGATAAATTATTTTCATAACTGAACTTTTTCGAAATGGTCAAACCTATTTCATTTGAATATATTCTATTCCTTTGATTATCTATACCATATACTTTCTCCAAAATTCCTTCCCATACCTTTCATATGCATGCACTGTGAATGGGATCTGTCCTCCGATCATTTTCATCGCTTGCTCAGGTTCCATTTCTATGCAGAAACGCAACGCTTCTTCGATCCCTGGTTTTTTTATTTTTACAAAAGGAAGTTTGGCGACCAAAAGCCATATAAAGTCTTCATTTTTTTTGATCAGCGCGTAAATCGAAGATGCAACATTACTTAATTTGATAAATGTCTTCGTCCTTCGCAGACTCACTCCGCCATTCCCTATTTCTCCTTTCATGATCGGGAAAAGTTCTATCCATACCTTCGCCTTCGTTTGTTCCGGCTTCCAAATCCAAGGTGAACCGATATAATCATAACCCTTACTACACCATATATCCAATTCATCTCTGAATACCCAGGCGTCATTCTGCATGATGAAGATATATTCAAAGTCCTCGAAAGTTCTATAAAACCATTTAGCACAAAGCATTTTATTGTAAGCTGCTATACCTTTAAAGTGATCGGCATGCATTCTCATGATCTGATCATCTGTAAAGCCCATTTCCTTGTACTCTCTGTAGTCAATATTTTCAGGGCCAATGATACGTATGGGATGATTCCCCAGAATCTTTAAAGTCTGTACCATTGACCTTTTTTCCTCCTCTGAAGGTATTGTTTTGTAAACAGGTAGGAGGACAATTACTTTATTCAACATGATAATTTGTCGTAAAAATATGAATTTTAACCATTGTATTCTAAATGCTTCAGATCGGACTTCCTTTTAGGAAAAACAATTTTTAAAATTAGGTTGTTGGTAGAAAGTATATGAATGCAATCGGAAAGATATTGGTAAAAATATTGATACTGCCCATCAGGCTCTACCAACTAACACTGAGCCCGCTCCTGGGTGCCAATAAGTGCCGCTATCAACCAACCTGTTCGCATTTTGCCATTGATGCTCTTAGAGAATGGGGAATATTCAAGGGAAGTTGGCTTGCATTAAAACGCATCGCTAGCTGTCATCCATGGGGTGGACATGGTTTTGATCCGGTACCGAAGAAGAAGTAGATAGTATTAGAGTGGGTAAGTATTAGAGTCGTATAGTATTAGAGTATTATAGGAGTTTGCAGGGATAAGGCTTGCCCTTGTCCTTCTTTTGAGAGTAAAATATAGTTAGCTTGTTTTTGGTGAACATTTGATAGTTCTTTACATTAAACCCACCGAATCGAAAGTTTGCAATAGTCCAAATAAATTTGGACAAACGACTTTCAGCTCGGTATTATACGGCAAAATTTTGGGCAATTATATAATTCCGTTTCGTATAACTTGCTAAAACGCTAAAGCGCCAATGTGCTAACCTGCCAATGTGCTAACCTGCCAATGTGCTAATCTGCCAATGTGCTAAAGCGCTAATGTGCCAAAGCGCCAAAGTGCTAATGCCCTAATGTGCTAATCTGCTACTTCTTAAACTGCATCTTGTTCACCTCAACAGCTATCTGAGCACCAAGCAGTAATCCGGCATCACCATCTTCTTGCAAATGAACGCCGAGCGGCATCCTTGAGTAAGCAACTTCCTTAGCCATTGAACTAAAGCTGTAAAAAGGGCTTGGATCACTTCTGAATTCCAATCTACCTTCATGACATCTGTCAGTGAGCGTATATTGATCTCCAAAAATTTCTGCTAAGACACCTGCCGTAGCAGCCCCATAAGTAGCGTGCTCTGATGGGTAAGATGGGTCCTGAGGCGTATAATATTTGCCAAGTAGATCCGGAGTAAGGATAGTGTTCCAGTTAGCATCAATATTCGCACGGATATAATCAACCGGTCTTAGAACATTGTACTTGTATTTATTTTGCCATGCGCCAATTCCTGCATCACAAAGCGCAATTGAAACTTTGGCATAAATCATAGCTGCATCAGCCATGTTTGAATTCTCTTGTTTGATCACCTGACCGGCTATAGCAGCCCATCTTCCTGCAGGAGTAAATGTAACTGTAGAAAAATCATCACTCCAGAATTCAGCCATCCAATAGTCTTCAGATTGCTTATTGTTTCTGATGCTCTCTGTCAAGTCACGTACATATTTAGCCTGCTTGTACATCGGTGATTCAGGATCGGTGCTATACTCGAAAGGAGCAGGTATATCAAAGGAAGCTCCCTTAGAAACAAAATTTCTTACATTTCCCCAATTAGGTAAGATAGGAGCCGAAAAGTCCGGAAAAGTAGGTTTATATAATCCATCTCCTACCGGTAGTACATAATTAGGATCAGTTATATTTCTGTATGCTTCGCTTCCTACAACATCCGTTTTGGACCATTCATATATAGTACTCGCTATTGATTGGCCAAATTCTATAGATCTTGCTATGATAGATGGATCGATCTGAGCTGAATATTCTTTGTGTAATTTGTCATACAATTGTATTACTTGCAACTGCTGCTCGATTGGAGCCGTCTTGTAATAATGTTGTATAGAAAACTTATATGCACTGTTCATCACTACCGGCCAGAAATATGATTCTTTAGGCTGAATCTTAGGCATTAGGATCTGAAGATATTTGTCAGCTATAGAATTAAATTCATTCGGCATGGCCTGAACTATAGACTCGTATGCGGCAAGGTTAATATATGCTAATGTTCTGGCAGCTATCGGAGATTTGTAGCCGGGTGTATATCGCTCCAAGTCCTGCATTTGTGCATTCCAGGAAAGTGCAATTTCGTTGCTGTAATTAGTTGGGTTTTCGAATAAGGGCTTTATGTTTAAGTCACCTTCTTCTTTCACGCATTGGCTAAAAATAAGGGAAATCAACAATAATATAAAGAATTGGCCTGAGAATTGTAAAAGGTTACGCATCAAGAAAATGGATTATAGTGTTAAAATTTGCTAGCAAAAGTAATAATAATTTTCTTTATTCAAAATGTTAATTCACAATGACTTGTAAAACGTCCCCTGTAAATGTTATATTTTCACAAGAATGAAAACCAGTCGAATAATTGTTTTTATATTTGTTCCCTTGGATAAAACTAAATCCCAACTGTATATGAACCTATTTACAAAAAAATTCTACGTACTATCCGCTATAGCGCTCATCATAGCTTCCCTCACTGCTTGGGTAGATGATCCACCTAATTATCATACAGGAGCTCCGGGCGAACTTACCTGTGGATCATGTCATATAGCACCAACAAGCAATGCATCGACAGGTCTGATAGAAATAGTTGGATTGCCTGATACCTTGAGTCCTGATACGGACTATCCGATTACAATCAGAATGACTAAGACTTTCGGCACAGCTTCACAGGCAGGCTTTCAGATGACACTCATCAATGAGCGACTTGAAAAAATGGGCACATTCAGCAATCCATCTCCAGGTTCAGCAGTCTCTGTCCAAAATTATAGAGACTATTTCGAACATAGACCTGCCGCAATTTTCCCTGCAAATAATATTGTAGAATGGTCTATCAACTGGCATTCACCTAAAGAAGAAGAAGCGTTTAGCCAAAATATTAAAATATATTCTACAGGATTACTCGGAAATGCAGATTCCAGCATCACGGGAGATGTAGCAATTGGTACTTTCAAAACTTATTATTTTAAATCTCCTTACACAAAAATTGGTGCTTCTTTCAGCTCTAGTCCTGTGACCTGCAGTGGTGGAAATGACGGCTACGTCAATGTCAATGTAGTTGGCGGCAGAGCTCCGTATAAATATAGATGGAATACAGGCGATACAACTAAAAATATCGAAGGATTGAAAGCAGGATCATATGGCCTCACTATCACTGATGACGGAATTGATACATTTTATAACAACGTCACTGTCAATCAACCATTTCCTGTATTCGGTACTATCATAAAGACTGATATTCCTTGTAATTCTACTGTTTCAGCTGAGGCTATTGTCGTACCAAGTTCCGGTGTGCCTCCTTATACTTTTCTATGGTCAAACGACCAAACTGGCAACACAGCATCATTTGATTCTCCCGGACAGAAATTCGTGACTATTACAGATGCAAATCTATGCACTTATGTAGCATCCACCTCAATCATAAAGAAAGGTGATTTTACTGCCTCAACTACGAATATTGACAATGTCAAATGCAATGGAGGAAGCACAGGAGCAGCTACTGTGATCACTTCCATCCCATTTCCAACATCTTATCTTTGGTCTAATGGTGCAGGCACAGCCACAGTCGTTGGACTTAGTGCTGGAGAATATAGTGTGACCGTGTCCGATGTCGATGGTTGCGAAGCCAGAGCCACAGCCACTATCCTGGAACCAACGAATATAAAAGTGAGTACGAATATTGTCAATCAGCCAAGCTGTCAGGGAAGCTACAATGGCTTATTAAGCATTTTTGCAGATGGAGGTGTACCTCCATATACATATGAATGGGAGAATGGTACTACTTTGAAGACGATAAGTTCTCTGATTGCAGGTGATTACTCAGTCACTGTGACAGATGCATTTGGGTGCACTGTCGCAGATACACTTACACTTTCAGAGCCTGATCCTATTGCTGCAGATATCGATTTTCTCAATGAAAGTGGCCCGGGTCTTAATAATGGAAAAGCAAATATTATCGCAACCGGGGGAACAGCTCCTTATACCTTTACCTGGTCCGATGGCCCGGTGAGCAAAGACAGGAGTAATCTTAAGCCGGGATATTACACGATCACTATTACTGATGTCAAAGGCTGCAATGCATTGACTTCATTATATATCTATCCATACAATTGCACACTTGTGGTAAATGATGCGCTGATTGAAAATATTGATTGCAATGGCGACAATTCCGGAAGTATCGCACTAGATGTATCAGGAGGAACAGCTCCTTATGTATATTCATGGTCAAATGGCAATCAAAATCAAGACTTAAATAATGTTAAATCCGGAAAATATACCGTGACTATAACCGATAATGCCGGATGTATGACGCATGGATATTTCAATATCAATCAACCACCTCCATTTAAGAAAATATTAAATGTGACTGATGTGACTAATCCTGATTTTGTGGATGGGGAAGTTAAATTTATATTTTCTGGAGGAGTGCCTCCGTATACCTTGATATTTGATGTGGCTGATACTATTTCCTCTTACACGGGTATTGTAACATTTGATAATTTATTCAATGGATTGCACAGTTATTCAGTGACAGATGCTAACGGGTGTAATTTTTCAGAATTTTTTATAATTAATGTAGAAGGATGTTTACTCAGACCAGGCAACCTGGTGATCCAGGATGTAAAATGTTATGGAGACACTGATGGAGCCATCTGCTTAAGTGTTCAGAATGCTACTGGGGCATATTCTATATTTTGGGATGATGAATCCAGTGAACTCTGCAGATTAAACCTTTCGGCAGGTAAATATAATGTGCACCTTTCTGATGAAGCCGGTTGTCAAAGTCTTGATACGTTCACGATTAAACAACCTTCTGCAATAAGACAAGTAAATGCAAATCTAATCAAACCGGATTTTGGTGAAAACAATGGTTCAATAAGTGTAGCAAATGCCGGAGGAATCCCAACATATATTTATAGATGGTATAAAGATGGCGCACTATTTCCAGGCAATGAATCAGCGTTGTTAAATATTGGAGCAGGCATGTATTTCTATGAAGTTATTGATGGCAATGGTTGTTTGTTCGTTTCTGACACTATAAACTTAGAAAATCTACCACTCGCTACCGGAAGGATAAAAACCCATCAAATCAACATAGCACCCAATCCGACCAATAGTTTGATTACTTTGTCCACTGGAAAGACAATTAATGGAGAGATCACTATTGTAAATGCATTGGGACAAATTGTTAAGACAGATAAATTTACAAATCAAGATAAAAAGCAACTTGATGTAAGTTCTCTAAGTTCCGGAATATATGGTATTCTGATAAAATCCGAAAAGGAAGTGTACAGTGGAAGAATTGTTAAAATTGACTAGACGGTAAATAATAAGACAATATGTCTTTGATTGGTATAAAAAGAGAGGCTTGATATAAAAATCGGCCTCTTTTTTTATTTATGATATTGTACTGACGAATTCACAAAACTTAAAATCAAAGGATCTATTCGTTCATGATCAGAGTTCAAAGCTGGCTGAAATAAGCTATAAGAAGTTATTCACTTTTCAACTTTAGAGACAACCCTTATCAGTTCATAATTTGTTTTCTTTGAAGTACCTTCTCCTAGTATTGTCGTCTTCATTTCAATGTTGTAAATATATCCAGGGACAAAACTAAAACCTGCAATTTTTTCAATATAAATATTGGTTTGCGAGACAAAATCATGCAGTTTAAGATACTTCCGCCCTCCCTTGTTGTAATAAACAGGATCAACTTTATAAGACCTTTTAATAATAGTAGACTCCTCCCCGTCAGAAATAATTTTTGCAAAGACCAGTCGGGCTATAGAACCATTATAAAAAGTAAGATAATTACCAGATATTTTGTAGGATGTATGATTTCTAAGCGTTGAGATAAAGTTTTTTGCGACTGTGAGTTTTTCCTTTCCAACACAACTTTTCTTACCGGGTGAAGTAATACTTTTGATGGTAATTTTATTGTAGCCGACTACTATTTGACAATTAATGTCTGAACAACCATCGTTTCCAATCATTTCTGAAAGATCATCTGCGAATGTCAATGTTGCTCTATGATTAACAGTACGCAATTTATTGTCATAATTACATTGAACCAAACGCCATTGAGTTCCTGATAGCGCAGACAGCTCAACATGTGCATTTTGCTTACTAAGCAAAAAGAAGGAAATAAATAGTTGGAAGAATAACATCAATTATTATTTGATTTCATCAATAATAACGGTAATGCCCAATAAATATTTTGAGAGATTCAGCTGAGTTATCAGCTGAACAAAACTTTAAATATTCCTTTTGTTAAATACTAAAGGTTGAAAGTATTTTATATCCTTGATTATAAAAAGGCCAGATCGCTTTAGTATTTTCTGAATTGTCCTTTTTACCGAACACAATCATCGGAGTTTCCCCGCCTCCGTAACACTGTGTCGGGCGAGATTCTGATTTCTGACCTCTGACTTCTGACTTGACCTCTGATTTCTGATTTCTGATTTCTGATTTCTGAGTTAAATATTCAGCGCTCTTTTTCCCGTAGCGTCTAATGCCGCTTCTTTGAATGCTTCGGAGTATGTAGGATGCGCATGCGATATAATTCCAATATCCTCTGCTGATGCCCTATATTCCATTGCCACCACCGCTTCTGCTATCAAATCAGCCGCACGTGGTCCTATCATATGAACACCGAGTATTTCATCTGTAGTTTTATCGGCAAGCACTTTAACGAAACCGGCCTCATCGCCACTTGCTTTAGCTCTGCCAAGGGCTTTAAATGGAAATTTACCAACTTTATATTCTACTCCACGATCCTTTAATTGAGCCTCTGTTTCGCCAACTGCAGCTACTTCAGGCCAGGTATATACTACGCCAGGAATAAGATTGTAATTAATATGCGGACGCTGGCCCGCTATAGTTTCAGCCACAAATACGCCTTCTTCTTCAGCTTTGTGAGCCAACATAGCACCTTTTACAACATCTCCAACGGCGAATATATTCGGAACAGTCGTCCTTAAATGACCATCTACGTCTATTCTGCCTTTTTCATCCACAAGAACTCCTGCTGCTTCAGCATGCAACCCATCAGTATAAGGTCTTCTGCCAATGGCTACTAAACAATAATCAGCATCGATCTTCTTGACTTCTTCCTGACCATTTTGCTTGAATTCTACGGTAACCTTATTTTTAGTTGATTTGACTGTTGTAACCGCATGATTTAAATGGAAGGTGAATCCCTCTTTCTTCAAAACTTTTTGTAGTTCTTTTCCACAGTCCATGTCCATGGTTCCGATACACTTATCTGTAAATTCTACCACATCGACTTTGGTACCTAATCTTGCATATACTGAGCCCAGTTCAAGGCCTATGACACCAGCACCAATGACAACCATTGATTTCGGTATCTCACCCAATGATAAAGCTTCTGTAGATGTGATTACTCTTTTTTTGTCGTAATTGAATGCTGCTGGAGTGATAGGTTTAGAACCTGTTGCGATTACAAAATATTTACTCTCGAGCATTAGATTTTCACCTGCGTCATTCACTACATTAATGGAGTTCGCATTGATAAAGCTACCAATACCCTGAAGTACTTCAATTTTATTTTTAGACATCAGGTAGGAAACACCTTTTGCAACAGTATCGACGACGCCTTTCTTCCTTTCAAACATTTTAGCTGCATCCATATTCACTTCTCCGGTAGAAATACCATGATCCATGAAATGATGAACTGCATTAAAATAATGCTCAGATGAGTCAAGCAATGCTTTAGAAGGAATGCATCCAACGTTGAGGCAAGTGCCTCCCAATGACTTATATTTTTCTACAATAGCTGTCTTTAAACCAAGCTGTGCACATCGAATAGCACAAATATAACCACCTGGGCCAGAGCCAATCACTACGACGTCGTAAGACATAAAAAACGTTTTTTTAATTTAATTAATCTTTAGGTGTTGTAGGATCATTCTCTCCTCCACCAGGTTTAGCAGGCCTGTTAGGTCGATTATTGCGTCTATTGTTATTCCTCTTTTTATTAGGATTCTCGGGACGCGGACCTTGCGAAGCATTTTCTATTCCACCATTGCTTTCATTAACAGGAGGAGTTTGGCCTCCGGATAACGGGAATATAACATTTTTATTTGCATCAGGTTTATTCTCGGAACGATTTTCAGGCCGTGAACCTTCATGTTTTCTATCTGGTCGCTTTTCATTAGGTCCTCTTTCAGGTCTCTTTCCTTCAGGCCATTTATCAGGACCATTTTCTTTGGGACTTCTGTCAGGACGTGGACCACTTGGTCTTGCATCAGGTCTTTTATCGTCAGGGCCTCTTTCAGGATGAGGGCCATCCGGCCGGCGTTCCGGTCTATTTTGATTAGATCTTTGCTGATTCTGTGGCCTTTTGTTGTCATCTTTTCGTGGGACGTTTTCCTTGCGTTCTCCATCACGCTGATTGCGCGTATTGCCTTCAGGTCTAGCTTGTCTATCAGGTCTTGGCTGACCTTCCGTTCTGCCGCTTCCTTCACCTCGGCCTTTATTTTTTTTCTTAGCTTTTCTTCTCTCTTCCGGCAATTCAATATGACCTGTAAGATCCTCTGACTTCATGTGATCAATATCTTCCAGATATTCTACTCTTGTAGATACAATATCTTCAGGTATCTTTCCTCTTGATATATCCTTTTGCATTGCTACTACTTCATCTACCGTCATAGTGATGAAAGCTTCGCGACCTTTTTTATCTTTTTTGATGTAGAACATCAATTTCTTAAAAATATCTGTTTTGATCAGTTTAGCATACCCACCTGCGTATTGAAGATTGTCCGCATTAGTAGGAAAATCTTCCAATGCTTCCATATAGACATCCAACTCATAATTCAGGCAACATTTTAGGCGACCACATTGACCGGATAATTTTGCCTGATTGATTGAAAGGTTTTGATACCTCGCTGCATTGGTAGTCACTGATTTATAATCTGTAAGCCATGTGGAGCAGCATAATTCACGACCACACGACCCTAAACCACCTATTCTGGATGATTCCTGTCGTGATCCTATCTGGCGCATTTCTATCTTAACACGAAATTCTTTTGCAAAATGTCTGATGAGCTCCCGGAAATCCACTCTTCCGTCAGCTGTATAAAAGAAAGTAGCTTTCTTCATATCTGCTCGAAACTCAACATCACCGATCTTCATATCTATACCTAACATGGCCGATATGGCTCTTGCTCTGACCATTGTGTCCCGGTCATTACTTCTTGCTTGTACCAATTTGTCTACATCCTGTTGAGAAGCGACTCTCATGACTGATCTTACTGCAGTATTAATATCCACAGACTTTTTCTTCATCTGTAGTGGCACCAGAGCGCCTTTGAGTGATATCTCACCCACATCATAACCTCCATCTGCCTCAACCACAACAGTATCACCAGTCTCGGCTTGTAGCATGTTCTGAAGTTTAAAGAAAGCTTTGTGGGCGCCATTTCTAAAGCTTACTTCGACAAGATTTACCTCCGATGGATCCTCAAGCTCCATGGTTGAAAGCCAGTCGTAAGTATTTAATTTATTACATCCTCCGGAGTCACAACCTCCATTGGATCTGCATCCTTTGGATTTGTCTCCGTCTGTACCGCAACTTGTGCAAGCCATTTTGTTTTTATTTAGAGAAATCTATGCTAAAAACCGCTTTCCCTGAAACAACCTGTGGATATGTCCTGAGGTGTACATGAGTTGCATTTTCGCATTGCAATTTCTTTCAGTTAAGTAAATTTCTCTGTCCAGGATCTGTATCAACTCCTCAATACTTTCAAAACTCAACAGTGGACAAAGTTTGGAAGCGATATCAACCATTTTTTCAGGTAGATTGATCTCATTTTTTCCAAAATTATATTTAATTTTTATCATCTCTTTTACGAAATGAATGCCAAATTTAAGAATATATTTCTGAACTTCCCTTGTATATGTGGCAAAGTGGTCAACCCATTTGATTATTTCTATGTGTTGGAAGGAATAACATAGCCTCAACCACTCTACGAAGATGTCATTTTTTTCAAGATTATTTTCATTAAAAAGTGACAGCGCTTCAATCATATTACCATTGGCGAGGTAAGATGCCATCTGAGCTTCCTCATTATTTTTGTGAAAAAAAGAAGATAGAACAGTTTTAACGCCTTCCTGATCCATTTCTTTAATTTTAAAAAGTTGACATCTGGACATGATCGTCGGTAACAATCGTTCGGTATCTTCTGCCACAAGGATAATGTAAGTATCTGCAGGTGGCTCTTCCAGTATCTTCAATAACCTGTTACTTTCCTTGCCAAGGTATTCAGGCATCCACAAAAGTAATACTTTACGATCCGATTCGAATGGTTTCATCTGAAGTTTCCTGGTGATCTGCAGACACTCAAAAGCATTAATATTGGGTTGTTTTCCTCCGGCATCCTGCGCTTGTGACCATTCATAAACGTTCATGTATGGGTTGGCCTTGAAGGTTTTCTTCCAATCCATTAGAAAATCATCTGCCTGGAAATCACCCGTACCTGACTTAACAAATGGAAAGGAGAATAAAATATCCGGATGTGTAAATGTCATTGACTTTTTACAGGAATTACACACATTGCAAAGCCCTTCAGTTTCTCTATTCTCGCACATTAGAATTCTGGCTACGACATATGCAAAGTGTAATTTCTCATTGCCTTCATTTCCCAAGAATAAGGTAGCATGAGGAAAATGATCGTTGTGAACCATCGTCATCACTTCGCTCTTCAAAGCTTCTAATCCTTGTATATCTTCGAGTCTGAACATAAATGTAATTGTGGTAAAAGTAGTTAAAATATCAGTAATCAGTAATCAGTAATCAGTAATCAGTAATCAGTAATCAGTAATCAGTAATCAGTAATCAGTAATCAGTAATCAGTAATCAAAAAGTCCACCTTTGCAAGCAGAGTTCCTTCTCTGAGATAATTATAACATTCTTTATTCCTTATTTTGAAAAACGAAGTCCGTTTCCACAAATGAGCCATTAGCCATAAGCCATTGGCCATCAGCAATAAGTAATCAGTAATATGTAATACGTAATAAGTAATAAGCTAAACCCAAAAACATTCGCAAATCCTCATTATTCGCCTCATTTTCAATTTTCAATTTTCAATTCCCTCATACCTTGCCATTTTGTCACTTCCTCCGTATTGGAACAATATTTGACAAAGGAAGAGTAATCAAACAAATGTAATAATGGAAAAAGGACAAATAACGGTTAATACCGAAAACATCTTCCCGATAATAAAACAGTTTTTATACTCCGAACAGGAGATATTCTTACGTGAACTAATTTCAAATGCAGTAGATGCAACATCCAAACTAAAAACGCTCTCTTCCAAAGGAGTTGCGAAAGGAGAGTTAGGAGATCTGACTATCGAAATCATCCCTAACAAAGAAGCCAGAACACTTACTATAAAGGACAAAGGGATAGGGCTGACCTCAGAAGAAACAAAGAAATATCTTAACCAAGTAGCATTTTCAAGTGCTCAGGAATTTCTTGAGAAATATAAAGACGATGCAAACATCATTGGGCATTTTGGTCTTGGGTTTTACTCAGCATTTATGGTAGCTGACAAAGTTGAAGTCAACACATTATCTTATCAGGAAGATGCTGAACCTGTCATTTGGTCATGTACAGGTGATACAAATTTCGAAATCAACGCTTCAGAAAAAACTGATCGTGGCACAGAAATCATCCTGCACTTGAGTGATGATGCAATGCAATATGCCGAAGATGATAAGTTGCAAGAATTGCTAAACAAATATTGCAAATTCCTTCCGGTGCCAATTAAATTGGGCATGAAGAAGAAAACAATTTCTGAAGGAGAAGGAGAAGAAAAAACCGATCGCGAGATTGAAGTTGCAAATATTATAAACAATACAAATCCTCTGTGGAAAAAATCACCTTCTGAGCTTTCAGAGCAAGATTATATCAACTTCTACAAAGAACTATATCCATACAGCAGTGATCCACTTTTCTGGATCCACCTCAATATTGACTACCCGTTCAACCTGACAGGAGTACTATATTTTCCTAAGATCGAGACCAATTTTGACATTCAGAAAAACAAGATCCACCTTTATTCCAATCAAGTATTTGTGACGGATGATGTCAAGGAGATTGTTCCTGAGTTTCTGATGTTGCTACATGGAGTGATAGATTCTCCTGATATTCCGTTGAATGTTTCCAGATCTTATCTTCAGGCAGATAGTCATGTGAGAAAGATCTCAGGTTACATAACTAAAAAGGTGGCTGAGAAGTTGAATGACTTATTCAAGCAAGATCGTGCAGGCTTTGAGTCTAAATGGCCAGATATCGGAACCTTCATTAAATATGGTTACTTGTCTGATGATAAATTTGAAGAGAAAGTAAGTGGATCAATTCTATTAAAAAACACAGATGGCCAATACTTCACCATCGATGAATATAAAGAAAAGATCAAGGACAATCAAACTGATAAAGATGGTAAAATCACTGTCCTCTACAGCAATGTGTTGAACGACCACCATTCATATATTCAGGCTGCCAAAACTAAAGGATATGATGTCCTTGAAATGGACCAAGTCATCGACAATCACTTTATCCAGCATTTGGAGTACAAAAAAGGGGATTTTGTATTCAAAAGAATTGACTCCGATGTTACTGATCACCTGATCTCTTCTGACGAGACAATTCCTGAACTATTAACAGAATCTGAGATCAAGTCGATAGAGGAATTGTACAAAAATGTATTGAAGGACAGTATGAATAAGATAGAAGTCAAGCCACTTTCTTCTGATGTACAGCCTGTACAGATCGTTAAACCTGAGTTTATGAGAAGGATGACTGAAATGCAAATGTTGCAGGGTCATTCAATGGGAAAGATGCCGGAGATGTACACCATTGTCATCAACTCTAACCATCCACTGATAGCTAATAAGTTATTGAAAATGGAAGACAATGCTGCACAGGAAAACATGGCGAAAAACTTATATGACCTTGCAAGATTGAGCCAGCAAATGTTGACTGGAGCTGATCTGACGAATTTTATCAATAATAATTTGGTACAAATGTCAGAAACAAGTATATAGATCGAGTAGATCGAAGATTTAGAGGCCGTTGAAGATGTTTCAGCGGCTTTTTTGTTTTGAGAAATTAGAAATTGGAAATCAGAAATTAGAAATTAGAAATTAGAAATTAGAAATTAGAATGAAATGCCGTGGTTGGGATTATGGTTCCGTTCTTATTACAATTTAATGCCAATTACTCATTACCCTTTTTCAGAATCACAGATTTTAAAAGGATTTGGATGATTACACGGATGATACACAATCTAAATGATCTGGTCAATCGTAAAATTTGGGAATTTGGAAATTTGGGCATTTAGCAAACAGCTTTCGCAATTTGCTGAAGGGAAACGACCTTTCAGGCCTCTATATTTGGTAAGAAAGGACGAAGCATATTACTGATTACTCATTACCCTTTTTCTGAATCACGGATTTAAAAGGATTTGGATGATTACACGGATTAGGTAACTCTAAGATGATTTTGTGATTTACAACTTAGAAGTTAGAATGAGGCCGAGATTTATACTATTATTCCATTCATTACTCATCACCCTATTACTCATTACCTATTACTCATTACCCATCACCTGATCACACATCACCCTATCACCCGATCACCCGATCACTCAAACTCCCACTCCCGCCATCAGCCCTTCCAATATTCTCAATCCGTCACTATTGCCAAGAATATC
Organism: Candidatus Brachybacter algidus; assembly: GCA_016711705.1. Lineage (GTDB taxonomy): Bacteria > Bacteroidota > Bacteroidia > Chitinophagales > Saprospiraceae > Parvibacillus > Parvibacillus algidus. The sequence goes on along the minus strand of JADJSK010000014.1, from coordinate 310,963 downwards.
TTCTGCAGCACGCTCAGGATGCGGCATCATGCCAAACACGTTACGTCCTGAATTACATATTCCTGCTATGTTATGTAGAGCTCCGTTGAAGTTGCTCTCTTCGTTGATATTGCCATTTTCATCACAATATTTGAAAAGGATCTGATCGTTGGCGATTAATTCCTGAAGAGTCTCATCTGAAGCGTGAAAGCGCCCTTCTGCGTGTGCAATTGGTATTTTCAATACATCTCCTTCATTTAATCGACCAGTCAGAATAGTGTTGCCTGTTTCTGTTCTTAGGTGAATGTTTTTACAAATAAATTTTTGATCTTTATTTCTCAAAAGTACACCTGGTAATAAGTGTGATTCGCAGAGTATCTGAAAACCATTGCAAACGCCAAGTACTTTACCACCAGCATTTGCAAAATCTATCACTGAAGCCATTACATTAGAAAATCTTGCGATCGCGCCACACCTCAGATAATCGCCATAGGAAAAACCTCCCGGCAAAACAATCCAATCCTCTTTAGTAAAATCTTCCGGTATTACATCCTTATGCCAGATCTCTCTCGTCTCTATTCCCATCACATTGCTGAGTGCATGAATCATGTCATGATCACAATTAGAACCTGGAAAAACTACAACACCTGCCTTCATATAAATTAAAATTATAAATTTTTAAAGTAAAATATATTGAAATAAAAATGAGATGCTAATTAATATGAGATGCATCATATCTGCGATCAGCTTATTTGAAATCAATAACATAGAGTATCCAAGCAAAATACCCATCGGAACCGCTATGATCAGAAAATGGTCCAACCTGATACCGGACTGGAAGCTAAAAGTGATAAGGGGCAATAGCATGAACCAAAGAAGTACGTCCACCTTACGCATGGCATGTACATTATTCTTTCGACCATAATTGCTGTAATTTAATACAGTCAATAATAATAAAAACACCAGGATGGCCAATTTAATGTAAAGAATATAATTGACATTGGCCGCCCAATCAAGCCATTTAATATTCTCCGGAAATTTCATCAGAAAATCAGGCAGTCGACCCATCCAAAAATAATATGTACCACCTAAAAATATAGGTATCACAAATCCTAAGAAGTATTGCACCCTCTCAATAAATCTGAACGATCTTACTATCAGAAAACCAACAAAGCATGAAATAAAAAAAATACAGTAACTAAAATCGAAAAGCATAGCTGTGCTGACGAATAGCCCGGCATTGAAAACGTCCCCGCTTTGACCTGATTTTTTATATGAACTAAAAACATTAAACAATGCAAGAATAACAAAAGTATTGGCCATCAAAGCAGGTGATAGATAATTGAAATCCGGAAACATGGTACAAATAAAAATGTAGAATAATCCCGGAAACAAACTACTCTCTCTGGTAATTCTGTTATTATTGACCAACACATTGATGAGGATGGCCTGAATAAATATCAACAATGTGCCGGTGATCTGCGCCACCATGCTCGTATAACCGATAGCATTATAAACAATATCACTAAATGCTGAGCTGGACAACGGCGTCCAGTTGGTCTCCCCTATGAAGGATGGTATCCTTAACAGCACACAATAAAAAAACAAGAGAATGTAGCCAAGGGGCTGATCCTTTCTGAATAATTCTAACACAGAGGTTATTTTACGATTCGATGGCGCAAAGGTATAATTTTCTGATGAAAAACAGGAGCAACATTTTCAGCGTTTTTGCCTATTGACCAGACACTTTCATCTTCAACGTATAAATGGATTCTGAGGCAGTGATAAACAACGTTTTGTGATCTTTTCCACTGAAGCAAATATTTCCTGTCCAATTGGAAGGAATATCGATGTGCCCTATTTTTTTACCTTCTTGATTATATATAGTCACCCCATTTCCTGTGAGATATAGATTGCCGGATTTGTCGAGTATCATACCATCTGAGCCTTGATTGACAAAGAGTTTACGTTCAGTCAATTTTCCACCTTTTCCTATTTTGTATTTATAAGTTTTATCGCCGACAATGTCCGCCACGTAAAGACATTTGCCATCCGCACTACCAATAATGCCATTCGGCTGGAGCAATGTGCTATCGAGTTTGGTAGCCGTGCCTTTTCCATTTATCATCAAATAGACATTTTGTTGTGCCGGTTTCTTTTCAATTCGGTTCCAATAAGGTCTATGATAATAAGGATCAGTGAAATAGAAATTCCCATTTGGTGCAACCCACACATCATTGGGTCCATTAAATGGCTGATTATTCTGGCCTTTCAAAATAATTTCCTTCTTACCTTCAGCATCGATTCGCCACATTTCATTGTCTCTATCCGCACAGGCGATAAGGTAGCCGTCATTATCAAAATAGAGACCATTGGCTCTTCCTGCTTCATCCATAAACACAGTCAACTGTCCATTGGTATCATACTTCCATATCTTGTTATTTGGCTGATCAGTGAAATATACATTGCCTGCTTTATCCGTAGTGGGCCCTTCAGTAAAGATAAATTGATCGGAAACTTTGGTGAGTTTGGCGTTATCAGCGACAAGCCTCTCCAATCCGGAAATAACTTGTCCATTAATCTCAGAAAACGCCGTCATGCAAAGCACTATTAGGCCACAAAGGCTAGCCATTTTATTCATAGGAATACGCTTATTTTTTCAAATTTAAAGAAAACATCCGACGATGCAAGAAATTAGTGTTGAAAGGTTTTAGAGTCGAGAAATATGACCGGACAGATATGTCATTTAGCGCGCAAAAGTTAAGCTACGAATTACCTTCTGTTTTCTGAAGGACATCTGACGACTATACACAAATTAACCCTTGCTTAATTTTCTTGCAGCATTTGTTTAGAAAAGCAAAAAAAAATATAAAAATTTCTAATTAGCGCTGCTAGATTAGCCATCAGCAGTCTTGAAGCCGCCAGATGACATGACGAAATCTACTTAAACCGTCGGATGGCGCGAACAATCATCAATCTGCCGTTACCTCCAATTCCGGCAAATACCCTTCCTCATTCTTGGAGATCACGATAGCAGCCACGCCATTGCCCAAACAATTCGTAATGGCGCGTGCTTCACTCATGAATTTATCGACGCCAAGCAAAAAGGCAAGACCTTCGACCGGTATCTTGTGAATGGCAGTCAACGTGGAAGCGAGGACAATAAATCCACTTCCTGTTACAGCTGCCGCGCCTTTGGAAGTAATCATTAGTAAACCAATGATGGATAATATTTCTATGAATGACAAATGGACATTGTACAATTGAGCTAAAAAAATCACAGCCATAGAAAGGTAGATTGATGTTCCGTCCAAATTAAAAGAATAACCTGTAGGAACTACGAGACCTACAACGGATTTACTACAACCCATGTCTTCAAGTTTGCGCATGAGACCGGGCAATGCAGATTCAGAAGACGAGGTGCCCAATACCAGCAACAACTCTGCTTGAATATGTCTCAAAAATTTAAATATACTTACTTTATAGTAGCGAAGAATCAGTCCCAAGACACCAAAGATAAATACTAACATTGTTGCATAAACAGTCAACATAAGTTTGCCGAGTGGCACCAAAGTATGCAATCCAAACTTTCCAATTGTAAATGCCATACCTCCAAAAGCTCCGACCGGAGCTAGGTACATGACATATTTCAAGCCCTTGAATACAATATTGGATAGTTTATAAAGTGAACCTACTATCTTCTCATTTCCCTTGATATAGCTGATAATAATTCCGGATAGAATAGCTACAACAAGTACCTGTAATGTAAAATTATCCATCAGGAATTGAACCCAATCCATGCTCTTACCGGCACTTTTAGTATACATCCCTGCATCCTGAATGTCCAAACCTGCCCGATCGACGTTACCAGGTTTGATCAGATAAGCAAATGCAACGCCTATAACGAGTGCAAATGTGGTGACTACTTCAAAGTAAATTAATGATTTAAGTCCAATACGGCCCACTTTTTTAAGGTCACCCATTCCACTAATGCCAAGAACGATAGTTAGAAAGATGATAGGTCCGATGAAAATTTTGATCAATTTGATAAAGTAATCACCAAGCACTTTCATTTCAACTCCGGTAGAAGGATAGAAGTGCCCTAACAGCACCCCGGCAAGGATCGCCAATAATACATAAAAGGTCAGGTTGGTGAATAGCTTTTTGACAAATGATTCCAAATAACTTAACTTTTTTTAATCCATTTGGGAATGTTCTGAAGATCAAAGGAGATAGCTCCAACAATAATCAGATAAATCATTTCGATAATGCTCATCATTTTGCAGAGCCCAATTCTATCATTTGGACCAGATGTTCCAATCTTTCTTTATGTTTTCTGACATATGGATTTTTATAATCCCATACATATCCGGCTAGCACCGAACAAATCTGCGATTTAATGGTCTCATCGATGGTCTTAGAGAAAAATACTTTGTGTAGAGATCCATCGTACCATGCCATGACGTAAGTCTTGAATACAGCAACACCTTCTCGCACTTTAGCCATATAATCTTTCTCCCAATCGATAGTTTCACCTTCTAAGGTCCTGGCAACAAGATTGGCTGCCTGAGCCGAGGAAACAGATGCCAGTGTTACTCCACTCGAGAATATAGGGTCCAAAAATTCAGTTACGTTCCCTGTTAATACAAATCCATCGCCATAAAACTTGTCGGTCGTCACACTCCATCCACCTAATGTCTTAGGCTCCCATTTGAATGTTTCGTCTTTAAATCTTTCAAGCAGATAAGGCTCTTTTGACAGCAATGTCCTCATCTTATCTTCCATGGATCCCTCTAGGCCCTCAAAGTATGAAGGATCACTCACAAATCCAACAGAAGTGCTTCCATCTGAAAATGGTATGACCCAAATCCATGTTTTTTCATTCTGTACAATAGCATGGATGCGATCTGATTCCTGATAATTAGAGCGGTTGCTATCCGATGAGTGAACAAGCATTGTTTGTTTCGGTGGTAATTGTGAAGGTCGATCCAGGTTGAATAATCTTGGGATGACCCGCCCATATCCACTTGCATCAATAATAAACTTCGCATTTATCTCGACGATATTACCTTCTTTATCCTGTATAGTCGTCGTAGAATCAGTCCCTTTAAATTCTATTCCGGTGACTGTTGTCTGAAATCTTAGATCGACACCTCTCTTAAGTAAATTATCGGTCAAAACTGTATCAAACTTACTTCTGGGCATCTGAAATGTCCAGTTCCAACCTTCTGTAAATTGTGAATCAAAGCTAAAATCACAACGCTCATCACCTTTCAAAAATAATGCTCCTGCTTTGGTTTGAAAGCCCTGGCTTTGAAGATCCTCCATAAAGCCAGCCTCATCGAATGCCTCCATGCATCTTGGCAACAAGCTCTCGCCTATTACAAAACGGGGAAATATTTCTTTTTCAACGACGATTGTCTTTATACCTTTTTTGTCTAGAATTCCTGCTGCGACACTACCTGCAGGCCCGGCACCAATGATCAATACATCTGTTTGTTCCGTTTTCATATCTTTTTAATTAAGCTAGTTTGCATCTGAAAAGTGTGTGGCTTATGCCAAGATTGTCCATTTCAAGATCTACTTTCAAGCCTGCTTTATCAATACATTCCTTCATCTCGTCAGAATGATACATCTTGCTATTTCCATTGGCGATAGCGGTGAAATAAAGACTGGTTTGCTGGAGGCAAAATGCAGAAATTTCAAACTTCTGTCTGTCCCAATAAGTCTCCAGAATAAATATACTTCCACCTGGTGCTAATCCATTTTTTGCTTCCTTAAGAATATGAACGATTTCTTCTTTTGAAAAACAATCAAGAAACTGACTCATCATAATGACATCGGCCTTCCCGGGAAACTGTAAATTATCATGTAGTACATTAATTTGATGGCGTTTGATTCTATCAGCATAACCAAGTTTTGTGAGGTAATCCTGTGCATGATCCAACTGCACAGCCAGATCACATATCGTGATGGTTACTTCTTTGTTATAATCGCAACAAGCGATCGAAAACTTACCGGTATTTCCGCCTATATCAAATATCTTTTGTGGTGATTCGCTAAAGATGATGGGCATAATCTTAGTAAAGACCTGATCAGAATAAAAGTGATCAAAATTAAACCAGGATGAGAAAGCTGGTTCAGGAAGAATGCTAAGACCCTGATAGATTGTCTCCCATGGGCCAAGTTCTTTCAAACCTGCAGGTGTACCTTTTTCTATCGCTTCTTCAAGGTGCCACATTGCTTTGTAGCAAATATCTTGTGAGAAGTCCATATTGACTCGTGTCATCTTGTCATTCAGGATAAACACTCCGACTTTACTCAGGTAGTATTTACCTTCTCTAAGTAAGCAGACTCCTGCACCAAGACCTGATTCCAGCAATACTTTTACACCATATGCTGAAAGATTGACTGCACTCACTACCTCTGATTCAGTAGCACCTTCCTCTCTTCTATCAAGTAAATATTGTAAAATCCCCTTATCCCTTAGTAATCTCACTGCTTGAAAAACCACCGGTGCAAAAGCAATTCTTTGAGCTTCAGTAATGGCTTCCAGAGCTGATTTATTATCATTTTCAAAAAAAACGGGCATTGACTTTGCTTCAATATTTCCTTCCATAGTATACTTTTTAAAAAAATCGTGTAAATGTATAAAAAGAAAATAAGAATGTCAGATGCTAGATGTCAGATGCTAGACACTAGATGATAGATAACAGATAGCAAATAATGGAACTGTAACCCTGATAAGGTCAAGAGTTAAATACTGGCGCCAGCTTATTATTAATTTGCCGTTGGCTTTAGCCAACGGACAGTATATGTTAGTTTGAATGATTTTAGTCCCCATAATTTATATAGAAATGGGAGCAATTTAAAAAATTAAATTTCTATTTGATTTGCTTATTTGGTAGAAAAGAAATGTTTGGCTTTAGCCAGAGGAAAAGGATTTTGGCTTCGAAAGGTCACGAGTTGAAAACTCGCGCCAACCAGCATTAAACATCCGCAAACTACCGGAATCACACTCTAGCATTAACCAACCAAAATCTCATATTAATGTCATCAATATTCAGGAAATATCTTACCTGGATTCAATATTCCTTTTGGATCAAAAACCTTCTTAATCCCCCGCATCAAACCTAATTCTACTTCCGTAAACTGTTTCGACATGAATTCCTTATTCAGAATGCCAATGCCATGTTCACCCGACAAGGATCCTCCCAGTCGGATCACTTCATCAAAGATCTCACCGACCGCATTTTTCAATATATTATGCCATTGGGCTTCGTCAATATTATCTTTTAAAATATTTACATGGATATTGCCATTTCCTGCATGCCCATAACAGACGGATTTAAAACCATATTTCTTACCAATCGATTTGACATGTTGTATCAATGAAACCATTTTATTGGCAGGTACAACCGTATCAACTTCTCTATAAACAGAGTAATGCCGCACAGCATGCCCTATAAGTTTCCTCATGCGCCACAGCAATTCCTTTTGCTCACTGCCATCCGCTACTATAATATTTAAGTAAGTTGCAGACTCCATTATTTCCGCCAGCATAGACAATTGCTGGTCCATGGCCGCTGCACTGCTGCTTTCCAATTCAATTAATAAATGCGCTGCACAATTTTCTTCAATAACAATAGCTGCTTGACCTTCATATCTGGCAACAAGATCGAGTGCCTCTCGCTCTATAAATTCAATAGCGGATATATCCACTGATGAATTTCTCAGTAAGAGGATGGTATTCAATGCGTCTTCCAGAGATTCGAAAGACATGAGAACCGTGTTGTTGTAAGGTGGTTTTTTGACCAAGCCAAGTGTAATAGAAGTAACAATACCCAAACTGCCCTCACTTCCGACGATCAATTGAGTGAGGTTGTAACCCGTAGAGTTTTTTTCGGTAAGTGTGCCAGTTTGAATGATCGTCCCATCTGACAATACCAATTCCAATGCTCTGACATAATTTTTCGTACTGCCATACTTATAAGATCTTGGACCGGCTGCATTCGTCATCACGTGACCTCCGATCATACTGGTGCCGCTACTGGCTGGGTCAACTGGATAATAAAGTCCATGAGAATCAACATAATTTTTCAAAGAATCAACAATGCACCCAGGTTGAACTGTAATTAAATGATTCTCAATATCTATTTCAAGAATCTTATCCATAGATGAAAGGATCATTATGATGCCATCATTGAGCGAAATAGCATTGCCGGCCAGACTCGTTCCGGCACCGCGAGGTGTGACGGATATGCTATGCTGATTGCAATATCTCATGATGGCCGAGACTTGTTCTTTATTCTGAGGGAATACGACAAGAGATGCTTTTCCTGTATATGTCCCTGTTTCTTCAGTTAGATAAATAGCCAATTCATCTACTGATGACAACACATATTGGACACCTACGATGGATATTAATTCTGATTTACAAGCATTATAAATAGCAGCATCCACTCATCACTATTTGAAGGGGTTAGAAAAAGTGGTATCTTTTACAATTTCCGGATCAGACAATGTCTTCAGAAATGCAAGCAACTGATCCTTCTGTTCCTGACTTACATGAATTTGACTAATAAGTGGATCCCTTCTACCGGAGGGCTTACCACCCACAGTATAATGCTCCAGGACATCTTCAATTGTTTTTAAGCTGCCATCATGCATGTAAGGTGCTGTAAGCATAATGTTTCTGAGAGATGGCGCCCTGAATTTCCCTATATCGACCACATTCTTTGTAAATCCTCCTTTACCTTTATCTATAAACATATAAGGATCGCTGATGCCACTTATTCCATTATCAAAAAAATCATTTGTAGAAAACATAGGATCATTATGACAGTGACCACATTGTGCATCCGGCAATACTCCGATAGCTTTGTCAAAAAACATATCAAGCCCGTCAGATTCCTCATTAGTTAAAAAACCTATTCCTTGATATACAAATTGATCATATTTTGATTTTCCAGATGTAACTATCGTTCGTTCGAATTGAGCAATTGCCTTAGCTGCAAGGGCTTTAGTAATCTCCTTCTTGTCTTTAATTCCAAAAGCCTTTCTGAATAATTCGGGGTAGAATTTACTCCTACGCAATTTAACTTCTACCTCCGGCCAACTACTGTGCAATTCTACCGGATCTTCAACAGGCAATAATGCCTGGTCCTCGAGATTAGCGGCCCTGCCATCCCAAAATAAGCCTTTATAATTATATCCCACATCGACAATCGACATCGAACTTCGAGTACCGAACTTACCATCAACACCAATGCTGGTCGCACCTCCATCTGTAAATGCAAACTCCTGTTTGTGACAAGAAAAACAACCCATTGAGCTATCTCGGGACAAAATAGGATCATAAAAAAGTCTGCGCCCCAAATCAATGCCTTCTGCGGTAGGCGCATTATTTGCCGGAAATTCCATCTTTGGGTAACCGGGAGGATTTTTGTAGGTGTATGAAGTAGGAGCATATGCAATATCCTCAAGATCTCCCTTCAGGTCTTGCGGACCTTCATCAGTACATCCGACATAAAAAAAGATGAAAAATATAAGCAGGAAAAAATGATATTTCACGATCCTACAATTGTATGCTGAATGCAGACTGATAGTTATTTACAAGACCTGAGATCACGGCTTCATTGGCTGGCCCATGTGCCTGACTGATTTCAAATAAGTCGATCGGTTGACCACCAAGAACGAATAGTTTTTTCAGATCCAAAGAAACCGTTACTGTATTAGCAGCTTTTAAACCATCCACTTCAAAAGGAAGCTTTAATTTAACTACCCTGTAGTATGGATCCAGGCCCGTATGAAAGGTAAAACCTGATGCAAATACACCATTCGCTACGGAATCAACTTTACCTTCCATTTTACTAAATATATACCCATTCCAACCTGCCCAATAATTGCCTGCATCTGCCAAAGGATGGTTGCTAGGATAGTCTGCAGGTTTAGTAGCATTCACAGCAGCAGGAAGTCCTATTCCAAACTCCAAGGAAGTATAATCTCCAGTTTTAACCTTAGGTATGGATAGTTGCAATCCTCCGGTAGCCCCACCTAAAGTAGTATTTGATTGTCCAAAATCAACATAACTAAGGTCTGCTAATTTCACTGAGTCTGCACCATTCCTGATGTTAAGGCCAGAAAGGAAAAAATGGAAGGTGCTCAACTTTATAAAATCACCATTAGCATATGCTTGGTTTTGATTAAATACTAATGGTTGACCACCGTAATTAAGCAAAAATCTTACATTAAGTGTACTTTCTGTGGGCGTAGGATTTTCTTTATCACATGAAGCAAATAAAACTGAAAATCCGATTAAAAAAAGAAGCAAACGATTCATTATATGTGTTTTAATTTTTAACTAACTATACTCTAACGTTTCTCAACGCAAAAAAATGGTATTATTTATGATAAATTGATCATTAATATTTGAACAGTTTATTTTTCAAAAATGTTTTTGGAATTGGCTTTAATACGGGTTATCAGTTCATCGTGATTGTCTTCTTTCAATCTTACTCCTTCGAATAATTTATCTAAACGGACTTTAATTGGTATCAAGGCATCAAAACCAACTTTATTTTCAACGAAAACGTTTAGTCCAACTGGCACTCTGGCATCCAGCCCTTCCAAATACAATGTATCGTGGATGGTGGCATCATTAGCTCCTCTATATATGATCTTCATTGTCATGTACTTTGAACCAGTGACGTTGTACATACTATCTCTGTTGGGCGCGAGGGATGATCCAGATTTTTCATAAATACCGGCTGATTTGTCAATGCAGAATCTACCACTCCCATCAGAAATTCCAACCGCTGTATTTTAGTATTTCCGGTCAGTGTCAGAGACCTTAAAGTATTCTGAGCTCTGTCTATTAAGGCATAATCATCAATACTTCTGGTGCTGTCATTGCCATTGCCGGGAGTGAGATACAGCCATACCCGCTTGTCAGATCTTAATACCTCCCCACTTTCAAGGATATAATTGATGCCTGAAACATAAAATTTCACTTTATCAACAACGAAGCGATTGTTGTCTGCATCTATAAAAGTGTCATTCGCCCCCACTATTTTTAAACCATTGTAATAAATAAATTGAACACCAAGTTGTGGGTAAATACAGCAACAATTAGCATCAGCTGAGACATCGAAATTGGAGGCATTAGCGTCCGTGCAACCTTCATTCTTTGTGCCGCACGAAAAGAGTATTACAACAAATAGAAATAGTGTTCCTTTGGTTAAAATTGAAATCAACTTCATCAGATCACTATTTTTTACCCAGGATCTCTTCATTGTGAATTTTTGTAATGATATTTTTGACCTGTTGTGAAAAGTCTTTAGACATCATCCAAGCAAAATATCCACGTTCTTTTTTAAAGATCTCAACTACAGGTTGATCGACATATTTCCCAAAATTAAATACGATTATACCCTCTCCATTCAATTTAAGTCTTTGCGTAGCATCCAAAGTCTTAAGATTGGTCGTAAAGGCGTGGAGTGCTTCAATATCTCTGATAATTGGATTCTTAGTAAGATCTCCATTTTCATCTATCAAATCTTTGCCTTCATAATGGTCCAGCTGACTCTCAAATACTTCAATAGTGGCATTGACGTCCGCCAGCGCATCATGTGCATCGACCATTTCTTTTTGACAATAATATCTGTAGGCGGCCTTCAGAGTGCGAGGTTCCATTTTGTAAAAGATCTGCTGAACATCTACAGTGCGTCTATTTTCGATTTTAAAATCGATGCCAACTCTTGAAAATTCTTCCATCAATAGTGGCACGTCAAATCTATTGGAGTTGTATCCACCCAGATCCGCATCGCCTATAAAATCAAAGATCTCCTTTGCCAGTTGATCAAATGTCGGTTTATTTTTGACCATATCATTTGTGATACCATGCACAGCAGCAGCTTCTTCACTAATGAATACTGGTCCTGGGTTGAGCATTCTATAATATTCAGTTCTGGTATGATCAGTTTTGCTGATCTTGACGATGGCGATCTGGATGATTCTGTCGCGGATCACATTAAGGCCTGTCGTTTCCAAGTCAAAAAAGCAAAGATCTCTGGTTAATGGTATATTCATTTTTTATATTTCGGTTAATTACTCAAGTTTAGGTAGTCATATTTGTTTCTTTTTAAATCATAATTGTATTAAAATAAGAATGTTAGATGTTAAAAGGTAGATTTTAGTTCCACAACTGCGGAATCCATCAATCACATGTATATTTTTTCTATTAAAACTATAAATGAAAAAATATGAATCAATTGACTAAACGCCCCGCCGTCACTTTCGCTAGTCGGGCAAGCATCTAACATCTAACATCAACATCTACCTTCATTTCTTAACTACTGAATCTTAATTTAGTTATAATTAGTTAAACCAAGGCGCTTTTAGTCATCTGCATTGATGCAAGATAGCGATACCAGCCATCCTCGACCGACATCAATTCATTATGTGTTCCCTCCTCTATGACCTGTCCATCATTGAGTACATATATTTTATCTACATTGACGATAGTCGCCAGTCTGTGTGCGATTATAAGTGAAGTTCTACCTTCCATCAAAGTATTTAAGGCATCCTGGACCAAATGTTCTGACTCAGCATCTAATGAAGAAGTTGCTTCATCAAGGATCAAAAATTTAGGATCTCTGAGGATAGCTCTGGCGATGGCAATTCTTTGTTTTTGACCACCACTCAATCTGATACCACGATCTCCGACCACTGTGTCTAAACCTTCATGGAAAGAGGAAATAAATTGCATTGCATTTGCTTTTTCAGCCGCTTCCATGATCTCAGCGTCAGAGGCCTCTGGTTTTCCATAAGCTATGTTCTCACGAATGGTTCCTCCAAAGAGGATAACGTCCTGTGGCACGGTTGCGAAATTCTTCCGGAAGGCATGTAAGTCATAATCTTTGATGTTCACGCCACCAATTGTGATTTCTCCGGATATTGGATCGTGAAATCTCATCAACATGGAGACAATCGTTGATTTACCGGCGCCACTAGCTCCTACCAATGCGACCTTAGAGCCTTTTTCTATATGCATATTAATGCCATTCAAAACTCCATTTTCTGGTCTGCTTGGATAATGGAATCTGACATTTTTCAGTTCAATATCTCCGTGTAATACTGCCGCCGGACTTTCAATTGAATTCGTCTTGTGATCCAGTTCAGGGGTGCTTTCCATGATCTCAAGGATTCTGTCTGTTGCACCTAATGCACCCGCAAGTTGGGTATAAAACGTCCCTAGACTGGCGATGGCGCCACCTATGATCCCTGTATAGATAATAAAGGAGAATAGATCCCCGATAGCCATTTGACCAGATTGAACAAGCAATGCACCTTGCCATAAAATAAAGAAGATACCTCCAAACAATACGGTAATAATGAAGATAAAGAAAAGCCCTTTTACTCTTGCGAAATCAAGTGAGATCTTTACAACTTTATCGAGGACATTATTATAGCGTTTCATTTCGAAAAGCTCATTCGTAAATGCTTTGACAACGTTGAATGAATGCAGGGATTCTTCGGCGATGGAATTGCTAATAGCCACCTCAGCCTGTCGTTCTTTGCTTAACTTTCTGATATATCTTCCAAAAAATATTGCTAAAAGTACGATGACAGGAAACGTAGCTAACATGATAAGGCTGAGTTTTGGTGTCACATAAGCGAGAATCGCTATCCCAACTACCAAAGTAATGAGTTGCCTTATAAATTCAGCTAATGTTACCGAAAACACATTTTGCAATTGCTCGACATCACCTGTAATTCTGCTGGTTAATTCGCCAACTTTATTGCTTTCAAAAAAAGAAACAGGTTGTGTGATCATAGCTGCATATAGGTCTTGTCTTACTTGCGAAACGCCTCTTTCACTTACGACGGCTAGCGCAATCGATCTACCATATGACAATATACCTTGGGCTATGAGGAGGACGATGAAGAATAGGCCGTATTGATTGATGGTATAGTTGTACTTACTTTTACCTGCTGCAGTATTGGCCATTTCGCCTGCTGCTGCGGGAAATAGCATGAACATAACACTGGACAGGGAAAGACACAACATACCAAAGATGAAGTACCAGCGATAAGGTCGCATGTACTTCATAATCTTAAGAACATTAGACCAGGTAGATTTGTCGAATTTTATTTTTGGTTTTTCTTCTTTTTCGCTCACGGAAAGTATTATTAAAAAATCAAAGGTAGTCAGAAATGACTAGAAAAATACATATGAAATAACGACATTAAACGATTGAATGGCTTGAATGTTATGTTATTAAAACATTAATCCATTTTCCGGAATATAAAAACCAAAGGTTTAAAAAAAATTAAATTTTTTCAATTACTAATATATAGATCATAAATTTTTATTTCCTATCAAATTACTTTCATTTGAGTTTCAATAATTAAAAATTAAAGAATTAATCAAATATTACGATTATTGAACATAATATAATTTTGCAATATTCTTAAAATAATGATAAAACAATACATTATTTTTGTTTCATAATCAAGAAACAGCATGTTAATCATATTCGTGGCAGCAGGTGCCTTATTGGTAGGAGGAATTATCACCCAAAGAACTAAAGTCGCGGTCCGACGGAAGTAATGGGGCAACTTTTATTTTAGTCCATTGTTCATTTCAACGAATTATCTTTTATTTCGAAATATAATAATTTTATATCGTTGATAAAATTACAATCACAGGCTTTACTACCAACTTCCTACGGAGATTTTATTATATCTACCTTCTCCGATAGCTATGAAGATCCAATTCCTCTTGTTGTCTTAAGCAAAGAAGTGTTTGAAGAGCAAATACCATATGTCCGGCTCCATTCAGAATGTCTTACGGGGGAGGTTTTCGGTTCAAAAAAGTGTGATTGTGGATCCCAATTACAACGTGCTCTCGAAATGATATCGAAAAAAGGAGGTCATTTATTATATCTTCGTCAGGAAGGAAGAGGGATAGGGTTGATTAATAAAATAAAAGCATATGCACTTCAAGATAAAGGGATGAATACCCTCGAGGCCAATCTTCACCTTGGGTTTAAAGGTGATGAAAGGGAATATAGTTCGGCAGTAGCTGTCCTATCACTACTTAACATCACTAAGGTCAATCTCATTACTAACAATCCACTTAAACTTGATTACCTTACGAATGCTGGTATTGATATCGTCAAACGCATACCATTGATTATTCCAGCCTTACCTCAAAATAAAGATTATCTAGATATCAAACGTGATCTGATGGGGCATTTGATTTGAGGGGAGAAGAACACGAGTTGAAAACTCGCGCCAGCGTTGAGAAAGCGAACAGTGAACAGCGAACAGCGAGCGCAGACTGAATCTCACTGATTGGGCAAAAGGCAATTATTGGAAATTTGAAAGTTGGAATGTGAGAAGGACGCGAGTTGAAAACTTCCGCCAGCGTTGAGGAGAAAATTGACAATGGATAATGGATAATGGACAAATAAAGCTGTCGAAGTAGTTTGGTATGAAGGAAAGTGAGGAGATGAGGAGGACACGAGTTGAAAACTCGCGCCAGCGTTGGAAATTGTGAGAATGTGAGAAGGTGAGAAAGGTAGGAGGACATTTCAAAAATATATTTTCTAACGATATTACTTATTACCCATTACTCATTACTTATAAAACATGAAAAGCG
The DNA here is from genome assembly GCA_016711705.1 of Candidatus Brachybacter algidus. Taxonomy (GTDB): domain Bacteria; phylum Bacteroidota; class Bacteroidia; order Chitinophagales; family Saprospiraceae; genus Parvibacillus; species Parvibacillus algidus. The sequence goes on along the minus strand of JADJSK010000014.1, from coordinate 295,317 downwards.
AACTGTAAACAGTGGGTGGAGATTGAGAAATTGTAATGGACACTTTCAACAGTGCGGAAATCATTCTAATTTCTGACTTCTAACTTCTAATTTTAAAATTCTAATTTCTAATTTTGTAGCTAAAACATATAAATACCTCAACACTTGGAACACAAAGAAATATTTAATGATCTGGTCATTGTCATGGACACGCTCCGAGCCGAATGTCCCTGGGATAAAAAGCAGACGATTCAGACCCTGAGTAATCTCACAGTGGAAGAAGTGTACGAGTTAACTGAGGCTATTGCTTTAGAAGACTGGGATAATCTGAAAGAAGAATTGGGGGATGTATTGTTACATATTTTATTCTATGCTAAAATCGCATCTGAAAAGGGGAAATTCACCCTTTCAGACATGATGTCCACCCAAATCGAAAAATTGAAGCGACGTCATCCTCATATATATGGAGACCTGAAAGTAGCGGATGAAGCAGAGGTAAAACGCAACTGGGAGCAGATAAAACTCTCAGAAGGAAAAAAATCAGTACTGGGTGGCGTGCCCAAATCCCTTACAGCCGTTATCAAAGCATATCGAATGCAGGACAAAGCAGCTCAGGTGGGTTTTGAATGGGAGAAATCAGAAGATGTTTGGTTAAAGGTACAGGAAGAAATGGACGAGCTCCATGAAGTGATGGAAGATCCTAAGGCTCCTCAGGATAGGAAGATTGAAGAATTTGGTGATGTTATGTTTTCGTTGATCAATTATGCCAGGTTTAATAACATAGACCCGGAACAAGCACTTCAAAAAGTAAACAATAAGTTCAAGAGCAGATTTGAATACATTGAAGAAAAAGCGACACAACCTTTGGCCGAAATGAGTTTGGAGGCGATGGACGCACTATGGGATGAGGCAAAAATGCTTGAAAAGCAATAAATTAAATTCAATATTTTACTAAATTTGTCAAAATCGAAATACATATGAATCGGGTGGTAATAACAGGTATGGGGGTTTATTCCTGTATCGGTCTGAATAAGGAGGCTGTATTAGATTCTTTGATGAATGGCCGCAGTGGCATCGTATTTGATCAAGAAAGAAAAGATTTTGGTTACAGATCGGGTTTAGTTGGACTGGTGCCCCGGCCTGATCTTAAATCCCAATTGGACAGAAGGGCACGCATCATGTTGCCTGAGGAAGGAGAATTTGCATATGTCGCTGCCAAAGAGGCATTTGCACAAGCCCAAGTAACACCCGAACAAATCAAAGAATTGCAATGCGGCATCATCTTTGGCAATGACAGCACAGTCAAACCGGTATATGAATCTATCGAGCTGGTCAAACAAAAAAAAGACACAACTTTGCTTGGTTCAGGCGCGATCTTTCAATCTATGAACAGCACGGTCAATATGAATCTTTCTACCATTTTTGCTTTGACAGGTGTGAATTTTACTATAAGTGCAGCCTGTGCCAGTGGTTCTCATTCGATAGGTATGGCATATCTTTTGCTCAAGCAAGGTCTTCAGAAAATGGTCCTTGTTGGCGGTGCTCAAGAAGTCAATATTTATGCATTCGCCAGCTTTGATGGCTTGGGTACTTTTTCGATCAATGAAGAAGATCCAACCAAAGCTTCCAGGCCATTTGATAAAGATCGGGATGGGCTTGTACCCGCGGGAGGAGCTGCAGCACTTGTACTGGAGACGCTAGATAGTGCATTGGCAAGAGGAGCAAATATCCTTGCAGAAATAGTTGGATATGGCTTTTCATCTAATGGGGAACACATTTCCGGTTCGAGTATAGATGGCCAAGTGAGATCATTGCAGATGGCATTGGACCAATCGGGACTTAAAGCTGAGGACATTGATTACATCAATGCACACGCTACGAGCACTCCGGCAGGTGATACTGCAGAAGCAGAAGCAATCGCTCATGTCTTTGGACCCAATTCTGTTCCTACCAGCAGCACCAAGTCAATGACGGGGCATGAATGTTGGATGGCGGGAAGCAGTGAGACTATCTATTCGATTTTAATGATGAATAATGGATTCATCGCTCCCAATATCAATTTTAGTAATCCTGATGAACATTCTGAAAAGCTCAATCTGGTCACAGAAATGCGAAAAGCAGAGCTAAATCATGTGCTTACCAATAGCTTTGGTTTCGGTGGAACGAATTCGTCGCTGATATTGAAAAAATGGGAGGGGACTTAAATGCCTTGAGGCAATATTATTATTATAATGTATAGAATCCGACCAAGAACAAGCCCGGAGGGCTTGAATAATAATAACCCCGGGTGCAACCCAGGGAATACGAACACCACCCTCCCAACCCCGATAGTGGGTTGAACTATTACCACAAACTCCATCACAAACATTAATACCCTACAATCCTCACCCCATTTCCCTTACACAAAAATGTGTGTATAACTAAATGCACAAAAAGTTATATTTTTTAATAAATAATTTATAAAAAGATGGATGCGAATAAAGTAGTTGATTTTTATTTGGCAGATTCCTCCTTTCAGTCGGAATGACAGAATCTTTGTTCTGAGGGGGTATAAAATGGTGTGGCTGCGCCACCCCATTTTATGCCCCCTCATCCCATCGACATAATGTCATTCCGAGCGAAGCGAGGAATCTATATGCTCTTAGTCATTTCTTTTTCGTCTTCGTGCAATTTGTTATACACACCACAAAAATATTCTGAATACGAATAAAACAATATTACTTACCTTTGACCCATGGACAAGATTAACATCATTGATTCAATCAATTCATTTCTTTCTGAAGAATTCGAAGTTGATAAATCACTTATAACGCCTCAGGCTAGTATTAAGGAAACTTTGGGCCTTGACAGCCTTGATTTTGTAGATTTGGTTGTATTGATCGAAAGGAACTTTGGTTTTAAAATGGCTGGTGAAGAATTTACCAAACTAAAGACCTTTGATGATTTTCATGGTTTCGTTTATGACCACATGCAGCAAAAAATAGGCGCCTAATTTTCTGAAGAACTATGGCTGACCAATGGAACGGCAAATCACAAGCAAATGCCCTTGGTTTTTCGATCTTCCTCTGGCTTATCAGAAAGGCCGGACTATCCAGTGCGTATATTCTATTGAAATTTGTCGCCGTTTATTACCTTTTTTTCTCAAAGAGGGCTAATGAAGGTCTGATCCACTTTTTTTCTAAAATTAAATTACCACAACCTGCCTCCTTAAGCAATAGATTTAAGGCTTTCGACCTATTTGGACAATCCCTTATTGACAAGTTGGCAACTTACATGGGCGCAGGAAAGAAACTCACTTTCGATTTTGACAATGAGCAAAAATTACATGAACTAGCTTCTGCAGGTAAAGGCGCTTTACTTTTGGGTGCGCATCTGGGCAATTGGGAGATTGCCGGACAACTCCTTTACAGAATAGACACCAGTATCCACATTGTCATGCTCGACAATGAGCAGCAGCAGATTAAATCTTTATTGGAAAAACATGCTACCGGTAAATCTTTTTCGATCATCCCCATTTCAGATGACATCACTTTTGTGATCAAGATCAAGGAAGCACTGGATAACGGAGGCTTCGTGTGTATGCATGCAGATAGATATATGGAAGGAATGCGCACATTGAAAACAGTATTATTTGGAGAGGAAGCCACCTTCCCTTTCGGACCTTTTTACATGGGTTCAAGACTTGGTTCACCAGTCGCCTTTGTGTATGCTATGAAGGATTCGAAATACCACTATCAGTTTAGTTGCAGCGAGGCTCATCAGGGTGAAAAACCGCAGGAACTACTTGACAACTATGTGACGCATCTTGAAGAGAAGGCCAGCAATTATCCCCATCAGTGGTATAATTTTTATAATTTCTGGAAGTAAGGCGCTTCGCGCGAGAAAGGTGATAACACGGAGTTTCACAGAGATTTTTGAAGTCATTATAATACGGCAGTTCTTATTGATTTTTGAGTGCTATTCACAGTTTTGCATTTTTTGAGTTGCACAAAGGGATTTGACTAAAGTCAAATGCTACTCCGATCTTTCAGTAACTAACTTTCAATTAATTATATCTCTGTGAAACTCTGAGTAATCTCTGTGCAACTCCGTGATACTTGCTCCATTGATCTTTGTGAAACTTAGTGATATCTTTGTAAAACTTTGTGATACAACCTTTTTTCACCCAACACCTTCCCGAAACTCCCTTCTATTTGCGAAACTCCGGAATACTGCTCTACTTAAAATGATAAGTAATCTCCGTTTCAAAATCATTATTCACATCCTTCTCAACCATCTTCATCGACTTTTTATCAGTAAGATCACCATAATTGTAGCTCAAATGGGACATCGTATCTCCTTCCATCGAGATATTGCAGGAAGTTTTAACAAGATTCCTGCTCATCTTTCCGAACCTGTTTTTAGATAGGATTTCATCAGAAAATGACTGCACAAAAAGGTTTAGGTCAAGATTTTTGTGCAAATAATAATCGCAAAAGAAGTTGTACTGAATTTGTCCCTCGCCATTGGATTCTTTCCTTAATACCATATTGCCATCTTTGTATTCATATTCAGTAATTGTAATATTTTTGGATTGTGTTACTTCCCTTTTTGATTTAGTCAGATAACCTTCATCATTATATGTGTAATTACTTGTACTGATAATGGTGTCACCATTGCCAAGTACATTCGCTGAAGCAATTCTTCCAAATTTATCCAACTCAAAGTCAATACCCCGGTCCCAATGTTCCTTATTATTTAAATATCTCTTGGAGATCTTCCTTGGAGAATAAGTGTAAATCGTTGTGTCTTTTGACTGTACAAACATTATAACATTACATTCTTCATCGTATGAAAAAGCTTTTATACCGTCAGGATCATCTGCATAATTCACCCTGATGACTTGCCTTGTTTCAGCGGGAGGAACTGAATGATTGAAAGAACTAAGAATGAATAAACAAGCAAAAATGGTAAGATAAATTTTCAGGGTTTTGGATAGCATGATGTTGTGGTTTAAATTTTGACGAATTTACTAATTAACCTACCTTTCTTTTAAAATTTTTAATTTGACTTGATATGTAAACCGTTAAGGAATGATGGTCAATAAGCAAATCATATCCGGATCTTGACAATCATGAGAATCTGCGTTCAAAAATCCTACCGATTCATACTTTTATACCATTAAGGAATTAAGTTCATTAAGAATATATATTCGGATTCGGGAAAACTTCAAGATTATAAATTGTCATTTTCACATCTTTTCACAATCTCGCCTTCTCTTTTTTTTATTATTTTACTTGAAACATTAAGGAATTAAGGCCATTAAGAATACCTGATCAAAATCCTGAAAAAAATGAAGCTTTTAATCTTATAATAAATTCAAAATTCCACGAATTCATTACCCGATCACCAAATCATCAAATCACCTGATCACCAGATCACCAAATCCCTGCAATATTCGCCTTCAGTCCAATCAGTGAGATTCAGCTAGCTCTCATTGTTCACTGTTCATTGTTCATTGTTCCTTGTTCATTGTTCATTATTCATTGTCCATTGTTCACCCCGATCGAAAACAGCGCATAATCATACCTTACCGGATCTTCCTTATCGAGCAATCTCAGATTCTCAGTTAATTCCACCACCGACTTCCAGTCATCTTGTGGACGGGTCAGTATACCCAATTGGCGCGCTACTCTACCGACGTGCACATCCAATGGTATCATGAGATCAGCCATGGATATTTGTTTCCAGAGACCAAAGTCAACTTGTTGTTCGTCAGAACGCACCATCCAACTTAGAAACATATTCAATCTTTTGCAGGCAGTATTTCTGGCAGGAGTGGAAACATGTTTCCCGGTGCGTCTCAACATCAGTTCATCTCCCGTAAATAAATTATGGAAGTTAGTGATGCCGGCTTCTACCCTATTTTCGTTGCTTTCAACGACAAAAGCTGATTCGAGTGACACGTTTTTTTGTAGTAATTCTGAAGAAAATGTAGAAAATAAATGGTGTCATCTGCCTGAAAAGTTCGGTGTTTAAATTTCAGAAACTTTGCCCTGTCTTGTTCCGTATGATTTAAAATAAAATCGTATGGTGCTCCGTCCATTAGATCTATGAGTTCCGTTGCCTTATTGATGATAGTCGCCCGTCTGCCCCATGCCAGCATGGCTGTCCAAAAAGCAGTGACTTCAATATCTTGTTTTAATGTGAATCTCTTTGGAATTGAGATGGGATCATCTGGTATGAAACCGTTGTGGTTGTATTTGGTGACGAGGGAGTCGAGGTAGGTCTTGAGTTCGATAGGAATAATATTTTTTGATTAAATCAGGCTGTATTAAAAAGTTTTTCTTGTGGAATGTCACGAGTTAAAAACTCGCGCCAGCGCTGCTTGTTAATTAATATTAATCGGAGTTAGGCAATTTTTAATAAAGCATTAATAGCGAGATCCTCATCAATTAAAGGCCAATGAATTCCATATCCGGAAGGTGAAATTTTATAAAGCATTCGTTGGTATTCGTCAGCTGCTTTCAATTTCTTGGAAACAGTTTCTAATAAAATGCTTATTTTCTTTCCATCTATTGTAAGGGAAATATAGTCCTTGTCAAAAGTTATATTTTTTATGTTGTGTTTTAAGGGCATTACTTTTATTCTTCAAAATGACAACTTACGGCTTCTTTTATATTTTACTTTAATTGATCCCAATCATCAGCCTCAGTGAATATTGAGTGATTCAATACCGCTGCTTCATAGCCACCCTCAGGGGATTCTTTAATGACAAATATTATTTCTTCCATTATAGTTACAATTAAGTAAAGATAACGATTCTAAGCGAATTTTAGTTTTGAATCCTAAATGCTCAATATCTTTTTATTTTCACAATAAAAAAAGCCGAAAACATAAAATGTATTGAATTTCTCCTAGTTTGATCTATGGAATATACAAAAGTTATTCAGCTCTAAATTTTAGACACTCTTTTGTACATTCACCAAAAAAAATTCTAACCACAAATTGCACGAAAGATGCTTAGCATCTAACACGAATTTATTCGTGCAAATTCGTGCAATTCGTGGCTAAAGAAATTAGATTATTAGAATTAGTCTGCTCTCTCTCAGTTTTTTTCAATTTTTCAGTAAAACTTTTTTAATATGATCAAACCAATTTCCGGTGGTTTCAAAATGAAATTCCTTCCATATTCATTTTTAGCCAAAGGCGCTTACATCTTTCCTATTTCCTCCCCCTTTACCTCAAAAGTAATGCTTCTCCTCTTTGTGTGAGGAATTCTTCCGAGCCAAAAAATCGGTAGCTGATGCTGTATATATATGTATCTGAAGGGGCATCTTTCCCACTGTATTTTCCGTCCCATCCATCATTACCTGCTTCGCTATACATTGTTTGACCCCAGCGACTAACAACTGTTAGTTTAACTATTTCTACCCCTGGATCTATTACTGCCCTAAACCTATCATTTACTCCATCATTATTTGGAGTGAAGGCATTCGGCATTATTAATTTAGGGATTATTCCAACGATTTCAATTGATCCATCTCCTGAACAAAACATTTCTGTTGGGGAGACCATTTCTGCCGAATAAACATCTTTTCCTAAATCGACTTCCACTTCTATTGATGTTCCGGACGGACCAATTAGTATATTGTTTTTATACCATCTATATTCAGCATCAGGTTCTGCATTGGTGATCGTCAAGACAACCTTACTTCCTTTAGGTAGTGTATCACTTGGATTAGATTCAATTACTAATATATTATGAAATAGGTCTTGGTCTTTTATGGTAAGGGTTGTGATTATGATACTGTCACAACCTGAAGTGGTGTGAAGGGTGTCGGAATAGATGCCGGGTTGATTCTGATATGTTCCTCCAGCAAAATAATTTTGACCTTCACAGATGGAAACTTTTATTATCAATAATTAATTTCGGATCTAAAATGGTAATTAATGTATCTCTAAATGTACAATCTGTTTTTATCCTTATTAAATGTTGGCCGGCAGGAAGATTAGAAAAAATGTTACTTGATTGATACGTTATGCCTGAATCTTGAGAAAATTGATAATTGTTGTTTTTGTCATCTGGAAATAGCGCAATAGTTCCATTGCTTCTGCAATCAGGGTTTGTAATTTTGATGCTATCTAAATTTATTGAATTATTAGAGGACAAGGGATCAACATATCCATCAAATAAATTCTCAACCTCAGCGGATGTTAGTGCACAATTATAAATGTCTATGTCATCTATGATGCCATTGAAAGGGTACCAATCTCCATTATCCATTTTGCCTATTAATAAATCTTGTGTATTCGCTACGCTAAAATCGGCTGATTTTATTATTACCTGCTTTCTTAATTGACCATTGATGTGCATTTGCCATAAGGTATCATTAATAACGACAACACAGTGAGCCCATTCGCATGGATCAAAACAATCAAAATTATCACCTTCAGAAAAATTTAGATTTGTAAAGGCTGAACCATTTGCATTGCTAAAACTTAAATTTAATTGATTGTTTACGTCTGTATGTGTAAAAAACCATAATCCCGGTGAGGCTGATATACCATCTCCGGCTTTAGCAATAGTGATGAAATAACCATTGGGACTAAACCCTCCATTTCCATCCATTCCTGCAAATGAACATTGCTTAAACCAAAAGAAATTGACAATGTCTTATCGAATTGCAAACTACTACTATTAGGTATACGGATCCAATTTTTATTATAGAATCCACCAAATTCATAGGCACTATTATCATTTCCAAAACGGTCTTTCGTAGGAATTGGATCTGAGGAGCCCCCACTTAAAACCCCATGATTATTATTTCCACTTTCATCATCTGCATTTCCGCTGAAGGCATAACTAGCTACAGGCGGGCACTGGGCAGATATCATATTGTGCACTGATACCGCAAAGAATAAGAATAAAATTAATTTCATTTTAATAAGTTGATTTCATTAAAATTACCTCACCAATGTCACATCCCCTTTAAAAGACTTAATCTCTCCATTACCACAGCTTCCTTTTAAAAATAAATATAGACCCCAGATGGCATTAATTTATTTCGAAATGTACCGTCCCATTGATTTGACGTCTTATCACCTCTGAAGATCAATGAAGACTTTCGATCATAAACTAATAATTCAGAGACTTTGAATGTAGGTGAGAAAACAGTGAAATAATCATTAATCAAATCACCGTTTGGAGTGAATACATTTGGTATAAAAACATTACAATCTGCATCCCCACATATGATATCCGAATTATAAGTGATTGAATAGTTTACAATACTATCACATCCATTAACCCCAGTATATGTGGTTGAAAAACTTGCAGGAGCAAAGTAATCGACATTGTCAATATTAAAAGTATCGCCCGGACATATAGCTTTTAGGACTGAAATTTCAAAGCTATTTAATACTGTAAGTGTAGTGATTACTATGCTGTCCTCACCACTAGCAGTGGATAAAGTATCAGTGTAGATTCCCGGCGCATCATATATGTGATAACCGATGGATAAATAACTGCCATTGCAGATGGAGACCTGCTGAGCAGAAGTCAAAACAGGTTGCCCACATTTACAATCAACACTAATACTATCAGCTGTAGTCATTGAATTTCCATCATCACATGCTGCCCCGACTTGGGATTCACCATTGCAGAATGGGATATGGTCACCTTTCCAAGGAAGGAGGGGATTGTTCGTTGAATTGAAAAGATATACATCACAAATAAAGTCTGGATAACAACCAGACAAATTATTGTTTTGTACATACCAGCCGATTAGACTTTTCATTCCACTCAAATCAGGAATTGAACCTGTAAGTTTATTGTTAAAAAAATCAGCATACTGCAACTTGTCAAGGTGATTATGGTCTGGAATTGGTCCTTGAAAGAGATTATATCCCAAATGTAGTGTATTAAGATTCAGACAATTGTCAAAAGAAGGTATTGGACCAGAAAGAAAGTTTCCTTCCAAAGCAAGAGTAATTAAGCTTTTGCATTTACTAAAATTAGGGCAATTTCCTTCAAGATTATTTCTCCTAAGATCCATAAAGGTCAATTTCCCTAAATTTGAAAAATCCGGAATGGAGCCACTTAAGTTGCACACCCACAATTCGAGATAGGTCAATTCAGGCATATTTTGAAAATCTGAATTGGGGAAGAGAAATTTCCCGCTAAGTTTTAAGATTTTTAAGCTCGGTAGATTGATATCGATCAATGGCCCTTTGAGCTGCCTGTTAGTTAGATCCAATGATTCTACCCTTCCATCTCCATTACACTTTACTCCAACCCAAGTACACGGATCACAATTTGCCCCCGCCTTACCTTGTGCCCATGTTTGACTTGGATCATACCAATGTGGTCCATCGGTAGAGTCGTATAATTCAATAAGGGCGTCATAGTCAGGATGGGTGCATTGGGCAGCTGCAGAAAGTGGCATATAAATGGCTCCAAAGAAAATTAGAAATAATTTCATAAAATAATTTGATTCAATGACAATTTATAACAAAATTCCCTTTTCGATCAATATAAAAACACTTTCCATCAATGGTCGCAAGGCAAATATCAAAACGTAATCTATTGTCTTACTCATATGCTTACTAAGATTGCTGTGTTATTATCTTTCGAATTTTGAGCACAAATTTCTTGAAAGGAGTTCCACTGCAGGTCTAATGGTATATGGTTGTCAGAAAAGTGATAAACCAAATCTTCATTGGAAAAACTTTCCAATGCACCGTCGGAGCACAATAAGAACATGTCGCCTGGCAATACATCATGGATTGTTTCTATTTCTATATCTTGTTGTGTTAAGGGATTTGTATTAGAAATGACTTTGGTAATTCTGTTTCTCATGGGGTGTGTTCTCATTTCATTTTCGGAAGTAAGAATGCCTGCTTCGAAAAGTTCTTGAACGTAGGAGTGATCTTTCGTCACATACCACTTGCTGCGGACGGGCTGATGTAAAATATCCTTGAATCACCAATGTGGTATAAAAAGCAGTTGGCCCAACAATGGTCAAAAAGGTCATTGTCGTCGCTATTTCTTCAAATTGGTCATGTCGAAATGCGCTCAACACATCAAATAAATAATCTCCTATGGAGTCTTTGTCGTGGAGAGTCGCATGCCCTGGATATTGGCTTTGGAGACTATTTACAACCATATTGCTCGCAAGAAATCCATCTGCACTCCCACCGACACCATCGCATACAGCAAATATTTGTTTCTCCTCCGAAATGTATAGGTTGTCTTGCTGATAATTTCGACTCCCTTGCTGCGAAAAACTAAGTACTTTCATGAATAATTCATTTGTTTATACACTCAAAATCAAATTGCATTATACGGCTAGATAGCATGTACAATATACCATTTGCCACCGAAATTGAGTCCGTACCAACCTGCCTTAAGGGGAGGATATTGTACTTTTATTGAGCTTGTGCTAAGTGTCTTACCACCGGACGGCTGAACCATTTCTAATGGGCCGGGAAGCACACGATAACCTTCAGGTTGTGTATAGGTAGTACCAGCCCCTGGGTTGATACCATAAATGGCCGTATTATTATTTGTTACCAATGGGGCAGCGAATACATAAAGCCCTGCGACATTTATCTGATCAGCTGATCCATTCAATAAGAATGTTACCTGGTTTCTATCTACTTCATAAAACTTCCTATGGAGGCTATCAACAGCCATAAAAGATGTTTTTGAACTTGTTTTTCCCACGTCCACAGGCAAGTTGACATGGTGCCGACTAAATGACTTTCTTTCATAATAGTAAGCAACACCTTTATACATTGTTGAAGGAGGAATTCGATAATAGTTACCCTTTACTTCTGTATAAACGCCGAAATATTCAGGATTTTTAATTCCAGTTCCTGACGTGCTTATTGGTTCGTATTTATTGGTTTTTTTAACCTGGCTCGCAGGTACTTTGATTTTATACCACCTTGAATCGGAAGGGGAGTCAGCGATCGGATACGTAAACATTTTAGAATCTCCCTTTGTGATCGATAACTGCCTTCGTATTTTTATTTTTAGATTTATAAATTCAGTATCATTATTGACCAAATCGGTCCAAGGAAAAGTGAATACGTATCCCAAATGTGGCTTCAAGATATCAGGAGTGGATCTCCAACCGAATCTTCCTTCCGGATAATTGTAAAGAAAAAATGCATGAGGCTTTCCATTTGTCACTCCTACTATATATTGAGCATCCATGATAGTCATGGAGCGGTTATTGTCCCGATCGACTTCAATCATGCAATATTCATAGCTATCCTCTCTTTCGCTCATACAATTGCACTCTTTTCCATTCATTGCTAAATCTTGTTTATCATCGACAGATATCTTTAAGACATCGTCTGATTTCCAAATATTTATCATAAATTCTTCATCATCTATCTTCATTATGTCGCTTTGTCCATGCGCATAGCAACCAAAAATCATAATAGCAATTATAGTATGCATATATTTCATTTTACATTTGGGTTTTGAATTCTAAAAACAAACATCTCCTCTCCTATACTAAGTGCATAGTCAATACCTGGAATCAAAGCCTGAGGAAACCCTATTTTGAAATGATTGTCACCTATTTTTTTGATCAATGGTTCTATCGCTACCGATGTGCCAAAAGAATAAAAATAATCTTTCATATCAGTTGATATTGGGCTAATTGGGTTGCACCAATAGACGCATGTCAGGGCACAAACACGCTCCTTCAAAAATGGACTTTTATACAACATGCTTTTCGACACATTAGCATCTGTATATTTCATCCCTTTAACTATTATATGATCAATAGAAGGCATTTTTGTAACCGAGTATGGCCAAAAAAATAATGGCTCGCATGCAAAGCTCGATCTATCAGCCGGGCCATATCCTGAATATCCATTTATTCTTCTACCAGAGAATAATATTTTGGATATTGCATTGTAATATATATTTGCCTTAGCTGCCTTGAAGTAAACGCCATCATACTCTATATTTGACAGCGTGCCACACTTATAGGTCACCGTGTCCACCGGATTGATTTTCTTCTTTTGTCCTAGTAAGGCAATTGGAATAATAATAATTAGTGATATTAAAATCAAAGTGAATCTCATCGTCAATAATTTCTTTTATATTTGGAATGTATAATAAAAATCAATAATACACTGTATCTTAGACACCTATTTATTTTGTCAAAAGATACTCAACTATATCTCGTTTCCCTGCGGCCATAGCATAGTCTATAGGGGAGACATGACGATTCTGCCACAGTTATTAATCCGTATTAAGGCACCTTTTTCAATGAGTTTTTGTACCATCTCCTTGTTGCCTTGATGGATGGCGTAAGTAAGGGGTGTACAGTATGCTTCTAAATGTGAGCTAAATGGGTTGGTATAATTGGGATTCCCTCCTTTATTCAAAAAATAGCTAAGCAGAACCACATCATTTTTTCCTATTGCATAATACACAAGCGGCAAAAAGGTATATTCCCCTTGATTATCGCTGTATGGAATTCTATCGCAGTTTACATTCAAACCTCGAATTATTAAACTATTAATAAATCCCGTATCTTTTGCAGTCAATGATAATTTGAAAATATCCAGGTTGTACAAATATTGACTATCATTAAACCCAACTCCATCTTTTTTCCATTTGTCATAAAGCCTGAAAAACGACAAACTTCTGAAATGTTCCAGTATAAATATATAATCATCGTTAATGTCGAAATCCTTTGGAGGGTAACCTTTTTTCATTGCCATCGTCAAAACCTGATCTGCATATATGAGTTGTTTTTCTATCAGTTTATAATCTTTCATTTCCTTTACCATATCCTTAAAATATATAGATGAATGATATGACATATTCTCACCTTTCCAGCAATAAGGTAGATAAGGCAATGCACCATTATCGAGCAAATATTTTACCAACTCTAGGTTGTAGCTAGAGATTGCATTCCGTAACGGAGTCCTTTCACCCGTGAAGGTATTCAACCTGGCCCCCTTGGCAAACAATTGTTTGACTTTATCAAGATTACCTTCTCCACAATATTGATAAAGCAATTTATCTTCAATAGAAGTATTCGACAATATCGAATATTCATAACATGGTCGCTTGATTGATTTATTCTTTTGAGCTGTACTATTTACTGGACAATAAAACATTATGTTTACTATTAACAATAATAGAAGGAAATTGTATGAACTTAATGTACCTCCTACCTTGATACGCATTGATTTTGTCATTTTATTTAGGTATATTTTATGTGCTTTTCAATTACAGAGCTTCAAATGAAGTTGATTTATAGATTTCAAACATATTCAAACAACAGCAGGCTGTTTCCGATTTTGATATGATCGCCATGACTTAGATACGCCTCCTGACCAGGCCCCAACTGTACTCCATTCAAATAAACCTTGTTTGTGCTATTGTAATCCTTCAAAACAAACTCGAGGGATGCTCCATTCTTGCTCTTCTGTCCTATTATTTGGCAGTGCGATCTCGACATGGTAGTATCGTTGGTTTGGATTTGTAGTTCCGACTTGGCATTGAGTGATTTCCTACCTATCGATTGATTACCTTCCTTTAGCGCGAAGGTATATTGAGCATGAAACTCGTTTTCCAACACCGTGAGCCTGCCACTTCCTCCTCTTTGCTTCGTTTTGCTCGAAATGTAGGTGACGTCATTATCCTCATTACTCGCAGGAAACCTGTATGTGACCGTATGGCCACAAGATGCGTTGATGCACTGAAATCGGATAGTCTTCCCTTGGTATTGTGCGGCGTTGGGAATCGGATTTTGTGTCCTACATTGCGGGCAAGCTATATTCATATCCTAAATAAATGTTATAAAAATTTGGTTCGGCGCATCATTAAAAAAAAAGTACTCTCTACAGCTGTTATGCTGCTGGAGAGTACTCTTCTTATCATCATCAGTGTACTGAGTCCAAGTAGCTACCGAGTGAGGCATGATTCGCATCGATACTAACATCGTGATGGGTATCGTGCTGGGCACCATCTATGTGCGTGTCTTCTGCATGCAGCGATGGTATTGAAGCCGCCTCTGATGCGTCTGAGTGCGTCTCAATCTGAGGCACGCCATGATCATCTACTACTTCTATCTCCGGCACTTGTGCGCCATGCGATACTACCCCGCACCACCTTCATGATCTATATTTGTGTGTGTGGTCTTCTACTATCTTCACTTCTGGAGTCGAGCTATGTTCTATCGGATGCGCAGTAGTCGCATCAGAATCGTTTGTATTGTGCGCCTCAGGTATATCTGCCACAGCTACTGCTTTGTCATGATGTGTATCATCACTTAGAAGCCCTAAATTGTCGTCTTGCGCAGGTACAAACTTATCGTCTATCTTGATAGGAGGTACGTCTAAGGTTGGCAACTCAGCCGGTTTATCTTGTACTACTTGCTCACCTTCGACGGTCGGTACTTCAGCTGGTTTACCTCCTTCCATATTGAAATTCGCATGATCATCTGTAGGGTGGTCATTGGGCACATATTCACCTTTTGGAGTTTCATTTGGAGTTGCTACTGGATTGGAATTCGGGACGATATTTGGGTTTGTCGGTATCGTTGGGTTTTCATTTATGTCTTTAGGATTATGAATCTCACTTTCATTCGGTTTGATGGTTAAGACCTTGCTAAAAATTTAAGGAATATGATCCAGGTTATTTATTATTGATGTGACTTATTTACCCAAATTTGATGGATCTAAATATTACTTATATGTTGCTATAGATCGAGCTACAAGACTTATGTACTATAAAGTTTATAAAAATAAAACGGCACAATCTGCAACCGACTTTCTTGCACTATGCAAATCATTCTTTCCATTTTATATTTCTCATGTTTTGACCGACAATGGATTAGAATTTACTAATAGTTTAATTAGGTCTAAAAAGGACAGCCATGTAGTATGGAATCTAAATTTGATATGTTATGCAATGAATTTAATATTGATCACAGATTGACCAAACCCGCAACTCCAAAGACAAATGGCATGGTAGAAAGGGCCAATGGTATAATAAAATCAAATACTATTATGAAAAATTTATACACCCAAAAAGAAAAAATGTTTATTGACTTAGATTCCTTTTTAATTAATTATAACTTATATCGAAGACATGGATCCTTAAGAAAAGAATTATCTGTAAAAACGCCTTTTGATGCGTTAAAAAATGGTTTAGATTAAACCCAGATCTGTTTATTACTAATCCAATGGTTTTTAAAAATACTTTACTAAATTTACAACATAATTATGCTCATTTCTAATCAACAACCTTGTGAAACATCACAGTTATGGTTTTATGCTCTGTTGTTACGATGTCTTGATGATGTCTCTCAGTGGTTATTTCTGTATCTTTGATTCCATCATTATTTGTATCAACTGCTTTCACCATTACATCACTCGATTCAGTTTTATGATTGAGTATTTCTTCTTTTGGCTGTAGCTGAGCTATTTCTTTAGATAGCTTTGGGCCCATTTTTTCAACTACATCATGCTGGTACTTATCTATTTCCTGTGCGCTCATTTTTTCATATTCCTCCTTGTAGAAAGTATTGTATAGTTTGCCATCATGTTGGAAGATGCCACCTGGACCTTGTAGGTGTCTTTGATTGGCAAATGCATCTGAAAATAAAGAGTGGCTATTTTCCATCGTGCTTTCTGACGCTGTATGATTAGATACATTCCCTGTCGATAACACTGATTCCGCACCAGAATCAGGAGATACCGAGGTGGAAGTAGGCGCTTCATTCGTGCCAAACATCTTATCCTTTGCGGAAACGAAGGCGACTAAGCCACCTGCACCGAATAATGTTCCGACCAGTGCCTTTTGGTTAAAAGTAAACTTATCTGACGGGCGTGAAGCTTCATTGGATTCAGGAGTCGTATGGTCCATTGCTCCAAAGTTGTCGGTGGTTTTTTCCTCTTGCATTTTTTATTTTTTTGATTGTGATTAATGATGTAAATATATTTTTCAGCGATCTTCTGAGATTAGTATTCTGTACGAAACACCTATTTTAATGTACGAAGCCTATTTTTATCCCAATTTTTTATACAAGGCGGTGCATTTGTCATTCACACAGCGTGACTTGCCCCGCCAATAAGCGAGGTTTTGATATATCAGCTTGTACTGACATTTGGGGCACACGAGTCGGTCTTCATAGTCCAATTTAAGTTGATCGAGTAGGTCATTCTTTTTGGCTGGTGACGGAGCGAATAAACTAGGTACCATGGAGAACAAACCCACACTCATCATCACATATATTGTGTACTTCGTGGGTATGATGTGGGTAAATATCAGCACCAACATCGCCACCACTGTAAGGACTATTCGCGCATATAGGGGCCACTGCGGCGGATTTACTATTTTGTCCTTGGCAGATTGATATTTTGAGAATAAGCCGAGTACCTTCCGAAATTCTTTCGAATAGTCCGTCTTTTTGGCAAGGTATATTTTTCTTATTTGCTCTAAAAATCTTGTCATTGATACCTCACACTCTCCAAACTGTAAGTGGTCATCAGTCCCCACTGCCGACTTTGAAATGCGTATCCCATTTACAAAGGTACCATTGGTCGATTGCAGATCTATCAGCTCGATGACCTCATCAGATACCATTGCCTTAGCATGGTTGCCGCTCACTGAAGGGTGAGTGTACTTGACATCATTCTGCTCATTCCGTCCGATAGTGATAGGTATCATGATGGTGTGCCTAAGAGTAATTGTTTAATTCTTAAAGCTAGCGGGCTGCCTACTTCCAGCGTATGCTCCGTATCATAAAAATACATTTTGTTGTCCTTGAGGCTTTTTACTTTCTTCAGGTTCAGTATCAGCGAGCGGTGCACCCGTTGTATATTCAGGTCTTGCTCTGTCAAGAATAGGAAGGTGCCCAGTTGTCGGGTTTGCAACAGCATTTTGCCGGAACTCAAGTGTATGCTGGTATAGTTGCCCGCGGCCTGCAGGTAGAGCATAGTATGGAAGGGTATCTTGCGTATGCCATCGTCCTGCTTTAATGTCAGTTCGGTAGATGCGCCGCCTTGCTGTACGATGTACTTGCGATAGGCCTCTTCTACCCCCACCGAATACACAGGCTGCGCTTCGAAGTGAAACACACCTAGGGACCAAGCGTCCAGTGCATACTGCGCCGGGGCGCATAGGCATACCCTTATCTGTGGCGCATGTATCTGAATATATCGGAGCCGTATGCGGTCGGCTTCCTGCAGATCATTGACTAGATAATACAGCAGACATCCCGAAGTACCACCGAAGAAACTACTGATCTGATCGTAGTCGATGGCGAAAGTCATCGTATATGGACGTGTGTAGGAGAGGCGCACCTGCTCCATAGTGGCCTTTAGGCTTTGTCCTTCTTTGTAAAATAGTATTTGATCCATGGTTTTTAAATTGTGAATTATTACTTCGTAATTGATAATTGATAGTTATTTCATCACTGTCAATGTTTTTTTTACTTCTTTTCCTTCCACCTTCAGTATATAATAATAGACGCCGCCCGGGTAGCCAGATGCATCCCAGTCGTTGGTATAGTCTTTTTTGTGATAGATGCGGTCGCCCCACCTATTGTAGATGGATAGTTCGGAGTTTGATATTACATTACTTGTAGTAAATTGTAGTAAATCATTTACGCCATCGCCATTTGGTGTGATGACATCGGTAAAAACCAATGGCCTAGGATCCTCCAACGTTATCTGAACAATTTTTTCACAGGTCAACAAATCTTTAATAAGAATGTCATAGATGCCTGCCGAAAGATTCTTCCAATCGTTATCTGCCACCCAAGTACTATTGTTAAACGAATATTCAAACGGTTGGACACCACTGATCGGATTGATGAGTATAGAGCCATCCGAAAGTCCTATGCCGGTTGGATCTAAATCTATTATGGCTACATGGATGGTATCATTATTAATTAGCACTTTTATGGAATCTGTCATGCTACTGCCACTATCATTCGTAACCTCTGCTGCAAACCAATAGGAAATGCCAGGACTCATCTGACTGTTTCGTATTTGTCCATTATCTTCAATAAAACCAGCCGGATAGGAGTAATATTGAATTTCATCAGTAAAAATAGGATCTGTACTAATCATATAAGGACCATTTGAACAGATAGTATCCGGCATATTATTTATTATAAAAGCGGGAGCAGGTACAATAGCGATATTGGATGTATCACTAGCCATGCAACCAAAACCATCGGTCACTTTTACTGTAATGATCGCATCCGCAGTTGCTTTGTAAGTAATAGCTTCTGTTGTTTCGCTTGTACTCCATGAGGTGGTATAAGGTGCGCCTATGCCCCCAGTAGGATCTGAATTCAAAGTGATGAAACTATTTGCACAAGTAGTTATTGAATCTTGGAGGTTCAATTTTAGTGTAGGGAGTACCCTAATAGCAACAAATTGCGTATCTCCTTTACAACCATCGGGACTAACTGGGATAAATGAAAAGAATATTTCTTTTGAGCCGGCAGAAGTATTGCTTAATGTTTGGATAAAAATACTGTCTTTACCAACATTAGCCCCCTCAATTCCATTAGGATTGGAAAAACTCCATTCACAAGTTGATTTGGGTAAAGTGCATTTAAGTTGCTTGGTATATTCAAAATTATTACACACCGTATCTCCTGCGAATAGTAATTTGTTTTCTGGTTTGATAGTCATATTTACTAATAATGAGTCAGGGCAATTTGCTGGGCATTGGTCTAGCTTAAACTCGAATTTATAATGTCCAGCCTTCTTGTCTTTTAATTCAAAATTACCACCTGCAACAGGTAGATTCATGTCCACCGCATCTGGATCTTCTATCAAAGTCCATTTGCCAATGTCAGTTGGTTTAATAAGCAAATTAAGATTCATAGTATCTAAACTGCCATAACAGATACTTGTATCAGGAATTATGACATCTAATGTAGGGCAGAGGCATTTTTCTGTCACTTCTATCTCTACATCGACTTTATCATTGGTACAGGGAAACATTGCACCAATAGTTATAAATGTAAATGAATAAGATCCAGTATCTACACCTTGAAAGTCAATCACTGTTCCAGTTGTCAAGCCAACATTGGAATTGTTTAACCACTTACCTGATATTACAGCTCCATTAAAAAAATCATTGAGATCCAATCGAGTTTTAGTAGTATCGCCAGTACTGCACACTTGGAGCAAAAACTTCAGATCAGCGATAGGCTTTTGAATAACTGTAACAGTCACATCTTTAGACTTTTGACAGTCGATATTTATTGGCGGAGGATCGAGTGTATAAGTAAATGTATAAGTTCCTGCATCTTTATCCCTGGCATCGAATATTGAACCATTTAAAATCCCAGGGTTTAAAATCAGAGGGTCTAGATTTATGCTCCATGTTCCAGCATCTGCATCTTTTTTAATGAATCCAAATCAATTATTGCATTACTACTACACAGACTAGTATCAGGCTTAAATATCAAGTTTGGACAGTTGCAAATGTCCGCAACTGTGATCCTCAATGTATCAGTAAAATCTTCGCAAGGAGATACACCTTTTAAAGTATATACAAAGGTGGCAACTGTGTTTAATGGAATACCTGTAAAATCGTATGTAGTAGCACCAATTGTATTGATCGCCCTGCTCAATGGAGCTAACTCTTCCCATGTCCAAGTACTATCGCTTTGAATGAAATCCTTGAGGTCTATTATTGACTTTCCAGTCATATCAGGATCTGCATTACATACCTTCATAGAATCCTGAACCATAGCAAAAGGCGGTGCTATGACTTTAAAGCTATCAATAATAGAGCCGATGCAACCATCTTTTTGTACTTCATATCCGAAGTAGTACTTACCTGCGATTAGCATCGATAAGTCAATGGTATTGCTAGTCAGAGCACCTGTCCATGTGCCTCCGGATGGTGTTGCAGTCACTGTCGGATTGGGGGTTTCACTTTTACAATAATCATTCAATCCCGATATAGTTGGCTTTGGAAAATCATTAATGACTACATGCATGGAATCAACCTTTTGGCAAGCGCCTTGCCCTATGGTATAGGTAAAAGTAGTCATACCTATACCTAAAGTAGAAGGTTTGAATTTTCCCATGTTATCAATATTCTTCCCACTCCAAGTTCCACCGATAGGCATAGCTTTCAATGTAATCATTGTTGTATCATTTCCACAAAATGGGTCTACTGGAGCAATAGAAATAGTTGCATTTGAGACAATGGTCAGCACCATGCTGTCAATTGCAGAAATACAAGGGCCATCATCGCCGTCAGGATCATTCGCAGTCAAATAGAGTGTTACTATTCCTGCTGTGCTATCCGCAACACTAGGAGTATAAATTGTATTTACCATGCTGGTATCACCAAAAGTACCATTTCCACTAGAAGTCCAAGAAACTCCAGAGTTTGAAGACCCATTTAAGATAACCTTGTTCCCTGCGCAAATAGTCGCATCTTTTCCTGCATCAGCTGTAGTGGCATTCTTACATCCACATCCAGACACATATATGTGTACAGTATCAGTTTTAAAACATGGGGTATTGGACCAAATATATTCTATAGAATAATTACCTTCTGTATTAGATATGAAAGCTGCATTATTCATTGAGAAATTTGCATTGGGATCATTGTCTATATTTTTTGCAATCCAAGAAATATTTACTCCATTAGGTAAAGTACCCACAAAGGTGTATGATTTATTAACACAGATCGTATCTACATATGAGGTTATTTTAAATGTATCAGGAATCGCAATCTCTGTTATCACTATTTCATTGCTGAGATCACTTTTACAACCATCTACTTCAACCTGCAGCTTGATTGTACCAGGAAAATATCCTGTATACAATGGCCCAGTGTTCTGCAAATCAACTATTCCATCACGGAACCATATATAGGTTGCTGATGTGTAGGGTGTAGTATTTGACACATTGATATTGTATTCACCATTTTTACAAAATGAATTGGTTGGACACTCAATCATAGGATGGTCTGGGATATGTTTTACAGTAACAATTGTTGGAAAACTTATATTGGAGCAATCATTTATCGTTCCTTTAAGTGTATAATTTCCTTGTTCTGTAACTATCAAAGTTGTTTCAGTTGCTCCATTAATATACCCACCAATATTACTCCACTGCAAATTGCTGTAGTTGCTTGGATTCGAGCAAGTTAAGACTGTATAGCCCCCCTGGCAAAATGTAAGCGAGTCGTTTGGGGCTATCGTTGGTGGATCAGGTGTACCGGGAGTCGCTAAATTAATAGGTCCCATAAAAGTACCCGAAGAGCAGGTAGTCAATTGATCTGTGATGAAAAAATCGTAATAATTTCCTGCTGCTAAATTAATTAACCATAACTGGCCCATGGAGTTTGCAGTAGTATCTAAGGTATGAAGTGCCCCTTCTGTGTATGAAATCTTATATGAATAACCTGGAGTATAACTACCACTTATCTTGATGGTCCCATTATTTGCAGTACAACTAGTTGGATTTAAAGGCATTATATTAATTGGTGTGGGAGGGATAGCGATAATGGTTACAGTGATTTCATTTGTGTAATCAGTAGCCACACAAGCTGGAGTAGTGGCACTAGTGGCTTGTGAACGATAGGAAAATGTAGCAACATTAATGTTTGGCAATGTCCATGATATAGAAGTTCCAGTCCCAACGATAGAAGGTCCAATCGGTATATTTGTATTTGGTGGTGTATATTGATAAAGTTGATAATTGACTCCAATTTCTGAATTTGACAAGGTGAGTGCAATAGGTGTGTTTTTGCAAATAGGCAACCCACCATTACCCCCACTTAACATATGATTAGATGGCAGAGGTAGAACATTGATATTTCCTGAAGCCTCGACCATTCCACAGCCTCCTGTAAGTTTGATTGTGTAAGGACCTGAAGAGGTGGGAATGCCGCTAATCGTAAAGATAGTATTACCTATAGAGAAATTCCCGATTACTCCAGGTGGAAATGGTGGATCTACTGTGACACCATCAGCACCTGTCACAGCATATTCGATCGGTATCATAGCATTACCTGCACACACATTTTGGTCATCAGTACCAGTGCCAGAAGTTAAAATAATTGTATTGGTGGGGAGAATATCAATTGTCATTTGTACCAAAGATGCACATTGACCAGAAGTAGGTGTAAAAGTATAAGTAAAATTTCCAGCGGAAGTAGTATTAATGACGCTTGGATCCCAAGTTCCTGCGATATTATTGCTCGAGGTGGCAGGCAAAGTTGGGGCTATGGAATTTTGGCATAATGGATCTATCTGATAAAAAGTAGGTGTAGTAACTGGAGAAAAAATTACATCAATGTTTGCTTCATTGGATACGCAACCATTTGCATCTTTTACTTTTAATTTATAATTTCCACCGGGTTGAGAAACCATCAAAGTTGGATTTGTAGAATAGTTTGTGCTGTTCCAATTGAATAAAATTCCCCCAGAACCAGTCAAAGTAACTGTTTGACCTTCGCAGGGAGATTGATTGCTTGTCATGATAGTGGGTGTGAAAGGTATGCACGGTATTTCTCGAAAAACATATAGGCTATCGGTATCATACCCAGTATATCTAAATTCATTTTGATCAAAAAAACATTCCTTAATATAATAATTTACACCTGTAAAAACCCTTTTCTTATTACTAGATGAAAATGAAAATCCATTTTCTCCATAGAATATATCATAATTACGTAAATTAGTCGCTGTATCTGATGCTACTAAAAAGTCCATCTTTCCATCATTATTATAGTCAATTGAATTAACTAAATATGCAATACCTATAGGAAGTAAATTTGGAAATTTAGTAAATCCAAATCCGCTTCCATTCCACGTGCCTTTTATTAAATTTCTGTAACTGCTCCCATCATTACTACAATTAAAAATAAAATGCTGGTTGTCAAGAGTTAAACCTGGATTAGGTTTTTCGCCACTATTATAATAACCTAATTGTGAATTAAAATTTGAAGTATTGTCTTGAATATTGACGTTTATTTGATCTCCATTAAATCCAGTATCAAATCCCAAAATATCTTCTTTCCCGTCATTGTTAATGTCTAATATTTTGATTGACACATCTCTGCCACTGGAATAATTTGATGAAGATTGACTAAATGTCCTGTCATGATTATTAATATATACAATTCCATCACCAGAGCCCAATGCAACTTCTAATATTAAATCTAAATAA
Organism: Candidatus Brachybacter algidus; assembly: GCA_016711705.1. Lineage (GTDB taxonomy): Bacteria > Bacteroidota > Bacteroidia > Chitinophagales > Saprospiraceae > Parvibacillus > Parvibacillus algidus. The sequence goes on along the minus strand of JADJSK010000014.1, from coordinate 271,155 downwards.
TTATCGGAATTCATATCTATAGGTGATAAATAACTACAGAAGCCCGGTTGATTAAAATCGTAATAGGAACTTTCATTATAAGGCATATTATCATCACCTGTATTCCAGTATATTCTTGAATTTTGATAAGTACAATATCCCCCATCGTTAAATCTTATAAACAGATCTTTTTTTCCATCATTATCATAATCAACAAACTTCATTACATTCCAGTAATGACCCGCATAACCTAAAGTCGCAAAAGATTGAATTTCCGTATAAAATGGAAAAGTAGCAATACCTTGAAAAATATAAATTGTACTCTCAGAGGAAGAATTGAAATTAGCCAGACATTGGTCCTTTATACCATCGTTATTAAAGTCTTCTGTGAGAATAAAATTTCCTTTATAAGGACCACCACCAGGTCCATTAAAAAGTCCTTTTTTTACTAAATATAATTTCAGGATTTTGAGCATTAGACTTAAAGCCAACAAAAGCACAAATAAAAAGAATTCCAAATCTCCAGAAAGTATTCATCTCTATTAATTGATATTTGATTAAATTGATCTTTTAATAATTTTTTTTTGTAATCCGCCTATTACCATATTCCACCTCTAAAAAATAAACACCATCATTTAGTTGAGATATATCCAAAGTGTTGGATTCCATGCGAACATCAATTCTACATCCATAAATGCTATAAAGCCTAAATTTATATTTACTCATTTTTTCACTAGAGTAAATTGTTATTGAAGAAGATGTTGGATTAGGAAATAATTCTATTTGATCCAACTTCGTGCCTAATAATGTGGTGGAAAGCACTTCGCCTATGCTTAATACAAATAGACTATCATTTGTAGCTGCCGTATATCTAAATTCATTTTGATCAAAAAAACATTCCTTAATATAATAATTTACACCTGTAAAAACCCTTTTCTTATTACTAATTGAAAACGAAAATCCATTTTCTCCATAGTACATATCATAATTACGTAAATTAGTCGCTGTATCTGATGCTACTAAAAAGTCCATCTTGCCATCAATATTATAGTCAATTGAATTAACTAAATATGCATTACCTATAGGAAGTAAATTTGAAAAAGTAGTAAACCCAAATCCACTTCCATTCCATGTGCCCTTTATTAAATTGCTGGAACTGGAGCCATCATTGCTACAATTAAAAATAAAATGCTGATTGTCAAGAATTAAACCTGGATTCGGTTTTTCTCCATTATTATAGTAAACTAATTGTTCGGCAAAATTTGAAGTATTGTCTTGAATATTCACGGTTATTTGATCTCCATTAAATCCTGTATCAAAACCCAAAATATCTTCTTTCCCGTCATTGTTAATGTCTAATGTTTTGATTGAGACATCTCTACCACTGGAATAAGTTGATGAAGATTGAGTAAATGTCCTGTCTTGATTATTGAAATAAACCACTCCATCATTAGAACCGAGAGCATCTTCTAATATTAAATCTAAATAATTATCTGAATTCATATCTATAGGTGACAAATAACTACATAGGCCCGGTTGATTAAATTCGTAATAGGTACTTTCATCATAAGGCATATTATCATTCCCCGTATTCCAGTATATTCTTGAATTTTGATAAGTACAATATCCCCCATCATTAAATCTTATACACAGATCTTTTTTCCATCATTATCATAATCAACAAACTTCATTACATTCCAGTAATGACCCGCATATCCTAAAGTCGCAAAAGATTGAATTTCCGTATAATATGGAAAAGTAGCAATACCTTGAAAAATATAAATTGTACTCTCGGAGGAAGAATTGAAACTAGCCAGACATTGGTCCTTTATACCATCGTTATTAAAGTCTTCTGTGAGAATAAAATTTCCTTTATATGGATTATTATTAGGACCAATAAAAGAATCACGTTGTACAGTGAAAATTTTTCTGGGTGATTGGGCTCGTAATTTTAAATTGCTGGTTCCAACAATTACTAATAATAAGAAAAGAATTGCAAAATTTTTCATAAGATATTTATTTATATTCAATTTCATTGTCTATCAAAAATATACGCCATATACACCTCGTATCCGATCCCTGCAGTGCGTCCGAAGTCGCCGATCATATAATCTGCTTTAGTGCCTATGCGAAGTGCGCCATCTTTCACCAAAGAGCCAATGAAAGACTCGCTATCCAGGATGACACCTGCCTGAAGGAAAAGCTCTCCGTTAGTGGCAGCACCACCAGATAGCCAAAACTTATTGAGCTTTTCGAATCGGATGTTTGCCATGGCATGCACCGCCTTTGCAGGAGCATATATGACCATGATATTGGGCTCTATATAGGTATCAGACTCTCGCTCGGCGAAATATCGATAGCCTAGGTGCAAGGTTGCGTGAGGTGTGTTCGTAAGCCCTAGTCCCTTATAGATGATGCCCGGCACTACCTGATTGACAGAAAAGCCAATGTAATAATGGCTTTCGAGTTCATAATAGGCACTGGATTTGTAAAAGATACCTATGTTGACATTGGGGCGTATAGCAGTGACAGACTGCTCCGTAAGTTGAGGATCGACCAAGATGCCGTTGAATGCGGTAAGCCGAGAGGGATCGAACTTGTACCGACCTGCATTGATGCCAAAACCAAGACTGAGGTAATCTTCTTTTCGCCCAAAAAGCTGAGGTGTGAAATGATACCCGTAGGTGAGTGCCACACCAGTCTTGCGAAAAGGACCTACCTGATCATGTTCGATGTAGCCTCCAACACTGGATCGGACTAAGTTGCCATATTTATAAAAGGAAATTCGAAGGCAACGGTAGAGAGCTGAGGAGCTCCTTCGAAGCCTGTCCATTCTTTTTGATGGGTCAGTGACAAGGATGTGCTAGTCCAGCGGGCGGTGAGTGCAGGATTCCATACGAAACCATTCTCGTAGAAGCTAGACCAATTTGCTATCTGCTGGGCATATATTTGCGGTCCTAATACGAAATTCAAGATAGCAAGGAGAAGTATGTATCTTAGTTTTGACCGATTCATGATGAAAATATTTTTTGTGCCTGTAGGATATTTTTTATTGTGCCGTTCATGCCATTACCAGACATACCAAAGTAAAGCTGATAGCCCGTCACAAAGAACGATGGATACACCCAAATAAGGATTGTATCATATACACATAGCACAGAAGAGGAGTTTTGGAAATAATTGTAAGCTTTATTTATTTTTTTCATTTCTTTTCTCTTACTAGTCTGAACCCTGTCTGATTATCGGCAGAACCGGCGGGCATAGGGATGGTATTTTTTATCTTCATTGCGCCTGGTTTTTCTCTCCAAGAGCCTCCTTTTCTCATTATCTGGCTATTGTACAAGCAGATCTCGGCGACATTGCCTGTCATGTCGTAAAGTCCAAAAGCATTGGCTTTTTTGGTACCTGTGGTTCGAGTACCTGGCTTGCCGGTGAAGTAAACGGCTACTTCAGCGGCATCGTTGGACCCGGCATACAAGGCATCGGGCGAGCCAGCGGAGGCAGCATATTCCCATTCATCGAGGGTAGGCAGTCGGTAGGTGTATTCGCTACAGGGTTGGCTGTTGAGCTTGACCAACATTTGCTTGATTTGGTAGTAATTGATGGATTCCAATGGCTGATTTTCATCTTTATGAAAATAAGCCAGATTGGCATCATGCCCCATCAGTGCCATGTATTGGGCCTGAGAAAACTCATATTTGCTAAGTGAGAAACTACCTATGGAGACATCTTCATTTATAGAATTGACGAACTTTCCTGCAGGAATCTTTACGTAGTTTTGGTTAATTTTCTCGACGATAGATAGACAAAGTTTATCATCTTCATCTTTAGTTGGCGGTGTGGGGTTTGGTATTTCTTTTTTGGGCATTTCCGTGGATGTATTTTTCTTTTTGCCTGCCTCCATGGCGTTCAGTATGGTAATAGCCTCACTAGAAAACACAGAGTTGGGATTGGCTTTTAGGAAATCTCGAATGGCCTTTTCGTCATTGGTGTTTTTAATCTTGAACCATGCTTGCTGGGATTGGAGGGAACTTATATTGTTTTTGGCCTGCTTGAGATATTTAGAGGCAGGATATTTGAGGATAAATGCCTGGTAGGCATCGATGGTGTTATATTTGACCGCATCTGTCCATTGGGTGGTTTCAATTGTTTTGCTGATATCCAATAAAGCGTTTTGTACTTCCTTAACATATTTTCCTTTTGGATATTTTTCGAGGTATTTGCCAAGAAGCGCAATGGAATTTTGTTGGATGGCAGTTTGATAAAGAATATTTTCGGATTGTTGCAATAATATTTGTATTAATGTCTGAAGATCACTTTTGACCTTCATTGAATGAACAGATTTGGGATAGCGGATTAAAAAGCCTTCAAGAACATTGATATCCTTTGAGTTTTTTATTTTTTGATACGTATCATTTTCGACCTTTAGTTCGATGACCTTGACTTGTTTCTTCAGTTGTACGATCAAAGGGTGATTGGGCTGGAGCCTAATGATGTCAAGGAGTTGCTCAATAGTCGCCTTGTCGATAGATGCTTGATCGTTGAGCGTTAAGACTGGATCATTGGGAGCGTTTTGGGGCATCGGTTCTATTTTTTCAATAAGTTGTCCGTTTTTGTCGAATCTGTACTCAGCACCATCTTTGTAAGCCACTATATAGCCCCAGGACTGTAGATAGATACTATCATAAATGGCAGGTAAAAGATCAACACCATCTGCATCACGGATGCCGTATTTTCCCTTTTCTTGATATGAAATATGGGTATATGTATAAGATGTGTAAGTATAATACATCAGGAAGATGCTAGCTAAGCAAATCATGCCTAGCATAAGCCACCTTTTCTTCCTTTTGGAATCAATAGGGGAACCCTTGCGCTCTTCTGCGAGGCGCTGTTTCTCGAGGCGTTGCCGCTCTTTTTTCTCTTCCTTTCGTTGTTTTTCAGCGAGACGCTGCGCTTCTGCAATAGCAATGGCTTTTTGTCTTTCTGCCTCAACCTGAGCTGCTTTCTCTTTTCTTTGCTTCTCTGCCTCAACTTTTTTGCGCTCTTCGGCAAGTCGTTCTTGCTCAAGGCGAAGGCGTTTGGCTTCTTCTTGCTTAAGTTTTTCTTCGGCTAGATGCTCTGCTTTTGCAAGGGCGAGGGCTTTTTGTTGTGCTTCTTCAGCTTGAGCGGCTTGCTCTTGTCTTTGCTTCTGTGCCTGTATTTGTCTGCGTTCTTCTGCAATTCCCTCCTGCTCTAGGCGATGACGGTTGGCTTCTTCCTGCTTGCTTTTCTCCTCAGCGAGTCGTTGGGATTCAGCTAAGGCAGCGGCTTTTTGTCGCTCGGCTTCAGCTTGAGATACTTGCTCCTGGTTTAGTTTCTCTAGTTCTGCTTGTCGGCGATCTTCGGCGAGCCGCTCTTGTTCAAGACTATAGCGCTCGGCTTCTTCCTGCTTGCGTTTTTCTTCTGCGAGACGTTGTGATTCTGCTAAAGCGAGGGCTTTTTGCCGCTCTACTTCTGCGTGAGCAGCTTGCTCGTGTTTTAGTTTCTCTGCTCTTGCTTGTCGGTTCTCTTCCGCGAGCCGCTCTTGTTCGAGACGATGACGTTCAGCTTCTTCCTCCTTGCGTTGTTCATCAGCAAGACGTTCTGACTCTGCAATAGCGAGGGCTTTTTGCCGCTCGGCTTCAGCTTGAGCAGCTTGCTCTTGTCTTTGTTTCTCTGCTTCTGCTTGTCGGCGATCTTCGGCAAGCCGCTCCTGCTCGAGACGATGGCGTTCAGCCTCTTCCTGCTTGCGTTTTTCTTCAGCCAAACGCTCTTCTTCTGCAATAGCGAGGGCTTTTTGCCGCTCGGCTTCCACATGAGCAGCTTTCTCTTTGTCTTTGTTTCTCTGCTTCTGCTTGTCGGTGCTCTTCGGCAAGCCGCTCCTGCTCGAGACGATGACGTTCAGCTTCTTCCTGCTTGCGTTTTTCTTCAGCCAGACGCTCTGCTTCTGCTATTGCGAGGGCTTTTTGCCGCTCGGCTTCAGCTTGAGCAGCTTGCTTTTGTCTTTGTCTCTCTGCTTCTGCTTGTTGGTGCTCTTCGGCAAGCTGCTCCTGCTCGAGACGATTGCGTTCGGCCTCTTCTCTCTCTTTGTTAATTAGATAAGTGGAGTAGATGACAGTTTCTTCCTCATAGAAACTAGGCTTTTGGACTGGTTTTTCTTGAGCTCCGGCTCTGATGAGCAGCCACAACTCTGCTGCAGATAGTATGCGTAGTTTATTATCCTTGACCAAGCACCTTCGGACGACTTGATCGAAAGGAGCAGGGCAAAGATCCATTGTCGCAGGAATCTCTGCATTGATAATTTTATGGTAAATAACGGATCTTTTTGCCTCGGCACTGCCTGTGAAATCATCGGAAGTAAAAGGTTTTTTACCGGTCAGGATCTCAAATGCAATGACGCCAAAAGACCATAAGTCAGAGTTGAAAGAAAGTTTATGGCCATATAATTGTTCTGGAGGAGAGTATTCTAGAGTACCCCCTGCAAAGCTATTGGAGATGGAGGTCAACTCATTTTCATCAGCTATCTTGCTAAGTCCAAAATCCGCGATCTTAGGAATAAAACTACCCTTGATATCCTTGGAAATCAGAATATTGCTCGGCTTAAGGTCCCGATGGATTATTTTATTAAGATGAAGGTACTCAATACCAGCTAATAACCCTTCGACAATGGCTATGCGTTCTGATTGATTTATCGCATGAGTACTCAATAGTTCTTTTAGGTTGCCCTCAGGGTAATACTGCATGATGGCATAAGCAAACATCCCATTAGACATTCTGAACTCATGAACAGATTCATAATTGGCTATATTCTTATGGATGCTTAGATGTTTAGTGGCACCATACTCCGAAGCCAAAGAGAATTGCTTACCATCGATATATTTGACCTCAGCTATTTTGATCGCCTTCCAGCTATCCGAAAGATTGTCATACGCCTTGTACACAGTTCCGAAGGCACCACCACCCAGTCGGCCATATTCAAAATCAATGGTAAATCGTTCGAAAAACTGTTGTTTGTCCAAAGTGCTTATAATTTATATATAGTGCAATCTTTAGTTATATTTAAATAATCTTCCCAGGTTTTCGATTTATCCTCATTGTAGGCTCTAAACCTATAGGTCACATTCTTCTTTAGCTTCAGCCGGAGGCAGTTTTGGTCCTTACAATCTTTAGGTTTTGCCGGTGCGATTTTTACGATTTTCCCCATGACCACATCGTCGATAAGGATAGTGATAGGAGGTTTTAAATATGAATAAAAAGCGACATCGACCCTATCGTCGATGGCATCATGGTATTGCGTATCGAAAAATAAGATTCAAGTACTTCTGGATTTTCGTCTTTTGAACAGCCAGCTAACAGAAGGCAAGGAAAGAGCATTAAAAGCAACTTTGTCCACATGGTTTTGATTATTTATAAAAATTAAAATATATATTTTTTTGTAACGTTATTCATCTTTGTGAGCTTATTCTATTATTTTAAAGGAACCTAATAATCTACTGAACCCATCGTATACATATCAACCTTTTTCCCAGTAATGACCATACCAATTTTTGGCTTACTATCATAATCCAAAAAAACTAATGTTCTCTTTTCATGCGATAGGATATATTCAGAAAAATAAACTGGTTTTGATCTAAATGGCTTATAATCATTTCCACTGAACCTAAATTTACGATCCTCATTTCTCCCACTTTAGATATATGGTATTTTCCTCTTTCCTTTTTGCTGCTTCCTTTGCTTCTCGCTGGATATCGTCATACTTTTGAACCCAGCTGTCATTATTGATTTCTGTTTTTCTATATAAATCGACCAATGGCACATCTGGCATACCGGATTTGGCTATATTCTGCCAGCTCAATTGTCGTTGGATGGTGCTATTGGTTATTGGGCTGTTGTCGTAGGCTTTAGTGATAACAGTGTTGCCCAACTGCGTTTCTTCTTTAAATTTAAAGAGATCCATCAAATTAGAACCCGAGGCTATCTGGCCTTGGCCAAAATCAAGCATGACTGCATATACTGCATTAGAATTGGGCGGTAGACTAGGTATTTGAAAAAAGTTACTATTGCTACCTACTTTAGTACTAGAGGAGCCCCCTTGTCCAGATAAACCTATCGCTATGTTAGTCCAAAAACCAGTACCTTCTACCTTTCTTACTCTCATTAAATCGCTTGTCACGTTAATTTTCCTTGGTAAGTTATACTTACTATTATTCTGTACTTTTCCATAGACTAGATATTTCAAATCACCTGTGCTAGACACTAGACCTGCACTATAAGTATTGTTTTTCGACCAGGCCTCATATTCTTTGCTATAGCTTGCTATGATATTGGTTTCAAATAATTTTACATTAGCCAAAAGTTCTTTTTGAAGCCCATCTGTTATACATTGATTGACGATTACATCTTTCACGCCCAGATACTTGTATTCAGGCAGTGTCGCTAGTCCTCTTAAAGTCCTAAGCACATCTTCGCCATATTTGTAATGTTCATTAGCGACTTCCCAGTATTTTTGAGCTACAAATTTGGGTTTGTTTTCAAATTGCAACCAATTATATTTCTTGAACATAGCGTCCAGCGTTGCTATTTTATCGACATTTAGCCATATAAATATTGCTTGTTGATAATTAGATCTTGAATTGTCATCTGCTTTCAGACTAACCATATCTTCTTGATTGATTTTATAATCTTTCGGGAAGACGTTGGGTAAATCTCTCACTTCATTTTCAGAGCAATTATTCAATCCTTTGAGCATGACAAATTTATTGAATTTGCCACTCTTGAAGATCGATTGATACAATCGGGCATCTTTGCAGTTGGCTACTATAAGAGCAGCATGAGGCTCTATGTCAAGCCCTGTATTGGGATATATTTTCTCCGCTGACACCATAGCATTCAAATCGTTACTTTTGATGATATATTGTTTTTTGACATCAACAGTATATTTACTGGATGGATACAGGTCTATTATAGTTGGATAATCTGCTCTTGAAATACCGCTACTTTTGATTGATTGTTGGACAACAACATCACTGTAATTACTTTGAGGAAATGCCAATTTAAAATCAATAATATCCTTGATATTGCCTACGTGTATTTCGACTCGACAGATCGATGCATGACATCGATCGTATTTTCCGAATTTGCCAAGTATAAATATTCCCTTATTTGCCTTTGATAACCATTCTTTCGGATCGGTACATGGTTTTATTTTTTTATTTCCTAGAGCGGCATTGATGAGCATAGAAGCAGTGAACCCAACTAGAGAGCCGATAGCAATATCAGCTGCTTTCACTTGATGTTTGCTTTCACCTTGATAGTAGGATACCATATCGATTTGAGTTCCTGCAAAAGCTCCTGCTAATGTGGATGCTGCCACTGCCCCATACCCAATAGGTGTCAATTTTCCTTTATAATAAGCACCGGTAATAGTTTTACGCTCATTGTAATCAGGTGAAGTGATACTATCACTATCAGGCTTGAAAGTTACACAACCAACAAATTGCATTACTACAATAATCGCAAAAATAGCCTTGCAGCTATTCTTCACCATTGTAAGGTCAAAGAAATAAAATCTTGCTCTTTCGGATCGAAATGCGAGCCTTATTGCACTATACTTTCTGTACTTTATTTTTCTAGCTATATGCGAAGTCATCATGTTTATGAAATATATAATTCGATCCATTAGTAGTTCATTTTAATTTTTATTCCTGCAATAAGTTGGTGATATGGGTATTTAGTTTCCAATACTTTATTCCCTTGAGGTAAGATGCTTTGTCTCCATTCTCCGAAAATATAAAAACCATTACCTAATCGAATATCCAAACCAGCATTCAGTACTAAAGAATTGATGATAAGTGTTGCAGTTGCGCCCTCATAATATTCTGAATCAACGAATGATGGCGCAGCTTTGAGGATCCTAATTGATATCCTAACCCGATGTATGGACTAGCAAATTTCAGCTTTGGCAATAAATGCAAATTCAATGAAAAATCCCAGCCGAATGCTTGAACCTTATACTATCCGCATCAAAAGCCGGACTAACTGAATCCGATACATCCTTGCCAGCATGGAAAATCCTAAGTTGAATACAAGTGGATAAAAAACATCAACAGACATTCCGACAGTAAAGCTTTTAGCATTGCTAGTGATAGACCCTAACGCCACCCTACTGCTATAAGTTAAATTGTCAAATCCGCTCCACATGTAGCCAATAGTGAGGCCATATGGGTTTAAATTTTTTCTTGAAAAAATGGGTTGATCCTCATGGACATATTTATGTTCAGGTAAGTCACGATTTTGACCATTACTTAGATTACAAAAACAAAATAAAATAGTAAAAACGGATAATAATTTAGTAATCATATTACTTGATTTATACATTTTTGAAAAGGATAATGATAACTGCTCCATCTAAATAATCCTTTTAGTGGCAAACACAGCTTCGCAATTTTTATGAATACTTATTGTCATCGTCGAAAGTCTTTTTAGTATGATTATCATCGTAATAAATGTATAGTATCTTGACCTTTCTAAATCTCAAACAGCAACGAAACACCCTTTTAGAGCAACGAAAACTTTGTTTATACTCCCTACAACAACCTTTTATTTGTCTACCGATTGCTATAGGCTTTTAAGTGTAAAATCTAATTGTCATTGCGTATAAAAAAAATAGCATAAATAGATCCTTTGAAGCTTTAAGTTGTATTGATCAAAATTCACCATGAGTTATATTCTATCACCCCAATCTCCCCATCACCTCCCCATAATATACCTCCCCCACTCCCACACTCTTCATCCTATCTGCTAGCTGAATCTCCAAAGTTCTGTCTTCTCGATTTATCTTTTGAATACGGTGCAGATTGACAGCATTGCTTTTGCTAACCCGGATGAAATGCGGTGGAAATAAATTCTCCAGACATTTATTAATCGTCTGGTCGATGGTGTGGGTTTCTTTGTCCGTAACGATGATGGTGGAGCCACCACCGGCGGACTCGAGATAGGCGACGTTTTTAAAGTCGATGCGGGTATAATTTCTATTGGAGTTGATGAAGATGTGATCTGTGGATTCTTTTGATGATTCCTCAATTTTATTTAATTGTAGGGAAGAGTTATTTCCAAGTTTTGCTGCCATGAGGGCATCAACTGCCTTGCGGAGCTTCGTTTCCCATTCATCGACAAATGGTTTGACTAAGTATTGCACGATATAATGCCTGTACTCATTGAGTGCCGTCATGACATACTCCGGAAAACCGGTGGTGATTACTATGAAAGGGATGGGGACTCCACTCGTTTTCAACCGGGATAATAATGCAAATACATCACCACCAATTAATTTAATATCCATAAAAGCCACATCAGGATTTGTTTTCAACAAAACCTGAAAGGCCCCATTTATGGACACAGCTTCACCTACGATATCTAATTCGTCAAACGTTTTAAGTTTTTCGATGAGCCATTTGCGATTGTAATCTTCATCTTCAAATACAACGCATTTTAATTTTTCCATTTGCATCATATGATATAATTGTATTGTTTGGGTATGGTGATGATGACTTTTGTTCCATAGGAGAGCCCTTCGCTGTCTGTATATATTCCGTCTATATATTGTTGGGATATTTTTAATTTATTCTGCTTATTAAATATCTTTTCGATCTCTGAAAGCATCTTAGTGCCATTCTGTGTACCCTTAGAACCGATGAGCTTTGATTTATCTCTGCCAACTCCATCGTCTGAGACTGAAATAATAAATGAATTTCCTTCATCTGTCACTTCAATTTTGACCGTTCCTCCACCATTGTCATTATTTCGGATGCCATGTTCAATTGCATTTTCCGCATGGATCTGCACCATCATAATAGGCACATTATAAGTTTCAAGTACGGCAAGTGTATCGATGCCCGGCACTTGATATTTAATTTATCCCCAAATCTGCATTTCTGAATAAATAAATAATTATTTGTCAATTGAATCTCTTCCTTAAGAGAATGGTAATTAATTTGTTTTCTACTATTTCTGAATACCGTACTTATATTTTCCGAAAGTTTACCGATTACCTTCACCGCCTCGAGGTCATCATCTACTCTGACCTGAAGCCATTGCAAAGCATTGTTGATAAAATGTGGATTCAATTGATTAACGATGGCCTGCACCTGTAGCCTATCTTTTTCTTTGCTCATTAATTCTACTTCGGTTTCTTTTTGGGAAAGTGCTAATTTTTGAGCTTGAATGCTCCTTTGTTTATTATATAAAAATAATAAGACCATCGATACTACACTGCCAATGCCCAACCAAAACCACCATTTCAACCATAAGACCCGATCTATAGTGAACGAAATATTTTGAATGGGTGATTCCAAGCCATTTTTGATGGCTTGAATCTGCAAATTGTAACTTCCCGGACTTAGGTTTTGATAATTAATAGAATCAACAGATGTTAAAATACTCCAAGAGTGTGTAGAATCCAATCTATATCTGTACCGGACATTGTCATATAATAAAGGGCTAAAATTGTGATGAAAAAATATTGTTAAAGATCTTTCTGTATGCAATAAGTCAATACACTTTATTTCTCCAGTAAACTTAAAAACTCTACTACCAACTTTCATTGAGTCAAGTATAAGCTGAGGAGTAATTGTATCCTCTACAAATAGTGCCGGCGAGTGTCGATAAACACCATTGGAAGTTACTATCCAAATATTGCTGTCTCTATCAAATGCAATGCCGTTTTGATTTGTTTGTCCTCCTAAATAATTATCATTTTCTCTTTTAAATATCCCTTTAAATTTAAGAGCTTTAGAATGTGTATAAAAATATTTAATATCGATTAAATAATATCCATTTAAATTGCCGACAACTAGCGTATTTTTATCATACATCTTGCAGATATTAACTAGGCTATTTCCGATGAAATCTGGGCTAATATGAATTGCCATTTTTTTGATGTCAACATTTTCAAATAAATCTTTAGAGTTTTTTACAAAGTAAAGTCCGTCACCAGTCCCTAACCATATGTTACCCTGTGAGTCCTCATCCATACTCATAATGCCAAACAAGGTAGGATCATTTGTTTTTAAATAATTCTTACATCGACCAGATATCGAATCATATACCGCAAAACCCTGAGAAGGCCTTCCTATCCAATATCGCCCGTATTTATCTTGTAAAGCTGAGAGAACATTACTTATTAGCATACCTTTGGATGAATCAATTTTGAACCAATTATTACTATTGTCCATATCAGCATTTAACGGTAATACCCATAATCCTTTTGAAATGTTCCCTAATAATTTCTCCTTTATTGTTTCGTCCTAAATAAAATCCAATTTCTCCTTTTAGCTTTAATTCTGGTGGATTTTCACCATCAAATACTAAGAGACCAGCTTTATATTCATCGCTAACTTCATTGAATTGTGATTGTTCCTTATTGAATATCATCTTTCCTTTGTCAAAAATGAAACATCGTCGAATTTTGCATTTGCAGAAAGAAAATCGGGCTGTTTATGGATCATACTACCATCGAATCTTGCTAAACCTAATCCGTAACTACTCATCCATAAGTTGCCATCTTTTGCCTGTATCACAGACCATGTCTGTGAATGAAAATTTTCATTGTCTGGTGAAATATGAAATTGATAGGGCAAAATTCGCTGAATATTGGATTCAGTTGCGATCCAGTATGCATTGGCATTATCCTTACATACATCATTTGGATTAAAATCAGAGTGATAAATAAGTTCATTCAAAACTTTGCCTGAAGACATTTCGTACTCCTTTAATAAATAACGATGTCCTTCTGTAAGTTCGTAAATTGCAATTAATTGGTTTTTTGAAGGCTGGAACCTAAATTTCCGTAAACTCTTTATTTTTAATGAAATAATATCATTATTAAGTTGCTTAAAAGTTGTTGAAAGTATTTTAGTGTCATTTTCGTTTCCTATTACCTTAATTTCAGTTTCACTCAACTCAAAAACCTCATTTAAGTAAAAAAAATATCTTAATTGTTTTAAAATATCCTTTTTAGAAATAAGTGGGATTAATTTACCACCTTCCTCTGTAGAAATTTTGAACATTTTCCGGGTAAAATTTTCATCTTCATAATCCCCCAAAAAAATGTCTCCATATTCTGATTGATTGAAGTAAAAAGTCTTTTTGCCAGAAAGTACCTTAATTTGATCAGTTTTTTTTCTATCTATAATAAATGTCTCTTTTTGATTGTCATAATAATATACTGTAAAAAATTTTGAGTCTATAAGGTGAACAATGCCTTCTTTCAGGTATAATGCATAAGTCCCAGGTAGATCTTTTGTTTTAAACTTGTAATATTTGGATTTTCCATTAAAAATTTTACTTAGGCCAAATGTGTAGTTAAACACCCAAATATTATAGTACTTATCTTCACATATTTCATTTACTCCTGTTGGTAATTCTCCATTTTTTTTGTCAAAACTTGTCCATTTGCTACCATCAAAATAATTGACTGCAGCGCCAGTATAACTTCCTGTCCACAACATTCCTTTGTGGTCAATAAAAGTAACTACGTGATTTTGTCCACTGAGTCCATCCTCTTCATTGTATGTAATTACAGTATTGCCCTGAGACCAGACAAAATTGCAGATAAACGATAAAACAATAATAAATATACATCTGGTAATTACAGAGTATATTGGCTTAGAAGTAAAATTATTCAGATTCAAAACGATATTGATAAATTATATGAATTTAATACTTAAACAGAAATTCTTCAAATATTAAAAATTCATAAAGATAATCTATACGTTTTTTCCCTAATGGAACAATGTTTTCTTCAACCATTGCCCTAACAGCCACGAAATGGACTTTTAGAGAGACGAAAATTAATTTTCTCCAAAAAATAAGTGGATTGTTTTAAAAAAAGACTTGGATATCAGATTTGAAGGATGTCCTACTTTTGGTGTAAATAAAGTTTGGGTATTAAGTTCAATACAGATTTTGCCCAAAGCACAATAAAAAAAGCTGAAGTCAAATTCAATTAACTTCAGCTTCTATATTCTAGAATTAAATTCTCTACCTTACGACAGCGTCTGCTTCACTTCCGTGATTTCGTAACCTTCGATAGAGTCACCTTCTTTGATGTCATTGAAATTCTTGATGGTCAAACCACATTCAAAACCTGCTTTGACTTCCTTCACATCATCCTTGAATCGTTTCAGCGTTGCGATCTCTCCATGTACATTCTCCTTCGTAGGGAAGACGACGATACCGTCACGTACCACCCTGATGAATGTGTTTCTGGTGATCTTGCCTTCTTCAACATATCCTCCGATGACCGTACCAACCTTGCTGATCTTGTACACTTCGCGCACTGCAACCTGTCCAACAAATTTTTCTTCCTTCGTTGGCTCAAGCATACCTTCCATCGCAGCTTTGACCTCATTGATCGCTTCATATATGATGGAATAACTCTTGATCTGAACACCTTCTTTTTCTGCAGCTTTTCTTGCACCCAGAGATGGACGCACCTGGAAGCCAATGATGATGGCGTCTGAAGCAGATGCCAACAAGACGTCTGATTCGATGATCTGACCTACTGCTTTGTGGATCACATTGACCTGAACTGTCTCTACAGACAACTTGATCAATGAATCTGCCAAAGCTTCGATAGAACCATCCACGTCCCCTTTGACAATCAAATTCAATTCCTTGAAAGTACCCAATGCCAAACGACGTCCGATATCATCTAAACTGATACGACGAGTCGCTCTATTTGTTTGCTCACGATTGATCTGTGCTCTACGTGCTGCAATTTGTCTTGCATCACCTTCATTCTCAAATTCTTTGAATTTCTCACCCGCTTGTGGAGCTCCAGAAAGCCCAAGCACAAGAACTGGTGTAGAAGGTCCTGCAGTTTTTACTTTTTTACCACGCTCATTGAACATGGCTTTTACACGACCGGAGTATTCACCTGCGACGATGTAATCCGTTTGGTTTAATGTACCATTCTGAACAAGGATTTTTGTAACATAACCTCGGCCTTTATCCAAAGATGCTTCAATAACTGTACCTATAGAAACCCTGTTCGGATTTGCCTTTAAGTCAAGTACCTCTGCTTCTAATAATATTTTCTCAAGCAACTGTTCGATGTTCTCACCGGTTTTAGAAGATATATCCTGTGATTGGTATTTACCACCCCAGTCTTCTACCAATAAGTTCATCTGAGCAAGCTCTCCTTTTATTTTTTCCGGATCAGCGCCCGGCTTATCTATCTTGTTAATGGCAAAAATGATGGGAACACCCGCTGCCTGCGCATGCGAAATAGCCTCCTTCGTTTGTGGCATGATATTATCATCTGATGCTATGATGATGACCGCGACGTCCGTGATCTTCGCACCCCTGGCCCTCATCGCCGTAAAGGCTTCGTGACCCGGTGTATCGAGGAATACGATCTTCTTCTCATTGATCACAACTTCATAAGCACCGATGTGTTGTGTGATACCACCCGCTTCACCACTTGCTACATTGGCTTTACGGATAAAGTCAAGGAGCGAAGTCTTACCGTGATCCACGTGACCCATCACTGTAATGATTGGTGCTCTTGGCTCAAGGCTTTCTTCAGCATCAACGATATCCTCCTCATCGAAGTCAGTATCATCTTCTGCACTTATAAATTCTATTTCATGGTCGAATTCTGAAGCTACTAGCTCTATGATCTCTGCATCCAATCTTTGATTGATGGACACCATGACACCAAGATTCATACAGGTTGTAATCACTTGGATAGCCGGTACGTTCATCAAACTTGCAAGTTCCGAAACAGAAATAAATTCTGTCACCTGGATCTTTTCTGTTGAACGCGCCAGTTCTAGTGCTTCACTTTTCTCGCGATGTACATCACGTTTATCTCTTCTTACTTTAGATCTTTTGTTTTTTCCACCTGAATTCAAGCGAGCCATAGTGGACTTGATCTTATCCTCGATTTCCTTTTGAGAAACTTCTTTAACAGGTTCAGGTCCTCCTCTTCGGAAGTTGCCCTGGCCTTGTCCACCTTGATTCTGGCCTTGTCCTTGGCCGGGTCCTCTATAGTTAGAATTAGATTGACCCATATTTCCACCACCGGTATTTACCGGGAGCTTCTTGCGCTTACGCTTACGTTTCTGCT
Source organism: Candidatus Brachybacter algidus (assembly GCA_016711705.1). Lineage (GTDB taxonomy): Bacteria > Bacteroidota > Bacteroidia > Chitinophagales > Saprospiraceae > Parvibacillus > Parvibacillus algidus. The sequence goes on along the minus strand of JADJSK010000014.1, from coordinate 254,027 downwards.
CCTCTGTAAGATTTTCACCTGGTGTACCAGTACCTGCAGCATTAGCTGGAGTGCCTGGTTGGCCTGGTCTTGTACCTCTAGGATCTTCCTTTTTCTTAGGAACAGGCTTATTCATCTTTTCGGTATCGATCTTACCTAAGATTTTAAGTCCTTTGAGTGTTGGAGATTTAGCCCTGAACATTTCATCACTATTCATACCATCACCTGCAGTGCGGGATTCAGTGGATGCAGGTCCTTCAGGAACGTTGTCTGAAGCTGCTTCTGGGACTGAAGTTTTGACTTCAACTACTTCTTCCTTTATTTCAGGTTCTATTGGTTTTACCTCTTCCTGGATGACAGCTTTGACTGGTTCAGGTTCAGGTTCAGGTTCCACCGACTTTGGCTCAACAGGTTTTTTCTTCCTTTTGAGGTCATCAAGATCTATCTTGCCTACCACCTTAAGTTCGTGGCGATGCTCTTCTCTACGAGGTTCCTCTTTTGGAGGATCTTCGACAACAACTTCCTTAACCGGTTCAGGAGTTTTGATGAGTTCTTCAACAGGTGGGGCGATGACAACTGGTTTGACGGCTACGACGACCGGTTCAACTTTCTCCTCTTTTTTGGGCATAGGCTTAGGACCCAAAGACATTTGCTCTGCTTTGTTCTTTATTGCCAGGTCAGATTGGAATTCAACGAGTACCGCATCGTACATATCATCTGTCAATTTTGCATTAGGTTTCTTTTCTAATTCGAAACCTTTTGCTACCAGATGATCGTAGATGGTATCCATCCCAACACTGAGTTCTCTAACTACTTGTATTAATTGCTTTTTAGCCATTCAAACTTTTTATTCCTGTATATACTTTTTACTCAATAATATCAATGCATACAGGAAATTTTGCACAAAAGTATATTATTATATTTAAAACAAATTAGATTGGCAAAAAAACTTTTTAATACCAATACCTAATATCTCACTATCCTATTCATCTTCCAATTCCGCTTCGAGAATTCTAATTACTTCTCTTGCAGTATCTTCTTCAAGATCCGCTCTTCTTACGAGTTCCTCAACAGTAAGCTTTAGCACGCTTCTTGCGGTATCACATCCGATTCCTTTCAAGGCATCCAATACCCAGCCATCGATCTCATCTGCGAATTCATCCAATTCAACATCGTCGATCTCCATTTCATCCGTATCACGGAAGACATCGATCTCATAACCGGTCAATTTGGTTGCTAACTTTATATTTGAACCACTTTTGCCAATGGCAAGTGATACCTGATCAGGTTTTAGATAAACTGAGGCTCTCATCGTTTCAGGGAAAATCTGAATGTCAGTGATCTTAGCCGGAGTAAGTGATCTTTGGATGTAAAGCACAATATTGTTAGTAAAGTTCACGATATCGATATTTTCATTGCGCAATTCTCTCACAATGCCGTGGATTCTGCTACCTTTCATACCGACACATGCACCAACCGGATCAATTCTGTCGTCATAGGATTCCACAGCCACCTTAGCTCTTTCACCCGGAATTCTAACAATTTTCTTGATTGTGATCAAGCCATCTTCGATCTCAGGAACTTCCTGTTCCATTAATTTCTCAAGAAACATAGGTTCAGTCCTGCTTAATGTAATCACAGGAAGGTTGTTCCTCATTTCCACTTTTTTGATCACACCTCTTGTTGACTCTCCTTTACGGAAGAAATCACCACGGATCATTTCAGTTTTTGGCAATACCAATTCCTGTCCTGTAGCGTCATCTAAAACTAAAACTTCTTTTCCTAGAACCTGATTGATCTCACCTGTAATAAGGTCACCAATTCTGTCCTCATATCTTTTGAATATTTCGTCTTTCTCCAATTCCATAATTCTTGAAACCAACGTCTGACGGGCAGCCATCACGGCTCTTCTTCCGAATTCTTCTGTATCGACCTTTTCATTACATTCATCCTCTACTTCATAGTCTGAGTCGAGTTCCAAAGCTTCTGTAATAGAGATCTCTGTCAATTCATCTGTCACCTCACCATCAGGAACGATGGTCCTTCTTCTCCATAATTCAAGGTCACCGGTATTTGTATTTACGATTACGTCAAAGTTATCGTCAGAACCGTATTTCTTTTTGATCAAAGTCCTGAATACATCTTCCAACACACGCATCATGGTCGGTCTGTCAATGTTTTTTCCGTCTTTGAAGTCCTTAAAGGTCTCTGTTAAATTCATTATATTCCTATTCTAAATTTGAATTAAAACTTGATATTTATCATTACTTTATTCGTTTCCGAATATTTTAAAGGCATTATTACATCCTCGGTTTTCCTCTTTTTTCCTTCTTTCCACACTTTAGTGTATGCCAGAAAAAATTCATTGTCTGTAGCATTTTCTAATTTACCTGTCATTTTGGTCGAATCGGGCAATGTAACTGTAATATCTCTGCCTACATTCTTCTTAAACTGTCTTGGCAATCTTAATGGGCGGCTGAGTCCTGGTGAAGAAACTTCCAAAGTATAGTCTTCACCCATTTGCTTCCCTTCATCTAAAAACTCTTCAACTACACGGCTAACTTTTCTACAAATACCGAAATCAATTGCATCATCGCTGTCGATGTAAATCTCCAGCTTTTTAGTTTTCATCACTAACTCAACTACGAAACAATCATTTCTGTCTGCCAGTTCAAAATACTTTTCTACGATCTTTATTATTTGTTCTTCTAAACCCATACTTGCTTAAAACAAAATAGGGAACTGACGCCCCCTATTATTTATTCTTCCAATTCTGGCACAAAGATACGAAGTTATTTTGATTCAACAAATTTTTAATAAAAAGAGGTGAAATGCACTGATTGTAACAGTGAAGGGCTAATTTTAAACTAGGTTATTTAATTTCAAGCGTGGAATTTATTTCTTCTGCTCCGGTAATATCTCGATCTTGATCAACATATCCTTTTTCATAAAGAGCACGATCTTATTTTCATTTTTTTCAGAAACAACCTCAATCGTGTCCTGCATTACCTGCTCTTTTATACCAAATTTTGCAAGCATTTCCTGTCGATCAAGGCCTGTTCTCAGGCCATTCTGAAGCAGAAATAATTCATTTTTAAAATTTGCCATGACTAATTGATCTTCTTTACCTTCCCTCTTTCTGAATTCGATCAAAGAAGCTTTGAATTTCATGGAAACTATTGAGTCCCGGTCTTTCGAAGGTGTGTCGGCAGTTTTCCTTGCTGATATATTGAAAGTAGAAGAGTAATTTTCCGATACATTTTTAATCGAATTATAATCTTCCATGATGGTCGCTTCTACAAAATCACTTGCTACGATCACATATTCACCATCACGCTTTGTAAGCCCGCCCATGTGTTCCGGCGCTACATCGAGAATTTCATCAGAGGTAGTTAGTGGGAGCGATTCTTCCTGTAAAGTATCACTGTTGACTTCTATCAATTCCCTGCCACTGTCTTTATTGTCAAATTTACAACTTGCGAATACCAAAAAAACACAATAAATGAACCACTTATACATTATACATCTTCGTTAATTGTTGCAAAAATAAATAATTTATACTTTTAAATAAGGTTTCTAAGAAAATATAATTAATTGCGAAAAGTTGATCTCTCTTTTAGAAACTAGAAGATAGAAGTCAGAATTTAGAATGACTTTCTAAGTTTACTCTTACTCTTTGTGAAACTTTGGGCTTCTTCGTGCAACTGTGTGAAATTGTCAATAGTCAAATAGGCTATAAGCAATGCGCTTTAAGCTATAGGCCGAATCCAACATTATACATTACTACTCATTCTGCCCCCATTACATCACTCATTACCCATTACCCATTTGAAAGGACTTTTATACCTTTGCAATCCGGATCATCTATCAACTATTCAAATAATTTATTGTTCTAACTGTTATGTCGAAAATAGCCATAGACCTGAAATCAGGCGATATTAAAAAGGAAGAAAGGATCATATTGGGTATAGATCTAGGAACTACCAACAGTCTGATTGCCTACATAAATGATGGTCAACCAACCGTTATGCCAGATCATGATGGGAAGTCTGTTTTGGTACCTTCTGTTATCTATTTTGACGAAAATGATCTCGCTTCAATAGGAGAAATAGCCAAGGATAAACTTATTTCAGATCCATCCAGAACAATTTTTTCTGTCAAAAGGCTAATGGGTAGATCTTTTAATGATGTTGAAAATTCTAAAGATTTTTTCAGTTACGAGATCCTCGACACGGATGTTGAAAGCCTTGTGAAAGTTAAGTCCGGCAAAAAATACTATACACCAGTGGAGCTCTCTGCCATCATCCTCAAAGAATTGAAAGCAAGGGCAGAATTAGTTTTGAATCAAGAAGTCCATGAATGCGTGATCACTGTCCCTGCATATTTCAATGACAGTCAACGCCAGGCTACAAAGGACGCTGGAAAGCTGGCTGGCTGGAATGTCCTGCGTATCGTCAATGAACCGACAGCTGCGGCATTGGCATATGGATTCGATAAGACATCCGAAAAGAGTAAAAACATTGCAGTTTATGACTTGGGTGGAGGCACCTTCGACTTGAGTGTTTTAACATTGGAGGACGGCATCTTCGAAGTATTATCGACCAAAGGTGATACCTGGCTCGGTGGAGATGATATTGATCAGGCTATTTTGCAGCTTATCGCAACAAAATTTCAAATAGATCTTGATACATTAAGTTCTTCTGAGCGCCAACAGCTCAGACTATTAGCAGAGGAAAGCAAGAAACAGTTATCTCAAAAAGACGATCACTCATTTATCTTTCTAGGTAAGGAAATAACAGTGAATAAAGCTGCTGTGGATGCCGCAATCCAACCAATAATTCAAAAAACTATTGACCTAACTATTAATGCATTAAAAGATGCTGAGTTAAAAACTCAAGATATCGATGATATAATAATGGTAGGCGGATCAACCAGAATTCCGGCTGTGAAAGATGCTGTCAGTAAATTCTTTGGTAAAAAAGTAAATGACTCAATTGACCCTGATCAGGTGGTAGCTCTGGGAGCGGCTGTACAGGCAGATATTCTTGCCGGGAATCAAAGTAACCTACTTTTATTGGACGTCACTCCGCTTTCTTTAGGTATTGAGACCATGGGAGGCCTTATGGATGTGATAATTCCAAGAAATACAAAAATTCCGTCTTCAGCAGGACGCAATTATACCACTTCAATAGATGGACAGATCAATCTCAAAATTGCAGTTTATCAAGGAGAAAGAGATCTAGTTCAAAATAATAGAAAACTTGGAGAATTCATTTTAAAAGGCATTCCTCCTATGTCTGCCGGTTTGCCTAAAATAGAAGTTTCTTTTTGGGTAGATGCAGACGGAATACTCATTGTGCGTGCTAAAGAACTTAGATCAAATACTGAAACAAAAGTTGAGATCAAAGCACAATATGGCATCAGTGAGGAAGAAATGGCCTTAATGCTAATTGATTCGATCAAAAATGCTCAGACAGATATAGACTCAAAAGCATTGATCGAAGCACGAAATGAGGCACAAAACGTTATTCAATCTTCAGAAAAGTTTGTTAAAAATCACCAACTAATATTTAGTGAGGAACAATTATTGCCATTAATGATGACCGTAGATGAGTTGAGAAAAAGTATAAAAGGAAGTGATAAGGACCTAATTAATGATATCATGCATCAGTTGGATCAGATCGGAAGGCCTCTAGCTGAAATAGCAATGGATAAAACTATTAGGGAGTCGTTGACGGGTAAGTCGATTATCTAACTGAAGATTCGGACACTTAATCATCAATGAAAATATAGATGGTATTTAACTAAAAGTCTGAAATTTGAAATTTGAAATCAGAATCTTGCCTGACAAGGTGCAACGACGGCGGGCTTGCCCGACAAAGTGCAACGACGGCGGGGAAACTCCGATGATTGTTTCGCTCATATGAAATCATTTAACTAAATATAGAAAATTCTAAAACTGAAATTACTATTTTATAATTATTGTTAAGACCGGTGTAAGAGGAAAATTTATTATGCAATTTACTAATATTTATTTTATTGACGACCAGCACGATAAGTAATTCAAATTACTAGTTATTTTAAAAAGAATGAAAACTAATCTTCTAACCTACATAATATTACTGTATACAGGAGTCCTCTCAGGTCAAAAAGATCATCTTTTCGGCGAGATTCAAAAGATCATTAAGAACGAAGAAGATGTTGACCTGAGCAGTGCTTCAGGTACAATGATAGCAGTATTAGACTGGGATTCCACTTACACCTATTCAATTGGCACTTTATCAAAAGAATCAAACATTCCGGTCTCTGACACGACTATTTTCCAGGTGGGAGGTCTATCTCATGCACAACTTACAATGCTTGCATATCAAATGTTTGAATTGGGGTTGATCTCTCAGTCAGACTCTTTAAAAAAATTCAAAATAGCACCTTTTAAAGATTCCTGGATCAATGATCTTACTATAGGCCAACTGATGTCGCATACTTCAGGTTTGCCAAAGATTCTTCCTGAATTAACACCATTCAAGTCCGATCCGGACGATTCATACATAAACATACCAGCAGATACTATTGACAAATATCTTGCAATTTGGAGTAAAGTAAACACTGCAAATAAACTCTCCACTCATTCACAATACAATTACTACCTGCTTGGGAAGATACTTTGGATGGTAACAGACACAAGGGTCCATAAAGAAGGAAGTTTTATTCCTGAAATGAAAAACACTTTTTACAAGGATGTTGAAGATTATAAAAATAGTGAAATCCCGACACTATATACAGCGCAAGGCAGAAAGGTAGGATTCGAACATCTCAATGGATTCATGCCGGCTATGGGTCTCCTCACTGACCTTCATGATCTTATCATACTTAGTCAGGTGTATTTAAGATTGTCCGGAAAAGATGATTTTAAAAAATTTGCTCTAGAAATCAATGCTAATGATAAAAAAAATATAAAAGAAAGCTTTAGCAGTGGAGGATTCAGATGGGTCAAAACAAAAAAAAGTGGGAACTTATATTTTATGACTGGGGTTATGAAAGGATGTTCAGCATTTCTTGGTTTTGTACCTCAGACCCAAACTTGCGTCATAATATTAAGTAACTCAGGTCAATCAATACATTCTTTGGGCATGCACATCCTCAGAATGATCAATTATCAATTTACAAGGACTTATTAATTATGTCTAAAAACAAAAAAAATAGAGACGGGGTCGTTTATTCAACCAATCCTGACTTTAACTACAATTTTTTTTCGGATGCGTTACAAAGTTCTGAAGATGTTGAAAAGAATAAAATTGCATTACGTGTAGCAATAGACAGAAAACAACGTGGTGGAAAGGAAGTAACGCTCGTCACAGGATACACAGGCAGGATAGAAGAACTTGAGTCTTTAGGAAAGCAGCTAAAAAACAAATGTGGTGTTGGTGGCACAGCCAAAGACAATGAGATCATTCTTCAGGGCAATCACAAAGAAAAAGTTATTAAACTATTAATAGAACTTGGGTATTCAGGCACAAAAGGCACGGGAGGTGGCTAAAAGATAAAACACATGTAAAATATTTTTATATTACCTTTGCATATTTATTAGATTAAATTTTAAAACAAAAAATAATATGAATAAATTAATTTTTTTCCTTCTTTTTGCCCTCTCATTAGGTGCTTGTAAAAATGAATCAAAAGAAATGAAGTCCGCCGATGAGGCTAATGTAGAGATGGGCACCACGGACGCGATTACACTCACTGAAGCTCCTACCCTATCTGATCCTGCGGCTCAGGAATATATAAAGGAATACGATGCTTTTCTAGCGGAATATACTGCAGCAGTGGAATCAAAAGATCAGGTAAAACTTCAGGAATTAGGCACTAAAATGATAACATTATCATCTAAAGGCACTGAAGCTCTGGCTAATTTAACTGGTGATGATGCAGTAAAACTTACAGAGTACATTAAGATGAGAGCCAATGAGTTCGCCAGAATCTCTGGAGGAGCTAAATAATTTAAATATTTATCAATTACAAATTATTATAACATGAAAAAAATTGTTCTTTTCGTTTTTTTAGCATTTGCTATGGGTGCTTGCAAAAAAACTGCTACTACAGAGACAACTGAGACTAAAGTTGAAGAAACATCAACTTCTGTGCCTATGCCGGAAACAGAGTCTTCCGCTGTGAAAGATTACATGCAAGCATATGATGCTTACCTAATTGAGTATACTGAGGCAATGAAAACTAAAGATCAAGCCAAAATGGTGGAATTGGGCAATAAAGGAAAAGAACTTTCAGCTAAAGGGAGTGAAGCTCTTAAGCAAGCTCAAGGAGATGACCTTACGAAGTTGACAGAATATATGAAAGCAAAAACAGATGAATTTGTAGCAATTTCCCAAGGGAAATACTAAAGACCATCTTTACAGATAAGGCCACCTTTCTCGAAAGAAAGGTGGTTTTTTTATGCCAGGTATTTTCCTACAATTGGCATCCTGCGCCCCATGCCGAAAGCCTTGGGTGAAACTCTGATCACAGGAGCGGTTTGCTCTCGCTTAAATTCATTCATGTTGACCATTCTCAAAATCCTTGCGACCAAAGCAGCGTCAAAGCCTAAAGCAACGATTTCTTCCGGTCCTTTTCTATTTTCAATATATTCGAATAATACCCGATCAAGATCCTCATATGGCGGTAAGCTATCGCTGTCTTTTTGATCCGGCCTTAATTCAGCGGATGGTGGTTTATAGATTGAATTATGAGGAATTATTTCCTCCATTCTATTGATATAATTAGCAAGAGCGTATACCTCCATCTTATAAACATCACCCAAAACTGCAATTCCCCCACACATATCACCATACAAAGTGCCATAACCTACTGCCATTTCACTCTTGTTACTCGTATTAAGTAAGATATTGCCATATTTATTTGAAATAGCCATAAGTAACATGCCACGTATGCGAGCCTGAATATTTTCCTCCGTAATGTTTGCCTCTTTTCCTATGAATAAAGGCTGCAGTATGGTCTCATAGGCGGAGTACACATCCTTGATCGGTACAATATCGAAACGAATCCCTAACTTTTGTGCCAATAAAATTGCATCTTCTAAACTATGTGAACTACTATATTGAGATGGCATAAGCAATACTCTAACATTTTCTTTTCCAAGAGCATGAGTTGCCAGGACTGCAGTTAATGCAGAATCAATTCCACCAGAAAGTCCTAAAATAGCCGTTTTAAAATTTAATTTCCTGAAATAATCCTTAATACCCAATTTAAGTGCTTCATAGATTAAAGCAATTTTATCTTTTGACTGTTCCCTTTGAATACCACCTATCATGATATCATCCAATTCGTAAACTGAAATATCTTCTTCAAAATATTTCATCTCATCGAATACCATTCCATCACTAGAAACTACAAGTGATCCGCCATCAAAAATTACATCAGTTTGAGCTCCCACATGATTTATGTACATCATAGGAACCTTATATCTGGCTACATTGGTCTGAACAATCGATATTCTTTCTTTGGCCTGCTTGTAGGAGAATGGAGAAGCAGAAACATTGATCATGAAATCCGGTCCTTGTTTGATCAATTCATCCATTGGACATACAGCATATAATGGATTTTCATTGCCAACATTCCAGATATCCTCGCAAATAGTCAAAGCGATCTTATATCCTCTGAAATCAATACATTCAAAATCATTAGCAGGTTCAAAATATCTATATTCATCAAAAATATCATATGTGGGGAGCAATGCCTTATGTGCCACTCCAAGTACTTTACCATCTGCCAGAAAATAGGCTGAATTGAAAAGATCTTTACCTTCCAATACGGGATTAATTGTTGGCGAGCCAACAATGATGGCTATATCTTTGGATTCATGAATCAAGGATTCAATGCTTTGATTGCACTTAGCGATAAAATCACTGAACTCAAGAAAATCCCGAGGTGGATATCCACAAGTTGCCAATTCACCAAAACAAACGAGATCCGCTTTCATTGATCTTGCTTTTTGAATGTAATTTTTCATTTTAGAAAGATTCCCCTCGAAATCTCCGATCATATAATCAAGTTGGGCTAGTGCTATCCGCATAGTTAATCTTTTAGATCAAGTAATATATTCAACATTTGAAATGGAAAGATAAGCTGTTTATAGGAAAAGTACCGAAAATAGTCTTCACCATTCAACACTCATTTGATTATCTTGTTTACCATATTGATATCTCGATTATTACAATTTTAACAAAAATAAATCCTAATTATTACTAATTTCTATCTACTTTCACCACCTCAAATATGTCACAATTTATAGTATCAGCGAGGAAGTACAGGCCTACACGTTTTGCCGACGTGTTGGGACAGGAACATATTTCCCATACGCTCAAGATGGCTTTTTCTCAGGACAAACTGGCTCATGCATTTTTGTTTACAGGACCTCGAGGTGTAGGTAAGACGACGTGTGCAAGGATACTTGCCAAGACCTTGAATTGCCTGGATATGACAGCAGATTATGAGCCATGTGGCAAATGTGAGTCTTGCATATCTTTCGATGACAATGCTTCTTTTTCTATATTTGAACTAGATGCTGCCTCTAATAATAGTGTGGATCACATTCGTAATCTCATCGAACAGGTAAGAATACCACCTCTATCCGGCAAATACAAAGTCTTTATTATTGATGAGGTGCACATGCTATCTACTGCTGCCTTTAATGCTTTCTTAAAGACACTTGAAGAACCGCCGCCTTATGCCATCTTCATACTTGCTACTACGGAAAAGCACAAGATTCTCCCTACGATTCTATCCCGCTGTCAAATATTCGATTTTAGGAGATTGCAGGTGGGTGATATTGTAAAGCAATTAAATATCATAGCATCACAAGAATCTATCAAAGCGGAAGAAGAAGCTCTTCACTTGATAGCGACAAAGGCTGATGGCGCTATGAGAGATGCACTTTCTATATTTGACAGAATAGCCGGAGCTACTAATAATCATATTACTTATGATGCAGTAACTGAGAATCTAAATTTACTTGATTATACTTATTATTTTAAAGTAGTCGATCAGTTGCTTACGGAAGACCTATCCGGCATCATGCTTACGATTGATGAAGTATTGAAAAAAGGATTTGATCCGGAAGTATTCCTTACAGGCCTATCGGAACACTTTAGGCAGTTATTGGTAAGTAAGGATGTGTCGACTATTACTTTGATTGAAAATACAACAGCCATCAGGGACAAATATCTTCATCAGTCTCAGCTTGTAAGTATAGATTATTTGTTGACCTGGATGGAATTATGCAGTGAATGTGACATTAATTTCAGAACCGCCCGCAATAAGAGGCTGCATTTAGAGATGACCATGATCAAAATGATCTTCGTACAATCGATGATCAACGGGACCAATACGGTACCTGTAGACACCAGTGAAAAAAAAAAGCCCCTGAGCCAGTAAAAATAACATTGGCCGAACCTACAGTATCTTCAACTCCGCAGCTTGAGCAGGAACTAAGTCCTGAAGAATCTGATCTTACTCTCATGCAGATTGAACCCTTTAGTCACCAGCTGACAGCCAAGGAGGCAGAGGTCCAGCAGTCTCACATTCATGAGATCAAGACTCCTCCTACTAAACTAGATAAACTTAAGAAATTTGAGGTAGAAGCAAAATCTGTAATGCAGGATCATGCCAATAAGAACAATGAATATCATCTGAAAGAGGTAATTGAACTTATGAATCAGTATAACGAGAAGGCTTCTGTCACCGTAAAACTTATACTTCAAAGTAGATTATTCGATTGTGATGAAGAAAATGTGATCAAATTTACCGTTGGCTCAAATTATGAAAGAGAAACGCTGATAAATGAAACTGCTCTATTGGAATTTCTAAGACACCATTTACGCAATGTCAAAATTACCTTTGGCTTCATTATAGATCCATCATTGATGGGAGATATGAAATCTATGAAACCACTCACCTCAGCAGAAAAATTCAAAATTCTGAATGAGAAAAATCCTCTTGTTCAGAAGCTGTTTGATAGATTGAATGTAAAGATGGAGGAGTAGAGATCAGATGTTAGAGGCTAGAAGTCAGAAGTCAGAAATTAGAAGTCAGAAATTAGAAGTTAGAAATTAGAAATTAGAAATTAGAAATTAGAAATTAGAAATACCGAAGAGCAATTGTGCATATAGAGTTCCCATCTTTTCTAAATTCTATTCGAAGAATAAAATCTCTTTGTGACTTCCCCTAAATTATTGATGGTCAAATAGACACTTGAAAGTAATGCTTGTTCGAGCAAATATGGCTTCATATATCTCAAATCAGCTCTTACATATTTTACTTAATGACTATTTACTCAGGTCTGATTATTCTAAGGCAAAAGAACTTCGCTTTAAAAAAGTTAGATTATAAAAACTAAATGCAGCTGGAAAATTCAATTTAGGCCCTCATTTTCAATTCTCCATTTCAATTCTTTATTTATAATTAAAATTTCAAACTAAAATTGATTGTAATTCAGCACCATAAGCCAATAACTAGAAGCTAACAGTCAATTATTAATCCTTTGGCTTCCTCTTAGTCTTAAACATTTCTACAGCCTCTTTATCCTTTAAGAATCCAGCTTCAGTAAATGTATGTTGAACGAATTTCTTTACATCCTGATAATCTTTACCACGTTTGTCTGTAAAGTAATCCATCATCCTTCTGACATAAGCCATAGCGGAGTATTCAAGTTGTTGATTGAAATGTTTATTACTGAATAGGTCCATGTAAACGCTGAATGTCTTAAACAATTCAAAGAATTCAGGATAATCATTTGGCTCAGCATTGTCTATCCACTGCTTAAAGTAACGCAATACGGCCTGTCTTACAGCTTCTGCCTGATTAGATAAGCCTTTATAGTCGCCAAGATATTCTCTAACTGCTTCTACAACGTCCACATGCATATAACCTTTGCTATGAAGTTGCTCAACTAGGGTATAATAGGCAAGGATATCATCTTCAATCGCTGTGTCAAGGAATTCTTTAACCTTTTTATCACTATCCGGACCTAGAATCGTTTTATTCTCATACATCTCAATCAGAAATTCGAAATATTCCTCTGAGATGTTCGCATCATCCTTTCTTAATTTATTGAGGATGGTTTTAACATCTGTTCTGTCACTACCTTCCAGATTGAAGAAGTTTAAGAGTACAAACAATATCTGATGCTGTTCTTCTGTATTAGCTATGATTGGATTCTTTAGAAGCTCTGTGATTGCAGGTTTTATATTGCTGTTGTCCAGACGAAGTCTTTGTCTTTGGAAGAGAAAATATTTGAGTGAAGGATAATACAATTTTAGTTCTCCCATGGTAGTGGGGATCTTTGCCGTATAATAGTTGTGTGAGATAAATTGATTTCTGTATTTGGTATAAGCCACTTTCCTGTTGTCCACATTGAAGAATTTCTCCAATTTCTGAGTTTGTAGCCACAGGTGTACTTTTTTATTCTCTATTCCTTCCAGAAGGTTGGTAATCCAGATATCGCTGCTTAGTGCAAAGCCAATCTGCACAGTCTGGCCTATTCTGTTTTTAATATAATCAAAGTTTGGGGATTCTGCGATGGCGATCAACAGGTTTTTAAAATGATCCTGAGGAGTAAGGTATTTGTATATCTTGTCGTGATAACCTCTTAATACACTAAAGCCAAGTAATCGGGGAAGTAGAAGACCTTCAAGATCCGGGTTAAGAAATTCAGTTTCAAAAGCTTCAAGATTTAACGGAAAATGGTTAGCGATATTTACATGCAGCTCCATCAATGGTGCTTCAAATTCTTCTACAAGTGCTTTGTAACTATCCTCATCTTCTTCTTCCTGGAAAGTAGCCAGTGCTTCAGAGGCCTGAATTTGAGCTGCAATATTCTTTAAGGCGTCAATGCTTTTTTGAATTTCTTTATTTTGGTCCATAAAAGTAGGAATTAGGTATTATTTTAAAATAGGAACCTGGTAGAATTTTTAGGTCCTACCAGGTTCATTTCAACACAGAAAAATAGTCAAGCACAAACTTAATCTATTTATTGTGATTATTTATATTTTAATTAAAAAATATTAATTAAGCTTTTTCTTCGTCAGTTGCTTCTGCTTCAGGAGCAGCAGGTGCTTCTGTTTCGGCAACCACTTCATCAGCAACTTCTTCAACGGCTGGAGCTACCTCAACAGCCTCAGCTACCGGTGCTTCTTCAACCACATCTGCAGCTTCTTCAACTACTGGTGCTTCTTCAACTGCTGGTGCAGCCTCTTCTGCTGCAGGTGCTTCAGCTACCGGTGCAGCTTCCTCAACTACTGGAGCCTCTTCTGCTACTTCTATAGTTTGTTCAACAACCATATCTTCTGCAGCTGCTTCAGCAGGCGCCTCTTCTACAACAACAACTGGTTTTATTTTAGCAGTACCAGAAATAGCTTTTCTCTTAGCTTCAGTTTCTACTTTTGTTCCTTCAACTCTTTGAGCAATTTTGCTTTCTTTAGCTTCGATCCACTCTTGTAATTTAACATCTGCCTGTTCTACTGTCATTGCTCCTTTAGCCACACCTCTCATAAGGTGTTTCTTAACCAATACACCTTTGAAACGTAGGATAGCTTTTACAGTATCTGTTGGCTGTGCGCCTTTAGTCAACCAATTGTATGCTGCATCTCTATCGATGTCGATGGTCGCAGGTTTGGTCATTGGGTTATAAGAACCAATACGTTCTATGTACTTACCATCACGAGGTGCACGAGCATCAGCGATAACGATGTGATAAAACGGGGCTTTAGTTCTTCCTTTTCTTTGTAATCTGATTTTAACTGCCATTTCGGTTAAATTTTTTAATTAATTATATGATATTCAACCCTGTATCCTTTGTAAACAAACCACAGGGATTTAACGAGGCGCAAAAGTAAGTATTATTTCTTAATTATTTGTGATTAGTTGTATTTTTTCTTTAAAGATTGAATGTTAGGAATCTTCACTTATTAAAACATCATATCTGACCCTTTTCAAAATCATAGTAAGCAGCCTAGTTAATTAAAGCTTCTGAGTTGCTTATTGCATTGGTAATTAACAATATACATATTTAATATTTACCAAGTAATATGGACTATATTATTAACTATGAAATAGATAGTTTAATTCCAAAAACATATCAATGATCTTAATTGGTTGAAAATATTATAAGAGTTTCCACGCCTCACTTCGTCAATCGGGCAAGCCTGCAGGTGAACTCCTATATAACTCAATTTAATTCGCTGTTAATCAATTAATTAAGATCTATGTATCAAGGACCCTCCCCTACCATCGCAGAAGCATCTTAAGCTTACCTGTCCTCATTCTTACGGTAGTCAAGCTTAAAATGTTCTGACTACACTTTGTCCCCCTGACGTGAGACTTCGTTTCGTTTCACTTCCTTGAAAAGGTCGCTTTTGCACCTTTTCTTCGTTGTTCACCCTCCAAAGGGGGAAATTCTTACATCGACTTTCTCTACAATAATTGATCATGAATATCTGCAAAATCTGCATCATCTGCGTTCCATTTTTCTCAAGTTATCTTTTTCATTTTGGAAGCAAAGCGTTACAAGTTAACTAACTTCTGAATTGTAACTTCTGAATTGTAACTTCTGAATTGTAACTTCTGACTTCTAATTTCTAATTTCCAACTTCTGACTTCTAATTTCTGACTTCTGACTTCTACCCTCCCTTCACCCCATAGCTTCCCTCTTCAGCCTTTCCGCAATTTCTTCACCCAAAAATTTCTCTATTATATTGTGAATAACATACAATAAGGGTGTAACCAAAATCGCAATTGTAAACTTATAAATATAATTAACGAAACCTATGGCCAGTACCAGTCGCATATCCCAACCCGCACCAATGTAAAAAGCAATAAACAATACCACGAAACTATCAATCAACTGAGAAACCAATGTACTTCCTGTCGAACGCATCCACATCGTCTTTTCGCCAGTGCGCTGCTTGATTTTATGAAAAATATATACATCTATGACTTGACTTACCAAAAATGCAACCACCGAACCTATAATGATGTATAGTCCTTGGCCGAAAACCAAATGAAAGGCCGAGTCGTAATTCGCAACTCCGTTTCGATAATCTCCTGGAGATAAACCTGTAGAAAGGTGCGATTTCGGCCAAAAATCCGCTGGAGGTACATGGATAGCTAATGTTATGGCAAGGAACGAATAGAGTATGAGCACAACAGTAAAATAAGATAAAAACTTTATCCCCTTCGGACCATAATACTCATTAATGATGTCAGTCATGATGAAGACCACGGGCCAAAGAATAACTCCTGTGGTCAGACTGAACGATAAGCCACTCTTTCCAAAGAAAGTCATATTGACAGGGTCAAGTCCGAATAAATGCTCTATCGAAAAGATCTTTACACCGATCAATTCTGCCAGAATTGCATTGGATATAAATATTCCCCCCAGTATATAAAATAAAGTATTTTCCTTGTTCAGATAATTGTGCTTGCTTAGGGACATGCTTTTTTCTTACGAATATAATAGTTTTGTATTGAAATAGTCGATCACTTATTTACCATAACTTTCATTCAAAATATTTTTTTCAAATCAGAATTTAAAATATTACTTTTATGGAATTCAATTTGGATAATCCTATTATCTAATTACACTTTCTACATTTTCAAATTTTTATTCATTAATCTAATTAAGCTTTTACCATGTTTAGAAATTTACTTTTTTTATTTGTTTGCCTGATTGCTCAAATTTCTTTTGCTCAGACTCAGGTTGTAGGTGTCGTAAAAGACAATTCTGGAGCCGGTTTGCCAGGTGTTACTATTTTGATCAAAGGTACTAATAGCGGCACTGTGTCCGGTTTTGATGGTAGTTTTTCTTTACGAGCAGCTGAAAATCCAACTTTAGTATTTTCATTTATTGGATACAAGACAATTGAAGTAAAAAATGTAAATGGCATGCTCGACATTACCTTGGAAGAAGCAAGCACTGAACTCGGTTCAATCGAAATTGTCGGATCAAGAAATGTCAACAGATCATCCACCCAATCCATCGCACCGGTAGATGTGATTCAGATAAGAGATGTGACATCAAAGGTTGGACAGTTAGACCTCAATCAAATGCTACAGTTTGCTGCACCAAGCTTTAACTCCAATCGCCAGTCTGGTTCTGATGGCACAGATCATATTGATCCGGCTTCCTTACGTGGACTTGGACCTGATCAAACACTGGTGCTCATAAATGGCAAAAGACAGCATCCTTCATCTCTGGTAAATATTTATGGTTCAAGAGGTAGAGGAAATACAGGAACAGACCTAAATACGATTCCTGCGGCGGCAATAGACAGGATAGAGATCCTTAGAGATGGCGCTTCTGCACAATATGGAAGTGATGCTATCGCTGGGGTAATCAACATCGTCCTAAAACAGAAAACAGATGAATTAGCTGTCAATTTGAATGGCGGCGCAGCATTAGCAAAATATAGATTTGATGACAAAAAATTTGATGGAGGTGCTTATGGTGTAAACGCTAATTATGGGTTCAACATAGGACAAGGCTTTGTAAATATTACTGCCGACCATTCTTATAGAGGATTCACTAACAGGGCGAATACCAATCCGGATGACCTGGCAAGAAGGCAATTCGGCGAACCGCAAATCACCAACTCTTCCCTGTATGTTAATGTAGGCATCCCTATTACCCAAAAAGTTTACTTCTACTCATTTGGAGGATATAACCACCGTAATGGAAATGCCTATGCATGGACGCGCTTTGCAGACGACGATCGCAATATTCCTTCTATTTATCCCAATGGATTTGACCCGCTCATCAAAAGCAATATCAATGACCTTTCAGTGGCAAATGGTGTCAAAGTCAAACTTGGCAAGTGGGACTGGGATTTGAGCAATATGTGTGGTTATAATAAATTCATTTATTCTGTGGACAAAACCCTGAACACTTCTCTTGGAGCTGTGTCTCCTACTTCATTTAAAGCCGGGGGATTCAAGCTGCTACAGGACGTCATCAACCTGAGTACCAGCCGTAATATACCCACAGTGCTAAAAGGATTAAACCTTGCCTTTGGCGGTGAATACAAATATGAACAATACAATATCTATGCAGGAGATGAAAATTCCTGGAAAAGCTATGAAGCCGGTGTACCGGGAGGATCACAAGGTTTCCCTGGATTCCAACCCGGAGATGAAACGAATAAAAACAGAAGCAATCTAGCAGTGTATGCAGATGCAGAATTGGATGTTACTAAAAATTTAGTTTTTGGAGGAGCACTTCGATATGAAAATTTTAGTGACTTCGGGGGCACCTTGAATGGTAAAATCGCCGGGCGTTTGGAATTATTTAAAGGACTCGCGGTTAGGGCGACTTATAGCACTGGATTTAGAGCACCTAGTTTACCTCAGATATATTTCAATAGTACAATTACAAATTTCGTTGCCGGTCAACCTGTCGAGGTCTTAATCGCCAGCAATGACAATCCAATTACAAAGCAACTTGGTATCGACAAATTAAAACAAGAAACATCTCAAAATACCTCTGCAGGATTTGTATTTAATCATTACCCTTTTACGATCACTGCCGATGCGTATATGGTAGATGTAAAGGATAGGATCGTTTTGACGGGTCAATTTACCGATGATGATCCTGATATTGGAACAATATTACAGTCATTAAATGTTGGCAGAGCTCAATTTTTTACAAATGCACTAGACACCAGAACACGTGGAATTGATTTTGTATTTGGACATAGGGCTACAATCGGAAATGGTGTATTGAACACTTCATTAGCTGCAAACTTTAATGAAATTGAAATACTTAAGGTGAGCACCAATGCAAAGCTTGCAGGAAAAGAAGATACTTATTTTGATCTCCGTGAACGATATTTCCTTGAAGCATCAGCACCCAAATCTAAGATTGGTTTGTCGCTAGATTATTCAGTTAATAAATTCACCATTTTCACTCGATTTACAAGATTTTCAAAAGTGGTATTGGCCAATTGGAATTATGACGAAAATGACCTGGATACCTATGATGCAAGGATCGTCACTGACCTTAGTTTAGGATTTAGAGCAACAAAAAATGTCTCGATAACTGTGGGAGGAAATAACATATTCAATTTATATCCAACCATTCACGAACCAAGTTTGACAGAAAGTGGTGGTGCATGGGATCCTGTTCAGATGGGATTTGGCGGGACGTTTTTATTTGCTAGAGTGGGAATAACGCTTTGATGAAAGATGAAAAATCGGAGAACGGCGAACGGCGAGTAGCGAACGCGAGAGTGGGCTGCAGGCTTCGATTATTAATCCTATCTATTTTGATTCATGAAGGATGAAGTCGAAAATATAATAGTTAAAGTTAATCAGCGTATAAGTTATTTTACAAGACTCTCAGTATAGCTTTATCTTTAATGAAAATAAATGCTACAAATTATGAAAGTTTTAATTTCACTTATTTTTCTAGTTATTTTCAATTGTAATTTAAGCGCCGAGTCATATTACGTCTGGGCTGTTAATGGAATAAATATCAGAAAAGCGCCTAATTCCAATTCAGAAATTATTGGAAAATTAAACTATGGAGAAAAAATTGAAGAAGTAAAGAAAAATTATTTTGAAAGCAGCGTAATTTACACATTGATATTGGAAGGATTTATTGTAAAGTCTGAAGAAATGGATGATGATTTAATAAATTCTATTAAAAATGACAGACCATTACATTATAGTTCACCCCTTTATTTTGAAGACGAGTATTTTTATAGAGATTATCGGGCCGATATTAAATTAAAAGGTGAATTTATTGCGATATCACATGAAGGCCAAATAGCTTATATTTATTCAGGATTTCTATCAAAATATCCTGTCATGAAGCTACTAAGCGATGCGGATGATGGTGTTACTCATGAAAATATAAAAGATTATTTATTGCGCACGAACACATTAATTAAAAAAGATACTTACAATATTAAGGTCAATTATTTAGATGACATTACCAGGTATTTTCAATTTAAAGAAAATGTAATAGTGGCTACCGGTAATTCCGAAAAAGGATATAGTGCTTCTTATTGTTTCTCAAATCTTACTACCAATGAGGCATTGCTCTTTATATACATAGAATTTGAAATGTGGAAATTGAAAGATCATAAACCATATAACGAAAGAATGTATGAAATGAGAGGACAAAAGGTTGAGGAAAATTCAGTTGACTTATGGTTTTCTGCTCCGGAAGGATATATAAACATCTTAACAAATGGCGACTTTACAATTATTTCGATCGGGGGTTCTTGTTGATTTCGACTAATGATGTTATGGTTTAAAAGCCATGCCATCAATGACAAGTCTAAAATTTGTGTTATCAATGATCAATGCACCGATTAATGATTTAAATTCAGAATTCTTCCTCCTCACGCTTTAGAAAATGACAAGTTGTCCTAAAGTAATCAGTAATTGCTCCAAGAAGCCTCATTCTGACTTCTGACTTCTGACTTCTAGCATCTAACCTCTAGCATCTAAATCTCATATCTGAAAATTATCCGCCATAAAACTCTCATACGCATGCAGGTCGAAATGACCATGACCACACAAGTTGAACAAAATAGTTTTTGGCTTACCTTCCTTTTTAGCAAGGTTAACTTCCTGGATCACTGAGGCTATAGCGTGTGTGCTCTCCGGCGCAGGAACAAGTCCTTCAGCCTTTGCAAATAGAATACCTGCTTCTAAGCATTCTTTCTGATCGTGATTAAGTGCCGTGATAAAGCCATCCTTTGTAAGTTGAGAAATGATCGATCCGGCACCATGATATCTTAGGCCTACTAGATGATTTGGCACAGGCATAAAGTCATGCCCAAGCGTATACATTGGGAATAACGGCGTTTTCTTGCCTACATCACCATAATCATACCTAAACTCTCCCTCTGAAAGTTTTGGACAGGTGGCTGGTTCGCTGGCGATGAACTTGATTTTTTTACTTCCGTTCAACACACTTTCCATAAAAGGAAAAGCAATACCTGCGAAATTCGCACCTCCACCCAGTGGTGCTATAATGGTATCCGGAAATTCATCTACTTTGCCAAATTGAGTGATACATTCTTGTCCTATAACTGTCTGATGCAATAAAACAAAATTTTGGATACTGCCGATTACATATTTAGATCCGGCATCTCGTGAAGCATATTCGATCGCTTCAGAAATGGCGGTACCCAGTGAACCTCTTGAATCAGGATTCTCGGCAAGTTGCTTTCTACCTACTGAAGTTTGATCACTAGGTGAAGGTGTCACATGTGCTCCCCATAAGTGCATTAGACGACGGCGACTTGGTTTTTGATTATAAGGGCCACGAACCATGAATACTTCACATTTCAGTCCGAATAACTGTGCTGCAAAAGCTACTGCACTTCCCCATTGACCTGCGCCTGTCTCCGTGATGATTTTTTTGACACCATCTTTTGCAGCATAATATACTTGAGGTATAGCCGAGTTAGTCTTGTGTGAACCACTTGGGCTAACACCTTCATTCTTATAGTAGATCTTGCAATCAGTGCCTAATATCTTCTCCAATCTTTTGGCTCTCACAAGTGGAGTTGGCCGCCAGATCTTGTACAAATCGCGCACTTCATCAGGGATCTCGATCCACTTTTCAGTAGAAAATTCCTGGTCTACGCATCCTTGAGAGTATAACTTCGAATAATATTCTCGAGTGACCGGTTGATTATTCTCAGGATCCAACGTGGGCTGAGGTTGCGTCTTCATATCTCCCAGTATATTGTACCAATGAGTTGGTATCTCGTCTTCAGTAAGAAGAATTTTATACGGATCTGCCTTGGTTTTAACCTGCTCTTTTCCTATACTATTCATGCTTTGTCTTTTAGTTAATTGTTGCAACGAGTTTGTGACAGGTCGCTATTTATAAATAAAAATAAATATTTTGTTTTAAATTTTGCTATTTCTTTGATTATTTCTTAGGAAGGAATACTTCAGCCATCATACATCTGACGCTTCCGCCACCATATTTCTCAATATTATTGATCGGAATGGAAAGGATTTTATCATACATTTCAATTGCATTGATCTGCTCTTTGCTTAGTGAATTGTATGCACGCTCTGACATAACCATATATTTTTGACCGCCACTACCCTCTACCTGCAGCATATTGCCTGCAAATTGAAGCACCTGATCAAAGCTTATTTCTATGATCTCTTTTCCACTGTTTTCAAGGCTTAGAATAACCTCATTTCTTTTATCCTCATCCTTAATACTTTCCAGGCATACCACGGCATACTTATCAGCGATGGCCATCATCACATTGGTATGGTAGATCTCCTTGTTGTTTTGGTCAGTGGAAAAAAAGGATACCAATTGATAATTCATGAGTAAACAAAATCTGTCCAATAGAAATATGTTTGTACGCGGACTTAAACAAGCATACACTATTTTATTTGGACGATCTAGAATCATACTTCCTGTTCCTTCCAGAAACTGGTCGTCGTCCTCAGATGATTCAAAAGAATATCGATGGTTGACCTTGAAAATAAGTCCTAAAGCATCTATGATATCCTCTCTTCTTTCTATTCTTCTGTTGGCAGTAGCCATGGGATAAGTGATGAGTGTCCCGTTGCCGTGGAAGGAGATCCAGTTGTTTGGAAATACCGCATCAGGCTTTATAGGGTTCAAAGTGTCGTGCATTACGATCACATTGACACCGATTGCTTTAAGCTGAAGAACGAAATTGTCGAATTCCTGGACTGCTGCATTACCTATACTATTTGATTTTCCCCCTTCGTCATCAGACTGAAAGGCATTGGTGACGGCCGTCTCCTCATTGTACATGAAGTTCGATGGACGGATCATCATTATAGAATTGGTGTACTGTTTCTCCAAAATATTTGTCTTTAAGGCATGCAAAAGTATGAAAAAAGTGGAATAATGCACTAAACACATGAAATAGATGCTAGACACTAGATACTAGACTCTAGAATCTAGTATCTGATACCTGATATCAAAAAAGCCCGGAAGAAATCTTCCAGGCTTTTTGCCCAAGCACGGTTTACAGTCCGACTTAGAAAAACTTAAACTACAATTATTTTAATTTGATCATCTTCTTGGTCACTGAACCTTGTGCAGTGGTCAATTCATAGAATAATACTCCATTGGCATCCAATTCATTGTTAATGATTGAAATAGTGTTTCTGCCTTTGGCATAATTTCCTTTCGAAGATTTCAAGATTCTTCCGTTGATGTCATATACTTTCAATGTCACAAGATCTTCCTGATCTAATATGAAAGAGATTTGTGTATGATCAGTAAATGGATTCGGTACGTTCTGCTCTACAATTAAGCCTGATTTATTGCCGGTGAATTTGATTTCAAAAGCAGTACCATCACCAACTTCATTATAAATCTCTGACTTTAAAGTAGCTTCAGTATTCTGGCTGATAGCTTCAGAAAGCTTCATCGGTTTATCCACACTCAATTCGAAGGTAAATACTTCTTTACTAGCTTCGTTGCCTCTTATATCCGCGATACTCAACATTAATCTATTGCCATTCAATGAATAATTTTCATTGCTTACTGTGAATAAATTACTTGAGATTCCTTCAAGTCTTACCCCTGCGCTAAGTTCAAAAGCTGCCTGAATACCTGCGATCTTATTAAGGTCATCATTGCTGATGGCCACATTGTAAGTTTGACCTGGAACCATTGAGATATCTTCCATCGTAAGTGAAGCTTTCTCTCTCACTTCTAAACTTCCACCATCAAGACTTAGTGTAAAGTCCCCGTTTACATCACCCATTTTTATACCGATGAAGTTAACATCATTCTTTATACCGGTTGTTGCTGCATCTATTGATTGCGGGTAATCAGCATTCAAAGGGTTTGCAGGATTCGGGAATGTATAAGATTCATCGATAAACTTCCAGCTCTTACCTGAGCTAAACTGGTCGATCTTAGCTAGGATCAATCTTCTGATCATGACGATGTCTGAAACTGATAGTTGCTTATCTTCACTGACATCAGCTGCAATCAACTTGTAAGGAGAATCCAATACTTTCTTATTCAGAATATGGTTCTGAATCTTAATAATATCACCTGTAGTGACACCATTAAGCGGGTCTTTATCATCAGATGGTTCTATGCTGTATGTGGTACCTGATTGTACATTATTAAATCTATACTCACCATTAGAGTCAGTTTGCTTCATCATACTCGCTTGTGCATTCACATCTACCTGAGGGATACCTTGTGCACCTTCAGTAACGATTCTACCTGAGATAAGCGTTATGTTGTCAGGACACTGAACAATGTTGTCATTCAATGTAAGACTTGGAGTTGCAAAATCAACTAAGCCATTATTGTCAATTACATAAATATTTACACCAAACGGCACATCGACACCGAATGAACAGTCAAATATTTTTATACTATCTGCAGGATTACTCGTGTAAGAAAATCTAAGCGGAGTGCTACCTGGACATGCACCAGTAGAACCTGCATTGAACAATCTAGCCGGTATTGCCACTGTCAAATTGGCCATTAGGTCTACAACCAAATTTTTATAAAGCGGTGTAGGTTGCTTATTATTGACCACATTCACGAAGAAGAACTGATCCGTCAGGTTTCCACAACCATCTACTACAGCGAAATGAACTCTGTGATGACCTATAGGCATGAATCTTGTGAATGAATTACCATTGCCTGATGCATCCCATGTAGCATTTACATTATTGAAATTATAGTCAATTTGCCAGTTATATACAAGATAGTTTGATGGACAATCATCTGTAGCAGATGTAGTCACTGTAACTTCTTTTCCATCACAAATCAAAGTTGTTTCTGCCTGATCTGCATGTGGTGCAAAAGTTGGTTTAGTCGTATTCATGATGACGATGGAGTGCACAAAATGTATAGCATGCTCCTGAGCATAAGCAAGTCCTTTTGCCTCAGCAAGGCACCAGTCAAGAATAGTCCATGTTCTGACGATTTTGAAGCAAGCTCCTCCCTGTCCTGCAAAAACCTGATCCTCAGAATTTGTCATTAAGTTGTAACAACCTTCAACACCCGGTTTCAATCTTGGCTCATAAAGCGGACCTAGATCGATGATATCACCCGGATCACAAGCGTCATTAGTAGAAGTATAATCCAATGGTGCAATGAAATCACTTGCTTTTAATTCTACTCCAGCTGAATTAATCGTAATATTTTGGAAGATGATGATAGGCGGATTGCCATTACCTGAGTAGCTGAACTTTCTTACGATCGTGCCAAAGCCACATGTACCAATGTTTACTTCAGGGGTTAATTCCACTATATTAGCGTCACACACTCCGGTGATCAAACCATCAAGACCTTTATAGACGCCATCTATTATAATAGAATCTCTGGTAGCCTGGCTTATCACATATTTGCCAAAGGTCAGATAAAGATTATTCACATCATATACTGTACCACACGGAACTATGATATTCGGCAATGTAGCAGCTACGATAGGATTATTTTTATTTTGTACAGTCACTTCCGCCATACAAGTGCTTTTCAAACCACCTGCATCAGTAACCTCCAGGATGACCATGATCGGATTGTTAGCCACATCGCAGCAGTAGAAGTCGATATAATCAGCGAATACATCTGATTGGTTTGGCAAACCATTGCAATCAGGCAACATTCTTTTAACTTTTACGGTTACTCCTCCACATCCATTATCATGGGAACCATTATTAATAGAAGAAGCAAACATTCTTCCGTTTCCTGTATTATCAAGAGATACAATAGCATTTTTGCAGATAGCTGCAGGAGATATTAGATCTTGTATAGTCAATACCATGGTGTCTCTGGATATATGTCCACATCCGTCATTGACGCTGTATATAATGTTGTAGATACCAACTGGTACATTATTGATCGTAAATCCACCGTTTTGTGGAGTCACACCATTTGGATGTGTCACGACAGTAGTACCTAAATGACCGCAGTCATCGACAATGCTGGCAGGTGGAATTAAGTAGCTCGCTGAGCAGTTAGGCCCGGCTGCAATCGTAACATCTGCAGGGGCGGTGACTACAGGAGGCGTCAGGTCATTGACCATGATGGTCTGCAGGTAGTTAAGTTCCTGTTCGCCGTCACAACTCCAATAGTAGACAGTCCATGTACGCATGTACTTGGTATTGCATCCGGCAGGCACGACATTGTCATGATAAGATGCAGTAATATTACATACAAGGGATAGATTATTGACATATATTGGAATTCTCGCATCACCTATCACTGGATATCCAGTCTGACTAGGGGACGGATGTCCATCAGCATCTTCTGCAAAAGGAACGCTGCAACTTAAGTCAAGTACGCTTAGAGGAAATACCACGCTATCCAAGGAAGGCGGTGCTAAATATAAAGTATCATTACAAACAGCACTTTGGTTACCCGATTCATCTTCCAGATAATAAGATCTGATGATGCGACCCAATAGAAAGTCATCATCTTCACATGTATAAGGTGTATAGACTGAATCGATCACATGTGCAGTAATAGCACCTGAGCAGTCAGAAATTCCTTCTAAAGAATACAATACAGCAGGTTCATAACAAATTACTGTGTCTGCATTGCGGCAGTTAATGACCGGAGGTAGATAATCTTCAAAATTATGGTAGTTCCAACACATGTTTGGAGCACCGGAGATCAGATTTTCAATGATCTTGATTACATAGGTTTGCCCTACCAATGGATAAGGAACATTATTGATATCTATACCATCAGCTATTAATGAATCTACTCCCTGTTCGAGGATAGGTCCAGTCTCAGTAGCAAGCAATTGGATGATATAAGAGGTGGCGCAGTTATTGGCAGAAGTAAGAAAATCTTCCGCAAGCAAAGTTGTCTGACAATTTGCCGGAATACTTATATTACTTGTACTACATGCCATTGTACAACCATTAGTTGTCTGAGAAGGTGTGTAGGATACGCATTGAGTATTCTCAAGCAATATAGAGTTGTTGTAAGAAGTTTGATAATAACTACCCGGAGCATTACCTTTTTGTAATCCTATGGTTGCACTGGCACCGTTGTTACCTTCGCTACCTTCCTGGTAGGTGGCACCAAAATAGGTGTCATTATATATGTATTTTATCACATTAGTGCTTTCATAGAATACGACCTGGAAGCCTACAGTTCCTGTACTCACTGCAAATGGAACTAGAAACTTAGATAAATTAGTCCATTGAACTGTAAATGTTCTGTTTGGGGCTATACCATCAATCT
Source organism: Candidatus Brachybacter algidus (assembly GCA_016711705.1). GTDB lineage: Bacteria > Bacteroidota > Bacteroidia > Chitinophagales > Saprospiraceae > Parvibacillus > Parvibacillus algidus. The sequence continues at coordinate 226,795 of JADJSK010000014.1, read as the reverse complement.
TAGTTTGTAATCCTGTACCAGGTGCTATAAAATAACCCATGTAATCCCACATTGGAAATATTCCTCCGCCAGGGGTTAGATCTGTATCTGTTATAGGAAGTGATTGATTATCAATCGCCAATAGTCCGGTATTTGTGTTCCAAATTATATAGCCATGTGTGCTAACCTTTATATTAGGCTGTACATAATTTTGCCCAAAAAATTGAAAATCGAATGGTAAATTAGAATCATAAGTAATATTGTCAGGATTGAGCGTTAATGCAGTACCTGTCAATGATATATCATTGTACGGCACGTTACTGCATGCTGTGTTAACATTGTAATACTGACTGAAAGCTGCCTTGGGCGATGCCAGGGAGCACATGAGTAGTAATAAAAAGATAGCATACCGATTGAAAAAATACTTTCGATAACCGTCTTGTGGCTTCACGGGGAAGCTAAAAATTGTAGTGTTCTTCATAAGACTGAAATGTTGTTGATTAAAAAATATGAATACAGAAGCGGTGTATCCGATTCTGATATTTTTCTTTTTACTGTTGAGGGAGGCAGAAAGAATAAAACATGCACTTTTTATCCTTTCGAAAATCAAAGGTACACATTACAATTATTTCTAATGTGTTTTATATGATATATTTTCGCAAAGTATAAATAATTTATTTACAAGTATATATATAATATAAATATATCGTATGTGAAGTATTGTGGGAATTGAGTTTTGCCAACTTCGTACTTTCGAGGTCAATAATTTGAATTTTTATTGAATGATGCAAAAATTTCTATTGAAAGCTGATATAAGTTTTTAAGGGAAGGTGAAGCGGGCTTTTAACGAATGATGGTCCAAGTTTTTAAAGTATGATGGCGCGGGTTTTTATGTAGGTTGGCGCGAGTTCAATGTCATTAAGTTAAGCAATTAAAATCAATAATCTATTGCAGACAATATTTCGGTGCGCTGCACCTGACAAGCTATCAAATTTATTTCTATAAATATTCCCGTGCGCTGCACCTTTGCTTTTCTTCAAGGTGCAGCGCACCACAATCTTTATAGAATTCGTATTAAGGTTGCTTCAAGGTGCAGCGCACTGAGATATTTTGAATGAACATATGGCCTTAGTTTAATGACATTGGGCGCGAGTTTTTAACGCAGGCTGATGTGAGTTTTTTGTAGGCTGGCGCGAGTTTTTAACTCGTGACCTTGAGTACCCGATAAAACTTTCAAGTGAGGAAATTGAATGACACATTTAATAAAGCTTATCTCCTTATAAAAAACATCAAACATCATACATCACACATTTACGGCACCTCCTGCGGACCGGACTATCCGCTTTACATCCCTCCTGCGTCGGTCGTGCCCGCTGCTATCCCTGGTGCTTATTGCACACATTATTTTATTGAGATCCTTTGGATAAGAATTGACTTAAAGGAAAAATTCCTGGTTAAAGCAACTTAACATCGATGGTTATTTTCGTAAATCCTCTATATATGTTTTCAATTCTGTGGCTGCGTTTTTCTAAATATAAATATTGATCAAATCCAGCTACAACATTCAAATGTTAAAATATTGGTCATAAAGAACCGAAAGGCCCTTTCCAAACTTTTTTATGTTACATTTGCGGCCCTTAAACTCTTTATTAACACTTATTAACAAATGATTCAATACAAATCGCTCATTTCAAGTAGCATATATATATTTATTTTTTGTTTTTGTTTTGGAATACATTTCCACACGAATGGACAGTCCACTCCAAAACGGCTCGGAATATACGAAATAGACCTCAAGGACTATACTGCTAAAAACAATGCAGTGGCAGCAGGTCTCGGCCTAAATACAGAAGATTTTAACAGCTTGTCTTCCCTTTCCAGCCAACTTATATATGCCTATTCAGGAAATCCGGACTTTGTCATTATCGACAAACGCAACCAAAAAGTAATTAACGAAGAACTGGAAAGGCAGAAAAATGAAACCTTCATGGATGGTTATACTATTAATCAAGGCAAGCAGGAAGGGATGGATTATATTATGATGCCAAAATATTTGGCTGCAACTAACTCCGTATCTGTCATCGTCTATGAAGTAGAGGGCGGAACAGTCTTCTGCAAAGCCGAGACGGATATCAAAGGTAAAGGTGCCAGAGCCATTAACTATTATTCTTCTATCCTCATTCAATCTCTTAATGATAAATGTTTCGGCATTCAAATCCCTTTAGTTCGGATATTAAAATCTAAAGGCGATAAAGCAAGAGAAGTACTCGTCGCTGTCGGCAAAAACCAAAACGTCCGAAAAGGATATAAAATGGAAATCTTCGAAACTGTAGAAGAGAAACTGGGAGATAAGACCCTTAAAAGAAATGAAAAAGTCGGCATGGCAGAAATCCTGCTTGTCGAAGACGATAATTTTTCCGTGGTGGAGATCATGGAAGGCGGTGAAGAAGTCTCTAAAAGAATGAATGCCGGAAAACAACTCAATTGTAAACTAATACCAAAAAATTAAATGACTACTAAATTTACATTCATTTTTATCTTGATCATTTCTTTCACATTGTCCTTAGTGGCACAGGATAGAAGTGTCGCCTATGTCTTCACAAAAGCAAACGGTGGACCCGCTTGGCAAGAAGTAAATAAAAATCTGATCGCCGAACTTGGCAAAAACTATGGCTACGACTTATACTTTTACAATTACAATGTTGAAAAAGAACTTTCTTATCTTCCTCAATTGAATGGCAATAAGGAAGAAAAGACAGCTAAATATATGAGACAATTCAGTTACGATCTATTGGAAACATACAAACCGAATCTTTTGGTGAGTTTAGATACAAATAAAAATGTAACCGGAGTATTCTTTCAGTTAAACCCAAATATATTGGTTCGTTCTAAAACAACTGACCTGGAAACGTCACAGATCGTACAAAATTCAAAGGCAACTTTGAAACTGGAGGAAGATCATTTTACGCCATTTAAAAGCAGAATAAATATTACAAACTGGAAAGCTTTATTCGGCGGTAATCCTGACGCAGTTAAGACTAAAGATCCAAAAAGATATGCAGCTTTGTATGATAAATTGATACTGGAGCATAGCCCTAAGATGGAAGGTTTCTTCAAACAAAAAGGTGAAGTGATCAACCGTTACTTCGTCAATGAACAATTGCACTTATTGGATGAAAGCTATTCTAAAGTCCAGAATCCTGAAGTTTCAAAGGAAAAATTAAATAAATTCAAAATAATACCTGAGAAAAGGATCCAATTACGTAGCTGCTTATACATCAGTATTTACATTGGACACCTTAAATAATTACATCTATTCCACGATGGTAAGTTTGTTTGTAGGGAATACAGAAAAAGACGGATCCATTATTTTCAGCCGTGCACCTTTCCAGAGTGGCAAGGACGCTGCTGAAGCTATTGCAGCTGGCAAACAATTGTATTATGAGATCGGAAGTCAAGGCTATGGTGATAAGATCGTTGATCAAAAAAATGTAATGAATCTTGGTGTAAACACACCGGATCCGGATTTCAACGCAACGATGGAATTGTATTTTAATAAGATGAGTGGAGTTAAACTTTACGACATCAGCAACAAAGAATTGATTGGGAAATTTAGAGAGAAATATAAATCAGAGCAATTCATCAATGATAAATTTGAAGTAAAAGAACAAGGCCTTAATTACCTTTTGACAGCCAGTAAAGAAAAAATCGAAGTTTCCAATGTTGAAAATGGCAGCGTCGTTGGCTCGTTCAATGCAGATGACCGCTACCCTGTGGTTTATAATTCATTGTTAGATGCTTTAAAATTAAACATTGAAGTAATTACGATCACGAAGGAAAAGAAAGGAAAAGCTCAGGAATTGTTATTGTACTCTCCACTTGGATTTACGCATGTCGAAAAACTTGAAGTATTTTCAGTAAATGTAGAAAAGGTAAATGGCAAAGAATTAGAAAGAAGAACTAAGATCGGGGAGTTAAAAGCCACTAATGAAGCCTTTGATGATGCGAAAGGAAGGACAGAGAGAAGAGAAGTGAAAGATGGAGACAAAGAAATCTATGAAGCGATTAAAGCGGGTAAAAAAGTCGTAGTCCGACTTTCAGAAAAAGTTGGAATTTTTGGAAAAATAGACAACATGAATAGTAAGCTTGGAAAATTAAATGGTCTGAAATGAGAATAATTTATCTTGTAATAATTACTTTTTTAATTTCCTGTGCTCCTGCTAAAAAATTACAATTCACCAGGACTGGCGAAGTTGAATGCGAAAATTTTACTTCATCAGTTATTACACTGAGATCGACTGCAAGAGCTTCAGACTTATCAGGTGCTGTATATTTCGCCGAAAGAAATGCTTTTGAGAATATACTATTTAAAGGAATTCCTGATTGCAATTTGCGTACCCCACTCATCGAAAATGAAGGTACATTCATGTCCAAGCACAAGGCTGAATTTGACCAATTAATTAATAGTAATTACGTCAAATATATTGTAAAATCATCTACACTTAATTCTAACAATCAAAAAGGCATAACTGCCATCACGCAATTGATTACAATTGACCTGTCTGCTTTAAGAAAAGACCTGGAAAGTCAGGGATTAATCAGAAAGTTCGGAATTTAATCCAAATTAATTAAATAAAACTCATGAGAATAATTGCATTTTTAATTATATTTTCTTTTGTGAATTTGCTTCATGCACAAAATGAAGTGCAGGCAGATATGAATAAAAATATCCAACCAACAATCATGGTCATTCCTTTTGCACCGAAAGGTGTGCAATTGAGAGATGCTTATGAAAAAAACGAGTTGGTCCGGATAGCAGTAACCAAGGTTAAAGAAGGATTTGATTCCAGAGGAGTAAACACCATTGATCTAAGAGGAAAATTAAAGCAATCAGCCAATACCGCAGCGCTTCAGGATGGCCAGGAAGAGTCTGACAAAGACGATGTGATCCGCAATTCCGGTGCAGATATATATGTCGAAGTGGAAGCCACAAAAGACAAGTCGTCCACAGGAAATAGTGCAACTGTGATCATGACCGCATATGATGCTTTTTCAGGTGAATCATTTGCAAATAAAGTATCCACTTCACAGAAATTCTATACGGACAATTTTGATCAATTAGTTCAAAAAGCACTTGAAAAAGAAATTGAAAATTTCCTAAATACCATAAACTCAAAATTCAATGACATCGTAAGCAATGGAAGAACAGTGACGATGAATATTGGAATTGAAGAAGGATCAAAATTCAATTTCGAATCCGAGGTAGGAAAAGATGGTGACCTATTATCTGAAGCAATTGAAACATGGATCCAGGCTCATTCATTCAAAAATTATTACCACATCCAGGGTATCACTTCAACCAAACTTTTCTTCGATATTGTTAAGGTTCCACTTAGAGATGATGAAGGAAATAATTTCAGACTTTCAAAATTCGCAGGTGATTTTAGAAAATATTTAAACAATGTAGGCCTTACGACCAGTACCACATACAATGGTAACAATATTGTCATTTCAATTAAATCTAAGTAATGAAGCATCTCATACTGTCCGCAGGATTGTTATTTTTTTCGTTGAATTTTTTATTTGCTCAGGATGAAGTGGATGAAAATAAATTTACCCTTGCACTAAGTGTTATCAATAATGGTCAGCACGGTGGAAAAAATAACTATATGCCGTCCTTTTCAAAAGTCTTTAATTTTCATGGCCATAGTTCTTTAAAACTTGATGTTAGATTTAATGAGATTGGCAATAGAGTAATAGAAGGGATGGAATCAATTTATTACTATGATTATAAGTACACGACCAATTTTTATTCTAATTACGGAGATGAAAAGTATACCTCAGAAAGAATAATAAAAGGCAAGGGCCCAAGTCAGGTGGAAGCGATGCAGGATGCCTGGAATAAATTCGCAAATAACGCAAAGAATTTTCCCGCTCAGCTTGATTCAATAAATGCAATTCTCAATGAAAAGTATGTACAAAATTGTGAGCAGGTAATGTCCAAAACTTACCCGGACGATAAATTATATGTTCAATCTGCAAGTCTAAAATACATTCCAAAGAGAAGCAAGTGTTATGAAGCAGCTCAAAAGAAAATAACTGAAATAACAAAGAAGCAAGAATTGTTGGAATGCACAGAAACACTTAGAAAAATGAACATCTCCGTGGAAAGTAAAACATATGACGCCAACAGAATCGTGGCAAGATTAATAAATATCCCCGGCACATCGCCATGTGCTGCCGAAGCCTTGAAACTTGCGAAGAAAATTGGTCAGGATAAAACTGTAAAATTTCAATCCGGCATGCAGGAGAAATTGAATATTTATATTAATAATTTTTCGAAATAGGTGATTTTTTTTCTGACTTCTGACTTCTGACTTCTGATTTTCTTTTCTCCCTGACTAAAGTCAAGGGCTATTGAACGCGAAGATTTTAGGATGTCTATAACTGCTAAATTACCACTCCTTCTAACTCTCTAACTCCTAACCTTTTCACCTTCAATCATCAACCTTCTACTCCAACCGGCCGCCCCTCTCGTCTCTCATCTCCTCCCCACAACTCACTCATTCATAATTATTTAGATGCAATTCATTTTCTAATGGTTTTACTGTATTTTTAGTCTGAAAACTTTTTTACTTCAATATATTGTGTACATTTGACGATAAGATAATCAAAGAAAATTTGATCTTACCTAAGCATTATTAGCATTCATTGGCAGCAGTTTGGTTGCACTCTACACACACTTTTAATTTTGACCGGTTTTGATTCAGGTGTATTGCCTTGGATCATATTATACTTTCATTTAATAAATCATGTGCTATGTCACTACGAGAGCGCCTTTTTCCACAATCTATCAAAGAAGTAGCGAATCATCCCAATCAGCAGAAGTTGGATGAACTCGACAATCTTCTTGCTTTGCAGATGTCACCAACGCCAACATCTGGCCTTGCACAATACAGCGGCCCATGGACAAAGAAACAAGTCCGCCATCTAGTTAAACGAACTATGTTCGGTGCTAAAAAGTCAGACGTTGATTTTTTCGCCAACATGACAATAACACAAGCTGTCGATATACTAATATCACCACTAATTGTTCAACCTGATCCTCCTCTCAACAACTATACCCAAGCATATAATCAAAATGATCCTGATGTTCCTGCAGGTCAGACATGGGTCAATGCCAACTTTGGCGATTTGGAATATAGCCGGAATTCCTCCCTGAATAATTGGTGGCATTCTCAGATGTTCAACCAAAATCAATCCATCGTTGAAAAAATGACCCTATTTTTTCACAACTTGCTTGTTACCTCCTTCGAAGCAGTGGAAAAAGCGCGTTGGATGTACATTAACGTAAAGACTTACCGTGAAAATTGTCTTGGAAACTACAAGGATCTAGTCAAAAAAGCAACATTGGATCCTCAAATGCTACGTTACCTCAATGGTCATTACAACACCAAAACATCTCCGGATGAAAACTACGCCAGGGAACTACAAGAATTGTTTACACTAGGTGTAGGGGAAGGGTACTCAGAATCTGATGTGCAGCAAGCTGGCAGAGTACTAACAGGTTTCAGAACTATTAGTACCAATCCCCCAAGTGATGTTTATTACTTTGATCCGTCTAAACATGACACTAACAATAAGACTTTTCCCGGTTTTTATGGTGGAACCGTCATCACAGGTGGCGCCACGGAGGCTGCGGCACTCGCTGAGATAGACGCTTTATTAACAATGATTTTCGCAAGAGATGAGACAGCAAGATTTATTTGTAGAGAAATATATCGATTTTTCGTTCACTACAACATTGATGCTACAATAGAAAATAATGTGATCGTACCTCTAGCTACCATGTTTAAAAACGGTAATTATGAGATCGCACCTGTGCTCAAAACTTTATTCAAGAGTCAACATTTTTATGACGTATTGGCTAATGGTGGAATGATCAAAAGCCCTGTGGATTATCTTGTCGGAATGTGCAGAGAATTTTCAATGCCTCTACCACCCACAAGTCAGGTAGCTCAGTATTATGAAGTATTCAATCGAATAAGGACGGAGGCAATTCTGCAAGATCAGGAAATCACTAACCCACCGAATGTGGCAGGATGGAATCCATACTATCAGTCTCCGGCATTTCATCGCATCTGGATAAGTGCCAATACGCTTCAGAAACGGAATAAGTTTTCAGATAAAATGGCTTCTACTGGTTATACGGTGCAGGGATACTCGATGAAATTGTACATTCTCAATTTTACAGCGACGCTTTCCAATCCGGGAGATCCGAATGCACTCATACAAGAAGTCATAGACATCATGCTTAGGGAAGATCTTTCTGCAACAATAAAGACTTTCCTCAAAGATTTTCTTTTGACAGGACAAACAACTGACAACTACTGGACAACAGCCTGGGCCAACTATATCAGTGCTCCAAGCAATCCGACATACCTCAACATAGTCAATACCAGACTGACCAATCTTTACAAATACATCATGAGCATGCCGGAATACCAGCTGATGTAATTTTTTTTATAATCTATTAAAAGTCCTGTCGAAAATGAAAAGAAGAAGTTTTATAAAATCATTACCTATAGTAAGTATACCTGCTATTATTCCCGGCCTTTCTATGCATGCCCTCACCAGCAAATCACTCTTGAATATGCTACCGGCTGTAGAAACAGATAGAGTACTCGTCATGATACAGTTCGCCGGAGGTTGCGATGGTCTTAATATGGTATTCCCAAGAGATCAATATACCAATCTTGCCAATGCACGTAGTAATATCATCATCCCGGAGTCCTCAATTCTTGGATTGAATGGAAACAACGCCACCGGTCTGCATCCCAAAATGGCAGAATTTAGAAATATGTATGATGAAGGCAAGGTCTCTATCGTGCAGTCAGTCGCCTACGCCAATCAGAATTTTTCTCATTTCAGGTCAACAGATATATGGATGTCAGGTTCGGATAGCGGTGAAGTTTTGAACACCGGTTGGTCAGGACGTTACCTTGAAAACGAATATCCTGGAGCTCCCAATGGATACCCAAATCCAAGTATGACCGATCCACTTGCCATTCAGATAGGCAATAGTGTATCCCAAGTCTTCTGGGGCAATGATGGCGTCCTGGGTTATTCATTAGAAAATACTAGTAGTTTTTACAATCTCATCAATGGAATCCAGGATTCTGCTCCGGATACTTATTATGGTGATGAACTAACATATATCAGGCAGGTCGCACTGTCAGCCAATGCCTATGCTACTGCGATTCAAACTGCATCCAACAATGTTACACAGCAATATACAGGTTATCCATCTTCCAACACACTGGCTGATCACCTTAAGATCGTGGCACGTCTCATCAAAGGTGGTTTGAAAACAAGGTTGTATTTGGTTACACTTAATGGCTTTGATACACATTCTAATCAAATAAATACTACAGATCCCACCACAGGAACAATGCCAAATATTTTAGAGAAATTTTCCAAAGCAGTAGATGCCTTCCAGAAAGATCTCTCATTTCTTCAAATTGACGAGCGGGTCTTAGGCATGACTTTCAGTGAATTTGGCCGAAGGGTCAAATCAAATGATTCATTAGGTACGGACCATGGAATAGCAGCGCCAACGTTGCTATTCGGTAGTAATGTAAATGGTGGCATAGTCGGCAGTAATCCTGTAATACCGACAGTAGTAAATTCAAATACCAATGTAACCATGCAATTTGATTACAGGCAGGTTTATACCACATTGCTCAAGGATTGGTTCTGTGCTCCGGCAGCGGAGATCAACGCAGTATTCGATGAGACATGGTCGACCTTACCATTAGTCAATCCAAATGTGGCAGACGACTGTTTATTGCCACCACTTTCTGTGGAGGTGTTAAGACTGAAGGCAGAAACTGTCAAAGCTGGATATCATTCACTCTCATGGTATGCTAAAAATCCTGTTGGTGTTCAAAAATTTGTTTTGCAGCACAGTTCTGATGGATTTTTGTTTGATGATATCAAAGAAGAAAAAGTATATGAAGGAGTGGATAATAAATATGAATACCAGTTTTTATACAAATATCCTCAAGGAAGACTACATTATTACAGGGTAAAAATGGTAGAAAATGATGGGAAAATCGAATACTCCAACCTCGAAAAACTACAGGTCAGAGGTATCGACATGAGCATCTATCCCAATCCTGCAAAGGATTGGTTCAATATCAGACTAAATGATAAAGACACTTCGAATATTTATACTGTAGAGGTGACCGATATTAAAGGTAATAACCTACAGCTGCTAAAACTTCGTTGGGATGATTTCTCAGGAAGTATCTACCGGTTAAGTTTAAATAACTATGTAAGTGGACAATATATCGTATTTATCGTGGATAGATATGGTGAAAAATATCAGCAGAAATTAACAGTATTGAATTAAATTTAATTGTAATTCTATAATAAGAGTTTCATAAATTTATAATCAAAATAATTAGCGTTTCGGAGAGTAGCAAAAAGACTTTCCGAAGAGCATTTTCATTTATAAAATGATTGAAATTCAAGTCAAATAAGTTGCCGCTGGTTTTAACCAACGGACTGCTATTATCCTCCTGGTCCGACTTTATTAACAAGCATAGATCAGAATCAAATGCCTTCTTAAAATAATCATCTTAAATCAATAAATAACTCCACTAATCTTACAAGAAATAGCTATCTTTGCGCCGTGAAAATAGCGATTTCTATATTTCTTTCTCTACTGCTCTTAAGCCCTATTGGAGTTAAGCTGACTATCGTCACTTGGTGGCAGGAGAATCGTGTTATGATCTCCGCCACTCAATGTGAGAATCGCTTTGATGAGTCACTAATGTGCAGCGGAAAGTGTGTTTTAATAAAAGTAATAAACAAATATGATCACCAGGATCAGGAATCAAACAAAGGTCAACTGACCATTATTATGAAGATGGGTGTGGATGTTTTTGATAATTATCAAGATATTCGAACTGCGTCTTTTATGTCTTTAGAAAAAACAAGAAATCCTATTTATTTTACTTCAACCCATCATTCAGTTTCATTTAATGACGTATTAATTAAGCCTCCCATCGCTTAATTTAATTACATGAAGCTTTTTAATTGCTTCGAATGTTTTACGGTTACAATTCTTTCATACAGTTTTAATTGTTATAGGAAGTTGCATCTGAAAAAAGAGCATAAACCCACCTATATAATAAGTCTAAACTGATAAACAAATTCTAAGATGATTAAATATTTAATGATCATAGGGCTAAGTTTTTACTCAACGATGGCTCTAAGCTGCGACATATGTGGTTGCGGACTAACTGCGCGTTCTTTCGGTATTTTACCACAGTTTTCCGGTAATTTTATCGGATTGAGGGCGCAATACAGAAGTTTTGATTCAGAACATCCTCCACTTTTTGCATCTCAGCTTCCGGAGTATAGTACGGAATACTATTATAATGCAGAGATCTGGGGCAGATGGAATCCGGTGAAGCACCTTCAACTGTTTTATTTTGTTCCATACCAACGAACGATCAAACTCGAAGAAGGCCAAAGGAATAGTTATTCGGGGCTAGGTGATATCAGCCTTATGGCTAATTATATCCTGATCAATACTGTAGAGACGGAAGAAAAATCCTGGAAACATGCCTTACAGGCAGGTGGAGGTATAAAGATACCGACAGGAAGGTATGATATCCCGGAGAACGATGGCAGCCTCATCATGAATGTACAACCTGGAACGGGTGCCTTTGCAATTCCTATTAACCTGATCTATACCATTCGCAGGGATAAGATCGGGCTTAATACAGAAGGCAACTATACTTTCAATCTGAAAAACAAAAACGATTTCCAGTTTGGAGACCGTTCACATGTAGGAATGAAATTATTCTTCTGGCAGGAATGGAAAAACATTTCTATTCTACCTGCGGCAGGACTCAACTATCAGTATGCTGCTCCTGATAGTGATGTAGAAGGGGAGATATATGGCACTGGTGGCAATAGTGTAAATGCATCTCTAAGTGCTGATTTTTATTATAAAAGGATGGCTCTTGGATTCAATGTGCAGCTTCCTGTATCACAGCATATGACAGACGGAAATGTTCGATTAAAAGAAAACTTCTCCACAACATTAATTTATAACTTTTAAAAAAATAATTAAACATGAATAATTTAAAATATATACTTCTGATATTAGTTTCTATTTCCATCATTAGTTGCACCAAAGATGAAGAAGACCACGAAGTAGAAAATAAAGTAACTTTCGACATCCATAGTCCGGTGGAAAATCAGGAATATGCTAACGGAGATACAATATTTATGCATGGCACTGCCACTGGCACTGCATCCTTACATGGTTATGAGTTGACTGGAAAGGATCTAAGCAATGGTAGTACTATATTTACCTCAAGTGACCATGTGCATGGCAATAGTGTGGCATTTGATACATTTCTTGTCAACAATGTAGTTTCGCCACGACAATTGGCTATTACTTTCAAAGTAGCCATAGATCATGAGGGCAATACAGCTGAAAAGGTAGTAAAAATCAATGCGAAGTAAGAATAAAATTTCGTAAAAATATTATTAAAAAAATAAAGAGGATTAAATTCTTATACGGAATTTAATCCTCTTTTTTTTAGTGAGATCAATGGAAATTATTGTACTTTCCAATATAAGCATTTCATGAAAGACTTGACTAAGTATTGCAAATAAAACCTGACAATTCTGGATTATTCTTCTTCCATTTCATATTTTCCCTGCCAAGGTCCATCACCCTTAGTGTCAATAGATCCGCCAGAATAAGCGCAAACACCCATTCTAGGAGAATTTACAATGGGCATTTCAAAATCACTGAAATCGCTACATGTTTTTTTATGCTTTTTGGCGCACTTCATGCAGAATAATCCTTGGTCACTATAACTATGGAAAGTGCAAATCAGAAATGCTGTTTCCTTACAAACATCGCACCTGTAATTAAAATCCTTGTTTCTTGAAAGTAAATCAATGAATTCCTTTCGTTCCGCCTTATAAACATATTCTGTGATGATGTTTAGCGATGTCGTAGAACCATAATCATATGTGTAAGATAATTTTCTTCCTTTTATCAAAACATCTTTAACTGGTACATTGAAAGGAATTTCTCCCGGAAATAAATCAGAAGATCCGTAATAATCATCGTCGCCATCTTCATCCTCCTCATTTGCATTACTATCCAAGTCCAAGTATTTATCAAAATTAAATTGTGAAATATCCTTTTTATTTAGTGAAAAAGAGCTCATATGTCCGCAGCATTCAAGCCAAATCTCCCGTAAAAACGAATCTAAAAGGTCAAATTCTGTATCACCATCCACCAACAGGTACAAAAAGTGAGGATCATCTTTATATTCACCGGTTACTTTAACAAGAAATGAAAGTTTATCATTAGTATTTTTATCCTCGTCTAAGACGGCAATATGTTTGTTTAAATGAGTCTTTAATTCTTTTTGACCTAATGTCTCATTACAGTATAGGCAAGTCCCAATTGATCTATAAAGTATCATAATGTTGTTTCAATATAAAAAGATAAAATTAGGCAAAAAATTTAAAAACCATCTTAATAAGGGTTTTGATTTTTTATTACTTTGGATCAGTAACAACTCCCAATTTTCAATTTCATTTGGCTAAACATTTGTGAATTGATTTTGCATTTTTTTAACTTTGGACCGTAACAACAGTATCATCAAAGAACATTATAAAAAGCAATTCGCATTAAAGATTATTCCGTTGTGAAAACATAAAGTGCCTTGTCTATTAAATATTCCGGACAAAGGGGTCCAATGATTCCGGTTTAAAGGGGCCCACTTAGGTGTGATGTTTTGGAGTTTATTTATTACTTATATTTCTAATTCTTTGAAGTTCTTCGATATCTGTTTTGTCTTTTGATCTTCCTGTATTCATTTTAGATAAAATTAAATGATTTAAATGCAAGAATGGAATTTTCAATCCCTCAAACTCAGCAAATATTTTCATGGAATTGGCCTCCTCAAAAGAGACTGAATTTATGATAGTTATAAAATCAATTTTTTCCGGCTCCTCACCCATTGAAATTAGTAAATGATTTGAAAAATCTAGCTCAGATAATGCATCAATTTGACCATCTTCAAAATTGTTATTTCTAAGAATGTGTATAAATTTATCTCTATTTAAATTATCTGGTTTTAACCAGATATCAAGGTCACCAGTAGTTCTTTTATACCCGTGAAATATTACAGAATACCCTCCAATGATAATGAAATCTACATCCGATGAAAGAAGTTGCTTTATAATTTCAATATGTTTATCTATAAATAAATTCATTCTGTAAAGCTTATTTTGAATGTTCTATAACCTCCTCTTTTTTTTAACTGCTCATGGTCTGTGTTATAGACACGTAATATTAATTCTACAGTTTCTCTAATGCGTTCAAGAGGTTCCTGAAGTAAAATCCTCTTAATATTGTCTTCATCGGCCTCTTCAAAACTAGAATAAAATCTTAATTTAGTTTTTGCTATATTATTATCATTTGGTTCTTTCATCATATAATGCAATCTAATACTTTACAACTAACAAAAATTAAATTCACGAATATCGATTATTAAGTTTGCTTACTTATTTTTCTTAATCTTTCTAAATGATTTTATTTTATGCCTATGATTATCGGAGTTAAATTCTTATCCCGAATAAGATTATCTGCATTTTACAGTCGTTATAATCCAACTCTAGTTTTTCACTCCATTCTAATTTCTGCCTTCTAACTTCTGACTTCTAGTATCTAGTCTCTAGCATCTAACCCCTACACCCCTTCCACCAATTCCATCCACTTCATCTCTTTCTCCTCGATTTGACTTTCCACTTCCTTCAAACGAGTAGAATGTTTTTGTATATCCTCCACTGACATTGTCATGTCATTAAATTTCTCAGTGATAGATGCTTTTTCTTCCTCCAACTTCTTGATCTCCCGCTCTACTTTTTGGATCTCCTTTTTGTCCTCATAGGAAACTATAGCAGCAGGTTTCGCAACGACCTCTACTGGATTGTTTTTTGCTTCACGAAGATTTTGCTCTTCCAATTCCAGATAAGCACGATATTGGGTGTAATTGCCCGGATAATCGATGATCTTATTATCCTGACCAAATACAAATAAATGATCGACCAATTTGTCCATAAAATACCTATCATGAGACACAAGAACAACACAACCCTGGAATGTAGTCAAAAATTCTTCCAACACATTCAACGTAACCAGATCAAGATCATTCGTAGGCTCATCCAGGATCAGAAAGTTTGGATTGGCCATCAAAATAGTCAGGAGATATAATCTTCTTTTTTCTCCACCACTCAGCTGTGATGCGAAGACTTGTTGTTGCTCCCTTGGAAACATGAATTTCTCCAAAAGGGAGGCGGCAGTGATATTATGACCTTTTTCAGTCGGAATATATTCAGCGACATCCGTGATTACGTCGATGACTCTTCTATCCTCTTTAAGTTTCATCCCTGACTGCGTATAATAACCGAATACCACAGTCTCACCAATGACGATCTTGCCATCATCCGGAATCAATCCACCTGTGATGATCTGAAGAAAAGTGGATTTTCCGGTACCATTAGGCCCAATAATACCCACTCTGTCAAATCGTTTGAATTTATAGCTAAATCCACTGAATAATTTTTTACCATCGTAAGCTTTTCCGATGTTGTGCGCTTCGATAATTTTGCTTCCGAGGCGGTTTGCCTTTATATTGATTTGAAGCATGGTGGCATCTCTTTGCTGAGATAACTCCTGTTTTAATTCATCAAATTTATCTATTCTTGACTTCGCCTTTGTCGATCTGGCCTGAGGCATACGACGCACCCAGTCAAGTTCTTTCAGGAAAAGTTTACGGTTTTTATCAAGGACTACACCATCATTCTCTGCTCTTTCATTTTTCTTTTCAAGATATTCAGAATAATTTCCGGCGTATTTATATATGTTTCCGTTTTCCAGTTCGAGGATCTGGTTGCACACATTTTCAAGGAAATACCTGTCGTGGGTAACCAACAATAATGTTAATCCCGGATGCTGCAAATAGTTTTCCAGCCATTCGATCATCTCCATGTCCAGGTGGTTGGTAGGCTCATCGAGGATAAGAAGTTCCGGCTCAGAGATCAAAACTTTCGCCAATGCAAGCCTTTTGACTTGACCTCCGGAAAGGTTTTTGACTTGAAGTTCGAAGTCACCGATCTTAAGCTTTGTCAATATCTCTTTGACCTTGGATTCCATATCCCAAGCCTCATGATCCTCCATTTTATTCATGGCTTTCTGCATCCTGTCTTCATTTTCGGGATGCAACAAGGCACTTTCGTACTCTTTGACAGCCTGAAGTACAGGATTTTCACTGGCGAATATGGCATCCATCACCGTATGTTCCGGATTAAACTCTGGTTCTTGAGTCAGGTATTCGATGCGGAGATCTTTCTTAAACTGGATCTTTGCATTTTCACCTTCACTGCCTTCCAGTCCGGCTATGACTTGAAGTAAGGTGGTTTTTCCTGTGCCATTTCGGGCTATAAGGGCGATCTTTTGACCTTCGTTGATGAACATTGAAAGGCCGGTGAACAATATTTTGTCCCCGTAAGATTTCTTAATATTTTCTAATGTAAGATAATTCATGGTTGCAAAGTAAAGAAGAATTTTGGTGGTGAGGTGGATTGTTTTTTTTGATGAAGAACAATTACTTTAAGAAGAATAAAAAAAGAAAAACATATTGCTTACCTTTGGCGTTAGTAAATTTACAATCATGATAATTTCGTTCGGGTCGAAAGAAACTCAAATGATTTATAACGGATCTAGAGTAATGTCACTCCCTTTTGAAATGCAGAAGATAGCCAGACGTAAATTAAGGATGTTGAATAGTTCACAAAATCTAGCAGATTTAAAAATTCCACCATCAAACAGACTTGAAAAGCTATCTGGGGATTTAAAGTCATATTATAGCATTCGAATTAATAAACAATGGAGAATAATGTTCATATGGAAGGCTGGATTTGCGAGTAATGTTACAATAATTGATTATCATTAAAATTTTTTATATGGAAAAATTAGCTAATATTCATCCCGGGGAAATCTTATTTTACGAATTTCTAGAACCGTTGAAAATAAGTGCTTACAGGCTTTCCAAGGAATTAAGTATTCCTCAAACTCGTATTTCTGAGATAATAAAAGGCAATAGGAGAATTACTGCGGATACTGCGTTACGTCTAAGTAAATTTTTTGGAAATTCTGCAAAGTTTTGGTTAGGACTTCAGGATGATTTTGATATTGAAAATTTAAATGAAACCAAAGGAGAAGATTTTGAAGCGATTAATAAATATTCATACGTTTGATAAATATTTGACTCTTGATCAATTTAATTTTATTTGAATAAAATAATCTTTTGCAGTTTATTAAACAAAAGCAACTAACAATAACTAATGCTTTTTAAAAAGTTATTTCAAATTATAATACTTATTTTTCTATTATCATCTGCATATTGTCAGGGACCACCTATCCTTGCTGACAAACCTATTATGCTGGGCCAACAAGTTGGTACAGTGCGAGTAGTTTATTCGTACATGCAAGCAGATAAATTGGACGGCAGATTCATTATGCCTTCCGTAGATTACAATGTAAGCAATAAATTATCTTTCGAATTAATGTTGCCACTTCAAAAATATATTGGCTCGGCACAAAACGGTTTTATTCTTTCCGATGTCGGCATCGCCGGAAAATACCAATATTTCAAACAGGACCTACAGGGCAAAACTATTCGGTTGGCTGTAAAGGGCGCCCATAGTTTCTATGTAGCCAAACAGCACGCGCATATCAAACCAGTCGGCTCAGGAATCTGGGGTTCGTATGGTGGAATCATTGCCGGTATGGAATCTTTGAAGATCGGTATCATTGGATATTTTTGAATCAGCATTGTGAGAGATATATCACCTTATATTACTTCCAATTTTTTTCAGGGAAAAGTGGCTTTTGGTGTTCCATTACTCAAACATGTTTTCCCGATCCGTCAGTTGAATGTATTTCTTGAAACAGAATTTGTAGATCAACTAAATGCAAAATCTTCTTCCTTTTATCTCGCGCCGGGCATTCAATATGCATTTGGAAGAATAGCCTTCGAAGCATTTTACCAAAAATCAGTTTTCCAAAATGGCAATAATAACTACTATCCTAATGAAACATTAGGTGGAGGAATACGTTATATTTATTAATGAATGATGAAAAGTGAATAATGAATAATAAACGATTGAGCAGATTCACAAGCTCCAAACCGCAGGCTGTTTCTGAACATTGCAATTCCGTTGATTTAATAGAAGGTAATTTGATGAGCAGCAGCTGTCCCCCTTCGGAGGGGGCCAAGGGGGTGGACTCACATTCTCACATTCTCACCTTCTCACTTTCTCACCTTCTCACTTTCTCACTTTCTCACTTTCTCACTTTCTAAAAAAATAAACCAATGAAACAAATAAATATTATTTTAATCCTATTATTGATTGGTGCAGTATCAAACGCACAAACCCCCGTCCAGATTAAAGTAGACGGCATGAGCTGCGGCTTTTGCGTTAATGGTGTAGAGAAAAAATTCTCTAAATCCAAAGAAGTAAAAGACCTTCACGTCGATTTGGAAAAAGGCATGGTGACATTCAATGTCGCAAAAGGTGTCAAAGTAGATAAAGACAAATATACAGGTTTGGTGGAAAAAGCAGGTTACGAACCCCGTCAGATCATGGTTGGAGATGAGATTAAGGCAGAAGGAGTGGGTTTTGCTAAACAAATTAACTACACACCTCAACCTGAAGGTATAATAACCTCGACATTCAAGGTTTCCGGAAATTGCGATATGTGTAAAAAGAAGATCGAAACAGCTGCTAAATCTGTCAAAGGGGTAAAGTCAGCAGTTTGGGACAAAGATACCAAAATGATCACCGTAAAATACGATGACAAAAAGGCAAAATTGACTGACATTCATAATAAAATCGCTTCTGTAGGTTATGATACAGATAAAGTGAAAGGGGATGATAAAGCATATGATAAGCTGCATGCATGCTGTCAGTATGACCGGGAATAATTATAAATTATAAATGGTCAATTATAAATGAGAGCTGGTAGTTTCTTTAGTTCCAGACTTTAGGCGATTATTTAACTTTTGAAAAAGGAATTAATGAGGTTCGCTGGAGAATAATCTAAAAAATTATCCTATCAAAAAACTATAATCAAGCCAATAAATTTTGTAATCCAATATAGTTGCAATTCTAACCCCAATAGGGGTTAACAATAATGACCCCGGGTTGAACCCGGGGTAAACGAATTCAAGCTCCCAACCCCGGAGTGGGTTGAATATTTCATTGAATAATAATGATGTAAAATCTATCCATTTATGAACTAGCTACCTTACACAAATAATACTTTACAAATGCTGCACCAATAAGTGTCGTATTTTTTTTGCCCAAATTTTATAAATATCATATATTGTCAATGTTATATTTTAAATATACATATGAAAATACTCCATACCGCCGACTGGCACCTGGGCTTGCGCCTCAATAAAATAGACCTACTCGACCAAATGGTCTTATTCCTGGACTGGCTCGCTGACATCGTTGAAAAAGAAAATATAGAATGCATCCTACATGCAGGCGACATCTTCGACACTAAACATCCTCCACAGGATGCCGTAGATCTGTACAATAAATGGTTGGCAAAAATGATCAAACTAAATTGTCAGGTCATAATCATCGCCGGAAATCACGATTCAGGAAGGTTTATTTCTTCTCCAAAAATTCTGTTTCAGAATCTGGACATTAGGGTGATTGGACACACCTCAGAAAAGCATGAGGAGGAGATTATACTTTTACATGATAAAAACAGTTTACAACAAGCAGTTATCTGCGCAATTCCTTTTATTCGTCAAGGCGAACTTGCAGTCTTCGAAGCGGGCATGTCTAGTGAACAACTAGCAGAAAATATCAATAAAGCCATGAGTGACAAATATTCAGCATCTCACGCCATGGCAAGAGAAATGCATCCCGGGCTCGTCACAATAGGTATGGGACATCTTTTTATTCAAGGCACTGAAGCGTCAGATGTAGAACATCAGATCCATGTCGGAAACCTTGGTGGCTTGTCTTTGATAAAGATCGATCATGGTTTTGATTACATCGCATTGGGCCATATACACCGTCCACAGGGACTTTCAGAAAGTGGACACATCCGCTATGCTGGTTCACCGGTGATCCTGAGTTTCAGTGAGATGAATGATCGGAAATCAGTTATGATCCTGGAAATAAAAGATAAAAATATCCAATGGGAGAAATTAGAGGTACCAATGTTCAGAAAGTTTATCCGCTGGACAGGGAGTGTGGAAGAGATTAAAGACAAAATAATTAATCATCAAAAATCATTTTCACTTAAAGACCTGATCGAAGTTAGGGTCGTGGAAGATTCCAATTATGGTTCAGCTTATGCACAATTCAATGAATTTCTTCAGGAATTAGATTCGGATGAATTAATTGTTGCAAAAAAATCATTTAGTACTAAGGATGCTGATGTTACAGAAATTGCTGAAGAGAATAAATACATGGTAGAGGATCTTCAACCTAAAGTTATCATGCAAAATATACTTGGATTTAATAATTATGAAGAGGATGTAAAAATTAGTCTGATGGAAGCATTTGAAAAAATAGAAAACGACGTCCATGAGAATCAATAAATTAATAATTAAAAATATAAATTCTCTTGCGGGAGAACATACCATCGATTTTGACGACATAAATGAAAGGTCTGAAGGAGTCTATCTGATCGTAGGCGCCACCGGATCCGGAAAAACAACGATCCTGGACTCTATTACACTTGGTCTTTTTGGAATTGTAAAAAGGTTTGGCAATAAACCAATAGGAAGTATAGACGAGTCGGGAGCAATTGTAACACATGGCGCCAGAGAGGCAAGTGTTGACGTACAATTTACCATCAATCATAAAAAGTATACATCCCGATGGCAAATAAAACATAAGCCAAGAAGCAGTGGCTGGGAAACGGCAAAAATGTCAATTTATGATGATGATTTAAAAGTAATGGAAAGCGGATTAAGTCAGGCAAAATCCAAAATAATTGAATTGATTGGAATGAACTTTGATCAATTTAATAAATCTATTATGTTGGCTCAGGGAGACTTTGCATCATTTTTAAAATCAAAATTCAGCGAGAAAGCAGACATACTGGAGAAAATAACCGGTACAGAAAATTATACCAGAATTGGTCAGGCAGTTTTTGTTAAAAATAATGAATTAAAAGCTGTTGCTGATCAGATCCAAAATAAATTAAGTAATTTATCGATAAAGTCTAAAGAAGAAGTCTTAGATCTTCAGTCAAAAATAAATCTGATAGAGGGTCAGGTTAAATTGTATCAGGCAAGATCGACTGAATTAAATACAATCATTCACAATAGAAATACATTTACAAAAGAAAATAATTCAATTCAATCAATAGGAAAAAAATTAGAACTCGAAAAAGCAGCACTGGCAGAAATTCAATTGAAACATGGTCAGGATATTGAACAGTTCGACGCTGCAATGACAATCAAACCAGTCTTTGATAATCAAAGACTATTATCACAGGAACAAAACAATATCACGGAAACAATTTCAGCATTAAAGGAGGAAGGCGCACGAATTCAAGTGAAATTAGATGAAATATATTCCAAAACAGCAGAAATTATTTCAATTTCTAATGAGGAAAATCAATTTTTGTCACAACTAAGAAAATTTAAAGACGATGTCCTCGTCATCGAAAATGATTTAACTTCTATTTCAACAAATAAAAAACATGTACGAATAAATCTTGAAAGAGAGCTTGCTCAAACTAAGGAGGCATCATTAATTCAAAATTTCCAAAAACAGGATGTAACAACATTTACGCAAACGCTATTGGAATGTCATAAAGAGTTGTCTAAAAGGGTGAATGATCTGAAAGAAAAACTTTGCATAAGCATTATCAATGATGACCTGCTGGAAAATCAACTTCAAAGACAGCGGCAAATAGAATCCCTACAACATCAAACCCAAAAATACAGAGAGATTAGCCAACAGATCAAACTAAGCAAAGAAAATCTGAATGAGGCCGAAAAGGAAAATGTAAGGTTGATCAATGCACTAAAAGATAATATTCAGCTTCGCTCAGTTCTGGAAAATACTTGTAAGGATAAAGAAACTATTCTCTTACAGCAGAATAAGATCAGGTCCATGGAGCAACACCGAAGTCAATTAAAGGCCGATGAGGACTGTCCATTGTGCGGTGCAGCAGATGGACCTTTAAGGCATCATGAACACTTGGCAAAGGATGATTATCAATTGGATTATGAAAAAGCCAAAAAAGCCATGGATGAAAATAACCTCCTGATTGTCAGATATGAAACTCAATTAGCCGGAATCCAAAAAACAATAGAAAATTTAAATACAGACCTAGCATCTTCAAGCAATAAATTAGATTCCATTCTTGAAGAAATTAACATCAAAAAACAAGGTTTAAATATAACTGAATCGCTTGGCGATCCGCAGATACTGATCCTTAAAATGGAGGAAATTAATTCGTCAATTATTTCTGTTAAATCCCTGCTTAAGCTCAATGAGGAGCTACCTCATTTGGACGAAGCTATAAATTATTCAGTGGAGATGGAAGCGCTGGAAAAAACTGAAAAAGAAACTAATATTCAATTAAAAGCCAAATTCCCATTGGATATTCCTGTTCAAAAATGGTCAGAAACCATTGAATCTTCTTTTGAAACTATCCAAAATCAAGTTAGAGGAATAGCTCAGGAATTATCCAATAAAGAAACTGTTTATGCCAGAAATCAACAACAAATTGAAACGCTCGAAATTGAAATAAATAAATTTATTGTTGCTGGCAAAATTGCTTCAATTGAACAATTAGAACAAGTGTTCGTATTGCAAAATTCTGTATCTCTTTGGAAAAAGAATATTGAAAATCTTCAACAAAATATCAGTATAAATACAAAATTGCATCAGGCAAGTCAAGACCGTATCAATGAATTGAATTCATTGATAGACTTAACGGTTGATATTGAAACTTACACATCAGAGAATCAAGAATTAAATACAAAAATTACTACAGAAAGTCAGGAATTGGGCAGCATCAGATCCCAGCTCGCTTTGCATGAGGCCAATGTTGCCCATGGGGAAATCTTAAGAAAAGATCTCGAGAACATTGAAATTGAGTGGTCTCCGGTAAGGACACTTAATACATTGATCGGTTCTGCCACTGGACATCATTTCAAAAACATTGCTCAAAAAATTACCTTGTCACATCTGGCTGTGCTTGCCAACAAACATCTAGCCTTGATGAATGACCGATACAAATTTAAATTCGATACAAAGGAATTATGGTCTAAGGAAGAGGCAGATCTAATGATATATGATGATTTCGAACCAAATGGGTTGCGTTCATGTGCCACATTAAGTGGTGGAGAAACCTTTATTGCGAGCCTGGCATTGGCTTTGGGCCTAAGCGATTTTGCTTCGGAAACCAGTAAAATCGAAAGTTTATTTATAGATGAAGGATTTGGCACACTGGATCCGGACACGCTGGAAATGGCCATCGGAGCTTTAGAAAAGATCCGATCTGTTGGCAATAAAACACTTTGCCTTATAACCCATGTAGAAGCTATGAAGGAGCGCATTCCATATCATTTAGTCGTGGATAAGGGAAAGAAAGGAATGAGCACGATCCGGCATGAAATGGCTTAAGTAGTGAATAATGAATAGCGAATAATGAGAGCCGACAGAATTGCCAGTTCTGAGTTGAGTATAGCGTAGTATTTTACATCACTTTATTGTGGAAGGCTGAGCTTAGGTTAACCTATCCCGAATCGTGCCTCTCGGGACTGTGAGAGTTCGTGTGTGTGCAAAATTCATTTTGCTTTTTTCATGAACAAATATAAAATGTAAAGGCATGAAATGGCTTAGACAAGGAATAGTGAATAGCGAAATCTTTACGCTAATATAAATGAAATGGAACGCTAATTTATTATGTTGGAAATGTTTCAAATATGATTTTTAAAAAAAATTAAACATTTGGAATAATTGCAAATTCCATATTATTTTTCTTGTTAATTTTTCTGGCATTTACCATGAATTTCCAAAAGGTTCTGTAGGGACAGGTCGCGACCTGTCCCTACAGAACCTTTATGGAAATTATGTCCCCAACGCTGGCGCGAGGTTTAAACGCGTGACCTCCAACGCTGGCACGAGTTTTTAACTCGTGACCTTTCGAAGCTTTAATTAATCTATATTATCTAATGAGGCTTTAAGCTCGTAATTATCAACATTTCCACATAACTTACTGTTCTCTGTGAGATAAAATTGCTGATATATTTTGAACAGAAAAAACTTTATAAAAAGCATGGGATTATTATCAACAGCCGGCATCGTCAGCCAGATTGATGCTTTACGAAAATTTGGAGAAGGACTTAACCCATCTGACCGAACGCCGGTTTATTTCTTTGGTCATGGAAGTCCTATGAATGCCATAGAAGAGAATAATTTCACCAAAACATGGAACAACATTGGGAGTAAAATAGAACGTCCGAAAGCAATTTTGTGCATTTCGGCGCACTGGGAGACCAATGGTACGTGGGTTACTGCTATGCCTCATCCATGCACTATTCATGATTTTGGTGGCTTTCCAAAAGCATTATTTGATGTGCAATATCCAGCTAAGGGCAGCCCTGAGATTGCAAACGAAATTAAAACAGCAATTACATCAACCACAATCGGTCTTGATGAAAAATGGGGTCTCGATCATGGTGCATGGTCCGTAGTGAAGCATTTATATCCTGATGCTGACATTCCCGTTATACAGATGAGTATAAATTATACCAAGCCTGCAGAATATCACTATAACTTAGCAAAACAGTTAAATGCCTTGCGCAGAAAAGGTATTCTCATAATAGGATCTGGCAACATGGTCCACAATCTAGGCATGGTTGCATGGGACAAAATGAATGAAGCTAATTATGCATACGACTGGGCCACCGAAGCAAATGATGCAATGAAAGAATTCATTGTAAATAAGGATCATCTGCCTCTGATCAATTATGAAAAACAAGGGAAAGCTTTTAACCTTGCAATTCCAATTCCGGACCATTACTTACCCTTATTATATGCACTTGCTCTTCAGGAAAAAGATGAAAACACTGCCTTTTTTAATGATGAAGCGGTTATGGGATCTCTGACGATGACGTCAGTTGTTATTAGTTAAATAGTTATTAGAGTTAACCAGTATGGCAGTAAAATAGTTGACCAGTAAAATAGTTAAATAGTATTAGAGTTAAACAATGTAAAAGGGCAAGGGCAAGCCTTTTCCCCGCAATCATCCTATTGCACTCTAATACTCTAATACTGTCATACTCTAATACTATCTACTATTATAGAATTATACTTTTTCATCGTCTTTTTCGACTCATTTAACAGCATTAAAACTTCATTCGGACAACTAATTTTTTATTTATATTCAAAGACTTATCTTCGCGGCATAAAACAATTGAAATTGAACGAATTAAGATCGATTATAGAAGCAGCCTGGGAAGATAGATCCATGTTGGCGCAAGAAGAGGTAAAGCAAACTATCAGAACTGTAATAGAACATTTGGACAAAGGTACCATGCGAGTTGCAGAGCCAATCGGTGATGACTGGCAAGTCAATGAATGGATCAAAAAAGCGGTTATTCTATATTTTCCAATCCAACAAATGGAGACCATTACAGTTGGACCTTTTGAATGGCATGATAAAATGGCTTTAAAAAAGGACTATGCAGCACAAGGTGTACGCGCTGTGCCACATGCAGTAGCAAGATATGGAGCATTCCTGGAAAGTGGCGTTATTATGATGCCCTCTTATGTAAATATTGGG
The DNA here is from genome assembly GCA_016711705.1 of Candidatus Brachybacter algidus. Lineage (GTDB taxonomy): Bacteria > Bacteroidota > Bacteroidia > Chitinophagales > Saprospiraceae > Parvibacillus > Parvibacillus algidus. The sequence continues at coordinate 200,865 of JADJSK010000014.1, read as the reverse complement.
GCTTATGTTGGTTCTGGAACCATGGTAGATACCTGGGCGACAGTTGGTTCTTGCGCACAAATCGGACGCAATGTACACTTGAGCGGCGGAGTAGGCATTGGAGGTGTATTGGAGCCTGTTCAGGCAAGTCCCGTTATCATAGAAGACGATGCATTTATTGGTTCACGATGTATTGTGGTAGAAGGTGTAAGAGTAGGCAGAGAGGCAGTCCTTGGTGCAAATGTTGTATTAACTCAGAGCACTTACATCATAGACGTGACAGGGCCTGAAGAGAAAAGGATAAAGGGCTATGTTCCACCAAGATCTGTAGTTATTCCCGGATCTTATACTAAACAATTTCCATCTGGCGAATATCAGGTGCCCTGTGCACTGATCATCGGTCAAAGAAAGGAAAGTACAGATAAAAAAACCAGCCTTAATAGCGCTTTACGTGAATACAATGTAGCGGGTTAAAAACGTTATTGCTCGAAGAGCGTTCTATATATCTTAGATTTTACTTTAAATTAAAATAAATTCAGTGAATAAATTACTATTAATTTGCCTAATGGCATGCACATCCTTAGCTGCCTGTAATACATCCAAAGCGCCATCAACCCCTCCTGTAGTTGCAGTCGCACCTATAGCACCTGCGGTTGATTCTGAAGAGGGAATGGAAGATGTGGATTCCGGATATGATTATAATGAAGATGAAGAATATGATGCCTTCAATGTTCCAAACAATATTGTATTACCTGATACTTTGCCTTCCTACCAAGCTACTGAAGCAACATTATTTGACCTAATAGACACCAAACTGTGGGTGAGCTTCGATTGGGATAAAAAACATTGTCTTGGCACGGCAGAAATCACTGCAAGTCCTGTTGGAAAAAAGAGAAATAGATTAGTCCTTGACGCTAAAGGTTTTGATATAAAATCAATCGTTAATGGTGATGGTAAAAAGCTCACCTATAAATATGATAATGCAAAACTTGATATAGATCTTGGAGCAGAAATACCTGTCGGAAAAGCCACAAAAGTGAAGATTGAATACGTCGCTAAACCTGATGACCTAAAAGTTGGTGGTAGTGCAGCCATAACTTCGGACAAAGGTCTATATTTTATAAACCCTGACGGAAAAGACAAAAATAAGCCTCGCCAAATCTGGACACAAGGTGAGACACAAAGCAACAGCAAATGGTTTCCAACTATTGATGTACCGAATCAGAGATGTACTCAGGAGATGTATATCACAGTTGGTGACAATTTCAAAACACTCTCTAATGGAACAATGCTCGATTCTAAAAAAAATGCAAATGGTACCCGAACAGATCATTATAAAATGACACAGCCACATGCACCATACCTGTTCATGATGGCTATTGGCGAATTTGCAGTGGTGAATGATAAATGGAGAGACATTCCTCTGAAATACTATGTTGAACCTAAATACGAAAAGGATGCAAAGGCAATTTATAGTAACACGCCTGAAATGTTGACTTTCTTTTCAGATCTTTTGGGTGTCAAATATCCATGGCCGACATTCTCACAAGTGATTGTAAGAGACTATGTGTCTGGCGCTATGGAAAATACAACTGCTGTAGTTTTTGGTGAATTTTGTCAGAAAACTAGTCGTGAATTATTGGATGGTGACAATGAAGGTATTGTAGCACACGAAATGTTCCACCATTGGTTTGGAGACTATGTGACATGTGAAAGCTGGTCAAATCTTACTTTGAACGAAGGTTTCGCCAATTACAGTGAATACCTATGGGAGGAACATAAAAACGGTCGTGAGGCTGCAGATTATCACAGATTGAATGAACTGGCTGGTTATATGGCTTCTACCAGAGGCAATATGCATGATCTAATCAATTATTCATATGATAATAGAGAAGATATGTTCGACGCACATTCGTATAATAAAGGAGGATTGGTCCTTCATATGATGAGGAATTATCTTGGAGACGATGTTTTCTTTAGAGGGCTAAATCTTTATTTGACGAAAAATGCATATACAGCAGTAGAAGCAGCCCAGCTAAGACTTGCCATGGAAGAAGTTTCGGGTCAGGATTTGAATTGGTTCTTCAATCAATGGTACTTTGGTAGTGGCCAACCAGAATTGGTTGTAAAGGATAGTGTAAATGCTGCAGGAAATAAAATCTTTCTCTCTGTTGACCAAACTCAAAGCGGTCCGCAGCAGCAACATATATTCCAATTGCCAGTGAATGTTGATATTTATTTGGCTGGAAATAACAATCCAATCAGGAAATCAATTTTTGTAAATAAAAGAACACAGACATTTGAATTTGATGTTCCATCAAAACCGTTGAATATAATCTTCGATGCAGATAATGTAATTCTTGGAAAAATTAAATATGATAAGCCAAAAGAGGCATTTATCTACCAGGCTACACACAACAAAACTTTGAATGACAGGATCATCGCGCTGGATAAAATTAAATCAGAACTCACTCCGGAAGTTGATGCTATCATACTGGGCTTCCTTTCTGACAAATCCCCTGTGATGAGATCTAAAGCACTAAGCCAGGTGGACTTATCAGCTTATCCAGCATTTAAATCGAAAGTTATAGAATTAGCTAGTTCAGATAAAGATCCGGGTGTCCGTGCAAATGCACTTGAGTTATTGACTGAAAATCCTCAGCCGGAATACGAAGCTGTGTTCATCAAGAATATAAATGACGAAGTTAGTTATTCCGTTTTGGCTTCTGCATTAACTGGTTTGAACAGAATGAATAAAGAGAAAGCAGGACCTTTAGTGGCTAAATATGAAAAAGAAGAAAGCAGCGTGATGACAAATGCAATATCTGCGATTTATATGGCTAATGGCGACCCGAAAGCTTTAACACTAATAGAAGGTAAGCTTGATGATGTAGAAGGATTCGAAGCATTTGGTTTATTTGGAACATATACAGAATTGTTATTAAGTTCTGATAAAGCAACATTGGTAAGCGGCTTTGAGAAACTTCAGATATTGGCGCAAAATGAGTCAATATCACAATGGAAGAAATTTGCTATTTCTAAAGCAATATTTGACATTGCTTCATCTTCAAAGGAGAATAAAGAATTTTCAGAATCCGAAAGTAAAGAGATGGTAAGCAAGTCTAATGCTGTGGTAGAGAATTTCAAGAAAAATGAAACGAATGAGCAATTGCAGAATGCATTTAATAATATGATAATTAAGCAATAGGTTTTATATTGGTTATAAAAAAAACTCCTTTTTCGTTACTACAAAAAGGAGTTTTTTTTATTATATAATACTAGGTTTTCGTTGCTTAAATAATTTTGAATAAATAAACTTGAATAAAGTATAAAAATTAAGTTTCGGTAGTTAAGAAATATAGGTAGATGGTCCCGCAGCTGCGGGATTAGATGTTAGATGCTTGCCCGACTAGCGAAAGTGACGGCGGGGAGCTTATTCAATTGATTCATATTTTTTCTTTAATAAGTTGAATAGAAAAAAAAATGAATCTTTGACTACCGAAACTTAAGTATATTATCAATGCACTAATACTTCACAATCACTAGTGACATTAATTAAATTACAGCTCTGTGGCAGATCCATTTCATCCGTTGAAATATTAATGGCATAAGCGAGCCAATCACTTACTAAGCCACTCATATGATGGCCTTCTTCCATACCTTTTGAAGGCATTTTACCAAATAATTCTTCAATAAGAACAGGTATTCTTGCTCTTATTAATTCCTGGATGTCGGTTTCAAATTTATTATTAATGACCAGGTTATTTAAAGTAGTTCGAATGATGCCTTCTTTACAAGCGAATTGGAGATCGAAGTGCACATCGTTAGTACCTCCCCCTATTGTAAATCTTTTTTGAAGATCTAGTTCAAAGTGCAGTGTTTTTGAGTTTACAAATTTGACTTCAATTGCAGGGCTTCGGAATGTATCTATCATACCATTGGTATTTCTTGAAAACCCGGACATGTAATGTAGTTGATTGCCAACAGCTGATTCAACAAGACTGACGATCATCTCTTTTGAAATTGACTTAATTGGCAACCAGATCTTATTTGAAATAATTAATTCCTTCCAATTCGCAGAGAGCCTTAGTTCCGGTCCGGTTATGATTAATTCATTTCGATTAATTCCGGAATCTATATCAATACAATGTCCATTTGCTCCGTATATTTTTGAAAAAATTGGCTTCCTTATACCATTGATCAATAATTCAATCTTTGAAAAACAAATACTGCCATTGCCTGTCATGGCTAATTTTAAGAATTGTATATCCTTAATTTCCTTCACTTTATAGGAAAGAAAATCAAAATAATATGTTTGACCAATTTCAAGTTCGCTAATTTTTCTCTCCAGATAAAATGGTTTATCTCCCGCATTAAAAAGTACAAATATGGACCCTTTTGTTTTGTTCTTAGTTTTATTTCCAATAGAAAACCCCAACTGCATCCTATAAATAGGGATATTTTCTCCAATGGGATTTCTTAACTTGTGGCAAGGCAAAGTTTCAATTTTCATTAGCGCATTCATATGGACATGTTTAAATAACAGTTATAGAAATAAATTTTAATCAATACTTGATAATAGAAATGAGTATATCCAATCCACAATATTTTCTGTATTTTTGAATTTATCAATTCAGTTTATTAGAAAGTGATGGAGGATTAAAGACGCATTAAACATTAGATCGATTACCATACAAATATGCGTTGGTGTGGGACTGAATAGCAATGGGTATTTGACTAAAGAAAACAGATAATTAACTATATAATTACCGTTAATTAACGGAGGGAGCGCAGAAGAAATAGCGGTACATTTAGCAAAATTTATTAAAGATTAAATATAAACATCATGAAGATCGTATCTTTTATTTTCGGCTTTCTACTTGCTACTGCAATAATGTATTGGTTTAATCCATTTCAAGATAAGCCTGACGATAACAATTGCAGGGAACAGCTTTGCCGAGAATATAGCGCAGACGATATTAATTCTACATTGACCGCTGCCATCATCCAAAAAATGTCTGAAGCATATGCCAAGGATAAAGGCAAAGCTCACATATATGATACGACCGGAATACTTACGGACAAAGAGGACGCATTGCATGTCGTATTTGATCTGGAAAAAATAAAAGCTTTGGTCTATATGATGGAGTCCAAAAGATGCCTAAATAAATGTGCTGACAATATTGAATTAGGTATTCGATATTATTTTATCAAATATCCGGGTGATCTTAGAATAGGACGAAATGAGGGAGATGGCCTTGATAATTTGGATAGTACTTATCGTAATAAACATTCTTTGGCAATGGTTCCTGCATATTGGGACAAAGCGAAAGATAAATGGATCGACTATAACCCTTGGACGTCCAGTAGTGATGTTTGCTATCCCAGCATACCAAAAATGACTGCTGACGCAATTGAGAGATCAGCACAAACAAAGGAAGATAAAAAGCCTGAGGCAACATTGTTCCTGGAGCCAACCAATGGTGGCAAAAATCATGGCGGCCTAGGCCCACCTCCATCACCGGGTACTTTTCCAATTGGCATGTAATTTTACAATTGGAATTATATGATTTGGCTTAAATATGCATCTGTATTAAATGTATTCGAACTAATGTCCAGCTTAGTTGGATTTTATTATTGGGGAAAAATTAAAAATACTTATTGGAAATATTTCCCAATTTATCTCGCAATCGTTTTTGTTACAGATATAATAGGTGTAATTTATCTGCATTACTTTAAGGAATTAATTATAAATATTGATATATACCGATACTGGGGAATACCAATACAGTTCTTCTTCTTCTTTTGGCTATACTATCAATATTTTAAAAATAGTAAGATTTCATATTTGCCTTTTGTGGGAACTGGCTTGTTCGTGATATTGTGGATTGTAGAAGAAATCTGGCTTAGAGAGAATAAGCTTTTGTTTGGGACATTAGCCTATTCAACAGGATGTATAATGCTTTTGATATTCTTGCTTGCATATATTAAAAGTCTTACAAAGTCAGAAGAGCTAATAGACTTTAAAAAAAATATGATGTTATGGACTAGCCTAGGAGTGCTGCTGTTTTACATTGGTACTTTACCTTTTTTTGGAATGAGAACACCATTATTTGAGGTATTTCCTGAACTGTTTTATACTTTTAATAGTATTCAGTATTTTTTATGCTGTTCAATGTACTTTTTATTTACAATTGCTTTCATATGGGGACAGCCGAAATAAAAGTATTTTTCATCACGATATGTATTGTAATAGCTGCTTTAATTATTGGCATCATTACCTATGTAATTCAATATCGGCAGCGCCGCTTACTAGATATTGCAGAAAAAGAAACAATTCTACAGCAACATCAATTGGACCTTTTGACAGCACAAATCATTAGCCAAAGAGAAACAGCTGAGCATATCGGTAGAGAAATTCACGACAGCGTCACACAAAAATTAACTCTTGCTTCTATTTATTTGCAAAAATTAAAATTCGATAAAAAAGAAATTGATCCGGGTTCGGAAATCACAGATATTAATAATATTTTGTCTAATGCATTAATGGAGTTGAGAGCTCTTTCGAAAGATCTGACCGAAGATCTAATGAATAATAATAGCCTGGAATCTTTGATCATTGATGAATGTGAAAATGTAAATAAATCCGGTATGTGTACCGCTCAATTTAAAAGTGATCCTGTTCCGGAATTACTAATTAAGGCCAAAACTTCCTTTCTAAGAATCATCCAGGAATTCCTTCAGAATAGTCTAAAACATGCCAATTGCAAAAACATAAATATAGCGATCAAGATAGCCGAAGAAATCATGACTGTAACTATAAAGGATGATGGTGTTGGATTCGAATTATTAAATAAAGAATATACCGGAATCGGATTGGAAAGTATCCGCAGAAGGGTTGAAATGATTGGTGCTACATCAACATTGAAGAGCGCTGCAGGTCTTGGAACTGAATTAACTATCAAAGCTCCATTAAAGAATATAACAGCGTGAAAAATGAATAAAGTTGTCATAGTAGATGATCATTTATTGATCGCAAAAGCTATTACCAGCATCATAAATGATTTTGATGGTTTTGAGGTATTGTATGAAGTGGAAAACGGTAAAAAACTAACCGAAAGATTCAAGTCAGAACAGCTTATTCCGGACATCGTACTTTTAGATATTTCAATGCCGGTAATGGATGGTTATGAAACAGCAGAATGGCTTCACAAAAATCACCCTTCTGTAAAAGTTATGGCACTCACGATGAATAATGATGAAACATCTCTGGTGAAAATGATCAGAAATGGTGCCAAAGGGTATCTGCACAAGAATATTCATCCGATGGAATTGCACAATGGCCTTACGAAACTCATAGAAACCGGTTTTTATTTTCCGGATTGGGCGACAACATCATTGGTGCGAAATATCACTTCAGGCAATGATACGGCATCAGATGAAATCAGTATTTCGGCAAGGGAAAAAGAATTTTTAAAATTTTCCTGTACTGAGCTAACATACAAAGAGATCGGAGAGAAAATGTTTTGTAGTCCAAGAACAGTGGAAAGTTATAGGGATTCGCTTTTCGAAAAACTTCATGTAAAGACCAGAGTGGCGCTGGCGCTTTATTCTGTGAAGATTGGGTTGCATTCTGTTGACTGATAAAAAGTTGGTTTAATTGTAAGGAAAGGTCGCGACCTTTCCCTGCAGTTAAACCAACTTTTTATTTAGCCTTCAACTCTGCTACCCTTCTTCTAACTTCCGGTGCAATCACTTTCCCTAATAGCTCAATTGAATGCAATATTTGTTCTTGCGAAATGGAATCTCCGGCCACCATTTGTAGCAGAAAACGGGTATTTCCAAATATTTCATACATCCCTACCATCTTATCAATGATTTGCTCCGGACTGCCGACTAATAATGGTCCGAATGCTCGGGATTGTTCGAATTGCGAACGATCCAGCGGCGACCAACCTCTTTCTTTTCCTACTCGATTCATAAGTTGGGCATAAGGTCCAAAGAACTCATCGCCGGCTTGTTTTGAATTATCAGCAGCGTAGAAATGAACATTGATACCAAGTTGCAAAGCATCCACATCATGACCGGCATCTTTGGCTGATTTTCTATAAAGATTAGCTAACGGTGCGAATCGATCAGGTGGTCCACCGAGAATGGCCATTGTCAATGGTAAATTTAATCGTCCTGCTCGAGCGACAGATTCGGGCGTGCCGCCCACTGCGATCCAGATGGGCAATTTTTCTTGAATGGGTCTTGGATAGACACCTTGATCTTTTAGACTAGTTCGGAATTTTCCTTGCCAATTTATAATTTCATCATCATTGATGGCCATGAGAAGACCTAATTTCTCTGTAAATAATTCATTATAATCATTCAGATCCTGCCCAAATAATGGAAATGATTCGATGAAAGATCCGCGACCTGCCATGATCTCCGCCCGCCCGCCGGATATTAAATCTAAGGTGGCAAAGTTCTGAAAAGTCCGCACAGGATCAGTTGAACTAAGCACGGTCACAGCACTTGACAATCTGATATTTTTTGTAATGGCAGCTCCAGCAGCCAAAATCATTTCCGGTGCAGAGATGACAAAGTCCTTTCTGTGATGCTCCCCTGCTGCGAATACATCGAGACCGACTTCATCGGCAAGTTTTATTTGTTCGAGGATGTCTTGTACGGCTTTATGAGCGTTGAGCGCTTTGCCTGAGAGGTTGTCGGGAGTGACTTCTCCGAATGTGCTGATGCCTATTTGCATGATTTGTTATTTAAACAGTTTTTACAACGCTGCAAATAGAGATAAGTTTAGAAATCAGATTTTTACAAATTTATAGGAATTATTGCCATTATTAGAATTTACCTGAAGATAATAGATGCCCACATTGAGTTCTTTTAGATTAATTTTATTATTGACTAAAATTCCCTTTTTTATCAATTGCCCATTGGCATTTAATATTAAAAAACTGTTATTTTCGTAACCTTTCGAAATGAATAAATCATCTATAACCGGATTAGGAAAAAGTGATATTGGTTCCTCCTCGAGATTTGAAACTGACAATATTTTAGAGTAAGAAAAACTATTGTCCTCATCAACCATTTTTAACCTGTAATAATTAAGTGCTTCATTAACTTGAGTATCACTAAATAAATAATTCTGTTCATTATCCTTAGCATGTTTACTAAGCACAAACCCAATTTTTACAAAATTATGTCCATCTCTACTTTTTTGTACTTCATATCCTTTGAAATAAACTTCAAAAGAGGATGTCCAATTAATTTGATTAAAGTTTAATTCTTTCTGACCTGTGAAGGAAATTAAAGTGAGGGGTAACCCAACAGAAGATAGGTTTATTTTGGCCAGCCTGTTTTTCCCAATCCCATTAAAAGAAGAAAAATTGCCTCCTATTATAACGGAGTTATCATCCATGACTTGCATTGAACTTACACCAGTATTTCCATAATCGAAAGGATCAACTCCAACACCTGCACCGGTATCAAATGATAAATCAATTTGCCCATCGCTTTCAAGCCTGACCAATCCTTTGCAAAATTGAATTCCCTTTTTATTAAACAAGCCGCCTACTAGTATTTTATTGTCGGCCAATAATGAAATATCTTTAATTGATCCATCAAATTTTGCACTGAGATCGAAGGAAGCATCAACTGATCCATCAGCATTTAAGCGAATTAAACCATCTAAATTCTGATTGTTCCAAGTATCCCCTTGAATAGCCACTAAAAACTTTGAAGTTGGTAATTCTATAATATCATAAATACTATAAGCTCCTGATAATCCCTGACCTGAATTGAACCCCGGAGCTATTAGGCCAGATTGAGTCAGTATGACTAGATTATTGCAAGTAGTGCCATTATAGGAGGAAAAGCTACCACCTATCATAATATTACCATTTGTTAATTCTTTAATTATTTGGACAGGATAATTAAAGCCAGATCCGATAAGAAACGAATTATCAATGTCTCCATTTGATAACAACCTAACCATATTTTTACAACTGATACCTCGATATTTAGTGAAGCTACCACCTAAAAGAATTCTGCCATCCGCTTGAATATGAACGGTAGTTACAGGTCCATCAAATCCATTGTTTGACGAATTTGTTCCAGTAGCTGTAATGAAACTTGGGTCGATACTTCCATCCGGATTTAATCTAACGATATTTTTTTTTAATATATAATTAAAATGCGAGAAAGATCCTACTGCTATTATTTTATCATCTGATTGCACATCAACCGAAATAATTAAATCTTCCTCTCCAAGGTCCACGCCAACTCCGATATCAAATGCAGAATCAGCTTGCCCATTTTCATCGACTCTCAACAAGCCCCTACATGACTTGTCATTATATTGAAGTATATTACCAGCGATAAGGTATTTTCCATTATTGTCTTTAGTTACAGCGCGAATACTTGACACTGGCCCATTTATCCCCTTATTTGCATTAAAATTGATGTATTTCTGTCCACTTTGGCTAATTTTTATGATGCCGTTTCCGATCCACTTTCTATATTTCTCAAAACTACCTCCTATAATAAGATCCTCATCGGCCGTTTTTTTAACTGAAAAAACACCCCCTTTTATTGATATTTGAAAAATTCATCAAAATTCAAATCGAAAATGCCATTCTCAAATGTTTTATACAAAAATGAGGAAGCCGGACTACTGTAAAACCCTCCGAATATGTAACTCCCATCATCTAATTGAACTATTGAATATAAATATCTTTCTAAACCAGATGAAAAAGGGCTATTGAATCCCACGTTTTTTGTTCCATTTGGGTTAAGAGCTATAATATTATTGGCTGACGAACTATTATAAGCATTAAAAGAGCCAAGAACCATGATGGCATTTTGCTTATTGATAATCAAATCATATACATTGCCATTCGTAATTCCAGATCCTATGGCAAATGTGTTGTCAATACTTCCATCACTTAATAGTTTGACTATTTTACTCTTTGCAACCCCATTAAATGTCGTAAACTGACCTCCCACATAATAATTTCCCGATTCATCAATAGCAATACTTGTCACAGTGTTATTCGTATTGGTGCCTGAATTAAAAGTTGTATCTATAGTTCCATCACCGTTTAATCGTAATACTTTACTGGAGCTTCCAGTAGAAAAACTTCCTCCTATTATAATTTTTCCGTCATCTTGAAGTACCAATTCTTCAATACTTGAATTGACCCCAATTGAATTGAATGACAAATCAATAGTTCCATTGGAACTCAGTCTCGCGATACGACCACAATTTTGCACTCCAAATGTTGTAAACTGACCTGCAATAATAATTTTATCATCTGGCAAAATAACTACTTCGTTAATTTTATTATTTGGAATCCCAGAATTGGAAAATGTATTATCTATTGAGCCATCCTGATTGAGGCGTATAATATTGCTATTTATCAAGGTTTCATTGTAAGTATTGCCCTGAAGTTGGCCAACTACAATTATTTTTCCGTCACTTTGTAAGGCGGTAGATTGAACATTGGCATTGCTAAATCCCCTTCCTAGAGAATATCCTGTATCCTCTGAGTTAAAACTTAAATCTATTTCTCCTGGTTGGCCCAAACATATATTTGTAATGATTAATAAGATAATTATCAAATTATTTTTTATTTGATATTTTGATATTTTCATATAGAATATTTTTTGGCACTTAGTTTGACTATTCATTTTTTTACTTTTTACCTTACTAGAGTGACTGAATTCTTAATTGTTAGCAATCTCCCTTCCATGTTTTTGTAACTGATTAAACATACATAAACACCCACATCAGCATCTACTGAATTTATTTCGCCATTCCAGCTAAACAAAACATTTGAATTGTACACGACTCCTCCCCAACGATTAAAAACAGTCATATTAACAAGTTCAGCATTTTTATAACTAGGCTCTAAAAGATCATTAATACCATCTCCATTCGGGCTAAAAATATTTGGATTAAAAACTGAACTTACTTCTTCGTTAGTAACTTTGATTTCTATTGAACCATCTGTGAAGCATCCATTGTAGTCCAAAATTTGATAAGTATAAATTTGATCTTCTTTAGCTATTAGAAATGGCGAAATACAATCTGTACAACTTAGGTGATCGGGTGGAGACCAGGTAATTTGTTGAATAGGTATCAAAGAAGTTATTTCTATTTGATGAGATTGGTTCAACTCGATTTCTATGAGATCATCTGTGCTTATAACATTGATTGGGAACTCTATAATATCAAAGGTATCAACTTCACTTCTGCAGCCACGAACATCTGTTAAACTAATTGTGTAAGACCCTCCCTCTAAACCAGAGATTTCATAAATACTATCAGAAAAAGTGGCAATATTTACTTCATCCAGGAACAGATTATACGGTCCAATTCCTGAGGCATCAATCTTAATCTCAATTCGGCCATTGATTGCTCCTGGGCAAATTGAGTCTTGATCCAAGAAAGATATTTTATTATATTGAAAATGAGCATTAATTAATACAAGTGAGTCACAGCCCGATTGAGATAACATTTCCAGATTGATTAACTTTTGCGGCTCTGTTTCCGATATTTTTTCTCCAAATATCGACATTTCTTCACCGGCACATAATGTAGTGTCTAATTTCAAAATCCCATTTTCTAGGAATTGAAGATTAACAAATATTATCGAATCACATTGGTTTGGATTTAATGATTCAATTGTTACTATTCCAGCAGGATGATTGTAGTCGAAGAACGTGTCCCCAATTTTAATAGTTTCTGATGGACAAATTAAAGGAGAATAGTGCACTTCAATTTGAGGTATGAATTTTAACTGTATGGTGATAATTGAATCACACCCTACTGAGTTTTTATAGTTTGAAATAAAAACTCCTTCAGGATTAAAACTATCAAACTGATGACCTTCTATTACAAATATATTTCCTTCACAGATAGTTTGTTCAATTAACTTATAGGTAGATTCATTCAATGTGACATAAATGGAATCATATAATACATACTCCCAAATTGGATTTGTTATTGATAGTGTATACCACCCATCTTTTGTAACTTTTGTATTTTTGTTTTCATCAGAAAACGAATCTGGGCCTGTCCATTTATACGAACAATTGTTAGGGTTCGGTATGATATTTGAGGTCAGGTCAGACAAGTCGCAACTACTTTGATCCAAAATAATTGTCAACTCCGGAATGTCAATAGGGATAAAACAATCAGAGAATTCAGATGAACCTTGGCTACTATTAGTGACCGTAAGCGTAATACTGTTGGTCATGGAGTTATTAAAATCATACTCCCAATAGCCTAAATTATCTGTACTTACTGAACCTCTATAAGTCTTTCCCTGACAAGGGTTAGTTATACAATCCGGTCCATGAATGTATATTTGTATTAAAGAATTTGGTATTGATCTACCATATACAATATTTGATTTTCTCTTATAAATTGAAGGGAGAGTGATGGCACCATTAGAATCATCGTTCAATTCAAAACCTTTAAGCGTATTGCAATAAAAAGAATTTTGATAATTAAAGATTAAGTTGCTATTCGAATGAGAAACTGATACACCCTTATTAAGTCGAGAAAAAATATTGGATTTCAGTCCATCAGAATCTCCTATATTTATATTGTTGGATTCAAATATTGAGATGCCTGTGTTTCCTATTGGTAATTGCTGATATGCGGTAAAATCGTTTTTGTAGATATTAAGTAAGTTGCTTTTTGTTATTTTTATACAATTCTCAGTAGTTCCTATAAATTTATTGCCGGATAGTTCTAACTTTTCAGATTCATCAACGAGGATACCGTCTTTTATTGTGGGAACAGAAGCTTGACCATTCCAAAGACCAATTTGATTATAAATGATAGAAATATTTTTACTTTTTATAGCGCTAATGGATGCTTCGATGTGACCATGAAACTGATTGGCGCCATCACTTTCTGTTTTGCCTATCGTGATTCCATCGCAATTATCCAGAACAATGCCATAACTCATTGGATATTCAAAGTAATAATTAATAGACCCAAAATAATTACTCTCAATATGTACATTCTTCGAATTTTTCAGAGTAATCTGTTCTGTATTGGCTCCAAGATAATTTTCCTTGATTAATACTTGCTCACAATCAATTAATTGAATGTTTTTTATGCTTTCAGGTCTTAGTGGGCTTGACGATCTATCTGTATCAAAAAAATTGCCTGTTATTTCAACATTTCTCAGCCCATTTAATTTTAACCCTGCATCTTTGTGTCCTGAGAACCAATTACATTGCAAGTTTGAAATATCATTATTTCCAATGATTAATTTTCCTGAATTGCTATTGCTTGTATTAGATTTTATTCCGATTTCTCCAAAGCCAACACCCTCTGTCAGTAATCTATCGCTTCCAAAACAATTGCCTAAAAACAAACATAAACTATATGAACCATCAAGTAAAACATCGGTCTGATTTAGCAAAAAATCATTGCCGGTTTCAGCCAACCCTGGCATTATACCACCTCCAATGATTAATGTATCTACTCTTTTCAAGATAAGGCCTGTGCTAAAATTCTTAAAAACTAATTTTTTGATGTCCACCTTTCCTTTCGTATCTACTTGGAGACCAAAGTCGCTACCTGTCACCTTACCAGGCAGCAACTCGCCACTTATAGCAATAGAACTGCCATATGTATCAATAATACTAAATTGAAAATTGCTATTTTCATTTTTAATATCTGGCAAATTGGTTTTCGGTAGGATCGTCCATGGCATTGGCGTCGCAGGTTTGATCTCGAAACTTATATTAGGCTGGGTGTAGGTGTTTGCCAGCATGATCGCCTCTCTCAAACTGCAATGTACAGTGTTGCATACACCATCATTAACATCATCAATAGAGTTAACGATAATAGTTTGCGATAAAATACCATTTGTAAATATTAGCAAGTTGCAAATAGTCCAAATATAGCGTACTTTCTTCATGTATTTATGAGTTGATTGGCATACACTTGTTGCTTCTGTTCAAAGAGGTCTAAATTTATTTATATGCCTGTAACGATTGGATTGAAATCATGGTATTAACACCTGGTCCATTGTTAGACATGGTTCATACTTTTCTTTCAATTTTGCTAATTCAATATTTTTAATTCTCAGTAGTTCACGCAGCTCTTTAATTTGTTGGATTATATCCTCTTTGGGTGGAGGAGGGGCATCATGCAATTGAGCTTGCAATTCCAAAATTTCTATACGGATGCCCATTATTTCATTTTTTAAATCTAAAATGAGTAAGTTGAGTTTGTCACAATAATTAAATGGTCGGATAGGTGTAAGTGCAGGGTTTAAATTTAAATTATACATTTTTGATTAATTTAATTGTAAATAGATTGAGGTTAATTTTATTATTTAATTGAAACCGATTTTGCTTTTTCTGACTTGAGAGATTCAATTTCAGCTTTCATTTCTTGCTGAATCTTGAGAATGTCGTTTAAAGAAGTAAACTGATCAGCCAAAGTTGTTTTCAATTCTGTAATTAAGTCCTGCTGCTCCTGCATAGCTTTGACCAAAATCGGAATTATCTCAGTATAAGAAACTCCTAAATATTCAGATTCAATTATTTTGGGATTGCGATTTTCGTCAAAAGTTACCTCTTCACTCTTTACAACTTCTTTAAGAATGGTCTGCAAATCCTGAGCAATAAATCCAATCTTTGTTGATTGATCAATATTTTTGTCCTTCCATTTGTAGGTCACAGGTTTCATTTGCATCACTTCTTTCAAGCCATAAATTAAAGGCTTTATAGACTCCTTTAGACGTCCGTCAGATGTATTTATAAGACCATTAGTAGCGTAAACTGTTGCCCATCTCTTAGATGAAGATCCTAAATTCGCTCCTGCATTACTATTTGGAAGCCAACTGCATCCTACTTCCATGTTATTTGTAGAAGTTCTTTCAATAGTGCCTGGAAGTCCCGCAGTAACATGTGTGCCTTCCATATAAATGACCCCATCTCTTAATGATAATGTACCAATATTTGGAAGAAGGACATTACCAATTTGAACTTCCCCTACAACATCTAAAGAAGCTGAAGGACTGGAAGTGCCAATCCCAACCCTGCCATTAAGTGTTGAAAAAGCAACGCCATTCGCGGGAACATCTACATTAATTCCGGTTCCGTTTGATGCTATAATTGAGAGTTTTGAAGTTGGATTATTTGTGCCAATTCCTACCATTCCATTTAAAGTTCTAAAGGCAGTGCCTCCATCTGCAACATTTACATCTATTCCAACACCATTATAAGCCTGAACAAATAAACCTGTTCCGCTATTGGCTTCTGCCATAACTCCAATCCCACCGGTGTTTACTTTACCTTTTACTCCGATACCGTCTCCACCATTATAGCCTGTAACTCCAGTTGCGCCAGCACCCCAAACTCCAGAATGATCGCTAGAATAGGTATGGCCATATATACCATGGTTGTCATACCCTCCGCCAACACTTAATTTTGCATCCGCATAATTAAGGTTTATTGTAATTTTTTTAGAACCAGAAACGACAGTTTCTGCTATTGAACTATTGGTCAAAGTGTTGCCGGTTGTCCATAACGCTATCTTGTTTTCTGCGCCACTCCCTTGTAAACCTGTATTTGCGGGCAATGTCACCGAATTACCTCCTGATATACTTAGGTCTTGTCCATTAAGTGTTAAAGTTTGAGCATCTGTGTCAGTATTAAGATCATTCTGTGGTGTCCATGTTGTACCATTATATTTTAAGACCTGACCACTGGTCGCTCCTTGGGAGGCTATACTTATCGGGTTGCCTGATGTACCATTTCCTGATAATGTGGCATTGGCGACGACGGTTTGTGTTCCCCAATTGTCTCCACCCCCTGAAGATGGAAGTGTGACTGTACCACCTCCCTGACTAAGTGACAAAACTGTTCCTGAAAGTGATAATTGTTGGATTTCATTTGTAGTGCTATTGTCTAATGCACTTATCGTATTATTTGCTATGTTGATACCGGAACCGGCTACATAATTTCCTGCATTACCCGGAGGACCTTGTTCGCCTTGTACCCCCTGAGCGCCCGTATTGCCCTGTTGTCCTTGGATTCCTTGGTCTCCTTTATCTCCCTTAAGACCTTGAATTCCGGCTATCCCTTGTTCCCCTTTATCTCCCTTGGGTCCTTTAATCTCGCCAATATCAATGAAAGAGGATCCATTCCACATCCAACCATGACCACTGTTCTGAGCTATGTAAACATCTCCAATGTCTCCTGAATAATTGCCTGGTAGCTGAATTTCTGAAGATATTGAGCCAACGATTTTGACACCTGTGCCCGGATCACCTTTGTCGCCTTTTGTTCCCTGGTCTCCCGCATCTCCTTTATCTCCCTTTACGCCAGAAGCCGAATAAAGCGCAAATGGCACACTATTGATCGGGCTTATAGAGGATAAAGAATATGAAGTTCCTCCTTTTGGATCAATTTCTGTTTGTATATAAAAAGATCCTGTCGACCAGTCTATAGATGAGAATTCCCCTGCTAGTTTAAGGCCGCTGCCTATTTCAAAAGTCAGTAGACCATTAATGTTTGTTTTAGGATTGGGATTATAAATTTCCTGATAAACAACTTCTCCATCGGGATTATCTTTTCTTAAAGTGGTCTTGATCCCAATCTCAGTTTCTTTCAATAACTTGCCATCTCCGTCACGAACTACAGATTGATAAGATATTTTTTGTGGTACCTGAGCATATACTTGGGTGAGACCTATGGCAAGGAAACTTAATACAATAATTAACTGCTTCATTGTTTTATAATTTTAAATGTTTTTTGTGATGATTTATTATCAAATACTCGCAAGATATAAGTGGAGGGAATCACCTCTTTCAAGCTTATTGAGTTACTACCATATAGCACTCCCTTGTATATTAATCTTCCTTCGATATCAGTGAGCTCATATTTTATTGTATTTTTCGGTAAATCAATAATCTCAATGATTACAATGTCAGAGGTTGGATTCGGATACAGTTTAATTTCTAATTGTAGCATTTTCTTTGTGGATAAAATTTCAGTGATTTCGTATGGTTGCTGCATTCCCTCAGAAACATGGTTGTTGTCAGTAAAAGAGGATTGATAATCAACCTGACCTATTGATGAACTTATACTGCCACTCGATGTAGAAACATTTGCACCGCTTACGACAATGCCTTTTTGTGCATAAAAATCGGTACAATTAGTTATTAAAATCAATAAAAAAGATGCATAATTTAAGCTTAACTTTTTCATAAATAACCTATTAAATATTTAAGAATAAAAGATTGATATTTCTGTTTTAATCAGTATTGATGTCCTCAAATTAGTTATACTCAGCATTAATTAGAATTCAGATTGATTGGTAAAATTGTCACCATAAAATTACCTGTTTAAGTAAAATTAAGATCAGGTAATTAACTATTTAGGCTCCGTTAATTAACGGAATTGGGTAGTTAAATAGAAAATTATTGATCAATTAATTGAACTTAATAGCACTTATTTTTAAAGCAGAATTGAAGCTATTTACACCTTTAGAGGAGCATCTAAATAGCGACTACAGCTTAATAACTTTTCCAACACTATAACTTTCATTTTCTTTAAAGGCTTTTACAAAGTACACCCCCGAAGGCAGCCCTGAAAAATCAATTGAATTAGCCAAAATCCTTACTGGTATTTGGTTGCCGGAAAAATTATAGACCTTCACCCTTGATTGATTCAATTGTTGATTTCCAATCAAATGAACTATTCCTGAAGTAGGATTTGGATACAATGTAAGTTTCGGGTTTTGAATAATTTCATCATTTTTAAGGGTTTCATCCGATATTTTCAACAAGAGAATGTCGCCCAAGCCGCCACCAAATTGTGTCTGATGTGCATTTGGTGTTGATATATTGGTCAAACTTGAAGTTCCGCCACCGACATAAATATCTCCCGATAAATCAATATTTAAATTCCAGGACCTATCGTTTCCGTTTGCTCCATAGTAGCTACCCCAGAGCTGTTTGCCATTCTTGTCTAGTTTTTCAATAACGCAGTCAAATGTTGCACCGCCATAAGAAGTTTGGAGGGCATTGCCTTTTACTACTCTTGCATAAGCCAATGTGGTCATACCCGATAATACAATGTTGTTCTCTTTATCAGCTTTTAATCCAAAAAAATAATCATTACCTGCACCACCAATGTAAGTCCCCCAAAGCCTTGCTCCATCAGAATTGAACTTTTGTAAATATCCATCGTTGTTTCCCCCAATTGCAGTTTGAAAAGAACTTGGGGTAGAAATTTTAGAACTACTGGTAGTTGTACCGATTAAATATATATTATTCTCTAAATCAACCTTAATATTATTTCCAGCCTCATAAGCTGTGCCACCAAAATACGTTCCCCAAAGTCGGTTTCCATCCGGATCAAGTTTATTTATAAATGCGTCATAATCACCAGTAAAAGTGGTCTGATGAGTTCCGGCTGTTGCAATTCCTTCCACACTTTTGGTTTCTCCGCAAACAAGTATGTTATTATTTAAATCCAGATCAATTGCATAAAGGTCATCGTCATCTACTCCACCTATATATGTTCCCCATAGTTTCGAACCATTATTATTGAATTTAGCTACAAATCCATCGCATTTACCTCCTTGATAAAGAGGCGAATGTGTACCCTCTGTAGCTATCCCAAATTGACTGGCGGTAGTACCGCACATAAAGATATTTCCATCCTGGTCCAGTGTAATTCCTAAATAAATCTCTGTAGGATATCCCGGATAAGTACCATCAAGATCTGCACCACCAAAATAGGATGACCAAAGCCTTAACCCTTGTTGGTCAAATTTTGCTAAGAAGCAATCTGAAACCCCACCTCCATGGACAGTCTGATTGGCACCGGGTGTTGCAATATTTGTTTTACTAGAGGTAATTCCCGCCAAAATAAATTCCTGTTGATGATACTGAACAGCTGCAAAGATATCGGAACCACTTCCTCCGTAATAAGTAGCCCATTTTCTAACTCCTTTTTCATCAAAACACACTATAAGTCCATCATATAATCCACCACTATAATTCACTTGATGAGCGCCTATTGTAGCAATATTATTCTGGCTGGAAGTTTGTCCGACCATTAGTAAACTATTGTTTTCATCGAATGCAATTTGACTTATCCAATCTTCAAATAATCCACCATAATAAGTACACCATTCTATCTCAGGGTCTATAACCATTGTCCCGGAACAAGTCCCGGTCTTGAATGAAATATGATTTCCGTTTATTTGGTACTCGGAATTAATTTCTCTTTTAGAATCGTCTTCATAACTATAAGGCCGATTTTCTTTAAAACTTCCAAAAGGCGTTGAAACCTCAATATTTCCATCAGCGTCTTTTAATAAACCCACAGCGCCTATATACTTCAGTTTAATTAATGAAGCATCTGCACCCTTCCTTACAATAAAATCATATTTAAACTTGCTCCCATCTATATATAACTTCCAATCGATGCCTGGGTAAACATTTTCTATCAGCAATGATTTGTATGCAGCCACTTGAGTTATACCCTCAACACCACAGCCCTCCAAATAGTAATTTTCGTAATAATCTAATTTTACGGAAGGAATTACTTCTACAGCTGAACGCGATCCTTCTAGCATCACATCTACTCTGTAGGATTCAGAGGAACTAAGCTCTGGTAAATTTGATTTACCTTGCTTCCTGGATGTAAAGTCATCTTGCACATCATCAAAAGTTCGATGAAATAAAGTATAGTGAATGGAATTCGATTTAATGTCAATTCTCATATTCTCAGTGACTAAACTATATTTAATATCATCTGACTTCGAACCATTCTGATACATGACTTGTCCCTTATTTTCCGTAAAATATAAGGAGTTCGAGGGTGCGATTTTAGATGCATTCAAATTTAAAAAACTCACGAGTAGAAAAATAGAAGATAAAAATTTCATCGGTCAAAGTTTAAACTTTCAAATGTATTGTCCATATAAATTATATCTAAAATGCGAGGAGCAATTAGACATTGTATATGGTTAATAACTTTGATTTATCAAATCTTAACACGATTTGACAATTAATTATTAATATGATGAAATAGATCAGAGTTCATCGAAGGTGAACTAAAGAATAGAAGCAACTAGAAACCTAAGATTTTACTGGAGGTTATACTTACTCAATCAGCACAAACCCTGCCCAATAATAAGGCTCGTATTTCTTTTGTCTCATGGTCTTCTGAGTTGCAGAAAGGGCCAATCTGGGAGAAAGTTTTTTAGTGCACAAATTCTCATAAAATATTTTCATGAATTCCATGGTTTGATAGTCAGCTACTGACCAAAGTGACATAAGGATTTTGTCGACTCCTGCTATTTTGAATGCTCTTCGCAAACCGTAAACTCCCTCAGAATTGGATATCTCTCCGAGTCCGGTATCGCAAGCTGACAGCACGACTAGTTTTGTATTCTGAAGATTCAACTGACTTATCTCGAAGGCTGTGAGTATACCATCATCATAATAGGACGAATCTGTAACATTCCAATTTTTGTTGGCTCCGCTTAATACTATACCGGATTGGATGAGGGAGAAATCTCCCATCCTACGGTAAGTAGTATATATGCCATCAGTATTACTTTTAGATTTCTTTTGTGGAAGAAAATAGGCATGAGTTGAAAAATGGAATAGTTCAGGCGAATAGTTTTTATTTAGAGGACCATAATGGCTCTTTATATAATTTTCGTTTGCATTAATTCGATCTAAAAGTTTTACTTCGCAACCATAATGTTTTAATCTAAGTGAGATATTATCAATTTCGGCTTTTGAATATTTCAGTTTTTGCCATTTTGATCTACGAGCGCCAGGGTCAGTCATGAAAAAATCGAAATAATTAAGCCCTCTAAGCGTACCGGTTACATAAGTCCCTTCGCTTGCACTTGCGGAAAGAGAATAATCTATGTCACCATAAAGGGTTGCTGTAGCAAATGAAGTTTTAGTATTTTGACTTCGGTCCATAGATAGTAAATCTTTGGATGAGTTGAGATAGGTAATCTCAAAAAGATCACTAACTGTTTGATTGACATTTAATCTGAGAGCTGAAATATTTACTTTATTTAACATGCCGGATGTTGTAATATAAATTCTTTTTTTGTCTTTTAAATATGGAAGTATTTTATTCCAAACAAGATTGACAAGTTCCGGATTGTCATAAAGTGCATTGACTGAAAGGAAATCCAAAGCTTGTCCGGCAATTGAATCAAGCAAAGAGGCAGAACATAAGGAAATGAAATTCACTTTTTTTGTGCCAGGCTCCAGAACAAAAACACCATATCTGTTCTGATCTATCAAAGGCGTTTCCTTAAATTTGTAGGTGACAAATTCTAACAATATTTCTGAATTCCTCAATGATTTCAGTATGTCAGAATGGTTTATTTGTTTTAGTTCTTTTTCAACATTTTTGGAAAGTGCCGCTAATTCTTTTTCTCGAAGGTTTTTGATATTCATAACTGAGTCAAGTTTTCTCTGAAATTTCGTTGGTTTTGAAAGCTCCATAGTCAATTCAGATTGAGCTTGCACCAGCTCCTCGTATTTAGATTGGATCACTGGATCAGTATCTTTTATTGACTTGATTTTCCGAATCGTATTTATGACAAACCCTTGCTTGAAAAGCCAGGCATCATAAGCTCCTGAGACAATTGAGTCTTCGTGAACAATTTCGGCAAGTGAAACAAGATAATCATTAACTGATTCAAACTTTTCAATATAACCTTGAAGTTCTACTTCGGAGAGGAAAAATGAAGCATCATTTATTTTCTTTTTATAATATTCAAAATATTGATAAAAGTTGTCGCACGCCACCCCGTAATCTTGCATAAAATATTGAACTTTGGCTCCTCCAAAAATATTTTCAAAATAATATTTTTTTCTACCATAGGCTGAATCACACGTAATTTGATTGCTATAAAATTCCTTAATTGCCAAAGAATACTTTGTATCATTTAAAAAAGTATTTGCATTTAACAAGTTAGCCGTTACACGGTCAATACTCATTTGTAGACTTTGACTATCGAATATTTTTAAAACCCTATTCAAAGCTTCATGTACTTTTGAATAGTCTCCCATTTTGTAATATAATTCTGCAAAGCTTGTTAGTACTAAGATATCGTACATATATATAACTTCATGTATATTGGCACTCCTTATTTCTATAGCTTTGTTATAGTAAAACAAAGTTGAATCAAACATATTAAATTTAAGGTACCCGTAGCCTATAGCCATTTGCAATTCAAAAATAGCATAGTAGTTGATTAAGGAATTATTTAACTTAGTTTGCAAAATATTCAAATTGCAATTTTTATACTTAGTTAACAAATTTATATCTGCATATATATTAGCCAAATTTATTAAAACGGTTGGATAATATGCGGATGAAATATTATTTGGTTGGCCCTCATATAATTCTTTTGACTTCCTAAAAGAAGCTTCGGAGTTATTTATCTGATCTAAATGTTTCAAACAAACTGCTTTGAGCATATTATAGTAAGCATGAAGTTCACTTGATTTAGGAAAATATCGGTCGCAATAATTTATATGTTCATCTATTATAATTTTCGCACTTTCAAAGTCACCCAAACCCCAGTAAAAGAATATAAAGTTAATAATATAAGCATTAACTAAATCACACTTATTATACAATATGCTATCAGACTTTATAGCATTATAAACACTTTTTGTTTCATCAACTATATAAGCTTGTAACAATAATTGGTTAAAATAATACTGACAATCGATAAAATATTTCAAATATATGCTATCATGTGTTTCAGTTAATTTTACAGACGCTTCTTTAGCGGTCAATAATATATACTCAGCTGCCTTCTCTATATTATTCAATGAATAATAAGATTTCCCTATCTTTAATGAACATTGGATTCTTTCGACTTCGAAAGATTTTTGCATTGAAATAATTGAGTCTGCCTTAAGAAGAATAT
Source organism: Candidatus Brachybacter algidus (assembly GCA_016711705.1). Taxonomy (GTDB): domain Bacteria; phylum Bacteroidota; class Bacteroidia; order Chitinophagales; family Saprospiraceae; genus Parvibacillus; species Parvibacillus algidus. Next base: position 176,918 of record JADJSK010000014.1, on the reverse strand, counting down.
TTAATGAGCTATTGTAATCTTGCGTTTTCTGGTATTCGTAAGATTGATTAAAATAGGAATCTAATTGTTTTTTTATAATAGTATCTTGCCCTTCTTGGGAAAATAGTTTTGAGAATATGCAAATAGAGATCATTAGGAAAAGCAAAGTTTTTTTCATATTTATGTGGCTTAATTAGTATTTCAATTTGTTTATTCAATAAGCACAAATCCTGCCCAATAATAAGGCTCGTATTTCTTTTGTCTCATGGTCTTCTGAGTTGCACAAAGGGCCAATCTGGGAGAAAGTTTTTTAGTGCACAAATTTTCATAAAATAGATTCATAAATTCCATCGTTTGATAATCCGCAACTGACCAAAGTGACATAAGGATTTTGTCGACTCCTGCTATTTTAAAGGCTCTTCGCAAACCGTAAACTCCCTCAGAATTGGATATTTCGCCGACACCGGTGTCGCACGCAGATAAAACTACCAATTTTGTTTTCTGAAGATTTAATTGACTGATCTCAAAGGCAGTCAGTATTCCATCATCATAATAAGAAGAATCAGTCACACTCCAATTTTTATTGGCGCCGCTTAAAACTATGCCGGATTGGATGAGGGAGAAATCTCCCATCCTACGGTAAGTAGTATATATGCCATCAGTATTACTTTTAGATTTCTTTTGTGGAAGAAAATAGGCATGAGTTGAAAAATGGAATAGTTCAGGCGAATAGTTTTTATTTAAAGGACCATAATGGCTTTTTATATAATTTTCGTTTGCATTATTTCGATCCAAAAGTTTTACATCGCAATCTTTATTTTTTAATTTTTGTGAGATATAATCAATCTCGGCTTTTGAATATTTTAGTTTTTGCCATTTTGTTTTACGAGCGCCAGGGTCGGTCATGTAAAAATCGTAATAATTAAGACCTCTGAGCGTACCGGTTGCATAAATTCCTTCAGATGCACTTGTAGAATTTGTGTAATCTATGTCTCCGTAAAGGACTGCCGAGGTAAATGAGGTGTAAGTATTTTGGTTTCGATCTAAAAATAGTAAATCTTTGGATGAGTTGAGATAGGTAATCTCAAAAAGATCACTAACTGTTTGATTGACATTTAACCTGAGAGCTGAAATATTTACTTTATTTAACATGCCGGATGTTGTAATATAAATTCTTTTTTTGTCTTTTAAATATGGAAGTATTTTATTCCAAACAAGATTGACAAGTTTCGGATTGTCATAAAGTGCATTGACTGAAAGGAAATCCAAAGCTTGTCCGGCTATGGAATCAAGCAAAGAGGCAGAACATAAGGAAATGAAATTCACTTTTTTTGCATTCGGCTCCAAAACAAAAACACCATAACGGCCCTGATCTATCAAAGGCGTTTCCTTAAATTTGTAGGTGACAAATTCTAACAATATTTCAGAATGATTGAGTGTCTTTAGGATGTCAGAATGGCTAATTTGTTTTAGCTCTTTGGCCACATTATTAGAAAGTGCAGCTAATTCCTTTTCCTTTAAATTTTTTACATTCATCACAGAATCAAGTTTGATTTGAAATTTGACTGGTTTGGAAAGCTCCTTACTCAATTCAGATTGTGCTTGTACCAGCTCCTCGTATTTAGATTGGATCACTGGATCGGTATCCTTTATGGACTTGATGTTCCGGATAGTATTTAAGACAAATCCTTGCTTGAAAAGCCAAGCATCATAGGCTCCTGACACAATTGAATCTTTTTTTACATTTTCCCCAAGAGAAAAAAGATAGTCATTAACTGATTCAAATTTTTCAATGTAACCTTGAAGTTCAACTTCGGAGAGAAAAAAGGAAGCTTCAGTAATTTTTCTTTTATAGTAGTCAAAAAATAAAAGAAAATTATCATTTGAATTTATAAAATCTTCTTTGAAAAATTGGCTCTTTGCTAAACCAAAGACACTTTCATAATAATATATTCCCTTACCTAGAGCATCTTCACTTTTGTTTTGGCTATCTAAAAATAATATTTGAGCGGAGTCAAGTTTTCCTTGATTCAAATGAGTGTTGGCAATTAATAAATTTAGCATAACTTGATCATAATTAAATGGCAGTTTTTGGACTGAAAAAATATTATTCAATTCATTTGCAAGTATCGACACCTTCGCATATTTGCCTAATTTAAAATTTACTTCTGCCAATCCGTATAACGTTGATAATCCAATATTAAACATAGCTTCATTAAGTTCTTTCCTTTTTATACTATCCGCAATTGTATAAAATAACAATGCAGAGTCTAGCATATTTAATTTAAGGTAATAGCCTCCGATGATTTCATTCAATTCAATAATGTTATAATAGTTACGGTTTTTTTGATCGTTCTCCGATTGCAAGTTTTTTAGTGAATAATCTTTGCTGAGTGCCAAAAGGTCTAAATCAGAATACAAAAGAGCAAGATTTCTCAAAGTTGTTTGGTAATAAGCCGAATGGTCACCTATTTTTTCATACAATTCTTTTGATTTCCGGTAAGCTTTTTCAGCATTACTTGTCTGATCCAAATGTTTATAACTCCCTGCCTTTAATAATTCATAATACGCATGTTTTTTGTCTGTGGGAGGGAAGAAGCGCCAACAATAGGAAATGTGCTCATCTGTGATATTCAATGCTGATTCATAGTCACCCTTATCTTGATAACACATAATAAATGAGTAAAAGAAGTCATTAATCAATTCATAATTATGGTACAAAGAACTGTCTGATTTGATTGTTTTATAGACAATTATCATATCTTCTTCAACTTTATCATTAAGAATCATTTGTTCTATAAAATATTGAGAATAAAGAAAATATTTTAAATAAAGTATATTTTTAGTACTATCAAGTAATTGCGCTGATTCTTTGGTCGTCCTCAAAAAATATTCTTTTGCCTTGTCACCGATATTTAAAAAGTAGTATGTTCGACCTAATGAGTAATGACATTTTAATTTAAAGGAATCGTTTAACTGATTTTTAGAAATAACCGAATCCATACTCAGTAGTACTTTGAGTGAGCTTGAATAAGTTCTAGTTTTTTGAAAACTTAAATATTGAGACCTAAGGGTATCCAAAGCATCCAAAACCACTCTATCATTTGTGTCTTGCGAAAATATTGATGATATAACGAACAACTGGATAAAAAGAATAAGAGTGACTTTTTGGATATTCATTATCTGTCAAATTAGGTGCTATAATTTTTTTAGGATTGACTTCGCCATAATGCGATAAGGATTCAGATTATTGTTTGAGATTTCATCAAGTATCATTTTGGGCATTTTTACTTTTTGGTTTTTGATGAGCACCAGTGCAAGATAATATTGCGCCTCCTCATAATATCGGGTGTTTTCGTTTTTAACTATATGATGTAATTCACTTTCAGCCAACTTGTAGCTCTTTATTTCTAAAAGACACATTGCATACTGAAACTTCAAGTTGTCATTGTTTTTTGCCGCTTCTTGCAGCCTCTCATAAGCTATAGTGGCTTCAAAATATTTTTCGTTCCAATAAAGCTGTTTAAATTTCATGATTGGATCTGTATCAATATCTCCTCTTGCACTGGGTTCAAGAGATTCGTCACGAAATGGTGTATAGAATTCATTATATAATTTATCATATTTTTCATTATTGCTTGTAGGTGATTGGACCTCTTTAGACTGTTGATAAGCAATCCTTTCTTTGGATTCTTTTAGTTGATCAACCTGCAAACTATCAGTTACGTTTAAGCTGTCGATCAAAGCTATTTCTAATTGTTTCTCTGGTTTGGGTTCGAGAGTGCCGGGACTTTCTTCTTTTATATTTTTTGAATAATCAATATATAGGTAAATTGAAAAACCAAAACCCAAGATTACAATTGCTGAAATAAAGGCTTTCTTAATTTGTTTTCTTTTATCGATCTGCTTCCCAATGCTATCCAATCGATCTTTTAAGGTTGCTTTGCCAGCTTCTTGTATTGATTGAATGGCAGTTTGATATTCCAGATACAATTTACTTAGTGCAGCATTACTTTGTATCTCCCTTAACAATTGCTCTAGCTCATAAGGATTTAATTCGCCATTAAAATATTTTTCTATCTTTTCCCTATTCGACATCGTCATTTCCCTTTTTGCTTATTGATATTATTTTTCTTAGTTGACTAAGGCATCTACTCAATGATGCGCTAGCTACATTTTTATTGCTAAACTTAAAAGCCAAAGTTATCTCTTCAACTGACTGTTCTAAATAGAATCTTTTTATTAATAGTTCTTTGCATTGGTTCCCGAGTTGCTCAAAACTTGGCTTTAATGTCTTATCACTTTCGTCGAGTTGAAAATCAAAATCTTGAAGTTCATTGGAACCAAAATTTTCCTCCTCAAAGGAACCTGGGAATTCCATTTTCTGATTTTTCTTCAATTTATTTAGTAAAATATACTTACCTATAGCAAAAAGATAAGTACCCAATTTGCTATTTAATACAAGAAGTTTACCATTCTTAACATTTTCAAAGAAAACAATGATTGTATCCTGCCAAACATCTTCTGCGTCTTGGCTACTAACCTTAAATTTTGATAGTGCCCATGAAGTAAATTTTGCCCGGTGCAGTTTATATACAATTTCTACTGCGCTTTCATTACCAGCCTTTATTTGAGCAAAAAGTTCTGAATCTGAAATATTCATTAGGGTTGTGCTTTGTAACTAACAATTGTATACTAAGGTAAGGAAAAATTAAATAGTATGTCAGGATACAGTATTAGAGCATTAGAGAATGACAATATTCCAATACTTTTTCAACAATGTAAAATGAGCAAATTAAAAAATAGTCACTGTAGGGACAGGTCGCGACCTGTCCCTACAGTGACTATTTTTTAATCCAACTATAGATAAAAGAATCTTAGTATTCTATCGAAAATTCCATCTCGTATCTAGTACCTAGAATCTAGCCTTTCTCCAACTTCTTATCCACATCCTCCATTGCAATCAATGTCGCCTCCTCATCAAACCATGCGTCCATTTTTGCTTTGGCCTGACGCTTCACATGGTCATCGACATATGTCCCAACAGTAATTAAACCGGTGAGCATGACAGCAAAGTCATCTGTGAAGCCCAACACGGGGGTCAGATCCGGGATGAAATCTATAGGTGAAACAAAATACGCCAAAGCGCCAAGGATTGCTGTTTTCGCCCACGTTGGCGTCTCTTTTCGCTTAAAAGCATAATACATTAATAATGTTGCGTAAACTAGCTTAGCGCCTGCCTGTTTTGCATATTTGCCGAGCTTATTCCAAAATTTCTTTTTATTTATATTTTTCACTGCTTGCTTTTTAAGTTACATTATTGCAAATGCATATTGAATTCAGTTGGTTCAATTTAAGGGGAGGAAATAATGAATATTGAACAATGAATAATGAATAATGAGAGTGGGCATTTTTTCCAGATCTAAATATCAGGCAATATTCTGTTTCTATCGTTCTAAATATTGATAAAATATAAAAAAGGCAAAGAATGATTTTACAGGAGCACATATTTCAAAGTTAGCTGAAATTATTTCAACAAAATAGATCTATCCCTCATTCTTTGCGTTCAATAGTCCTTGATTTTAATCTTGGGAAAAATAATAAATAATGAATAATGAATAATGAGATCGGGCATTTATTCCAGATCTAAATATCAGGCGATATTCTGTCACTATCGTTCTAGATATTGATAAAAAACGGTTAAGACAAAATAGGATTTTGCGGCAGCGCTTGATTCAAAGTTAGCTTAGATTATTTTAACAAACTAGATCCACCCTTCATTCTTCGAGTTCAATATCCCTTGATTTTAATAATGGGGAAAAAGTGAGAAGGTTAGAAGGTTTGGATTGTTTAAAAATTATAGTTATCCTACGTTCTTCGCGTTCAATAGCCCTTGACTTTAATCATGGGCAGACAAAAATGGTCCGAAGAAATATACTCTCTCCGAACCATTTATCCCCGCCGAAGCTGCGCTTTGGCTGGCAAAATTTATAATTCACCATTCATAATTTATCATTCTTCCAATCTTTCAATCTTCGCAAATAACAATTAATAAATAATAATTAACAATTACTTCTTCTTGCCTGGTTTCATCGGCCGCTCTACATCCGCGGTAAACATTTCCTGCATCTCATCACCCACTTTTTTGTGGAATTTCAAACCAAGGTTAGTCCCTTCCACTTCGATCGTATCACCCGCAATGAACTCTCCTTTTAGAATAAGCTTAGACAATTCATTAATGAGCTCCTTCTGCATTACTCTTTTCAACGGACGTGCTCCAAACTGTGGATCATAACCAAGATCTACTAAGAGGTCGATGGCAGATTCTGTAAGTGTCAACGTGAGGTCCTGAAGTTTGAGCAATTTATTAATACCTTTCATCTGGATCAATAATATTCTTTCAACTTCGTCCTTCGTCAATGGTAGGAACATGATCGTCTCATCGATCCTGTTCAGGAACTCCGGACGCATGGTCTGTTTTAGTAATTCAAAAACTTCCATCTTCGTTGTTTCCAAAACTTCGTCCCGCTTTTTGACGTCTATTTCACCCAGATCTTCAAAATTCTCAAGAATGATATTTGAACCAAGATTGGAAGTCATGATGATGATGGTGTTTTTGAAATTGACCTGACGACCTTTGCCATCTGTCAAATGTCCGTCATCCAATACTTGCAGTAATACGTTGAATACATCAGGATTCGCCTTTTCTATCTCATCCAATAGCACAATAGAATATGGCTTCCTTCTGACAGCTTCTGTCAACTGTCCACCTTCTTCATAACCCACATATCCCGGAGGCGCACCAAGCAATCTTGAAACCGAATGTTTCTCCATATATTCACTCATGTCGATCCGGATGATGGCATCTTTGTCATCAAATAAAACTTCTGCAAGTGCTTTTGTCAATTCTGTTTTTCCAACTCCGGTAGGTCCAAGGAAGATGAACGATCCTACAGGTTTTCTACCATCACTCAACCCTGCCCGGCTTCTACGCACCGCATCACTTACCGCTGTAACGGCCTCAGCCTGACCGACGAGCATTTTGCCGATCTCGGCCTCCATATTCAGCAATTTGTCTTTTTCACTTTGTTGTAATTTGGAAACAGGAATTCCGGTCCACTTTGCTACTACATCGGCGATATCATTGGCTGTGACTTGTTGTGCAGTAAATCTGCTGTCCTCAGGAATTTCATTGAGTTTAGTTTCAGCATCTTTCAGTTCTGCTTCCTTTTCCTGGAGTTGGCCATAGCGGATCTTTGCAACTGCTTCAAAATCGCTTTCACGTTCAGCTTTATCAGCTTGGCGCTCAAGTTCTTCGATAGAGGCTTTCAGATTGTTGATATCGTCGATGATAGACTTTTCATTTTTCCATTTAGCCATAACAGAATCTAACTGCTGCTTAGCATTGGCAATATTTTCAGAGATAGCGTTGAGTTTCTTCTCGTCTTTTTCTCTTTTGATGGCCTCGCGCTCGATTTCCAACTGGCGAACTCTTCTATCCAATTCGTCTATTTCTTCAGGCATGGAATTGAGTTCCAATCTTAGCTTGGCAGCAGCTTCATCAATTAAGTCAATAGCTTTGTCCGGCAACTGTCTGTCTGCAATATATCTGTGTGACAATTCCGCCGCAGCGATCAACGCCTCATCGAGAATATCGATCTTATGGAAAACTTCATATTTATCCTGAAGTCCTCTAAGGATTGAAATCGTATCTTCTACTGATGGTTCGTCGACCATGACAGTTTGAAAACGTCTTACTAAGGCAGCATCCTGTTCAACATACTTTTGATATTCATCCAAAGTAGTCGCTCCAATTGCATGCAATTCTCCTCTGGCTAGGGCGGGCTTCAGGATGTTTGCAGCATCCATGGCACCATTGCCACCACCTGCACCGATCAAGGTATGGATCTCATCTATAAATAGGATGACCTCGCCATCACTATCTGTAACTTCTTTGATGACGGACTTGAGTCTTTCTTCAAATTCACCTTTGTATTTAGCACCGGCTACCAAAGAGGCAAGATCAAGACTGTATATCTTTTTAGATTTTAAGTTTTCCGGTACGTCTTGTTTGACGATTCTCCAGGCGATCCCTTCCACGATAGCTGTCTTTCCCACTCCGGCATCACCGACTAGAAGGGGATTGTTTTTCTTTCTCCTGGACAAAATGTGCATTACCCGACGAATCTCTTCATCCCGACCAATAATGGGGTCAAGCTTGCCCGATTCGGCTCTTTCGTTGAGGTTGAGTGCAAATTTATTCAAAGAATTGTACGTACTGTCGCTGCTTTGAGAATCGATCTTACTTCCTTTACGTAGTTCAGCGATGGCAGACTTCAAACCGGCATCTGTGATTCCTGCATCTTTTAAGAGCCTGGAAGTCTTGTCTGAACCTTGGAGAATACCAAGTAAGATTAGTTCCAGAGAGATGAATTCATCTCCGAATTCTTTCATCGCTGTTTTAGCTTTTGCTATGGAAGCATTGGCGTCATTGGATAGAAACTGTTTATCACCGCCCTGTACCTTAGGTATAAGGTTGATTAGTTTTTCATTGTCGGCCTTGATCTGATTCAGATCGGCAGAAGATTTATTTACCAGGTAGTTGATGACGCTGGCATCAGTTTCAATCAATCCTTTTAAGACGTGTGAAGTATCTACTGTTTGCTGACTATTATCAGCGGCTAGTTGCTGCGCTTTGATAATGGCATCCTGCGCTTTTATTGTGAAATTATCTAAAGTCATATTATTCGTTTTTTCTTTTTAAGGTAAATCAAAAAGCAAGCCAAATATAAGGAAGCTGAGGTTAGATGCAGAATTGTCAGACGATAATATTAAGTTAAGCAATTATGTCATTGATATTCATGGAGTTGTGACAAAGTGGCGGAAATCCTTGTGAGGGAAAATTCAAGAGGGGGAAAAAAGGTATTTTTGAAAACTCACAAAATGAATAAATATTTAATATCTTCGAAGTGAGCTTTGAGTTATCTATATATTAATTACCATTCATGATTTTTGGCATATTTACTTTATCAATTTGTATAGTTGGATATTTATATTCTTGGCAACAATACAAGAGGAAAAATTATGAATTTGCGTTAATTATCATAATGCTTTGTGGCCTCATCTTACGCCTTTTTGTTGCAAACGATTTCTTTTTACATGAATGGGACGAACAATTTCATGCACTTGTTGCAAAAAATTTGATCAAGCACCCATTGATTCCGACGCTTTACGATAACCCAATACTTCCATACGATTTCAAAGCCTGGAATATGAATCATATTTGGGTTCATAAGCAGCCAATTCCATTATGGACAATGGCGGCAAGTATGTGTTTATTTGGAGTTAACGAAATAGCGCTAAGACTGCCATCCATATTACTTTCAACAATAGGAATTGGATTGATATTTTATATTGGTAAATACTTTTTCAGTGAAAAAACCGGATTACTTGCAGCATTCTTTTTTTCCATCAATGGGCTGATCATTGAAATGGCTGGCGGCCGATTTGCCACTGATCACATAGATATATTCTTTATGTTTTTTATTGAATTAGCGGTATTCTTGACTATTTGCTTTGTAAAACATAAAAAACCTGCCTATAATGTGCTTATTGGGGTGGCAATCGGATTTGCAATTCTTACGAAATGGTTGACAGCCCTTATCGTACTACCCATTTGGGTGCTAATCATATGGCAGTCGGGACAATTTAAATTCTTGGAAGCTGTAAAGTATTTTGCGATTATGGTGCTGGTTTGCATTTCGGTATTTTTACCTTGGCAGATTTATATATTCAAGGTTTTTCCGATAGAGGCAAGTTGGGAATCTCATTATAATATGAAGCATATTACGGAATATCTTGATGACCATAAAAAACCATTATATTATTTTTTTAACCAGATCAGAATTAATTATGGCGAATTAATATATTTACCGCTTGCTTGGTTTACCTGGGAAATATTTAAAAATAAACGAAAAAATTGGTGGGCAATTGGAATTTGGATTTTTATACCGTTAATTTTCTTCACAATTGTAAAAACCAAAATGCAAGCATATATTTTATTCATAGCGCCAGCATTGTTTTTAATTACTGCGGAATTTTGGAATGTCCTATCTTCAGCTGAAAAAAATGGCTATAAAAAATGGTTTTATAATTTCATACTGTTTTTATTAATTGCACTACCTATAAGATATTCAATAGAAAGAATTAAGCCATTTGACAATTCGGAAAGAAAGCCGAAATATGTGGATAATTTAAAGAAATTAAATGAACGAAATATATCTAGAGGAGTCTTATTTAATTATCCAAAACCTATTGAAGCAATGTTTTATACAGATCTCACTGTATATCCAAACTTGCCTGAAACCAAAATAATTTTGGAACTCCAAAAAAAAGGGTATCGGATATTAATGAAAGATGATGATAATATTTCCCAGGATATCAGGTCTACCAAGGGAATCGAATATGTAAATTTGAATTAATTCTTAAGTCCTCATTGAAAAACAAAATCCCCACAGACCTCTAAGCGTAAGGGATACGGAGGGCGACGACGACAGGAGGCGGTACGCAGCGCAGCGAAGTACGGAACCCCACAGAAGCCCGACCCGCAGGGATACGCCCACATCAAAAAAATATTTTGCATCTTTGCACCACAATGGCAGATCAGAATTTTATAGATTATGTGAAAATTTGTTGTCGCTCAGGTAAGGGTGGTGCAGGTTCTCACCATTATTTTCGAGACAAGATGAACTCTCAGGGTGGTCCCGACGGTGGTGACGGTGGCCGTGGTGGCAATATCGTTCTCAAGGGCAACAGTAATGTGTGGACCCTCATCAACCTGAAATATCGCAAACACATCATTGCCGAAGATGGCGTCAATGGTTCTAAAAACAACAGGACCGGCAGAAGTGGCAAGGACATCATCCTGGAAGTTCCTCTTGGCACTGTGGCTAAGAATGCTGAAACTGGCGAACAAGTTTGTGAGATAACGAAAAATGGTCAAAAGGTAATCCTCACTTCAGGTGGACGCGGTGGATTGGGCAACTCGCACTTCGTGTCTGCCACCAAACAAGTTCCAAAATATGCTCAGCCGGGCGAACCGGGTCAGGAAGTGTGGAATGTTCTGGAGTTGAAATTGCTTGCAGATGTCGGTCTCGTGGGCTTCCCAAATGCCGGTAAATCTACCTTGCTCGCTTCTGTCAGTGCTGCCAAACCTAAGATTGCGGATTATGCATTTACGACGTTGGTACCGAATCTGGGCATCGTCCGATACAGAGATCATAGCTCCTTTGTCATGGCGGATATTCCCGGTATCATTGAGAATGCGCACCTGGGAAAAGGACTTGGGATTAGGTTTTTGCGGCATATAGAAAGGAACTCGCTGCTCTTATTCATGGTTCCTGCGGAGACCGAAGATATCGGCAAGGAATATCATGTCTTGCTGAATGAATTGCAACTCTACAATCCTGAATTGTTGGATAAGCCGCGCATGCTGGCCGTCACGAAGATGGATCTCATCGATGAAGAAATGAAGGAATGGTTGACACCTACCTTGCCTGCGGGTATTCCGACTGTATTTATTTCAGCAGTGACAGAAAAAGGTATAGACGAATTGAAGGATACGATATGGTCCTTGCTCAATACCAATAACTACCAAAGCGACGAAGAGGAATAAATGGGAGGGTTGATCGCTATCAGGGACTTTGCTACTGATTTTTACAATTTCGATCCTGACCGTGTAACGTTATTGCCGATGGCCGGGAGTAACCGGGTTTATGTCCGTTTATTTTTTATCCATACAGTCGTCATAGGCACTTTCAATGAAAATGTTGCTGAAAATCAGGCATTCTTCTACCTTTCAGATGCATTGAGCAAGAAAGGTATCCATGTTCCCAAAGTCCTTGCTATTAGTGATGATCAGAAGATATATCTCCAGGAAGATTGCGGTTCGATGGATGCCTATAGTTTGCTTATTGGTGCTAAAACGGAGGAAAAAGTTGCGTTGCTCAGGGAGATCATCGATGATCTCGTCGAACTTCATATTAAGGCTTCTTCAGGTATCGATTATCTGAGATGTTATCCATCAGCGAGTTTTGATTATAGTGACGTGTTGTATGATCTGAGGTATTTTGAAAGACATTTTCTCAGTCAGGTAGGCATAGGTTATGATGTAAAAAAATTAAAAAGAGAGTTTGAAAATATTGCCACAGGTGTTACAAATGCTCACTTTCTGACCTTTATGTACCGGGATTTTCAGTCGAGGAATATCATGGTGCAGGAAGATAAATTGACTTTTATTGACTTTCAGGGTGGTCGCAGAGGGCCCGGTGTGTATGATATTATTTCTTTGTTATATCAGGCTAAACTTAAACTCGATGAGGGAAATAGAAAAGCCTTGATCCAATATTATCTCGAAAAAATCGCCAGTCAATCCGGGTATACCGTAGACCAACTTCAGGAGGATATTAATGCCATCAAGATCGTGCGATTACTCCAAGTATTAGGTGCTTATGGTTTAAGAGGTCTTGTGGAGCAAAAGCCGCATTTCATCTCCAGTATTGATCCCGCCTTAGACAATCTCAAGATCTTCACAGAAGATGTAAATTTTGCTGAAAAAAGCCCTTATCTGCATACGCTGCTTGATAAAATTGTTCAAAATAAATCTGAAATATTGTGTCTGATACCGGTTTAAAAATTCTTGTCAGGAGTTTTTCTTACAAAAAAAGGACTTTAATTGATGATACAGGCCATGGCATTGGCTTTGTATTCGATATGCGTGCAGTGGACAATCCAGGCAGGATCGAACATATGAAGGTATTGTCCGGACAGGCTGCCGAAGTCAAAACGTACCTGGAGGATAAAACTAAAATGCCTTCATTTTTGGAGCATGTGAAAGGCCTTGTCGATATCACGGTAACCAACTTTCTGGAACGAGGTTTTTCCAATCTGACTATCAATTTCGGTTGTACCGGTGGCCAGCATCGCAGTGTGTATGCGGCAGAGTGGATGAATGGATATTTGGTCGCTACCTATGGCGTAGAGGTGGAGTTGGTACATTTGGAAAAGGAGACGTGGGTGAGGGAATGAGTAATGGGTAATTAGTAATGAGAGCGGGCTGATGCGCCAGGTCCGGGCAGCAGGCGATGATTGAAATGTTGGATTTTGGATGTTGGATTTTGAATAAAGAGCTGGAATTCTTGTTTAGATTAAAACAAAGGCGATTATTCGAAAATTGATTCAACAATGGGAAATTTGCTCACCTCCTCACCTCTTTCACCAAATTCATAGGCCTGAAAGGTCGTTTTCTTCCAGCAAATTGCGAAAGCTTTTGCAAAAAATAATATGTCACGAAATACCAAAACCTTAGAAAATTCCATTATTTGCAGAGACCAATGTCACATATGTATTACAAAATCAGTGAAATTCCGTAATCCTTTAAATCCGTGATTCAGACAAAAATAGCAATTGGTAATAAGAATATCTCACCTTCTCACCTTCTCACTTCCTAAACACTTCGATCTCCTTCATTTCCGTCACCAAATCCGTAAATTTACCTTCGAATCTTGTCGCTTTGACTATGTGATTATCGATCCAATGGTAGTTTCCGCCACGTGGTTTGCCGAAAAGGATACCATGATATTTGAAGCCGTAACGGTCTAGCCATTCTTCTGTGATCTCCCTGTGCACTTCAGTTCTGGAAGTAAAAAAAGTCACGATATGCCCTTCATCGTACCATTTATTGAGCATTTCAAGGGCGTCAAAGTAAGGAAGTGCGGTGACCATTCTCTCAGGTTCCTCATTGGGCACGTCATCACAGATAGTTCCATCGATGTCAATCAAGTAGTTTTTAATTTCTACAGGTAAAACAGGACTTAAGTGATGTCCTTCTGCATCAATAAGATCTTTCAGGAAATTATCTTCTGTATGTGCCATGAGCATGGTTATTTTTTGAATAAGGGCGCAAAGGTAGTATTTATTATGATACTAAAATGCCCTTCCTCCTTTAATAATTATTTATAAACGATTATGTTTGAGCCTTCAGTAAAAGATTTTAGTTAAAAAACATACATTTTTTCAAGTACTTTTTTAGTTTAGTACATATTTACACTAAGTATTTATAAGCATTTAGAAATTTGATTTGAGAATATTAAGGTGTGATATTGTGTATAACATATTGCAAAAAGAGAAAAAGAAAAGACTTAGCAAATCCAAATCCCTCGCTTCGCTAGGAGACACTAATTTTATACCCCTATAAACAAAAGTTTTATCATTCCGACTGAAGGGAGGAATCCGCCAAATAAAAATCAATTACTTTATACTTATCTCTCTTTTTATAAATATTTATTCATTTACTCAACTTATTGTGCAATTTGCTAAACACACCTCGCAATTTTTGTAAAACAACATTAATCCTTAAATAACTATCTTGCCGCCAATTAGAAATATGAATTTTATGAAGTATTGGACCACTTTCTTGGTTATGGCCTTATTTTTAGTGGTGTCAGCGATAAATGCTCAGGTCTCAGGTAGAATATTGGATGATAAAGGCGAATCCTTACCGGGAGCCTCAGTCGTCTTTAAGAATACCACCAAAGGTGTCACCACAAATGCATCAGGTTATTTTAACATAAGTTCGACACCGGATACTTTTACCCTTGTGATCAGTTATGTAGGAAGTAAAACCAAGTTTGTTAGCACACAACGAAATGCAAGGTTGAACATTACACTGCAAGAAGAGATCATAGAATTCGCAGAGGTGGTCATCAAATCCGGTGAAAATCCGGCATTGCGCATCATAAGAAAAGCAATGGAGAAAAGAAAGGAGCTTGCTGATACAAAGGACCATTTTAAAACGCAGGCTTATACAAAAGGAATCGTGTTGAGCAAGGCGGGCTTCTCGAGGCTTAAAACTATGGGCATCGTCGATAGTTCAGAGGTACGAGATTCTGCAGGCAATGTAATCCTATATTTGGCTGAATCAGTTACAGATTACACAAAAATTGGTTCTGATAAGAAAGAAAACATCCTTTCCTCACGAAGAAGTGGCGATACGAAAGGCATAGCACTTAATTTTCTGCAGTTTTTCAACATAGATTTTACAGAAAACTATATAATTTTTCAGAAAAATGTGGTCAACCCAATTGGCAACTTTGCCTTTCAATATTACGACTATGAGCTAGAGGGTAGTTACTATGAAGGTCTTCAGAAATATTATAAAATTATTGTCAAACCTAAACGAAAGGAAGAGGCGGTCTTCTTTGGATCTATTTACATTGCTGATGAATATTTCACTTTGAAGCAGGTGGATTTATTTACAAAAGGCCCGAACGTCGGTATTGAGATCATGGATAGCCTTATAATCAAACAAACTTTTCAGAAAATAGATGGTTTTGAAAAGTGGATGCCACTCGCTCAATCTATGGCTTTCAAAGCGGGATTCTTTGGCATAAACTTCGAAGGTTCATTTATTGGCATGTACAACGACTATCAGTTACTGCCAAAGGATGCCGTGATGCCGGACAAGAAAACGGTCATTGAATTCGACAAACTGGAGGAAAAAAATCAAATGAATATTGGGATTCTCTCCGGCCGATCGCACTGACAAACGGTGAGTTGCTCGATTATCAAAAACGGGATAGTTTGGCAATTATTCTTGAATCAAAACCTTATCTGGATTCAATGGATAGGATCGCTAATAAGTTTAAATTTAAGAATATTCTCGGTTATACCTTCCGAAATTCTTATAGAAATTACAGTAATTTCAGAAAATAAATTAAGATATTCTTCCGAAGCTACTTGGCGGCATCGCAGTGCACACAGTTGGCGGGTAAGTGTAATGTCAGGCAACGATGTGGACAATTACAATACCCTCGAACCAATAAGACCATTAGCCAATGGTTTTACCAATTTGGTTTACAAGAAAAATCACGGTCGATTTTACAATAATAAATATGTAAGCCTGAATGGATGGTATTCGCTCGCACCCGGACTAAGTGCCGGTGGAACAATCACAGCGCAGAACAGGACCACATTGTTGAATAATACCAATTTCAGCATTAGATTGAAAGAGCGTGATTACAAGTTTAATTACCCGGATGAATGGGATATAACTACAATAGATAAAGAGAGTAATGCTTACACTACAAAAGTAACTGTCAATTGGCAACCTGGTAATAAGATCATTAAATTGCCGGATGAGGAGTTCAATGTATCATCTGATTATCCAACATTTGAGTTGACTGCGATCAATGCATGGAAACTTAAGTCTGGTGATGCCAAATTCAACAGAATTAACTTCAACATTAAAAATATCAGAATTCCTTTAATTGTATTGGGCAATATCCAGGCGAATATTTTCTCAGGAATATTCTATGGCGATAAGCCTCAATATATGATGGACTTTGCACATTTCGCTGGAAATAAGGTAGACATCAAGCCTCTGGACACCTATCTTTCTTCCTTTAAAAGGCTCTCTTACTATGAGTATAGTACGAATGACAAATATGCTACTATTTTCGCTGAATGGAATCTGGAAGGATTTTTATTTAAGAAAATTCCATTGCTGAATAAGACCGGTTTCAACGAAATCATTTCATTCAATGGACTCATTACACCTGAAGCAAAAACAGTTTATGAGATAGGAGCAGGACTAGACCGCCTTGGTTTTGGAGCATTCAGGATATTCAGAGCAGATTGGTACTGGAGCTTTGATCAAAATGGATATAAGAGGAATGGATTTGTAGTGGGTGTTAATATGGCTGCGATCTTGGGTGCGATCGGGAGGAATTAGTGAGCAATGAGTAATGAGTAATGAGTAATGAGTAATGAGTAATGAGTAATGAGTAATGAGAGCGGGCATATACGCCAGGTCTGGTCTGCAGGCGATAATTAAAAATTGCAATGTGAAAAAGTGAGGAGGTTAGAAAGTGAGAAGGTGTTGTAATTTACCAGTCATAGCCTTCTTAAAATCTTCGCGTTCAATAACCCTTGGCTTTAGTCAGGGAAAAAAATCGCACACAAAAAACAGACAGGCCTGAAAGGTCGTCTCCACCCAGCAAATTGCGAAAGTTTTTTGCGAATTAATAAATGCATCATAAGCTATTTTACTAAATATAATTACAGTCGAAATTCAAATAGAAAATATGAATTATGAATCTGAAATTTTCCACAAATACACAAAGTGCCAAAACGCAAATACGCAAATGCGCTCTACTAAAGTCCAAAGCGAAGCGAACCAAAGACTAATATACTCATTTCTAATCCTAAACCCTTACCTTTGACCCTTCAATCAAAAAATACCATGGGCAGAGGAAAAGGAAGATTCAATCCGATTATATTGACAGGCAGGACGATCACAGGGATAGCAGAGGATAGTAAGTCAGTATGTCGAACTGATGATGGACAGGTTTGCTTTGTAGAGGGTGCTGTGCCAGGTGATGTGGTGGATGTATTGGTGCTCCAAAAGAAAAAAGGTTTTTTGATTGGAGTCATGCAAAAGCTTATCACTCCATCTCCAGAACGCGTAGAACCAGTTTGTGAACATTTTGGTATCTGCGGTGGATGCAAGTGGCAAAACTTCAGTTATAAAGGTCAGTTGGCTGAAAAGCAGAATAAAGTAGAACAAGCAATTTTGCGTATTGGCAAGACTGAACCAAAGGAATTTCTACCTATTTTGGGTTGTGAGGAGCCTTATTACTATCGTAATAAACTAGAATATACATTTTCGAATAAAAGATGGCTGACTAAAGACGAGATGAGTCTGGAAGGAGACATTTTAAAAGAGCCCGGACTAGGTTTTCACCGACCTGGCGCCTTTGATAAGATCGTAGACATCAATCACTGCTATCTCCAACCAGACCCTTCTAATGAGATTCGTAATTTCGTAAAATGGTTTGCCAAAGAGCAGGAATGGCCTTTCTTTAATGTGAGAGCGAGAGAAGGTTTTATGCGTAATTTATTGATCAAGACCTCTTCACTTGGAGAAATAATGGTGATGGTGTCATTCCACTATGACGATCAGGATGCTATAAAATTGTTACTCGATGCCATGCTCGCCCGATTTGATGATATTACTACCCTACTTTATGTCATTAATGAAAAAGCAAATGATACTTTCCTTGATCTTCCCTGCATCACGTATTACGGTCCGGGTTATATCGTAGAAATGTTGGGTAAGGTCAAGTACAAGCTTGGCCCAAAATCATTTTTCCAAACAAATATTAACCAGACCATCAATCTTTACAATATAGCACTTGATTTTGCTGACCTGAAATCAACTGACAACGTATATGACTTGTATACCGGCCTCGGGAGTATTGCCCTATATGCCGCAGCACATTGTAAAAAGATAGTAGGAGTTGAAAATGTTGAACCAGCGATAGAAGATGCCAAATCAAATGCCATCTGGAACAATATCAATAATGCTGAATTCGTGGTAGGAAACGTCGAAGACGTCATGAATGATTCATTTATCGAAAGATATGGACGACCGGATGTGATCATCACAGATCCACCCCGCATGGGTATGCACGGAAATGTCGTAGAAACACTATTGAAACTTGAATGTCCTAAAATAGTCTATATCAGTTGTAATCCGTCTACTCAGGCAAGAGATATACATTTGCTTTCGGAAAAATATGATTTTGATAAATTACAGGCTGTCGATATGTTTCCTCAGACGAATCATATTGAAGCGGTGGCGCTGTTGACGCTAAAATCGGTAATAAGTAATGGGTAATCGGTAATCGATTGTCAACATAATTGAACCTTTATGAGATTCATACTCTTGTATTAGTTGATGCTAATCGATCAAAGTTGATACTTCTAAGGCCCATTATCTAGCGTCTAGCGTCTGATTTCTTACCTCTGACATCTAACTTATACTTTAAACTCCATAAGCCTACTTTTGATATGCCCATCAAATTCCTTCCCGTTTGAACCAATGAAGGTAACTTCAGCCGGTAAGATAAATATAGGTAGTTGACTATCAACTATATACTTACGATGTAATGCGAGCCTTACTGCATCCTTCTCTGTAGTGAGTATAATTTTTTGGTCAGCTTTCAAGTCGTCAAATGTCTGTTTTAAGGTACCCATCTCCTGACTCGTAAAAAAATGATGATCAGGATATTCAAATGAGTGAATAGTCCCGGCTTTAGTCTTCAGGTAATTCATAAGGTAATCTGTACCTGCAATTGCAGAAAATAAAACTACATCCAATTTGTCTGTAAGTGCTACCCTTTGATTAGGATTGAATAGTCTGTAAGGATGGCCATAATTAAATGCTGAGAAAAAGACCTTTTGATGGGGAAGCGGTTTAATCTTATTTATCATCATTTCTTCTTGTTCCTGGCTGATAGAAGGAGGACACTTAGTTACAATTATTGTATCCGCCCGTTTTGAACCATTGGATATTTCACGCAATGCTCCTACAGGAAGCAAAAAATCATTGTAAAATGGCAGATCATATTCTGTCAATAATATATTTTCAAAAGGCACGACTGATCTATGTTGAAAGATATCATCCAAAAGTATCAAATTCGTGTCCGGTCGTTTTTGCATCACCTCAGGAATGGCTAATGCTCTTTGAGCGCCAACGAAAACTCCAAGGTCGGGATATTTCATCTTTAACACTAATGCTTCATCACCTACCTCTTCGGAAGTAGAATTTTGAAGAACTTCCCTATTACCTGTTGTCTTTCTGCCATAACCTCTGCTTAAAGAAGCTACATCGATATAAGGTGATAATAATTTAACAAGGTATTCAATGTGGGGTGATTTGCCTGTGCCTCCCACTACCAGATTGCCGATACCAATAGTAGGAACAGAAAATCTGACAGGACGGATCACTTTTGTATCATAAAGTGCATTACGTATGATACCGATCAATCCAAATAATAGGGCAAAGGGTAACAAAATGACGGTGAATGATAAGAGGGGATTTTTCTTTTTTATTTTGATTGACACTATATTTCTAATTATATAAATTTGTGATAATTAATGCTTTGAAAGAGTAGTTGACAAATTGAAAATTATTTATCATTAACAATAAATCCAAAACATCGACAATAATATTATGTTCCTATTGTCGAACTTACTCTAGGAAAAGCTTTTAAATTCTTGTTTCAAAGTTATGATTTAACATGAAAAAGGGAACAAGGTTTATTTTCTGATGTGGGAGGGAATATTTGTTCCTTTTCTCGTAAGCTAAATAGCACCCCCTTTCATAGTATCATAATATTAAATTACAATTGAATTGAGTGATAGGACAAATTAATGTAGCTTTGTAAAATAGCTGACATATTATTATTTATTTATATATTTGTTCTCTATTTTTTTCAATTTTAAAAATAACATAATGTTATTAAGTCTTTGTTTTTTGCTTCAAAGTCTGGTGTTTCCCTGGACTACCAACGCTGATTATGAAATGAGTCCGGTCGAGAAACTTAACACAAAGATTAATTCAAGCAAATACGATGAGATCAATCCCGTCATTAGTAAAGATGGGCTCACAATCTATTTTACGAGGGTAGGACATCCTGATTTCAACAGGACGCTGATGGATGAGAATCTTGATCTAAGCACCTCACTCAGCTTTAATGATTATCAAAATGAGTTGTCAAATATTTACCAGACGCTCTCAGGAAAAAAAGTCAGCAGTGTCACTGATAATGCTTTCAATCAGGACGTATGGGTAGCCACCTGGAGCAATGGAGATTTTAACAATATCCAGCATCCAGACTATCCACTCAACAGTGCCCTTCCTAACAGCGTTTGCTCACTTACTCCTAACAATAATGAACTGATCGTCATCAATGAATTTTACAAGGATGGGAGTATGTACAAAGGATTCTCTACGATCAAACATGTGGGAGATAACAATTGGCAATTTCCCAGACCGCTGTTTATATACGATTACTATTCATTGAGTCCTGATGTCAATCTTACTATGAGTGAAGATGGCAGGGTCATAATCATGTCATTGAACAGACAAAGCTCTCTTGGAAGTAATGATTTATACGTAAGCTTCAAGGTGGATGACAATCTTTTTACTTCGCCATTGCCGTTGAGTTCAAAGATCAATTCGATATACAGAGAGACCACACCATTTATTTCAAGAGATGGCCAATTTATCTATTTCTCTTCCAATAAGCCGGATGGTTATGGTGGCAATGATATTTATGTAGCCAGAAGGTTGGATGAAAGTTGGCAAAACTGGAGTGAACCTAGTTTGTTACCCGCTCCAATCAATTCTGTATATGATGATTCTCAGCCTTTTGTCAATGAATTTACCGGATATATTTATTTTACTAGTAAGAGAGATGGGACCAGTGACATATTTCGATCCGCTTTTCACCCAATGAAGGAAAATGAGCGCAAGAAAACTTTGATCATAAGAGTCGTCAACTCACTAACCGGCCAACCAATAAATGGAGAGGTAGTCTATGGTAAACTATCTGATGGATTCTATACACAGACGCTGAATACCATCGATGGTACTATTTATTATTCATTTACCGATGAAGATGACATAATGATTAAAGCCAAAAAATTAGGATATACAGGTGTAAATAAAGATGTAAAACTTTCTGAATTATACAAAGATGAGATTACAATGCAGGAAATTACGTTGTATCTTGAACCCAAGGATAAAGAGGAAAAGTTTACCCTTAATAATATTTATTTTGTTCAGTCTACGGCTATAATAAAAGATGAATCTTATGAGTCTTTAGATCTTATAACTCAAGTGTTGAATAAGAATGCTGCCCTGAAAATGAAAATATCAGGTCATACAGATAATGTGGGGGAAGAACAGAGTTTAATTCAATTATCCCTCGAACGTGCCACTGCTATTAAAGATTATCTGGTAAAAAAGGGTGGAATTGATCCTAAGCGGATTACTGCGGAGGGCAAAGGCAGAAGTGAGCCATTAAATGATAATTCAACTGAAGAAAAAAAGTCTAAAAACAGAAGAGTGGAATTTACTGTATATAAGTAGTTTACATATTTAAAATAAAAATTATATTAAATTTAGCAACTTAATTACCAAATAGATATAAATTATTGATTTTTGGCATATGTTTTGCATGTATTATTGTAGAATATTTAACCTAATTATCAGTTTCTGTCCAACCGATAGTCCCAAAAACAGATTTCATGCACATGTTTATATTTTAATCGGTTGGACTTTTTTTTTATTTTAATAGCCCAATTTCTCTACTATTTCAGCGAGTATGTCCTGGCAAGACAAGTTGATTCAATATCCTTTATAGTACTGGATGCTAATAATAGCGAATGTAAATTCGTAATAGTCCATACCGAAGTTTCGGGATGGTCAAACGACTTTCAGCTCGGTATTATACGGCAAAATATTGGTCAAATACATAATTCCTTTTAGTATAATATACGAAAATCATAAAATGCCAACTGTAGGGACAGGTCGCGACCTGTCCCTACAGTTGGCATTTTATGATTTATAGAAACTAAATTAGAATTGGAAACTATCCTGTGGGCAATTTTCCATTTTTCAATTTTCATCTTTCTTTTTGAGAATTATTCCATATCCGTGATGATCTCATCCTCACCGTCAAGTTTTCCTTTGCGCGCAGTGAGTTTATTAGCGGTGAGCGAAAGAAATTCTGTGCGGTTTCGGCAGATATCGATAGCCAGATTGGTAGCCTGACGAATGGAGCTTTCAGAAGCTTGGTTTTTCCCGGCTATGTCGAAAGCGGTACCATGATCCGGTGAAGTGCGAACAATGGGTAGTCCTGCAGTGAAATTCACACCACCACCAAAAGCTAGTGTTTTGAAAGGTACGAGTCCCTGATCGTGATACATTGCAAGAATGGCATCGAACTTTTTGAATTGACCGGAACCAAAAAATCCATCAGCAGGATAAGGACCCATGATCAGATGACCTGCTTTCTTAAGTTCATCGATAGCAGGCTGGATTACTTTGGCTTCTTCATCACCAAATAAACCTTGATCCCCTGCATGTGGATTAAGCCCCAGAATAGCTATGACAGGACGTTGAATATCGAAATCCATTTTAAGTGTTTGGGTGAGCATCTGTGTTTTTTCAATAATAGCGGCTTTAGTGATACTCTTTGCAACATCTTGCAATGCGATGTGGCCTGTGACCACCCCTATACGAAGATCATCATTGACCATGAGCATCAGACTTTTATTACCGGAAAACTTATCTGCCAGAAATTCTGTGTGTCCTGGAAATCCAAAACCTGACATTTCCATTGACTTTTTATGGATCGGAGCGGTAACTAAAGCATCAATACGCTTATTTTTAACTGCATCCAGAGCTGCATCCAGCGAAATCCCTGCATATTTACCACCAGTTTCATTGACTTCTCCATAAGTGATAACCACATTTTCCTTCCAACATGAAAATACATTTATCTTTTTAGGTTTCGGACTGTCTTCATCTTTCATAAAATAAAAAAGGTTATCGTCCAAGCCAAGCGATTTTTTATAATCCTGGATTAATATAGAAGAACAGTATATAACCGGTACAAAATAGTTTGAAAAATTAGATTTGACAAGGGATTTGAGGATTACCTCAAGACCCACGCCATTAATATCACCTATTGAAAAACCTATCTTAGGTATAGTCATTTTTGAATTTTTAGTCTGCAAATATAATTTTTCTTAAGGAGAAAGTTGCAGGTTGATGTTGAAGCAAGGATTATTCAAGCTGAATGGTTAAGGAAAATAGCAAGTTAGAAGATTAGCTCGTTAGCACATTAGCATTTTATCTGGGCCACGAAAACATGATTAAATTCTGCACGGCAATTTTTGGTCGGATAGTCTTTAGTGATTGGTTTATTTTGAAAATATACTAATCATTATGTACTGGTTAACTAAACACTGTTACTTCACCAATACTCTTTTAAATTAATTGCATAATCAATATTCTTTACGTCCTTGAGCTTTAAATGGAATTCACCATCAATAGTTTTAGTTATTTCTTCCAATACAAGCATGCCCATAGGGATATCCGTAGGAAATTTTAAAGGTAATTTTAATTCAGCCTTACGATCATTGAAGAAATAAAGCGAATTGGCCATAATCCTGCTGTTAGTGATGTACTGATCAATGACATCGCGATTCTTAGTATTGACTATTGTATAATGATCGGCATTATAAAGCGGGAAACCCATTGCATCCTTTCCATAGGTGCGCATTTCTCCGGTATTTTTATGAGTTTCCTCGAAACTACCAATTTCACTAAGGCGCTCTTCTATTTTTTTAGAAAATTTAATTGTGTCACTTAATAGGCTTTTTTGTCCTGAATCATCAGATATAGCAGTAAGATAGATCCCATTTGGGAAACCCACGACCCATTGTACTTCCGCATATCCTACACCATAACTTTCATCTGTAAACAACCAGCAATTATTCTTTTCATTAAAATACACAGTAATCTGCCCCGAATGTCCATATTCACCTTCGGGAATCACGGAGGAGGAATATTCATAAATATAAGCCTGGTTGAAGTAAAGTTTTTGAGGGAGATTAAGTGGGTTGGACTGGCCAAAAATTGATGAAAATTGAAAAATGAAAATTGAAAAATATATTACAAACTGTCGAATGCCAATTTTATTCATGGTGTTGAAATTTGTTTTTTAAAAATTATTTTCAAAATATGATAAAAACACCCCGACCTTAGGCCAATCTCGCCTTTATTGTTGGGCAAGCCCCAATAAAGGAGGTTAAATCCTTAATTCCGGTTAAAGGCCTTTTCTGTTGACAATAAAACTAAGCAACCAAGCAGGACCTATGAGAAGAAATTGTAAATCTTTGATAAATGATGGTTTTTTTCCTTCGATCTTGTGCCCTATGAATTGTCCGATCCATGCGACCACGAATATTCCTATCGAATAATAAAATAAATGTTGGGTATTCCATCCCAACCAGCCAAATAGCTTCCAATTGCCAAACAATAATGCCAAAGATATAAATACAAAGTAAATAGTGAGTGGTTTTGATAAATTCCAATAATAAAACAATGCTATAAATAAAACGATGGCACCAAGGTTATTGTACCAAGTTTTTGCACCCCAAAGTACTGGAGCTGACATCAAGATACCAACAAGGCTAAACATGATGGCAGGAACACATATCCAGTGTATAAATTTATTGAGCGCGTTCTGATGACTTGAACCATATTCAAGCAATAAGCCTTCTAATTTTGTCTGCGTTGCATCCATCTTTGTGTATTTATGGCAACTAAGTTAAACAAGAATTTGGAAAAATTGTAAATGGTGAGTTATAAATTGTAAATGATTCTATATCAGGTGATCGGGTGATCGGGTGATGGGTGATCGGGTGATCGGGTGATCAGGTGATCGAGTGATCAGGTGATAGGTGATCAGGTGATACGAAAATTCTCGACGGACGATCATTCTAATTTCTAATTTCTGACTTCTAACTTCTGATTTCTGACTTCTAATTTCTGCCTTTCCAAGAAAAAGGGTAATAAATACAATTTGTACTCATTCCCCTTTCCATATTTTAATATTAACTTTTTAAGAAAGTAATTTCTTCACCACTTCTGAGATCGACTTCCCATCGGCCTTTCCGGCAAGCTTCTTGTTTGCTGCGCCCATGACCTTGCCCATATCTTTGGCTGAGGTGGCGCCTGTTTCAGCGATAATAGCCCTTAGTTCGGCTTCAAGTGCTTCACCTTCAAGCTGCGCAGGTAGATATTTAATAATGACAGCGATTTCTTCACTTTCGACGACTGCTAGATCTTCACGACCTTGTTTTTCATAGATCTCCAAAGAATCATTGCGCTGCTTGATTAATTTTTGGAGTATTTGAATTTCTTTCTCTTCATTGATTTCATTGCCAGAACCATCCGTCTTAGCAATTAAAATAGCTGATTTGACAGCTCTAACACCTCTTAGCCCTGCCGCATCCTTTGCTTTCATAGCAGTTTTAAGATCTTCATTTATTTTTTCTTCCAAGGTCATATTACTATAGTTTTATTGTTCTTTTTGTGATAAATATAAATTCGTCAGGTTAACATAATCTTCAAGTGAAAGTTGCTCGGCACGCTTGTTAAAAAACTCTCCTTCGAGTAAACTCTGATCTATAAATAGTGGTTTAAGATTATTTCTCAGCATTTTACGCCGCATACCAAAGCTTTGTTTGACTACCCGAATGAATGCTTTTGGATCGTGAATTCCATTATCATCCGTCCTCCTCGTCAATTTGATGACTAAAGAATTTACTTTCGGTGGAGGTGTAAATGCAGAAGGAGGCACGTCTATGACCCTTGTGCCAATGTACCATGCCTGCGTCAGCACGCTAATGACACCGTAAGTCCTGCTACCAGGAGGAGCAATGATGCGTTCTGCCATTTCTTTCTGAAACATGCCGACCATTTCAGGAATTAATTCTTTATATTGAATGATCTGAAAGACGATCTGTGAAGATATATTGTAAGGGAAGTTGCCGATTATATTAAAATCCTTTCCTTCAAATACGTCATTATAATTAAGTCTCAGCACATCACCCTGAATAATTTGATCTTTTAGTTTTGGAAATTTTTTCTCCAATACCGCCACCATATCAAAGTCCAATTCGGCACATTTCAACTTTGCACCTTTGCCAATAAGTAATTCTGTAAGAATCCCAGGCCCGGGACCTATCTCCATCACCCTGCCCTGAGTGGTCTTATAGTCAAGTGCATCTACGATCTTATCAGCAATGTCCTGCCGATTGAGAAAGTGCTGCCCCATGGACTTTTTGGTATTATACTGCTGATCTTTGGACATGGAGGTTATGTTTATGAAAGCACAAAGGTAATGGTTATAAATTATTATACTCAAGTTTCGGTAGTTAAGAAACAAAGGTAGATGGCTGATGTTCGATGTTAGATGCTTGCCCGACTAGCCAAAGTGACGCCGGGGAGTTTAGTCAATTGATTCATATTTTTTCTATAATAGGTTTAATAGAATAAATTTCCATGCTATTAATGAAAAGCCATCTAAAATCTAACATTTTTATTAAAATTTAAATTTCTTCATCAAAAAGGAAAACTTGACTACTGAAACTTAAATTATTATATTTAACCAGTGTTAGAGTTATGATAAATAATACTACAAGACAAAAAATGGAGTACGATTATATTATTATTGGAAGTGGCTTTGGCGGTTCGGTCAGTGCATTAAGATTATCCGAAAAGGGTTATAAGGTTTTAGTGATCGAAAAAGGAAAATGGTACAAGGCAGAGGATTTCCCAAAGACAAACTGGAATTTCAGAAAATGGCTTTGGTTGCCTAGTGTGCGTTTCTTCGGTATAATGAAATTAACCATCTTCCGACATGTGGCTGTTCTGTCAGGAACAGGAGTCGGTGGCGGTTCATTGGTATATGCTAATACATTGCCCATTCCTAAATCAACATTTTTCAAAACAGGAAGTTGGAGCAAACTCTTAGACTGGGAAACTGAACTAGCTCCGCATTACAAAGAAAGCTTAAAAATGCTTGGTGCCACCAAAAACCCGAAGTTGTTTGACGGGGATTTAGGTTTGAAAAAAGTGGCACAAAAACTGGGGATGGAAGATAAATTTGACGCTACCAATGTGGCAGTATATTTTGGAGAAGAAAATGTCACCAAAGAGGATCCCTATTTCGAAGGCATGGGACCCGACAGAACAGGGTGCAACTATTGTGGTGCTTGTATGACCGGATGTAGAAATAATTCTAAAAATACTTTGGATAAGAATTATTTATACCTGGCCCAAAAATATGGTGCTGAAATACTAGCCGAACATGAAGTTTTTGATGTCAGACCAATAGATTCCGAAGATGGTGAAAATGGGTATGAAGTGTCCATAAAAACAAGTACGAAACTCTTTACTAAAAGTAAAATATTAAAGAGCAAAGGAGTAATTTTTTCGGGAGGAGTATTAGGCACAATAAAACTTCTGCTCAAATTAAAAACTAATTCGTTACCCAATATTTCAGATAGAATAGGGCATGATATACGAACCAATAATGAGACCCTGGTGAGTGTATCTAGTCTTGAAAAAGAAACAAATTTTTCCAAAGGTGTCGCCATTGGAAGCATATTAGACACAGATGAAAATAGTCACTTGGAAATATGCAGATATTCTGAAGGTTCCAATGCGTGGAAGCTCGTACATCTTCCTTATGTCACGGGCAGTAATGTCTTCACTCGATTGGCAATGGTGCTAGTATCACTAATAAAATCTCCCATAAAATATTTTAAAATTTATTTTGCTAATAGTTGGGCAAAGAAAACAGTCGTTCTCCTATTTATGCAAACCCTAGATAGCACGATTAAATTTAAATTAAATGCATTTGGTTTTATGAGTTCATCCGTGAGTTCTGGTAAAAAACCAACGCCTTTTATTCCGGAATCAGTTAAATTAATTAAAGAATATAGTAATGCTGTAAATGGCGTAAGTACTTCTTTTGCTCTGGAAACGCTAGCAGGTATTCCTTCAACTGCCCATATACTTGGAGGCGCTGTCATGGGCGAAAACATTTCAGAAGGTGTGATTGATAAAAACAATAAAATCTTTGGATATAAAAACCTTTATATTATTGATGGTTCTATGATTTCATCAAATCCGGGTGTAAATCCATCCTTATCAATAGCTGCCATTGCAGAACATGCAATGCACCAAATTCCATTTAAAAATGAGTCAGATGGAACAGAATAATTACAACTTGAAAAGTCATTTAATGAGAATTTTAAAAATTATTTTGATCATTATTTCATTAATAATAATAGGAATTATTCTCTTATTTGGTCATATGGATATTTCCTTAAATGAATTAAAACCTAAATATACTAATAAAGCTTCTTCCTTCATTTTAGTAGATGGCATGGAGGTGCATTATCGCGACGAAGGAGACCTGAATGACACTATTCCAATCATACTTATCCATGGCACCGCATCCAGTTTGCATACTTTTGATGCCTGGACTGAGATTTTGAAGAAAACAAATAGAGTAATAAGAATGGATCTTCCGGCCTACGGATTGACGGGGCCGTTTCCAGATGGTAACTATTCGATGTTACATTATACCGCATTTTTAAAAGAATTTTTAACGGCACTAAACATTAAACAATGTGTCTTGGCAGGTAATTCATTGGGTGGTCAGATAGCATGGAATTTCACCCTTGAGCAACCGGAAATGGCGAAAAAATTGATTCTAATTGATGCTGCAGGATATCCATTAAAATCTAAGAGTGTTCCCGTTGGATTTAAAATAGGTAGGATGCCGGTGTTGAATAAAATACTTACATTTATAACTCCACGATTTATAGTTAGATCCAGTGTTGAAAATGTGTACTTCGATAAATCAAAAGTAACGGATTCGCTGGTTGACAGGTACTTTGATCTTACATTAAGAGCAGGCAATCGCCAAGCATTTGTGGATAGATTCAAGATGAAAGATGATGAAAATGCATATATAAAAATTAAGAATATTGTACAGCCAACACTAATTATATGGGGTGAGAATGATTTATTAATCCCGGTAGAAAATGCTTATAAATTCCAAAAAGATTTGCCAAATAATTCTTTATTTCTCCTGGATAAATGTGGTCATGTGCCGATGGAGGAAAGCCCAAAAGAAAGCTTGAAACCTGTAATTGATTTCTTAGAAAATAGTAAATAAATTTATCGGCTACAGCTTACCTAATCCATACATTTAAGCTATCCGTTTTCGTCAGGATCAACGAATTTATTAATTTTTTTGTACTTCTGTTTCTTACGCTTGTCTTCATGAATTTGTATAGCGGGGCGAGTGCTGCCGTCATGGGGATTGTATAGGCGGGTGCGGGATTTTTTGAGTTTTGCTTTCTTTTTCATTGAGACGATTTGTCATACAAAGATGGGGAAATTTTTTTGATTTTTAGATAATAGGCAATGAAGGATTTTTACACAAACATATAAGAACACAAAGGTTTTTTGATTTTGATTCATAAGAAAGTGACTTCCTTTGTTTTCCAAATAGTGTTTAAATAGTAATTTTTTTTAAGGTCACAAAAGGATTTTACCGGCGTCAAATGATACAACGTTCATTCAGTTTCACTGAATAAGTTTGAAATCTAATATTAGACTAACTTGCCTTGGCTGACTCAATACTACTTTTCGCTTTTGAGTGAGCACAAGTTTTCTTTTCACTAAAAATTTGATTCGGATGTAGGTAGCCACCTGCGGGGCAAGTGATCAGATCATCATATGTTATTACAAATAGGTAGGACCTACGGCCCAGAGCTCTGGACTTATTTTTTTGTAAATTATATGCATAACAATGTGTGTTGAAATTATCTCGGCATTGGCGCCTTTGCGAGAACCTAAAAAAGAAATTCCTCGCAGATTTCGCTGAGCTTTTTTTCTTTTCTCAGCGCATTTCTCAACTGATCTTTAGTAGATTGCTTATTTTCACGACATTCAACATCCAGCATTCAGCATTCAAAATTTCATCAAACCTTTAGGTACTTCGCCGTATGGCTTTTCTTTACCTTCAGCAGTCCTTCCGGCACGCCCTGATAAAGTATTTCCCCGCCTTCAGCACCACCTTCAGGTCCAATGTCGATCAGATAATCACTCGATTTAATGACTTCCATATTGTGCTCGACAATGATGATGGAATTGCCTTTTTCGATGAGTTTGTTGAAGGCGATGAGCAGCTTTCGGACGTCCTCAAAGTGAAGACCTGTCGTAGGTTCATCGAATATGAAAAGTGTATGTGCTACTTTATTTTCCTTGGTAAGAAAACTTGCCAGTTTAACCCTTTGTGCTTCACCCCCTGAAAGACTTGAGGAGGATTGTCCCAGCCTAACATAGCCAAGGCCGATCTCATATAAAGGCATTATCCTGTTGATAATCTCGTTATTGCCCTCGAAGAAGGTGACTGCCTCCATGATGTCCATCTCCAATACATCAAAAATATTCTTGTCCTTGTATTTGACATCGAGTACCTCATTTTTGAAACGCATACCCTTACATTCTTCACAGACTAATGTTACATCTGCTAAGAACTGCATATCCACTACCGTGACTCCTTCGCCCTTGCAAGTTTCGCATCTTCCACCTTCCACATTAAAGGAGAAATGTTTCGGTTTAAAACCACGCAATTTTGACATCGGTTGTGATGTAAAGAGATCCCGGATATAATCATAAGCCTTGACATAAGTAACAGGATTGGATCTTGAGGATTTCCCGATCGGTTGTTGGTCGATCATTTCCACTTTGTTGATCCGCTTGATATCACCACTAAGTCGCTGAATGAAATTGGTAGAAGCTTCAGTTAAATCATTCTGAATTGCATTTTCCAAAGTTGGGTAAAGTACACCTTTAATTAGTGAACTTTTACCTGAACCTGAAACACCCGTTACACATACGATGCAGTTTAGAGGAATGGTGACATCGACATCTTTCAAATTGTGCAGGTTGACCTTTTCCATCTTCAAAAAACTGCGGCTGACGCGTCTTTGTGATGGAACTTCTATCTTTTTCCTTCCAAGTAAGTAGTCAATCGTCAGGCTATTGTTGACAGGACTATTTTCAATGTCTGTATAATTTCCTGTGAATATTACTTCCCCACCCATGATGCCGGCTTCAGGACCCATATCTACCAGGAAGTCGGCGTGTTTTATGACTTCTTCTTCGTGTTCGACTAGGATGACTGTATTTCCAAGATTTCTAAGTTTTTTTAATGCAGAAATTAAGTTGGCGGTATCTCGCGGATGCAGACCAACAGATGGTTCATCCAGCAAATACATAGATCCGGTGAGGTTACTCCCGAGTAATCTGGTCAAATGGATTCTTTGAGTCTCTCCTCCACTAAGTGTCGAGGCAGGTCTTTGAAGTGATAAGTATCCGAGACCAATAGAAACCATGGTGGATAATCTACTATTGATCTCCATCAGGATGCGCGCGGCGATTGATTGATCCTGTTCATCTAGAACAATATTGGCAAAAAAATCATACAACTGATTAATGTCCATATTACCCAGATCGGCGATGTCTTTACCATTCACTTTGATGAACAAAACTTCTTTGCGCAATCGTTTTCCTTTGCACTCGGGGCAAACTGTCTTGCCTCGATATCTGGCAAGCGCTACCCTATCCTGGATCTTATAACTGGATGAAATAAGGTCTTTGAAATAAGCATCTATTCCTGCAAATTCCCTGGTTCCTTCCCAGACCATATCGATCTCTCTTTGGCTGAGTTGATTGTAAGGTTTATGTATGGAAAGGCCTACTTTCTCAGCACCTCTAATCATGTGCGTAAAATAAGTTTTGCCTCTTTCGCCTGACCAGGGAGCCACAGCATGATCGTATAAAGTCTTGTGCTTATTAGGAATTACTTTGTCTGCAACAATGCCGATAGCGAGTCCATATCCCTCACAAACAGGGCATGCGCCAATAGAACTATTGAAATTGAACAATGCAACAGATGGTTCTTCAAAGACAAAACCATTTTCTTCAAATCTTGTACTAAATTCTCGAATATTTCCTGATTCGTCCAACAGGGTACATCGTCCAATACTTTCCGCCAAGGCTGTTTCTATTGAATCGGCAATTCTTTTAAAATTCTCTTCGTCCTCCTTTTTGACAATAATCCTGTCAACGACAATGAACCCCAGACTGTCTTCAGCTTTTTTTGTTTTCTTTTTTCCTTTTACCTCTTCGTGAACGATCTCATCTATGCGCGTCATTTGACTATCAATAAATACTCTATTGAAGCCTTTTTGTTCATAACGATCAAGTACTGCCTTTAATGGCTCATGACCTTCATTGTAATAAAAAGGACTTAATATAGAATAACGACTGCCTTCTTCCTGTTCGCTTATAAAATTAACGATATCAGAAACAGTGTCTTTTTTTACTTCAAGGCCCGTAATAGGAGAATAAGTCCGCCCTATTCTTGCATATAATAATCTCAGGTAGTCAAAGATTTCCGTCAGTGTGCCAACGGTGCTTCGGGCGTTGGCCGAACTCACTTTTTGATGGATGGCTATGGCTGGCGAGATTCCTTTGATATAATCAACATCGGGTTTCTTCACACGTGTAAGAAATTGACGGGCGTAAGAAGAAAGGCTTTCGACATAACGTCTTTGACCCTCCGCGTAAAGTGTATCCATTGTGATAGAAGACTTCCCTGAACCCGATACACCTGTCACCACGATGAGCTTGTTCTTTGGAATAGTCAGATCTACATTCTTGAGATTGTTAGTCCTGGCTCCTTTTATAATGATGTTAAATCTGTCGTATTTATTTGCTGGGACAAATTCTTCCGGTTTCTTTGCTTTTGCTTTTGGCATATGGTATTTAAATCCTCAGATAAATTATGTAATAAAAAAAGCTGTAAAGCTACACAAATGAATATTGGCAATATTAAATGTTTTAAACAGAGATATGTTCAAATCGATCGAGAATAAGACATGATTAAAGTTTAGGTGATTAAGAAACTATGTTAAATAATTGATTTTGGAAGTAAAGGATTACACGCGAATTTCTATATAACTAAATTTAATAGGCCGGTAGTCAATTAATTGTAAAGATGGTATATAAAAGATTCCCCCTGCCCCCCTCAAAAGCCAGGGTCATTCACTTCTATTTAATTAGTATATATAGTGTACTGAATATCAATACGTTCAATAAAAGAAGAAAAGATGTCGCAACTTCCCCTCTGGCAGATCTAGGGTTTATACATATCCTTTTTGTTTATTTCAAAGTAAACTTTGATGACACCCCGACGTAGGTTAACCTACGCCGAACCTCACGATCAAAATTTTAATTTTTAATTATTGTACATCGTTCGCTATGAAACGCTGAGCTTAGGTTAACCTAAGTTCGTGTGTCTGCAAAATTCATTTTGCATATAATCAGCTAATAATCAATCAGATGTATTCTCTACAATCAAATGGATTTTCTATGAAAATTATTTGTGTATAAACCCTAGCTGGCAGAGGGGTGGCGGTAACCAGGGTGTCGAATGTCGCTTAAACAAATAGGTTTTGGCAGCAAATCAAAAATAATTTATCAATGAGTTACATATTAAAATTTTGGAGAACTGAATGACCCTACCCCAAAAGGGGGAAATCTACTCAACGGCATTTGCGTTTAATATTATACTCTTCAGGTTATTGTTTTTGCTTTGGAAGTAAAGCATTTATAGGTTAAAAAAATTCTAATTTCTAATATCTAAATTCTTCTAAATAATTAATCGTAAAATATTGTTAGTCAATAATTCGTAAAAAAAATAAAATGCAATTACTTCAAAGACTCCGCATTGGCATCACAGAAGCATTTGATCGTACCTCTCAAATGTTCTGACTTCACTTTGGCTCTCATTCTTCGTGCCTTCTTTCCGTTTCACTTCCTTGAAAAGGTCGCTTTTGCACCTTTTCTTCGTCGTTCACCCTCTTGCAGAAGGGGATATTGTGCAGATCGACATTTACATATCACAGTTTGCCTCATCAAGTTATATTTTTGATTTTGGCAGCAATGCATTACAGGTTAACTAATTTCTAATTTCTGACTTTAAATTGAATGATATCAGGGATTTTATGGAAATTTATTTTGTTCTGCAACTGTAATAAATAAGGCAGTGGAAATTAGTCCACTACCTTATTATACTTCTAAATAATCTGATTATTTTTCCTTGGCATCATCATTTGAGATATCGCTTAGGCATATATATTTGCCATCTCTTTTTTCCCAAACTGCCATATATTTTCCTGAGTAAGTTACCTTTCCTGTGGAATCCACTACAGTTGTTTTTCCGATCTCTGTCACAGTCTTGGCATCACCATAAACTTCTATTACATCAAATTTGGTAGTATTACCTTTGGAAGGTTTTGCAAAAGTTTCTTCAAGATCTTTCAACATAGCTGCACTTCCTCTTATTAGCGGTGCATTATTCTTCAAACTTACTGCATCCTTTGAATACAAAGCTACTACAGCCTTAGCATCTCTGGCAGTGTAAGCTGCTGCATAAGTATTTTCAATTGCCTGAATTTCTGCTTTCACAGTTTCCATGTCGACAAGTGGAGCCACCTGGGCTGTTGAATCTTCATTAGTATTGGCTGCTTTATCTGCAGAAGGAGCGTTACATCCTATGATTAAAAACAAAGCAATAAAACAAAATGAAGTGAAAAGTAAATAGTTTTTGATTTTCATTATAATTATATTTATTGTGCCTACTCTAAACGGTTTTCGGCTTATCCGTATTAATTTAAATTTTTGTTTAATTATTCACAACAGTAGCGGAGTGTCTCAATGACTGGTCTGAAGTTCATATTAAGATCCTGCTGGGCCAAATCACTATTATAAACTTTTGTCGGTCCATGTGCAGCATTTCTGCCATTCATCATAGAATGAATATCTGAAACTCTGTATGTTTCACTTGCGAGTAAATGATTTTTTCCATGAAGACCTTTTGTAATAGCTGAATTAAATATTGCCTGCGCGACATCTCTCACATCAACTATAGAAAATGGAACATCATTATCATAAAGAGACTGAATAAAAGCATCCGGTGCAATCATGTTTTTAATTAAATATTGAAGTCCCCCGGAAGTAGAATCTTCCCGCCCAGACAAGGACTTGCCCATGACCATAACCGGTGACACAGAGCTTATCTCATAGTTCAGATCTTTGTTTTCGGAAATAAACTTTTCAACAACTTGATTTGCTATAAACTTGGCCTGAGCATATGGATGACTTTCTATGCTTGTAAATTTCTCCGAGTTTTCATCGAATGTTCCATAAAAATCTCGTCCTCCTGCTGGCATAGGAAAGTTGGTATTATAGGAAGCAACTGATGCTACGAATACGACTTTTCCAATACCCGGAGTTGCGTGAATTATTTCAAGGAAATTTTCTGTGCCCTTGATCGTTGGGTCAAATAATTGAGTTTGAGGATCCTCCACATCAAGGATGAAAGGAGTTCCACTGTGTATGACAATATCACAATCAGATACAAACGTCCTAAGTACTTCTTTATCCGTTACATCAAGCTCACTGATGTGCAAATTATGGGAAGAATTTAAATTCATCAGGTGTTGATATTTTTCCACCATAGAAATATTTGTAGTGCCCACTTTTACCTCAAAATTATTATCGAGGAATACATTTGTAATTTGACTTCCTATGAATCCTGCACCACCGATAATACCTACTTTTTTATTCATGGTATAAAATTTAATTTGTGAAAAACACCCTGCCAATCCGCAATGAAGAGGCAGGGCTTGAAGGAGTAAATGTTTAGTAATAAATTAATTTCAAAAATTCAAAATGTTACTCTATAAATTATTCATTGAATATTGAAATTCTAAAAAGCTATTTAATATAAATTACGGAGCAAATTTTAATGAGTATCTGCCTGGTTTCATTTGCACTACTCAAACATCTAATTTCCTCGCCGTTGCTTTACTTTGTCGGGCAAGCTTCTGACTTCTAATTTCTAATTTCTCTTATATAACTCATTGCAAAATATTGTTAATCAACAACATGCAAATAATAAAAATTATACATATCGATAACTCCCCCTTGGCATCACAGAAGCATTTGATCGTACCTCTCAAATGTTCTGACTTCACTTTGGCTCTCATTCTTCGTGCCTTCGTTCCGTTTCACTTCCTTGAAAAGGTCGCTTTTGCACCTTTTCTTCGTCGTTCACCCTCTTGCAGAAGGGGATATTGCGCTAATCGACATTTTACATATCTCATTTTACCTTATCAAGTTATTTTTGATTTTGGAAGCAAAGCATTACAGGTTAACTAATTTCTAACTTTAATCTAAGTGATATCAAGGTTTTTTATAGAAATTATTTTTTTCGAAACTTATGTTATTTAACACTAAGGTCATCTTTCAACTCATATAAATAAGACCAACTATTTTCGATCAGCCCAAGAACTTTAGTCCGCAAAGCATCCGATTTTTGCTTACCCTGAGATTTTTCATATACTTTCCAGGTATTTTCGCGAACTATATCCATATCTTCATATCCGGTAAAAGGCACTGATGAAACATAATCTCCATCATCCATTGAGCCTCCTACGAGCTTAAACCAATAGGATCTTGTATCACCTTCGGCAGTTTTTATCACGTTTGAAAAGTCTGTCAATGCTGCCTCAAAGCCAATACCATCGTGAACACTATATGTAGTAACCCAAATCATTTTTAAATCAACCGGTTTGGTTTTGCTAACCTCAGGCATGGTCTTGGCGACCATACTATTGTTCTTCTCCATATGGGGCATAATGAAATTAGTAATAATACTTCTACATGAATTACTTGCAGCGTCATCTTTATTCATATCCACCCAATTTTTGTAAAAACTGGTGATTAGATAGACTATACCTTCGCCTTGATATCTCCTGTATATGTTCCATTTATCCGTGCCTTTAGCTGCGGCATAACATTCATTATACATTTTAACACCTTGAATAAATTGAGCTTCATGGCCCATTTTTACTGTAATTTCGCTGACGCTTAACATCGAAGCTGTTGGAGTTTGGCCTATTAAAAAAATTGGGGCAAACATTAATAGCAATAGAATTCGTTTCATTTATTTAATTATTTTATTGAAACTATAATTAATTTCAAATCTAAATAACTAATAAATTAGATAAACATTTGGCTATGTAGGACGAACATGGCAAAAGATTGTCCGACAAGGTTAATTTACTTATCAGAGACTTTTGTAAAGAAGATTAAAATAATAATTTAAAGTATCAGTAGTTGAGAAACAATGGTAGATGGTCCCAGATAGGCAGGATTCGCAATTTTCATTTTATTGATGCATTGCCATATAAAATCTACCTTCTACCTTCTCCTATATAACTAAAATTAATGTGCTATTAATCGAATTATTGTAATGTGAAAAATTAAATAGAACTTTGGAATAAACTCTTATTTCTAAACTTTTTAATTCTTTAGCCACTAATTGCACGAATTTGCACGAATAAATTCGTGTTAGATGCATAGCATCATTCGTGCAATTATCTGCGATGCTGCTACGCGGTAGTGGCTAATAATATTTAAATTTGGTGAATGTCCAAAAAAGGGTCAAAAAATTGAAGCCGAATAACTTATGCATAATCCTTTGCTTAAAGTGGAAAATCGTAACCCTACAATATATATATCATAATTGATCTTCAAAATCAGCATCATCCGCGTAATCTGCGTTGCATGTTTTTCAATTAATATTTTCGATTTTTGAAGCAAAGCATTAAAATAGTATAAAAATCATGCCGATTTCAATTGAGCAAAATCGAAAATAACTTGAGTTCCATTATTGTTCGATTCCTTCATTGTACCATTTAATTGACGAGTTAATAATGAAATTAACTGTCCTCCAAAGCCGGTTCCTTGGATAACACCGGATTTTCCTATACCATTATCAGTAACCTCAAGACGTAAAATTCCTGTCGAACTTTTTTCTAATTTGATCAGTACTTTGCCTTTTTCACTATGTGGAAAAGCATATTTAATAGTATTAGTCAATAATTCATTTACAATAAGACCTATGGGCACTGCTGTATCGATATCGATATCGAGTGAATCCATCGCGAATTCAAGTGTAATTCTATCTTCTGCGCCAAAACTATCGAGAATGCTTTCACTTAAATTAATGAAATAATCTTTCATTTCAATTGCGCCCAAATTTGTTCCCTGATATAATTTCTGGTGCACTATTCCAATACTTTTCACTCTATTTTGACTCTCCATCATCGCATCTTTAATGCTGTCATCGTCTATTTGGGCAGATTGAAGTGATAGCAAACTTGATACGATTTCAAGATTATTTTTTACTCTGTGATGTATTTCCTTCAGTAATAATTCATTTTCAGCATTCTTACTGGCAATTAAATTACTTTTTCTTCTACTATTTCTGAAAGTGATAAATCCGAAAATTATAAAACCTATTAAAAGGATCAAAAATCCTAAACCCAACCATTGGACAATTTGCTGTTGGTGGATCTGCCTTTCCTGGTCTTCTATCCGGGCTTCTTTTTTCTCAGTTTCATACTGCGTTAGCATTTTTGCCATTGCGGCATCGCTTTCGATAGATGCAGCTTTATTTCTACTATCCAAGGCCTTTTTTTGAAATTCCAGCGCTTTTGACAGATTTCCAAGTTTTTCATAGGTATTACTAATGTGAAGATAATTTTCAGTTAAGTTGGTAAATTCCTCTCCGGCTTCCATGAGTTTGATGGTTTCCAATTGGTATTTCAGCGCTTCTTCATAATTTCCAATGATCATATTTACTTCGCCAAGATTAGCAAGACAAGCTGAGACGGCATTCTGATAATTTACTTTTCGGGCTGAAGCTAGCGCGGAGGAATATTCTTTGAGGGCTTCGGCATACCTTTTCAATTTTTTCAAAGCATTCCCTCTTGCATTGCCCACATCTGATAACTGAGCTAAATCATCAGGTGCTTTCAATGCCTCTGCTTTAGCCAGATCGTAATATTTCAATGAATTTATGAACTCGCCAGAGTTGATTGCTAAATCACCTGCTTGCATGTAGACAAAATAATATTCAGATTCAAGTTTGTATTTTTCACAAATAGCAATTGCCTTTTCAATATAACTTTTGGATTCTTTTAATTTGTCCATTCTCATCAAATCATCGGCGACCCTTGACATAGCATCGCATATTCCTCTTTTGTCATCGAGTAATTCCATCAATTTCAGCGCAGCCAGATCATAATTCAGCGCCTTATCGACCTCACCTTTTCTTTTGTAAACCCATGCGATCTTAAATTTTGTTGTTGCCTCTCCCCTTGTATTATTGATAGCTTTATACCCTGCTGAGGCCTTATCAAAAAAGGCCATTGCAGAATCCAGCTCTACCATATTAGCATGATTTCTTCCCTGCGCTTCATAAAAGACCGGTTTCCATTCAGCATTGTTTGTTTTTTCAGCCAGCGCAACTGCTTCCTTGGCATATTTCAGGCTCAACGCAATATCAACATTGGAGGATTGACCCACTAGTTCTTTATAAATGCGTAATTTAGCAGTATCTCTTTTCTCAAGTTTTACTGCTTTAACTAAACTATCCACAGCCGTATTCTGAGCATTTAGTATTTTAACTGAGAATAATATAAAAATTAATAAATACTTCATTTTATGTGATAGTTAATGTGTAATCGGTTGATGGGTAATGGGTATGGGTAATGGGTAATTGGTAATGGGTAATTGGTAATTGGTAATTGGTAATGCGTAATGGGTAATAATTAATTACATTGTATTTCACATGTTCATTAAATATCCTTCTTAACATTTATTTACCATCTAATTTCTAACTTCTGATTTCTAACTTCTGACTTCTGACTTCTGAACGCTGACTTCTGAACTCTGATCTCTGACTTCTGATCTCTGACCTTAAAGTTTTTGTACCCTCATCATCAGGTTTTTTTTCATTTCAGTACTAAGAGGAATTGCTTTTTTGCCGATCACCACATAAGTGGGAGCGATTTCAGTGATATGTGATATGTTTACGATGAATGATCTGTGAATGCGTAAAAAGTATTTTTGAGGCATTCTTTCTTCAATGTCTTTCAGTGTCATTACCAGAAGATATTCCTTATCCTGGGCGTATATTCTGCTATAATTTCGTTCTGCTTCGATGTACAAGACATCTTTGATCTGGACCTTTACCATCTTATCCTGATGCCTTACGAAAATGCTATCTTCCATTATGAAGGGATCTTGCTCCGAATCTAAATGTGCCTGATTTTCAGTTGTGTTTTTCTCTCCAATTCGGTTGATCGTTAATTCTATTGCTCGTTGTAAATCTAATTTTTTGAAAGGCTTGGAAATAAAAGCATACGGATTGGTAGATTTAGCTTTATTGAAGTGGGCCTCATCTGCATTGGCTGTTAAATATATAATTGGAATTTCACTTTCCTTCTGCATTAATTTCGCCGTTTCAATGCCGTCTAAATCACCTTTCAGCTGAATGTCCAATAAGACGATATCAGGTTTATTTTGTCTGAAATGCATAAGCGCTTCTTCGCCCCTGGGGATAATACCCGTAACTTCATAGCCCAGTGTAGTTAATTGAAGAGAGATATTTGCGGCGATAATCATCTCATCTTCGACTATCAATATTTTGTATTTATATGTCATTGTGTGTGCCTGTCGATCAAATTTAGTAAAATTTGAATATAAACAATTGTTTTGCAAACACTCAGGGCATAAATTCGGATAAAAAAGATATTGTTTTAGTTTTAAATTATACGTGAACAATGTTTTGCTCTTGCTCTTCCATCAATGAGATCGCATGCAACTGATCATCCGTTCTTAAAAACTGGACCAAAATTAATGTTATGATCATCATTAAGGAAAATGTCAAAAAGATATAATCCCACGAGAATTTATTTTTCAGAAACCCAATTATTGCTGGCCCTGCGATCAATCCCAGATTGGCAGCCACCATGAATAAAGTAAATTGTGTTGCAGAAACTTTTTTCCAACAAAGCTTCATTGCCACTGCAAACATTCCAATCGTGGAAAATACATACAGAAAATTATATGTTGAAATATAGATGTTAATGAATTCAGGAGTATTCCAATAATTTTTAAGTAAAATGATAGAAAGCGGCAACAGCATCAATAAAACAAGAAAAAAGCTAAGCATTTTTACTTTGCCGAACTTATCAAGTAAAATACCACAAATCATCATTCCACCTATCCCACCTGCTAATGAGGCAGTAGCATTGATTTCAGAATAATGAATATTAGTCCAACCTAATTGCTGAATTGTAAAAATGGGTAATAACGTGTTCATTAAACCAAAGCCTGTTGTCGCAAAAAATAATGGGAAGATCATGAGCAGACTGTTGCGCAATTTCATTACCCTTAAAAGTGATTTGCCAATTTCTGACCAACTATTAACCTTTGCCAATAGGTTGACTGATGAAGCAATTCCTTTGGTCCAGGGAAGAATTTTTTCACCAGGTCTTTCTTTCAATGTGGCAGGAACGATCATGATGATGCATACAGCGCAGGCCAGGCTTAGTATTGCGGTATGATATCCGAATGAATTAATGAGATGACTACCGATATAAAGCGAAGCAGAAATACCAATGGTTTTTGAGCCCCACATAAATCCGTTTGCTCTTGCTTGTTGCTCTATTGGAATAATATCAATCGCCATCCCATCAGTGGACACGTCCTGCAAGGCACCTGAAAAACTCACCATAAATGCTGCCAAAGTAAATAAGGTCATATTATTAAGTGGATCCGGCACTATTGACATCAGCACAAAAAATACCATTAGTCCAAGTTGACCTGTCAATACCCAAGGTCTTCTCTTGCCCATAGGTAAATACGTAAAGCGGTCCATCAACGGTGCTATCAGCACTTTGAATGTCCATGGAGTCGTCACCACAGCAACAAATGCGCCGATCTCACCGGGGCTTTTACCATTAACAGCCATCCATGCAGGTAAGCCAAAGTATAACATACCTTCCGGTATACCCTGAGCGAGGTAAAGTGCAATGAAGTTGAAATAGCGCAAAAAGGTATGATCAGAAAGCGCAGGTAACTCATTTTTTCTTTTTTCAATAGAAATGATTGTATTTATATCCATGGTCTGACTTTAACATTTAAAGGATTAAATCTAGAGTTGAATATAAAGTATGTTATTAAATAAATTTAACTTTCAAGGACGAGGGCATTGATTTCTTTACCGAATAGATGGATAAATTTATCATTAAATAAATTTTTATAGAAAATAACGGTCTTTGTGAGTATTGAGTTTTATTTATCTTGTCCTTAAAAATATTTATGCCGGCTTTTACATTAAATAGAGCATTATGTCTCCAAATTTATTTCCTCTTTTGCATAATGCCTTTTCTTGAAGCGCAACAAACATTGATTCCAAAGGAGCTGCAGTGTGAATATTTAAATAATCCCATTGGCATTGATTCCCCTCATCCACGATTAACATGGAAAATAATCGATCCTCGGCAAGGCTCAAAACAGAGCGCATTTCAAATATTTATTGCAACTGATTCGAACGTTCTAAACAATCAAAAATCTGAAGTATTTCACACACCAATAATTGATGATGCTGCTCAATTATTTAATTACAGAGGAGATGCATTGAAATCTTTTACCCGGTATTATTGGCAAGTTAAAGTTTGGGATCAAAATGGTATTTCTTCCATTTCCAATATTAACTATTTCGAAACCGGCATGATGCAAATGTCCAACTGGAAAGGCGCCTGGATCAGCGACACAAGAAATATCGATAAAAAGGAAGCCCCCTATTTCAGGACAAATTTTGACATAAATAAAAAAGTCAAATCAGCAAGAGCTTATATTGTTTGTGCTGGATTATATGAATTGTATTTTAATGGAAACAAAACGGGAGACCACCACCTTGATCCTATGTACACAAGGTTTGATAGAAGGAATTTATATGTCACTTATGACATTACAGATCAATTAATTAAAGGACGAAATACTGTCGGTGTCTTATTAGGTAATGGTTGGTACAATCATCAATCCACGGCAGTATGGTACTTTCATGAGGCCCCTTGGCGTGCGAGACCTGCATTCTGCATAGACATCAGACTTACCTACGACGACGGTTCGATAGAAACAATAAGTTCAGGAAAAAACTGGAAGACATCAACAGGTTCCGTCATTTTTAATAGTATTTATACTGCAGAACACATCGACAACAGACTAGAACAACCTGGCTGGAATAAGCCTGAATTTGATGATTCAAAGTGGAAAGAAGTCAT
Source organism: Candidatus Brachybacter algidus (assembly GCA_016711705.1). Taxonomy (GTDB): domain Bacteria; phylum Bacteroidota; class Bacteroidia; order Chitinophagales; family Saprospiraceae; genus Parvibacillus; species Parvibacillus algidus. Next base: position 133,157 of record JADJSK010000014.1, on the reverse strand, counting down.
TTTAAGATCTGCCCCTTCGGATAATATAGTGTCACAAACCATGCATCCCATTCGAAATGTGGACACGATTAATCCCATTTCGATGAATAAGATCAGCGATACATGTTGGGTTTTCGACCTTGGCAGGAATATCTCAGGTGTCAGCAAAATTAAATTAAAAGGGGCTGAAGGTACTGCAGTCAAGGTTAGACATAGCGAAAGATTGTATAAGGATGGGCACACTGATCTTTCGAATATTGATGTCCACTATCGTCCGACGGATGGTAAAGATCCATTTCAGACAGATATTTATACACTCATTGGAAAAGGTGAGGAAGTATTTATGCCGCATTTTAATTATAAAGGTTTCCAGTATGTGGAATTGATCAGCAGTAAGCCTTTGGAGTTGAAAAAGGAAGACCTAACCGGATACTTTATGCATAGTGATGTGCCGCCAATAGGCGAAATATCTTCTTCAAATCCTGTCCTTGATAAGATTTGGACTGCTACGAATAATTCTTATTTATCCAATTTATTTGGATACCCAACAGACTGTCCTCAAAGAGAGAAAAATGGATGGACCGGAGATGCACAAATAGCTATAGAAACCGGTCTTTATAATTTTGACGGCATTACGATCTATGAAAAATGGATGGCTGACCATCGTGATGAGCAACAACCAAATGGTGTATTACCGAGTATCATCCCCTCAAATGGTTGGGGATATGAATGGGGCAATGGTCCTGACTGGACGAGTACAATATCCATTATTCCATGGAATGTTTACTTATTTTATGGAGATACAAAAATCCTAAAGGACAATTATGAAGCTGTGGTAAGATATGTCGATCACATCACTTCAATAAGTCCGGATGGTCTCACTGATTGGGGATTGGGCGATTGGGTGCCGGTCAAATCAAAAGCTTCCGCAGAATTGACGTCTTCCTGTTACTATTATGCAGATGTCATGATATTGTCAAAAATGGCGAAATTATTAGGCCATGCAGATGATCATCAAAAATACTCAACACTTGGGGTGAAGATTAAAACAGCTTTCAATAATAAATTTCTAAAGAAAGAGACTGGTCTATATGGTTCCGGGATTCAGACGGAACTCTGTGTACCGCTATACTGGGGATTAGTCCCTGATGAAATGAAAGAAAAAGTTGCTTCCAATCTAGCCAAAAGAGTGGTGGCGGATGGATCTCATCTTGACGTTGGCTTATTGGGAACTAAAGCCATTTTGAATGCTTTGAGCGAAAATGGATATGCGGATCTGGCTTATACCTTAGCATCACAGGAGTCATATCCATCCTGGGGTTGGTGGATCAAAAATGGTGCAACAACATTGTATGAAAACTGGCCGATAGATGCTGATTCGCATATTTCAATGAACCACATCATGTTTGGTGAGATAGGTGCATGGATGTATAAGGGACTTGGTGGGATTAAGCCGGATCCTGAGCAGCCCGGATTTAAGAATGTGTTATTGAAACCAAATTTTGTCAAAGGGTTGGATCGATTTTCTGCAAAACATACCGGTCCATATGGCGAGATTGTTTCATCCTGGAAGAAAGTTGGAAAAGAAATTATTTATGATGTGGAGATTCCGCCTAATTCCAGTGCTTCATTGCAATTGCCGCTTATTTCAAACAAAAAAGTGTGGTTAAATGGAAAGATCGTTGAAGTAGATAGAATGGAATTAGAATCGGGGAATTATCAGTTTGTTTGGAAATAAATTATTATTAACTCAATTGTAATATTGCAATATTACGATGAACCAATGATAGCAACACTTTAGCTTTACAAATCATGAAGCTGTCAGATGTCTTGGAGCCATCAAACGACTCTTCGGAGTTCATCGTGAATTTAAACGCATGATTATCAATGTTAACGCCATGCGACGTATCAGTTCCATCATATTTATCATCTCAAAAATTAAGCTGCTGAAAATTCAAGCGTCGTCGGATGTTTTGCAGCGCATTAGTAACACTTTTTAATATAAAAGTCAAATGGCTTCAAAAGGCTCTATTGTAATATTGCAATATTACGATGAAGCCAATAATAACAACGATTTTCCTAATTTTTATCAACCTAAATTAACATCGCCGTAAGATTTATTTGACCCATTAAACGACACTCCTTTGCGTATCTTCGATTACGGCGTCGGATGTTTTCGTTTGCATCAGTATCATAGATTGTCTTTTTCTATATCTTTGACCCACAATGTCAGTATTAAAAAAGCTAGCCGGAGAAACCATCTACTATGGATTAAGCAGTATTGTCGGAAGATTTATCAGCTTTTTTCTGACACCGATGTACACTTACTCAGTCATCATTGACATTCCTAAAATGGGCCATCTTACAGAGTTGATGGCTTATACCGGCATGCTGCTCATACTTTTTACCTGCCGAATGGAGGCATCTTACTTCAGGTTTGGTAAAGAAAAGGAACATGATAAGGCAGCCTTCGACAATTCCCTGACCACAGTTTTTAGTATATCTATATTTTTGGCATTGATTATTTTCTTTGCTGCACCATGGATAGCACCTGCACTTGGATATGCCGGAGAGGAAGTTTATTTCAGATTATTGGCAGGCATTATGATGTTGGATGCCTTTTGTGAAATACCACTCTCAAGATTACGATTTGAAGGGAAGGCAAAGCAATTCGCGACGACGAGGTTGTTCAATATATTTGTCAATGTCGTTTTTAATATATTTTTCGTCATCGTTTGCCCATGGCTTTATGCCAAAAATGTAAGTCTAATCACTTTCTGGTTCGATCCAGAATTTATCATTGCCTATATTTTTCTTGCTCAAGTCTTCGGTTCACTTACTTCCTCTATTTTATTGGGTAAATATTTCAAAGGACTTGGAAATGTAGACTGGAAATTATTGAATCGCATGATCAAATATTCCTGGCCGCTCGTCATCGTTAGCCTCGTCGCTATGTTCAATGAAATGTTTGGAAGAATCATTTTAAAATGGTTTCTCAACGGCACACTAGCCGAAAATGAATTCCAACTTGGAATATACGGTGCCAATTACAGACTGGCAATGTTGATCGCACTATTTACCCAGGCATTTCGATATGCTGCTGAACCATTCTTTTTCAGAGAATCCGCAAACAAAGATTCAACCAAGACTTACGCTGATGTAGCGAAATATTATTTGATATTTAGCCTTTACGGTTTTCTGGCGGTAACTTTATTTATAGATGTTTTTAAAATATTTATTGGCCCTAAATATTATGAAGGCTTAGCTATAGTGCCAGTTTTGCTCTTGGCAAATATCTTTTCAGGTTTATATTTCAATGTTTCAATTTGGTACAGATTAAAAGACAAAACGCTGACCGGAGCCTTTATCGCTATCGTTGGGGCTATTCTCACATTATTCTTTAATTGGCTACTTATCCCTAGACTTGGTTATATTGGTTCAGCTTATGCAACATTGATTTGTTATTTTTCAATAACATTGATCTGTTACATCGCAGGCAGAAAACATATGGCAGTTCCTTATCAAATTGGACTCATGTTTTTCTGGTTGGCAGTGGCAGTCGTCATGCAACTTGCATTCTGGCAAATAAGAAGTATTTGGGCTCCACACCTTGTAATTCTTCTAATAATTGGACTGATTCTCATTCTTGCATTTACTGCATTGATATGGCATTCCGAAAAAGTTAAAATCAAATTATTGGCGGCAGGATTTAAGAAAAAACCCAGCTTAGTTGGAAGTCCTACAGAAGTTGATAAAAATAACTTTCAGCTTTAAGTCAACTGTTTTGATTAAATAGGGTTAAATTTGTATTTCACTATAATAATTCATTTTGAAGTATTTATTTTTATTTGCCATTATCTATACATTTTATAGACTATATAAGATCGGATTACTCAATGGTGCAAAGAATGAGATCGAGCGCAGAAGCCAACAAGCACCACAACAAAACAGTTCTTCCGGAAAATCCGGCAAAGAATACACAGATTACGAAGAAATCAAATAATGCAATTTAGCGAACAAGTTTTAGTAAAGAATCACCAATTTTGTGTGATTAACAAACTGTCTGGCCAACCGGTACAACCTGATAAGACGGGTGATACCAGCCTCCTCGACATGTCAGAAAAATATTTTCACCATAAATTATATTTGGTGCATAGGTTGGATCGACCAGTATCCGGATTAATATTGCTTGCGAAAAAACCTGCTTCTGCAGCACAATTGAGCAATTTATTCAAAACGAGGAAGGTAGAGAAAACTTATCTTGCATTGGTAGAAAAGGAAATGCCCGAAACAGAAGGAACGCTGATCCATCAAATAGACCCTTCTCCAAAAAAGAATAATAAATCCCACACTAAAGAAGATGCTGACGCAGACACTGAAAATCTTGCTGTGACGCATTATAAAGTTTTAGGCAAGACAACTACTTATACTTTAGTCCAGTTAAAGCCGGTCACCGGAAAACACCACCAGATCAGGGCACAGTTGGCATCAGTCGGCTGTCCGATCAAAGGCGATGTGAAATATGGAGCTCGAAGAGGAAATAAAGACAGAAGCATTAGTTTACATGCCTGGAAACTATCTTTCAAACATCCGGTGAGTAATGAAGAAAATACTTTCGAAGCACCATTGCCCGAAGATTCACTTTGGCAGGCGTGTAATGAATTCATCAACAAAAAATAGATGCCAGAAGAAAAAAGGACAGAACTTGGTTCACTCGGTGAATTTGAATTAATCAACAGACTAGTGGAAGGATTTGAAACAGTCAATGAATCCACTGTCAAGTCCATCGGAGACGATGCAGCAGTGATCGAGTATAAAGAAGGGCAGATCGTAGTTAGTACAGATTTGCTGATCGAAAATATACATTTCGACTTAATGTACACACCATTGAAGCACCTGGGATATAAAGCAGTTGTGGTCAATCTTTCTGATATTTATGCCATGAATGCTATACCAGAACAAATCACGGTGTCTATAGGTGTTTCCAACAGATTCAGTCTTGAAAGCCTGGATGAACTGTATGACGGAATTAAAGCTGCATGTAAACACTACAAAGTAGATCTCGTAGGAGGCGATACATCCTCTTCAAACAAAGGACTGATCATAAGTGTCACTGCGATCGGAAGGGCATTAAAAGAAGACATTGTATATAGAAATACTGCGCAACTAGGCGATTTAATATGTGTGACAGGTGATCTTGGTGCAGCATTTATAGGAATTCAGATCTTAGAAAGAGAAAAAGCATTGTTCCTCGACAATCCCGGAATCAAACCCGAACTTGCCGACAACGCATATGTTGTGGGTAGACAATTAAAGCCTGAAGCTCGTGGTGACATCATCAATATGCTCAAAAAAGCCGGTGTCAAGCCAACTTCTATGATCGATATATCTGACGGCCTTGCTTCTGAGGTCTTCCACATCTGTCGACAATCTAAGGTTGGTGCGGTGATTGAGGAAGCTAAAGTGCCGCTTCATACCATGACGGAGGAACTTGCAGTGAAATTCCGGATGGATCCTATCACTTGCGCTTTGAATGGTGGTGAAGACTATGAATTACTTTTCACATTGGACCCTGAAGATATAGATAAGCTTCAATTCCTGGATGATGTTTACTTAATAGGCACAATTTTACCGGAGAAAGATGGCATAATGCTGGAGACTTCGGGGGGGAATTTTCATAGGTTGAAGGCGCAGGGGTGGCAGCATTTTGATTAGAAGTGAACAGCAAACTGTAAACAGCGAACAGTAAGAATTGGCAGTTGCGCAAGGTCTGGTGGCCAGGCAATGATTTTAGAAATGCAGTATTTTGGATGCTGAATGTTGGATGCTATAGAGAAACGGAAGTCCAGCTCTAGATACAGGATTAAATGTTGAATGAATAAGCCCTACTTTTAATTTTGTATTTCTGATTACTGTTGAATGATATCCATCTTTCAGAATCACGCTTGCCTGCCAACAAAGGCAGGGATTAACAGGATTTCATGATTACACTGATTTTATAAGCATAAAAAATAGAGTAAAAAGTAATTTGAATCTTGGCGTTATTACCAATTACTGATTACCGATACTGACCATTGACCACTGATTACTGATTACTGATTACACATTATCATCATTTATTGAAGGAAAAACATAAAAACTCCGTCTAAGCTTTTAAAAATGGTTACTTTTAACACACAGCATGCAATTACTTCTATAACCATTTCGATTTTTAGAACGTAAACATATTTTTTATGCATTCTTGCAATCTTAATTTGGCCAGCAATCCGATTACCAAGATACTCTTGCTTTTCATTATTCTAATACAAGGATCAATAGCATTCGCCCAACCCAAGCCATGTACAGACCCTCCCACTATGACTTCATTCTGCAAACAAGCGTGCATCATTTGTGATATAGATGGCTATACAGGCAGAAATGGCACAGGAGGACAAGGTGAAGCACCTCCAGGATTTTGTACAACCTATTTACACAATGCAAAGTGGATCGCGTTTATAGCAGGCAGCGTAGATCTCAAAATCCGAATGAGTGTCTCGAATTGTACGCAGAAACGTGGTCTTGAATTAGGCATCTATGAAGGGATTGATTGCAAAAATTATAAATTGGTGAGTAATTGCCGAGGAGGAGCGAATACTGCTGTGGCAGAAAATACTTCCGCCATATTTCAGAATATTGTCCCTTTGACCATAGGGCAATATTATTACATCGTAATGGATGGAAGTAATGGATCGGTTTGTGACTGGACTTTTGATGTATTGGAAGGAAGCACACAAGTGGCCCCCCTTTCTACTTCAGGTGTTATCGATGGGCCGAGTGTTACTTGTTTTAATGAGTTGGACCATTTTACAACTTCAGGAGATGTCGGTGCTACCATTTTTGATTGGACAGTGAATGGTGTTGACATCCCAAATGGAGGCCAGGATATCAATATTACATGGCCTAAGGAAGGCATGTATGAAGTCTGTGTGACCGCTTCCAACGTCTGCGACAAGGCTCCACCATCCTGCAAAACGGTAACTGTGATGGGAAATGTCAATACAAATATCGATGCAACAATATGTGAAGGCGGCATTTATATTGTCGATGAAAATACGCAAGTAGATGCACCCGGTGAATATGATTATAAATACACTGACCAACACGGTTGCGATAGTTTGGTACATATTTCTCTAACTCAGACGAATGCCAATATTGCTAATATAGCTCTCAATATTTGTGACGGTGACAGTATATATATCGGAACGACACCTTATTTTCAGACAGGTGATTTTACAGAGATGATACAAAATGATCAGGGATGCGACTCCATCGTCAATTTGAGTTTAAATTTAGTAGTTTGTGAAATGAAAGGTTCATCAGTTCCGGAATCAGCCAAATGCTTTGGAGATAAAAACGGAACGCTTACTTTTTCTATTCAGCAAGGGACTCCACCATTTGTTTATAATTGGCGGAAAGTTAATAGTACGATCAACGGGCAGGGGATGCTGTCAAATATCAATCAAGATGAGATCATCACAGGACTTGGTTCTGGTACTTATCTTATAACGGTAACAGATGGATTCGGCAATGATGTAATTATTATCGGTACAGTTAACGAACCATTAGCGTTGGCTGCGACTGCAGATGTTTCTGATTTCAGTGGATATAATGTCAGTTGTAATGGAGGCCAAAACGGATCGATTAATGTAAATATGACTGGCGGTACGCAGCCATATTCCTATCTTTGGCCAGATGGAAGTTTGACGAAAAATATATCAGGACTCGCAGCAGGAGATTATAATGTGACTCTATCAGATGTCAATGGATGTCCATTGTTTTACGTGATTAATATTAATGAACCACCGTCTTTATCTTTACAATTTACAACGGTCGATCCCAATTGTGATGGATTGAATACTGGTTCAATCAAAGTAGTTAATTCTGCGGGCGGCATCATTCCATACGAGTTTAAATTGAACAATGGGACTTTCGAAAAAGAATTAACTTTTGAAGGATTGCAGGACGGACAATACCTTATTTCAATGAAGGACGGCAATGGCTGTATCGATACGACACAGGCCTTGTTGACCGGGAAGATCATCCCTACATTGTCTATAAATGATGATGTCACAATCAAACTTTCAGATGAAATACAACTCGCTTCGAATTCCAATATTATTATTGATGACATCAAATGGAATCCACCAACAGGTCTAAGTTGCAATGACTGTCCAAATCCTGTGGCAAGACCTTTCCTTCAAACCACTTATGTAGCAAGCATCACTTCAATAGATGGTTGTGTCACTTCAGATTCACTGACCATCAGAGTGGATGAAAGCCGCAGGGTTTTCGTACCGAATGTCTTCAGCCCGAACAATGACGGCATCAATGACATATTTTCCATCGTGGCAGGACCTGAAGTTACTAAGATACTTTCGTTCAAAGTTTACAACCGCTGGGGTGCGCAGGTCTTTGAGGAATTGCAGTTTGCTCCTAAAGAATGACCAGGGTTGGGATGGTAGTTTTCGCGGTAAGGAAGTTGAAGGTGGCGTCTTTGCCTGGTTTGCTATTGTAGAATTTTTGGATGGGAAGACAAAGACGTTTAAAGGAGATGTGACGGTAGTGAGGTAAGTATGGCTTTTAGCTGTTGGTCATTGGCTGTTAACTTTTTTTGTGGGAGAAAGATTTGGAGTATTTAATATAGAGATATTGTATAAATAGGCCTTCTGATTTTATTTAATGATATTTGTCTCTGCAAAACACTAAAAAGATAAGCAAGAATTTATCAAAGAAAACTTTATGATCATACGCTCTTAATTGTAATATTGCAATATTACGATGAACCCTACTGTCATAACACTCTCACCAAAAATAATCATAAAAATCAGCAAGAATTTATCAAAGAAAATATTATGATCAGATCCTATGAATTGTAATATTGCAATATTACGATGAACCCTACTACCATAACACTCTCACCAAAAATAATCATAAAGCTCAGCAAGAATTTATCTAAGAAAATTTTATGGTCAGATCCTATCAATTGTAATATTGCAATATTACGATGAACCCTACTGCCATAAAGATCTCAGCAAAAAAATCAACTTATATTTAGATTATTTCACCTTTTTGTAAGCAATCGCCTTAATTTCTATCAATAAATGAGGGTGAGGAAGCTGATGGACCGCGACAGTAGTCCTCGTCGGCCCATTGGAATCAAAGTATTGCGCATATGTCTCATTATAAACCTTAAAGTCATTCATATTCACCAAAAATACACTCATCTCCACCAAATCCTCCAAGCCTGCGCCCATAGAAGAAAGTATGTCCCTTATGTTCTCTATGACCGCCATAGTCTGAACCTTGATATCCAGTGTTACAGCTCCATATTGATCCGCATCAGCACCAGCTATCGTATTATCAGGTCTTCTCGAACTAGTGCCTGAAACAAATAACAAATCACCCGCCCTTTTAATGTGTGGAAACTTCCCTCTTGGCTCTGCTTTATTACTTAAAACCTTCGCTTCTGATTCTTCTTTCATTTGTTCTATTTCGAATTTTCTTGATTTCTCAATTTTCAAAGCTTGTATCCTATGGAAGGTTATTCCTTGTTAATTCATACTTTTTGATCAACCTTTCAAATTGATTCATTTCGCTGATTACTAATTTACCATCGTCCATGAGTTGGAGAATGATTAAATATGGATCATCTTCCTCTATATTTCTAAAAGTGACCCTATTGATGTTTTGTCCGATTAATTCAAACTTAGAAAATTCATTATTCTTCGTATTAAAGATAGTGGTTGTCATCGCTAGTGTAGCATCTTTTTCAAAGATCTTCCCACGTTCGCTAATAACAGGTTGCCCATCTTCGACCTGATATATAACTCGTTCAATGAAATTATCATCAATCAAAATAAAATTTTCATATTGACCTTCCAGAGAGCTGGTCCACCGGCCTTGCAGCCAATTAACGCTTTGAAGTGATGCCACATGTACATCCTGGGTTGGCTTGCATGATAAAATGGTCAGAATACCTGTCAAAACCAGGCCCAATGCATACATGAGGACCATCTGCGCATTGGGCTTGATTCTACTCATTATAAACTATATTTAAAGATGTATTGTAAAGTTACTTATATTTTTTCAAATATAAAGTTTGTCATCTGATTATAAAGTTGTGGAGTGGCGTTTTCACTGTATATGCCATGGTTACTATTCGGGTACATGTGAAAATCAAAAGATTTACCGGCTCTGATCAACATTTTATTCAATTCAGCACTATTCTGAAAGTGAACATTGTCATCTGCCATGCCATGAGCCAGAAACAAATTTCCCTTTAATCGGTCGGCAAAATATACCGGACTATTATTCTTATATCCTTCAGGATTCTCCTTTTCCGTCCTCATATACCTTTCTGTATAAATGGAATCATACCACTTCCAATTCGTCACCGGAGCCACAGAGATAGCTGACTTGAAGACGTCATTGCCCTTAAATAGACAAAGTGACGACATGTAGCCACCATATGACCAGCCAAAAATTCCAATCCTGGTCTTGTCTACATATGGTAATGAACCAAGGTATTTGGCAGCTTCGATCTGATCTATTGTTTCATAGTGACCCAATTGCAGATAGGTCATCTTGCGAAATTCTTCCCCTCGACCGCCGGTACCCCTGTTATCTACGCAAGCTATGATGTAACCGCGCTCTGAGATCATTTTGAACCACCAAGCCTGTCCTCCACCCCATTTATCCAAAACTTGCTGGCTGCCGGGACCACCATAAAGAAACATGAAAACCGGATATTTCTTATTCGGATCAAAATCAGTTGGTTTGATCCACCATCCATTCAGACTTACATTTTCAGAGGTATTAAATTTGAAAAACTCCGCCTTTCCGGCTTTATAGTCTTTGAATTTTTCTATAGCGGCATCATTATCTTCGAGGGTTCTTACCAACGCATTTTTACTATTGTACAGTGCATATGACATAGGAGTATTTATATTGGAATACATCATCGTAGCATATTCGAATGTGGGAGAAAACTGAGCACTATTGGTTCCTGTCTTAGTAGAAAGCAATACAGGTTTCTTTCCATCCAGACCCACTTTATAGACTTCTCTTTGCATCGGCGTTGGCGATATTAATTGATAATAAAGCATTTTATTCTTCTCGTCATATCCATAGATATCTGCGAGGTCAGCGGTTGGTTGCGTAATCGCATTAACCATATTGCCCTTCATGTCATACAGAAATGCCTGATTAAATCCGCCTTTATCACTTACCCAAAGGAAATGTTTGCCGTCTTTAAGAAATGTAAGATTGTCATTGATCTCAATATAATATTTGTTTTCCTCTGTCATCAACGGGCTGGTCTTACCGGTATTGGCATCAGCAAGAAGCAACTCAAGTTTATTCTGATGTCTATTCATTTTGAAAACACAAAGCGTATTAACATCCTTAGTCCACTTTATCCTTGGATAATATATTTCTTTATCCACTTTTTGATCAATTGAAACAGTCTTGTTATTGTCGAGACTATAGATCTTAACCTCAAGAGTTGAATTCTCCTCGCCAACTTTTGGATATTTAAAAGAATATGGCTCTGGATACATTTCATCTTTATAATATTCAAGTGTAAATTCCTTCACGTTCGACTCATCAAATCTAAGAAAAGCAATTTTTTTGCTATCCTCTGACCATTGAAATGCCCTGGTAAAACTAAATTCTTCTTCATATACCCAATCACACATACCATTAATTATGTTGTTCCATTTTCCATCACTAGTGATTTGTGTTGATTTATTGGTTGAAAGATCAGTATAATAAAGATTATTTTCAAAAGTAAACCCAACCTTATTTCCATCAGGGCTAAAAGTTGGATTACTGATTGGCTTTCCCTCAAATATAGCTACTCCACTATTACCTTTCTTGTCAAAAACAAAGGTGCTTCCTTTAGAACTGTGGCGATAAATACCTTCTGAATTAGTATAAATCATCACCTTAGACTCATCACTATTGAACTGATATTCTTCAATTCCATTTTCTTTATTATTGGTCATCATTGTGAGCTGATCTTCATTGATATAAGTACCAATATTCTTTCCATCAATTACATTGTTGATTTCCAATGCATTGCCCTTATTGATGATATAAGACTTGCCATCATTCATATAAGCAAATCCTGGAAGGCTTTTCGTTCTGAAAGTACCTTTTTTGAAGATATCGTCAAGGTCAAAAGTCTTTTGAGCCTGAACCTGTCCTGCTGCTGCAAGTATAAGAAGTAGATAAAATAATTTTTTCACTGAATAATTTTTATGATTAATTGATAAAAATACTGGTTCAAAGCCAAAGTAGCATATATAATGTTGTCTTTTAGACGAAAGCGTCGTAATTAAAGATGGAAAATGTAAAATGTGAGATGCCCTTGGTGATGGGTAATGTGTAATGGGCAATAAGTAATGGGACTTATCAATTTTCCACATCGAAGCCATCGGCCATCAGCCAGTAGCTATCATTATCAGTAATCGGTAATGTGTAATCTATAAAATATAACTAATCCGGAATAAACAACAGGCCAATAGCCATTAGCCATTAGCCATTTTCAATTCCCCATTTTCTTCAATGATCTTCATTAATCCCTTAACCCATGGCTCTTGAGAATTCATACATGGAATGACTTTATACGTCTCTCCACCAGCTTCCATAAAAGTTTCTCTCCCTGCCATAACTAATTCTTCCAGTGTTTCAAGACAATCACTGACAAAGGCAGGACTTACTACCAAAAGATTTTTAATACCTTCTCCAGGGAGCTCTTTTAATCTAAAATCTGTAAATGGTTCCAGCCATCCCTTGCCTAATCTTGATTGAAATGAGACGCTGAATTTGTCTTTTGGAAGATTTAATTTTTCTGTTACTAATCGTGTAGTTTCCAATACCTGATGCCGGTAACAGGTTTTATGTGCAATGGAAGGCATATTGCAGCAATTTAAATTAGAAAAGCAATGATTGCCAGTTGGGTCAGTTTTGTGTAAGTGCCTTTGTGGAATACCATGGTAACTAAAAAGCAAGTGATCAAAAGGCTGCTCGACATACTCCTTCATACTTTCAGCTAATGCATTGATATAATTTGGGTTATCATAGAAAGCCGGTACAATATTGAGTTTGAAAGGATATTCATGCTGTCCGTGAATATTGACTGCGTGCTCGACCGCTGTTTCATAACTACTCATAGCATAATGCGGATATAGCGGCACTACAATTACCTCTTCCAAAGATGGGTTAGCAGCTAATAAATTGTCAAAGGCAATTTTGGGATTTGGATTGCCATAACGCATCGCGATTTCTACCGGTATATCAGTAAGCTGAGCTATAGCATCTCTTAACTGTTCCGTAATCACGACAAGTGGCGAACCCTTATAGGTCCATACTTTTTCATAAGCATGGGCAGATTTTGGAGCTCGAAAAGGCGTAATGATGCCTCGAACCAAAAGAAACCTCTTCCAATATGGCTGATCTATTACCTTTTCATCCATAAGGAATTCATTCAGATATCTTCGCACGTCTTTTACATCAGTGCTATCAGGTGATCCAAGGTTCATCAAAAGTATTGCGCTATTTTTCATTTCTATAGTTATATTTGACAAAGATAGATTTAATCTGAATGTAGCAATCCAATGTAGCACTAACCTTTGAAAATTACTCGTTAACTAAGCAGGATGTCCCTTTTATTGGACCATAAAATCTAAAAAACCCCAATTTGAAATAAAATGCAAATTGTTAACAACAATAAAAGTATACGATTCTACATATTGCTTGGATGTGACTACAAAGTGTCTTACTTTTGCGATCCTTAACAAGCAATTTCTTTGTGAAATTAAATATTTTGGAATAAATGCAAATTCGTATCCGGTTAATAAATCCGATTTAAAACCTGTTACGTACATAGGATGTATAAAGAAAATAAGATTTAATGCTAAGTAATGGCCTTTATGTGAATCAGATTGAAGATTTTACAGTAGTTGGAATCAACTACAGGAAGTCTGCTGCTGATGTACGAGGTCATTACACTATTAACGAGGAACAATATAAAATCATTCTTGATATTGCACCGGCATTAGGGCTAAATGATTTTTTTGTTTTATCTACCTGCAACAGGACAGAGATATACGGATGTGTTCATCATATTGAACTTTTCGTTCAACTTATCCTCTCTCAATCCACCGGATCAGAGGTGGCCTTTCGTCAGATGTTTTACGTAAAACGTGGAGCTTCTGCTATTAAACATTTCTTTGAAGTAGGAAGTGGCTTAGATTCTCAGATCCTGGGAGATTATGAGATAGTCGGCCAAATCAAAAAAGCTGTGCAGTCTTCAAAAAAAAGAGGTCTTATCTCTTCCTTCACAGAGCGCCTTTTTAACTACATGATGCAAGCATCCAAATCAATCAAGAACAATACAGGACTAAGCGATGGCACAGTATCTGTCTCTTATTCAGTCGTTCAATATATCAAAGAAAATGTTGATGGTTATGCTGATAAAAATATTTTATTGGTCGGCACAGGAGACATCGGGCGATCTACATGCCAAAACCTTGTCGAATATCTTGAAACCCACAATATCACTCTTGTCAATCGCACTATAGAGAAAGCCGCTTTGTTAGCGAAAGAGCTTAATCTTAACTATGCTACTTATGATTTATTGAAAGAAGAATTGCAGAAAGCTGATATCATCATTGTTTCATCTGCCAATGGCAATGTAACTATTAAAAAAGAAGACCTTAATGCTTCTGCCTCTAAGCTCATTATAGATCTTTCAATTCCTTTTAGCGTTGAGGCTAAAGTCTCTGATCTTCCAAACGTCACACTTGTCAATGTAGATGAACTTTCTTCAGTGACAAATCAAACCATGATGCAACGTGCAGCCGAGATACCAAAAGCACAAGAAATCATCGAATCAAGTAAAGCGGAATTCTTCAAATGGTATGAAGTGCGCAAACAAACCAGTGTACTTAACGAAGTCAAAAGTAAACTTTACGAAATAAGCCATAACCCTGTCTTTGCTTTGAGCGAAACAGCAAAGGCCGATCCTTGTTATGATGAAATAATCCAAAAAGTAGTCAATGGAATGGCATATAAATTGAAAGAAAAGAATCAAAGAGGTTGTCAATATCTTGAAGCGATCAACGAATTCATGAATATTACTGCTAAATAGTAGCTTTCTATCAACAACTTTATTCCAACTCCATATATTTCATGACTAAGAATCCAATCAGAATAGGTACACGCGATAGTAAACTTGCAATGTGGCAAGCCAATACTGTTAAGTCACTCATCGAATCCCTCGGCTTGAAATGTGAACTCGTGCCAGTCAAAAGTGAAGGTGACATTGATCTAGTGACGCCATTGTATGCTATGGGTGTCGAAGGGATATTTACAAAAACCCTGGATGCAGCATTACTAAATAATAGAATAGATATTGCCGTACATTCGATGAAAGATGTCCCTACCCAATTGGCAGCGGGTATCGCTCAGGGTGCTGTGCTAAAAAGGGGACCGCATGAAGATGTGCTTATTAAAGGTAAAAATGCTGAGGAAAAAGTGAGAATCATAGGTACGGGCTCGACTAGAAGATCTGCAATGTGGTTGAATAAATTCCCTGAAGATACAATCGAAAATCTAAGAGGCAATGTCCAAACGAGATTACAAAAACTTGAAAATAGTAACTGGATCGGAGCAATATTTGCGAAAGCAGGGCTGGAGCGACTTGGAATTTTGCCCGCTGATCATATTGAACTGGATTGGATGCTGCCTGCTCCTGCACAAGGAGCTATTGTTATAGTTTTTAGAGAGACAGATCACGAAATAGGCACTATTTGTGCAGAATTCGACGATGACAATACCGCTTTGTGCACCAAGGTCGAAAAAGACTTTCTTAAGACACTAATGGGAGGATGTTCTACTCCAATCAGTGCTTATGCCAGAACTGAAGGTAATATGTTACACTTCGATGGAAATATACTTTCTATAGATGGTAAGAAGATAGTGAAAGTAAGTAAAAGTATCAATGCTTTTGAAGCACTTGACCTCGGAACTCTGGCGGGAAAAGAAGTTTTAGAAAATGGTGGCTTGGCTATCGTCAAAGAAATCCGAGATGCAGACCTTACCGATTAAACTCCTTAGTACTAAAATATTAGAAGCGGATATCATTTTAGATGCAAAGGCGTCGGATATAGATATTGAATGTATTCCTTTCATTCAAATTACAACTTTGCAGGATACTGATCTTAATAAAAAATTAATTTCAATATCTAACAAGAAGATAAGGGCAATATTTACAAGTTCAAATGCAGTGAAAGCACTGCAAGAATTACTTCCAAAGCCGCCAGAATGGTCCTATTCAACCTTAGAAGGCCGCACATTAAAAAGTGCCGCCTCCTATTTTGGGCCACAGAAAAATACTGTCACAGGGCACGACGGGTTGTCCTTAGCAAAGGGTCTGGTCAATGAAGGAGATAGAGTTGAAAAATTCTTTTTTTGCGGGAATAAAAGATTGGATGTGCTGCCGGATTATTTAAAAGAACATGGAGTGCAGCTCGAAGAAGTTATTGTTTACAAAAATGAAAAAATAAAAAAAACAATTACTGAAAAATATTCGGGCATTCTTTTCTTTAGCCCAAGTGCCGTAAAAAGCTTTTATTCAGAAAATCCAAATGAAGTAGGAACCCTACTTTTTGCATTTGGCGAAAGCACTAAAAAAGCTTTGCAAACATACAGTAGGAACGAAATCATCTTAAATGATGAGCCAAATCAGGCTGCATTTTTAGAGAAAATAAAAAAATATTTTAAGCATGAATGACTTATTATTAAAAACATTAAAAGGAGAAGTCACTAGCAGACCGCCGGTTTGGATGATGCGCCAGGCAGGAAGATACCTTCCTGAATATATGGTATTGAGAGCTAAATATGGATTCTTCGAACGCTGTCAAACACCGGAACTTGCCTGCCAGATCACCTTGCAACCAGTGGACATTATAGGCGTTGATGCGGCAATTTTATTTTCAGATATCCTTGTCGTGCCGCAAGCCATGGGACTGGAAGTCCAGCTCATAGAAAGCCAGGGACCGATACTACCGAATCCAATTAAGTCTATTGCAGATATGAGTCGGGTCAGGGTACCTGACGTTCATGAAACACTGCAATATGTATTCGATGCGATCAAAATGATCAAAAAAGAGCTGAATGGCAGAGTCCCTTTGATCGGATTCGCAGGAGCGCCATGGACCTTGCTTTGTTATATGGTCCAAGGCAAAGGAAGCAAGACATTCGATGAGGCAAAATCTTTTTGTTATACACAACCAGAAGTCGCTCACCATTTATTACAAATGATCACTGATACCACTATTTCTTATCTAAAAGGTCAGATAGAAGCAGGTGCAGATGTAGTTCAAATATTCGATTCATGGGGTGGATTATGGAGTCCGGTGGATTTTGAAGAGTTTTCCTTACAATACATACGTCAGATAGTTCATGCAGTGAAAGACCTTGCTCCTACTATTATATTCGCTAAAGGTGCATGGGCATCTATTGGCGCGATGGCAGAGACAGGAGCTGCAGGTCTTGGAATAGATTGGTGTATTCCACCGAAAACTGCCAGAGAATTCGCAGGTGACAACATAACGCTTCAGGGAAATTTTGACCCGGCAAAGCTATATGCACCTGTCGATGTAATAAAAAGAGAAGTGAAGAAAATGATCACTGATTTCGGTCCGGGAAGATATATCGCCAACCTTGGGCATGGTATTCTTCCTACTGTACCTGTAGATTCAGCACGTGCCTTCGTCGATACCGTTAAAGAATTTGATTATTCCACTTTATAGCATAAAAAATGATAACTGACGAGCAGCAGCCTTATTTTACCAAAGAAGATTGGATAAATTATATCCATGGACTTCAGGATACAATATGCATAGCTTTAGAAGGAGAGGATGCAAAAGCTTCTTTTCATGAAGATCTTTGGGAGCGGCCTGAAGGAGGTGGAGGTAGAACACGCGTCATGTCTTTGGGGAATATATTTGAAAAAGCAGGGGTAAATACTTCTGTTGTCGAAGGCTTAGTGACCGAAGCAATGGAAAAACAATTAGGTATTAGCGGACACTCATGGTTTGCTTGTGGTTTAAGTCTGGTCTTACACCCGGAAAACCCTTTCATTCCTACAGTTCATGCGAATTGGCGCATGTTTGAATTATATGATGATACAGGATTGGTCATTGACAGATGGTTCGGTGGTGGAACTGATCTGACTCCTTATTATCTATTTGAAGAGGATGTTGTCCATTTTCATTCCACACTCAAGAAGGCGATCGATCAATTTGGTCCTTCACTATATTCAAAATATAAAAATCAATGTGATCAATATTTTGTCAACAGTCACAGAAATAATGAAATGAGAGGAGTGGGCGGTGTATTCTATGATTATCTGAAACCTGATAAGGATCTGGCAGTAAATGACCTTTTTGCTTTTCAAAAAGCTAATGGCAATTCCTTTATAGAGGCTTATATTCCTATCGTTCAAAAAAGGAAAGCCTTAGAATGGACAGGTGAACAAAGATATTGGCAGGAAATTCGAAGAGGACGATACGTTGAATTCAACTTAATACACGATCGAGGCACTATCTTTGGGTTGAAAACCAATGGAAGGACAGAGAGTATTCTGATGAGCCTCCCTCCCAGGGTGCGCTTTGACTATGACTACCAGCCAGTGTCTGGAAGTGCAGAGGAAACATTATTGAAAGTTTGTCAACATCCACGTGACTGGATAGCCTTATAAATCCAATAGATTTGACATTTATTCGTTTAAATAACGCATATTTGTTACATATTTTATAATCCTTAATGTCGTATCTAAAAAGTTGGCTTAAAGTTTTTCTGATCTGGAGAATAAAACATGTTCCAGAAAGGCAGTTCGTGCTTTTTGCCAGCGTCCTAATTGGTTTAGTGAGTGGATTGGGTGCTGTAGTGATCAAGAACATTACTTATGAGATCAAATGGATAGTCCAGCAAGAGTTTGTTCAGAATTATTTCACAATTTTCTACTTTATTTTTCCGGCTTTTGGACTTACAATGACCTATTTGGCTTCTAAGTTTATTCTAGGAAAAATGGCAGGTCAAGGTATTTCAGACACCTTATTTGCCATTTCTAAGAACCATGGAAAGATGTCCCGTAAGGGAATGTTTTCTCCAATGATCACAGCCCCATTGACAGTAGGTTTTGGTGGATCAGTAGGTCTCGAGGGAGCAACTGTATTTATGGGATCCTCCATCGGATCTAATTTAGCCCGTCTTTTTCACTTAAATCAAAAGACAGTTAACTTAATGATAGGTTGCGCTACAGCAGGCGCACTTGCTTCTGTATTCCATGCGCCGATAGGAGCTATCATTTTCGCTATTGAGATATTCTCTTTGGATCTCACCATCGCAAGTATTGTGCCTATGCTCCTAGCATCTTCAGCTGGGGCTATCACGTCGATTTGGATCTATGGAGATGATACTATTTTTAAATTTGTTATACAAGATAAATTTGCCCCTAAAGACATTCCCTTTTATATCCTACTCGGCCTTATTGGCTCCCTCACTTCTCTTTACTTCGTGACGGTATACAAAAAAATGGGTATAATGTTTGCAAACATTGAGAAAAAATGGGTGAAACTTGTCGTTGGGGCTGGCATCGTAGGTGCATTGGTATTTTGGTTTCCTTCACTTTATGGTGAAGGATATTCAACGATCAAGGCATTACTTATAGGTAAGCATCATATAGTTATGGGCAATAATAGCTGGTTTGGAAGTCAAAATAAGTTACTGGTGGCGGGACTGATGTTTACTATTGTGGCTCTCAAGGCTTTTGCTACCTCCGCTACGATAGGAGCGGTAAAAGTTGGAGGTATATTTGGACCATCCCTCGTGACAGGTTGCTGCATGGGTTATGGAGTTGCAATGTTGATCAACTACACAAATATCGGCCTTGTATCTGAAACAAATTTTGCACTTGTAGGAATGGCCACACAAATGGCAGGCGTAATGTATGCCCCACTCACTGCCATATTCATGATATCTGAGTTGACAGGAACATATGAGTTAATGTTGCCGCTCATGATATGCGCCGCTATCAGCTACAGTATAAATAAATACTTCACAGAATATAATGTATATCAGCAAAAACTAGCTCAACAAGGGTTTCTGATCACACATGACAAAGATAAGGCTGTGCTTACTATGCTGGCACTTGACAAAGTCATAGAGACAAATTTTATTCCTATTAATCCGGATATGACATTGAAAGAAATGTTATTCACTGCGGTAGAAAATTCAACAAGAAACATTTATCCAGTGTTGGATGACACCCAACATTTTTTAGGAGTAGTTACTCTGGATGACATCAGGACCATCATGTTTGACCAAACACAATACGACCTCAAAGTATCACAAATAATGCATGGAGCTCCTGAGATCATCCAGTCTTCAGATACTATGGAACAGGTAATGGATAAATTCCAAAGTAGCAGTGCATGGAATCTTCCGGTTTGCGAGAACGGTATCTATCTGGGCTTTGTCTCAAAATCGAAAGTACTTTCTGTCTACAGGCGTAAACTTATTGATTTTGCTGGTGTATAATTTCGAAAGGATATTCCGAAATGATCAAAAGGAGATAACAAAATAGACCCTTTGCTCTTTATCATGTAGTGAAAAATTGGATAATATCTTTTCCTAATAAAAATCAGAATTGAAGTATAAAATCTTCTAGTCCCTGATCTGCGTCGAGTTTTAGGGCATTTTTCAACCTTCTTTTACTTCTTGTAACACTATCCTTACTAATACCTAGCGCGTGACTGATCTGTTCATTGTTTAACTTGAGGTAGATGAGTGCTGCCAAACGTCTTTCAGCAGGAGAAAGTGGTTTCGATTGCCCATCCAGACCAGGCAATACCTGAGGGTTAGCGATTTCAAATTCAAGATTGAATTTATCTAATTCGTTTTTATCGATCAATGCATATTTAATTATTCGGTCCATCTCAGGTTGCAGATCATTTTTGTCTAGTATATGATCATGCAACTTGCTGATCATGGCCTCATTTTCAATGATCTTCTTCTTAAATATTTGGATTTCTCCAAGTGCCTTTTCTGTATCACTAAGTGCTTTAGTCTTGTCACTTTCCAATCTTTCTGCTCTGTCCTTTTGTTCAAAGATCCTTCTGGTAAAATATAGATAGGCAATGATAGATATCATAATGACAAAGACTATAATGAAATTTCTAATTAAGCGCATACTCTTAATGTCACTATTAGCAATTGTTAGTCGTGCCTTAGCAGCATCAAAAGCTAGCTTTGCTTCCGCTGTTTCCAGATTATAGGCTACCTTCATTTCATTAATTGTATCATCATATGCTTTATAAATGT
The DNA here is from genome assembly GCA_016711705.1 of Candidatus Brachybacter algidus. Lineage (GTDB taxonomy): Bacteria > Bacteroidota > Bacteroidia > Chitinophagales > Saprospiraceae > Parvibacillus > Parvibacillus algidus. Next base: position 111,746 of record JADJSK010000014.1, on the reverse strand, counting down.
AGAAATATTTATAAAGGCTATCAGTATTATGGACACGGTGATAGATATCAGCTAATCCCTTGGCAGCAATTTTTCTTTGTTTTAGGAACCTGGTAGTTTTTGCAAATTTTATTGCATTTTGAAAATTCTCTAGACTTCCATTCAATCTATTTTCAAATAAATCAATTTGTCCCAATCTGTTATAAACTATTGCAATATTGTGGTTGTCTTCGTATTGACGAGATTGCTGCAGGTGTTTGAGCAAGTATGGCTTTGCCAACTCACTATATCCACTCTGAGCCAATAGGAACGCAATATTTCCTTTGGTAATAGCTTGCCATAAAGGAATCTCACGATTAGAAGCATGAACAGGAAGGTTGGCATTTTGGAGCAACAATTTATAATGGTAAAGGCTGCTGTCATACATACTGAGTTCTCTATAACAAGCTGCAGTCAAATCATTAACAAGTACATAAGAAGCATTATAGTTATAATTGAGATTGCTATTGGTGATTTTGAAAGCCTTTTGCAAATAAATAAGTGATTGGCGATATTCCTGATTTAGGTATAATGTAAACCCTATCGAGTATAATCGCTGCTTATATCCAGGAAAATATTGGATACCAATCTTCTCCATTAGACTATTAGCTTTTAGAACATAATTCATGAATTCATTAAGCGGGCTATAATCAGAGATAATTGTATATAGTTCTGCTAGAAGTTGTTGGTCTCCAAGTTTCTGACATTTAGGAAGTAATACTAAAAAATTTCTGTAGTCTTCCATGTCTGGAATCTGTTTACCATAGCGTATATAATAAGTTTCTATGATTGCCAATCTTATCAGAACCCTCTCATTAGGATATTTTTTATTGTATTCTTTGCATTTGGAGATGATTTTATGCACTTCCTTTCGATCCAATGAAAATAACTTGAAATAAGCCTGATCTGACGCAATTGTTTGCATTTTGCCTTCAATCTTCCAAGTATCGATGTAGTATTTTATCTCCTTATCTGGACTATCACATCCCATCATTAGTATTAGGAAAAAAATATATATATTATTGTACTTCAAATTAGTAAGCGTATATGATGGTATTATTATGCTCAAATGATTAGTCACCTAGAGAACAACAAGATAACATTTTACGCTCTAAAGACAAAAACCATTGTAAAAAAATAAGGCACTAAAAGAGTGCCTTATTCATAAGTAAGTGTGTGTAAATTACGGTAATGATCAAATCTAGTGGCTTAGGGACTGGAATATGATTTAAAATCTGTTCCAATCCTTCCACCTGTTAAATATGGGGATGAAAAAAGTTACATTAAAAGGAATTAAAATTTGTCATCTAATTGATGATGTTATGTAAATTTTATAAAATGTAATTTTTCTATAAGTCAAATGTAAATTTTAGTACTCGAAGTTATAGTGTTTTAGGGCGGACAAATTGCGGACAAATAATATTATTCTGATTATCAATTACATATGACTATTTTAAAAATATAAATTAATAGATTAACTACTCTATTTGAATCCCATTTATCACTTATTTTAGGCAAAAAGAGAGATAAATAACTCTTTGTCCGCTTATATCCTCCCTCTTTTGAAATAGCCATGCAAAAAAACCATTATTGCCAAGAAAAATTGATCTAACGGAATTCTTATACAGTTTATACAGAAAATCTTTGGTTTCTCTTAGGTTTACTTTTTGTATAAAATATTCAGTTCTTATGCTCAGATAATGACCAAAAAAAATGCCCTTCTGTAGGAAGAGCATTTTAATATTTCATTGCTTAATTAGAGTGTCCCCCTTAGTTCTTGTTCTCTTTCGATAGCCTCAAATAGAGCCTTAAAATTCCCCTTACCAAAGGAAGTTGCGCCTTTTCGCTGGATGATTTCAAAGAAAACAGTTGGTCTGTCCTGGACAGGTTTTGTGAAAATCTGAAGCAAATATCCTTCATCATCTCTATCAACTAAAATGTTTAATCTTTTAAGTTCTTCAATCGGCTCATCTATCTCACCTAATCTTTCAAATAGATCCTCATAATAAGTATTGGGAACTACAAGAAATTCAACACCATTATTTCTAAGGCCATCTACGGTACTTATGATGTCATTGGTAGCAACAGCAATGTGCTGAACGCCTGATGTTTTATAAAAATCAAGATACTCTTCAATCTGTGACTTTTTCTTACCCATTGCTGGTTCGTTAATAGGAAATTTAACATATCCATTACCATTAGAAACGACCTTGCTCATCAAAGCTGTATATTCTGTCGAAATGTCATTGTCGTCAAAAGTGATCAAAAGTTTAAAGCCCATCACATCCTCATAATATTTAACCCAATTATTCATTTGGCCCAATTCAACATTTCCCACACAGTGATCGACAAATAATAAGCCAAGAGATTCGACTTTACGCAAAGAATTTTTGGCTATAAAACCCGGCATGAAAGCTCCTGAATATTCACTTCTCTGAACAAAAGTATGGATAGTTTCACCATATGTCTTTATTGAGGCTATGATTACCTTACCAAATTCATCTTCAAGCGTGACGGGTTCAAATACAGATTCTGCACCTCTTCCTACTGTCAATTCATAGGAAGCAACTGCATCATCGACCCATAAAGCTAAAACTTTGACTCCATCGCCATGTAAGGCAACATGCTTTGCGATCTCATGATCAGCATGCAGAGCAGAAGTAAGCACAAAGCGGATCTTACCTTGTTGCAGCACATATGATACAATGTCTCTAACGCCGGTCTCAGGTCCTTTATATGCGACCAATTCAAAGCCAAAAGCTGCCTGGTAATAAATAGCTGCCTGTTTGGCATTACCTACATAAAACTCAATGTGGTCAGTACCATTTAATGGCAATAAATCTTTTTCAACTTCAGTCGATTGTTGTGTTAATGTATTCATTGGATTATTTTGTAATTATATTATTAGGTAGTCAATTAAAATCGTGGTTATTTAATCCAGCCAACTTTTATAATAAGATGGATCTTCTATGGAGACAGCGTCTTTAGTCATAAATAATGGAGAAAATGTATCGACCATCACGGCTAATTCTTCTGTACCTTTGGCCCCAATACTTTTTTCAATAGTTCCCGGATGAGGACCATGAGGTATACCTCCAGGATGCAACGTGATCATACCTTGTTCGACATGCTTTCTACTCATAAAATCACCGTCTACATAATAAAGTACTTCGTCACTATCAATATTTGAATGAAAATAAGGTGCAGGAATTGAAAGTGGATGATAATCATACAACCTCGGAACGAAAGAACATATGACAAAACCCTTGGTGTCAAATGTCTGATGTACCGGAGGTGGTTGGTGTACCCTTCCTGTGATCGGCTCAAAATTGTCTATCGAAAAAATATATGGATAATGATACCCATCCCATCCTACCACATCGAAAGGATGATCCAGATATTCATATGGATATAATTTATCCTTCTTCTTAATGAAAAATTTAAAGTTGCCTCTCTCATCTATTGGTTCCGGCAAAGTTGGTTTAACTATATCTCTTTCGCAAAATGGGGAATGTTCCATCAACTGTCCATATTCACTTCTGTAACGCTGTGGGGTTGTAATCGGTGCAGTAGATTCGACTATTAAAAGACGGTTGTCCTCTGTATCGAAGTTTATCTGATAAATTGTTCCTCTAGGAACGACAACATAATCACCGTATGAAAACTTGAGTATTCCGTAATTCGTCTGAAGAGTTCCACTACCTTTGTGTATGAAAATAACCTCATCACAATCTGCATTTTTAAAATAGTAATCCCTTGTACCTGTTTTAGGTGCGGCAAGTGACATTCTGCAGTCATTATTGAATAAGACAACCTTGCGAGACTCTAAATAATCATCCACAGGAGCAACCTTAAAGCCATTCAGGCATCTGTGTTTTAACTCTTTATTCGAAGCTTTGACCGGGGCCACATCAATTGGATCGCCTACCTGAGTTATTCTGGTGGGAGGATTGATGTGATACAAAATGGAGTATTTATCATGGAAACCTTCTGTTGAAAAAAGCTCCTCACTATACAGAGTTCCATTTGGTTGTCTGAATTGAGTATGCCGCTTTTGCGGAATTTTACCTTCACTATGATAATGCATTCTATTAGAATATTTATAGATACAAAATTACAAAATTATGACCTATTAAAAGTAATATTCTTATGTATTATTTTAATAAATCCAAATATTGCAAAATATTATTCTAATTGTATGCCAATATTTTTATGTTAATATTGATAATTATAAATTGTAGAAATGGGTAAAATTTATATTTTTTCAAACAATTTTTATAATACTTTAAATTTAATATTGATTTGAGATTTCTTAATCATTTCTTTCACCAAAACTGTATTCTATAATTAAATATCCAATGGCGTTATATAATAGAAAATCAAGTATGGTTAAGATTAAAGCCTCGGTGCTCTTCAAATACAAATCATGAAAACTCAAGTTTAAGTATTTAAAATCAATGAAATATAATCTATATATTAAAAATAAAATTATTTATATTATTAGATGTCAATTTGTTACTCAGGTTTAGGAATCTTTTCATATAGAATAATCTGATGTATTTCTTGGACAGAACCATCCGAGTCTTATTCTGACTTCTGACTTCTGATTTCTAATTTCTGACTTCTGATTTCTGACTTCTGATTGAGTATTTTAGGGTTTACTTATAACAACCTAAACTTAAGATTTAAACAATAACCGCCTGATTAATATATTCAATTAATGGCTGCAAGGCCTTGAAAGACTCCACAGTTTTTTTAACAGCATCTTTGGAAAGTAAATCCTGATCCTCCATTTTAGCCATCGCTACATATCCTTTCAGCTTTAGGTATGCTGCGGCTGGGTCTGCAGCATCAAATCCTTTTGGCACCCGCTTCAACGAATATTCATCTTTATCATTGAGTGCCCCATACATAGATTTAAATTTTGGGGCTTTCACTATCTTTTCAAAAGTACTAAGATCTTTACTAATAGCATTTCTCATAATATTAAGCACGTCCACATCCGGACCATACAATCCTCCACCCATAAATGCATTGTCAGGTTCCAGGTGAAAATAATATCCTGCATTTCGCATAGCTTTTTTACCTCCCATACTTATGCTTGCTCCAAAATTAGTCTTATAAGGAGATTTATTGTTGCTAAAGCGCACATCTCTATTAATTCTGAACAAACAATCTTTTGCCTTGATATCGCGAATCGCTTTGTCATTCACACCATGCATATCGATCACATGCTGAACAAACTCAATAAAATTCAACTTTGCCAGATCATACTCCTTCCTATGCTCATCAAACCATTGTTTTGAATTATTCAAACTCAGATCGACAAGAAAATGCATCGTTGCGATATCTATCATTGGTTTTCTGTTATTTCCAGTTTAACACTATATTTTGAATCAGATCAGGGTGAAGACTTTTCGCTACTGGGCATGTCTGCGCGATATGAGTAAGAATGGATTTTACTTTTGATGTGTACTCATGATCTGGCATAAACAAATTAACATCGATCTTTGTAATTCTCCTTGGGTCACTGCCCATATGCTTTGTAACATCAGCATATGCACCATCCATATCAACCTCATTATCTCTGGCCCAAATACCCATGACTGTAAGCATGCACGTAGCCAGAGATGTGGCACAGAGATCTGTAGGTGAGAATGCAGCTCCCTTTCCGTTGTTGTCTATCGGTGCGTCTGTCCTGATTGAATCATTTGACTTTAAGTGAATACATTCGGTCTCAAGACCTCCTTTATAGATAACTTTTGATGTCATAGCTTTAGAATTATTTTTTGAACGATGAAGTAAATAAATTTTTCATTTAGTAGCCTGATATGTCTTCGGATCTAATGCCCATGGCGTCCAAGCTTGTAGAAATTCAAAAACAGTATTTCTATCATAACTGCCCTTGCCATCTTCCAGATAGGAGGAATTCTGGGTATGCAATCGCTGACCAGTTTTATCGAGTATAATAAATGATGGAAAACCAAATCTTTGTGGAAAACCAAGACTTGCGAAAGTAGCCTCATTTTTATTTTCCTTGCTATAATTCAGGTGAACTAAAACATAACTTGCTTTAATGATTGAATCAATCTGGGCATCAGCGATTGTAAATTTATTAAATTTAATACACCACGAACACCAGTTTCCGCCAGCCTGTATCATTACATTTTTATTCTGAGCATTTGCTTCTTTAATGGCAGCAGCAATCTGTTTTGAGGCATCAGCTTCGACATCATATAATTTAGTCTCCTGAGCCAAACCAGCCAAGGTCATCAATAAAAAGAAAGTTAAAGAAAGTAAACGCATAATAAATAAATTAGATATGATCAGTTTGGTTCAATCTTTCGAATTGCATCTTGGGCAGCAAGCTTTTGTTGTTCTCTTTCCTCTCTTTCCTTGTCTTTTCGAACTCTTATCTCCTCATCACTTGCATTATATGCTTTTATGATATCTCTGACAAGTCGATGTCGGACCACATCTTCTTCGTTCAGAAATACCTGAGCTATGCCCTCGATTCCAGTCAACAGTGCGAGTGCTCTTTTAAGTCCGGATTGTTGACTGTAAGGAAGGTCTATTTGAGTAAGGTCACCGGTGACAATAATCTTGGCGCTCGGGCCCAACCTTGTTAAGAACATTTTGATCTGCGGCGAAGTGGTATTTTGTGCTTCATCAAGAATAATGAATGCATTGTCCAGCGTTCTTCCTCTCATATATGCCAGTGGAGCAACTTCAATAGTCCTATCCGTCATGAACTTTGCAAGTTTGTCTGCAGGAATCATATCGTCCAGAGCATCATACAAAGGTCTTAGATATGGATCTATTTTTTCTTTCAAATCTCCGGGTAGAAATCCAAGATTTTCTCCTGCTTCTACTGCCGGTCTTGTAAGGATAATCTTCTTAACCAATCTATTTTTCAATGCCTTTACAGCTAACGCGACTGCGGTATAAGTCTTTCCTGTACCTGCAGGCCCTACAGCAAAGACAATATCTGCTCTTTCAGAGGCATCTACCAGTTTCTTCTGATTGGCTGTACGGGCACGAATAGGGAAACCATCTTTATTATGTAAGATTATATTCCCGTTGGAGGAGGGAGTTTCAATTGACTTATTGTCAAAAGGATTCATTCCAGCCATGATGGTATCGATGGCTGACATCGGAAGCTCCTTATGTTCTTTTAAATAACGAACCAACACTTCAACCTTTGCCTTTAGCTCTTGCGTCTGTTTTTTGTCTCCAGTTATTTTTAACGAATTACCTCTCGAAATGATCTGGAGATCCGGGTATTTGGTTTTTATAAAATTCAATTTGGAATTATTCTCTCCCAAAAAGTCTAATGGCTCGACTCCGTCGATAGTTAATACTAATTCACTCAATGATTTAATCTCCTTTATTTTATTTAATTCTTCAAACAAACAAATATTTACTTAGTTGTGGTTCCCTTTTCCAGGAATGCTAATATAAAACCTATTTTATAACAAGGATAGCTTTTTATGTCAATTTAATTTTATCATTTTTTAGCAAGGTAAATATTTGAAAGATTCATGAAAAAAAGAGTTGGTTAAAGAGTATTATCACAAAGGATTCACAAAGTTTCACAAAGAATTGATAAAAGGTATCACGGAGTTTCACAGAGAAGACCAGGAGATACACAGAGATAAAATTATTCCAATTGAAGTTACTTTTAAATCGATGTAGTTTTTGACGCAGATCAAACCTCTGTGTTTCTCAAAAAATGCTTTATCGAAGTATAATCCAAATTCTTGCCAATTTCTAAAATAAATGAACAATCAAAAGACTCAGTGAATCTCTGTGATATAGACATTTCGCACCTTTCTTGACTTTCAAGCATCAACAACAAACATCAAACATTAGTGTGAAATTCATTTCAAAGTGGAGATTTCTATTTCCAATCATTATATTTTTATTCCTAATTGGCAAAATATAAAAAGGGGTCTTTACAATGTAAAAACCTCTCGCTTTCCTAAGTTTATTAAATAACTAAAAACACCTCCTGATACCGATATTGACATTCAATAAATCATATGATGCCTTAAATCCTGCACCTTTTAATGTCCAATCATTCATAAACATGTCGTAACGCGGTTTTAAATATATTGATGTCCGGTCTCCAAGTGAATAATGAATAGCCAGAGCCGCGTTCAAACTTAAACCTAAACTCTTTTTATAAAAATTATCTACTTCATCCAAATTGTGTACGGCATTATCACTATACAATACTTTACCTGATGTCTTCAATGAAACATTCACACCCATGCCAACTTCCCCTGCCAGGACCCATCGACCCATTTTCTTTTGATACCCTACTCCAATGGGAATATTTATCAGGTGAAATCTGTTTTCTCCTTCAATTATTTGGGTACCTGTTCTTACCATTGTGTCGATCGGAATGTTGTTGGCATCGAACGTGATAACGATCTGTGTAAGGCCGGTTTTTCTGTAGTCAAATCTGTCTTTGACCAATGTATAATTTATTCCGGTGTGAATGGTAAAATTATTTCGGAGGATCAATCCACCATGCAAGGAGGCGTTACTAACGTAAAATGGCCGCTCTGTCGCCAGTTTATTTATATATATTTTAGATGATTCAATTTCTGCGGTCAAATGACGCATCGAAGGCCCTGCACCGACTTCGAGCTGTACAAATGGAATGATGCGTTTCTTACTGAAAGTAGGACATTTCACATTCTTTGGAAAATGAAATGGCACCAGGTCCAGGTCTTTTACTTCCAATTCATCCTTAGTTAAAGTTGCAACATCTTCCGGTGTCAGCAATGTTTTCTTTGAATTTATTACTTCAGATGATTGATCTGCTACATCGTTCTTAGTTCTTTTATCTTCCGACTTGTTGGAAGAAACCTCTGTAGTTTCTTTGTTGATTGCAGTGTTATCTAATTGATTTGTTTGAGTAATATTTTTGACTGAAACCGAATTGGGTTGTCCATTTTGAATGCGGTTTTCAGCACTTGCTATTTGATCAGGATAGGCAGTAATAGCATTGCTACTTGCCAGGTGATGATTTGAAATAGAGCCCTTACTTATTGTCTTGTTGATTTTAGTATTTGAAGAAGTCAATACTTGTGAGGAATAAATCTTACGTTGGTCGTTTCCTGATACTATCGTTGTAGCTTTTGTAGCATTTTTGGCTGTGCTAGAAATATTTACTGCATCATTTTTGGAATTATGATCTTTAAGGTCTTCATTAACTGTTAAATCAACTTGATTATTTGCTTCGACCGTTTTATTACTGGAATTGTCTTCTGTGAGTTCAGTATTCATTTCTGAGGAGGGAGGAGTTGACCTGTCCATTTCAGCAAGTGGCACTTCGGAATTATTGCTCATTTGAACAAGTCCGAAACCTACGACAAATGCCAATATGATGCCTAGAAGCCAAAAAGGAAAGCCGAAGCGCTTCCTTTTTTCTTTCCAATGTTGATTCGACATTGTCCCATATTTGGGCAGGTGGAACCACAGAATGTCCTTGTGCCTGTTCTTTAAATTTATTTTCCCAATTCTCCTTTTTCATAGGTAATGATTTTGCTTCGTGAGCATTTGTTTTTTGAGGAAATTTCTTGCTTTCATGAGCTGAGATCTACTAGTGGACTCTGTTATACCGAGGACATTACTTATTTCGAGGTGCGACATATCATCTATTACTGCCATATTAAAGATCGTTTTGTATCCTAATGGCATCATTTGGACGATCTTGAGCATCTCTTCGTAAGTCATGCTTTCAGGATCTTCACCACCGACTTGATCAGATACTATTTCATCCCGGACAAATAATTCGTCGTCTTTTTTCTTCTTTTTAATCTGATCTAAAGCACTTCTGATAATTATGGTCTTAATCCATGAGTATAATGCAGACTCACCTTTGAATGCCTGCAAATTTTTGAATACTTTGATAAAGCCATTTTGCAGAGACTCCTGTGCATCGAACTCATCCCTGCAATAGCGAAGGCAGATGGAATACATCTGCCCGCTAAAGCGATCGTAAAGCAACTTTTGACTATTTCTGTCGTGCTTCAAACATTGTGTTATGAGTTTGGAATCTTCCAATGATCAGTAATGGATTTATCAGTTATTGTAGCGTTTGTCTGAAGGAGCCGCTCACTTGATGAGTGATAGTGGTTCCAGCCTCTGTCCCTATATATTCATATGTTCCAGTGATCACATCTCCAGGTTGACTTCCTCCCTGCGTCACTGTTACGGTGCCTGCCGATGCTGATGCTGCTGTTAAATATAAATATTGAACAGGTGTAATAAGCAGCTGTAAATGTGTTTCATTTGGAAAGACATTGTAGGTACCCGGCTTAACTATATTTGGAGTATTATCCTGCCAGTATAAATGGAAATCAATTTGCGTAGAAGAGTCAATGCCATTCCCGGCATTTATTTCTGTGAAGGAATTGCCATTAATAAATGAAACACCACTTAGCAATGTAGTATCAAGACCCAGATCCGCTACCTCTACTTTTAGAAAATCCGCTATATTGCCACAAGCTGTGATTGTACCCAAATCAATTTCAGTCGCTGCACTTAACGTCATTGGATCTCCCTGGATAAGCGCATCGATATCTACCGGAACAAAAGTTATAGTGGTAAGTGTATTGCAATTAACCACCGTGCTATTCACCACCCCATTCACCACATCTAAGTATGATATGACATTCCCTCCTGAAGACACCTTAAGGTAACCATTCTGCACAGGATCTCCATTGCAATCTTCCACATTGGCAGTGACATGGATGTTGTTGATATTACCTAAAGTAGAGACAATATCCGGAATGGTGACATCAGAGGAAAAAGGTCCCGCCTGGCCATTATATACTTCAGTCAAAGTACATCCATTGATGTATAATGAAACCTTTATATTCAGTATTGCATCCTTTGTAACCTGACCACTGAAGGTCCCATCCAGGTTCGTAAGTCCATGGCCGCCGCCATTTCCTCCCTGTGCTACGATCCATACGTCGGCCCCTGCAATAGGATCTCCATTTTGATCAACTACTCTTCCACTCATGATGATAGATGGTTGCTGAGCATCATAATTCCAATAGGTGAAATGTGCGACTTCACCTACATAAGTATCATTCACCAGTTTGGCTTCGCCTTCTTCTTTCCAATAGCCAAGATTTTCATCGTAGTACCAAAGTGGAATCGTAGATGGAGCCTTAGCCAGGACATCACCGGATAACTTATTCGACATCTTCACTGTCTTACCCGGTGCTAATTGTAGCTTCAATCCTGAAGGTGTCTGCAGTTCTACAGCTACCATACCGTATGTAGTCATACCTGCGATCTGATTAGCAGCATTGATCCCTACCAGATCTCCCGGCATCTGAGTGTATATGGAAGATTGATTTGGGTCCAGATACTTCATGGCGACCATTACTGTACCTGAATAAGGGGTGTTATTTGAAGCCATCGCAATTGCATCTGCAGGAAAATCAAGTGTCACAGCACCTTTTTTCAAAGAAGCAGCCGTAGTACTCTCAAAGGATTTATCAAAAGATTTTTCTAGCAGAATATTTCTTATGGTGATAGTCGTCGAACGATCCGTGGTAAACACCCTACTACCTTCAAAATAACCTTGTTTTGAGATCGTAATAAGATTGTGTTTTGAGTTGACATCTACATTTTTAAACTGGTAAATTCCGTTTTTGTCAGTCATCTTAGTGTTTGCACCATATCTGATAATTGCATTTTCAACAGGTTGACCGGCTTCATCTACCACTGAACCAAATAAGGAGGATTTGAAGTTTTGGCCTTCTTTGTCCGGGATAAATTCATTGATATCCTTGTGGCACGACGAAAAGGCTAAGGCGATGAGCGCAAAAAGCCAAATAATCTTTATTTTTTTCATTTGTTTAAATTTTGTGTTTGGCCTGAATGACTGCTTTTTTTTGATAATTCAATGCACTATAGATTATTATTGAATTATGAATAAAAGTAGCTCTATTCAGAAAAATTAAGAGTTATCTTTTTATACCCTAAAGACCTCAAGAAATAAGAATACGTTGCTTAAGGAATGTTATTTTATAAAATAAATTATATGGGAAGGTGTTGTATCACAAAGTTGAGCAAAAAATAAAGTTTCACAAAGGGAGATAGGATACGGATTCACAGAGTTGGAGAGAGTAATTTGTAGAAATCTTTGTTAAAAGTTACTTTTTAATTTCTGAATGAAATCTAGTATTGATTTAACGTGTATATATGTAATATTGCAATATTACGATGAAGCCAATGGTACCAATGCTTTCATAAAATTTATTAAGTGAAAAACAAAGCCTTCAGATGTATTGTAGCCATATGACAACGCTCCAATTTAGTTGTTTTTTTAACCACGATCTCGTAAGCAGCATCGCAGATAATTTCACGAATTTTTCAAAAATAAATTCGTGTTAGATGCGAAGCATCATTAGTGTAATTCGTGGCAAAATAAATTGAATTCATAGACAAAGTGATAAAGTTAATAATCCGAGCCCATAGCATATCCTCATGGTCGCCAACCGAAGTATCAGTTCCACCATATTTCATATCAAAATTCTAGTTTCCGAAAATTGATGCGTTGTAGGATGTTTTGGCGTGCATATATGTAATATTGCAATATTACGATGAAGCCAATAGTACCAATGCTTTCATAAAATTTATTAAGTGAAAAAACAAAGCCTTCAGATGTATTGTAGCCATATGACAACGCTCCAATTTAGTTGTTTTTTTAACCACGATCTCGTAAGCAGCAACGTAGATAATTTCACGAATTTTCACGAATTTTTCAAAAATAAATTCGTGTTAGATGCAAAGCATCATTAGTGTAATTCGTGGCAAAATAAATTGAATTCATAGACAAAGTGATAAAGTTAATAATCCGAGCCCATAACATATCCTCATGGTCGCCATCCGACGTATCAGTTCCACCATATTTCTAATCTCAAAATTCTAGTTTCCGAAAATTAATGCATTGTCGGATGTTTTGGCGTGCATATATGTAATATTGCAATATTACGATGAAGCAAATGGTACCAATGCTTTCCTGAAATCTATTTAATGAAAAAACGTAAACGTAAGATGACTTGGAGCCATTAGACGACGCTCAATCGGAGTTTTTTTTATTAAATAAATTTTACTTGTTATGGAATACGAAAGAATCTTATAAAAATTGCTGCGGATATGCAGCGCTAAATTTGTCCCTCCAAAACTACTCTAATCCAGGTTGTATAGAGTTCAAAGGAATGTTATATTCAAAACGCTGGTTATTATGTACATCTATACATTCCATCTTGATTGTTGTTTGGCCAGGATTCCAATTGATAGTCATCAAACCGAAATGATTATCCATTACAGGTCCTTCTATACGGTTTTTATTAGGAGTGGCAAAATGCCATGTTGAAGTTATTCCGCTTGATGTAAAGTCATATATCGGATAGGTGCCATCTCTTTTTATTCTTGACATTTCGCTATAGTGAACATCTCCTGAAAGAAATATGACACCGCCCGCTTGCGTTTTGTCTATCATATCCAGCATTTTTTTCTGCTCGTTTGGAAAATTGGCCCACGATTCATACCCATTAAATTCGACTCCAAATTGAGTACTACTGCCTATAATTCTAATATCAGCAGGCATGTTTAATTGCTCTTCCAGCCATTTCCATTGAGCTGCGCCCAACAATGTGGAATCTTTAGATATCTCTGGAGCATAATCCAATTCGTAGAAATATCGAGAATCATTTTTTAATTCACCAGCATATGGTCGTAGGTTATCTCTAAACGTCCTTGTATCCAATAAAATGATCTGAACTCTTTTTCCTCTTGGACCATAAGCATAGGAATTGTATATACCTTCGTGCTGACGCCTTATTGAGGCGCTATCTTCTTCAAAGAAATTCATAAATAGTTCTTTCGATTTTTCTTTAAAAGGATAATGCCTTCCTACGTCATTCCAACCAAAATCATGATCATCCCATGTAGCAAGAATTTTGGTAGAAGCCTTGAGCTTTTTAAACTCAGGTTTGGCACCAAGCATATCGTATTTAGCTTTTAATTCGTCCATGTCTTTGGTATCGGCATATATATTATCCCCTAAATATAAAAATATATCAGGTGAATATTTTGTCACAAGATTTAGGATAGGCTGAGGTTTGGACTGGTCACCACACGATCCAAATGCAATTTTGGTAATTACAGTCTGAGTTTTCTGACTAAATAATACATTTGAAGCTATTATCAGAATTAAAATATATACGTACCGTTTCATCATTTACAAATGTAAATATTCCGGACATATCTAACCGAACCTTAACAAGACTTTTATATTTCAATTGATCAACCAAGTGCAAAGCGAGATCAAAGTTGTAATACTTTAATTGTTTCTTTCTTATACCGATATAAGCCAAAGCTTAGTTCAAGCTTCAGGTAACCTGTAATTCCGGTATTCTGACCCGCATAAGGCGCATCTATAGCATTAAAGTCATTGAATTGGTCTTGTGCAACTTCAGTATAACCATAAAGTTTCTGATATAAAGCTCCAAAAGTAATCGTTGGCTGCCAGAATAATCGATAATTTCTCTTGTGAGTCCTGAAACCAACCTTGGCGCCGAGTCCCGCCTGTAGGGCATGTGCCTTTGTGTATTGATATTCCTGATATACAAAGGTCTCTTCATCTCCGGTAGAGGTCCTCCAATTCCAATCGTGTCTTTGCATTTTGTAGTAGAGAATTGGCATTTCTATTCCAAATACAATGCCCTTATAATTATCAACTCGATCCGGAAAATATAATAATGATGGATTTATGCTAAACCCTGTCGCGTTGATCGACTCACCATCCAGCTGACTTTGAGGAATATACGCTATCGTCCCATGAAATAAAAGCTTAGATCTGACAGGCCTTGAATATCCAACACCAAATGAAAATCCTTTAGTGGTAGGCATGATCGGAGATATGTGAAATCCGTCACGAATCACCTTATCTTCTGAATAGCTAATGCCATCTTGTGCTTTCGCTTGCCAGTAAAAAAGGGTAAATATTGTTGCTATAAATATGTATTTCATCAGGGATTCGTTATGGGAATTAATTAGTTTTTAAAGTTTCGAAACTCTTCATAATATTGGTTACTTATTCCATTTTCTGATCACTGACCACTGACCACTCATTTCTGTTTAATTATTTATTCTCTGAACAAAGACCGGATTGGCCTTGTCCTCAATATTAAATAACCAGATCCCCGACTTCGTCTGGCAGATTAAAAGTTTGTCATAAGCTATGCAATCATAGACGGGATCAGTCGGCAGATTCTTAATGAAATTCAATTCACCATTGGAACTGGTCCTATAGACATTTAGGCCATAACGTGCATTGCAAACATATAATATGTCTCCGCTCAATCCAAGTCCGCAAGGATATTCCTGATTAAGTTGGTTGATAGTGATTGGATTATTTTTATTTACAACACTTATGACAGAAAGCGTACCGCCTCCATTTCCGTCCTCACTCCCCCAATTGGTTGTGGAATAAGCCAATACACCATCTACTACGACAGGATCTCTGGCTGGAAAGTGAAAGGAATTACCTGTGAATACCGGCTTTGCCCCATCGGAAATGTTGTACAACTGGATACCATTGCGCGTTCCCAGATACAAATGATCTTCATATGCAAATATGGTTTCTATCCCTTCACCCAAAAATATACTCGAAACTTCCACAGGATGCGAGGGATCAAGGAGACTTAGTGTTCTAAGGTAATTATTATCTACTGTGTAAATAAACCCTTTATAGGTAAGTATTGTAGCAGTAGAACCTGACACACCAGAGCCGGAGCTATTTCCCAGATACTCTGATGATGAATCTTTATCACAAGACGACAGCATAAGAGAGAGTAGAAGACAAAAGACAATATTTTTCATAAGATTTGTTTTTAAAATTAAAACCTACATTTAGGAGATTGCAGTGTTCCCCTTTTCCATTCAATTACGATTCCCTTAGAGGGGTCTATACACTCAAAGTAACCTCCTTCAGGCGGTGGAGGAAAGGCAATACCTTTAAAATAATTTTTTTTATAATCGACTACCTTTGGAGCCATCATATTAGAAACATCAATCACCAGGAAATCATTTGATGAATTAACGTACATATAGTTGTCATGCATAGTTACTTGAGTACAACCAAATATTTCGTAAAAGCCTATTTTTTCGGCGTGTTCCGGATCTGATATATCAATGATGTGAATACCCTTATAGAGCTCAACCTGATAAAGAATATCATCCTTAATGTATATTTTACCACCTTTTATAGTGGGTTCTGAAGGCAGAAATCGAACGGTATCAGCACCAACTTTTGCCAAATAAACGGGTGCGTATCCTGAAACACTATCGGGAGGACCGGAGTCAGAAAGGTCGCAGGATGCCATCGAAACAATGACAGAAAATAAAAGTAGTAGGAGAAAATTCTGTTTCATAACTAAGTAACGTAAGTTGTAATCCAAAGGTATGGTAAAGTGAACGAATTTTTTTGCCGGAGTTAAAACTCCAGGCTATTGAAGACGAAGATGGGGGACCGGAAGGGCACGAGTTAAAAACTCGCGCCGGCGTGAACTTTTAAATTTATTTTACTTTCTTGATTCCTTTTGTCGCTTAACTTTTACTATGTACCAAGGAACGGGTTCAAGTCCTGTTTCTTCGCTGTTCAAGTATTCTCTAATTTCATTTGGTTTTTCTAATTTTTCAAATAATCCATATGAATTTAGATTCAAAGAGAATTTATCGACAAGATTATTTGTAATATCGTGGCAATAAAAAGAATGGAAAGAACCATCACATTCTATACCAATAAAATCATAACCTAAGAATTCTTCACTTATATTTTGGTCCTCTTCTATCCTCAAAAGTAAATTTTTTCTAAGCCCAAAGTCTCCGTTGTTAAAGTTAAATTCATGTGTATTATTTCCCTCAGCGAAATCGCTAATCAATAAATCAGCATCTGTTTCAGAAAACGATAAACTAAAAATTTATATATCGTTTATTGAATCAAAAAACAACTCCTTAAACTCAGTTGCAGTTTTCATATCGGGAAAGACATTAGATCCATTATTAAACCGACTATCAGTCCATTCTTCAATTTCTTTAATTTTCTTGTCATTTAGTCCAAGCTCAATCTTTTCTTTTTGTTCCAGTTTAAAACTCATCCAACTCAAGCACCAATTGTCAAAAACAGAAAAGTTAATGCAACCGCTACAAGTACTTACAACTTTGCCTATATCCGAACCAAAGTCAATTGGCTTTGCTTTTATTAAAAAATATCCTCCAGTGAAGTAACGTTCCATGTGCTTTCTGATATAAATTAACCTAAAATTAAATTTTTCAATGATTTCTTAAAAAAATAGTTTATTACTTCCAATAATTGACTCACAAAGTCATATTTGTTAATTTGTGTATTAAAATTTTTGAACTAAATTACCCCATTGCCTATTTAATCAATACAAAAATTAAATATCTTATGTCAAATATTCAAATAGCCACCTTCGGAGGTGGATGTTTTTGGTGTGTGGAAGCTGTAATCCAACGATTAAAAGGTGTAAAAAAATTGGAATCAGGGTATTCCGGCGGAAGATTTCCTAATCCAACTTATAAAGAAGTTTGTGGTGGCTTATCTGGACATGCCGAGGTAGTTCAAGTCACTTTTGATGCAGATACAATCAGCTATCATGATCTGATTACTATATTTATGACTACTCATGACCCCACCACCCTTAACAGGCAGGGTGCAGATCGTGGCACGCAATACAGGTCAGTGATTTATTTTCATAATGATGAACAAAAAGAAGTCATTGAGCAAGTGATGGAAGAACTGAAAGATACTTTTCCCGATCCTATAGTGACGGAAGTGAGTCCGCTGGGTACTTTTTTCGTGGCTGAAGACTATCATCAGAATTACTTCAATGACAATATGGGCGCGAGTTATTGCAGGATCGTTATAGATCCAAAAGTTCAAAAACTTAGATCTGCCTATTCAGATAAACTGAAAGTTTGAGTTCTGTGTTTCAAGTTTCGGCAGTTAGGAAGCAAAGGTAGATGGATGATTTTAGATGTTAGATGGTCGATAGGTGATTGAATCTTAATTTTTCTTTTTTTTGAATTAAAAAGCAAAACAATCATTTGATTGATGAATCCCGCACATGACGGACTAAAATCTACCCCGCCTTAGCTATACCTTTGTCGGACAAGCTTCTAACATCTAACATTTATTAACGTTTAAATTCATCCTTCAATAAAGAAAATTTGATTAACAAAAACTTTAGCTCTGTGATATTTAATATCGATAATACCTTTCAAGTAGAATTGCCTTCGGATCCTGAAAGACAAAATTCCAGGCGCCAGGTCAAAAATGCTGCTTTCTCATATGTCAAACCTAAGAAAGCAACTGCGCCCCGACTCATCCATGCAAGCGAAGAAGTAGGTCAATTACTTGGATTAAGTAAAGAAGATCTCAATAGTGAAGAGTTTCTTCAATTATTCGTAGGCAATTCAATTTATGAAGGCACGGATCCCTATGCCATGTGCTATGCCGGGCATCAATTCGGTAATTGGGCCGGACAGCTAGGAGATGGCAGAGCAATTAATCTATTTGAGGTAGTGAATGATCAAAAACGCTGGGCAGTCCAATTGAAAGGAGCAGGTGAAACACCTTATTCGCGCAATGCAGATGGGCTAGCAGTGCTAAGATCGTCAGTCAGAGAGCATCTATGTAGTGAGGCAATGTACGCACTTGGTGTGCCCACTACCCGTTCACTTTCCTTAATGTTGAGTGGAGATATGGTCAATCGGGACATGCTGTACGATGGACATCCGGCTTTGGAAAAAGGAGCTATTGTATGTAGGGTGAGTCCAAGTTTTGTTCGATTCGGCAACTTCGAGATCTTTGCTGCCCAGCAAGACAAGGAGAATCTTGTAAAGTTATTGGACCATGTGATTCATCATTTTTACAAAGACATAACATCTGAGGGCGCTCAAAAATACCTTGATTTTTTCAGCCAATTATGCGATAGAACACTTGATATGGTCATTCATTGGCAGCGTGTAGGTTTTGTTCATGGCGTCATGAATACGGATAATATGTCTGCACTTGGCCTCACGATCGACTATGGACCATACGGTTGGCTCGAACCCTATGATGAAGACTGGACGCCTAATACTACAGACCGTCAACATAGAAGATACCGATATGGACAGCAAGGAAAGATAGCACTTTGGAATTTATATCAATTGGCAAATGCTCTTTTTACAGTGATTGGGGAAACCGAACCATTGCAGGAAATACTCGAAAATTATGAAGATAAATATGAACCTGCTTTCAATAAAATGATGCTGTCCAAATTGGGTATTTTTACAATTAATGAGGACGATGTAAAGTTGGTAGATGACGTTAGAGATGTGCTGCAACTCAGTGAAACTGATATGACTATTTTCTTTCGCAATTTAAGTTTCGTTAAGTGGAATGATACTTTTGATCAATTTAAAGAAATAATTGAACCTGCCTTTTACAAATTGGAAGAGATAAAAGGCGAGATATTAATTAAATGGCAACTTTGGTTTGAAAGTTATGCATTTCGTTTACAAAAGGAAACTCTTTCCTATGTCGAGCGCATGCAAAGAATGAACAGTATCAATGCCAAATATGTCCTTCGCAATTACATGGCTCAGCTCGCTATAGATGCTGCTGATCAGGCAGATTATTCCATCATTTTTGAATTATATGAGTTGCTAAAAAAACCTTATGCTGAGCAACCGGATCATCAAAAGTGGTTTGCTAAGCGACCCGAGTGGGCGAGGCATAAGGTGGGTTGCAGTATGTTGTCGTGTAGTTCTTGAGATGTGAGAAGGTGAGAGGGTGAGAAGGTGAGCGGGCTGAATCTCACGGATTGGACTTGAGGCAATTATTGTTAATAGGAAGGTGAGAAAAGTTATAAGATATCTTTGATCAAATATGATGTAAAATATCGATTAGCACAATATCCCCCTTGTCTGAGCTAGGGTTTTTTTTGTGTTAGGTTTGAATTCCCCGGGCGCCAAGGGGGAGTAATTGATATAAATTTACAATAAAATCGATATTGGCTATTGGCTGATGGCTCATTATTACAAAAAAGAATATTTAGGTATTAAATATAGAATGCTGGCTTGCAAAATTTAAGTTGTTAGTAATACCAAATCTTGCATCCGGCTTAAAGCCTACAGCCTATTGCTTACCGTTCAATATTATTTCTAATTAATTCCTACATTTGACTGCGCAAAAATCTAACAATGAAATCAACTAACAATATTGAAAGAATCGTAAAAATGACATTCCGAACGGATGCCATTGACGAATTTTTAGAACACTTTCAAAGCATTAAAGAAAAGATTCGAAATTTCCCCGGTTGCAATGGGCTCAAGCTGATACGATCTGTGGATAAGGATAATATTTTATTTACATACAGCAGTTGGAATGCAGCTGAAGATCTTGAAAATTACAGAAATTCTGAGCTATTCAAAGAGACATGGAGCTATGTTAAATCGCTTTTCGAAGCGAAGGCTGAAGCATGGTCAACGGAAATAGTTGCTCAACTTTAGGTTTATTGACCTACTTTTTGGGGTGAGAAGTTAGAAGTTAGAATTCAAAAGTTAGAAATTAGAAATTAGAAATTAGAATGAAACTCCGATTGTTGAGTTGTGTTTAAAACTAATTGCGAAACAACTTATATATTTTAATAAATAATTTATAAAAAGATGGATACGAATAAATTAATTGATTTTTATTTAATAGATTTCTCCCTTCAGTAGGATTGAGAGAATCTCTGATCCCACCTCATCGACTTAACGTCTTTGCGAGCGAAGCGAGGAATCTTTATACACGTTGAATTCACAATTGAAGGATTCAGCAATAAAATTATACTTTTGTCTTTAAACTTTATTGTAGTATTAAATGAATCAAATAACTAAATATCATCTAACATCAACCATCTAAATTCTATCTTTACAGCATGAAACCAGATATAATAAATGTTGACGGATGCCCTTTATTTCTAGATCAGGAGTTGAGTCATTTCAAAGCTTTTTTAGCAAATCGCTCCTATTCTTCTTATATAATTTTAGGGGATGAAAATACAATACATTATTGCTATCCATTGATCCGGGATCTTTGCCCAAGCGAAAGTCACGTATTAAAATTTCCGGCAGGCGAATCTCAAAAAAACATTACAACCTGCAGTAATATCTGGCAACAAATGCTGGATTTGAAAGTAGATCGAAAATCATTGGTTATTCTGCTAGGAGGTGGTGTAGTCGGCGACATGGGAGGATTCATCGCCAGTACCTATAAGCGGGGACTTGACTTTGTGCATATGCCGACGACCCTCATGTCCATGACAGATTCTAGTATCGGCGGTAAACTTGGCATAGATTACGATCATGTGAAAAATGCAGTTGGATTATTCCGAAACTCTAAAGCAGTATTTATCCACCTTCCATTTCTCCAAACTTTGTCGGATGAAGAGATGCGGAGTGGCTATTCTGAGATCGTCAAACATGCATTAATAGCCAATAGTGTATTATTTAAATTGCTGCAAGCTCAAACTTCATCCTCTAGACCACTCATCAATACAGAATTATTGTATCAAAGTATTCTTGTCAAAAAGACTCTAGTGGAGCGGGATCCATTTGAGAGCAGTGTCCGTAAAGCATTGAATTTCGGTCATACCATCGGTCATGCCATTGAATCCTACAAATTAAAGCATGAACAACCCATCACTCATGGAGAAGCTGTGGCATTCGGTATGATAGCTGAAACGTATCTATCTTACAAGACCGGTTTAATATTGAAAGACCATCATGAGCAAATTCAGCATTTTCTAAAAAGCATATGCGATACCTCTAGAATCAGAGATATAGATCTTGATGAAGTATTCAATTATCTTCAACATGACAAGAAAAATGAATCAGGAAAGATTTTATTCTCATTATTGAATGGAATCGGTAGTTTTTCTATTAATAAGTATATTCCGAATAGGCTTATCAGGGAGAGTATGGGGTATCTGACAAATCAGTAATCAGTAATTGGTAATTACTTTTCCGGAACATCATTCTAATTTCCTATTTCTAACTTCTTACTTTAGAAAATAATCAGCGTAATCAATTAAATCCCTGCCTTTATGGTCAGGCAAGCGTGATTCTGACAACCAATAAGTAATCGGTAATTAATCCAACATCATATGAAGTGTTAAATCGTTGTTGAAATTTTAAGATCATAACTGCAGTGACAGGTCGCGACCTGTCATTACAGTTATGATCTTAAAATTTAATTAAAACTTACAATTCCATCCTTACAAAAATAATCAGTAATCAGCTCAATCAGAATAATCAATTAAATCAGTAGTTCAGACAACCAATAAGTAATGAGTAATGCAACGGACCCTCATTCTAATTTCTAACTTCTAAATTTAGAAAGTAATCCGCCCAATCAGAATAATCAATTAAAATCAGTGGTTCAGACAAATGGGTAATGCGTCCAGAACGCCATTCTAATTTCTGACTTCTAATTCTAATTTTATATTAACTACACCTCCTCACCTCCCTTCTCACCTAAAACACATACTTTTTCTGCGCAATATTCATCCTTAACCCAACCGAAAACATGGTTTCCTTCGTGTCATATTCATCGAGGACGCTATCTTTTTTTCTATAGGCTAGCGTTAAATCTGCAAATAAATTGTGATACAACATATACGAAATATCTAATCCTCCCAACAGAATTTTAGCTTTATCGCCTTGGGCCAAGGGAATTCCAAAATCCATGGTTCTTGTAGTATTAGGCAATTGGATCTGACTGCCGTTATTTACTCCATTGTGATCTTCTCCAATCATGGCAAACATCAAATGTGGTTGGACAATTAAATTTTTAATAGGAACGTATCTGAAATTAATTAGAAATTCACTGAAATTAGCGCCCATAGGATGCGCCAGCGGCTGCAAATGGTGAGTATAATTGGACGAGCTATCAGTATGAGTGTAAGTATATGGACGTACTAAATTATACTCAAGCCGCATATCCAAATGATCAATTCCGGCTACATCAAAATATTGCATTCCTGCTTGAATTCCGTATTTATTTCCCCACCAACCATTTTGCTTGACAATATTTTTTATTTGTAATTCATCCAACAATATTTGTCCATATAATTTAACTGAATTGCCCAATTTAATTTTTAAATCTGCACCGACCATGGCATTATCAGGACTTCCTACCATCTGCTCTACTGTGCGATAGAAAATAATTGGATTTAAATATTGTAATTCGAAATTATTATTTCGACTAAAAACTACAGATTCAAACAGTCCGACATTTAGCCATTTGGTCAAATTTAAACTTAGATGATGTGCGGCGAAATATTTCTTAGGAATTAACTCATCACCACCTCTTTGTCCAGTAGCATTTAATTCAGCAAATATATTTTGATAATCAAAGATCCAAAGTTTTGTATTTAATTTTAAATAGAAATAATCAGCACCATCGTCCGATAAAAATAACGAACGGTAACCATCTCCTATAAAGTTCTTTCCATGACCGAACTGAAGAGCAATCTGGTCAATTATTTTAAATCCCAATACTCCTTGTGAATTTAAATAATCTACTCCATTTACATTTTTAAGAAATGAGGGCGTATAGCTTTTATTAAATCCGGCACCGGGTACAGCGCCAAACTTACCTCTCCATTCATTGACATAGGATGGATAAGCTTCTTGTGTTTCATGTATATTAGCATAAAAAAAGACCCGGTCTGCAATGCCACCTCGCAATTCTGCACCACGAATATTTTTGAAAGTAGTACTACCCACATCATTGTTATTCGAAGAACCAATATTAAAATTAAATACCGGATTAATTCGGATGTAGAAATCTTGTTGATTTACTTCAATTAAATTGGCAGGGTCTTTTATAAAACAATCCAAAGATGGGCCTTTTATTTTCTTCTGAGGCTGGAGTAGTTTTATTTAAATCATTCTCATCCGGCGAATAAAAAGTACGTGTTGAATCGAGATAATTTCTATTGCCTGAAGTTGATTTCTCTTCATACAAAACACTCGTAAGCTGCTCACTTTCCTTACATTCATTGACTAGAAACTGAATATCCTCATGATCTTTTGCACTTAAGTTTTTATTCCCTTCCAGATCTTTGATTAATTGTAATACTTGAGCTCTCGTAAAATATTGGTGGGAAGAATGGTAAGATTTCTCATTTTCAACCTTCATCATAAGTCGTTCGATGATGGCTTTAGTTGGTTCTGATGAAGGAATAGCAATGATTTGACCTGTCAGATTATTTACCCCGAATAATAGAATAATACATGTTTTAATTAATAATGAATACTTTCCTTTAGTGGTATTTAAATTCATAAATAATTAATTGCTATTAAAAAATTAAATTTCTGATCCGGATCACTTCTTCCACTTAAAAGTACTGATCATATGTTGAACATCTTTTTTCATAAATTCTATCACCGGAGCCAATGAATCTTGATTGGTTCTGACATTAAAATACAAAGCACCTCTAAGAAAATGCGTCGTACTGTCTGTCAGAAAAAACTGATAAGTAGACGCTACAGGCCCTTCAATATCAAATATTGTCCCACTGACATGATCAGGTCTGCTTACATGTATTTCATCTATGAAACTTGCTTTTTTATTGTGTACCCCGGCTAATTTATAGGCATCATTGATCACCTTGTTAAGTGAATTCTTTTTACCAAGAGGATAATAAGTACAAAATATAAGGCTTTGAAATTGTGGGACATAAATATTAAACCAGCAGGCATCCTCAGGCTTTTCGCCAAAGAATGAGGTGTCCTGAACGATAGTGGCATAATCCGGATATTCAAAAGTAAATTCACAGAATGAAGTATCAAACTGTACATAATTTTTTTCAGGATACACTACTCTAGGAAAAGAGCGGGGCTTGGGAGTTTGAACAGACTCCTCCTTGCAACCTATGGCGAAGATGGCCACTATAGTTAACAGTAAAAACAGCTTTGACTTATTCATTCAATTTATTTTCGAAGTGTCAAAGTTAGATGAATTTTCAATGAAAAGCTGAAAATGCCGGCAAAGCTTTGTGCTGAAAATCAAATAAGGCCTGATTTTCGTAGGATGAGCCATCCGTAGCTTTATCACCTTTGAATGCGATCCATTCACCACCCCAATAGCAAAACCCAATAGACTTTGTTCGCTCAACAATGCTTCTGATCTCTTTAACAAAATTTTGCTGACCTACTTTTGTAGCTGCATAGCCATTGACTAACTGACTTTCCAGGCCTAAGACATTATTAGTATAATCAGCATACTGTAATGTAAAAGGATAAGAAACTTCAGCGATCAGTACCTTCTTGTTATAGTCTTTTTGCAGTCTTTCAATGGTAGTTTCCAGAAGTGCTAATGACTTTCCATGCCATACAGGATAATAAGACAAACCTATAACATCATAATCCAAACTTGCGTTTTTCATTATATTAAAGAAGTAATCACTTCCTTCCAATCCTGCAAAATGGATGATGATCTTCGATTCAGGACTAGCTTCACGACTGCCTCTGACACCAGCTTTCAGAAGTTTGACAAAATTTCCTTCATTAGTGTATTTTCCAAGGTCCCATAGCATTCCGCCATTGATCTCATTGCCAATCTGAACATACTCGGGTTTTATTTTAGACATGATATTTTTAGTAAAAGTATAGACAGAGTCTTCCAGCTGCTCCACATTCAATCCAATCCAGTTCTTAGGAATAGCTTGTGCACCGGGATCAGCCCACGTATCAGAATAATGGAAGTCCAGAAATATTTTAAAGCCATGTGATCTGCATTTAGCCACAAGTTGTAAAACTTCCTCCAAACCCGAATGCGCAGAACCTTCTATATTCCATAGACGAATCCTTGCCGTATTGACACCATTTTCTTTAATTATATCCAAAAAGTCCTTTGATACACCTGCTGAATCATAGAAAATTGTATTCGTTGCCTCTATTTCAGGTAAAAAAGAAATGTCCATTCCTTTAATATCCAAGTTAAAAAGTTCAGGTTTGATGTTGACTGGGTCTTCTTTACAAGAATACAAAACAATTGAAAAAATGATAGTAACAAAAATATGTAATCTAATAATCATATTATTTTGAATGGATTTTGACGAAATTACAAAAATTAAAATAATCTTCTAAAATGTTCTTTTGCATGGAAGGTATTACGATTTTTAATTGGGTAAAGACAACTTTATTTCGAATTATATTTTTCTCTTTTACTTATTCATAAAATTATTACCTTAGCGCCTCATTCCTAATTTATTAATAACAAACAAACAAATGACAAGAAACAGACTTCTAACATTATTATTTTCTGTCCTGGCGTTACAGTTCACTTATGCACAGGTCACTTACACCGATGATTTCGATGCGTACACTGCCGGAACAACAGTCGTAACAAATAATCCTACCTATTGGAGAACATGGGGATCTACTACTGGTGGAGCTGCTGACGACGCTTTCATCACAGATGCAAAAGCAGCAAGTGGAGCTAATAGTTTCATCATTGAAGCTAAGGTAGCTGCTGGTGGTCCTATGGACCTTATCCTAAAACTTGGCAACAATGTCAATAAAGGTAAGATCCACGCTGAATGGAATATGTATGTAGAACCGGGTTATAGCGGATATTTTAATTTCCAGTCTACTACTACTGCGGGTACAGGATGGGCTATGGATTTTAATTTTAGTCCTGAAGGTGACCTACAAGTAGTAGCCGGTGCAGTTACTTATAGCAACAAACTTAAGTTCCCGGTTGGAGAATGGTTTAATTTTGCTGCGGACATAGATATTTCTAATAATATGTGGGCAATATCTATTGATGGCGAATGCGGTGCAACATTCAGAAGTGCACTTTCTTCTGTAGCTTCAGTTGACTTTTTTGCAAACTCAGGTAACAAGTACTACATCGATGATGTATCATTTACTACAGATGCTGCGGACATTAAAGTATATAATGGAAGTGAGGCTGGTTTGTTGAATTTGGTCGTTACTGAAGGCTTACAAATCGCTGGAACTAATATTAAAACTGCTGCAACATTATATAATGTTGGAAAAGATACTATCACAAGCATTGAATACACTATCTCTGGTGGTAGTGGATCTGAAACTAAAACTTTGGAGGGACTTAAATTAGCTCCTAAAAAGAATTTATCTATTGCTATCCCTGTTGAAGTTAAATTAGTAGATGGAGCTAACGATATAGTTTTAGAGCTTACAAAGGTTAATGGTGCTTTGGACTCAATGCTATGTAATAATAAAATAGTTGGATCAGCTTATGCTGTACTTCCGGCTACTCACAGAAAAGTAGTATTGGAAGAAGGTACAGGAACATGGTGCGGATGGTGCCCAAGAGGTGCAGTATTCCTTGACGCTATTTCTCCTTCTTATGATGATTACTTCGTTCCGATAGCTGTACACAATGGAGATGTAATGACCGTAGCTGCTTATGATAATGTGGTTACTTCATTTGATGGCTTTACTGGTTTCCCGGGTATGATCGTGGACAGAAGAGAAGTAGTAGATCCTTCTGCTGCTTTGCCTCCAGGATTAAACTATTTGAGAGAAGAACCGGCAGCTGTACTTACTATTGGTGCACGTGAAGGCGCTGTAGCAGGAACAATGGATGTATCTGTTACAGCAGATTTCCTTCAGGATATTCCTTCTGGTTATAGTATGTATATTACTGTAATTGAATCAGAAGTAAGAGGTACAACTTCTGAGTACAATCAATCTAACTATTATGCAGGTGGAGCAAGTGGCCCAATGGGTGGTTATGAAAGTTTACCAGGAACTGTTCCGGCAGCTCAAATGGTTTACAAGCATGTCGCAAGAACATTTGATAATTCTTTGAAGAATATGCCTTCTGCATCTATCGATGATAAGAATGTATATAATTACAATATAGCATTGAATGGTGATTGGAATATAGAAAACTTAAAGATAGCTGCCGTTTTACTTAATGAAGATGGTCAGGTATCGAATGCAAATGATGCAACAATTGCAGATGCAACCACTGAAGGATTCGTTATTTCTGCTACAGAAAAAATCCTTTTAAATACAGATCTTAATGTATATCCGAATCCTGCTAAAGATCTTACTACAGTAGAGTTGACGATAAACAGATCTTCTAATGTTGAAATATCATTGGTAGACGTTCAAGGAAGAACAGTTCTGGTGAAAGACTTTGGTCAGCAGCAAGGTAAGATCAACTTGCCGATCTCTATCAAAGGTATGACTCCTGGTGTTTATACTGCTATCGTGAGAACGAATGAAGGTATGGCGACTAAGAGATTAGTGATCCAATAAATTTATACCTGATTCGATCAGGATTGATAATAAAAGGAAAGCCGTCGTGGAAATGCGACGGCTTTTTTTGTTATATATGTATTAATAAATATTGAATACGAAGCCGGCATTGAAGGCATAAGAGACTTTATTCTGAAGTTGTCTAGTTCCTAGTCCATTCCTATCAGTTAAAGATGGATCAAATGTCCTCCCTATATACCAATCTGACACGTTATATGAAAAATCATCAGGGATAAAATTCATATTTGGATCATTTAGAAAATCTTTGACAAATGAGTGAAAGTATACAACTTCAAAATTTGCAAATAGCCTTAATTTATAATTAATAAAATAAGAAGATTGAAGCATGATTTTGGGGGCAATACTGGTACTTTTTATATCAAGAATACGCTGATCTTCATAATCCATTTTATAAAATATATAATTCATCAAGGTGGTCAATTCAACATTTGTTCTTGAATTTGGATAATAACCCATTTTGTAAGCTACCAGTACTTTAGGGCTTATAACATTTGATATTGTTGCTTCTTTTGAATCATAAAAAGTATTCTTAGACTTATTAATGTCCAAACTAATTATTGTGTAAAAATTAGATTGTAAATATCTTGAAATAGGTTTCTGCACTGAGAATTCCATAGAAAGGGCACCTCCAGATGAAAATGAATATTCTCCATCTTTAAAATATTTAGAATATGAGATATTCGGGTCAATACCCACCGCAAATCTGGACCCTATCGACCGAAATCCTATCCCTGCGAAAGAATAATTATCGATCAATATCGTAGTTAGTTCTATATCCGACGCCGCTTTAACAGGAAAATTACTCTTTAACCAGATACTGAGACTCCTCAGAACCTGAAGTCTGAAATTCCTATTGTCAAGTATTCTGGTAAAGTTAAACTTTGCAATCTCGCCTGCAAATGCAAATATCATATCCTGACTGATTGTGTCTGTCAGTATATCCTCTCTCCTAAGATCATCGATGATGAATTCTGCCAGCATTACTTCATTGAGTATATTGATCCTGCCCACACCGACCTTTAATGGTATATTGAGATAAGCACTCAGATTATTATATGCATTGGTTTTTGTACGAATATTATTGTAGATACCTGCATGATACCCATATTCAAAAAATTTATTGTCACCTCTATATTTTCTAAATATCTCGTCTGATATAGCTGTGGTATTGAATGCGTTGGAAGCACTTGCTGTATTTATTATGCTGGAAAAAGTCCTGCTATTATAATATTGCTTATTATCATTGTTGATATATCTACTTCCATTTAAAAATAATGAATTAGAAAACCTGGTGGAGCGGTCAGTAGCTGAAGCATTGTTTCCAAGATTTAAATTTTCATTTAATTGTAAGCTTTTATAATCAACTTTAGGAAATTGATAATCCTTATAATTCAATTGTTGACCATTCGACGTTGTCGATATTAATTGAAGGAAAATCATACACGCGATGATTACTTTGAAGTTTTGATGATGCATAATTTTAATTTTTGTAAAATAAAAGTATAGAAAAAATTCTACATCATTTGATATTTACAAATTGATGGGTGTTAATATTAATATAAAAAAGTCAACCGGTATAACTGGTGTACTTTCCACTGGTTAACTGGTGCACTATTCAATGTATTACAGACAAGGGCAAGCCTTATCCCTGCCGACATTCAATTATATTTAAGTACTTAATACCTAATTCCGTATTTACAAAGATCAACTGTGATGACAGGTCTCATCCTATCCCTACAGTTGATCTTTGTAAATACTATCTTACTATAATAATCTAATACTGATTAACTATAAACTGGTTAACTGGTGCACTAAAATCTGGTTAACTATTAATACTGGCAAACTTTACCATTAATGGCGGACAATGGCAAGCATTATCCCTACTATAATACTATAATACTATAATACTTATACCCTAAAATGCTTCAATCTAATTACCTCCTCTTTGGTAAGGAAAC
This sequence comes from Candidatus Brachybacter algidus, assembly GCA_016711705.1. GTDB lineage: Bacteria > Bacteroidota > Bacteroidia > Chitinophagales > Saprospiraceae > Parvibacillus > Parvibacillus algidus. The sequence goes on along the minus strand of JADJSK010000014.1, from coordinate 81,336 downwards.
GCATCATACCGCGGGGTAGATCCTTTTTGGTCAATCCTGCATAGTAGACGCGGTCAAGTTTTTCCACTTCATAACCGACAAATTCGAAGATGCGACGGATGATCCTGTTACGACCTGAATGCAATGTGATGCCGACTTCATTAAGCGGAGCACCCTTGACATATGAGATTCCATCGACTTTGATCGGGCCATCTTCGAGTTGAATGCCCTTTTTAATTTGTTCAAAATGCTCTTCTTCCAATGGCTTATTGAGCGTAGCATGGTATATCTTTTTGACTTCATAAGAAGGATGGGAAAGTCGTTTTGTGAGATCACCATCATTGGTGATAAGCAGCAAACCTGTCGTATCCCTGTCTAGTCTTCCCACAGGAAACACATGAGTAGAGACTTTTCCTTTGATGATGTCTTGAATACTTTTACGACCTTTTTCATCCGAAAGAGTAGTGATGACATCACGTGGCTTGTTTAACAATATATAGATCCTCAGTTCAACTGGTTTAATCACCTTTCCTTTGTAGGATACTTTATCGTTTTCCTGAACTCGGTAACCTGGCTCTTTTATTACATTGTCGTTGACCTGGACCTCACCATTGGCTATGAGAGTATCTGCGGCCCTTCTACTACAAACACCTGAATTGCTGACATATTTATTGAGCCGAGGGGTAGGATCTTCATCCTTCTCAACAGGTTGGATCTTAGGTGAGGCTGGCTTCAATGCATCCTTGCGAACAGTAGATTTTCTTTTTTCAGGACGTTCTTCTTCAAATGGCTTAGGCGTCTGCTTTCTGAATTTGTCAAAACCTTCCGGTTTAGTGGTGGTTCTACTTCCTGACCTTTTCGGGGCATTTTTAGGGTTTTTTTCCCGCATCTGATGTAATGAATAATGAATAATGAATAATGAATAATAATGGGTAATGAGTAATGAGTAATGTTTAAAATTCTTAACTAACTATACTCAATTTTCCTTTTTTCGGTGCGCATACAGCGCTGCTCCGATGACACCGGCATCATTCTGAAATTTCGCCGGAACAATACTTGTTTCTAAAGTAAAGTACTGTTTATACAAGTCAAACTTCTTACTTATGCCTCCACCAATAATAAAAAGATTCGGAGAAAATATAAATTGAAGATGGTTGAGAAATTCATCAAGCCTTCCACCAAATTTTTCCCAATTTAGGTGTTTTTCTTTTCTTACAATATTGGAAGCATAATGTTCTGCGATGCTTTTGTGGAATTTTAAATGACCGAATTCAGTATTTGGGACCAGCACTCCATTATAAAACAAAGCGCTTCCAATACCTGTCCCTATGGTGAGAACGATGACAACACCGGGTTGATTCGCTGCAAATCCAAATGCCTGTTCAGCCATACCGGCTACGTCTGCGTCATTCGCCACGTAAACAGGACATGCAGAATACTTGGACAAAAGATTTTCAACATTCGCATTGATCCAGGATTTATCAATATTAGAAGCTGATAAAGCAATTCCATTTTTAACGATGGCAGGGAAGCCACAACCAATAATTCCTTTGTATTCAAATTGCTCTGTAATAGTCTGGACTGCATGACCTATGGCATCAGGCGTGGCAGGATCCGGAGTTAGCACTTTAACTCTTTCTGTTACTAATTCGCCGGTGGTAACATCGACAATAGCACCTTTTATTCCGGTGCCTCCGATATCAAAACCTAAAATATGATTAGGATTCATGTACTATTTTTAAGGATCAACAGATATTTAATCCCTCAAAAGTACATAAAAATTGCAAGGCCAACGCAGGAATTATATTAAACTATCCTGCAGTCCCCATTTGCTTAAGAAAGTTTACATGAGCACGGACAGCAGATGCCACCGTCTTATATTCGATATATTTCAACTCATATTCGTCACACACCTTCTTAATGATACCACTAATAGCCGGATAATGTGTATGAGAAATCTTAGGAAATAAATGATGCTCAATCTGGAAATTCAAACCTCCAACGTACCAACTCACAAACTTATTCTTAGTGCCGAAGTTGGCAGTAGTTTTAATTTGGTGCGCTGCAAATTCATCCTGAAATTTATTGGTATCTGCATCTGCCACCGGAAAGTCAGTGTGCTCTACAGTATGAGCTAATTGGAAAACGATACTTAACATAAACCCTGCTACGATATTCATAACCAAGAAACCAAGTAACCAAGGAAAGAATCCGAATAAATAGATAGGTAATGCACAGAATACAAGCGCATGCCAAATCTTTACCATCCAAAATCTAACATGTACTTTGGTAGTCATATCAGTTAATGGAAAATCTCCGATTCTTTTCTTGAAATATTTTTTATAGTCAGATCCAAATACCCAATAAGCATACATCAACATATATAACCCAACAAAATAAATATGTTGGAATCTGTGTGCCTTAAATTTTTCCTGAGTCGGAGCAAATCTCATTAATTTACCCACTTCAATATCATCATCTATACCATCCACATTTGTGAAAGTGTGATGGATAAGATTGTGCTTAATATTCCAAAAATAATGACTGGCACCAAGCATACTCATGGTATAAGCTGCCAATTTATTGCTATTCTTCCTTCCACTGAAACTACCATGACTTCCATCATGCATTACATTGAAACCAATAGCAGCAATTAACAAACCTAAAATTACACATTCTGTCAACGCGATAGCCCAATGAGGCTGGAATATAAATAAGTGTAATACAGTCAAACCAAATAAAGAAAGCAAGATTATTGCTTTCAAATAAAGAGGTCTGTTACCTGTTTGTTTGATATTATTTTTTTCAAAATACTCCTGAACACGACTCCTTAATTCATTATGAAGTGATTTTCGAACGTGAGGAAATTTAGGAAAAACGTGCACTGATGACATAGCGTAAAAATTTGTGTAAAGTTAGTTTATTTTATTGAAATAATCTTCATTCTAATAGGTTTCATTGGCCGATCACCAGGGGCTGTGGGCTGAGCAGCTATTTTGTCGATCACATCAAGACCTTCTATTACTCTCCCGAATACAGTATATTCTCTGTCAAGATGAGGTGTACCACCGATAGTTTCATACTCTTCTTTAACGCTGGTTGGATATCTGAAATTGCCTTGTGCTTCCTTGGATGTGAGCACTGATTCATCAGTAGGAAGTCCTTGCACGATATAAAACTGCGAACCTGAAGATCTTTTTTCAGGATTGCCTGGACCACCGGTTCTTGCGGCAGCTAATGCGCCTTTTAAATGATATAAAGAGTCTACGAACTCTGCGGGTATAGTATAGCCTGGACCACCACTTCCTAGATTCTGTCCATTTTCTTCCTTAGAATTTGGATCACCTCCTTGGATCATGAAATTCTTTATCACTCTGTGAAATGCCAATCCATCATAAAAACCACTTTCTACCAATTTGATAAAATTATCTCTGTGTAATGGTGTCGCGTCAGACAATTGTATTAACATATTTCCAAATTCCGTCTCCACTAGCACCTGGCAGTGCAATGGCGGTTCAATATTTAATTCCATCTTTTTATTTGTTGATTTTTTTCCGTCACTTGCTTTAAGGGTTACTTCGTATTTTCCACTATGTGTATATTTATGCGCTGGAGAAACTTCTGTAGATGTATTGCCATCGCCAAAATCCCATGTATAAGAGGTCGCTTTAGAAGACTTATTTTCAAACTTCTGTTCAGTGATCACCTTCTTACTACTTGATATAATACTAAAGTCGGCAATTGGTTTCGCACAACTTGACATTAATAGACTAATGGATAAGATTAATATATATTTACTCATATTTTATTTCAAATTTCCGGCAAAAATACTTTCATTTTATTAAGTTTGGGCAATTAAAATATAATAGAATGATCAAGTCGATAATTTTAACTTTTCTTTTTGTTTTTTCCAGTCTTCCAATATTTGCCGGAGAGGGAATGTGGCTGCCATTTTTACTTCAACAAATGAATGAAAAAGAAATGCAATCCATGGGTATGAAGATGTCAGCTGAAGATATTTATAGTGTCAATAAAGGAAGCCTGAAGGATGCCATAGTTCAATTTGGCGGAGGTTGCACAGGAGAAATCATATCTGGATCCGGTTTGCTTTTGACCAATCATCATTGTGGATATGGTCAGATCCAAAGCCATTCTTCTTTGGAAAACAATTACGTAGACAAAGGATTTTGGGCTAAGTCTCAGAAAGAAGAATTGTCAAATCCTGGATTGACGGCAACTTTCATCATTTCGATGGCGGATGTCAGCACTTCAATTCTTAAAGGTGTAACTGATAAAATGTCTGCTTCAGAAAAGCAAAGTATGGTGGACAAAAACATGGAGCAACTAAAGAAAAATTACGCAAAGGAGAGTTATCAGGAGATATTGGTCCGTTCATTTTATAAAGGGAATCAATATTACCTTTTTGTAACAGAAACATATCGGGACGTAAGATTGGTTGGCGCTCCACCTTCTTCAATAGGAAATTTCGGAGTAGATACAGACAATTGGATCTGGCCGCGTCATACATGTGATTTTTCCATGTTCAGGATCTATGCTGATAAAAACAACAAGCCTGCCGATTATTCAAGTGACAACGTACCATTCAAACCGCGCCATTTTCTACCAATATCCATGGATGGTATCAAGGAAGGGGATTTTACAATGGTCTTTGGATTCCCAGGATCAACCAATGAATATCTGCCTTCAGAATCTATAAAGCAAATCACTGACCTGAGCGATCCTGTTAAAGTGGCATTGCGAACCAGAGCACTTGACATCATGCATAAATATATGGTGGCAAGTGAAGCTGTCAAGATCAAATATGTTACTAAAGCTGCCGGAATATCCAATGGTTGGAAAAAGTGGCAGGGCGAAATGGAAGGGTTGAAGAAAACGGATGCCTTTGGTAAAAAGCAGAAGTACGAAGCGGAGTATAATAGATTACTTAACTCCAATGCCGCATTAAAAGCAAAATATGGAGGTGTTTTGGAAGAATTAAATGCCAATGTGATAAAGTCTAATGACTATGTTAAAATACGTGAATATAGTCTCGAGATACTTCGCACAAACATTGAGATGCTCAGATACTATTCAAAACTAGACGCTCTGGTAAATGCGTTTGAGAAAAATGGTGGGGAAGAAATGATGAAAAAAGCCGATGCTGTAAAATCATGGGGACCAGGCTATTTCAAAAATTATGAAAGAAAAATCGATGAAGAGACATTTGCTGCTCTTCTACAGATGTATTATAATGATGTAGATAAAGAATACATCTTTAAAGGCCTGGAGTCGTTGGCTCCAAACTCAGATCAATACACTGCAAATGTAAAGGCATTGTTTGACGCATCATATCTCAATTCTGAAGAAAAATTGAACGAATTGTTGATAAAAAAACCTGAAGACTTGGCCAATTCAATCAAATCTGATCCTGCATACATTTTTTACAAGGAGATGATCGACCAGTACAATGTAAAGGTTGCACCAAATGTTACTTTGTATGAAGGGAAGGTAACCTCTGGCATGGAGCGATATATGGCTGCTCAGATGGAAGTATTTAAGGACAGAAAATTTTATCCTGATGCCAACTCAACTCTTAGAGTGACTTATGGAAAGGTCAATAGTTATGCGCCGCGTGATGCTGTAAAATATGAATTCCAAACATACCTTGACGGCGTTATGGAAAAATATATACCGGGGAATTACGAATTTGATCTTCCTCCAAAATTAATTGAATTGTACGAAAAGAAAGATTTCGGTCCTTATGCAGAGAATGGAAAAATACCTGTTGCATTCATAGCAACTAATCATACTACCGGAGGAAATAGCGGCAGTCCGGCTATTGATGCCTATGGCAATCTTATAGGTTTGAACTTTGATAGAGTGTGGGAAGGCACGATGAGTGATTATAACTACGACGCATCTATTTGCAGAAATATCATGGTTGACATCAGATATGTATTGTTTATCATCGATAAATACGGTGACGCGAAGCATATTGTGGATGAAATGAAGTTAGTACATCCTAAAAGCAAACCTAAAGGGGTGAAAACCACTCCAAAAGGTGTTACGAAAAAACCATCTGCTAAGAAGTAAAACTCAAGGTAAAAAGTAAAATTGAAGGCAGGTCATAAGATCTGCCTTTTTTATTTGATTGAAGTTTCGGAGTTGATTATACCATTGGTAAACAATAGTGTAAATATATAACTATTGTAATATATAAAGACCTATAATATTGATTTCTAAACAGTTAATTCAATTCTCTATTTTATTCAATTTATTTTAAATGGTTTCATTTGCTGGGTTCAACCATCGAAGTTTTATTCTGACCCGCCGCCGCTAAAGCTTTGTCGGGCAAGCTTCTATTGTCTTCTATATAACTAAAACTAAGTTTTTACAGTTCAAGTATTTGACATAAGTTGTTTAGATTTAAACTTTATACGCTCATTTGAGCATTCGCCCAAAAAAGAATTATTAGCCACTAATTGCACGAATGATGCATTGCATCTAACACGAATTTATTCGTGAAAATTAGTGAAATTATCTGCGATGCTGCTTCGCGGTAGTGGCTAAAATATATGGAGTATTAATCTATTATAAAAATTTAGTGTCATCTCTGTTCTATTTTCATCAAGTTATCTATTTTGATTTTGGAAGCAAAGAATTCCAGATTAACTAATTTCTAATTTCTACCTTAGATTAAGTCATAGCAAAACTTTTAGAAAATATTTATATCGCCGAAACTTTAGTTATTTGATTTAAATTGGTAACCTAGTAAATAGCCTGAACACAAATATCATAAGGCAAAATAATAGTAAAATAATTAATTCTGCTTCGTTTAATTAAAGCACTTACCTGAGAGTACCTTTTGGAAAAAGATAATCTAATCAAGCAAGCAGAAGTAACATCTGATCAGCATCAGGCGTCTGGCATAGCTATTAATCCGCCCATCTTTCAACTTCAGGTAAATCCAACAAATAATACTCCAGCTAAATTAAAAAAAGAGGAAGAGGTTCAAGAAAAATCCATAGAAGACTTTTCATCACTTAGTTATGACACGGGTGATGCCGATCCACCTGGAGACAAAAATAATTTGAACCAATTGAGTCAAGCGAAGCCACCGGTATTCCAACTCAAAAGTTCCTCTTCTTCAGGTATGCCTGATGAAACGCTTAATAAAATGTCCAGTAGTTTTGGCACTGACTTCTCCGATGTTAATATTCATTCAGATTCAAAAAGCGCCACAGATGCAGGAGCCTTGGCTTATACACAAGGCAATGACATCCACTTCGCCCCGGGACAATATGATCCATCATCTCAGAGTGGTCAGGAATTACTTGGGCACGAATTGACTCATGTACAGCAACAAAGGGAAGGACGCGTGCAGGCAAATAATGAAGTGAATGGTATGCCCTTGAATGATGATAAGGGATTGGAAGCGGAGGCGGATGAAGGAGGTCGGATGGCTGTGCAAATGAAAGAAGATTCCATAAAAACAGCCTCCAAACTAGTCACTCAATCTAATATTATCCAAAAGAAATCCTCATTTGTTATTCAAATGATTACAGATGAGGACTTGGGGGCAAGGGCCGACCAAGCTGACGCTGCTCGAACTCCATTTGTTTTTGATCCAACGACTATCACCAATATGGAGCGGCCCACGCCAACATCCGACGATACTGATATAGCACGAAAATTGAGTATTTGGCCAGAATTGAGAGTTAAACGAAATGAAAAAATATCCTTGCAGACCGGGGAGTATGAAGCTAGCACTGGCTTCGACTTAGATTCCTATAGCGGAGACAGAGGCCCAGGGGGGATTGTCAGTGGACCCCGTCGTGGACCTGAACGACCAGAAGAAGTGACAAGGATTAGGGCTAGGAGAGAAGTACTAAATCGCGAAATACAGAATTTGTTGGAAAGTGTAAATTTACACACTGAAGCTGAGTTTGATTCAATTGTAGCCAGTTTGCCGAGCCGATTCGAAGCAAAAGGGAAACAAGTACTTTTATACACTCTAAATCAAAATGCACGCATCGCCCATCGTGAGCAGTCAAGATATCAAGGAGAAGCAAATCAGGGACAAATGGATGGGCTCAGACAAGCTGCCAGGGACCTTGTAAGCCTCAAGACAACTTATGAAAGCCGACAGCAAGATGCAGATAATCTTCGGGAACCGTTAGGCGAACCAGGGTCAAGGTTTGCCATGCGTGGTAATATCGCTGAACGACAGAACATCCTTCGAGAAGTTCAAGCCATGCGTCAGCGCTTTGATGCAAGGAAAAGGGAATTAGGGTTGATTTACCCTATACTAATGTCGGAATCAATTAATTTATCAGCCATCGCTACGGGCAATTCTGATACTGTTGGAAACAATGTAGCTGGGGTTACCAATGAAGTATTACAAAATTTTATGACTGCGAGAGCGGCAGTGATGAGCAACGAAATAAAAATCTGGAACATGGGCTTCATGATTGAACCCACGAAACAAGCTATGGGATTTGCCCCAGAATCGGGTGCTAACATCCTCATGTCCCAACATATCATAAATAGAGGAATCCAAGATGCCATAGAGCAAGGCATGATGGCCGCATTCCAAATTGGACTAGCCATAGTTGCAACTATGGGTACAGGAGGATTGGCTTTAGCAGCTGGAGTGGCTGGTGCTGGACTGAGTATTGGACAAGCGTTTAATGACATCGAAAACTTTCAAAACCAAAATGCCGCTAGCGGCTCAGCACTAGACCCAGCTCAAGCGATTTCCAGTGAAGACCCTTCTTTGTTTTGGCTTGCAATCAGTATTGTAGGAGCTGCGGCTGATATAGGAGGTGCAGCAGCAGCTTTCAGAGCTATAAGAGTAGATATTAGAGCAGCAAGAAGTATAGAACAGCTTGAAGTAGTAGTTCGGCGTGAAGCACAAACGCTTGCGTCCTCAGGGCAGTTTGCAGATGGAATGACGCAAGAGGTCTTCATTCAACGAATTATGTCCTCTGCACGGCAACATATGATATCCAACATTGAAGCAGCTACTCATCGCGCTGGAGTATTAGCTCGCCTCATGGAGCCGAACAACCCTCTAGTTGCCCGTATAATAGCACATGACGAATCTGCAATCCTACAATTACTTCAGGATCACGGCAATTGGAGGCAATTGATGGAACAATTGGGCAATGCTACTCCTGAGCTCCAAAATGCCGCCAGAAGTATATCCAGCTATAGGGAGCAGATTTTGGTTGTGCTACAAGAACGATATGGCGCACAAAGAGTGGGTACCGCAAGTACTGAACTTATCAGCGACGTAGATCTTAATGTGGTTGGCAATGCGGCAGGAGAAAACCTGATTCGAGCAGAAGGGTACATGCAAGCTGTGTATGGCGAAAACTGGAGTCAGATGTTACGGATGAATTTCTATACTGAAGCTGGTAGATTATCTCAATATGAACGAATTATGGCACAGTTGAGCGCAGCGGGGCGTTCTCGATTGCAGATAAGAATGACCGAATTGACAGAAAGATACAATTTTGCCAGAATGATAAGTTATGCTGGACACGACGAAGCTGCAATGACAAGGGTGATGTCGCGAATTGGAAATAGGTCGGATCTCGAAGAAATTCGAAGATTAGCTTCCTTAACTCCAGCTCAAAATGTTACACAAAGAAATCGTTTGATGACTGAAGTTGACCGCATGATGGTAGAACTTAATTCGCCAAATGTGACTCCAGCAATGATAGAAGAACTCTCTGAGGCAATTAGCGCAAGGCAAATTGAAGCCAACTTTCATACACCAGAGGCCTACATTGGTCCTGGAGCCGGCCGACAAGTAGTCAGTGGGGTTTCAGTTCGTGGTCCCGAAGCTTATCAGAGTGCAATTTCTAATGTAGCTGAGATGGAACATATCATCCATGAAGCAGGTGACGTTGCCACAGCATTAAGGGATTATGAGTTTTTTAAATATGTGGAGCGCTATTGCCAAGCAGCAAGAAATGCTGGCGTTGAAAGCAGGAACATTGAAATCTATGAGACTATTGCGAATCATTCGTACCGTACCGATCGCGTAGCGAATTCGACAACCTCACATATGCACACAGCTGCCAGAGACCCCGTTAGGCCATATCATGCTCAATCTAGGACGAGGGTAACTGATCGTGTACAGGATTTAGGCAATGCAAATCCAGTGACTGACCAATACCTGACAGGACTGTACCGTGATATACAAACCTTCATTGATGAGACCCTACCAATTATAAGAGAAAGATCAATGGCGGATCCATCAGTTTTTGCTGCTCCCATACAATAGCACTTAGCATTCCTTTTAGAAGTAATATTCAATTGAAAGAAAATGAAAGAGACTCAAAAAATTTAAAGTCTAGTTTGAGAGGAATTGAAGTTAGGATGCATATTTGGACTATACACAAATTTACTAATGTTTGCTATTCTACTTCAAGAATTGAGTCATTTGATTGATTTCGCAACCTAGGGAACTAAAAAATTCACCCCAACACTAATTCAAGTAACCTAATTACCTCATGCAAAGGTGGAAAAAGAGAATCTAGTAAGGACAGATACAGCGATGGTTGAATCTAATAATGCAATTGGATCGGCTATTAATGCTCCTTCATTTAATTTGCAAATCTCATCTATCACTCAACATCCTACACAATTAAAAACCGATGAGGACAAGCAAGAAAATTCTAAAGAAGATTTCTCAACACTTAATTACGATACAGGTGATGCCGTTCCAACCGAAAATAACAATCAATCAAGCCAATTAGCTCAAGCAGCACCTCCCGTTTTTCAACTTAAGAGTTCTTCACCATCAGGCATGCCAGATGAGACACTCAATAAGATGTCGGCATCCTTTGGCTCTGACTTTTCAGATGTAAATATTCATTCTGATTCTAAAAGGGCCACAGATGCGGGCGCTTTGGCTTATACTCAAGGTAATGATATTCATTTTGCTCCAGGACAATATGATCCATCATCACAGAGTGGCCAGGAATTACTTGGACATGAATTGACACATGTACAGCAACAAAGGGAAGGACGCGTGCAGGCCAATAATGAAGTAAATGGTTTGCCACTCAATGATGATAAGGGTTTGGAGCAGGAAGCAGATGAAATGGGTAGCAAGGTAAGCCAAAGAAAAGAGGTAGGTCATGAACTCGCAGGGCAAAGAGTGTTTCATTCTACTTCCACAGCTATTCAACGAAAACAATTACATTCAGTCACATCCAATACCATTCAACGTGATCCGACTACCGCAGACAAGAAAAAGGAATTGAAGATGAATACTGCTTCTTTTGGATCTCATTTTGATCTTTCAATAAAAGTGAATGGACCAAATTCAGGAAGTATGGAGGTAAAAATAAATGTCAAAATTAACTTTATTAATTTTTCAATGGATATATTTAAAGAAAGGACCAAGGGTCAAGATGACGCCATTGCATCATTTGACGATCCAAAGAAATTTAAAAAATTGGCTGCCAAACTAACTAAAGAAGACAAAGAATGGAGTGATGCACAGAAGACAAAATTTATAGCCGATTATCAGCAAGTGGTGCAAAAACATGGGGATCTGAGAATACAAAGCTAATGTTTGAATTAAATAATAATGATTATGAAAAGCATAAGTTAGCTGCCATCTTTAAGATAAATGTGATTCCTGATGCTAGTTCAGAAACACCTCATAAGGTTATAAATTCTGTAAAAATGGCTGCTTCTCTTCCCCGATTAAGATCATTTGTAGGAGATGAAGAGGCCACATTTGACAGCAGAGATGTAAGTGATGACGAAAAAAGAAAGAAAAAAGTTAAAGTGCTATCAGATCAGGTAGGAACTTTTGAAAATGCCCAATCGGCTCCAAATAGTTCAGTTGAATCTAATATTGACAGGGTAGCGGGAAGGGTCAATCAAAAACTGGAGGCCGAATTTAAAGACAAGTGTCCTGACCTAATAGGATTTGCCATTGGTCGGGCATCTAAGAATGGATCTGCCAAATTCAATGAAAAGCTTTCTAATGACAGGGCAAATACAGTGGCAAAAGGACTAAATGAAAAAACTAAATCCCAAATAAAATTTGAACCTTTCGCTTTTGGTCAACAAGATGCAAAGAATGAAGCTGAATATCAAAGAGTGGAAGTGACAGTTAAAACAGGAGCTGAAAAAGAATTATCACAAAATGTCGCTGCACATGAGACAGGTCATATCATGGGGCTAGATGACCAATACAGAGATGAAGATACGAAGGGAGCCTCCAACAAATCACTAGGCGGGAAAAACAAAGACTACGATAAAATAAAAGAAATAATTGGAGAAGACGAAGCCGAAAAATCGAAAATTGAAAACAATGAAGATAATGTCATGAACAAAGGCTCAAAAGTATCTAAAGGAAATTATGTTTATATCTTAGAAAAACTAAATAACGCCTCTACAAGTGTTGATCCAGTAGCAAAATGGGTCATTACCAATTCCTAATTTATAATTATATCTTGGCCAAATCAACCATTACAGATTTTCTTTTATACTAACAAGGCAAACCTATTGTTTCCACAACTACACTTATCTGTATTATTAGTAACTAAATAATTTCCAAATACACTAATTTAATGAATCTTAATTCCAGTAAATATAGGTGGAAAAAGAAAATCTAAATAAGCAAAATGAAGTGTCGACTGAAACAAATCAGCAGTCAGGCTCTGCAATCAATGCACCTCTGTTTCAATTACAGGCAAACAACCAAATTAATTTACCTCCTCAATTAAAACAAGATGAGGATTCGATTGAAAATTCACAGGAAAGCCTCTCTACTCATAAATATGACACAGGTGATGCTAGTCCACCTGGAGACAAGAATAACCCTAACCAATTAAGTCAGGCACAGCCACCTGTATTTCAACTCAAGAGTTCATCAGCATCAGGTATGCCGGACGAGACTCTCAACAAAATGTCTAGTTCTTTTGGAACTGACTTCTCAGATGTCAATATTCATTCAGATTCAAAAAGCGCTACCGATGCAGGAGCCTTGGCATATACACAAGGCAATGACATCCACTTTGCTCCCGGACAATATGATCCATCATCTCAGAGTGGTCAGGAATTGTTAGGGCACGAACTAACCCATGTACAACAACAGAGAGAAGGTCGGGTACAAGCTAATAATGAAGTGAATGGAATGCCGCTCAACGATGACAAGGGATTGGAAAAGGAAGCGGATGATATGGGGGCTAAGGCGGCACAAAGGAAATCGAATCCTAATGAAAATCCTGAAATCCGATCTGATACTTACATGATTCCTTCCAATGCAATACAAAGATGGGAATGGCCCTGGCATACAGGAAAGGACATGTCCGCTGATAGTGGTGCTCCAACGGAAAAAGGTAAGGATTTAAAAAAAGTAAAAGGCAATGCCACAATAATAGGAGACACAGGCCAATCAGGGAATGGATTTGCGTCTGATATTAAAATAAATGGGCCTGCGCCTGCAGTAGGAAGGATGAATACATGGATGAATATTAAGATCAACTTTCAAGATTGTACCTATGATTTTCTCTCCGGATCAGAAACTCGAGCAGATGGAAGTAAGGAAAAACATGTGCTAAGTACTGATGGAGATAGTTTAAAAACTTGGAAAAAGGCAATTGAAAAACTACAAAAAACTAGTCCAGAAAAACTAAAATGGAGTGCAGTAGAAAAGGAGAAAGTAAAAAAAGATTATCAATCAGATATTGACAAAGTGTGGCCAACAAAAAGCTCTAAATTAAGTTTCAAACTTGATAACCCAGAGTACGAAAAATACAATGTAGAAAATGATTTTGAACTAAAATTTGTCGATAAGGGAGAGCATCATAAATTCACAGTTGTAAAAATGCCTGATGAACTAGGACCAGATAGAATTCGCTCTTACATGGGAGGGGCATTAGGCGGAATGCATGACTCACGCACATTTGGGAGCACACAAAACAATGGAACTTCACATAATTATATGGCAGAACAGATCGGAGAATTTGACAATAATAGTTCAATAGCTACACCTGCTATGATTACACAGATCGACAAGATGGTAACTCAAATCAATAAAATAAAAGAAGACCATAAAGGTGAAACACCCACTCCTACTTGGCAAATATCCGTTACAGGACGCACGAATTCAACCGGTTCTGCTTCTCTTAATCAAAGACTAGCTTTGAAGAGGGCAGCAACCGTCAATAAAGAATTTGAAAACAGATTAGGTAAGGGCATTGCTTTTGCCCAAGCAGGTACTGGGAAGACAGATGCTAGCTCGAAGTTTAGAAGGGTTGAAGTCGTCTTCCGAAATACAACGGGAGCTGCCTTAAATCAGCATACAATGGCACACGAAACTGGCCACTTAATGGGTTATGGAGATGAATATTCTGACGTGGGGACCGAAGGCACATTGCCAAAATATGAAGGTGATGAAGCTAATAGAACCAGCAAACATATCAGAGATGCCGGATTAGGAGAAGACACAGTGAAACAACATGGAGTTGAAAATAATTCCGAATCTATTATGAATAGAGGAAATACAGTAGGTGTCGGACATTATTCATTATTTTTGACAAGACTGAAACAAATTGCAACAGATGAGAAAACAAGTGCTCAAGTAGATTGGCAAATTACTAAAGGATAAATATCAATATCAAGTCGATGAAAATAATAGCTCTTGCCTTTTTGTTATGTACATTCATAAATCTTAATGCTCAAACTATGCAATATATTAAAACAAAAGCAGAGGTAAGAGGGATTATTACAGAATCCACGAATCATCAAATTCACCACCAAGCTGTATATGATACATATTTTAAGTTGGTGATCGGAAATGTATACAAAGGGCAACCACCTTTTGCAAATTTTAACACTGACGAAAAAGGACGTTTTTATTTTGAATTACCTATAGGTGTTTATAGCGCAGTAGAGCAAGACAGGTCAGAAAATTTCACAAGAAAAAAAAATACATTAAAAGAAAAATGGGACAACCGTTGTCTCCGAAAAAAATGGCAAAAGCCACTAATCACCATAAAAGTTAAAAATATGGATCCAATTGAAATTTCTTTTGTAAATATTCCTTTCGATCCAAATGACCCTGATTGTAAAAAGATTTTAGTTAATTAATTATTCAGAAATGAGCGAAGAAAACAAAAACGATATTGAACACCAAATGATAAGAGGTCAACTTCTTACACATAGTACTTTATCTAAAATTAGTGGGAGAATCAATGATATGGAAGCATTTATATTCGGAATTAACGATGCGCTCATTGAAAAAGGCGTTCTTTCTTCAAAATTTTTATACTCAAAAATTGAGTCAGTTAAGAAAAACATGATGGACTCCAACGATGTCATGGACGCAGGTATTGCTCTGAGAAGCGATAAAGCAGCCGCTATGTTTCAACCAGTTAATTGTGCAGAAAGACTTCATATATGCAATGCGATCTGCTGCAAATTAGTTTTTCCGTTAAATCAGGAAGAAGTGGAGGGTGGTCATGTAAAATGGGATTTGGGCCGCCCATACTATATTCGCCATAAAGCGGATGGATTTTGCTGTCACAGAGGTGAAAAAGGAGAATGCTCTATATATTCCAATCGGCCCAAAGTTTGCAGCACTTATTCATGCCAAGGCGATGAACGTATATGGAAAGATTTTGATAATATGGTTATAAATCAAGAATGGATAGATGCAAATTTAGAGGGTGGATTACCTCAAGAGTAATAATCCTAAGTATTCTCAATCAGAATATACCGATTGCATCAGGATTTGAATTAAAATAGTATTATATCACAAATTCTCCCCCTGCACCTTCCTATCAGCAGGAGCTTGCTGACCAAGACCTTCCTGTCTCTGCGGTGCTTGCTGTTGTGGCGGAACATTTGCTGGCACTTGATTAAGTGTTCCAGGTTCCATTACTTCATCCATTGATGTGACGACATATTTAGAATCGCCTACCCAGAATAACTTCATATATTTTTCTTCATAGTGAAGCACTACCCTATTGCCACGGGCATTTGCATCCTGAATCTTTCTGGCGACTTCCGCATTCGCAACAGAAAAATCCCAAATCGTATTTTCGACGTTGCCAATCTTAGGTTTTGCTCCTTGATATATGCCCATGTCGAGTGATCCTTCCCATGTCTTAATTAAAATTCCTTTTCGAGATAATTTGGTGATATTGCCGGCTCTCTCCCCATCACTGTAGTTGGTGAATGTAAATAAAGCTAGTATTCCTGCACCTGCAAGCAATAGTATGATAAAAAAACGCTTAATAAACCTTCGCATGTTCAATCTGATTTAATGCTTCTAACAAAATTAAAGTTAGAATAATTTCATCAAACCAACAACAGAGGTATTTAATTTAAGAAAACGAGTTTTTACTAGTTAAAAGCCTAAGGGTTGAAATAGCATTTGAGATTGCTTAGGGGTAGTAACAGTAGTTTGGCCATTAGGTACAAGGCTATGCTAGAGTAAAGCTTTCATCGTAATATTGCAATATTACATTTTATAAGGAAAAAAAATTCAATCCAAATCCTAAAAACCTATATTTATTCCAACCGGTTGCTTTTTGCTCTCATGAAAGTCATACACGAGTAAGCTTCATCGTAATATTGCAATATTACATTAGCATTAATATCTAATACATAATTCATTGTGTTCAATCATAACTTTTACTAGGTCAACTACTGGTTGATTCTTCCAAAATCCACGCGAGAGTAACCTTCATCGTAATATTGCAATATTACATTCTCGATAAATTCAAATTAATTTTCATTCTCAAATTAACGCTATATTTTTCCTCACTATTTAATCCATCAGTAAATTCAAACCCTAGAAAAACAGCCAATGCCATTGCAATCCATTGTGCCCATTATATTCCAACGCAGGTGCCGGCACCTTGAATATGTTCAGCACTTGAAATACCGTTTTCAAAAATGGAGATCTTGTAGGTATTTTTGTAAAATCTACATCCAGCGACAATAGATATTGTCGATATCTTGGATACTCCTCTTCATTCAAGAAATAACTATTACTCCCAAACTCCCATGCATTACCAAATCCACCATATAAATTTTCAGCACTGTATCCGACAGCAACATTTACAAACGCAGGAAACCAGGCAGGTTTAGATTTTATAAATGCGGCTGGATTGACACTTAACCAATTAGTCTGTGCATTGTAATCCTTCAACAATCTGGCAAAAATAGCATCCCCATACAGATCGGATGCTCTCCTATCCAAATAATCAACACTACTTTGTGATCCAGTGATAGGTATATGGCTATACGCTCTGAAATCCGAAGATACTTTTAAAGTAATTTTCTGATCCCGCCAAATATGTTGCTGAGCTCCAAATAATGCCAAACCGGCCAAATTAGCGGTCATATCGCCCCATGAGAAACCCCACCTATCTGAAAAACCATCAAACACTTCAAGGCTCACTTGTGCAAGAGTACCACCGGCTATTCCCAACCAAACTGCCTTCGACTCCCTTACACCAGCCCATTTGTACATATTATACACAATCCGGCTATCTGTATAGGCACTGTAAACATGACCGACTTTATCTATCTGTAACCATTCACCATTATCATTAAAAAAATGAAAATCAGAAGTTAAACTGTTTTTATACCAAGCCTTACTCAGCAGTACCATTCCAATACCATATCCAGTAAGGCCTGTAGCTGTGATCGCTGCGACTCGTGTCCTGATGAGCGTGTCTGAAGATTTAAATAGTTGGGCTTTGGTTGAAAAAGAAATCATCATCAAAAACAAAACTAAGAACCATTCCTTCACATATCTCATATTCTCAATATCGCTTATTATGAAGGATAAAACTGATACCGAAAGTAGTCAATTTTTGATTGAGGTCACTTTGATCCAATCCAGCACGGTTTTCAGGATCCATTGCAGTAGAAATTCCTGAAATATCTGTTTTCTTTAAAGGGATATTGGCGAAAAGTCTCAAAGAAGCATTGACCCTGTCTTCCTCTGCACCCAAACGAAAGTCGAAGTAAGGTTTAAAAGATAAAAAATTATCACCCTTCAAAAGAAGCCTTTTACTATTATCTGTCGTGTATTGTTTAATCGAAACAAAATTGTATAAAAGGCTGGCACCAACCTTAACTATGTTCGCATTGCCTGAAAGAAGACCTGCCCCGACTGCATTGTCAGACTAATTAAAAATATAATTATACTGGTTATTGGAGCTATTTATAAGGCGTTTTCCACTCAAAGAAACAAAAGTACCATTGTACTCAGCATAGATATTGACAGGTAGTTGTGTAGAACTTATTGAAAAATGCAGACCATTCATGTAGTTCATTTTCTTCATTGCTTTAGACGAATTAGGAAGATAACTATTGAACGCTTTAATAATAGGTCGGAACTTATTACTTGAAAAAGTGCTACCCATATATCCAACATCTATGGCTAGTTGGCCATAAATCCCGGACATTCGAAAGGCAAATAATAAGAAGAAGAAAAATAATTTTATTTTCATTGTTAATACAATCAGTTAAATGCAAAATTAAGATTAAATTTGAGCTTTAATCACCAAACCCACAATTCATGTCACTCGAACCACTCTCACAAAAAGAAGAAGAAGTATTTTATGGTTTAGCCCTAGGCTTGATTCCAGGTATTGGACATATATATGCCAAAACATTACTTAGTTATGTTGGTAGTTTTAAAGATATATTCCAATCTAAATCAGCTTCTCTCTCAAAAATACCGGGTATTGGAAGCTCTATCATTGAAAAAATAAGACATTTTAATGAATTTCATCTGGTCGAAAATGAGATAAAATACATTGAAAAACATGATGTTACGCCATTGTTCTATTCGGACAAATTATTTCCAAAAAGGTTATTAAATTTCAATGATAGTCCATTCTTGCTATTTTCCAAAGGCACAGTCGATTTAAACCCAGGCAGAACCCTAGGCATAGTAGGTACTAGGTCTCCTTCAAATTTTGGTATAAAATGGACTCAAGATTTAATTGAACATTTGAAAAATGAAAATATTGCTATTATAAGTGGGTTTGCTTACGGCATCGATATCACTGCACATAAAGCTTGTATAAATATGGATATCCCAACTGTAGGAGTTTTGGCTGGTGGATATAAATATATTTATCCTGCAGCACACAGGCAATATATGCATGAGATGTGTTACAGAGGAGGATTCATCACTGAGGCATACGCTGATATTCTCCCTGACCGTCAAAGGTTTCCAATGAGAAATAGAATTATTGCTGCACTTTCCGATGGCCTAATTGTGGTAGAATCAGCTGAAAAGGGAGGAAGCATCATCACAGCAGAATATGCATTCAGCTATAATAAGTCACTAATGGCTCTGCCAGGCAAACCAAATGATAAGGCATCTCGTGGGTGCAATATGATGATCAAAAAGAACAAAGCCGTATTAGTTGAGAATTTTAATGACGTATTGGAGGAAATGAATTGGGACGACAAGACGCTTGGTCATAGCCGCTCAGTTCAAACACAGTTATTCAGGACCTTATCAGAAAAGGAACAATCTCTTATAAATCTACTATTACCTGATAGAGAAATCAATGTCGATCAACTAATAAAAAAGCTTGATATGAGACATAGTGAATTCGCAGCTATGTTACTGGCATTGACTATGGAAGGTCTAATATCTCAATTGCCAGGCAATCGGATCGTTCTGAATTAAATTATTTAGCCGCAGGAGGAAGAGTCAGACCAAGCTTAGATGCAACCAAAGCACTGACATCGTCAGCTTCCGTCACATACAACATGGAACCTCCACTCACATCAAAAATAAAAGAATAACCTTTTTCTTTTCCTACTGCGACAATTGCATCGTTAAGTTTGTCCAAAACGGGCGCAAGCAAAGCTTGTCTGCGTTGAGTCAACATAACCTGACCTACCTTTTGAAATTCAGTTATGGAAGATTGCTCTTCATTCAATTGTTGTTCGGTAGTTGATTGCTGAATTTTGGTCATTGTGCCTTCATTCACAGCTTTCAGAGCTGCATCGTAATGGCGCTTAAATTTTGCTGTCATCGTATCTAACTGAACCCCTAATGAATCATCAAGTACTGCTAATTTCTTGTCGGATTCTTTTACTTCCGGCATTAATTCAAGCATATTTCCAGAATTGAGATGACCGAATTTTTGTTGCGCAAAAATTGAAGTGATAGAGCTTCCTGTAAACAGGATGGTTAAAATTAATATTTTTTGAAACATAGTAATAGTATGATACAGTTGTACTTGAACGTATTTAATAAATAATAAAGATTCAGATCAATTCTCTGGTTTTGGCTTTTCAGCATCTTTCATACCAGTCTTTATCTCATCTTCGATGCTGGCTCTTGCTGAATTGAACTCTCTAATACCCTTTCCCATGCCACGCATAAGTTCAGGAATTTTTTTGCCACCAAATAATAATAATAAGGCAAAGAAAATTAGAATTCCTTCCGGCATCCCCATTCCTAATAATAATAATGTTAATAACATATTGAATATATTTTTCGTATTGCTACGATATTATTAAAGTTGTAAAATATGAACGTTTGAAGCTGTAAAATTGATCAAAGTAAAGCAATTATTTTTTCAAACCGATCTCCCTTAACCTTTCGTTAAGGTATTCACCGGCAGTAATTGGTTCATACTGCAAAGGATTATCCTCTGTAACACATTTGTCTAGGCAGGTAAGATCCATCTCACTGCGAGGATGCAGGAAGAAAGGTATTGACAACCTAGGATTGTGCCATTCTTCGCGAGGTGGATTGACGACGCGATGTGTAGTTGATATTAGATAGTTGTTAGTGAGTCTTTGAAGCATATCACCTACATTAACTACGATCTCATCCGCTTCAGGAACTACATCCAACCATTCTCCTTTCAAGTTTAGTACTTGCAGTCCTCCCGCAGATGCGCCTACAAGCAATGTAATCAGATTAATATCTTCATGCTGCTCAGCCCGAATGGCAGATTCAGGTTCAGAAGTAATCGGCGGATAATGGATGGCTCTCAAAATGCTGTTGCCATTGTGAATCCTTGTTGCAAAGTAATCATCTCCAAGTCCAAGGAAATCACCGATAGCTGCCAGCAATTGACTTCCTGCTTTTTCAAAAGCCTTATAAAGCTCATCTCCTTTATCTTTAAAATCTCCTGCTTCAATAACATGCACATTATCCGGGTATTGACTCTTAATGGCATCTCCATCTGTCACTGTCTGGCCAATCTGAAAAAACTCTTTCAGATCGCCTACATTGGATTGTTTGGCATGTTCCTTACCGAATGAAGTATATCCTCTTTGCCCTGCAAGATCATTGACCTCATAGCTTCGTTTGACATCGACAGGAAGTGCGAAAAAAGCCTTTGCCGAAGCATAAAACTCATCGACTAAGCTTTTGGGTATGCCATGATTCACCACTCCGACGAAGCCCACTTCATGGAAGGCTCTGCCAAGTTCGGAAACGAATTGTTTTTTATCTTCTGCCGAACCTTCATTGTATTTACTTAGGTCGACGAGGGGAATGGCGCGCTGGCTCATATCTTAGTTGATTTAATAATCACAAATATATACTTTTTGCATTACAATAATGGGCAAATGTACATAAATAAAAAGGGCGGTCATTTTCATGACCACCCCTTTTCTTATTTCAAAAACGAAAAATATTATTTAACGTCCCAGAACAATCTTGTAGCTGAATCATCTCCACCTATGGCAGCAGCTGCTGCTTTTGTATTAGCTGCATTCAAAGAATTTTCAATGATCGGATAGATCAATCTCTTAGGAATAGGAGGAACACCTGAAGCATCCGGTGCTACTAACACTGGGAAGTCCAATCTTCTCCACTCAGTCCATGCATCAAATCCTCTATTATATAGAGCAATCCACTTCTGAGTACCAATTTTCTCTTGCCAAGAAGCTCCAGAACCTGCATTACTGTAATCAACAGTAGCCTGCGCAAGATAATCCTCAACACCAGTTACACCCCAATATGCTAAAGAAGCAGTGATAGCTGCGTCATAATATGACTTTGCGTCACCAGTGATGAAACCTCTTTCAACAGCCTCCGCAAGAAGGAAATTAACTTCAGATGCATCTAGCATATTTCCAGGGAATGTGGTTGCAGTAACTTTAGTACTAAAAGTTGAAAAGTTAGCATAAACATTTGAAAATCCATATTTTCCGCCTACATACTCACCACCTACTGTAGTAAAGTACGCCGCGCGTCTTGGATCATTCAAAGTATTCATCTCATCAACTAGAGTATTTGCCATTACAAAATCCTGACGTGCGCTTCTAGGCGGAACATCATTAGAAAGTGGATTATTGTTAGGTGCACCTACATATTTGAATAAAGCATTATCAGCATTGGCAGTGATCAATGGAAGCGCAGCTGAAGCTGCAATCTTCGCACCAGCAGTACCTGGATCAACATCAGCAATTACCATCGCCAATTTCAATCTAAGTGAGTTGGCAAATTTTTGCCATTTACCTACATTTCCTCCGTATATGATATCAGCTGTACCAAATCCGTCAGCATCACCATTCATAGCTGCAATGTCTGTGTCCAATCTAGATAATAGATCTAAGGTGACAGTTTTAGCATCATCATATTTCGGTTGAGGATTGTTGATATCCAATGACTCAGAGTAAGGAATATCGCCAAATGTATTAACCAAAACAGAATATGCATATACTTGCATAACATCTATGGTAGCAATCTGATTCTTTTTAACATCAGCATTAAGAATCTGGTTGGCATCAATGATGCTTTTAGCTTCTTTCAGATCCGCAAGTGAAGACACATACATTGCATTCCACAAAGCCTGAGGAATAGTACGAGTAACCATGTTATAGCGTGGTTCTTCCAAATAGGTGGTCGTCGCCAAGTGCTGAACATAAAATCTAAACACGTTTGTGTTTACATTGACACTGTTCAAAACATCATTCAATCCTTTAGTTGAATTAGAAAACAAAGGTGCCGCATCTACCTTAGAAGGCTTCTTCGTATCAATGTTATAATCATCTAAGCTATTGACACAGCCCCCCAAAAAGAAAGCCGGTATCAAAGCGAATATTAATAGTTTTTTCATCATTATTTAATTTTTAGAAACTCAATTTAACGTTAAATCCAAATGTTTTCAAAGTAGGATATGCTCCTCCTTGGTGTCCTGAGATATTACCAGCACTATATACTTCTTCAGGATCTGCACCAGGAAGATTTTTGTGAATAATCCACAAGTTTCTACCAACCAATGACACATCTACTCCTTTGATAAAGGACTTCGCTCCGAATAAGTTTTTATTAAATGAGTATGTAAGATTAACTTCTCTCAATTTAACATATGTTGCATCATATATAAATGCTTCATTTGGATTGTTAGCAATACCAAATGGAGTATCGTTAGCATTTTCTACACTAACTCTAACATCATTTGGAGTTCCATCTTCTTTAACACCATCAAGTATAACTCCACCACCTTCTGCTAAAGGAGCACGTTTTGGATTACCCAAATCGTTTAATCCAGCAGTTTCTTCTGTTTGACCAGTGTATTGACCGTAAGCCTGATCCAAAGAATAGATACTACCACCTATTTTCGCATCAACTAACATACCCAATCTAAGGTTTTTGTATGTTAAACTAGTACCGACACCACCAAACCATTTTTGAGTAGTATTTCCTATTACTTGGTCTTTTGCTTGAACATAATAACCATCTTCATTTACTGTTCTCTTGCCATCTTTGTAAACAAATCCAGTACCTTTCAAAGTACCCATAGGCTGACCAGGAAGCGCAACTAAGCTAACACCACTTTGGAATGTAGCAATAACGATCTGTTTTGTGTTCTCGTCAAATAAAGAAATAACTTCGTTGTTATTTTTAGAGAAGTTAAAGGAAAGTCCCCAAGTAAAGTCTTGAGTTCTAACTGGAGTAATATTTGCAATTACCTCAATACCTTTATTTACTACCTCTCCTGAGTTGATAAACTTAGAAGTATAACCAGTAGCACCTGTGATTTGGATCGGAATGATCTGATCAAAAGTAGAAGCATTATAATAAGTAAATTCAAATCCGAATCTATTATCCATGAAAGCCATATCCAAACCAAATTCTGTAGATTTAGTTCTTTCAGGTTTAAGGTCAATGTTATTTCTAGTTGCTGGAAGAGAGAAGAAAGGAATACTTCCAAATGCTGTTGGTTTATCATAAACACTAAAGATACTCAATGCCGGAGCATCGTTTCCTACTTCAGCATAAGATGCTCTGATCTTGCCATAAGATAACCAATCTTGCTTCAACACTTCAGCAAAAGAAAAACCTGCAGAAACTGAAGGATATACATAAGTATTGTTTCCTTCAGGAAGTGTAGTTGACTGATCTCTTCTTATTGTTCCATCTACGAAAAGCATATCTTTAAATGAAAAAGATGCTGTTCCAAAAAGTCCATCTACGCCGATAGGCTGATAAACTTCTACCGGAGGTACAGGAACACCTGCAGAGTTTCCAATAGAATATAATCCATCAACAACCAAATCAGTGTTTGTAGTACTGAATATAGAACTTAGGTAACTTCTTCTGATGTTAGTACCTACTGCTACATTCAAATTAAGATCAGAACTTAGATCTTTGTTGTAATTAGCATAAAGGTCATAGTTAAACTCTTTATTGTTTCTATTAAAAATGCTGTAAGCACCTCTATCTACCGACTTCTTGTCCAATCTTTCTTCTTGTTGGTCGAAAGCTAAATCTCCACCTACTCTACCCACTATGCTAAGTGAAGGAAGGACTTTATATTGAGCTTGAACATTACCAAAGAACCTATTTCTAGAGTCATTTTGGTAGTTTTTGTAACGAGAGAAATAAGGATTATCCCAATAAATTGGAGAAGCATCTACTTCAACACCTGAAGGGTTCCACGTAGCGTTTTGTTCAAATCTTTCATAAGCCTCTTTTTGCTCAAGAATATCTACGTTTGTTTGCCACCACTGTCTGAACATGGTATTCAAGTTTCTAGAATCATATCCAGAACCATATCTACCTGTTGCAGTCTGATTTGTAAAGTTCAATGAAGTACTAACCTTAAATTTATCAGTTGGCTCTATTGTTGCACCTACGTTGATAATATTTTTAGCTAAATTACTATTAGGCAACATACCTTTCTCATCATTACGAGTATATCCCAATTTAAACAATGCAGTATTGCTACCACCTTCGATAGAAACACTCTGATTACTTGATACTGCTGTTTCGAAAAATTCTGAAACATCATTTTTTGCAGCTACCCAAGCAGTTGTTTTTCCAAAACTTGGAGATTTTGAATCTAATGACTTCCAGTCATATACTTGAAGATTAGGATCAAATTTAGCTCCCATTGAACCATCCTCTGTGAATGGAACATAAGGTGCCTGTACTCCAGGTGTGAAAAGATCACCTGATAAGAAACCCGGATTTGGCTCATAATCATAGAAATCTTGACCGTAACCAGCTCCGTATTCTTTCTGATGAGTGATAAAAGTCGTTTTGTCGATTTTACCAAAAGTCAAACCAGTATTTACAGTAACAGAGAATCTATCTTTTCTTCCCTTTTTTGTAGTGATCAAGACAACTCCATTGGCACCTCTACTTCCGTAAAGTGCTGCCGCAGCTCCTTTCAATACTGTAATTTGGTCTATGTCATCCGGATTTATATCTGCTGCTGCAGATCCATAGTCATAACCAGCTCTACCAGTAGTAGTGTTTCCAGTATTTAAAGTTGAGTTAGAGACAGGAACACCGTCTACTACGAATAATGCCTGGTTGTTACCAGTGATAGATTTAGTACCTCTTAATACAACATTGGTAGATCCACCCATGTTGTTGTTGGTTCTGATATCAAGTCCGGCTACCTTACCTGATAAGGCGTTGACGAAGTTGTTACTTCTTACCTGATTGACTTCGTCACCAGTTACTTTCTGAGCAGAAACAGAAAGGTCATTCCTCTTTCTTTCTATACCAAAGGCAGTAACTACTACCTCGTCCAAAAGACGCTGATCTGCTTGTAAAGTAATAACCATGGTATTAGAAGCACCAAGAGTAATACTCTGAGAGACATATCCTGTATAAGATACAACAAGAACTGATCCTTCCGGAACATTCATCTGAAAGGCTCCATTGACATCTGTGACAGTTCCACTGGAAGTACCTTTTATAAGTATACTTGCTCCAATCAGTGGATCTGATTTCGCGTCAACTACTGTACCGGAAATGGATCGTTGTGCCATTGCAGCACTGAGTCCAAATACCAGCATAAATAGTGTAAACATTGTTTTTTTCATGCCTGAACATTTTGATTATTTAATTAACTAATTATTATAAGAATTCCAAAAGTAGGAAACTTAATTTGTAATCCCAAAATAAATATTAATGTTTTTTTAACAATAGAGGAATAATAAATTAATTTTCCTCGACAAATCAGTTATTTCTATTGACAAATAGATAGTTAGTAATATCCTATAAGTTGACCATAAGATTAAAAAAATCTAAAATTGATAATACTAAACTTAAAATTCAATTTGAGAAAAGAATTTATAGATAATCCAGTATTAAATGAAATATCATTTAAAGATCACAAAATGTTTTAGCGAATTTTACTTTGGAAAATGATAATGTTGGGGGTTTTTCAACCTGTCAAGATACATTGCTATGGCGTTTGAATATCCATAATACATAGCATCAACTATAAGAGCGTGGCCAATGGATACTTCATCTAATAATAATAAGGAGCTTTTGTAAAATGCAAGATTATCCAGATTGAGGTCATGGCCCGCATTCACACCGAGACCTAAAGCCTTGGCTTTGGCAGAAGCAGCTATATGTCCATGGATCGATTGCTTATCGCCCTTGGCATATTGATGCGCATATGGACCAGTGTAAAGCTCGATCCTGTCAGCTCCTGCATCATGGGCTCTGCTTGAAGCATCCTCATCAGCATCGACAAATAATGAAACTCTTATCCCTGCATTTATAAATAATGGTATCGCATTTGCCAATAAATCTTTGTTCTTTACAAAATCCCAGCCATGATCAGATGTGAGTGCACCCGGTGGATCAGGAACGAGGGTGACCTGCGCAGGTGTATTGTCAATAACCAATTGAATAAATTCATCTGAGGGATATCCTTCAATATTCAGTTCAGTTCTGATATTTTTCTTTAATAATGGAATATCGTCATATCTAATATGCCTTTGGTCAGGACGAGGGTGCACCGTGATCCCATCAGCGCCATATGCTTCCAGGTCGAGACACATCTGCAAAAGATCAGGATAATTTGATCCACGAGAATTACGGATAAGGGCTATCTTGTTAACGTTGACACTTAGTTTTGTTGAGCTCATGGCTTGTCTGCTAGATTTTTTTGAGACATTTAAAATAATACCTTAGGTAAAGGTAATATTCTATCTTTGTTTTCAGAAGATAACTTCCTGCAAGTATGCATTAAGTCTTCTATCAAAAAAGATATCTAGCTTATTTTAACTAAATCATGACATCACAAACAGGTCCCTTACCATTAAGAGAACCAATATTTTGGTTTAAATGGATGATGATTCTTCTTGCCTTTATAGTGGTCTGTGCTTTATGCGCAGCAAGTGTATCTGCTCTGATAGGCCAGGTAACCAAAGTGCAGATCGGTGTAATGAACTTTGAAGGACTTTCAAAGGCAAAAACAAACGAAGTAGCATGGGTTTATAGACTCATCGTTTTCAGTCAGCACCTTTTTGCTTTTATTCTACCTGCGCTCTTAGCCATGCGACTTTATAAGCGACATGAAGGTGACGTATTTTTTAATTTTTCTCCAAAGTTCAACTTGAATGCAGCTTTAATAGGTGTTTTTATATTAATGTGTTCTTACCCTTTGGTTCAATTTTCTTCTGAGGTCAATAAAATGATTCCACTTCCAGACGTCCTGCGTAATATGGAAGACCAGACTGCGAAGTTGGTATCGTTAATGCTCAACAATGATTCCATACTTGTACTTTTAGTGAATGTATTTTTAATTGCACTAATTCCCGCTATTGGTGAGGAGCTTATATTCAGGGGTTTTTTACAAACTATCATAAAGAAATTAATTTTTCACAAACATGTGACCGTATGGCTGACAGCCATCATATTTAGCGCTATCCACATCCAATTTGAAGGATTTTTTCCTAGAATGATCCTAGGGCTGGTTCTGGGATATCTGATGATGTGGTCGGGCAATATAATCTATCCAATGATAGCCCATTTTACCAACAATGCAGTACAAGTAATATTGCAATATACGGTGAGGAACGATGCGACAAGGTTGGAAAAAATGGACAATTACAATGTTCCTATTTGGTTGGTCATCGGAAGCGTGGTGGTCCTTGCTTTAAGCACACACCTATTTCAAAAGTATTTTATAAAAAATAAAGCACTTTCATGATCAAGGATATTTCTACACGATTATATACTGCGATATTTTTTACCTTTTTCGTCATAGGAAGCCTTGTCCTTTCCCAATGGTCGTATACATTATTATTCTTTTTAATAAGTTTGTTATGTGGTTATGAATTTTATAAAATAGTATTCGATACTAAAAATAAATTAAGATTCGGGCTAGCCCTGCTCAATTGTTTTATGCCGGTAGTATTTGGGATTCTAATAAGAATGGAATACCTCCAGGTAGCTCCTGAAGTAATGATCTCATGTCTGGTATGCTGGATCTTAATCATTTTGGCGAGCGAACTGCTTTCGGCCACACAAAATCCTATAGAAAAGACCTCTTATAGTTTATTCGCGTTAGTCTACATTGGATTCCCATGTATGTTTGCCTATGAACTTGGTTTTAAAGATGGTGGATTCTCATATTTGCCATTACTTGGAATAATTCCATTGATATGGGCGAATGATACCGGGGCTTATCTCGTAGGTTCTGCTATTGGTAAAAGACCACTTTTTCCAGCTGTATCTCCCAAAAAAACCGTCGAAGGAACACTTGGTGGTATATTAACTGCTATGATAATGTCATATCCAATGTCGCTTTTAAATAATGCGTTCGATTGGAAGGAATGGCTGGTTATAGCTTTTATAATCGGTGTAGCAGGAACAATTGGTGATCTGATCGAGTCCAAATTTAAAAGAAATTACAATATTAAGGATACCGGGACTTTTCTCCCCGGCCATGGAGGATTCTTGGATCGTTTCGACTCTTTCCTCTTTATTATATCATTTATCTACCTTTACACTAAATTTATATAAAAATCTATGTTCAGAATACACAAAGAAGGTAAGGCTACCATTCTTATTTCGATTATATTCAGTATTATTGTCTGGTGGCTTTTCAGCATGTACTTGCCAGGGTTTATTCTGATCGCATATGCTTTAATTCTGTTTTTGATGGTCACTGTTTTACAGTTCTTCAGAAATCCGGAAAGAATGCCTCCCAATATCGATGAAAATATCCTGATCGCTCCTGCAGATGGAAAAGTTGTTGTCATTGAAAAAGTGATTGAAAGTGAGATATTTAAGGATGAAAGAATGCTCGTCAGTATCTTCATGTCGCCTATCAATGTGCATGTCAATAGAAATCCCGTGTCCGGTAAAGTCATCGTTAGTAGATACCATCCTGGCAAATATCTTGCTGCCTGGAATCCCAAATCTTCTACCGAAAACGAAAGAACTACGGTAGTTTATCAGCATGACAAAGGTAATATTATGATCAGACAAGTAGCTGGTGCCCTAGCTAGAAGGATCGTAAATTATCTCAAAGAAGGAGATGAAGTCAAACGTGGACATGAAATGGGTTTTATTAAATTCGGATCCAGAGTCGATATTTACCTTCCTCTCAATGCGGAGATCCTTGTAACAATGGATCAGGTCGTCTCAGGAAATATTTCAGAGATTGCTTTGTTAAAGTAGCACCAGACCATATTGTTTTATTCTCTGAATGCGTATATTTAATTTTTTAAAAGAATTAAGATGCGCAAGTTCTACAAGATCTATACTCTATTATGTTTTATCCTTCCTTTACCATTAATAGGACAGGTAAATCAGCCGGTTCTATTCAAAAACGGAACATATATCCCTCCTGCTAAGAGTGGCTACCAGCTTGCAAAAGGTATCACTAAAGATCTTATTATAACCATTCAAATTGCTGACCGAACTCTTATAAGTGCTTTAGCTGGTGAATTAAAATGTGAAATTCATTTGATGGACCGGCTCGACAAACGAACTTATGTCGTTCAAATAGCATCTGAATGTCTTGAAAAACTGATCAGTTCGCCCCACATCAACAGCATATTTGAAATCCCTGGAAAATACAAGATCGGCAGTGAAGTTATCGACTCTGGCTATAAATCCAAGATGCGGGTCAAGTTATGTTTATATGGAATTCATAATGAGGAATCAATTGCCACATTATTTCCAAACGTAAAAGTAGCAGAGAGTAGGAGCTTTGACAATAAAACTTACATTATAGCAGATACAGATCTTATCACATGTGAGGCCATCACAGAAAAAGATGTAGTCCAATCCATTCAATTGTGCCCCAGGAATTATACTTTTCTAAATTTTTATAAAAGGTCTTTGGAAGCAGTTCAAGGAGCCAATGCCTCTATAGAAAGTGGTGGATTGGGACTGAATGGTGAAGGGATCGTCATAGGGCATGGGGATAGTGGTGCATTTGACCATGAAGATCTGAATGACAGAGTTATTAATTTTACAAGATTTAATGAAGGTTCTCATGCTTCACATACGGCAGGTACAATGATCGGAGCGGGTAATGTGCAGGACAAACACAGAGGTTTTTTAAATAAAGCAACCATTGTAAATGCAGATGCATTTGACATCATAAGCAATGCTGAATTATTCTATAGAGATTATAATATCCGGGTTACTAATAATTCTTATGCAACAATAGAAAAAACGATTGATTGCACAAGAATGGGAGAATATGACCTTTTTGCTCAGGAAGTTGATGAAAGCACAGTTCATTTTCCTGACCTTATTCATGTATGGGCGAGTGGCAATAGTGGCGCTTTGATTTGCGAAGGAGTGCCATTGGCATTTAACTCGGTGCTTTCTGGGCCTCAATGTTCTAAAAATGGTATCACAGTAGGTTCTATTTGGAGAAGAGAAGGTACTCCAGTGACTGAATATTCATGTCAGGGCCCTACAGATGATGGTCGAATAAAGCCAGAAATTGTATCACAAGGAACTAATACGACCAGTGCTGGAGACCTCAACAACTATTATACTACCGCAGGCACTTCAATGTCAGCCCCAAGCATCACAAGTGCTATTGCGGCAATGCAGGAAGCTTACAAAAAAACGCATGAAGGCACTTATCCTAAATCGGATCTCCTCAAGGCTATTCTAACCAATACTGCTGACGATCTTTTGACTGAAGGACCTGAATTCTCAAATGGG
This sequence comes from Candidatus Brachybacter algidus, assembly GCA_016711705.1. Taxonomy (GTDB): domain Bacteria; phylum Bacteroidota; class Bacteroidia; order Chitinophagales; family Saprospiraceae; genus Parvibacillus; species Parvibacillus algidus. Next base: position 49,922 of record JADJSK010000014.1, on the reverse strand, counting down.
TATGGTAAGGTAAATATTGCAAAAGCTGCCAGAGAAGCACTTAGTGGGCAGCATACTTTAGATAAGATAAGTCAGGACGGTTTGAATGAAATAACTTTTCATGTACCGCCGAATGCAGCCAAGGCAGTAGTTACTCTATGCTGGGTCGATCCTTCTGGTAATGCACTAGTGGTGGATCAACTCATTAATGATTTAGATCTTGAGTTGATAGGCCCGGAAGGGACTATTTTGCCATGGACACTTGACCCTAATCCTTCTCAAGCTGCACTGCCAGCTGTAAGAGGAGTAGATAGCCTAAACAATCTCGAACAGATCAGTTGGATAGAACCAAAGGCTGGAGATTATAAGATCAGGGTAAAAGGAAGATCCATTCAGGGAGAGCAATCTTATGCATTAGCCTACCGTACCGAAAGCAAAAAAATATTAATAAATGGACCGTTTGGGGGCGAAAAGTATATACCAGGCGAATTTGAATATTTCCAATGGGAATGTCCGTATAATAATGGTAAGCCCTTCGACATAAATATTTCTTATGACGATGGGCAAAATTGGGAATTGTTGGCTAATAAAGAAGACAGCCTTAGAACCATCAGGTTCGACATGGCTCAAGTAAGGACTAGCCAGGCAAGATTGATGGTCAGTAAGGAAGGATTCGAGTCTGATACGAGTGGCAGATTTACAATATGTCCGATTCCGACCAACTTTAAAGTAGTTCCGTTATGTCGTGGAAACGCCCAATTAAACTGGTCTCCTGTCATTGATGCTGTAGCTTACAAAATATATAAAAAATCCGGTTTCTACATGGTAGAAGTGGCAGAGACAACAGACACTACTTATATACTTGATGGACTAGATCCAGATGGCAAGGAGTTAATCTCTGCTGCTGCCGTCCTGGCAGATGGCGGAGTAGGTAGAAGGTGTCTTTCCTTATTTGTAAATGCTAATGGAAATCAATGTCCATGGGCGAGAGATCTCGCTATAGAGCAAATCAACATATCTCAAACTGGAAGGCAAAACACCTCAACAGCGCTCACAAATAATGAAACTGTGAAAGTGATCGTTCGCAATTTGGGAACTTCAGAGATTTCAAATTTCAAGCTATTTTATAATGCAGGTGCTGGAAATATCATTGAGGATTTTAATGGTGTGCTGGCCCCGGGCAGTTCCGAAGTATTTAATTTTGCCAATCCAATAAATGTATTTAATGTAGGAACGTATAATATTACTGCAGGAATAATAGGTGATATTGACACTCCATATTTAGACAATAACACCATGTCAAAGACTATTCGACAATTGCCTAACGAACCAATATTGGTCACCAATGACTTGAATACAACCTTTAAAGTTGACTTTGAGAATGCAAATACCTCAACTTACGAGGGTACATCTTTTGGATTGGACGGAATCGAACGATTTGATTTTTTGACTGAAGATATCCAGGGAAGGGCAAGAACATTTGTTTTGAGAGATTTTAATAAAAATGGAAATAAATCTTTGACTATTGATCGAAAAAATGATGGATCACTCATCATCAATCAATTGATGGCTACACTCAATATGTCTAATTATAATGGAAGTGATAATATTAAATTCGATTTCTCTTACCTCAATCACAATGCAGACACACTTAAGCGTGCCGCAAGTAAAGTATGGGCGAGGGGAAGTGACTTGGACGAATGGATACAGATCTATGATTTATATGCAAATGAGGCCAATGGTGGTAGTTATAAAAAAGTATTGGGTATCCCGTTGACTAAAATACTCTATGCAGCTGGTCAGCAATTTTCTTCTTCTTGTCAAATCAGATTTGACGTGGAGGTCAGTGGTCCTGCCATTGCTATCAATAGTTATGGAGGATATACTTTTGATGATATGGCGCTGCATATAGCTAACAATGACATCGGTATTCAAAATATACAACATCCAGGTTTGAATGTGTGTGGATTGAGTAAAACTGAAGGAATTGTCATCAATATAGAAAATACAGATGTCAACAAAGCTGAAAATATTCAAGCATGGTATACCATCAACAATGGCGCCATTCAGGGTCCTTTTGCTGTAGGAAGTATTGAGGGTAATGAAGTTTTGACATACTCATTTCCTCCAACAGATCTTTCCTTAGCTGGAAAATATGAATTGAAGGCTTGGGTAAATGCAGGTTCAGACAATTACAGAGCCAATGATACACTTGACAATTATAAATTTACTAATAACATTTACATTAATAATTTCCCCTATCTCGAATCCTTTGAAACTGACAATGGGCATTGGTATTCAGATGGACAAAGAAGCACCTGGGAATGGGGGCTTCCTCAGAAAAATCAGTTGAAAGGTGCCGCAAATGGTGAAAAAGCCTGGACTACTAACTTAACAAATAATTATTTGGCATTCGAACGGTCAAATCTTGTTTCTCCTTGTTTTGATCTATCAGCTTTCACTAATGATCCAATGTTATCTTTTTCTTTTGCCTATGATTTGGAGGTCAAATATGATGGAGCCAGCGTCGAATATAGCGAAGACGGATTTGAGTGGAAAACTCTAGGAACTATGCTGGAAGGCACCAATTGGTATAATAAGGAAGAAAAATGGGACAGCACATATAATTATTGGCATGTGGCAAGTATACCAGTTCATCTGGTTGATATCGCCGACCGATCAAGTGTTCAGTTCAGATTTATTATGCGTTCAGACGAAAGTATGACAGCAGAGGGTCTGTCTATAGATGATGTACATATATATGAATCTCAGAATATATACCAAGGCAGTGATGCTTTAGTAAGTCAACTTCTGACAAATGATTGGACAGATTTCAATATTAATGGCGACAAGGTGGCTTCTCTCAAATACACAGGAGACAATGCCATAGGTGAGACAACTGTGAATGTCTATTTCAATCCGGACTCAGAACAAAGGAAAGACGAGCTTCAATATTATCTTGACAGAAATTTTAAGATTTCAACAGAATCACCACTGACAAATGGCACGTTGAAAGTTAGATTGTTTTTCACTGATGAAGAATGTGAAAGAAGCCGGAATGCACCGGAAGGCTATGACAAACCAAGCACTGCCTATGAATTGGGTGTGACAAAAATCAGTTCTGCGGAAGAAGATGGAATGTTCGGCAATGAGATCGACCCTGTTTATTATTTCTATAATTTCAAAAATAGTGATCTAGTACCTTATGGCAATGGATACTATATTGAATTCGAAACGAGTGGGCTTTCAGAATTTTATATTAATACTGGAGGTATTGAAAATAAATTGCCTCTGGGTAATGAGACCATTGCAACTAAGAATGGTGCATCTGAAAAGTTTGCAATACTTTATCCCAATCCCACTAGCGACCATTACAACATCAAGTTATCCGGTATCGAAGATGGAGTTTCGGTAAGCGCGGATGTGATTAACTTATTCGGACAGAGAATGGAACATTATGAATGGAAGCAGGAAGGACATGCATCTAAATTATTCAAAAGCAACTTACCTAAAGGGGTTTATTTTATTCAAATAATGGTAAGGGACAAACTTCAAGTGCTAAAGATGGATAAGATGTAAATTGCATTCTTCAATGATTTGTTATGAGGAGGAAAGGTAGCGTAGATTGCGCATTTTACTTTGATATCGGGGATTGTAAAACTTCAGGATCAATAATTATACAGAATGGAAATTCGTAATAGACTCCCGAAACTTCGGTCCTAATCGACTTTCAGCTCGGTATTATACTGTAAAATTTTGGTATTATTTATATTTGCGTTTCGTATTAACCAACAGACAAAAGAAAAATAAAAATTTGAGTAAAATAATTTTTGATAGTGGAATATCCTTAGACGGTTTTTTCGCAGGAGATAACAGAAGTCCTAAAAACCCTATGGGCGGTGTTTCAGGACAAATTCATTCGTGGATGTTTAATCAAAAAGCTTTCTGGGAGTACTTAGGATTCGAAGGAGGCAAAGAAGATGGACCTGAAGGTAATTTTATTAGAGAGACAATTGAACGAACAGGTGCATTCATTATGGGAAAACGGATGTTTGAGGAAGGCGAAGCTAGTTGGCCAGATGACCTATATAAAGCTGATGTTTATGTATTGACACACGAAAAGCGCGAGCCTTGGGTTCAAGAAGGAACGACAACTTTTCACTTCATCAACGACGGAATTGAAAGTGCTTTGGAGAAAGCAAAACAATCAGCAGAACTGAAAGACATAAGAATACAAGGTGGGGCGAACACAATTCAACAATTTCTAAACGCTGGACTTGTAGACGAATTTTTCATTCACATTGCACCGGTTTTTTTAGGAGGTGGCATTCGACTGTTTGACGGCATTGACAAAGACAAATATGATATTCAAATTGTAGAAGTAATTCCATCAGATTTTACTACACATTTGAGATATAAACTGACGAAGAAATAATAACGACCCGCTGCATAAGTGGTGATTTATAGATCATTAAACACATTTGTGGTCAATTAATGTATAGTTCTACCTATCAACAGTTTTGCTGAAAATCGCCACCTTTTTCATACGCTACAAAGATTGATTTCGATTTTGAGTTAGTGAAATGCAATTTCAGTTTATGTATTGCGGCTAACCAATAACGGACAAACTGCTCAAATGGAAATATTTCCGTTACATTAATCCATTTTACCCTTGTCCTAAAAAACTTTCAAATATCTCCGTCCAGCTCCCAATCAACCCCTTATTTTCAAAACCTTTCCTCTTGATTAGGTCAAGGTAAAAATCCCGATCAAGAGGATACGCACCAAGACTTTCCAAATGTTCTGAGTGCATTTGACAATCAACTAATTCTAAGCCAAGATGTTCAAAAAATTGACATCCAATGATAAAGGCATATTTGCTCGCATTAGATTCATGTGCAAACATGCTCTCTCCAGAGAAAATGGTTCCAGTCAGGACACCGTAAAATCCCCCAACCAATTCTGTTCCATTCCAAACCTCAAAGCTATGAGCGCGACCCATCTCAAATAATTTAGTATATTCAACAATGATTTCTTCTGTGATCCAAGTATCCAGGCCACTTTTCCTTTTCTTACTTTGAGCACATAGGCGCATGACATCTGCAAAGCAGGTATCTACAGTCATCTGCCAGGGCTGATCACGAATCACTTTGCGCATGGATTTAGAGACTTTGACTTTCACAGGATCTAACACCCATCTGGGATTGGGACTCCACCAGGCGATAGGATCTGCAGGATCATTGACAGGAAAAATACCGAAACGGTATGCGCAGATAAGATCTTCCAATGTCAATATAAATGAAACACCTACTAAGCCACTATCATTAGCAGTAGATGGATGTTGAAAAGATTGATCTGTAAAATGAAATTTATAATTATCCAGAGGCGACAATTAGGTGTTTTATGAGATGACTACAGAAAGTCCTTTGTCAGTAAGTGCTTCTTTAAAAGGCTTTAGCATAATATAAGAGCCGATCTTGACCGATGCTTTTCCAGTAAAATGGATCATATAGGAAAGTTGCTCTGCTTGCTCCTGTGTGTGACGTAAAACATCAACAAAACAGTTGATCACCCATTCAAAAGTATTGTGATCATCATTATATACTATCAATTCCTGCTGATCAATAGTAGTAGTTTCATCTAATAAAACTTCCTCAGATTCGTAAGAAGAAAAACTAAAAGTACTCATATAAGTCGTATTAATAGGATAATATTGTTCATTTTGGAATTTCGATTAAAAGAATAAATGACACTTATCAGAAGATCGATTTCCAAAATGCAAAGATAAATCATTTCGCATCAAAATTATTAATTTTTAACTTATTTCTGCACGTCATTAACTTATGTGATTTTTATAGATTTGATCTGGTATTCAGAAAATGAAATGATTGTCTGGTAAATTTCAAACTAAGACTTCAAAATTCTTGGGGCGCATCTAGGATTAATATCCTTGACCAAAAGCCGCATTTTTTAATAACTTAATATTGCTTAATTTCACCCCCAATAATGAATAAAAAAACAACTCCTTTAGCTGCATATATTTATCTCCATATAGCTGTCCTGGCATATGGCTTTACTGCTATCCTAGGAGCACTGATACATATCAGCCCGATGGCGTTGGTATGGTGGAGGCTAATAATGACGCTGGTTGCGTTAATGTTTTTCTTCAGACCGAGACTTTCTGAGATAATTAAATATCGTTCTTATTGGCCTATGATGGCATTGACTGGTGTCATCATTGCCTTGCATTGGGTATGTTTCTATACTTCAATCAAGATCGCCAATGCATCCATTGCAGTAGTTGTATTGTCAGTAATGCCTTTTTTTACATCGATCTTAGATCCACTTATTAACAAAAGTAAGTTTCAAATACAGCAAATGGTGGTAGCCTTGCTCATCATCCCCGGTATGGCACTTATATTTAACAATACGGCGATGGATATGAAGGCTGGTGTCTGGGTAGGAATTCTCGCTGCATTACTTTCAAGTATATACACTGTACTTTCAAAAAAACTGGTAGACAACTTACCCGTCAAGATGCTTTCATTTGTCCAACTTGCTTTCGGTCTCATCATCATAACTTTGATGCTGCCATTATTCAAAGGATTGGGTTGGCTGGAAATATTTGTCCCAACCGGGAATGACTGGATATATCTGATTGTGCTATCTGTGGTTTGCACTGCAATGGCATTTGTTTTTACAGCCATTGCATTAAAGGCACTTACCCCATTTATCGTGAATCTATCTATCAATTTGGAACCTGTATATGGAGTTATATTAGCCATCATAATCCTCCATGAAGACAAAGAGCTTAATAGCGGTTTTTATCTTGGTATGTCGATATTGTTAGCTGCAGTATTTCTCTACCCTCTTTCTAAGAATTATAAAAAGAAGAAATTGTATGGGCTGGGATCCTGAACAAATAGAAGAATATTGCCGATCAATTAGTGATGAGGTCCCTCAAATACTGACAGAATTAGACGAATATACTCATCAGCACCACCATGGAGCTACCATGATATCAGGTGCTTTTCAAGGAAGACTTCTAGCAATGATCAGCAGGATGTTGCGACCGAAGATCGTTCTGGAGGTTGGTACATATACCGGTTATTCAGCGCTTTGTTTTGCAGAAGGACTTGCGGAAGGAGGTATGGTGCACTCCATTGATATTGATGAAAGATTGTCGGATACCCATGATAAATTTATCGGTCAGAGTATATATAAAGATCAAATAAAGGTTCACTTTGGTGATGCGAAACAGATTATTCCTACTATGGAAGAGTCATTGGATCTGGTTTTTATTGATGGGGCAAAGAAAGATTATGCTGCGATCTTCGATATGTGTATGCCTAAACTAAGATCAGGTGGCGTTATTTTGGCGGACAATGTACTTTGGAAAGGCAAGGTATTGGGAGAAGAATACGATGATGCTACCACATTGTCTATAAAAGCATTCAACCAAAAAATACATGATAACAAGGAGGTCAATAAGTTGCTTCTACCGATTCGTGATGGTTTATTCTGGATCACTAAAAATAAGATATGATCTTTTTAACCAGAGACGATATAGATGATGTCAGATGGGATGGGGTGATAAACAAATCAGGACAAGGCCTACCCTATGCATATAGTTGGTCATTGGATCAAGTGGCCGGAAAGCAGTGGGATGCGATCATTAGTGAGGATTATACATGGGTTTTACCATTGCCTTACAACAGAAAAATATGTGGCTTCAAACAGTATTATACTCCGTACTTGATACAGCAGCTCGGTGTAATAGGAGATGTAGAAAGCTCTGAATCTTTTTTGTTATTGTTAAATAAAATGATCAGCAAGCATTGTATCAGGGCAAAACTAGCATTCAATGAAATGAATGGATATGCTCCTCAGATCTTTCATCAGGATAAAACCAACTTTGTGCTAAAGCTTAATGGTCCATATGATAAACTTAGGTCCAACTATAAAAAAAACCTTCAGCAAGTGTTGAAGAAAAAAGACGAGTTCAATATCTCTTTAGGTGAAGATTCCTCAATCACGACTTTTCTAAAATATTACTTTGAATACACATTTTCAAAATTCTCTGCATCAGAAAAGCTAAGTCCTAATTACATACAGGACTATCTTTCCTTATTAAATTCAAAAGGTCTTGTCAATATACTACTTTCAAAAAATGACCTAGATGAAATATTTGCCGGCTTGCTTTATGTGAAAACAGAAAAGCGGATTATTATCCTACTCCAATTTGCTAATCCTGAATTCAAAAAACTATCAGGACCTTCATTACTTATAGATGAAGTAATTAAGAGGTATAGTAACAGCGAAATTCTTCTCGATTTTGAAGGATCAGATATTCCGGGTATCGCTATGTTTTACAATGCTTTTAGCCCCGAGCGGCGCAGCTTCGGCATTTTGAAAATACGGTAAAAATATATAACGTACAAGGGCAAGCCTTAGATCATCTGAAATACTAATATAAAGAAATAGTTTTTCTATTCATTACGGACAAGGGCAAGCCTTGTCCCTACCCCATAACAATACTATTATACTATTTCTCTACTTTCCCAATCAACTCCTTCCCCTCTGCAGCCTTATATGCATCTAGTCCACACTGAAGGAAGTTTACATAATCCTTCACTTCAGGAGTATACCCAACTGGTGTATTAAGTAAAGTACCTGTATTGGTCAAAAGTGCATACCATGGTTGAGAGTTATTATTAAAATTGTCCGTCTGGAAGAAGGCCCATTTGTCACCTTTGGTGCGGATCTTTTTCTGACCGCCTGTCTTAAAAGTGAGTGTCACCTGCTCATTTTCAGGAAGCTCTGTTTTGTCATCCACATAAAGGGAGATGACCACATATTCTTTGGAAAGAATAGCATAAACATCTTCTTTGACCCAAACATGTTCTTCCATTTTACGACAATTCACACAGGCATAACCTGTAAAATCAAGGAATACAGGCATGTTACGCGCTTTGGCATAAGCAAGTCCTTCGTCCAGGTCATGAAAACAATTTAGATTCTGAGGACAATCCTTTGGATGGATGAAACTATACCCTACAGGAGGTGCCAAACCGCTCAATAGTGAAAGTGAGGTAAAGGTCTTTGTATCTTCATTATACCTGAAACCTGACATCAGATAAATAGCAAATATTAAGGATACAACAGCCAGCCCTCCTCTTACCGGAGACAATTTTTTAAGCTTAGTGTCATGTGGAAATCTAATCAGACCAAACAAATATGCTGCCATACCAAGTGCGACAAGGATCCATATGATGAGGAAAGGTTCTATTTTTAATAATCCCCAGTGTTTTACAAGGTCTGCATTCGATAAGAATTTAAATGCGAGAGCAAGTTCAAGGAAGCCTAGCACTACTTTCACTGTCGTCAACCATCCACCAGATTTAGGCATAGAATTCATCCAACCCGGGAACGCCGCAAAAAGAGCGAAAGGTAAAGCCAGGGCTAATCCAAAGCCACCCATACCTGCTGTCAGCTGCCAGGCGCCACCATCCGAACTCAGAGCTCCTGCAAGCAAAGACCCAAGAATAGGACCTGTACAAGAGAATGACACGAGAGCCAGTGTCAATGCCATGAAGAATATACCTAAAAATCCACCTATGCCTTCAGCAGATGCTACTTTGTTGGAAAAGCTACTTGGCAAAGAAATATCGTAATATCCAAAAAAGGAGAATGCAAAAAACATGAAGATGATGAAGAATGCCACGTTCAGCCATACATTCGTCGAAATATCATTTAAAATATTTGGATTGATAGAATCCAATAAATGGAAGGGAAGACTTAGCAGAAGATAGATTGCGAAAATGAAAAATCCATACAAAAACGCATTCGTCAAGCCCTTCTTTTTGTCTTTACTTCCTTTCGTGAAGAAACTCACCGTCAAAGGAATCATTGGGAACACACATGGTGTAAGAAGCGCGATCAATCCACCGATGAATCCTAATAGGATAATGTTAAGTAAACTAGATTTAGCGACTTCAGATTCTGCCGAAGTAGTGCAATTGGATAATGGCTTGTCCAATTGTATGTTGTTGATGGGAAAAATACCGGCATCAGCGCCTGAAACGACCGGCTTCTTGTCCTCATCAGAAAACTCGCTATTCATGATCTCAATTGTGTTTCTATCAGCCGAGATTCTGAAATAAGCATTCAAAGGAACACATGTTTTTTCATTGCATGACATATAATCAGCCGTACCAAAGATCATTTTTCCTTCTTCGGTATTTTTCAGAGTAAGAATATATTCTGCACTGTTATCAATAGTAGTGACATTGACATTAAAAAACTTATCGAATGCCTTAGTTTTATCCTTAGCATTTTCAATGATGTTCTTATCTATTTCTCCTTTTGTGTCTTTGTCCAACATAAAACTCATAGGAATAGGACCATCCTCCTTATTGTTAAGGCTATAGATATGCCAACCTTTGTCTATTGACGCAATTAATTTTATGACTGGATTGCCTGATCCATCTTTAGAAATAGAAGCTGTCCAATTTACTGGTTGCAGGATACCTGAATTTTCAACTTGTGTTTCAGGTGTTTTTATTGCTAATTCTGCTGGATCTCCGCTTTTGGAATCAGTCCCGGCTACTTTCTCATCCTTAGTAGTATTTGGGCCGACGATTCCAGTGCTTTTCTTATTTTTCAGATTGAAACTAAATTCATAATCTGTTGGAGGAAGGCATTTGGAATTGTCACATGTCTGGAAATTGACATAGCCCTTTATCGGCTTTGTGTCATCCAGGACTTTTATTTTTTGCTTAAAAGTGGCTAATTCACTGAATTTAGAGATTTCAACACCCCATATTTCATCGAATTTCTTCTTCAGATGCCCCCCTTCTATGTTTTTACCTATCAGTTTAATAGCCTTTGGATTGTCAAAAGCAACTACTGTGGCACTCGGACCGTCATCTGGACCTATATATTGACTATAAATATACCAACCTGACTCGATTTTGGCAGTCCATGTGAGTTCGAATTCGTCATCACTAATTTGCTTAGAGCTGGAACTCCATTTCACGGGGTCATAGATCTGTGCATTGATATTCGAAACAAAAATAAATGCAAAAAAAGAGAAAATCAAAAACAGATTCTTCATGCCTAATAGATAAGATTAAAATATTAAGGTGCAAAGATACACAAGCAAACAATATTTGGAATAATATAGTAAAGTTAAGCGGAATAGAACCTTTGATTTAATTGTTCCTTAACGTTTAATTAAATCATGTCTTAAAATTATTGACTTAAAATATCATTTGCAACATTCCGGCACCCGATCATTTTGTAGTTCCATCATGATTCTATTGCGTTTCCAGGAGCCAAGTGCATCAGTGAGTGCTATTTGAAAACCAGCTTTCCCATCCAGAAAGCCAAGATGAATAAAGTATGTAATTATAAATTTACTTATAGAAGTCAGAATGGTCCATATCAGATTGGTCCTTTTTCCTTTCTGGAATCTTTCATGAGCAGAAAGTTTGGCATAATTAAATACCTTATCCATTCTTTGGCTATAAGATTCGTAAGAATAATGGTCAAGTCTCCCATTCAGAAGCTCTTTCTTTACATTGTCCCCAAAACTCAGTTTTTCATGTACAAAGTCTCCGGTCCAACTTGCCACTTTCTTGTTAAAAAGTCTGGGAATATGATCAGGACTCCAATTGGAGAATCTGATCTGCTTTCCACAAAAATAATTAGAACGATTAAGTAAGTAAACTTTATGATCCTCAAATGTCAAACCTTCAATACTGTCAATTAATGCTTCACTCATCACCTCATCCGAATCCAGTGAAAGCACCCAATCGTTTTCTGCATAGGAATTTGCAATATTTTTGGTAGCACTATATCCCTTCCAGTCCTGATGAATTACTCGGGCGCCCAGATCTTCTGCGATATCAACAGTATTGTCATCGCTTCCTGAATCGCATACAACTATATCATTGCTTACTCTTCGTGCAGCGCCTATAACTTCACCAATGCGCAGAGAAGCATTATTGGCGATGATGACTACTGAAAGATCTGATCTCAAATTGAAATATGGTTAATTTATTTAATTAGAGGCTGACGCCAGTATCGGATGAATTATTGTCCCTGTTGACAAGGGCAGGCCTAATTGATACGACTTTCGGACCTTATGTCTTTCTGATATTTGTGTTGCTAAACTTAATGCGGACAAGGGCAAGCCTTATCCCTACGCTCATACTATTATACTATCTACAATAATACGCTCCTCCTATTCCGTATTTTCAAAGATCAACTGTGATGACAGGTCTCGACCTATCCCTACAGTTGATCTTTGAAAACACTATCATACTCTAATACTATCTTACTCTAATACTTTATCCTCTATTCCGGTTCAAACCCAAGTATAAAGCTGAACTTACCGAATTGCGTCCATTTTGCTCCTTCATTGATTAGGTTAGTTTTATCAAATCCGAAACCGTAATCAAAACCAAGAATACCAAACATAGGAAGGAAAACTCTAAGACCTAAACCGGTAGACCTTTTAAGGTCGAAAGGCCAAAAATCTCTAATTTTATTCCATGCATTTCCTCCATCCAGGAAGCCGAGGACGAAAATAGATGAACCAGGATTCAGAGATATCGGATATCTTAGCTCCAAAGAAAATTTATCGAATACTGCAGCACCATCACTTGTCACCTTGTTGTCACTTCTTACATCTTCCACATTGTATCCACGCAGAGAGATGATGTCTTTACCTACGATCCCGGTATTGGCATTGGATAGGCCATCACCACCCAATTCAAAACGCTCAAATGGAGATAGTCCTACATCTTCGTTATAATAGCCAATCATACCTATTTTACCGGAAACCTTAAGTACTAGCTTACCGATAAGGGATTTATAAAATTCCATATCGAGTCTCCACTTGTGGTATTCCAGAAATTGGAATCTATCTGCGATATCAAGAGCTCCATAATCCTTATTTGAAAATAATGAATATGGTGGAGTGAACTGTCCGGTCAGAGATATCCTTGAACCATCTCTAGGAAAGATCGGATCAGCGATAGTAGTCCTGGCTATGGTCATCCTTAGATTAAAGTTGTTGAATGTTCCACTGGAAACAGTGAATAACCCACCATAATCTTGTAGTTTATTTTGCTGTAGATTCACTGAAGCATTCACCAGGAAGTTATCATCCGGCCATTTCAGTCTGGTACCTACGCCCACAGTTCCTGAAACGATAGAGTAATAGCCCACACTTTCGCCCGTTGAGCCATTTATATTGGCATATCTGGTATAGAATCCACCTACAGTAAATGAAGTAGGCTTCTTACCTCCCAGCCAAGGCTCCGTAAATGAAGCATTGTAAGACTGATAGAATCGTCCGTTAGTCTGAGCTCTGAGAGATAATTTCTGACCATCCCCTTGAGGCAGTGGTCTCCAAGTCTCACTCTTAGTTATATTTTTCAATGAAAAGTTATTGAACGTAACCCCAAGTGTTCCTATCAATCCCTGATATCCACCATATCCTGCTGACAATTCAAGCTGATCATTTGGTTTTTCTTCTACAGTGTATTCGATATCTACCGTTCCGGCTTTTTGATTCACAGGGTAATTGATACCAATTGCTTCCTGATTAAAATAACCAAGATTGACGATTTCTCTTTGAGACCTGATTAGATTTTGTCTGCTGAATTTTTGCCCAGGCTTAGTATATAATTCTCTTCTGATGACATATTCATTAGTTCTGTCATTGCCCTTGATAATGACCTTATCAATTGTAAACTGCGGACCTTCGAATACCCTCATCTCAAGATCAATAGAATCATTATCTACAGCTGTTTCTACTGCATCGATATTGAAAGCCAGATATCCGTCATCGAGATATAGTGAGCTTACATCTGATCCATCCATACTGAAACGGAGTCTGCCGTCCAGTTTTTCCTGGTTGTAAGTATCACCTAGTTTTACACCCAGGCGATTGTTCAACTGTTCATCAGTATACAAAGTATTGCCTTTGAAATTGATGTTTCTGTAATAATATTTATTGCCTTCGTTGAGATTTACATTTATACGAATATCTCCGTCTTTTTCTCTCCATACAGAATCAGAAACTACTTTGGCATCCCTGTATCTTAATGTGTTGTAGTAGGCTATTACGGCAGCTTTATCTGCTTCATATTTATCTTTATTGAACTTGGAAGAGGAGAAAAGTTTTCTTTTGACCTTTGTGTCGCCCATCTTCTTGCGCAACTTGCTTGCTTTTGCATTGACATTGCCGGTGAAGGTGACATCCTGAATCTTAATCCTTGAATTTCTTTTTACATTGAACACTAGTCTAACTTGGTTCAATGCGGTGTCCTGACTGATCTCTCTGACAGTGGCTGTAGCATCCAGATAGCCCTTTTCAATAAAGAAGTCCTTGATGGCATTGATAGAGTTGAGTTTGTTATTCTCAGTGACGATGCCTCCTTTGAGTAGGTAGCCATCTATTTTTTTATTAAGATCCTCGTGATATGATTTTTTAATTCCAGTATATGACCACCCAAGCAGTCTGGGGCGCTCTTCAACTTTTATTTCAATAAAGATGACCTGTCCGATTGTTTTTTCTTTGATTATCTCGACATTCGAGAATAATTTAAGATTTAATAAAGCTTTAACTGCTTTTGAAATCTTTGGTCCCGGCACTTGTATGACGTCACCGACCTTGAGTCCGGAGATGGTCATAATAGCGTTTTCATCACTGAATTTAGCTCCAACCACCTTCAATGAACCGATTTCAAACATTTTATCTTTATCCTCTTGAGCCAAAGCAGTGCCTTGGAAAGATAAAAAAGCTATGACAAAAAGAAAAGAAGTGAATAAAAACTTAATATTTAAATGCATCTGTATCAAATTATTATAAATGGATGTTTGAAATTTAAGTTCAAAAACCAATGACCTTCAATCTATTGAAAATCAATTTTTTGAGGCGCAAATTTAGATTTTATTTGAGTAGTTTACTAATTAATGACCTAAAATCCTCCATTGCAATCTGTTAATATATATCTACGGCGCTTTACAAACGTGAAACGACTCAAGAAATTGCTTTGATATAAACAGATTGAAAGATAAATTTGGTCAATGATTTAGCTTGGAATAGTAAACGGTGAGCTTGTCCAATATGCTGCCAAAAAATTGTGATTTTAACTTTAAACTTCAGGTAATTCTCTGTAATATTCACTTACAAAGGTCTTTTGGCCCTCTCTGAAAAGATTGTTGGAAATATGCGAGGCACTGCGTACCTCGCTGATGTATGTCTCCCCTGCCTAGACAGTCAGGCAAGCCTGCTGGGCTTAGAGTGGTATGGTTGTTTATATAATCATAGAATATACTACTTCAAAAGCTACTCTAATCATCTGATAAATACAATTGGTGACCACCAATATCTTACCGTCGGTTTTAACCGACGGATCGAAGGATAAGTATGATTGGACTTTAGTCCCATATTCATAATCTTTTTATTTTTAATTGAAACAAATGGAAGGCACTATAATTTATTTTAGTACTGATACTATATATTGATAAAAAAAAGAGGAGAAACCAGATCGGTACTCCTCTTCATATTTATTTCAAAGAAAAATAGTAGGATTAAAAATTAATTTAGAATGGTATATTTTTCATCCTTCATCTTTTATTTTTCATCATTTCAGACTAAGGTTTTTTCTCCACATTTTTCTCAAAGTCACCCGCCTTGATCACAACCAATTTCGATGGTGAGATGAATTTATTGAATGCCGCATTAACCTGTGCAGGTGTAAGTGCCTGAATAGCTTTATCTATTTTGTCATCAAATTCCATTGTACGTCCTATGAATAGGTTATTGTTCAATGTACCTGATAAAGAAGCATCTTGAGCACGACTAACCTGTCTTGATTGTAACAATCCAGACTTGGCAGCTTCAAGCTCTTCCGCTGTGAATCCTTCTTTGTTGACTCTAGCGATCTCTTCCTTGACAGCAGCATTTACTTTTTCGGTATTCTCAGGAGCACTGATCGCATACACAGTAAAGTTACCTGCCTTGTCCATAGCACTTGAGCTAAATTGAGAACCAACTCCATAGCTCAAACCATCTTTCTGGCGAATACGTGTAGCAAGCCTTGAATTAAGGAATCCTCCACCCATGATATAATTCGCTAAAACCATAGCCGGATATTCAGGGTCAGAATCTTTCAATTCTACATTGAAACCAGCAAGATAAAGTGAATTGGATTTATCTGGAGTATTAATGTTTTTCTCACCCGGTGTAGCAGCTTGAAATGGACTTGCCATCCTTTTGTAAGGATTCTTAGCTTTCCATGTACCGAATGTTTCCATCATCATTTTTTCAATCTCCTCTTTAGAGAAATCGCCTACTACTGAAGCAGTAGCATCTGTAGCACCATAGAAGTCTGTATGGAATTTCTTAAGATCTTCCAATTTAACAGCCTTCACCATTGCAATATTCTCATCCATTGTAGGAGTATAACGCGGATCATCTTTAGGATAATTCGCGATCGCTCTTGAATATTCAACACTTGCAAGCCCCTGAGGATCACCCTTCTGAGCTTCGATAGCACTTACTTCCTGATTAACCAGAATTTCGAATTCATTCTGTGGGAAAGCTGGATTTTTAAGGATATCAGCGATAATAGCCAAAGTCGGTTTAAGATTTTCTCTTGTTGTTTCTACCCTGACATTGCAGTTAGTTGCGCCTCCACTTATAGACACCCTGGATTTTAACTTGTCGAAAGCATCAGATATCTGTTGCTTATTCATTGTCTTAGTTCCCTTATTCAACATAGAAGCTGTAAGGTCGCCTGTGGCAGCCTTGCCCTTCAAGCTTGTAGCATCACCCATTCTGAATGTTATATTAGCTATTACGACATCACCTCTTGTTTCCTTCGGCAACATAGCTATTTCAAAATTACCTGTTTTAGCTTTAGCTGTGCTCGTTCTTTTATCAATATTAGATGGAGAAGGGTCAAACATTTCACCTTCGCTCACTGCCTCATTTCCTTTGTAATCTTTAACAATAGCGGCAAAATCAACCACGCCCGGTACTTCTACTCTATCAGGATTTTTGTCAGGAATAAACTCTCCAAAAGTTCTGTTTGAACTTTTGAAATATAACTTAGCAACTCTTTTAAGATCATTTAAAGTCACTTTTTTAATATTGTCACGACCGATGAAAGTTAGTCTCCAGTCACCTTGTGCGATATATTCACTCAGATTGGTTCCTACTCTTTCTACGTTATTGAAAGCCATTTCCCAGCCTTTAGAAGCTTTTTGTTTCTGACGATCAAGTTCTTCTTGTGTAAAAGTCATACCGGATACTTTGTCCAGTCTGCTTAAAAATGTTGCCTTAGCTTCTTCCAATGATTTATCTAAAGGTATAGATGCACCAAACATCATGACTCCCGGCTCTTTTAATTCAAAACTAAACCCAAATACATCAGTTGCTTTTTTGCTTTCTACCAATTCCTTATACATGATACCACCAGGGTTATCAGTAAGGATAGAAGTTAACATTTCCAATGCTGCGTAGTCAGGATGTGCACCAGGGCAGATGTGATATGCAGCCATGACAGCCTGTACATCACCTGTTCTTCTAAGCACGACACTTCTTTCTCCATCTTGAGTAGGTTCAGCTGTGTAAGTCGGATACAAAAGATTTTCTTTTCTGTTCGGTTTTGGTATTGGTTCGAAGTATTTCTTGATCATTTTCAATGTCTTTTCCACATCGATCTGACCTGCTACCACCAATACTGAATTGTCCGGTTGATAGTATTTTTTATAAAATGCCTGCAATCTTTCGATAGGAACATTCTCTATATCCGCTCTTGCACCAATGGTAGATTTACCATAATTATGCCAAAGAAATGATGTGGACAACACGCGCTCCATCAGGATGCTGGTTGGATCATTCTCACCACTTTCGAATTCATTTCTTACTACAGTCATTTCACTTTCAAGAGCCTCTTTCGCTATAAATGAATTAACCATTCTGTCAGACTCAAGGCTAAGTGCCCATTCAAGATTTTCATCTTTAGCTGAGAAAGTCTCGAAATAATTCGTTCTATCCAACCATGTTGTTCCATTTGGACGCGCCCCATGAGAAGTCAATTCCGCAGGAATATCTTTGTGATTAGGAGTACCTTTGAACACCATGTGCTCCAAAAGGTGCGCCATACCTGTCTCACCGTAACCTTCATGACGGCTACCTACCAGATAAGTGATATTTACAGTAATTGTAGGTTTGGATGGTTCAGGGAAAAGCAACACTTTCATGCCATTTTTCTCAATTGTATATTCTGTGATGCCTTCCACAGTAACCCCTTTAGTAATGCCTTCGACCTGAGCCTGCATGGCGAAAGGGAGGGCGCAAGCGAAAACTCCTGCTATAAGGATTGCTTTCAACTGCTTTTTCATAAATATTTTATTCATATATTAATTTGGTTAGATTGAAAAAAGATGCGCAATTTACGAAAAATACCCATTTTATTTTAGGTTTTCGCTGAAAGTATGGTTTGCTTCGACCAAAAAACTTCCTTATTTAAACTTTACAAAAGTGCCAATATGTGATTTTAAAAAATCTGAACTTCTGAATTATATGGGTGATATAAGTTTATTGAATAAATTTACACTAAATCATTTTTATAAAGTCCAGCCTGTCTAAAGATAGCATAAAAAGTACCTTTTTTCATGTCCCTTCCACCGTGGAAAGGCACGATAATCGTTTTTTTAGAATTAGGATTGTAATACAATTGATGTGAGCCTTTGGATCGTTTGAAAATAAAGCCGTTTTCTTCTAAAAAAATAATGAGGCGATTTGGGGATAGGTTCATGTTGCCTCGAGGGTTAAGGAGAATTCCAATGTATTGCTATTATCAGGTATGACTTCGCCTCTTTCTTGTAATTCTTCAATATAGAGCTTAATGGCTTCTTTAGCCATTGCTATAGCCTCGTCAACATCTTCACCGTATGTAATGCAACCAGGCAATACAGGTACCGAAACAGTGTAACCGCCTTCAGCTTCTTTTTTTAAATGTATTTTGTATGTGTACATATTTTTTTGATATTGGTCTTTTAAAGTGGTGTTTCATTACATTGCAGTAAAAAGCCAACTTATCTTAATTATTTAAAACTTTTCGTACAATAAAGTAAAGATAATAAAATGGACCTTTTCATTTCAGGTTATTAAATTTTGGTTTTTCATTTTGGAATAATGAACATATTTATAACCAGAATTAATCGGTAACAAAAATCTTTAAAAAAGATTCTATAAAGTTATTAATCAATAAAGCTGTCTGAGGATGCGTGATCTCATTTTCCATATTGATCTTTCCACTGATACCTGATATCAAGAGTGTGGTATCTTCTGCAAACTTAGCTTCAATGGTTCTCATCACCAATTGTAAGGATTCGTGTCCCATCATTCCATTGGCGGAAGCTGTGATTAGGCCGGTAGGCTTTTGAGAGAAAATAGTGGTAGAAACGCACCATTCCAAAGCATTTTTGAGACTGCCGGGCAGTGTAAACACATATTCAGGCGTACAGATCAGCACACCATCTGCCTCCGATATCAGTTTTCTGAAATTCACAATGCTTTCAGGAGGGTTTTCTTTGTCAAGGTCCGGATTGAAGTGAGGCAGCGTGTCGATCTCATTGAAAATATTCATTTCAAAAACATCAGCAGTCATGTGCTGGATGCATTTTACCAATCTTAAATTGGAAGAATTAGCTCTGGTACTGCCTATAATGGCGAGCACTTTTTTCTTTTCAGACATAAATCAAAGTACCTTTTCCACTGACTTTTGGATCTCACTAAGTTCATCCATTGACTTTCTATACAATGTGGTAGCCTGCGCCGTCATAAACACACTGTAATCCGCATCATCCAAACCTTGCAAGTTGATCTTTACATTGTAGTAAGCACCTGTCACGGCTGTCTGAAGACAAAGTCCACCCACAGCAGCATCTGAAAGGCTGGTAGGATTGCCTTTTTCTACCATGGCAGCTATGATCGGAATGGCCAACGCAGCTGTTTTCATTACTTCATAAGGTATTTCGATGGCGTGTTTCGTTGCAGAGATCATAGCTTCTTTTCTTGCAGCTAATTCTTCTTCATTGGATTTGGGCATTCTTACTGCTTCGATAATACCGTTGAAGGCTTGGGTATCTTCATCTACGAGTTGAAGCAATTTTTGTTTTATCTCTTGTCCTTTTACGGCGTATTTACTGTAATTTTTCCAATTTTTTTCAAAACCTTTTTTACTTCCTGTAAGATTTGCAACCATCGTCCCCAGCGATATGCCGAATGCCCCAACAGCAGCCGAAACAGATCCACCACCCGGTGCCGGAGATTCTGATGCTGTCAGATTAGCAAACTCTGTCAATGAAAGATTCACAAGTCTGGAGTCTTCCTTCTTGGCAATCGCATATTCGATGACCTTCTTGTCAAGAGGATATGGAGCAATTTCTTCCAGCCCCATCGATCTTACAGCAAATTTCATTAATTCCAATTCTGAAAGTCCTGAAGATGCTTTTTGCTTCTGCAAGAAATATTTACCTGCATCGATCAATACTTTTTTTGGCACCATACCAACAAGTTCCGATCCGGTAACTCTGATACCCCGATTTTGTGCACTTTCCACACATGCTTCGAAAGCATCATGCAGCGGTGTATCATTGATATTAGTGAGGTTCATAGAGATTTGTGCGATGCCGTATTCTTCTATAAACCACCCAATTCCTTTGACACTTTTTAGTTTGCCGGGTTGACGGATAGGTTCTCCATTTTCATCAAGGACAGCTTCACCATTGACTTTCATGATGCGACCATTTTCACGAATATCGAAGGCAATGCCGTTAGCTTTTTTAACAGAAGTTGTATTGAGATTGACATTATAAGCTACCAGGAAGTCTCTGGCCCCGATTACAGTGGCACCTGACCTTTCATTGAATATTGCTGCACCAAAGTCCGGCTTCCACTGAGGGTCTTTGATCTTTGTCACGAACCCTTCATATTCACCACTTCTGATATCGCCCAGGCTTTTTCTATCAGGAGAAGCAGCTGCTGCCTCATATAGATATATTGGTATGCCATGTCCTTCTGCTACTCGTTGTCCCAATTTCTGAGCATAAGGAATTAATTCATCCAAGGTTATTCCGGCTATGGGGATGAGTGGACAAACATCGGTCGCACCCATGCGAGGATGAGCTCCTTTGTGTTTACTCATATCGATGAGTTGGCCAGCGACGCCAATAGCTATATATGCAGCCTCACACACAGCATCCGGATGACCAACAAAGGTAAACACTGTACGATTTGTCGCCTTTCCGGGATCAACATCCAGTAAGGTCACCCCTCCACGGCTCTGATAGAATCAGCGATGGCATTAATTACATTCATATCACGTCCCTCACTGAAGTTGGGAACACATTCGATTAATATCTGGCTCATGTCGGCTATTTTTTGCTTGCAAATATAGAATGTTTGAAGCCGAAATGATGGAAGAATTATTTGATTTATTTAAAATCAAGTTGTGAATCAGGTGTGAACCAGGGTGAAGAAACGTTTAAATTAATACCAAGAATTTAATAATAAATGGCTGATAACCTGTTAATTAGGCTGTGAATATGAAAGTTTTGGCATTTTCCTAGGTATTATGAAGAACTTAAAACCTTCTAATTATTGTATCAAGTTAAACACCGACAAGCTTTTAAAAACAATAATATCTTTAACCACTGATTGCACTAATGATGCTTCACATCTAATACTAATTCATTTGTGAAAATTTTGTGAAAATTCTTAAAACTTCTGGTAAAATGCCTTTGTCGTAAAGCTTATGATTTTGATGCAATAATAACTTAAAACCCCGGCGGGGGGTTGAATGACAATAGCCCCGATTGCAACTCGGGGGAGATAGCCACGCTTACAACCCCGGAGTGGGTTGAATAAATTTAACTTAATTCTTTTTTGATAGCGATATAATTTCAGTTGAATTTGAGGATTCTCTTTAAAGATATTATGATGAAGTTAAAACTTCTAAATATTGTATCGAAGTTAAAAACTTCGACAAGCCTCCGAGCCTCCGAGCATTATTTTCACAAAACAGTTTGATTAATAACTGATGATAAACAGTTCCATACCTTTTTGGATGTCAACTTCCAGGAGTATTTTACAACATTTTCAAACCCCCTTTGAATTAATGTCTCCTTAAAGTTGCATCATTTTTCAAAAGTGCCATTGAATCAGCTATTGCCGCGACATCATAAGGGTCAACCAACAAAGCACCACTTCCTGCAGCTTCCGGCAACGAACTAATATTCGAACATATCACCGGGCAACCACATTGCTGGGCTTCTATAACTGGCATTCCAAATCCTTCAAAGTAGGAGACACATAGCAAAGCGATTGCTTTTTGTAGTTTTTCAGAAATTTCCTGATTAGTCAAATACCCTTCGAAAATAACGTCTTCTTTGAACTGCATTTTGTTAAGATACTCATAGATCGGGGCATCCTTCCAACCTTTGCCGCCAATGAAGATCAATTTGGTGGCATTTCCGCTTTTCATCTTATAAGCCTCAAATGCCTCCAGCAGCCTGACTATATTTTTCCTTGGCTGAATTGTTCCTATGTGCACAAAATAATCTTCCGGTTCAATACCTTCTTCTGGCCGTTCAAACCCTTCATTCAAGCCAAGACCAACTACCTCGATCTTATCTGAAGGGATGTTATATTGGCCAATAATATCCAATTTAGTTGCCAATGAAACAGTTGCAATCTTCGCAGCTTTCCGGGCAAAAAGCGGCATAAAATGTTTATAATACCATCTATTACTAAATGATAAATCTGCAGGGAAATGCTCGAAAGCAAGGTCATGAATGACGAGAACTGTTGGTATATTCAAGCTAAGTGACATAAAATTGTCGGGGCTAAGAAATACTTCAGCCTTATATTTTTTGACAATTGAAGGAATGGCCCACTCAAACCACCAATAGAAAAGAAAAGGAGCTCGGGCAGGTGGAAAGACCATGACAGGTGTTATATTCGAAGCAAAAACAAAGTCAGGGTCAATTTTTCTGTCAAATAAAAAGATAAATTCATCTTCAGGATGTTGCACCACCAATTGTTTCAATAATTCAAAAGTAAAATGTCCAAGTCCGGTCATTTTACCTTTGATGAGAAACCTTGTGTTTACAGCTATTTTCATAGAGAATTTTGTGCAAATATCTTTAAAATGAACCTTTACTCACCGGCGAAATTAGATATTATTTCTTTTCGGGATGAATTATGGATGGATTTTTGAATTTAATGGCAGAGGATAAGACACATGGGATAGAACACGGATGACGCAGATTGAGCAGATTTGGACAACTTCTTATTTAATCTAATCTCCTTTAATATAAATACGGTAAGCAACTTTCTATTGTCAATGCTTAATTTATGTTTATCAGCGAAATCCCTTTTAACAGCGTCATCTGCGTTCCATTTTTATTTTCATCTTCGTTCCATTGCTATGAATTACACACCTACATTCAAAAAAACCTGCTTTCACAAAATATTATTTACATTTGGAGTGTTCTATTCTTTATCTTAACTAAGAAATAATTCTTTTGCTTAGAATATTTGATTTCAGGACCTACTGGAAAACATATCTCATCATCATTGGCATTTTGGTGTTGGTCATTTCTATGTTGTATACTACATTTCTTGCAACCAAACTCAAGGAAGGGGAGGAAAAAAGTGTACAATTATATGCTCGTGCCATTGAGGATTTGACCAAAGCCTCTGATGTGACAAATGACATATCTCTACAATTAACACAGGATTTTAAAATCCCGGCCATCCTAACGGATAATAAGGACAATATCATTACTGCAGTGAATTTTTCAGATGAATTAAATGAAGATACACTATTTCTCAAAGACCAATTGAAAGAGATTAAATCGAACGGCTACAAACCTATTGACATTAAAGATGAATTCGTGAACCAAAAGGTTTACTACAAGAATTCCAGGCTGTACACCTATTTAACCTATTTCCCTTACATCCAACTTCTGCTGCTTTCTGTCTTCATTGGCATGGGATATCTGGGCATCTCGGCTGCTAGAAAATCAGAGCAAAACAGATTGTGGGTCGGTATGGCTAAAGAAACAGCGCATCAACTTGGCACTCCTATTTCAGCTATCATCGCATGGATAGAGCATCTTAAAGTGATGGCCGAAGATGATCCTGATCAGATGGAAGTTCTCAGCGAACTCAACAATGATGTTCAAAAACTAGAAAGAGTTGCTGATCGATTTTCAAAAATAGGTTCTATCCCTGTGCTTACGCAAAACGATGTGTACCAGCTTTTGGAAAATACAAGGATTTATATGGGTAAAAGGGCGCCCCGTAAAGTTGAATTTGTATTTCCACAATTTCCAAATGACCAGCTAATCAAGATCAGTGTCAATGCTCCTTTGTTTGACTGGGTACTTGAAAACCTCATCCGAAATGCCCTCGATGCAATGGAAGGTAAAGGAGTGATAGGAGCTGAAGTCTACGAAGATCCAAATAATGTCTTCATAGATATATCAGACACGGGCAAAGGTATGACGTCAAAACAAGCAGGAAACATCTTCAAACCAGGCTTCACCACTAAGGCAAGAGGTTGGGGACTAGGCCTATCCTTAAGCAAACGTATCATCGAAGAATACCATGGTGGAAAGATATTTGTGAAAAAAACTTCTCCAGGCAAAGGAACAACATTTACGATTAGATTGCCGAAGGCTGTTGTGAAACACTAAAAATTAGAAGGTAGAAGTCAGAATTATGCTTCGAAGTTTGAATTTAGCGAATGAAACCGATTATACAAATTTAAGAAAATTAAAGTTGATCCAATTATTTGAATTGATCTCAATTGCAATAGGCAACTTCGAAACTCAAGTCATAAAATATGAGATACGGACAAGGACAAGCCCCGTTCAGTCATTATTTTGATGCAGACCGATTACTTCATTGTCTTTTCTCCAATAATATTTCCTTTTGAAAAGATGTGTATAAAATCTAGCTATAAGGACAGATCGTGAGGTTCGGCTTAGGTTAACCTAAGTCGGGGTGTCATCAAAGTTTACTTTGAAATATACAAAAAAAAGACGTGTTTAAACACTAGCTGCAGGGACAGGTCGCGACCTGTCCTTGCAGTGGTTCATATTTTTAATTCATGTGATAGGGACAAGGGCAAGCCTCGTCACTACTGTTTCATTCTAATACTGCCACCGGTGCATCTTCTACTACCACTGTCGAAGCTACCAGATCATGAACCGCCTGCTTGTCTTTGGTAAATGCTGCTACTATGTATCCGATGATAAAAGTATTGCCACAAACTACCTTCACTAGGTTTCTAATGATGGCTTTGGATAGATTGAGGCCATTTCCATCCTCATCATACACTTTCAGATGCATTATTTGTTTGCCGAACGTTGCATTTCGGGTAGAAGATTCCATGATAACAAAGTAAATTAAGCCGATGAAGGCTGTCATTCCTGAAAATTCAGCAACATTCCAGAAGTTAAATCCATCGCTGAACAAGTTAAAACTGAATCCAAAAGGGAAGAAAGCCAATTTTGTCAATGCGCTGACGATGGTGGCATCAATGAAAAGGGCGACGAAACGTTTTGATAATGAAGCTAGTTTGTATTCCATGTGAGTTTTGTTTAATTTTCTATGTAAACTACTTTGTTATGCATAATAGTTTCCAATGGATACAACTTGTCGACAAATGCAATGTTTTACGCCTTCAATAAATTGTTTTCTCCGACAACTTTTGGATTATATCTCCCCTTTCCAAACTTCGAACCATTAAAAATCTTGTTCTTTCCGGCTTCTATCTGCTTTTCGATCGGCATATGTAAGTATTCTTTGCAGAGGGATGAACAAGTATTTTCGTATTCCGATTTGCAATTATCGCATTGGATAAAGAGCAAGTGGCAGTAGTCATTGGCACAGTTGGTATGCTTATCGCAAGCATCACCACATTGGTGACATTTGGATACTATATCCTCGGAGATCCTTTCCCCAAGCCTTTCATCGAAAACAAAATTCGTGCCGAGGAATTTATTTACGAGTTCTTGTTCCTTGACCTGACGGGCATATTCTATGATGCCACCATCCAGTTGAAACACATTTTGGTAGCCTTTATGCTTCATATAAGCACTTGCTTTTTCACATCTGATGCCGCCGGTACAATACATTACGATGTTTTTATCCTTATTCTCCGCCAGCATATCGCTTATGATTGGAAGCGACTCTCTGAATGTCTCCACATCGGGTCTGATGGCACCTTCAAAGTGACCTACTTCACTTTCATAATGATTGCGCATGTCTACTACAACGGTATCCTTTGCTGCCAGCATAGCATTCATTTCCTTAGCTGATAGATGTTTTCCGCTATCCATGACATCAAAAGTGGAGTCATCGAGTCCATCTGCAACGATCTTCTTGCGAACAGTAATTTTTAGTTTAAAGAAAGACTTACCGTCATCATCGATGGCGATATTATGTCGGGTGCCGTTCATGAATTCCAGTTCGCTGCATGAGGCGTTAAAGTCCTCCATTCGGGCATCCGGTATGGATATCTGTCCATTGATGCCTTCGTGCGCGATGTATATTCTACCCATGACACCGATCTTATCCCAGGTGAGGAAAAGATGATTTCGAACCAGTTCCGGATTGGCGAAATGAAAATATTTATAGAAAGAGAGGGTAGTCCGCTTTTCGTCGGATTGTTGCAATATTGCTTTCAGTTCGCGGCCGTTGACTCTATTGTGCAGTTTCATGGAAATGTTGAATGTTAAATTTTGAATTTTGAATGGTAAAGATAAGGGGTAAAAAGTTGAATTCCATTATATTTCAGCCAAATTAAAAGTATTCAATTTTTAAAAAGCTATAGAAATGAGTTTTAAAATTTCAAAAACACCCATGGGAATACTAGCTATTCTGCTTATTCTGATCAACTCTTTACACGCTCAAAGTAAATTTGCCGGTAAATTCAAAAGTAATTTAGATCCTGGAAGTTTAGTTTTGGATGAAACGTATTATACCACTTTTGAAAAATTATCAGATAGCCAATTAATCCGAAAAATATATTTTCCGGAAACAAAGCAAATTACACACTTAATTACCTACAATTCTATTCATCAAAATGAAAAGCATGGGCCATATAAAGAATGGCTGGATGATGGGACACTTTATGTGAATGGAAGATATTCCCACAATGTTCAGTCAGGACTCTGGTTGGTAGATGGCAAAACCGGTTATTATTTGAATGGTGAAAAAGACGGTTTATGGGAAAATTATAATGGATTCAATGAATTGTTAAGTACAGAAATGTATGAACACGGGAAATTGAATGGATGGACGTTTAACTATGATTCTACCGGAATTAAAAAAGATAGTGTTTTGTATATTAAAGGCGAATATGTTCTAAAAGATGTGATCGCAAAGGATGGCAAATCTATTATCAAAGTCACTGAAACCAAACCACAATTTAAGAAGGGACAAGGAGCATTTTACGAATATTTAAATTCAAACATAAAGTACCCAAACGATGCAAAAAAACATGGAATTACTGGTAAAGCCATCGTGGAATTTACAATTGAAAAGAATGGCGAAGTAACAGATATTAAGGTCATCAGAGGACTTTGCAATTCTATTACAGGAGTTTGTTATGAACTCTTTAAAACTATGCCGGACTGGTCTCCAGGAATGCAAAATGGTATTCCTGTTCGGGTTCAATATTCCCTTCCAATTACTTTTAATCTTGAAGCAGATTAATATTCCATTGCCTCAAGATCTTGCCATTTGCAAGTAACAATTCAGTTGATTAAAACACTAAATTGCTGGAAAAGCAGTATTTGGAATGCAAAGTTATCGGCCCAAACAATATCGTAAACGTCAAATTACTGTTGCAACTGATGCAGACCATAAGGTTGAATTAGAAAATGGAGCGGCAGCCATGCCCGCAGTTCAATTCAAAGTAATAGCAACTCCTGCTGCAACGGCGGGAAAACAAACAAAAGAAGAAGAAAGCAATTATATTGTAGATCCTGAAATAAAGCTTCAACACCAAAGTGTCGTTCAGAATTTGGCTAAATATAAAGAGTATCTCGATGAAGGCAAAGCCAGGGTCTTTGATGCATTTTTTCTCAAAATTGACTTGCCAAATACTGTTGATTATGTTCAAACACAGGCGGCTATCCAATCAGAAGCTTCGATCTACGATGAAATAAGCAAAAAAGGAAAGGCAGAGTTGAAAGGAAATTATACCATCGCTGCAAATTCATTGGCCGAACGTTTTGCTAGCTATCAAAAATTTGATGCATATAAAAAGAAAATCGGAGAACATATGGCAGGTTGGGTGGTAAGCATCCATGATCTATTGAATTTTGAGAGAGCCAGTAGTTATTATGGCCTATTTCCTACCAGCAATGTTGCAAATCAAATAAACTTAACCGCTGCAAGAGATCCATTGTACAGATTACTGCAAATGACTTTCCCTTTTTCAAAAGAAAGAAACGCTTTATTTAATCAACTTTATAGTCAAGATCTTGAAACATTTGTTGAACAAAAAACTAAGTTTGATGACTTTACATGGCCTATGGCAAGGGCCTATCTGAAAGCAGGAAAGCTGCGTCCTGCAGATAAATTTTATATCGCTGTAAAAGGTGCAGGCACCGATGAAGGAAATGTGAACTTCTCGATGAAGCAGGCATATGACATAGGTATACAAAAACTTGAAACAGAATATAGTACCGACTATGCTTCAGACACTGAAGGCAAGGGGGCGCTTCCTATCACAGGAGCAGTCAATAATTGGTACATAGCCGGACGTATCGATGATGACATGGACTGGACGTCGGATGACAACATTAAAGCCAAGGCAATACTTTGCTACGGCAGAGTGCGTCCTGTAGACAAAATTCGGATGGCACTTTTTGGAGACAAAAACATAACAGACCTGCAAAATGCCATAAGGGAAGGAATAGATGAGGGAATGACAGGAGAACAAATAGAAGGAGAATACACGAAATCGTTTGGTAATGCAGAAAAAACAAAATCTGGATGGAGCTTGAAAGAGGAAATCAAAGACTTCTATAACTCCACAAAAGAACTCAATTACTCTTTTGGCGACAAAGAGAAAGGTAAAAAAATTGAGTCAGAGTTTTCAAAAGTAGACGATATTCTCTCGGGAAAAGAAAGTCTAGTTCAAAGATTTGTCCATGTATTTCAAACAGATGAAAAAAAAGCCTTTCCAATTTTCTGCAAAATGGACCTGAGCGCTAAAAAGTTGGTAACAGATACTTTCATAAAAATTAATTACAATGACGATAAACTTAATAAATACAAAGTCGTATACAATCTCCAATATTCCAACGACCCAGGGTTTCAATTAATAACAGAAGGCTCGCTGTGGGATTACGATTCATTTAAAAGTTATGTACGATATAGTATATCTCAAGGTAGTTTCAATGTTTTACGTAAGTCATTAAAAGGAAATGATTATCTTGAAGAAATGTTGGTCTATATGTTTTTGCCTTCCAAGGAAAAGGATAAAAATGAATTTTTAAATCTTTTGAAAATTGAATCAGACATACAGTTTTTTCTCCACATCATCAATAGTAAAGATAGAGAATGGTCCACTCATTATTTGCTTCATTTATTGCCAGAAGATAGAAAACAGGTTTTCAAAGCACATTGGGAATATTTCAAAAGAGAAACCTACGTATCTGACAAAAACATCTTAGACATGTAGAGGATCTTTTGTGGGATGACCCTACAGCGCGCATCAAAGAGGATAGACGGTTATTGCGTAAGGCAAATTCCGGACTAGGTGCCGCTCTTACGAATATGGGAAGCACTGCGGGTCTAAGTGCCTCCAATGAAATGAGGGAGGTAGAAGTAGATCTTGAAATTGCAAAATTCGATGATGGCACTATCGATAAGGAAGAAATGGCAGGGCTGGAAGAAGGTATTAAAAATGCAAAAGAAACCAGAGCCAATTTTGAAGAAACAAGAGATAAAGTAGAAGGAATTGCTACCATGATCGTTCAGGCATTGGTGGCAGCTACGGCCTCTGCACTATTGCCGGGTTTGGGAGGAATCATAGCAAGTGGATTAATCAGTGGAGCTACAAGTGTAGTTACGAACAAGATTATGAAAAATGAGCGATATGATCTCAGTAATTGTGGCATGGACTTTGTCACAGGTATGGTCGATGGGATGATGGGAGGACTCGCCACGAAGGGTATTGCTAAAATTGCTAAAGGTACAGGGTTTGCAGCACAGGTGATGAAGGTCAAAATCATCAATGAAGTTGCTGAACAAGCTTTGGGAAGTATCCATTCTCTTGGTATTGATATCGCTAAAGGAGTACCACCTGGTGAAAGTTTTGAAAATTACTTTAAAGGAATGTTCCAGAGTATGGTTGTATCAAGAGTAACTGCACCATATCAGAAGGCTTTGGATTCAGTTAAAAAAACAATTGTTCCTCCTAAAAACACGTCATCAGATACATTATCTCATCAGAATGACGTCGTAGACCCTTCAGTCATTGCGCATGACGGAAATACGGTCAATTCCACAAATGGTCAAATCGAACAACCTTCTGCTACATTACATACTGATATGCCGCAGCATGGCAGCGCAATTAGCGATCCAATTCATTACCAAACAGATCCTGTCGTATTGTCAGATTCCTTAACATCAGAATTAACACACATAGATATTGAAAAAACATCAATCGAGGCTAAAATCAATGCCATTCAAAACGAAATGACCCGAAAAGGAAAAAAACCTGGACGCTCTGAACGTAAAGAGTTGGAATCTATGGAAGCAGATCTGCATGATCTAACGAAAAAACAAAAAGCCGCCGAGGAGGCTTATGCCCTGCTGAATAATGAAGTAACCAGGGACACTGTGCTGGAGGCACAACAAGCCTTACGCGATATTCGTGATATGAAACTATACCGCTCCGGAGAGGAAGTGATTCTGCATGATGTTCCGGAAGGGGCTATATATCTGGATCCTGGTGGGGATTTGATCAGATCCGAATCACAAGGAAAAAGAACTATGGAAGATGTCTTCAATAATGACCCCCAACGCGAAGTTGGACTGTGGCGAGATAACAATACTGACCCTCCTACATATTTTGTAGTGCAGGGATCTTCATTCAATGTTGATTTTAATAGTCATGGCAATTATGATTTAGTGCACCATACTCATCCTTCCAGAGGACACTCCGTCTTGGATTCACTTGCTTCGATGGGTGATTTTCGGCATTTGATTAGAGGAAAAAGTCCAAAAAACCCTCAATATCTGGAATCCTCCATTCTTACACATCAGTCAGGCGAAATCCTGGAAAGCCGATTTATAGCAACTAGCTCAGGAAATGGTAAGTGGGAATTTAAAATTGAATATACCAAAAGAGATGGTTCGCGGGATTCACTTTCGATTGACCCTGATTTAATTGTGAATAGAAAAGAAAAAGAGTACAATGAATTAGTGAATAAAAAAGAAAACGAGGAGGCCAAACTTCATAGTAGCAGCAAGGTTACTGCCAAACATAAGGCTGTGACACCGGAAGATCTTCTTTCTGACCAAACGGCCACTGAACAACAACCCAATGAAAATGAATTTAAGGACAATGAAAATACACAAGTGGACGTCGTCCCTCCTCATGGTCATGGCGCAGCACCAGAGCGCACTGGCCCAATTGATCCAAAGAATTTGGATATTTATACCGACCGTGAGATTGTAGCTGGGTTGGAACAAATTGGAACATGGGATGAAATTCATTATTTCCTAAATCAAACTCCGGAAGGCAAGAAAATACTCGATCGGATGACAAGAATAAGGGAAAAAATAGTTCAGGATCTGGATAGTTATAATGCTGAATTATTGGGAGATGCATCCAGTACACCTACAAGTGACCTGGATTTCAATGTCACCAGTGAAAATGCCGGTCGTATGCTAGTATTATTGGATTCAAAGCTTCGCAAAATGTATGGAAGCAATTATGAAAAAATCTTCAAAGTTTCTTTATTTACACATGCAGGTCGCCTTACCAAATATGCGAACCATAAGGACAGTAAAGCTTTTGCAGGTATAGATGCAAGAATCCATGCCAAGAGTGAAGTTCTCATGTATGCGAGAATGTTGCACCATGCTAAAGGTAATCCTGCAGAAATGATACGCGTTGAACGGTTAATAAAAGGCCTGGACACTGATCTTATTCAAAGATGGGCTGATAAACTCGGAGACAATGACAGGAATAATTATTATAAATTGCTTCAGGAAGTAGATGCCTTGGAGGTAAGGTATAACAAGGCATCCGATCGTGACAAACCAATTCGTGCGGAATTAATATCGGCAAAACAAATGGAGGCAAATTTCTTTAATAAAGAAGCTTATCTAGCTCCGGGCGCAATGATGAAATCATACGATAAATCCCAATTAGGTCATAAACAAAGTATCCTTTCACAGGTAGAGATGATAGGCGCCAAAATAAACGAATACAATCAGTCAGGAGGAGATGTCACTGCAGAATATGAAGTGTATAAATATATATCAAGATGCAAAAAAGAATTGCAAGAACTTGGTATTCCTATACCGCCTGAGATGGAAATATATTTTACCTTGGCAGATACAATTTACAGAACCGATCGTAACTATTACAAATTAAATCAAACACCTAAAAGCGAAAGATTGATTGCTTTGTACAGTTTTCTTCAAACATTGCAGAATTTGTCTCAAAGTCAATAGTTTTCATAGCAAAAGATAATGCAGAATAAAACCTTAATATGATTAGAAGGAATCTCACTAATTTTTATAAAAAAAGGGAATAGTTTCGGCAGATTTATGAAAGTTGTATTGTCGAAATAAAACAATCATAACACCCTTGACAAACTTCAAACTTCAAACTTCAAACATTATCAGAAATACATTTTAAAAGTGGATAATTCTATTTCCAACTAGTTTAAAATTAAATCAATTCATATTCATCAACACCTCCTTCACCTCCCCATACCATGGCTCCCAAGGAATAAAGTGTGGCGCCCCCCTTAATATTTTCAAATGAAATGAACGAGCATTGATCATAGCTTTTTGAGCATAGTAAGCATTGCCAACAGGCACAAACGCATCCTTGTCACCATGCACCACATAGACATCGCAAGATATATTTCTTATCTCATCGTCCAGGTCTTTTAATTCCTTCTTGAATGCCCAAATCTCATTGCTGCTAGGTCGAAACGCACCCGGCATGAAATATTGCAGTGGAGTATAATACAACAATCCACGCCATAATTCCTTTGGCTCCTCGTCCGCATCTATTGAACCTGCTAGTATGACCATTCCTTTAAAATCATCCGGATGATCTGCCGCCAGTTTTACTAATATAGGACCGCCAAGCGAATGTCCAATAATGTAAAGAGGCTTGCCGTTTTTGATTGAATTTATAAATGGATATATGATTTTCGCCTGGTCCTCCATATTCATATCATTGCCAAACTGGCTATAACCAAAGCCCGGCCTATCAATAGAATACATTCTATATTTTTTGAGCAAGTCTTTATCCTTCAAATAAACCTCAAATGCATTCCAACTCCCCGGTGAACCGTGGATAAAAAATAATGTCGGCAACGTATCATCGCCCGTATGGACTGCATGCAAATTAAATCCATCCACATCAAAGTCTTCAATATGCAGGACAACGCCCGCTTCTCTAAACTCCTGAACAGCCTTGGTATCACTGATACGCATCTTCATGCAACTCTGCGCCGTGACGAGCCAGGAAAGTAGGAATATGGATAAGATTATGAATGGCTTGCGAGGCATGGAAATTAGGAGGTTAAGAGGTTAGAAGGAGCGGATTGGCACTTTAGTACTTTGCGTTTTAGTTATGTACGTAAATTAGCCTGGTTTTGATTTCTACTAGCTCATTTCTAAAAAGTTCTTGTGCATAACGATATTATCATAATGATATTCTACCTAGTATCATACTCACGACTACTCAACTGAGGCTCTGTTGTACTGTTATACTGAAATACTGATATACTATCTTACTTTCACACTCTCCTCCAGCACATCAATGATCGTCTTTAATATTATGAACATCGGTTCCCTGCCTTCATTCGTTACGATGGGAAGGTCATCCGCTTCGAGTGCGTCTTCCACAAAGGCAAGTAGATCTTCTTGTGAGAATCCTTCAAAAAGAGAATCAATGCGTTGTTTGAATTTTTTTCCTTCCGAGGCATTGATTTTCTCCCAATTCAATTCTTCAGCTGCATCGATTTGATCAGGTTCGATCATGGCCATTTCAAGACCACTCTGTGCATATGTCTTATAGATAATGGTGACCAGAAAAGCGCAATAATCAAATTCTTCTTCAGTTAACAGTTCAAGATTCTCCTGACCCAGATAAGATATCAGCGCCGGCTGATCGGCAGCGATATTCTCCAACTCCATTACCGGGTCATTGTCTGACTCTATCTCTTGTTCGAATATTTTCTCTATTATTTCCTCTGTAAAATACATGACTTTTTTTGTCAAATATACTGTTTTATTATATATGGGCTATTCTTGTGC
Source organism: Candidatus Brachybacter algidus (assembly GCA_016711705.1). Lineage (GTDB taxonomy): Bacteria > Bacteroidota > Bacteroidia > Chitinophagales > Saprospiraceae > Parvibacillus > Parvibacillus algidus. The sequence goes on along the minus strand of JADJSK010000014.1, from coordinate 15,310 downwards.
GTGTGAATGACAGTCTTATTTCTGAAAATTAATTTTTATTGGAAAGGTTCTATCTTTACTTTTTTTTCGTTATTCAAATTGAAATATACTTTTATGCCAAATATTACTTTGCTATTTAAATCTGTTTTTGTCATTTTCCTTTTAAGTCTGGTGGCTTGTAAAAGCGATAAAGTAGATGACAAGCCTAAAGCCAAACCTGATCCACAGCTGGATGCACTCAATGAAATAGTTGAAAAGAACCCTAATAATGCTGATGCATTATTTAACCGTGCACAGTATTATTACGACATTGAAGGCTATGACGAAGCTATATTGGACCTGTCATCAGCAATGAAAATAGATAGCTTGAAGCCAAAATATTATCATTTACTGGCAGATACGTATATGGACTATTATCAGTCTAGAATGGCGCTGTTGACGATGCAGAAAGCTTCCGGAATGTTTCCTGACAGTATTCGGACCTTACTAAAACTGACCGAATACGAAATGATCCTAAAGCAATACGATGAAGCAATGCAGACGATTAAAACCATCCTGGAAAAAGACAAACAAAATGCTGATGCTTACTTACTAATGGGATCAGTTCTGAACGAATCAGGTGATTCAAAGCGCGCTTTACTCGCATTCAAAAAAGCAACAGAGATCGATCCTTATCTAATAGATGGTTGGATAAAAGCAGGAGCATTATCAGACGAAATAAAAGAAAAAGATGCTGAGAAATACTTCAAAACTGCACTAAAAATAGATTCTACTTCTTATCAGGCACTTTATGCAATGGCTATGCACCATCAGAACCTTAACCACCTCGATGAAGCCATCACATGGTATAAGAAGATGAATTTGGTATTCCCAAAGACCGCACAGCCCTATTTTAATATTGGTGTATTGTATCAGGAAATGGACTCCCTGAATAAATCCCTTGAATTCTTGACCATTGCTACAGAATTGGATAAGATCTATGCAGAAGCATATTACGCGAAGGGAATAGTTTTAGAAAAACAAGGTAAGCTGGCTGAAGCTCAGAAGCAATATTCTCAAGCTTCTACTATCAGTCCAAAATTTGTAAAGGCCGAACAGGCTTCGCAGAGGTTGAAAAATCTACTGAAGGAAAAAGCGGTAAAGTAATGAACAATGATTGATGAATAATGAATAATGAGAGCACGCAGTAACGCTTGATCTTAACTGCAGGCTATTCTTGAACACTCCATGCCATTCAATAAGTAGCAAAATTATGATGAGGAACAGTGATTTCCCCCTTTGGAGGGCTAGGGTTTATACATATCTTTTCAGAAGGCATTAAAACTGGAGAATTTACTACGAAGTAAATAGTTTGCATTATAAAAATGACTGAACGGTGTAGCTGTGGCCTTATAAAATTTAGTGAATGAATGTAGAAAATGCCAAAAAATAGCAAAGTCCTACACAGCGAGGAACGAAGCCTTATAGGGCTTAGCGTAATTTTTAGAGCTTTTGCGGAGTGAGTGAGCGTTAAGAATTTTGCTACCCCTCTGGCAGAGGGGTGCCGAAGGCGGGGTGTCTAGCCTTGGGTTTTTTTGTTACTTTTTTTTGCCAAGAAAAAAAAGTAAGTAAAGCAATTAAATTATCCTAAAAATACTGAAATATATCAATGTATCTAATTAATTATCAATCACTTATGAGCATTGTTAATATTTGTGTATAAACCCTAGCTTTGGAGGGGGGTAGAGGGAGGCTTTTCTATTGAAAAATGAAAAATAGACGAACCTGTAATTTTTCAAGATGCTTGTATCAGGCTATCTTTGAACATTTTACTTTTATCCATCATTAATCAAAACTATGATAAGCTGCAGATGTCCCTCTTTGGAGAGGGTGAACGACACAGAAAAGGTGCCAAAGCGACCTTTTTAAGGAAGTAAAACGAAACGAAGTGCAAGTCACTACTTGCACAAAGTGAAGTCAGAACACAATTGAGCATGCCTGCCGAAAGCATGAAGGCAGGTTACGAAATTGTGTTTCTGTGGGTTAGGGAGTGGACTTTTTTAATGAATAATGAACAATCAATAATGCTGCAGCGAAGTAATAATTAAAAATTAAAAATTACTTCTTAAAATCCTTATCTTCCGTCTTCTTTTCTTCTTTATGTACTTTATCACCTTGCTTTAGTATCCTTGAAACAGTGCTATAGGGTCCGGTGATGATTATCTCATCTCCTTTTAATCCTTCGAGAATCTGGATAAATTCGTCGTCTTGAATACCGGTTTTAACCTGCACCATTTTGGCAGTATCAGCACTTTGAACAAAAACAACTTCTACAAGATTAGCTTTCTTTTTAGAGGCTGTATCACTTTTCATCTTAGGGTCTTCTCTGGTTGTGACTGATTGAATTGGAACCGTTACAATGCCTGATTCCGTATTAGTATTTATCTCCACAGATGCGGACATACCTGGTCTGAATGGAAATGGCTGACCTTTTTTAATCATATCTTTATACGAATCAAAATCCATCCTAATCTTCACCACAAAATTAGTCACCTGATCACTGTTTAATGATGCTGCAGCAGTTGATGCTGTCGATGAGCTGTTAGCAATTTCAGTTACCACGCCTGAAAATTTCTTACCATAGAATGCATCTACGTCGATCTCTGCAAGATCGCCTTTACTTACTCTGACAATATCATTTTCTGAAACTTCTACCTGAACCTCGATGACATTCAGGTTGGCTATGGTCATCATTTCCGTACCCGACATCTGGATTGTTCCAACGACGCGTTCACCTTTTTCCACATTCAGTGAACTAATGACACCATCTACAGGTGCATAAATAAATGTCTTATTTAGACTCGTCTTCAATTCATCCAGTGAAGCTTTTGCGCTTTGTGTACCATACTTGCTGGCAGTGGCATTTTCCTGAGCTTGTTTTAAGCCAGCCTCAGCAGATTTGGCATTAGCTATGAGTCCATCCAGTGATGCCTGAGATGCTTCAAGGTCAGCTTTACTAATGACACCGTCATCGAAAAGCTGTTTGTTTCTTTTATAAGTTTGTCTGGCATTGGTCAACCTGGCATTCACCTCCTCTATCTGTGCTTTGGCACTGTTAATTTGCGACCGAGAAACTGCCTCTTGCGTAGTTGAACTTTTGACAGAAGCCTGTCCTCTTTGCACAGAAGGCAGGTAGCTATCTGGGTTGATCTTAGCAAGCAATTGTCCAGCCTTGACGGTATCTCCTTCCTTCACATAAAGCGCAATGATCTCACCTGACACATCTGAACTGATCTTTACCTCATTCTCAGGAAAAATTTTCCCCGAAGCAGAAACTATCTCCTTGATGGTCCTTTCCGAAACTTTCTCAAAGGTCACAGCCTGGCCTTTAGGTTTATTCTTTCCATTTATTACAGCTGCAACTATGAGGATGACGACAAGGGAGACCAAACCAATGATCCACCATTTTCTTTTGTTATTTCTAGGCATTTATTAGCTTGTATTCTTTAGTTAAATGTAATTTGTTTTCCAGCATAATAATCCAATACTTTCATCTTGAAGGTATAGTCATATTTATTAATAATAATGCTGCGCTCAGCATTGTCCAGATTATTCTTAGCGGATATTAATTCGAATGAATTGGCTGTACCGATTTCAAATCTTTTCTGGGCGTCATTGTATGCACCTTCCAATGCTTCCTGGCTGCGAATAGATGCGTCCAACGTTCTTCTTGCTGCACGTGCATCCGTTAAGGATTTCATTATATCACTTCTGAGTTTCTGACGAGCCTGTGTATCCTGAATTCGTATGGATTCGGTATTTAATTTTGCATTTTGTATAGCTGAACGTGCAGCATTTTTATTGTAAATAGGTATCTGTAATCCAACTCCAATACCATATCCAAAGTTTTGATTTAACTGAGAAAAGTAGGGGTTATTCCCTGTGATAGGAACATCGTTGATAATTGCAAAATCTACAAATTCATTATTAAATTTAACCTTTACAGGTTGTTCTACTGTACTAAAACTAAGGATTCGTTGATTAAGAGAGGAATAATTAGTTCCGGCAGATGCTTGTGCACCAAGACTAGGGAGTCCTTGTGATTTTGCAATTTTTTCTCCCAATAAAGCACTGTTGATCTGACTTGAAAATGATTGAAATTGTGGTTGTGTCTTCAATGAATTGGCGACTAGCAGTTCATAATCGATCATATCCGGATTCTCCACAGGAATAGGCACAGCAGGCGCTATTACATCGATATTAACACTTGCATCTACAAACATTAGTTGCTTCAGATTTAATAATCCATTCGCAATATCATTTTCAGCAGTTATAATTTGGGTTTCATTCTGAGCTTGTTGAGCAAGTATGTCAAGGCGTGAATTTTTATTTTTCGAACCTGCATTAATCATTTTATCTGTCACCCAAGTTGTTCAGTAATTTGATCCATACTCTTTTCGCTACTTCGAGGTTTTCCTTTGAGACCAACAAAATAAGATATGCCTGGGCCACACTAAGTGAGATATCGTAGACTAATTGTTCTTTGTCAGCTTCAGAAGCGTTGAGGTTAGATTGACTTTGTTTGATCGTATTATTGATCCTATTAAAGTTAAACAGCGTAACACTTGACTGTAGATTATATGATTGATTTCCGAAATTCTGATTGTTAAAACTATTGGTAGTCGGATCTATCTGTCGTCCAAAACTCTCATAAAAGGAAGTTGAACCATTAAGATCAGGAAATCTTCCCGCCTTAGCCGTGGTATAACTAATAGCATCCTTCGAATCATCAGATCAGACTGCTTTAGCTGGAGATTATTCTGCACTGCTTCATTAATACACCGATCCAATGTCCATACTTCTTGAGCAATGGCCTGATTCGGAATAACGAAAGGGATCAAAAGAAATATCAACAATTTGTACATCTGATTCAATATTTTCGTAATGATACTATTGATATTCTAAGTAGTAAAATTAATTCTACAAACTAAGGCAATAGCTAGATAAATGACAGGCTTTAGGCTTTAGGCTTTAGGCTTTAGGCTTTAGGCTTTAGGCTTTAGGCTTTAGGCAAAATTCGTAATTGTGAATGAAAGTTCCCGGTAAAGTATAAAAATAATCATGCATCGCCGATTCAATCTCAATCATGCTTAATTCAACATTTAACCTTCAATATTCAACATTTCTATCCTACTAGACCTTGCAACCAACCCGAAATATTACCATAATGACGAGCAGACAGAGTGAAAGCACAATAGAAGTCTTTATCAAGCCAGGTAAAAGGACTTCATTGTCTACATCTTCTTCTTTCGTAAAGTACATAGCTGTGATAGGTTTGAAGTAATATGCTATACTTATGGCAGAATTGATGACAGCTACTATCACCATGACAGGATTGGCCTCTAAAGCTTTGGTAAACAAGAAATATTTGCCAAAAAATCCTGCTAAAGGAGGTATACCTGCCATTGAAAGCAAGGCTACCGTCATTGCAAATGCCAACAATGGTTTTCGTTTAGCTAAGCCATTAAACACAGAAATGTTCTCAGAAGCTTTTTGTTCGCTTATCAACATAAAAATTGTAAAAGCTACTATGGTTGCTATGGAATACGCTGTTAAATAATAAAATACACTGCTCACACTATTGTATTGGAGGGAGACTACACCTAATAAAAGGTAGCCCGCATGAGAGATAGAAGAGTAAGCCAATAACCTTTTGAAATTGCTCTGCATAAGTGCTCCAAAATTGCCTACAGTCATGAGGCAAGCGATTGCTCCCAGCATCGTCATCCATTCTCCGGCAACACCAACAAACGATATACTAAATATTCTTACCAATGCTCCAAATCCTGCAATTTTGACAACAGATGCCATGAAGGCAGTGATGATCGTAGGGCTTCCTGATTACACATCAGGACTCCAAAAATGAAAAGGAGCAGCTGAAATTTTGAAACACAGTCCGATAGTTAACAACATGAATCCAATATATCCATATCCTGAGAGGCCTCCGGAAGTCAACTTTTCACCCATAGCCACGACGTCAAATGTACCTGTGGCGCCATACAACAAAGCCATACCCATCAATAAAATACCTGTGGCAAATGCGCCCATCAAAAAATATTTTAAAGAGGCTTCATTTGATCCCAGGTCGTTTCTTCTCTTCCGGCTAATACATATAATGGAATAAGAGTATTTCGATTCCGAGGAATAACATTACCATATTTTGAAAAAGAGACTCATACAAATCCCCCACACAAAGAGAATAGGATCAAGCCGTAATTGTCGCCAAGTGTCTCCCAAGTTGCCTGAATCCATATCCTGAAGCTAAAAATACAAGAAAGGTCGCCAGGCACATTAAAGCTGTAAAGGCCAATGCGCAAGGATCAAAGATCAACATATGCCGTAGGTCAAGGACTTCACTGTTTAATGCCACTAAAGGCAGTACAAGTCCGCCAAGTGCGGTAACTAAACCAATTCCCTGAAGTATGGATCTTTTTGCAAATAATCCTGCAAAAAAACGATCAAGGCCCGAGTAAAAATCACTATTAATGCTCCTTTTTATATTTTCTTAAATCTGGTAGTATATCCTTTTCTGCAATAGAGCACAATATTAATAAATATAAGGAATATGAGGAGGGTTTGAGGATCATAAATTTCATAGTTACTACAAAAAAAAAAGAGATAGTTACAACGTGAACTATCTCTTCTCAAAATTCTTTTATATGGCGATTTGTGATATATTTTTATAAAACTATTCTTCGCTTTAGTTTCACCATGCTGTTTTGCCATTAAAATATAGTACCCGGAGAAAATTTTACTACATCAAAACTGCAGTTTGCTGCTACTCAGAGGTACTTCAATAATTGTCCCGTCTAGGCGGTATATCGTGTAATTTAAGTCAGAACTTCCGCTTTGGGTGCGTTCCATCTTAATTCATTGGAAACCGGATTAGGAAATAAAATAGCTTCGACAGCGTGATAGAGCCGGATGGGGCAGATTGTTCTGTTATAAATAAAGGATCCGCTGCTTTTGTTCATCACCGGAAGTGCTGGAATTTGTATTATTGGCATTCCCGACACCCATAAAAAGCGACAATACCACTTCCACACCAGCGGGAGATGTCCAATCGACGGTAAATGTAGAGTTGAAAGATGGTTTTTTGTGTTCAAAATAACTTCTACCATTTTTTGAGGTAACCTGCATCTGTTGTTGGATTTGCCATCGTACCTGCATTGGTATTAGCTCCATCCACAATCTAACTAATTGGCCATATCCTGGATTGGATCCACAATGGTAGTAAAACTAAAACTAAGTTTGTACAGCGTAGATGGGTTTGTACTTATCCACCACATTTCCCTCCTCATCTTTAAGAGAGTGGAGGTGTAGAAACATTGTAGGCGCCCCCGGAATGGCATTCCGAGCAGTTGTGCATCTTATCTCCGCGGGCTCGGGTATTCCCTTCGCCTCCTTGTTTTGCCCGCCCTCCCCATATTGCTCATACTGAGCATGGCGATTAAGCCGATAGTAAGGACTCGATTGTAGATTTAAACATTGATTGACTATTTTAATGTTGTGAAATAAATTAAATGAATGGAAATAAACCATTTATTCTTGGATAAGATGCTCTGCAAAGTCAATTCTGCATATAATTTAAATAATAAATAAAACCATCAAATAAACCAAAAGATGACTTTATAATCACATAAAGAAAAAAACGTGTAATCACAAATTTATCTGGTGAAAATCAAAGCCCAAATTTTATTTTTGCCAGTTACACCAATGATGGAATTGCTCACAAGAACATATAATTGCATCATGCGTTATATTTGGAGAGATTGGTTCGCCAATTTTACAATTTTTACCATAATCGAAGGCTACCAAAATAATGGGTACTGCGCTTTCTGGCTATATAATAAAAACCGGACTTAAGCTTTCACTTTTCCTCGTGTTCCTTCAGGAGCGATAGAGAGTCGAAAATCAGGATTATTACGAAATACCTCAGCAACGGCATCAACATAATTATTACTCTTGCGTCGATCTTACCGGATATCCACCATCCACCTGAGGATTGCCCCAGATGGCCATCTGAAGAGGGGTATCTTTACCTACAAAATTAATGTGCCATGAAAGCACTCTGGTCAACAATCCCAGTTGAAAATCCCAATTGGATGTATGAGGATTACGATCAATATATATTGTCGGAGTAATAAAGGGTTCCAACCCTGTATCTTAATTAAAATTTTCAAAATCCAAGCACTTAGACGATTGCATCTTTTTATTTATCGAAATACGAATACTTAATTGACAACTATTTCGCAGTATAACCCAATTTGAACTCTTTTCTGAACAAATTCTTTTGTCCCAACAAGAATATCTATTCATTATTACTCTTCAAATATGGACAAAGAGCCCATATCCATGTGATTACTTTCGTAAAACATAACAGTAAACTACTAATTTCTTCAATATGGCTGAAAAGGATGAGATATTCTTGAATATATGATGTCATCTTGAACATATCGAAACGGGAAAATAAACACCGGTTTTTTGAAAGATAAAAATTGTTTTATTATTCGATTCAACTAGGAAAGGGTGATGCAATAATTTTTTAGAAGGAAATATTTGAAGAAATATTTCCCTTTTTATGCTCTTAAGTAAGTTTGAGTATCATAAAGTAATATCCAGTTACCGAGTAAGATCCACCCCAATGATTCCAAACTACATCAATTGCTGGACAGAACCATCGGAGCCTCATTCGACTTCTGACTTCTAACTGACTTCTGACTTCTGACTAATTGACTTCAAATACCCTGACCTTAAAAAGTTGAACTAAATCAATTACACGATGCTCTGCCTTCTGCACGATAGCACCCACTGAATAAGTCTTCTGTGAAAGATCAGAAATGAATGCGACCACCTGACAATTCTTGGCAACCCACCATCCATTCTCTGGAGGCAGGGTAAATTCACATGTTCTTTTAATCTGAGACCCAGGAGTAAGTGTCAACTCTTTAGGATCACCTACAATTCAGTCAAGCATCTGTCCAAATACATGATTGTGTTGATATTCCTTGACAAAATAATATTATCTTCCTGAGAATCAAGGATATCGGATTCGGTCACAAGTGCATGTATTCTGAACTCTCCGGAAGTTTGAACTACCGGATCTATGGTAATAATTCTTTATTCCAGCTTTCTTGTATTGAAATCATAAGTATTATTGATCGTGATCTTTGCTTTAGGTATAGATCGCAGCTCATTTTCATATTCCCAGCACTGCAGTGCTCGTAAGAATATAATCTTCCAATGGATTATTATAGATCTTTCTGTCCAAACTTACAGCAGGTTTACCCAAATAGATCCCATTTGCCCTTCAAGACTTCTCCATCCGTAGTTCTGAAATCATATTTACTTTTGTACTCAGCAGGTTCTAGGATCGGGGATCCAAGAAACTCTGTATGATAAGCAACACAACATTCTTGGGATATCTACCCATTAAAGAAGTGATTTCTTCAGCAGCATTTGGACAATTTGGACACTTACTCCAGTAAAATCAATTGTAACAATTTGTCTGAAATAATTTTACCCGCCTTTTGGCACTATTATTTCTGTCTCTGAGCAACCATTAAATAGAACGGCAATGAAAAGGAAGCATGAAAGTCTAAAAATATTGATCATCATTATTTAATTATATCATTAAAATGAGGTAGATAAAATTGCTCTAACACCGCTGAATGCAGGCTCATATCGGGCAAGACGACCTGTACAAACACCCTTCCACCTGCTTGATGTACAACCCACAGAAAATCTTATTAGGTCCATTTAAGCGCAAAAGGCAACGATTGAAAGGATAATTATTTGCCTTTTGGTTTTCTCTTGTGAGTTGAACCCGTAGTTATACATATCAGAAGCGACAAAACTCCAGTGAGGAGCTATAGTAACCCCCAGAGGCATTACACCCAGCGTCCGTAATCCTGATCAGTGAACACATGGCTGACCCTTCCAATCGAATAGCTGTCTTCTTATTGAATTTATGAAGATACTCCAAGAAAGGCACATAAGTCTCTTCATATCTGGAGCATTGACTTTACCTTCATAGACAAACTGGTTATAAACCTGTCTTTGTAATCCAATGATAAAGTTATTATTCTTGTTAGGTTTATAAGTTACTTCACCATAAATCTTCTATAGAGCTTGACATCTTCCAAAGCGAGTTAATATGTGAAATAATTAACCAAAGCACTCACCTTTTGTTGAACTTATATTGAACATCAAATTGCACGCTACTTCGTCTATGAATTGTGTGGCTGGATTGTATCTCGAAGTAAGTCTGTAGGTATTAACCTTAGACATCTAGGGATGTAGTTAACAAGTCCTCTATTGAGTAGTAAATTTGGATCTACTCCTAATGAAAATTCTCTGTTCTCTTTACCTTCCACCGAAATACCCAGTCCATGATCTGGGCATAGCTAAAACTTGAATAGAATACAGTCCCTGCGTCCTTAATGAATTTACCTGCAGAAGAATCCTGTCCAATATGCTGGAACGCTGCTTGGCGACCTCATGATCTCTGCTGTTTTATAAGCAACCTTCCACATACCAGCTGATCGGACCATAATTCAAGGTATTACATATTGTCATCGCATAAGTATTCGTCTTGTAAGAGTGAATACTGTCTTTAGGCTCTATAATATTTTATATACATTATTACTAGCGTCAGTAGTTGAATTTTTGGAGTGTTCTGGCTACAATGCCCACTCCCGGAGGTGAAATAGAAAGTGAAGCCCTAATTATGGTACTCATTAGTAGATAAGTAACCCTCGATGCTTGCGTCCTTTAATAATAGCTCCATAACGATCAAATTGAAATTTTGCCGACCCGGAATCTTTTGATCTTCCAATCCGGCGCTATTTCATATACTGCCCGCACTCCGAATAGCGCATTGTCTATGGCCAATGGTCTTTCTTCATAAGCACGATATATTATAACTGAGCCGATCTGATCATATATATCCACCTTTTATGAACAATTTATCTATCTGCTTGGAGACATACCAGTTTCCGATACTGACCGCCGTGTAAGAACCTCCATTTGGATTAAAAAGATATGAAATTATTGAAATCGTCCAGTCTAATGCCCGTATCGAAGCTTTTGACATTATAATTGACATTGAGTCTGGAATCCGCACCGTAAAGCTGAGTCTCATATTGCGGCGTATTTGCAGCATTGATTGATTCCATCCTTCATAAAGAAATTCAGGTTAGTCTGGAGACTTCCAGAGATTCTAAGCCGGGGGGCAGTCTGACCATCACTTTTGCTCCAAAACAACACCATTAGGAAAAGGGTAAAACTACTTTTTGCATATATAGAGGTTTGCGAATATTTTTAAATATTGAGGCAAAAGTATATTTTTATTTTTGAAATGAGCTGATTCAAACAATAAATAATTGGTAAAAATAAATTAGTTTTGCGGCTTAAAAATCATAATAAGGTATTTTCACTATCATAATGCTTAAAGCTCCAGTTAAATAGAGTGATGTTTATTATAAATTGTATTTAATATGCTATAGTGCCTTGCAAATTAATAATTAAATCAAAAATTCTAATAAATCATATTCATGCGAATCCAAAAAAATTTAACCTTATTTTTTATTGCACTATGGTCGTATTTTGCCCTGGTGTTCCTCCATCTCCAATAATCAAACCTTCCTACACCCAAATCAAATCTCTTGATGGTAAAACGTCACGTTAAAAGATTATATTAAGGACGGCAAAAATACTGTTATCTCTTTAAGGACGTAAAAAAATTCGCAAGAAAGAACTGGACGCAAATTAATGATTGTTTTATATAATATCAAAAACTTATGGTAAATTATTAATTGCATTTTCTACTGATGATTCAAGATCATCCTCCAAGATCAAACCTATGGTAGAACAAAAAGGTTGGGAAGATTATACTATACCGTCGAGATCTCCAATCAAGAGTTGCAGAAGGCATTTAACTTCCAGGCAAAGCTCACAAACTTTTTTAGTAGATCAAAGTGGGAAAATTGTTTGAATAATAATTCAGGCTGGTTCCGGGTGATGAAAATGAATCCTGAAGAGAAGATCAAAGAGCTTGCCAAACAAGTAATACTTTGAAATTGGACTATTTTGCAAAATAAATAGAGGTTCATGATTTACAAATATTTGATAATTACTTTGCAACGATAGTTTTCGCTTATCAGCATGTCGTCCGGAAACCAAAAGTACCAGATGGAAATAATCTGTGAGGGAATCCTATCTGCCGCTCATGAAAGAGCGCAGAAACATATAGATAGTAATTTCTGACTAACTCTGCCGAGCAAGATTCTTCTTATAGCACAAAACAAATTAAAGAAGATGTAAAGTTCATGTCCAATGGAATAAAAGGAGGCAGCACCAGCACCTGAACCATTATCTAAAGCTGGCGCGCCAGTCAAAGGAAGGGAAAGATCCAGCTAAAGTTATAGGTATATTCGGAGCTTGATTTCTGGAAAATATCCTTAATTTCAAAAATGGGAAGGTAGATGCAATGTTTTAAAAGCCTTTACTTTTGACAATGATTTTCATGACAAACAACTTACAAAAATATTACGAAGATTTTCTAAAAGCCTATCCTAATCATAAATTAGCCATGAAGATATAAAAACCTACTTATACCTACATTGGACAAGACTGATGCACAGCTCATAGAAGAATTTGAAAGAAAACAAAGAAAATAATAATACATCCCTTTCTTTAAAAATATAATAATGAATTTGAAAATATTTCTTTTGGCTCTGATCACCTTTATGGCTTTAACCTTTTGGTCAAGGTATTGAATTTTTCTATGGGAGTTGGGACGAGGCAAAAGCCATGTGGCCAAAGAATCTGATAAATTGCTCCCTGTGGATGCTTATACCTCCTGGTGTGGTATTCTTGCAAAAGAATGGCAGCAGATATATTTCCACAACCAGAAGTCGGCACCCATTTCAATAAGAATTTTATTAATTTCCTAAATTGGACATGGAGAAAGGTGAGGGACCTGCCTTCGCAAAGAAATATAGTATTAGAGCATATCCCACTTTTGCATTTATATAAGATGAAGGCAATTTGGTATTTAATAAGGTTGGAGGATCAGGATGCGGCAGGCTTTATCCAAATGGCTACTGCTGTCATAAACAACGGGGATAGAAGTCCGGTCTATAATAAAAGTGGAGAGGAGGGTGATAAAAAAGTCCTCAACTCATTTTGGACTACATCAAAGAATAAAATGCTGCAAACAAATCCTGTTTGAAAGTAGTACCCGATTATTTGAATGAGAATAAGACTGGTAGCAGTGATATTCACTTACAAAATCATTTATGAAGCAGTTACTCCAAGTGATTCAAAACCTTTCCAGATCAATTAATAGCAAATGAAAAAGATCGTAAAAGATTATAGTTCTCAACAAGATTTTAATAAAGATAAGTATGCTTAAATTTATGTTAAAAAAATCAATTGAATACGAAAGCCCGGAACGACTTGCTTGCTTCTGCACACAAGAAACTGCTAAAAAGTACTTGATAAAGATAATAATAAGATCTTCCAATTGGAATCAACTCTTATTCAAGCTGATGCTGCGAAGGATGGCCTTAAAATATGTTTCAATAGCAAGGGAAATAGTACGCACTTAACGAAAAAAAGTTTCATCGACATCGATCCTATCATTAAATTCTAACAACTTTGTATGTTGAAGAAAAGATATGAAATCAGCAGCTGCTTTATTATATAGCAAAATAGCGGATTTAAGTGATGTATCCATCAAAAAGACTTGAATATGCTATTTTCTGGATTGGTCCAAAGATAAAGACAATGCATTAAAGTAGCTATTAAAGGCTAAATCTGAAGTCTGGAGAAAAAATCAGGACACCACAAAATATGACAACACCATCTTGAGGACTGATCTCAAATAATTATTTTTCAACTTTCTAAAACTTACATCATGTCTAAAAAATACAAACATACTACTAACAGTTATGGCCTTCCATGTCTGCACAATGTTTGGGCAAGGCATAGTATTCCGAAACAGGCAATTGGGAATCAATTTGAAAAAAAAGCTAAAAAAAAGAGAAAGTTACATTTGTTCGGATGCTGACACTCTGGTGGTCCTTGTAAAATGATGAAAAAAGTATCTTTTCCTGATGCTCAGGTTGGTAAATATTTCAATGAAAACTCAGTGAATGCTCAGATAGATAAGGAAAAAGGAGAGGGAACCGGACTTGCAGCATAAACTGCTACAAAGTCAAATGTTATCCAACCCCTTATTTAGATGGAATGGTGGTCTTCTGATCCACCCCATTCTTGGTTACATGGATGCAGTAGAATTCGTATCCCTGGGGTGTCAGGCGAATGATGATCCTAAGCAACAATACGCTACACATTACAAACTAAATTTGAAGCCGGAGACAGAGATGCAACACTCCAGTCAAATGAGTTCAATCTATTGGACGGGAGACAGATCCAAAAAGGAGACGTGTGCAGTCCTTTGTAATATCGCTAAACTCAAAAGATTTTAATCACTGACAGTACATAATGGTTAAATGCTTTAAAGAACAATCCGAACTCTCTGTGAATCAATACTTACTTTGCTTGAAAATAAAGAGGCAGGCTATTAATGTAAAAATTACACAGTGAATTTCTTGGGCAATCTAGCTTACAATTATTTTGCAGTTAGACTATAAGAAGAAGGTTGGATTTCCACAGTAGCTCAACAAATATCTATGGCAGTTTATCCCAGAAGAGCGCGGTATTCTTTTGATATTCTATCTGCCTACTTTTTATCAAGAAAAATAAGCAAACGGAGAAAAGCAATCAGTCTCTGACCGAATATCTTACTCCAGCACCCCGAGATAGGCTTTGACTCTACAGGACCAAAGAACAGTTCTGCATGGGGGGCCTATGAATCCATTCGATGATCCTGCCAAGATCAATCTTGTCATTAGCGCTCAGGCATTCAGGGAACAAGCTATCTCAGCATGCCAACAATACACCTGGTGCATGGCTTTATTTCAAAGCTGGAGATAAAGAAACGCAAGAATAATCGCCGGAAAAGCTTATTGCCTTGGGGAAAGCTACCGTAGCAATGATATTGAGCAGCAGCAGAGGAACTACTTGACTAAACAGTAATCCCAGAATCTATTCCAATTATATTTTAGAACTTGGTACTTTCTGTAATGTTGCTTATCTGGATGAAAGGCTGATTATCATATAGAAAGTTATAATTTAGAATTTCCTCAATTCTATGGATCTAAAAGACATTACTATTGGAATTTCCTGTTGTCACTTTCTTTAGTCGGGCAAGCCCATATCGATG
>JADJSK010000013.1:265000-491194 GCA_016711705.1 Candidatus Brachybacter algidus | reverse complement strand
GTAGTATTATGTTTGCAGTACTATGTAAATAACAGTAAGTGTATGAAGTGGATGTAACTAATCAACAGCATTACACGCCTAATAAATGATCAAATACATTAAAAACGAATAATATGAAATATCTACTACTACTTTTCATTGCAATGAGCAGCTTTCAAGCGTTCGGGCAATACGGCTTAAATAGCCAAGTGACGGACTCAACTACCTCTGCTCCATTGGACTACATTGGAAAATAATATTGAAAAGTCAGACAATGAGTGGAGCAACATCGGATGAGCAGGGTAAATATATTTTGAAAACTTAGTTCCGGGAATGTACCAATTAATAGTCAATTACAATTTTGAACAAGTTTATAATCAGAGTATCGAAATTGAATCAGATCTTGAAAAAATCTCCAGGCCAAAGATCAAAGAAATACAATTGAACGAAGTCGTCGTGCGACAGAAAGTTTTTCAAAAGAAATCTGATCGTTTCGTTTATGATGTTTCTATTACATCAAGGCAAAAATAATGCATTTGGCTTGTTGCAGAGAACCCCGTTGGTATCAAGTACTGATGGAAAATCTTTAAAAATTCTGGGTAAGTCAAGTACCATCATCTATATTAATGGTCAAATAAGCCCAACGTGGATGCTGAGGGCAGTTACGGAACCAGCTTAAAATATTCCATCTGAACAGGTCCAACGCATCGAAGTCATCGCCACTTCAGGGAAGTGAATATCAGGTGGAAGTCAATGACGGCGTCATCAATATCGTCATGGAAAAACGAGTTTGGTGATGGGTTTTGACATTATGAATACACTTAACTGTCGAACAATCAAGGATAATACAACAATCCGGGGCGGGAGCCAATTTCAACTTTCGAAAAAACAAGTTGGCGATCAATACAGGCGATAAATGCAGGTTCTTTTAAAGACCAGGAAAATATACTTTCAATGGCAATGATGAATTCCGAAATGAAACATTCGGGAGTTCAACTGATCAAATTTGAATTTTGGGGTTAATATTAGTGCCGATTATTCATTGACGAAAAGCAATCTCTTGGTATGACATACTTAATTTCAGGTTCAATAAAGTTACAATTCCCTTCTCGAAGTCGACAGCTATTCCAGTGGAATCTGGATAACAGAACCGCCAATAAGGAAAATGCTCTAACTAGAAATCGTTCTGCAAACTTAAATTATGAGATCAAAACCGGAGTTCATCTTGGAAGTAAATTGTCCGCTAATGTTTCATTTTAAAGTATGAACGTAAGATGAGACAGTACGAATGAATCCGCGTGCCAGGCGGGAATACCAAGTATTTTTCGCAATCTGTTCCTCAATATATCGACAACGTGGGTGCGCTTCTGGACTATGTCCACAAAACCAAAGCAAGAACCACGTGGATGTTTGGGGGGTAGTTATAACAATACGAAGACGGATAATGATACGAATCAAGACATGATCTCAGAAAATGGCTACGTCAACAATGAAGCACGGTCCAATCACTTTGTCTACGAAGAAAACATCATTGGACTTTATGCCACTTTGGAATTGACCATGAATGAAAAATTCTCAACAAAAGTAGGTACACGATTTGAGAATACAAACAGTGAAGGTGAGTGTTGGATAAGGCGATCGGATTCAAAAGAAATTACAGCAATATATTGCCTTATTTAAATTTGAATTATTCGATAAGTGAGGATAATAGTCTTACCTATTCATTTTCAAGTAGGGTGCGCAGACCGACATTCTGAAATTAAATCCGATAAGGCGATGTTTTACACCCAATAATTATCTCCAGAATAATCCATTTGTTCTTGCTTCAAAAATTATAATCAGGAGTTGAATTACATGTTCAAAAATGCATATTATGACATCGTCCAATATCAATTTGTCAAAGATGCATCAGGTCAGATTCCGATGCAAGGAATTCAGGTCAATAATGCAACAATGGAAGAGACAAAGGTTTTTGCGCTATATAAGAACTAATTATGGCAACAAGGAAGAACTTAGTTTGTCTTTAGGTATGAATAAATCCTGGTTTGATGGCATCTGGAGTGCTAATTATATGGCGGCTTTAGAATATGACAGTTTCAAAGGCACTGTCACTAGCGATCCTACATATTTACCGGAAGAAGGAATCTCTGAGACATTGTTTCCTTATAGTGTTGACAATGCCAATACCAATCTCTTTCTGCAAATAAATAATAATATCAGACTTACTTCGAAGAAAGATCTATTTCTTGGTATTAATTACTGGTACTTATCTCCAAAACAAATAGAATTGGGCAAGTTGGCAACTTTGCAAAGTCTGGATGTAAATGTCAAAAAGATATGGAAATCCTGGACATTCATGTTAGAAATTGAGGACATCCTTAGAACAAATATTGAAAAAATCACCGGTGCGCAAAGCGATGGATATTACAATAATATAGAAAATGATGATTTCAACAGACAATTGAATGTCAAACTCACGTACAATTTTGGCAATCGAAGTTGAAGAAAGCGAGAGAAGTGGATGCTATAAATAGCACGATGAAGGGGAGGTTGTGATCACGGGAATTTTGTCACCTGCAATAAATATGGATTATTTAATTTAACGTGAATAATGTTTAAGCAACATTCAAATATACCTCTTTAGAGAGTTCGGTTGTGCTTAATTTAATGCTAGGTTTTTTAGGAAAGAAATGATATGCACATAGAGCAGAAATCGCATTGTTCAAAAATCCTTGCAGTGCTCTATGTCTGGTGTGCTGTATGTTACATTGGTTTTTCAATTCGTCATTGACACATTCTATTAGTGCTCGTTTTCTCAGCAGCACCTTCTTATCGTTATCAGATGTTCATAGACTTCATGTTTTACGTCTTTTAAAGATCAAGTCTACACCATCATTCCATAGGAATTGGGCTAGTTTGTCAGATATATATCCTCTGTCGCCGAAGAGTTTTCCGAAAACTTCTTTTACCATTACGGAGAGAATGTCTTGATTCCTGTCATCTACATTTGCCTTGACAGGTAGAAGTTCAACAACTCACCTTTGTCATTAATGATCAGGTGAAGTTTAAACCCAAAAAACCAGCCCATTGTGCTTTTAGATTTAGTCGCAAAACCTTTGAAAACCTTGTTCTGCTTTTCTCTTTTTATGTGACAAACATTTAATGTTGTTGAGTCAATAAAGCTAATTCCGGTGCATGCTCCCAAACATCTGTTTTTCAAAAACATCAACAATGGAACAAAAAGTCGGTTTTGTGTCTGATTAAATCGCTCATATGTAACCAATCAGAAACAGATCTCTCCAATGAACTAAAACCAATTCATTATAGTATCTTTTAAAATTGGTATAAGAACTCAAATGAAAGCAAATGTAAATCGTCATCTTTCTGATAGACACAATGATGATTTTCGATTTCTGAATTTCTTATTTCCAGTTGAAATAGCCCTTTGCACTCAATTTCATCAAATCCTTTGCAAAAATCGTCAACAGTAATGAAAATTTCTATAACTTTGTGCTTATCCATAGGAGAATTATTTGATTTATATCGTTGTTTGTCAGACACTAATATATTAAATATTCTCCTATTTTTATAATATTTAGCCTTTTTTCTTATCCATTATTCACGTTAATTTAACTAATAAATGCCGGAAGAGAGATCTTTTCCGGCATTTTTGAGTAAATATGGTTTTTTGGAATGAGGAATTAAAAGCAAATTATAATCACCCCTTTTTTAATAACTAAAGGTTCGGAGTTGTTTATTGCTTTGGTTATCAAAAATATAAATATATAATTTGTGAATATAAATAATTATATTACTGTATATCAACTAGTTAGCATAGTTATTAAAATTTTTTATATCTATTTAAATGTTTTTTATTTACTAGGCTCAATGATCGAAGTTTCATCTTCTATAACCAATCGCAGCTACCTGAAAATCAAGGTAGTTAATTTATGCTTTTACGCTTCAATACAACTAAATTAATGCCCTATTAACCGATTTGTTGCCATGTGAAAAATGATATAGGTCTCTCAAATTGCCAACCATTTCTAAAACTCTTATTTCTTTATCCACTACCGCGCTAGCAGCATCGCAGATAATTGCACGAATTTTCACGAATAAATTCGTGTTAGATGCAAAGCATCATTGGTGGAATTAGTGGCTAATAATATTTATTTTGTGCGCATGCCCAAAAGATACTCTTATATTTAAGCTGAATAACTAATATATAAACCTTAGCTTCTCGAAGAGGAATTTGTGTAATAAGGCATTTTATATCATAATTGATCATAAAATATCTGCGTCACCTGCTTTTAATTTTTCTTAAGTTATCTTTTTGATTTTGGAAGAAAAGCAATACATGTGACATGAATTTTAAAATGGTTATTGTAAGGACAGGTCGCGACCTGTCCCTACAATAACCATTTTAAAATTTTCTTACATCTTTCCTATCTTTACAAAAAAATGTATGCGCTACCTTCTATTCTGTTTTACACTCTTAATCTGCACTAATTTGATCGGCCAGAATTCTGACATGACAGCTTATGATTATGTCAACCCATTTATCGGAACACAGCGCATGGGTCACGTATTTCCTGGTGCCACGGTACCTTTTGGTATGGTACAATTAAGTCCCGATACCGATACGTTGCAGTATGCTGTCGATGGCAAATACAATCCTGACGTATATAAATATTGCGCAGGATATCAATACGATGATAAGACGATAGTTGGTTTTAGTCATACTCACTTCAGCGGAACCGGTCATTCAGATCTGGGTGATTTCCTTATCATGCCAACGCAAGGTGAGTTGCAATTAAATCCCGGCACTGCACAAAACCCCCAAGACGGTTACAGGTCAAAATTTTCACATGCAAATGAGGAAGCTTCTCCCGGCTATTATAAAGTTAAACTCGACGATGATGACATAGTGGCTGAGATGACCGCTTCACCGCGGGTGGGTGTGCACAAATACACCTTTAACCAGGCAGGAAAGTCTCACATCATTCTGGATCTGATGCATGGCATATACAATTACGAGGGTAAAAATGTATGGACATTTGTCCAGGTCATTGATGAATATACGGTGGTAGGATATCGACAAACTAATGGTTGGGCACGCTCCAGGACGGTGAATTTTGCAATGAGATTTTCTAAACCATTTGCAAATTATGGCTGTAGAAAATACGATAAAAGTGATGTTTACAGAGGTTTTTGGGGGAAATTTGACCAACAAAATAACTTCCCGGAGCAAGCAGGCAAACAACTCCGCATGTATTTCGACTTTGACATGGCAGCGGGCGAGTCCATAGAAATACAAATGGCGCTCTCTTCAGTCAGTCCTGCAGGGGCGTTGGCAAACTTAGGAGCAGAGACCAGTGGTAAGAGTTTTGAAGAAGTTCGTTCTAATGCCAGAAAATTATGGGAAAAGAATTTGCCAAAGTGGAAATGAAAGGTGCCAAAGATGATATGGTCAATTTTTTATACAGCGCTTTACCACTCTTTACTCACTCCTATTATATACCAGGATGTAGATGGAAAATATAAAGGCCTGGATCAGAATATCCATGATGCCAAAAATTTTAAGAACTATACCATATTTTCCCTTTGGGATACCTACCGCGCACTCCACCCTCTTTTCAATATCATACAGCCGCAGCGCAACAATGACATGATCCAGTCTATGATGGCTCATTATTCACAAAGTGCCATGCACATGTTGCCGGTATGGAGTCACTATGCCAATGAAAATTGGTGTATGATCGGCTATCACAGTGTATCCGTCATCGCTGATGCTATCATGAAAGAGACCTACAAAGGAGATCCAAATGTAGCACTTATGGCATGTGTGACCACAGCAAGAAACAGGAAGTTTGATGGTCTTGGCCATTATATCGACATGAATTACATACCGGAGGACAAGTCCGGGGCCTCTGTTTCCAAAGTGCTTGAATTTGCATATGATGACTGGTGTATTCACGAGATGGCAAAAAAATTAGGCAGATATGATATCTTAAAAGAATTCTCTGCAAGAATAAATAATTACAAAAATGTCTTTGATCCCTCTGTTGGGTTTATGAGGCCTAAACTAGCTGATGGGACTTTCAAAAAAGAATTCGACCCATTGGACACGCATGGTCAGGGATTCATAGAGGGCAACTCATGGAATTACAGTCTTTATGTCCCTCAGGATGTTCCAGGCTTAATGGGTCTATTAGGTGGAAAGCAAAAATTTGAAAAGTATCTGGACGATTTGTTTAACAAAGAATTACCGGATAAGTATTTCGCTCAAACAGAAGACATAACACGAGATGGCATCATAGGAAATTATGTACATGGCAATGAGCCTTCTCATCACGTTGCTTATCTATACAATTGGACAGACAGTCCCTGGAAAACACAGGAGAAAGTCCGCATGATCATCAAGAATCAATATAAAAATGGTCCTGATGGTCTAAGTGGAAATGATGACTGTGGTCAGATGAGCGCCTGGTATTTATTTTCTGCGATGGGATTCTATCCTGTTTGCCCCGGTTCAGACGAGTATCAATTAGGAAGTCCATTGGTAGAAAGTGTAGATATCAAACTTGAAAATGGTAAAACATTCTCCATTAGGGTTAAAAATCAAAGTCCAAAAAATGTCTATGTCAAAAGCATTACATGGCAGGGATACCCATGGAAGGAAAAATACATCAGACACAGTATGATATTGCAAGGTGGGGAATTGGTGTTTGAGATGGCAGCGAAGCATAATTAGAAGTCAGTGGTCAGTGGTCAGTGGTCAGTGGTCAGTAGTCAGTTGTCAGTTGTCAGAGGTCAGAAGTCAGAAATCAGAAATTTGAAGTCAGTTAACCTGTATTGCTTTGCTACCAAAATCAAAATTATAACTTGATAAGGTAAAATGTGATATGTAAAATGTCGATTAGCACAATATCCCCTTTTGTAATAGGGGGTTTATACATAATTATTTTTTCAATAAAAGGCTTAATTAGAATATTAATATAATTGTTTGTTATTGAGTTGCTGATAAGCAAAATTAAATTTGCAGTCACCCGAACGCTCACAGTCCCGAGAGGAACGATTCGGGATAGGTTAACCTACGCTCAGCACTTCATAGCGAATTATGTACAAAATTTAAAGTAAAAACTTAGATCGTGAGGCTCGGCGTAGGTTAACCTACGTCGGGGTGTCGCCAAAGTTTACTTTGAAATAAACAAAAAAGATGTGTATAAACCTTAGCTTCTGGAAGAGGAGGTCAAGGGGCAGTCTTTGATGTTCATACTTTTTATTATTTACATATAATTTATTAACAATGTTTTGCAATTAATTATATAGGAGAAGTCAGAAGTGGTCAGAATCCGAAGATAATTATTGGAGATTATATTTTAACAAGATTGATCAAATCCTTTGCTGAATGGAGGAATTGAGTTTTAGGGTTAAAAAACATATGAAATGAAAGTCACGAGTTGCAAACAGTGGCGAGTGGGAATAATTTAAATTCTAAATCATGCTTGCCTGCCCTTAAAGGCTGGGATTAAGCGGATTAAAGGATTTCACCATGGGTAGTTAAAGAATCCGTGTAATTAGTGTAATCGGATTGATCAGTGATTCAGATTGAATTAGTTAATTTGAATAGTTTAAGTGCGTTGAAATGCCGGCATCCTGAGATTTATTATACTAATAAATCTCTAATACTCCAAATGCGATATGGCTCTCAAAATTCCTTATGTCCTCTTTTTTGTGTCTGATTAATTCTGAAATATACTTAGATGATTGGTTTCCGGTACGGATAATTATACATTTGGGTGGAAAACCATAAAGATTAGATAGTCTGATGAAGTCAAGGTCGTTTGTAAGAATTGTGTATTGATTTTCAAAAGCAAAATTCCATATTTCTAAGTCAGATGCGGGTACTTTCAATTCACAGGAATCTACATGAGTACATATTTCAAAAAAATCCTTTAAAGCCTCTTTTAATCTCCATGAAATATTCGCATCAATTAAAATTTTCATACTACTTTCAACAATCTAAGCGATTGTTCCCGATTGGCAGCAAAAGCTAATGCTGCAAGAACATGTTCTCTTTTTATGTAGGGAAAGTCACTTTCAATTTCTTCAATCGTCATACCGGAAGATAACCAAGACAGAATATCATCCACCGTGATCCTTGTTCCAATGATCACCGGTTTACCAAATCTAATGGATGCATCTATGTGTATATAATTGTTCAACTTTTCCATTAGACAAATATAATCATTTTATGTTTAAACACAGTAGTGGGTGATAAGTTTCCAATAACCAGTGCCCAACTTTAGATTCTCGATTACTTTGGGACAAAGGTGCCCTAAGATATTCCAAGTTCATCGGAATCACGCTTGAATTTCATTGTGGACAGGCCAGCGTGATTCATCCAAAAAGCAATTGCTCAGTAAAAATTCATGAAATTTGGAACAATATGTTGTAGCAGAAAACAATTGGGATTAATACTTTTACAGAAGGCTACCACTCATGGACTGGCACCAACTGTAAAGTATGAATAGAATATCTATGTATTTTACTTACTAACGAATCAGCAATACTTTTAAATGAACAATAGCACAATCAATTTTTATCACATTTTGGTAAAGTTTGATTTAAATATTTTATTGTTCTTTTATCCAAAAATATGGCGAAGTATATGCCGGAAGGTAAGGAGCAATCCAAATAAGCTTGACTAATAGGTTGTTGCAATTTTTGATTTCCAAAATTATCATATACAATTATATCATATCCAACTAAGGATTCATCCAATGTTAATTGATTAGAAATAAGGTTAGGTGAAATGAGAATTCTATTAGTAATTGGTTCAACTGTTGCATTTGTTGAAGTTTCTTCCAATGCTATCAAACGTCTATCACCACTAATTGAAGAGGTAAAATATAATTTATTTCCGGATTTAAATAACTTCTCGTAAGTAGTAAAACTTGAACCATTATATTTTACCTGGCTTGAATTTCCATCTTTATCTTCCCGATAAACTGAAAAATCATCTGCTACATAATATAATGTTTCCTCCAAGAAATTAAACTCTTTAATATTTTCGCTATGTGCTTGAACAGTGCCACTCTTTGTGCCATCCGTTTTATAAAGAGTATTCTCACTGATGAAATAACATTCATTATTTACAACTTCAAAATTATATGATAGAAATTTCAAAACAGTGCCCGGCAGGAGTTCTCCGGTTCCTTGTGGTGTGCCATCCGAGCCATACAACCTAACGCTAACAATGCCTCCATCAGGAACATGTTCAAAAAAGATAAAACGGTCACCTACATTTCCAATTTTAAATAAATTGTAAAAATCACTAAATGAATTATAATGCAAATCTACCAATTTACCGGTGCCATTCTCCGTGCCATCAGTAAAATATATTGAACCCGGTTCATCTGTCGTAAAATAGAGTGAAAAATATAATTTATCTTTAAATTCAAACCAATGAATAGTTTGATCAGATATACCATTAAATGGCTTTAATTTTTTATGAGTTTTATAGACGCAGCAGTTCCAGTACATTCAAATAAGCCGTAGTTTCCATCATCATTATCTGCAAGTAAATAAATTTTATCTTTAAAAACCTTTACACCTTTTGCTTCATAAAACCCTAATTTGGAAACTAGTTCTATTTCTTTATTAACCAAGCTAATACGATATAAACTTGACTTTACTGTGTAATAGAAATAGCCATTATAATAGTCAATATCGTTAATAGAAGTATTACTGGGCAAATCAATGATTGTAAATAATTCAAGATCTAAAGTCTGTTTACTTAGTCTATAAATTTTCGAACCTGTGTTAATTCTTTGCTTATAGTATATATACCCATCTCCAACATCGTAATTCCCTTTTAGATCGGAATTATAGTTTACACCCGGATTCTCTGTCGTTTCTTTCGTGTTTTCTATTGTTCCATCGGAAGTACAGTAAGTGTCTTCTATTTCAAACTTTTTGCGAAAACTGAACAAAATACCACCATCGAAGCTGTGGCGAAATTCAGTATCTAAATCTGTATTGTCTGATTCCAAATCATTCATTACAGTTAATTTCTGACCATTTGTGATAAATGTAGAAAATAGCGATACGACAACAAAAAGTAATAATTTTTTCATAATATTAATTTTAAAGTTTATAATTTGATTATATGATTGAGCGCTTATGATTGAATCATAAGTTCGGAAGAAAAATAGCACTGGCGTTGTTAGATGGTGAAATAAAACCCTCTTAAAAATTACTCAACCTAAGTTGATAACTTAAAGCTTAACTAAATATTTGATTGAAAAAATATAAATTGTTTCATAATTAATTGTTTACAGATGAATAAAAATATAAGGAATAAGTGACTAGCCTAAATAGAATTTAAAGATAAAAAAAATATTTTGTAATTTATAATTATTAACAAAAATAATATTTTTATTTAAAATTGAATTAGCGAGTTGATTTTGTTTTGGGAAATAGGGATAATTGTGCTGATATCGTATGATAAAAAATTATCTGCTGTTGTAGGATGTGAGTAATAACTCATGCTAGGGTTAGTTAATAACTGCCAAGGCGAAAGACCAGCAGTAAAAACCGGCTATTGTGGGAAAGTTAAGATTTATTAAGATTTTCTGAATCACGGATTAAGCGGATTAAAGGATTTCACTGAAATCGGCAGGAATGATCCTTGTTATCTGTGTAATCATTTGAATCCCTGCCTTAGTGGGCAGACAAGCGTGATTCAGACTGAAGTATTTTTTGACGACGCATGTAAAAACGTCTATCCAATACACCACTTCAAATGATATGAAATATAGAACGGTAGAATTGAGGATTTGTATTTAGTAATCATGCTGAGTGGATTTGGTTTGGGACCTTAAGAGTAAGAAAATAATTCTTTTTTGAAAGTTGTCATTTAAGTTGAGGAGTTAATATTATTTTGAATTCTCGCTTTTTTTCTGAATCACGGATTAAGCGGATTAAAGGATTTCACTGAAGTCGGCAGGAATAATCCGTGTTATCTGTGTAATTATTTGAATCCGTGATTCAGAATGAAGTATTTTTTGGCGATGCGTGAAAAACGTCTTTCCAATCCACCACTGCAATGACATGAAATATATGCCGAAAGAACTGGGAACTCTTATTTAGTAATCATGCGGGGTGGATTTGGTTTGTGAGCTTGGGGGTAAGAAAATAATTTGTTATTGAAAGTTACGAATTAGAAACTTGTAGCAGCGTTGAATCTTTTTCTTTAAAGACGTACAAATTGTTGTTTGAATCCTTCACTAATAAATAGGGTGTTATCCAAACTAATTTCGCAGTGGCAGGAAAGTTTCCTGTTTTAATCCTATAAATCCAATCAAATTTCAGCTTATTTAGGCAAAAGGCTCCAATTATACCCTTTTTCCAATCAGTGGTATATATATGATCTACACCTAATGCATAATTTGACCTTTGCGATTCTATTTCTATTTCAGAATAATATTCACGATTTACATTTCTATTTAGTACCTCACCGGTTTTTAAACTATATCTGACGTAACCAATTAAAAACTGATGTATAAGGCTATTTCTATAATCAACCTTAACTCCTTTATTAAATGAATCAATAGACCAAACGATTTGGCCTGATTTACCATTAATCAAACTTAATTCATTTTTCCCTTCAAAACCTATTAATACATTTCCTTCATTTCCATAATAAATATCGGGAATTGTTTGTTTTTCTTCATATTCAAAAGACCAATTTAATGATCCATCAATTGGACTCAAATTTGACACTCTGTTTTTTGATACTCCAAAGATTTGGTCGTTTACCAATTTTAGATTATCTCCTTTAATTCCGGTCCATAATATCTTTTTCTCTGTAAGATCAAATATTCCGCTTGTACCTAAAAATGATATATAATCATATTCTACACTAACAACTGCATGGCCATTTTGACTAATATTGTATGTACCTATTCTTAGGTCAAAGCTATCAACTAATTCCAATTCTGAATTGTAGCAATGAATACCTTTATTGAATATTGCAACTATTGTGTTATTGTAAAATGATATTGTTTGGTAGTTTTGACAAACATCACTTTTTTTTATTCTATCTAACGCGACAAGGCTAAATTGGGTCAGATATCCATCTACACAGCACCATACATTGTTTTGAATTACTGTATAGGAACTCGTTATTTTTCTATTTTAATTACTAAGTCAAGCATGATCTCTACTTTATAAAATTCATAAATGAAGGATGATTTACTAAGACACCTTGAACAGCTAAATCGTGTAACATTACATCGTCAATAATTCCTTGATTTGTAAAATATGTGGGATTCAAATCGAATAACTCAGTAGCTTTCATTGAGTTTGTATAGATACTTTGAAATTTTGCCTTCATAGTCTCCTTTAATCCATCACTGAAATAGTATTCAAACTTATTCCCACTATTCAAGTAAGCATAATCCCGCTGGCGCGAGTTTTTAACTCGTGCCCTTTCGAAGTCAAATATACAAAATCAGTCCATTCTTAAATATCCTACCATACTGATTGGGAATTCTGTTATAACCACATCAAGTAGTCCCTTTCCTGAATAATAGATAGAAGCACTGTTGTAAACATGGTGATGGAGCTTTATGACGATACTTGTAAAAACGTCCTTCCAATCCACCACTGCAAATGATATGAAATAAATTCCGGGAGAATTGAGAGCCTTGTATTTAGTAGTTATGTGTGAGGTGGATTTGGTTTGGGAGCATTAGTTTAAGAAAACAATTCGTTTTGAAAGTCATGAGTTACAAACTCGCACAAGCAAGGTGATTTCTTTTAATCCACCGGTGCAGTGTTTTTTAATTCTTCGTACAAGGCCTTATACATATTAAAATAAATTCGATTTTCATTTGAATCATCACTCATTTTTTTATAAACATCTATTGCCCAATTACTAAAATGATCCCAATCAGAGGTATTACATAAACGTTTTATTATCATCATTCTCGGAATAGGCTGATGAAAAATAAACTTAGAAATTTCTGCCATTTCTAAACTTTCCAACTTTTGATTTACATCCTTCAAGGTTTTATATTTTTCAAAAAATGGTAATATATCCTCGTAAACCATAGTTCTTAATTCTGGTAATACTTTTTCTATATCTTCTGGCTTTGCTATATCTACCTTACTCATTTCTTCATTTCTTCGGCTATTGTAGTATATGGTAATATCTTGTAACCCTATTTTATATTGTACGAAGTAAGGTTTTAAAATGTTTTCGACTTGCTTAAAAGACTTCCAGGCGGTAATATAAGGGCCTATATTATAAACACCAGGGTATTTAAGATATGAAAATACTATTTCGCATTTTGAGTAATCATCTTCTTTAACTAAAGAAACTGCACCTGCTCCTGATGCATTCATTCTAAATCCTTCAATTTTCAGGAAATCTTTTAATGCTGTAATTAATTCTCTCTTATCCATTATCAAAGTTTAATAATATCAGAAATTGCGTCCCCATTTTCGGAATCAAATATTTTCATCCATTTATTATTTGTAGTTATAACTGAGTTCTGAGGTAGTGGAAGACCACTTACTGGGCTTTGGTTTATAGCATTAATACTTCTTACTTCTAAAGAACTTGCGGCTTTACCTCCATTCTGATTAGTGGTCAACCTTGTACCTTCACTCAGTTTATTTTCAATGACAACTATGTCTTGAAATTCATCTGTAATTCCGTCAGTCTTCTTTCCCCATTTTCCCCCCGCTGGCGCGAGTTTGCAACTCGTGCCTTTTCGAAGCCAAATATACAAAATCAATCCATTCTTATACCGAATGGAAATTCGTAATAGTCCAAATAAAAATGGCCAAACTACTTTCATGCAGAATAGTGTTTCCTAATTTTGCTCTGCTCTGGCAGATCAAAACGAAACCTAGCTCGGAATTGTAAAGCTCGGCATTATCCGGCAAGGTGTTAGTCAATTAGTTAATTCCGTTTCGTATAACTTCTGAGCAATTACCGTAGGCGTAAAAACTTCAATCGGAAGATTGTCGTGTTGCCAAAATTGATATCCGGATATATTTGTCTTGTTAGTTCTGGCTTTTACGAATTTTTCAAGCATCCACTCTTTTCTACTTTCTTGCGTATTGTGAATTATTGCATTGATAATCGCCTTTGAAGTGAATTTCTTAAAGTCCCGAATCAAATCGCTGTGTTTGATATTCCCTTTTACTCCAAAAATCAAATGAACATGACTCGTCATAATACACCAGGCAAATAAGACCATTCCCTTTTTTTCAAAGCAATACCTCAGACTTTCAACTATTATATCTTTATATTTATTCCGCGTAAATACATCGATCCAATCGACTACAGCAAACGAAATAAAATAAATGCCTGATGGGTTGAGAAATTTGTATTTGGTACCCATTTGAGTAGATTTGGGTTGATATTTGTAAAATTAAGAATTATTCCGAGTTAAAAGGCTATAAATGTGCCAAACAGTGCCCGGATTATTTACTTATAGAAGAGTATATCCATAAGGTCACCAGTTAGAAACTGGCGCCCGAGAGGTCATCAGAGATATGATAAAAAAATGCTTATGTCGAATAAGATTCTTTTTCAAAAATGTATATTTCTCCTTTGGCAGTTCTTATGTACAATTTATCTTTAGTAACTTTAGGAGGTTCGGGTAATCCACCTGTTTTTTCCAGTTGTTGCTGCCAAATAACTCCACCTGTGTTCACATCCATTACACCAACTCTACTTGGTGTTACATATTGCCATCCATAGTCTGCTACAAAATAAATTTTATCTTCAAAGTAAGTACTATGCATAAACCTAAATTGTTCTTCCTTAGGAACATTGAAATAATCCTTTATTATTTCTATTTCATAGCTATCCAAATCTATCTTTAACAACCTTTGATTATTTAACCAAACCAAATAATTATTAGCAATATAAGGTGGAAAATTATCATCATAGAAAACGCCTTTTGGTAATGCTATCGTTTTGTTTAATTGTAAGAGTTGTTTTACATCTCCATTATTTATATCTAAAAATAATAGTGTAGCGTTAGTTAATTGTATGATTAATTTATTATCATATATGCCTAAAAACTTACGGACTTCATAATTCTTTTCTTCGTTAGTTATACTGGAGTATAAACCTAGTACTTTTAATAAGTAGCTCCAAGTAAATAAATTATCACTCAGATCATGCATTATTATTTCAAAATCTTTTACATAGAAAAGCATGTCATTTGCAACCTGAAAAGTAAAAATTTTAAAATCTAAAAGTCTTTTATTTTCATATGACTTTAAATCATAAATATTTGTCCCCCCCTCATATGAGACAAGTATTGTGTTGAGTCCAAGAATCCTTTTGACATGCAAATTATTCAAAAGTTGCATATCAGTGATTCCAATGTAACAGTTTCCAATGGAATCATTAATGTAGAAATAAGGTTCTTCGTATTTTATTTCTTGTAAACTATTTGGTGACTTTAATATTTCAAAATCTTCTAGGCATTCTGATTTATGTAATTCAAGGGAATTGTTCCATAAAAAAGAGTTTTCTAAAACTACATAACTCCTTACGTTATTAGATATTTTATTAATTAATTTCAAGCTAAACATAATCTTTTTTTAAATGCGCACTATAGAATTTACAATCTCTTCGATTTTAGAAGAAGTCAAATCTGACACAAATTCAATATTCAAACTCTGTCTTAATTCCGATGTCATAGAATTAAATATTTCTTCTTTTTTCGAAACATTAGAAATCAATTCACTAAAAGCATTTTTTACTTGAGTTTCAGATGCTTTAATACCATGGAAGACATATTTCAAGTTGTCCAAACTATTCGTGTTTTTAAGGTAGCTTAAAAATTGTTGATAGGAATTTCCTGTACCTCCAAAAAATGAATTCCAAGTACTTCCTCCACTTGACCAACTCTTCATTTCATATTTGATATTTCCAACCAAAACATCCGCACTATTTAGCAAATCATCATTAAATCGAAATTCAAACCTTGTTAGTCCTTGAAATTCTGAATGGTTATTTTTTATATAGTGCATCAAAAATGAACCTCCATCAGCCTTCGGGCCGGAAGCTGCCATTTCATTAATCAGACTATTTGTTCCTGTGAAACCTTCTTTATCACCAAAATTTGCAATCATGTACTCAAAATCATCTAAGTGTTGATCTATGCTTTTCATGTATGGTTTGACTAGATTTTGTGTATAAGGTGGGCAGCTATTACATTTTGCTCCTGCTTCACCTAACTTATCAATAATGCTTTTTACTTTATCATTTTGGGATTGCATAAATGATGGATGATTATCAAGAATTTTAGAAACTGAAGTAAGAATATCAATATCTTTTCTTAAATGAGTAAAATCTATTAAGCCTTCCCACCCCTTTACCAACTTCCCATCACCCATCAACTTATTAGTAAAACTAACTGAAGCCGTCATCAAATCATCTACTAGTGCCGTTGCATTAGTCGGATCAATATTACATAATAATATCTCTATCTCGAAATTTTTATTCGGAAATTTATTTGTTAAACTTGTTAGTTGAGATTGGGAAATACCCAACTCTTCGAGTTGATCCAGATATTTGTACTTGAAATAACGCTCTGTAAAAGGCCTTCCTTCTTCCATCATCTGCCTAAGCTGAGGATATGTTCCTTCCAATTGATCGAGAAAATCATCAAAATCATTGATACTATTAGTACCTTTGATGGCTGCTATTAAGTCATTGTATTGACGTAAGACATCGGGGGAAAAGAATTTTTTTGAGTTGCTCCTGATTAAGTCGATTAATTCATTGCTAATAGAAAAGTTTCTGACAATTGGATTGTTCAAATCCATCAACTCTTCCCCATTTATCGTGTTTGATGGTTCGTCATATTCGGCTCTAAAAATATCGTTATCAATTGTTTCTTCCTCTAATTTGCCGTCTACCTTTTTCTGATATTCTTAAACCAATTAGATGGTGTGACCTCAGCTATATGGCGGTTTGTCCTCCGAACTACACGAACCGCCACACTTCCCGTCTTATTAAGAACTAAGCTAATGCAATTGATCTTGTCTTCGAATTTTATGATGGACTTGAAAGTATTCAAGATCTTACCTGCCACTGATACACCAGCACCCTGACCACCCGGTATCAATGCAATAACTATTGGCACGGCTAATTCCGCCACGTTGTATGAAAATTTACAAGGCTTAGTGGGGTCAAATTGATCTGACAATCCATCTACTATTGCCCACCCAAATCCCTGGTGGATTTTTTCCATGGTTACAGAATCCACTTTGGAGTAATTGGAGAGTGCATTCCAAACCTTTGCCATCTCATCACGGCCCTGTTCTGACAAAACTGCAGGCACTATCTTTAGCACATCGGGTATAGCAGCTAAGATCTCTAACAATCCTCCCCACATACCACACATAAATGCAAATTGCGCTTCATCAGTTTGAAGATCGACAAGTGTTTTGAATTTAGGACTTAACAAATCCAATTTGTTAAATAAATATTGGCGAGGTAAAACATATGGCTTCATTAAATAAGAAGCAATATCCTGATAGTATACATTGTAGATCTCAGGTTTGTCACAATTCCAATACTTATCAGGTATTTTTAATCCTCGAATTCCTTTAGCTAGCATATCTAAGAACAGATATGTTTGAGTTGCAACTTCATTTATACTGCCATAATTGGCTTCCATAATAAAATTGCCTACAATCAAAGCTTCTGATATACCTAAATACCCAAGTAGAGGTTCAAATCCAGGATAATTATCTGCATCTAAACTTTTGATAGAATAAACACTATTCTCTTTATGGATCCATATTTTCCTATATCCATTCGGAATTATTACACTATCTGCTGCTGCAAAATCATCTTCATTATCTGTTAAAATTAATACCGCCTTAATATCCCTGCGATACCCTACATCATCATATTCCTTTTTTTCTCTTCCCTCAAATAAATTGCTTAATAAACTATCTATTGATTCACTCGTAAAGTTGTGTACAATTATTGAAGAATTTGAATTACCTCCACTACTATCTATAGGCTCATCACATTTGTAATTATTTTTATCATCGAAGACAATCATAATGGCATTCACAAAAGCTGAAAAGCATTTGAATTCAGGTAATCCATTAAAATCATTCCGCATTGATGCAGCAAGAATTGACACACATTTATGTTTTGTGGTGTCAATTATTTCATTGGCAAATAAATTATAGTAACCCTGTTGTAAAATTTTGTCAGACTTGTTTTCTGAGTCTTTGTAAAGTCTATCATAGCAGAAATAAGTATTTAAAAAAATTCCTTTTCCACTTGTTGATCTAGAATTTAAGAATTCTTCTGCAAAAGTGTAATAGTCTGTCAGGTGTTTATAAAATGTCGTAAGAACCACTATATTACTATCAGTTTCAAGATTTTCTTTTAGATACTTAACTACTGCTGATTCGTTTTTATTACCTAAATTGTAAGCATCTAAAGAACTAGTCCATAACATTTTTCGTCTACTTTAATATAAACGCAGTATATATCTGGATTAAGACTTTGTTTCGACCAGTTATTTATTTCGAGATTTAACAATTTAAAAGCCTGTATGCTATCAAATTCATTGGTAACCTCAGGAATTGTATTAGGCTTCTTTTTATAAAATAAAATATACTTCTTTACCTCTTCATTAAAATTAAAATCAAAAATATAATCTCCTGAAGTATTGCTGCCACTCATCCTCAAGCGCTCATTGCTCAATACCGTTTGTTTGAATTCTTCTTTCTTTTTATCGAAGATTTCTTTTATGACAGTTTCGAAATTGAGTTTTAGAGAATCGTTTTCACCTCTTGCTTCTGTGTTTGTTGCTGGGCTACTCAGTTCTGGAACAGCAGTACTATCTCCAATGGGTTTATTACTCCATGCACTGCAAGGGCTTAATAAAAAGATCAGCCCAATTACAAAACTCATTATATGGTATAAATTGATTTTTTTCATTGTCCTTATTTTAAATTCCAATAGACAGTATTGATGGCCTTCTCGACGTATTGTTTGATTTTGTCCGTGATGACAACTTCACTATCAGCTATTAAATCCAGATCCCAATTTCTTTCTTCGAACTCAGCTTTTATCTTCGGCACGATGTCTTCTCCAACCCTGATGAATATACCGACAAGTAATAATACTTTTCCGCTTCTGATTACCTCACCTAATCCTACAACGTCACCTCCTAATTCTTCCTTTAGCTTATCTACAATTATTAAATTGCTATAATCTTCTTTTATTTTTGAAAAATTTATAAGTTTTTGACCTACTTCAGGATTCTGCTCACGATATTCTTCTAAAGTAATTGACTCCTCAGCCTCTATCATTGTGAATCCGCTAAAAAAGTCATCATTGCCTGGCGGACTTTCTTCCTCTTCTCCTATACCACTACCATCAGAATCCAAAAGTATTGCCACAGATTGTATACTCTGAAATTGCTGATTATAATTATTTGTTATTTGAGTTCTGTTCGCGTCATAGTCCTCACTCAAATCCTCTATTGTTGCTATTATTATATTCACATACATCAACTCCCATTCCTGCAATTGTTTATTCAATGCCTCTAGGAGCGCCTCCAGTTCTTTTCTCTCCGCATCACTGCTGGCATTTGCTATGGCTGCATTTACAATGGCAATGGAGTCGATGAGCCAAGGCGGCATATCATTTGCTAAAATGTCTTTCATTGCCTGAATAGAATCAAGGTTATCGGGCAAATCTCCAATAATTTCAGATAAATCTTCCAAAGTATTATTCAAACTATCCAAAAACTCCAGGAAATCATCGCTTAAGATGTTCTGTCCAACTCCAATAACTTGTATCTCACCGGCAATCATGCGGTACTCGTCATTGATTTTTATGTTTTCAAAAGCTGTATTGACACGGGCATATTTAAAATAAGGCACGACAATATGTCCTATCCCACTAAATGTGCCATTGCTTCCTATTGCCCTTCTCACAATGACTTCCAAGTCCGCAGCTACAAAAGTGTCGTTTTCATTTAATACCTGTAAGAGCTGCGGTAGACCTACCACAGAATCGTTCTGAATCCCACATGCAAACTCCGGCACCCGAGCATGAGGTCTCATATATTTAAGTCTTATGGTATCACTATATAAAGTATCCTCCTGGCAACGACAACCCGTCCTGACGATGTAGGTGCGATTGCTGTAAACTTCCCTTATCGTATCTGTCAGCTTGTCCCCCTGATTTATAACCAACTCCTGATACTGCCTTTCACCTATATCCTCATCGTAGTATTCTGTTACATATCGATCACAATTCTTATATGCGCTCCAATTAAGGGCTATACCCGGTCGCTCTATGACACCTCTATATTGTTGTGGTGAGGTGCATTGTTCTTCCACATTATCTCTTAGATTAAAAAAGACAAACTGTGACTTTCCATTATTTTTAAATATTGCAGGATAGTTGATCGGAACTATTCTGACGACGGCATAATAGTCATCTTCTTGCAAGAGCGGCGGATCTA
Organism: Candidatus Brachybacter algidus; assembly: GCA_016711705.1. Taxonomy (GTDB): domain Bacteria; phylum Bacteroidota; class Bacteroidia; order Chitinophagales; family Saprospiraceae; genus Parvibacillus; species Parvibacillus algidus. The sequence continues at coordinate 470,666 of JADJSK010000013.1, read as the reverse complement.
AAGGGCTTAATGAATAAAAGGTATTCATCGTCCTTATAGATATATATGGGGCAGTTTGGTTCATGATGGCTCCTCCGGGCAACATGTTCATTGCAGGCAATCCTCGAAATATTTCTAAATAATATTCTACCGGAAAAAATCCAAAATGCATAGGTTGCCATGTAAATAAACCTTGCTGAAATACAGGAGGCTGGCTTTCAAAAAGGATCGTATTTTGGAAATCGGGTGGCATTAATAATGGAGGATCATACTCGACGAACTGAACAATGTTGCATGCTTTGTTCGACACTGGTAGTCCATTTGGATTGTTTAAGTCATATGCTTCTATGCAAATATTGTAACTTCCTTCCGGCAGTCTCAATCCACTTTGAATAAATTTGGCCGGGTCGATTCCGATTATATCAAGGTTCCCAATTTGAAGGTATTGATCCAAAGATTGTTGGTCGATTATGACAGGTATTCCAGGGAATAAATTAACAGGAGGAAGTGCCACACTTGGTTTAGTTTTTATAATAATTCCTTTGCCCTCTATGCTTAGTTTTAATCTAACAGCATATGTAGGTTTATTAAGATCGGCAAGAAGAAATGAGGCTTGGATCTTGGGAGTCGTACTTTGTTGTAATTCTGCGATACTGACACCCAATGGTTGTGAAACAGTGATATTGGCTTGAACCGGGAAAACTTGAGCATTGATCTTGAATATTGTACAGTTTAATAGAAAGATTAAAGCAATAACTAATTTTCCATTGCAAAAACACTTATTTAATTCCTTCACTGTTACTGTGTAGGGCTGAGTCTGCCTAATTAGACGATTTATTTTAAGAAGATGACTGATCATATTTGTCTAATTTAATTCCATGAATTTTCTGCTTTTGACTTTCACTTCAATTAATCTTTAATCAACTTTTAATCTTTACCGGTACATCTTTAATTTTCGAAAATGAACCATCTGCATACACTACCCTTACTTTGTAAGCATCAGTATGCCTTCTCGTGGTAGATAGTTTATCTGTGAATTTTTCCAAACTCAGAGGAAGTACTTTGTATAAAGTAAAAGCACCTTTTTCATTCGTTCTGTATATTTCTAATTCAGTATCGGGTGCTTTTAAATTAGTCCATGTAAATAAAACTTCATTCAAAGTAGTGTCCTGAACGGCTTCAATTGTTTTTAAATTTGGCAACAAACCTTTCATGATCACCTCAATAGATGCAGTGTCTGACCAACGTTTGTTACCATGTTTATCGACTGCCAGAATACAGTATTCATATATTTTTTCATATTCTGTTTTTGGATCATAGAGCACAGTATCCGCTAACATAATGCCAAGTGTGTCTATGATTTGAAACGATTTTGATTCAGGCTCCTTTCTATACAGGACATGGTAAGCCAGATCTGCACTTCCTCCGCCGACAGCCAATAATAATATGGCGTATGAGTTTTTGTATTGTTTTATTTGTTTAATAAAAGCAGGAGATGGTGGCAGTGTATCGGGTTTTTCAATGGTTAAAATATCTGAAAATTCTGAAAAATTTCCACGCCAATCAAGGCATACTATTTTATAATAAATCTCCGGAGTTAAATTATTCAGATCAATGGTGTCCTTCCATGAATTTCCTGACACTATGGTGGAAGTGAGTAATGAAAATTGATCAGTTTTATTATTGGCAAAAAATATACGATAACCCCAGAAATCAGATTCCTTATTTAATTTCCATTTAAGTTTTACAATACCGTTAGAATCTATTTTCCCCTCAAACCCTTGAGGTTTCGCAGGTGCGACATTGTCCCATCTCTGGATCACAAAAGGCACAGAATATAATGTATCGCCATAGAAAGGTATGGTCCTGTATTTAAAATAACCTGTAGGATAAGGTATAGCTGCCTGAAATTCCCTTTTTGTGAGATCAATATTGGAAATATAGGTATTAAATTTACCTGTTTCAGACTCCAAACTCATCATCAAATCAATGGATTTAACCTGACTTAATACAGATTCGTCGATCCTCCATTCGAGATTTGCAGTAGAGTCATTGACCATACGATATAAATAAGGTGCAGCATCACTTGTCAATGGCTCCCATCCCAGACATTCATTACTGTTTCCGGGAGTCCCATATGTGCCAAAGTAGTCCATTCCGACCATTCTATATTCGTAAAGGACATGATTTTCCTCCAGGGTATCCATCATTTTATACGTATACCTATATTTTCCATATTTGGATTCATAATAAGGATTGATGGTGATAAAATCAGAGATATAATTCCACTCACTTTCACCTTTTATTCTTCTTTGTGCATTGAATCCAAAGTAAACTCCATTTGTATTTTGTGCATCCAATCTAATTTCAACACTATGATTTCCACAGGTAAGTAATGGAGGATCCGGCACCATATATTTCGTTGGCCATTTGTCACGGCCTATCTGCTTTTCGCCTAATTTTCTTTTCTTTCCGGCTTTGTTTATAAGTGTATATCTAACCGTATATTGCTGTCGAGGTGTGACTCTATCTTCTGTTCCCAGACCCAGCCATTTTGCACCTTCAAATGTGTAGAATGATAGAAAAATTAAAAATGGATAAGCCTCATCAATGGTGGTAGGTTGATCTGGGTCGAGCATTACTTCAACCATTTCATTTAGGTAATATTCCGGATTTTTGACTAAAAGTGCTCTGAGTTGAGAAGTATCACCCATGTGTAATTCTCTCGATTTTATTACTTTGCCATTAGATAATAATTCGTAGAGTAAATGACCCTTTTTAAGCGCCATAACATCCAGAGAATCATAGGTCACTACTCGTGAAATAATAACACCCTCTTCACTAACCTTATTATAGATTCTGAAATTTGATTCCTGACCAATAAGTGACTGGTATGCCAGGATTCCGGTGATAAGTATGAAGAACTTTATAGATTGCATCTTTCGCCGCTTTTAAAATTATAACCTAAATTAAAACCACACATTCTGAAGGTGAATTTTCCTTCTATGTAAACCGGATTTGGGAATTGGCCTTCTAAGAAAGCACCGATATTAATACCTCCCCAATGATGATAATCTTTCTTGCATTTTTTATGCCGTCCAACTTCCATATTTAGTAGTAAATAGAAACGCGCCATATTATACCAGTTATCTATCCCAAATTTTTCTCCATTGCATCTTTTACTATCATCAAATTTTAAAAAGCCGGCATCAAATCCAGCCAGAAAGTCGACTTTAGCGCGGACATTTACCCCAACCCATTTACAATCTTCATAATTTATTTTCACCCCGGCACCAAATAACATGCCGGAACCAGTTTCTATATTCTGCTCATGAGATCTGGCATCTAATTCGATTTTATTAGCCGGGAGTTTTAAAAAAGATGCTATGGCAGGATCTAAAGGAGGGAAACCTGTGATGTCATTTCCCAGCATTGTATACGTATTGACCTCTGCTTTAAAGTTACCTAATTTTGCAGCTAAATAAACTCTATCGCTGTAGGTCCCAATATTAAAATGAAATTCATTCTTTTTAAAGTCTGCCAATATATCTGCCTTTCCCGACCCAACCAGCAAACCATTGTAAAGGCTGATGGTAAATACCAGGGCGGAAGTAAATCTTTCTTCCTCAAAATTGAGCATTATTGTTGCCGTGGCTTTTGCAGTATTTACGCAGTTATTTAATATGTCTGATTCGTTTTTACCTTTTAGATTTTTAACAACATCGTCAACACCTAAATTGGCATATTTAGATATTGCACCAACTACTTTAGTTAAGCCGGGTACCTTGTCCATAGGTACCTGGAACTCCACACTTCCTTCGAAAAATACCAATTGAAGACTTCCGTGATCTGAAAACTGAAACTGAAACATAGCTGATCCGGAAAGAGACTTGGTTCCGCTAAACTGCACCCTGACTCCGGCTCGAATACCCAATCCTACATTTTGTTTTGGTTTGTACTGATTGCCGCGCATGGATACTCCCAATTTACTTGGGTCAGCACCTGTTTCTGTTATAGCCATCCGCCGATAAGCTCCACCTGAAAAACCACAAACTGAAAGCGCAGATAATGTTATGCAAGGGGTAAAATCAGTATTCACATCTACGGCCCAATACCTATAATCATTCACACCACCGAAAATACCAAACGCATCTATTTCGAAAGAAAAACCTTTTTTACCTTCAGAATCACCGCTACCAGCTTCAGGCTTTCCCGGCTTCATTTGAACAGCTAGTTTTAACTTTGCTTCGAAGCCGGTTCCAAATTCAGCATTCCCCTCAAATGGCCTAAAACTACCATAAAATTCAAATCCGGGAAATTTGCCACCAAGTGCCCCATCTTTCAAATCCAAATGATCGAACTTAAACTTATGTTTATCATTAGTTTCTACAAGTTTCCCATAAATACTGCACCCTAAACTTGCTTGAATACCACTGGAATCACCATCCAAATTGCAATCAACACTCAAGTAAATTCCAACTAAATCATCTTTCTTGGTAAAACCTAATTCCTTGATAGTAACAGGTGTGCCCTTGATATGGACAGAAGCTGATAGTGATAACTTCCTAAAATTTATATGTGGAGCAAATGAACTAAGCGCCAACTCTTCAAATATTAACCCGGGTGCTTCGATATCTTTCTTTCCTGAACTATCGACTTTTAATAATCTCAAGCTGCCACTCAAATTAGCACTTGGATAAAACTCTTCATCAATGATATCTATTCTGACGAAAGAGCCCGCTGTAAACGTTACATCAACAGCACTAAAGGCGGGAAACTGTAAATCATCTACTAAGCCAACCGTTAAAGCATACCTGTTTTTCATTTTATTAAACTCTCCGGTATACGCCAATGTCTGTGTTTCTTTGGCAACAGGTAATTCTACGCGACCAAGGATCTTCATACCGACGAGTGAACTTTTAAGAACATTCAATTCAAATTTATCCACAGAAAATGCCCATTTCTGCATTCTACCTTCTTCCAATGTGAGCACATTAATGGCAGCAAATGCTCCGCTTACTCCTGTTCGATCTATGAGCAAATTTCTCGCTTCAAATCCTATACGTGTGTCATCATCCCTTTTCATAAATTCTTTTGGCAACACGACTTTAAGTTGCTTGATATAAAATCCACGCCATGGTTGTGCTATTTGTCCACCCAGAGGTCCATTCTCTGAATTGGGTTCTCCATTTACACCACCTGGCTGAGAATTATTACCTGAATTATTATTTGAACCATTACTATTACCAGAATTATTGCCAGCGACTCCACCATTCTCGTCCCCAAACATTGGTAACCCAATTTCCTGAGTTATGGTAGCAGGAGGTGTGTCCATATCATCAAGATAGCCGGCTGGAAACATAATATCGGGATCATTGGTCGAATCTGAAAAGTCTATTATCGCGTGCCTGATTGAAAAAGCAACTTTGGGGTATTTTGTCAAGGCAAAATCAGGAATAGAAATATCTACGATCCAGTCATTAAAATCACGAATATACATAGCAAATGAAGTTGTCACAGTCCCGGTCTTATTGGGGTTACCATTAGCATCCACTGGGACCATGATATTTCTATTAAATTTAACATTAGCATCAAGAGCTAATTCTTTAAATCCATCACAGTCAAACGTAATAAAACAACCTTCATTTTTATTTATCTGCTTTAAAGTCACATGGGCTTTATCCTTCCCAACCACAAAAGTATAATCCGACAAAAGTCCAAGTTTCATATCACCTATTATTCCACCACTTCCGGAAAACATGAGATTTGGTGCACCAAAATAAATGGAATCTTTAGGCCCAATAATTTTAGCATATGCCTGCATCACGATGCCTCCGGGACGTATGCGAATATCGTCCACAGCCAACACATATCTTACATTGTTTATTTCTTCATCCAGAAGTAAAATTGGAGGATGTAGTAAATCTTCAGCAGACAAATTAGCGACAACTTTTCCAACACTTAATGCTTTGTTGATCACCTCGTTAGCAGTTTTGACAGCCTCATTATTATCTACGAAAAATGATATTACTTCATAATCTTGTGGGGAAATCTTTCTGCTATTATCGTCATTTGTGTTTTGGGAAACCACACGCGAGACATAGCATATAAGAAGCAATCCTATAAGACAAACGTTTCTAAAAAATACAGAGTAATTATATCTCATTATTCAATTGCTTTTTCTTGAATGATTTGATTATGGTTTTACTTTCCATCGTATAATTAATACTTAGATTAAGGAACAAGTCATTGTTTGGCGTCTCATTTTTATTCTTAATGTGATTAAACATTAATTGAAAATTTGTTTTCAATTCTTTTGTCAATGAATAGCTATTAGTGAGATAAAATCTAAGAATTTGGTTTTTCATTTTATTAGCATTTCCGGAAAAAAAAGAGGCTGAAAATGAAGAAGACCATTTTTCTTTGATCCAATCCTTTGACATTTGTGCAGATGGGCCTATTAATGTGGTATTTCCAAGTGCATAATTCAGATTACTATAAGTTAAAGTAAAACCATAGTTCAACCCATTGCTTGAATTTACCATATACATGGCATTGCCCAAGATATTGGTCACATCAGCATTCTGTTGAATAATATCATTTTTTCTTGAGTTGGAATTATTGTATGATAAGGAAATAAGGATCTTGTTTTTGTCATTAATATTATGGTTAAATCCAAGTCCTGCATTGAGATTATTCTGCGTAATAAAAATGGTATCTACATCTAAAAAGGGTGTAGGATTTATATAGGTCTTTTGATCGAAGTGAAAGTTGTTAAAATTAACATTAAATGAAGTTTTTTACTCGCCTGATAGGCTATATTAGCAGAGGTCGTCCAACGTCTGTAGGAATTAATTCGAGTTTTTTGAGATTATTCCTTTGGAGTCCAAAACGAAAATTAGTTTGCAATTTATTTTTCAAAAACGGCATCCTCAGAAAGGAAGAAATAGTCTCCATGTCATTATTAAAGAACAAGGTTCCCAGAGACTCGTATCCGGGATCAATCCTTTCGAAATCTAAGCCGACAAAGGATTTATTGATAGTTACCTCAATAGCGGAGCGAAATGCATTGTAAATACCGGTAGAGTTATTGTCTTTGTTTACGAATGACAATAAATGTTTGTTATCATTCGTGTTTTCCAAACTTGCGTCTCTACTTAAAGCATTAAATGCATATTCAGATTTAAGGCTAATAATGCCAAATTTTTGTTCGAATTTTAAACCAAGAATTGAGTTGCTCTGAGGTTTTATAGAATCAGGATTCGCAATTGGAATACTATTTACATCATCACTGGCATGAAATAACTGCAGTCCCAATAAGCTATTTTTGATCTTATACTCAGCGTTTGCACCCCAAGCCATCCGCTTGAATGCACTCGTGAAATTATTGTGTGTATTAATGTCCTTGATCGTGGCACGCTGAATTCGGCCATAGAAGCTCTTTATATGCAATCCATTGTTATCTGCTTCAATTCCTACACCAGTGAATCCAATATTATTAAAAGTATAGGGGCTGAATTGCATATTTCTATCACCCAAGTGTAGGGTATATCCTTTGTAAGAAGGGCTTATGCCTATGAATCTGTAAGCAGGTAAATTAAACTGTGTGTTTTGATTGGAGTAAAAGAAACCTAGTGGAGCTTGAATGCCAAGAAAATCAAAATTAATATTACCAAATATGTTATAACCAAAAGGGATGCGGTAACTGTTGTCATCATTTGATCCGGAAAAGGTAGAATTGAATCCTATGCTGCTTGATAATTTAAGAGGGTCTTTACTCCATCGATCTTTAAAAGAATTGAATTCTTGTTCCACATCCTGACCAGCAAGGCAGATCGGAATAAAAAGTAGCAATATAATTTTAAAATATTTCATAAGCAGTTTGGGTAAACTAAACCTCAAACCCTTATTAAGAGCAATTGAAAACCAGTATCTAAGGGATATCCTTAGAAAAGTGCATTATATAATCAGAATTAATTTCTAATTAAATTAGTAAAATTTAAATGTAATTAAGTGAAATTGTAATCATGCAAAGTTTTTAATTGTAATTAATATAGGTTAGAAATCAAATATAATATTTAATTCTATTAATTGCAATTTTCGGGTTCATATTTTATGTGAAAATCTGAAACTTATTAACCTATGTTAAGAATTTGTGCAAAAAAATGAATTTGCAAACAATTCTATGGTAGATAGATTTCCCCTCTATAACTAAAATTTATTGGAATTTTACACTACTAAGCAGCATCAACTAAACATTCTATTTCTCCTCATTCTTGAAGGTTATGGAGTATTTTGGAGCTGTCTTTTCGATGCTGCTTCCACTGATGCAAAAAAAGGTAGCCACCTACGGGGCATGTGTCACTCCGGCTTACTTTGTTACAAACATGTGACACCTAAAGGCGCCAACATCAACATAATGAAACTTACCCTCCTCTATGCATATTAAAATATTATTGCGTTCAGCATTGGGCCGCAGGGCATGATTGATTGTAACACTATATAATCATAAGAAAAATTGCCCCGTAAGTGGCTACCTAAATCTTTAACTATATTCTGAACAAAAACTTCTGCGAGCCTTATTTTTATAACATGAAGCCCTTTTTTGAAAAATAATTCTGACCAGATTAATAAAAACTCCTCACTCTTCGCCTCATTGTCAATTTTCCATTTTCCATTTTCACCCTGCCGCCGCTTTGACTTTGGCAGGCAAGCTCCTCACTTCCTCACTTCACAAAAAAAATCCCGGCCATGCACACACAACCGGGACTCATATTTTATCAAAACAATTTACTTCATCGTCGTCGTCATTTTCGCATTGCCCATAGCAGGCAGGATTTGAACCATCTTCGTTGCGCTTTTCGTCGCAGGATTTATCCACAATGTAATTTTATCATTTTCATTGTCAGCTGATACGACCTCTACCATGGTGTGCTCGATATTATTAAGCATTTCCTTACCAATTACCTTAACAGTAACTTGCTTAGATTTCATGGTAGACATATCCGGCATTTCAACATTTATTGTATATCCTTCTTTCAGTGGCAGACCTGCTATGATCATGTCCATCCCGGCACCATCTGTAATCATAGCTCCTTTGAAGTCCATAGACATTGGCTTGCCCTGTACTTCCATTTCCACTTTGTTAGCGCTATAGGTCACAGGGATTTTCATGCCCATTTGCTCTACATTTCTTGAGATGGGTGTAAAGTTGGAGTTAAACAGGATCTCATCTTTCATTTCACCCATTTGACCGCTTGCTACATCAGATATCATCCAGTTATCGCCCTTTTGAGTAATGGTGCGTTTCATTGCCATCGGAATAGTCTGTCCCTGAACCTCTATAACAAGATCATAGTCAGTCGAAGTAGCGGCAAATTTATTGTCGATTGCCGGTAGACTTGTACTAACCGCTGTTTCTTCTTTCGGTGTATAGGTGACACTCTTAACATCTACTCTTAATTCAGCCAAACGTTTAGTCACATCTGCAGGCATATCTTTTTGATATACTCCACCAAGTACCGTAGAAAGGAATTTCTCTACTTCAGCATACATAGCCATGCGATTGACAGGTTTGGCAAATCCATGACCTTCATCATCAGCTAATAAGTAATCAACTTTTTTACCTTTATCACGTAATGCAATTACGATCTGATCAGCCTCTGCCTTTTTAACCCTTGGGTCATTGGCACCCTGGATGATGAGCAAAGGCTTAACGATTTTGTCAGCACTGAATAATGGACTTGCCGCTTTAATCATTGCCATTCCGGCTTCGGTATTTGGATCACCTACCATACCATATAAGAATGCTCTTCCGGCTTCCCAATATGCTGGTACGGATCCAAGTAGGGTTAAGATATTACTAGGGCCTACGATATCCACACCGCAAGCATAGACATCAGGAGTAAAGGCAAGTCCCGCCAACGTAGCATACCCACCATAACTTCCACCCATGATAGCGACTTTATTTTTATCTGCAACTCCTGTACTGATGAGATGTTTAACACCCCAAGTAATGTCATCTTGCATAAGTTTACCCCATTGAAGATCTCCTGCATTTAGAAATGCTTTGCCATAACCACCACTTGCTCTGAAATTTGGCTGCAAAACAGCATAACCTCTATTGGCAAGGAATTGAACTTGTGGATTATATCCCCAATAATCCCTGGGTCCTTTAGGTCCACCATGCACCAAAATCACTACAGGAAGATTTTTAGTTTTTCCGCCCGGAGGTAAAGTTAGATAAGCGGGAATCATAAGTCCGTCACTACTTTTGTAACTGATAGGCTTCATTTCCGTCAGATATTTCTCAACCTTTTTCAACTCCGGTCTGGGAGTATATTGATGTATAGTTTCTTTAGTTTTAGCATCAAAAAAGTAAGCTTCAGAAGCATATTTATCTCCACCAACTCCTACAAGGAATTTTGAATAATCTTTGGTAGAACTTTGGAAGCTAATCTCTCTCCCCGGAAATTTGGATTGAAGAAATTTATAATTACTTTCCCAATTTTTGTCTCTCCAAATATATTCAGTTTTATCTGCCACATAATTCGTGCAGATGATCTTTCTTGTATTTCTATCGATCTGTATTCCACCAAAATCAACCTTACCTTTTGGATCACTTTCGATCTTGGTTAATTTAGAAGTCATTGGATCCATCAAAAATAATGTCGATAGATTGAGGTCACCCTTATTTGACACCAGATAAGCCTTTGTATTGTCCTCATTCCAAGAGCTCACATATGCAGATTCTGTCACTGAGAAATCATAGATAGGCGCCAGACTGCCATCCTTATCTATTCTATACATGATCGTACTGCCTTTTTCATCGGTTTTGTACAATAACCTTAGATTTTCATCCCAGTCAAAGTCATAACCTGTGACACGTTCTTTATTTTCATATTTCAACGTAAGTTTACCTGTAGAGATTTTAAGTTCATACAAATCATGCCAAGCCTTGTCGCGGTCATTCAGCCCCACCATCAATTTGTCAGGATCTTTATCACTCACCATATATATCTGAGCTGCCACATCTTTCAATGGTGTAAGATTACGGGATTCAGGAACATTACCATCTACCCCTTGGTCCTTTGGATTCACTGCAAAAACATTGATATTCTCATCGCCATCCTTGTCTTTTACATACAAGATGTATTTGCTATCATCTGTCCAAAAATACCCATTGAATGGTCTTTGGCTATCAGTCAATGGACGCGCTTTGTCAAAGGACTCATTGAAAGCCTTTACCCAAACATTCATGATGCCTTTATATTCTTTCATAAAGGAGATCCATTTACCATCCGGACTTAATTGCCCGGCGGCGATCTGTGGATTACCAAAGAAAAGATCCCTGTCCAGGATCGGAGTTTGTGCTGTCATATTCGATAAATAATTTAAAGTCAATAAGCACACTAATAATAATTTTTTCATAAAACAGTTTAATTTATGTGAAGTTATATTTCGTAAATATCTTTATTGAAGTTAGTTTTTAAGCCAAAACATTGTCAACTAAAAAAGCGAGTTGGTCCAAGTTTTATCACTTAAGCAACGAAGGTAATTGGTTAATGTTTGAAACTATTTGGTATCTAACTAATTGAATCATAATTTTTATTTTAAGTGATAACAACCTATCATTTTCAATTTATTGATGGATCTCGCTCGCTTGGGACTAAATACTAGTCAGCTATCAATGCCTCCGTCGGAAAGCTTCTAATTCTGAAAAAATATGGCGTCATTTATATTAGCATTTTGTACAACGCTTAACATTTTAATAAAATTCAAAATACCTTTAAATGAAGTTATTTTGATTACTGAATTATAAGTTAAGTGGTAATGATTTGTTCAGATTCCAACGGCAAGGAAGGGTCTCTCGGAACGAATTCGCCTTCCCATCTTGCCACTACACAAGATGCCAGACAATTGCCCATTACGTTGATCGAAGTGCGCGCCATATCCATCAATTCATCTATACCCAAAATGACTAGTATAGGCCATGTCGGAAGATTAAACTGAGCTGCTGTAGCAAGTAAAATCACCAAAGAAGCCCTTGGCACACCTGCCACACCTTTACTGGTAAGCATCAATGTGAATACCAATAATATTTGTGTTGGTACGTCCATATGCATGCCAGCCGCCTGAGCGACAAAGATGGAAGCAAGTGAAAGATATAAGGTGGTTCCATCCAGATTAAAGCTATAACCGGTTGGAATAACAAAAGCAACTATCTTCCTTGGCACACCAAGTCTCTCCATTGCCTGCATTGCTTTAGGCAGGGCAGATTCAGATGAAGTAGTTGCAAAAGCAATTGACATAGGTTCTATAACGGCTTTCAGAAAGTTTATGACAGGAATTCTGGCTATCAATGCCACTGGCAACAGCACTCCGAGCACGAATACGATCAATGCTGCATAAAGTGTCAATAATAATTGAATCAGGTTTACTAAAATCCCCAATCCCATATGTCCTACAGTGTAAGCGATAGCCGCCCCTACACCTACAGGTGCGAAATACATGATGATATTTGTAAACTTGAACATCGTTTCTGCAAGACTTTCACAGAATTCAAGCATAGGTCTTTTCTTCCTTTCATCCAGCATGGCAAGCCCGATTCCAAACAATACGCTAAAGACCACAATTGGCAGCACCTCCGCATGGTATATGGATTTGGCGATATTTTCAGGGAAGATGTGTAAAATGATGTCTTGCCAAGTAGAAACTGTCACCTCGGGCAGCGTCTCATGCATACCTTCCGGTAAAACAATACCTACACCGGCTTGGGATATATTGATGGCTATCAAACCTATTATCAAAGCAAAAGTAGTTACGACCTCAAAATACAAAATGGACTTCCAGCCCATTCTTCCCACTTGCTTTAGGTTTGAATGTCCGGCAATTCCTACTACTAGTGTTGAAAATAAGATGGGTGCGATTATGGTCTTTATCAGTTTAAGAAAGACCTGACTAAGCACCCTCATATTCTGACCAACATCAGGAAATTCATGTCCGATTAAAGCACCAATCACCATAGAAACTAAAATCCATGTAGTAAGATTTTTCTTCTGTATGGCATAAAAAATGAATGCTGCCATGACCAGAATATGGGAAGAAGTGATGATGGTAGAATGAATATTCGCCCCAAAGTATGAAAGAGATAGTTGTAATATCCCAACTATGAATAGTGCAAGGAGGATGATAATGACGCTTAAATTCTTTCGACCCATGTTGAATATTGTTCTTAAATGAAAGATTAAAAACTTTTCCAGTAAATTTTTCTATTGGAAAAGATCCCTGTGACCGTTTAATATATTGATGCTAGGGGGCGCAAAGTAATCATTAAAATTTAAAAATAATAACCTCGATCGCTGATTTCAACCATAATTATGTTTGTTTTTTCTATATATTTCATATAATTTTACGGCTACTTGATAAAAAAAAAGAAATATGAGTAATAAAGAAAACAACAATATAAAAAACTTAACGGATAAAATAGGCATCAAGAATCCAGGCAAGGTATATTATAATGCCACACCAGAATTACTAATAGAAGAAACTATCCTCAGAGGTCAGGGATTCTTATCTGACAAAGGTGCTCTATCCATCCAAACTGGGGAATATACGGGTAGGTCTCCCAAAGATAAATTTATCGTGAGTGATGATAAAACCGAATCAGAAGTGAATTGGGGCGGTTTCAACACAAGGTTCGATGCAGGCAAATTTCAACAATTGGAAGAAAAAATGCTGGCATATCTGGATGGCAAGGACGTTTTCATCCGAGATAATTACGTCTGTGCAGATGAGAATTACAGATTAAATGTCCGCACTATTTCAGAATACCCCTGGAGCAATATGTTTGCAAATAATATGTTTCTCAGACCTGATCGCAATGAAGAAGGACAAGCTCCTGACTGGACCATTATCTGCGCCCCGCTATTTTTCGCTGATCCGGCGACAGATGGTACAAGACAGCACAATTTTTCAATTATAGATTTTACTAAAAAGAAAGTACTAATAGGTGGATCGGGCTACACAGGAGAAATAAAAAAAGGTATATTTTCAGTACTTAACTTCTTATTACCTGTGGACAAAGGTGTATTTCCAATGCACTGTTCTGCAAATACCGGGAAACAAGGGGATACGAGCATATTCTTTGGCTTAAGTGGCACAGGTAAAACCACGCTTTCAGCTGATCCTGAACGTAATCTAATTGGAGATGATGAACATGGATGGACGAACGAAGGTGTATTCAACTTCGAAGGTGGTTGCTATGCTAAAACGGTCAATCTAAGTGAAGAAAGTGAGCCTGAGATCTATAAAGCTATTAAGCATGGCGCCATTCTCGAAAATATAGTTTTTATTGATGGGACCAGAACGCCGGACTTTGAGGATATTTCAATCACTGAAAACACAAGGGTTTCTTATCCGATGCACCACATCGAAAATGCCCTTCCAGTATCCAAAGGGCCTCACCCTGCGAATATTTTCTTCCTCACCTGTGATGCATACGGTGTATTGCCTCCCATTTCTAAGTTAACCAAAGGTCAGGCCATGTACCACTTTATTTCCGGCTATACCGCTAAGGTGGCAGGAACAGAGGCAGGTATTAAGGAACCACAAAACACTTTCTCTGCATGCTTCGGCGCACCATTTTTGGCATTACATCCTGCCAGATATGCAGCGATGTTGGGAGATAAAATGGAACGCTACAGTGCCAATGTCTGGTTGGTCAATACCGGTTGGACAGGTGGACCATACGGTGTAGGGAGCAGAATGAAACTCAAATATACAAGAGCTATGATCGCTGCGGCTATCCGTGGAAAGTTAAACAATGTAGCTTACCACAAACATGAAATATTTGGACTGAATATACCGGTATCTTGTCCTGACGTGCCTTCTGAGATACTGGATCCTAAAAATACCTGGACAGACAAAGCAGCTTATGATCAAAAGGCGACACAGCTTGCGAGAGATTTCAATGAGAACTTTGCCAAGTTTGCTGATGAAGCTGCTCAGGAGATAAGGGATGCAGCGCCGAAGGGGTAGAATTTTAATGAGGTGATGGGGTGATCAGGTGATCAGGTGATGAGTGATAAATACATAAGCATAGTTCAATTTGTACAAAGAGTCTACGCTTTCATAGCAAATTTATCTCACCTCCACATCAGAGCCAAAAGCCAATGGCCAATAGCTAACAGCTTTTAATGATGGGTAATGGGTAATGAGTAATGAGTAATGAATGATAAATACATTAGTATAATTCAATTTTTACACAGAATCTTTACTTTAACAACAAATTTATCTCGCTTCCACATCGGAGCCAATAGCCAATGGCCAATAGCTAACAGCTTTTAATGATGGGTAATGAGTAATGAATGATAAATACTTTAGTATAATTCAATTTTTACACAGAATCTTTACTTTAACAACAAATTTATCTCGCTTCCACATCAGAGCCAATAGCCAATGGCCAATAGCTAACAGCTTTAAGTGATAGGTTATGGGTGATAAGGTAATACGTAATTGAAAACCTGAAAGGTTGACATTATTATAGAAAAATAGAATGTAATTCTTTCAAGAACCCCGAAGGCGGTGACATTATGACAATCAATACGGCATTAAAATGAATAATTTGTAATCAATGAAGTTAATTGTTTTATTACTAATTCCGCTCTTAATTAGCTCATGCAATTTTAGCAGACCCATGCAAAAGGGTTATTATGACAAACCAACTACTTTAGGGATTGTATTTACGGTTTTACCAAAATTTGGTCAATACCCAAATAATAATTATGGTCTCAGTGCTGTGGGAGCTGCAGGAAATTTGATTGAAGATGGCGTTCAGAAGAAAAGAAATAAAAACATTTCCGATTCAATATTAATCTCTGATGTTTTTATCACAATGAAGAAGAGTCTTGCGGAAAGTTTTGGCGCACGAGGAAAGAAAGTAAAAATTATCCAAGGAAATATAAATGTGGAGGAATTAGTAAGTCTCCAAGTAGAAGGTAATTTCTACCCTTATTTTATAAAAGATTATTGTAAAGCAAATGGAGTCGATGAATTGCTTGTCATTGATGTAGTAGAATATGGTTTATGGGGCTCAGGCAAAGACTTATATGCATATATTAATGCGTCTCCATACATAGTTGAAGGAAAGAGCAATCAATATCTATGGAGATTGACGATTCCTAAAGGTAGGTTTACTTCCGCAATTACAGGCGAATGGAAGAAAAGACCGAGTGCAGAGGAATATGCTTATGCTTTACAAAATGCCTTTGAATTTACTAAATATATTATTTTTAAAGATCTGGATAAAAATCAATGAAAATTGGATAACGAAACAAAATAATATTTTTCCTTTGTTTACTTTTAGGAATCTTGTTTTTAAATAGCAGCTTGAATAATTTAATTTATTTCAAAGCGATGCAGGAGATGACGGCAAAAGCATTGAAAGTATTTGAGTACATTTAATATCTCTAACAATCTCCAATTTTTCATAACTTTAACCACTTAATACGTTGATAATTTAAATCTGAATATTCTGTCAGAAGAAGCTGATTTCATAAGAGAACTTCAATCCGGACATCCTCCGGCATTTGAAATCCTTGTCGAAAAATATCAGCAGCGGATCTATAATACTTGCTATTCTTTTCTGAAGAATGGTACTTTGGCAGAGGATCAAACACAGGAAGTATTTATCGCCATTTTTAATTCCATCAATAATTTTGAGCAACAAAGTAGTTTAGCCACCTGGATATATCGCATTGCTATCTCCAGCTGTTTAGATGCATTAAGGGCACAGCAAACAAAAAAGCGCAAATCCTCAGGTATTCTGTCCATATTTTCTATTCAAGATAGCATAGCTACCAAAGATCAACTCAACCCTTACGAACATCTAGAGAATAAAGAATATGCTTTAATTATAGCAACCTCATTAGATAAAATGCCAGACAAATATAAAACTGTGTTTGTTCTGAAATATATGGAAGCAAAATCTCAAAAAGAAATAGCATTAATTATGGATATTACGGAAAAGGCGGTCGAAGGAATTTTGACAAGATCTAAAGCCATCTTAAAAGAAGAGATATCAAAATTTTATCCCGAAATGAGGGAAAAGGGTAAAAAGAGAGACTAAAGGAGGTGAGAAGGTGAGAAGGTTAAGAGGTGAGGGGGGTTATTTATAACTTTGTTTGGGAAAAATCTGATTACACATTACTGATTACAGATTACTGATTACAAATCGCCAATTTTAAAAAATGACAATGCGCTAAAACCCAAAAATATGGAACACGAAAAAAATATATTCAATCTGCTGGAACAATGGCCTGCTCCAGTAGCGGAAATCGACCTTAAGGATCAAATCATTGCAACTCTGAACAATAGGCAGAATGAAAGAAAAAAATTCCGATGGGCATGGGCGGCTATGATTATCGTAATTTTACTGAATATAGTTGTGGCTGTGGAAGTACTTGAGCAATCAAATGATAAAACATCAAATACCTATATTACCTATATTGAAACAACTCATCAGGAACTTACTTCTGATGTCACAATACAATATCCATGAGATCATCTCTTTCTTTTTTTAAAATCGGCTTTTTTGTACTAGTTGTATTAAACTTAGTACTAATATTCCTTTTAATTAAGCCCCGCGGACCAGGACGTGACGGTCCTCCTCCCGCCCAAATGATTATAAACAGGCTTTCAGAAAAACTGAAACTTGATGCAAAACAGAGAGAAGAACTTACTGTGATTTTTGAAAAACATGAAAAGCAGAGAGACTCCTTGTTCCAGAATTCTGATGATATCAGGGATAAAATGATGATTTGCCTGACTAATGGAGATAATTGTGACTCTTTATGGCATGCTTCTGCAAATTCTGTTAATTTTGAAAAATCAATGTTTGACCATCATAGAAGAATCTTAAGCATCCTAAATGCTGATCAGAAAAAACTATATATCGACAATTTAAAAACCAGAAAAAAAGGAGGCCCAAAAAGATCGCCTAATTTCTAAAAATATCATTTTTATGAAGCATTTTCTTTACTTACTTCTATGTATTTCTTTCTTCCGTTCTAACGCTCAGGGTCTTTATGACGTAGCGCACATCACAGAGATCCGTATATCATTTGTCGAAAACAACTGGGATCAAATCATGGATGCAAACTATTCCAATGATTTAGATGAAAGACTGATAGGTACAGTAAGTATTAATGGTATTAACATGGATAGCTGCGGTGTGCAGTTTAAAGGAAATAGTACATATAACCCCTCAAATGCAAAAAATCCACTCAATATAAAATTGGATCATGTAAAAAAACAGAACTATCAAGGATGGGAGACACTTAAATTAGCGAGCGGACGCAATGACCCAAGTGCTTTGAGAGAAGTTTTATCCTATGAATTACTGCGCAATTACACAGAAGCACCTCTTTCTAATTTTGCAAGGGTTTACATCAATGATAAATTTTACGGCGTATTCTCCTCTTCAGAGTCTATCGATGGTGACTTTCAGGAAAGATATTTATATGCTAATGACGATAATACAAGGGTCAAGTGCAATCCGTTATCAGTATTTGGGGATGGGTCTTCTTTAAAATATTATTCTGAAGACAGCTCAGATTATTTCAGTTATTATGAAATGAAGTCTGATTATGGCTGGAATGATCTGGCTGGATTTTGTAATCATCTTTCAAAAGATGGTGGAGAAATCGATAAATACCTTGATGTGGATAGGGCGCTTTGGATGCTGGCTTTCAATAATGTCGTAGTCAATCTGGATAGTTATACTGGACCATTCAGACAGAATTACTATATGATCAAGGATTATTTAGGGCGCATGAAACCGGTCATCTGGGATCTCAATATGAGTTTTGGAGCTTTCTCCATGATCAGCACCGGTGGCCAGGGTGGTAATAGTTTGACTAAAATGCAGAATATGACACCTTATTTACGAGAAAATGACAGCAATTGGCCACTTGTAAATACACTTTTCACCAATCCTACTTATAAAAGAATGTATATAGCCCATTGTAAAACGATGCTGGAGGAACAGATCACTTCAGGATTGTATGCACAAAGAGGTCAGGTCATGCAGGATTTAATTGCACCGGATGTCAAATTAGATATTAACAGTACTTATTCTTATACTAAATTTTTGAATAACCTCAATACCTCAATAAGTGGCAGCGGCGGCGGTGGCCAAAGTTTTTGCGGTATCACCGAATTAATGGAAGTAAGAAAAGCTTATTTAGAAACAAATACAGCATTTACGGCTCTGCCTCCTGCAATCACGGATCTTCTCTTCCCTTCAAAAGTTGTTACAAATACTGCGTTTTCTATTATTGCTAATATTTCTGACGCGACAAATAGCTTTGTAGCATACAGACATGATGGATCTGAATTATTTACCAAAATTCAGCTTTTAGATGATGGTCTTAACGATGATGGCATGGCAGGAGATGGTATTTTCGGTAAGGTCTTTAGCAATGGCATCAGCAGACCCATTCAATTCTACATTTATTCAGAAAACGATAATGCAGGTATCTTTTCACCAGTGCGCGCAGAGCATGAATTTCACTCTATAACTTTAAGTGCAGGTGGTTTGGTCATTAATGAAATAATGGCCTCTAATACTAAAACTATTCAAGATCAGGATGGAGAATATGATGATTGGATCGAATTGTATAACAATAGTGATGCGACTATCAATCTTGAAAACTATAAATTGAGTGATAAATTGGATGCTTTAGACAAATGGACTTTTCCTTCAGCCACTATTGCTCCGAATTCTTACCTGATTATTTGGGCCGATGAAGATCAGGAGCAGGCCGGGCTGCATTGTAATTTCAAATTATCTGCATCAGGTGAATCTGTAGCTTTGAGTGATGCTAATGGAACTGTCCTCGACCAAGTAACTTTTCCTATTCTTGGTGAAGAAAAAACATATGGCAGATATCCTAATGGAACAGGAAGTTTTGCAGAACTCGATCCAACTTACAATGCTGAAAATTCAGTGAGCCTGGCGACGAAAACTTCCAATGACTTTAGAGTGAATGTGTATCCAAATCCATTTAATGATAAAATCACGGTCGACAGTGAACATAAAATAAATAGCTTAAGAATTATTGATGTAAATGGCCGGGTGATGCTTTCCTCCAATGATGGTTCCAAAACTATTTCGACATCAAATTTATCACCAGGAGTTTACATTTTGGAAATCAATTATCAGAAAGTTGTGAAGGTGGTAAAAATTTAGGTGAAAAAGTGAGAAGGTGAGAAGGTGAGAAGCTTGCCTGCCAAAGCCAAAGCGGCGGCAGGGTGATAAAGGTGAGGAGATGAGGCTGGCGTTTAAATAGAAAAGTAGGATTTGAATTTGTTGGCGAAATGGATGTGTTTAATTGGTCGTTATTTAATTGAAAGAATAATTCAAAATTAATTAAACTCAAAAAATAACTTAGGTAACTAACTTAAGTTTCGGTAGTCAAATTTTCATTTTTGAAGAAATAATTTAAATTTTAATAAAATGTTAGATGTTAGAAGCTTGTCTGACAAACGAAGTGATGGCGGAGTAGATTTTAGTCCCGCAACTGCGGGATCCATCAATCACATGGCTATTTTTTCTAATAAACCTATTAAAGAAAAAATATGAATCAATTGACTAAGCTCCATCTAACATCTAACATCACCAATCTACCTTTGTTTCTTAACTGCTGAAACTTGAGTAACTAAGGTCGGATCGACAAAAGTCTTTTACTTCAAAGGCAATAAAGTATCAATATGACTGAGATAACAAGAGCAAATATTGCTGATCTGGAGGAGCTATCATTATTATTCGACGCTTATCGAGTATTTTATGGTAAAGCAACGGATTTGGAAGGTGCAGCATTCTTCTTATCAGAGCGAATCATAAAGGAAGAATCTGTAATTTATATCGCCCGTACAACACGAATAATTGTAGGTTTTACTCAGTTATATCCGCTTTTTTCCTCTACTAATATGAATAGAATCTGGTTGCTAAATGATCTTTATTTACATCCGGACTATCGTGGATTGAAGATCTCTAACTTGCTATTAGATAGAGCAAAGCAGCTTGCTTTAGAAACGAAAGTTATTGGTATTTCGCTCGAAACAGCTAGAACAAATATTCCTGGAAATGCTCTTTATCCAAAAGCAGGATTCAAACTGGATGAAGATCATAATTATTATTTTTGGTCGGTATAATTGTTTGCTCCCTGAAAGTAATAATTTGGAGAGCGTAAATTGCTAACAAATTATATGCTGAAATTTTTCATTTCCCTCAAAAAAATCTTTCCCTCAATTCTGCTGTCGGAACCATACATACAGCTGACTTTCCAAAAAATTTATACCTCCTCGCTGACAACCAATTATAGAAAAAATCTCGTATAAAAGCAGGGATGATCATCGCACCAAAAGTCAACGAAAAAATGCCTCCAAGGTCTTTTAATATATATAACGCTGCGGTAGATCTGACCATCATTTCCCCATTTGTAATATATGCGATGGTCTTCATTTCTTTTAATTCCGGATAATTTTCTGCGATCAATGCTTGAGAAAAGGAGGACTGCAATGATGAAAATTTAAATTTTTTCTTCTTATCATGACGTATGACAAATTGCACAAAACCGTTGCAAAGATTGCATACACCATCAAATAAAATAAGATTTTGTTGGATATTCTTTTCCATGGAGATTAAACGATAAAACTGAATAAAAGTTAGACAAAAAATATGAATTATTCTTGTGGCAAACACATTAATAACTTAAGTTGAAAGAATTGAGTATTTTTGAAAAAAACATTCATTCAATGAAAGTCGATTACATTGCGCTTTCCATACCGATCTTCTTCCTGTTAATCGGAATTGAGCTTGCCTACACCTATTTTCATAAATTAAAATATTACAGACTAAACGATTCCATCTCAAATCTTAGCCAGGGCATAGGACAGCAAGTAACTGGAATTTTCATGAAAACTGCCGTATTCTTTGGATATAAATATATCTACGAGCATCTACGCTTTTTTGATCTTCCTTCTACCGTTCTTGTCTGGATACTTCTTTTTATTGGTGTTGACTTTTTCTATTATTGGTTTCATCGAATGAGTCATCAAGTGAACGGACTATGGGCTTCACACATCGTGCACCATCAATCTGAGGAATACAATCTGTCAGTTGCGCTACGTCAATCTTGGTTTCAGGGGTGGTTCTCCTGGGTTTTTTACTTGCCGCTGGCATTTCTTGGCTTTGACCCTATTAGTTCATTTAATACACTTTACCAATTCTGGATTCATACCCGGGCTATTAAGTCGATGGGATTCTTGGAATATATCATCAATACACCTTCGCATCACAGAGTGCACCATGGCTCCAATCCAAAGTACATTGATAAAAATCATGCCGGCACACTTATTATTTGGGACAGAATGTTCGGTACTTTTCAGAAAGAAGAAGAGGCTGTTTACTATGGCATCACAAAACCTCTTGACAGTTGGAATCCGGTATGGGCTAATTTTCACTACTGGATTGATCTGTTCAGAATGTCATCTAAAGCGAAAGGGTTTAAAGATAAAATTGGTGTCTATGTACATGCACCTGGCTGGCAGCCTGAATACCTGGGAGGATATCAGTCAGCACCAGAGATAGACAAAGAGAATTATAAGAAATACGATGCTTGGTCGGGCAATAATTGGGCGGCATACAGCTTACTTCAGTTCGTGGTAGCGTTGGTTGCAGGCTCAGCTATGTTATTTCTTTTTGAAAAAATGACTGCTGCTCAAAATGTATTAAGTGCAATATTTATTATGGCTACACTCATCAGTTGTGGCGCACTTTTCGAGCGGAATGTTTGGCTGAGACACTTCGAAATAATAAGATTGGTTTCTTCTCTTTCACTAATATTTGTGTTCTTAAACATTCCAAATTTTATTCTTATTTCAATTTTATTCATCATAATACAGATTATATCGCTAATCTGGTTCTTTCGAATTCAAAATCAAAAACATGTTGAAACACAACTCATTTAGCATTTTATTTGCTTTCATTTTCGTCCTGCACCTTAGCGGCATCGCTATGGAATATTCTATGTTGGTCAGCATCACCAAACCAATGATCGCCGGATCACTTTTACTTTATGTTTATAATGTCACTCATCTGTCAAATGCTTTTCAAAAAAGGATTTTTGCAGGATTAATTTTTTCATTGATTGGCGATATTTTATTAATGATGGTGGATAAGAATCCCAATTTTTTCATTGCAGGATTAGTGGCATTTTTATTGGCTCAATTAAGTTATATAACTGCATTTTACCTTGATTTTAAGCAAAAAATAACTCATAATAA
This sequence comes from Candidatus Brachybacter algidus, assembly GCA_016711705.1. GTDB lineage: Bacteria > Bacteroidota > Bacteroidia > Chitinophagales > Saprospiraceae > Parvibacillus > Parvibacillus algidus. The sequence goes on along the minus strand of JADJSK010000013.1, from coordinate 447,338 downwards.
AGTCTTATTCTTGATAGCAGTTTTGGTCTTTGGTATCTTCTGCATTTCATTGTTTAATTATTTGTCTCCTGGTCTTGGTGATCTGAAAATACCAGTATTGTGCTATGCGATAATCATTTCGATTATGGCCATTTTCGCCATGAATAGATATGGAATGGTTAGCAGGGTCAGTTTTATAATGATCTTCCTGGGTGCGATCTTTTTTCTTGTATCAGATACGGCACTCGCTATTGACAAGTTTGCTAAGTCGTATGCTTATTCAGGTATAATAATTATGTCCACTTATATGCTGGCTCAGTATTATATAACGAGGGGGGCATTGGAAAAAGAATAGTTAACGTGAATAATGGATAAGAAAAAAGGCTAAATATTATAAAAATAGGAGAATATTTAATATATTAGTGTCTGACAAACAACGATATAAATCAAATAATTCTCCTATGGATAAGCACAAAGTTATAGAAATTTTCATTACTGTTGACGATTTTTGCAAAGGATTTGATGAAATTGAGTGCAAAAGGGCTATTTCAACTGGAAATAAGAAATTCAGAAATCGAAAATCATCAATGTGTCTATCAGAAAAGATGACGATTTACATTTGCTTTCATTTGAGTTCTTATACCAATTTTAAAAGATACTATAATGAATTGGTTTTAGTTCATTGGAGAGATCTGTTTCCTGGATTGGTTACATATGAGCGATTTAATCAGACACAAAACCGACTTTTTGTTCCATTGTTGATGTTTTGAAAAACAGATGTTTGGGAGCATGCACCGGAATTAGCTTTATTGACTCAACAACCTTAAATGTTTGTCACATAAAAAGAGAAAAGCAGAACAAGGTTTTCAAAGGTTTTGCGACTAAATCTAAAAGCACAATGGGCTGGTTTTTTGGGTTTAAACTTCACCTGATCATTAATGACAAAGGTGAGTTGTTGAACTTCTACCTGTCCAGGCAAATGTAGATGACAGGAATCAAGACATTCTCTCCGTAATGGTAAAAGAAGTTTTCGGAAAACTCTTCGGCGACAGAGGATATATATCTGATAAACTAGCCCAATTCCTATGGAATGATGGTGTAGACTTGATCTTTAAAAGACGTAAAAACATGAAGTCTATGAACTTATCTGATAACGATAAGGTGCTGCTGAGAAAACGAGCCCTAATAGAATGTGTCAATGACGAATTGAAAAACCAATGTAACATACAGCACACCAGACATAGAGCTCTGCAAGGATTTTTGAACAATGCGATTTCTGCCCTCTGTGCATATCATTTCTTTCCTAAAAAACCTAGCATTAAATTAAGCACGACCGAACTCTCCAAAGAGGTATATTTGAATGTTGCTTAACCATTATTCACGTTAGTTATCAAAAACTAGCAGAAAAACGCTCATCAATGACACTATTGACCTTGGATTTGGTCTCATATATCTTGCCAAAGGTAGCCTGTGAGTAAGAGAACCCACCGGTACTCAGCCAAAAAGTATCAGTTTCTACCCCGGCACCATAATCCTTTCTTTCCACCTTCCCCTTCATATCGTGACCAAAGCGCGCTTGAGTGATCTTTTTCTTCTTTCCATTGGAGAGCCATGCCACCGGACTAGAAAACATAGCTTTGTGTTCTACATTGCCTGTATTGGGATCAGAATTGGCTACTGCACTATACCAGTCCTTGACAAGACCGGAAGTATTGCCGCCACTTAGGACGGCTATTGTATTCCATTTTTTCTTCTTCTCATTATAGATCCTAGCCTCCCATGATTCTGCTAGTGTGCAGGAATCTACTTTATGAACCAGTGAAAGTGAAATAACCTGATCAGGCGCCCAATTATATGGAACAATAAACCTACTCATTTTTTCCATGCTGGAATCAATTGAATAGTTTTTAAACTGACTGTATTGAAAAGTTGGTTTCACATATCCCTTGACATTTTTCCAGGTAACGTATAGATATTTACCGGATTCCTCATTGGCGAGACCAACTTTAAATACTTCATTAGCTATGGCTGAGATTCTTGTTCCCTGATAATCATAGTTATTTGGAACGGTTGTATTTACACACATTCCATTGATCTTTTCGTTTTGACCTGATATATAAGTAAGGTTGACTGTAGATGCGTTACGCTCAGCGACAGATGGAAAAGATATTTTGTCAGCAAAAGGAGCATACATTTGAACATTCATAATGCCGGGATAAAACAAACCGGATTTTGAGATAGGTTTTATCCATACTGAATAGAAACCAGGATAATCCGCTGTAAATACACCTGCATCCACCATTTGAAACTTTGCCTTCCCACCAGTAGGAGGTACTTTAAGTTCTCTCGTCCTATCTCCAAATTTCACACTCAGGAATGCCGGCTCATTGCCGTCATTGGAAAGCATTAGTCTGATGCCCAGATCACCTTTAGCTTCAATTCTAACATTGTATTGTAATGTAATATTTTCATTTGTCCACTCAGTACATCCGACCAAATCGTCGAATTCTATCCCTTTTTGAGATGGTATAGCGTAACCTGTATATCCGGGGATTTTTACTACAAATACTTGCTGTGCTGACACATAGCTGTGACAACAAATGTAAAAGCAAATTAATAGTAAAAATTTTCTTAACATAATTCCAACGCGAGACCTTGTAGATATCGAATGTTTACTTCAAAAAGTATACCATAAAAAGTAATGGTAGTTATGTAAATGGAATTATTACACAAAAATAGTAAACAATTCCATATCAGCTTAATAAATATTCGTTAAAGATCGAATTTAATCCCTTGAGCTAACGGAAGTTCCGTGCTGTAATTGATCGTATTGGTCTGTCTTCTCATATAAGCTTTCCAACTATCTGATCCACTTTCACGACCTCCACCAGTTTCTTTTTCTCCACCGAACGCACCACCTATCTCAGCACCACTGGTACCAATATTGACATTTGCGATACCACAATCAGAACCGTTATTCGAAAGGAACAACTCTGCTTCACGCATATTAGTAGTCATGATAGCCGATGAAAGTCCTTGCGGTACGTCATTCTGTAAAGCTATTGCCTCATTAAGATCAGAATATTTAATCAAATAAAGGATAGGTGCAAATGTCTCGTGTTGCACGATTTTGTAACTATTCTCTACTTCAGCAATACAAGGCTTGACATAACATCCACTTTCATAACCTGTACCGGAAAGCACACCACCTTCCACGACAAAAGAACCACCCTCTTCAATAACTTTTTCTAATGAATAACTGTATAGATCTACAGCATCCTTATCGATTAATGGTCCTACATGAACACCTGCATCCAATGGATTGCCGATGACCAGATGACCGTAAGCATTTTTAAGTTTTGACTTGACCGTTTCAAACAAACTTTCATGAATGATCAACCTTCGTGTAGAAGTACAACGTTGTCCTGCTGTTCCAACAGCCCCAAACACTGCACCTGTCAGCGTAATATCAAGATCTGCATTTGGAGTGATGATGATGGCATTATTTCCACCAAGTTCTAAAAGTGATTTACCTAATCTGTTTGCAACAGCGGCACCAACTACTTTCCCCATTCTCGTGCTACCAGTAGCAGAGATCAAAGGCACTCTGCCATCTTTGGTAAGCATTTCACCGATTTTGTAATCACCATTTACCAAGTTGACTACCCCTTCAGGAACATTATTTTTCTCTAAAACTTCTTTTAATAACAGGTGACATGCGACTCCACTCATTGGAGCTTTTTCGGATGGTTTCCAGATGCATACATCTCCACAGATCAACGCGATCATTGCATTCCATGACCATACTGCCACAGGAAAGTTGAATGCGCTGATAATGCCGACGATACCCAGTGGATGCCACTGTTCATACATTCTGTGCATCGGGCGCTCAGAATGCATCGTCAAACCGTATAATTGTCTTGAAAGTCCAACCGAAAAGTCACAGATGTCGATCATTTCCTGAACTTCACCCCAACCTTCTTGAAGACTTTTGCCCATTTCGTATGATACAAGGCGACCCAATGCATCTTTGTGCGTGCGCAAAGTATCTCCGTATTGTCTAACTATTTCTCCTCTTTTTGGTGCAGGGATATTTCTCCATAGCTTATAAGCTTCCTGAGCTTTTACGATCACGGCTTCATAATCAGCCTCTGTAGTCACGCCAACTTTGCCTATCAATTTACCGTCAACGGGACTGTAACTTTCAATATAATTATCTGCAGCGACCCAATGAAGTCCTGTTGAAGTACCTGCATTGACTTCCTGTAAGCCAAGTTCTTTCAAAAATGTAAGATCCATAGTGTTTTTTAGAATTAAGGCGCAAAATTACGACAAGTAATGAGAATTCAGTAAAATGGTTCATTTAAATTATAAGCAACCTCAAAATTCAACATTCAATATTTCAAATATCACCTGCATTCAAGACCTAGCGACCCTGCCTGCTCTCATTATTCATTATTCACTGTTCGTTATTCATTTTAGAACCCTGACTAAAGTCATAGGCTATTGAACGCGAAGATTGATGTTTTCCTGTAAAAGCTAAATACTCAATCCATTATTAATAATTATGAATCCTCAATTTGTAAATTCATTCAACCTTCAAAATCCAACATTCAACATTCCGAAAATCGATTACATTCAAGACCTAGCGACCCTGCCTGCTCTCATTATTCATTAGTCACTGTTCGTTATTCATCACTCATACCCCTGTTCATGCACCGATTTCACCGCTCTACCACTCGGGTCGGACATACCCTTCCAGGCTGCATCCCATTCCAATGCGATAGCAGTGCTGCAAGCTACTGAAGGTTCAGAGGGAACACAGGCTGCTTCCTCATTGCCTGGGAAATGGCTCGCGAATAGGGAACGATAGTAATATTCCTCTTTAGATCTCGGAGTATTAATTGGAAAACGGTGAGCTGCATTTTTCAATTGTTCGTCTGACACCTGAGCAGAAGTCATTTCCTTTAATGTATCGATCCAGCTATAACCTACACCATCCGAGAATTGTTCTTTCTGTCTCCATGCCACTTCCGCCGGAAGATAATCCTCAAATGCTTTACGCAGAATATATTTCTCCATCTTACCATTGCCTGCCATTTTATCCTGTGGATTGATTGTCATGGCAACATCCATAAATTCTTTGTCAAGGAAAGGCACACGCCCTTCTACACCCCATGCTGCCAGTGATTTATTGGCACGAAGGCAATCATACAAATGCAATTTGTTTAACTTTCTTACAGTTTCCTCGTGGAAAGCACAAGCATCTGGAGCTTTATGGAAATATAAATATCCACCAAAGATCTCATCTGCGCCCTCGCCGGAAAGTACCATTTTGATACCCATCGATTTAATAACACGTGCAAGTAAATACATTGGAGTGCTCGCTCTAATGGTGGTGACATCATAAGTTTCTATGTGATAAATAACATCAGACAGTGCATCGAGTCCTTCCTGAATAGTGAAATTAACCTCGTGATGTATGGTGCCAATATGGTCAGCAACTATTCTTGCGGCTTTGAGATCCGGAGATTCTTTAAGTCCTACTGCAAAGCTGTGCAATTGAGGCCACCAGGCATCTTTTAGATCTTCGGATTCTATACGCCTACCGGAGTATTTCTTTGCTATAGCACTTATGATACTCGAATCCAATCCACCTGATAAGAGCACACCATAAGGTACGTCAGACATTAATTGTCTGTGGACAGCCTCTTCCAGTGCTACTTTCAGGTCGTGAATATTACTTTCGTTGTCTTTTACAGCGTCGAAATCTTTCCATTCACGATCATACCACTTCTTCATTTCACCGTCTTTAGAAAATAGATAATGGCCTGGCAGGAATTCCTGAATTTTATTGCAAACACCACTTAAGGTCTTCAATTCTGATGAAACATAGAAGTTGCCATGAGCATCCCAGCCCATATATAAAGGGATGATGCCCATGTGGTCTCTTGCGATCAGATACGCATCATTTGCATGGTCATATAATGCAAAAGCAAAGATGCCATTTAGATCTTCAATAAAGTTGATCCCTTTCTCCTGATATAATGCCAGAATGACCTCACAGTCAGATTCTGTTTGGAATTGGTAAGGGTTTTTAAGATTTTTCTTGAGTGCTTTATGGTTATATATTTCACCATTTACTGCCAGGGCCAGTACACCATCATTGCTGAAAAGTGGCTGTTTCCCGGAAGTTGGATCCACAATAGAAAGTCTTTCGTGTGCCAGTATTGCATTATTACTCACGAAAATACCTGACCAATCCGGTCCTCTGTGACGCTGTTTTTTAGACATCTGAAGGGCTTGTGGCCTTAATTCGTCTGTCGATTGTTTGAGGTCAAATATTCCTAGTATACCGCACATTGCATTAAATTTTAGAGGTCAAAAGTAATGTATTATAATTAAACAGTGTTTAGAATTGTGTATAAAATACACTAAGAGGGGGTAGTGGTCAGAAGTCAGTGGTCAGTGGTCAGAAGTGAGAAGTCAGAAGTCAGTGGTCAGTGGTCAGTAATGAGTAATCAGAAATTGAATAGAGAAGTATGGTATTAATTTTAGCGCATACAACTCTTCTTTTCAAAATATTGTAGGAAATGAAATAAGCAAAAAAAAAAACGCAATGTCGACTCGTAAGGGCTCACTCTGTCTAACATTGCGCTTGAAATAGTTTGTTTAGAATTTGTTGGCTGTAATGCACCGTTATTCTAAAATCAAACTTCTAATGACACACTATAATTAATTCTTTATAATCTTTTGTGTTTGTACCTTTTCATCAGTTTGTAACCTAAGAGCGTAGACTCCTGATGCATACTTAGACAAATCGAATACAAATCTTCCATTTATTTTACCTCTGAAGATTATTTTACCTTCTGCACTTGTAATAGACAAAGTTGAATTATTGCTATTTTCAATTGTAATTAAATTGGATGTCGGATTAGGATAAACAGTTATTTCATTTGATTTACTTATTTCCTTCACAGCAGATGTGTTTTCAAGACTAATTCGGTATGCAAAATATTGAAACGTATTATTATTTACACCATAGCCCGCGACAAAATGACCATCAGGTGAAATAGCTTCAGCTGTATAAGTGTGGTTAATATCAGTAGATTCTCCTAATTCTGTATTAATGTACTCATTCAGGTCTCTAATTCCGCCCGTCTTTGTCCAGATGAAGGGCGTCTGGGGATCACCCCACAATTGTCCATCAAACCATCCCACTGCAATAGAGCCATCTGCTGACATGCCTGACACATAACCACTACCAACGTTTGGCAATGTCCCCAAATTAATAACACCTGACCCTTCACTCCATATCCATGGTTGGTATTCATTGGCATAATCGCCGTAACCTCCTATCCAATTGCCATCGGCTGAAATGGCACTGCATTCACCCATTTGATTGAATTCATCATTTGGATCACCATCCGTATTTAAGAGAATATATTCATTGGGGAAGTATCCACCTGCAGGATTTTTTTTCCAAACTGCAGATTTCCATGGTCCGTTAAAATCTTGCCAACCTACCACAATACTTCCATCACCGTTTATAGCATTCGCCCTGGTGCTTCTTCCAAAAAACAGGGTTCCAAGGTCCATGATCTCTTCATCATTATTCCAGGCGATTGCATGAGCAAATGCCAAGTTGCCCGTAGTATCAGCCCAAGAAAGACCAACAACCGTTTTTCCATCACCTGAAATAGCGAATCCGCCGCTCACGTTGCCATCTACCTGATAACCAAGGCTCCCCAAATTAGTCCAATTATTAGTTGTTCTGTTAAATAGGGCCATTTCGGCTCCAGCATTTCCTAAATTGGTGCCACATAGGATATTACCATCTTCGCTAAACCGGGCCTGACCAGCTACACCAGATCCAGGAGCAACACCTCCAATTTCAGTGACAATATTATTTGAATCAGGAAACCATATGCTATATGGTCCAGTCTGAAAGCTATATCCTGATACCGCGCCTCCGTTTGACACACTATTGCATGCAAAGGTGATATCCTTAACTATAAATTGGGCATAAATAAAATTTGCCTGGACTAGGAATACCAGAACTAAGTAAGTAATGTTTTTTTTCATGAAATTTGTATTAAGAAGTCTTTTAAAATGAATTTTACCAAATATGCGGCAAAATTAAATTCTCCTTAATTCCAATTTTAGTCAGTGCTGTACAAAGATCGAAATTAGTATAACTGAAGTTTAGGTAGACAAATTCGTTTCTTTTAAGGATAGATTTAAATTTCAATAAAAATGTTAGAAGGTAGCTCTGATGTAATTCATTTTATTCCAAAATCAAAAAGATAACTTAAATAAAGTTGAACGCAGATGACGATGATATTTATGATATTTATGATAAAAAAAGTCGATTAGCACAATATCCCCTTCTGCAAGAGGGTGAACGACGAAGAAAAGGTGCAAAAGCGACCTTTTCAAGGAAGTGAAACGAAACGAAGTCCCACGATAGAGGGACAAAGTGTAGTCAGAACATCTTAAGTTTACCTGCCGTAAGAATGGAGACAGTAAACGAAAAGATGCTTCTGTGATGCCAAGGGGGAGTTATTGATATATATAATTTTATTATTTACATATTATTGATTAACTATGTTTTGCGATGATTGGAGAAGGTAGAAGGTAGATTTAAGATGATTATTCATCAATAAAATGAAAATTTCGTCATTTAAATCAATAATAGACAAAATATGTATTAATTAACTAAATACCTTCTAACATCAACCATCTACCTTCGTTTCTTAACTACTGAAACTTGAGTTAATATAAGATGTTTGATTTACTATTTAGATTCTTTGTCCATGCCTTTTATTAATAGTTTTATTTCTTTCAAAAACCCGAGCAACCATTCATAGTTCATAGTTTCCCTGGTAATGCGGTGAAACAAAATATCCGCTGCAATTCTAAAAATATTTCTTGCCATTTCTGGTTTGTGCTCCAAGCCAACCATATCCGACCATATCGCAGATGCTTCTTTTTGTATTTTAGAGATCGCATCTTCAAATCCCTTTCTAAAAGTTACATTCTCCCGATGAATGCGGAGCTGCCTATTGAAAAAAAAATAATCCTGATACTTTATCATCATCAACAAAAAATCAGGTTCTATATTCTTACACAATTTTACACTTTCTGCAACTTTGGAGGCCATTTCAGAATGGTACATTAATAGTTTTTCCTGAAATATTTCAAGGTCGCCAAATAGGTGATAAAATGACGACCTGCTAATACCGACAGTACGTGCTAGAATATCCACCTTTAATCCGGCTGGTCCTTCTTTCGAAAATAACTGGTACCCTGCTTCTATCCAGGGAAGTTCAATTTGGTTTTTCATTTAAATAACGTGATGCTAATGTAGGAAAAAAGTTAGAAAGGAAGGAAGAGAAATTGAAAATGGAGAATGGAGAATTGAAAATGGGGCGAAGGCTGGACGGTCTTGTTTGAAGTTAGGTTTTTGTTTTGTAAATTAAGGATGATGGCCAAAGGCTAATGTCTTTTTTGAGGAAGTGAGACGAAACGAAGTCTCACTCCAGAGAGCCAAAGTGTAGTCAGAACATCTTAAAGTTTCTTCCCGAAAAAATGGAGGCAAGAATCGACAAAATGCTTCTGTGATGCCAAGGCGGAGTTTCTTATGGACTTACTTTTCTTTTACAAATTGTCGATTAACAATGTTTATCGATGAATTATATATGAGTATGAAATTAGAATGACCTCAAAAAAAAGCTTATCATGCCATCTTTAATGCCGATTACCGATTACCAATATTACTTATTACCCATTTTAACCTTCTTTCATTCACCATTCAACATTTATCACTTATCACTTATAATTTGTCATTCACCATTTATAATTCCAACCAGGCTTTCCATTTTCAATAAACTTTCTTCATATTCCTCCTCTGCATTGGACAAAGCAGTGATGGCTCCCCCGGCAGAAATAGAAGCAAGTTGATGGGCATCATCATAAACGATGGACCTAATTACCACATTAAAATCCCAATTGCCATTAGGGTCAATATATCCAACTGTTCCTGAAAATAAACCCCGTTGATATGGCTCCAATTCGTCTATAAGCGCTAGCGCACTGAGTTTAGGAGCACCTGTCATAGAACCCATTGGAAACAAAGCAGATATTACATCAACAAAATTTATATCCTGATCTACTGTTCCGGAGATGGTCGAGATCATTTGATTGACATGCCTGAATGCATAGATACCATATAGTTCTTCTACATGGACTGAACCGGGTAGACATATTCTGGACATATCATTGCGCATAAGGTCTACGATCATGACATTTTCAGCACGTTCCTTGAGACTACTTTTGAGTTTGGCTTGCTGTACAATATTTTCTTCTGGATTATCCAACCTTCTGTTTGTGCCTTTAATAGGTTGGCAGATAAGTTGATCGCCTCTTTTAGCCATAAAACGCTCAGGACTTGCTGAACAAAGATATACATCACCATTTCTATAAAATGCCCCAAAGGGTGCTTGAGATGTACTTTGCATTTTTGTATAAAGTGCATATGGATCCATGACCATTCCTTTGTATTGCAGTGCCTGGCAATAATTGACCTCATATATATCTCCACGGTGTATGTGCTGTAATAGCTCATTCACATGTTCAATGTATTGAGAACGGTCCACACCAAAGTTCAAAATTCCTTTTGTTTTTATAATTGGCTGGGCGGCCGTCAAACTTTGGTCCAACTGATTTTGCAATTCTATAACAGGAAGATTTGATTTGAGTATGATTAGTTTATCATTTAGAAGTTTAAATACATGTGTGGGCACAAAAAAAGATACACAAGGCACATCAATAAAAGAACTGGCATTTGTCTTAGTAATATCAAAAAGGTCTTTCGCTTCAAAGGACATGTGGCCAAAGATCCATTGTCCTTTATTTTCATCAAAGAAATTTTTGAGACTTGAGACTGAACTTTTATCAGAAAAATCTTCGATTGTTATAGCTCTTTCAATACCACAGGCAACGATTCCTTCAGCGGAAGCGTATTTATCATATGCGTATTGATTGGAATCCAGCCGGATAAATCGATCAAAGCTGCGCAACCAGCTATTCAGATTGTCCGGATTAACGTCTAAAATGTGTTCCAATGCGCTTACTTTGATTAAGTTTGTCAAAGCTTAAAGGTAGTATATTCAGACAAAACATAAAATAAGATAATTCCACATTCTATGAAGCAATTATATCCCCTCATTTTACTATTACCGATTATTCAGCTTTTTTCCGGCTGCTCCTACTCAAGCTCTTCTCACATTATTCAACAGAGTATTGGTTATCTCGATGCAAAAGGAGACCTCAGTACATCTTTTAATGCAGATATATCGCGTACTGATTTAGGTCTAAATATGAATGGAAATTATGCCATCACTGACCGAACAGGAATTCATTTAGGCACAAGTATTTATGGCTCAGAACTCCACCCCATGAACTTAGACACAGATAATAGTGGTGACCCTTACACATATGCATCAGAGGACTTTGAACTCAAAGGAGGGGCAATACAAGCATCTATTTATGGTTTTAATAAGATTGGCAGACTCGGTTATCTTCAATATGGTTCTGGAGTCATGAAGAGCTTTAATAAATATACTGACAAGTTTTCTCTGAGAAAATATACAGTCTATCGCTATGATCCATGGTCAGCTTTGGGAAATGCAGCAATAGGCCTAAAATCCAAGGTAATATGCGCCAGTATAGGAATGAAAATGATGTACACCTGGTATGGGGAGAAAGTACCGATCATGACAAAGTTAGATTATTCCTTCAGGAGAAAGGAGGATCAACTTTTCTCTTTACAACCGTATTATGATATCAAATTGGGTTCAGGGCCATTTAATTGGTTAATTCAAAGTGGCGTTGAATTTTATCCTTTTAAGAGTTATGGAACAGGAAAATTCAATCTCTATTATGCAGTTGGATTGAATTATATCTTTGAAATAAATAGCACCAATGAAGTGAAAAAACCAAGAGAAATTCAGTTATAGTGCGGAATCACCGGCATCAATTGAAGCACCATCATCACCTTCTTCGTCAAATAGGTTCACCTTATATTCATCAATCTCCCTTCGCTCTCTTTTTGTCGGTCTTCCTGCACCTCTTTCACGGTGCTCGTTATTAACCTTTCCTACAAACCAATTTTCAAATTTATTGAGTTCTTCGGGAGGTGTAAGATTCTCGTAGCAAGTAATTGCAATTGGCGCCCCTACACGTTTTTCGATGATAGAGACTACTTTTAACTCATAATTTATGTGTTCCTTTTTACAAAAGATTAAATCTCCTGGTCTCACTAACTGTGACGCCTTAGCATTGATTCCATTGACTTTAACCTTACCTCCACTGCAGGCATCTGTCGCCAGACTCCTGGTCTTAAAAAACCTTATAGCCCAGAGCCATTTATCTATTCTTGTCTTTTCACTTACTGCCGCCATTCCTTAGACCTATTATTCATTATGATCTTCTAACTGAATTGTTTTTTTGTCCAAAAGTGGAAGCGACATATTTAATTTTTCCAGCTCTTGAACTATGACATTTGCTATGAAATAATTCCTGTACCATCGCTGATCCACGGGTACGATAAACCAAGGAATATTACTTTCATTTATAGCATATTCATAAGCTGCCATGTATTCGTCCCAAAGCTTCCTTTCTTCCCAATCTCCTGGATTGTGCTTCCAATTTTTTGCAGGGTCTTCTAGTCTTTCTTTAAGCTCTTTGAGTTGAATATCCTTACTTATGTGCATGTAAAATTTGAGAACAACTGTATTATTGTCAAATTGCAAAAGTTCTTCAAAGCTATTAATGGCTGCCATTCTCTTTTTTACACGGTCCTCAGTGATCCAGCCATGCACCCTTTGAACCAGAATATCTTCATAATGAGAACGGTTGAATACCTGGATAAACCCTTTCTCAGGTGCGTTGGCGTGCACTCTCCAAAGAAAGTCATGATTCATTTCCTCTTCGCTTGGTTTTTTGAAAGCTTCAACACGTATGCCCTGTGGGCTGCTTTTCGAAAACACATTTTTCGTAGCCCCATCTTTACCACTTGCATCTATTCCCTGAAAAACTATAAGCACACTGTGTTTTTTTTCAGCATATAGAATGTGCTGGAGATAGCCGATCTCTTCATAAAGCTTAAGAGTTCTTTCGACGTACTCCTCTTTACTCGCACCTTTTGGAGCTCGAGTAGATATTTTAGAAAGTTTTATTAATTTTTTCATTTCAAAAAATAATTTAGAAATAATGAAAGAAAGTTCTGACTTTTGATCTTTCAAATATACTCTTAGTATAATATTTATCAAATTAAATATTCCCCCCTTTCAAAAATATTTAGTCCTGGTTGACCTAAGCTTTCATTAATTCTTTTTGAATTGAATAATTTTAGGATCAAAATAGTTTTTTATCTTTTCTAATTTAATAATATGATTTTTAATTTTCAGAATAAGAAAATACAAGGAATAATTTCCATACTCATAGCAGCGATTGTCTTTATGTCATACTCTGACAATCCACCGAATGGCAAAACAGGAGCTCCTGGTGATGGGCTGTGTACTGATTGTCACAACAGTGATAATCCGGGCAATTTTGACGGAGGAATAGAAATCACAGGGTTTCCGGCTTCAATTACTCCCAATACTGTTTACCCTTTGATTGTCAAAGTTTCAAACCCAAATGGGTTTGCAAGTAAAGCAGGATTTCAATTTACAATCCTCAATGCTTCTAATCAGAAGTTTGGTACATTCATTTTGCCCTCTGCATCTTGCACTATTTCGATGCAAAATAATAGGGATTATGTGGAACACAATCCGGCACAACTTTTTAATGGCATGGATGAAGCTATCTGGACGGTTAATTGGATTTCACCTGCTACAGGATCAGCTCAAACAATAAAAATTTATGCCGCTGCTAATATAGCAAACAACAATGACAATGACGATGGAGACTGGATCACTACTGCACAATTTTCAGGTATTTTCGCTCCACTTCCTGATCCTTTGACAGTTACTGTGGCCGGAACTAATGTTAACTGTTTTGGAAATACTTCAGGATCAGCTACAGCTATTCCGGCTGGTGGTATTGCACCTTATAGTTATTCCTGGTCCAATGGTGGCAACACAGCTACTATTTCAAACCTTGCTGCGGGTTTATATACTGTAACTGTTACAGATGGCACTCCTTCCACTACAGTCGGTTCATATACGGTTACACAACCTTCAAGTGCTTTATCAGTTGATGTCACTGCACCCGGAACTGTAATAGATTGCAATAATCTTTCAATCGCCTTAAGTGGTGTGGCTTCTGGCGGCACCTCTTCCTACACTTATCTATGGTCTAATGGCTCAATCACACAAGATATAACAGTTTTCGATCCTGGATCTTATACATTAACCGTCACTGACAACAAAGGCTGTCAAACAAGCGACGCTATTACAATCACTGAAGTTGATCCTCCGATTGTTACGCTTAATGCTGTTCCACAGCAATGTGAATTTGACCCGCCTGTCACATTAGTTGGAAGTCCAGTTGGCGGTTTTTATTCAGGTCCGGGAGTCACAGGAAATACCTTTAACCCTTCAGTAGCGGGACCAGGTCAACATGTGGTTACCTATATTTATACATCAATGGGCTGCACTGTATCAGATGACATCAACATAACAGTCATCAATGTAGCTGATGTAACAATCAACAACATAGGCACTATCTGTATAAATGAAGGTCCGTTTACTTTAAGTGCTAATATTGGTGGTGGTTTTTGGTCTGGAGATGGAGTCATTGGAAATCAAATATTTCCTGAGCAGGCAGGCCTTGGCAATCATATTGTGACCTATACAGTGAGTGTAAACGGATGTACCACTGAAGCCAGTAGTAACTATAATGTAGTGGATGCTGCAGTGGTAGAGGCAACAATAGTCCCGGACCTATGTACGACAGATCCTGTAGTGGCACTCCAAGGTTTACCGGCAGGTGGCACTTGGACAGGAACAGGAGTTAGCAACAATTCATTTAATCCCGGTACATCGGGTGCAGGTACATTCACATTGACTTATTCTTTCACGAACAATGCGGGATGTATTTCTTCAACTACGATTACAGTTAATGTAAGTCCATGTGGATGCACTAATCCAGCCTCTGCCAATGCAGGTACTGATCAATCTGTGTGTAACTTCAATTCTGTTATGTTGGCAGGCGGTGCTAACAGCACACCAATGTGGTCAACTTCAGGAGATGGGACATTTGCCAATCCAAATAATGTGGTTACTCAGTATAACTGGGGCACAAATGATAAAATAGCCAAAACCGTCACTTTGACACTTACTGCGGGTGACCCTGATGGAAATGGGCCCTGTACTGCATTTTCAGATCAAATGGTCGTAACGAATAACTCTTTTGAGGTAGTTATTAATGAACTTGATGCACAATGTACCGATGGAGATGCGATAGATTTGAGTGCGACGCCTGCCGGAGGAACGTGGACCGGTCAGGGTGTATTAGGAAGTCAGTTTAATCCTTCTACTCTTCCAATTGGGTTCTATGTCGTCCATTATAGTACAACAAACTTATCAGGTTGTACTGATGAAGATTCAATAGTGATCCAGGTGAAGAACTGCGCTTGTGCCCTTGATGCACACTTAGTTGCTTCCAATCAGGGCTGCCAAGGAGATTCAACAGGCACACTTACAGTAGCTTTCGATGTCGCAGGGACTGAACCATATTCTTATGAATGGTCTGATGGAAGTAATGAGGATTCTTTAGACAGTCTTTCGGTAGGAACATATACAGTGACTGTCACAGATGCTAATAATTGTTCTGTCGTAATTCAAGGTTCTATAGTAAATGAAGTGGTTACTGTTCATTTATCATACATTCGGGCTAATTGTGATGAAGTAATTTGTATTGATAGCCTTACAGGAGCAGCACCATATGTATTCCTTTGGTCGACAGGTGGGACCAATGCATGTATCGATGTCTCAGAGGCTCCGGTGGGAGTATACAGCGTTATGGTGACAAACTCAAATGGTTGCTCAGGCATGGGAAGTATTCCTTATACACCAATACCGGAGTTAAGTATTGAAGTGGATTCGATCACTGTCAAGACAGATCTGAATGATGGAGTTATAAACATAACTGCGACTGGAGGAATAGCACCTTATACTTTCAATTGGGAGAAAAACGGTTTATTCTTTTCCACTGAAGAGGACTTGGACAGCCTTAGTTTGGGCAGCTATACACTTACTGTAACGGATAGCGGTGGATGTGCATCTGAATTCGGACCTTACTTGATTTCAACGACTGTAGCCACACACAAAGTGGATGCGCTGGCGAATAGTGTCAAGATATTCCCAATCCCTACAGACAGATATTTTTATCTGGAATCAAAAAAAGACATTAAGTTGACTTCAATGATCGTAGCTGTCTCAATGAATGGCGAGCAGACTTCACTGAATGCAGATATTTCCGGAAATAATAAATTCAGAGTTGATACCGATGGCTTGAATGCCGGTGTGTATATGATCAGGATTAGTAGTAATGATGCCATTGCATACAAAAAGCTGGTTATCGTGAAATAAAATTATTCGATTATATTAGAAAAGGGCATCGATCTTAATTGGTCAATGCCCTTTTTTTATTTATTTGAAGTCGATTAAATTGATTTATTCCTGGTTCTCTGTTTTAGTTTCTGCAGTATTCAAAGTGTCCTCTGATTGTGTCTTTGGTTCTTCCTTGAAGAATTTATTATAAAAAACTAACAGAATACCCACACCGGTGCTTATGGACGCATCAGCAATGTTAAATACAGGTTTAAAAAATTCGAATCGCTGTCCGCCCCAGAACGGGAACCAGCTTGGAAAGTGCGTATCGATGATTGGGAAATATAACATATCCACGACTTTACCATGCAACAGACCCGCATAACCTCCACCAGGAGGAAACATCTGAGCTAAGCCACCGTGGTAAAAAGATTCTGAAAAAATCAATCCATAGAAAGTACTATCGATGATATTGCCAACTGCTCCGGCGAATATTAAACCAAAAGAGACCAAAAGGCCAAAATGAGCATTATTTTTTATAAGTCTTTGGATGTAGATCCAAAGAAATACCACTGCCACTATCCTGAAGAGGCTCAATGCAAGCTTTCCATATTCACCGCCAAGAGAAAGACCGAATGCCATGCCATTGTTCTCAACAAAGTTGAAATATGCCCAGTTCGCGCCGAAGAGCGGCATATCCTCCCCGTATTGAAAGTTGGTTTTTATATATATTTTTAGAACCTGATCGATCAGAAGTACGCCCAATACAAGCAGAATTATTTTGACTGTTTTACTCACGTTGAATATTAATTAGGATGCAAAAATATAAATTCGATCGACATAAGCGCTGTATTTAATTATAGGTTGAGTTTCAATTGCAGCAAAAGTATAACGGATAAAACTATTTCAATTCCCTTTTAGACTAAAATATGCAATTAAAGGTCTGAATTCTCGACATTTAAATGATTGCAACTTATCAAGCGTTATATTTGCGCCATCTACAACCACTATTCATGCAACACGAATTTTTAGAAGCCGAGCAAAAGGCTTTGGAGATCAATCTCGACAACAGTCTTTACGGTACTTTTGCGGAAATAGGTGCCGGACAGGAAGTCGCACGGTACTTTTTTCAAGCAGGAGCAGCAGCAGGCACCATCGCTAAGACCATGTCCGCTTACGACAAGACATATTCTGATGAGATCTATGGTACAGAGCCAAGCGGCCGTTATGTCTGCGAGTCCCGGCTATACAAAATGTTGGATCATGAATTTTCACTTTTAGTGGCCAGATTGGGTAAAACACGCTTAAACACGAATTTTTTTGCATTTGCCGATACCGTTTCTGCTACAAATTATGCCAAAACCATTCCTGGTGATGGTTGGTTGGGTGTACGTTTCCAAAAGAGTCCTGATAGTCCACCTAACGATTTAGTCATCCATGTAAAAATGCTTGACAATGACAACAGATTGCAGCAGCAGGCAGTCGGTATCCTTGGTGTAAACCTGCTGTACGCATGTTTTTTTCTTTCAGATGACATGGACGTTATGCTCCAATCGTTGAATGACGGTCTTCACAATAGGGTGATGATCGACATGATCCGGCTCAATGGGCCTTCTTTCAAAGATGTTGATAATAGGGCATTAAGTTTCAAACTGGTAAAACTTGGGCTTTCAGACGTGGCTATGTTTGACGCTAATGGCACCAATATTCACCCATCAGAATTTTTATACAAAAAAAATGTGTTATTAGTTCGCGGTGCTTTCAGACCTATCACATACGCAAGTTATGACATTATCAGGTCCAGCCATGAGCAATTTTTGGAGGACGAAGGTTTAAAAGATGATGAAGTCAAATTAATGACAGAGATCACACTCGATATCCTTGGTGAAAAAGGTGAACCGGATGAAAATGACTTTCTGGAACGCGCGACAGCATTGAATCATGTGGGAATGATTGTATGTATTACCAACTGTGGCAACCAACAGAAACTGATCCAATACATGGAGGAATTTAAAGTTCCAAAGATTGGCTTGGCGCTTACAGCAGGATACATGGCGCGATATATTGATGAGACAATTGAGAAATTTAGAGGTGGAAAATTACTCGAAGGACTGAGCGGCATGTTTCCCGGCAATGTAAGATTATATGTGTATCCTTCGAGATTTCCGGGATCCAAAGAATTGATGAACGCTCGTGGTATTAAGATCGATCCGGACATGAAGTATCTATACGAGCATTTACTTGCTACCAAGCAGATCGTTGATATAGCCCATTATACAGAAGCGGATCTCAAGATCAGTGCCAGAAGAGTTTTGAAAATGATACAAAATGATGATCATAGATGGGAAAAGTATGTTCCTGAAAAAATTATATCTTTGATCAAAGAAAAATCGTTATTCGGATATAAAGCCGGCGTAAATCAAGTTTAACTAATTAAAAATTTACTTTAAATGAAGGATATAAAATTCCCTATCTACCTATTAATTTTTGGTTTTTTATTATCATTCGTTTCATGCGACAAAGATGATCCAATTAATCCCGGAACAGATGGAAAGGATACCATCTTTTCTATGACATATAAGGTTAATGGAACTTCAGTGACATCCACCAAATCTTTGGCTAATCCATTAATTACTCAACTATATCCATCTATCGACTCATTGCCTGTGGCGACCTTTGCTGGTGACTCTTTGATGATGGGAGCAGGGGCTTTGTTTAATAATTATCAATCAACATTATTGATGGCTATCAAAACTACCAATAAGTCAAATATGGTAGGATCTTACAATTTTGCATCAGACATTTTAAACCTTAAAGCCGGCGAAGCACTTGGTATTTTTGATGGAAAAAACGGTGATATATTAACTTATGGTTTCGGTATTGCCAGTCTGGAATATGCTGCCGGTTCAAAAGTTGCAATCACGAAACACAGCAACAATAGAATCTCAGGAACTTTTAATTTTAAAATTGTCAATAAAGCAGACCAATCAGTATTCTATGATGTCACGGAAGGGAAGTTTGAGAATTTTAAGATTACAAATTAATTTTTGTCAAATACAATGTAAATTTGGATACAATTGAGTTATTTCATCAGGTTACTACTTTCCATTTGCATTGTCACGCATTGTTCTTGCCAAAATGAATTGCCAGCCACCTATATGTCAATAGAATCAGTAAGCCGCAAAGATTTTTTAAGAGGTAGGTTTGACCCACTGGATGACCCAAATTTTGTCATTATTGAGCAAAAATATGCAGACAAAGACAGCATGCTGATGCAGTCAGAGGCGTACGAGGCTTTTCTAAAAATGGCTGCTGCTGGAGAAGATGATGGACATTCTTTTTGTATTCTCTCTGCAACCAGGAATTTTGCCTATCAGAAATATCTTTGGGAGAATAAATGGTACGGCATCTTTCCTATAAATGGGACCATCGACGCCTGCACTACTTATCCAAATGAACTGACCCGAGCGAAAAAGATCCTTGAATTTTCTGCAATGCCCGGAACATCCCGCCATCATTGGGGCACTGACATCGACATCAACGGATTGGACAATGATTATTTCGATAAAGAAGGTAAGGAATGGTATGAATGGATGACCGAAAATGCTTCCAAATTTGGCTATTATCAACCATACACCGCTTATTCAAAGGACAGACCAGCAGGGTACAAAGAGGAAAAATGGCATTGGACCTACCTCCCGCTTTCCCTCCAATATACACATGAAGCTGCTGCCATCATTAACGACCAACTCATTGATGGTTTCGCCGGATCAGAACAAAGCGACAAACTCGACATCGTCAAGAATTATATTTTGGGCATACATCCGGGATGTAAATAACGTTCTACTGTCAAAATGGCGCTTTTAAGATTAAGGTGAAAAATGAAAAATATCTTTCCCTTGAAATACAGGTTTATTTGATAACTTTTATTTTATTATGAGCTTTGCTTAACTTATTTGTTATTGTGAGATTTGCTTTGAACAATATCTATGACCTCAATTGTTTACTTGATTACTGATTACTGATTACTGATTACTGATTACTGATTACTTTTCGTCCTTCATTAATGTCCCCTGTCTTTTTGACGCCTATTCCTGAATGGCATATCATTTGCAATTAGATTTGAACACTTACATTTAGAAGAATAAAATGCCTTAAGGCAATAAAAATATAGCATATGTTTGAATATTTTAACCACGCATCAGGCGTCGCAGACGAAACGGATAATAATCCATTCATCCAGATAGACATGCGTGACATCGATAAGAAATTTGATTACCCGGAGCAATTACCGATTCTTGCAATCAAGAATACGGTGCTTTTTCCAGGTATCGTCATTCCGATTACTGTCAATAGGGATAAGTCCATCAAAGCGGTAGAAGATGCATATGCCAACGGTAAAATGATTGGTGTCCTCACTCAGAAGAATCAGGATATGGAAAATCCAAAACCTGAAGATATATACAATATAGGTGTGATAGCACAGATTCACAAGATGCTTAGGATGCCTGATGGATCTGTCACGATAATCATTCAAGGGAGGTCAAGATTTATGGTCGAGCAATTCGATCAAACTGAACCATATCTCAAAAGTAGATTTGTACTGCTGGAGTATATAACTGCAGAAAACAATCTTGAATTCGACGCACAGATCAGTTCGATCAGAGATCTTGCAAAAGAAATCGTAGAACTTTCACCTAACATACCATCAGATGCGACAGTAATGCTTCGAAATATCGAAAGCAATACTTTTCTGATGAATTTCATTGCATCTAATCTTTCTGCTTCTGTAGAAGAGAAGCAAAAAATGCTTGAAACAGCCTACTTGCCTGACTTCGCTAATATGTTGCTGGGTAAGATGGACGAAGAATTTAACTTACTGCGCTTAAAAGGACAAATTGAATCCAAAGTCAGAACAGACCTTGAAAAGCAACAAAGAGATTATTTCCTATCACAACAATTAAAAACAATTCAGGAGGAACTTGGCCAGAATGGTTCTGAGGAAGAATACAAGGCCATTGAGAAGAAAGCCGCTTCTAAGAAATGGTCAAAGGAAACAAAGACCGTATTTGATAAGGAATTTGCAAAACTGAGACGCATGAATCCTCAGATGTCTGAATATGGTGTACAGATCAACTATGTGGAAACTTTTCTTGACCTTCCTTGGGGAGAATACACTAAGGATAATTTTGACTTGAAAAAAGTAAAAAAGGTCCTTGACACAGATCATTTTGGATTGGAAAAAGTGAAAGAAAGAATTCTTGAACACTTGTCCGTATTAAAATTGAAAGGGGACATGAAGGCGCCGATAATTTGTTTGGTAGGTCCTCCGGGAGTTGGTAAAACATCTTTGGGCAAATCTATTGCCAATGCATTGAAGAGAAAATTCGTCAGAATGTCTCTTGGTGGATTACATGATGAGGCAGAGATCCGTGGACATAGGAAAACTTACATTGGCGCCATGCCTGGAAGAATCATCCAAGGCATGCGCAAGGCTCAGTCTTCCAATCCGGTATTTATCCTGGATGAGATAGACAAAATAGGTAAAGATTTCAGAGGCGATCCATCGTCAGCCTTACTCGAAGTATTGGATCCGGAACAGAACAATTCATTCAATGATAATTTCCTTGAGGTAGAATATGACCTTTCAAAAGTTCTATTCATCGCAACTGCCAACTCTTTAAATACCATTCAGCCAGCCTTATTGGATAGAATGGAGATCATAGACCTAAGCGGATATAGCGTTGAAGAAAAGATAAATATTGCTTCTAAACACCTGATTCCTGAAATCATGGTTAATCACGGATTGAAGCCAAAATCATTGACTTTCAATGACAAAACGCTAAAGACCTTGATCAGTGAATATACACGTGAGTCAGGTGTAAGATCATTATCGCACAAGATCAGCAGTGTAATGCGAAATTATGCTTTTAAGGTAGCTATGGAAGAGCCGTTTGATAAAAGTGTTTCTCCTGAAGATATCCGTAGAATACTTGGGGCTCAGCGGTTTAGTAACGATATTTATACAGAACTGCAGCCGGCCGGAGTCGCTATCGGATTGGCATGGACATCTGTTGGTGGTGAAATTCTATTTATAGAATCAAGTCTTAGCAAAGGAAAAGGCAAACTAATTCTGACAGGTAATCTTGGTGAGGTCATGAAAGAATCTGCTAATACTGCTCTAAGTTATGTCAAAGCGCATGCTGAGCAGATAGGTATCAAGGATAGCGATTTTGATACAAATGATATCCATATTCACGTACCTGAAGGTGCCATACCAAAAGATGGTCCTTCTGCAGGTGTTACAATGCTTTCTGCGATCTGCAGTGCTTTCGCTAAAAAACCAATTCGTCCATTTTTGGCCATGACAGGAGAGATCACCTTGAGAGGTAAGGTATTGCCGGTAGGTGGTATTAAGGAAAAAGTGCTTGCTGCCAAAAGAGCAGGTTTGAAAGAAATAATGATGTGTAAGGACAATGAAAAAAATGTCATGGAGATCCCTGCACAATATGTTGATGGTATCAAGTTTATTTATGCGGAGCGTATGTCGGATGTGCTGGAATATGCTTTGGGTATAGATATGTTGTAATCAGAAGCTAGACACTAGATACTAGATTAGAGAATGCCTTGAAAGATAAAATTTTTCAAGGCATTTTTGTTTAAGAGAGGGAAACTTTATAGATTAAATTAAAAATCGAAAAATAAGTATTAATTTTTCTGTCAAATCCGAAAAATAAGTATTAATTTTACGGTTCGATCCGAAAAATAACATGTTTACCGGATAAATAACTAAATATGATAAAAAGGACTCTTCAATATACTATTTCAGAAAAGTTAAAAGACAGAAAAGTCATTATTATTTTAGGTCCACGACAAGTTGGCAAAAGTACATTACTAAAACTCATGCAAAAAGAGTTAAACAGCCCTGTAGCGCATTGGAATGGTGATGAGGCCGATATAAGAGCGATGCTAAAAGACCCAACTTCTACTCTTTTAAAAAATATCATTGGGTCTAACAAAACGATTATAATTGATAAAGCCCAAAGAATTGAAAATATAGGATTATGCATAAAACTCATCTATGATAACATGGAAAATGTAAAAGTAATAGCAACAGGATCCTCTGCTTTTGAGCTATCTAATAAGATAAATGAACCTTTGACAGGAAGAAAGTGGGAATACAACCTTTATCCTATTTCTTTTGCAGAAATGGTCGGAGAGACAAGTTTATTAGAAGAAAAAAGGCTATTAAGTCAGCGGCTTATTTATGGTTACTATCCCGAAATCGTCAATAACCCGGGACAGGAAGAAGAACTATTAAGGGAATTATCAGACAGTTATTTATTCAAAGATCTATTGACATGGGAGAGAATTCAAAAACCTGATAAATTAGAAAAGCTTGTTCAAGCCCTGGCATTACAAATCGGTCAATTAGTAAGCTACCATGAATTAGGGCAATTATGTGGATTGAATAGTGAGACTGTTGAAAGGTATATTGATTTACTGGAAAAATCTTTTATAGTATTTCGTTTGACGGCCTTCAGCAGAAATCTTAGGAACGAATTGAAAAAAAGTAATAAAATTTATTTTTATGATAATGGTATGCGCAATGCTGTAATCAATCAATTTAATTCAATTGAACTAAGAAACGACAATGGACAATTGTGGGAAAATTGGTTTGCTAGCGAACGAAGGAAGTACTTAAATAATACAAAACAGAAAAAAAACCTGTATTTCTGGAGAACTTTGGCTCAACAGGAAATTGACCTAATAGAAGTAGGAAACAATAAAATTACTGCTTTTGAATGTAAGTGGAATCAAAAAGCTAAAGGCTTAATTTCAAAATCATTTACAAACGCATACCCGGAAGCCGAAACGCATTTTATTCATCCCGGTAATTATGATAATTTCCTCATTTAATATTTATATATACCTTTATACCTCCAATCATATTAATATTCAATGAACAGAGTTTTTCCGGCAGAATGGGCGCCTCAAAGTGCGATCTCTTTTACCTTCCCGCACAAGGATAGTGATTGGGCTGATGATTTGGACAAAGTCATTCCGACCTTCGTGGAGATCATTAGCATTGTGACTATTTACGAAAAAGCATTGGTGGTGTGTCAAAATGTAGAAGAAGTCGGCGCTTTACTTAAAAATGCCAACCAAAAAAACCTGATCCTGATAGAATTACCTTCCAACGACACATGGGCAAGAGATCACAGCGCTATCACAGTGCTTGATGATGGCCAACCATTATTGCTGGATTTTATGTTCAATGGCTGGGGACTTAAATTTCCGGCAGACAAAGACAATCTGATCACAAAACGTTTAAAAGAGCAAGGTATTTTTGGGTCCATTCCTGTTCAATCACTTGGTCTCAATTTAGAAGGTGGTGCCTTAGAAAGTGATGGAGCTGGCACCTTATTGACAACTACTGAATGTTTACTCAGTCCAAACCGCAATCCTCAATTTACAAAAAACGTCCTTGAGACCTATTTAAAATTAATATTGGGTATTGATAGGATCCTATGGCTAGACTATGGATATCTGGAAGGGGATGACACGGATTCTCACATAGATACACTCGCCAGATTTTGTTCACCCGATACGATCGCATATGTTCAATGTGATGATGTTGAAGACGTACATTATGATTCTTTAAAAAGGATGGAAGATCAGTTATTGAGTTTTACTCAGGAAGATGGCAGTCCGTATAATTTAGTACCGCTTCCGATGGCGCCTGCCAGATATCATCATGAGGACGGACACAGACTTCCTGCTACCTATGCCAATTTTTTGATCATAAATGACGCAGTGTTACTACCGATATATGGTGATGAAGAAAAGGATAAAAAAGCTATTGCAGCGATGAAAGTCTGCTTTCCGGATAGAGAAATTCACGCCATCGATTGTAATTCGATTATTTTGCAACATGGTTCGCTGCACTGTATTACCATGCAATTCCCAGAGGGGATTATCGAATAATAATTAATTTGCAACTTTATGTTAGATAGAATAAGGATCAAATTTTCCACATATCCCCCTTTTGAGGGGGCCAAGGGGGAGTCTTTGACCAATTCACAATTATATAGTCTAAAAAAACTATCATGTCAATACTCAAAGTAGGCCTCGTCCAACAATCATGCGACCGCAACCGTGATAACAACATCGCCAAAAGCATCGCCGGCATTCGCGTATGTGCTGCCAATGGCGCTCAACTGGTCGTCCTTCAGGAATTACACACCGGAATTTATTTCTGTCAGGCAGAAGAAACCGATATGTTTGATCTGGCTGAAACCATTCCCGGACCATCTACTGAAGCTTTTTCTGCTATCGCAAAAGAATGCAATGTGGTGCTCGTGACTTCCCTTTTCGAAAGACGTGCTGCCGGCATTTACCACAATACAGCCGTCGTTTTCGAATCTAACGGGTCTATGGTTGGCAAATATCGAAAGATGCACATCCCTGATGACCCCGCTTATTATGAGAAATTTTATTTCACACCGGGAGATATCGGTTTCGAACCATTGCAAACAAGCGTCGGCAAACTTGGCGTCCTCGTTTGCTGGGACCAATGGTACCCTGAAGCGGCTCGCCTCATGGCACTTGCCGGAGCGGAAGTATTGATCTATCCCACTGCCATTGGCTGGGAAAGTACAGATACTCAAGAAGAGAAAAATCGACAGCACGATGCCTGGCAGATCGTTCAACGAGGACATGCTGTGGCAAACGGACTTCCCGTCATCACCGTAAACCGTGTCGGCCTTGAACCTGACTGGACAGACGTGACAAATGGTATTCAATTCTGGGGACAGAGTTTTGTTGCCGGACCACAAGGTGAATTATTACATCTCGGAAGTGATGAAAAGGAAGAAAATACGGTTGTCGAAATTGATCTGTCGCGCAGTGAGAATGTCCGAAGGATATGGCCATTTGTGCGAGATCGAAGGATTGATGCTTATGGGGATTTGGTGAAGAGATATCGGGACTGAGAAAAAATTTCTCTTTATTGTAAGATTTAAAGAAAATTAATTTAAATTTGTATTCAATCAAATCTACCCAAGATGAGAACCAACCCACATTTACCTTACCGTAAAGATTTACGTTTAAAAGGAAATGATTATTCCCGAGAGGGAGCATATTTTATTACAATTTGTTGCCAAGAAATGCGACATCGTTTTGGTAAAGTTATAAATGGTGTAATGCAATTCAATGAATGCGGCCAAATAGCGCATGATGAATGGGCGGAATTAAAAGCCCGTTATCCCCATTGTGATTTCGATGTTTTCCAAATAATGCCCAATCATTTGCATGGCATCGTGGTGGTAGGGGCGCAAACCGTTCCGGTTCTCGCAGGGACAACCGCAAGGATTGTCCGTGTAGCAAGCATTTCGGATATGATGAGTGCATATAAATCAATCGTGGCGTGTCGATGTTTGGAAATATATAAATCAAAAAATCAGCAGATGGGAAAGCTTTGGTTGAGAAGTTATGATGATGAAATTATCAGAGATGAAAGGGCATTTAAAAGCATTTCTAATTATATCATCAATAATCCGAAGAAATGGAACGAAAATAGATTTTAGAAAGTATTATAGTTGATCAGTATTGGAGTTAACCTGTATCAGAGTTAGGAGTATTCTAGCCCCAAATTCTATCCCCACTCTAATACTCTAATACTATCCACTCCAATACTTTAATACTCTTTTTTTTCGTACCTTTGCGCCCAATTTAACCTTATTTCAGCATGATTACAGTCCAAAACCTCGCACTCCAATACGGAAAGAGGATCCTTTTTGAAGATGTCAATGTCAAATTTACGCAAGGCAATTGCTACGGAGTCATTGGTGCCAACGGTGCCGGTAAATCTACTTTCCTAAAAATTCTTTCCAACGAAATACAGGCCAATCGCGGCACCGTTCATATCGAACCAGGAAAAAGGATGGCAGTTCTTCGCCAGAATCATCAGGAATTTGACAATTATTCTGTCCTCGACACAGTCATCATGGGTCATAAGAAGATGTATGACATCATGATCGAGAAGAACAATATCTACATGGATCCGGATGCGACCGAAGCGGAAAGCTTAAAAGCTGCTGACCTGGAAGCAGAATTCGGTGAAATGGGCGGATGGACCGCAGAAAGTGATGCCGGAGAATTATTGAGCAATCTTGGTATTCCAACAGTCCTACACCACAAATATATGTCCGAACTGAGAGGTCCGGATAAGATCAAGATCTTACTTGCACAGGCACTATTCGGTGATCCGGATATTTTATTATTGGATGAGCCTACCAATGACCTGGATGCTTTGACGATAACTTGGTTGTCTGACTTCCTTGCAGATTTTAAAAATATAGTTATTGTAGTTTCTCACGACAGGTATTTCCTGGATATGGTGTGTACACACGTTGTGGACATTGACTACAGCGCCATCAACATCTTCTCCGGTAACTATACTTTCTGGTATGAAACCAGCCAGATCATGAAGCGTCAGACAGATGTAAACAATAAAAAAGTTGAAAATAAACGTCAGGAGCTAATGGATTTCATCGCGCGATTCAGCGCCAATGCATCCAAGTCCAAACAAGCTACCAGTCGTAAAAAGGCACTAGAAAAACTCAATTTAGACGAGATAAAGCCTTCCACGCGTAAATATCCATTTATCGCATTTCTTCCTGACAGACTGCCTGGTGACATCATCCTTAAAGTTGACAATCTGAGCAAGAAAGATAAAAATGGCGTTATGCTTTTTGAAAAGGTCAACTTCCAATTGAATGAAGGAGAAAAAGTCGGTATTATCTGTGATCGGGCAGCTGCTATGACAGCCTTTTTCGATGTAATTTCCGGTAAGGAAGAGCCAGATTCAGGGACGATCGCCTGGGGTCAGACCATCCAGTATGCCTACCTCCCGAATGATAATTCAGAATTTTTCACAGGAGTGCATGATATGAGTTTGATAGATTGGTTAAGACAATTTTCAGAAGAAAAAGACGAACAGTTTATCCGTGGATTCTTAGGTAGAATGTTGTTCTCAGGAGAAGAAGTGTTCAAGAAAACGAGTGTATTAAGTGGAGGAGAAAAAGTACGTTGCATGCTTTCACGCATGATGCTTTCACATCCAAACTTATTGCTATTGGATGATCCTACCAATCACCTGGATCTTGAATCTATCATCACATTGAACGATGCGATGAAGAATTTTAAGGGAAATATCATCTTCAACAGTCATGATCATCAATTGATGGAGACTGTGTCCAACAGGATCATTGAGATCTTACCGAGTGGGATCAAGGAAAGTCTTGCAAGTTTTGAAGATTATTTAGCGATGAAGAAAAATCAATTCCAGACTGCATAGACGATCTAATCCAATATCAATTGCAGTTAGTGTTTGATTTCTGTTTTCATTATGTATATCTTCATTTCTGGTGATTTCATTGTAGTTAATTATTTTGGTCAATTTACCCAATCTTGTTGGTTTTTATCCTTTAAATTATTAGCTTAGCTGAAAATTCGGCTATGAAATTCCTTTTCCTTCTTTTAACTATCACTATATTTATTTCTTGTTCGGACGAAAAAAATTCTAGCAAGGAAGCTAAAGATAAAAGTTATTGGTCATCGCAAACTGATTCCATTATGCATGTGATCGATAATGAAACTGCTTATTTCTATGCCAGTAACTATGAAGGATGGAAGAATTGTTGGTTGCATGACACCATAAGTAGTCAGACCTGGAATAATGATGATGGGAGTTTCAGTTCTGCACAGGGCTGGAATGCGATCGATCGACAAGGAAAAAGTTGGATCGAAAAATATTATAAAAGTGGCGAGACAGTTATTCATCCCAGTTTTTTTCGCAAAGAAATACATACAAGATTTTTATCTGACACTGCGGCATACCTTACCTGGGTGCAGTACAATGAATATTCCGATAAGCCAGTCTATGGTGTAAGTCGTGAAAGCCGGCTAATGATTTATCATGATAGTTCATGGAAGATAACCAATGTTAGTGCTTTCTGGGATAGTAAAAATAGAATACCCAAGGATAGTGCCTTAATTATTAAGGACCGTATTTAAAGAAGGGTCACTCAATTTATTTCAAAACATTTGAGATCTTTTATCGCATATCTGATTATATGCTTACTTTTGCGTTCAAATTTTTCCAATGATACCATACGAACAGAATCCAAAGGCCATCTTATTGCTAGCGGACGGAAGAAAATTTGAAGGATATGCCATCGGCAAAGCCGGCATTACGACCGGAGAGATCTGCTTCAACACAGGAATGACCGGTTATCAGGAGATCTTTACAGATCCTTCTTATGCCGGACAAATCATCACCATGACCAATGCGCACATAGGCAACTACGGTGCAGCATCCAACGAAAATCAATCGAGAAAAGTCCAGATCAATGGGCTTATTGTCAAAAATTTCTCTGAGTTCTTCTCCAGAAAGTTGGCGACTAATTCTCTTCAGGATTTTCTGGAGGAAAACGGAATTGTTGGAATTTCCAATATAGATACCAGAGCACTTGTAAGACATATCAGAAGCAAAGGTGCTATGAATTGCATTATTTCTTCCACTGAGATGGATGAGCACAAACTAAAAGGGTTGTTGCAGCAAGTGCCTTCCATGGACGGCTGCGAACTGGCAAGTGCCGTTTCTACTCCTGAATCATATTACGCAGGAGATCCGAATGCACCTTTCAAAGTGGCTGTGATGGATTACGGATGCAAACAAAACATTCTTGATTCATTGGCTGCCCGAGGTTGCTATATGAAGGTCTTTCCTGCCAGATCTGAATTCGAAGCGGTCCAAGCCTGGAATCCTGACGGCTATTTTCTATCCAATGGCCCGGGCGATCCTGCTTCTATGGATTATGCCATCGAAACTTCAAAAAAAATAATGGCTTCCGGCAAAGCTGTATTTGGTATCTGTCTGGGGCATCAATTATTGGCTTTGGCAGAAGGTATGCAGACAGAAAAATTAAAGTATGGGCATAGAGGTATCAATCATCCGGTATTGAATGTCAATACTGGTCTTGGTGAGATCACCAGCCAGAATCATGGATTCGGCGTTGTCAGGTCATCAATCGAGTCATTTGAGTCGGAAGTTCAGGCGTCACACATCAATCTTAATGACCATAGTGTAGAAGGATTGAAATGGTTAAATAAACCTGTATTCTCAGTGCAATATCATCCGGAGTCTAGTCCCGGGCCATTTGATAGCCGTTATTTATTCGATGAATTCGTACAATTGATCGCTAGCCTTTCAAATAAAGAAGCAGCGGTTAGTGTTTAATTAACAATAAGTATTCGGAAAGTCTGATAATTTTTCATACTTTCACTTTATAATTTAATAAAAATAGCAAAATGAGTGCAATAGTTGATATCAGATCAAGAGAAATCCTGGATTCACGTGGAAACCCGACCATAGAAGTTGAAGTATTAACGGAAGAAGGTGCTGTAGGTCGCGCTGCGGTGCCATCCGGGGCATCTACCGGCAAACATGAGGCTGTAGAACTTAGAGATAACGATAAAAAGAGATATCTTGGCAAAGGCGTTATCAATGCTTGCAAACATGTTGATGATGAACTCCGAGAGGAAGTAGTAGGCATGGACGTTTCTCAACAAAGAGAGATAGACCAGGTGATGAGAGATGCCGATGGTACCAAAAATAAAGCAAATTTCGGAGCAAATGCCATCTTGGGTGTTTCTCTTGCTGTAGCAAAAGCTGCTGCTATGGAATCCGGTCAACCACTTTATCGTTATATCGGAGGTATCAATGCATGCACACTTCCTGTACCAATGATGAATATTTTGAATGGTGGAAGCCACGCTGACAATAGCATTGACTTTCAGGAATTTATGATCATGCCTATCGGAGCGCCATATTTCTCTGAATCATTGAGAATGGGTGTTGAGATATTTCACAATTTAAAAATCGTTCTTAAGGATAAAGGATATTCCACGAATGTAGGTGATGAAGGTGGATTTGCACCCAACATCAAATCAAATGAAGAAGCCATAGAAATGGTATTAACAGCGATAGAGAAAGCAGGTTATACTCCTGGCGAGGATGTGATGATCGCATTGGATGCTGCTGCAACGGAATTCTACGATGAAAAAATAAAGTATACCACTTCAAAAAATCTGATGGAAAGAAACTTTCCGGTGATGAAATGGTAGATTATTGGAAAAAATGGGTTAAAAAATACCCGATTTGTTCAATAGAAGATGGCCTTGCAGAGGATGACTGGAAGTCATGGACAAAACTCACTGCTGATGTTGGTAAAAAAGTACAAATCGTAGGAGATGACCTTTTTGTCACCAATACAGAAAGGTTAAGCAGAGGTATCAAAGAACAAGCAGCCAATGCTATTCTTGTCAAAGTGAATCAAATCGGTACGCTTACAGAAACAATTGAAGCAGTTCAAATGGCTACAAAAGCAGGTTTTAATTCTGTAATGAGTCACCGTTCAGGCGAGACAGAAGATACAACGATCGCTGACCTGGCTGTCGCATTGAATACCGGTCAAATCAAAACAGGTTCTGCATCTCGTTCTGACCGGATCGCTAAATACAATCAATTACTTCGCATCGAGGAGGAATTGTTGGAGAGTGGCATCTTCCCGGGAAGAGATTTGTTTAAGAGGAGGTAAATTCCTCATTTGAGGAATTGAAAATTGAAAATTGAAAATGGCGCACAGATTGGGCGGGGATTTTTGATTTTGAATTTAGGGAGAGTGATATGGCTGATGTAAAAAGGCCAATAGCTGATGGCTGATGGCCCTGCTCAACAAGCGAGCGCAGTTAAATTTATTAAATATATTACATCCTTCGCGTTCAATAGCCCATGATTTTAATCAAGGGCAATATTTGAAATGGTGAAATGGCTGATGGCCAATAGCTGATGGTCCTGCCCTGCAAGCAAGTGCAATTAAATTCTTAAAGAAATGCTAATAGAAAATATTTTATAATTAGCCTATAGCTCGATCAATTGAACCATAAATTTAAATCCAATAATTACTCAACCATCCCGCGCGACTTTGATTTTAATCAGGTCGAAATTTTAATCAGCATGAGCATTAAGATCAACATCACCCAATTTGATCGCCTTAAACTCAATAACTTTTGGATCCGAAGTATTTACTTGAATGAAGTGATTCACCTGATTCCAATTTAAAGTATTGATAGGAAAGTCAGCATCAACAAAAGACCATGAGCGGTTATTGACAAATATGTCATTTTTGCCCAGTATAAGACTTCTGATCATAATAATGTCCAATATTGAGAGCTTTAGATCATGATTTACATCACCTGCCAATAATTTATTTGGTTCATCTAGCTGCGTTTTTCCTATTATATGATTTTGCATTCTAATGATATCACCCACATTGACACCATTCAGACAGTCAGTTCCTTGCTTCAATTCCACCTTGATGTTAGAATCGGACGTGATAATACTAAAATTGCCATTTCCTGTTATGACGGCATCGTTAAGAATACCATTGACATAAATTCTTACGTCATGAGGCACTCCGATATTACCATATCCTGACACATGACCTTTAACTGTAAATAAGGTTGGATTTTGAGCGCTAATTAATTGGAAAGAATAAATAAAAATAAATAAAAAGAGAAAGCTTGTTTTTAATTGTTGAGTATTTTTCATGTTCATTGAATTTGTATGATGATTAAAATTGTTGCTAAATAAAATCATCCCTGCCATCCTCTTTGACAAACTTTCTGGCCTCATAATCACTTAGGGTAATGCAATATACTCATTATATGGTAATTAGGTAGGAAAAATAATCGTCTGAATCATTGATTTGAAGTTAGAAGTTAGAAACTGGAGCGTAGTGGAAGTCCCGAGCTAGAATATCACGACTAAAAGGAGTAGATAATCTTATTCGGGATTAGAATGGCCTTCTAAGATACGATATCATGAATTCACTAATTAGCTTTAGGCTGTAAGCTTTAAGCCGATAGTCGACTTTATTTTTTACAGCACAATAATCGCCGGATATCCATATCAAGAAGTTCCGTCTGCTCTTTCATCCAAAATTCAACATTCAACATCCAACATCAACAAAATCGCCTGCCTCCTAATCCGTGAAATTCAGCCAGCTCTTATTACCGATTACCCATTACCTATGTTGTCTGAATCACGGATTTAAAAGGATTGCTCGGATGACACTGATTTTCTTACGTTACTTAAAGATCAGTGAAATCATTTAATCAGTGACAATCAGTGGTTCAGACAACCACCCCTATCCCCTCTTCGACCGCATTGCCTTCACATGACCTAGCGTGTCATCTTTTACAAACTGTTCATATGCATCTGTCTCCATGCCGATCAATGCTAATTTGCCATCAATATTGCAATGCACTCCCCATCCGTAGGATTTGGTCAATGGGCTGGCGCGCATGCAGGGTTGGCCTTTGGAGAAGAATTTTTCCCTTTCACTTACGAGTTCACTATTGGCTATATCATTTTTCACAGCAAATGTATTGAAAATGACATCGTCCGATGTGAAAGTATAAGGTTGTGAACGGATCATGTCAAATTGGATATTGGCCACAGTTTGTTTGTCGCCTTTGATAGGTGGCACTAAACTCTCACTTTTAGTATAGTCGGGTGCAACTTCTATAAATGTATTGTAATAATTAGTCGTGTGTTTTGTCATCTCAGATCAGATTAAACTGTTTGAAATGGTGGGTAAAATGTTTGTTGTGAAATATGGTCCATTCCCTCTGATCTAAAAGTCCAAGGGTGGGATGCATTATTACTGCGTCATTGTTTTCGTTATGGTAATTGGAATAATTTTTAAGTTCTTTAAACAAGGCAGCTTTAGCAGCATCCAAACTTTCAAAACGATACGCCAATGGTTCTTCGCCAATTAATGGTGCTTTAAAATTCTTTGGAAACTCATTATCACTATCTATAAGATAAGCTTTTAAGGAAGCAGCTTTTTCCTCAGGAAATAATAAGGGTATTGATTTTCTTCCATTTGAAAAAAGAACGATTGATGAAATATGTTCAATCATATTTTGGGCAGACATCTTACCCCAGACAGCCGGAGTGTCATCTTGGAGTTTATTAAGCACAGATGTAAGGGCGTCCAGATCATTAATTTCAACCATCAAATAAAGTGTTTAAGAATTAAATAGTTAATTTAAATACATTGAATTGGTGGGTTTTCTTCAAATGTAAAAAATAGCAGAAACTTTTGAGGAAAAATAAAATAATATTTGTATATTTGACAATCTTTGTCAAGACAATATAATACATGTATAAATATAGAATATCTAAAAATTCTACAAATAGCAATAGAAAATGAATAAAACAATAGGTGCTATATTGCGTGAATTGAGAGAAATCAAAGGGTTATTACTTAGGGAAGTTGGAGCACAACTGTCCATAGATCCAGCACTTTTGAGTAAAATTGAGCAGGACAAGCGAATGCCAACAAAAGACCAGGTGCGATCTCTTGCTAACTTTTATGAGGATCAAAAAAATGAAATATTAATAGCTTGGCTCTCTGATAAGCTTTACTATCAGGTGCTAGACGAAGATCTTGCTCTACAGGCGATGCAGGTCGCAGAAGAAAAAATTAGATATAATAAAAAGAGCAATAAATAATGGCAATAGAGTTTACCGATATATTGGTGGTGGGTGTTTCCAGTCGAGCACTATTCAACCTTGAAAAAGAAAATGAGATTTTTAATACTGAAGGAATTTCAGGCTTTAGAAAATATCAATTGGAGCATGAAGAAGATCCATTGGAGCCGGGCACAGCATTTCACCTTGTTCAGAGTTTGCTTCATTTAAGCAAAAATGCGAATAAAAGAATTGTTGAAGTGATCGTAATGTCACGCAATAGTCCTGAAACAGGTGTAAGGATAATGAACTCCGTAGAAAAGTATAGTTTAGATATCACCAGAATGGCATTCAGTGGCGGTGAGTCCTTGGCACCTTATATAGATGCGTTCGATATTGATCTATTTCTAAGCAAAGATATGAACGATGTTCAAAGCGTCATTGATTCAAAAAAATGTGCTGCAGCATATATCTATGAACCACCAACTGAATTTAAACCAACAGACAATATGGTTAAAATTGCCTTTGATGCAGATGCAGTTTTGTTTTCTGATGACTCAGAGCACAGGTACAAAACTGAGGGAATTGAAGCATTTCATAAATACGAACAAGAACATCAGGACGTGCCATTAGGTGAAGGACCTTTCGCAAAGTTGCTTATAAAACTTTCTAAGATTCAGGAAGAATTGCCCACAACAATCGAACTATCTCCTTTACGAATCGCCATCGTCACTGCCCGGAATGCCCCTTCCCACATGAGAGTCATAAAGACACTTCGCAAATGGGGTGTTTATGTGGATGAAGCATATTTTTTAGGAGGGCTTTCCAAAGATGCTGTCTTAAAGGCGTTTGGAGCTCACATATTTTTCGATGATCAAGAGGTTCATTTGACTGATTCATCCAAAGTAGTTCCTTCAGGAAAGGTCCCTTATGCATCAGATTCTCCACTTTTAAAATTAAATGAACATAAATAAATCACTAATTAAAATTACAATCTTATGGAACAGAAACAAGCCATCAAATTATTCGAAGAAAAACAAATTCGCTCTGTGTGGAATGAAGAAGAAGAAAAGTGGTACTTTTCTATTGTGGATGTAGTAAGTATATTAACTGATAGCTCCAATCCAAACAATTATTGGAAAGTGTTGAAACATAGGCTTACAAAAGAAGGAAGTGAGTTGGTTACAAATTGTAACCAACTGAAAATGCAATCTTCTGATGGCAAATTCTATAAAACAGATGTAGCTGATACTGAACAATTAATCAGGCTAATTCAAAGTGTGCCCTCTCCCAAAGCAGAGCCTTTCAAATTATGGATAGCCAAGGTAGCTCGCGAACGTATTGACGAAATAGCAGATCCTGAAATTGGTATCGATAGACTAATGGAAACTTATCTTAAAAAAGGATATACTAAGGATTGGATAAATCAAAGACTGAAAAGTATAGAAGTTCGCAAAGAGCTTACTGATGAATGGGATGAAAGAGGTGTTAAAAAAGGAGGAGAATACGCCATTCTTACAGATGAAATCACAAAGGCTTGGAGTGGACTTTCCGTGAATGAATACAAAAAGCATAAAGACCTTAAAAAGGAAAATCTAAGAGACAATATGACCAATCTTGAATTGGTGCTTAATATGCTTGCAGAAGCCACTACGACGGAAATAAGTAAAGAAAAGAAGCCTACAACATTTGCAGAAAATAAAATTATAGCAAATCAAGGTGGCACCATTGCGGGCAATACACGAAAAGAAATTGAAGAAAAAACTGGTAAAAAAGTAGTGAGTGAAAGTTCGGCGAGGAAGCTGATGGAAAGGAAAAAGAAAGAGTTAGAGTAGAATTATCATTGTATGCAAAAGCCAATATTCCTAAAGTAATTTTATTATCAGACATTTCAAAAGGCAATAAAGTGGAAATTGCACATTATTTTACCAATACTAGAAAGAGGATACCAGATATCTTGTAAACTTTACAAATCAATGAAAAATATTTCACCTACGCATCCAACTCCCCCGCTATCACATTCATACTACTCATAGTAATAATAGCGTCCGATAGAAAAGCGCCCGTGATCATCTCTGGAAATGCCTGATAGTAAATGAAGCAAGGTCTGCGGAAATGGAGTCGGTAAGGTGTACGTCCACCGTCGCTTACAAGATAAAAACCTAATTCACCGTTACCACCTTCGACGCAATTGTAAACTTCACCTTTAGGGATGGGCGTTTCCCCCATGACGACCTTAAAGTGCCAGATAAGCGCCTCCATACTTCTGTAAACTTCTTCCTTTTCAGGTAAATAGTATTCGGGAACATCGCTATGATAGTTGCCCTCTGGCAAATTATCGTATGCTTGTTGTATTATTTTCAAACTTTGAAGAATCTCTTCCTGTCGCACCATAAAACGGTCATAAGTATCCCCACTTTCACCTACAGGAATGCTGAAGTCAAAATCTTGATAAGATGAATATGGATCCATTACTCTGACATCGTAATCAACGCCGGCGGCTCTTAAATTTGGGCCTGTAAAACTATAAGCCAATGCTCTTTCAGCTGAGATAGAACCTGCGCCTATCGTCCGATCCATAAAGATCCTGTTGCGCTCCAATAAATTCGCAAACTCCTGAAAGGCTTTTGGAAATTCTTTTAAAAACGCCTTTAACTTCGTGTGAAATGTCTGATTAAAATCTCTTTCAAAGCCTCCTATTCGACCGATATTTGTAGTCAATCTGGCACCACAAACTTCCTCGTACAATTCATATACTTTTTCTCTCCATTGCATCATATAAGTGAAACCGGTCAAAGCACCCGTATCAACTCCTATGACGGCATTACAAACTAAATGATCAGTAATTCTTGCCAATTCCATTATGATGACCCGCATGTAATCAACACGTTTATTGACAGTGATACCAGCCAGTTTTTCTACCGTAAGATGCCAACCAATATTATTGATGGGAGAGGAACAATAATTTAACCTATCGGTAATAGGAGTTACTTGATTAAATGGTCGTCTTTCTGCCAGTTTCTCAAAGGCTCTGTGTATATATCCTATTGTAGGCTCAGCACTGTGTATGCGCTCCCCGTCCATCTTGAGGACATTTTGAAAAATACCGTGTGTCGCAGGGTGCGTAGGCCCAAGGTTGAGCGTTGCTAATTCTCCTTCGATGCTATCATAAGAATGGGTTTTACCATCTAGACCTATATTTTGCCATTTTTCAACACTCATAATATTTTTTTCAGTTGTCTGAATAATTAAATGTTCAGAATTAATTTTGAAATCCTCCACATGATTTATGAAGAAAGTGAAACGCTCCAAAGTAAAATTTACCGGCCGAAGAACTTGTCCTCTTTATCCTCACGAGTAGCATCTTCCAAATGATATTGTTTTCTCATCGGGAAGTAGTCCATTTCATCTACATTGAGGATACGCGTCATATTCGGGTGTCCATTAAATGTAATGCCATAGAAATCGTATGTTTCACGCTCCATCCAATTGGCTCCGGACCAAAGCACAGTGGCACTGTCGACGGAAGGGTCACCAATTTTGAAAAAAGTCTTCACACGAATCCTTCTGTTAGACTGCCAGTTGTGCAGATGATATATCACTCCCATTTCCTTCTCTACATCAGCTGGAATATGTATGCCACACAAATCGGTAAGAAAGCTGTATCCCATTTCAGGGTCATCTTTCAAATGGCGAAGCACCTCGATAATATTTTCTCTTGGCACTTCAATGGTCAACATACCGTATGTTTCGGCAAAAGGAATTTCTAAAGCCGGAAACTTTGATTTCAAGCCATTTAATATGTCTTCGCTGCTCAATTCTGTCATCTTAGTTGATGTTGTATTTTTCCATCAATTCTTTGTATTCAGGTGAATGTCTTCTGCGCAGGGATTCGTTCTTGGCGAGTTCCTGGATCTTCAGAATGCCATCCATGATCTGTTCGGGTCGAGGAGGACAACCGGGCACATATACGTCTACCGGAATGACCTTGTCTATACCTTGCAATACGCTATATGTATCAAAGATGCCACCACTACATGCACATGCACCTACAGAAAGCACCCATTTGGGTTCGGCCATCTGTACATAAACCTGTTGGAGGATAGGACCCATTTTTTTTGCAATTGTACCCATGACCATGAGGATATCGGCCTGGCGTGGAGAGAAACTCATCCTTTCCATCCCGAAACGGGCTAAGTCATAGTTGGAACCCATTGTCGCCATAAATTCGATGCCGCAGCATGATGTCGCGAATGGTAAAGGCCATAATGAATTGGCTCTGGCGAGACCTACCATTTTATCCAGTGAGGTCGCGAAGAATCCCTGTCCTTCAACTCCTGGTGGTGCATCTACTAATTTTATATCAGACATCTAAATAGATATTTAATTTGTTCAATAATGATAACGGACTATCTGTCCCATTCAAGTGCACCTTTCTTCCAGATATAAATGAATCCGATCATGAAAAATCCGATGAACATAAGCACAGCAAGAAAACCTTCCATGCCCATCTCAATAAAATTAACAGCGTAAGGATAGAAAAAGATTACTTCTACGTCAAATAATACGAAGAGAATGGCTGTCATGAAGTATTTAATCGAAACCGGAAGCCTTGCATTGCCTTGTGATTCGATACCGCATTCCCAGTTGGAATCCTTTAGTTTATTCTTCCTTTTTGGGCCCAACATGTGAGTCCCCCACAACGTCACCACTACAAAACTGAGTGCTACGATTAATTGTATGAGGATGGGCCAATATGCTGCTGATGTCATCTACTATTTATTAAAAATTGATAGGAACAAAAATAGGATTTAAGATACACTTTAGTATCATAACGTAAGTAAATTAGAATGGTTCTAAATAAAAAATGAAGGAATAAAGGTGAGAAGGTGAGAAGGTGGAATACAGTCTATGGATGATGGCTAATAGCTAATGGTTCTGCTGTGGAAGGCTGAATTGTTTTCTTCCAAAAGAAGGGTTGAATTGAAAATTGAAAATGGACAATTGAAAATATGGTGCAGCATGTTGAGTAGTATAATGTTGTTACCACGGCTAATGCTTACTGCCTATAGCTGAGAGCCAAAATCTGATGGCTGATGGCTTTGCTTTATAAAAATTAAGCAATTGTGCTACGATGGAAGAAGATTTGGAAAATATGGCGAAGAATGCAAAATAATGTTAAATGTTAATTTTCTTAGGGAAAGGGGTTTTGATTGGCAAGAGGTATCCAAAATTCACGAATTAGGCACATAGTTAACAATGTCAGAATAAGTCCTGGGCTCATGTTTAACCATCCGAACAAGCAAATCATCAAAAATTTCCTCTTTCATCAAGTGCCGGTTATACCTGTAACAGTATTCATTAAGGTAGTTTTGAAGTAAGGACACATGGTGATGGATACCTTTTAACCAGGATTTTAAACCGTCAACTACTCTCGTTACGAGGTCGAATTTTCCATTATTATTTGTCTTCATTCTTATTGAAAAACAATCATTTGAAATTTTATCCTCTTCAAAATTTTTAATCGCTGAATTAGATATCCTGGGTATTTCCCTTGCATATATCCTGCTAACACCCTTTGCTTTCTTTTCTATCCCAATTACAATTAATCTAGATGTCTCTTTTGCTTTGTTTTTGCCAATCCTTTTCTTGGAACCTATAGTAAATTTACATATTTCAACATTGCCTTCTAACGGATGTCTATCGCTGCTTTCCATTGCCTGCATTGCCTTTTGCTTAAACAACCAGCAAGTTTTTTGTCTAAGTTGAAGCTTTCGACTTAATTCAGTCGAAGCGATTCCTTTTTTGTTTGTTGAAATATAATAAATGATCCAAAAAGCTTTAAGAATCGAAAATTTCATTTTGTGAAATAACGTTCCGGCTGTTGGACTCTCAAGATGACTGCACTTAGTACATTGCCGATCGAATTCATTTATTCCTTTACAATATTTAAGATTGTCACATTTAGGACACTGATATCCAGCAGACCATTTGAGCTCAGAAAGATATTTGTAACAACTTTGTTCAGAAGGAAATTTAGCCTGAAATGCAAAGACAGAAAGGCTTTTGAATTTTGTTTCCATGATTTAAAATTTGGGTATGTAAATATACTAATAAATATTTATTGACAGTGCGCCTACTTCATATTTTTTCACCCAATTTTTTCCTTCCCCAAATCCCCTTACTTTCTTACTTTTAATCCTTATTCAAAAAATACCGCTTTGTGAAATATTCCTCTATACTTTGTACGCTGTTATTTCTGTTTTCACAGATGACTTATGCCCAACAGACCACCTACTGCAATCCCATGAACCTCGACTATGGTTACACGCCTTTCGAGAATTTCAGCGAATGGGGCCGACATCGCGCCACTGCCGATCCTGTAATGGTCAATTATAAAAATGAGTATTACCTCTTTAGCACCAATCAGTGGGGTTACTGGTGGAGTAGTGACATGCTTCAGTGGAACTTTATTCCAAAGAAATTTCTCAGACCATGGAATAATGTAAAAGACGAATTGTGCGCTCCGGCCGTCGGAGTCATGGGAGATACGATGATCGTCTTCGGCTCCACTTATTCTAATAATTTCTCCATCTGGATGAGCACAGATCCTAAAAATAATGTCTGGAAAGTAGCTGTGGATTCATTTGACATCGGTGGATGGGATCCTGACTTCTTCGCGGACGATGATGGCAAGTTGTATATGTACAATGGTAGTAGTAATAAATTTCCATTGTATGGTATAGAGTTGAATAGAAAAACACTTATGCCCAAAGGGACAAGAAAAGAGATGTACCTCCTCGAAGGATGGCGCTATGGTTGGCAACGCTTCGGTGAATACATGGACAATACCTTTCTTGATGCATTTATCGAAGGTGCACATATGACCAAACATAATGGTAAATACTATCTGCAATATGGCGCTCCCGGCACAGAATTTAGCGGATATGCCGATGGCGTGGTCGTCGGAGATATGCCGCTTGGTCCTTTCTTTCCACAATCTGATCCTTTCAGCTACAAACCGGGTGGTTTTGCACGTGGTTCAGGACATGGAAGTACTTTGAAAGATAAATACGGCAATTATTGGCACACCTCAACAATTGCTATTTCAGTAAAGAATAACTTCGAAAGAAGATTGGGCCTATGGCCAACAGGCTTTGATAAGGATGGCATGATGTACACCAATACAGCGTTTGGCGACTATCCGCATTTTATGGCAGATGGGCCGAGAGCAGATAATTATTCACCAAATGGTGACGGTGGATTTACCGGTTGGATGTTGCTGAATTATAAGAAACCGGTCATGGTATCCTCTACACTTGGCGCCTACACAGCGAATAATGTAGTCGATGAAAGTATACGGACATACTGGAGCGCCGCAACAGCTAATTCTGGTGAATGGATATCAAGCGATCTTGGAAATATTTCAGAAGTGAATGCCATTCAGGTCAATTATGCGGATCAGGATGTTGGAGCAGAGTTTTTAGGTAAATCACTAGGCGTATTTCATCAATATAAGATCTATGCTTCTTTGGATAGCAAAAAATGGAATGTCATCGTCGACAAGAGTCAAAATAAAACAGATGTTCCCCATGATTTCGTACAATTAGAAAAACCTATTCGGGCACGGTATATCAAACTTGAAAATATCCACATGCCAACAGGTAAATTTGCCATCAGCGGATTAAGAGTCTTTGGAAATGGTCTGGGGGACAAACCTGGTAAAGTAAAACAATTGATCGTCCTCAGGACTGAAAAGGATAAACGAAGCGCCTGGATAAAATGGACACCCGTTGCCAACGCTTATGCATATAATATTTACACAGGATTATCGCCTGACAAACTTTACAACTGCATCATGGTCCACGATGCCAATGAATATTATTACAAAGCGATGGATAGTGAGAAAGCGTATTACTTCAGTATTGAGGCGGTGAATGAAAATGGGGTGTCGGAAAGGAGTGCGGTTCAGAAGGTAGAATGAAGCAAAGGTATAATAATACAGCTCCAACATTTGTGCCAAAAAGCTTAATTCCTTTAAAGGATAGAGTTCTGGAAATCGTATTTTTTACCAATGTAATGGTCAAAACAACGGTATTTTTACCATTACAGCGGTAAAATCACTGAAATCATGAATTTGTGTGATGTTCTAGAAATGATGAAAATGGACTAGAGCAAAATACAACTCCGCTCAGGCGGAACGAAAAAAGTGTCATTGTATTTATTTCAAGTCATATGTCATTGGGTAAAAAGGTAGCCACCTACGGGGCATGGAACCATCAGATTTACATTAATTACAAACATTTAACGCCTAAAGACGCCAGAACCCATATAAATTCATACTTCTTCCTAGACATTGATTATTCAAAATAATAATTATTGGTATTTGGGCCGTAGGTCCGCCCTGTTTGTAACAACAAATCATGATATGAAGACTTGCCCCGTAGGTGGCTACCTATTTAGTATGCAACTTTTGAATCTCTGTGAAACTCTTTTTTTCTCCGTGCAACTCAGTGGTACTTGTTATCTCAACCTTTGAGAATCATTGCTCTACTTCGTGAAAAAAACTCTACTTAGTGGGATTTAATTGCCATTAGTTAAGTTTCATAGATTACAAAAGTTAATATATGTAGACTAATGGGTGCATTTTGACAGTAAACAGCTGATTTGTAAAGAATCGTAGAATGGTCGATTTGGATAAAGATTTAATATGTCGGAAATTTACCAGTAGTAGAATTCAATATTGAGAAATTCAAATCACCCATTTTTTTCTTCCTAAAATCTCTCTTAGCATGAAAGCAATACTATTTTTACCAATTCTTCTTTCATTACTATTTTTTAGTTGTGAAAGGAACCTGACCGATGCAGAAGCCAATTTCCAGTCACTACCACCGGGGCTATGACCATCAGCTGCAAGATAGACGGAAAGCCATGGTCCACATGCACTGAAAACAATGATGGCATCACCAATGGTGGTAATAAATATATTTTATGGGACAATGTCCAAGGTCACAATCATATGGAAGTAAATGGATTTAGATACATAAATGACGTCAAAGAACAACTTCAAATTTTACTTAGCCCCGCCGGAGAAGGTGAATTTTACTATGGAATCAGTGGAAATTTACTATTTGATGCTTATAGAGGTTCAGAATTCAATTCGGATTTTACTGGTA
The DNA here is from genome assembly GCA_016711705.1 of Candidatus Brachybacter algidus. Classification (GTDB taxonomy): domain Bacteria; phylum Bacteroidota; class Bacteroidia; order Chitinophagales; family Saprospiraceae; genus Parvibacillus; species Parvibacillus algidus. The sequence goes on along the minus strand of JADJSK010000013.1, from coordinate 403,014 downwards.
GATATAGCTTAGACTCTTCTCATCCTTATTCAATTAAAGTTAATCACTTTGATGAACAAAATAGGATAATTAGCGGTGAATTTTTTGGGACAGTTGTATTAAAAATCGGTAGCCCAGATAAGGACTGAAGATTGTTGAATATAACAGAAGGACAGTTTGATATGAAATTTTAAACCTTACCCTTCTATACGAAATATCAAAATAATAATTAACAATTAACAATTCCCCCTACTCCATCCTATTCAACCCCGCCTTCGCCTTCTGATGCAAACTAGACTTATACTCCGATGGCTGAAGACTCAAACACAAATTGTAATATTGCTTAGCAAGGGAAGTTTTATTCTGGGCCTCATAGATCAATCCCACATTGAGGGCTGCATTGCAGGCAAAATAACTCGATGAATTTTTTCCTTTGTAAATCGTTTGAGTATAATATTGTAAAGGTTCGATATAATTCTTCAAACTATGCGCTACTCTCCCCTTTCGATAGTTGTATTCGAGCCGGTCATTCACCGATTTGAAATAGGATTCATTCGTCGCATTCAATAATTTATATGCCCTGACCAGATATCCACCATCGAATAAAAGTCGTGACTGCAACAATAGTGGATGTGGCGAAATACCACTTTTTGCCTCCTTCTGAGCTGTTTTGTCTTCATCCAGTTGATCCTTTCCGTACTTAAGTACATTCGCCATATTCAACGTATAACCTGTCAGATTACCGTTAGCCAGATAACTCCAGGCAAGTTTTTGATAGGCCTCCTTGATATAATTTCTACCTTTAAAATTTTTGATATAAATCTCCAAATAGTCCGCCGCATCTGCATCCAGTCTATGTAGTTTTGCCACACCCAACATGAAATCCAGGTAAAAAAATGGGAAATATTTAGCTCCCTTTGGTCTTGAAGTCAGGTATTTAATCGCCAATTCATTTCTTCCTGTGCGGATAGCTATGTTGCTTATGGCAAAACAAGCCAGGGGGCTCGTCTTAGGATCTATCTTACTTGTAGAGATCACTTGCCAGGCTTTCTCAGGTTTATTGTTAAGGTGAAGCATGACGAAGGCGTACATGACGACGGACTCATCTTTAAACAAAAATTCATTTTTATTGCCGTAATTGATCACTGCTTCCAATTCTCCAATACCCTGATCTATCGTGCCTTTCATGCCACCGATCCAGGATACACCCCATTTATACTCATCAGGTATGGTACCTATGGCTGCGTGAAGCACACCCAAACTCTTCTTATTGGCTACAAATCCTGGAAATTTTCGTGAATTGTCCTGCAGATCACTATAGGCAGATTTCACTTCGAAAAATGCCTTTGTATATTCCTCAAATTTCAAGCGGACGAGTGCCCATTGCAAATTGATCTCTGCCTTGCAATACAGATAATAAGGAGACTTTGGGTCAGTCTTACTAATCATCTCCAACCGTTTGTCCTTATTCTCTTTTAGTTTTTTGAAGTCTGCGCTGTTCTCACCGATGAATATGGTAAAGAAGTCAATATAATTTTCCAAGAAGTAGACAACAGCATTATTGGGGTCCTCCTTTTTAATTTGATTGATCTTCTGTTGAGCTTCATTGAGTCGAAGCTGCATGACCATCTGATAGGCAGCGGTGGCATCAGGAGTAAATTTAATTACTTTAGTTTGGGAATAAATGGGCATGGGAGCCATCATTCCTAAAGTCAGGATCAAAAAATATATATAACCTTTAATATCTGGCAATTTTTGTAAAGTGAAATTAGCTGATGAATATATTGTCAGAAAGGATGTGTAATAAAAAAGCCTCAAACACAAGTATTAGTTCATGTATTTGAGGCTTTAATGTTTTATGAAAATACAGAGACTATGCTTCTGACATTTCTTCAGCAAGGATCGTCGCCTTATCTACTAGGATACGTCCACAGTGCTCACACACCAATATTTTCTTAGAAAGACCTATCTCCATCTGAGCCTGAGGTGGAATTGCATTGTAGCAACCACCGCATGCATTACGCTCTACACTAACTACCGCAAGACCGTTACGATAAGTATTTCTTATCTTTTGGTAAGCTTTAAGCAGACGCTCTTCGATTTTCTTCTGTTGTTTTTCTGAAACAACCTGAAGCTTATCTTCATCTTTTTCAGTTTTGGAGATGATCTCTTTCAACTCAACTAATTTTTGTTGAAGATCTTTCTCTTTATTTTCTTTGCGTTCTTTTGCGCCAACCAATGTATCAGCTTTAAGATCTTTTTGGGTCTTGATCTCTCTTGTCTTTTTCTCAGACAATTGCATCTCAAGTCTCTGCATTTCGATCTCTTTGTTCAATGCGTCAAACTCCCTGTTGTTCTTAACTTTATCCAGTTGTTTTTCGTATTTAGCGATCAGTGCTTCTGACTCCTTGATATTGTTTTGATGGTTTTTTATTTCATCATCCATGCCCTTAACGGCTGTTTCTATTTTAGTCACCCTTGTTTCCAACCCGGCAACTTCATCTTCAAGATCACTTACCTCCATTGGAAGCTCACCCTTTAAGATTTTAATTTCATCAATTTGGGAATCAATTTGTTGAAGATCGTATAACAATCTAAGCTTTTCATTAACGCCTAATTCCTTTTTTGCCATAATATTTATAAATAATTTATTGGATTTGTAATTATTCTAGTCGAACGAACCGCAAAATTACTAAATTTTTTGATTATCAAGTCTTTAATTAATTCAATTGTGAATTGTTCACTCTCATAATGGCCAATATCTGCGATCATTATCCGGTCATTTGACTCAAAAAATTCATGATATTTAAAATCTGCAGTGATGAACACGTCGGCACCTGCTGTAATTGCCTGAGGAAGCAGAAATGATCCTGATCCACCACAAACTGCCACTTTTTTTATCGTAGAACTTATTGGTTTCGTGTATCTTATAACATTGATCTCCATCTTTTGTTTTAAAGTATGTAAAAACACACTCCACTCCATTTCGGATTTCAGTTCACCTATCAGACCGGATCCCCTTGGTCTTTCAGGTACAGTCAAGGATGGATAAGGGACTAGAGCATAAGTATCGAATAATCCAATTTTATCTGCGATCTTATTGTTAACCCCATCCAACAAAACATTATCCAGATTGGTATGTATGGCATAAATGGCGACATCGTTTTTTATTGCCTTCATCACCACCCGCTGCACATAATGATCTCCGGTAAATGTCTTCAATCCTTTGAATACAATCGGATGATGTGCTATGATTAAGTTAGCACCTGTTTCCAAAGCTTCGTCTATTACCTCTTCGGTAACATCAAGACTCACGATTGCACTTGTGACCTCTGAATAGATATCACCTACGATCAGACCACTGTTGTCATATGACTCCTGATAATTCAGCGGAGCGTGATCTTCCAGATATGCTATTATTTCTTTTAAAATCAATATTCTAATTGTTAATTGTTAATGTTAATTATTATTTTTTTTGCGGAGATTATTGACTACTTGTTTCTAAATACTGAAGACTGACCACTGAAGACTGACCACTAGCCTCTAGCATCTATTTTCTCCCCTCTTCCTCCTCCTTCTTCTTCGCCTTCATCTTACTATAATGTACATTATCCACTTTCATCAAAAGATCTTTCAATTCATCGATTGTTGGATTTACACGAATGATTTGGCCTTGATCGTTAAGTAGGTAAGAAGTTGGTATTTGTTTGATTTGGAATAAGCTGGTGATCTCACCGCCATTCTGTGGTTCGCGCAAGTGATATGGCCAAATCATTGTATCTTGATTAATCACATTTCTTAACACCGTCGTGTCATCATCCATAGCTAGACTTACTATCTCGAAAGTACCATGCAAAGAATCGCGATAAGTCCGGTATAGTTTAGACAATTCCGGCATTTGTTTTCTACAAGGTCCGCACCAGGTGCCCCAGAATTCCATGAGTACAAGTTTGCCTTTCAATTCATCCATTGAGAACTTTTTGCCATCAATGGTTTTAGTTTGAAAATCTGGAATTTTTTCACCTACCATAAAAGTAGGCTTCATATACATGAATTGATATATGAAATAAACCAGCGCAGCTAAAACAATAAAAATAACTATCTGAAAAATCTTCATTTTTTCTTTTTAAATATGGTAAAATCGTTTTTGAAATAAAATATGCATGTTGAAAATCACGGGTGCGTCAACTCCTTTGTCGATAAATTTGATTTTGAACATGAAGATAACGCCTCAAACCCATATAAAATGATATTTTTGCCGAAAGAATTTATTTAAAACTATGTCAGCAAGCGACCTTTTGAACTCTATTGATAAATCCAGACTACCTCAACACGTAGCTGTTATCATGGATGGGAATGGCCGTTGGGCTAAGCAACATGGCAAAGCACGAGTATTCGGTCATACAAATGGCGTCAATAGCGTGCGACAAGTTTCAGAAGCTGCTGCTGAATTGGGCATAAAATATCTCACACTTTATGCTTTTTCAACAGAAAACTGGAACCGACCTAAATTCGAAGTAGAGGCACTCATGTTATTATTGGTGGATACGATCAATAAGGAGATAGCCACTATGATGAAGAATAATATATCGCTTAAGGCTATCGGCAATCTCGATGGATTACCTTCCGCTAGTAGAAAAGCCTTAGAAAAAGGTATAGAAGAAACAAGCAATAATACAGGCCTCTCTATGGTTCTTGCCCTCAATTATAGTGGTCGAGAGGAGATAACAACTATGGTTAAAAAAATTGCGATAGCTGTCAAGGAGGAAAAACTTCAATTATCAGAAATAAATGATAATCTGATATCCACCTCATTATATACCCATGACATTCCTGACCCTGAACTCCTAATCAGAACAAGCGGTGAACACAGAGTTTCAAACTTTTTGCTCTGGCAGATGGCTTACACAGAGTTTTATTTCACGCCCGTGATGTGGCCGGATTTTGGTAAAGAACAATTCTACCTTGCCATCAATGACTACCAGAATCGGGAACGTAGATTTGGGAAGACTTCGGAACAGGTGAAGTAGCATTCGGCTTTTGGCCATTGGCTGTTTAAAAGTGTTTTTATTTTTTCAATAGAATAATACACAATTGAATTGTATTCACTCAACGGAAATAGGTTTAGTGTCTGACCTCTGACTTTGACCTCTAGCATCTAGTGTCTATCTCTAGCGTCTAGAATCTAAAGCCCATCTTTTAACTATAATATAACTACCACAATGTGATAATTCTTGACTACACAGCGTTTAAGTTGCTGAATAGAATATTAAGTTTGTATTTATTATCTTTGTTGTTTTCCCCTAAATTAATTATCGAATGAAATTAAAACATCTGATTTTATTAACCTTTCTTTTAAGTGTTTTTTCGATCGGATCAGGTCACGCATCAATTGCAGTTGACTCATTGGGGCCAAAGGTGTTCTTATTGGGAGATGATGAAGATATGATGAACACGCTCAATAAAAACTATCCCAATCTCCTTATGAAGGTTTGTCAGAATGATATGGATGTTGCATATGACAAATGGATGAATATGTTAGCCGAGATGGAAGTTTATGCTATTAAATTAGATTATGATATCAAAGGCATAAAGTTGTGGATGAATGTATACTGGAACAAGAATGGTAAAATTGATTATATAGGGTATTATCTTAAACCGAACTCTAGAAATATCAAAACAGAAGAACTCAATGCCTTTTTTATCAACTTCATCAAGAACTATCAGATGAATTTGACCTACTCAGGCAAGTTTTATCATAACGGCAGTGCAGCTTTTCCCACACATTATCAGTTTCTAAAAGATCAGGAAGCTAAAGAAAAATAATAAAAATGGTGAGTCAAAAAGCTCACCATTTTTATTTACTCAATCTAAGATCTCTCTCTATATTACATTTATAGATAGATTTTAATGGTCAATTGTCTAGATTCTAGGCTCTGATATTTAGAATTCCACCTGTCCTCGTACTTCTCCGTCAGGATAACCATCAGTATGTATATTGACATATAAGCCACCTTGTTCTAAAGTTGTTTGCAGTGAATCAGGCACAGTCCATGATTGTGTTACTGAGCCTGTAGCACTTCCTGAAGATTGGATATTCTTAACTACCGGTCCGTTAGAGCCACGAGCTGCTTTATGAAAGTGCATTCCTACCACAGGACCTGTTAAAGCATTCCAGGTAACTGTATAGTCCAGAATACCTGTTGATTTATTGAATTTGGCATTGATGATTCCAGTTCCTGTTGAGGTATTAGTTGGCACAGATTGGGTGCCTTTCATTGGAAGACTTGTTGCTTCCAGGATCTCGTCCGCATCAGGGGTGCATGATACCATGGCGAAAGACATAAGACTTAGAAAAATAAAAACTTTACTCTTGAACATAATAAATCGATTTGTTTGGTTAAAAAATTACAGTTTTTTGAAAGGATGAATGCCCTAAAATAAATTTGATGAATGCATACTTTATTGTCCAAAAAAGTGATGGAAATAAAAATGAAAGGTGATGAGAAGAACGACACGCATTGGAAATAATTAACGATGTCTATCTAGCTTTATTATATAAAGGTATGTAATATTATGATTAATCGTAATATAAAATTATGTTAAATTTTACTTTCCAGTGGACAGCAATACTTCAAACCGTGTGCTGATGCTATTTCCTTTGTCATCGACGCAGGTCATTTCATGATGGCCAGACGGCAGAACAAGCGTATATTTATGGTCATCTTTGGTTGTCCCAAGAAACTGATTATCCAGGTGCCAAAAGATGGTAGAATGGCTCCCGACATGTGCCACTTCAAAGGTAACCGGATTTAATTTACCATTCAGATCCATCGGTAAAAACAGTTTTTTAACATTATTGGGGTAAATAAATTGCATTTGATGGTGAGAAACAGGATTCCTATCGAGACAGTTTTCCATGAATGAGGGTGGCTGCTTATACTGGGGATGCTTTCTTGCATAATAAAACTGCTGCGATGGCGGCAAAATAAAAAATGATTGCTTGGTCATCTTATATGGATCGTAACAACTGCCATTTACTCTGTATTTTCCGGATTCATCCAGAGAAATGAATTGATCATAAGGACAAACAGGGAGTTGCTGAATGTGCTTACATGTCCAAATCGTATCTATGCTGCACGCTTCGTTGGGAGACAATCCGCTTTTAGCACATATTACATTCTTCTTTAAAGCGTCAAAAGGTGTTACAAACCAATCGCTGGCTGGAAGGATGTTGAAGGTTTCGAATAACAATGGCGCTGCAGTTTCAAGTCCGATGACTCCAGGCCTGCCTTCTCCATCAGCATTGCCGATCCATACTCCTACCACATAATTACTACTAACACCGATGGACCAGGCATCTCGAAATCCTATGGAAGTTCCAGTTTTCCATGCGATCTTTGTTTTCTTATTAGTTTCTTTCCACTGTTCAAACCTTCCGGGCCTTGTATTTTGGCTTAATTCTTCAAAGACTTGCCAAACAGCACCAGCATCCATCACCGTTGGGCTTTTTTCCACTGCTTCATATTTTTGCTTATTTTCAGACATCATAAGTGGATGAATGTCATGAGAACTATATCTTCCAGATGAAGAAGTAAATGTTTTAAGGATGCGGGCGCATGAAGCATAGGCTCCACATAGCTCCCACAAGCTGGATTCTCCTCCTCCGATAATGAGAGAAAGACCATAGTGCTCAGCTGAATTACTTAACTTTGTCAACCCTAAATTACGCAGGCCCTGAAGGCATCTGCTGATATTATAGTCCTTGAGCAATAACACAAATGGAATATTGAGCGACTTGCGGAGGGCATCTGCTAAAGGTACACTACCTTCATAATCATAAGTAAAATTGTCAGGTTTAAATCCATCGATATTAATGGGAATATCGGTCAACAATGTTCTAGTGGTAACTCTACCTTCCTGAATCGCCAGCATGGCAAGAAATGGTTTTAGTAAGCTTCCGGTGCTTCTGTTGGATTGAATGATATCTACCTGTTCACCATGATCCTGACCTGTTCCTTCGATATTGCCTACATAGGCTATTATATTTCCTGTATTTATTTCTGCGACAAGTATGGCGGCATTATTGACCTGATTGGCGAGTAAGCTACTGCTATTTGTTTTCAAGAGAGCAGATAGTTTTTTCTGCATTTGAATATCACAGCTAGTCTTGAGATAATCCCTACCAATTTCTTTCTTCATGGAAGCTAAAAGGTGTGGTGCAATATTGGGCATGTCAAAAGGTCGGTCCGGCAATGGCTCCTCAAGGTATAATTCAAGATTGGCCTTATCTAAAATGCCGGATTCACTCATTGATATTAACAAACGATTTCGCTTTAATAATAATGCATTTCTGTTTTTAGACAAATGAATTAGTGCGGGATCATTAGGCAATACAGCCAATAGTGCAGCTTCAGCCCATGTGAGAATCTTGTTGTGTTTTCCAAAATATCTCCATGTTGCAGCTCCATAACCCACTGTATTACCCCCAAAAGGTGCGTGAGCAGCATACATTTTGAGTATTTCTTCTTTTGAATAAGAGCACTCGAGTCTGATCGCCAAAATTATTTCCCAAATTTTGTCTAAAATATTGTGTGCTTTGTGCCCACGATACAAACTAATGGTCTGCATTGAGATCGTAGAAGCTCCTGATATAAATCTCCTATGACGAATATTTTGCACTACTGCTCTCATTAGTGCCCGTAAGTTTACCCCAAAATGCCAATAATAACTTTTGTCTTCAAACTGGATTACAGATTGTATGTACCTGAGGTCTATTGTGTCTCTTCCCGCCTCAGGAGGAAATCTCCATTGTCCGTCAGTTGCTATTCGGGCTCCAAGTAAATTGCCTGACCTATCTTCCAGAATAGTGCTATATTTTGGTTTGAACAACTGCGCAGGGAGTATAAAATAAAAACCGAACAGCGTCATAACCAGACAAATCAGTAACCATCGCCTTTTATTTTTCATGTTTAAATTTACGGATACAAATCTAACAATTCCATCATTTCTATTTGGTATTCAAACTTGATAACGTATCATTGTGATTTAAAATGAAATTTCACAAAACATCGAAACGTTCATTATCCTCAAAAGGCAACCATTAAGAAGATGGAACCTTTATTTGAATTTTAAAAATTAATTAAAAGACATGATTAAGAAAGTAGTAAAAAACAGTTTATTCTTAGTTTTAATCGCCGGTACTTTAAATGTTGCATCTGCTCAGGAAACAAAAATCGCGGAAGGCAAACCATCAAACACCAACCATGGCGTAAAACCTGTAAAAAGTAATAACGGCCAATTGTTTGACAAGTTAGACCTGGATAAGAATGGCAAGATCAGTAAGGATGAAGCTATGAAAAGTAATAATGAAAGGTTTACTGGAAATTTTGATAGAATAGATACCAATAAAGATGGCAGTGTGTCCAGAGAAGAACTTAAGTCTTCAAAAAACTATGTTAATACAACTCCTCAGCCACAGAAAAATAAAGACAGCAATCCTAAGCTTGACGCCAATAATGATGGCAAGATAAGCCACGATGAAGCATACAAAAGTGGCAACCAATATTATATAAACAACTTTGAAAAGTTGGATACTAACAAAGATGGTTTTATTTCTAAAGAAGAAAAACAATCTGGAAAAGCTTCAAAAAAAGCCACAAAAACAACTGTTAAAAAAACACAAAAATAACCTACTCGTAGAAAGTAATTACTTGATGCACATATTTGAAAATGAGGCAACAATGTTCAAAAGCATTGTTGCCTTTTTCTTTAATATTAATTGAAGGCAGGGGCTTAAACTATAAAAAATAAATATCCTACCTTTGCACCTTAATTAAAGAAAAGCAATGTCTTCATTAAGCAAAACATATACACCGCAAGAGATAGAAGGTAAATGGTACCAATATTGGGAATCTAAAGGTTATTTTCATTCGGAACCTGACGAAAGGGAATCTTTTTCAATCGTCATCCCCCCGCCCAATGTCACCGGCATCCTGCACATGGGACATATGCTCAACAACACTATTCAAGACATCCTCATCAGAAGGGCTAGACTTAAAGGCAAAAATGCTTGCTGGGTCCCAGGCACTGATCATGCATCCATCGCTACTGAAGCAAAAGTGGTAAAATGGTTAAGAGAAGAAAAGGGGCTAAAGAAGTCCGACCTTTCACGTGATGAGTTCATGAAATACGCCTGGGAATGGACAAATAAATATGGTGGCATTATTTTAAATCAATTAAAGAGGCTTGGTGCCTCGTGTGATTGGGATAGGACATCATTTACGATGGATGATGTGAGAAGCAAAGGAGTTTTGAAAGCCTTTGTGGACCTCTATAATCGTGGCAAGATATACCGTGGATTGCGCATGATCAACTGGGATCCCCAGGCTCAGACTGTACTTTCCAACGAAGAAGTAATACATGGTGAAGAAAATGCCAAACTTTACAAATTAAAATATGTACTGGAGGAAGATCCCTCCCAAAGCATTGTCATTTCTACCCAACGTCCGGAAACCATAATGGCAGATGCTGCTATTGCAGTTCATCCGGATGATGAACGATATAAACACTTGGTTGGTAAGCGCGTGCTTATCCCACTAATCAATAAACCTATCTCCATCATCATCGATGACTATGTAGATATTGAATTTGGAACCGGAGCACTGAAGGTCACTCCTGCCCATGACATCAATGACTACGAACTCGGCAAAAAACACAATCTTGAAGTCATCGACATATTGAATGATGATGGATCTTTAAATGACAAGGCGCAGATATTGATCGGACAGGATAGGTTTGAAGCGAGAAAGTCTATAATAAAACTCCTGGAAGAAGCAGATTTAGTGGATGGAACGATAGACTATAAAACAAATATCGGCCGATCTGAGAGAACGAATGCAGTAGTAGAACCTAAATTAAGCCTTCAATGGTTTGTAGATATGAAGTCTCTTGCCGAACCAGCCTTAGATGGTGTAAAATCAGGGGATATAAATTTCTTTCCAAAAAATCAAGTCAATACCTATACTTATTGGTTGGATAATATCCGTGACTGGTGTATATCAAGGCAATTATGGTGGGGACACAGAATTCCCGCATATTATTATGGAGAGGATGTATTCGTAGGATTAGATAAAGAAGAAATTGATGCTAAGGCGAAGTCCAAGTTTGGGGCTGATTTTGATATAAGTTTATTGCGTCAGGATGAAGATGTATTGGATACATGGTTTTCTTCATGGTTGTGGCCGATCACTGTATTTAATGGCTTTGATGATGAGGAGCAATATAATTACTATGTACCCACAAGTGTGTTGGTGACCGGATGGGATATTATCTTTCTCTGGGTAGCAAGAATGATCATGGCGAATTATGAATGGAAGCAAGAAAAACCCTTTAATGACGTTTATTTCACCGGTATGGTTCGGGATAAGCAACGCCGTAAAATGAGTAAATCTCTTGGCAACTCTCCTGATGCACTGGCCCTAATAGATACATATGGTGCTGATGGAGTGCGATTTGGAATGATGTCGTCATCTCCGGCGGGAGGAGATCTTCTTTTTGATGAAAAACTGTGCGAACAAGGTCGTAACTTTTGCAATAAGATGTGGAATGCACTTCGTCTGGTAACTTCATGGGAAGTAACTTCAGAATTGGATTTAACCATTCGGGCTAAAAACAGACTCTCCTATGATTTCATGAAGCAGGCGATCAACGAAACATTAATTCAAACTGAATCCAATTTTGACACCTATCGACTTTCAGAAAACCTTATTCTTATTTATTCACTGATTTGGGATGATTTTTGTGCTTACTACCTTGAAATGATCAAGCCTGCATTTGAGGCCCCGATAGATAGCGAAACTTTAAAGGAAGCCAGGGAATTATTAAGTGATCTGATGATCATTCTGCATCCGTTCATGCCTTTCATTTCTGAAGAAATTTTCCAAAATGTCAATGCAGAAAAAGAGCAAGATTGCATCGTTTCAACTTACCCGGCTGTAATTGAAAAAAATGAAAGCTTGCAACAAAGTTTCAAATTCTTTAAAGATTTTGTCAGTCAAATCAGAGACATCCGCAATAAAAACGGTCTTAAGCAAAGAGATATCCTACCGGTGTTTTTCGAAGGAGATCATGACAAGCATATTGCATTGAATGGATTCAAGTCATTAATTGAAAGTATCGCATTCGTTGAAGTAAAGGACAAAAATGATTTAATACAGGAACAAACAGTAACTGCGCTTATCAGCACGATCAAAATCTTCGTGGAATTACCTGAAGGCAGTGGTAATAAATCGGAAGAGCGCGAACAAATCCTTGAGAAAATCAAGTATTTTGAAGGTTTTGTTGTTTCCTTGAATAAGAAATTGGAAAATCAGAAATTTGTAGACAATGCACCGGCAGAAGTACTTGAGAAGGAGCGTAAGAAGTTAGCTGATAGCTTGGCAAATATTGTGAGTTTAAAAAGTGAATTATAAAATAATTAACCGCTTTCTGATATAAAAAAGCACCTCGGACCAACATCTGAGGTGCTTTTTTTAATTATTAAACTTAAGTTTCGGCAGTTAAGAAACAAAGGCAGATGGCTGATGTTAGATGTTAGATGTTAGATGGAGTTTAGTCAATTGATTCATAATTTTTCTTTTATTGATTTATAAGACAAAATTTTCATATTATTAATGGAAAACCATCTAAAATCTACCTTCTACCATCTAAAATTATTATTATTCAAATTTATCCTTAAAAAAACAAATTTGACTGCCGAAACTTGAGTTATTAAATCATTCAATTGAAATTCAATTCCCAATAAAGATTCATAAAAAATACTAGACCAGTTTTAAAACCGGTCTAGTATTAATTGATTTTATCACTTTAATTAAGCTCAATGTCCTAAAGCTATCTTTAATTATTATACGTGACTATATATTAAATAAACTTATATTTGTTAATTTTCTATATTTAATATTCTCCTCAAAATATCAATGAATCTAATTTGTGAATATGTATTTAATATTGCTAATCAATATTTTAACAATTACAATTATATATATATGTAAATTATGTAATATTTTAGCTTCTTTTTTGTAGCTAAACATCTACAAAAAGAAGTCTAAAATTTTATGTCTGAGTAGATTTACTTTTGAATTATTAATTCTTAATTTACAAATTAATTAATCTATTAAAAAATATTATTTTTAGAAATTACTGCTTATTTCTTAATTCTAATATTTTAAAAATTAATTAATTTTTTCTTCATTTCGAGCTTTTAAAAAAAAGCTCATTTATAGACAGTTAAATTCAACCTCAGATTTAAGTTAAAAAGAAAAGCGGTTAATCTGTCAATACAGAAAAACTACCAAAAAATAATATGGCTGAATCCCGTGAAGGATGAATGTAATAATCACATCATCTTTACATTATCAAAACGCACTTAAAGAAAGTGTAGATTTTGATCCTGCTGATTATATCGGGATGAATATTTTGGAAAGGGTGATGCTTAATAAATTTTAAAAGGGAATATCGATAAAGATCGACATTCCCTTTTTTTGTTTTGGGGGGATTTTAATGGATTAATATCACAGAGTTGCACAGAGAAAAAATTGAGCTTGCACAGAGTTAATTTTATTGAATTGTAGTTAGAGATTGATCCGTGCAGCATTTGACAATAGTCAAATCTCTTTGTGAATCTCAAAAACTGTAAAATAGCAAAGTGTTTTAAAAATTTAAAGCAACTGCAGAATGGAACAAACACCAAAAACTTCCGTGAAACTCTGTGATACAACTTCCTTGACACCAATCCTAAGCTATATCACAAAGATTAATGGATTAATATCACAGAGTTGCACAGAGAAAAAATAGAGATTGCACAGAGTTAATATTATTGAATTGTAGTTAGAGATTGATCCGTGCAGCATTTGACAATAGTCAAATCTCTTTGTGAATCTCAAAAACTGTAAAATAGCAAAGTGTTTTAAAAATTTAAAGCAACTGCAGAATGGAACAACCACCAAAAACTTCCGTGAAACTCTTTGATACAACTTCCTTGACACAAATCCAAAGCTATATCACAAAGATTAATGGATTAATATCACAGAGTTGCACAGAGAAAAAATAGAGTTTGCGCAGAGTTAAAATTGTTGAATTGTAGTTAGAGATTGATCGGTCATTTCAATAATTCAATTAATTTAAAATGTCCAGAAATTAAGCAATTATCTCGTCTTACACCTTTACTTATTGCCCATTACTCATTTTCCATTACCCATGCTTCAAGCATGCACGAAAAACATATGATTTTTCAATTGATAATAGGTATCACAAGTAAAATGTGAAACATAAACACTATCGGTCAATTCAAAACATTGATAAATGCCATCAACTAAGTCACCCATGAATAACTCATCCTCCGAATACAATGGCAAAGGCTCAGAAGATACAACAACTATGGGTATCGTCGGTGCTGTAGGATTCGTTGGTGCAGAGTCAAGCGGCACTGTGGATATATCGTTAAAATCCATTGAGACAGCAGCTCTTTGTTGACGAGGTGGAGGCAGTCTATAACGATTTTCATACTCTTTTGAAGCCAGGTCAATGATCTTCACCTTTTTATGTCTGCGTCCCATAAAACTTATTTTTGTATTGAAAATTTGAGTGCTGAACTATCCTGAAATACCTGAGGAATATCGAAAACCAGATACTCTGCTGGAGAAATATTCTTTTTTCTGATTACCTGATCGAAAACAATAGTATTTGTAAACCTCCCTTCCTCATCTCTGAATTTTGCCTGAGAATAAAATCTTATATCTACATCTGTAACATGGTTTTGGCTCAAATAAAACTGAGTTCCTTTCTTTTTAATGTTATACCTTTTTAGCAGTTGAATATTGTCTCTGGAGACTAGACCTGTATATGCTGGGCCAATTGAAACACATACTTTTTTCTCATTGAAATAAGAAGAAACAAACAAAACTTTTTCTACACCACCATTGACATAAAAATACAAATAGATGATATGTGAACTACCTATGGATTTAATTAGGCTTTTGTGTTCTGAAAGACTATTGGTTATTTTAAATTGTCCAATTCTATCTATGTTGACCAATCTTTGTTCAAATCTTGCTTCATATTTTATCGTATCATTCGCTATAGAGTCTGCCAGAAATTTGGCCATAGATCCATATAAGGCACTAAAAGATGTATTAATAAAATTACCGTTGATCTGATTCTTCTTAAAAGACAAAGTTGGTGACTTACAAGAAGAGACAACAAATAGTGCAATTATTGCTAGTATCTTATAACTTGACATCCCAGTTATTTTTAAAGCTTCCGCCAATGAAAAATCTGTTTCTGTCATTATTCGGGTGCAGAGACAACCTCCCCTTTAAATGAATTATATCTTGTATCCCGAAATATCTTCCATTCTTAGAGGCAAGATTTCCAATCACTCCTGCATCAAAATTAAAATATCTACCCCCATTCACCTTCACATGATAAGCTGATGTATTATAGTTTCTAAGAATCGTTTTTTGCTCTCCTGTTTCACTTTCATAAATAGGCACATTTATTCCTAATATATTGGACAATTCATACAACAATGGGGCATATCCAGTAAACTGATCGTAAGAAAATTCTATGATATTTTGATTCCGGGAGCCATGATAAATGATGTGGCCTCCACCCGTCCAATATCTGTCAAACCCATCTCCTAATCCAATGGAATTGAACGGTGGCCCATCATTATAATAATTTATAGAAACATGATCATAACTAAGATTTATAGCACCTACTACCTGGTGCCTTCTGTGGTTATTTAAGATGATGTTAGTGGTTAAGAATCCCAAAAATTTATTGTTAAAAACAATATTGTAATAGTCACCATTGTGCAATGTGCGTATCTGCTTTGAATAACCGGTGCGTTCCTTCGAACCATAACCGATACTTATTGAATTGGTGAAATCCATCTGGAAATCATCGACGAATTTGTTGAGATTACTACCGATGGTTTTGGTATAAATGGAAAATGAAGGGCCATAATTGAGCATTAACCTACCCTTCTGAGCACTGGCGCCCATAGCCACATATATCCTTGTTCCGGGGAATTTATATCCATTGCTACCGGCCTTATCGAAAATATTTGTTAAGAATAAATTAGCACCGACATTAACATTAGTTTTAAACTCCCATGATGATTGTCCTTGAGTCCTAAGTGCACAAGTGTGCAATATTAATACACATATTAGATTTGGTATAATTGAAGTAACCTTCATACGAAGCGCTTTATACAAATATAGTGTTTTGGCGCAATAAAAAGTTATGAAGTTTCCTATGCTTCTTCCTAAGCAAACTTCTAACAAAAATCAAAAATCAAGCTTTAAGAATAATCCTCCTTTCTGATCTATCAAAAGATAAAAAGGGAATTATTGTTGTAAATAAATTGCCGTTGGTTTTAGCCAACGGACTGTATTTGTTAAATTATTTCGACTTAAGTCCCAATAAATCATCTGAAACCAAGCGAATAGTTACAAATTTATGAAGGTATTTCTATGAAGTGTTAGCTAAAAAGACAAAATTTGGCTTCAGCCATATAAATCATTTTCTTGGGACTATAGTCCCATCATACTTATACTTTAATCCGCTGGCAAAAACCTTAAACCAGAAAAAACTTTGTGAAACTTTGCATAATAAACCTACCCTTTGCTACACTCATAGCCAACAAGGGAGAACCCTCAAATGACAGAAGTAAAGGTTTTTTGCACCTAATGCACGAACTATCTATTGATTACGCCTTCTTAGCTCTGATGTTGATCACCATTCCAATTTTATCGCTAATGATCTTATCCTTGACGGTATTAATTACGCCACTTTTGTATTTAATACCATAGTCAACTCTATTGATCTCAAAGGAAGGAGTGGTGGCTGTAAGTAAAGTTCCATTATTGGAGACAATGACATATGCATCAAATTCAATAGTTTTGGTTACTTCTTTAATTTTTAAATCACCGGTTATATGATGTCTAGTTTTATCATTGCCTTTGATCAACAAAGATTTCTTCAAAGTAAAAATTGCCGTAGGATACTTATCCGCTTCAAAAAAGTCAGCAGACTTCAAGTGTCCTTCCAGCTTTTCTTTATCATCGGATTTAAGATCAGTTGAAAGAATAGATTTCATATCAATTTCAAAGGTAGCAGATGTGATCTTCCCGGCTTTTAATTCCAGACTCCCTTTACTTACGTTTATGGTTCCGACATGCGTTGAAGTTGGATTATTAGCAGTCCAGTTGACCGTGCTAGGATTTTCTAAATTAAAAACACCATTTACTGTATTAATATCGACCTCCTTATCAGCATTCGTATCTAGAGGCGGTATAGTATTTTCGATCACTACAGTATCTT
The DNA here is from genome assembly GCA_016711705.1 of Candidatus Brachybacter algidus. Taxonomy (GTDB): domain Bacteria; phylum Bacteroidota; class Bacteroidia; order Chitinophagales; family Saprospiraceae; genus Parvibacillus; species Parvibacillus algidus. The sequence goes on along the minus strand of JADJSK010000013.1, from coordinate 385,650 downwards.
CGGTTACCTTAGATACAACTGCGGACTCAGTTTTCTTGCAGGATATCATACCTATTACAAGACCGGTAAACATACAAAATGAAGTTAATTTATTCATTAGATTAAATTTGTATTGAACATTAAAGCTGCCTCAATGAGCTTTTTTTTATTAATAGAATTTAGTAAAGATATTGTATAATATGTCAATCTATACCATTTAGTATGAAAAAATTGAGTCCTTAGACTGTTTCCGTGTGAAACATAGACTGAGCAAACAAAACAAGGTTTTTAATGTCTGGGAAAAACTTAACACTTGCTGGGAATTTAATAGAACTTTCACCATTTTCAGTACCTATAATATATAAAGGCGTATTTCCAATATAGGACACAAGGTCATTGATCAATTTAAGAAATTTTTGCTTAGCCATTTGTTCATTAACTATGGTGATAAATGCACTAGGTTTTAAATTAGTATAAGCTATTTGTAGCTCTTCCGGGGGCGTATCGAGACCGAGTTCAGTACAACGAATACCATTGACTTTTAGACAATAATTTAGCAGAGCAACACTCACAAACTGTTTACTGCTGGAGTAAGGAAAGATGACAAGGTGGGGAGCATCCGGAAGGACTTTATGTTCTATTCTTCCAGTCTCAGAGACAAAGATATTCTTTATCAAATTGAAATAATGCCCCAAATGTATCTGTTGGATATGCCCGGTAAGTGAAAGTAAATTCAGTCTCGCTGATACCGGAAATAATAAATGTAACATGGTCTCATGCACTCCTTTTTCTTTCAATGAAGCATTGATGGAATCGGTGATATAAACTTCATCAAACTGCATTATAGCCGTCGTCATTCTATCCATGGTCGATGTTTCTTCATCCTTGCTACTTCTGAACTTATCTGCCAGAGTGTTCAGCTCTTGATCGGTCATGGCCGCTAACTTACTTATTTTAAATCCCTCATGATTTAAAAGAGCAATATTGCCAAGTAAAGTAACTTCCGGCTCGCAATAATACCTGTTATTTGATTCGGTTCTCTTAGGCTTTAATATACCATACCGCTTCTCCCACATCCGAATGGTGTGAGTTTTGATAGATGTTAATTGAGAAAGGTCTTTGATTGAATATAAACCCACAGAATATTTTAATTTTATTACGCAACTTTGATACTTTGAAACATTGTGTATAAGAAATTGTTTACATGGCTAAATATGCGAAAGCTTTATCCTTAGAGGATTTAATAAACCACACCCTGGACATTGACCTTTTAAATTTGTTTTGTAATGAAGATAGGAATTGTATGTTACCCAACCTATGGAGGAAGCGGAGTTTTAGCTACTGAATTAGGTATTGGCCTTGCTAATAATAACCATGAAGTTCATTTCATCACTTATCAAAAACCTGTCAGACTAAATTTTTTCCATCAAAACATATATTTCCATGAGGTGGAGTCGATGGATTACCCATTGTTTGAATATGCGCCATACGAATCCTCCCTTGCTTCTAAGATGGTCGATGTGGTAAAATATGAAAAGCTGGATATCCTTCATGTGCACTACGCTATTCCTCACGCGACCGTTGCTTATCTGGCCAAGCAAATTCTATTACGTCAAGGTATTAAGATACCTGTAGTCACCACGCTTCATGGGACGGATATTACCTTGGTAGGAATTAATAAAACATTTGCTCCTATCGTCGAATTCAGCATAGATGTCAGCGATGGCGTCACTGCTGTATCAGATAGCCTAAAGAGACAAACTTTAGAAAATTTTAATGTAGACCATGAAATTAGGGTTATCCATAACTTTATAAATTTTGACAGATTCAAAAAAAGCAATAAAGATCATTTCAAAAAACTCATAGCGCCAAATGGGGAGATGATCATCACACACACTTCCAATTTCCGGCCTGTCAAAAGAGTAGCAGATGCTTTAGATGTTTTCTGTAGAATTCAAAAGGAAATACCGAGTAAACTTTTGCTGATTGGTGATGGACCAATGCGTTCTGAACTCGAAGAAATGGCGCGGGAAAGGTCTAATTATGAACATATTAGATTCCTGGGTAAACAGGATGCCGTAGAAGAAATTCTCGCCATTAGTGATCTATTCTTAATGCCTTCAGAAAAAGAAAGTTTTGGTCTTGCTGCGCTTGAGGCTATGGCTTGCGAAGTGCCGGTCATTAGTTCAAATGCTGGTGGAATACCTGAAGTAAATATCCATGGTGTGACAGGATACCTTAGCAATATTGGTGATGTGGATGATATGGCATCAAATGCACTCAAGCTCCTAACCAACCCAGAGATGTTAAAAGAATTTGGAGCGAATGCTTTAGAGCAAGCTAAAAAGTTTGATATAAATATTATTCTCCCTCAGTATGAATCATACTACAATGACATTATTTCAAAGGTAAAAGGTCCGGCAATTTCAATAATGAGCTGATCTCATCTTTATTTAACAACAATTAGTTTAGATTCCCACGTTTTAATACCATCAACGTATCTAACGTTATAAATACCTTGTGACAGATTCGAAATATCCAGCCTATTGGTCCTTAAAATTTCGATATTCATTACACGGTTACCAAAAATATCAAAAATAGATAATTGCCCCCCTTCAGGAATGTTATTAATCAAGATTTCATTCATTGCCGGATTAGGATTAATTGATAATTTATAACGAACCTCTTTATTAACTGAAAGGGCTCCATTGATAAGTGTATCTCTCTGTATGGAAAGCACCTTTCGCATATGACTCACTTGACCTTTTGTAAAAAGTGTCTGGCATATATCATTGGAGTAATCCATATAATTTTCCCACATATCAGGCATATCATTGGGCTCATTTACTTCGCAAGTATTCACATCAGTAGCAGGGCAGTCGGCTGCCTGTGTGGATAGATCCATGACAGGAGTATCATCTATGCCGTCTGTACCGCACCCTTCATCCCCATCTATATGTCGCAGACCTAGATAATGTCCGATCTCATGCACAGCTGTTCTCCCCTGACTCACCAGACCCATAAGGTCATCTTTATAAGGATTATTAGCTCCTATGGTTTGGTACTGAAGGAAGACACCATCTTTAATTCCATCAACAGCGCCTTCCGGCCAATTATCCGGTAACTGAGGAAAAGTCGGAGGAGTAGCAAGCCCCAAAACCGCTGGAATATATATCCCAAAAAAATCAAATCCTTCATCAGCGATCCAAATATTAAGATACCTATTAGAAGGCCATCCATCATATCCTCCCTTATCAGTGTACTTGATCCGCTCAAAACTTTCAACATCAAACCCTCCCAAAATGACGCTGAAATCTCCAAAATATTCAATATCAGTCTTAGTTCTGGTAATACCGGATGTCGGATTACCCTCTGGATCTTTAGGTGCCAAGTAGAATTCTATTTCAGCATCTCCCGCCAATGGCTGAAAAACAGGCCTTGTCTGTCCTACATCATTATGCTTATTTCTAAATGCATGATTGAGAATATCGAGCTGATCCAAAATATATTCGTCCGGTATATTTTGCTTATCATTATTATAGATGACGTGGAAGACAACAGGAATTCTATATACCTCACCATTCCTTTCAAAAGCAGGATTTGATTGAGCATATTCAAAGGATCTCTGTTCGGCAGCTTTATATCCGGGAAACTTACTTTCCATTTGATCCATCATCATTTTATACCCACAGATTGGAGCAGGTATTGTCTGGGCATTTAATTGTCCAAACGTAATTATAGTAAAGAAGAAGAGTGTTAATGAATAGTATTTGATAGAAGTGAAAGAAGCCATGATGTATAATTTTGATCGATTTAAAATTAGAAAACTAAAAATAATGAATTATTCAAATCATAGAGATTTAATTTTCCTTAGCTCCTTACTTATTTTTTTTTAACTCTTTGTTCATTCGCAGAAACACTTCATAAATCGCATTGTGAAGAATAGTTGCATGGTCCTCTTTGGGCATAGTAATAAAGTCCACTTTAAGTTTTTTTTGCTTAGAATTCTGAAGTAATACTGCCAATGCCTGAGCATCATCTTCCATTTGTTTCCTTTCTTTGCCGACGATCACGGTAACCTTAATTTCACTATCTAAATGAGTATCCAAATAAGTCTTACCAGCTTTCAAGAGCGACTCATTATCCCACCAAAGGCTTGGACTTACGATGATATAATTATTGAATAATCCGGGCTTTTTAAAGAATATTTCAGTTGCTACCAATCCTCCAAGAGACTGCCCTAAGAGTATCTCCTGTTTTCCTGTTTTATATTTATTCCGAATAAATGGTTTTAATTCCTTTTCAATAAAATCAATAAATAAAGCTGATTTTCCGGTAGTTGGGTACGTCTTTGTTAAAGAAGCTATGTCTGTATGAAATGTAAAATCTCTTTTTCTGTCTACATTACCTATGCCCACTACAATAGTTTTAGGAAAACCCATCTGCATTTCAAAAAATTGAACCAGACCAACTATGTGTAAAAAATCTTCATTCAAACTTCCATCGAGCAGATAGATAACTGGATAAGAAACATCTTGAGAATTATCATATCCGGGAGGAAGATAAATATTAAGTGTTCTTTTTTCACCAAGGATATCTGAATTAATTTCCAATGTCTCCCCGATACTCAAAGGTCGTGCATCTTGAGCTTCCAGGCGATTGTATTGGATAATGACCACTGCACTGAGTACTAAAAAGAACTTAAATAAATATTGCATAGGCTTTTATTAAGATGTAAATTTAAAAGCAATGTAATGCATTTATCCTTTATAGCTAAGGTATTTTTCTACCAATCTTTGGTGATGTGTAGCATGGTATGCTGTGAAGTACAACATCTCTCTAAGTGTCAACTTTCCCAATAACGGATGTGGAAGGATCAACTCATCCAGCGAAGCCTCAGAATATTCATCGATCTGCTTTTTAAGTTTGCTTACAAGGTTTTGAAATTGGCTAATCAATTTTGATCTATCTTCAAATGCCTGGGGTGGAGGAATAAATTTTCCAGAGGCTCGACCTCCTTCTTCAAGTTTTTCCTGGTACTTATGAACCAGTGCTGCGTAAGTTTTACTTTGCCTATTTGCCTTTCCAAACATTGTTTTTAATACAAAATTAGGTAACATCATCGCTTGAGTCAGTGGTTTGATTGCTCTGATGAGGTGATCCAGATGCTGACCAGCAGTCCATTTCTCAGGTGGTGCATAGTTGTACTCTTCCTCGTTCAGGGAAAGTAGGTAGTTTTTAAATAATTGATGATTTTTGTACAATTCATCAATAAGTTCGGATCTATTCAATTCAATATTATATTTAGTTATCAATTTCCAAAAGAAATTGGAAAAACTACTTCTGACCTATATTTTTTACCTTTTACAATAGGAGCTTCCCACAGAGGCATATCTCTAAAAACCTTGTCCATAGCTTCTTCTACCTCAGGTGTTAGTTTATTCAAATAGGTAATCAAAATAATCTTTCCATCTTCGTCAAAATTTAATCTGGTAAATATTTTTTGGCCCTTCATGTCTATGTGTTTTGGGATTCTTAGATTTTCCGATACATATTCGGTCAGTGCCAATTCTCCACCTGGATATTGCGGTGTAAATTCATCTCCGAATCTAGTGACTTTTGGCACCACTTTAAGTTCTCCGCCAGGTGTCAAATACAATTCCCTGACAGTAGAAGAATCTTCATTTAATTCTTGATGAATTACAACTTTACCTAAATTTGACAATTGCCATTTATTCAACAAATCACCACAGAAAAGGATCAAAGGAAAAAAAGACAAAAAGCCAATCATTTGCATTTTATTACTTCGGGTCTGTGCCATTTTCAAGAACCTGTCTTTTAGTGCAGATTTTGCAAAATTGTGGGTTAGTGCCTTCCCGTCACCCATACGTTGGGATATCAACAGTAGCCCATACTGCTGAGTCGTAATATCACGAATTACTATATCATCAGCAATATATTCATGGAGCGTATTGAAGTATTTTTTATAGAGTAAAAGAATGGGAAAGAACCAAGTAAAGGTCAGCAGAAATTCAACCAACAATATGTCAAGGCTATGCAACTGCTTTGTATGCACTGATTCATGCTTTATAATTGTCCTAAGTGAATCGTCATCCAATTGCCTCTCTTTGCTTAAAAAAATAAGGTGGAAAAATGAAAAAGGCGTATGGAGCGCTGGAGATTCGACAATAGTCATTCCTTGTATATTACTTACACTATTGCCTCTCACCATAGTGATTAGTTCGATAATCTTGTAAATCAGAATGGCTAATAATCCAAGTGATACCAATAAATAAATAGAGGTAAATAAAGGAGAACTCACTATAGAGGATACCATCCCTCCGGTATCGAAAGCTTTATTGGCCTGACTAAAAATGATTTCAGGAGAGAATCTTAATAAATCACCATTCATTAATCCTCGTGAACCACTTCCAATTAAATTTAATCCGTATGCTTTGAAGATACCCGCTAGTATTCCTACTATGATAGAACTAAGCAAATAGGTCCTTTGAGCATAAAAAAAAGTTGTTTTCCTCAACCAAATCCCATAAGGAATCAGGAGGATCATCCAAACTGATATAGCGACTAATGCAATGGTGAGAATAGTCATAATAATCTACTTCTTTTTATTCAAAATATCCATCAACTCTGTTACTTCCTTGAGATCGATGTCTTTCTCTTGAGCTATAAACGAAACAAGACCCGAAAAGGATCCTTCGAAATAATCATTAACTAATTTATTTAAAGATTGATTAGAGTAAGATTCTTTTGTGATGAGTGGAAAATATTCATAGGTTCTCCCATAGGCCTTATGACCAACGAAGCCTTTTCTCTCCAGTATGCGAACGATCGTAGATATAGATGAATGTGGAGGCTTTGGCTCATCCATCTGAGCGATAATATCTGACACGGTGCATCTATCCATTTGCCAGAAATATTGCATTATTTCTTCTTCTGCTTTGGTCAACTGCCTTAAATCATTCATGATATAAAATTTACTTTAGTTATTAACGACAAACTTACAACTAAAGTTTTAGTATAGCAGCTTAATATTTAGTTAAATAGCTTCAATAAGAAAAAAATTAAATGAATTACTAAAGTTTCGGCGGTTAAGAAACAAAGGTAGATGGTAGATGTTAGATGTTAGATGGAGCTTAGTCAATTGATTCATATTTCTTCTTTAATAGGTTTATTAGAAAAAATATCCATGTGATTGATGGAAAGCCACCTAAAATCTACCCCGCCTTGTTCGGCGGACAAGCTTCTAACATCTAACATTTTATTAAAATTTAAATTATTTCTTCAAAAATGAAAATTTGACTACCGAAACTTAAGTGAATTACATTTATAACTTAGGAAAGATGATATTGATCCAGCGTAATTAAAATAATAAATCATCTAAACAAATTGAAAATCCTTTTATTTAATTTAAAATCTGCTAAACAAAAATTTTGATATTATGCTCATAAAAGAAGTCTTCGCGAATAATGAAAAATGGATACAAGACAAATTAAATCTGGACCCGGAATATTTTGAAAAACTTTCACAAGGTCAAAATCCGGAGTTCCTTTACATAGGATGTTCAGATAGTCGGGTAACTGCTGAAGATATGATGGGCTTGAAACCAGGTGAGGCTTTCGTCCATAGAAATATAGCAAACCTCGTCAACAATGTAGATTTAAGTGTGATGTCAGTGCTAAATTACGCCGTTCGACATTTGAAAGTAAATCATGTAGTAGTCTGCGGACATTACAATTGCGGAGGAGTAAAAGCTGCCATGCAGCCTGCTGATATGGGCATTTTAAATCCGTGGCTTAGAAGCATACGGGATGTTTACAGACTTCATCGAACGGAACTTAATGCCATCGAAGATATGGATAGCAGATATGACCGACTAGTCGAACTGAATGTTCAGGAGCAATGTGTGAATCTCATTAAAACTGCTGCAGTGCAAGAGGCTTATAGGGAGCGCGGTTTGGTGGTGCATGGCTGGGTTTTAGACATCCGCAATGGCAAATTGACCGACCTTAAGATTAATTTTGAAAAAGAATTGGGAAGTATTATTGAGATCTACAATCTCGGTTTATGAGGAGGTAAGGAGGTGAGATAGTTAGAAGGTGAGAAAGTGAGAAAGTGAGAAAGTGATTATCGTACTGACCACTGACCACTGATTACCTATAATAATTTAAACAGTTCATTCAATCTGTGCCAATTACTTATTACTCATTACCCATTACTAATCTAAAGTGAGAAAGTTAGAAGGTTATTCCCTACTGACCCCTGATAACTGATAAAAATTAAGCATTTCGTTCAATCTTTCCGATTAGGTTATTACTCATTACCCATTACTTATTACTTATCTAAAGTGAGAAGGTGAGAAGGTGAGAAAGTTAGAAGGATATTCCCTACTATACTGATTACTGACCACTGACCACTGACCACTGATTACCTATAATAATTTAAGCAGTTCATTCAATCTGTGCCAATTACTTATTACTCATTACCCATTACTTATCTAAAGTTAGAAGGTTATTCCATACTATAATGATTACTGACTGCTGATTACTGATTACTGATTACTGAATTCTGACCACTGACCACTGACCACTGATCACTGATTATTATTTACTAACTGGCGCTTGCGGTCCTTCGGGAGTTAGATTATCATCGATTAACCGATTATTATATTGCTGCACAAAAGCTTTGACCTTCTTCTCCATGTTTGCAACAACTTCTTTTTCCAGATCAAGTAAATTATTCTTTTGATAGATATCGTTTTGATAATCATACAAAGCGACGGATTTTTCGCCATTAAAGAATAACATGTATTTACCTTCAAAATACTGATAGTTATTATTCAAATAATTAAATGCGAATGGCACCGAGGTCTTATCAAATACGTTCCTGCCAAATGCAAGAAATGGTTTATCATAATGCAAGTAAGAAAGAATGGAAGGCATGATGTCTGTTTGCTGGCAAGACTCTTGTCTGTATTCATGCCAATCATTACCGGGTTCATAATAAAAGATCGGAATATCAAAAAAGCCTGAAGAAGTATTGAATTTATCAAAATGTATCTGTGCTGATGCATGGTCTGCTGTGAAGACAAAAAGGGTGTTTTTGAACCAAGGCATCTTTGATACTTTCTCAAAATATTTTCTCAATGCATAGTCCGTATATTGAATAGTGCGGTATATCTCAAGTTTACCACCCTTGAAAGTATTTTCATATTGCGCCGGCAAAACATAGGGATGATGCGAAGACACTGTAAATAATGTGGTAAAAAAAGGTTGCTTGAATGAACTTTGTTTATCTGCATAATATTGCAGAAATGGCTCGTCCCATATACCCCATAGCCCATCGAAATCATCATCATTGCCATATTCTGTCATTCCATAATAATCATTAAAACCAGTTGTTTTGGAGAATGCCTGGAATCCCATAGACCCATTCGGTGCACCATGGAAAAAGGCTGTGTAATAACCACTTTGTCTCAGCACGTTTGCAAGACCCTGAACTTTATCATTGGAATATTGAGACAAAACATACGGAACTTCAATGGAAGGAATGCCGCACAATACGGATGGCATGGCATCTATGGATTTTCTTCCATTCGCCAGAGAATATTTGAAAGCAAGACTTTGACCCAGAAGGCTGTCAAGAAATGGTGTATAACCTTTGTATTTTCCATCATCAAGGTCTTTGTTATAGTATCCAAAGAATTCCTTACTAAAGCTCTCAAGGATAAAAATTACAACATTTTTTTTGTCCATAGAGTCTTTCAAACCTGCTGGATGCAAAGGTGCATAGACGGAATTCAACTCCTCTTCTGTTTTAAAATACTCCATGCGTTTTATGACCTTGACCTGCAAGGTCCTTAGAAAAGCAAATGGTGTATTCAGCACAATATTTACATCCTTAGGATCCGTGGCATAGGCAGCAGCATTGCTCAACGTTATGGGTCTGGTGCTGTGTGCGAATCCCCCACGAATTCCTACCACAGAAAGATATAAAAGAGGATAAATCATTGCCAAGCCGGAGAAGAAAAAAACATATTTATTCTTCAATTGAGGCCCTGCCATTTTTATTCGTCGATATAACCACGTCATGACAAAAATCAAAACTACCCATATCAAAACGGCATACCAGTAATCAAGTAAAAACCTAAAAAGGAAAGTTCCTTTGTTGTGTTCGTTTTCGAATTGATCAAAGATAGTCAGAGTGGTCCTTCTTAAAGTAAATGGATAATAAACACAGTCGATCATGTTGGCAGCAAGTCCAATTCCATTGGTGATGTAAAAAATCCAACGCAATACATTTTGATATATCCTCTGATACACAAAATGGAAAGGTAGAATGGATAGCAGGATAAATAAACTATTAAGGTATAAAATACCCGTAAGATCAAAGCGCAACCCTCCAAATTCAATTAGGGCGTAACGAGATAAAGTCATGTTGTTGAAAAACCCAATATTCATAACATAAAATATAAAGCGGGAGATGCTAAAAAGTAGCATCATCGCAAGCAGCCTTGCCACAAGCACTGCATACATGTTCTGAAATGGCCGGAAAGATTTATAAAGAACTTTAATATTCACAAGGCTGTTTTTAATATTGCAAATGTAAGTCCTAATGAAGGCATTGGCGCCATACTTGGCTATTATTTTAGAGTGAAGTGATGAGAAGGTGAGGAAGTTAGGAGTTTAAAAGGTGAGATAGATTAAATTTCTTGAGGAGATTTACTATTGCACTACCTCATTTAAAGATCAAGAAATGTTTGCAGGTGAATATTTGAAATTGAAAGATGAAATTCTTAAATTGCTGTTAAAATTTAATTTAAGGCCAACAATTTTTGGATAAAATGCTTTTATTATCAACTACGGATACAGTAAAACAACCAAAAATTAAATTAGCAGTAAAGCATGAAAGATAGCTTCAAAAGTGAATTTATCTTTACGTTATCAAAGAAGACAAAAAGTTGTTATTCTAGATTAAAATCTAAAAAAGGTGATGCTTAATAAATTTTTAGAGGGAATTTTATAAATATATGAAATTCCCTTTTTACCGTATAATCCCAAATCAACATAGGCAGATTTATAAAAGTCAAATATTTTATGACCGCAATTTGAAATATTTGACTGGATACCAAGCGTTTTTTAAAATAGTCATGGAAAAACGCATATCTAGTAAAATCCTGCTAAAATGGAATTTCAATGTTATTGAAATTCCATTTTTTTTATTGTGAAATTGCCTTTACTTCAAACTTGTGAGTCTAATCTATTAGGATCATTTACGATCAATTACTGGCAAATAATAACTTACAACTAGCTCAGAGATTATAAAAAGCCTGAGACTTGTGTGCGTCATTTAATTCTTTGATTTAGTATGTAGATCCCTTGACTGAGTAAACAATTTAAGTGAACTACCTCAAATCAAAGCTCATAATCTGCCTTACCTGCTTCTTAATTCTACCTTATTATTTTTCTCTACAAACATAACATTTGGATTATTCTTCAATAGGTTCAGGAGTTGGCTTTGTTCTATAGTAGTTTTATCGAATCCTATTAGGTAGATATTTGAATCTTTACCAAGCGCTTCCTTAAGGAATAGTTTGTATCTATAATGTTCATCTATAATCAGATCAATCTTTTTACCTGCCTTCATCTGTACAATGAGCTCATCCGGATTGACAGTATCTGCAGTGACATCTTTGACCCAATTCATGCTATTGATATACTTTCTAGCCTCGGTGGCCAAATTCTGAAGTGGTTCAGGATAAATGCCCTGAGTGACGACCTTCTTCTTCATTATATTATAATCATCGAAGAAATAATATGTCACTGAAGCCAAATCAACTATATCACTGGAGTATCTGTCCTGAAAGGTATCTTGTTTTATTTTTTTATAGAGTTCGTGTAGCGCAGTATAATTCTCCGCATTTAATTTCATTTCATAATTACCTATATAATTCATAAAGTTTTTACCTACCAACTTCAATGTAGAATCGCTCATCAATGTCACATCATAAACCGGACATCTTCCAAAACAAGCACCTTGTGAAATAGTAAATTCTTTTGTCACAGTTGGCTTCGGACCTGTTGGAGTGGTTTGTACTACTTTCTTAGTTGAATTGCAAGACATCATAAATAGGATACTTGCAAATAGAAAAAGGGACAAAATTTTATGGATCATGCTTTTTATTTTATTATTAAAAACTTAAACGCAAAGTGCTCTTTTTTAGTTCTGACATTCAAAATGTACATTCCAGGTGCAAATTCATTTTCAAGATCAATTATTATTTTCTGCTGGGATATCTTCACTAGTTTTTTCAATTCTCTACCGGACATGTCATATATAGTCACATGTATCACTTCCTTATAACCGGCGTCCTGCACCAATATAACTTCATCTTTTACTACTGATTGAAATAGTTTCATCCTTTTAGCCAGTCCTTCTATAGGATCGTTGAACTGGTCACAATGAGTGTTTTCTCCATTCAACAATAAATTTCTGGTGCTTTCCAGCGTAGCCCTCATCCTTTGTCCCTGACCGGGGGTAAACATAAACATACACTTATCATCTGTATAGTCCATAAAATTCATGAACATGTTGGAATTCATACAAGATAGCTGTGGGTAATTTGGACAACCATAATGAGGTGTTCCTTGCTGTGGTGTATCTTCCACAAGGTCGTCTCCGCAGCCATTAGCGTTTTCGCCCCATAAGTGCAATAACCCAAAGTAGTGACCAACTTCGTGAGTTGTGGTGCGCCCCAAGTTGTATGGACCTTTGGGGTTAACAGTTCCTATATTTCCAAAATTTGTATAATTAATTACAACACCATCTTCTCCTGAAAAAAATGAACCACCCGGCCTGGTTGCGTATCCAAGAAATTCATCGAGTCTGCATACCCAAATATTTAGATACTTGTCAGTAGGCCAGGCATCTGCACCTCCAAGAAAACCATGCTGCACTTTTTTACGTCCGGATTCGTCCACTTTTAGACCAATGTTTTTAATATTGGTCGTATTGTACGTTATTCCATTGGTTGGGTTACCTTCCGGGTCGTTTTTGGCAAGGCAAAATCTAATTCCAACATCTTCATACAGATTTGCAAATTCATCAGGAATGCCGGCCGGAATGAGCAATGCAGAAAAATCAGCATTCAATAATTCTATCTGAGAGGCTATCTGTTCATCAGAGATCCTTTCAAAATCTTCATAATAAACCACGTGAACCACTATAGGGATATACAATTCATTGCGAAGAGAGAGTGAAGGATTCCGAATAGCATCGGCTATTGCCCTTTCTGTAGCTTCTTTTTGTTGAATAAAATTGGGGTTGTGTAATGCTGATAGGTGTTCTACATATTCTGAACCACACCTGTTTTGCCCTTGTGTGACTGTAAAAGTCATCAGTAGGCAGAGGCAAATAGAGATATGCATCCAGATCTTGTTCATCGTCCAAAAATACGTTAAATAATGGAAACGTGTAGATTGATGTATTTGTATAGATATTGGCAAGTAAAATTGAGTTAAATCAAATTATGTTCATTTTCTTTATCCATTAACTGAAGTCAAAGGCAATTGAACTCCAAGATGTTACCTGCAATGTTTTGCTTCCAAAATCAAAAAGATAATTGGATGAAAATGGAACGCAGGTAATGCTGATATATATGATTTATAATGTTGATGGGCGAATTTCCCCCTTCTGAGGGTGAACGATGAAGATAAGGTGCAAATGCGACCTTCTCAAGGAAGTGAAACGGAACGAAGTCCAATGCTAGGTGGGTGAAGAGCAGTCATGATTAAATAAGGATCGACTATATTTTATAGTCAGTTTTTGCCTCCTTACTAATAAGGTAATTGGTCATTCGATCCATTGCTATTTCTAGATGAGCAAAGGATATCGCTGTATATACAATTCTAAAAAGTCCCTTTTTTTGATGTTGGAAACCAATACCGGGCGTTAAAAGAACACCCGTGTTTTCGTAAAGGTCTAACCAAAGTTGTTTTTCTCCATGATCACTGTCCTCATGAAGGTATTTAGACAAATCCATCCATAAGAAAAAACCTCCTCGGCTTGGGACATAAGGAATATCATGTTTTCTCAGGGTCGTCACCATCAGCTTATAACTTTGTGTGAGACGCTTTTTATTTTCCAAAATGTACTCTTCAATAAAATCGGTATTCTTTAACATTGCTCCGACCAACCACTGTGTGAAATTTGAAACCATATGGGGAATGTTTACATTTCCAAGCCCTTTCATAAAAGCCTTGTTTAAAGAATGTACAATACCAATCCGAAGGCCTGACATAGCGAAATCTTTGGAAAAAGCGTACCAAAGGTGCAGATAATCACTGTTTAACTCGTTCATCAATTTAGCAAAGGAAGAATAAGCTCCTTCCATACTGTAGTCTTGCTTAAGAACATCATCTTGTGTATCAATCAAGGAAAGTCCATAAATCTCATTGACAATCATATGAACTTCATGCTGAATACACCACTTAGCAAGCTTTCTCAATTCGTGTTCAGTATAAATGCATCCGGTTGGATTATCTGGAGAACTAAGTACTAATAGCTTAAAACACTTTCCTTGAACCTTCAACTCATCCAAGGTTTTGTCTAGTAATTCGACCTTTACAGGTGCCTCCGATCCTATTTCTTTAATCTCAAAATGTGTCTGAAGATCAAAACGGACAATTCCACTTTTCACGCCAAGGTCATTGGTATACATTGGATAAGATGGAGCAGGAATTACGGCTACGTCACCAGGGTTGGCGAGCATAAATGAACTAACTTCGATAATGGCCGAAGCTCCTGCAGACAGACCAATGGTATCATAAGGAATACTGCATTTACAAAGGTGCAGCTCCATGAATTTTGCTATTTCAGTTCGTATCTCAGGGTGACCTAAAGTATTGGTGTAATTGAGTACCCAATCAGGAATCTCATATTGTTGAATAATTGAACCCAGTTGGCTTTTAATTATTGAACCCATTAGATGGTTTTCAGCAACGTTCAAAGGAAATGACCCATTTGGGTTTTTATCCGGGCAGTAAAGGTTTTGACATGCTTTCGCGAACAAATCATCATCCACTCTTGCTGGGTTATTTGCCAAAATATTTCCTCTTTCGGACAAGTTAGAATTGGATTTGCTCATGGTTTTATTTTTTTAAATTGAATACATCTTTTTACGGCTTAGTGAAGGTGGCGGATATGAAATCAGAAAATTTCAACTTTACACTAAAGTACAACTGGAAAATTTAACTTGATTTTAGCTCAAAGTCAGTCATATTGCCCAAACGATGCAAATTTCCGTTTTTTATTTTTTAAGTCTGTCAATTGCTTGTTCTATCAAATTGTTTACTTGCAAATATACGTCTGGTTTTAACCCTTCTTTGTCAACAAAAAAACCTGTATCTATCCATAACATTCTGTCCATTGGCACTTGTATTCTAATGGTTGAACATTGGGTTTTATATCTTAGTATATTTCCATAATCCATCATTCCACCGGAATTATTACCCATTACCACAACTTTGTCGCTTTGCCTTGCAAGCATTGTAAAAAGTTCGCCACTACTCACCGTGTTTTCATCAATTAACAACGCTATTTTCTTTGGATTTATGAATGGTTTGTTTATAGTTATGGTTTCAAATGGAAGATTACTTCCATTATACATTTTCCCAATATTTTGATTCATTTTGGCCACTTCTTCGTCTATTACTTTCTTTATTTTATCATCGGATTGTTCATAATATGATTTCATAAAAGAATTAAACCACATTTCATTATTTTGTTTCGTCAAGCGACTTTCGGCATTATATTTAATGATAGGCTTTGTATAAATATAATTAATCAGTTGCCACCCAACTCTATAATCACCACCATCATTTCCTCTTAAATCAATGATCCATTCTGGTGTGTTTTCTAATTGTACTTTGTATTTTTCTAATAAATATGCGGTTTGTTCTTCGGAATTACTATAAAATGTTGGGAACTTCCAAATAGCAACATTTTCCTTAAAATGAAGGCTTGGTGCATCTTTGTCCTTGCTTATTTCATATTCTGTTAAGTCTAATTTGTTTTTTACGTTGGGTGATTGCTTTTCAAAAAACGCAATATCAAAATCCAAAATATTGTCCTCTAATTTTACTTTATGCGTGGAAAAATCCGATTTATCTCCGTCATAAAAGGTTCCCAAATACTCTTTTCCCTTTTTTATAATGGTTAATTTCACTTCATTTGGTTTCCAATTTTCATTGGTTGTAGAAAGTATGGTTGCATAAAACAAATTGGGTTTAATTTTAGTAATAGCCAATTGATAACTTGGATGACTATAAATCCCCTCAATTGGGTCGGGCGATTTTGTTTTCATAAAATAATCATTAGCTTCATCAACAGATAAGTTATGAGTCAATATTTTTAAAGCACTAGTTTTCGATTGAGTTGTATTCGATTTTGGTTTTGTAAATTGTATTCTTAAATGCTTGTCGTTGAAATAAGAAATCCAATTTTGCAATTGCTTTGCACAAATGCTGTCATTTGTAACCCCTTTTATTTCATTAAATTTTTTCTCCGACCAGATGATATAATCTGGTCGATTCTTTTCAGTAATTTTGTCAAACCAACCTGCATAATTTTCTTCAACCAACTGTTTGGACTTTATAAAGACACTGTCACAATTACAATTTTGAGCAAATGAATTAAGCGATAAAATTAAACATAGAGGTAATATAAACTTGAACATAAGTAGAATTTTTTGTAATTTTTGGGGTTCTAAAATGAAACATAGCGGTTAGCGGCTACCCGAAGGGCGGAATTTTTACCACAAAACTTCATTCGGAGTACCGAACTTTCGGCTTGCACAAATGTGTCTGCAAAGCACGAAGCCCCGCCTTTTGGTAGGTACTGTTAGCACTTCGCCCTTCTTTTCTGTCGTGTTTGTTTGTTATCATTTCGTGTCTGTCTTGGTGCGTTGGCTTGGTGGCTCTTTTGGATTTTATTAGCGTTGGGTTGTGCGTTGAAAAAATACAAATGTGCCACCAAATGCGTTGGCATTAATATTTCAATTGTTTCAAAAATTCATTTAGTGTTATTGTGGTTATGTAAAGTCCTTTTGCTTTAATCTGTAAACCATTGTCTGATGTCAGCATAATTGGGTTCTCGTCTTTGTATTTTATGGCCACTGATAAAATGAAATTGTCTGGAGATTTTTTGTTAAAGTCGTTTGGTAGTAAGGTAAGGTCGGCTGTGTCCATTTTGATATTTCGTTTTTCAATGCTCTCGTTTATTAGTCTCAAAGCCCTTTGAACATTCTTCTTTTGCTCTTCTGCCAACGATATTTTCAAGTAATCTAATTCGTCAATGACTTTTGCAGATAGTACAATACTATATTTTTGGTCAATTTTTGAAATAATGTCTGGTTGGTCAACAAAAACATTTGTGTCGATGATGTAAATATTTTTCTTGTCTTTGTTTATTTCCTTTTTTGGTTTTTCAAACTTTGAAAGGTCTATTTTTCCAAGAACTTTTAAGCCTGTTTTGTTTTCTGATTCCTGTTCAATGTTATTGTTGTTTTGAGTTGTTGCAGAATATTGATTTGATGAAAAAACCTCCTTTATTTTTTGTAAATAGGTCTTTACATCATTATATATGTGTGGATAAAATGAGTTGATGTTTTTATCTGTAATAATAAGTGTGCATAGTTTAGCTCTTGAAGTTGCCACATTAAAACGGTTTGCTTGTAAAGCAAACGGAATACTCTCTGTCGGAATAAAGAAAATAGTGAAGTCCGTTGTCAACCCTTGAATTCTATCAATAGTTTCAACCAACACATTTTCGGTGTCTGCACATTTGGAATAGATTTCTTTCTGTAGAAAGCGAACTGAATCTCTATAGAAAGCCAACACTGCAATTTCTGATTTGATATCAAATTGTTTGAGTTGATTCACAAGGTCAATAATAAATTGAGAACATTCTGTTGAAGGAATTTTTCCATCAGCTAGTTGAAACTTTCGAATAGAAGTTCCGCCACTACTTTGAAAGGATTCGTTAAGCAAAGGAAAATTTGAAAGGTTCAAAGGCAATTCTGCACTTGATTTACTTTTCAATTGGCCTGAATAAAATGAGTTGGTTACATCAACACTGTTTTGAGGTAATCGGTAAGAATCAGTTAGAATGTATTGCTTGGAAGTTGGAAGAAAGAAACTAATTGCTTTTAATCCGCAAATCATCCAATGATAATTATTTGTGTCTTCAGGTGCGTACTCTTTGTGAAAGATTGGTTCAAGTTGTTTGATGTCGCCAATTATGATACACTTCTTTCCAAGTTTCCTTGCCAAAGCAATGGTTGATAAAAAAGCCTGACTTGCTTCTTCAATAATAATGTAATCAAAGTGAGTGTCCTGAATTGCCTTTGCTGCAATTTGGCTCATAATGTAGTAAGTTGCTAACAGCATTTGAGGCTGTTGCTGGCTCAAACTTTTAAATGCTTTAATGCCCTTTATTTTTTTGTTCTTGCTTTCATCAGCAGTCAAAGTGGACTTATAAATTTTCCCTTCACTCAATGCCGTTTTCAAATGCTCCTTTTCAGCCAACTCAATCAATGCTCGGTTTGTCAAAGCGGTTACAAGAATTCTGTAATCGGTCTTTAAGAATGCACTGCAAAGTTGTGCCATTAAAAAAGTTTTGCCTGTTCCTGGCGGTCCTTGAATAATTATTATTTCTTTTTCAATTAGGTCGGTTTGAATTTGTGTTACAATACTTTCATCAACTGTCAAAGGTTGTGGATTCCAATTCAGCGTTCCAATTTCTAAATCTAAAATCTCATTCGTGCTTGGTTGAGTTTCTTTGAGAAAATTTTGAAGATTAAAAAGATATTCTAAAGGTGGGTCGGTTGGTGCTAAAAACACCAAAGTATCTTTCTGATATTTTGGAACATCTTCAATTTTGACACCTGATAAGCCAACAATTGTGTGGCCATTTTCAAAAGTGAAAAAAACTGTTTTAGATTCAAATTGTGCTGTGAATTTGCTTCTAATATTTTGGTATGAAATGCCTCCCCAATTTTTCACATCATCGTTTTGCATTTCAGAAACAAAGCATTGAAGGTTTTCATTTTTCCTTGGTGGATTGCAAATTTTGTGGTCAAATTTTACAATTAAATTTCCTCTTGCTTCATCAAACCCTTGGTATCTGCATAAGTAAAGTTGGTTTTCAACGAACAGTTTTGCAGCTTGTTTTTTAAGCAATTTTTCAAACTCATTCTTTTGATAGATAAGTTCTGATTGGATAAGTTCAATATGCTTATTGTGATTTACTTTAGTCATATGTTTCCCGATTTGTAATTTGAAACAAAGCAGTCAACTCACTTATCTCTTTATTTTTATCTACCAACAATAATCTAAAACCGCTTCTTGATTGATTCTGCTCACATAGTGCTTCTAATTCAGCAGGAGTTCTTTCTCCACTGTAAAAAAACAGATGGTCAGTATTGTAGCGAAATAATTCTTCTAATGAATTGAATTCAACTAATTCCAAATTCTTTCCAAAGTCAATAAGGATTTTACTGTTGTTATCACGCAATTCAATAATCTTAGCAGGGTGTATATATGCAAAAGCCCGTCTTGCACTAAAAACGATATACTTCGTGCCTTTACTTTCTACATAGTTGTATCCCCAATTTTTTGAATAGTCAATTTTCAATTTCTTACAAACTTTTAGTTTGACAATAAGATTCATCATTGCTGTTATGTTGGATTCATTGTAAAGCCCTAACGCCATATTTTTGAGTTCTGCAATAATTTCTGATGAGTAACGGTTTTCAATGTCCGATTCAAAATCATTTAAGAATTCGTTTACTTCATCATAAAATGATTTGGCTAAACTGTTTTCATCTTCAGGTTTTGGTTGTTCATATTCACTTTTAAAAATTGCAAGCCCTTCGTATAAATCTTGAGGCAATATCTTTTTTAATGACTTCAAAACATTATCGGCATCTTTAGAAATATAGTAAAATCCGTCTGATTCAAATTCATAACCCTTCCTTTCTAATGAGATATTTTCGTTTTCAAAACTGATATGCCGTGGTATTTCTCCATCAAATAAATAAACCAGAATTGACTTCTCATTAATTTTCTTCCACTCTATAAAGTATTGCTCTTTCCATTCTTCTAGGTTTTGTAATTCGGCAATACTGATAATTGCATCGGGTATTTGCAATTGTTTGAAACTCTCATTGAAAACAAAACTTGGCGGATAACTACTTTGGTTCACTAAATTCTTACTGGACTCTTCATGAAGTTTAAAAATCTTTTCCAAAGGAATTTCATAATCGTTGAGTTTGGCAAGTTCTGAATCACCAATTAAATAATTGTCTGTTTCGGCTTGTTTGATTTTGTAACAAAGATTGCTTTCGGTGTCAAATGAATCAATGAATAAAAAGGGAGTGTTGTCTGTTGGAATTATCTGTGCGTAAATGATTTTCAATGCTTCAAGATGGAACACCTTGCTTAAAACAATTCCTTTCTCCTGTAACCACTGCAAAGTGTTATGAAGCAATTTGGAACTTATGTTTTGAATATCCTCAAATAACTTTTCGGGTGTATTGTTTTCAAAATATTTTCGCAATTCAATTGCTGAATTGTCTTTGTTGTTAATTCCGATGACAATGCTGAAAGTAATCTTTTCAGCATCTTCCGCTAAAAATGTTTTGAAAAAAGAAGGAAGTTTTTCATTTGCTACTGTATAGTCATCTTTTAAAAACCTTTCATTCTTCTGAAATCCTAAAAAGTTGTAGATGCTGTCAATATTTAATGCTGCAAATTTTTCTTTGTCGGCTTTCCAAACATCAAACACAAATTCCAACAAACTTATTTTTTCTGCATCGTTAAGTTCTTCTTTGAAAAAGGAAGTGTCCAATTCGCCTTTATCAGATAATTTATATTCCGATAAAATAGTGCTTTTGCAATATTGAATTTCTATGTCAGCATATTTTTCATGTAGAATTTGAGTTGGTTTAATAAATGAAATGAATTTTTTGTAAAATAGATTACTTAGATTTTGTTTTTCACTAATAGTTTCAACAGCAAAAGAGGTTAAATCAACACTGCTACTTTCCACAGAATAAATTAAGAGAAATTCTACCTGCCTAGTGTTTAAAGGGTTAGTGTTGTAATCTAATATTGAATCATAAACTTCTTGAGGCATTATATCTTCTTCTATCCCAAAAAATGATTTCAATTTAATTTCATTTGCTACTTTGGAATATTGCTTTAAGAAATGAGAAGTATATTCATTTCTAATATCTACTATATTATTCGGAATTAAATCAGCTAAGGAAAATACTTTATTCCCTATTGTAATTTCGCCTTTGGACTTTGCCACTTCAATTTTTTTCTCACCAACTTGAAGTTTGAATTTGTTTCTCACCAATGGGATTTCTTCAATTGTAAAAACCCCTTTATGTTCTCCTGTGCCTAAACACCATTCCAATATTTTATAAACTGAACTCTCAATATCAATTTCGGTATTTATCGGAATCAGAATTTCACTTTGCTCACTGATGTATTCTTTCTGTGAAGTTGAATCAGATAGGTATTTGAAAATTTCTGTTGGTTTGGTTAATAGTTCCTTGTCTTTTAATAGAAGTGAGGAAAAACCATTTTGTTGTGTGAGAATTTCTTTTGTTTCCCTGAAACTGTCTTTCAAAGCATAGGGTAAAATTTTGTATTTCGCTTTTAGGGATTCTGTTGATTTAATAAGTTCAACAACTTCCTTTCGAATTTTGTTTACTTGAAAAATCTCCGATGTTCTTTGTTCAATCAAATAAATTTCCTTCTCCTTTACTGAAATTATGAAATGCTTAAAAAATTCTTCGTGAATTTTTGAAATGGAAAAATTGACAAATTCAATTACATCTTCCTTGGTAAGTTCAATAGGTGTCTTAGAAGTTAGTGTTCTTGTCAATAAATTATCATTATCACTAATCCTAAATACTCCGCCTTCCTTTGAAAGAAATTCCAAAGCATTTTTGCTTGGTATTTCCATATCAAAAATTGTTTTGATAGCATTCTTGATTTTTTCAAATTGACAATCGCTAAGAGTTTTATGAAAGTAAACCGCACTGCTATTTTGGAAGCCGATTGTTTCATTCACAAAAACAATTGAAAGATTAGTATAGGACAGTGTCGGGTTTGAAGAAAGAATTTTATATGTTTCAACTTTATTGTAGAATGCTTTTACATCTTTCTTTACTTCTTCAAGTGTAATTATGCTTGCCCAGTTGCCGTAAATGAAACTGAAAATCTGAACATCGTCTTTAATTAAGAATGAATCAAGTTCGGGATAATATTCGGATTCAAGTATGGAGAATTTCCTAAGCCATGCAGGATATTCTTTGTTTGGTTTTAATAGGTTACTCAAACTCTCAAATCCAAAACTGTTTTTAAAATACTTTTCTGACTGTAACTGCGGAATTGGTTGCGATGAAAATGTTTGAAAAACATTTTTCTTTTCATGGCTGTCAAGTTCAATGATTAGTGATTTTGCTCTGACTTCATTGAAAAGGTCTGGCTGCTTCAAGTTTAGCCCCAATGATTGGAATAATTTTGGATAAGTTTTTTCTATATCAATTTCTGATGTTACATGTTCTAATTTTTCTAATTCGCTTTTAATTTTGAAAGTGGTTGTAGAATGGAATACAAGATTTTGTGGTTTTTCTTCTGAATCTGCTCCATCAATTTTTGAGGCATCATCATTTGCAGAATAGAATTCATTGTCAGAGAATCTGAAAAGTTTTAGCAGACTTAATTTTGATACAGCTTTTAAATCAGAAACCTCCAATTCAGCAAGAAATTCAGATTGGGAATTTGCTGATAATCTAACGAACCAATTGTTGAAAGAAACTTCATCTGCATTTGAAATGCAAGTTATTAAATCCCATTTTTCAATTTTGTATTCCTTTAAGACTGTAATATAAAGTAAATTTTTATTGCCCTCTCCCTGCCAGTGGAAGAATTTCTTTTTTATTCCCCAATCACTTAGCTTAAATGAAATATTTACATTTTCATTTTTTGCAACAATTTCAATTGATGAACTAACACCGTCTTCATCATTTGGAATAAAATCCTTTGTAATTGATACTAAATCTTGATAAAGATTTGAAAAATGTTCAGGTGTTTGCTCTGGTTTTTTTGACAAATAAATAGACAAAAATATTTGTCTATACTTTTCAATATTGTTGACTCTATAGTCGGATAATTTCACCTTAAGTTCAGATATGAGATAGTTAAGTAGTAAGTTGTTTCGACTATCACCTTGAAGTTCTCTTCTACTTTTTTCAATTATAAAAGCATCTGAGTGAATAATAAAATTAAAACCAACAGCTTCCTTTTCCATTGGAAAGAACTTAAAAAAGTTTGATGTCTTCTTTTTTAATACTTCATTTTGTGGATTAGATTCGTAACCAAAAATTATTTGAATCGGTGTCGTACTATTATAATCAATAATTTGGCGGTATATTTCATTGGTTGAATCAATTTCGATTATTTCAGTGTTTAATTTACTAACTTCTAATACATCGCTTTGCAAGAAAATTTTTGAAAATGGGCGATTTTTTGTGCTATGTTGAAGAAAGTTTAATGTGTATTGAATTCCTTTTTCAAGTTTTTGTAAGTCATCTTTTATTTTTTGACTTTTATTTTTGCCAAGTTTAATATAGAAAAGCGAGCCTCTTGAAAAATCTTTTATGTCAAAGTTGTTTTGAACTAACAAGTACTTAATAAATTTAACAAGGTTAATTACTTCTGATTTCTTTAGTAATTCTTTCGTTTCGTTGTTCTTTAGGTCATAAACAGTATCGTTAAGTTGTGTTGGAAAACAGGTCAGCAAAATTTTAAATAGCCAAGGTGATTCACTTTCAATGCTATCGTCAAATTCTAAATTCAACTCATCATCATCAATGAAACTGGCGATTTGTTGTTTGTTGTTCCAACTGAATATAATTGGACCTTCATTCTGTTTTATTTCTTCAAATCCATCATGTTCACCTACTAATCTGTGAATTATTTTGAACCCAACTCCAAATCTACCTATATCACCTTCTGATTTATTACTATCACCCTCATTAAGAATGGCTATAACATTTTCTTTTTTAAATGATAGCCCATCATTAAATGCAATAAGATTTTCATTATCATAGAATAAACCAAAGGTTGTAGACTCGCAATCAATAGCATTTTGTATAAATTCATACACCCCTTGTGTATCTTGTGCAAGATTTAATAATCCTTTGAGTTTGTTGTCAAATCCATTGTCAATTTTACCATGAATTATCTTGAAAAAGCCAGATTTAGTCTTATGTTCATCATATAGACCAAGAAAATTTTCGTCAACTTTATTATTGCCTTTTGTATCAGGGTCGTCATCTTTTACCCAAGTCCGAAATTCTCTTATGTTTTTTATTTTCATATTCTAACTAGCAATATTGCAAAATAGGTTAAAGATAAATAAGTCAGAATATGCTTGTCGGTTGCGGTTGGGGCAAAAGCAAATGTGCTGCAAAGCGTTGGCTTTGTGCGTTGGGTTGCAGCTCTTTTGATTTTGTCTATGCGTTGGCTTTTCATCTGTCATTTTTATTTCGTTAATTTACTGTCGTGTCGGTCTTTTAGGGTGAGTGCTAACTCGTTTATATGTCTTAATTTATCAGACCAAGCGAACCAATTTAGATCGCTTGGTCTGATTTTTGTTCTACTTATTTGTGCTAAGATACTTATACTTTATAAATCATCGAATGTATGTAAGCCATCAGTCAATTAAGGTGATTGTCGGCAATTGTTCTAAAAAAATGAGGACAAAGGTCAAAGGTCAGTTGTCAGAAGCTAGATACTAGACACTAGACAATTAGCCACGTGCTCAATACCCAATCATCATCCTTGCATACCATCATACTGCAATACTGACATACTGATATACTGATATATTGATATACTGATATACTGACATACTGATATACTGACATACTGATATACTGACATACTGATATACTGATATACTGATATCCTATCAACCTATCATCCTTTCATAAACTTCCTCCGTATCACCTCCTCGACAGCCATATTCTCAATTTTGCTGTCTAACCAACTTACTATGTCTAAATATTGGTAAGATCGACGGTTATATTTACTGGTGCTAATTATTTCCAATTTATTTCTCAGCTCAACAAAAGATTTTTTTACATCATGCGGATTAGATGAAAGAGATTTTTTTAGAAATTCAAAGATCTGAGTAAGAACGGCATCAAGGCTTTCCATTTTGGATAGGAATCTATACACCGATTTAATCAAATGTTCCACCAACTGTAAGTTATCCAATTCGTAATGAGCTATCAAGTGAAGTAGTCTTGCGAAGCATTGGATGTCACTGCGCAGATGTCCTACTTTCAAATTAATTATTTTATTCAAATATTCTATTGCTTGTTCATTGTCACCTGACCCAAAATAAAGGCTGGCGATCTTGTAATAAAAGACCAAGACTCTATGGATGTCGATATATTGATGGTATTGACCGAGTTTCGTTTCAATTGGTTTGATTAATTCTAAGCCTTCCGTAAAGGTTCCTTCCAGAAAATGCTTATTTAATTTTGCAGTATATAAATACACAAAAGTTTGCTTTTCCAGATTTTCATTGAACGTAGAACTTTGGGCATAAAATTGCTCTAAATTCTCTATTTCTAGATTCATTTTTTGATGCCTTCCCAGAATAAATAAAGCATTCAGGAGATTATGCACTGCTTTGAGATATAAAAAAGGATTCTCTTTTTTTGCCTCCGGATGTTTCGTAAAAAGATCAACCCACTTTTCAGCATTACGATAATATCGCGTCGTATCCAACGTGATCATATAATACCAGCAATAACTTTGATGCAGGTATGCCTTGCCATAAAAACTGATTTGATCTTCCTTAATGCTGAATAAATTATCCTTGAATTGTCGTTCAATTTCCCGACTTTGAACTTCATCCTTTACAGGACCATTTTCAAGAAATAATCCGTAAAGTTTCAAAGCAATATTTGATAAATTTGTCACCTCATTTATCTGATTAATTGCAAAATTAGTCTCACCAATAAGCTCTTCAGCTCGTCCTTTAAGGCTTCTGGTAATGTGTCTTGATTCGATATCTTTTTCGAATTGGAGAATTTCCAGGGTAATAATAAAATGACTATGTGCCTTTGCTACGAGCTTTACTTTGGCCAATATCTTTAAAGCCTGTTGCGTCAAGCCTCTATTGTACAATATTTTAGCAAAATCCATCTGCTCCCTGATCTGGATCTCTACATTTTTGGAAGTATGGAGCAATCGCAGTGCAACCAGAATCTCACCATACAAATGCCCTTTAATATTGGGCAATTGCTGTCGACTTATATCAGGTATTTTTTTTAAAATATGCTCTTCATTGTAAGACGCACTGCCATCGATTACATCAAAGAGTTTAACAAACTTTGCTGATTCATTTGCCTGATTTCTGGAGATGTACAATTTGAAATGCCGTTTTTCTGCTGCTGAAAGCGACATGATCAGCATGAAAATCGGTTCATTTATATTGTTTGACATCGTAAAATTTGAATTTAATTATGCCCTGTTTACAAAGCTTTTGACAAAATATTCGTGTTTTAAATATCGTATTTCAGCAAGTTTATGTTTTCGAAGACTTGGCAACAACCATTATTTTCGTCGTTCAAAGATCAACCTACTGATTACGATCAGACAATTTTAAACATTAATATTAATATAAATGGCAACAAATAAAATTTTCATCTTTGATACCACGCTACGCGACGGCGAACAAGTACCGGGATGTAAATTGAACAGTAGAGAAAAAATAGACCTGGCTCTTAAATTAGAAGGCCTTGGTGTAGATATCATTGAGGCCGGATTCCCGATCTCCTCTCCGGGTGATTTTGAATCTGTAAAGGAAATATCTAAAGTAATTAAAAATGCTACAGTTTGTGGACTTACCAGAGCCGTCCAAAAAGATATTGAAGTTGCTGCAGAAGCGCTGAAATATGCACATCGTCCAAGAATTCATACAGGTATCGGCACTTCTGATTTGCACATAAAAGCAAAATTTAACGCTACTCAAGATGAGATTTTACAAAGAGCTATTCAGGCTGTTAAATGGGCAAAAAACTTTGTAGACGACGTAGAGTTCTACGCAGAAGATGCCGGCCGCACTGACAATGAATACCTCGCTCGGGTCATCGAAGCTGTTATAAAAGCAGGTGCCACTACAGTTAATATCCCGGATACTACAGGTTATTGTCTGCCACACCAATACGGAGAAAAAATAGCATATCTGGCCAATAATGTGCCAAATATCGACAAAGCAGTGATCTCGTGTCACTGCCACAACGACCTTGGGATGGCAACTGCTAACGCAATTGCGGGCGCAATAGCAGGAGCCAGACAAATCGAATGTACCATCAACGGATTAGGCGAAAGAGCCGGAAACACTTCATTGGAGGAAGTTGCCATGATCATTCAACAACACCGTTCCCTTGGTTTTCACACCAACATCGACAGCCGTCAACTGAATCCGATGAGCCGCATCATCTCCGATGTCATGCGCATGCCGGTGCAGCCAAACAAAGCGATCGTGGGAAGTAATGCATTCTCCCATTCCTCAGGAATTCATCAGGATGGCTTCCTGAAAGATGCCCTAACGTACGAAAGTATCAATCCTGATGACGTAGGTGCTGACAGTTCCAAGATATTATTGACCGCCAGAAGTGGCCGAAGTGCTTTGGCATTCAGATTTCAAAAACTTGGTTTCCAGTTTGACAGGGATCAGGTGGACAACTTATATCATGAATTTGTAAAAGTTGCCGACCTCAAAAAAGAAGTCAACGACGAAGACCTTAGCAATCTTGCCAAAATCTTTTCCCGCCAAGCCGTCTAAAGTTCCTAATTTAACACAAAATATGAATCAGTACGAATGTCCCCCTTTGGAGGGGGCCAAGGGGGTGGACTTATCAGAAATTTATTATATTTTTCAATTAAAAATGGTTCTACTATTCATACCTTACGTAAATAATTAACCCACAATGTCCAAAACACTTTTCGAAAAAATCTGGGACCGACATCTAGTCAAAACCATCGAAGATGGCCCCTCAGTCCTATACATCGATAAACATCTCATCCATGAAGTCACAAGCCCACAAGCATTTGCCGGAATAGAAAAACGTGGATTAAAGATCTTTCGGCCGGACAGTATAGTCGCCACAGCGGATCACAATGTACCGACCAAGGATCAACATTTACCGATCAAAGAAGAATTAGGCAGAATACAAGTGGATACTTTGATCAATAATTGCAAATATCATGGCATTGAGTTGTACGGACTTGGCCATCCTTATCAAGGCATTGTGCACGTAATAGGTCCGGAATTGGGCATTACCCAACCGGGGATGACTATCGTTTGCGGAGATAGTCATACAAGCACGCATGGTGCATTTGGCTCAATAGCCTTTGGCATCGGAACAAGCGAGGTGGAAATGGTTTTCGCCACACAATGTGTATTGCAGACAAAGCCAAAACAAATGCGGATAAACGTAAATGGGAAATTAGGACCGGGTGTTTTATCCAAGGACATTGTGCTGTACATTTTATCAAAGATCTCTGCAAGTGGCGCTACCGGATATGCAGTAGAGTATGCAGGTGATTCATTCAAAAGCCTTTCGATGGAAGGAAGAATGACTGTGTGCAATATGAGTATTGAAATGGGTGCTCGTTGCGGATTGATTGCTCCTGATCAGACTACATTTGATTATGTGGAAGGACGAACTTTTGCTCCAAAAGGACAAGAATGGGATCAAAAATTGTTAGAATGGAAGTCGCTTTTCAGTGATGAAGATGCATTATTTGATAAAGAGTTCTTCTTTGATGCTGCTGACATCGAACCAATGATCACTTACGGAACTAATCCCGGGATGGGTATTGGGGTCAATGACTTTGTGCCAAGTAAGGAATCAGTGGATGAAAAAGACAGAGCATCTTTTGTCAAAGCGATGGAATATATGGGTATAAAACCCGGCGCAGCCATCAGTGGACAGAAGATCGATTATGTCTTTATCGGAAGCTGCACGAATAGTCGGATCGAAGATCTTCGTTTGGTCGCTGAGTTTGTTATAGGCAAGAAAAAAGCTGACGATGTCGAAGTTTGGATCGTTCCGGGTAGCAAACAAGTCGAGCAACAAGCAATTGCAGAAGGCATTGACAAGGTATTTCAAGCAGCCGGATTTCAATTGCGGCAGCCTGGCTGCAGTGCCTGCCTTGCTATGAACGAAGACAAAATTCCTGCCGGAAAATATTGCATCAGCACTAGTAATCGCAACTTCGAAGGACGACAAGGCGCCGGTGCCCGCACACTTTTGGCAAGCCCATTAATGGCCGCCGCTGCTGCTATTACCGGCAGAGTCACCGACGTAAGTCAATTAATTAATAATGAATAATTGCTTTCGGAGCACTGATTTCCCTCTTTGGAGGGGGCTAGGGGGAGGCTATCCTCATCAACAAGAATACAAATATCTACATCACAAACACATGCCTAAGAACAAACTAAACGCCATCACCTCCACCTTTGTCCCAATCAACATCGAGAACATCGACACCGATCAGATTATACCCGCACGTTTCCTGAAAGGTACTACCCGGGATGGATTTGGAGTAAATTTATTCCGTGATTGGAGGTATGAAAACGATGATGTAAATAGACCAAAAAAAGATTTTCAGTTGAATCAATCTAAGTTTAAAGGGCAAATTCTTGTCGCAGGAAAAAACTTCGGATGTGGTTCGTCTCGAGAGCATGCAGCTTGGGCTATTTTGGATGCAGGATTTCAAGTAGTGGTCAGCAGTTTTTTTGCTGATATATTTAAGAATAATGCGCTTAATAATGGCGTTCTACCTGTGACAGTCAGTGAAGATTTTCTTGACAAAATATTTTCTTTGGGGAACGAATCAACCTTGACAATTGATTTACCAAATCAAACAATTACAATTGATGCAACATACGAATTTGAAAATTTTGAAATCAATCATTACAAAAAGGAATGTATGTTGAATGGCTATGATGACATAGACTATTTGTTATCAATAAAAGAGGACATTATCCAGTTTGAAAATCAAACAGCTTAAAAAGTTAAACTATGTTTAAGAAAATAGCCATTTTAAAAGGTGATGGCATCGGTCCTGAAGTGACTAATCAATCATTAAAAGTGCTGAATGCCATCGCTGAAAAATTCAACCATAAATTTGAATATGCTGAGGGCTTGATAGGTGCACACGCCATCGACAAAACAGGAGATCCTTTACCCGCAGCTACTCTGGATATTTGTTTGGACAGTGATGCCATCTTATTTGGCGCCATTGGACACCCCAAATATGACAACGACCCTACAGCTAAGGTTCGACCGGAGCAAGGTCTTTTGGGCCTAAGAAAAGCACTCCAATTGTTTGCCAATATCCGTCCTGTGACAAGTTATAGCAGTTTGCATTTTCTCTCACCTCTGAAAACTAAAATTATAGAAGGGGTAGATTTTGTAATTTATCGTGAGTTGACGGGAGGTATTTATTTTGGAAAAAAGGAATTAAATGAAGCAGGAGATTGTGCTTCAGATGACTGTGTATACACGAGTGCAGAAATAGAACGTATAGCTCATCTAGCTTTTAAAGCTGCTCAACAACGTCGCAAGAAATTAACACTCGTTGACAAAGCCAATGTCCTTGAAACATCAAGGTTATGGAGAAAAGTCGTTCAATATTTGTCTGCCATTTATCCTGATGTAACTGTCGATTATTTATATGTGGACAATGCTGCGATGCAGATCATCCTCAATCCGAGACAATTTGACGTCATTCTCACAGAAAATATGTTTGGCGATATCATTAGCGATGAAGCGAGTGTCATCAGTGGCTCCCTCGGACTATTGCCATCTTCATCTATTGGAGTAAAAACTGCTTTGTTTGAACCTATTCACGGCTCATATCCGCAAGCAGCAGGACTCGATATCGCCAATCCGATTGGTTCAATATTATCTGCAGCCATGTTGCTGGATCATCTTGAATTAACGGAAGAAGCGGCTCTGGTAAGAAAGGCGGTAAGTTGGACGATTGAACATAAATTTGTCACCAAGGACATCGACCCTGTCAATAATTACTATACCTCCACTATTGGAGAAATGATCGTCGAATATGTCGAAAAAAATGATTTGGAAGAGATCCATCCGCTGAATATAGAATTAAGGAAGTCGACAATAATATAAAAAAGAAATATTAATTCTTATTGAAGACAATATTTTAGAAAATAAATGTTGTATTAAATTTCAATTAGAATTATTAAGTTTTACGGCCCAACCTTACATGAATCCCGGCACTCAGCGCCGACCTTACAAAAGTCCCTTTGTCTCTTAACTCATACAACAAGCCCAGATTTCCCTGGAATTTAATCCTATCTGATCCAATTCGAATAGTAAGAGCCGGTTCAAATAAATAATATGGGCGATCAGAATTCAATAGGTTCACAAGATCGTAATTGTATGGATCAAGCACAGGATCAATGTCAGAAGTAAATTTACTGTAATCCAGCCTGCTGAATCTCGTCGTAAAAGCACTTTCAAAAATTCTGGATTTATAACCTATGGAAGGTTGAATAAAAATCCGGTTGTAATTCATATCAGCCTGGTAATAACCGATGCTATCAGATCTGTAGTGGTGATGCTGGTCACCCAAACCTCCGCCGGCGTAAACTGCAAGATGTAATCTACCTTTATTTGTAAAATATCCGATCCCGACTTCACCCATTTTACCTAAGCCATAATCATTAATTTTATCCTCCACACCTTTTACATAAATAAAATTACCCATTACACCAATGTGGTCTGTCGCTGAATACGCTACCTGTCCTTCCACTCCGTCTATGCGATCATTAAATGAATAATTTCCGGCTAAGGTCAACTCTCCTGCGCCACTATGCATAGGGACATTCGGTGTGAGCGGGTAAAAGTATTTATGAGTACAGCCGGTTGTAACAAATGTTAAAATAAGAATTATATTTTTCATGAAAGTAAATTATAATTGTAATGTAAAGCATTAATTTTAAAGAATAATTCCTTTTAAATTAATGCTTTATCAAGTAGACTGAAAATAATTTACAAAAGAATCAATTTTATTGCTCATGATTTATTATTGCCCTAAACTCTTCTGAAAGAGATTCAATTTCCTTAAAATCACGAGCGAAGTTATATTTCTCAGCGTATAGTTTATCTGGATTAAATTTATTGAAGTTCCTTACCTTGTCCGAACCATTAGTTTGATTGTAAAATCCCCAAAACCATAAATCTTCAAATATAATTGGACTATCCGGATTTAATGATTTCATTCTAAACAATTCATTTAACAAATAAAAGTCTCTACTTGCTTCAAACTTTATATTTTTTCCGTGAAAGCCTAAAATTTGATTTAGGGCAGATGTTATTACCACATCTACTGCTATCATAAGTTTATTTTCATCAAATTTATATCCTTCCATTTCTAATAAATCGTATTTGAATGTAAGGTTTAAATTTCGAACTGTTAGTGCAGCTATTTTGAGACCCATCCCTGGAATCGAATACAAACTTTCAAAAAGTACTCTTTCATCCATATTTGTGGTGTTGAAATGCTTTTCAAGTATTGCAAAAAAAGTATTTTGATTTATTTTTTTTGTATAATTAAGCTCCATAAAAAGTGGTTCCAAATCTTTCATTGCCTTGCCAATTAATTTCAGACTTGGTTGGGATGATGTGTATAAACATTCAAGAAGTATTCGACGAAAGTTGTCTCCAAATGGAGCATTAGGATTTAGACTACCTTTTAAATTATTGAGTTGATAATCATGATTAAATTGAGAATTATTAACGAGAAAATTAACCAGTTTCTTAAGTTGAGGAATTTTAGTTTCAAAAGCATTTCTTAGTATTTCATTTCTTTCTGTTGATTTCATCTTAGTTTTTTAATATTTTTTCAAAATTCATTTTATAATTAAAAAGAAGTCTTAAATCAGATTCCTTAATATCTACTAATCTTTTGAAGCTATGTTTTTGGATAAAGGATTTAACTTCATTATCTTCAATTTTTGAATTAAATAATTCTTGGCTAAAAATTTGAACTTCCTCCTTAATAAAGCTAGCTGCAAATAATTGAAATTCATCATTATGTTTTTCAACAAATTCTTTCCTTGCTTTTTGAGCAGCACCAGAAAAGTGAATGATTTTATGGATATCACTATTAGGAAAAATCCTTTGTAATTCAATTTCTGGTTTATCTCCAATTGAAATAATTTTAGCAGAATCAGTTTTTAGAGTTTCGAATTCTTTTTTTAGATGGGGTCTCCAAAAATTATACATTACCTTTCGGACTACATTGGCAGAATCAATATTCATCGCTGACTTCGAGACATCTGTAATATGGTAGTTAGATGTTAAATATTTGTTTATGGCAAAATGTAATAAGTAGTCTCCTTTCGAAAAAATGAAATTTCTGAAACCTTTGGAAATTAATTTATTTGCGTTATCCACTGTACCCCATTTGCCAAATGATGGCTCCATTGCTACAAAGAAATAGTCCACCTTTTTCGTAGGCATGAAATTGGGAAGATAAACTACATCAAAATTATGACCCAAGCTTTTAAGTTTATCAATGGATTTTATTCCAAGCACTTTTTCTTCTTCTATTAAGTTATTTAAGTTATCTATAAACTCCATCTTAATTACTTATTCTTCTTAAAATTCTCCGCCTGCTCAAAGATCTCCACATACACCTCATCACGTTCCACCGGAGGGTAGCCAAATTCATCAAGCAACAGGATTAGACCTACTTTCAATGTTGCTTTAATATCTTCCCTTTTATTCCAATCAGGGAATTTAGCCTGAGTTTCAACTAGATTTTTAACTGCTTTTGCGAGAACGATGAGTTTGTCTTCCGGATAGTTGAAGTCATATTTGGCACACAACATCTTAAGGATATCGTAAAATGCCTTTTCTTCAAAGTCAATACCCAACGCCTCACCTGCTGAGAACTCTTTGTGTACTTCCATGATGAGATTGGTCAATTGTTCAGCCATTTCTTCATAAACCTCACTGCGAAGGATGTCGTTGGCATCTCTTTGATTGTAGCGATCCACGAGTGTTTGCATTTTTTTGGTAAAGTCAACACCTTTTACCTTGTTGACTTTTTTCATCTCCTTGATCACCTTTGCAAGGAGCTGTTGCAATAACTTTATTTTCGTATTTGGCAATTTTATCTTGTCGATCTTAGCAAGGTAGTCAGCATCAAAAAT
Organism: Candidatus Brachybacter algidus; assembly: GCA_016711705.1. Classification (GTDB taxonomy): domain Bacteria; phylum Bacteroidota; class Bacteroidia; order Chitinophagales; family Saprospiraceae; genus Parvibacillus; species Parvibacillus algidus. The sequence continues at coordinate 351,297 of JADJSK010000013.1, read as the reverse complement.
ATCTTGTTGTGTTCCATCTTCACCGAGTTTCAGTATTTCCTCCACTCCATCACTGGCCAGTGCATCCTTGATCATTTCCCTGACTCTTGCATTCATCTGAGAAATATCAGGAGCATCTCCTTTGGTGAGTTTAAATACGATAGACCTCACAGCTATGTAAAAATGTGTCAGGTCTTTTTCATGTTGAGTTACGAGCTCACTTCCGGAACAAATATCATACGCTGCCTTCAGCCGCTTGACCAATCCCATAAACCGGGTTTCTTCTTCCTTGGTCTTTTGAATAAATTCAGCAGCGAGATTGAGCGTATTCAGCTGTTCCATTGTATTGCCAATGAAATATTTGATGTTATCAAAAGTGTGGAACAACTTATTTAACAGATCCAGATGATTTCTTACGATAATAAGTGACTCTGCAATGTCTTCAAAATTATCTTTGTCCCCTGTATTGTATTTGGCCAGGGCCATGTTCATCTGGTTTTTGATGCCGATGTAATCTACTATTAATCCCTTATTTTTATTCTTGTATTTCCTGTTAACTCTGGAAATCGTCTGGATAAGATTATGTTGCTGAACCGCCTTATCTATATACATAGTGTCCAAACATGGAACATCAAACCCAGTCAGCCACATATCCACCACAATTGCAACTTTGAAATTCGAGTTTTCATCTTTAAATTGCCGATCAAGTTCTTTTTTATATTCCTTCGTCCCCAGCAAATTATACAGAACCTCATCATCATCCTTATCACGCGTCATCACCATCCTCACCTGGGAAGGATGAAGCTCCAGCTTCATCCACTTATCCTCCTGCTCCAGCTTCATCCACTTATCCTCCTGCTCCTGCTTCACCCCATCTCCCCCCACTTCCTCCTTTCCTTCCCTCCTTATCGTGCATCCTCTGAATCTATACGCCGCACTTCCAGCCGGTAAATGCGCCTTATCCGGGTTATTCAAAATATAATTGATAGTATTGTTAAAATGATCGCCGTCTCTTATAAATCGATCCCAGGATTCCGACATCCAAAATTCTGTAGCATCTTTTGGGATGTTTAAACCATATTTTTTATTGTTTTTTAGCGCCCATTTTCCAGTGAAAGATTTCCAGGATTGGAGGATCTTGGATAGATCGCTGTTGTCTTTAATCAGGACGTGTACATGATTAGGCATAATACTCCAAGCCAGAAGATTATATCGATCACCATCGTGAAACATTAGCGCGTCTTGCATTACTTGGGCCATTTCTGGATGGGCTAATGCACAACTACCCAATCCTCGATCTAAATACTTTTCATATTTTTTTCTTTTTTGGATTTCATAATCATCTCCCTTAAAGTTTTTTAATTCCTCCTCAATACCTCTTAATACTTCCTGAGGCAAACTGTCTGCTAACCTGAATGTAATGAATTGTATCAGGCCTAGTTTGTTTCGATGGGGTAACTTACCTGTGTGCCATTCTTCCGGAAAACCAAAGTTGGTGGTGAAGGAGTCCGCGTAGTTGGCATCAGGAAAAGAGCCGGAGCTCTTTTCTCCCAGGACCCTCGCACTTAATAGTTCTATTACATTTTTATAAAAATCGTATGCGATCTCTCTCGTACTACAAACAAACATTGCCTTTCCCTTTACTGTAGATCCCTCTGAAACACGAGTTTCATAATGATGTACAAAGTCTTCCGCCAATACTTTTAAACGCTTTGGGTCACCCAAAATAGAATTCATATTGGCGACTGTCTCCTTGCTTTTTTCAATCTGATATTCATTGGCACCTGCAGCGGCAACTTCTGCATAATATTGTTCTATTTTCTCCAACTCCGTATTGTGTAGTGCGACCTTGGCAGCCCTGCCTTCATAGACGATGCGCACTGTGATCTCATCATTGACTGATTCCGTCATGGTGTATGTATCAGCCACCTTACCAAATACATCCAGCGTAGCATCTATTGGAGTACCTGTGAATCCTACAAAAGTGGCATTGGGCAATGAATCATGCAAATATTTAGCAAAGCCAAAAGTCTTTTTCACACCCTTTGAAGTGATTTTGACTTTCTGATCGAGATTGACCTGGCTTCTATGCGCCTCGTCAGAGATGCAGATGACATTGCTTCGGTCAGTAAGAAGGGCCGCATCTTCGGTAAACTTATGGATGGTGGTCAGAAATACGCCTCCACTCTGCCTTCCTTGCAAATGTTTGCGCAGATCCATACGGCTTTCCACACTAATGATCGTATTATCTCCGATGAATCCCTTAGCATTCGTAAATTGTTCAGAAAGCTGAGTATCCAGATCAACTCTGTCAGTGATGAGTACGATGGTCGGGCTGTTGAAGTGAATACTTTTCATGATCAGCCTCGTGAGGTACAGCATCGTAAAACTCTTGCCACATCCGGTAGCGCCGAAGTAAGTCCCACCTTTACCATTGCCTTCCGGTTTCTGAGCGGACTTTATAGTATCAAAAAGTCGTTTAGCAGCATAATACTGGGGATATCGGCAAACGATCTTTTCATTCTTTTTTGAAGAATCGGGAATATAAATAAAATTGCGGATGATGTCCCTCAATCTGTTTTTATCGAACATGCCGCTTATCAAGGTAAACATGCTGTCTATGCCATTGACATCTTTTGCCAGACCATCTACTCGTCTCCATGCATAATAAAAATCGTAGGATGCGTAAAATGAACCTGCCTTACTATTGACACCGTCGCTGATGACACAAAACGTATTGTATTTAAATAATTCCGGAATATCTCTTTTGTAGCGGGTGGTTAATTGTTTGAAAGCATCTTCCAGATTGACTTCTTCTCTGATCGTACTCTTAAACTCAAATACTACTAATGGAAGTCCATTGATATACACGATGCCATCAGGAATTCTTTTTCCGTACCAACTATCTCACATTGGGTAACAAACTTATAAATATTAAAATCTGAAGTCGTAGCCACCTTTGGATCACCGATGACATCCAGATCATTACTGACGAATTGTTCATCCAGTCCTTTGTAATCAATCAGCTCAATATGAATATCCTTGTCGTTGCGGTCTGCTCTTTTCAGGATGAAGCCATCTGAAAGCCAATTGATTATTTTTTTGTTGCTTTCATAAAGATCTGATGAAGGAAGGGATTTAAGTTGAAGTATGATAGATTTTGCTTCATTCAAGGTCAGTCGTTTGCTTTCATATCGATTGAGAAAATAGGTTATTAAATCAGCTTCAATAATTACTTCTTCCGGAGCTCGAATAATGGTATCACCGGTAAAATGCGGATACCCCTCCTGCGAAAGGAGTTCAATAAAAGCATTTTCAAGTTTTTGTTCGGTGAATTTCATATTTATGATGAAGGTAACCCTAACTTGTCAAAAAATGCTTTATTTCTCTCTCTTGCCATGTTTGATAAACGATCAAAAGATATAACTTCTATGTATGAATTGTATCTTTTATGATGTCCAAAATATCCCATTTTATCAGATGTAATTCTCAAATCTAAAAAATCACATCTTTCTTTAATCGTAGGTGTAATATCGCAAATAACATAACAGAAACCCGGGATATGCTTAGAATCTGGAATAGGTCTTCCTGCAGCAGTAACTGCATTTCCTTCTCTAACTCTATTCAAATAATTTAGAGCTTGCTCAATAGGGTCCTTTTCCTCACCCGCTTTTGCGTCATTTCTCATAGGTCTTTTTATCTCAACAACTGTAATAGTTCCAAGTGGCAAACTGTCTCCATCATTGACTAATAAGGGATTATCGTACACATTTAAACCAAGTATATCAGGTTCTTTATTAGATTTTGAGTCAGTGATTGGCATAGAATTTATAGTTTTATCGGAAGCTAAGTAATTGTGAAATGCCAAACGTTCATCTACAAGCCATAAATTGCTATCCTCAAACCTAACTTCATCACTTACCTTTTGCATAGGCATGATAAGTTTGTGTAAAACTTCCTCTTTTGAATATTTACCATCTTTGCCTTTTTGAATTGCATAATTAAGTATGTCAAGAATAACTTTTCTATGCGCTACATAATTTGCTAAATCTGATCTTTTTAAATCACTTGCTTTTGATAAATATTTATCAATACGTTTATTATAATCTTCTTTTTTAAGGCCATTTGGCACCATTAAATCATGCCCATCTGCTAGTAATTCTGTTTCAAATGCCATTAGAAGTAGATGCAACTTAATGTCCAATTCTTTATCCGTGATATTTGGATCAACAATTTTTTCTTTTTCAGATATATGATCCAATATTGGCCTATATTTAGGTGCTTTTGAATGAACAAAATCCGTTAACCTCTTGATACCTATTAATTTGTTTTCTTGCAAGTATTTATCTAAATATTCTGTTATAATTACTAAAGCGTTCTCTCTAATTTCATTAAATGATATTTCTAAATCAGCGTAAATTCCTTCTACTGTTTCCGAAATATTAAATCCAAACCTTTCTGGATTCACTTTTTCTGTTAAATAGCTAGAAGTAAGAAAACACAAATAGGCAAAGTTCTCATTTCCATCATTCAAAATGCCAAATAAGCCAGGGATTTTCCCTTGTAGATTCTCTTCCTTAACAACTCTACTTGCAGCACTATAATTAATACTATGTTTGTTTTGTAAGGAGGATTTCAACTTAACATGAGTAATTTCGAAAACAGTTGATTTAATCTCAAAAGAATCTTTGTCAGATGCATTTATCATTAAATTCTCATAATCCTTTTGTAATGAAATTCTTTCATTATTATCTACAATAATTATTTCTGGGGCACCCCCTTCTCTAATAAAGTACCATAAACAATGCTCTAGTAGATCATGGGCAATTGATTGAGGCAACTTCTTTAAGTATTTTGAATATTCTTTGCGAATATTTTTCAATTTAATTGAAGTTTCATTTTTGCGTTTGGTGTGATATCGATATTTTCATTATGGATATCATTATCAACATTGAAATCAAATTGTCTAGTTTTAATTTGTAAATTTTCTCCAAATGAGCTTTTAACACATACTTGGCTAAATGCCTTAAGCCATAATAACCTTCCTACCCCTCGACAGCCAAGCGAGATTTTATGTTCAGAGTCTAAAATTTGAAATGATTTATGATTATCTGAATTAAAACCGACTCCATTATCTATAATTTCAAAGCCAATAATATCAGATTTTGTATCTTCAAATGCGGAAGATTGAGGAGACCTTATTATACTAATTGTGATATTTCCTTCAACAGTTGAAGAGTAAGTACCCATATTTATTGCTGCATCAATAGAATGGATGGAATTGACGACTGCCTCAAAAAGCGGATGAAGAGCATGGGTCAAAGGAAGATTTGTATTTCTTAAGCGACCTTTTAAACTGGTATTAAGGCTCATATGATTAATTTTCTAATTTAGTTAAATCTGAAAGCAAAAAGGTTTTGAAATCATTTAATTTTTGATTTTGTGAACTTTTTGTTTCATTCATTTTTGCTATCGCAATAGTTTTGTTAGTAAAATTCTCTTCAATATTTCTGATAGGAATTAATATAGCTACTTTTTTTAATTCCGATAACTTAATTCCAAAAACTGTGGTTCCTGATGACCTACCTTCTAACTCCTGTTTTGCAAGGGGCGTATTTAGCCATAAATGTAAATACCAACCTGAAATAATTTGTTTTTTTGTTCGGATAGCAAAAAGCCTCTGACTTAATGCAATTCTGGAATTAATAGCCAAATAATATGTTTCTCCAAGTGGTGCTTCTGAAGTTAAGATAACATCATCGACTGCTAGTTCTGGGTTCATCCATGAATTATAGTTTATCTTATTCACATAGGGAATAGTATCATGTTTAACAATTTTGCCATTGTTAATATTCATTGCTGAAATAACAGGATATTTAAACTCTTCACTATAATTTTGTAAATTCAATATCGATTTACTTTTTCCTCTTTTAGAAATAAAATATTCTATAATTTGATGAAAATGCTTAATTTCCCATTTCTCAGGAATATCCTTTCTTAATTCCTCACACCATACCATCTTTCCACCACTACTCCTATAAGGCTTCCCTTCCTCATCAGGAAATTCAAACTCCACAAACCACCTCTTATATATCGTCTGCGCAGTTTCCTCCAACTTTTTTATAATTTGATTATTTAGTTGTATCCGATCCTGAATGACATTGTACTCTTTGACTATTTCTCGCTGCTTTTGAATGGAGGGCACAGGTAGTTTCATGTCACAAAAATCTTCCCATTCTAAACTACCTCGCACGCCACCAACTGCATGAAAACAAGCTTCTCTATCAAACTCTTCCCTGGAAAACCACATCATGAGATATTCAGGATCTAACATTGAAGAATCAACAACTTCAAACACCGGATAAGCTTGAGAAATTATTGCTTCGTTAACTTCTTTAAGAAGTGCAATCGGCATTTTCTTATCTCGCCTCACCTGCATTGTACTGCAAGCAAATTGGTTTTTTAGTATTATTTTATAATTTTCCATATCGGTACCTATAATGTTAGCTACTGACGGAATAAATTTTTTTGAAATACTTAATCCTAAAAGGTTTTGAACTTTTAATCCCTTATTTCTTATATCAACTAATTGAATAAAATCTCCTATTCTTTTATAAATTGTCTTTTTGGCAAAAGCACTATAACTCATATCCAAGCTCTTTAAATACCTTTAATAAGTCCTGCTTGGATGTTTCCTCTTGATGAAAAAGATCTTTGAATTCTGATCGAAGAGATTTCATTTTTTCATCAAAATCAATATGCTCATCCCGGTTTACAAATTCAATGTATTTACTCGGCACCAAAGAAAAATCTTTTTTTATAACCTCTTCTATGCTTGCCGAATAACAATATTCCGGAACATCAGTATATGAGTTATTCTCCTGTTGCCAATCATGATAGGTAGCTGCGATGAATTTGACTTGCTCTTCACTAAACTGGATAAATTTTTTCTCAAAAGGCTCACCAATCTGCCTCAAATCCATAAATAGAATTTCTTGTTGTCTATTTCTATAATGCCTCTCTTCATCACCAATACTTCTGCTATGAGCCTGTTTGTTTTTATTAAGAATCCATACAGTTACACTGATGTTCGTGGTGTAAAACATATCTTGCGGTAATACCATAATAGCCTCAACGATGTTATTCTCAATCAACTTCCTCCTAATCTTATACTCTTCACCACCTCCACTGAGCGCACCATTTGCAAGGATAAAACCTGCAACTCCATTTTCCGAAAGTTTGGAGACCATATTGAGGATCCAGCCATAATTGGCGTTACTTTTTGGAGGAACTTCATATCCTCTCCAGCGTGGATCGTCTTTGAGTTCATCTGCACCGCGCCAGTCCTTTTGATTAAATGGAGGATTGGCCATGATAAAGTCAGCTTTCAGGTCTTTGTGTTGATCATCACCAAATGTGTCTGCTGCTTTTTCTCCAAGATTTGCTGATATGCCCCGGATGGCGAGATTCATCTTTGCAAGTTTATAGGTGGTATTGGTATATTCCTGCCCATAGATGGAGATCTCCTTTTTACTCCCGTAATGATTTTCTATAAACTTAATGGACTGAACGAACATACCACCGGAACCACAGGCAGGGTCATAGATGATTCCCTTATATGGTTCGATCATTTCTGCAATTAGATTCACAATACTTTTAGGAGTATAAAACTCTCCCTTTCCCTTGCCCTCTGCCAGTGCAAATTTCGAAAGGAAATATTCATACACCCTTCCGACGATATCTTGAGACTTGTCTTTGAGTGTGTCTATTTCATTGATCGTATCGAGTAAGGATGACAGCTTTGTGATGTCAAGTCCAAGACGCGAGAAGTAATTATCCGGTAAAGCTCCTTTTAGCGCGTTGTTGTTTTTTTCAATATTGTGCAGCGCAGTATCTATCTTAAGTGCGATGTCATTCTGTTTCGCATTCATCATGATGTAAGACCAACGGGAGATCTCATCCAGAAAGAAGACATTGTGCATATTGTAAAAGTCAGCCATCTCAATGTACTTCTCCTTACCATCCGCAATCAGCTCCTTCCTATGCGCCTCAAATTTATCACTTGCAAACTTGAGAAAGATCAATCCAAGGACGACATGTTTATACTCTGCCGGTTCTACACTGCCTCTTAGTTTGTTGGCAGAATCCCACAGGGTTTCTTCGATTGATTTTGTTTTGGTTTGTTTGGCCATTTGACGCTTAATATGATGTAAAGAAAATAAAGGTAATAAAAATGTTTTAGGTCATAGACACTAAGGAGCTTATACTTCAAAACACTTCATCTTCTTTCAATAAAAGTCAAAGCGAGACCCATTACATTTAAAGCAAATTCCACTTTCTACATGTTTATATTGTGGAAACCAACCTGCACCATAACATCTTGTACAAACTTCCCTTTTGGACAACAATTTTCCATTGATGTCTAAAATATCAATAACCGAATTCTTATGAAGATTTTCATGACATGGCCAGCAAAGAGTTTCAAGGGCCTCATCAGGATACTCCCACGCCATTTTGCCTTCCTGATAATATTTATGATGGATGTTTAAGTTTCTTAAATAAAGCCACTTCTTTAAATCCATCTGTTGGTTGATATCTTCTTTTGATAGTGTTGAATATTTAAAAGCAGAAGATATATTATTTTTTAAGCTATATCTCTCTTCATTATGATAAATCGAAGCGTATGTAATTATACTACTTCTTACTTGCTCAGGTTGAAAAGGAAAATCAATATCGATTACACTAAATAATATTTGATGATTATCCTCAAATTTGTAAAAACAGATTTTCCCACTTAATTGCTTAAAATCAAGTCGGTTAGGAGTATTACAAAATATTATTTTAGCATTTATATAATCCCAAATTTTTGATTTGAAAGTTGTTTGCGCTTCCAACACTCCAAACATTAAATTTTCATGATAACTATTGTTCAAACACTTATGGCATGTCATATTGTCTCGTTCAAGTATCAGCTTTCTTCGTGTTTTCCATTCAACGGTCTCAAGTTGCTCTGCGTAATTCATTATTATTGTATTAAGAATATAAATAATTAGCCCAATAAGAAGTCTTTATTATCAACCTATCTATTACTGTACATGATGAAATTTGATCTTAATATGTTAAAGTAAAAAAATATTATTCTTTCGACACTCCTAAATTTTTTCCACTTTAATCGGCCAGCCAATAGAACCAATTTTCTCTTTAACCATTTTCATCGTTGCAAGCACATCTAAGAAATTTGGTAAATCACCATGAACTAAATTCTTAAAATCACCATTATAGGTTTCACTTAATCCATTCCATATATCTTCAAGATCTTTAAATATCATCGCATCTTTCGGATGATTTTTCAACCATTGATTATTGCTTTTATAACTAGTCTTATCATCCTGGGCAACTTTACTCAGCATTTCTTCAAAATCTCCACTTTGGAAAAATGAATTGAGCTTTTTATTTTGCAATAGTTGATGTATATCATAAACGTGTCTGATTTTCTTTTTAAGATCATTTATAGCATCATCTGAATACGAAAATCGGACAAGGCTCATGATTTTTTCACACAGTGTACGACGGGGATGTAACACTTTAACTTCGAATGGTCTCAATCCATATTGGTCAATGAAGGCTCCTTGATCCGTGCTTTCCATCATTTCCGATATATACGTCCGAACAAATTTGGATTCATAAGGCTCAAAATTACCCAACCAGGTGACTTCCAAAACGATTACATCCCTGATCTGTCCGTATGCTCCTTGAAATTCTTTTTCATAAGTATGAGCAGTCTTCCTTATGTTACCCTTTTTATTCGTTACACCTCCAATCTCTACTTCCGGTAGTTGAGCGGTTAAAACTTTTCCAAGTTCTCTTATCTTGATTTTCATTTGTGCGTCAGACTCTCCATCCTTTCTTAGTACAGTTAAATCTATGTCTTCTGAAAAGCGATCAATCAATTTATAACATTTGGACAAAGCTGTACCTCCTTTAAATATTGCATCTGCTCCAAGGGGATCTGTGAAAATGGTGTACAACGCATGTGTCACCCAATAGTCCTTTTCAATATAAATTTCAGGAATTCCTTTCTGCTGTGCCGTTGTCTGAACAAGCTTGTCTGAATAATTTTTTATTTTCGTGGAGATTCATATTATATTCCAATTTTGGGTATTAGGTAATATTTTATCTGCTCCTTTTATTTTATACTTTGTAATAGGATTTAAAGATTTGTACAAACCTAGTATAAATCCTATATGTCCTAAATCCTCAAGAATGGCTCCAAGTAATGCTCTTGTTGCAGGAGGATATTTAAGTGCTAATCTTACTATGGTATATAGATCCAAAGCAGGCACTTCTTCAATTATTGCAATTAATCTTTTGAGTGATTGCTCAATGGTGCTATCGGGAATTTTTTTAATGAAACGAATTGCATCCAGTACTTGAAACATAGGAATATTGTCTTTGGTAATCGTATTCTTTTGTTTAATGAATGAAATATTATATCTGTTTCTCTTGAAAGCCGGGGCGGTAACATTTTTTCCTATTTGAATAGTATTGCTCACCTGTGTCGTCAATCCCAACTTATTATAGATACTTAAACAAGTCAGATATCCGATAAGCTTGCCATCATCTTCCAGCAAGTCTTTCACAATTTGCTCCTGGTTAGGTTGAAGATCACCAAATGGTGTCCTTTCCGGTTTATAATATTTACCTTTTGAAAGCTTTTCTATTTTGCCGGAGGCAACCATCCTATTGAGTGCTTTTATTACAGCTTCCTTTCTTTCCACCTCCAAATGAAAGTCCTCATAGGTGAAGACATAACCCTGAGGAAATCTATTGAGCTTCGATGTAATAATATCAGTGGTCTTCATGACTTTCATTAAGTCACAAAGGTAATAGAAATGTCCAGTTTTTTAATTAAAAAACTGGACATTTCTGAAAAATATTTTATTATGTATGGAATTTATAACTTCGCAACAAGTTGCGAAGTTAGTTCAGCGACTTCAAATTTCTAATAATGAGAGGCAAGCAGTCTTCAATTTCTATAATTCAACCCTCGCCAAACAACTTCTCCTTCCACTGCTCAACCATCCTGTCCATCAACATCCTAGCATTCGCAGGACTGGAACTCGGCAATAAAACATAATTTATTTCGTCCTTCTTCTGAAAATATTTATTAAAAAGTGATTCTGCCTTTCTCCCGTTAAAAGCAATGATTTTTAGATTTTGGTGATCATTAATAAAAATTTCAAGGTCGTTCTGGATTTCATTCAATATAGCGGTATAGAGACTTCCAATTCGATGCGCTGAATGTACCACATCCCAAAGTGCAATTTTGGATATCTTCAACAATTTGACTTTCTCCTCATAATCCTGAGGTAATTCATGCTCTGTTATTGCCGCAATTAACTTCCAAAACTTATTCTGCGCATGACCATAATACTCCTGCAATTCCAAAGACTTTTCTCCCGGTAGCGAACCAAGTATCAGTATCTCAGCGTCATGATTTGAGATGGGAAGGAAGGAAGATTTAAGTGGGTTCATTTCATCATTCATGTTATATTTCTTATAAAAAATTAGAAATTGGAAGTTAGAAATTAGAATGGCGCTCCGTGAGTATTACCCATTACTTATTACCCATTACCCATTACTACTCCGCCTTATACCTTGTATACTCCACCGCACCAATCATCAGTTTGTCCCCATTTCTGCTCACACTCTCCGTTTCCGTACTTTTCAAATCCGGCCGCACCATCGACAATCTGTCTCCTTTCAACTTCCAACTGCCTTCCCACATAGTAGCTTCTCCATCAGGGCCTTGAATATGCAATCTACCGTCTTCAAAAAAGTCGAGCGATATTTTATCGGTTTTTGTTTCCCAGCCGTATGTGCCTTCTGTTGAGATGAGGAATTCCCATAACTCTGTTTCTTTGATTTTTAATTCCTCCTCTGACATTACTTCCTCTTCAGCCTGAAGTGTATCTGTTGACACAACTGCTACTTTTTCTTTTGAAGGTCCGCTGCAGGCATGGAATAGTAAAGAGGTCATTAGTACCAACCCAGAAATTAAAACTGCCCTTTTCATAAATATATTTTTTAAAATGTTTTACGAATATATCAAACAAACATCAAACAACAAACTCCAAACCACATTGTCACAATTTCAATTTCAAACTAACTACAAAATTTCGCCCCGGAGCCGGATTATAATAACGTCCTCCCAAAGCATTTATATCATTGCCGGAACTGTATCGTGCATTCAATAAATTGTCTACACCTCCATTGAGATTAATTACTGATTTACCAAATTTAAAACTTTTTTCTATTTTAACCTGAAGCAAATCATAAGATTTGGCAGATACAGAATTGGCATCATTGAGTGGTAAACTTCCTACATATGTGTGCATCATAGACAAACTAAATCCCTTCTGAAATTCGATAAATATCCCTGAGACAATAACCTTATCAGGTACTCCGGTCAGTTTATTTCCGGAAAAATTATCCTCGCCAGAGAAGTAATCTCTAAATTTAAAATCATTAATTGTAGTTGAATTAAAAAGAGAAACTGAATGAATTAGCGTCCTCGAAATACTCGATTTAATTAATTTATAATTAATCGAACATTCAATTCCGTTTTGATTAGTTCCTCCCGAATTGATAAAAAATTCTGCTCCCGAACTATCTACCTGCCTGACAATTGCATCTTCCAATTGATAATGAAATGCAGCCACATCTATTTTTAACCGCTTATTATTAAATCGAAGACCCGCCTCATAGTTCCACCCACTTTCAGGTTTCAGGTTTTGATAGATGAAATTATTGGAAGGAAGAACTTCAGCTGTAGTAGGTGGAGAATATCCCCTGCTCACAGATGCTCTTAGTAATACCTGCCTTCCCAATCTTAGACTGCTGGCCAGTCTGGGCATCCATTGCGGATCAAAATCGGTTTTTAATTTTGGAACTTCTTTGAATACATGCTGGGCATTGGTAAGACTTACTGAACCTTCCACTACCCAGTTATTAAACCAGATACTTTGAAATCTTGTGAAATAAAAATGCTGGGTACTTAGAATACTACTTCCACTTTGCAGATTTCCTTTTTCACCACCATTATTATCATAATTATTTATTTCAGCAGCTGTTTGTTGCCATTCCAGTCCTGTATTCCAGTTCCAGTTTAAAAAACTTTTTGAATTCAATTTACTGACCAATTCTATACTCGTACGCAATCCGTATGTATTTTCTCCACGGATTTCATAATTGGTAATAAATGGATTTTTGAAGTCAACTCTGGACCCAAATATTGAAATTTTATGACTCAGTCTCGAATTAAATTCATATCGGTGATTCGCTCCCATGAAGATAGATTTGAGATATACGCCTGCCTTTTGTGCTTCCGATCCGGGCAATGTCGGTGTGGCATATCTTGCCGATCTTGGATTAAATTCAAGTTGTATTTGATTAAGGCCACCCGGAGTTTCATAATGCATATTTGCAGCAAACAAGAATAATTTCAAAGTTCCTTTTTCTGAATATTGCCATCTATCTGATAGGCGGATCGTGGCCCGACGCATTGCAGAATTATCTCTGTATCCGTCCGATCTTTGGAAAGACTGTTGAATAGATCTTAGATGGGGTCCGAACCTTTCACTACCTGACAACTGTTCGGTGAATAAACCGTAAGAGCCTGTTGAAAGCTTTATCTCGGAGGGAGTATCCGTATTTACTCCTGTAGGAAGAATGTGAACAACTCCTCCGGTATTTGCCCCAAAAAGACTGCCATCGGGGCCTTTAATGATTTCCAGAGAAGTTTGATCGTTAAAATCCAACATGTTCAAATAAGTATTTCCTCCGGCATCTGTGAGCGGATATTCATCGAGATAAACTTTTACATTTCTAACCCCAAAAGGGGAACGCAATAAACTTCCGCGTATAGAAAACCGGTAACTTCCAGGTGAACGCTCCTCCATGCGGACTCCGGGAATAGAATTGACTACCGGGAGTAATTCACTTTGTAATCGGTATTTCATGATGGATGAATCAAGAAGAGCCACAGAAGAAGGACTTGTGAAGGCGGATAATTTACCTGGATAAGCCGTGATTATTACCTCCGTTAGGGTGTCAGTTATGGCATTGGAAGAGCTATTTTGAATTTCTTGTGAAAATAAATAGTTGGTAGTAAACAATAAAATTAATGCAAAATGATAAAAGACTTTCATGGGTCTACTTAAAATCAATGTAAATTGTTTAACAATTGGAATCATTTGTTCTTGTATTCCCAATGTTGATCAAAATTATTCCCATTGATTGATTTTAACAGATCTGAACAGAAGTCAGACTTTAAGGATTTCTCTTTTGTTATTTGACTCTCAATATAATCCATCATTAACTTACCACGATCTTCGTTGCAAAAGAGAAAAAAAGCACAGATTACTTTTTTGGATTCGATAATTGGATATGTGCTAAAATAGGTGGAATAGTCACATCCTTTTAAATATAAATTTGGTAATTCTCCGGCGATAATTTGTTTGATGTAAAACTCACTTAAAAATGATTGCTTTTGAAGTAAAGAATACTTCAGGGCTATGTATGTAGCCATCGCCTTTATATTTTTATCTTTTACATCAGCTATAACTTTTTTTATGAGTTCTGATTGAATTGAATTAGGATAACCATTGAAATACATCTCTAATGCCAGCACATTCAGTTGTTCGCAAGATTCACTAAAAGTATTCAAGAATTCCGGATGATTATTAAGTATATCAAATAGCAGTTCCTGACTTCCTGCATAATCATCATTTCGTAATTTTATTTTTAGTAACTCATACTTGCCACGTCCACTTATTGATTGCTTAGATTTTATAGTCCACAAAAAATCTGATTCGAGCCCAATAAACTTCCTGTTTATAAATATTGTATCATCTAGTTGGTCAAAATAAAATCCAAGCCAGTCTGATGTAACAAATACAGGCGACTGAAATGTTCTTCCAAATTCTGCAGTTTCAATAATTTGTGATGAGGATGAAGCTCCATAACGCATATTTACATTGTCGGCTAAAATGTAATACGACAAACTCCCCTGAGAAAAAACAATTGACCCGGCGAATACAAATAAATACAGCAAAAGAAACCTCATTTTTAATCCTAGTTTTTAAGTTACTTAACTTTAATATTTTGTCAATTGGTAATTTTTTTTTGCCTGTTAAATTCATAAAAATATAACTATTTATAGACAAATTTAAATCAGATCAGAATGTCATACTTACTAATTAAAACAGCTATTCCTGAGACACACTATTTACTTCGATCCAATATCCATCAGGATCCTGCAGGAATACTTGACGAATACCATCTGCCCGAACATTTATTTTCTGAGGAGTTCCGGGCCAATCTGAATAAGGTATTTTTTTACCATCAAGGTTTTGTATAAATTTATCGAAATCCTTAGTTGATAAAGCAAAATGTACAGCTTTGTTTATTTTGACATTTTCTTTTATAGTCGATATAAGATGCAACTCTATTCCATTAACGGTGGTAAACCATCGAATTCCTTCTACTTTTGTTTTATTTGTGATCTCTTCCAACTTCAAAACTTCTTTATAGAATGTACATGAGCGCTCGAGGTCTGTCACAGAAATGGCTACATGGTTGAATGAAAAATTTAATTTCTGCGCATAAATTGGTGAATTTAAAGCAATCATAAGAAAGAGTATAGGTAGGAATTTCATTTAAAGAGATTTATTTGAAAAGGTAATTTAAATTTTCCAAATACAAACCTATTTATTTTACGTAAACTTATGGCAATGATCAGTAAAAGTGCAAATTGCGAAAGCTGCTTTGTCAATTACATTAAGATAATTACCGGTATATCTTATTTTTGACTTCTATCCTCAGACTTCATCCTCTTCATCTTTCAAAATTCTTCTTCGGCCTCCAATCTCTAAATATTGGAATTTGAATGTAGCTATCTGTATGCCATTTGATCTCTAAAGGCGCTCCTGCATCATGGATCGTTTCGTCAGCGACCTCTTTCCCCGAACCATAATTAATAATCTCGAATGGATGTTTGTTGACATTTAATAAAATGACCAATCTACTTCCTCGTTCAATTATTTTACTAACGATCCTGGTATTATAGAATAAAATTGATTCTTTTCGGCCGGGAGTTAGTAACTGTCGCTCATAATTATCTTTTGCATAACTGGCACGACCGATATAACGTGTAAGGAAGAAATACGTCCCATCTGCTTTCTGCTCATATAATGCACATGAAATATCCATGTCTTTCTTATTGATCGTAGCAAATAAATGGCCGGTAAACGAACCACTTATTTCAAATTCCTGGTTAAAAATGCCCGACTTGAATATTAAACCATTACCAGCATCAAGAGAATCAAAAATAATATCAGGCGTATAAAAATTGTTTTCTGTGGTTCGATCAGTGAAATCAATTTTCTGGCTAACATAATCCATTCCCGGTTCTAAGGTATTTAATTTGTAATTGCCGGCAGATTTTTCGCTACTCAAATACATTGTAATTGAATCGTTGCTCATTGCATCCAAATTGATCACATGTCTCCATTCATTCGCTCCCATCACCTCATAATTTACCTTGTCTTGTAGGATTTCAGGTTTCTGTTTACCTTTTAAAATATAATCGAGCCAGTCATATGCCAATTCACTCATACTAACATTGGCGACACTGTCTATTTTATATCCCATTAAGTTTTTGGATGGATAACGCTGGCCTCCCCAATGATCATAAGGACCTATTACAAGATAATGATCAGCATTTTTATTATAAAAAGTATGTTGCTTGAAATATTGAATTGCGCCGATTTGTGAGCCATCGTAATAACCTGTGGTTGTTAAAATAGGGATATTGATCTTTCCATATTCTTCCGGAGTAGGTACCACAGACTGCCAATAAAAATCGTAAGCCGGATGGTTGATCCATTTTTTGAATATAGGACTTTCTATACCGGACAAACTATCCAAACTTCGGAATGATAAACCCTGCTTAAACCATTCGAAAGGCAAACTTCGCTTTATCTGTTGATTTTTGTAAATATTATCATTTGGCCAGTAAAGTGTGGCATTCATCTGAACATTATTTTCCATTGGAAAATCAAAACCGGGCATCACCGCAACTTGCGGTACAATGGTTTTTAATGCAGGGTGCAACTTTTTGGTAGCAGCCCATTGAGCAAATCCAGTATAACTACCGCCATACATTCCGACACTGCCATTACACCAGGATTGTTTGCTGATCCATTCAATGATGTCATAAATATCATTTCCCTCATTTTCAAATGGTGCATAATACCTCAGGTCTGTGCGAATACCCCTTGCATAAGCTATGATGCCTACATAATCATGGTCAGCAGACTTTTTTCCGAATAAAGTATCGCCCTTCCCCTGATAATACGTAGTGTAAAATAAAATGGAAGGCAATGGTTGGGAATTTCCTTTTTTCCGCACAATTACAGCACAAATATTAATGCCACTTTTTGTCGGAATCATCACACTATCCTGAATAGTATAAACACTATCCAAAGCAATTTTTTTCTGCGCAAAAGTCAGGGTGGAGGAGAATAAAATTAGGATGAGTATATAATAGTTGGATTTCATCATTTTGTTATAAAAGATTAAGGGTATATTAATATTCTATTTCTAAATGATAATTTTTTCAAAGCAAAAACTATTTTCAACTTCTGCATAGTGACCATAATTCGGTATTGAATGAAATCCATTTTTTATATATAATTGAATTGCTTCAACTTGTCTAAAGCCGGTTTCCATAATTATTTTTTCAAAATTAAGTTCTTTTGCCCAGGTTTCCAATTCCTTTAAAATAGATGTGGCAACACCTTTACTACGAAATTTCGGAAGAACATAAATTCGCTTTAACTCGCCAATGCCCTCTGAATATTCCTTGATGGCTCCGCAACCAATAGCCTCTTCCTCAAGATAAACTACAATTACATATTTTATTGTATCCAACTGATTGAATTGATCAAAAAAGGCATGATCATCTCCATCCAGCACAGCAAGAATTTTGTCCAGCTCTTTTACCAAATTGCGGAAATCAATATTTTCAGAATTTGTTCGTCTAAATTCAGTCATAAATAGCTAAATTTGTAATTATTAAAAAATAAAATTCACAGTTTTTGAAATTCCAGATTTGCATTTCTCAACAGCAAGCTTATTTCGTTGGAATCTCTTATTAATGACCATTTATTTACTTTAGGAGGATTCCCGGTATGCGCTCCAAGATATAGATCCATCCATTGAACGTCATGCCATGAATCGAATTTATAACCTACATTTTTAAAAATTCCAATTTCGCTAAAACCTAAACTTTTATGAAATCCGGTACTTTTTTCATTAGGTAAACTTATCACCGCATAAATATTCAGCATACCCTGAATCTTTAAAATTGAAAACAATGTATTATATAAAATTCGGGCAATACCACGCCCATGAAATGATTCTTCCATGTAAATCGTCGATTCTACACCCCATTGGTAAGCCCTTCTTGAACGATAAAGACCTGCATAGGCATATCCAATAATACGATCACCCAATAGACAAACAACCCAGGGATACTCTTCTGAAATATTTTCTACACGTTTTGAAAATGCATCCAATGTTGGTACATCATATTCGAAAGAAATTATGGTGTCACGCACGTATGGAGCATATATTCCCAGAATTCCTTCAGCATCTTTTTTATCTACCAGCCTGATAGAAAAAACATTTTCCATGTTATTTAAATATCATTTAATGCTCAAAGATAAAATATCAATAGCTAAATGTGTAATGTCATATTTTAATTTATTCAAAAGGATTTAATTCAATAAAATTATCGGGTAAGCTATATAGTTGTATGCGAAAACCATTGTAATGCCAATTCTGATGGGCTTAAACCAATACTTCATGGATTTCCGAAAGTATAAAGAGATGGTTATCAAATTGAATAATAAATAAATATGATCTTTTCCGAATATTTCAAAATAATTGAGCGCCAAATAGAAATTCAACAGACCAATAAACATGCCTCCACTGCTGTGAGTCGCATTAAAGCTAATCCACGAATCCCACATGTTTAAATCTTTGGATAACTTCGGATGAGCCCTCTTCATATCTTCCATTAATGTTGGGTCAAGAGTGGAAAAGCTATCTTTCAAAAAAGCAGCATATAAATGGCCTGAAACCATAAAAGCTAGGATAAGGGAGCCCAACTCCCATAAATATTTTGCCCACATAGTCATCTAATTAAATGTTATATACATTTAATTACTAAATATATAAAAATATTATCTTTTGGGGCTACCAATCAGATAAGTAACATTCATTCCCAATGAATTCTTGACCTTTCCTGATTTCCATGTATATCTTGCTTCATCATGTACTCTCGCTATTCGCTCTAAATGTTCGGGTGCATAAAGTCGGGTGATAGATACGATACCGTCACACACTGTACAAAAAGGAATGATCGGAATTAAATAAGTAAAAATTAACCTTGAAATTCTAAAGGGTCTGAAAAATGGAGTAAATAGGAAGAATAATAATGGATGAAAAAGAATTATGCCGAGTATCATAAATATATTTCTATCACCACCATCGAAGATACCTATGGGCGCATTGTTTTGAATAGCATTGTGAATGATTTCGCCAATACTAACCTCATCAAAATGATGAATACCTGAAAAAATTGTCCGTAGACCTTTCAATTCCTCCGGGACATTTTTCGCATCTATGGAAGTAGATTCAAAGCTTATACTTTTTGGATATTTGTTTTGTAATAAAGTATATGAACTGATATTAGGAAATTTGTCTGTCAAGGTTACTTTGATGTTTCCCTCACTTGTAGCATTTAATCCGGATAGAACTTCTTCGACTGGTCCTCCGCTACCTGAACAAAGATCAATGATGTTCTGAAGGTTTGTCTGTTTTAAAATCTCCGAGATAAATGGAATTACAGGTTTATAGAATTTCGTAACTTTCAAAAAATAACGCAGATAATCGGTCATACTTTCTCTGATCGTATCAGGAAACCAGGAAAGATCCTCAAATTCAAATAATAATTTGCGCATTTGCCTTAAAGATACTGCCAATAATTGAAGTTTCGGAGTTATATGTGAACGCTGATTTATTTATTATTACTCATTCTAAAGTAGAAATTAGAAGTCAGAAATTAGAAGTCAGAAGTCAGAGGTCGGAAAGTAAATCTATTTATTGAAATTTGTATTTGACTTCAAAATAAATTAATTGTGTAATTACAATTATTTCTTTTACTTTTTGGTAAAATGCACCAAATGTGTTCTGCTTTCCACCTTCAATAATTGACTCGAATCGCCCATTACTTCATCTATCAACCCAAATTCCAAAGCCTCTTGTGCATTTAAATATTTATCCCTGAGAAAAAATGTTTCCAATTCTTCCCAGCTATGGCCTGTATGTTGACCCATCAGGTGAAATAATTGAGTTTGTAAACGTTCCTGTTCCCTCGTCGCTATTCGCACATCTTCTGTATAACCCTGCGCACCTCCACCGGTCGGATGCATGTGGATAGTGGCATGCGGAAGAGCAAATCTTTTTACGCCCGCACTAAGCAAAAAAGTTGCCATGCTCCCTGTAAATCCCACTGCATAAGTATATACAGGGCAAGCCATTGATCTCATAGTATCATAAATTGCAAAACCGGAATAGACTATACCACCTGGACTTTGGATATATAGGTGGACCGGACGGTGACTTTCAACACTATTTAAATACAATAATTGGGCCACTAATAATCCCGCCATAGCATCATTGATCGGCCCGCTGAGGAAAATGATCCGCTCCTTCAGTAATAGGCTGTAGATGTCATAAGCTCGCTCTCCCATGGTGGAATGATCTATCACCATGGGTACTAATCCCATATTTATCATGTGAATTAAATTTTAGAAAATTGAATTGATTTTATTTCTGAATTCCGGATTTTTTAAATCATTGTATAGATCAAAATAGATTTTATCAAATGATTTTTTTAACTCATTTCGATGAAAATGTCTTACAAGTTTTAATACGAACAATTGTTCTTTAAACAATTTATTGAGCCTAGGATCGAGTAATAAATCAAGTTCAAATTTCCACCTTTCGAGTTCAGGCATCTTCCCTTCTATGTAGCGTTCGATACGTTTTGTTATCTTATTCGAAGTCGTCATAATGTATTGATTTTTCCTTTACAACTGATCTTAGTTTTTCTATGCATTTGTATTTTTGAGCACTTGCAGAATGAAGGCTGGCAAATTTATATTCCTTCGCTAATTCCTGAATTGATTTATCCTCAAAATAAAATGAACGCAAGAGGTCCATACATTTTCTGCCGGTAATGGATAAGAAATTAATTAGTTTTAATTGCTTCTTGTTCGCATAAAAGTCATCTTCCATCAAGGGACCGGATGTATTTTGAGCTGATTTCAATTCATTTTCTTCTCTTTTATTTTTTCTGAACCACAGATTTTTAACCAGTGTCATTATATAAGCTTCATCATTTTGAATTACATCTTTAACAGCAGTTCTTCTCTCCATCCACAATATCAGCGCATCATGAAATAGGTCCTTAGCATCTTCTAAATTGCCGCCCCGTAAGGCAATATAGGAAGCACATTTCGGGAACAATTCCAGATAAAAAATTCTGATATCATTCAATTGATTTGTTTCCTTTCTTTCAGCTACTGCATGCATGAGCAAATGTATTTATTACTATGAGTATAAATATGGTAAAATATCACCTTTAGAATGTAATTATTTTAAATTAATTTTTTCAAACTTCAAAATTCAATTTATAATTTTATCTCTTTAAATGCATTAACTTCTTTCAAGAAACGTGCATCATGTAAGACTGCGGTACGTTGATAGAAATAAGGAATGTATTGGGTTCACGCAAAGGCGATAAGTGAGGACACGGAAAGGACGTCGAGCTTATAAAAATCATATCCGGACCATGACAATCTTAAAAATCTGCGTTCTACTTTTCATCATCATATAATAAATTGAAATCCATGCTTAGCGTCCTCAGCGCTTCTTCCTTTCGCATTGGGTGAACCCTAATTTTGTCTGAATCACGGATTAAACAGATTGCACTGATGACACGGATCACTATCAATATCTTTCAACAATATTTAGCTCGATTTTAGGTTCACGCAAAGGCGCTAAGTGAAGACACGCAAAGGACGCAAAGGCTATAAAAATCATATCCGGACCATGACAATCTTAAAAATCTGCGTTCTACTTTTCATCATAATGTCATTGTCTTCGCGCTTCTTTCTTCCACTTTGCGTGAACCTTACTTTTTGTCTGAATCAAGGATTGTATCGATTACACTGATGACACGGACCAATATCAATATCTTTCAACAATATTTAGCTCGATTTTAGGTTCACGCAAAGGCGCTAAGTGAAGACACGCAAAGGACGCAGAGGCTATAAAAATCATATCCGGACCATGACAATCTTAAAAATCTGCGTTCTACTTTTCATCATAATGTCATTGTCTTCGCGCTTCTTTCTTCCCCTTTGCGTGAACCTTACTTTTTGTCTGAATCACGGATTGTATCGATTACACTGATTACACAGATTTTTATTGCACTTGCATAATTTTGCAAACAGGGATACACTTCACCTCGAAATTAACTGAATTAGCAATGTAGCATATTTCATGGGCTTTATGGTGGAGTTCAATAGCCCTTTCAATCATCGAATCGTCGGTGACAATTACTTCAGGATTTAATGTCACTTCTTTAAACTGGCCACCGCCTTCTTTTTGTTCAATCATAATTCCGGATGCATGGTCGATATAATTATGGACTACAATTCCTTCTAAGGAGCATAAATATAAATAGGATAACATATGGCAGGAAGAAATGGCAGTCACGAGTAAGTCTTCAGGATTGAGCTTTGATTTGTCGCCCACTGCAGCATTGTCAGTCGTGAGATGCTGATCAGGTTTGCCGTTAATAGAAACGGTATGATTGCGGGAATATTTTCTAACATTAGCTGTTCCTTGACCATCTGTATCTTGCCAGAACGTAGTGAGATTAAAATGATGTTCTTTACCCATATTTAAATGTAATTTACCTTGATAATTAATATGAATTTAATTTGCTAAAAAAATAGTTATTTGTTATGCTCATCTTCATACTCACTTTTAGTTATCTTAAACCAATTACACTGATTTCCTTTCCAATCAAAGGTTTCAACAAATTTTAAGCCGCATTTTTCAAGTGCTTTTCTGGAGGCAAGATTATCGACGTGGTTAGTGCCAATGATTTCCTCAAGATTCATTGCCTCAAAGCCATATTTTATAGAAACTTTAGCCGATTCTGTTGCATATCCTTTGCCCCAGTATTTTGGCATTAAACGGTATCCTACATCATGAAAATTGATATGCTCATTATCTTTGTAATCTATAAACTTTAAATCGGACCAACCTATTAATGCACCGCTACATTTCTCAATAACAGCCCATCTCCCTATTCCAAAATCGACATACTGCTTGCGGATATTGGCAATGGTCGACGCAGCTTGTTCTATTGTAGTAATCGGATTATTTCCCAAATAAATGTGGACTAATGGATCTGAGTCCATTTCAAAAAATGAAATTGCGTCTTCTTCTACAAACGCTCTTAGAACTAGTCTTTCTGTTTCAGCATATATTTTCATTATGACTTCAGGGAAGATTTATTAGTTAAATAAATTTTCTAAATACATCCACAATATCTTTCACATCCATATACAAAAGTGTTTCATTCATAGTCATTTTTAATTCATTCTGTTCATCGGGACGACCTATTTTAATATTAAATTCTTTCAAGAGTTTATCTTGAAATTTAGCTCCATCAATTGATTTGGGCAACTTAAGCAAGTGAATATTAGTTCCATTATCCAACATTGACATTTGCAGCCCATTGATATTATTCAGTCCTAGAATCAGTTCTTTTGAACGAACGATAACTTCTTTTTGTCTTTCTTCGAATCCATCCAGTCTATGAATGGCCATTGCTGCATTCAGCCAGTTGCTATAGATCGTTCCTCCATGAACTTTGATCAAAAGTGCCATTTTGTCAATCACTTCGGCACTGCCACAGAGAACTGCACCGCCTGAAGCACCAAAATATTTATACAATGAGACGTAAACGGTATCAAAATATGATGCATATTCCTTTACCGGAACTCCTGTCCATGCGGAAGCAATAAATATCCGCGCTCCATCCAGGTGCATTTTGATTTGCTTACTTTTGCAATATTCGCTTATTTTTTTTATTTCTTCCAGTGGTACGGCGCGTCCATCAGCTCTTCTCACAGGATTTTCTATCGTCAAGACTCCTGCACCTGTTTTAAAAGCTTCGTCTTTGTCTATTTTTGAAATTGCATCTTTCAAATGTTCAAGTGTGAAAAAGTGGTGTCCTTCACCCAATGGCATCAACCTGTTTCCGAATATTTGTTGTGCTGAATCTGCCTCATCTCGATAAATATGACTGTTTTCAGGTACAAATGCCTTCGTCTTATCACCACACAATACATCTATCGCCAATTCATTTGCCATGGTTCCACTTGGGAAGCAGATCGCCTTTTCTTTGCCCGTTAGTTCTGCGAATTTCTTCTCAAGTTGTTCAACTGCCCCACCGGTGCCATATCTGTCTTTGACGATGATTGATTTTGCATTCGCATTTTGTAACTCTTGTAAATATTCTGCCGGTTCGAACATCTCACCATCTCCGAAGAATTTTACGGTTCGTGTATTATTATCGCCTGGTGTAAGGTGTCCATGAAATAAACCATGAAATGGAATAAAGGCCGGAATAATTCCGGCACCTGAAGTTTTTAGGAAGGAACGGCGGTCGAAAACTGACATAATGCTTTATTTTTTAATTTCAATTAATACTTAAAGTGATCCTATAAAAGTAAATAATCTACGAAACATTTAATTTTTTTTCAAAGTTATTCTAGTTTCCGAAATCAAGTAAAGTTCTGAAAAAATTTACTAAATTCCACAATAGTCAATGGTATCAACGAATTCCCCAAATAATAATTAACAATTAATAAATAAAAATTCCAATCCTTTCCGTGTACAAACGCTTACAAACGTTTACTTCCGACTACAAACGTTTAACTACCGATTAAGTCTTGACAGCTTCCTCATCTTTGTAATGTCAAATGGCAAGAAACAATTTCTCAAAGGAGGAAACGATTTATTTAATTAGCATTCTTGCTAAGAGTTGGAAAAGAGTGATCAGGTGATTGGGCGATCGGGTGATGGGGTAATAAAGTGATAAGTGATGTGGATATTTTACGAAACAACCATCTACCTTCTAAAATCTAACTTCTACCTTTTATTGGTGATCGGGTGATTCGTAAGGCAAGTATACTTTCGGAGACTCATTCTAATTTCTAATTTCTAATTTTTTAATAATAAACGGCTTGTAGCCAGAATTTTAAACCTTTAAATTATTCACAACATGAATGCACTAAAAAACAAAGTACAATTGATCGGCAACGTCGGTCTGGATCCGGAAGTAAAAACACTTGATGGTGGCAAAAAAGTGGCCCATCTAAGATTAGTGACCAACGAAAAATATAAAAATTCATCCGGAGAATTGGTCGATGAAGCTACCTGGCATAATCTGGTCGCATGGGGTAAGACAGCCGACATCATTGAGAGATATATCTTCAAAGGAAAAGAAGTCGCAGTAGAAGGTAAGATCGTAAATCGAAATTATACCGATAAGAACGGCGAAAAGCGCTACATCACTGAGATCTTGGTATCAGAAGTTATGATGCTGGGCTCGAAAAAGGTGTAGAAAGATGTTTTCGACATTAATGCTTACTAGTGCAAAATATGAAGTTTGCTACAAATTATAAAAGCACTTTCAAATATGGCACTTTACAATCAAGGTTAGTTTTAACAATTAAGAACAATTTAAATAGAAAAATTGGTGGATTTTTAAAAAGGCAGTGCCAGGGAAGCGTCTTTGGTACTGCTTTTATTGTATTTATTCCAACTCTCAGATTCTTACCAAATGTTTCTTACTTGAAAATTCCTAAAAAATCACAAGATCATTTATATCAATGAACTTAATCAAAAATATATCCATGAGTAAAATTAATTTTATTTATCTTTAGAAATAATTCGCCATCTTTGGCAGATGCATCTCCTTGATTGCAATTTTTTATTTCAAGCTCCACTTTCATTAAGTATTTCATTTCTCAAAGTCATATGCATTGTTGTGTTACATACTTGAATTCACATTCATGGAATTTAGAACAAATAATGTGAAACAGAATTATTTATTTGACCATTAATGAGCCGTATAATTCTGAATTGATTTACATTTTAGTTCACATAAGGGGCCTTTTTGAAAAGGGTATTAGAAATTCTCACTTGATTATAAAGATATTAAATTAGCATCAACCTTACTTTGGTTGCCGGGAGTCTAAGCAACTCCTGGTGGCTTTTTTAAGTCACAACTAACAATTGAACAATTTCATAATACTAGGGTCAAAATGAGATAAAAATCATGAAGTGAAAACGTTAATTCCTCTTGAAGTCGAAATTTTGCTTCATATATTTTCCATCATTCTTTCCTTCAATACTTGCAAAAATTTGGTCCTTAATTCTTCTGTAGGAAATTCTTTGCGGAAAATCGTGGTCCGGATTTTCACTTATAAACTCTGTTCCCTTCACTAAAATTACTTTGAACTGGACTGAGTTAGTTTCATCTTGACCATCAAGAACAGGGTGGTAATACCAATTTTCATTACGATACTTCAATTCGATTTTCTCCTGTGGAACTGTATCTTTGCCATAGACAAAGATACTTTGTGCCGATAAGGTACTGTCGTTTTTAATCTTCCATGTTTCAAGATTAGTGCCAGTTCCTGTTTCAATTTTCCAACTACCTTCCAACCATTTAAAAGAATCAATATTTTGAGAAAAAGTGGAACACAATCCAATTGTATTGATAGCAATTATATAAATTATTCTTTTCATTTTAGTTCTTTATCCAAATTATTGTAGCAGTGAGCGCACAACATATTGAAAATACATAAAATACAGCAAACTAATTTAATTATTCAAAATAGAAATTGGATTTTTATGCTCATCAATGGCCACAAATGTAAATTCACCTGAGATTGCTTTCTCTCTGTGTTCTGAATACATTTGTTCGATGAATATCTCCACCTTCACTTTGACACTTGTATTGCCGATGTAAGTCACGCGACCAATTAGTTCGACGATATTGCCTGCCGGAATCGGTTTTTTAAAATCTATGCGATCGCTACTGACCGTGACCATCCTCTGCCTGCTGAATCTGGTGGCAGCGATGAAGGCCACTTCGTCCATGAGTTGCATGGCAGTGCCTCCAAACAAGGTATCGTAATGATTGGTGGTATTCGGAAATACAGCTTTAAAGATGCGTGTTTCGGAATTTTGTTTGCGTTGTTCGAGATCCATTGGAGGTATTATATAATTTCTTCAGTTAAATGTCGACGCAAGGTCGGCAATAAATTTTATTTGTTGAAATCAATGTTTTGGATTAAATGTAAATCGTCATACTATTTGCAAAGGAATCATAGCTAAATGTTGTTTGGAATATGATCAATACTTAACCGTTCAGAACGGTTCCCAACCGTTGCGAACCGTTAAGTTTACAATAGACTGAATAACAATATTATAGGGCGGTCATCGTTCACAATTTTGGCCACTTTTTTATGCATTTTTTGTCAAGAGATTTACTAGGACTTGCTTTCATAAGTACATGTCATTAACCTTTCGGAACCGTTCCCAACCGTTGCGAACCGTTAAGTTCACAATAGACTGAATAACAATATTATAGGGCGGTCTCCGTTCACAATTTTGGCCACTTTTTTATGCATTTTTTGTCAAAAGATTTACTAGGACTTGCTTTCAGAAGTGAACGTCATTAACCGTTCGGAACCGTTCCCAACCGTTGCGAACCGTTAAGTTCACAATAGACTGAATAACAGTATTATAGGTCGGTCGCCGTTTACAATTTTAGCTACTTTTTTATGCATTTTTTGTCAAGAGAGTTACTAGTACTGGCTTTCAGAAGTGAATGTTATTAACCGTTCGGAACGGTTCCCAACCGTTGCGAACCGTTAAGTTCACAATAGACTGAATAACAGTATTATAGGTCGGTCGCCGTTTACGATTTTGGCTACTTTTTTATGCATTTTTTGTCAAGAGGGTTACTATGACTGGCTTTCAGTAATACGTGTCATTAACCGTTCGGAACCGTTCCTAACCGTTGCGAACCGTTAAGTTTACAATAGGCTGAATAATAATACATTACGACAGTCTTCGTTCGCGTTTTAGGCTACATTTTCTATACATTTTTTTCATGAGCGTGTGTAGTAAAAGCTGTCAGAAATCTGTAAGACCGCAAAAAGAGAATCACTAGCAACAATAAGGCTGGCCATTAGACTTTTACAACTTGATCAATTTATCAGTATGCAAACCAGAGGATCCAAGAATTTGTAATACGTATGCTCCGGGCTTAAGTTCAGATAAATCTATTCTAACTTTTCCCTGTCTATTGTTTTGATTATTTAAGATAATGTGGCCACTCAAATTAAAGATCGTGACTCCTAAAACTGTCTGACCATTTAACTCGATATTTAATTCGTCTTTCACCGGATTCGGATAGACATTTATGGTGTTCGGAGTATTTATCTCCTCATTCGCCAAAATACTGCAATCCACCTGAGCGCTCGCCTTCATTCCTAGTGCCCCGTTATTGACATACCAATCCTCCCACACACCGCCTTGTCCTGTGGCCCAGACGTTAAGATCAAAGGTGTTTTCACCAAGTTTTGTCCCTTTTATCTTGTATACCCACATCGCTTTATTATTCCGATTCCAGTTTAGTGGTAAATTAGTTTTACAGGTCTCGGGTGTATATTCAGATAATCCACAATTTGATTGAATAAAATATGCATTGTCATTACTGCTCGGGTACTCACCAAATACGCGCGCTATTCCAGTGGTGTCGACACAAACAGCTGTATATTCATCGCAAGCAATACCTTTAGCCCTTACTCCCGTATCTTCTAATATTCTTGCAAGAAATGTCACTTGTCGGCCTCTTCTGTCAGGGTTATCATAGTGTGTATCAGTAATTACCTCCTCAAGAAATTTATTCTCTAAAAATCTACCGGATTCAATGGTGACTTTACTATTGTATGGATTTCCGAGCGCCACATCTGAAGTAACTGAGCCTTTCTGACCGGAATACATATAACCACCCATGATGGCCATTCCGGCACTGGTACCACCGACGACAACTCCTCTTTCCTTGATTCCCTGGCGAATAAGACTATCAATGGCCGTATGTTGCCAGTAACTGATGTAATCATATTGATCTCCGCCAGCAAACCAGATGGCCTCAGCGTTTTTTATTTTTTCCTGAATGTAAGATTCTTGCGCAGATGCGCTATTGAGACAGACGATTGTCTCTACAGAATTGACTGTTATTCCAAGATCTGAATACATGTATTTATTATACCCATCAGAACCACTTGCTCTCAATACAAGTACATCTCCACCATTTGCTCTGGATAAAAACCACTTCATGGCATTGTCATCTTCAGAAGATCCACCCATCATGCACACTCCTCCTGAAGGTTGAGTTTCTTTGTCAGCGTTATTGCCAGTGAAATAGGATTTATAGCTTTGTGCAGCAATTAATTGACCTGTCAAAACTATTATTATTATTAAAATATATCTCATCTTTCTCTATTTAAGAATAGGTCCAAAGATAATTTATTTACTCAAGTTTAGGCAGTTAGAATTAAACCAAAAAGTATAACTATTACTCATTCTCAAATTAGAAATTAGTTTACCTGAAATGGTTTGTTTCAAAAATCAAAAAGATAACTTGAGAAAAATGAAACGCAAATGACACAGATATTTTATGATCAAATACGATATAAAATGCCTTACAGTACAAATCCCTCTTCGAAAAGCTAAGGCTTAAATTTTAGACTCTCTTTTGGGAATGCGCTCAGAAATAATATTGTTAGCCACTAAGGCGCTAGTAGCATCGGAGATAACTACGCGAATGATGCTTTGAATCTAACACGAATTTTTTCGTGCAAATTCGTGCTATTAGTGGCTAGAGAAATTAGAGTTTTTTTTCATAAAAACCAATGGCTAGCATGTTCTTAATTTAATAAAAAAGATGTGGCAAAGGGAAGAGTCATTGATGCGCTTAACTTAATTAACTGGTTAACAGAAAATTTAATTTTCTTATTTAAGAGAATTTTTACGAAACGTAATTATTAAATTGGCCAAAAATATGCTATATAAAATTTAGTATACTAATAGACAAATAAACAGCCTATTCACAAACACCTTTTCGTTATTTGCAATTTTCAGCTACTTCTTTGTTACACTTTTAATAAAAGCCTCTGTCGCATAAGTAGACAGTTGGCCGCCAGGGCCACGAAGATTGTAATCAAATCCATGCGTCGCCCATGGAAGTTTCAACCAATAATATTTGACACCGGAAGCTATTAATTTTTTCTCAAGTCTGGCGCAATGTTCATAAGCCACCAAAACATCATTCTTACCATGTAACATTAATGTTGGGGTGGAATTTTTATTCACATAATTCACTGCACTACTTTCAGCATAAGCATTTGGAACTTCTGATAAGGTTCCGCCCAGATAATCCTCCATGACTCCTTCCGAATCCATCACAAGTGGATTAGTTGGAATGGTGTATCCCCATGACATATCAGCCGGACCATAAAAGTCAACAACTCCTTTAATGGCGGTATCATTAAGTGTATATGCAGCCATCAAAACAATCTGTGCACCTGCTGAACGTCCAACTAATACAAAATTGGACGTATCGATATTAAATTTATCTGAATTTTCTTTTAAATATTTAAGTGCTAGTTTAACATCGTTAACCGGTCTGGGACTGCGATATTTTGGCGATAAATGATAATTAATCGAAGCTACATTGTATCCAATAGATGCCAAGTAACTATTGAGTTCAGGTAATTGTTGGCTGTCACCGCTACTCCAGGAACCTCCATGTACCACCATGACACATGGTCTTTCTCCGGAAATCTGACTTGGATAAAAATCTAATTTATAATCCTGTCCGCTATCATTCTGATAGACATACGATTGGAATTCAACTTTTTTATTTATTGAAAATAATTTTGCAACTGAAAAGGCACTTCTTTCAGGAAGATCTGAGTCGCTGCATTTTAGAGATTGTGTAAGTTCACTTTTCAGATCTGTTGATACTATAGTAGCCCTCACAATTGGTGAAATAAATAACAAAACCGCAATGAACCCAAATACAGTTCCAATAGTTTTATAAGGCATGTCGATAAATCCCCAAGTCAAGATCAGACATGTAACGAATATGAGTATCCAACAATATTCAGAAACTGCTATCGCCGTCATCCATAGCAGATTTGTAGGTGCTCTAAATACAGTGAGCAATGAAGCCAGAAAAAGTAAGATCAATAAGATTAATCGTATCATGCTTTCGTTTTATGAAATAAATAATGGCTAACAAACCATTCGTTGCCGTCGTTATATAAAAATAATTCAGCACATGCCATATAGAACAATCTCCAATATACCCACCACTTCACTGCTTGGTCAACTCCATAAGTTTGCTCGAAAATGGGCATAATTTCATTTTTTTTCATATCCATATTTGCCAACCATGCTTCAGCCGTTTTTCCATAGTTAGTACCTTTGACATGAAGATGTTTTTCCACTACCAAATCGTCATTAAAGTATAACATCAAATCATCGCTGGGCATGATACCCCCGGTAAAAAAATATTTGCTCATCCAGTCACTTTCATCTTTAACTTCATACAGGTAAGCGTATTCTTTGTGTACAAATATATGAATCCAAAGTTTTCCTTCCGGCTTGAGAAATGTTGAAATTTTGGCTAGCAAGTTTTTATAATTGCGCATGTGCTCAAACATTTCTACAGAAACCACTCGATCAAAACGATCGTCCGTGTCAAAAATATTCATATCAACAGTAATTACTTTCAGGTTTTTCAATCCTCTTTCATCAGCCTGATCATCAATATATTCTTTTTGTGTTTGAGAATTAGAAACTACCGTGATCTTGCTGTTTGGATATTTGGCAGCCATGAACAAGGATAAAGAACCCCAACCACATCCCAATTCCAGAATATTCTGACCATCTTTTAATTCTGCTCTTTCACATGACAATTCCAACATTCTTGTCTCAGCAGCATCAAGTGATGTAACTCCATCATCCCAATAGGCACAAGAATATTTCAAATTTTTACCTAAACAATACTTGTAAAATTCTGTAGGCACTTCATAATGCTGCTCATTAGCATCGTTAGTATTGACAGCAATTGGAGATGATTTAAGAAAGTCAATTAACTCTAATAAATGCAGCTGTTGGGCTTCGACATTTCCTTTGTTTTCGTCAGCTAGTCTCTGTCTAACGTATTTTCTAATTTGTTTTCGAAGCAAAATATCAGGTATTTTATCTTGCTCCAGCATTTTATCATACCACATAATCCGTTCGTACTTTTTTTGTAATTTATATTCGCAATAAGTACGAAAATAAAGGATATTTAGATTATTTTATTTTTAATAAAATTAGCCGAGTTAATTTGTAGAGCATAATACTCTATTATACTCTTAATTAAATGAAGATGGTTTATTTTCAGAACAAATATTTCAAAATCATTAACGAATGAAAATATAAACGCCAAATCTTAATGTCCCTTAACTCCTTAATGTTTCAAAAAATTCAAACTTCAAACTCCAAACTTCAAACTTCAAAAAACAAACTCTTATTCCTTCTTAAACCACGGAAAAAATGCACTTGTAGTCCTTTGATATTCCTTGTATGCGTCACCTTTAGATCTAACTGCTTGAGCTTCGGTAGGAGGAATACCGGTCACTTTCAATACTAAAAGTAAAATAATGGCAGGACTTATGATCGCCAGATATCCATATGGGGATGCTAATGCAAAAACAAAATAAGAAACCCACATCAACCATTGAAAGAAATAATTGGGATGTCTTGAGTAATACCAAAGTCCTTCTTGGCAAACTTTTCCTTTATTATCTGGATTCTTTTTAAAAGAGGATAGTTGCTGATCAGCTATCGTCTCACCCAAAATACTGATGATCCAAATACCAAATCCGGTATACTCCAACCAAGATAGATCGGGATTAGGATTTATTGTAATTATAAAAAATGGTAATGCAAGAATGACATTAGAGACGGCTTGAAACTGAAAGAAAAGGAAAAACCTTCTATTAACATTTGGAGCATAATTTTTACGTAATTCTTGATATCGACCTTCTTCCACATCGATGTGACTAAATATCCTGTATGCTAGAAATGTGCCCAATCTCAATCCGGCAATGATAACCATCGAACAAAACAGCACCTTACGCATCTCATATCCTGGTGCCATCCACAAAAGAATGAATGCAATGACAGGGAAATTATATGACCAAAAGATATCTACAACACCAGCGTTTTTATTCTTAGTTGCCCATAGCCAAACTAACGACATAATGAAGCTACAAGCCAGTAAAGAATAAAGTACTAACCACCACATAATCTAAAATTAATTTTTAATAAATAACTCTCTGACACCTTCGCCAGGCTTAAGTTTGAAGAGTGCTATAAGTACATAAGCGCAACTCGCAATACTACCGAGAAATACCAACAAAATAAGCCAAATTAATTTAATTCCAATACTCTTTTCGCGATATAAGATCCAACAATATATCACGAAAACATTTGCGTAGAAATCCCACAACGTCGCCCGCATCCAAGGTATGGAGCCGAGATAATCCCACTGATCGAATAAGCTGCTTTGTAAACTCGTAGTGATGACCACGTATATGATCCAAAGCATTAGGATACTAAAAATAATTTTCAGAGAGGCTACCATGGTTTCGGATTGAAAAGATAATAATGACGTAATTTAACTAAAATATGGGAAAGGAGGAAGTCTGGATTTGACAGACTTATATTTAAGGGAGATTTTGATCAATGTACTTGTATTCTATTTGGTGTTATTCACTTATTGTTTTCTAGAATCGATGAACTATCAATTTTAAACAAAAATATGCGGAAACTTCCCCTCTTTTGGAGGCTTGCCCGACATTTTAGGCGGGGGTATGCAAAGCGGGGGTGGCCCAATCCAAGTTATTTATTCAAGGATTAATAATTGAAAATAAGCCAGGTGACACACCTACCTAATATAAATCTTATCATACAATTCTCTAAACTCCCGTTTGTTAGTCCGATTATATTCAAATGCGGCTAGTTGCAAAGCTTCATCTTTTTGCTTGTTAAAAAAATACGAAGTGATAAGATTGATATTAGCGCGAAACTTTAACTTTTCAGAAGAAATAGATTTTACATTGTTGGCAAGATAAGTGGTTGCATTTCTGAAATCACCTTTCTTAATCATGTTTGCAGAGGATTCTATGATCGAATTTCCTTTTTTATAATAAGTCCAACTTGAAGTAACCTGTTTAGGATTGATGTCCTGGATGAGACTTCTGCTTAGTTGCCTTGACAATGTAGATACTGTAACTGTTTGTGTTGTATCAAGATGTGCATTAACTCCTTGCCGGCTGAGCCCTTCAGTTTCGAATTTATCTTCTGTATATTGTGGAATTTCCATAAGGATCCGCCCGGTCTTACCATCATACAGCCTCCAAAAAGTGCGCAAGTAAATAAGCCTTGTCGCCGAAACAGCATCGATAGTATAGGATTTACCATCCTTATCCAATTGGTTTTTACGAATATCTTTATAGTTTCTTTGCTCCTGAAAATCAAATTGTTCAAGGCAAAATAAGCCGTCGGAATTGTTGGAATAAGCAGTGATATTTTTGGGCTTAATCATATCTGCTGTTCTAGTTGGATGTCCATCTAATCTGGCAGCAAGTATTTTAGCATTACTTACTGGCATGCCGTTTTTGATATCAGATATCATGGTATTTCGAGCATTATCAATGACTGAGAGCGAACTTCCATATTTGGGCGGTGTAATACCGTTGCCAATAATGGATCTATCCATTAAATTCAAGGTCATCATTTGTGCGGGCAACGTATATACTGCAGGAAGAACCTTATCGACATTGGTATAAGTAGCTGTTTTGCAGGAATTAAACAAAAATAATATTGGCAAAAAAGGCAAAATAAAGAATAGATGATGCCTTATAAATTTTATCGTTTTCAATTTTAAATAATTTAAAGGATGTAATAAAATGCGTTAATAATTTCACAAGATAATACTTATTAAAATTTCTATGGTATTGGAATAGTATTGATTTTGTAAGTTTAGAGTTGATTATTGAAATATTTGAGCAATTGGTACTAATAAATAAAGAATAATGACAGGACCATTTTATAGAGAAGAGAAAAGCTTCATGCAAGGACCACGTGCCAGATGGCGCGAATTAAAATACACGCTGGGCGTCGTAATGCAATTCATAAAAGGCTTTAGAGTACTCCATTTTAATGGGCCATGCATTACAGTTTTCGGATCTGCAAGATTTAAAGAAGATCATCCTTATTATATAATGGCGAGAGAGGTGAGCAAACGATTATCTCAATTGGGTTTCACTATTATGACAGGCGGAGGGCCGGGAATCATGGAAGCTGCGAATCGTGGAGCCAGAGATGCGAATGGATTGTCCGTAGGATGTAATATCCAACTAGGACACGAGCAAGCACCCAATCCATATCTAGATAAATTCGTAACGCTGGATTACTTCTTTGTGAGAAAGGAATTGCTCAGGAAATATTCATTTGCTTTCATCATTATGCCCGGTGGGTTTGGAACGTTGGACGAGTTCTTCGAAACAGTAACCTTGATTCAAACAAAAAAGATCAACAAGTTTCCCATAATTGTGATGGGTACAGAATTTTACAAAGATATCAAGGAACATATCGAAGTAATGCGATTAGAAAAAACCATCAGTGAAGAAGATCTGGAATTAATTCTTTTTTCTGATTCATTCGATGAAGTAGTAAATCACATTACTAAATTCGCAGCTAACGACCTTAAACTCAAATTAATTCAACCTGTGAAGCCAAGCTGGATTCTTGGAGAAGGTAAATTAGTTAAGAAATAGCTGAAAGAGTCTTTAATGAACAATTATGCGATTTAAACCTGGTAGACAAGCAGTGGATCGTCTTCAGTACTTTGATTTATATCATGCGAATAGAGGAACCCTAGTTTTTCCAGTAATTTAATAGACTTTTTATTGCTCGTTTTCGTAGTTGCAAGAATTATTGGATGAGTTAATTTATATATATCTAATAAATGCTTGCTGGCTTCAAAAGCATATCCATGTCCGGAATATTCAGGTAAAAATGCAAATCCTATATCGTGATGATCCAAATAATCACGTTTGATAAATGTCACAATCCCAATCGGAATGTTTTCTGATTTAATCGAAACTACATGGTATTTTATATTATCATTTGCCAAAATATTAATAATATAAATTTTTGAATCCTCTATAGAATGAACATTACGTTCACCTATGAATTCTTTCCAACCTGAAGAATTTACTAATTCAAGGATGAATGCTGAATGATCTGCCTTCAGTTCAGAAATAATTATTCGTCCTATTTCATTCTCTATCATTTATTTAACAATTATTCTTTTAGTTTGAATAATGTTTTTTCTGAAAATAGTTTCATTAAAAAACGTAAAAATATCATCTAATTGATCGAATGGAATTCCGGATATTTCATGTTTTCCTCCTTTTACTTCGTTGAAATAAAAGGATTTATCAAGGGCATATAATTTTGCTGATATAACCTCAGATCCATAAAGAATTAAGAACCCGGTTTAGAGTTTGAGCATTGGTGATGTGCGCCTTTGGCAAAGGGAACCAAATTGTCCTCCGAACCATGAAAAAGCACTGTTGGAACAGCTGTTCTTAGTGAAATGTATGACGGATCTACCATTGCACCTGCCAAGGACAATAATCCCGCGAAATGAATATCCTGATATTTTGATTTGTCTGTGACATAATAATCTTTCATATAAACAGCACTCAACACCCCCTCTGCTCCTGCACTGCTGCCTCCGGCAATAATTTGATTAACATTTGCTTTGAGTTCTCGATTATGATCAATTAAATATTGAGCAGCATCAAGAAAATCAATAGTTGCATTTCTGAAAGTTTCTATTTTATCCTTCGCGGGACAATCACATCCAAAGCCAGTTTCGCTTCCTTTCCTGGTAAGTCTGTAAGAAATAGAGATGCCAATATAGCCATGATTAGCGGCATATTTGGCCAACTTTACTTCATCACCATTGTCCCTGCTACCTCCGGAAAATCCTCCTCCATGCATCCACAATAAGACAGGCAGACTATCATTATTATCAAGGTTGGAAGGGGAATAAACGTCCATGCGGAGGGTGTCCGAGCCCTTAATTGAATATATAAAAGTTGATTTATTTTGTGCAAATAGTATTCCGGAAATAATTAGAATACAGAATAGAAATAGGTATCTCATTATTTAAAATAAAATTAATTTGTGACTAATAATTTGGTGGTGATTATGTGATTTCCAAGGCTGATCACAATAAAATACATTCCTGTTTGGGTTATAATAAATTCTTCTAATAATTGTCCTGAAAGATGTTTTTCCAGTATTATTGTACCCAAGAAATTAATGATTTGAACATGTTCTGCGCCAGAAGGAAAATCAACTTTAAAGGTTTCTTTTGCAGGATTTGGATAAACGAATGCCTGTTCGTTTTTTGCTAATGGGTCTTTTAGACTTAATATTTGGGATAAAGCTTTGAATGCATTTACTCTGCCGTATCCATAATATTTATCCCAACCTTCTATATCTTCCAGTGGATCTCCCACCTGATCTTCTGAAGTAGATTGGATAATACTTTTTATTTCCGCAGGTGTCCTTGATGGTTTCTGCGCCAATAGTAGAGAGGCTATTCCTGCTACTAAGGGCGTCGCTTGCGAAGTTCCACCCCAATACGAAGTATAATTTGTATTAGATTTATAGTGCAGTCCAAATATAAAATTACCCGGAGCAACGACAGAGATGTGAGCACCATAATTACTACCACTCGAAGCACTCCAGAAGAATGGTGCCGTTCTTGTATCATCAGGATCAGTCGATCCCACAGCGATTACTGCAGGGAAGGCTGCAGGATAAAAGGAATTCTGAGAATTAGTATTCATCATACAAACCACCACTACTACTCCTTTGTCCACTGCATAATTAATAGCGTCTTTCAAGATGGTGGAATTGGAATTTCCCCCCAAAGACATATTGATAACATTCGCACCATTGTCCACTGCATAATAAATGCCTGATATCCACCAGGAATAAAACCCTGAACTATTTGCGTCAATACCTTTAATTGCCATGACTTTACAATTCCAATCTACTCCGGCATAGCCAATATTGTTATTGCCCGATGCAGCTGTGATGCCCGCCACATTGGTTCCATGACCAAGATCATCTGTTGGATCATTGTCACTATTTACGAAGTCCCACCCATAGAAGTCATCGATAAGTCCGTTGTCATCATCATCCAATCCATTGCCTGCAATCTCCTTAGTATTTGTCCAGAGACGACCTTGAAATTCCGGATGATCAAGCTTGACGCCACTATCGAGAATGCAGACGTTGATATTAGGATCCCCTTGTTCTATTTCCCATGCCTTTTGCATTTCGACATCAGCTCCGGCAATAGAGAATGCATTGGCAAAGGTTCCATCATTATTCATGCCCCATTGCTTAGGATAATTAGCGTCATTTGGTGTGAACCCTTCCACTCCTGCGGTACTACCGGTATGATCTATTTCTGCGTTTGCAACTTCAGGAAGTGCATTATATTCTTCTAAAAGTATGTCAGTATTAGTTGTCGCTCCAAATTGTAATAACAATATATTCCGGTGGCTTATCTTTCCTGTATATAGTTTATCAATAGATTGAATTTGATTCTTATAGCTTACTTCATTAATAGCCGAAATTCCTGTCATACCCTTATCCAAACCGCGGTTGACAATAATTGCTTTTGGATCCAAGCTGATCATGATTCTGACATTGTGCTGACCAATAACTGTAAATGCTCCACAAAAAAGTAATACCAAGGTTAAGTAAATTCCTTTCATCGTAATAGTATTATTCATTTAATTCAACTAAGATAATGGAATTGGTGGAAGAAGGGGAAATAACAACCAACTGAACTGCTTATAGGAAACGAAATCTGCGATGAATCGACCCATCCTCGTAGGGGTGCCGAACAATGTCATTAAGTTAAGGCCATATGTTCATCCAAAATATCTCGGTGCGCTGCACCTTGGAGCAACCTTAATACGAATTCTATAAATATAGTCGTGCGCTGCACCTGGCAGATAAGCAAAGGTGCAGCGCACAGGGATATTTATAGAAATAAATTAGATAGCCTATCAGGTGCAGCGCACCGAAATATTGTATGTAATAGATTATTGATTTCAATTGGTTAACTTAATGACATTGGGGCGCGGAAAGGCGGGGTGGGCTTTTAGCGAGGTTGATAATTTGAATGTTTTATAAAATTTCAAAAATGTAATACTAATTCAATTCATTATCCCCGGTGTCGCCAGTTCAAATACTGGAATGGTAACTTCAAATGAACTTTTGTCATCCAGGTTTTCGAGGAAGTAGGAGCCGGACATAGAGCCTAGTTGGGTATTCAAATTGCAAAAACTGGAATACTCGAAACTTTGATCGGGTTGTATAATAGGTTGTAAACCTACAACGCCCTCACCTTCTACAAACCTTGTGGTCCCTTCACTGTCGAAGATGATCCATTTCCTACTTTTAAGCTGGATTGGAAAAGAATTATTATTACTGATGACGATGTGATAAATGAAAACATAACCTGGCCTGCCTTCAAAGTTGGAGACTGTGTGATAGGAAACTTTGACATTAATATTGACACCGTGTGTGGTTAAACTGGACATGACTGCTTTATTAATAAAACCTGACCTTATTTAGATAAGACAGTTAAAAGTAAAAAATACTATCTTAAGTTGTTCATTTTAACCAAAAATTAACCGAATTAAAATTGGAGGCATAAATAAATAAAAATGTAAAATGGCTTCAAGATTTCTTGAATTAGGTGAAAAAGTAACAACTGAAATATTCCAATTGTAATATTGCAATATTACGATCAACCAACAATAGCGTACATTCCAAAGCACTTCACAAAAAAAAAGAGGCAAAAACGAATTCTTACCTCTCTATTTTTTTAATCAATAATTACAAAACTTAATTCGATACCAACGTTCCTAATTTCTCACCACTCAAGATCCTGGCAAGATTGCCCGGTGTATTGATATCGAATACGATGATAGGAAGATTATTTTCACGGCATAGCGTAAATGCCGTCATATCCATCACATTCAGATTCTTGCTGATAACTTCATCAAAGGTGATGTTGTCGTATTTCGTAGCTGTCGGATCTTTTTCCGGGTCAGCTGTGAAGATGCCATCGACACGTGTTCCTTTAAGTATCACATCTGCGCTAATCTCGTTCGCTCTCAATGCAGCCGCTGAATCCGTTGTAAAGTACGGACTTCCGGTACCTGCAGAAAAGATTACTACTCTGCGCTTTTCCAAGTGACGGATCGCTCTTCTTCTGATGTATGGTTCGGCAACTTCGCGGATCTCCAGCGCAGAAACCAATCGGGTATAAAGACCCTTGGTTTCCATCATGCTTTGAAGTGCCATGCCATTAATGACTGTGGCAAGCATACCCATGTAATCGCCTGTGACACGTTCGATGCCGGAAGACTTAGCCTGTAGGCCTCTGAAGATATTTCCTCCTCCGATGACGACAGCCACTTCGGCTCCGAGATCAACTGCTGATTTTATTTCATTCGCATAATGAGAGAGACGCTCAGATTCTATTCCAAAACCCTGTGCACCCATGAGTGATTCTCCGCTGAGTTTTATTAGGACTCTTTTGTATGGTAAGGCCATGTTTGTGTTTTTTTTTATAAAATTGATGGTTGGAGAAGCCTCCCCCTACCCCCCTCCGAAGGGGGAAAGTCTCCGTAGCATTTTTTCGTTCAAAAAAGGGTAAAAAAAAAGCGAATGAAAATTCATTCGCTTAATTTTTTTAACCTAGTGCAACGTGCTTAAATGCAGTCACGGTCAAGTCTTTATCTATAGAAGCCAGATAGTCTCTAACAGATTGCTTCCCATCTCCTTTTACAAAAGACTGGTTTAACAAGGTGCTTTCCTGGTAGAATTTGTTCAATTTACCAAGTGCGATTTTCTCCAACATTTCTTCAGGTTTACCTTCAGAACGTGCTACTTCTTTTCCGATCTCGATCTCTTTAGCAATGATGTCAGCATTGACACCATCTTTATCTACAGCGACTGGTTTCATCGCAGCTATTTGCATAGCGACGTCTTTACCTGCAGCACCGTTCGCATCAGAAGCCTTAGTAAGACCAACTAATACACCAGCTCTGTTACCACTGTGGATATAAGAAACTACCTGATCTGCTGTAAGCGTCTCGTAGTTAGCCAATTCAATTTTCTCACCGATGACACCTACTTGTTCGATTACTTTCTCACCGATGGTGATGCCTTCGAATGGAAGTGCAAGCAATTCTTCTTTAGTAGCAGGGAAGTTCTCCAATGCTGCCTCAGCGAATTTCTTAGTAAGATTGATAAAGTCTTCATTTTTAGCAACGAAATCTGTTTCAGAGCTTAATTTGATTACAATACCTTTTTTGTTGTCAGGAGCTACAAGTGCGATAACTACACCTTCTTTCGCTTCTCTGTCAGCTCTTTTAAGCGACAATTTCTGACCTTTTTTACGAAGAACTTCAATAGCACCTTCGAAATCACCGTTTGCTTCGATCAAGGCTGACTTGCAGTCCATCATACCCGCACCGGTTATGTCACGTAGTTGTTTAACTGCGCTAGCTGTTATTTCTACACTCATTTTTTATGTTTTAATATTTTAAAATAGGTTAGAGAAAGGGAAATAATCTATTGATTATCCTTCGCTTTCTTCTTCGCCCTCATTTTCAGACTTCATTGTTCTACGTTCTTCCAAACCATCTTTGATAGCGCTGGTAACATAGTTTACGATCAATGAAATTGATTTTGAAGCATCGTCATTACTTGGGATCGGATAATCTACCTGGTTTGGGTCACCATTGGTGTCTACCATAGCAAATGTCTTCATTCCAAGTTTGTGTGCTTCAGAGATCGCGATGTGCTCATGTCCGATATCCACAACGAAAACTGCTGATGGAAGTCTGTTAAGGTTGGCAATACCACCGAATACTCTTTCCATTTTTATTTTCTCACGTCCCATAAGTAACCGCTCCTTTTTAGTCACGCTTGTAAGGGTTACGTCACCTAGCATACGCTCGATGTTGTGCATTTTCTTCACTGAACGACGGATCGTAGAGAAGTTGGTCATCATACCTCCCAACCATCGGTCAGTAACGTAAGGCATACCAATACTTTTAGCTGCATCACCGACGATGTCCCTTGCTTGTTTCTTTGTCGCAACAAAAAGGATCTTCTTACCTGATTTAGCCATTTGTTTCATCGCAGCAGCAGCAGTTTCTAAGCAATCAGCTGTTCTGTTAAGGTCGATGATGTGGATACCCTTGCGTTCCATGAAAATGTAAGGATACATTTTAGGGTTCCATTTTCTTTTAAGGTGTCCGAAATGAACTCCGGCATCCAATAGTTCTTTATAT
The DNA here is from genome assembly GCA_016711705.1 of Candidatus Brachybacter algidus. Taxonomy (GTDB): domain Bacteria; phylum Bacteroidota; class Bacteroidia; order Chitinophagales; family Saprospiraceae; genus Parvibacillus; species Parvibacillus algidus. The sequence goes on along the minus strand of JADJSK010000013.1, from coordinate 308,491 downwards.
GATGGTTTTTCCATTGAAATATTTTTATACGAGAATAGGTTGTATAATGATCTTTTGAATAATCCTGATCAACGTTTGCTGAACTGGAAGCTTTTTCTAGCCTTAGGCTTACCGTATTTTTTACGTTCTACCTCTCTCGGGTCACGAGATAATAGTTTTTTAGACTTAAGAGGTTTTTTGAACTCTTCATCTATTTTCACTAAAGCTCTGGAGATAGCCATTCTTACAGCTTCTGCCTGTCCTTTGATTCCTCCGCCGAATACATTCACCTTGATATTATAGATGCCGTTTACTTCTACAGTTCCAGTAGGTTCTACGACTTTAAGTTGAATATGATGCTGAGGGAAATAGTCTTTGTAGTCCTTGCCATTGATAGTGATCTTACCTTCACCTTTAGAAAGATAAATTCTAGCTACCGCTGCCTTTCTTCTACCTATTGCGTTTATGATTTCCATTTGAATAGTTTACTTAGAAATTAAATGTTTCAGGTTTCTGTGCAGCGTGTTTGTGGTTGTCATCTGCATAGACGAATAATTTTTTGATCATTGCATTACCAAGTTTAGTCTTAGGAAGCATTCCTTTTACAGCAGCTTCTACAACTTTCGTTGGTTTGTTTTCATGCAAATTGTGAGCCTTCACTTTTTTCTGCCCACCCGGGTACATAGAGTAACTTACATACTCCTTTTGCTGCCATTTTGAACCTGTGAATCTTACTTTATCAGCATTGATCACGATTACAAAATCGCCACAGTCAACGTGTGGAGTGAAGTCAGGTCTGTGTTTACCTCTCAATACATGAGCGATCTTAGAGCACAAACGACCAACTACTTCATTTTCCGCATCGACTACGTACCATTTTTTTTCAACAGTCTCTTTTTTAGCTGAAACCGTCTTATAACTTAGTGTATTCACGACTTGTTTTTATATAGTTATTGAATAATGAGGCGCAAAGGTAATTTTTATTCCAATAAGTAGTTTATATAATTCTGAAAATTTTATAAAATAATTCTCATAAAGTGCTGAATAACAGTAAAAAAAAGAGTTGATGAATTTTACGTATCGATAATTGTACTGATAATGTGTAATTTATGTATATAATAATATTGTACCGCATTAGAAAGCAAATTGATTGAAATTGTAATTAATAAGTTTTGAACCCATATGTTAATAACGCGTTAACGTTATTTCTTTATTTCTTTATTTCTTTATTTCTTTATTTCTTTATTTCTTTATTTCACAAAATCTTTAGTCACTGAGAAAAATATGGCTTGGAATTACCTCTCCCCAATTACCTAAATTACCCAGTTATAAAAGAATAGTTGTAAGTGAAAATACCTTTAAAAGAGTAGCGAAATCTATAAATTTTGTAATTTTTTAAGTATGAACTATTTTAAATTAAAATTAGCCGTGGGCATGATGCTCTGCATGGCATTAGTTTCTTGTAATAAGGAAAATTCTCTTCCTTACTGTGAAGAAATCAAATCAAGTGACAATATTGAAATTAGAGATCCAGCATTTGATTTAGCAACTTATCAAGACCAGGAATATGATGGAGTCGTTAATTCTTTGGCACTAGGCATTGTTGAATTATCAAAAAATTCATCATTTAGAACACTCGTTCATAATAAGGTTAATTTAAAATTTGATGGTGATGATAATGTACTTTTTAAAGACCTTTTTACACCCTTTTCTGGTTACAATTCTTCGCAACTAAATTCAAGCATCAATTTTCACAAGAATAGTATAACGCAGACTGCATTGTTAAAAAATTTCTATTCAACAATGCCTGTTTATACTTCATAAGTCAAGATTGATTCTATGATCAATGGGTATTCGTATAACGGGGCAAAACTTTATCCACAAATTTACATTCCTTTTTATGAAACAGTAAATCTAAACCAGCAACCTACAATCGTAGTTGGATATGACGAATTTGATGATGATAATATACCTGGATATCAAATTCAAGCCAATGGATATGTGAAACTGGTAAATGTAGATAGTACGTACGCAAAAAGTAATCTAGTTTGGGTAGTTTCAATAAATGAAACGGTCAATGATGAAGGAACCGTCGTAGATTCTCATATTAATGATGAAAGTTTAGAAATAAGAACCGATACCAAAATTGCTAAAATAAAAGCTGTTAATTTGAAATTACGTTTTGACAACTTTTGGAATGGAAAAGCTGAAGTTTCATACATAGCATTGCATTTAAGAAATAATTGTAACAGAGATCTTATTTTGGCCGCTACTCCATTATTAAAGGCTAAATACAGAAATGTATGGTATACAATAAAAGATTTTAAAAGTGAAGGTCTAGCCCAGTTATTTGCATTTGGTTCACCACAAAATTTTATTACTCCTGGTGAATTTGTGCATATAATGTTCTATGAAAAAGATAATGTAAAGAAAAAGAATAGAAAAACTTATACTGTTATAAGCTGTCCTACAGGAGGAGAAACAACTGTTGTGTATTACAGCAAAAATCCAATTTATGGTGGATTCAATGAACTTGGATATTACGGAATTCCTTATGATAACTTTTCTAACATTGAAGTCGGATTGGAAGAATATCCTATCATTTTTGACTTAGCTAATATAAAATTCAAGTTAGAATCAGGAAAATTTAACCAATGAAATATTTAATAGTTGTATTCCTATTTACATCACTAAACACTTTAGATGCTCAAAATTTAAATTTTCGTATAGAAGGTGGAACTTCTTTGATAGGGACGCAGCAGACGGATATACATCAAGGGTCGCAAAATACCAATTATTCTTATGAGCCAAATATTGGATTAAGAGTAGGCTATATTTTATTTAAAGGTAAATTTGAACTAATGGCGGGTTGCAGTTATCAAAAAATGGCCTCATCGTATAGGTATGATAGTGCTTTGCTTACTGGAATTGAAAAAAATTTCCCTAAAATAAAAACGTACTATGATATATTAAGAATTCCCTTTGCAATTAATTATAATATAAAAATTAATGACAAGTGGTCCTTTGTACCTGTGTTAGGGGGAGCATATTGTATTATAATGAATGATACAGAAGCATTCAGTGGGCATAGCGGTAGAATGACTAGAAAAAAATTTACTGGTCAGGACGCAGTTCTTGATTATGATATTTATTATCATAATATAAGGTCAAATAATGTATCTCTGGATTATGGATTTACGATTGAAAGGTCATTGAGCCGTAAATGGGCTATATATTTTAATACGCTCAATCAATATTATTTTTATTCTACTTATAGTCAAGTTTATTTTGATAATTTAAATTTCGCAGGAAGTGATTCACCTGGTGTACTTACAACAAAGTCAAGTACATTGAGTTTTAATATCGGAGTAAAGCGTACTATTTTGTAAATAATTTAATTGAATAAAAATAATTAATTTCTAGATTGGGGAAAAGGGTATTTGTATCCTTTTTCCCAATTTTAGTTTTATTTAAGTTCTATTTAATCTTAGCTTATCTTTTTGAGATAAAATGAATTATCCCTTATTACAATGTAATTTTGAAAATGCCCCTTCTTCGCCAATATTCGCAACTACCTAGTCGCCATACTACCAAAAACATTGACTTTCAAATGTAAAAGTATTTGATAAAAACACCTGATTCTGAACCAATTCCAACTTTGAATGGTTTAAAATTTGCTTACTAAAGATATATAGTATCTTTGAGCTTAAACACTTATTATAATATGAAGCGATTTTTTGTATACTTGAGTTTTGTAATGGCTTTGACAGTGATGGGGACATCGATTACTTCCTGCGCTAGAAAGTCCGGGTGTCCTATGAATGAACAAGCTGTGTCCAAACCGAAGAAAAACGGTAAGTTTACTAAAGGTAAGTCTCAGCTTTTCGACAAGGATACGCGTAAAAGAATGGCTAAAAAGTAATTTTAACTAACTTATTGAGCACAAATTCGTTAAACTAGTAATAGTTGAAACGAATCGCAGTAGAATGCGGTTGCTTAATTTGGAAAATAGAACATGGAAAAAGAGGCATTGCACTATAATTTATTGATCCAGCGCCTGGATCAATTCATCAGAAAGTATTATCTGAACCAGATCATCAGAGGGTTCTTATACCTCACAGGATTTGTGACCGTATATTTTATTACCATAGCTTTGCTGGAAAATTATTTCTATTTCGGCACCACCGGTCGTAAAGTTTTATTTTATTCATTCCTTGCAGCTTCATTATTTACTTTATTTAAATGGATATTGGTTCCCGGAGCGAAATACTTCAAACTTGGAGCAACAATTACTAAAGAAAAAGCTGCAACCATCATTGGCAGTCACTTTCCCAACGTTCAGGATAAATTATTGAACGTATTGCAGTTGAGTTCTCAGGCGCATTCTGGCTCTGATTCCGCACTTATAATTGCCGGAATTGAACAAAAAACAAAAGAACTTCAGCCCGTTTCTTTCAAAAATGCCATTGACTTAAATAATAATCGCAGATATCTTAAGTACGCTGTGCCACCTGTACTTGCATTGTTAGTATTGCTATTTGCTGCGCCTTCTTTGATCAGAAAGCCGGTAGATAGATTATTACAAAATAATAAAGAATTCGAAAGAGAGGCTCCTTTTACTTTCAATTTAGTTAATAAAAATTTGAATGTAGCAGAGTTTGACTCTTATGTACTTGAGGTGAAGTTGGAGGGAAATGCCATCCCTGACCAATTGGACGTAGTGTATAATGAAACACCCTATCGCCTGACTAAAGATAGCAAAGGAGTGTTTTCATATACTTTTGCGAATGTTCAGGATGATATAAATTTCCAACTTAAAGCAGCAGGATTTAACAGTAAACCTTATGAGTTAAATGTGCTTAAAAAAGCTGGTTTGACCAATCTGCAGATCAAGCTAGACTATCCGGCATACGTGGGACGTAAGGATGAGGTCATGCAAGGAAGTGGTGATCTTGTAGTGCCTTTTGGTACGAAGATCTATTGGGAAGTACAGACTAGATTGGCCAATAAAGTAACAATGTCATTTGAAGGGAATGCTACTGCAAATGCGCAACCTGAAGGAGCTGACAAATTTACTTTCCTCAAGACTGCCCTCAACGATCAGAATTATAAAATATTAATCGGCAACGACGCACTTCCCCATTCTGACTCATTAGCCTATTCCATCCACGTGGTACAGGATGAATATCCCGTAATCACTTTGGAAAAATATGCGGATTCTACCAATCAGAAACTTGTATATCTGAGTGGAAATGTTTCTGACGACTACGGATTGACCAAATTAAACATGGTGCAGCAGATAAGATCCGAAGATGGTAAAGTTAAAACACGCGTATTGGCAATACCAAAGCCTCAGGATAAACAAGGATTTTACAGTTATTTATTCGATATAGAATCATTAAAATTGAATCCGGGCGATGACATGACTTATTATTTTGAAGTCTTTGACAATGATGCTGTGAAAGGTGCAAAATCTTCCAAGACATCAGTCATGACTTTCAAAAAACCATCTGTCAAAGAGATGGAAAAAAACATTGAACAATCTACCAAGGAAATCCAAAGCGAACTTCAGAAGACACTTAATGAATCTAAGAAGATCAATGAGGCAATTAACAAATTGAAAGAAAAATTACTTCAACAAAAATCACTTAACTGGCAGGATAAGGAGCAGCTCAACAAACTTTTAGAGAAACAAAAAGAACTACAAGAGAAGTTGAAAGAAACTCAGGAAAAACTGGAAGAAAAGAGAAAGAATGAAGAGGAGATAAAACCACCAAGCCCTGAGATCAAAGAAAAGCAGGACAAGTTGGACGAAATGCTCAAGGAACTTCAGGATCCTGAAGAGCAGAAAATAATGGACAAGATCAAGGAGTTGATGGACAAACTCGATAAGAAAGAGTCTATGCAACAACTTGAGAAGATGTCTCAGCAAACAGAACAGAAGAACAAGAATCTGGACCGTCTGATGGAATTGATGAAGCAACTGGAGTTAGAGAATAAAGTGGAAGATACAGCGGATAAGTTGGACGAACTTGCTAAGAAGGAGGAAAAGTTGGCAGATGAAGCAGAAAATGATAAGAAAGATGCTGAACAACTTAAGAAGGAGCAGGAAGAAGTCAAAAAAGACTTTGAAGATGTAAAGAAAAAAATGGAGGAGATCCAGAAAGAAAATAAGGAATTACAAGCTCCTAAGAAGCTGGATGACCAAAAAGAACAACAAGAAAAAACTGATCAGGATCTTCAAAAATCTGAAGAGTCACTAGATAAAAAGGATAAAAAATCTGCTTCAAAAAGTCAGAAAAGTGCTGCTAAGAAAATGAAGGACATGGCTAAAAGCATGAAAAATGATATGGCCGCTTCTGATCAGGAACAGATAGAACTCGATATGAAAGCCGTCCGTCAATTACTTGAAAACATCATAGGTCTTTCGTTCAATCAGGAAGGATTGTTGAATCAGTTCAATGCTACCGCTATAAATACTCCTAAATATGTGTCGTTAACCAGAGATCAGATGAAGATCAAAAATGACTTTAAAATGGTGGATGACAGTTTGGTAGCTTTAAGTAAGCGAGTATATCAGATTGAAACATTTATACTAAAAAAGGTAGGTGAGATCAATACCAATCTGGATCAAAGTATGGACAATCTCGAAGAGAGATTAAAGCCGGTTGCCGCCAACAATCAGCAACTGTCTATGACCAACCTGAATGATCTGGCTCTTATGCTTAGTGAGGTAATGGAACAAATGCAGCAGCAGGCCTCTTCCTCCATGCCTGGGAGTCAGATGTGTAATAAACCGGGAGGTACAGGAAGTCCAAAGGAAGGAAAAGAAGGCAAGGATGGCAAGGAAGGGAAAGAAGGAAATATGCCTCAGATGGATAAGATCACCCAAGGTCAACAAAAGATGAATGAGGCGATGAAGGAATCGCTGGGTAAGATGAAAAAAGGGGAGAAACCCGGAAGTGAAGGATTCGGAGGAATGGCGGCAGAACAAGCTAAGGTAAGGAAAGCGCTGCAAGATATCGATAGTAAAATGAAGCAAAATGGTCAAGGCAAGAAACAGATTCAGGACATCATAGATGCCATGGATCAGATAGAGAAAGACCTTGTCAATAAGCGTTTGACCAATGAAATGATCACTCGCCAAGAGCAGATCATGGTGAGATTGCTTGAAGAAGAACGCGCACAGCGATCACAGGAACAAGATGAGAAACGCAAGGCCAGTCAGGCTATTCAGCAACAAAGTAAAGTTCCGGCTTCTATGCAGGAATACATTAAGAAAAGAGAAGCTAACATAGATGAATTCAGACCGGTATATCCGGCACTTACTCCGTATTATAAGCGTTTAGTAGAACAATATTATAACCAACTTTCAGGCAAATGAGTAGAGGAATGATAATAAGACTATCGAGTAAGCTTAAAAGCATTAGCCAGGTAGAACCTTTTGCTAAAGAACTCAAAGAGAAATATAATCTCAATGAAGATGTATTTCCAAAAATATTGATCAGTGTCACTGAAGCTGTCAATAATGCCATCATCCATGGCAATCAGACAGACGAAAGAAAGCAAGTTGTCTTGCATTCAAAGCTTGCAGGCACACAGCTATTAATCTGTGTTGAAGATGAAGGTCGTGGCTTTGAACCGGGCAATGTTCCCGATCCTTGTTGTGCAGAGAATATTGAAAAGACAGGAGGAAGAGGCGTATTGATCATGAGATCACTTTGTGACAGCATACATTTCAGGAATAATGGTGCTACAGTAGAATTGATATTTAACATCAGATAATTCTCAATTTCATTTATGTCAAAGATCAACTTCTTCATCGAAGGAAATCCCCCAAAGATCAAATTTTCCAAAGCTTCTTTCAGGACGGTTGCCACTGCTATCTTTAAGGATCATTCGAAGACACTTGATTATGTAAACATTATATTCTGCGATGACGAATACATATTAGAGGTTAATAAAAACCATCTCGACCATGACTTTTACACGGACATCATCACGTTCGATTATGACGAGGATGAAATTCAATCAGATATCTACATCAGTACTGAACGTGTCCTCGACAACGCCTCTAAAGAAAAAACAGATCCATCAAATGAATTGTACCGCGTCATGATCCATGGTTGTGTACATCTGTGTGGATTTGGGGATAAGACTACTAAGGAGGTGAAGGTGATGCGGGGGAAGGAGGAGGAGTATTTGAGGGAGGTTAAGAAGTTAGGAGGTTAGAAGGATAGAAAGATAGTGCACCAGTGGATAGTGCACCAGTTAACCAGTGATCCCAAGCGACAGTGTCGTTAGTTGTATAACTTGTTTATATATAAATTAAATTTCTGAATATTTCTATTTTTTTGAATGCTTAAAGTGAGGAAAATTAAGTTTAATTTATGCAGTTAGATAATTGAAAATCAACAATATTATTTTCAACGAAAGAAAGGGATGGTTGTGACTTCCCCTCTCGAGGGGTGGCTAAGGGCCGGGGTGGCTTATCATGGCCAACCATTATTTCTAATAGATTCTTTTCATAATCGACTAATGTCCAAACCAAAAGAACAAAACCATAACACCCCCTGCAGACTAGGAATAATTTTATGCCTCATATCGCTAATCTTCAACTAATTTCTTAAACATTTCTAATAAAAACGCGTTTAAATGATAGTAATTATACTATCTTTGAATCAACTAAAAAGCTGAAAACTATGAAGTCTTCAGAAGTACACCGTATTATTAAAAGGAATGGATGGACACTTGACAGAATAAAGGGAAGTCATTATATTTATGTAAAGGACAGTGTCATTAGAGTTGTGCCATTTCATGGCTCAAAGGAAATGGGAGAAGGTTTGAGGAAAAAATATAGACATGGGAAGCCACCCCGGCCCTTGGCCACCCCTCGAGAGGGGAAGGCACATGCTTGCACATAAATTATATTAAATATTACGACTGAAAAAGTAGGGCGGAAAAAATAAACTTTATATACATGGGCAATAAGAAATTAATCAAAATTATTATCGAACGAAGTGCTGAAGGCTTCTCTGCTTATGCCCCTGATATTAAGGGCATATATGGAATGGGTGATACGCCTAAAGAAGCTCAAGAGTCAATTTTGGAATCCATTAATTTGATCAAAGAATTAAATGAAGATAAGAATATACCGACAGCCCTAAGAGGTGAATATTCATTATCTTATAAGTATGATCTGGAGAGTTTTTTAAACTATTACAGCAAGATATTTACAAATGCAGCTCTGGAGAGAATTACCGGAATAAATCAAAAACAAATTCAACATTATTCTACAGGACACAGAAAACCCAGAAAGGAACAAATAAAAAAAATAGAATTTGCCTTGCATAAATTGGGCCAGGAATTAGTGGCGTTAGAGTTATAGGTATTAGAATTGTTGCAAGACCTGTAATTACTACAAACGCAAAGTTTTTGAAGCCACTAATTCCGAAGTTTTCAAAAAACTAAACTACATTAAAAGTATGCTAGCCGGCCTCATAAGAAAGTTGAATATTCTTATTTCCAACCCTTCTAACCCCTTAACCTCTTAACTTTTTAACCTATGAACCTATGAAAATCCTCCTCGTCTGCCTCGGAAACATCTGCAGAAGCCCAATGGCTGAAGGGATTCTTCGTGATAAAATTGAAAAAGCGGGTCTCGACATCCAAGTCGATAGCGCCGGCACTGCCAATTATCATGTTGGTGAACCACCACACAAGTATACCATCAAAGTAGCAGCAGAAAATGGACTCGATATTCGTGATCTGAAAGCAAGGCAATTTCAAACCAAGGATTTTGATGATTTCGACATCATTTATGTCATGGACAGCTCAAACCATTCTGATGTGATGCGCCTTGCTAAATCCGATATTCACAATTCCAAAGTCCGGTTCTTTCTAAATGAATTGAACGAGGGCAATTCCGTTAACGTTCCAGATCCATGGTTTGGTGGATATGATGGATTTCAGGAGGTGTATAAGTTGTTGGATAGGACGTGTGATAATATCGTCAACAAGCTTATAAACAGTCGAATCAATAGTTCCGATTAGGAAATATTCACAGACGATTAAAAGCCACCCCGGCCTTTGGCCACCCCTCGAGAGGGGAATTCTAATCACCCTTATCTCCCTTCAATGCCTTATATATCCTCATCTGAAGGTCATCGTAGTGGTATTTTTCGACAGCGCTCCTCGGCTCAATGGCCCTCGCACTTGCAATTTTTCGGAGTTTTGTAAGATGCCCTCGGACGATGGAAGGTACATCTGAATCATTAAGATTGACAGTGAGTGGTTTCCTTCCGGAAGGTGTTCCAACACTAATACCGATAGAAGATTGACTGCCCGGCGTCAATAAACTTATCATCTTAGAAATATATATTTTCTGAAGATTCCGATCATAAATGTTTGTTTCCCCACCTTTTAAAATAATCGTGGATTCTAAATCAGTCAATAATTCATCCACAGAGTATCCATCTTTATTACCAAATTCCATTAGCCTGATTAGCTTATCAGGTGAAAGCACGGTATTGAGGGCACTTTCTTGTATTGAATTGATTACTTCAATACCACTTTCCGGCCTGATCTTACTGATGATGTTCATATCCATGAGCCATAATGGCGCTGTAAATGCATATTTATTAAGAAAAGAAACAGCTTCTTTCTGTGTCGCTTTAGGGACAGGTCTAAAAGGTTGACCCACCATGTCTGAAGTCATAGGATCATCATAAACACCACCAACATTCTTAGCCACATGACCCATATATCTTCTATACTGCCCTATCAGAGCATCATAAACTTCTTCTAGTTCGGCATAACTTTGACCGTCTTTATTACTCCATTCGACCAGCTTTGGTAGGATCCGTTGAAGGTTTTTAATACCATAGGCAGATGCCTTCATCGCATTGTCACCCAGGTCTTCTGTCTGAAATCGGGGATCATATTGACTTATTTCTGTTCCGAAATGTAACCTTGGATTCTTGTAGGCCTCAATGATCATCTTATTTAACTGGCTGCGCTCATCTTCTTCACTACTTGAATTGATATTGCTGTAACCCCATTTGATCGCCCATTTGTCGTAATCTCCGATCCTCGGGTACAAATCTGTAACTCCATCTTCCGGTTGTGCGACATAATTAAATCTGGCATAGTCCATGATTGAAGAAGTATGTCCATTGGCTGCAACCCAATTTTTATCTCTGAGTTTTTCGACAGGTGTCGCACTACTGGCGCCCATATTATGTCTTAGGCCTAAAGTATGTCCGACCTCATGACTGGAAACGAATCTAATTAACTCGCCCATCAGTTCATCATCGAATTCAATTTTTCCTGCTCGGGGATCAGTAGCACCTGCCTGGATCATGTACCAATTGCGCAGTAATCGCATGATATTGTGATACCAGCCAATATGACTCTCCAGGATTTCTCCGCTTCTGGGATCGCTTACATTCGGACCATAAGCATTTTGAATGTCTGCTGCGAAATATCTGATTACCGAGAATCGTGCATCTTCCAGGCTCATAGTGGTATCATTTACCGGCCAGTTCTCACCTCTGATTGCATTTTTCCAACCGGCATTTTCAAAGGCTACATTCCAATCATTTACGCCGTCGATCAGATATTTTCTCCATTTGACCGGAGTGGCAGGGTCTATATAAAATACTATTGGTTTAGCAGGTTCTATAAGCTCTCCTTTGAGCTGTCGTTGTTTGTCAGCATCATTCTTTGGCTCAAGCCTCCATCTGACTACGAAAGTTTCTTTATCCGCTTTCTGAGAGTTTTCATCGAATAGTCCGCGTTGATTGAAGAAATATCCGACCCTGTTGTCAAACATGCGCTTTTTCATCACATCCTTTGGCAATAAAATGATAGAAGTATTTAATTCCATAGTCACAAATCCTGCATCAATTCCGGATGGCAAATAATTTCCGGGAGATGGAGATGGTGAAGATGAAATAGATAGGGGGACGATGTCATAAGTCTTCGTCGTCCGGATCTCAATGTTGATGGGGTATGCGGAGATCCTATTGATAAAGGAGGATTCCTTTTGAATAGATTTCAATTTGAGTAATTGCTTTCTAACAGAACCAAGTCCGAAGCTCTGTTCGTCGCCGTTGAAGTAATCTGTGACATCTATCACATAGGATTTGTTATTGGCGGAAGTTTTTATAGCTTTTATGTCAAAGGAAGCTATAATCGGATCCGAATTGGAATTCAGCACCGATTGGAAAATTGGTTTACTGCTGTCGGGGCTATTCACCACAATGGTATTGCTTCTGATAAATAATTTATTGGCCGGACCTTTTTCCCAGTGTAACATCTGTCTTTTCACTTCTTCGCCACCGTATATACCTCCGCCAGCAGCAGTCTTGGAATACCTTGTTACTGCCATCATTGATCTATTTAAAATAGAATCACTGATCTCAAAATACCATTTTTCTTTGACCCTGTGCACTGTAATGAGTCCATACTGGCTTACTGCGGACGAGTCTATGACAGTTTTATAAGGCTTTGGACCTTCACTTTTTGCACTTTTATCTTTCGGTGTAGTGTCTCTTTTGGCAGAGGCATCTACAACTTTTACAACTTCTTTTTTATTCCTTTGGGCAAAATTGACCTGAGAGATAAAAAGGATGCAAAAAATAATTATGAGGTAGCGCAACATAGTATTTTAGTTTTTGCCAAAACTATTAAAATAGAATCACAGTACAAAATTGTTATCAAAATAAAGTTATCAAAGCTTTCCTTTAAAAATAAAAGCTCCGAATCAAAAAATTTATGATTTTAAGTCTTCGAAAGGTCACTAGTCAGAGAATGGCGCCAGCTTACAAGCTAGATACTTATGGTTTTATTTATATTTATTGGATAAATTGTGTGGAAAGAAATGGGGAATGGGTTGAAAGGAATTGAAGGTGTAATGACACCAATGAGGTTAAAAGCACAAAGCTCGATCTAGTATGGGCTTTCACTCTACACATAATCCTTAATAAGTTCCTGTATTTGCTTGTCTGTTAGGTTATCATTTTCGCCTTTGGAATAAATGGAGAAAAGTAGAACAGAAGTTTGTGTAACTTTTACAAAAGACAAAACCCTTGCACCGCCTGATTTTCCTTTGTTCTTAGAGGCAATAGCTAAACGGATTTTAAAAATGTCATTGCCTAGTGATTTGCCAATAGTTGGGTTTTCTTCCAATTCGGCAAACAGTTTTGCCAGCTCGTTTTTAAGAGAAGGATATTTTTTGCTAAGTCTTTTGGCTTCCTTTTTAAAGTTAGCAGATAGTTCAAGCCTATAACTCATTCAAAAAATCTTTAGCGGATGTAGTTTTTAATTTTCCTTTTTTGAAAAGGCTTACTTCTTTTAGCCCTGCCTTAATGTTATCCAAAACATTATCTTCTATAGACTCATCATCCGTCTCAATTTTTTTAACGTAATGCAGATTTTTAGCCAATTCTAAAAAGTGGTTGTATTCTTTGTCTGTGGTATATACAGTTACGTGTCTCATGCTATTTTACTGTTTTAATAATTTGTTCAAAGAATGTCAAAAACATTTGTTTGTTTAGTGAAATGTTTATCCGCTCGCGCCAGTCTGTGAACGTTGACCTATCGAATCGAATAAACAAATTTACAATTTCGATTGATAAAATACAAACATGAAAGTAGGGCTTAATGTTTCCTTTAGTGGTACAAGATTTAACTTGCCCGCTGGCGCCAGTTTGTAACTAGGGACATTTCTAAAGTTAATATTATGTCTTCGCAAGGTCGCCAGTTAAAAACTGGCGCCAGCGTATTAGCTAGATATATGTGATTTTAATTAAATTTACGGTCTTTTATTTGGATTTCTTTTGTTGTGGAAGCAGGAAAGAATCTTAACCGTATTGTTATCTTCATCGATGATAAAATACAAGGAATGCGGAAACCTTTTAATCTTTAATGCTCTGACATTTTTATAACGAACTCTATAAAATGGAGTTTTTTCCAATGTGGTATAGGTTTCTTTCAGAACGGCAAGAAAATTTATTGGTGCATCTACGCTGTACATAGCATAATAATCAATGGCGTTTTCAATCTCTTTTTGAGCACGTGGAGAAACGATGATTTTATAAATCATACTTTTTATTGAGCTGGTCAATAGAATCTTCACCAGAGATATAAGTGCTTTCATCTTCCTGTAATCGTTCGTCCAACACGGCTTTCATATCCACAGAAAGGTCAAAATCGCTGTCATCCTCTTCCACAATAATGGTTATGGGCTTTGATTTAAAGGTAGCTTTTATGGCATCCAGTATATCTGTACTTACTTCCTGTGCTGATGTTAAATGATATGTTGTGTACATAATAACTTAATTTAAAATTTGTAAATTTTGATTAAAAAATTTCTGAAAAATAAGCCTAGTCAGCATTATGTCATTGTTTATTAGGCTTTCTTCTTCTTGTCTTCTTGTAATTGGTTTATCAGATGTAACTTCCCCCGCTAAAGCCAGTCTTTGCCTATTATCCTGCTAAGCGAATATACAAAATTACAATTTCGCTAGTTATAATACAAACATGAAAGTAGAGCTTAATGTTTCCTATAAGTAGATGAACTTTTAGATTACGCTGTTGGCGCCAGTTTTTAAATGGTGATAATCTAAGTTGATCTTATAGTTTTCCTTAAAAACAAATGATTGTAGGTCTTCGCAAGGTCACCAGTCAGAGACTGGCGCCAGCGTACTAGCTAGATATTTGTGGTTTTATTTATATTTATCGGATATTTGATTGGAAGAACATTGGGAATGGGTCGAATGGAATTGATGGGATACTGGCGCCAGCATGCGGGAGCAAGTGGCGGATCAGGGGTTTCAGCTCCAGGATTCGATCTGTCAGTGCAAATAAATATTCATGAAAGAACGGATTTAAGCAGACCAAGCTCTTTAGAATATATTGGCGGTGCGGCTGCAGGTGGATCAGTTGGCCTGGGTTTAATTGGCGGATACTCTAGATCTGTTCAAATTCAAAATGGTTCAATTAAAAAAGCTCCAGGATTTCATACTAATTCAGCAGGAATAGGTGCAGGGGGTGGGATTCCATTGGGGGCGAGAACTAGTATTAGTAAAACAGGGTATTATTCACTAAACTTCCTCAACCATGAAATTTTTATTAAGTTTTATATGGGTACTTGTGCTCTCGGGTTGTGGTGATGAGTGTGAAAATGCAGTAAATTATTATAAGAATCAACGAGTTAATTTAATTTTAAAAAAGATTCCTATCCAAGGACGTTCTTTTACTCTTTATGGGGTTAGTCCTGTTACAGGTAGGGATGAAAAGTATTATGATTCTGGTGGAAGTTGGGGGATATATTACAAAAAATATTTAGAAAAAGGCGATACAATTGTCAAAAGGGAGGGGGAGTTAAAAATATGGATTCATAAAAAAGATACAGTATTAGTTATACCATTTAAGTGCCATGGCATAACCTATGAATAAAAATTTGAAAAAATGGTATTAATCGTCAAACTATTAGGCATTTTGTTTTTAAGTTTTAACTTATTTACAATTTGGAAGATATATAAGGCCAATATTTACAACAAATGGTGGAAGTATTTATTACCTGTATTTATCAATTTTCCAACATTTTTTGCTGATAAGAATATCGGGTTTGACTGGAAGTTATTAAGTTTTTATTTCCTTGGAAGTGATTTAATGCTTGGCTACCAGGATTTTTATTCGGCCGCCGCCATACCCATAGGTTCATTATATATTTGGTGGAAGTTGCGGGGATGGGAGGTGAATAAAGAATTTGATCAGATCGGTGGATAAGAAGCTAATTAAAAGCCTTGCAGATGCGGGGCTTTTTTTATTTAGCGAAAGCGAGTTTAGTTTTATAGTTTTGGATGACATTGTTAATGAGGAAAAACAGATGTTGTTTGGTATCTTGGTCGAGCTTTTCGATGTCCTCGATACATTTTAGCAAATCTTTGTCTAAAGCGGACAGCTCCTCTCTCGCGCCTTTTTGTGACTGGTGACATTACCTAAAGTTATTATTAAGTCTTCGCAAGGTCACCAGTCATAGACTGGCGCCAGCGTGCAAATTTGATATTTACTGCTTTATTTATCACTTTCGGAAAATTGACTGATAAGAAGTCGAGAATGGGTTGAAATGGATTCAATGGGAAACCTTCACCATTATTGCACAAGAATTCTTACGGAGCGGCCTACAGCCTATAGCCTGCAGCCTACAGCCTAAAAAATCCACATAAAAACAAAAGGCGACAGAATCTCTCCCATCGCCTTTATAATTTATAATAATTCGAACTTACATTTTAATCCCTGCCAATGCCGGGTTAGCGTTTTTCTTTCTTTCGCTTTCGTTTAATACGATTTTACGGATACGCTGAGCATTCGGTGTGATCTCTACATATTCGTCCGCCTGGATGTATTCCATCGCTTCTTCCAATGAGAACTTCTTAGCAGGTGGCATCTTCGTAGCATCGTCTTTACCAGCTGCACGGAAGTTGGTCATCTGTTTTGCTCTTACGATGTTGATCACAAGGTCATTCTCACGGATGTGCTCACCCAAGATCTGTCCTTCATAGATCTCCTCACCCGGATTGACGAAGAAACTTCCTCTATCCTGCAATTTATCGATCGAGTAAGCCGTACAAGGACCTGTCTCCATAGAAACCAATACACCCATATTTCTTCCTGTGATATCACCTTTCCATGGCTCGAATGCCTTGAATCTGTGGTTCATCACCGCCTCACCTGCTGTAGCAGTAAGGACTTGGTTTCTAAGACCCATGATACCTCTTGAAGGAATGTTGAACTCCAAATGCTGAAGATCACCTTTTGGCTCCATGATGGTCAATTCACCTTTTCTCTGAGTAGCAAGCTCGATCACCTTACCAGATAATTCAGCAGGAACGTCCACTATCAATGTCTCGATCGGCTCATGTTTCTTGCCATCTATTTCTTTTACGATTACTCTTGGCTGACCCAATTGTAATTCGTATCCTTCTCTGCGCATAGTTTCCACCAATACTGAAAGGTGCAAAATTCCTCTACCATATACCATGAAGGCATCAGGTGATTCTGTATCTTCTACTCTAAGCGCAAGATTCTTTTCAGTTTCCTTCATCAAACGCTCTCTGATATGTCTTGATGTTACATACTTACCATCCTTACCGAAGAAAGGACTGTTATTGATCGTAAACAACATGTTCATCGTAGGCTCATCGATCTGGATCGCTGCCAATGCTTCCGGATTCTCGAAGTCGCAGATGGTATCTCCGATCTCAAATCCTTCCAAGCCAACAACAGCACAAATGTCACCACTCATTACTTCAGTTGTTTTCACCCTGCCAAGACCTTCGAAAGTGTGTAATTCTTTGATACGGCCTTTCAACATTCTACCATCTCTTTTCGCTAGTGTGATTGGCTGACCTTCTTTAATAGTACCTCTCAATACACGGCCGATGGCGATACGACCTACGAAGTTTGAATAATCGAGTGAAGTAACTTGCATTTGAAGTGTACCTTCCTGAAAAGGCGCAGGAGGTATATTTGCAACTATCGAATCCAAAAGGGGAGTAATATCATCAGTTTTAACTCTCCAGTCTTCACTCATCCATCCCTGTTTAGACGAACCGAAGATTACCGGGAAGTCCAATTGGTCTTCAGTAGCATCCAAAGCATGGAAAAGGTCGAAGATCAATTCGTGGATCTCGTCAGGACGACAGTTTTCTTTATCTACTTTATTTACAACTACGATCGGTTTAAGACCGAGTGCAAGTGCTTTCATCGTCACGAAACGTGTCTGAGGCATAGGGCCTTCAAATGCATCTACCAAAAGGATCACACCGTCAGCCATCTTCAATACCCGCTCTACTTCACCACCGAAATCGGCGTGACCTGGAGTATCGATGATGTTGATCTTAACGCCCTTGTACATGACAGAAACGTTTTTAGCAACGATGGTAATACCACGTTCGCGCTCAAGGTCATTGCTGTCGAGGATCAGTTCACCGGAAGATTGGTTATCTCTGAATTGATTTGTCTGGTGTAGGATTTTATCGACAAGGGTAGTTTTACCGTGATCGACGTGGGCGATAATCGCTATGTTGCGGATTTCTTTTATCATTAAGTGCCTATTTTTGAAAAGCGGTGCAAAGGTACGCTTTTGTGCAGAAATAATGCATAATTTATTAAATATTAATCAATTATAAAATATATTTGGTGAAAAGGAAGGATGAAAAAATTATATTTTACCAGAATTGATTTTACTTTTATATTAAATTACATTTTATCCATTATAAATTTTCCAGATTTCGCCTTTTCTGATACAATTATTGACCATGAAAGAAAGTTATTAACTATTGGGAGCATCACTCGGAACATTATTTCAGAAAAACCAACCAATGATTAGATCTAAATTATTAATAACCATCTCTTTTGTAATGTCCCTATTTCTGGGTTGCGTGAAAGAAGATTCCATCAATAATGTAACTAGTTACGATCCGAAAAAATCTTTTACAATCACTGATCTTTCATATGGAATCCATTCCCAACAAAAAATGGACCTTTATCTGCCTGTAAACAGAAACTCAGACAGCACCAAAGTTTTCATACTAATACATGGCGGAGGCTGGAGTGCAGGAGATAAAGCTGACTTTAATGACCTTTTCAATGGGCTAAAATCAACTTATCCCGACCATGCTGTCATGAACCTTAATTATCAGCTCGCTACTCCGGGAAGTCCGGGTTATCCAAAGCAGATAAATGATATTCAGCAAGCAATAGACGAAATTCAATTGCCCAAGTACAATCTCTCTAAGCAATATTTTCTCTTTGGCGCATCTGCCGGAGCTCATTTATCAATGTTATACGGTTATGCATTCGACCCGAATCTTTTTGTAAAAGGCATTTGTAATACTGTCGGGCCGACTGATCTGACAGATACCGCCTATATAAATCATCCGATATATAACGCAATACTTGGTGGACTCGTAGGAAATGTCACCTATTCCCAAAACCCTGCTTTATATGCTGAGGTAAGTCCTGCCAAACGTGTGACAACTGATTCCCCAAAAACCATTTCTTTCTATGGTTCAGTGGACCCTTTGATTCCCGTCACGCAGATGTCTCTGTTGCAAAAAGCACTGGATGCAAATGGCGTAGAATCAGAAGCTACCATGTACATGGGTGATGGACATGGGGATTGGTAACCTGAGAATGCTCAGGATTATTTGGTGAAGATTATAAGTTTTATAGATAAATATTTTAAGTAATAATTTCGCACGAGTCTTTTAAAATCAGATTAGGATTCAAGTTTGTAAGTCAAACTTGATCTTTTTATTAATATAATAAACAGCGTTTCACTTTTTGTGGTCGTTATCAAAATATATAACACAGATCAGTAGTTCAATTTCATCTATTAACTAACACGAGTATGCCATAAAACATTTATGGCTACAATTTTTAATTTTATTAAATCCGTCGATTAAAGCCCTTTAATCGAATGGCTTATTTATGGATTAATGCAAAATATACTACCATGAAAAAAATTGTCACATTATTTCTAGTAATCTTTAGTGCGCCTATTTTCTCCCAAAATAAACCAGCAATAATAACCATTAATAGCAATGGCATTCTTGCTAATACAAATTCTATAGGAGCTATTTTCTGCCCTACTGAAAAAAGCAATTCTTCTGGATTTGCTGTAAGCGAAAATAAGTTGACAGATTATATTTCCACTATTTACCGTTCGGGAATAAATATTGCTGGATTTACTGATGGCCAATTAGGTGTGATGTCAACAAGTATTCGATCAGATGATTTTTTTTTGGCCGGAGGTTTTCCCGGACCTTTTTCTGATCAAGGCTCTATTAATTATAAATACAATAAAGTCTGGTCTGTAAAGAAATGGGAGATTCAATCAACTATTAATGACTATGAAGATAATCAACAAATAGACAATATACCTTCTCTGAACATACTCACCTGGCCAGGCAATAAGAATCCACTCTCGCTCGAATTAGATGGATTAGATTGGAATGAAAATAATTACGCACCATTTTATGACAGAAATAATGATGGTATTTATAATCCGTTCGAAGGAGATTATCCTGTTTTGGAAATGAATTGCAAAGAAAAAATTCCAGATGAAATGCTTTGGTCAGTTTATTTCTCAGATTATGGAAGTCCGGAAGGTCTTGAAGTGCAAAAATTAATTTACGCTTTTCAATCTGATTCTATTGAGCAGATCAATAATACACTATTCGTCCGGCTTACTATTAATAGTTATTTAGATACTCTTAAACAAGCCAGAATGTCTCTATACAATGACTTTGACCTTGGGTGCCCCTTAGATGACATGGTAGGTACTTCGGAAAGTACAAATTCGATCTATGCCTATAATTTAACAAGTGAAGATTTGAAATCTTGTTACCCTAATAAATCTTTTAAAAAAGCGACTCCAAACCAATCAATTACTATTTTAAATAAAAAAATGCTGGGCTCAATGATGTCAAATCCTTATGGATTGAGTTTATCAGACACTCTAACAAATTTGAAATTATATGACCTGATGAATAATAAATGGCCGGACGGCACACCACTGACATATGGAGGAAACGGATATAATCCGAATTCAACAGAATTCATCAATTATCTATATAGTGAATCACCTACCAAGTCCAATGGCTGGTCTATGGCGGAATTAGCAGAGGTTGGATTGGACATTAGATTGTATGTGAATCTTGATCTTGGAGATATTTACAAAGATTCACCAGCTATTGTGGATCTGGCATATACACACCATCCAGCGGATACTTCAATAGCACATTATAGCAATGTAGATAGTATGTTGGAGCATATTCCAATGGTTCAATCATTTTATGAAAGATGTTTTAATTCTGATGAATTACATCAACCGTGCGAATCAGATTGTGTGTGGCCTGGTGATGCTGACCGCAATGGTATTGTAAATAATCTCGATGCCCTACATATTGGAATTTCAAAAGATACTGCAGGAATCAGGAGGCTCAATACGACAAAATCGTGGGCTCCATTTACTGCAGAAGAATGGAATAATATTAGTGCTGAAAACATTAATTACAAACATTTTGATTGCAATGGTGACGGGATAATTGATGCTATTGACTATCAAATAAATGTTGATAATTTCTATTTAAAGAACAAAGAATTTACCGAGTGGGGTGGATATAATGACCCCGGAAATGAATTATCCTTCGTATCGAAGAAAGATATTTTTGGACCTTCTGAAATAATTGAATTAAATATAGTCCTGGGGCAAACAGATTCAATCAGCCTCGCAGGTCTTGCATTTACAGTAGAATACGACGAAACAAAACTTACACTCATGACTTTTAACCAACTATACGTGTCCATTGGAAGCCCTGACAATTCTTTCGAATTAATTCAGATGGAGGATGGCAAAGTTCATATAGCTCTCGTCAAAACTAATAATCAGGAGGCCAAATTCAAAAACGCGAATATTGGAAAAATGCGTTTTCTTACAAAAAATGGAGTAAATGAAGATTTTATCTCAATTTTTAAATTTTCAAACTATGAACAGATCAGTTCAGAAGGAAAAATTTCTCCATTGACCGCATCGCCTAAAACGATCTCTATTACTAAAACGATTTCTACCAAAGAAAATTTAATAACAAGACTTCATACTTTTCCAAATCCAACTTCAAATAGCTTTACCATAGAATCAAACAGAGATTTTAATGAAATTAAATTAATTGACAATTATGGCAATTGCTATATTATGAAACTTAACAATGATCAATATTCCACGGAAAATATTCCTTCAGGTTTTTATATTATACATGCCAAAGACGAGTCAGGAAGGATATTCGTTGGAAAATTAATTATAATAAAGTAATTTAATTTTTCAAACAAGCAACCAATTATAAATTGGCAAATTATGAACATCCATGATCTAAAAAACTTTAACATTTAGTTTTCTCAAATTAAACTACTGAGTATTAGATTTTTACAGTGATTTATATTAACTTCGCTAAAGCAGGTTTTTTTTAACAAAATGCCATATTTGATTTGCCAAAAATACCTGCAGTTTTCAACAGAGTTTGAGGGCCATGAAAGGAAGTTTTATCACATTTATAACAATTCTATCGTGCAGCTTACATGCACAGGTACCTGCATATAATTCGTTTTATTGCAATGGAGTCAAAGGATGGAGCAATACCATCGGCGGACTATTTCAAATACCTTCCAATATTCCAGCCAATGGAGGATTCATCGTCAATCCTCAAAATGAAACAGACAATCCAACTTCTTCCATTTTTTCAATCTCTCCAAATGTAGCCGGATATGCCAATGGAAATCTTCGGGGACTATTTAACAGCAGCAACAATCTTGTCAACGATCCTTACCTTCAATTTGTAAAAATACCAGGACCTCTTGAAACAGCTAAAAAATACTATCCGGGCTATAACAGGTTTTGGACTGTCCGCAAATGGGAGGTCCAATCCCTTATTAATGATTATAATGATAATGGAATTATAGATCACGAGCCGACTTTGAATGTATTGGAATGGCCCGCCCGCGGAAATGATCATGCCAAAGAATTAAATGGAATTACCTGGCCGGATAGAGATCTGGCGCCATTCTATGATAGAAACAACGATGGAAAATACGACCCATATGATGGTGACGTTCCTATTTTAGAGTCAAGTTGTGCCGCCAAGATACCAAGTGAAATGACCTGGTCTCTTTATCATTCAAGCAGCGGAGATCTTGAAATACAAACCCTTATGTATGGATTTGCTTCTGATTACATCCCATTATTGAACAACACCATATTCGCCAGAATAAAAGTTTTTAATCAAAATCTTGTTTTAAAGGACGCGAAATTTGGGCTGTTTTATGATTTCGATCTGGGCTGCATGCTCGATGATTATATAGGAACATCTTCTATAAATAACACGATCTATGTGTATAATAAATTCGAAACTGATCAAAGCCCTTGCAATATCGGAGGAAAAAGTTACAATTCATTCAACGTCAGATCCCCAATGCAATCTATCACTTGTCTGAATCGCGCTATGACCGGCTCTATTATTTATGACAAGGAAGATTCAAAAGGAGGAAGTAATGACCCAAATTCACCGGATGGATATTATAAATACATTAGTACAAAATATTTGAACGATGCAAGTTTAACCTATGGAGGCAGCGGATTTAATATAAACTCAACCTCTCTGACTAATTATATTTTTCCTGATTCTCCATCAAATGAAAACGGCTGGAGCATGATGTCGCAAGGTGCTGCTATGAATGACCCTCGAGGATTTATGAATTTCAATCTTGACAAAATAGTTAAAAATCAAAGTGTCGTGCTTGACTTTGCTTTTTCATACCATATAGCTGATCTCACTACTGACCATTTGAGCCGTGTGGACAGTATGCTTGTGGATATTAGTTCGATCCAGAAATTTTACAACAGCTGCATCAACTCTGATGATCTTAAAAGAAGATGCGACAATAATTGCGTCTGGCCGGGTGACACTGACAACAATGGTATCGTAAATAATCTTGACATACTAAACATCGGAGCCAATTTCAACGATAAGGGTGTAAAGAGAAATCAAAATTCAGATTGGTGGGGGCCTTTTTATGCTGAAAATTGGACCCAGAAAACACCTGATCAGACAAATATGAAATATCTGGATTGTAATGGAAGTGGGACGATCACGACGAACGATCTGGAAATAGTGAAAAACAACTTTTTCTCAGCCAATTATAGCAATACTTCCTGGGGTGGATATAATAGCGAAGGAGAGGATCTTACATTTGGATTGGAATATGACAGTCTCAATGTCGGAGATGAATTTGTCTTAGACCTGATTCTTAGCCCACATAAATATTTAGGCTTATATGGACTTGGTTTTACAGTAGAATATGATGCAGAATTGCTTGACTATGTGCAGGGCATACTTGAAGTTAGCTGGCTTGATAAAAAAGGAGGCCCTTATTCAATCGTCAAGGCTGAAAAAGGAAAAGTTCATTTTGGGGTTGTAAAAAAATTCGGTAATGATGTTCAAGTAAAGAATGTAGATCTGGGAAGAATAAAATTTAGGGTTAAAAAACAAATAACCGGTAGACATTTAGCCATTTTCAAATACAGTAATTATGAAAAAATAAATGCCAGTGGCGAGCTTTTACCACTTTATTCCTCTCCAACATCTATAGTCATACACGACCCAAATACTGCATCCCCAAACAACTTTACAGGATTAATACTTTACCCGAATCCAGCCAAGGAAATGGTTTTCATAAAAAATAATTATAATACTTTTGTGCAGGCTACATTAATAGACTATCTTGGTAAACAATCAAACATTTCAGTGACAAACAACTCTTTCGCCACAGACCAGATGCCAAATGGCGCTTTCATCGTTAAATTAAGGAAATCAGACGGGTCTACATCCATTGAGCGCTTAGTGATACATAAATAAACATCGGAATGAAACTAATTCTATTTTGCATTATAATGAGTTCCGCATTGGTAACTTATGGCCAAAAATCTACATTTGTTTCTACTTATTGTAATCATGTAAAAGCATGGAGTAATAATACAGGAGGATTGATCCAATTGCCCGTTTATAATGGTCAGGGGGGTTTAGTAATCAACCCTTCAGATGATGAAGATTATCCGGTAAGTTCTATCTTTTCTCTTGCAACCATCCTGGGCGGATATGCAGATGGCGCATTAAAAGGGATGTTCATAACAAATAACGATTATATTGTCCCGCCGTTTAATAAATTTAATAATATACCAGGACCTGTAGAAAACGGGAGCGATTACTATCCTCAATACAATAAAATATGGCAAGTCAGAAGCTGGGAAGTCCTTGCTCTTATAGATGATTATAATGACAATAAAAAAATTGATTCAAAGCCCTCCGATCACATTCTTTCCTGGCCGGGACGAGGCAACAAATATTCCAAAAATTACGATGGTATAATTTGGCCGGATAGGGATCTGGCCCCTTTTTATGACCAAAATAAAGATGGCATCTATGATCCATATTCAGGTGATTATCCAATACCTGATCCGGCATGTCCCAATAAAATCCCCGGTGATATGAATTGGTCATTATATCATGGAGCCAATGCAAATATGGAAATTCAGACGCTGAATTTTGCATTTGCCTCAGACATAAACCCCATACTGAACAACACGATCTTCTCTACCATTACTATTTATAATACTAATAATAATGTGAAGGATGCTAAATTTGGAATTTACTTTGATTTTGACCTGGGTTGCATTAAAGATGATTACATCGGAAGTTCTTCTGCAACGAATTCAGTGTATGTGTATAATAAGACTGAAATCGACCTAAATCCATGCGTAGAGCCCGGAGCACATTACAATGCATATAGAGAGAAGTCCCCCATGACATCTCTTACGTGCCTGAATAGAAGGATGGACGGAACGATCGTCTATGATAAAGCGGCAAATAATGCAGCTGCGACAGATCCCGGTTCGCCCTTGAATTTTTATAATTATATCAGCAATCGATGGTTAAACAATGTCAATCTCACTTATGGCGGGAATGGATATGATCTCAACTCTACAAATAACACAAAATATATTTATCCTTCTTCCCCATCGAATCCCTCAGGATGGAGCATGAAGACACTTGGTAAGGATTTTATTGACCCCAGGGGATTCATGAATTTTGACCTAGGTACTTTAAATAATGGCCAATCCATCAGACTTGATTTTGCTATGACTTATCATAAGGCGGACCTTACCACTGATCATTTCAGCAGAGTGGATACTATGCTGTCAAATATCTCACTTATTAAAGATATTGCATATGAATGTTTTGATTCAGAGGAGCATAATGAGAAATGCATAGGAGATTGCGTCTGGCCGGGAGACACAGACCACAATGGAATAGTTAATAATCTGGACATTTTAAATATAGGACCGGCTTTAAAAAGTTCAGGAGCGAAGCGGGAATTATATGCAGATTTCTGGAATCCATTTTATTCTGATGAGTGGTCCAAAAACACTTTTCAGAATTTAAACTATAAACACATAGATTGTAACGGAAGCGGCAGCATCAATCAAGAAGATTTTAATGCTGTCACTAATAATTTCTTTTCCAGGAATCAGACTTACTCTACTTGGGGAGGATATAATGTCGAAGGAAACGACCTCACTTTTGGTGATCTGGAAGACAGTTTAAAAGGTGGGGAAGAATTTGAACTGGAAATGATATTTGCTAAGAATAATAACTTTTCGCTCTTTGGAATGGCCTATTCCGTCGAATTCGACACAACATTGCTGACCTTAACAGATGTCGTTTTTGAAAAGAGATGGCTTGACAAAAAAAGTCCTCCTAATTTTGTACTGGAAAAGGAAAAGGGGAAATTGCACTTTGGCATTGTTAAAAATCTTGGGGTGAATGCTATTGTTCATGATGTACCACTTGGAATACTAAAATTTAGAGTTAAAGATAATTTTGAAGGAAAATATAAGACATTACTCAAATACACGAATTATGAAAAGATAGATGCTGATGGGAGAATATCAGAGCTAACCGCTTCAAATAAGGCTTTGGTTGTTGCAAATCCTATCACAACTATTGATAAAGAATTTGATGGATTCCTGCTATATCCAAATCCAACTATTGAGTTTGTATTTATCAAAAGCAAAGAAGTATATGTCAAAGCAGAATTGTTCGATGTGCTCGGAGTTAAATATGAATTTAAGGTTGAAAACAATAGCTTCCGGGCGGAGGATGTGCCATCAGGTGCTTATATGGCAAGGTTGACAGATGAAAATGGCGTCAGAAGAATGCATAGACTCATTGTCATCAAATAATCATATATGTCTGCCCCTGTTTCTGAATCGCCATATACTTATGACTATGAAGACCGGAAAAATAATGGAAGTGATGATGGCACCTACCCCAAAAAGCAAAATCTCATTGCGCAGGTATATCTCCATTGATATCTGCTTTTGATCAAGCAAATGACCGAAAAATGGTTTTGTACCATTGTTATCAAGATATACCTGAAAGTCATTGAACATATCAATCAAAAGAAAAGTAAACGGAACTGCGGTGGCAAGAAAGAAAAGTTTGACACTAACATGCAGCGTTAACATCGAACTATTAATGAAAAACATCAGCCTTGTATAAGTTATAAATGCAAAGACAAAGATGCCATTCGTCCAATAAAATGGAAAGTGCTCTGCATTAAAATAGATGGGCGTAATGACGATAGCTGCTATGATTACTGCAACCAATATCCATAATACCTCCAATCCTACTACCTTACTCTTAGTAATTTCCAATATGTATATGTTGATCTTGAATTTAAAAAATCAAAAGTAAGCGATTTTATTAATCAAATCCTGATTAATTCACACCACCTCTGCATTGGCTAGTTGTCCACAGGCTGCATCGATGTCTTTTCCACGGCTTTTCCGGATTGTAAGATTGACATCATGTCGAGTCAATGTGTTGGCAAATAGGTTAAGTTGCTTTTCACTGGTCTTATGAAAGTCAATACCTGCCACTGTATTGTATTCGATAACATTTACTCTGACGGGAAATCTTTTAGTAAGTGCAGCTAACTGTTTGGCATCTTCAACGCTATCATTGAATCCTTCGAGAGCAAGATATTCGTAGGTGATCCGATTCTTTGTTTTAGTGTAGAAATATTCCAATGCGTCCATCAAAATGTCGATCCCGTTCTGATCATTGATTGGCATTATTTCATTGCGCTTATCATCATTGGCAGCATGCAGGCTGAGTGCCAGATTGACTTTGGTTCCATCATCCGCCAGTTTCCTGATCATCTTAGCGATGCCGGCAGTACTTACGGTGATGCGGGAAGGTGACATACCAAGGCCTTTGGGAGAAGTGATGTAGTGGATGCTTTGTAATGTATTGGAATAGTTGAGCAATGGTTCGCCCATGCCCATGTATACGATATTTGTCAATGGATGATTGAATACCTGCATGCATTGTTCTTGCACCATGACGACTTGATCGTAAATCTCCGGATAGTCAAGATTTCGTATCCTGCCCATGCGTCCGGTTGCGCAAAACTTGCAAGTAAGTGAACATCCTACTTGAGTGGATACACATACTGTAAATCTATTATCCGCAGGAACAGGTATCAGGACAGATTCGATCAGATTCCCATCCCATAGTTTAAAGCGAGTTTTGATGGTGCCATCGTTACTATTTTGCTGCATGTCCACTGTCAGACATTTAAATTCAAAATCAGCAGAGAGTTTTTCTCTGAGGCTTTTGGATAAATTTGACATTTGATCAAAACCCCTTGCCTGCTTCATCCATATCCATTCCTGGATCTGTCCCAGTCGGAATTTTGGTTCATTATTGGCTAGAAGCCAGTCCTGTAATTTCTCAGGGGAAGTAAGACGAATATCTGACATGGTCTGTGTAATAAAAAACAAAGGTAAGACAATCTTTTAGGAAAATGGTTTATAACTGATTGTCAACCAATATCAATTACTTCTTTACACTCAGCCTATAATCATCCAATACCATATCCAGGATGACATCCTCACCTCTTATATATCCATCCCTGAGGTGATATCCATAAAACCTTCCCGTAGTATTGTAATAAAATGCGGACCATCCGCCTTTTATCTCTTTAATGACATCATAGAAAGGCTCGTCGAGTTCCTTTTCTATCATTTTGGTCAGGATCATGCCCTGAGTCCTGGTTAATTTTTTCAAAGGCTCTTCAAACTGATCCTCCATTTCCTTTTCGAGCGTTTTCATGAATTTCTTACGTTCACGATTTGTCATACCACGAGTAGATTCCTTTGACTCATGATAGATACGCATGGCTTCCAGGGCATATGGGTACACGATGGCCGCATACCTTCTATAGCGCATATATTTATCGTATTCCTCTTTACTCGAAAATTGTTGCTTTGATGAAATCGATACTTCATTCAGTTGGTCTAGATAGGCAGTGTCTCCCGTTTCAGTAATAATTCAAAGCATGTTGTTACCACCGAAGTAAACGGTGTCTATACGCTGAGTTTGAGCCTCCAATGTAAGTCCTAGACTCATAAATATGATACAAAAGAAAACTATGACGATTCTCATATTAATAACTAATTAATTTTATAATCACTTGAACGTAATAAGAAGCTAAATGATTTGAAATGAAGTCTTAAAATTACAGATATTAATTGCACCTGTCGCATTATATTTACAATTATAACCATTTCTATTAAGCTTCGACACATGTCCGAAATAAAACTTGAGAGAAAATTAGGACTTGCCCAGGCCACTGCGATCAATATGATAGACATGGTCGGCATTGGACCGTTTATCACCTTGCCGATGGTGATATCTATGATGAATGGGCCTTACTTTTTATACGCCTGGATAGCCGGTGCAGTATTGTCTTTCGTGGATGCCATGGTCTGGAGTGAACTTGGGGCTGCATTTCCAAAGGCAGGAGGATCTTACAATTTCCTTAAAGAAGCATACGATAAAAACAAGGCAGGTAAACTCATGAGTTTTCTTTTTGTCTGGCAGACCATGATTCAGGCTCCGTTGGTGATCGCCTCTGCTTCTATAGGTTTCGCGGCATACCTCAAATATTTATATCCTCTTTCTACGATCGAAGCAAAATTGGTAAGTGGTGGAGTTGTGATTCTGATCGTGGTGCTGTTATACCGAAAGATCGAAGAAATAGGAAAAATCAGTGTTTTTCTATGGGTCGGTGTCATCATTGCATTGCTGTGGATCATTGGTGGAGGCATCGCTCATGGCAATTTTCTGGAACCAATCAAACACATCAATGACGGGCTGCAACTCAACTATGCATTTGTGGCAGCTCTTGGATATTCGTGTATTAAATCCGTTTATAGTTATCTGGGATATTACAACGTATGCCATCTGGGAGGTGAAATCACGAATCCTTCAAAGAATATTCCGAAGAGTATGTTTATCTCTATCGCCGGTATTGCCTTTCTATATATGATGATGAATATCAGCGTGGTGAGTGTAATTCCGTGGAATATCGCTAAAGATTCAGAAGCAGTATTGAGTGTATTCATGCAGCAGCTGATGGGTGACACTGCAGCCAATATTTTGACACTACTAATTCTTTGGGTGGCATTTGCATCAGTATTTTCCGCAACGCTTGGTTATAGCAGAATACCATATGCAGCAGCTGTGGATGGGGCATTTTTTCCTGTTTTTGCCAAGTTACATCCGACAAAACATTTTCCATATGTCTCGTTGTTATTCCTAGGGGCAGTAGCTTTCGTCTTCAGTTTATTGTTCAAATTGAGCCATGTAATTAGTGCGATACTAGCTATGCGTATTTTGATCCAATTCGTCAGCCAGGCATGGGGATTGATCTTGTTAAGAAAGTCAAGAAAGGAGTCAGATTTTCCGTACAGAATGCCGTTTTTTCCGGTGCCGGTTTATCTGGCCATTGCGATGTGGTTGGCATTATTTGTGGCAACCGGACCGACGATGATGTTGGGAGGAGTTACAGTAATCTTCCTCGGAACGATCGTGTATATGATCAAAGCGAATATGAGTAAAGAGTGGCCGTTTAATTAAGTATCCCAAGTTTCGAAGCAAAAAAGCTTCCATGAAACATTAAGACCATTCAACTTAAAGTTAGAATTAAGAAATCAAAAGTTAGAATGAAACTCTGATGATTTATTCTGCGAAATAAAGAAATTCTGAAATACTTAGAAAGCTTAAAATTTAACCTAACAACTTGATATTCAATACCACAACCAACATTATTGTAAAATAAATAATATTTATAACCCTGATTATCAATATAATAATTTCCTGCCGAACTTTACCTAATTGATTTTCATAATGTCAACCCAGTAGGATAGTATAAAGGGTGGAGAAATTAGAAGAACCATGAAAGTGTTGACATTATTATAAATTAAGAAAAATATCAAAAAAGAATACAAACTCTTTTTTAAATGTTAAGCTCTAAAGTCCTTTGGGCCGAAAAAAAAGCGCCCCTTCCGGAGCGCTTTCTCATATTGTTAAATTTCAAATATTTCTTCTACAACTTTGCCTTCATCTTCTGATAAACACTTGTGTTAGTCAGGCTACCGGCACAATTCAAATTCCGTGCTTTCTTCTCAATGTTAGCGATTCTATTTGCTGGTGCAGGGTGTGTACTTAGGAAGGTAGGTGGTTGCTTTTCTCCTTCCATTTTCTTGAAAAATCCAGCTGCACCTGCAGCATTGATACTGGATCCGCAAAGATACTCAACTGATTTTGAGTCAGCTTCCGACTCATTGGCCCGGCTAAAGCTAAGTCCTGCCAGTCCACCAACAACAGTTTCAGCAATTTGGCCTAAGGCTGTTTTATTTCCCAATAAGGCATCTGCTATGAAAGCTATACCATATTGCTTTGTAAGTTGCTCTGTGCTATGCCTTCCATCCGCATGTGCGATCTCATGTCCCATAACTCCCATCAATTGATCTTCTGAATCTAAAAATTTAATCAATCCAGTGTAAACATAGATGTGTCCACCAGGTGTACAAAATGCATTCAGTGTCTTATCGTCTTTGATGATCTTTACTTCCCATGGAAATTCGTTTTTGTATTTTACTTTACCTGAATTAATGATGGTGTTTTTCATGCCGCGGATATAATTGTATATCTCCTGATTACCCGCTTCAGGTAGAATCGGATATTCCGTAGGTTTAGAGGCGATCTCACCAGCCACCTGATCTCCAAGTTCTTTGTCCTGAGCCACTGTAAAGGCATTCAGGTTATTTGCTCCTGATGCAAGAGATTTACATTCATAGAAAATCACACTCGACACGAGTCCTATCAGTAAAACGATATATCCTTTCATACTTTAATTTTATGGTTTAAAAATTGACATTAAGGGATACCCTAATGCCTAAGCTATTTTCCGTTAACGAAAATGCTGGGAATATGATTTCATTGAGGATGGAATTTTTTTAAGTGGAGGAGGCTTAAAAATTAAAATACCACGAGTGAGCTCTAAAGTTCAATCTTTAAAACTATCGATTTACCCTTAATAATTACTCGCCTTCTATTCTTAAAGATATAGGCTATTCTAACTTCTAGATGAGATCCAAAAGCCAATGACAATGCGCTAATAGCATTTTTCTAATGAAACCACAGTGTAAAAAACCCTGTCAATAACATATTAATTATTGCCAATGGAATCAACATCTTCCATCCTAAGTGCATCAATTGATCATATCTGAATCTCGGCAACGTCCATCTGATCCACATAAATACAAAGATGAAGAAGAAGATCTTAGCAAAGAATACTAGTGCTCCTAAGGTAGACAATAATATAGGATTGTGAATACTGTCCATTCCAGGGAAGTTGTAGCCTCCAAAGAACAACGTAGCGATGATGGCTGATGAAACAAACATGTTGATGTATTCTGCGAATAGGAAGAATCCGAGCTTCATACTACTATACTCTGTATGATATCCACCGATCAACTCAGTTTCACATTCCGCCATATCGAATGGTGCCCTATTGCACTCTGCCAATGCAGTCGTCATAAAGATCACGAAGCCTAAAGGCTGATAGAATATATTCCAATTAATACCATGTTGAGAAGCGACGATATCACTCAAACTCAATGATCCGGTCATCATGATGATGGCTATGATGGAAAGCCCCATGGCCAACTCATAACTGATGACCTGTGAAGATGCCCTAATAGCACTGTACAATGAGTATTTATTGTTGGAAGCCCAGCCACCGATCATCATTCCAAATACACCCAGTGACAAGATTCCAAGGATGTATAAAATTCCGATGTCAGGATTGGCAACCTGAAGACTGATAGTTCTATTAGCAAGTACCACATCCGGCCCCCATGGTATCACGGCACTCGTCATACAAGCTGTGAGCATCGCAATACCAGGCCCCATTATAAAGAGCCACTTAGTACTCTTATCTGGGATAAACTCTTCTTTAAAAAACATTTTTCCACCATCTGCAAGCGGTTGCAATAAGCCAAATGGTCCCGCTCTATTTGGACCTACCCTGTCCTGAAAAAATGCAGCGATCTTTCTTTCGCCATAGGTGGAATACATGGCTACTACCAATGATATCCCAAATATGGATACTACTAAAATGGCCTTTTCAATTATTATCGTCCAATCCGTCATAGGTGGAATTGTATTTTATTACGTTTTATTGTATTAGTTTCTGAGGCATACCGGGATTCAACTCATAGTGATTCTGAGCAATAACAGAATGTCTGTCAATATGTCTTGGCCCTTCTATAACCCAATCAGCAGTTTCTTTCGTTTCAAATCTGCAGGTATTACAGATGAATTCTTCCACTTCACCATGCTCATCTTTTCTCGCAGTGACCCTATAGATCTCATCTCCCACCATCCACAACGTTGCTTTACCACAACATTTATCGCAATCTCTGTGCCCATTCATCGGGTTAGTAAACCATACACGACTCTTAAATCTAAAAGTTCTGTCAGTCAAAGCGCCCACAGGACACACATCAATCACATTACCGCTGAAATCATTCTCAATCGCTTTTGATATATAGGTACTGATCTCTGAGTGAACACCTCTTCCAAGAATCCCATGCACTCTGCCATCTGTCAACTGCTGTGCGACAAATACACAACGATAACATAAGATACATCTGTTCATATGAAGAGAGACAAACGCTCCTATATCCTCTTTCTCGAAAGTTCTTTTTTCAAATTCAAATCTACTGTGAGCCAGACCATGTTCGAAACTTAGGTCCTGTAAATCACATTCTCCGGCTTGATCGCAAATCGGGCAGTCTAGCGGATGATTAATAAGCAGCATTTCCACGACACCTTTTCTAGCCTCCTGGACTTTATCGCTCATCTGATTACGTACTTCCATTCCATCCATCACATTGGTTCGGCAGCTGGCCACCAATTTTGGCATAGGGCGTGGATCTTTCTCCGAACCTTTGCTTACTTCGACCAGGCATGTACGACATTTGCCACCCGTATCATCCAATTTGCTATAATAACACATAGCCGGTGGTACTACCTTTCCTCCAATAGCACGTGCTGCATTCAGTATAGAAGTACCTGCAGGGACCTGAATGGTCTCTCCGTCAATGGTAACTGTATAATTTATTATCTCACTCATATCTTCTTTCCAATACTTTAAAATTGGTCAATTGATTTTATAATTATCCGGGTATCGCTATTTCCAAAGGATCTGCATAGTGCGCCAATCCATAATTTCTCTCAAGACATTCATCCGGATTTAAGATATGCCATTCAAATTCATCTCTGAAGTGTCTGATGGAAGCAGCTACCGGCCATGCAGCGGCATCGCCCAAAGGACAGATCGTATTTCCTTCTATGTTGGACTGAATATTCCAAAGTAGATCTATATCTTTCATTGCTCCCTGGCCGTTCTCGATCTTTTTCAGAATGTTGTACATCCAACCTGTTCCCTCCCTGCATGGGCTGCATTGTCCACAAGATTCATGATTATAGAATCTGGCAAGTGTCATCGTATGTCTGACCACACATTGATCCTCATCCAGCACTATAAAGCCACCACTACCCATCATACTACCTGTCGCAAAACCGCCTTCAGACAGACTTTCATAATTCATTAATCTGGGAGCTCCTGTAGATGTTGTCAACAATAAATTAGCAGGCAAAATTGGAACTGAAGAACCTCCAGGAATGCAAGCTTTCAACTTTTTACCATTCGGAATTCCACCACAATATTCATCGCTGTAAATAAACTCTTCCACTGAAATGGTCATATCAATCTCGTACACACCAGGCTTGTTTATGTTGCCACATGCCGAGATCAATTTAGTCCCTGTACTTCTACCTACCCCTATTTTTGCATATTCTGCGCCTCCCATCTGAATGATGGGCACTACGGCAGCAATTGTTTCTACATTATTAACTACTGTAGGTCTCATCCATACACCCTGTACAGCTGGAAATGGAGGTTTGATCCTTGGATTACCTCTTTTACCTTCAAGGCTTTCGATCAACGCTGTTTCTTCTCCACATATATAAGCACCTGCTCCTCTATGCACATAGATCTCACAATCAAATCCGGTACCTTGTATATTTTTACCCAACCACCCGTTGGCTTTAGCTTCTTCTATCGCCTCTTCCAAAATATCAGGGATCCAAGAATATTCTCCACGGATGTAAATGTATGAAACGTTGCTACCTAGTGCGTAAGAACTGATAAGCATCCCTTCTATGAATAGATGTGGGAGGAATTCCATTAGATATCTGTCCTTAAATGTTCCTGGTTCAGATTCATCAGCATTACACACCAGATGTCTTGGAACACCTTCAGGTTTAGCAAGAAAACTCCATTTCATACCTGTGGGAAAACCTGCACCACCACGTCCTCTCAGTCCACTAGTCTTCACCTCTTCCACGATTTCGTCAGTGGTCATCTTAAGTGCTTTCGCAGCAGCTTCGTAACCTCCTTGTTTTATGTAGCTCTCATAAAACCTGATTCCTTCTATGTGTGCGTCTTTCAGCAATAATTTTTGAGACATAATATCTTTTCTGCTTGGAAATCTAATTATTTATGGCCGCCCATTTCATCGATCAGCGCATCTACTTTCTCTATGGTTAAATGTTCCTTATAGAACTTGCCTAATTGCATCATTGGAGCATATCCACACGCCCCCAAGCATTCAGCAGTTTTCAAAGTAAACATTCCATCTTCACTGGTTTCACCATTTTTAATATTCAATCGTTTCTGGATATGAGCGATTATATCATCAGAACCATTCAACATACAAGGACCTGTGCGGCAAACTTCAAGTAGATGCTTACCGACAGGTTGAAGATTGAACATCGTATAAAAGCTAGCCACTTCATATACTTCAATCGGTGTAATGTCCAGTAATTCGGCTACATAATCCATTACCGGCACGTCAAGCCAACCATTGGATTCGCCTTGTGCAATATGTAAAAGTGGGATTAAAGCACTTTTTTGCTTACCGTCAGGGTATCTTGCTTTGAGTGCATCAACCTTTATCAGTAGATCTTGAGAAAATGGAATTGCCATTTAAAAATCATGTTTATTTAGAGTTTCAAAGTTACACGTTTTGCCATTAATAAACAATGTTTAAGTTAAAACTTAAACCATGTTACTTACTTATGGCCATTTATATGAAATTCCCAATAAATATAGGTTCTTTGAATTAAAAATAACAGCTTGTTTTGAAGTCCGAATTCCCCAAAAGACTATTACACCTAAGTTTCACAGGTTCAACTAAATGCGAAGAAGTATTAAAGTAACCATTTAATTAAATCATTAACAAAAAAGTATCCTTAATCAATTTAAAATGATGTATTTTTGTGCGACAATTATAACTAATCCTTGTAATGAAACATAAATTTATTATCATTTCCTTCTGCATTTTGCTTGCAGGATGCATGTTTGAGGAGGTTTTTTCTCCTCTTGACAATGAATTGTCATCACTCATAGTGGACCCGGCTAAATATTTATTGCCATCAGAAACTGATTATTCGAATATACCTCAGTCCCCCGAAAATCCTTTGACAAAAGAGAAGGTTGAGTTGGGAAATTTACTCTTTTTCGAACCAGCGTTCTCAATCGAGCCAAAACATTACCAATCTCTAAATACATATACATGCGCTTCTTGTCATGTACCAGAAAAAGGATTCAGACCCGGAAGATTCCAGGGTATAGCTGATGGAGGAGTAGGTTTTGGCAATTTTGGTGACGGAAGAACAAAGAATGGTATTTATGACGATTCGGAAATAGATGCTCAGGGAGCTCGTCCACTTGCAGTATTGAATACCGCATTTGTGACGAATTCGATGTGGAATGGTTCCTTTGGCTCAAAAGGAGTAAATATAGGAACTGAGGACCAATGGGGAGTATCTGACCCTGGTACTGCGCGCAACAATACCCATTATGGCAGTTTGGAAAGTCAGAACATAGAGGGCCTTATCACACATAGAATGAAATATACCGAAGAGCGTATCAAGGCATTTGGTTATAAAAAAATGTTTGATGCAGCATTTCCAGAGATGCCAATAGAACAAAGGTATTCAAATGAAGCTGCTAGTTTTGCTTTATCAGCTTATCTGAGAGCCTTACTTACCAACCAGGCGCCTTTTCAAAAATGGTTAAAGGGCGATAAAAATGCCATGACTGAGCAACAGAAATCAGGAGCAATCGTGTTTTTTGGAAAAGCCGGATGTGTAAGGTGTCATTCAGAACCTAATCTTGGGTCAATTAACTTTGCAGCAGTGGGCGTTAAAGATCTATTTGAAAATGGTGGATTAAAAACAGATATCAATGATCTTAGAAATAAAGGTCGCGGCGGCTTTACTAATAAAGCGGAAGATTTCTACAAATTCAGAGTACCACAATTATATAATCTTGGAGATGGAGGGCCATATTTTCATGGATCCAGCAAACAAACACTTAAGGAAGTAGTAGAATATTTTAATGATGCTGTTCCCGAAAATGGGCGCGTACCTGCCAGCCAGCTTTCACCATTCTTCAAACCACTCAACTTATCAGAAGTAGAAAAAGAGCAATTGGTCGCATTTCTAAAAGATGGACTTCGGGATG
Organism: Candidatus Brachybacter algidus; assembly: GCA_016711705.1. Lineage (GTDB taxonomy): Bacteria > Bacteroidota > Bacteroidia > Chitinophagales > Saprospiraceae > Parvibacillus > Parvibacillus algidus. The sequence continues at coordinate 270,877 of JADJSK010000013.1, read as the reverse complement.
CCAATCTCAAGCGTTATGTACCAGAGCGTGTTAATTCCGGTATGTGTTTTCCAAACAATGATTATCAATCAAAGGAAGACATGGGTTGCCATTAAAGAGAAATCTTAAGTTATGGCAGTTAGAAATAAACCCTTGAAGTTTTGATATTACTCAATAAGAAGTTAGAAATTAAAAGTTAGAAATCAGAATAAATCTCAGATGTTTGGGTCTAGTAAATAAGTTCAAATAAATTATCAAAACTGAAACTTGAGATCATATTTTAATTAATCTGATTATTTTGTTAAACCCTTTTATAGATGTTAGTTTTAACAAATATACCTGGGTGCCTAATTCTGAAAAATCGAATACGGCTTTATTATTGCTCAATCCAAAGGATTTTATCTCCCGGCCTTGTAAATCTAATATAACCGACTTAAAATCTACTCCCTTCCATTCAATACTGATCAATGATTTCACGGGATTGGGATAAACTTTAATATCCTGATATGCAGATGATTCATTAATATTAAGAATCGATTTATCAAATAAGCCTTCCAAAGTACAATCATTAGCATCTGTAATAGTATAAATATTAGTTCCTACAGGTAAATTATCCAATTCATAACCAGTGTAACCGTTATTCCATAGTATTGAATAAGGCGGAGTGCCTCCTCCCACAAGTAATTCCTTTTTATCTTCTGAAAGATCTATGATAGAAGAATTGAGTTTTGACGGTTGCTTGATTACTACGAATTGACTTTGTGAGCAACCTAGTTCATCAGTAGTTGATACCGAATAATTACCTGCTAGCAAATGAAGTGTATCTGTAGTGTAGGGAACTTGTACTAAATTATTGAAAATAATTGACATGGAAGCTGTATCAATGTTCGCATTCATAAGCACGCCACCACTTATATCTCCGAAACATAAAGCTGCAAAAGAAATAAAATCGACCATATTTTGTCCAACTTCTCCTTTACAAATCAGAGAAGTAATAGCCTCATTTGTTTGGATGGCAGGTTGGGAATCAAAATATATATCTGCATCCAAAACAATGGAGTCATTCTTTTCTAATGTTTCAGGAAACAAACTAAATGAAACATACCCGCTGGACCCAATACTATCTTCTGAGAAAGAAGGTAGGTTTATATTTTCAAAAGTCCATATCAATTCGGATTCATTTCCATTCATTACTTTTTCAAAATTCGTGGGCGAACTTGAACTTATGATATTAATGTTGTCGCTTTTTAATCCTTGAGGTAAAATTTGTCTAATCACAACATTTTCCGCTGGAGCAGTTCCCAAATTCTGAAAATGAACGGTATAACTTAACTGATTTTGATCAGAAATAAATTGTTTGTAGATCTTTTCGTGATCCACTGCTATGTAGTTGGGATCATGGGGAGCGACAATAGTAATAAAGCCGGAACCTGCCAATGTAAATCCACTTATAGCAGTATATGTGTAATTAATTAACACCCTTGATCCTGGTGCTGCCTGCGAAAAGACAGTTAGACCTGAAGTTATATCTTCCAGGGGATTCAGGCCCGATATAGGAAAATTATATCTAATAGTTGAATCATTTAACATCAACTCGGTATAATTGGTGGGAAAAACAAATTTTCTGATAAGTTGCGTACCCGAAATATCTAAGATCAATGATCCATTCAAAGAAATATTTCCCTGATTGATGAGCTTAATGCTGATCTCACCATTACGACTATGTGCAAGAGTATTGGGGAAAGTTGTAATAAAACTTGATAAGGGATATTCCTTTTTATGTATTCCAATATAACCTAACTCATAATTATCTGGTAGATAACCTATTAAATTCAAAGGATTTTGTACAGCTGAAAAAACCCATTCATCCTGCATTGATATCGGGATGGTCAGTGTCTGAACAGTTCCTGAATCTAATCTTTGGGAAATTATTCCCATGACATAAGTTATTACAGAAACACCTGAAGGTTGAAATTCAACCGTAAAATCATTTAATCCATAATCGTTACCATCAAATATATTATTTCCATTAAAGTCATAAAATAATATACCGATAACGTCTTTTGTTGCAGCAGGTTTCGAATGAACACCTATCCACCCCAAATCATAAATGTAAGGTTGATAATTTGTCAGATCAATTGGAGATTGTGGTAATGAAAATTCATATTGCTCTGAAATATTATTAGAAGCTACCATCGTTTGTAACTGATATTTCTTTGCATACATGCTGAATTTCCCCCCGGAACCAGATCTAAAATCTAAACCTGAAGGTGCTAAATGAAAATCAAAACCATTTTTAGCATATTCACCTAGATCTAAGGTTCCATTTCCATTTAAATCTTCAAAAATCTTGCCGATAACTAATTTATTATTTACAGTATCTAAAGGTGCACACGTATTAGCATGAATATACAGATCATAAATCTCTTGATCGGACAAGATTCTATCATAAACATAAATATCATCAATTCCTCCTACGAATCCCTCTCCGATCAACAGGTCGCCATTAACTTGATATCCTAAATCGAGGTTATAATACCTATTCCTAAGGTGACCATCAAAGTAAATAGACTTAGCATAGCCTTCAATCGTTGCAACAACATGATGCCAATTAGTATCTGCAATAAATCCATTCATCCAGCCATAAGTCAATTGGTTATAATCAATAGAAGTAAACAACAAATCACTATATTCATATCTACTTATTGAAAAATCTTCCATCCCACTTTCAGAAATCTTTCTATACATCGAACCAAAACTATTCGATAAAACATCATCATACTTGAACCACAAAGACACAGAACGAGATCGAGTCGCAGACGGTGAAAAATCTACAGCATTTTTAATAATTCCAGTTGCGTTTCCATCAAAATGCAAAGCACATCCATTGCCGGCCCTATCCTCAATAGAAGTAACTGGACTTCCCATCATTATAACTGGTCTAGAATCAATTACATCTTCAATAATATGATTCATAGGAAAGTAAGCTATCAACCCATTAGTAGGCTGTGCATATAGGCCACAAGCAAATAGAAAAATTAACGCCTGAGTAAAAAGTATAATTCGGTTCATATGCTAAAAAATAATTGCCCATTAGATACTAATGAGCAAGTTATTAAAAGTTTGACTATTCTCCTGTGATTTGAATACAAATTGAGTAAGAAATAATTTGTGTTATAGTTAAGAGTATGGGAACTTGAGAAACGCTGCAAAGGAGATTGAAAAAAATGTTGAAGGTTGGATGATGAATGTTGGATGATGAATGAAGGGGCCAATGGTCAGAGGCACAAGATGATAGATAAATATGAATCAAAAACAATACCAACTTGATTGTTTTGTTGAGAGAGACAGCTTGCAAGCTGTCTGAACGATAAGGTTCTAAGGGCCACTAAGTGTACAAAACAAAAAAGCCTTGCAATCTTACGACTACAAGGCTAGTTATGTTGATCCGGCAACGACCTACTCTCCCACACACGAAGTGCAGTACCATCGGCGCAGTAAGGCTTAACTTCTCTGTTCGGAATGGTAAAAGGTGGAACCCTTACGCTATAATCACCGGAAATTCTTATCTCAAACGCGTTCGTTTGATGTTGTTCTTTTATAAAGTCTTTGGTCTTTAGTCTTTGGTCTTTAGTTGGTTTGGCCAAAGACCAACAGCTAAAGACTAAAAGCTAAATGACATAGATGGGAAGTAATTTTTTCGTTCTGTTCGAGCTCATTGAGCTTACATATGAATGATTAAAGAGTAATTAAAAAAAAGGAAGCTGTCGGACAATTAGTATTACTCGGCTACGCACATTACTGCACTTCCACCTATAACCTATCAACCCAGTAGTCTTCTGGGGTCCTTTACACTTACGTGCTGGAATACTCATCTTAGGGATGGCTTCGCGCTTAGATGCTTTCAGCGCTTATCCTTGCCGTACATAGCTACCCGGCGGTGCAGCTGGCGCCACAACCGGTACACTAGCGGTACGTCCAATTCGGTCCTCTCGTACTAGAATCAGCTCCCTTCAATATTCCTGCGCCCACAACAGATAGGGACCGAACTGTCTTGCGACGTTCTGAACCCAGCTCGCGTGCCACTTTAATGGGCGAACAGCCCAACCCTTGGGACCTTCTCCAGCCCCAGGATGTGACGAGCCGACATCGAGGTGCCAAACCCTACCGTCGATATGAGCTCTTGGGTAGGATCAGCCTGTTATCCCCGGAGTACCTTTTATCCTTTGAGCGATGTCCCTTCCATGCGGAAACACCGGATCACTTTAGCCAACTTTCGTTCCTGATCGACCCGTCGGTCTCTCAGTCAAGCACACTTATACTAATACGCTCTTCGCATGATTACCGACCATGCTGAGTGTACCTTTGCGAGCCTCCGTTACTTTTTTGGAGGCGACCACCCCAGTCAAACTACCCACCACACACTGTTTCCCTTTTAGGGATTAGAACCTAAATACAGGAAGGGTGGTATTTCAACGTTGGCTCCACCATGACTAGCGTCACAGCTTCATAGCCTCCCACCTATCCTACACATCCTGTATCCAAGCTCAATGTGAAGCTATAGTAAAGGTTCACGGGGTCTTTCCGTCCCGTTGCGGGTAATCGGCATCTTCACCGATACTTCAATTTCACCGAGCTCGTGGCTGAGACAGCGCCCAGATCGTTACACCATTCGTGCAGGTCGGAACTTACCCGACAAGGAATTTCGCTACCTTAGGACCGTTATAGTTACGGCCGCCGTTTACTGGGGCTTCAGTTAAGAGCTTCGCACTTACGCACTAACCCCCTTCCTTAACCTTCCAGCACCGGGCAGGTGTCAGACCCTATACTTCATCTTACGATTTTGCAGAGTCCTGTGTTTTTGTTAAACAGTCGCCTGGGCCTCTTCACTGCGTCCCCTCTCACGAGGGGAGTCTCTTCTCCCGAAGTTACGAGACCATTTTGCCTAGTTCCTTAGCCACGGATCACTCGAGCGCCTTAGGATACTCTCCTCGACTACCTGTGTCGGTTTACGGTACGGGATGTGTCAGCCTGAAGTTTAGAGGTTTTTCTTGGAAGTATGCTTACAGTCACTATCACTCATCCCAAGGGACTTGTGTACTATCAGGTCTCAGCTCAGATACGGATTTGCCTATATCTTCAACGCCTTCTCCCTTCAACCCACTATTCCGTCAGTGGGCGAACCTTACGCTCCTTCGTCACCCCATCACAGCTGATACATGTACAGGAATATTAACCTGTTTCCCATCGGCTTCGCCCTTCGGCTACACCTTAGGCCCCGACTAACCCGGTTCTGATTAACATAGATCCCGGAATCCTTAGTCTTACGGCGAATAGGTTTCTCACCTATTTTATCGTTACTCATTCCTACATTTGCTTTTCTAAACACTCCAGCGCATCTCACGACACACCTTCACTGCAGTTTAGAATGCTCCCCTACCACCACCAGTCCTAGACTGGTATCCAAAGCTTCGGTAAGATATTTGATGCCCGATTATTTTCCGCGCAAGAACGCTCGACTAGTGAGCTGTTACGCACTCTTTAAATGAATTGCTGCTTCCAAGCAAACATCCTAGCTGTCACTGCATCCTCACATCGTTAAAATCAACTTAATATCTATTTGGGGACCTTAGCTGTTGGTCTGGGTTGTTCCCCTCTCGGCTACGGACCTTAGCACCCGTAGCCTCACTGCCGGTATGATGTCATGGCATTCGGAGTTCATCAGGGGTTGGTAGGCGGTGAAGCCCCTAGCCCTATTGGTAGCTCTACCTCCATGACACCTCAACCCGACGCTGCACCTAAATGCATTTCGGGGAGTACGAGCTATCTCCAAGTTTGATTGGCCTTTCACCCCTACCCACAGGTCATCCGAAAACTTTTCAACGTTTACCGGTTCGG
>JADJSK010000013.1:0-260000 GCA_016711705.1 Candidatus Brachybacter algidus | reverse complement strand
CAGGACGATCTGTCATGAAGACACGCACATCCTCGTAATAACCTTCCTTTACGATTCTGATCAAATTATGTTTCGAGCTAACTTTCACCTCATTAAATCTATAAATCCCTCTTTGGTCAGTTTGAGTGGTTACTCCATTAAACGAAACAATAGCTCCAATACCACCATAATCAGGAGGAACAATACCCATTATTTCACACACATAGAATACTTCCTCATTGGTAGGTTCTGCCATTTCCATTTTTGTACAACTCTCAAACGTTAAAAGTAGAAACAATAAAATTATTAAGTTTTTCATATCAAAAGTTTTATGAAGCATAATCAGAAATAAGGATCAAAATAGTTTACGAAAGTATAAATTTCCGCTTTACCGCTACATTTTTAAATATTCTTTAACTTTTATTGTTTCTCTTATCACTATAATGTAAAATAAAAGCCAGAATTTTTAAGAATTCGAAAATTCGATGTACTTTTAAACTTACAAATTGCACAGAATCATGAAAATATTCCTTCCATTTTTGCTTTTAATTGTTTCCCTCTCTGCCTTTGGCCAATTCTCCTCTTCACTTGACTGTGTAGGTGCCATGAATATTGGTTACAGATACATTAACCCACATAAATCTGATGTCCCATCTGGATTTGTAGATATAAGAAATAAAGAACAAGTGGGCTTGAGAGCAGACTTTGGTTTAAACTTCAATAAAAAGTTTGGATCAAAATTATATTTCAAAACTGGACTGAGAATGGCAAACAAAGGATACAATAGCTATAAGCTTAATACTCTTAAATGGGGATTAGATGGTAAAGATGGCGTATATCACCCAGACTTTCCAACCGGTGGCACAGAGGACAAGAGCTCTCAATTTAAATACCATTATTTCTTTCTGGAAATGCCTGTTATGATCCGTTATGAATTTATTCAAAAGTCTAAAATCTCCATATATATGGAAGCCGGTAGCGCAGTTTCTTACTATCTTCAATCTGTCACAGTCCATAATTACGGCACCGACAGAAAAGTATTTAAGGAAAATGAACAATCGATAAATGACTTTCAGATCTCAGCAATCCTTGGAGTCGGTTTAAACTATCAATTAAACAATAAGACTCAACTATTCTTACAACCTACATTTAACTATCAATTGACAGATCTGGTTAGCGCACCTGTTAATGAGCATTTATATTCAGCAGGTTTGGAAATAGGATGCAGGCATCGGATCAAATAATTCCAATCAATTGACATCTTCTTCTCTTTCATTAACATTGTATAATTCAAATTGTAAAATATTACTCCTATATATATATATGGTGTATATTATTTTATAAGGCACTAGAATGGGTCTATATCCCTCAATCTTTAGATATTTGCAGCGCATTTGAATAGAATATATCAATGTTAACCGTACATCCTCATTTATGCCAGAAGACAAAAATTCAATAATTGATAAGGCTATCAAGGTTTTTGAAGCCGAGATCCAATGTCTTCAGGATGTCAAGGATCAATTGTCCGATTCATTTTATGAAGCAGTTTCACTTATTTATCGCACACCGACCAGAGTCATCGTCACGGGTGTCGGCAAAAGTGCCATCGTAGCACAAAAGATAGTGGCAACCTTTAATTCTACAGGCACACCTTCTATCTTTATGCACGCCGCAGACGCTATTCACGGTGATCTGGGCATCATTCAGGAAAATGATATTATACTCGCACTATCCAAAAGCGGTGACACCCCTGAAGTTAAGGTATTAATTCCTTTTTTTAAAACAATGGGGAATAAGATCATCGGCATGGTCTCCAATAAAAATTCTGTTCTGGCCCGTGAAGCAGATGTTCTGCTATACATACCAGTAAGCAAGGAAGCTGATCCGAACAATCTTGCACCTACATCTTCTACTACGGCCCAAATGGCTATGGGTGACGCCCTTGCTATAGCACTTCTGTCTGCAAAGGGATTTTCTGATAAAGATTTTGCCAAATATCATCCGGGTGGAAATATTGGCAAACAGCTTTATCTATGCGTGAAAGATCTTTGCCATTTCAATGAAAGGCCAAGTGTAGGAATAAATGCAGGAATAAAAGAAATTATTGTCACTATCTCCAGTGGCAGACTTGGAGTTACTGCTGTAGAAGATAATGGACAAGTAGTTGGAGTAATTACAGACGGCGATCTGAGAAGAATGCTTGAGTCAATTACTGATACTTCAGTGATAAAGGCCGCAGATATTATGACTAAAGCACCCAAAACAATTCAAGGAGATGAACTGGCAGTAAAGGCGCTTCATGTACTTCAAGAAATGAATATCACCCAGCTATTAGTTATGAATGATGACTTATACATTGGTGTCATCCATATACATGACCTTTTAAAGGAAGGTTTTATATGACCATTATTTTAAAAGTAAATAATCAAAAAACTATACCTTCACTACAAGAAGTAACAACACTAACCAAAATAGATAAATGATACGAGCAGGAATAACAGGTGTTCATGGAATTGTTCCACCAACGGTGCTTTCAAACAAAGACCTTGAAAAAATGGTCGAGACCAATGACGAATGGATTGAGTCGAGAACAGGTATCAAAGAAAGAAGAATTTTTAACAGCCCTGGTATGGGAGCAAGTGACCTTGCACTACCCGCAGTTCTTGAGCTCTTGAAAAAAACAAACACTGCGCCAGAGGAGGTTGAATTACTTGTACTAGCTACTGTAACCGGCGACTTTATATTTCCTGATACTGCCAACATCCTTTGTGACAAAGCAGGTCTTGTAAATGCTTATGGATTCGATGTTCATGCTGCTTGCAGTGGATTTTTATTCGGCCTGACTGCTGCTTCTAAATTCGTTATGACAGGTACACACAAGAAAGTTATCGTAGTCGGAGTGGATGTGATGTCAGCAATCGTAGATTATACGGATAGAGCCACCTGTATAATATTTGGAGACGGAGCAGGCGCTGTCATGCTGGAGCCGGTGGAAGATGATTTGGGCATCGTGGATTCTGTCCTAAAAGGTGATGGTTCAGGCAGACATCTACTACATATGAAAGCGGGTGGTTCAGTAAAGCCTGCTTCACATGAGACAGTGGATGCTCGTGAGCATTATGTTTATCAGGAAGGTAAGCATGTTTTCAAATATGCTGTGCAGGGCATGACCTCTTCAGTAGCCGAAATCATGAAAAGAAATAACTTAACTAACGATGAGATTGCGTGGTTGGTGCCACATCAAGCAAACATGCGTATCATAACTTCTGTGTCGGAACAATTGGATTTTCCAATGGAAAAAATAATGATTAATATCCAAAAGTATGGCAACACTACTGCAGGAACACTACCGTTGTGTCTCTGGGAATGGGAAGATAAGTTGAAAAAAGGTGATAATGTAATTCTTACAGCTTTCGGCGGAGGATTTACTTGGGGGGCAACCTTGCTTAAATGGGCATATGATAAGGTAAAATAGAGTTTTCAACTATTTTAATTCGTAAAAATGGTAAAAAGGTATTAATTTTATAGCTTTGCGCCTTAAACAAACAAGATACATATATGGCAGATACCGGCGACATAAGAAAAGGATTGTGTATAGATTACAACCATGACATTTTCGTTATAACTGATTTTCAACATGTTAAACCAGCCAGAGGTGCTGCTTTTGTCAGGACTTCTATGAAGAGTATGACAAATGGTAAAACTCTTGAAAACACATGGTCTTCTGGACACAAGATAGATATAGTCCGAGTAGAACGTCGTAAATTTCAATTCCTATACAAAGACGAATCAGGATTAAACCTCATGGACAATGAGTCTTTTGAGCAATTAGCCATACCGGAAGACATGGTGGATAGTCCCCAGTTTCTTAAAGAAGGCATGGAAGTTGATATCTTATACCATGCAGAAAAAGACCTCCCGCTCAGAGTCGAACTCCCGCAATATATCAATGTGCTCGTCACATATTCTGAGCCAGGTGCTAAAGGCGATACTGCTACTAACGTAAATAAGCCGGCTACTATCGAAACAGGCGCAGTGGTTAAGGTGCCACTTTTCATCAATGAAGGTGATACTATCAAAATAGAAACGCTGACCGGTGCTTATGTAGAGCGTGCCAAATAACTCTAATTTCTACTCATTTTTGAATATACAATCCAGTTATTATGACATATAAAGAAATTCAGGAATTAATCCGCCAGGTATCTAAATCTGATCTTGCCGAAGTGAAAGTAAGAGATGGGGAATCTGAAGTTACGATTAGAACAAAGCATTTTTCTGCAAAGAACAATGGTGGATCTGTCGTGTACCCACAGATGAGTATGAGCCAGCCTGCCGCTATGCCTCAACCTGTTCAACAGACAGCGCCTCAATCAGGAGATCTATCTAAACAGGCTGAAAATGCCGCAGATAGTGGTTTGAAAGAAATCAGGTCTCCTATGGTTGGTACTTTCTATAGATCTTCAGGACCGGATAAGCCATCTTTTGTAAAACCAGGCGATTCAGTTTCATCAGGTTCTGTGGTTTGTATTATAGAAGCTATGAAGTTATTTAATGAAATTGAATCCGAAGTTACTGGAACTATAGTTAAGATCATGGTAGAAGATGCTTCTCCGGTAGAATATGACCAGGTACTTTTCTTAGTAGAGTAATTTGTGTTTCTGCCTGATACCAATAATTAGTCAGGCTAAAATGCGAAATTATCATAAACAGAACACTATATGTTTAATAAAATACTGATAGCCAACAGAGGTGAGATTGCTCTTAGGATCATTCGCACCTGTAAAGAAATGGGCATCAAGACTGTAGCTATATACTCTACTGCCGACAAAGAAAGTTTGCATGTGAGATTCGCTGACGAAGCTGTATGTATTGGGCCACCCCCATCCAAAGATTCATATATCAATATCCCAAGAATCATGGCAGCCGTTGAGATCACCAATGCTGATGCAGTGCATCCCGGATATGGTTTTCTCTCAGAAAATGCTGACTTCGCAGAGGTTTGCACGCAATATGGCGTCAAATTCATCGGTCCTACTCCTGATCAAATCAGAAGGATGGGAGATAAAGTAACAGCCAAAGCAACGATGATCGCAGCTGGAGTTCCTGTAGTACCGGGTTCTGATGGACTTGTCCCTGATGTCGCCACAGGCATAAAAATATCTAAAGAGATTGGGTTTCCTGTTATTATCAAAGCTACCGCAGGTGGTGGTGGTAAAGGAATGCGCATCGTTTGGTCAGCAGAAGAATTTGAAGTAAACTGGGATAATGCCAGAAATGAGGCAAGAATCTCGTTTGGTAACGACGGAATTTACATAGAAAAATACATTGAAGAACCTCGTCATATAGAATTCCAGATCATAGGAGATCAATTTGGTAAGGTAGCGCACTTATCTGAAAGAGATTGTTCTATTCAGCGAAGACATCAAAAACTGGTAGAAGAAAGTCCATCACCATTTATGACGCCTGAACTCAGGGAAGTAATGGGTGCGGCAGCCATCAAGGCAGGTCAATGTATCAACTACGAAGGTGTTGGAACTATAGAGTTTCTTGTAGATAAATACCGGAATTTCTATTTTATGGAGATGAATACTCGTATCCAGGTAGAACATCCTGTGACTGAAGAGGTTATAGATCATGATCTGATTAAAGAACAAATTAAGGTTGCAGCAGGACTTCCGATCTCTGGTAAATCATACATACCTACACTTTGTGCGATGGAATGTAGAATAAATGCAGAAGATCCATTCCATGATTTCAGACCGAATCCAGGCAAAATAACTTCCTTTCACAGTGCCAAGGGACATGGAGTGCGTGTAGATACACATGTATATGCAGGATATACCGTGCCACCCAATTATGATTCAATGATTGCCAAGATCATCTGCAAAGCACAGACAAGAGAGGAAGTTATCCTTAAAATGCAAAGAGCTTTGGATGAATTTATAATAGAAGGCATCAAGACAACTGTTCCTTTCCACCAAAGATTATTAAAAGATCCTAAGTTTATTGCCGGAGATTTTAATACGAGTTTTATGAATACGTTTGATTTGACGGAGTGAGGAGTTTGAAAGTGAGAAGGTGAGAAAGTGAGAAGGATCGGAATCCGGCACAATCCAGATTACTGATTACCGATTACTGATTACCGATTACCAATATAATCAAGGCACTCAGCCCAATCTTCGCATATTACTCATTACTCATTACCGATGAAAGGTGAGAAGGTGAGAAGGTGAGAAATCAGGCATACTCCAGATTGCTGATTGCTGATTACTGATTACCAATTACCAATATAATCAAGGCACTCAGCCCAATCTGCGCATATTACTCATTACCCATTACTCATTACCTATGAAAAGTGAGAAGGGGAGAAAGTGAGAAGGATCGGAATCAGGAATACTCCAGATTACTGATTACTGATTACTGATTACTGACCACTGATAACTGACCACTAATTACCCAAACTTTACTGTAAATAACGAACCAACATTTGGCTCCGACTGAATCTCCAGTTTAATTTGGTGCGCATTGAAGATGGTATCTGTCAAAGAAAGTCCAATGCCGTAACCTTTGATATGTTTGCTCTTGGTATTGCGGTAGAATGGTTGAAATATGTGCTCCATCTCTTCTGCCTTTATGCCATAACCATTATCTTGGAATCTCAGTACTTTAACTCCATCATTGCTTTCAATAGAAATATTAACTTTTTTATCTGGAGAAAATTTACAACAATTGTCCATCAGGTTTAGAAAAGCTAGTTTTAGTAAAGAATCATTACCTATTACTGTAAGATCCTTTTCTGATTCCAACCTGCCTATGATATCAAAATTAACAGTGTAATCCGGGTTGGCACGCTGCAATTTAGATTGGCATTCAAGAATAGCTTCATCCAACTGAAAGGGTTTTACTTCCAGCATAAACCCTTCGGCTTTCATTTTAGCCATTTGCAGGAGATTCTCGGTAATATCAGCGATCTCTTTAACATCCTCTCGTAATGAAGCAAGCGTATTACGGTATTCATCAACAGTTCTATTTGATTGAGACAATAGTACATCAACCTGAGAAAGCACCACAGAGATAGGGTTCTTTAGTTCATGTGACACATTACTAATAAACATCTTCTGAAATGTAAAAGAATTTTGGATCTTTGAAAGTAAATTATTTATAGAGGAAATGAGATGTTCTATTTCATCTTTTGATTGGGATGATTCCACCCTTCCTTCCAGCTTAGACATGTCAAGACCATTCATCTGAGTTACTATTGAAAACAGTGGGTTCAAGGCCTGACGGGTGTAAAAAAAACCACTTATAGCAACAAACAGTAGTCCAAGAACAATTGCTAACAAGATGATTTGACGTAGGTCCATCAATTCTTTTGAATTAAAAAAAGAAGAGGCTAAGACATAATATTTTGAACCCTTGCTTGTGGTGAAAGGTAGTCCATAATAATAGATATCTCCCTGTCTATAAGTATTTTCACTTTCAGAAAATTCAATTACATTAAAGGGAATACCGTCACTTCTATTTCTATTAAAGGAAAAGACCTTTTCATTTTTCGAATTAAAAATAATTACATTATCACTTATTGGCAGACCTTCTTTATCATTCTGAGGTGTGATGTCTTCTATTTTCTCCAGATCACCATCATGCAGCACCATCTCGGCCGTCATGTGCGCCTTAGTTTTTAAATTATTGTAATACTCATTGTCTGTAATCCGCTTAAACCTGGAATACACAAAAAACATTGAAAAAATTAATATTGTCGCTACTACCAAGAAAAACTGAAGTGTAAGCTTAACCCTTATTTTCATGGATCATGTTTTCAGATTTGAAAATATATCCTACACGTGATAAGGTATGAATTAGTTTTTCATCAAAATCCTTATCCAATTTATTCCTAAGAAAATTGATATAAACCTCCAGCACATTCGTACTGGTTTGAAAGTCGAGGTCCCATATCTTGGACAGCAGTTCCTGCTTAGATATCGTTTTTTCAGAATTGAGTAGGAAATAATTAAGCAGTTCAAATTCCTTCGGAGTAAGAAATATTTGAATTCCGTCGCGGGTAACTTCCTTCGTCTCTGGGTTCAATTCGATACCTCCATATGATAGTATTTCATATGAATTCTTGATTATCACCGGGTTCCGTTTGATCAAGGCTCGGACTCGTACCAGCAATTCTCTAAAATCAAAAGGTTTAGTGAGGTAATCATCAGCTCCTGCTTCATAGACTTCAAGTTTCTCTTCCACAAGGCTTAGCGCAGTTAACATGAGGACGGGAGTGTTTATATTCTTATCTCTGATAGATTTGAGCATCTGAAGGCCGGTCTTTTGAGGCATTTTTATATCAGAAATGATGACCTTGTACTTATTGGTTAGTATTAACTTTTTCCCTTCAACACCATTTATAGCCGTATCAACATTATAGCCATTCTCCTCGAGACCCTTCTTCAGCGATTTGAGTAGTTTTTCTTCATCTTCGACAATTAAAATCTTCATTTGCTTGGTCCTAAAAGTGTTTTAGATTTTACAAAGATAACTAATAAATTATATATATAAAATAATTATATATAAAAATTATGATTAATGAATAACCATGAGACTATTCAAATGGATTTTTATCGATGTAACCCTACATAACTTAAAATCACCTTGCAAGATCAGGATTAAAATAATGAGTGAATTTATAAATAAGTAAAAGGCAAAGTGGAATTAAATAGTCCCCTACTCTTTCAATGGTCTCAAAGATATCAAATGCGATTCCTCGCAAAGGATAGATGGATTCGATCATAAGTTTAAAAATCATTACAAATATCATCAGTCCTGTCAGTCTTGGTTTCCACAAGACCAAGATAGCTAGCACTATTTCAAAGGCTCCAAAAAAATACATTCCTGTAGCCTCGGTTGGATATCCCAGAAAAGAAAGATTTTTGATAAGGTTAGGCTGGAAATGTATCATAGCAATACCTGCATGTCCTATTAATAGCAAAAAAAGACTTAAACGAAGTATTTTTTCAATCTTTATATATCCATACTTTAATTTTTCTTCATTAGTTATTTCATTTTTGGCGATCATATTTAAGCAGATCAAAAGCGCTATTGGAGGTCCGAAGTTACCTGCCCTTTCTATAAATTCTGAAAATCCCATTGCAGCCAGAGGCCTGAGTAGCGCCGTAAAAGCTGTCCAGAAAATAGCCCAATAGACCAGCCATTTATTAGAAACAAAAAGAATGAGCACCCCCACAATGATGTCAATAGAGCCAATATAAGGCATAATTTGTAAGGCAATAACCTCAGGTACATTAATTATTTTGAAAAATGGCAGCCAACCCGGCTTAGAAACCAAACCCCACATCCCATGACCAATAAAGCAAGCCGATACAGAAATCCTCAGGATCATGACGATCAGTCGGAAAACAATTATCGACTGCTCAGTCATAGTTGCACTTTGACGAAATGTAGCTCGGTGCATTTGGATATTATTTTTTATCTAGATTTAAACTATCTATTACTTCAGAAACGAGGTCATTCTTATAAAGTGCAGCAAATTCCTGCCGCCCCGCCTTACTGTATCTATACATCCAGCCGTTCTTTTTATCATTTTTAAAAGAATAAATAAAGTGAATTTCTCCGGATTCATAGTAAACGGTGTCCTTATCTCTTTGTTTTCCGGCTTCAAAATATTGGACTTCTTTTAATTTACCATCAGGGAAATAAACAGTTGTCTTGCCATCCTGCAGGTCATTCTTAAATCTTTTGATAATCCTAATTCGCTTACCATCTTCATAATAATCAGTCATAGTTTTCGTATCGGCATCCAAGAATCTAACTTTTCTAATGACGATACTATCCTTATTCTTTATGTCTTGCTCTCTGTCGATGTAAGGACGATATTGATGATCCTGATCTTGCGATCCAATATTGCTCTTAGGCTCATTCTTACAGGAAGTCAAAAGAAGAAAAGGAATTATAAGAATTGCTAGTTGTTTCATTAATCGTTTTTGATTCATTTTGAACAATGTCAAGTCATAGGACTTCCTATAAAATAAAATACCCTGGCGATTCCACCAAGGTATTTAGTCATTTCGAAATAATTATTTTTTCCAAGGCAGATTATTCACTTTTCTTCCTATCTCTGTACCATAAGTAATCCCCGCTTCTGAATCCATTCTAAGATGCACTCCCAGTGGTACTCTGGACCAGGCAGCTTCTTGTGCCATGGCAAAGAAACTTGGAAAACTACGTGGTTTGCCTGTAAACTCTGTTCTATACTCATGACATTTATCAGACATTGCATAGCCATATCCAAATTGACTTGCAAGGATTTCTGCAGCAGCAGAGGCCATTGTCGCGTGTCCGGAAGGATATGCCGGGAAAGATGGTGTATTCCCCTCTTCATTGGTCATCGGGTTATATAAGGATGGGATCCAATTTGGATCCATAACTCTTCGGATATAAGTCTGAGGTCTTTCAAGATTATAATAATATTTAGAATTCCAGCATCCGACGGAGGCATCATTAACGGCGACGCCAATCTTTGCGACCGTCACTACAGCCTCTTCAAGATTAGATTCGTTTATATCGAATACTTGCATTGCTATTGCTATCCAACGTGGACCGGGGCTGAATGTCAGATTCACAAAGTCATCACTCCAATATTCTGCAACCCATTCTTTTTCATATGAATAAGTAGGAGTATTCTGTGCATATACTTCAAGTGCCTGAGCATAAAATTCTGATTTCGTATCTTCTGAAAATGGAAGCGGTGCTGCGCAAATTTTCTCAGCATCAGATTTGAGAGCAAATGTTCTGGCCTTTCCCCAGACTCCACCCATAGCTTCTCCCGGTCCAGGAAAAGTAGGCACCCAATGCCCCACAGATGAAGTGTGCTCTCTCCAGTCATATCCTTGGAAGGGGTTCAAATAATGTTCATGACCGATTACATCAGTTTTGGCGTAATTCCATATGATCTCTGCTACTTCTGCACCTCTTGCCTCTGAGCGAGCGATGATATCTTGGGAAACGTTTTTAGAATATTTAGCTAAGTTGTTAGCATAAGTTGTTTCTACCTGTGCCTTTTGTTGCTCAGTAGCCTTACTAAAGAAAAGTGGCAAAAGATAATGATAAGAAGCATTTATAGCCAAAGGATAGTTGTAGTCAAGATTTGGGTCTGCTGCAGGTACATTAAAACCAGGCCAGACGCCACTCATTGATCTATAAGCTGGCATTCCTACAACACAAACTTCATAAGCTGCCAAGCCAACATATGCAAGTCCTCTAGGTGCGGGACCAGGTCTGTAACCACTTGAATACCTTTCTACTTCAAGAAATGTCTGGTTCCAGCTATTTATTATTTTATGATCAAATGTAGATACTTTTATTGCTTCTTTGGTGGGTGTATTTTCTTCACCCTTTTCGCAACCAGCAATAAATATTGCTAAGAAAAGGAATACTAATAAGTTTAAATGTTTCATCGATGTAAATAAAAATTAGGTTTATAATTATGAGTTATAAGCAACAACTAATCGCGAAGATAGGCACAATATGCCGTCTGCATACAGCAAAATTATTAAAAAGTTATTAAAAAGGAATTTCTGCCAGAATTTAAGATGGTTTTAGCTTTAATTAATCACAACTGACAGCTAGTGATTTATAACAGTATTTACAAATTAAAATATGTAATGTCTTTAGATAGAGTACGATATTCTACAAGATAAAACTTAATCTAAAAATCTTTTTAGTTGCATCATTCTTTAATTCAATTTCGACCTATCAAAATAGTAACCATAAAATTATTTTAAAAAAAACCACAAACATTACGCTTGTGGTCTAAGATTCTTTGAAAGAATATTACTAAATTAAAGTTTCAAGATTAGAAATGAAACTTTTAACGTGGCGCTGTTACTCATTCTAAAGTTAGAAATTAGAAATCAAAAGTTAGAAATCAGAAGTTAGAAATTAGAATAAAACCCTGATGGTTGTGTACAGCAGATGCCAACGTTTAGCCAAAAGGATAAGAATTCAAAAATTAACTAACTATTTGATATTCAAAAATATGAATGAAATAATTTCGAGGCTTAAGTAACTTATTTGAAATACTCACTGATATATTCAACCAGATGAGCATCGTCCATCTTATTAGAAGTGCTCTCACTTGAAACAACATTTTTATATTGAGCCGTTTCAGCAAGGTATTTCATAAATTGTTCCTGGATTTGACCGGTACCTGTTATGTGAATCTCATCAACATTCTGCATAACGCTCGTTATCTCTTTGAAAAACTTGTGGGTTAGCGCAATTTCTTGGTTATGGGCAGCATTTTCATTAGAATTACTATCCGGTCCTGCATTTTTAAAATGTCCAAGAAGTGCGAAGTCTCCTGAGTCAACTCCTTCTCTTCCAACTACTGATGCATGGCGCGAATCCATCCATACCCCAAACTGTTTTTTGTTTTTTTCCATTTCTTGATTTTTTTAAAGTTAGTTAACTTGAATGTCGCATGTTAAATGCTAAATGACTGATAATGTTTACCAACTGTTGAAAGTCCATGTTTCAGACTTCTGACTTCTAATAACTTGTTGTTGATAAGTAATGAGTAATTGGTAATGGGTAATGGGTAATGGGTAATGGGTAATGGGTAATGGGTAATGGGTAATGCAAAACTGTTGCAATCTTTTCACACCCTCACCTATTACCACCATCTATTTATCAACCAATTCTCCTCTTTCGGACCTCTGACCTCTGAATTCTGAATTCAGATTTCTGATTTCTGATTTCTAATTTCTGACCTCTAGAGTCTAGAGTCTAGTATCTAGAGTCTAGTATCTAGAATCTAACATCTACATCTCCAACACTTTCGGATTGATACCCATACTTGAGAATCCACCATCGTGGTATAAATTCTGCATGGTTACATATTTGGTATAATCCGAAAATAAAGTGACACAATAATCTGAAAAGGCTTCAGCACTTGCATTCCCTAAAGGTGACATATCATCTGCGTAGGAGTAAAAATCCTTAAATCCTTTGACTCCACTTCCGGCAGTCGTCATAGTTGGTGACTGAGAGATCGTATTGACCCTTACTTTATTGCGCATGCCGAAGTGATATCCGAAGTTGCGGGCGAAAGATTCCAACAATGCCTTAGCATCAGCCATTTCACTATAATCAGGGAAGATTCTTTGGGCAGCGATGTATGTCAAGGCTACGATGCTGCCCCAATCAGCCATGGCATCCTTAGTATATAATTCATGCATGATCCTGTGAAATGAGATCGCAGAGATATCAAAAGTCTTCTGCATGAACTCGTAATTCAAATCAGTATAATGTTTGTCTTTGCGCATATTGACAGACATGCCTATACTGTGTAAGACGAAGTCGATCTTTCCACCAAAATGTTCTAAACTGCCGTCAATTAATTTTGCGATGTCCTCATTGGAAGTTGCATCAGCAGGGATGACAGGAGCGCCAATTTTTTCAGACAATACATTGATTTGTCCGAAACGAAGGGCTACGGGTGCATTGGTCAATACGATAGAAGCTCCCTGAGCATGACACGTTTCAGCAACTTTCCATGCAAGTGAGTTTTCATCAAGTGCTCCGAATATTATTCCTTTTTTTCCTTTTAAAAGATCGTTTGACATAAGTTTAAGATTCTCTTTATTAATAATTTTATTTTGATCTATGCTTGCGCAATGAGTTCTTTTGCGTTTTCTATAGCCGCCTTGGAAGGTGGCTTGGTCGATAACATGATAGCTATATTTTCTATCCGCTCGTCCAAAGATAATTCCTTAATCTGAGTAAAGGTCTTATCTCCAACAATTTCTTTGAAGACAAACAAATGTTTATTTGCCTTGGATGCCAATTGCGGTGAATGTGTGATGGCGATCAATTGGTGATCCTTGGACATATTTTGCAGAATGACAGACATTTTCAAAGCAATCTCCCCTCCCAATCCTGTATCTATCTCATCAAATATAAGTGATGGGAGTGGAATAGCGGCTGCGACAAGTGATTTCACAGAAAGTGTCAGTCTCGAAATCTCACCGCCTGACGCCACATCTTTTATAGGTGCCGGAATGGAACCCTTGTTCGCTGCAAATAAAAACTGGACTTGATCAGTACCGGAGGTAGTTAGTTTATCCGCAGGCTTCATTTCGACAACAAACTGCGCATGAGGCATTCCCAATTCACTGAGCAACTTGTGCAAAGTTTCTGTAAAAGGCTTGATGTGTTCCTTTCGTGCCTTTGAAAGCTTATTTGCCAGTTCAAACAACATTTTTTCGAGGGCTTTCAGATCGAGATGGATAGCAGCAATGGCATCATCCAGCTCATCAAAATTCTGAAGTTTAGACTCCAGATCTTCCTTTAAGGTAGTCAAAGCCGCCACGTCCTTGACCTGGTGTTTACTTTGGAGTTTGTACAATTGATCCAGCGTTTCTTTGATCGCGACAGCCCGTTCTTCATCTATCTCCGTACTTTCGGCAAGGTGGTTGATATCCTGGGACAATTCCTGCAGTTCTATTTTGGAAGAATGCAGTCTGTCGTAAATCTCTGAAATAGTGGTAGAAACTTTTGCGATCGGGCTGAAATTGGAAATGATATCATCCAGGGCACTGATGATATTTATATCGTTTTCGTACAATGCCAAATAAGCGGCACCTGAAGTGGTCCGAATCGTTTCTGCATTTTCGATGAGGTTCAATTCATCCTCCATGGCCGCCTGATCCATTGATTCAAATGGCACCGCGTTAAGTTCATTGAGTTGAAAAGTAAGGTAGTCCGCCTCCTGGATGGATTTTAGTTTCCGTTCCTCCAGTTCTTTTAACTCCTTATTTAATCCATTTAATTTTTTATATTTTTCTCCGTATTCTGCTGACAATAATTTATTCCCTGCATAAGCATCGAAGAGTGTCAATTGATAGGCAGGTTTTTGGATATCATACAAGCTGAATTGTTGATGGATATCAACCAGCTGCTGTGTGAGGTCCTGCAGTTGCTGCAGGGTGACGGGTGTATCATTGATGAATACTCTATTTTTGCCGGCGGGCTGTATCTCGCGACGGATGATGGTAAGGTCTTCGTAGTCGAGGTCATTTTCCGTAAACCATGACTTCATATCATATTCTTTGATCTGAAAGTCTGCTTCGACGATGCATTTTTCCTCCTTGTTGAAGAAGGTCTTGCTATCGGCTCTATTGCCCAGGATGAGTCCCAGTGCTCCGAGGAGGATAGATTTTCCGGCACCTGTCTCACCGGTGATGATATTAAAATGAGGATTAAAGTCAATGGTCAACTCATCGATGATGGCGTAATTCTTGACTTTGATACGTTGGAGCATATGGAGCTTTAGCTTTTATTTACCGGCCAAAGGTAACTAAAAGGGGAAATATTTCTTTGTCTGAATCACAGATTATACAGATTACACTGATATCACATATTATTACTAACACTATTCCGTGAAATCCTTTAATCCGTTAAATCCCTGTCTTTGTTAGCAGGCGAGTATGATTCTAAATATTTCTTTGTCTGAATCACGGATTATACTGATTACACTGATGGCACAGATTATTACAAGCACAATTCCGTGAAATCCTTTGATCCGTGAAATCCCTGCCTTTGTTAGCAGGCGAATATGATTCTAAATATTTCTTTGTCTGAATCACAGATTATACTGATTACACTGATGCCACAGATTATTACTTGCTCTATTCTGCGAAATCCTTTAATCCGTTAAATCCCTGCCTTTGTTGGCAGGCAAGCGTGATTCTAAATATTTCTTTGTCTGAATCACAGATTATACTGATTACACTGATGACACAGATTATTACTAACGCATTTTAGTGAAATCCAATAATCCTTTAAATCCCTGCCTTTGTTGGCAGGCAAGCGTGATTCTGAATATTTCTTTGTCTGAATCACAGATTATACTGATTACACTGATGACACAGATTATTACTTGCTCTATTCTGCGAAATCCATTAATCCGTTAAATCCCTGTCTTTGTTGGCAGGCAAGCGTGATTCTAAATATTATTAAACGCTGATATTTATCGTTCTGATCGTTGTTGTTCATTACCGATTACCCATTACGGATTACCAATTGCCTGCCATCAAATGTTAAATTATCCCAGTAACTAATTCTTTTACGCCAACAATTCTTATCTTAACCCATCAAACCCATTTTATACTATCAATTAACTTATTCACTCATGTAATTTTCAAATTATTTCGCTCAAAATTTCTTACCCTAATTAACCAATATTTATCCCATCATATATTTAAGCACCATGACAACTTTCAAAAATTTAACTAAATCCTTACTAGCATTCTTCATTTCATTTACAATAATAAATGACACTTCAGGTCAATGCAACCCCGAACTAAATGTCATTCCTGCCAATGATTGTTTCACAGCTGCACAAGCAGTTTTTGGTAATGGCAACGCATTCGCATGTGACCTTGTAGGGCTCTGTTTAAACAGCGATGATGCCTTGCCACTTCCTAATCCTATTCCATTTTGCGCTGCAAACTCGGTGCTAAATAACCCAATGTGGATTTCCTTCGTTGCTGATGACAGCGGTTTTATCGATCTAATTATCACTAACAATGTTTGCACGGGTGGGACACAATGGGCCTTGTATGACCAATGTGGTAATTATTTCAATACAATAGCTTGCCAATCATTTCCCGTTATACCTCCAAATACACCTTTCAATATTTATGCCGAGGTTGTTCCCGGTAATCTTTATTACTTAGTCATAGATGGTGCCAATGGAGCGACGTGTAATTATATTTTTCAAAGCGCAACTGGTGTAGCAAATGTCTCAGTTGGAGCACCTTTAGACTCAGTTTTAAGCGGTGACCTGACAGTCTGCCCTGAGCAAACCGGGCATTATAATTTCGCAGGATTTCAATTTGCCAATAATTATACCTGGACCTTTGACGGAATTATTAAGACTTCTGATCTTCCAGAGATTAACTTTTCTATGGGCGGAAGACCGCTGGGCACCTACCAATTGTGTGTCACTGCGACCAATAGCTGTGATGAGATCGGCCAATCCATGTGCTGGGACATAGAAGTGGTCGATGGTAATCATATCGAAGAAAGTGTCTATACCTGTCCAGGGGATTCCGCTTTGTACCAAGGCCATTTATATGCACCCGGTATATATGATAGCCTTCCATATTCCGGGCCATTGATTTGTGTCTCCTCGGTTACGCTGACTGTCGCTGAGCGTTCTGTGCCAATTGACATTATATACGATGTCGTCATTTGTGATGGTCAGCAATTTTTTAATTATCAGGGTGTGAATTATATGGTTGATTCACTTTATGAAGACGTGATATTTGAGAGCAATAATCGCTGCCCATTTCCTGCAGGACTGATCGTTTCGAAAAATGATGCTGCTACTTTGGAAATTCTCGCTGACAGAAATTCACTTCCTTGCATATCCGATGATAAAGCAACATTGTCCTTGGAAGGCAATATTATTTCAGCGCACGACTTACTGGATGAAACATATGTATGGAGAGATGAAAGTGGCAACATCCTAGGGACTCTGCGAAGTATAGAAGTCGGCAAGCCGGGGATTTATACACTTTTGGTCACATCTACATTTTCTAATCCTAAGGAGCTGATTGGCTTGACAGACAAAATAATTTGCACACGCGACTTTAGTTTCATTATTGAAAATGAAGACGCACCAATGGTAGCGCCGATCATCAAATCTTCTGTGATCAATCCTCAATTAGGTAAGTACATGTATGAAGTGGAGAACATAGGAGATTATCCGCTTGGCACAGAGTTTATTTGGGCTATTCCTCCCGGAGTAAATTTTACGGATATAGACACCGGCATTATCACTTTGGATATTGTCAACGAAGGGACATACACCCTATGTGTACAAGCCTTCTATCCATGTGGTGCGAGCGAAGAGGTTTGTATTGAATTAATGATTCAGACCGGTATGAACACTTCAAAAAATCAACTTCCGGAAATAAAAATATTAACAAATCCTGTTGGAGATTTTCTCAGTTTTAATATGAGCAAGGTCAAAAATATTCCTCTAAATCTCCACTTAATTGATCTGCAAGGAATAATTAAATATGAGGGTCGGCACACAAATATGGAAAGGATGGTGAACGTGGATGTGAAATCATTCACACCGGGTATTTATTTCTATGAATTCATAAGCAAGGATGGGCTTCGTAGTACAGGAAAATTCATCAAATTATAATGAATGCCTGCTAGAAATTATTTTTATAAATAGTTTGTGAAAAAGAAATGCTGCCCAATCTCTTCTTCAGGAATGAAACAACTTTACTGCAAAAGCGGTTTATTTGTATCTCTTAACTAAAAAAGATTTATGCTGCAGTTTGACAATACGACGCTCACATCCTTGTCTGTCCATCAGGTAGGAAATAAAACGTATGAAGAAGGTCTTGACTTCTCCCAATCACCGGTAGATATAGGTGAAGAAGGGTTGGTAAGGTTAATGAAAAGATATTTCCTCAACTCATTTTCCGGCAACGAAATGTTTCATTTTAAAAATGAAGTTGGCCTGGAGCAGAACGAGATTTATATGTTAGCTGCAAAATTATTTAAAGACCCGGATCAATTATACGAATTAAGCAAAACCATTGCGCTTCACTTGTACAACAGCACCACACATCCAAAAGTTAAGGGCGGTGAATTGTATATTGCATACTTGAAAGATGGTTTATTGGACGACGAATTGACGGATTGTATTGGAATATTTAAATCTGAAACCAAGGAAGATTACCTGAAAGTTAATGTCAAAAATACCGATGATCAGATCAATTATGATGAGGGTATCAACATCAACAAACTCGACAAAGGTTGCCTCATATTTAACGTGGACAAGGCAAAAGGTTATCAACTTTGCATCATCGACAATTTGAATAAAAGTACTGAAGCCGCATACTGGAAGGATGATTTTCTGAGTATTCAGCCCATCACGAATGATTTTTATCAAACGAATCAATTCCTTGGCCTCGCCAAACAGTTTGTCACAAAACAAATGGCAGAGGACTTTGAAGTTACCAAGGCTGATCAGATCGACTTGCTCAATCGCTCTGTAGATTATTTCAAAAAAAATGATGATTTCAATAAAGATGATTTTGAGAATGAAGTTTTTGGAGACAGCAATGTGCGCGAATCCTTCCGAAAATTCGATGAATCATACAGGGAAGCGCATGATGTAGAAATATCTGATACCTTCTCCATTTCCATTCCCGCGTTAAAAAAGCAAGCTGCTGCCTTTAAATCAGTCCTGAAATTGGATAAGAATTTTCACATTTACATCCATGGTGATAAGGAATTAATTGAGCAGGGAATGGATGAAAGCGGAAGGAAATATTATAAGATATATTATGAGCAAGAGAGTTAATTTTGATCTATCCACCAACTGAAGTGGGAGGGAATTGAACGCTGAGATGAAAGATTGTATATAATATTTATGGAGCAATAACATTATTTATCATGGTACAAGTTAATCATCTATTCCAATCAACCCGGTTCTCATTTCATTGCAATCAATTATCCGGAAAGTTTAAATAAAACCATAAATATCAAATTAGCACGTTGGCGCCAGTCTCTGACTGGTAACCTTGTGAAGACACGATATTATTTTTTATTAAGCATATATTAAAAACTTGCAAAACGTTGGAGCTCTTGCTTTTTAAAAAAATTAATTCTCAACTTTGGTAATGCCACCAGTTACAAACTGGCTCCAGCGGTTGTATGCAGATTTCATATTCTTAAAAAACAATAAGCCCTGCTTTAATGTTTGTATTTTATCCACTGATATTGTAAATTTGTATATTAGCTTAGAAAATTCTCTATTCACAGATTTGCACCAGCGTGAACGAAAAAAATAATTAAAAAAATGAAAGTATTGATTGAGATACCCGACGATGAGGCAAATTTTGGAATGAAAGTTTTAAAAAGCCTTTCTTTTATTAAAAACGCAAAGCCTATGACTATGGACGCTGCCATGCTTTGGGATGATCTTAAAGAAGCTGCTGAAGAAGTTCGTTTGCACAAGCAAGGTAAATTAAAACTTAAAACAGCACAAGAGCTTCTTTGTGAGTTATAGTATTATTGCCACTCATCGATTTGAGAAAGAGCTCAAGCGACTCTCAAAAAAATTCCCATCTATAAAAAATGATTTTGCTGAACTCATAGACAATATTTTAGAAGACCCTGAATCTGGCACTTTTATTGGAAATAACTGTTATAAAATCCGTTTAGCTATAGGTAGTAAAAGAAAAGGTAAAAGTGGAGGTGCAAGAGTTATCACCTACCTGTACATTGAAACCGAAACTGTTTATCTTCTTACTATCTATGATAAAGGAGAAAAAGCTGAGTTGAAAGCGAATGAGCTTAAAGAAATGATCGAAAGTCTGGAATTGAATCTTTAAAAGCTCAGATAGCGCCAGTATAATATCATTTCCATCCAACCCGCGCTGGCCCCACGCTGGCGCCAGTCTCTGACTGGTGACCTTGCTAAAACTAAAGATTAATAATATATCTTATTACGGCATAAGTAAAAATCTATCGCATGCGAGCATTTCCAATTCCAAGATGTTATACCCACTTATCATACTCTCAAATAGATATGGTCATTAAATTCAATCGTTCAATTTCCCATGAATAAATTCATGGGAAAAATATCGACATGATGCTCGCCTGACAGATTTAATAAAATTAAAAGTAATGTCTAATTCCAACGCTTAAACTAAGCATATCATAATAAACACTTACTGGATTGCTATTTTGAGACCAATCTGAAAAATAAGTAATGTACTGAGGCTTGATCATAAAGGAGACGTGCTTACTTAAATGACGCTCAAATGATATTGCCAGGCCGGCACTCAAACCTATCTTCGTTTTATAAATATAATTTAAATCGGCCAAAGATTTGACATCTTGTTCGGCAAGGAGAATCTTACCTGATGACTTTAAACGGACATTTAACCCCAAACCTGCTTCCAGTCCTACTTTCCAGCTGCCCAGTTTTTTCTGATATCCAATATTCAAAGGAATATTTAACAGAGACAAAGTGTTTTGGCCCCGCTCTGACAATGTACCCCGAACTAAACTTGTATCACTAGGCTGTTGAGTAGAAGGATCTATTTTTACTTCAATTCTTGTAGCTTTTCCATTGGTATAATTGAATTTTTCGATGATTTCGGACCATTCCAAACCTGCAGCTATCGTCCAAGTTTGCATAAAATCAAATCCAATCAAAATGTTTGAATTCCATGAATAAAGAGGTTTTTCAGTCTCTTTTCTAAAATTGAGTGCCGAATTTTCCAAGTTTGAAGAACTCATATGCTTGAAAGGCTTACCAATACCTGCATTAATTTCAACAAAATTTCTAATTTTCTTTTTATGCACAATTGGCTTGTTAATATCCAAATACACACCAGAAATATTTGTGGCTTCGACATTAATTGTTGGAGCATTTAAAAAAATTAGAGAAGGTGATGAGGTTAATGAATTTGTAGTAAAAACAGGGTGATCCAAAATGTCCATGGGATGCCCGGAGTCTGTATCCTCCGATTCGGGTAGTTTTGAATATGAAGGAAGGGAATTATCAATAAGTGGAATTAAATTCGAAATATTTGTTGAATTATTTGTTGAATTATTTGTTGAATTATTTGTTGAATTATTTGTTGAATTATTTGTTGAATTGCGATTTATTGAAATTTCCTTTTCAGATGAATTTAAATCTTCAAATTTATACAATCTTCCTTCTTTTACTGAAGCCTTATTTAATAATCCAGTTTCATTCATATTAGTTGACATTTGGGCCAATTCAGAAGATACTGATCCGGATATCTTTTTATCTTCAGTATGTTGAATTACGGGATTTTGAGATAAAGTCTGCGATTGATCAACTTGAATCGATGAATTTTCTTTTATTAATATTCCACTTGAGTTATTCAACAATTGAAATGCAATTACGGAACCTAAAAGCATAACAAAGAACCACAAGAAAAAAATGGGCCTCTTTCTTTTCTTTTTCTGTGCATCTAGTTGGACAGAGATTGATTCCCACATGTCATCTGAAACTGCTGATTTCTGATCATGAAACTGATCAAATAACTTCTTTTCATGAATATCTCTCTGATTCATAGATATAATTTCTGTTTGTGTAATAATTGAATTTTGAGGTAATTTCGTGCTTTGGATAATTGCGATCTTGATGTGGCTTCAGCAATACCAAGTAATTGACCTATCTCCAGATGAGAAAGGTCATCAATGATGAACATATTGAAAACGGTTCGATAACCTTCAGGCATTTCATTGACCAGCGACATCATCTCTTCGGCAGTCATCGTTTCATCAATTAGATTGGGTTCAGACAATTGATTGATAAATTTATTGTCCTCAATATTTTCTGTCTTTTTATTTCTCTTTAGTTCATCCAATGAACAATTGATCATAATGGTCCGCATCCATGCTCCAAGAGACATGTCTGTGTTGAACGATTTTAAATTATTAAATACTCTGATGAAACCATTTTGAAGGGCTTCCCTTGCCTTATACTCATCCCTGCAATAGCGAAAGCAGATGGCATACATCTGCTCGCTATATCGTTCATATAAAAGCTTCTGACTTTGTCGGTCATTCTGCAAACATTGTTGTATGAGTTGGGAATCGGTCAAAATCTTTACTACTATCTATCAGTTATTGTGCGGAATGAGCCTGATAGATGACAAATTTCATTATTTTCAGGATTAATGAATGTAGTTTTATACGTTCCTTCAACCCTAGAGTCAATCGAAAATTCTCCTCCTTTAGTAATAGTTACTTCTCCCCCTATTAAAGGATAATTTACCTGAGTAGGATCGATTATAGTAAGATTACTAAAAAAATTCGGCTTTAATGGGTAAGTGCCTGTAGTTACAGTTCCAATAGGTACTAAATCCCATCCAAAACTAAATAAAATACGGGGTATATTCATACCAGAATCAAATGACAGAAGTGCTATTGTATCTCCTCCATATAAACCAACAACATCCCCTACAAATATTGTATCTATAGACAACTCCGGAATTTTCACTTTAACATATGTAGGAATGACACCACAGGCTATTATTGTCCCAAAATCAATAAGAAGGTTCACATTGACCTCAGTTAACTCACTTGACTGTATATTCTCAATATCAAATGCTTGAATAGTTATATTATCCATAGATTTGCACGAAATAAATGATCCGTTTACTAAACCATTTTCAATGGGAAGAATATGACCTTGACCTGTAATTGTTGTTATTTTGACGTAACCATTTTGAACATTACCAAAATTGCAATCCACCACTTCTCCAGTTATATCTACATTAATTATGTTATTAAAAGAACCAAGGTTTACAATTATATCATTTAAACTGGTATTTGAAGAGAATGGGCCAATGTGCTCATTATAAACGATTGTATTACAATCATTTGAACTTATAGATATCTCGATATCCAACAATTGGTCTTTAGGAACTCTGCCATTAAATAAACCATCGGAGTTTGTAGTGCCACCTACGCCAATTGTTTGTCCAGATATTTTTATCCGTATCTGTGCATCGTTTATTGGTTGACCACGTTGATCTTTTACCCTCCCATTCAGAATAATTGAAGGCAATTCTGAATCATAATTCCAACAAGAAAAATGCCCAACATCCCCTACGTAAGTATCATTGACCAAATGAGCCTCTCCTTCCTCTATCCAATATCCCAGGTTCTCATCGAAATACCATAAAGGAATTGTGGATGGGGCTTTGTCCAATAATTCATTTGGTATTTTATTATTAATAATCACTTTTTTTCCTGAGGCTATTTGAAGTTTCTGACCTGTAGAACTCTGCATTTCAATAGATACCATGCCATAGGTGGTTAGCACCACCTCTGCCTGTGCAGTATTCAAACCAGTCAGATTTCCGGGCATCTCATCGAAAATCGTTTCTGAAGTCGGATCCATATATTTTATGGCGACGTTGACCTGACCTGTATATTTTTCTCCTGTTGATTCGACTACAATTCCATTAGAAGGAAATTCAACTGTTATATTGGATTCCTTTAGAGATCCTCCGTTCGCTGATTCAAAGGATTGATCAAAATCCTTTTTAAGCAAAATAACTTTTAATGAAATGCTGGCTTTTCTGGCAGTCATAAATGCCCTGCTCCCATCAAAATAAGCGTCTTTCTTTATTCTTAAATTGCTGTGCCGATCACTGACCTCAACATCTTTGAATTGATATACCCCGTTTTCATCTGTGGTCTTGGTAACACCATTAAAGGTCACATTGGCATCTTTAATAGGCTGCCCTTCCTCATCTATCACTATTCCAAGAATATTAGAAGTGTAAGTATGACCTTGTTCACCTTTAATAAAATCACTTTCTTCCTTAACACATGAGGAGACAAGCAGAGATAAAATTGTGAATAATAGTAATTGGATTTTCATAATTAATTTATGTTTTATTTCCCTTATTACTTGACAAAATAGAACTTCGTTGCCTTAGCTCTAAAAATAAAACAATGGGATCAGCTAAAAGATTGAGTTACTTGAGTCTTTCCTAAGTCATAAATTAATATTTAGGCTTTCCACTCTTTCTCACCATACATAATTTGCCGCTGGCTTTAGCCGACGGATAACTTTAAGGGTATACGGACTTCAATCCCACTCTTTTAAGCTATAATGAAATGTCAAGAATCACGCTGCCGATAGCCTCTGACTAAAGACCTTGCGGAGACCAAATATCCAAGATATTTATCACAGCACATCATAAAAACTCTTAGCAAAGTATAATCTGATATCCCATTTATCCACCATTTTTCACCCTGCAACTTTCATTCTAAATTCTCCCAAACGCCTCAAAAACAACGACTTCTTGTTTTTTATTTTAGAAAATCAGCATAAGCCGCCGAAAATGTCGTACTTTTGCGGTCTTTAATTTGAAAAGCAGTAAAATAAAGTAAAAGTACCATATGTCAAAGAAGAAAGTACTTATTATAGCGGAAGAATTATCTCCATATACTTTTGAGAATGATATCGCCAATTTAGTAGGAAAATTACCACAAGCCATCCACGAGTCAGGAATGGAAGTGCGTATCCTCATGCCAAAGTTTGGTATTATCAACGAGAGAAGACACAGACTACATGAAGTAGTGCGTCTATCCGGTATGAACATCATCATCGATGACGACGATTATCCATTGATCATCAAAGTGGCTTCTTTGCCCGGAATGAGACTTCAGGTCTACTTCCTCGACAATGAAGAGTTCTTCAAACGTAAATTCATGTTTCATGATGAAGAAGGTAAGCCATTTGCTGATAACGAAGACAGAATGGTCTTCTTCTGCAAAGGTGTCATCGAGACGATCAGAAAGTTCGGTTGGCCGGCAGACTATATCCATTGCTTCGGCTGGATGACGGCGTTGATTCCTTTTTATCTGAAAACCGCTTATAAAAATGACCCTATCCTAAATAAATTTAAAATTATTTATACACCATACAAAGAAGATATATCTGGTTTCTTCACACCTAAATTCCTGGATAAGGCGTCTATCAACAATCTTGAGCCGGAAGACCTCAAGCCCTTCATGAAAAATAAGGACGTTACACTAATCGAAGGTGCATTAGCGTTTACTGATGGAATTATCATAGGCAGCGAGGATCTAGATGAATCCGTTACCAAAGCAATCAAAAAGCTGAAAGGTATCCCTGTGTTGGATTATGTTCCTTTGGAAAACATGAAGAAGGAATACATGGAGTTCTACAATAAGCTGATTGAGGAATAATCCTTTTTTTTGTTTAATCTTTAAAGAAAATTTGTGAAAGTATATACTTTATTCGCAGCGCTACTTCTGATCGCCCTCTTCAGTTGTAACAAACCCAGTGATTTTGGAAAAGAATTCGTCTCAGGCAATAATATTCCCTTCGACGTCATCGACACCTTTTCTTTAAAAGCAATTTCAGAGCCGGGTGCCAGAATTAGAATGTATGTACCAGGATCTACTGCTACATCTGGTAATAGTATTGTTGGTGCTGTACGTGATGATGAATTTGGAACTATAACTGCCAATATTTATGCACAGTTTGTAATCAATAAAGCGATTAGTTCCAAAGCGACCAATCTTTCTGCATCTGCGATAGACTCTGTAGTTTGGGATGTATATTATGACGCAGACAGTACAGGACAATATGGGGATCTCTCTAGCCCAATTAGTCTGGATGTTTTCAAAATTACAGAAAATGTCAACAATCAGGACACCTTGTATTCAGATTTTAACTACCAAACAGATGCGGTTCCAGTATCCAGCATTTCGAATTTTATACCCAAACCCTTTCCAAGTGATTCCTCACATCTGCGCTTTAGATTCAACAATGATTTCGTCAATTATTTGAAATCTCTTCCAGATTCTACCTTCAACACCAGTTCAAAACTACAGGAACAGTTTGAAGGATTAAGTATTAAACCAAATGGCGAAACAAAAAGCATGATCCGCCTTAACATGGTCAATACCAATAATAGACTTACTATTTATTATAAGCCTACAGCGAGTGATACCACAACTTCAATTATTTTGATTACCAATGGCAACTGCGTTCGTCATACTTCATTTACACATGATTATACTGGCAGTCGGTTCCAAAAATACCTGGATAATCCAACCACAGATAGTGTTTTATTCATTCAATCATTAGCCGGTCCAAGAGTCAAAATAACATTACCCGATCTCTCTTATCTAAAGTATGATGCCCTTAATTTCGCAGAGTTAGAACTGACTGTGACCGATCCTATAAACAACTTATATGCACTGCCACTTCAGTTATGGTTATTTAAAAAGAACTCTGATGGAGAGTTAATCTCGACTACCGATGGAAGCATTGCATTGACATCTTCACTAGCTTCCGCTTATGGTGGAACAAAAGAAGAGTTTACAGAGAATGGTCTGACTAAATATAAATATAAAATCCGCTTGCCTAAATATTTAACAGATTATATTGATGGACAAGAAACAAATGAGTTGTATCTTAGTATGCTTTACTCTGGGACTTTACCTGCAAGAGTGCTGTTAAATGGCCCTAATACCAAGGCTAACCCTATGAAATTGAAACTTATTGTTTCAAGAATACTTTAATGTAAAAGTAAATTATATCAATTCGTCTTTATGTGTGGAATAGTTGGATATATCGGACACCAGGATGCTTACCCTATACTCTTAAAAGGGTTGAAAAGACTGGAGTACAGAGGTTATGATAGTGCCGGAGTAGCACTGCTCAATGGTGATCTCAATATATATAAAAGAAAAGGAAAGGTTAATAACCTTGAATTATTCACTGAGGGCAAAAACAAGAATGGTTCCGTGGGTATCGGGCATACAAGATGGGCCACCCATGGTAAACCTGACGATATCAATGCTCACCCGCATCTTTCAGGCAATGGTAGACTGGCACTCATCCACAATGGGATCATTGAAAATTATGCTACGCTGAAGGAAGCACTCCTTAAGTTGGGACACACCTTCATTAGTGAGACGGACACAGAAGTGCTAGTTCACTTAATTGAAGAGATCCAGTCTTCAGAAAATCTTGAACTAGATGAAGCAGTCAGGATAGCTCTCACTAAAGTGATCGGCGCCTATGCTATCGTCGTCATCGACAAGTTAAACCCG
Source organism: Candidatus Brachybacter algidus (assembly GCA_016711705.1). GTDB lineage: Bacteria > Bacteroidota > Bacteroidia > Chitinophagales > Saprospiraceae > Parvibacillus > Parvibacillus algidus. The sequence goes on along the minus strand of JADJSK010000013.1, from coordinate 232,322 downwards.
GATATCCTTGTAGCGGCACGCAAAGGTAGCCCACTGGTAGTCGGTCTTGGTGAAAATGAATATTTCATTGGTTCGGATGCTACTCCGATCATCGACTATACTAAAAAAGTAATATATCTTCAGGATGAAGAGATCGCCATCATCAAAAACGGAAGATTACAGATTAAAGACATCAGAAATGAAGTCAAAAATCCTAAAGTAGAATTACTTGACATGCAGATCGAAGCCCTGGAAAAAAGCGGCTACGACTACTTTATGTTGAAAGAAATACATCAGCAACCTGAGACTGTCCTTGATTGTATGAGAGGTAGATTAAATGCGGAGGAAAGCTGGATCCACCTAAGAGGTGTTGAAGAATATGAGGAGAAATTCAGGAATGTTCAGAAATTAAATATTGTTAGTTGCGGCACTAGTTGGCACGCAGGCCTTATAGGAGAATATCTGATAGAGGACCTCGCCCGTCTCCCTGTAGAAGTGGAATATGCATCTGAATTCAGATACAGAAATCCAATCATAGGACCGGATGACATTGTGATCGCACTTTCGCAGTCAGGTGAAACAGCAGATACACTTGCAGCACTCGAACTTTCTAAGGAAAGACGCGCGCTGACTTACGGTATTGTGAATGTCGTAGGTTCATCTATCGCTCGAACTACGCATGCTGGTTCTTATATTCATGCAGGGCCGGAAATCGGTGTAGCTTCTACTAAAGCATTTACAGGACAAGTGACTTTGCTGACGTTGATGGCTTTAAAATTAGCAAGCGCAAGAGGAACGATCTCTAAGTCCCGATTCCAGGAATTGGTCGTGGAATTGGAAAAAATCCCAGGCAAGATCCAGAAAGTTTTGGAAAAAAGCGATCAGATCAAATATATTGCGTCAGAGATCAAGGATAGTACCAATGCTATTTATCTTGGACGTGGAGTTAACTTTCCTGTCGCATTGGAAGGCGCATTGAAATTGAAAGAGATTTCATACATCCACGCAGAAGGCTACCCTGCTGCAGAGATGAAACATGGACCTATCGCCCTTATAGATGAGAAAATGCCTGTCATCGTCATCGCTACCAACAAAAATGCTTATGATAAGATCGTTAGCAACGTTCAGGAAGTGAAGGCAAGAAAAGGTATAGTTATTTCCATCGTATGTGAAGGTGATGTAGAGATCGCCAAATTATCAGATTATTTCATTGAAATACCTGAGACGGAAGATCCTCTGACACCACTACTTTCAGTGATTCCTTTACAATTATTATCTTATCACATCGCATTGATGCGCGGCTGTGACGTAGACCAACCAAGAAACCTTGCCAAGTCCGTTACTGTCGAATAACATTTTACATTTTACAAACAACATTTCACCATTACATTTTACAAAAGACCATTATGGCTATTAGAAGTTTAGAAGAAAGAAAAACATTAGAATATAATACAGAACGTGACCACCTCGTACTTCCAGAATACGGAAGACACCTTCAGAGAATGGCCAATAGTATCAAGAAACTGGAAGATCCTGAAGAACAGAGAGCATACATCGAGCGATCGATCGATATGATCATCCAGCTATTTCCGGAAAGCAAAAGTGTAGATAACTATAGAGAAAAACTTTGGCATGACATGTATTACATGGCTGGTTTCGAATTAAAGGTACTGCCTCCAGGCGGTGTTAAACCTACCTTCGAGGATCAAATGCTACGTCCTGAACAACTCAAATATCCTGTCCACCACCTTCAGTTCAAGCATTACGGATACAATGTGCACCTGATGATCCAGAAGGCACTCGGCATGGAAGATGGACCAATTAAAAAGGAATTTGTCGATGTCATAGGCTCTTACATGAAGCTGGCTTACAAAACCTGGAATAAAGAACATTTCGTGAGTGACGATATGATACGTCAAGACTTGCAGTCTATCACAAAAGGAGAATTAAGCATCGATGAGGACAAAGATCTGGACGGCTTGGTGTCATCACAAGCTAAAAAGCGATTCCTACAGACGCCTACTCCTGTCAAAAGCTGGAAAAACAAACGCAAACCACCAATGCAAACCAAAGATCGCAGAAGGTAATTACTTCGCGAACGTTATAAATCAAGTTTTGGAGAAAATATTTTTTACAAAACCCTTGATATTACTCAACTTGAATTTAAAAGTTAGAAGTTAGAAATCAGAAGTTAGAAGCTTGCCCGACTAAGTTCAACGACGGCGGTCTTGCCTGATTAACGAAGAGAGGCAGAGAAACTCCGATGATTGTGTAAGGTAAATAAAAAAAATTCAGAAATTTATAAACCAGTATAAACTAAATATTTATTTGACATCCAATAGTATAAAAGATAATATATATAAACATTAATATTATAACTTATTTTTCCTCCTATGTTTCCAGAATATGATGTGATAGTAGTCGGAGCAGGCCATGCAGGTTGTGAAGCCGCTGTGGGTGCTGCCAATCTTGGCTCAAAAGTACTGCTCGTCACTATGAATATGCAGACCATCGCACAGATGTCCTGCAATCCTGCTATGGGAGGTGTCGCCAAAGGACAGATCGTCAGAGAAGTGGATGCACTGGGTGGATACTCCGGTATCGTCACGGATCATACAATGATTCAGTTCAGAATGCTCAACTTGTCCAAAGGCCCTGCCATGTGGAGTCCGCGTGCACAAAGTGACAGGATGGAATTTGCCGGGAAGTGGAGACAAATGCTGGAGCAAAATCCATTGATAGACTTCTGGCAGGAAATGGTCTCAGGCCTCATTGTCAAAGATAAAAGAGTCGTCGGCATCAGAACAGGCATGGGCATAGAAGTTCGTGGTAAGTCTGTTGTATTGACCAATGGTACCTTTCTGAATGGCATCATCCACATCGGAGAGAAGCAATTCGGTGGAGGAAGAGCTGGAGAAAGTGCAGCTAAAGGTATTACGGAACAACTCGTAGAACTAGGATTTGAAGCAGGACGAATGAAGACAGGGACGCCACCAAGACTCGATGGTCGCTCCCTCAATTATAACAATATGGAAGAACAGCCGGGTGATGAGAACCCTGGTAAATTTTCCTATTCTGATACACCCGCTATAAAAAATCAAATACCTTGTCACATTACTTATACGAATGATAAGGTCCACGAAGTCTTAAAAACAGGATTTGCTCAGTCACCTATGTTTCAGGGTAGGATCCAGGGACGTGGCCCACGCTATTGTCCATCTATAGAGGATAAGATCGAAAGATTTGCAGATAAGGAGCGACATCAGTTATTTGTAGAGCCGGAAGGCAGAAATACCATCGAGATCTATGTCAATGGTTTTTCAAGTTCTTTACCTGAAGATGTGCAATACAAGGCGCTGAAAATGATTCCCGGCTTCGAAGATGTGAAAATGTTCCGCCCTGGCTATGCCATTGAATACGATTATTTTCCACCTACACAGCTGAAGATGTCGTTGGAGACTCATCTGATTGCAGGCTTGTATTTCGCAGGACAGATCAATGGTACTACGGGATATGAGGAAGCTGCTTGTCAGGGCATGATGGCAGGAATTAATGCTGCATTAGCTGTGCAGGAAAGAGATCCATTCATTCTTGGCCGTTCTGAAGCTTACATAGGCGTCCTCATCGACGATCTGATCAATAAAGGCACCAATGAGCCATACAGGATGTTTACGTCCCGTGCAGAGTTTAGAATCCTGCTCAGACAAGATAATGCAGACTTAAGATTAACACCTTTGGCTGAAGGACTTGGCATGAAAGGTCTTGAAAAGCGCATGGCGAGGGTTCACGAGAAAAATGAAAAAGTCAAAGAGATCCTTACTTATTTCAAAGAGCAAAGCGCTGATCCGGCAGAACTTAATGTACATTTGGAGTCAATAGGAAGCAGCCCAATGAAGCAAAAGGTCAAGATGGACCAAGTCATTACGCGCCCGAATGTTCAGATCAGAGATATGGCCACCCATATGCCAGCATTAAATAATTTTCTCTCCAATTACGATGAGGAGATCGTGCAACTAGCGGAGACTAATATGAAATATGAGTCTTACATCATCAAAGAAATGGAAATGGTCAATAGGGTGACGAGGCTGGAAGAAATGAAGTTGCAACCCGACTTCGACTACAACACAATAACTTCTTTATCACTCGAAGCACGCGAAAAACTCAACAAGCACAAGCCGGCATCTCTAGGTCAGGCTGGCAGAATCAGTGGTATTAATCCGGCGGATATTAGTGTGTTGTTGGTGCATTTGAAATAGAAATCACGACTATCTAGCTTCCACGCTGGCGGCAGTCTGTGAGTTCCCGATTTTTTCCACGTTGGCGCCAGTCTGTGACTGGTGACCTTGCGAAGACATAAAAGAAATAACTTTCTTGTCAAGGATTCTTTTTTCGATTCGTAATCCCAAAAGATAGTTTCAACATTAAAAATAGGTCATTTTCTCTGCGCTTTTATTTATATTTGTTTGTAGTTATTGCAAAAGAAAATTAAGGTAAAGACAAATCGAACTATTGGAAGGAGATAATGAACAAAGGGCATTCAAAATTATTATTATTACAATTAGCATAAAAATTTCAAATACTTCGTTGATATATAAACCAATCATATTTTGAAATCACAAGATATATTCATAGCACATCCGCAAACCATTGAGCAAGTTTCAGCTTTGAAAGCCTTTATGCAAGCCCTTAAAATCAAATTTGAAATTTCAAAAGTAGAAAACTATGATCTTGACTTTGTGGCTAAAATAGAAGAAAGTAAAAAACAAATTGCTGAAGGAAATTTTACCGAAGTAAAGGCTGATAATATTAAATCTTTCATCGATAGTTTATGAGTAGCTACATCCTCTAAAATTTCCCAACTATCGTCACCATACCTTCAATTAATTTCACCACATTCCTCAATTCCTTCCCATCATTTATCCGATAAATATAAAATAGTTGGTATTGAATAAATTAGTTCTTTGAATGTTCTTCAATCGGTACCTTGACCCAAATCTTCGTGCCATTTGGAAGCAAATTCTCAATTTTGTATTCACCACCCATTTTATTAGCCAAACTGATCATTTTACTAATACCCTTTCCCTCTTTTTTAAGATCAACATCAATTCCCCGACCATCGTCTTCCACAGTTACAATGAATAGACTATCTACTTTCTTGAAATTGATATTCACGAAGCTCGCATCAGCATGTTTAACAATATTGTTGATTGATTCAAGAATAATCTGGTACAATTGGTGTTCCATATCTATTTGAAATCGTCCAATGTGATCTTCTTCCTTTAAATTAAACAATGTATTGTATTGCACCGTCAATTTTGAAACTAAAGCATGAGTCGCTGCCACAATTCCATCTTGCTCCAAAACACCGGGAAGTGTATTGTGAAAGATAAGTCCATCAACATTAGTTGCACCTGTTGTTATGTCAATGAGTTTCTTATAAATTACACTATTATGGTCATCAAGTTGATCCGGGTCTATGGCTTTAATTAATGATCTCAAAGTAGTAAGTTGGGCATTTTGATCCTCTTGATCAATAGCAGCCAACCTTCGTCTTTCGATATTCTGGCCCTGGTATAAAGCATTTTCAATCTCTAAATTTTTAGTTTTTAGAGCAAAATTTATTTCTTTTAATTTTTTATTGGTCCTGAGAATATATAAGGTGCTAAAAAATCCAATTATAGAAATGATGATAAGTAAATTACGTGTAGTCATCAATTTCTGGTGTTTAACTTTTTCAAGATTCAACTTTGAAATTTGTTCATTTTTGGAAATTTCATAGTTGTAAGCTTTTTCCAATAACTGAGTATTGATATCCTGATTATATATCGTATCAGACCATCGTTGATAATTCTTGTAATTTTCAAAAGCTTTCCTGCTTTCTCCGTTCCTTTCATAGGCATTTGACAAGATCTCATAATATTCTTTCTTTTCAGAAGGAAATGTAATATCAGATTTTTCAAGGATCGTTAGACCAAAATTCGCAATTTCAATTGCTTCAGACAGTTTTCCCTTCAACAAAGCTATTTTTGCATCATTAATGAAAACTGTGTGAAATCCCCAACTTTGTTCACCAGTCAACTTCTTGTGTAAAGTTTTGGCAAGGTCGTTGTATTTTTGGGAAGAATCCAAGTCATTTGTTTTTATATAAGCATCAGCCAGATTTGCGTACATACTGACCAGTCGCTGGTTCTTACCCATGGGTTCCTGGATAGATATGCCTCCTTTGAACTGCGTAATAGCTGCTTTAAATTTGAATTGCTTGTTAAGAATCACACCTTTTTGGTTCTTGTAAAATACTTTGGTATTCAAATCATTTAGGCTATCTGCTAAATGTTCACCTTCATTAGAAAATTTCAGCGCCAGATCGTATTTCTTGATCATGAGATAAATATTCGCAATACTGGATATAGTAGATTTTAGATTTGAAACTAATTGATATTTATCCTGAATTTTTTTTGCTTTAAGTAGCAGGTCAAGTGCTTCATAATATTGTCCTTTATAGGTGAGTACACTACCGTATTCGGAATAATATAATGCCTCCCATTGCTTGTTTCCTTCGCTTTTAAAGATTTCATTAGAATGATGTAGCATCTTCATGGCGTTTTCATATCTCTCAGGGAAATCATAATCTATCTGCGCCCTTCTAAACAGTGCGATACCCTCTATGAGAGGCATTTTTGCCTTTTTAGCTAATTGAAACATTGTATCTAAATGCCTTTGAGCAAGTGGCTCCTGATCTTGATAATCCATCTCAATTCGCACCCATTGGCTTCTGGCATTGGCCTCGCCCATTGCGTAATTTAGCTTTTTTGAATCAATGATGGCTTTTTCTAATTTTGCATAGGCAAGGGAGTCCATTCCAGAGAGCCAATCAAGTCGAGCCTGTTCGATCATTTCATCCACCAAATTGATCTGAGTTTGTCCTTTTCTTTTTTCAAGTGAAATTTTAGGAATCACTGCCTGTCCATGTATATGACATGCAATGAAAGAAAGGATAATATAGATGATAATAAATCTCAAGTGAGCTAATTATTCTGTGAATTTAACTCAAATTAATTAAAAAAAACTAATGTAAATGCAGATATGCATTTCAATATAAGATTTAAAGCTTGCATAGTAACCGTTTCAGAGTATGTGCACTTTAAAAAATGTATTGTAAATCAAAATAACTCAAGTTTCGGCAGTTAAGAAACAAAGGTAGATGCCTGATGTTAGATGTTAGATGGAGTTTAGTCAATTGATTCATATTTTTTCTTTAATAAGTTTAATAGAAAAAATATCCATGTGATTGATGGAAAGCCATCTAAAATCTACCCCGCCCTCGCCACAGCTTTGTCGGACAAGCTTCTAACATCTAACATTTTATTAAAATTAAAATTTATCTTTCAAAAAAGTAAATTTGACTACCGAAACTTGAGTCAAAATAATATTTAGTTGGCTCTCATCCCAAATGGATATAAATTTTTAAAAGACATAAATTTCCTCGATTCTACTTCTTTTACTTGCGAATATAAAACATATAATATTTCAATATTTAAAATTAATTGAAGTGTTAAAACAGCAAGTTGAGATCAAAGAAAAATGATGGTATTTGCTACTCGTAAAAATAAAATCTTTATAGATGTCATTCGATTGTAAAACTTAAACTTCTCTCATAGAGTTATAAGAACGGCCATAGGATGTTAATCTGCACGTTTTTATCCTTCATGTTCTATAAATATTTGAATTAAAAAATAAAATATGACTACCCGAAAATCGATTCTAACACCTCAACTATTCAAAAACATCGGGCGAATCGTCCTCGGTGCCTTCATTCTTGGAGCAGGCATATCCCATTTGAGCTTTAGTCGACAAGAGTTTCAAGCGCAGGTTCCTCCATGGCTTCCTATTGATGCAGACACAGTCGTAATTATGTCGGGAATTGTAGAAATAATCCTTGGAGCATCGTTGATAGCACTTCCTAAATATAAAGTTACCATAGGGTGGATCACTGCAGCATTCTTTGTAGCAGTCTTTCCCGGCAATATCGCACAATGGGCAAATCAACGTGACGGATTCGGACTGGACACGGATTCAGCGAGACTGATCAGATTATTTTTCCAACCAGTACTGATTGCCTTGGCATTATGGTCTACCAACGCTTGGACAAAAAAAGGACTAAATCCACCAATAAATTAAATTAATACATAAAATTTATGAGCGATTCATTTTATAATTTTTCAGCTAATAGTCTTAGAGGAAAGAAAGTCAATTTTGAAGAATACAAAGGCAAGACAATACTTGTTGTAAATACAGCGAGCCAATGTGGTTTGACTCCACAATATGAAGGACTGGAGACGCTCTATAATAAGTACAAAGATGACGGCTTGGTCATCTTAGGCTTTCCATGCAATCAATTTGGACAGCAGGAGCCGGGTGGTGTGGATGAAATAGAGGCCACTTGTTCAATCAACTATGGGTAACATTTCCTATGTTTGAAAAGGTAGATGTCAATGGTGATAGCGCTCATCCATTGTTTAAATATTTGAAAAAGAAGCTGCATGGATGGTTTGGGAATAAGATAAAATGGAATTTTACCAAGTTTCTGATCGATTCAAATGGAAATCCTGTGAAAAGATTCGCTCCCATCGATAAACCTGAGAAAATCGATGAATATCTGCAGAAGATGAGGATAGGAAATGAGTAATCAGTAATCAGTAATAAGAGTGGGTAGCACTTCCTGATTTAAATCACAGGCGATTATTGAGCAGAAAAAATATGAATTGATGATAACGTATCTAAGAAAGGCATACTAACTTTTAAATCAGTGTAATCCATTAATCCGTTTAATCCCTGCCTTTGTTGGCAGGCAAGCGTGATTCAGACAGATGGGTGATGGGTAATGGGTAATGGGTAATGGGTAATGGGTAATGGGTAAGAGCAATTTCAACTTCTTGATGTTAATTTCAGTCGATTATTGAGCTGCTGAAATTTAAATTAAATAAAGTCGTTACTTGGAATCATTCTAATTTCATATTTCTAACTTAAATCAGTGTAATCCTTTAATCCGTTTAATCCCTGCCTTTGTTGGCAGGCAAGCGTGATTCAGACAGATGGGTGATTGGTAATGGGTAATCAGAGTAATCTCGACTTCTTGATCTTAATTTCAGTCGATTATTGAACTGTCGAAATGTAGATTGAATAAAGTCGCTTATGGGAATCATTCTAATTTCATATTTTTAACTTCTAATTTTTAAATCAGGGAAATCCTTTAATCCGTTTAATCCCTGCCTTTGTTGGCAGGCAAGCGTGATTCAGACGAATAGGTAGTGGGTAATAAGAGCAATCTCAACTTCTTGATGTTAATTTCAGTCGATTATTGAACTGTCGAAATGTAGATTGAATAATGTCATCCAGGGGACTTCTGACTTCTGACTTCTGACTTCTGACTTCTAAAAACTGTTAACTTCTCAACTCTTTTTCACTTCAATTCCACCACTACATTCCCTAAATAAATTCAGTGAATCGATGGTCTTTTTACTTTTTTTACGGGCTTTATTAAGTATGGTTATAATGGGACTTTGCAAGCTCTCGTTTTGAGGTAAATCTTCTGCCAAAACTTCAACCATTACCTTTTCAAAAATATTATTTGCAATAGGTTCCTGCGGGACTTGATTCAAAATATTACCATAGATTATAGGTGCAATCCTGTCATATTCCTCAATTATTTTATTGTCATCTGATTTGCTCATTTCTTTCAATTCTAAAATTTTAAACTAAAAACAACTTAAATTTAGGAAAATTAATTGACAATCAAAGTTTTATAAAATCCTTTATTACTCTTACAGTCTCTTCAGGATGACTCATGTGGAGACAATGTCCCTTAGCATTCAGAACTACTAAGGTATTATTCGGGACATTCTCATTCATATATTGTCCTATGTAGAGTGGCGCTATCATATCTTCAGAACTCTGGATAGTAAGGTTTTCAACTGGAATAAAGGGAAGATCAGGTCTATTATCAGACAGGAAGGTAACTTTGGCAAATTGTCTGGCGATTACAGGATCTATTGAACAAAAATTATTTATTAGTTCTTCGCCAAGTTCCGGACCATTATCTCGATCCATGATAGCCGGAGCAAGGGAATTGGCCCATCCAATATAATCCTCTTCCATTACTTCAAATAAGCCGTCAATAGTTTCCTGGTCAAAAGCTCCCTTATAATTTTCCTTATGAATGTAGCATGGAGAAGGTCCTATAAAAATCAACTTTTTGAATAAATCAGGTTTGTCAATTGATGCCAAAGCTCCTATCATTGCACTGACCGAGTGTCCCACAAAAATCACCTCCTTAAGATCTAATTCTTCACAAATCTCAAGGATATCCTTAGCATATCCATATAAAGAATCATATCTTTCAGCTTTGTACGCGGATAGATCTGAATTGCCGGCACCTACATAATCAAACATGACAATCTTATAATCGTCTTCAAAGGAACTCTTTATGTAATTCCAAGCCTTTTGATCACATCCGAAACCATGAGCGAACAAAATAACTTGTTCGCCTTGTCCGGATACCACTACATTGTTTCTTTTGATAACATTAACCATAATTATTATAACACTTTAGATATATGAGTGTGAAATTATTTTAAAGATAGATTATTCTTAAGTCAAAAAGATTAATAAAAATCAATTCAGGAGTTAGAGTGACAAAGATCAATAGTTTTGACGATAATTTGTTAAATTGATTTTAGTACTTTTTAGTATATTTTGGTGTACAAAAGAGCTGTCATCAACATTCAGTTTGACAAAATCCTCAATATATGTCTCAATATTCTCTAACATGCACTTTCGTATATCAGCAATGCCTTAGTTCCTTAAGGGTACTTTAGAATTATTTGCAATCGATCTCAATTGCTTTTTTGGAGGTTTATGAGATTATTTGAATGAAATTAAAGGGATTGCAATAAAGTAGTAACTGTATATACACGTTTATCTTCTGAAATCGTTAAATGCTCAAAAGTACTCACTGAATCAAATAAAAGATTGTAATGTATTATTAGAAACTTAAGTTTCTCTAGTCAAATTTTTCTTTTTAAAGATTTTTTTTTAATTTTAGTAAAATGTTAGATGTGAGATGTTAGAAGCTTGTCCGCCTAAGGCAGAGATGGCGGGCTTGTCCGACAAAGCTATAGCGAAGGCGGGGTAGATTTTAGATGGCCTTCCATCAACCACATGGATATTTTTTCTAATAAACCTATTAAAAAAAATATGAATCAATTGACTAAACCCCATCTAACATCTAACATCAGCCATCTACATTTGTTTTTTAATTGCCGAAACTTGAGTTACAAATTGTGGACTTTGTAAGAAAATTCATCTTATTCAATATACAAGAATTAAAACCAACAATTATAAAGAGTAAATTATTCTTTATAATAAAACAAGATATAGCAAAGTGCTCATTAATGACTAACTATCAATGATTTAGGTGATTTATTTTAAAAATCGTACCTTTACACCGTATTTGCACCCACAATAGAATCATTTTTCGGTTTTACTCTAAAATATTCGTTGATTTCTCATAAGTACACCGTAGTTTACTTGCGGCAATGTCAATATGTCTTTAATTAAACCGCAAAAAAAGTAGTTAAATGGATGCTATAGACATTACTATATTCATTATTTACATGATCTACTCTGTGGGTTTTATATTATATTTTTTAAATAAAGGAAACACAAACTAGTACTCATTAATTATTTCCTTAAAACAATTAAATATGCAATTTGAAATAATAAATCCTTCGAATAAAAACAATAGAATCACCGATGACGATACAGTCGCTTCCTTTTTATTTAAACATTTAGAACAATATGGCGATAAAGTAGAAGATATTTTAAAATGCGTCGATTATGCATTAGATCCCAAAAGAGGTGGAAACATCATTATCGGATTTGATGAAGAAAAGATTGTGGGTCTAACAATACTCAATAACACCGGCATGAGCGGATATATTCCCGAAAACATACTGGTGTACATAGCTGTTGATAGCAGTAAGAGGGGTAAGGGATATGGCAAAAAAATCATGCAAAAAGCAATAGAAATAACTGAAGGAGCGATCGCTTTACATGTAGAACCTAATAATCCTGCAAAAGGACTCTATGAGAAATTGGGCTTTACTAATAAATATTTAGAAATGCGTTTGCAGAAATAAATTGAATGTTTGGCGTTTGATGTTTGGCGTTTGGGGTTATAATCAATTAATTGCCTGACTGTTCGCCGTTCGCTTCTCGCCGATCACCATTTCAACTTAAAAACTACCCTCTTTTAATTTAACAAAATTAATACCATTGTAATATGCAAGACTTAATTCAACTAAGAAAAGAAATACATCAACATCCTGAACTTTCCGGTTTTGAAAAAGAAACAGCCAAAAGAGTGGTAAATTTTATTGAACCATTTGGTCCGGATGAAATAATTACTAACGTCGGAGGCGATGGAATACTTTTCGTTTTCAATGGAAAAGAACCCGGCAAAACAGTTTTATTCCGAGCAGAATTGGATGCCTTACCTATTCAGGAGATCAATGATTTTTCTTATAAATCATTGACAGAAGATGTTTCTCATAAATGTGGTTATGATGGACACGCCACCATCTTGTGCGGCTTGGCAAAGAAACTCACTTCCGACAGGCCTCAAAAAGGACGAATAATTCTATTATTCCAACCAGCTGAGGAAAATGGCATGGGAGCAGTGGCTATGTACAATGATGAAAAATTCAAACCTTATCATCCGGATTTGGCTTTTGCACTGCACAACCTTCCAGGTTATCCAAAAAATGCAATTGTGGTCAAAGATAATACCTTTACCTGTGCTGTCAATAGCATTATTATAAAGTTGAAAGGAAAGACGTCCCATGCCGCAGAACCTGAATTTGGGCTTAATCCGGGACAAGCTATTGCTGCCATAATTCAGTCGTTTGAAAGGAAAAATCAGCCCGATTTCAAGAGCGATGATTTTGCGGTTTTGACATTGATATATGCACATTTGGGAACTAAGGATTACGGAATATCGGCAGGAAATGGAGAAGTACATTACACCTTCCGAAGAACCCGAAATGACAGAATGTTGGAACTCGAAACAACATTGGAAAAGACTGCTCGCATCATCGCTGCACAATACAAACTGGACATCGAAATAGAATGGACACAACAATTTAAGGCCAATGAAAATAGCTCGGAAGCTGTTGATATTGTGAGAAAAGCAGTAACTAATTCAGGATTGACAAAAATAGAAAGAGATGCACCTTTTAAATGGGGAGAGGATTTTGGGCTTTTTACAGAGCATTTTTCAGGAGCCATGTTTGGCTTGGGAAGTGGTGAAAATGTACCTGCTTTGCACAATCCCGATTATGACTTTCCAGATGAAATCATTCAAGCCGGCATAGACATTTTTTACAATATCAGTAAAGTGGCCCTGGATGCATGACAATTCCTTTATCGAAATAAACCGGGAAGCTTTTGAAAGCAATTGGCAATTTCTGAAACAACATTTTGGCAAAAAAGTCCTAATTTCATCTGTAGTAAAAGGAAATGCTTATGGTCATGGAATTAAACCATTTGTTACAATGGCCTTAGAATCCGGTGTGACTCATTTTTCTGTTTTTGACTGCAACGAAGCCAGACAGGTCAATGAAGTGGTAAAAAATCGGGCAGAAATCATGATAATGGGTTGGATCGAAAATACTTCCATCCCTTGGGCAATTGAAAATAATGTTTCGATTTACGTTTTCGAAAAGAAAAGATTGGAAGCCTCGATTAAATCAGCTAAGAAACTTGGCAAAAAAGTCATGTTGCATATTGAGATCGAAACCGGGATGAATAGGACAGGGTTTCAACCTAAAGAGATTTCTTCCTTAATAAAATATTTAAAAAAGGAGCAAGATCATTTCATTTTTCAAGGGTTATGCACTCATTATGCCGGGGCAGAAAGCATAGCCAATTATTATCGTGTCAGGAATCAAATAGCACAATATTCAAAAATGTACGATAGATTTTGTGCTGAAGGGCTTACTCCCATTCTTAGACATACTGCCTGCTCTGCCGCCGCAATGATGTATCCTGAGACTTGCATGGATATGGTCCGTATTGGTATCATGCAATATGGCCTTTGGCCAAGTCCGGAAGCATTTGTCAATTACCTCAATGTAAGCAAAAAACGCATTGATCCACTTCGTCGAGTTATCAGCTGGAAATCAAAGGTCATGAGCATCAGAAAGGTTACGCAGGGACAATTTATCGGTTATGGCAATAGTTACATGGCATCCGAAAATATGAAGATTGCGGTCGTCCCCATAGGTTACGCGCATGGATACAGTCGTACACTTAGTAATCAGGGAAGGGTGTTGATCAACGGGTATCGCTGCCAGGTCATCGGCACTATTAATATGAATATGATGTTGGTAGATGTTTCTGAGATTTTAATTATCCACATTGGAGATGAAGTTGTATTAATAGGCAGGCAGGACAATTTGGACTTATCTGTTGCGTCATTTAGTGACTTCAGCAATTTATTAAATTATGAATTACTGACCCGATTGAGTCAGGAAATACCCAGAAAAATTATTTGATTTATGGCATATATAACTTTAAACAGAAAGAAACTTCAACAGAATTATCAATTTCTGGATAATTTATTCAAGTCCAGAATTATTGAATGGGGTGTCGTTTCGAAGATGCTTTGCGGTAATGAAATTTATCTAAAAGAAATAATTGCATTAGGAACAATGGAAATCCATGATTCCCGAATAAGTAATATTCAAAAAATTAAAAGATTAAATCCGGGAATTCAAACAGTTTATATCAAACCACCAGCTAAAAGAAGTATTTCCAGAATAGTTCGTTATGCAGATGTGAGTTTCAATACAGAGATCAGAACAATCGAATGGCTATCAGAAGAAGCTATCAAACAAGGTAAGATTCACAAGATCATCATCATGGTTGAAATGGGGGATCTCAGGGAAGGCGTATTAGGAGAAGAACTTTTGGACTTTTATCAAAGAGCGATGAGCTTAAATGGAATTTCGATTTCAGGGATCGGTACTAATCTAAATTGTCTAAGTGGCGTAATGCCCAATCAAGATAAATTGATCCAATTAAGTTTGTATAAATTATTGATTGAGACAAAATTTCAAAAAACTATTCCATGGGTTTCCGGGGGCACAAGTGTAGCTATTCCATTATTACTTAAAAATGCCAGCCCAATGGCAGTAAATCATTTTCGAGTAGGTGAGGCATTGTATTTTGGAAAAGATCTTTTCACAGGAAAAACGATGAAAGGGATGCACAATGATGTATTCAAACTGTATGCAGAAATCATAGAAATAACAGAAAAACCTGATTTGCCAATTGGTGAATTAGGTAAAAATGTGGCTGGTAATTCTTTTTCAATGGATGACCAGGATGACCTCAGTGGTAGTTCAACTAGGGCTATTCTTGATATAGGACTATTGGACATGCAGCCTCAATATCTTATATTAGAAGATACAAAACTTAAAATTATTGATGCCAGTTCAGACATGACAGTGGTGGATATATCCCATACGAAAAAGAAATATAAAGTTGGAGATTTGATTTCCTTCAAACTAGATTACATGGGAGCATTGTCTATATTGAATTCCAATTATGTCGATAAAAAAGTAGAAGATTAATCTCCATGTTTTATTTCTTAGTTAATTGAATACAAATATAAAATAGATTAATTAGCTACTTTTTCCATCCAAAATACTCAAGTTAACTTCACTAAGTTCTTTGCCACCCTTAATTCCAAAATCTAATGTCCTGATCGGGAATGGAATCATAATATCATTTTCATCATAGGCCTTTTTGATATTGATTATTACTTGGTTACATACGATCAAATAAGATGCTGGTTTGACATTCTCGAGCCATAGTCGGATCGTATAATTAATCGAACTCCCACCAAATTCCTTATAAAACATAGTGGTTTGTTCATCTTTAGACAATCCTTCAATATTCTTCACCGCATCCAATGTAATGCGCATTACTCTCTCCAGATCTTCGCCATAAGAGACACCAACTTCCAGATCCAATCGTCTTTTACCTAGCATAGAATAATTTTCGATTGGATTTTGAAATACACTTTTATTTGGAATAATAACCAATTGCCCTTGAAAGGTAAGAAGCACAGTATCTCTCAAATTAATGTCTGTTACCTCTCCCATGTATTCTCCTATTTTGACTATATCTCCGATCTGAATAGGACGACGTAAAGAGATAAATACTCCTGAGATAAAATTGGCTGCAATATCCTGAAAGGCGAAGGCAAGAGCCAATCCAAGAACTCCTGCTCCCGCAAGTATAGATACCACAGCTTTATCAAGTTGAAGAATGCTTAACACTACAAATAGTGTTATAATAATAAAAACAAAATAAATCACTGAAATAAACAAACCATTCAAAGCGCTATTGGTAGAAACCTTAAATATAACTTTCCTTGCAATTCTCCTTACTCCCCTTGCTATTAGAAACCCCAATACAAGTGCTATTAATGCGACTAGAAAATTAGGCAACATGAGCACAAACTCATGAGACCAATTGGTAATTTTTTTTACAATTAGACTATATGCTTCATCAAAATCCATGAAAATAATTTAAATTTTAGTTCGTAATTTTATAAAAATAAGAAAAATTAGTAGGAAAACAAAATTGGAAGGAGAAATAAAACTGGCTTAACACTCCTTATCCGTTGGTTAAAACCAACGGCAAACTATTTTAGCACTCCATTATTTCCTTGTTCAAAGTATATATTTTACCTAGGTTTTAACCGACGGATCCAGGCTTCTCTCACTTCCGACTTTAGTCGCATTAAAAGAAATTCGACACAATTGCTTTAACTATTCAATTTGTCTGATATCTGGCTGAAGCCAAATGTTTTCTTAATTCCAGGGGACTAAAGTCCTTAGTTTCTCGTAAGCGGCACGCTTTTACCGCGTAACACGGACCCCCCCCCCCCCCCCCCCCTCTCCCTTCCCTCTTTGCTATTCAATTTAAAAAGGGTTTCTTAATCTAAAGGAATAAAGTCCTTAGTTTCTGATCTAATATCCGTTGATTAAAGTCAACGGCAAGCTATTCAGTTGCTTCACTATTTGAATAGATTATTAGAAATTGACTTTTAGAATTTAGGTATTTAAAATCTACTACTTCTTACCCTTCCCTTTCACATGATGCTGGAATTTGTACCCAACACCCACTTGTATTGTATGTAAATTATCCTTGTAGTTAAGCGAACCAATATCCTTCAATAATGGTGTGCCAAAGAAATTGTACCTCACATCAAGGAAAAATCCCAACATGTAATAATAATTGATACCCAACAATAAATTACCCTGCACGCTCTGCAATTGGTCTTTATCCATATACTTATTGATAACAGTTGTATTGTTTTTGACTGAAGTCGTTTTTCCTTGAGCATAAACATTATAATTAAAAGCACCACCGGCATTTAAACTAAATGATGGCCTGATAAAATACCTGAATAAAACCGGGAAAGACAACTGAAATAGTGAAATTGACCGCTTGGAAATAATGTCATCGCCTACTTTATAATTGTTTTTGATACCGCGCTGAGATGCTACCAATTCGAATTGTAGTTTTGGTCTGGATCCATCGAATTTGCCGATCTCCACTATTCCACCGGCATAACCACCGAATCCCGGCTTTGCTGTGATATTCTGAGGTCCGGAAGCGTTGAAGAGTGATATGTCGCCGCCACCTTTTACACCAAATCTTACATGTTGAGAGGATGCTGTTCCTGCTAGAAGCAGGCCAATAAAGAGTATTGCATATTTCATGAGATATATGTTTAAATGATAAATTAATAAATTGAAAGAATACAAAACTAACACATTAAATATATGCGCCATGTGTATTTTGTTGATATTTAGAAAAAATGGTAGTTTTCAGGGATGTTTTACGATGGAGGGAAAAAGAGATTTTGAAGGTATATCACAGAGTTGCACAGAGGTTTTTGATTATAAATATGTTTTAGAAATTCGCTTGCCTTTGAGATTATACTTCGATTGGATATTTTTCAGGTTCACAGAGAGATTTGACTTTTGTCAAATGCTACACCGTTCAGACTGGCTTTAATTTTTTTTATTTATGTACTCACTTCGCGTCCTTAGCGCTTCTTCCTTCCTTTGCGTGAACTAAAGTTAAGTTGATATCACATAGTTGCTCAGAGGTTTTTGAATGCATAATTGATTTAATGCAGCGCTTGGTTTTGAGATTATACCTCGATTGGAAAGCTTTTGAGGTTCACAGAGAGATTTGGCTGTCGTCAAATTCTGCTCCCATCGGTCAATTCTTCAAATTATTTTAAAAAAATCATAACCCGATCATGACAACCATGAAAATCTGCGTTCCACCTTAATAATTATCATGTTAATATCACACTTAACTTCAAACAAAAATCGTGATATGCAATCATATATATTCATTGAGCTTTCTAAAATATCTTATATTTATTCCTTTGGACATTACCATTTAAAATATTTTTTATGAAGTATAAATTCCTATTACTTTTCTTTACCATCTTTTCTTTCAAAATATATAGCCAAACTTATATGGACGTTCACAATAAAGCTATTCTCATAGACACACACAATGACTTCCTCACCAAGACAATGCAATATGGTTACGAATTGGATGCAGACCTGACCGGGAAGACACATAGCGATTTGGCTCGTTTCAAAAAAGGCGGTCTGGATGTACAATTTTTCTCCGTCTGGAGCGATGGTAAACAAATTGATCCATATGCGTATGCCAATCGACAAATAGACAGCCTGGATGCTGTCATCAAACGCAATCCTGATAAAATTGTCAAAGTTGGCAGTGTCGATGAATTGTTGAAAGTAGTAAAACAACACAAAATAGCTGCATTGGTCGGTATCGAAGGAGGTCATCAGATAGAGAATAATTTAGATAATTTGAATGTTTTATTCGACAGAGGTGTCCGCTATATAACGCTTACCTGGAATAATAGCACTGACTGGGCGACCAGCGCCTATGACGAAAAACACAACGCTGAATATAAAGACAAAGGGCTTTCCATATTTGGAAAAGATATCGTCAAACGAATGAATGAACTCGGCATTATGGTTGATGTTTCTCACGTCGGTGAACATACTTTTTGGGATGTCATAGCCACTTCGACTAAACCCATCATCGCTTCCCACAGCTCTGTGTACGCACTTTGTCCACATCAACGTAATTTGAAAGATGACCAGATAAAAGCTATAGCAAAAAACGGTGGCGTCATCCAGGTCAATTTTAACTCCGGATTTATAGATCCAACTGAAGGTGCAAGAGAGGACGCATTCCTTAGCAAGCATCAGGCTGAAATGGACAGCCTCAAAAGTACAGGAGTCAATGAATATATCGCTGAAGAAACTATTCATAAATTATATAGAGCTGAATCCCAATTGCTGCGTGCTCCTTTCGAATTGCTCATCGATCACATAGAATATATCATTAGGTTAGTCGGAATTGACTACGTTGGTATAGGTTCTGACTTTGACGGAATCATCTTACCACCACTTATGCTGGATGACGTGACCACATATCCATTGATCACCAAAGCACTTTTATCCAGAGGATACAGTCAAAAGGATATTAATAAGATCTATGGGGGAAATATATTGAGGGTGATGAAGGCAGTTGAGAGATAATTGAGGTAATTTAATTCGTCTTAATTAAATTCACAAATAAACATGTTACCGGAAATTCTACTCACGTTTCTCTTATTAATTATTTCAAGTTATTTTGTATTGCTCAAAATTTTGAAAAATTATGTTGCAGAAAAGAAACAACGAAATATTACTTCCCTTGGAATTGCTGTTTTTATCTCACCTATACTATTTATAATTATTTCATTTATTTATTTATCTTGGTTTCTGTATGAACCTGGACGAGAATTTGATCGAAAAAGATGGGTTTCAGATCCAGCTTTAAGATATGAAATGAAAGAAGATATAGTTGATAATAGATTGTTGGAGGGAGAAAGTAAAAAACAGATAATTGAACTAATAGGTCGACCTGACAATAGTGATTCTCTCAATGTATGGAATTATGATCTGGGATCTTCATCAGCAGGATTAGGTTGGCAATACAATTATTTACAATTGATCTTTGAAATGGAAAAGGTCAAGGAAGTGAATAATGGGTCGGTGATGGATTGATGAATATGAGGTTTGTATCACTGAGTTTCACAAAGATTCTTTTATTAGAATATTGAATTAATTATTCTGCCAATTTTATAGAGCGCACTTCGGGCCAGCATCTTTTGAGGTTCACAAAGCTATTTGACTATCGTCAAATGCTACACCGTTCAGTATTTTCTTAAATTTTTTCATGTATTTTCTATCCTCGCGTCTTTCGCGCTTCTTACTTTCTTTGCGTGAATTGCTTTTTTTTGTCTGAATCACAGATTATTCGGATTACAATGATAACACAGATAATTCACCAACAAAATGTATTTTTAACAAAAAAATAAATCCCGATGGCCGAAATAATAGAAATTAAAATTCCGGAAATACACTTCGATTCCAATGGAGAATTAATAATTAATCCAACTTCTACCTCATCCATGAATGACTTTGATTTCTTTGTTGGTAAATGGAATCTGAGGAACAAAAAGTTAGCCAGCCGACTAAATAATTGTACCGAATGGACTGAATTTCAATCTACACAGGAAATGTATAAAATACTAAATGGGCTGGGTAATATTGACAACTTTCTTGCCACCTTTGATGGTGAGCCTTTTGAAGGCATGTCACTCAGGTTATTTGATCCGCTTACAAAACTGTGGAGTATTTATTGGGCAGATTCCAACACGGGAAAAATGGATCCTCCGGTGCAGGGTTCATTTGAGAACAAGATCGGACACTTCATCACCAAAGACATTTTCGAAGGAAGACCCATTTTGGTTGCCTTTCGATGGGACGCAAGAGATGAAAATAATCTGATTTGGAGTCAGGCATTTTCAGATGATAATGGAGAAACATGGGAATGGAACTGGTATATGTATATGTCGAAGTTTGTTGAAGTGTGAAATTAGAAATTAGAAATTAGTTCCACTGTAATTCTTTGCTTCCAAAATCAAAAAGGTAACAATAAGAGTGAAGAGTAAGAGGTGAAAACATATCCCCCTTGTTTGAGGGGCCAAGGGGGAGCTTTCACTAATTATTTTAATTATTTGATTTACAGTACATTAAATTTAGTTATAAAGGAGAAATTAGTAAAGCTGGAATGCTTTGCTTCCAAAAATAAAAATAGATAACTTGATGAAAATGGAACGCAGATGACGCGGATTTTCATGATTAATTATGATTTGTTTTGTCAATGGGCGAATTTCACCCTTTTGTGGTGGCCAAAGGAGAGACTATTACGGACAGATATTAATAGGTTGATTACCATTAAATTATTTTAAATTAGAAAAAATAAATTAGAAATTAAATGTCCATAAAATATATCAACAACTACCCATTCATAACTTACTCAAAGGAGGCTTATGATATCGAAGAAATGGAAAGCAGAAGTCATAAATTTCTGGAAACGATGGATAGCCGAAGAAGTGTGCGGGATTTTTCAGACAAGGAAATCCCGGAAAGTGTCATTGAAAATATCCTGCTCACGGCCTCCACAGCTCCTTCAGGGGCACACAAACAACCCTGGACCTTTTGTGTAGTCAAAGATCCGGAGATAAGGAAACAAATTCGAATTGCTGCAGAAAAGGAAGAACGGGAAAGTTATGATCATCGAATGACGGAAGAATGGTTGAAAGATCTTGAGCCCATTGGAACAGATTGGAATAAACCTTTTTTAGAAATTGCGCCTTACCTCATTGTGGTCTTCAAAAGGAGCTATGAAATAGAAGAGAATAACCACAAACACCAAAATTATTATGTGACAGAAAGCTGTGGAATAGCCTGTGGCTTTCTGCTCGCTGCCATACATCACGCAGGTTTAGTGGCATTGACACATACACCGAGTCCTATGAATTTCCTGTCCAAGATCTTGAACAGGCCTATAAATGAGAAGCCCTTTTTGTTGATTCCGGTAGGTTATCCTGTTGAAGAATGTTGGGTGCCGGATATAAAGAGGAAGGGTATTTCAGAAATATGTAATTGGATCTGAACCGAATAATTAAATAATAATTTACCTTTATTAGAGAAAAAATCACAAAACACATGGACACTTTATTTAAAATATTTTTAATCATTCACATCATCGGTGGCTCAGTCGGACTTATCACAGGAACCATAAATATCATTAGAAAAAAGGCAGACAAAAATCATCGACTCATAGGCAATATATTCGTTTACGCAATGATAACAGCAGGATTTTCATCTCTCGTTTTATCTATTTTGCATACTAATTACTTTTTATTTATTGTAGGTATATTCACTTTATATATGATTATTACGGGTAAAAGATATATTTATTTGAAATTATTGGGGTAAAAACAAAAACCACAAATGCTTGATTGGATAATCACAATTATTATGTTAGTGTTTGGAATCGTATTCATAGTATTCGGAATTTATTTTGTGGTTAAAAGTAATTATTTTGGATTAGTATTTATTGTATTCGGTTATTTGGGCCTTAGCTTTGTTAAGACTGATTTCAACCACTTTAAAGGAAAATTCAAGTCAAAAAATTATTGGTTGCTCGCACATCTTCAAAGAATGATAGGCGGATACATCGCTTCTCTAACTGCTTTTCTAGTAGTGAATGTCGCTTATTTACCACAAGTTCCAGCGTTCGTATTCTGGTTATTACCTACTTTAATTTTTTTACCATTGATTCTTAAATGGAGTAGAATGTATGAGGTTAAAAAAAAACAACTTTGATTTACAATTTGCTTTATTATGCTTTGTCAGGTATTCAACTTTAAAAAAAATTAATCAAGATGTACACTATCGAATGACCGAAAAACTTCAATCATACTACCTGAGCAAAGTAGAACCTTTCAGAAGTTGCCTTCTGGCTTTGCGTGAAATTATTCTTGATCATAACCCGGTGATCACAGAAACACAGAAATATTTTATGCCCTGCTTTTGTTATAAAAAAAAGATCATCTGTTATCTATGGACGGATAGAAAAACGGACGAACCTTATATTCTAGTTGCAGATGGCAAACTCTTTGATATGCCTGAATTAGAGCAAGGAAAGCGCTCCAGAATGAAAATCTTTAGAGTAGATCCCGAAAAAGATCTGCCTTTGGAGATGATCCGGCTAATTTTGAATAAAGCCTTGGAGAATCTATCTAAAGAACAAAAAAACAAATAATGCAATTAAGAATACTTATCATCTAAATATTCAGTTTTATTGCTATTCAATTAGAAAAGCAGTTCAGTTTAGGAAATAATGGCATAAGGTCAAACAAGTAGAAATAAGTTTAGAATGAGACCATAGGTTGACAATTGCTCCGATGATTAGATTTTAAGTATTTTATTGACATTTTAAATATGGCTAAGCTTCTAATTTTTTTTTTATCGAAACTTAAAATTATTTTTTTATACTATTATTTTAAAACAGAAAAGACTTGAAAGCCCTAACCAGCTCACTGTTGTATTGATTTTTTAATGAATAATTTATGTGTATAAACGTTTGTAAACGCTTACAAACCTTTACATTCGACTATAAACGTTTGAAGACCGACTAATTATTGACAGCCACCTCATCTTTGTAATGTCAAATGGCAATAAGCGATAAGCGATAAGCCGTAAGCCGCTACCAATAAAAATAAGTACTGGCTTATAGCCTAAGCCTATAGCTTACAGCTAAAATTTAAACCTTTAAATTATTCATTATCATGAATGCACTAAAAAACAAAGTACAATTGATCGGTAACTTAGGTCAGATTCCGGAAGTAAAAACATTCGATGGCGGCAAAAAAATGGCCCGCATAAGTTTAGTGACAAACGAACGGTACAAAAACGCTTCCGGGGAACTAGTAAATGAAGCCACCTGGCACACATTGATCGCGTGGGGTAAAACTGCAGAGATCGCAGAGAAATACCTGGAAAAAGGAAAGGAAATCGCAGTAGAAGGAAAGCTCGTTAATCGTAATTACACAGACAAGAATGGGATTAAAAAGTACGTTACCGAAATTCAGATCAGCGAACTATTGATGCTGGGCCTAACTAAGAAAGCAGTCTAATTAAAAGTACAATTCAAAACACCTGAAAGTCCGGCAAGAGTGAAATTCTCTTGTCGGTCTTTTTAATTGCTGTGATTACCGATTACCTATTCGTCTGAACCGCTGATTTTATTGATTTATATGATTGAACTGACTGCGTTTTAAAATTAGAAGTTAGAAATTTGAAATTAGAATAATTCCCGGAAACGACATTATTCAATCTACATTTCGGCAGTTCAATTATCGACTTAAATTAACATCAAGGAGTTCCGCTTGCTCTTATAACCGATTCCCCATTACCGATTACCTATTCGTCTGAACCACGCTTGCCTGCCAACAAAGACAGGGATTTAATAGATTTATGCGATTACACTGATTACTTTGCAAAATTAGAAGTTAGAAATATGAAATTAGAATTATTACCGGAAACGACATTATTCAATCTACATTTCGGCAGTTCAATTATCGACTTAAATTAACATCAAGGAGTTCCGCTTGCTCTTATTACCGATTACCCATTGCCAATTACCCATCTTTCTGAACCACGCTTTCCTGCCAACAAGGGCAGGGATTTAATTGATTTATATGATTGCACTGATTACTTTGCAAAATTAGAAGTTAGAAATATGAAATTAGAATTATTACCGCAAACGACATTATTCAATCTCTATTTCGACAGTTTAATAATCGATTTAAATTAACATCAAGGAGTTCCGCTTGCTCTTATTACCTATTACCCATTACCGATTACCCATCTTTCTGAAGTTGACATCAAGAAGTTCCGCCTGCTCTTATTACCCGATCACCCATTACCGTTTACAAATTACCCATTATCCATTCGTCACGCGAATCCATCCATCCGTCATGTGAGACCTCTCAGCCATGTAAAACAAAATATTCCGCCTACACCACACCATATCTTGCAGTCAAATTACATGAAAGAGCATCACTCTATCATCTTAATCAAAAAAAACAAAATTGTTATCACAAAAATTTTTACAAATGAAATCATTAATTTTTAGTTTACTTCTGGTCCTATCGGTATCAAGTAATCATTTGAATGGACAAGCCCTTAAAGTTTATAATGACCTGTTCAGCATTTCAAAAAATCAAAATTTTGCTGCATCGCGCAATTCAGCTGTTCATTTCCTGGATTTGAACAAAAAGTCTGTAAATGACCTGTTTAAAAATGGCAATAAAGCAGTATCACTATCATTGCCTTTTACTTCTGAAAAAACAATTCAAGTAGATCTTATCGAAGCCAACATTTTCGCGGATAATTTTACTGTGGTCAACTCAAAGGAGGATATAATCAACTTGCCATTGGGCAGACATTTTAGGGGAACAATCAGAGATAATGAGCATTCATTTGTAGCTTTTAGCATCTTTGAAGATCAGATTTTTGGCATCATGAGTGATGCTTCTGGCAACTATAACGTTGGTAAAATAAAAGGTGCTGAGACATATGCATTTTACAATGACAGGGAAACTGCTTTTGACCAACATTACGTATGCTCAGTAAAAGATAAACCTCTGGAGCATGATATCTCAGGTGAGCAGCCTATAGAAGAACGTAATGCAAAAACAGTAAATCTTTATGTAGAACTAGATCATGATATAATTATAGCAGCAGGCTCTGTCAATAATGCAGTGAGCTATGCCACTGCGATGTACAATCAGGTTCTAGCGATGTATGCCAAGGACGGAATTACATTCAAGGTTTCAAAGATTAAAGCCTGGGATACAGCGAGTCCTTATTCATATGACCCAAATTCAGAAGATAAGACAGGCGACTATCTTGTGTCCTTCCAAAAAAACTCAGGTGCATTTGAAGGAAATGTAGCTCAGTTGATCACACTTCAAGACATTGGAGGTGGCGTTGCTACAGGATTCAATGCATTGTGTGCAAGTGAACCGGATAGTTCAAAATGTATCGCTGGCGTAGATGGTACTTTTGAAAATATACCTACTTTCTCTTGGGACGTACAGGTATGCACACACGAAATCGGACATTTATTAGGTTCCCGTCACACGCATGCTTGTGTATGGAATGGCAACAATACAGCAATTGATGGATGTGCAGACTATATAGAAGGACAATGTAACTTACCCGGTTATCCTGCAGAAGGCGGAACCACTATGAGTTATTGCCATCAGCAATCCGTAGGAATCAATATGTCTCTTGGCTTTGGGCCTCAACCCAAAAATTACATTCTTAACAGAATCAATAATGCCGCTTGCCTTGGAGGCGGAAGTGGAACATTGACTGTCAACCCAACCTTTATAACGATACCGCCTTCTGGTGATTGTCAAAACATCGCTGTGACTTCTTCAGCTCCATGGCAGGCAGGATTTGACACAGACTATCCTCCTTTCTTTTTAACAAGTGCAGCACCACTTTCAGGCACCGCCAGCGCGACAATCAAACTCTGTGCTAGTAAAAATACGCTTCCTGTTCCTTTATACACAAGACTTTTTATATACGATGGAACGACAGAGATACCGGTCATTATTCGTCAGGATTCTGTTCATGAGCCTACAGCTGTTTTCTATCCAGTTAACGAAAAAATCACCCCATTCACAAAAGAAACCTTCAGCCTAGATATCCTAACTAATACTGATTGGAAACTTATACAAAAGGAATACGATCAAAAATGGGTCACTATCAAATCAGCAAAATCCGGTACTAAAAATGCAGAATTTACCGTACAGGTTGAGAAAAATACAACACCGTTAAATAGATATTCCAGAATCACGATGGTTTATAACAATGGGCTGGACACGACATACTTTACTATCTCTCAACCTAGCGAAAATTCAGGTTACCTGAATGTACCTTCTGAATTCACAGCATTCAAAGATGAAAATACCTATGGATTTCAGGTACTTTCTGACCTAGATTGGGAAATAATCAATGACAATCCATGGATAAAGGACATCGCTCCTTTGAAAGGTAAAAAAAATCAAATCGTAACATTGACTGTAACAGACAACGACCAGGGTGTAGAGAGATTTGGCACACTAACATTTATAGCTAAAACAATCGGCAATGATTCTATTGTAAAAACTGTCAACATCAATCAATTGAAAGAGCGTTCAGGCAACTCTAATATTAAAGACAAGGTCTATCCTAATCCTGCAAGTGATTTTATCAACATTGAATTATCCACAGTGAAAGAAGAACAAATAGATGCAAAAATATATGACGCTTCTGGCAGAATAGTCAAAGTACTTGAACAAGGCAAAAAGATATTTGGTGCATTCAATCACAGATATCAGATCAATGATCTGCAACCAGGATTCTATACAATAACTATAAAACACGGCGATTCTGTAATAAAGGAAAAGTTGGTCATCATAAAATAATCACCAAATACGATTATCATTCATCAATACTAAAAACATTAAAATGAAAAATATATTAATTCTAATAATAGCAATAACTCTTGCCTCCTCTTCTTTACAAGGCCAACTTTATGTCGGCGCGAAACTTGGACTGGCACCATCTCTAATGAGCTTCGAATCACAACCAAATCATAAAAGCAGCCCTATCTTTCTCAATCCTCTCGCTGGTATAATGGTAGAAATTCCAATCGTATTTGGTTTTTCTATACAACCGGAAGTTCAGTTCGTCACCCGTGGAACCAAACTTAAAGCGATTCGCACAGGCAATAAAGCAAAAGCTATCATAGCTGAGGGAAATTATTTTTCAGATTATTCCCTCGACAATCTTGCTGAACCTGAAGATCGAGACAATGGTAAGGCAGATGAAAAAGAACGATTTGACTTGCCGAACCTATACGAAAACATCAAAATCAAACTTAACTATGTTGAAAGTCAACTGATGTTTAAATATGAATTCATCGGAGGATCCAATGGCCTATACCTTGAAACAGGTCCATTCTTTTCCTTAGGAATTGGATCCAAAGGCACTAGCACAATCGTAAACCAAGATGGCAAAAAAACATCTGATAATCAATTGATTGCCAATGACGCCTCCATCACTGAGAACTATACAGACCTTTTGAAGTCCTATCCAAACGATCTACTACTTGATTTCAAACCCTTTAAAGGAGACCGACAAGAATTCCAATTTAAAAAATCAGATATGGGTATTGCCGTTGGAGCAGGTATTTACAAAGAACTCGATATGGGAAGGTTATATTTTGATGCACGCATATTATGGGGTTTAAAAAACATCAATGGAAAAGCCAATAGTTCAGCCTCCATCAAAAGCAGGTCGGCACAGTTCTCAATTACATATCTCTTCCCTTTAGGTGGATAGGCAAGGGAAAATTTGTATTCAATTTTAAAAAAAATTATCAGATGAAATGTAAAAATTGTGGCACACAAAACAGTGCCCAAGCCTTAAAATGCAGCAATTGCAACGCTCCCCTGGATGGCTCTATGGTAGCGGAAAGAACTTCCGATCCCCTTCATTCAGGCAATGTTACCTGCAAGAATTGTAACGCTACCAATGCCGCTTATGCCCTTAAATGTCATCAATGCAATGCACCGTTGGATGGTTCTATGGTGGTAGATCACAGCAATCGTGCTTCACTGGGTGACTCTCAGGTCATGTGCAAAAACTGTAAAGCTACCAATCCTGCAAACGCGCTCAAATGCCACCAATGTAATGCGCCATTGGATGGATCCCTGGTCATAAGAAATAGCTCACCTGTTAAAGAGGCCAAAATAGATAAGTCAACTACTGCCATCCACCAACAGCTTGGTCAGGATACAAATAAGTGCCCCGGATGCGGTTATCCTCATCAACCAACGGCCGAAAATTGTGTCAAATGTGATACTCCATTAAAGGCACAATCAGCCCCGGTAGTTAAGCAAGTAGAATCAACAGTTATTGCTGTAAGGGACAATACCTCGGCTCCTGTTAAAACTCGCAAAGCAATGGATTTGACTATTAATCCATATGCTGAACAAGCTGCAAAACCGGCTAAAAGCTTTTTAACGCCGTTGCATTCAGACTTTAGTGCAGAAAAGGGCCCAATTACACTTGATCAGAAAAGCAACCACCTTACTAGAGAGCAGCTGGATCCTTCCAACACAACCATTACTTCGTCAGGTCAGGCGGTGATCAGCTTTGATAACGGCGCATGGACCATAGAAGATACGAGTGCTATGCAAACTACTTTTATCAAAGTAAGTGGAAAGGTTACTTTAAACGAAGGTGACATCATACTGATGGGAAATAAAATGTTTAAATTCTCAGCCGAATAATGATGGAAATGACGACCCAACATACAGAATCCTCCTGGCAGGCATTGATCCAAAATACAGAATCTGTACATGGATACAAGTTGATGTCAGTCTTGGGTGAAGGTCGATTTGGTATCGTCTACAAAGCACAACGTATTTCAGACAAGTATTTTGTCGCAATCAAATTCTTAAAAGTCTGGTCAGTTCCAGATCACGCTCAAGCAAATCTGATAAAACGATTTGAACTGGAATTCGAAACTGGTCAGATCGCAAGTCAATACCTGATCAGATCTATAGAGATGAATCAACTGGAAGGAATACCCTACTTCGTAATGGAATTCTGCAGTGGCGGCAATCTTGAAAGAAAGATAGACTCAGGTATTTCATTAGCCGAATCATTGGACGTGGCTGAAAAGATCCTTACCGGACTACAGGACTTACATATGAATGGTAAGATCCACAGAGACCTCAAACCAGAGAATGTACTTTTCGATTCTGCAGGCAATCCTAAACTAACAGATTTCGGTATATCAGGTCATATCAACATACAGCTGACCGTCGTCAACAATGAAGGTAAACCTGAACAGATCTTTGGTAGCTACGCATATATGGCACCTGAACAATTGTCACCGGTCAAGCGAAAGAATACTTTGCTTCCTACAATTGATATTTTTTCTTTCGGAGTGCTGTGCTATGAGATGATTAGCTCAAAGTTGCCTTTTGGGCCATGGGAGACGCATGATGATATTGATCCATATATACGCAATGCTTCAAAAGGAGATTTTATTCCTTTTGAATCATCGCTCAAACTGGATCCAACCTGGAAAAAGATCATCGCAAAGTGCCTTTCATCTGACAGAGAAAAACGGTACCAGAATGTAGGAGAGGTTCGAATGGATCTCGAAGGACAGCATTTCTCGAATGACAATATGCCTTGCACTTCGGATTTCAAACTAAGGATTCTGGATGGTGAAGAATATGGAAAACTATATGAAGTAGCCCTGGAAAGAACTATCTGCCTGGGAAGAAGATCCTCTTCAGTTAAAAATGAAGTGGTGCTGGAAGAAACCATATCCAATTACATCTCAAGAAGACATGCCACTTTCGAAAGAATTGGCAATGGAATATTCATCAGAGATGGACAGTGGAATAATAAAATACAAACATGGGTGACCTCTAAAAATGGCACCTATGTAAACGGAATACTGATAGGTAGCCTCGCAGGCCACCATTTACACCGCAATGACATAATTACCGTAGGAAATACATCGATCAAAATTTATTAGAAACTTAATTTAACAATATTATGCGTAGAGCAAAAGAAATTCACTTGGTCAACATATCATTTATAGATATGCTGGCAGGCGCACTGGGAGCGGTCATGATACTCTTTATCATCGTACCTAAAGTGTCCTTTTCCGATCTTGAAAAGATCAAAACACTAGATTCACTTGCCATCAATAAAGCCAACATGGATAGCATGCTTGTTTCCCTGAAGTCTGTAGTTCCTGAAAAAGAATATCAAGACCTTATTCAGAGTTCGGCAACCTTGCAAGCTTCCATTGAGGCACTCAAAGTGGATGTTGATAATGTTCAAAGTGCCTTAAAGCGAAAAACAGATCAATATAACAATGTTGCCAAAAAATATGATCAGGCGATGACAAATATTAATAGCCTTAATGCACAGCTTAAGAATGCCCCTAGTGCAGCCCAATACAATAAAATGGCAGCAGAACTTAAAGCTGCGAAGGCGGCCAAAGTGGAAAAACTACCTTCCAAACCAGCACCGAGTAACAAGCCGATAGCTTCTGCACCGGTCGTCTCAAGTAAAAAAGAGCCTGATGCAGCTGCCGTAAGGGATGAAACACCGGGCATCGGCGATGCCATCTTTGGGATAGATCCTCCACTGACCATTATGATCAATTGGGAAGATAAATCCGATAAAGTACACCTTTACATGAGGCAAAGTGGCACGAGCAACTGGGTATTCTATCAAACGAAAAGAAGACGTGCAAGCTTTGGAACTTGGGACAACAGTTTAAGGAAACTCACCAGCAAACCATTTGAAGCCATCGTACAGAAAGACCAATTGGTGCCAGGTACATATGAGATTTACGCTCAGCCACAGACAGCTAAAGCAGGTAGCGTGGATGTGACAGGATTTATCGCAATGAAACTACCGGATAAACCCATCAAGAAGTATAACCTTTCTGCTAAGAAAATCAATATTTCAAAACCACCTTATACAGGTAGTTCTACAGAGACATTGTTGGGAAGCCTGACAGTAACTGCGGACGACATCACCTGGAATCCAAACTAAACAATCCAAAACTTAATAACAAACTAAAAATTAAAAACAATGAATACCAGAATAGCAAACTTGATCTTAACCGTTATCATCACCACAGCTTTAGGCCTTATTCTTTCCATCTCATATTCTTATGCTCCAACGAGATTGTTAAAATTACTTGGTGGAGAGATGCCGCATGGTCTAATTCAAATGGCTACTTATTTCTTCTTCTTCTACGGAATGTTGGAAGTCCTCAGGTTTTACAGATATGTAGATTTTCAAAAGAAAGGATTAGTGCTTAATCTGCTTCCAGAAAAAGAGCAATTCGTAATATCTGCTGATGAGGTGAATGATCTAAAACTAAAGATGGTCGATCTTGAAAAAGGGCATCCTTATCTTATCCTGGATATGATCAAAAAAGCATGTACCAAGTTTCGATCAAACAAAAGCGTCGGTGAAGCACTTAGTATCGTCACTACACAAACCGAGATTAATTTAAGAAACACAGATTCTGAGCAAAACCTAGTCAAATACTTTGCATGGGCTTGCCAGTCCATTGGTTTAGTCGGTACGGTATTGGGTATCGGCATGTCACTTCAGGCAGCCAATGAGATCTCCAGCCAGGAAGGTATCGACAAAGTAACAGGATTGCTAGGTGTCTCATTCGACAGTACTTTGATGGCCTTGTTCTTGAGTATTATACTTATGTATGCCTATAGCCTTGTGTCAGAAAAAATAGATAAGCTACACAGTGACAATGAAAACTATGTCATTGAAAATCTTATCAACAGGATCTACAGCAAATAATATTTAAAAAAGCCAAGACCGTGCTACTACAATTTTCAGAAATAACAGATATCGGGGCCAACAGGACGTCGCAGCAGGATAGCATTTTGTCTATTCCTCAACTGATCCACAATAATGATTCCCTTACAGATCAAGATTATTACGATGATTCTAATGCTTCCATATTTGCAGTAGCTGATGGCATGGGTGGGGGAAAAAGTGGAGACCTGGCATCACAATTGGCCATAGAAGGTCTTAGTGAATATGTTTTAAAGCACAAAGAACTCTTACCTAATGATTCTTACTCACTTATAAATAGTGCAATCTATCATGCTAATGAGCAGATATTAAGCCACCTGAATTTTCATCCTGATGATTTGAGTATGGGCTCCACCGTAATGATGGGGCTCATACAGGATGAAAAATTGTTCATTGGCTGGGTTGGAGACAGCAGGTGTTATGGCCTAGACAAACTAGGCGAACTCACTCAATTGTCCCATGACCATTCTTTTGTTCAAAGCCTTGTAGATGAAGGTAAGATCACACAAGAAGAAGCATTTGACCATCCAAATCGAAACATAATAAATCAAAGTCTTGGAATGCCATCGATCATTCCATCTTTCGAAATGTTTGAACTAAATAGCTTCAGCAAAATATTACTTTGTTCTGATGGATTGAATTCTATGCTCACCGATACAGAAATACGGAACATACTACTAAAGGATCTTCCAGTAGATCAGTTAAATCAGCAACTAGTAGATTTGGCAAATGAAAAAGGAGGAGATGATAACATATCTTCTATTCTTATTCATCTGTATCCCAAAGAAAAAATAAAAAATGGGACTTCTGAATCGCTTGTGAATCCAATTGTCAAACCTTTTAAAAGAAAAACCACATGGATTTTAACCTTAATTAGTATTTGTCTTATTTCACTTTTCGTCCTCGTATTTAAATATCAGACCAAGCAGAGTTCCACTTTAAAACCTGCTAAAATTGAAGAAAGAAAACAGGCTTCAATTAATGATAATTTAAATACAGACAATTCCCTTCCGGCGCAAACTGTGGCTAACCAAACAACTAATCAGGATACCATATCTAACAGTAATAAAAGTTACTATATCAGAATCAAAGTATTCTCTAATAAAAAGCAAGCTGATGCGCTCGCCAAAACTTTGGAAGGAAAAAACGATCAGCTTAATTATGAGGTGAGATTGTCAGGTGAAGGGCTATATGAGATCTGTCTGCTAGACTTCAAATCAAAAGATGATGCAATGAAGTTTCTGGAAAAGAGCGCATATCCGGATGCAGTAATTCTCTATAAAAATGTAGTACGATGAACATTTCAGAAATATTTCACAATCGATACGAATTGATCCAAAGAGTTGGCACCGGAGGCTTCTCAGAGGTGTGGAAAGCACATGATATGCGCTCTGGCATGGAGGTAGCTATTAAAATATTTCGCAAACAAGACGACGAAGGAATATCATTGTGTAAAGAAGAGTATCTCAAGGCTTTCGAAATGTCTCATCCTTACATCATGACGCCTTTTCATTTTGATGTGGATCACGACAGACCTTATCTTGTCATGAAATACTTAACTGGAGGTACACTGGCTGCAAAAGAAGGTAAATTATCAAAAGAGGAAGTGAGGCGATTGATCACCCAATTGTCATCAGCACTACAATACCTGCATTTTAAGACAAATCCTATTATTCATGGTGATCTGAAACCCGATAATATCCTCATCGACGAAATGGGCAATTTCTTTTTGACAGACTTTGGCATCAGTACCAGACTTCAAGAGAAATTTACTGAGACCATGCTGATGTCCTCACAGTCTAGTTTGGGTAAAGGCGTCACACCAATGGCATACCGTTCTCCGGAACATTTTAAATATAAAAACTGGTCACAACCGCAACTAACCAACAAGGCAGATATATGGTCTGCTGCGGTCACTATATATCATACTTTATACCAACAATTGCCCTTCAATGGCGAGGGAGGACTAGGTCAATTGATTATGATGAGAAGCGGAAATCATGAATTAGAAGAAGTGCTTGACTTTCCTGAGATCGTTGAATATGATGAATTTATTCCTTTGTTGACTGCTTGCCTTGAACTTGACCCAATGGATCGTCCATCTATACTTAATACAGAAATATTACCAAAACCTAAGTCAGAAATTGGTGATGAAAAAGTGTTGACGGCGACACCATTTACTCCGGGAATTCAAAAAACAGAAAATAAGAGAGAATCAAATAAATACATATATATATTACTTCTTTTTTTCGTCTTGACGGCCATTGCTATAGCTTTTACATTTAAAAAAGATGGTAATCCTTCCTTAAATGATCAAATAAGATCTGAACCCAACGCGCAACAAGTGATAGAAATATCTGACGACACACTGACGCACATGGGTCTTGTAGATCCTACTGGGAGAAATGATAAAGAGCTCACTTCATCTCAAGCCAATACTGAGCCAATAACAGATAATTTAAGGAAGCATTCTAATTCAGAACTCAATACTCTTAAAACAAATAATAAAATTATTCAACAAAATGAAACAAATACAAACGCTGATCTATCTCAAAATAATGTAATGACTCCTGAAGAGAAAGTCAACATTCAATTACCGGAAACTAAGACACCATTAGAAGAGAAAAAGATTGCAATTCCTGAATTAAAAGAACCAAATAAAAGCAGTAAAACTGCAGTGATCAAACCAAATATTTCCATTCCGTTGATGTTGAATGAACAGATAAATAATTCAGATAATTACAAATCAGGATCAAAGATATCCTTCATTGTAAATGAGGATGTGATTAGTTATGGCGACATAATTATAAGAAAAGGGACTGAGGTCTTTGCTGAAGTAAAAAAGAAAGGTGATAAAAAAATAAGTATAAGATTTCCTATTGTCTACACTTCAGGAGGCACAAAATTAAAAGGACTGAATCTGGACAATTTTGAGATAAATATTGAAAGTGACAAAAAAGGTAAAGTGTTCCGACCAGTAACCTCCTCCTATCAAAAAAATGTATTAATCAATTAAAATATAAATGATGAAAAAAATTAAATACACGTCTTTAACAACTACTGCCTTGTTCATAATTTTGTTTAATTTAAGTGCAATTTGCCAGGACAGTTATCAGTCTTCTACTTTCAATGGTTTTGGAATTAGAATTTCAGCATTAGGAGATTTTTGGAAAGGAGAAATCATTACAGACAAATCAACATTTGGAGGCGGTATCGATGCGACAGCAATGTATGGTATTGGCGAGGTGATTGGTATTTATGCCGGATATCAAAATATATTTCCGGTATCGTTAGAACCCAGCGAAATTGGATATTTGATCTATACCGACAAAGTAAAACATCAAAATTTTACTGCCGGATTGATGGCACATTTGGGGTCAACCTCAAGCAAACTAAGATATACTGTATTAGCAGGAATTATGGCAGCACAATCAACTACAGAAATATTGCAGGATCAATTTGATATTCTTTTAGATATAAAATTAAAAGGAGTCGGATTAAATGCGGGAGTAGGTCTTGATTATTTCGTCTCTCCATTCCTTTCAACATCACTTTATTTTAATTACAATTCCGGTAATTATAAAAATTCAGAATATCTCGGAATCACATATAAGGAGTCACTTAAATGGTCTCGACCACAAGTCGCATTGGGTATAAGCTACCACTTTGCAGGCAGATAATTGTTTAATTGTACAAAATAAAAATATCATGAATCTATATAAATTAACATTGCTACTAATAATTTCCATTTCACTTACTAATTGTAGCACACCAGACAAGGAGACTTCGTTATTAGAACCAAAGTTCCAAAGATGTTACATGTCGAAAGAATTTGTGAATAATCTTCTATGGAAAGAGGTGATTTATGAGGACGATGGCTCTTTCAATATTGATCAGGTATTGTATTATCAAAATAATATAATTCGTCAGGATTGGACAGAAAGCTACGATTATAAAGATGGTAAAATTAGTCGCAAATCTGACGCATATACCTCATGGGAGTATGCCTATAATGATCATGAAGATCTTGCTTCTGTGATCACTTGTGACAATGCTTCCGGCAACTGCTGCACCAGCACTTATGTATATGATTACGACATTAACAATCTACCTCAAAAGATTACAACGTCTTGCAATGGAGGAGGGGGTTACTCAGAAACCTTTGATTACACCAATCTTGACAGCAGGTCATATTTTTACATTTATCAGGATGCGAACGAAACCAGCCTTAGCTCATATCAAAAATTTGTTGAACAGTTTATCGATCCGAATGCTTCATTATTCCCTGATGGAATCAATTATTATGTAGATAGGATCATTGAAGATTATAAGTCCAAACAATTCATAGAAAAGGTGATTGATCCTGGTGACTTAAAGGGTCGCTATCCAATTAAAGTAAATGAATTTATTTACAGTTTACCAAATTTCCAACAAACAGGTCAAAATGTCTATACCTATGAATATGTAGGTTGTGAATAAATATTCATTATATTTATTCGATATATCAATTTAATGGCGGATAACTTTCGATTTAACAAATACTTTTCGGCACCAGTCACGCTTAATATTTATGCGTGGCTGGCTTTGTCATTTTTAATTTTCTGGGTTATCAATCCCGGTAATCAGAATATGGAATTCAAGGTTATACTCTTGGCCTCTCTAAGTATTTTTTCTTCTGTGCCCTACTTCGTTACAAACTATTGGCTGATTCCAAAATTTCTTTACACAAAGAAATTTTATGCATTGGTCATTCTGACTGTTATTTCTATCATTGTATGTGCCTTAATCTGTATGTATGGAACTATGTATTCAATGACTTATTACATACCATATGAAGAATTAATGCCTTCTTCTGAATATGTTATTTACTATTTTCACATATACTTTTGGAATGCCTTACTTGGGACATTTTCAGCCGGTGCGGTCGCATTATATTTCAGTAAGAATAACATTGAGAATCTATTTGCAAGTGTTCAAAGTGAAAAAATACAGGCAGAGCTATTATTTCTAAGAGGTCAAATCAATCCAAATTTTCTCATTTCTGTCATGGATACACTTCAGGATAATATAAACGAGGAGGGTATAAAAGTACAGGAATCTGTTTCGACTTTCAAAAATTTACTTAATTATCAATTATTTGAATGTAATAATGATGAGATTAATATTGAAAAAGAAATAGAATATTTGGCAAGTTATATTAAAGTGCAATCCAACAGAATGGAGGTGGGGTCAGATATTCAATTAAATACAACTGGAGCATTAACTAATTTTAAAATTGCTCCATTGATGATTTTGCCATTAATAGAAAATGCATTTAAACATGTTTCACATTTCAATGACCCTTACAGAAATAAAATCTATATAGACATTTACAGAGATAAACCAACGGAACTCCTGATCAAAGTCGCAAATACATATGAAGACAACAAGGGATCAAAACATCTGGTAAAAACTGGAGGCATCGGGCTTGTAAACTTAAAACGTAGGCTGGAATTGCTTTATACCAATACACATGTATTTACGACGAAATCTCTCAATGGTTTTTTTACCGCTGAATTGTTATTGATAATTGATTAAAGCCAAAGAATGAAGTGGAATAAAATACACATTTGGGCTAAAAAATATAAATTACTCCATGTATTCTTCTGGCTTGCTATAATTGCAATGAATTCTTTTGTCTATTTCGATTCTGATGTGCCTCTAATGGCTACTCTATTTGAAAATATAATGATGGTCATGATAGGCTTTGTACCCTTTTATTTTACAGCTTATTATCTTGTCCCAAAATACCTATACCAGAAGAAGTTCATAATTTTCTTTTCTATAGTCACTGTTATGGCCATAACTATGACAATGACATATCTTTTATACTATTATATCAACATTTATATATTTCATCTAGACGAATTCCGAGAGACATTTAAATCAAATGTTTTCTTCAATTTACTCCAACATTTCTTTATTATTTTCTGGACATATATGGTACCTCTTATCAGTTCAGGAACAATAAAGGTAATGTCTGACAGATTTCGATCCGAAACAAAATTAAATGAAATTAAGGAGGAAAAACTATCGACTGAATTAAACTTTCTAAGGAGTCAGATCAATCCGCACTTTCTTTTCAATGTGATGAATACAATTTATTTTCAAATCTCCAAAGAAAATAAAAAAGCAAGGCAATTGGTGGAAATAATAAGTGATATGCTGAGATATCAATTATACGAATGCACTGCGCCGAAGGTTGATATAGAAAAAGAGCTCGAATATTTAAATAATTATATTTATATAAAAAAATTCAAGAAGGGTTTCAGAGGGAATATTGAATTAACTATTGATCCCGATGTAAGATGCAGATCAATTGCCCCGCTTCTGATCCAGCCCATTGTAGAAAATGCTTTTAATTACCTTGAAATAACCCGTAATAATAAAGTCATGTATTTTAACATAACAAATTATGAAAATAATGGCATTCTCATTCAAATATCAAATGAAGGTGCGGCCATACCTAATGGCTCCTATGTAACAGATGACACACAATTAATTAATTTTAAAAGAAGGCTCGAAATATTATATCCTGATCAGCATTCATTTGCCCATCACAAAGACAAAGCACACTATTTTTCAAAACTCATACTTAATCATGGATAAAATTAAATGTTTAATTGTAGATGATGAACCAATTGCCCGAGAAGGTCTTGCTGAACATGTCGAACAAATCGACTTTTTGAAATTAATTGCAACTTGTAAAAATGCCATTGAAGCAACCAACTGGATGCAAAAATCTGATGTTGATCTTATTTTTCTGGACATTCAAATGCCAAAAGTCACAGGCATTGAATTTGTTAAAAATTTGAAAAATCCACCGTTGACAGTATTTACCACAGCCTATCCTGAATATGCTATTGAAAGCTATGAACTTGATATTGTAGATTATCTATTGAAGCCAATTAGTTTTCCAAGATTCATGAAAGCAGCACTGAAAGCGAAGGAAATTCTTGCCCAACATGAACCTCACCAGATCTCTAACGATGGTTTTTTCTTTGTAAAATGCAGTCAAAAGATAGAAAAGATCATTGTACAAGATATAACTTATGTAGAAAGCATGTCTAATTATGTCATAATTCATACTAAAGACAAAAAATATATGACCTACCTTACTTTCAAAAGTGTCGAAGATCAGCTACCGTGTGACCAGTTTATTCGTATTCATCGCAGCTACATGGTGGCCTTGAATGCGATTAAGACGATTGAAGGTAGCGACCTGATCCTCGAAGGAGCTACCCTCCCTATTAGTAAAAACTACAAGGATGAGGTAATGCTGCACATTGAGAAGTTTTTATTTAAAAGGTAAAGAAGTATCAAAATTATTTGTTCTGTTGGTTAAAACCAAAGGCAATTTAGCCGATCATAAATGCATGAATAAGGCTTTTTATATAATACGAACTATAGTTTTGTTAGATTCGACTTAATGCTTAAACATTTCTATAAAGTGAAGCAATAAATTGCATTTTAATTTACCTATACTTTTTAGCAAATAAATATTTTAAAACATTGCAAATTCGTCCTTTCGTGGAATTTTAAAACTTTTGAATTTTTAATATATCAACCAGTCTTATTTTATCTTTTAATTTAAGAAAATAATTTCCTGGTATTTCAATATCTAATTTAATAAAATTACCATTTTCAATATTAAATTTTCGAATCGTTCTGCCATAAATATCAATAATATCAAAATCAAGTTTGTTGCTATAATCTCCGTCCCATGTGATCATAATTTCATCTTGAAAAGGGTTCGGAAAAGCTTTTAACCCAATATCATTTATTATTCGGTTTGCTTTTGATAAATCAGGCTTCCCTTCTGACGCTCCAATTGATCGCAACCCGGCATAATTAACTCCATAATAGTCAATTACGGGCAACATAGAATTAAATCCGGTTGCTATCGCCGGACTATTTTCCAGCAACGTAAATGCTTCAAGTACCACATTTGCAAATTCAGGATTACTACCAATGATGTTATTTTCATCTGTTACCGGAATAGCATTTGGCGCACTATTTCCTGTATTTTCATAGTTATACCACAAGTTATTACTCATTAAAAATGTCTCAGGAGCAGTATTTGGACCGATATTGCAATCCGTACTTACAGCATTGCTTTTATAAATTATATTATTTCTGAATGAATTATTTCCACATTGTTCAAAGCGATCTGGATCAACAGTCTCCTGGAGAATGCGCATCACCCATTTTTCAGGAGAAACGATCGTATTGTTGATCACCTCCACCCTTACACATCCCACAAATGCAATCGGAGCAAAAGAACCAATAAAAATATTGGAAAAAACCTGAATATCTGCAGCTTCAAAAGTTGCATCTATTGGCCTGAAAAATTCGAGACCTGTTGAACCACCCAGATTCAAACTTCTCTGTCCACAATTTTTAAAAAAATTTCTCTGTATAGTAAGGTATTGAGTTCCGCCTTTGGCTTGAATGGCATTACTTCCCAAATTTTCGAATAAATTCTGTTCAATTATTCCACGATGACAACCCACCATATCAACACCACTTCCTCCTGCAGATCCATTGATAAAATCACAATGGTTGATCAAAAAATCGTTCACCCCTGACATTTTCAACAAGTCATTATTGCCGGAAGCATTAATATCTCTGAAAATGCATCTTTCGAAAGTGATGTGATCGGAAGGGTATCGTAACTTCCTCCATCATCCATATTAAATCCATTTCCGGTTTGCTGTTCAAAGACAAAACCTTCGATCTTTAAATAAGCCGCATCACTCAATTGCCAGGAATTTGTACCCCCTTGAATGACTACTGAACTGGCA
Organism: Candidatus Brachybacter algidus; assembly: GCA_016711705.1. Taxonomy (GTDB): domain Bacteria; phylum Bacteroidota; class Bacteroidia; order Chitinophagales; family Saprospiraceae; genus Parvibacillus; species Parvibacillus algidus. Next base: position 190,960 of record JADJSK010000013.1, on the reverse strand, counting down.
CTCTCTGCTCTAATATAAATCCATTGAGTGTTTGTTCCTTGTAATTCATTGACGAATTCACCACCCGGATAAGTTCCGGAATGAAAGAGGATTGTATCACCGGGCAAAGCATCTTGAGCTGCATCCGATAAAGAATTATACGGCTGACCTGGGCCAACGTGGAGGGTATTTGCGGAAAGAGATGCTGTAAAAATGAGTGCTAGGATTAGGGAAAATAAGAATTTCATAGCAACATTTATTTGTTAATCAAAATTAGTAAAATATGATTTATACTCAACGAAAACGGGTTTAACCGATAAATTAATTTATGTAACAACTTGAAATTGCCCATATCTCAACTGTCAAACAACAAACAACAAACTACAAACATCAAACGACCAAAACGAAATTTAAAACATGGACATTTCTTTTTCCAATTAGTAAAGTATTGCTATTGTGTGCTCAACAAATAGCTTTTCTACTCATTCACGTAGCCACTTTCTTTGGGTAAATACAGTTTTTCTACGCTATTTAACACACCACCATATCCGGACTTATGCTTTACAAAAGTATCATACCCAAAATCCTTCGAGAGTCTTTGAAATGAATTTTGAAATTCCGGTTTTAATATTAACTGTCCACCTTTAGAAATCAATCCCCAATACATACCTACTCTGAACTGCAAATAGGGCAATTTCTGGTCATAAATAAATGACAATGCAGTCATACCGTTGTACTCAAAACGTGTGTTGCCATCCATGTCCAGTAATTTAAAAGAGCCATCTTCCGGATTTTGGTAGATAGCACTTACTTTCTCTCCAGAATCAATTGTCACAGGCTTGAGATTATACGCACCAAATTTCTCTGCTAAAATATCCCATAGTTTTTGTTGATTTCTGGAATTGTAATCACTTTGAACAGACACCATTTCTTCCATGTCAAAATAATCAGGTGGTGCAGAGATTACTTCCCCAAAAGAGTTATAGTAGGTATACTTCTCCAAATCGCTGCACTCATAGTAATAAGTTTCATTTGAGTACACTATTCTTACAAACCCACCTTTCCAAATTTTAGCAACATTATTGTGAAATAAGATGGTGGTAGACCCTGTTTGGTTTGATTCTAGTGCAACAAGACCTCCTTGACTATTAATATTTGTGAATTTCTGCCGATGAATGATATTGCTGTAGCGAATATCTACCACTTCTACTGAATCATATCCAATCTTACAAAAAGCAAATCTTTTATTCCCATCATATTCAAGTTGTGGATACTTAGCCGGTATTATTACTTCACCCTTCTTGTCCAATAGACCATATAAAGGTTTTCCTGCTCCATTCTCAAAAATTATTTCCGAAAAAATTGCACAGTTGTTTTCCCATTGCCTTGGAAATAAATCAATGAAAGCATATTTGGGTGGCAGTATTATTTCTAATTTGCTGTTGATCAATCCAAATCGATCTTGGTAAGAAAAAGGATAGACGGTTTGAGCTGAAGTAAATGAAATGCTTATATGAATAAACAATACAAGAAGAAATAAATGCTTCATTAATAGATCTATTGATAAAAAGTAATGAATGAGAAGTATTAAAAAATTAAAGCTGCTAATTATAATCTTCCAAACATCACAAATTTAAATCATTATTTCGCAATTGATCATTCAAAACTAGATTATATCGATATTGATCAATACAATAGGACATTTAATCTTTTTGCATAAATTTACATCTTATAATAAAGACCTCCATAATTCAAAGAAGATGCAAAGACCATTACCAGGTGAATACAACCCATATTTTCAAAGATATTTTGACCTGATTCCTGAAGGTGACTTGATAGATCTCCTGAGACAAAATGGTGGAGAGGCGGTTGAGTTTCTTCTTTCAATTCCACAGGAGAAGGAAAACTATGCATATGCTGAAGGTAAATGGAACATTAAGGAAGTGCTGAATCATATAAATGACGCTGAGAGGATTTTTGCTTACAGATCACTTGTGGCGGCCAGAATGGATGGTACGGCAAACTTATCAAGTTTTGATGAAAATGATTATGCCAGAAATGCAGATGTATCTCATAGAGACCTCAAAGACTTGATCGAAGAATTCAGAATATTAAGAGAATCATCAATTTTTCTTTTGTGCAATTTGAAAGAGCAGCAAAGCTCATTCCGTGCTCAAAGTGGACTTTACCCTTTTACAGCCAGAGCGGGTGCAAGCTTCTTGATCGGGCATGTCATCCATCATATAAATGTGCTGAAAGAGCGCTATTTATAATTTTTAATCATCAAAGGAAAAAGTTTTAGTTTTATCCCAATAAAGTTGTATTTTTGTCTATTCCCAATACATTATTTCTTATATTTGAATTTGCAGCAAGTTTTATTTATACCTTGCAGCCGATTTAAGTATTTTCAGATAGTTTTTATCTTAATTTCTAGCAGTTTTATTCTGAAGTTTTTATAAAGACAACCTTAAAGCAGTAATTTATATAGCCTTATCCTTCCGTGTGTAAATTATTAATGTTTTAATCTATTGACTATGCTATCTATTAAACTCTTTTTCCGGCAGTTCTGCCTGGCATTTCTATGCTTTTTTGTGGCAACTTCCCCTCTTTATCTGAACGCCCAGATCAATGTTTCCAAAGTTAAACCAATCGCAATGGCTGTCCAGAAGGCACAGCAAAAGCAAACAGTTTTTGAGGTTATAAATCTTTTTGAAGCAGATAAGAGCATCGATACCAGAACCAACCATTCTGAAGTACTTGCACAATCATCTTACGCTACAATCAAAAAAACTGCTCTAAAACAATTAGTCGCCAATAAACCTGAAGCTATTCAATTGAGTGTGCCCTATTTCGAAGATCAGATCACAATGGATCTCGTCAGAGTAGACGTGTTGTCAGATGATTTCAAAACCTATTCAAGCGAATCCGGTGATCAGCCTTTAGATTATACTCAAGGGGTTTATTATCGTGGAATCATTGCAGGCGATGTTACTTCTGTGGTGGCACTTAGTTTTTTTGGCGATGAAATGGTCGGAATGGCTTCTTCCGATTATAACGGAAATGTAACTTTCAACAGAGAAGAGCAATCTGACAGATATTTAATCTATTCGGATAGGGACCTTAAAATTAAGAACCCTAATTTCTGTAGTGCTGAAGAACCGGAAAATTATGCAGAAGAAGTTCAGAAACATCTTGAAGACTATATCGAAACAAGGGATGTTAAATGTGTAAAAGTTTACATTGAATGCGATTATAAATTATACCTTAATAAAGGAACAGTAGCGAATGTCAATAACTGGATATCTGCTGTATATAATAACGTAGCTGCGCTATACGCCAATGAAAGTATTGTAACTCAGATTTCAACGACCTATGTTTGGACGACTCAGGACTCCTATAGCACATCGAGTAGTAGTTCAGCTCTTACCCAATTCAGAACTGCAAGACCAACATTCAATGGAGACCTTGCTCATTTGGCTGCGTTAGGCGGCAATAACCTCGAAGGTGTAGCATGGGTAAATGCATTGTGTTCTTCTTACAAATATGCATATAGTAATATTCAGGCAACATATCAAAATGTTCCCACTTACTCCTGGACAGTTGAAGTTATGACTCACGAGATGGGTCATAATCTAGGTTCGCCTCATACTCAAAGTTGTACCTGGTCAGGAGGAGCTCTTGACAATTGTTATACTACAGAGGGCGGTTGTGCTCCTGGTCCTGCACCCACCAATGGTGGTACGATCATGAGTTATTGCCATTTGACCAGCTATGGTATTAATTTCAACAATGGCTTCGGAACCCAACCTGGTAATTTGATAAGAAGTAAGGTAAGTAGTGCATCATGTCTTGGCCTATGCGCTACAGGAGGTACTTCTTGTGATGTTCCTGCTGGCTTGGCAGTATCTGGTATAAATACAAATTCAGCTACGATATCATGGACTGCAGTATCTGGAGCGACTGGATACCAGGTTCAATATAGAAATGTTGGCGGATCTTGGGTGGTTTTATCACAGCAAACACCAACTACTAAATTAATTACAGGTCTAACTACAGGAACTACCTATGAAGTACAAGTGCGCACAATTTGTACAAGTGGCAACTCCAATTATAGTGCTTCTGTGATGTTTACTACAAGTGGTGGTGCCAGCTGTGGCGTCCCTACAGGACTATCTGCAGGAAGTATTACCAACAACTCTGCCAATATAACATGGGCAGCAGTAAGTGGTGCTACGACATATGATCTCAGATATAAACTTACCTCTAGTGGCACTTGGTCAACATTTAACACGACTGGAACATCTGTTAACCTGACATCTTTAGCTGCTAATACATCATACGATGTAAGCGTAAGGGCGAATTGTGCAAGTGGATCAAGTGCATATTCTTCAACGGTATCATTTACCACTACAGGAGGATCTACTTGTAATGTACCTACCGGACTTGCAGCATCCAATATTACATCTACTACTGCAACAGTATCATGGACAGCTGTGTCTGGAGCAGTTACCTATGACCTTAGATATAAGTTGACCTCAAGTGGCACATGGAGTAATTATAATACTACAGGAACTGCCGTTAACTTTACCGGCATGACTGCTGGCACATCATATGATGTTAGTGTCAGAACAAATTGCAGCGGAGGTTCGAGCGCATATTCAGCTACCGTAACATTCTCAACTGCAGGTGGTGGAGGTAATAGTTATTGCGTTTCAAAAGGGAATTCAAGTACTTATGAGTGGATAGACCTGGTAAAACTTGGTACGATCAATAATGTATCTGCATCTAATGGCGGATATGGTGACTTCACTGCACTGAATACCAATTTAACTGCCGGAAGTAGCAATACAATAACCTTTAGTGCGGGAATGTCATCTACTTACCCTGAGTATTGGTCAGTATGGATCGACTATAATAGTGATGGCGACTTCACGGATGCAGGTGAAAAGATCACTTCTTATGCTTCATCAAGTACCGGCAATATCAATAGGACTTTCAAAGTACCTACTACAGCTAAAAATGGTGCTACAAGGATGAGAGTGCAAATGAAATATAATGCATACTCTACATCATGCGAGACATTCAGTTATGGAGAGGTAGAGGATTATACTGTTACGATCGTCGGTGGCTCTAATATTGTAAGTGAGATCAATAATACGATCACCGAATACACAGCTTATCCGAATCCATTTAAAGATGAATTCTATGTACATTTCAATGCAGGTGGCAATATTAAGACTACTATTACAGTGCTCGATGCCAATGGCAGAGAAGTATTGAAAAATAATGTAACATCTGTGATTGGCGTGAATGAAATACCGGTGGGTGGCACAAGTAATCTGCCGGCAGGTATGTACATCGTCCGACTGCAAGGTGAAAATATTAATGAAGCAGTTAAAATGATTAAAATGTAATTCGGATAAATAATACGTGATCAATTAATTAAATAATTAGCTGATCGTGTAGATATTAATCCTGAACTTAATATACATTAGACAAAGGAGGTTTCTGAAAAGAAGCCTCCTTTTTTTGTTGATACATCTAAAAGTAATACAAAGCAGAATTATTTAATTGCCCAGTATTATTCTCAGGTTTTTCTGAAAACTATATTATCAGAATCAATATTATTTAATTGAAAATGGGGGTCTATATTTTCAGTTAAAGTAAGTTTGCCTTCGGCGTTGATTAAATAACTTTTATATCCAATTGATCTTAATAATTCTGTCGCTTTTTTGTGATTAGAATTCTCCCGCTCAGAAGCCAGGTATTCCATGACAATATAGGTATTATTCATAGCAAGGTAATTCATTGCTCCTTTGATCACGTCATATTCTCCACCCTCTACATCCATTTTAATAATGGTAGGAATTATTTTATTATCGGTGACTATTTGGTCAATTGTAATAGCATCGACATCTACTCTTTTTGGCTTAACTGAAATAAACCAATCCTCCCTTTCAAATTGTGCAACATCCTTAGAATTGTATTCCGAATACATGGATGGAAATTCATAAAAAGAAATCAAGCCGCATTTATCAGAAACAGCCAAATTGAAAACATTAATGTTTGGAATTTCAGTAGTATTTTTTTCAAGTAAGGAATAAGTACTTTTCCCGGGTTCAAAAGAGAAGACCCTACCACCCTTGCCTACTAAATGTGCACCAAGTAATGTGAAATATCCATAGTGCGCTCCGATGTCCACAAAATTATCGCCTTGGTTGAGATTTTTGATTAAAAACTTTGCAAGTCTGATCTCTGAATCATGTGATTTTCCACCAGTCAGATATATATCAGTAGAAGCAGGCAGCGCGATATTCATCATTTGGGAGAAGAATAAATTTACTTCTTTAAACCGTTCTTTTTTAGAAAATGGATAGATAACTTTTCTGAAAAATATAGCTTCAATATACCTTCCAGGATGATTTAAGAATCTCTTTGTTTTGGAATATTCTGCAATTTTCTGTACCTCTGACAATTGATTTAATAAGGTTTCTTTCATATAAATATCAGTGTATGCAAATTCATTAAAATATAATCTAAATCAGCTCCTGGCCTTTAAAATACCAAGCAACATATTTAACTTATTCGGCAATAAACCCATTAAAAATGCGCTTCCTGATGTAATTATAAATCCTGTGATAAGAGGAATGATCCAGTTAATTTTCAAATCCAGATAATGTATCCATCCAAAAACAAATAAACACGTTATAATCAGAATGAACAATTTTAAATAAAATAATATTTGGGGTTTTACTCCGGCGATTGAATAAAAAATCACTGTTTGGCCTATAGCGATTAGAGAGTTGACTGTAAGAGCTGCCAGCGCCGCCCCTGTAGAATTATAATAGGGTATAAGAATTAAATTCAAGATAATACTCATGATTACTCCTGCGAAAAACAATAAATTCTGCTTTTTTAATTTTCCCAATGACATAATGGAAGCACCCATGATGATGCTCAAGCCAATTGGTATCATACATAGCATTAGCAGCCCAAGCGTATCTCCCCATACATCATTGCTGTAATGATACAATAGATTTCCGATTTCATTTCTATAGAAAAACCCACTGATGCCACCAATGATGGAAAAAGTCATCAATAACCCAAGAACGAAATATAGGAAATTCATCATCTGAACTTTATCCTTCAGGTAGGTAGAAAGCATGGGCAGTAAAAGATTTGAAAATAGCAATGCAAACATCATATATGCATCTAACAATCTAAAGCCCGCGGCATAAATACCTGCCTGATAATCTCCATCAGGAAGTAGTCGCTCCAAAAATACAGCGTCGATGCGACCATATACTCCCATCAAAAAGGTAATAAGTGCATATGGAGCTGCACGTCGGAGAAAGCTCGCAAGGTATTTCTTTCTAAAAGTCAACTTGTTTAGATGGATTTTTTTTGATAGCATCAAATAGGCTGTAAAACAAGTAATTGCAACACTTATCAGATATACATATAAAAAATCAGTGAGTGTAACTTGTTCCCAATAAGAGGTAAATAGCATCACACCTAATAGCAAGATCATGATTATTTTGTCCATAACAGAAAGAAGGCTATCGATACGATAGGCTCCTATTCCGGCAAGTATAGCCCGCATAAATGAAACAAAAGATAGGAATATCTGTATCAACAATACTATGAATAATATCTTCAGTCCTTCTTCATTATATCCAATAAAATAACCCACAGCAAATGTCAAAAAGATGTAAATGAGCAACAGGATTAATTTCAATCCGATCAGGTTGGAGAAGTATTTTGGTGCCAAATTCTTCGATGCAGATATATCCCGCTTTACCAGATTGGTGATGCCGAATTCCAAAAGTATCTGAAAAATGAGGGTATAGTTGAAAATACTGAAAAATAGACCATATTGCTCTGGGCCAATGGTATTCTGTACCTGAACATCTATGCCAAAGATATACAACGGTTTGACCAGCAGGTTAAGACCAAGTAATAAAAGTAGATTGACCGAAAATTCTTTCTTCATGTATTCTTTCGAGCGATAAAGATAGACGATTCTAAAAACAAGACGTAAAATTGTATTTACACTACAAAAGTATTGGAATATGACGGTAGGGACAAGGCTTGCCCTTGTCCGCATACCATACCATATGGGTGATAACATGCACTATACCAAATGCATAAATAATCAATAACACAAAAAAAATCAACGATTTATTTCCAATTCCAAATAATCTTATTTATTTTTACATCGTTACACCCAATTTTTAACACCCATTAAACTTCAAGTCATGTATACAACCCATGCTCCAGTTATCACTTCTGAATATTTACTTCATTACATCTGGCGGACTAAACAATTCAATCGGCTCAATCTAAAGCTTACTGATGGTCGCAAAGTTGAGATCATAGATTTCGGCAAATACAACACCAATAGCGGTCCTGACTTTCTTCATGGTAAGGTCAGAGTGGACGATACCTTGCTCATTGGTCATATTGAGATGCATCTCTCTTCCTCAGACTGGGATCTTCATCGTCATCAATTCGATCCTGCATATAATAGTGTCATCCTTCACGTGGTGGCAAGACATGACAAGGAAGTGTGCAACTATAATGACCATGAACTGATTACGCTGGAGCTCGGCGAACTCATTCATACAGACGTGGCGGAGAGGTATGCTTTACTTCAAAAACCTGGTTGGATTCCATGCGCTAATCTTGATCCTTCAAGAGTTCAGTACAATATCTGGAACATCTGGAAAGAGCGCCTTAATATAGAAAGGATGCAGTCCAAGGTTGCATGGGTTCATAATAACATAGAATCTACCAACTCTAATTGGGAAGAAGTGATGTATCGACAACTGTTTCAAGCTATGGGCACGAGTGTCAATAAGCATGCATTCAGCGTGTTGGCAGAGCGCATGGACTTTAGGATATTTATGAAGAATAGACATGACGGACTTTCCTCTCATGCACTGGTATTCGGGATGGCAGGATTATTGGAGAAAGAATTTGAAGAAGAATATCCATTGGAATTACAACGAACTTTCAGATTCCTCCAGCACAAATACGACTTAACTCCTATCAATCCTGTGATTTGGCGATACTCAAAAATGCATCCAAATAACTTCCCGGACATCCGAATTGCACAGATCGTATCCTTGTTAAGGCAACATGAATTGTTCTTTTCAGCGATTCTTGAGCAAGTAGATTACAAAATGATCCATCAAATGTTGGAAATAAAATCCTTGCCTCACTACTGGGAGGATCATTTTATATTAGGAGTTCCTGCCATCAAAAAGAAGAAAAGTCTAGGTAAAAATACCAGGGATCTAATCATCATCAATGGCATCATCCCGGTATTATTTATGTATGGCCAGGAGCAGCATCTTTCTGCCCTTCAAGAGAAAGCATTGGAATTAATGAGCTTCATTCCGGCAGAACAAAATGGCATTATAAAGCATTGGCTTAACCTGAATATAAGTTGTGAACATGCCGGTGATTCACAAGCGCTTCTAGAGTTGAAAAATAATTATTGCGATCATCAAAAATGCTTGAATTGTAGTGTGGGTCATGCGTTATTGAAGTAAGAAGAAAACTAGAGTGCGTAAGGCTGGTGCGAGTTTTATTGCGTTGGCGCTAGTTTTCAACTCGTGTCTTTCAACTCCTCCGCTGGCGCGAGTTTTTAACTCGTGTCATTGCAATTCTATCAAGTAATTTTATAGTCAATTATAGAATATATTAATAATTGAATTCTAATATATAGTTAAATTTTGGCTTCGGAAGGTCACGAGTTGAAAACTCGCGCCAGCGGTGACAGCGATATTATCCCTTCAAAGCCAAATAATTTTCTAAACTCCAAAATATTGATCTTTTCAATCTCAAATCCAACTACATGAGCACAAAATACAAGTTTCTCAATTCTTCCGGAATATATTTTATATCATTTGCTGTGGTTGATTGGATAGACGTTTTTACGAGACAAATTTATAAAGATATCGTGGTAAAAAGCCTGAAGTATTGCTGTGATCATAAAGGAATGAGATTGTTTGCGTGGTGCATTATGTCTAATCATATACATCTAATCTTTGACGTAAAGGAAAATATTAAACATGGCGAACTAATCAGAGATTTTAAGAAGTTCTCATCAAAAGAATTAATTAAAGCAATCATAAAAAATACCAAGGAGAGTCGGAAAGAATGGATGTTGGAAAGATTTTCTATTGCTGGCGAAGGTAGATCCAATGTTAAAAGTTATCAATTTTGGCAACAAAGTAACCATCCCATTGAGGTTTTTTCACCAACCGTAATCGCCCAGAAACTGGATTATATTCACTTAAATCCAGTCAAAGCAGGATTTGTAGATGAGGCTCATTTTTACATTTATTCTAGTGCGTCCAATTACTATTCGGGAAAAGGATTGATCGATGTAGTGATAATAGATCTGCCTATGAGTAATATTGGATATATCAGAATGGAATAAAAAAAGCAGGTTCAAATCTCCCCCGCTGGCGTGGATTTTACTCCGCTGACGCGAGTTTTCAACTCCTACGCTGGCGCGAGTTTTTAACTCGTGCCATTGCAATTCTATCAAGTAATTTTATAGTCGATTATAGAATATATAAATAATTGAAGTCTAATATATAATTGAAATCTGGCTTCGCAAGGTCACTAGTTGAAAACTCGCGCCAGCATGTATGGTCAGGAGCAGCATCTTTCTGCCCTTCAAGAGAAAGCATTGGAATTAATGAGCTTCATTCCGGCAGAACAAAATGGCATTATAAAGCATTGGCTCAACCTGAATATAAGTTGTGAACATGCCGGTGATTCTCAAGCGCTTCTTGAATTGAAAAATAATTATTGCGATCATCAAAAATGCTTGAATTGTAGTGTGGGTCATGCGTTATTGAAGTGAGAAGAAAACTAGAGTGCGTAGGGCTGGCGCGAGTTTTATTACGTTAGCTCGAGTTTTCAACTCGTGCCTTTCAACTCCTTCGCTGGCGCGAGTCTTTAACTCGTGTCATTGCAATTCTATCAAGTAATTCTATAGTCGATTATAGAATATATTAATAATTGAATTCTAATATATAGTTAAATTTTGGCTTCGGAAGGTCACGAGTTGAAAACTCGCGCCAGCGTGGAAAGAAATTCAACATCTCTAGTCTTTGTTCGACAGTTTTTCAACCATTTTTTAAAATCTTTAGCTCCAATATTCTGATTTGGTTCTTCTTCTAATGCACTTTTTATCAAAAATTTTGTTATTTTGCTGTTGATCGTACAGCTATACATTTTGTTAAGTTCGATTAAATAAAGCGCTAACTAAATATTTTAGAATAATTAGAAAGAAAAGGAAACATGGCCAAATTTTTTGAAAAACCATTTTTTAAGATTGCAAAAGCTACATTGATGGGTTTCCTGGACGACAAAGGAATGAAGTTGAGTGCAGCGCTGGCCTATTATACCATATTTGCTTTAGCACCATTATTACTTTTACTTATTTCTTTGGCAGGAATATTTCTGGGAAAAGATGCAATTCAAGGAAAAGTATTTGAAGAACTAAACGGTCTAATAGGAGCATCTGCAGCACTGCAAATCCAAGACATGATCAAGGCTATTGAATTGTCTGACAAATCCACATTTGCACTTGTAATTGGGATATTCACATTGTTCATTGGAGCGACCAGTATATTTGGTGAGATCCAGGACTCCATCAACATTATCTGGAAAGTTAAAGCAAAACCCAAAAAAGGCTGGCTTAAACTACTTAAGAATAGATTACTTTCTTCCTCTCTCATAGTCAGTCTAGGATTTTTATTAATTGTTTCACTGATCGCCAATGGTATGATCCTTGCAATGATGGACAGGCTCTCAAGGTTCTTGCCAGATATGACGGTTTGGATCGCCAACATATTAAATACAGCTATTACTTTTATTGTAATTACAATATTATTCGGCGCAATCTTTAAAGTACTGCCAGATGTAAAGATAAAATGGAAAGATGTGAGAACAGGCGCTATTTTCACGGCTTGTTTGTTTTTTATTGGCAGGTTTCTAATAGGGCTATATATTTCTACCACAGCTACCGGATCCACATTCGGTGCAGCAGGTTCACTTATCGTTGTTTTGGTATGGATTTATTATACAGCTGTTATATTATATCTGGGCGCAGAGTTTACTCAGGTTTATGCCGAGTACAAAGGGCATCACATCGAACCCGCAGATTTTGCTGTTGCTGTAATTCAGAAGGAATTAGAAAAAGATGTAGATACTTTGCCCAAGCAGCATGAAGATCTTTAAGAAAAGTGATTTGATAAGCTGCAATTTGGGCTGTAAACGAGGAGAGAAAAAGTAAACTTTTACTTGTAATGCAACTTCATCACTCCTATCAATATATTAACAACACAAGGAATAGCGTTCGCCACTATGATAATTACATCTTCTTTCAAAATACCATAAACTATCCAGGTGGCAAGACCTAATATCAGAACGGTGACCATTAGCAATGAAATATCTTTAGCTTCTTTATTCCTGATAATTTTAATTAACTGAGGAATAGATGCAGTCGCAGTAAGTATACTTGCGACAATTCCGGTAATAGTGTCTGGTTCCATTTTTTACACAAGTTAGATCATCTAAACAATGATCATTATTCACAAAGTTTCACTTATAACCAATAATTTATGGTATTCAACGATGTTGTTGAGATCGAAGTGTTAAAAAATTATTTAATGTGTTTAAAAGTCCACCTAAGCAAAAATAATTGCTACTTTTAAAAATCCAAATGCATTAAAATTTTCCTGATGAGTAAATATCTCTTATTAATTATAAGCTTATTTTCAACGGTTCAACTGTTTTCACAATCTCAATCTGCCAAAGAAAAATTAATTGTTCATAACAAATTTTCCAAATTAATAAGTGAGGCTATTAATCTGAAATACACAAGTGACAGGTCTTTCAAGATGAAGTTTGACACCCTGTACTTGCTTCTTGCTGACCACCCGAATGCTGGCGAATTAGTTACAACGGTCGTCGTCGAATATGACGGAAAAGGTAGAATCAGTTCAGCTAAAATTAATAATGAGTCGGATGAGGATTACAATTATTATTACAAATATAAAGGTGATGAAAGCAGGTTCTCTACCATGGATTACTTCCTTTTGGAAAATGGGATAGAAAGATATGATGGTTTTCAATCACATCTTTACAATATAAAAGGGACTTTGATCTCCTCGAAAGAGTTTACAAAAGACAATGAATTGGTATATGCAGACTCATTAAACATTACTTTCGACAGCAATGAAAGAGTGACATCACAAACTTATTTATTTTATCAGGGAGGAGCGTGGAACAAAGGAAGCCGGATATATAATGTCCAATATAATGGTGACGCTGTAATTAAATATTCCAAAGAGGAAGAGGAATATACGCAGCAGGGGAATGACACTATTATTGATTACTTGTATGATGATCTTGTTTTTTTAAATAATGACCAATCATTTTTATTCAAAGGAATACAGGAATTTTTTGAAATAGATTCAGCAGGAGTTGACCATTTCTTTCTCAGTAGAGAAGATGCTGCACAGTTTTATGTAAATAGACCCATCCAATATAAAAAATACTTACTTGATGGAGTTACTCAGCCTCCTCTACTTTTCGAAAAATGTGTTTTCGAAAAGACTGATTTAATAAGAACTATTGTTCAAACTAGTTTCTCAACAGAAATTTACCAGATTCATTATGGTTTGAATGATGACAATAAGTTAGATAGATATTATTTTAAGATTCTAGGTGATACTTCTGAGTTTGCATTTTTTAAATACAATGAGCATGGAAGAATCTCTGAGATCACCTATGAAAGTGATCAAATGCATAGCCAGGAATTTGATAATTATGTGAAGGATGATCAAGATAGATTGGTAGAATTCCGACAGGACATAATCTTTGATTTTCTATCTGGATACTCAACCATTCTAAAATTTGGATATCGTGGCCCTGCCTCTATTATTGGTGAAGATGTCCAAACGACTTTGTTATATCCAAACCCTGCAGACAAACAATTAATTTTGGAAATACCATCCCAAATTAATTCACTGATTAATTACACCATAATCGATTGCCATGGCAAAAACTTACTTTCAGGAAAAGTATTATCAGGTGATGAACAGATCACTTTAAGTGTCGGTGATTTAATTCCGGGAACTTATCAAGTGGTCTTGAATTCAAAAGATAAAAAATGGATCAGCCGCTTTGTCAAGATTTAAGAAATGACGTTGCACTGCATATTGAAATAGCTATAATTTCTATGATTATTACGGAGCGCTGCAATTAGTCAAAATAGCCAATTACAGCGCAACATAGAATGAACACTCTTGAAATTAATCCCGCCATTCCACCTTACTTCCGATCGGTGTCCTTTCCGAAGTAGGGATAGAAACATCCGTGTAGCCCATGTAAAATAAGCCTATACACTTTTGATTTTCTGAAAGGCTAAGGAAAGGGCCTATGTGCCTGATCATACTCGGAGAGCTCCAGTAGCATCCCAATCCATGAACAGTGCAGGTAAGCCACATATTCTGTACAGCACATGCGGTCGATGCAATTTCTTCCCATTCAGGCAAAAGATCCGGATGTGCATCCAATACTATTGCTATGACAGCAGCAGACTTTGTGATTTTTTTTGAAAACTCTTCAAATTTTTTCTCGGAGAATTTGTCTGCAGGTGCATTCGCCTTATATATTTCAGAAATTTTGTCTCCCAACGATTTCAAAGAATCGTTTTCAAAAACCACAAACTTCCATGGCTGTGTGAGTCTGTGGCTAGGGGCAAAATTTGCACTTTCAAGAACAGCTTCCATAACAGGTCTCTCGATCTTTCTATCGTTATATACAGTAGGAAAAACACTTTTTCTGGAGGCAATAATCGCCCTTAACGTATCTATATTAGATTGCATCTTCGTTTTTTTTCTTAGTAAATAGATTTTTGTAAATATTGTTCTGTCACGAGTTAATAAGAAAAATAATATCTTAAAGTTTGGTGTTGCATATCATATTGACAATCATTAGTATAAACAATTAATATTTTATAATAACATTGACTACATTATTGATTATCACATAATTAGCTTAATTGTGTAATATTCTAATTTTATTAAAATGATTTTATTTACCGGACACAACCATCGAAGTTTCCCCTTTTCAATAAAAGGCTTAATTAGAATATTAATATAATTGTTTGTTTGTTATTGATTTACTTATAAGCAAAATTAATTTTGCAGACACCCGAACGTAGGTTAACCTACGCTCAACACTTCATAGCGAATGATGAACAAAATTTAAAGTAAAAACTTAGATCGTGAGGCTCGGCGTAGGTTAACCTACGTCGTTGTGTCACCAAAGTTCACTTTGAGCTTAACAAAAAAGATGTGTATAAACCCTAGCTGGCAGAGGGGTGCCAAAGGCGGGGTGTCTAGCCTTGGGTTTTTTTGTTACTTTTTTTTGCCAAGAAAAAAAAGTAAATAGAGTAATTAAACGATCCTAATAATACAAAAATATGTCAATGTATCAAATCGGATATCAATCATTTTTGGTTGATATCAATATTTGTGTATGAACCCTAGCTTGCAGAAGGGGATATTGTACTAAACGACTTTTTATATCATAAATATCTGCATAATCTGCGTTCCCTTTTTCTCAAGTTATTTCTTTAATTTGGAAGCAAAGCATAACAGGTTAACTGACTTCCAACTTCTGATTTCTGACTTCTGATTTCTGAATTCTAACTTCTACCTTTATTTAATAACCCGAGATTGTACCATCGCCTTTACTTTTATCAGTGCCACCTTCTAGTGTGCCATCAGGGTGCACCATGATACAATCCAATTTGCCAAGTGCTTTTGTTTCTTTTATTTTGTGACCCATCTTTTGGAGGCCCAAAATAACTTCATTTGAAAACTTTCCTTGCTCCAGGTATATCACATCCGGAACCCATTGACTGTGCATTTTGGGGGATAGTACGGATTGAAGCATAGACATTTTGTAATCGATCACATTAACAATTGTTTGAAAATTCGCTGTTATAATTGTTGAGCCACCAGGTGTTCCGACAACGGCAAATAGCTTACCATCTTTCGAGATAATTGTAGGGGTCATACTGCTCAACATGCGCTTGCCGGGTTCTATACTATTGGCAGTGCCGCCAATTAATCCAAACATATTTGCTTCCCCCGGTTTAGAGCTGAAGTCATCCATTTCATTATTTAATAAAAATCCGGCATGATTAACTACTAGTTTAGAACCATAGTTATCATTAAGAGTTGTAGTAATTCCGACTCCATTTCCTTTTCCATCGACGACTGAAAAATGAGTTGTCTCGAAACTTTCAACAGTGGATGCTTTTCCAGGCAATATCTCTTGGCTTGGGGTGGCATGGTCCATGCTTATATTCTTGATCTTGTTTTTTACAAATTCTTTTGATAATAGTTCCGTTTCATGATTGTCTACATAATCAGGATCACCAAAATAAGTGGATCTGTCTGCATACGCACGTCGTTGCAATTCAGTAAGACCATGAATATATTGAACAGAATTAAGGGGATATTGACTAAGATTTAATTGCTCGAATCCATATAGCATTTGTGATATCATAATCCCACCGCTGGAAGGAGGCGGCATCATAGTTATTTGGTAACCTTTGTAAGATGTCACTATCGGTGCTCTCCATACTGCATGATATTCATCCAGATCTTTTTGAGAAATAAGGCCATAATGAGTGATCATAGCTGCTTTTATGTTTGTAGCAACAGCACCTTTGTAAAAGCCATTTCTCCCATAATCCCTTATCGCAGTAAGTGTTGTGGCCAGATCTTGTTGTATAAAACGATCACCAGCTTTCCATTTCTTTTGACCGTAGGCAGTAGAGAATTTTGATACAGAATCAATAATCTGGGCATATTCATTCATATGTGCCGCTTCATTGAAGGTTAAAATTACGCCATTCTGAGCCAGATCAACTGCAGGTTGGACTAATTGACACCAGGGAAGACTACCCTTTTCACGGTGCATTTGCCACATACCATCCACTGACCCCGGCACACCCGAAGCATAAACACCTACCAGACTCATATTGTCGATAACCTGCCCACGGTTATCCAGAAACATGTCCGTACTGGAAGTGTAAGGTGCCCTTTCCCGAAAATCAAGTGATCCTTCTTGTCCATTTTGATCTCTGTATACCATAAATCCTCCTCCACCAAGGTTTCCGGCTCTGGGATAACACACTGCCAGCGCAAGTTGAGTAGCGATCGCAGCATCAAAAGCATTACCACCTTGTTTGAGGATATCTATTCCTACTTTGGAAGCAGCAGGATGTGAACAAACAACCATTCCTTGTGAAAGTTTGGAACCATTTTTGCTTATAGCATTATTAGTAGTCTTACAACCGCTAAAAACAATTACAAAAAAGAGCACACTAAATAGGATATGACGCATAATCTTTTGATTTATGTGGATACTAAAATATGGTGAAAATTAGCTTTTTTTTATCATTTGGTAAGTTAGTAACACTTTTATTTCCGTGTTTATCGTTTATCAGATACTTTTGCGTTATCACTTGGAATTTTTTTATGAAGAAAATACACATATTATTTTTGCTATTCACCCTTGGATTCTCTTATTATTCCTTAGGTCAAGTCAAATATAGTAATGAATTCCTTTCTATCGGAGTAGGTGCCAGGGCGCTTGGTATGGGCGGAGCTGTGACGGGATCGGTCAATGATGTTACTTCAAATTTTTGGAATCCTGCCGGACTAAGTCAGATTGAATCAGGTTTTCAGGTGGCTGCGATGCATACATCATGGTTTTCAGGCGTGGGTAATTACGATTACATTGGTGTAGCTAAAAAACTCAATAATAATAATTCGGCTATTTCAATCGGGTTGATCCGATTTGGGATCGATGGTATACCAAATACGCTTGAACTCATTGATGAAAATGGTGAAATAGATTATAACAGGATCAAGACCTTCAGTGCAGTTGATTACGGTATCTTCGGTTCATATGCTAGAGCATTAAAAAATCCAAACTGGAGAGTAGGTGGAAGTGTCAAAATCGTACGCAGGACTATTGGTGATTTTGCTAATTCTATTGGTTTTGGTGTAGATCTTGGATTACAACATCTAGGTGAAAGGTTTTATTTTGGAATAATGGCCAAGGATATCACCACCACATTCAATACATGGAAAGGAACATTTTCTGAAGCAGACAAGGCGATACTTACTGCCACAGGCAATGATGTCATCGTGAAAGGCACAGAAACAACCAGACCAACAATCATCATCGCCGGAGGTGTGAAGACATTAATTGGCAAGAATAGTGGCCTGTTATTCGAACTCAACCTGGACGCAACTACTGATGGCAAGAGAAATGTATTGATCAGCGCTGATCCTATCTCTATCAATCCACATATTGGTGTAGAATATAGATATAAACAATTGTTTTTCCTAAGAGGAGGAATCAACAACCTGCAGCAGATAGTGGACATCACGAACCAAAACAAAAAGACCTGGAATGTTCAACCCAATGTCGGTGTGGGTATTAACATTGGTGCAGTCAACATCGATTATGCACTCACCAATATCGGTAATGTATCTGAGACGCGATTGTCTCATGTTTTCTCTTTGAAATTGAGTTTATCACCGAAGAAGGTGGAAGTGGATCAGTGATTCATAATCAGTAATCAGTAATCAGTAATATTCAACGCAGAAAGTAGTTTAATAGATTAGGTCTTAAATCTTTTTATTTTCTATTTTTCAATCTTCATTTGAAGCACCAATCTCTTATATAACTAAATTTAATGTGCTGTTAATCAGTCAAATAAGATCTGTGTATCAATAACTCCTCCCCCTGCCTCCTAAAAAAGGGGGAAATTCGTACATCGACATCCTTTATCATAATTGATCATGAATATCTGCGTCATCTGCGTTCCCTTTTTCTCAAGTTATCTTTTTGATTTTGGAAGCAACGCACTCTATGTGAACTGTCTTCTAATTTCATTGAGAAGAGCATCCTCACTTTCTCACCCTATCACCCTATCAACCTATCACCTCTTAACTACCTCACTCCTTCACCTCTCACTCAGACTCATACACCCAAGCTGAGCTATTGATTTTCTTCATGGCTTCAAGTGTACTTTCAATACTTTCGGAATCGCAATTGCATGCGGCACCGACCTTTGTGAGGTTTTTAGTTTTGAATGTAAATGGAGTAAATCCTTTACTTTTGACTTGTCTGGCAAGTTTTTTGGCATTATCGGGATTCGCCATTGCTCCTACAATTACCGCACAGGTTTTACCTGAAGGGCTTGTAATTTCTTCGCTGGTATCTGGTTTGACCGTTGTTGTTTTGACTGGTGTCGTTTTGACAATAGAAGGTACTTGTTTTGTCTTTTCGACTTTCTTCTCCTTTACAGGTTCTGAAACAATAGGAACTTCTTGTACTTTATTCAAACTCTGATCATAGTCAATCTCATCTACCATAGCAGCTTTATCAGATACACTATCCTTTACTTCAATGATGGTACTGTCCACGAAACCACTTGTAGCCAATTTGATACTGTCTTCGTTGATGGGAATAGCAACTACTGCCTTTTCATCCATATTATCTCCATAGGAAGTAGTATATAGATAATAAGCAATTAAGGAGATGCCGAATAAAAAGAAAGCTATTAATGCGGGTTGGGCCCACTTATTTTTTTGAGAGGCAACTTTTTCAGATCTTGTGTCAATAAATGAATTGATAGGAACCTCCGTTTCATGTATTTCATTTTTACAAATTCTCTGGCGATTGGCTTGATTGTAAGATCCGGAAGTCCCAAAGTTGGCTTGATTGCTTTGATCTTATCACCAGGTACAAATTTCAAAGTGTCATTCTCCAATTGATGCAAGGTGCCAAATCCCGGGATATAAGAATACCCTAATTGTTTAAAATTATTTCTGATTTGATGCACATAAGCCTTGATCCTGATATTGGCCTCATATGGATCAAAACCTTTTTCTTTGACCAAGAAATCCAAAAATGTTAAATCGCCCTGATCAAAAGTAGATTCAGTAAATACTAAAGTCTGGCTGGGTGGAGCCAAGACGTTTTCGCCAAAATTCAATTTTGCACTTGTAGTAACAAATCTGAAAGTACCCAGATCGGGTATAATGGCGGATTTTTGTCTAAAAACCAGATCCAATAAATGTTCACTCAGTTCGACCACAATTCACTTTTTATTAAGTTCACAAACATATGTAATTTATAGGAATGTTTTAGTGTTGAATTGTAATTATTCACAGCAGTTAACAAACAAATCCGATAAGTGTAAATTTTTAAATAAATTCTACAGCAACCCTTTACAATTCTTTTTATAGAAGCGATTAATACATCTTTCATACCTTTGACCGTTATCATTTGAATTATAACTCAATATATTTGTGGCAAACCCGCTTAAGATCCTCGATCAATTCATAATAAAGAAGTACTTGACTACCTTCTTTTTCACTGCATTTATCTTTACGATGATCGCTGTGGTGATAGATACGAGTGATAAACTTGAGAAATTTCTTCGGGAACCATGTACCTTACATGAGATCATATTTCAGTATTATGGAGCATTTATACCACACATTAATTGGTTGCTCTGGCCACTGTTTTCTCTCATCAGTGTTATTTTTTTTACGTCTAGAATGGCTACTAATTCTGAAGTGATATCCATTTTGAATGCCGGTGTGAGCTACAATAGATTCCTCAGACCCTACTTTATTTCAGCAGGTTTATTGTGTTTTTTCCATGCATTGGGTAATCATATTTTTATACCAATGCTTAACAAAAATCGTATCGAATTCGAAGCCAAATATATCAAGAAGGTAAGTGATAAAAATCAGAATAATGATGTGCATCTGATGCTCAACCAAGATGATAAGGTCTTCGTTAGATTCTATAACCGCTCTGACAGTATGGCCAGAGATCTGCGCATTGAAAGGTTTAAAAATGGGCAACTAACAGAAGAATACAAAGCAAGAGAAGCCAAGTTTACAGGCGATTCTAACATATGGCAATTAGTGGGAATCGAGCAACACCTCTTTAATGGTCTTGATGAAAAACTATTTATAAAACCAAGGGATACGGTTAGGATGAAGTTAAATCTAACGCCGGATGATTTCTTCACCATCCGTAACTATAAAGAAACGCTCACCACACCCAAACTGCTAAAATTCATAGCCAAAGAAGAATCCCGTGGCACCGGAGTAGCAGGAGAATACAGGATAGAATTTCATCGAAGAACGGCTGATTCAGCTACTTTATTTATACTTATGCTTATAGGTGTGTCAGTTGCCTCGCGGAAAGTAAGAGGTGGTATGGGACTTAATCTTGCTGTGGGTGTGTCTCTCGGGGCATCTTATATGATACTTTCAAGATTTTCAGTGACTTTTGCTTTGAGTAATTTAATCCCTCCGATGCTTGGAGTCTGGATCCCAAATTTATTGTTTATCGGAGTCTCGCTATGGTTGATCACACGCGCACAGAAATAGATAACTGAAGTTTCAGCTCTATCAATAAACTCTAAAAATATTAGAAGTCAGAAGTCAGAAATTAGTACACATGTAATACTTTGCTTCCAAAATCTAAATAGATAACTTGATGAAAATAGAACAGAGATGATACTAACTTTTATGATAGATCAAAACTCCATATATTTTAGCCACGACCGAGCAAGCAGCATCGCAGATAATTGCACGAATTTGCACGAATAAATTCGTGATAGATGCGAAGCATCATTCGTGTTATTCGTGGCTAATAATTCTTTTTTTGGGCGAATGCTCAAATGAGATTATAAAATTTAAATCTAAACAACATATGTCAAATACTTGAACTATTAAAATTTAGTTTTAGTTATATAGAAGAAGTCAGAAATTAGAAATCAATCTAACTATTTGGTATATAGCAATTTAATAAGCTACTTATAAGCGATTGAGCATAATTTGTCAAGAACGATTCAAATATAGAGAAAAGTTAAGCCTCAGGAAGCACATCAAAGAGGTCATTAACGAGCGTAGGCAACATACTAGTAAACCCTTCTCCCAAAACAACACCACCTGCACGACCCATTTCTCTGGCTCTTGCTTCCAGAAATGCCCAAAAGTCTTCACCACTGATGGGAGTCTTAATATTGTCTTTATTCCAAAAAAATTGTGAAGCATATGCTCTGATGACTTCCATTTTTTGCTCTTGATAAGGGGTGATGTCCACAACTACATTAGGTGCAAGATGCATATCTTGTAAATAGTTCAAGACGATTTTAGGACGCCATCGTTCTATGATCTCACCATCATCATTTCTCAAATCCACTTTAGAAAGCCCACTGATGAATACCGCATCGTTGACCAATTTGGCAGCACGGCCATGGTCCGGATGTCTATCTGAAACGGCATTCGCTAGAATTACTTGTGGTCTTGCCAAACGAATATACCTGGCGACAGCTTTTATATTATCTTCTGAAACAGTAAAGAATCCATCAGCTATTCCAAGATTGGAACGCCATGAGGCACCTATGCGCTTTTTTGCTTCTTCCGCTTCCAGAAGTCTGGTAGGTCCGTCACCGTTTGTGCCCAATTCTCCATGAGTAAGGTCCAGCAATCCAACCGTCTTGCCTTGATGGATCGCTCTAAGCAAAGTTCCTCCGGCACACAATTCAACGTCATCGGGATGCGCCCCGATGGCTAATATATCTACTTTGTACATTTCGTTAATCTTTGAGGATCTCTTCTTCCTTTAATAATTTAAGATAATTTTGAACAACCGCATTAGACACAGCTACATTGAGATTATAATATGATATCAACCACTTCCCTTTGACCTTGCGCATCATACCTGTAGACTTGCAAGGCCCCATCCATGTCTTCAGACTTTCATCAAAAAGGATGGTATTTTTATCATCAAGTGCGGTGTAAATTCTGTTGTAAGCAATAAAATGCCAAGCCTTTTTTCCGTTGAAAAACTTGCCGAGATCTTTCCCCATAGTCGTTCTGGTCCATCTTTCAGTTTCATCGGTTCCAAGGTATAATGCATCTTCGGTCATACGAGAGAAGAATCCAACCGAGTCGCCTGTCGCAGCAGCATGATGCCAAGCATCTATGATTTCGTCAAACTCCTTATTAGATGATGCTACTTGAACATTTGTAAAAGACAAACTAGTGAGTGAAAAGGCTATTGTAAGAAGGTAGAGGAAATTTCCTGAGGTAAATTTCATGGAAAATTGAATTATGTAAATGAAAGATTCGGGATAAAAGTAGAATTATCTTCGTAAAAATAACAAAGTCTGTACATATTAATGCCAAAATGCTTATATTCGCCTACCAATTAATCAAATACACCAAAATATTATGTTAGTAAAAGTTTTTGCTAGTGCTACGCACGGCGTAGATGCCCAAACAATTGATGTCGAAGTAAATTCCGGAGGAGAAATACCAGCCGGCAAACTTGGCTATTTTTTAGTCGGACTCCCTGACAATGCTGTCAAGGAAGGATATATGCGCATTGAAGCTGCTGCCAAAAACAGCGGCATGAAATTACCCCGGATCCGGATGACTGTCAATCTTGCCCCTGCAGATATCCGAAAGGAAGGAGCAGCATATGATCTACCCATCGCCATCGGTATGTTGGCTGCTACAGGTTTTATCAGAAAAGACCTCCTGGATAAATATATCATCCTTGGAGAATTATCACTTGATGGAGCAATACGCCCCATAAAAGGAGCTTTGCCAATAGCTATTCAAGCACGTAAAGAAGGGTTTAAAGGCTTTATATTACCTGCTGAAAATGCACGGGAAGCAGCCATTGTCGATAACCTTGAAGTATTTGCTGCAGATAATTTAAAATCTGTTGCTGATTTCTTCAATGGACATGGCGAACTAAAGCGGGTAGAGGTCAATACCAGAGAAGAATTTTTCGAAAATCAAATGACATATCTGGAAGATTTTGCGGATGTCAAAGGTCAGGAAAACATAAAAAGAGCACTTGAAATAGCCGCAGCAGGTGGGCACAATGTCATACTCATCGGGCCACCGGGAGCCGGAAAAACTATGCTGGCCAAACGTTTGCCAACTATCTTACCCTTGCTTACTTTAAAAGAGGCTTTGGAAACCACCAAGATTCATTCAGTGGCGGGTATTCTATCAAAAGGTGCTTCTTTAATCACACAAAGACCATTTCGGTCACCACACCATACAATTAGTGATGTAGCCCTTGTAGGCGGCGGATCCAATCCTCGTCCGGGTGAAATATCCCTTGCGCACAACGGGGTCTTATTTTTGGATGAATTGCCTGAATTCAAAAGAGAAGCGCTTGAAGTAATGCGACAACCTATGGAAGACCGCAAGGTGACCATCAGTCGGGCCCGCCAGACGATCGATTATCCCGCCAGTTTAATGCTTATAGCCTCTATGAATCCATGCCCTTGCGGATATTACAATCATCCGGAAAAAGATTGCGTATGCGCTCCGGGAATTGTTAAAAAATATTTGAACAAGATCTCTGGACCATTACTTGACCGAATAGACCTGCACGTGGAGGTGACACCTGTTTCCTATGATAAGTTGGCAGATTATGCACCTTCACCTGAAAACAGCACACTAATCAGGGCTCGTGTAGAAGCTGCTAGAAAGGTCCAGGATCTCAGATTTGAATCTCTCCAAGATATATATTGTAATGCTCAGATGCCAGGTAATATGGTCAGGGAAGTATGTCAACTTTCTACGGCGGGAGTCACTTTGCTGAAAAATGCCATGAATAAACTACAGCTTTCTGCACGTGCTTATGACAGAATACTCAAGGTAAGTCGCACGATAGCTGACTTAGAAGGATGTGAAGAGATAAAAATTGAGCATCTGGCCGAGGCTATACATTTCAGGAGTCTGGACAGGGAGAGTTGGGCGGCGTAAATGATATGGAAAGGAATCATATAATTGCATAATATTTTTGAAGTTTATTATCATTTAAAACAATTTTCTTTCAATTCATTTGCTTGACACAATCATCGGAGTTTCATTCTAATTTCTAATTTCTTATTTCTAACTTTACTTTTCAAACAGCTACCAATTTTTGAAGTAGTTAAAATTCATTATTTTGGCAAAGAGTATTACATCTATATCCATCTGTATCCCTATCTACAATCAGGATATCAAACCTTTGGTCAGAACTCTTGCAAATCAGGCATCCCTTTTCGCCGGATTTGTCAATATCATTGCAGTGGACGATGCTTCTGAAGAAGTATATAAAAATAAAAACAGGCTTTTAGAGGAAAAATACCATATCCATTACGAAGAATTATCCAAGAATATAGGAAGATCAGCCATACGTAATTATATGGCCTCTATCAGCACAGGAAGCCATTGCCTATTCCTTGATGGAGATTCTATAATCGAAAATCCTGACTTTCTAAAGACTTATCTGGATGCCCTTGAAAAAAATGAAGATGCCGTTTATTGTGGTGGCACTTATTTTCAAAAAGCAAATTACGACGCTAATAAAATGCTTCATTGGACTTACGGAACAAAAGTTATTGCAAAATTGCATTCAACCAGACAGGCGGATGGAAGATTTCATTTTATGTCTTCTAATTTTGTAATTAAAAAGGATGTTTTCAAGTTTATCAGTTTTGACGAAAATATCCGGGAATATGGACACGAGGATACTATTATGGGTTATGAATTGAAGGAACATCAAATAGACGTAATAGGGATAGACAATCCTGTACTTCATAGCTCGCTTGATACAAATGAAGTGTTTTTAGAAAAGGTCAGTCAAAGTGTATTCAATTTAAAAAAACTAAAATTGTCTGGTCATTACGAAAAACCTTTACAAGAAATAAGACTCATAAGGACAGCCGCGAAATTGAGCTTATCTGGATTTGCCGGGATTTATCGATGGTTTTTTGATGCTATTAATGCTTTAGTATTCAAAAATCTGAACGGAGATAAACCATCGTTACGTTTACTGAGTATGTATAAGCTATACTTATATTCCAAAAAAGTGGTCACTGTCTCATGAGAATAGGGTTTGACGCTAAGCGATTATTTCAGAATGCCACAGGGTTGGGAAATTATTCCAGAACACTTGTGGCTAACTTACATAAATATCATCCTGAACATGATATTCATCTCTACGCTCCTAAGTTGGTCAAAAATGAGCGCACTCTTCCATTTTTCAACAAGGGATATAAACCATTTTCACCCAGTGGAATAACCAAGCTTGGCTGGAGAAGCATGGGTGTAGTAAAAGCATTAAAAAACGACGGAATAGAATTATATCATGGTCTAAGTCATGAACTCCCTATTGGTATTAAGAATTCAAGATTGAAAACAGTAGTGACTATTCACGATCTGCTATATAAATACTTTCCGGAGGATTTTCCACTATTTGACCGATTGATATATGACAACAAGTTTCGATTCGCTTGCGAGCATTCAGACAAAATTATTGCCATCAGTAATGCTACGAAGCAAGATATTATGGAACATTACAAGGTTCCAGAAGCTAAGGTTCAAGTAATCTATCAAACAGTCTCACCTGAATTTTCCAGAGAAATATCAGACTTTGATGCAGAAGAAGTAATTAGAAAATACGCTCTACCTTCTGAATATATTTTGAATGTAGGCTCCATCATCCGCAGAAAAAATCTTGAAATAGTAATCGTCGCAATGGCAATGATGCAGCCTAAAGACAGGATGCCCCTGGTCATCGTGGGGACAGGAGGTACTTATGCTACCATTATAGATCAATTGGTCGAAAAACACAAACTTAAAGACTGGATCATCCGAATCACCGGACCGAAGCTAGAAGAATTAAATATACTCTACAGGAAATCTCATTTTTCTGTTTACCCAAGTTTGATGGAAGGGTTTGGTCTTCCTGTTCTTGAATCAATTATGACTCAAACGCCGGTCATTACGACTCGTCGATCATCATTAATTGAAGCTGGAGGTGACATTGCGCATTACATTAATGGGGACAATGCAGAAGAATTATCTGTTAAAATGATGGAATTAACATACAAAGCCAAACAAATCGGTGATCCAAAAAATATAAAAAAGCACCTGGATAGATTCGATGCGAAAAAATTAACGGAACAGTTGAATGATTTGTACCTGGCAAATGCTTAGAGGAATATTTGCCTAATTGAATTAGCAAACCTTTATTCCTAACCCCAAACCTATGTGCTACAGGGGAAATTGTAGCCCTTGCATTTTACACTTTTAAATCTTTAGATTCCGGGTGGTTCATTCGGAATATTTTCTATCAGGTCCTTGATAACTCCAGGTTCATTAGCACCGTATTCTAATTTAAACATTTTTATAAAAATTAAAAAATAGGAAATGATCAATGGACCGAAGACCAACCCGGGTATACCAAATATATTAAGCCCCATGAATACCCCAAGAAAAGTGACTACCGGATGCACATCTCCCATTTTCTTTGAAATATACATTCTGATCAAATTGTCGATATTACCTAGAACGATGAGACAGCCGATACCAACTACGAGTCCATCCACATATTTTCCCATGGCGAGCAAAACAATAGTGATAGGAAGCCAAATAAGGCCGGTCCCCACCAAAGGAATGATGGAGGCAGCACCTGTGAGGATGGCCCAAAGACCTGCATCAGCTACATCTGCATATTTATACAAGCCAAAAGCAATCAGTCCTTGCACGACAGCTATAATCGGAACACCAACGGCATTTACAAAAGTCATAGATTTCAATTCTTCACCAAGCGTATTTAGGTTTTCTGTACGCATGGGTAAGTATTTGATCAATGACCTTTCAAGTTTCCCATAATTGACAAGGAAGTAATACAGCAGAAAATACATGACCACGATCGTGGTCAGCACGCCGAAAACGTTGTTGAGAACACCACTTAAAACACCTCCAAGATTTTCAGTGATTTTTGAAATCATTTGATCCAGCTTGATATCAATTGGGAGCATTTTTATCTTTTCCATGACCATGTCTTTCAAAGAATTGATCTGATCCGGTTGGCTAATGTAAAAAATAATTTTATTGGCTATGAGTGTTCCCATGAGCGTAAAATGAAGAACCAAAATAAAGAAGGATAAAAGGATAATTATCAAAGCTGCCAATGTTTTATTCATCTTGCGCTTTTCACATAGTTTCCTCATTTGATTCCGAAACAGCACATAAAAGATCGTTGCGCCAAGTCCTGCCGCGATAAATGAAGTCAGGTTTGTGACTATGACAACCGCAATCCCAAGAATGAGGAAGAAAAATATATACTTTTGGATTAACCGATCACCCGACATAAGTTTCTGTTTATTTGTTTATTCAAATGTAATGGAAAAAATATCAATTGAATAATGAAAGAACACCATGTAATCCTGAATAATTAAATGATGCTAAAAAAATTTAAAGAATATTGAAATTATTATATTGTAACCCGGAAAAGTGAAAGTGTAATAAGAAACTAATAAAGCAGGTTTATAGTGCATTTTCTTTTATGAAATCTGGTTTCAAAAAAAACATATAAAAATATAATTGTCTTAAAAGATCTGCGTTCAAGCCATGATCATTACTCATGTCATACATTATCCGCATTCATTTTGAACTCTCCAGAATGCCCTTAGTTCAAAAAATCCATCACATCCTTCTTTATTTCAATTTTAGTTTTATCTTTGCAGCCGCTATTAACGAATAGGGTCGGTTGGCCGAGTGGTTAGGCAAAGCTCTGCAAAAGCTTCTACGGCGGTTCGAACCCGCCACCGACCTCCCTTTTATAATGAATAGTGAAAGATGAAGAATGAAAAATAAAAGCTGATCCGACTGCAGAGATTTTTCTAAACTCTATTTTTATATAGAACTTTTCATTCCAGAATCCACTTTTTATTACCCATTACCCATTACCCATCTGTCTGAACCGCTGATTTAGCTGATTAGGATGATTTTATTGATTTTTTTGCATCATGATATGATTCATTTCTTCTCAAACAACTTATGCAATTTGCTGACGGGAAACGATCTTTCAGACCTATAACTTCTAATTACCGATTACCCATTACTCATTACTCATTTCCTATGAAAAGTGAGAGAGTGAGAAGGTGAGAAGGATAACATTCATACAAACTGATTACTAACCACTGACCACTGATTACTGATTTCTGATTTCTACTGAGTAATATAAGGCAGCGCCGCTATGCAAGCCGGATATTTAGCCTTTATTGAGAAAAGTGCTCCAACCTGGCCTTGCACATCCATATTAGATCCGTGAGAGATCAGTGTATCTTTAGCAGTAACTAAATTAGCTAAATATACCGTATCTGACATGAAATTATCATCGACGATCTTCATGAAAGCTTCTGTATTGTTGGAAATATAAGTATTTATTTTGTCCGTTGATCCCACATCTATACCTCTTTCTTTGAGCGTTGTAACTAATTGTTCATCAATGGTTTTACCGTTTTTATTCTGGCATGCGCACAAGAGATTATAGATTTTCTTCGGGTTATTCCAATCTTCTGCAGGTGTACTGCATGAAACCATTAGCATCATTAATAACGTTAGTGCTTTTAATTGAGTCACATATTTGCTTTTCATATACTTCTTTTATATCTTTGTCAAGAGAGGTCTAGTTATAACGCAATGTACGACTTCTTATTCCATGTGTATACTATTCTTTAACCATTAAATAATTACTTTATGTTGTGGACATTAATTATTGGCGGTATAGCCGGATTTATTGGAAGTTTACTTTTTAAAGGTACCGGCAGTGGTATTATCATTAACATCGTGCTGGGTATTCTTGGCGGATGGTTCGGTGGGTGGATATTCGGACAACTTGGGTTTACAGGTCCCGGATATTTCTTTACTGCGGTAATCGGAGCATTTTTACTTTGTTGGATTTTTAGTTTATTCTCTAAAAGAGCTTAGTTTTTATCGAATTATCTGACATTCTGACTTTTCCTGAGGACGACCTTCTAAAAAAATGGTCTCTCATTTTGAGCATTGATCCTGCCAAGGATGATGAGTTTGAAGAGGTAGAATGGAATGAAGAAGATCATACTATAGACAAGGCCCTTGGCTGGGTGTATGGAGGCGACTCCGGCAGCGGCCAGGGCCGTTCTATGAAAGTCAATGAATGGTTAAGAGATATTGACTTGTTTTTCCCCCCTCAGGTTGCATCCGTCCTTCAGAAAGACGCAGTTACCAAATTCGGTCTGGAACTATTGTTGAAAGATGATACCTTCATCAAGCATATTATTCCGGATATTCACTTGGCCGTCGCCATTCTAAAAATGAAAGGGCTGTTGCCTGACCAGGCAAAACATAAAGCCAGACTTATAATCGACGAATTAGCAAAAAAGCTCATCGAAACCCTCTCCTTTAA
This sequence comes from Candidatus Brachybacter algidus, assembly GCA_016711705.1. Classification (GTDB taxonomy): domain Bacteria; phylum Bacteroidota; class Bacteroidia; order Chitinophagales; family Saprospiraceae; genus Parvibacillus; species Parvibacillus algidus. Next base: position 160,579 of record JADJSK010000013.1, on the reverse strand, counting down.
TACTACAGCTGCCATTGGCCGTGCACTGAGGTCTCCTTTACTGAATCGAAAACCTAAGTATAATCACATTCATTGGCATAAGACTATTTATAAAAACCTTCACACCTACCTGCCCGACACCCGTTCTGTCATCCCCGAAAAGCTGATCGGCAGACAAATGAGGCAAAAATCAATTGATACTATTTACATATTAATCGATCAGTCAGGATCTATGTATGAATCCCTGATTTATGCAGCGATATATGGTTGCATATTCAGCAGGATACCTGCACTCAACACACATCTGATTCTTTTTGATACAGAGATCGCCGACGTTAGTGGTCAGCTTTCTGACCCTGTGGACGTTTTGTTTTCTACTCATATGGGAGGTGGCACAGATATTGGCAAAGCTTTTCAATACGCCCTCCAAAGTTGCCCAAATCCTGAGAGATCTTTACTTGTACTTATTTCGGATCTCGATGAGACGGAAGATGTGGACAGCATGCTTGCCACTACAAAAATCGCTTCGGATACCTTCAAAAAGATACTGGTAATTCTAGCTCTGAATCAAGAAGGAAAGGCCACCTGGAATAAAGAAATAGCTGAGATTTATACAGCACTTGATATCACATGTGTAGCATCTACGCCTGAACAGTTTCCAGAACTTTGCGCTCGAGAAATTATTTTATCCCGCTCTTAGACATTTTCTTTGTTCTATCTTCGTTATTCCTTGTGAACAATCCTTTGCCTTGCCAATACGATTAATACATATTTTGATCTTTTTACTGCTGCCTTCCTTGAGCTCCTGGGGTCAGCGTATTCTGCTTCACGGATTGGTGGATACTAGCAATATTTCCATTTTTGTAGATAAACTTGTTAATACTAAGGATCAAGATATATTCAAGTTATATGCGCCTATCGAAGCATTGATAGATAAACTTCACCAAAAGGGATACTTTTCAGCATCACTGGATTCGATGAAGTTGGATAGTATAGGGATAAATCTCTATTTTTTTCAGGGAATTAAATATAAAATCGACCAAATTAGAGTTGAGGAACTCTATGGAATGATCAAAGCAGATACGCTCAAACTTTCATTATTAACTACCGCCAAGGCTGATTCTATCATTCAGATCACAAAGAAACACTTACTAGAGTCGATGCTTCTGCTTGGCTATCCATTCGCTTCTATCAATATAATTACAGAGAATACTGATACGAACTCTATATCAATTAGGTACAGAGTATTCCCGGGTAAAATATACCCTTTAGGTGGTCTTCATGTAGTAGGAAATTTAAAAATATCAGATTATTACATTGAAAAAATGATAAGTCTGGAAAAAGGAAGACCCTATAATCCCGGTATTTTGAAAAAGGCTTCTTCCAAGGTTCGCGAATTAACTTTTGCAGAACAATATCGGGCACCTATGGTGGTTTTTGCAGAAAACAAAGCTTATTTGGCCTTGTTTTTGAATAAAAAAAATGTCAATCGATTTGACCTGTTAATTGGCGTCCAGCCAAATACCAGTAATATACCCGGCGTTAGCAATAAATTGCTTTTGACTGGAAATGCTACGATCGAACTAGTGAATCAATTTGGCCAGGGAGAAAAGATCCTGGGTGAATACTTTCAACCATCCGCCATGAATCAACAGCTCAGATTGGAGGCAGAATATCCGTTTTTGCTCTCTACACCGATTGGATTAAAGGGTGCATTCAAATTATATCGGGCGGATTCGGCCTTCTTGGAAAAAATATTCGAGGTTGGTACTCAATATTATTTTGATTTTGACAGTAAGTTAGAAGCATTCTGGAACAGGCATCAGTCCGATATCGGCACAGTTGATACTCAGTCTATAATTTTGACAAAAAAACTACCGGCTAACCTCGATTACAAAACAGATTATTTCGGTCTGAATTACAATATTCAGAAGCTTGACTTCCGTCTCAATCCGAGAAAGGGATTTTCCATCGACCTTAAGATGGGTGTGGGTAAGCGGAACATCTTAAAAAACGACAAGATCCTATCCATTCGTGGTGCAGATCCTCAGTCATTTAATTACAAGACACTATATGACACTGTCACTTTGACATCAACGCTATTCAAACCTCAGCTGGATGCCAGATTTTATCTGCCAATGTTTAAGAGGCTCGCATTTATGGTTCGTGCCAATGGCGGGCTGATCTCTGGTCCAAAGCTTGTTTATAACAACGAAAAGTTTAGGATTGGTGGTAACAAGACATTGAGAGGGTTCAATGAACAATCAATTTATTCTGTAGGATATCTCGTCGGAACAACTGAATTAAAAATGGTGCTGGACGAATTAAGTTCTGTATTTTTATTTGCTGATAATGCACTAATAAATAATACGGACACCCAACTTGACATTTTTATTGGAACCTGGGAATAGGCGCGGGGATTAACTTTGGTACTAAGGTTGGTGTATTCGGTCTAAGTGTGGCTCTGGGGAAAAACAAGACAGTTCCATTTGATTTCACGGCGGCTAAGATCCATTTTGGGTATCAAAGTTTATTTTAAACTTCTATCGTATTGATAGAAATAAGAAGGAATTAGCTAAATTCTAATGTTCACTTTTAGATAAGGGATTTTGGATTGATTCCCAAGATAAATTTTGAGTAAAAATAATTTAGTCTGAGATTATAATTAGCTATCTTTTTTATAAGCGCAGATTTAACGGCAGTTGGCTTTCCATAGTCAAAAGTAAAATTAAACAACATTTTACTGCCTGGTATTTGAATTTGTTTTGGCACTTCGGTAAAATCAGGTGTCAATAAGCGAAAATCCTGAGTTGAACGACCTGAAGATGTAGTATAATCCATGTAGCCAAAGACTAAGTATTTAGCATTTCCGATACCTAGAATCGGATCCATTTCCATGTTTACATTCAGAAAAGAAGCATTGTTTTGGTCAATATTTGTTTCTGAGTAATCCTTGTCGTAAATAAAGCGGACTTTTGAAAACTTATAAACACTATCTATGGAAGCAATTAAGATTTGATTGAAGTTATCTCGCGCTGATATGATAACTTTGAGTTCAGCTTGCGCCATTTTGATCTCCTTCGGACTACTTGCTTTATCCTCCATTATTTTGGTAAAATACAATATTTGTGCTTGGTTATAATGAAGTCTAACAATTAAATATCCATCTTTTAAATCTTTTATCAAAGTTTGTGCGTAGTTAAGATGTTGGGATTTATCTAAAGTCAGTTTTCGAATGATTTGTCCCTCTGAAAAGAAGGTTTGTATAAATAATATAAAAAAAAGTCCACTTTTGAGCACTTTTGACATCGAAGTATGTGTTAATGGTAGAACGTAAAGATAAAATTTTAGAATGAGCTGTTATGTTTTCTTTGAAACCTAAGCTTATCATTTTACAGCAATATTACTTCTTTATTCGAAGATGCTAATAATGATAAAATTCTAGTATGTCAAATTGGCGTAAAAAAAACTTGGCGCACTATTTGCATTCATTCTAAATACGACTTTCAATTATTTTTGAAACTTTAACAAAATCTTAAAGAAGACTTAAAAGACTGATAATCATTATATTAATGTCATTATAAGAATTTTTATTAACACGAATAGTATCAATTTAAAGATTTTGTTTAACGTTTATAGCGTTAGAGTTAAACAAAAGATTAATTTTACATCAAAACAAGCAGATATGTCAATTATAGAGTTTAACAAGAAAATAGATAATGTATCCCAATACTTACATTCTTTTGCATTGAATCTGACAAAGAATTCTGAAGATGCTAAAGATTTGTTTCAGGAGACAACATACAGAGCGTTGGTCAACAAAGACAAGTTCGCTCCCGATACCAACCTTAAAGCATGGTTGTTCACGATTATGAAAAATATTTTCATAAACAACTATCGCAAGAAGATGAAGGCAAATACCATCATGGACAGTACAAATAATCTGTATTATCTCAATGCTGGTGGCGCTGAGCACAATCAAGGCGAAACAAATATGTTTATAAAAGAATTGAACGAAATGATAGAGCGTCTTGATGGATCTCTGAGAGTTCCTTTCATGTTGCACTACGAAGGATTCAAATATCAAGAGATTGCTGACGAATTGGAATTACCATTGGGCACCATAAAAAGTAGAATATTCTTCGCTCGTAAAGAACTGAAAAAAGTAATTAAGGACCGATATAGTAACATCTTTGATATCCGTATCAAGGATAACCGTAAGGCGGTCTAACTAACAACCGATTTTTTAATAGAATTTATTTCTTGTTTGCAGGGAACAAAGTACTTATTTTGTTCCCTGTTTGATTTTATTGACTTTTGGAGCGAGGGTATGTTTATAAATAATACTTTTTGAAAACCTATTTGAGTGTGAATAATTAGATCTTATCGATTATTAGTTGAGAATATGCAAAATAAATTTTGCGGACACCAGAACGTAGGTTAACCTACGCTCAGCGTTTCATAGCGAATGACGGATAATAATTTAAAGTTAAAACTATGATCGTGAAGGTTCGTCATAGGTTAACCTGCGTCGGGGTGTCACCAAAGTTTCACTTTGATATAAAAAAATATTTGGTTTAGATAATAGAGGGGTGCCATTAAACGGGGTGTCAAGCTTATTGTTTATTTCCGTTTTTTGCGATATAAAAATGTAAAAAAATTCTATGTATTTTACGCATACATTTGAAAACTAATTGATTTTGGCTGAAGCTCTACTTAAATCCATCTTTAAAAAAATTCTCCTTGATTGGTATGACCCTGCAGCCAGGCCTATGCCATGGAAAGATGAAAAAAATCCTTACAAAATATGGATATCTGAAGTAATGTTACAACAGACTCGAGTCGAGCAGGGCTTGGAATATTATAAAAGATTTATAGATAAATTTCCTGACGTTTTTTCTTTGGCTAATGCACCGATTGAAGACGTTTTGAAGCTTTGGCAAGGACTCGGATACTACAGTCGTGCGAGAAATCTACATAAAGGAGCACATCAATTGGTATCAAATTATGACGGCGAAATGCCGCGTTCTTTCAATGAAATACTTGCTCTAAGTAGTGTTGGTCCATACACTGCCGCCGCGATAGCGTCCTTTGCTTATAATATGCCACATGCGGTAGTCGATGGCAATGTGATCCGCATCATTTCAAGGATATTTGGAATAGACACACCTTTCGATACATCAGTTGGTCAGAAATTATTCAAACAGTTGGCAGATGAATTGCTGGATCGGCAGCAAGCCGGCAGATATAATCAAGCCATCATGGATTTTGGTGCTACAGTTTGCACTCCATCGAATCCTAAATGTGCTGAATGTCCATTTAGCCAAGATTGTGTTGCTTTTTTAAGTGGTAAGACGAGTGAACTTCCTGTAAAGTCAAAAAAAATAAAGAAAAGAGAAAGGCATTTCAACTACTTTGTATTTCAGCATCAGGATGAATTTTTAGTATTTCAAAGAGATACAAAGGATGTCTATTCTGGAATGTATGAATTTTATCTGTGGGAGCATGAAACAATTATTAGTGATGATATAATAAAACTTAAAATCGAAGATATGCTCAACAAACCGGTTAGTTTCACAAAATTCAGTCTTAACAAACCACATATTCTTACTCATCAGCGCTTATTTATTCACTTCTTTCAATTTAATTTAAATCACAAACTTTCCTTAGAAGGCGGAAGTTGGAGGACATTAGGTAATTTAAAAAAATTACCTGTTCCAAAATTTATACATGATTATATGGAAAGGCTTTGATTGATTTTGGAGAAAAAGTATAGTTTTTGATAGAGGATCTTTCCGATGGAATGTATATCACCTTTTGAGTAGGGCCATTCAGTTCTATCAAATCGTTATGTGTAAATTGTTGAATATCAACAATTCCAAAAGAAGATGAAAGAAAGTCGCAACTTCCCCTCTGGCTGAGGGGTGGCGGCCAATGTCATTAAGTTAAGCAATTAAAATTAATAATCTATTACTGACAATATTTCGGTGCGCTGCACCTGATAGGCTATCAATTTTATTTCTATAAATATCACTGTGCGCTGCACCTTTGCTTTTCTTCCAGGTGCAGCACACCACAATATTTATAGAGTTCGTATTAAGCTTGCTCCAATGTGCAGCGCACCGAGATATTTTGAATGAACTTATGACCTTAACTTAATGACATTGGGGTGGCGGCAGCCGGGGTGTCAATTATTGCAATGTTTCTGTTGATCTAAGAAATAATTAGAACTTAATCTAAAATATTTATCAACGAGTTACATATTAAAGTTTTAGAGAAGAGAATGACCCTGATCCCTAGGAGGAGTCCTTTAATGTAACATAAACCTAGAAGGAATATTTAAGCAATTTCCAACTTACCATTACGTTATATATCCAATATAACTTAGCCCTTATGCTCCCGATCCTCTTCTCATTTCTGATTTCACTATTTGCGGCATCTTGTTCTTCCAACGAATCGCCATTAGCACTCGAAAAAGAAGATGTGAATAATGTTGCTAAGGAGAATGACCTACACGAAACTATTGTAGGCCGTTTTTCCCCACCTTTAGGATATAAGAGGGTATCTTTAGAAAAAAACTCCTTTGGTTACTATCTCCAACACCTACCTTTAAAAGAAAAAAATGCTCTTGTTACATATTATAATGGTAATCAAAAAGCGAATAACAGTGTGTACTTAGGTGTAGTTGATTTACCTATCGGCAATAAGAATTTACATCAATGCGCTGATGCTGTCATCAGACTGCGAGCAGAATATTTGTTTGCACAAAAAAAATATGCCGACATCCACTTTACTTTTCTGTCAGATGGCAAACCTCGATATTATGAAACATTTGTAAATGGTGACTACAGCTATGCGACTTTTTGGAAATACCTTGAGCACGTATTTGAATTTGCCAATACGACCTCACTTTCAAACGAATTGAAGACCGTCAATTCCTCCTCTGATATTAAAATAGGTGATGTCTTAATTGAAAAGAAAATACCTTATGGACATGCTGTCATTGTAGTAAATATGGCTTTTGATAATACCGGAAAAAAGAAAGTGATGCTTGCCCAAAGTTATATGCCTGCCCAGGAGATCCAGATCCTCATCAATCCCGCCAACCCTTCATCTGTGTGGTACGATGTTAAAGAAGCTTTCATTACTCCGGAATGGAATTTCAAGAAGGAGCATTTAAAAAGGTTCAATCTATAATATTCAACTTGAATTTTATTATAAATAAAATAAATTTCATTGGGACATAACCTTAATTCGTAAAGAGTGTTAAGTGAATAAAAGATTTATGGCTTTTTATCAATTTTCAAAAACCCAAAAATTTAATGCCACCATCGACGAATTGTGGGCATTCATATCCGACCCTGGTAATCTTAAATTGATCACTCCTCCTTCCATGGGTTTTGAAGTTACTTCAGGAAAAGCTGAAAGAGAAATGTATCCCGGCATGATCATCACTTATTTTGTACGTCCTTTATTTGGTATCAAGATGCGTTGGGTCACCGAAATCACTCAAGTTAATGACAAAGAATATTTCGTAGATGAGCAGCGATTAGGGCCTTATACGATGTGGCATCATCAACACCGATTGATACAAACTGAAGACGGTGTATTGATGGAAGATACGGTGAGCTACATTCCACCATTTGGTTTTTTAGGTGCTATTGCAAATTCACTGATCATCCGATCAAAGTTGGAAGAGATATTTGCATTCAGGACGAAGGTGTTAGAGGAGAAGTTTCGAAAGTTAAATTAAAGAGATTAAAAAAGCTTTCTAATCAAATAATTTACCTTGGACTAAAGTCCAATCATACTCATCTTTGATCCGTTGACTAAAGTCAACGGCAAATTATATGGTGCCTTCCTCACATAAATATAACAATTAAAGGATATTTCAGGAATAGAATTGAGCTGATCTTTACATAGCTGCTGTCAAGTCAGTGCAGCATTTGACAATTTCAAATCTCTCAGTGCACCTTAAAAAAAGCAACTATTGGAATCAAATCTAGAAAATCAAGGTGCAAACTTTTATGAGTAAAAATCAAAAGCCTATGAGAATCTCTGTGATACAAACTTACAGCTCTTCTTTGCCTTTAACCACCTGAATAATTTTCACAAAAGAAATTACACTGATTCTTTCCTAGATACTGGCTGATCGGTGCAGCATTTGACGATAGTCAAATTAGTTAGTGCTCTTAAAAAATTTAGTATTGAAGTTAAAACTACAAGATCTAGGGGTCAGACTTCTTAAAAACAAATACCAAAGACCTTTGTGCAACTTTGTGTTAAAACCCCATCCACTTTCAAGCAAAAGCGCAGAACGAGGCCATGTAAAAACCTCAGAGTAAATTAATCTTGAATCCAAAAATCCTAATATTTAAAGAAAAGACTGATAGTTGTAACATTTGAAAAGGTCAACTTCTCAGTGCTCCTCAATAATGCCAAATCGAAGTATAATTTCAAAATTAAGCGCTATTCTAAAATAGAATTACAATCAAAAACCTCCATGAATCTCTGTGATACCCCAAACACCTTCCCTTTACTAAACTCTTTTTCATTACTCTTTAAAACTTTACTTGACCCATTTCATTCTATATAAAATTTCGCTTTTCTCTCTTCCAACTTCAAAATTATTTGGTCAATTCAGCCTCAAAAGGAATTATCATTAACCATTGTCTTTGAACAAATTACCTCAAATTATCCAACTAAACAGTTACTTTTGTTAAAGCCAAAAAAGCAATGTTTAAAATGCTTGGATATATTGACATCAAAACTTACCTTTGTGGCGAATTTTGAAAAACCTGCATAAAACCTTTGTGGGCAAAGCAAAAGAAAGCATATGACCAAGTTGAATACATCTTTAAATAAATACTTTTCAGGAATAACCCTGATGATTTTCTTTGTTTTAGGCATGATGTCTCAGTCAATTGCCCAGGAAAACACTGCAGACCACAAAGAAACTTTAAAAGAAGAAGTTGTTGCCATCTCTCATGAAGCCCATGAGGCTGAAGAAGAGTTCAAAATGCAGGACATGATCTTCAACCACATCAACAACTCTAATGAATTCCATCTATTTGGCCATATAGCTATTCCTCTTCCTTGCATTCTTTACTCAAAAGAAGATGGATTCACGACTTTCCTTTCTTCAAAGTTACACCACGGATCTAAAGCATACAACAGATATGTACTTGATCATGGAACAGTAAAGAGATTACCTGTTGGTTTTCCTGAAGGCGAAGTTGAAATAGGCCACCTGACACATGAAAAAGTTGATAAAGTCGAGATCACTAAGTTGATGCACGATGGCAAAGAATACGAAGTTGAAGGCGCTTCTACTCTTATGAAGTTTACATCTTACTACGATTTTTCAATTTCTAAGAATGTCTTCACTATGCTGCTTGCGGCCGTCATCTTGTGTTTGATATTCTTTTCTGTAGCAAATGCTTACAAAAAGAGACCGGGCCAAGCGCCAAAAGGTCTTCAGAATTTCATGGAAGTCATCGTCAACTTTATCATTGATGAAGTGGCTAAGCCAATGTTGGGCAATAGATACATGACTTACCTGCCTTATCTATTGACGATATTCTTTTTCATCACCACTATCAACCTGATGGGATTGATTCCCTTCTTTCCTTTCGGAGCTAATGTAACAGGTAATATCGCCACTACAATGGCTCTAGCCGTTTTGACGTTTGTAATCACCAATATCAATGGTAACGGTGCCTATTGGAAACACATCTTCTGGATGCCGGGTGTTCCTGTGCCGATGAAGTTGTTCCTAGCACCAATAGAATTTATGGGTGTATTCATCAAGCCTGTTTCTTTGATGATACGACTTTTCGCTAACATTACAGCGGGTCACGTAATCATATTAAGTTTGGTTGGCTTGATCTTTGTATTCGGTAAGGTAGGAACAAGTATCGCCGGAGCAACCACAGGTGCTTTGGTCGCAATACCTTTTACCATGTTTATGAACTTAATAGAAGTGATAGTTGCCCTTATACAGGCATTTATCTTTACGATATTATCAGCAAGTTATTTTGGTGCAGCGACGGAAGAAGCGCATCACTAGGAAATGGTGAATTATAAATGATAAATGAGGCGCAGAGGGAAATTGTAGCGAAGAGTAATTGTTAGTTATTAATTGTTAATTGTTATTCTTTAGCACAGAATAAAGATTAGATAAGGGGCCCGAGTTAGGCAAAGAATAAAATCGGAGAAAAAGTTTTCCGCTTCAAATAATAAAATATGGTTTTGCACGGCCTAAAGCTTATAGCCTAATGCCTATTGCCATATAATCGAAGCACGAAAGTCAGGAATTAAAGGTAAAGATCGATCTCAGCATCCTTCTCACCTTCTAACCGCCTCACCTTCTAACTTTTTAAAATGATAAATGGGTCGCAGAATATAAGGTTCTGATAAGATTTGAAATGAAGCTCTGAAAGAGCGTTTCCCCACAGCGAATTGCGAAAGCTGTTCGCGACAAAAAATAAAAACATCAGAAAAAAAGTTTTCTGACCAAAAGTTAAAAACCAAGAATCTAAGAATCAAAGAGAGTGCTCAATCTGCGCCTTATTCTAACTTCTACCTTCTAACTTCTAACTTAAGAATCGTATTTTAACAAACTAAATATATACATTATGTACGCAGCTATTGGAGCAGGATTGGCAGCTATCGGTGCCGGAATTGGTATCGGTCTTATCGGCGGTAAAGGTATGGAAGCTATTGCTCGCCAGCCTGAAGCAGTTGGAGATATCCGTAACAACATGTTGATCTTCGCGGCATTCGTAGAAGCGGTAGCGCTTTTCGCCGTGGTGGTAGCTTTCCTTGGTCTATAATACCGGGAAACAAAAATCTTGACCCGTTGAGAAGACGGTTGGTCCATCACCGGGTCTTTTTTAGTAAAAACATCAATCTAATATAATATGTTATTAGCCGAATTTAATGTAATCAAGCCGGATCCGGGGTTATTCTTCTGGACAGTAATTATTTTCGTTGTACTTTGGTTTATCCTTGGCAAAAAAGCCTTCGGACCGATCGCCAAAGCATTGAAAGATCGCGAGGATTCAATCAAAGATGCATTGGCTCAGGCTGATGTAGCACGTGCGGAGATGAGCAATCTTAAGTCTGAAAACGAGCAATTACTTGTTGAGACTCGTCAGGAAAGAGCTGCCATGCTTAGAGAAGCAAAAGATTCTGCCAGTCAGATCGTTGCTGAAGCTAAGAACAAGGCTAAAGACGAAGCAAACCGTATCCTTGCAAGTGCCAATCTTGAGATAGAAAATCAAAAGAAAATGGCCATCACTGAAGTTAAAAATCAGGCAGGACTTATGGCTGTACAGATCGCTGAGACAGTGATCAAAAAACAATTGAGCAATGACAATGCACAGGTCGAACTGGCGCAGTCTCTTGCCAATGATATCAAACTTAACTAATAAGTTTATTTTTTAAATAGAAATTTAATATAAATGTCTGTATCACAAGTTGCTTCCCGCTATGCCAAGTCCCTTCTGGACCTTGCTGTAGAACAGGGCAAGACCGAGATCGTAAAGGCAGATATGGCTAATTTTCATGAAGCACTAAAGAGTCGCGAACTCGTTTTGTTGCTGAAAAGCCCTATCATCTATCCTGATAAGAAATTGGCTTGTTTAAAAGCCATTTTCGAAGGAAAGATCGACGCTCTTACACTTGCATTTTTCAACCTATCAGTTAAAAAAGGTAGAGAGTCGCTGTTGATAGATATAGCTGATGAATTTAATACTCAGTACAATACCAAGTTCAATATCGCTTTAGTCAAAGTTACTTCGGCTACAGCGTTGGATGCGTCTACCACAGAAATTATCCTCAACAAGGTGAAGTCAATGATCGGCGATAACAAAACGATACAGCTAGAGACTAAAATTAACCCTGCACTTATAGGTGGTTTTATCATTGAATTCAATGGTAACTTATACGATAGCAGTGTCGCTTACCAGATGAACAAATTGAAACATTCATTCTCCAATAATTAATAACATAATTTAAATTTATAATAGCCATGGTTAGTGTTAAACCTGATGAAATTTCAGCAATTCTAAAACAACAACTTTCAGGTTTCCATACAGAAGCTGAATTGGAAGAAGTAGGTACAGTATTGCAAGTGGGTGATGGTATCGCCCGTGTATATGGTCTTACCAATGCAGGAGCTGGTGAGCTCGTAGAATTCGAAACAGGCGTACAAGCCATCGTTTTGAACCTTGAAGAAGATAACGTAGGTGTGGTTCTATTGGGATCATCTGACGGAATCAAAGAAGATTCTAAAGTAAAAAGAACAAAAACGATCGCTTCTATCGAAGTCGGTGAAGGTTTATTAGGCCGTGTGGTAAATCCACTTGGTCAACCTATCGACGGAAAGGGAGAGATCACCGGTACTAAATATAAGATGCCAATAGAGCGTAAAGCTCCGGGTGTTATCTTCCGTCAACCGGTTACTGAGCCACTTCAGACAGGTATCAAAGCGATCGATGCGATGATTCCTATCGGCCGTGGCCAGAGGGAATTGATCATTGGTGATCGTCAGATCGGAAAGACTGCCATTGCCATTGATACAATCATTAACCAAAAGGAATTTTATGACAGAGGTGAGACTGTTTACTGCATCTATGTAGCATGTGGTCAGAAAGCATCTACTGTAGCTCAGGTAGCAAAAGTTTTAGAAGAAAATGGTGCAATGCCTTATACTTGTATCGTTGCTTCTTCTGCAGCTGATCCAGCTCCACTTCAGTTTTATGCTCCATTCTCCGGTGCATGTATTGGAGAATTCTTCCGCGATACAGGACGTCCAGCATTGATCATTTATGATGATTTATCTAAGCAGGCTGTTGCTTACCGTGAGGTTTCTCTTCTATTGAGAAGACCTCCGGGGCGTGAGGCTTATCCTGGTGATGTATTCTACCTTCACTCCCGTCTTTTGGAGCGTGCGGCTAAGATCATCAGCAATGATGAAATGGCTCAAAGCATGAACGACCTTCCTGAATCTTTGAAGGCTTCAGGTCTTGTAAGAGGTGGTGGTTCATTGACTGCACTTCCGATCATCGAAACTCAAGCGGGTGACGTATCAGCATATATCCCGACAAACGTGATCTCGATCACTGATGGTCAGATATTCCTTGAGACCAACTTGTTCAACTCAGGTATCAGACCTGCGATCAACGTGGGTATCTCAGTGAGTCGAGTGGGTGGTAATGCTCAGATCAAGTCAATGAAGAAAGTATCCGGTACTTTGAAACTTGATCAGGCTCAATACCGTGAATTGGAAGCATTTGCTAAGTTCGGTTCTGACCTAGATGCCGCTACTAAGTCTGTATTGGACAAAGGAGAGCGTAACGTAGAAGTATTGAAACAAGCTCAGTATTCTCCGGTATCAGTAGAGAAACAAGTTGCGATGATCTATCTTGGTTCAAACAACTTATTGAAAGATATCAAACCAACGAATGTAAGAGATTTTGAAGAAAATCTATTCTCAATCCTTGACAAGAGCCATCCTGATATGCTTAAAAATTTCAAGGCAGGTAAATTGGAAGAAGCAGATCTTACAGCATTGAAAGCAGTTGCAGCGGATCTTTCAAAACAATACGCTAATTAATTAGTATTATAATAATTATAATAATGGAAGTGATGAATGTTCATTCATTTAGCCTTCCATCATCAATAATAGCATAACAAAATGGGTGCGAATTTAAAGGAAGTAAGAGAGAGGATTAAGTCGGTGATATCGACTCAACAGATCACAAAAGCCATGAAAATGGTTTCTGCTGCCAAGTTGCGTCGTGCACAGCAGGCCATCGTCCAGTTGAGACCTTATAGTGAGAAGCTCAATGAGATGTTGTCCAACATCCTTTCCAATCTAGATGGAGACGGCTCATCTGTTTACAATACAGAAAGAGAAGTTAAGAATGTAGCTATCGTCGTGGTGACCTCTAATCGTGGTCTTGCGGGTGCTTTGAATACCAACATCAGCAAAGCTGCTATAGAGATCGCTCAACGTAAATATCCTGCACAACTTGCTTCGGGCAATGTAACATTTATATCTATTGGTAAAAAGGGTGGTGAATATGTACGTCGCGTGCACAAGAATTCACCATTGATTCTAGAGCATGTAAATGCATTTTCTAATCTTGCATTTGCCAACATCGCTCCAATAGCGAATGGAATAATGGAAGAATTTGCCAAGGGAAAATACGACGCAGTAGAGATCGCTTACAGCAAGTTTAAAAATGCTGCGACACAGATCTTTGAAGCAGAGCAATTCCTTCCTGTAAAGAAAATGCCGGTAGACATCAACGCAAGCAAGAAAAAGGCAGATTACATCTTTGAGCCTGATCAGGAATCATTGTTGGAATATCTTGTTCCTACGATCCTTCAGACACAGTTTCACAAGACATTGTTAGACACACATGCTTCAGAACATGGAGCGCGTATGACAGCGATGGACAAGGCGACTGAGAATGCAGACAGTTTACTAAAAGAATTAAAGATCAACTACAACAAAGCCCGTCAGGAAGCCATCACGAACGAACTTTCAGAGATCGTCGCCGGTGCAGCAGCCTTATAATTTGATTTAACAACTATAACTCAAAATAATAGATAGAGGGTCCGATGTGAAAGCGCCGGACTTTTTTTAAAATTTAATAAAACAAATTAATCAATATGAAAACAATCTTTAAAGTTATATTATGTTCTTTTTTAATTTCATTTATAAGTTGTAATGAAGAAAAGGAAATGTATTTAAATGATAAAATAGAAATTAATGACCAGAGCGCAAGTTTTAATGCTCAAAGTATTTCTTCATTAATTTATGAATTCAGAGATTCTTTATCTAATTCTGGATATAATGCGATAGTTACAAAATCAGGAAAACCACTTTGGGTCATATGAAATATTATAAATTATTTGTTTTATTTGTTTTAGTAGCTTGTAGTTCGAATAAAAATAAGTTTGAAACATTTGATTATCAAAAAAGCAATAATCCCTGGATCACTGCATTTAAAGACCAAGTGTTTTTTTCAAGTTTGAGGGAAAGTTATCAGAATGACACTATTTTTGATCTCATTGGTAAGAAAGATGCATTTAACACATATGATGGATTGGATTTAGAAAATATAGCATTAGCAAAGTCATTGGCAAAAAATATGGTGAACAATATTCCGATAGCTACAATGTGCGAAGGTTGTGGAAAAGATCAGAAGTATTTTATGGCTAATTGTCTGCATTATTATCAAAGTCGTGAATTGGATTCTATTGCTCACGCAGAGTTTGAAAAGTTTAAGAGCAGGCAGGATAAATTATATGAGAATTGAAGATCAATTACAACAAAGCCCGTCAGGAAGCCATCACCAACGAACTTTCAGAGAACGTAGCCGGTGCAGCTGCCTTATAATGTGATTTAACTACTATAACTCAAAATAATAGATAGAAGGGTCCGATGTGAAAACGTCGGACTTTTTTTTATTTTCCCCCTTTGGAGGGTGAACGACGCAGAAAAGGTGCCTAAGCGACCTTTTCAAGGAAGTGAAACGAAACGAAGTGCAAGTCCCTACTTGCACAAAGTGAAGTCAGAACACAATTGGGGGACGAAATTGTGCTTCTGTGGGCCGAGGGGGAGGCTTCACATTCTTAGATGAAATTTTAAACATCCCTTCTCTCGCATTTTCTTAAGTTTGTAAATCAAAAACCACTTCATGAACTGGAAAGTTATAACCACTGAAGAACAATATCAAATTGCAATTAAAAGAACGTTATTGATATTTGATTCTGAACTTAGAACCGATCTAGGTGATGAATTGGCATTATTATTGCTGATTGTAAAAGATTATGAAGCTAAAAATATAAGTTTACCATCATTAGACCCTTTAGAAGTAATTAAATTCAGGATGGAAGAAAATGGAATTTGAAGTAAAAATAATCGTTTCATAAATTTACTTTATATTCAAAACTCATTTAAAATACTGAAAATTTATGAAATTTAGAACTAAAATCGTTTACTTATTTTTTATAGCAATATTAGCAATTATATTTTTTTCATTCAATTCTAAACCATATTCCAAATGGAATAAAATTGAAAATGATGGGCCAGCACTAATTGTCAAGAGTGAATATCCTTTAGAATATCTAAAATGTTATGTTTTTGAATTAGGACCACAACCATTAATCTTGCAAAGTGATGATGGATTGACATGGAGATATAAATTTTATCCATCACAGGAAGATTTCAATCCTACAGAAGTAAAATTTATAGGATTTTCAAAGGATGGCACTTATTTCCACAACAATAAAAAAGATGAATCACAAACAAAACTCAGAGTTGGAGAAGTAAAAGCGAAGGTGTTTAAATTAAGCCCGAATATTTATTTTAAAAACAGTGAGGAAAAATCAGAGTCTGAAAATTTTTCAGAATGGCCAGCATTCACAATGTATGAAATGAAAAAGTTAAAAGCATTAGCGGCTCCCGGAGAGAAGGCCTGTCCAATAACTTATGATTATGACTATTTCGTGGTAAGACAAGAAAAAATTGAAAATGGTAAAGGAACTGCAAAAGTGAAATTTAATTATCCTCCATTAATAGATGTAAATTCTATAAATTGGAAAACATTTGGGACTGACAGAATCGTCGCTCATGGTACTGAAAATACGTTGCCCCCGGGAGATTATACGATCTCTATGATGTACAATGTTTGTGTCAATATAAATGTTTCATTTTTTGTTGAAGGTTGCAATAATTTAATTGTAGGATTGATTCTCCCTGATTGTCTCAGTGATAAGCCACCGGTAGACGTGTCTTTTGAACCTGCAGATGATAAGAAATTAGTAAATATTGATTGGTCTGATGGAAAAGATGGAAATACTTTTACTACAATTAATTCTTTTGGTAAACATTATGTCGAAGTAACTGACAATTTGGGCTGTATGACGAAGGAGTATTTTGAACTTGACTCGGTTGATTTTTTAGATAATATTAAATATAATGTTTTAAAAGAAAGTGAAAATTCATACAAGGTGAATTTAAAATTACCGGAAGAAATGAATGCTGAATCCTGGAGATGGTACATTGTTTTAAAGGCTGACTTGGATTCCGATTATCCTGAAGATGAATTCGAATATAATAAGAAAACATTTCTGTTACAACAAGCCGGAACTTATCTCTTGAAAATTATAACATCAGAGGGATGTCAATACCAGAAAGATTTGATAATCAAGTAGAATTACTTGAATTTTTTTGCGAGGTGAAACCTGACATAATTAAACACCAAATAAAATTAAAATTTATACTTTTTCATATATTTATTAAATAAAATTTGTAACTAATTTCCAACTAAAGTCAGCTCGCCCTTGGCCCCTTCAAAATGGTAAAATCTGCTCCTCATCAAATTTTCAGAATCAAAGGTAATTCAAAGTATTCTTGGCAAATTTAATTTTGGAAAATCAAACATGCAATTGTAAAATTATTCCTAAATTGGATCATGAGCATTTACAAAATAATTCCTGATCGCATCGACGTCGTCCAATCTCAGAACCGTCCGGAAGATGAAAAATCCTGGCAATATAAACTCTATGTCATTATTTTTCAAGCCAATACTCCTGCTGGTAAGATATTTGATACTTTCTTGTTTTTCTTGATCTTGTCAAATATTGCTTTATTATTAGCGGAGAGTGTAGAGTCATATTCCGCAAAATATGGGCATATCTTCCAGCAACTGGATATGATATTCATGGTCATATTTAGTATCGAATATATCTTGAGACTAATGTGCGTCCGGAGTAAACGTGTATTTGCAAAAAGTATATACGGCGTCATAGATCTATTGGCAATTCTTCCATCCTTTGTAGAGTTTTTCATACCAAACACTCATATGCTGATGATCATCCGTTCTTTCCGCTTACTCAGAGTATTCAGGATATTCCGTATGGTTAAATTTCTGGATGAAAGTCGGGACCTGGTCTTTAGTCTGGTGCGAAGTTCCCGGAAGATTGCAATATTCCTGTTTTTCATGTTAGTCTTAACATTTTTCCTTGGTTCTGTAATGTATGTCATCGAATACGATCATAATCCAAGTTTTTCATCTATTCCACAAAGTATCTATTGGGCCATTGTGACGATCACAACTGTCGGGTATGGTGACATTTCACCGCTTACTCCAATGGGTAAAGTCCTAGCCTCTTTCATAATGATACTCGGGTACGCCATCATCGCCGTTCCTACAGGTATCATCGGTTCTAATCTTATCAAAGAAATGAAATACAAAAGAAATGATTTAGTCTGCCAAAACTGTAATTTAGTTGGCCATGAAGACGATGCGGTTTATTGCAGGAGATGTGGAAATGAGCTGAAACATAAGATGGAGTGATTGTCTGAATCACGGATTTACACGATTAAAAGATTTCACTGAATGTTGATTGTACATTTCCTCCTTGTAATTGCTGTCTTATGCCATTAGCATAACCATGATTTTAATAGGTAAAAAAGTCTATGCCATCCGTGCAACCATTTCAATCCGTGATTCAGACAAAAAGAATCATTCTGAATCACGGATTATTTGGATTAAAGGATTTCACTGAATGTTAATTGTACTTTTCCTCCTTGTAATTGATCTCGTTTGTCATAAGAATAACCATGATTTTAATAGGTAAAAAAATCCGTGTAACCTGCGTAATCATTTCAATCCGTGATTCAGACTAAGAGAATCATTCTGAATCACGGATTAAGCGGATTAAAAGATTTCACTGAATATTAATTGTACTTTTCCGCGTCGTATATGATAAAAATCCGTGACATCCACGTAATCATTTAAATCTGTGATTCAGACAAAGAATCATTCAGACAAATAAAAAATTTCCCCAGGTCATTGTTTTTAATTAAATTTGGTTTCATTTAACCCCCGCTATTATGAAAACACTATTAAAATATCAAGACATCACCGAAAAAATATTGGGCGTTTCCTTCGAAGTGCATAAATATTTAGGAAATGGATTTCAGGAAGTTATTTATCAACGTGCATTGGCATGGGAATTAGGTAAAAAGGGATTATCCTATGCTAGAGAAGTCGATCAGGAAATTTATTACAAAGAACTAGAAGAGCCAATTGGAACACGCCGTGCAGACTTTGTTGTTGAAGGTAAGGTACTTGTAGAATTAAAAGCAATTAGTCAGCTTGAAGATGT
The DNA here is from genome assembly GCA_016711705.1 of Candidatus Brachybacter algidus. Lineage (GTDB taxonomy): Bacteria > Bacteroidota > Bacteroidia > Chitinophagales > Saprospiraceae > Parvibacillus > Parvibacillus algidus. The sequence goes on along the minus strand of JADJSK010000013.1, from coordinate 141,406 downwards.
TCATACTGCTCAGATACTGAATTACTTAAAAGCCTATAAACTTGAAGTAGGTTTGTTAATAAATTTTGGCAGTAAATCTCTAACTTTTAAAAGATTGGTACGCTAAAAAATCTGTGGCATCCGTGTAATCAATTAAATCCGTGATTCAGATAAAGAGAATTTTTCTGAATCAGGGATTAAGCGGATTAAATGATTTCACTGAATGTTAATTGTACATTTCCTCTTTGTACTCGCTGTAACATGCAATTAGCATAACCGTGATTTTAATAGTTTAAAAATCCGTGCAATCTGCGTAATCAAAATAAATCCGTGATTCAGACAAAAAGAATTATTTCTGAATCACGGATTATTTGGATTAAGGGATTTCACTGAATGTTGATTGTACATTTCCGAAACGTAATAGATTTTAGTTTTCATCATATTAACCATGATTTTGATGTGTAAAAAATCCGTGTCATCCGTGTAATCATTTCAATCCGTGATTCAGACAAAGAGAATATTCTGAATCACAGATTAAGCGGATTAAATGATTTCACTGAATGTTAATTTTGCATTTCTGTACTGTGGTTGATTTTAGATGTCATCAGTATAATCCATGATTATAATAGTTTAAAAATCCGTGCCATCCGTGTAATCAATTAAATCCGTGATTCAGACAAATAATCATTCTGAATCACGCTTGCCTGCAATTAGGCAGGGATTATTTGGATTAAAGGATTTCACTGAATTTTATTTGTACTTTTCCTCCTTGTAATTGATCTCGTTTGTCATAAGAATAACCATGATTTTAATAGGTAAAAAAATCCGTGTAACCTGCGTAATCATTTCAATCCGTGATTCAGACAAAAAGAGAATCATTCTGAATCACGGATTAAGCGGATTAAAGGATTTCACTGAATGTTACTTTTACATTTAAACTTCGTAATTGATAAAAATCTGTACAATTTGTGTCATCTTTTCAATCCGTGATTCAGACAAAATAGAATCATTCTGAATCACGCTTGCCTGCAATTAGGCAGGGATTAAGCGGATTAAAAGATTTCACTGAATGTTTATCGTACATTTCTGCGTCGCGCTTTAAATCTCTTGTCATTATTATAAAACGTGATTTTTTCAAGTATAAAAAATCCATGACATCCGCGTAATCATTTAAATCTGTGATTCAGACAAAGAATCATTCAGACAAATAAAAAATTTCCCCAGGTCATTGTTTTTAATTAAATTTGGTTTCATTTAACCCCCGCTATTATGAAAACACTATTAAAATATCAAGACATCACCGAAAAAATATTGGGCGCTTCCTTCGAAGTGCATAAATATTTAGGAAATGGATTTCAGGAAGTTATTTATCAACGTGCATTGGCATGGGAATTAGGTAAAAAGGGATTATCTTATGCTAGAGAAGTCGATCAGGAAATTTATTACAAAGAACTAGAAGAGCCAATTGGAACGCGCCGCGCAGACTTTGTTGTTGAAGGTAAGGTACTTGTAGAACTAAAAGCAATTAGTCAGCTTGAAGATGTTCATACTGCTCAGATACTGAATTACTTAAAAGCCTATAAACTTGAAGTAGGTTTGTTGATAAATTTTGGTAGTAAATCTCTAACCTTTAAAAGATTGGTATGCTAAAAAATCTGTGTCATCCCTGCAATCAATTGAATCCGTGATTCAGACAAAAAGAATCATTCTGAATCAGGGATTAAGCGGATTAAATGATTTCACTGAATGTTACTTGTACATTTAAACTTCGTAATTGATAAAAATCCGTGCAATCCGTGCAATCATTTAAATCCGTGATTCAGACAAAATAGAATTATTCTGTATCACGCTTGCCTGCAATTAGGCAGAGATTAAGCGGATTAAAGGATTTCACTGAATGTTACTTGTACTTTTCCTCGTCGTAATTGATAAAAATCCTTGCAATCTGTGTAAACATTTAAATCCATGATTCAGACAAAATCTTTCAACCGTTCTACCATATCCTCCGCCATTCTTTCAGCCACGCCCGGTTCACCGATCATCTTAGCCAATTCCTTATACTCCTCCAAAATCTTGTTTCTATATTTCACATCTTCTTCCAATAAAGCTAATTCCGCTTTTAAATTTTCCGGAGTTAAGTCGCCCTGTATTAGTTCTTTGACGATCGGTTTATTTGCGATCAGATTTACAAGTGAAATATATTTTACATTCACAAAACTTTTTGCAATGCGGAAATTCAGCGGAATAGTCTTGTAACATACTACCTGTGGAACATGAAATAATGCAGTTTCCAACGTAGCTGTACCACTCGTCACCATAGCAGAAGAAGTATGTTGGAGGAGGTCGTATGTTTTATCAGTAATTATTTGAACGTGAGACTTCCACGCTGGATGATATTTATTCAGAATTTCAATGAATAATTCTTCAGAAAGTAAAGATGTTCTCGCAATTACAAATTGTTTTACTGGCAATAATTTCATTGCACTAACCATCACCGGAAATATCTTTTTTAATTCCTGCATTCTACTACCCGGAAGCACTGAGATGTAAGATCTTTCAGTTAAATTATTGTTAGATAAAAATTGATCATCCGGTCTAAATGCATCGACTGAATCCAATAGCGGATTACCCACATAGGTTACATCCACGTCATATTTCTTATAAAAATCCACCTCGAATGGCAGAATACAATACAATCTATCTACATGTTCCTTTATGATCAAGGCCCTGTCTGCCTTCCATGCCCAAACAGTCGGAGAGATAAAATAGAAGACTTTAATTCCGTTTTGATGCGCCCATTTAGCCATCTTTAGATTAAACCCGGGATAATCAATTAAAATCAGCGCATCAGGTTTGTTTTCAAGCAGGTATTTTTTGATTATCTTAAAACTTTTCTGAATCGTTGGTAGATTGGCAATCACCTCGACAAAACCCATAAATGCAAGATCCTTTAATTCTCTATGCAATTTAACACCGGCAGCATTCATCTTTGGACCGCCCCAACCATCTAGTTGTATCGAAGGGTCCTTGTGCAAAAGTGCCTTAGCAAGATTCGCTCCATGTAGATCGCCTGAGGCTTCTCCCGCGAGTAAGAACATATTTAGGCCCATCAGAAATTGACCATTATTTCCTTCCCGTAGATCACAAACCAAAGCAGAATAAACGCAAAAGTAGGAAAGACTAGTCCCCGCATAGCATTGGTAAATCTTCTACTATTGAAGAATTGAATTACAATGAGATTGCCGCAAATAGCCAAAACGCCAATTGTGCGGATGGTCGAAGGGAAAGTTTCCCAGATCTGTGGAAGTATTCCACCTGAGATTAACGCATCCTTGAGACTCAACAAGAGTGCATAAGCAATAATTGGCACTAATGCACCCATAATTATGCCTAACAACATGGAGTCTTTTGAAAATATCGTTTGATTGGATTTCATGCTATTCTTCGAAAAAATTATAAGATAAAAGTGATTTATAATGGGTCAGATCATATTGTGACGGGACGACAGAAGCGAAACCATTGTCCAATGCCCACATATCGGTATCATCTCCAGAATCACGGTTGACAAATTCTCCGGAAAGCCAGTAATATTTTTGTTTCCGCGGATCTTCTCCAACCTTGAACTCTTCTTTCCAATAACCATCTGCCTGTCTGCAAACTTTTATCCCCTTTAGCTCTCCCGGAGATACTTTAGGTATATTAACATTCAATAATTTACATTTATCATGAAATCCATGGACCATAGCTTTCTCAAGCATGGATCTCACCACATATTGAGCTGTGGAAAAATCTGCATCAAAATTATAATCCAACAATGAAAAACCAATGGAATTAATTCCTTCTATTGCAGCCTCCATAGCAGCACTCATAGTGCCTGAATATATGATATTAATTGAAGCGTTAGAACCATGATTTATACCTGATAGGCAGAGGTCGATATGTTGATCTTTCCTTAATACTTTTTTTGCAAGTTTGACTCAGTCAGCAGGGGTACCGTTGCATTCGTATGCGTCTATACCTTCAAATTTGTCCACTTTATTAAGACGTAAAGGGCTTTCAATAGTAATAGCATGTCCCTGACCGGATTGCGGTGAGTTGGGCGCAACTACTATTACTTGTCCAAAATCCCTGGCAACCTCCACTAGGGCAGCTATTCCGGGTGCATTCATGCCATCATCGTTGGTGACCAAAATCACAGGTCTTGTCATTTATTTCAGTTTTATTTTTATTGGCCCCGAAGCATCATTTTTACTATCAGGATCATTCCATTTACCGGAACGCATGACGGCAAAAATATATGATTTTCCTTTAGCATAATGTTTTCCAAAGGTTATTTCTTTAATAATTTCAGTGTCTTCGCCATTTCTGCTGGGTGGAACTATAAAATTCATGACCAGTGCATCGGCTGCATCCAGCACCTTATCCTTGGACAAAATGATATCAATAGTTTGTCCGGGCTTAGGTGCTCTTGTGCCTTTGATTGAAAAAATGATTTTTGATTTCACCGGTTTATTGCGAATGATCTTTTTTGGGGCTTTGATTAGTACAAATGATTTAATAGCGCCATCATAGGTATACATGCCGTCTTTATAACTAGCGGGATCACCTATTTTGACACCCATGAATTTATTGTTATTGTCTGGTGTAGGATCAGCGCCATTTCTTGGATTCGGATCAATAGCTGCAGTAATATATACGAATTTACCTTTGTACTCCTCGGGGATGACAATGAGTTGAGAGAAATCCAACTTTGTGTCCTGTTTCAATGGCATAATAATTTTTGAACTGTTCACATCATCCTGTGTAAGCATGGCTTCGTCGCTATCACTGACCCAAAAGTCGATGCGGGTGCTTTCAGAGGTTGTTATACCCAGATTCATGACTGTAAGCTGTACGGCTATTCCCTCACCTTGAATAACTTCTTTTTTCAAGGCTTCCATTTTAAGAATCTGTAGGTCGACACCAGGATATAGTGTATCTCTGGTAGATTGAGCAGATATTACCGATAGGAAAGAAAACTGTAAAATAAGGATGAATAATGTGTAAATATGTTTCATCTTAAATCATTTTAATGGATTAAATGTGATGACTCGATAAACATAAAGTGACAATTTTGCCAATTTTGTAAATATATAAATTTTTGAGATAAAGAAGGAGCTGAATAGTAGAAAGGTTTCTAAGGGCAAGTATGTTGAACAAGAGTAATAATTTTCAAAAAGAGAATTTTTAGTAAATATTTATTTTAATCAAAATCTCCAATTTAAGGAGATAACTCATTTACATAATGCGGCAAATAATAAACTTTTGAGTTAAAACGGTAATCATTGACATATGATATTACCATAATGAACCAATTCCTTTCAAAATCATTTCTATATTTGCACTTCTAAAAATATCATTTCAAGATTATGTTTGAAAGTTTAAATGAAAAGCTCGAAGGAGCATTCAAGTCATTGAAAGGAGAAGGCAGCTTAACAGAGTTAAACATTGCCACTTCAATAAAAGAAATTCGTCGCGCACTGGTAGGAGCGGATGTCAACTATAAGATAGCCAAAGAATTTACTGATAAAGTAAAGGATCAGGCGATGGGCGAGAAAAACGTCCTAAAAGCTGTCAAGCCGGGTGAATTGATGGTCAAGATCGTCATGGACGAATTGATCGACCTCATGGGCGGTACATCGGAAGGAATCTCTCTGTCCGGAAATCCTTCTGTCATTCTCATTTCAGGTCTCCAAGGTTCAGGTAAGACGACTTTCTCAGGAAAGCTGGCATTACACCTAAAAGAAAAAAGAAGCAAAAAAGTATTACTTGCTGCCTGTGACGTATATCGTCCGGCGGCTATAGATCAGTTGACTGTATTGAGCGAACAGGTCGGTGTAGCTATTTACAAAGAAATAGAAAATAAAAATCCTGTTGAAATAGCGACACATGCTATTGCATACGCCAAAGAGCATGGCTTGGATGTCGTCATCATAGATACCGCAGGTCGACTAGCAGTGGATGAGGCTATGATGAATGAAATAGAAGCAGTCAAGAAAGCCATTAATCCATCAGAGACCTTATTTGTAGTGGATTCCATGACCGGACAGGACGCAGTGAATACCGCCAAGGCATTCAACGATAGACTTAATTTCGACGGAGTTGTATTGACCAAACTCGATGGTGATACCAGAGGTGGAGCAGCCCTTTCCATTAAATATACTGTAGGCAAACCTATCAAATTTGTTTCTACAGGTGAGAAAATGGATGCACTTGATGTGTTTTATCCTGATAGGATGGCGCAAAGAATCCTGGGGATGGGTGATATTGTTTCCTTTGTTGAAAAAGCTCAGGAGCAATTCGACGAAGCAGAAGCTGCAAGGATAGAAAAAAAGATCAAACGCAACAAGTTTGACTTCAATGACTTCCTTTCTCAGATCAATCAAATCAAGAAGATGGGTGATATCAAATCCCTGATCAATATGATACCCGGTATGAGCAAGATGACTGCCAACCTTGATATAGATGAAAAGGCATTTGGAAAAGTAGAATGTATCATCCAAAGTATGACCCCTCAGGAAAGAGGCAACCCTGAATTACTAAATCCAAGTCGTAAAAGAAGGATTGCCAAAGGTGCCGGCAAAGACATCAATGAGATCAATATGTTTATCAAACAATTCGATCAGATGCGTGGCATGATGCACAATATGAGCACAGGTAAGGGTATGGGCAACATGGGCATGCCGGGTATGGGAAGGTTGAGAAAATAAGTAATATTTATTAAATTATCTTTTGTTTTCTAAGGGAGAGGTAAAAAGTTGCTAACAAAATAAATATATCAGGCTGGTAGCCAACTACTTGCATTACATATAGGATAAAAGACTCCCCCTGCCACCCTCAAAAGGGCAGGGTCATTCAGTTCTCTAAAACTTTAATATCTAACTCGTTGATAAATTTAATAAGTGTTGCTTAAATTTTTTTATAATCATGGTATTATGACGCCAATCAACACCCCGGCTGCCGCCACCCCTCTGCAAGCTAGGGTTTATACATAAGTATTTTTTCAATAAAAGGCTTAATTAGAAAATTAATATAATTGTTTGTTATTGAGTTACTTATAAGCAAAATGAATTTTGCAGACACCCGAACGTAGGTTAACCTACGCTCAGCACTTCATAGCGAATGCTGTACAATATTTAAAGTTAAAGCTTAGATCGTGAGGCTCGGCGTAGGTTAACTTACGTCGTTGTGTCACCAAAGTTTACTTTGAGAAATAGAAAAAGATGTGTATAAACCCTAGCTATGTAAGAGGGGAAGTTAAGACTTTTTTCTTCTATTTTTTAATGTGCTGATATTCAGCGCTATACACATAACAACAAAATATAAGTGAATGCGCTGCTCAAAAGGGGGAAATCTACTTAACGGCATTTGCGTTTATCATTTTACACTTAAGGGGTTTTTTGATTTTTGAAGCAAAGAATTTCTGGTGAACTAATTTCTACTTTTTAAATATAGATTTAGCAATAAAAGCACTTTCAGCTTTCCATTTCCAATTCTATACCTTAACACCTATTACCATCACCGCTTCTTAATTAACGTGAATAATGGATAAGAAAAAAGGCTAAATATTATAAAAATAGGAGAATATTTAATATATTAGTGTCTGACAAACAACGATATAAATCAAATAATTCTCCTATGGATAAGCACAAAGTTATAGAAATTTTCATTACTGTTGACGATTTTTGCAAAGGATTTGATGAAATTGAGTGCAAAAGGGCTATTTCAACTGGAAATAAGAAATTCAGAAATCGAAAATCATCAATGTGTCTATCAGAAAAGATGACGATTTACATTTGCTTTCATTTGAGTTCTTATACCAATTTTAAAAGATACTATAATGAATTGGTTTTAGTTCATTGGAGAGACTGTTTCCTGGATTGGTTACATATGAGCGATTTAATCAGACACAAAACCGACTTTTGTTCCATTGTTGATGTTTTTGAAAAACAGATGTTTGGGAGCATGCACCGAATTAGCTTTATTGACTCAACAACCTTAAATGTTTGTCACATAAAAGAAGCAGAACAAGGTTTTCAAAGGTTTTGCGACTAAATCTAAAAGCACAATGGGCTGTTTTGGGTTTAAACTTCACCTAATCATTAATGACAAAGGTGAGTTGTTGAACTTCTACCTGTCCAAGGCAAATGTAGATGACAGGAATCAAGACATTCTCTCCGTAATGGTAAAAGAAGTTTTCGGAAAACTCTTCGGCGACAGAGGATATATATCTGATAAACTAGCCCAATTCCTATGGAATGATGGTGTAGACTTGATCTTTAAAAGACGTAAAACATGAAGTCTGAACTTATCTGATAACGATAAGGTGCTGCTGAGAAAAGAGCCCAATAGAATGTGTCAATGACGAATTAAAACCAAGTAACATACAGCACACCGACAGAGCCTGCGGATTTTGAACAATGCGATTTCTGCCCTCTGTGCATATCATTTCTTTCCTAAAAAACCTAGCATTAAATTAAGCACGACCGAACTCTCCAAAGAGGTATATTTGAATGTTGCTTAACCATTATTCACGTTAATTAATACCGGTGACCCACCATGTGTTCCCAAATGGGTCTTCTACGCCTCCGCTTCTTCCATAAGGAAGATCGCTGATTTCTGTGACAACTCGCCCACCGCCATCAAGGATCTTGTGGTAAGTAATATCAGCATCCTCTACGTAAATAAAAAAATGGCTATTCTGGACGGAAAATTGTTCGGTAGCCTCTGCAAACATAATGGTGCTGTCTCCTATTTTGATCTCTCCATGCATTATTGTGATTCCATCTTCTCTCATGTGAGTGTTCAATAAATGGCCGCCGAAAGTGTTCTGAGCAAAACTAGAAAAGGCAGCTGCATCCTTGATGATCAGGTACACCATTACCTGCTGATGGTCTTGTGGAATTTTCATGAGGAAATATTTATGTGAAAGTAAAAAATTTTATGGAGATAAAAATGGATTCGAATTAAGAAACCTCCTAAAACTAATGTGTGGATTTGAAGAGAATCAAATCCACACTTAGTCAAAAAACAAGATCTTTCGACCTTGACACACACTTTAAAAAATCAAATATAATGAATTGTTAATGACACTTCACTTGAACTAGGACAAGAATTTTATCATTTAAAACAAATTTTATCAAAATATTCAAATATTATGGAAAACGACAATAATATTCACCGATATATTGAGGTAAGCAACAAGTAAATTATCAATTTCTTATACTGTATTTAGGTACTCACTTACATTTTTTTTTAAAAAAAGGCAGTCATTTTTCAACGACTGCCTTTATAAATGTGTGTATTTCTAAGTGGATTAGTTGACCAGAAATCTTAAATGGGTAGCTTTACCTTGTTTGTCTTTGGCTATCGCTACATAAAATCCTGACTGTACTTTATTTAGTGCAACTTCAAAAGAATTTTCACCTTTGGCTGCTTCAAATTTATCAGTAAAAATTATCTGAGATTGTGCATTCATTATTTTTACTTCAACAGGTCCTGATGCTTCTGCATTAAATTGCAAATTAAATCGTCCGTTATTTGGATTAGGAGAAATCGAAGAGTTAGAAATTGATGCTTTAGAATCACATTTTACAGTGACTACATTGGAATAACTTTCAAAACCCTTTTCTTGAACTGCAAGCCTGAAATATTTGTAATTTGTATTATTCGTAGTATATGAATAGTTGAAATCAGTCCCTTTAGCATAAAGTTTGCCATCTACTTCAAAGTTTTTACCATCTACTGAACCTTCTACGTTATAACCTGTGATATTCACTTCCTCAGATGTCAACCAGTCAAGTTGGATTTCTGAGCCGTTGCACTCACCGTTAAAATATAACAATTTGATAGGAAGTGGCAATTGACCAATTGTAAGGAGATCACGATAGTTTTGATTGGTACATATGTTTCCAAAATCTAAAGTATCCAGTGGTGTCATTGTTTCAGGCCTGATCGTTATACCAGGTGCTGGAGACTCAATATCCATGATCTTTACACCAGTTTGTGAAACATCAAAAAATCTTATAGGATTCCCTGAGTTACTTCCTACAAATGTACCTTGTTGCTTTGTTTGCTCTGTCATATAAAATTCGCCGGAACCATTTACTGTGCCACCATTGGTAAATCTTACACCTCTTATCTGGGCCAACGGGCCATTGACAATCTTCGAACCACCGTTAAGCTGTATGTGAGAACTGTTTCCATCCTCTCCTGCAGACCAGACGAAACCATTATTTTCAAAATTATTACCATTGTGATTCATTCCTTTAGCAAAGACGATTCTACAATTATTAATAACATTGGTACCTGAGTTAATATTTACTTGCTTGCCAGCATAAGCCATACCTTCATTCAAGAATGTGCCTTGAGGGTTAAAGTTGCCATCCTGAACACGCAATACTCCGTAATTATTTATAGTAGAATTGTTATTTGTCGATATATTATGTCCTGATCCTTTTGACATTACAATACCATAATTGTTAAGTGTAGAGCCTTGGTTCAGGTTAAAGTCTACATTCAGGAAAAATCTTCCTTCCCATTCATTGATGATCGTGACCGCACCATTGAAGTTGAGACTTTTGTTTAAAACAAATCTACCGAAGTTATCAATCTTGGCACCTGTGGAGAAAGAAAAAGACTGACTCGGTTGAAGTGTACCATAATTTACTATTTCACCGGCAAAGTTATTTATGTTGCCTGGTTTAAAATTAGCTCCAGCGCAGATGAAAAGTTTACCACCGGCATAAAGATTGAAATTACCTGTAAATGTTCCTGCTTTGAAACACTTCGTTTGACCATTGGTGATATCGACGTTTCCATTACCTGCGGATATGGTATTCTCTGGAGTACAGTCACATTGCGCTTGCAAAGTAGTTGAACCCAAAGATATGGTAAAAAGAATAAAGAGTGATTGTAAAAGAAATGATTTCATTAGAAATTTAGTTTAAATATGAAAAGAGTGTGTTTAATAAATTTGCTTTGTATACTGGAGTGCTTGATTCGAAAGTTTTTAATATTTTTAGATCCTGTTGCTTGTATTAGCCCGATTAAATTTCTCTAGTTTAATTTGCACTGTAAAACTTACCTTCATTTTCTATTAATTCCGTCGTCCTTTATCCCAAAAAAGTAGACTTACGAATAGACTTTCATTTTGGATTTATTAAAAATAAAATTTTTAATAAATCCACTTTTTAAGATCTGAATCGTTATTGTACGTTTACATATTGAATTCAGAAATCGTTAAGAAATTATTTAAAACTCAAAATCAATTTAAAATACCTATGACAATAACTCTAAATACTTCCTTGATAATGAATAGTTTAAAGAATACTCTTTATAACGTAATTTCTGGAGCAAAGTTAGCGTAGATTGTACACTATGTATACAATTATTTGTTAATAATCAATAATTTGGATAAAGGATTACTCAGGGAATATTTAATATTGCTATTGCCTTAAAATCAATAATTTTTAATAATAAAAGAAGTCAAAACCTTTTAGGGAGAAATTTTATTAAGTTGTAATAAAAGAAACAAAAATGCTAAAAACTAAAGCTTACGCAGCGCAATCCGAGACTTCACCCTTAGCCCCCTGGAACTTAGACAGAAGGGATCTGACATCTTTTGATGTGCAAATTGAGATTCTATATTGTGGTGTTTGCCATAGTGATTTACATACAGCTCGAGGTGAATGGTATAATTCTGTGTATCCAGTGGTCCCGGGTCACGAGATTGTTGGTAAAGTCATCGCTGTAGGTTCGGATGTTAATAAGTATACAACAGGTGACATCGTTGGTGTAGGTTGCATGGTAGATAGTTGCAGTACATGTGCTAGTTGCCTCGATGGGCTGGAACAGTATTGCGAGGAAGGTTCGACCGGAACATACAACAGTCCTGAGCGCGACGGCAGCGGGATGACCTATGGCGGGTATAGCAATATGATCATAGTTCGCGAAGATTTTGTTTTACAAATATCAGATAATTTACCATTAGAGGCTGTGGCGCCTTTGCTTTGTGCAGGCATCACCACATATTCACCGCTTAGACATTGGAAAGTAGGTAAGGGTACAAAAGTTGCGATCGTAGGACTGGGTGGACTTGGTCATATGGCTGTTAAACTTGCTGTTTCTATGGGTGCAGATGTGACTTTGCTAAGCCACACTGCTGCTAAAGCTTCTGATGCAGAAAGACTAGGAGCACATCATTTTGTGTTGACTTCTGATGAAGAACAAATGAAAGCGGTTCGAAATTCATTTGATTTTATTCTGAATACCGTTTCAGCACCCCATGATTACAACCCTTATATACAGTTGTTAAATAGAGATGGCAATATGGTGTTGGTTGGTGCTCCACCTCCAGGTCCAGGTCTAATCGCTTTCAATTTGATCGGAGGTCGCAAAAGTATTTCAGGATCATTGATTGGCGGCATTGCCGAAACTCAGGAAATGTTAGATTATTGTGCTGCACATAACATAGTGAGTGACGTGGAAGTCATCGATATTAAGAACATCAATGAGGCATACGAGAGAATGTTGAAAGGTGATGTAAGGTATCGATTTGTGATTGATATGTCTACTTTGTAGGAATAATAAATTATAAATGGAGCGCAGAGCATAAATTCTGTTCAAGAAGTTAGGGATTACAATGCCTGGACAGTAAGTAATAACGCAGATAAAACTAAGAGAAAGAGCAATAAGGCAAATACCAGTTAATATGGAAAAGGAATTATCTGATTTTAATGTTCTTGAAGAAATCAACTGTATCTGTGCCCGCCTTCCTTTAAGTCATTTGAATTATATCAATTGCGCTCTAGGGATGGATGCTACTGAAGGTAGATATGGAGAAGTGACCATGAGAAAATGCATTCATTGTCATAGAAAATGGATCTTGTATGAGATGGAGGATGAAGGGTTCAGCCATTCAGGGCGGTGGTATACCGGAATCGTTGAGGATAAAGATGTGTTTTGGATCCGAACTTACAATGCATTTGTATATGTGAAGGAGTTGTCATGGTATTTATATGGCGGATCGTATTATAATTCTACAGGTATTTTTCACAAATTAAACGCAAGACAATCTTAAAAGTATATGGTTTGCTATAATCTAAGGATTCAATAGCAGCTATATTATCTAATTAAAGTGCAATATACAGCACTAATACTTGGGTCTAATTACCAAATTTATCATATTATTGATAATAGTGCAATATAATGCTCTTTATAATTTAATTAATGTTTAGTGTAGTATATTTGTATAAATAAATGTTATATAATGCACTTTTTAGAATTAATAAATAAAATAAAAGAACGCAGAAATTCACTTGATGTTACACAAGAAAGTCTTGCAGAACTATCGGGAGTTGGCCTTAGGACATTAAAACAATTTGAAAGCGGAAAAGGCAATCCAACTTTAAATACCCTCCAAAAGTTGGCTGATGTATTGGGCCTGCAGATTTCTTTAAAAATCAAAGATGTCAATCCCAATAAATGAGACATGCTAAAGTATTATTCAAAAATGAAGAAGCAGGAATATTGATTCAACATGATGATGGATCTTTTTCCTTTATCTATCATGACGAATGGATAACACACGACAGGCCAAGCATTAGCCTTACTTTACCCAGGTCTGAACGAGAATTTCACTCAAAATTTCTTTTCCCCTTTTTTTTCAATATGCTTCCTGAAGGTTCTAATAAGGAGGTGGTATGCAGATTGAACAGAATTGATCCCCATGATTTCTTTAGCATATTGATGACGACTGCTAAGAACGATAGCATCGGAGCAGTAAGGGTCATACAAATGGAAACTAAATGAACTTAACGGAAATAAAATATTGCCCCGCTACCTTATCTGAAGGATTTCAGACTTACAGCAGAACTGCTTTAAATCGGATGTTTAAAGGAAAAAAAGTACATCACGTCTTACCTTACGATTCACCATCATCGAATACTGAAACAGATAAACTTTTTGAAAATAATCAAAAACACCTATCCCTGTCCGGAGTGCAGGAGAAGTTTTCCGTACTACTCGAAAAAAATAAATTAAGATTAATCAACGAAGAGGAGCATGGTACTTATATTTTAAAACCGATTCCCAATGCCGGCAAAAAGGCAGATCAGATGCCTGCCAATGAGCATCTGACCATGCAGATCGCAAGACAGATTTTTGGTATAGAGACTGCGGAAAGTGCATTGATATTTTTTAAAAATGGAGATCCGGCATATATTACCAAGAGGTTCGATGTAAAAGAGGATGGAACAAAATGGGCACAGGAGGATTTTGCCTCACTGGCAGGTAGAACACCTCAAACTCATGGAACACATTATAAGTATCTTGGAAATTATTCAGAGTTGTTTGATCTAATGAAACAATACTTGCCACTTTACAAACTGGAAGCTCCGCGACTTTTAAAAATCCTGATATTCAATTACCTTTTTTTAAATGGAGATGCCCACTATAAAAACTTCTCCATCATTGAAACTCCGATGGGAGATTACCGCCTAAGTCCCGCATACGACTTGCTTAATAGTCGAATTCATATAAATGATAAAGAGTTTGCATTGGATGATGGATTAATGCCGAAAAATCATGTTCAGGGAAAGGTCCGTTCTCAATTTACCAAATTAGCAGAGCTGGCGGGGATCAAAGAAAAGGTCTTTCAGGATATTATGTCACTCATGGTATCAAGATCACATTTGGTTGAAATAATGATATTCAACTCATACCTAAATGACGCTACGAAGAGAAATTATTTGCAGGCTTATCAGGGAAGGCTGAAGCAATTGGTAAAAAGATAGATGGGATTCAGTATTGTTTTCTTACAAAAAGTTTTCTACCCCACAAAGCCCAAAAACGACTTAACAGCGCTTCCACTCATATCCAGAATAGACTGAGGGAAAATACCCAGGATTACTACGAAGAATGCAACGATGCCAAGTGAAACACCTTCAATGCTGTTGACTTCCTCGAAATGTTCTGTACTTGGCTTGGTGCCCCCGAACATCACCAATTGGAAGATGCGCAGCATATATACCGCACAGAAGATAATTGTTAATCCGGCAAAAGCACCCAACCATGCATTGTAAGTAAAGACACTTTTTAACAATAATAATTCACCCGGGAAACCATTGGTCAATGGCACAGCCATGGCACCACAAACGATGATGAAACTCAATAAGGCGAATATAGGAGCCTTACTCGCTATGCCACCCATTGTGGTGATATCTCTAGTTTTTAATCTTTTCTCTAAGATATCTGCTACTAAAAATAGACCGACGACATTGATACCGTGGTTAAACATTTGTACAAATCCTCCTTGCAGTCCTGCTTCTGACATCGTAAATAATCCTGCCGCGATCAATCCTACGTGTGACATAGAACTCCAAGCTACCACTCGTTTGATATCATTTTGCCTGATAGCGATGACAGCTCCATAGACGATACCGATAGCAGCTAACACAATTAGTGTCATCTGCCATTGCACCATGCCTTCAGGAGCCAATCCCATCATCCAACGCACTGCGCCAAATGTACCCATCTTGAGCATTATACCACTCAACAACATAGAACCCACCACCGGTGAAACCGTATAGGTATCCGGTTGCCATGAATGGAAAGGGAAGACTGGCATTTTGACCGCAAAGGCAAGAAATAATCCAAGGAAAACCAGGCTAGCTTCACCACCACTTAATGCCACGGACATCAAAGCATCAATGCTGAAACTATGCGGAACAGGTGTTTTAAGATATAAATAGATCAAAGAAACCAACATGAATAGTGAACCCACGAAGGTGTATATGAAAAATTTGATCGTGATATTGATTCTATTCTGACCACCCCACATCGCACAGATGAAGTAGATCGGAATCAATGCCATTTCCCAGAAGATATAGAATATCAATCCATCCAGCGCCATAAATACACCATTCATGCTTCCAATCATCAAAAAGATCAGTGCATAAAGATTGGTTCCTGTAGAAAATGGTTTGTCAAAAGTACTAAGGATAATTATTGGCAAGACTACTGCAGAAAGCATCAATAAAATGATACTCATGCCATCGATGCCTAGTTTGAAGGAGATCATTGGATCTGTTATCCATGGATAATCTACCATATGCTGCATCATGCCGTCACCTGCCATTGTCGAAGCAGCATATCCGGTGATGCCCATCAAAATCAGAGAGGCTATTAATGCCAGTAATTTAGCACCGCTTCCCTTGTAAACAAAGAAAAGTATGCTAAATAAAAACGGTACAATTACAAGCCACAATGACATATGATCTTACATCCAATAGTTATATAAAAATAAAGCAATAGCACCGATGACCATACCCAGCAGGTAGATCTCCAGGTTGCCATCCTGTGTCTTACGCAGCATATTAGCAAGACCTTTGACAATTGAGCCAAATCCTTCCACTATCCTGTCTATAAAACTTTTCTCCATGTAGTCATGAGCTACCCGCGAACCGAACTGAACCGGTTCCACAATGACAGTGTCATAGATCTCATCTACATAGAATTTATTTGCAAAGGTCTTATTCAGACCATGTATCTTATCGTCAGCAGGGGCAATATCCTTGTTGACAGCATATTTTCTGTAAGAATAATAGATAATACCTAGTATGATGGCAGTTGTAACACCCATCAAAATCCATTCAGTGGTATGAGATATCTCATGTATGCCCACTCTTCCGGTGATGACCGGTTCAAGCCAGGACGCAAGGAAATGATTGCCGTGGAATAATTCAGGTATATTCAATATACCTCCGGCAAGTGAAAGTATAGCTAGTATCCATAATGGAATCGTCATGCTTGACGGAGACTCATGCAGATGATCTTTCTGATGATGCGTGCCTTTGAAATCTCCAAAAAATGTAAGATAAAATAACCGCAACATATAAAACGCCGTCAGAATAGAGATAACCAGCACCATTCCCCATACCCATGGCGCATAAGCAAATGACCTGGCAAGAATCTCATCCTTTGAGAAGAAACCAGACATCAAAGGGAATCCGATGATAGCCAACGTTCCAATCAGGAAGGTCCAATAGGTTGAAGGTAATTTTTTTCTTAATCCACCCATACTTCTGATGTCTTGCTCACCACTCATGGCATGGATGACACTACCAGCACCAAGAAATAACAATGCCTTGAAGAAAGCATGTGTCGTCAAGTGAAATAACGCAGTATCATAAGCTCCTACGCCCAATGCCACGAACATAAGTCCCAACTGAGAAACGGTAGAATAGGCGAGTACTTTCTTTATATCATTTTGCTGTATAGCAATCAGTGCCGCCATTAATGAGGTAACTAAAGCGACCACCAAAATAACTTCCTGCGCTACTTCACTGCTTAGGAAGATGGCGTTGGATCGGATGACCAGATATATACCTGCTGTCACCATCGTTGCCGCGTGTATGAGTGCAGAAACCGGCGTTGGTCCTGCCATAGCATCAGGCAGCCAGGTAAACAAAGGAAGCTGAGCACTTTTACCAACAGCACCTATAAATAATAAAAGAGCGATGGCAGTCAATGTAGAATTGTCCAGCATACTGATATTCGGCAGGATCTGTACGAAGTCAAGTGACTTGAACTGATTCCATATCAAGAACATACCCAGTAAAAAACCAAGGTCACCTATCCTGTTCATGACAAATGCCTTGCGTGCTGCGTAGCCATATTCTTTATTCTTGAACCAAAATCCTATCAATAGGTAAGAACAAAGTCCTACACCCTCCCATCCAAAAAACATAATGAGGTATGATGATCCCATTATCAAGGTCAACATAGAGAAAATGAATAGATTCAAATAAGCAAAAAACTTGTAGAAACCTTCGTCATCATGCATGTAGCCGATGGAATAAATATGTATTATACTTCCTATTCCGGTGATGATCATCATCATCCATACAGAAAGTTGATCTATATAAAAACCAATATTAAGCGTAATTTCATTTAGTGTGATCCAGTTAAACCATACATATTGTATAGGTTGGCCCGTTTCTTTGATCTGCAGAAATAAAGACACAGAAAGGAAAAATGGAATGACTACCATCAAAGTACCGAGAATACCGACGACATTTTTAGGCATTTTTTTTCCTAAAAGTCCATTGATAATAAAACCAATGAGAGGAAGTAGAACTATATATGGTATGGTTTCTGCCATTGCTTTATTATCCTTTCAGTTTATCGAGGTTGCTTATATCCACAGATTTTGTATTTCGATATATCATGATCAAGACCGCAAGTCCCACTGCCGCTTCCGCAGCGGCTACAACCATAATAAAAAACACAAAAATTTGACCCGCAGCATCATTTAGGTAGGTTGAAAAAGCAGCCATAAGCAAGTTTACTGCATTCAACATAAGTTCTACACACATTAACACGACAATCATGTTTCGGCGTATCAAAACACCTACCACTCCTATTGTAAATAAGATTAGACTCAGATATACATAATGATCTACAGGAACTCCATGTATCATAGCATTCGCTTCGTTCATAAGTGTATGTTATTATCTTTTTGATCCTTTTTTCCTACCATCACTGCCCCAACCATTGCTGCGAGGAAAAGGATGGAAGCAATTTCAAAAGGTACAACAAAATCCGTAAACAATACTTTTCCAAGGTTTTTAGTTAGTCCTATATTCGCATCTGCTATTCCCGGCTGAGCAACTAATCCTGCACCTTTCATCGCTCCTACCATTACCACTAACAATAATCCTCCAGAGACTACTCCAATCATCTTGAATCTTGTAGACTTCTGAGGTTCGGTATCTTTATTTAGATTGAGCAGCATTAGTACAAATAAAAAAAGTACCATGATGGCTCCTGCATAGACAATGATATGCACTACCGCCAGAAACTGTGCATTAAGTATAATATATTCACCCGCTAGACAAAACATTGTAAAAATAAGAGCCAAAACGCTATTGATAGGGCTATTAGAACCAACTACTACAATGGCTGAAAGAATGGACAGAACGCCTAAAACATAGAACATGATATCGCTCATCTTACTTTTCCAGGTTTTTATGTTTTTGACGCACAGTTATATCTATTCGATGATTGATGTCCTCCACAAGTTTGTCTTTACCATATATGAAACTATCTCTATCAAATTCTGTATCGACCAATCTATCTGTCAAAAAGATAGCTTCTTTAGGACAAGCTTCTTCGCATAAACCACAGAAGATGCATCTCAGCATATTGATCTCATAGGTGGCTGCATATTTCTCCTCCCTGTATAGATGTCGCTCATCCTTTTTTCTTTCTGCCGCTACCATAGTAATAGCTTCTGCAGGGCACGCTACAGCACAAAGTCCGCATGCTGTGCAATTCTCACGTCCTTCTGCGTCGCGCTTAAGTACATGAAGTCCTCTGTAAACGGCAGCAAAAGGACGTTGTTCCTCCGGCCATTGGACAGTAACAGGCTTTTTAAAAAAATGACCGAGCGTAATACCCATTCCACTGATGATTGCCGGCAAATAAGCCTTTTCCATCAGAGTCATTTTTTTATTGCTGACTTTCTTTGATCTATTAGTTAACAGTTGCATTCTACCGCAATATTAAAAAAATTAATACAATTAGGTGTTAGAAAGTATGAAAATAGTTATAAGTGGTCAGTATGTCAGTGATCAGTGGTCAGTATGTTGGCAGTCAGTAGTCATTAATCGGTAATCAATAATCAGTAATCAGTAATCAGTAATCAGTAATCAGTAATGAACAGTACAATTTAATAAAGAAAGTTCCCCATGACATATGAACTGACTTCCGACCCGTTTGACTACTGAACACTGACACTGACTTCTTACCTCTGACCTTTCTTAAATATTAAGTCAAAAGCAATTTTTTGCAGGAGTTCTGTTTGGAACAAAAATGATAATCCCATCTCTCAAATCAGCGTTAAATGTGAGTAGTAATTATCAAATTATAGTTGCTGATAATTTTGAAGTAAATTGCCTTTGTGTTAAAAATCTTTTTTCTCAGAATCGGTATTACAGTTAACCAGTAGAATTTGCAACTTAAATAAACGAAATGCAGCATACTTAATCCCTGTTATACGCAGAAATATAAGGATGCTCTGCAAAATGCAACTATTCACAAAAGCATTTGGTTAAAAATATCAGACGAAATTAAAGCGTATGGATACATTGCAGTCTTTTCTATTGGGAGAGGAACATTGGACTTTTCTATTTGAGGTAATGCTTAGATGCCTGATAGGATTCATAGCCGTCATCATCGGTATCAAACTTACAGGCAAGAGAGGGGTAAGGCAATTATCTCTTTTTGAGATTGTTATTATATTAACACTTGGATCAGCTGCGGGTGATATCGCATTTTATAAAGAAGTTGGCGTGCTCTCTGCTCTGACTACGATTGCGACAATCGTGGTATTGTACAGAATTGTAACATATCTTCTTTTAAAGTCCCGCGCGGTCGGCAAACTAATAGAAGGCGAACCAATGACTTTTATAGAAGATGGTCGCCTGACTTCTTCAGTTATTAAAAACGAAAATATTTCTTTTGACGAGTTTTATATGGAAATGCGACAGGCAGGAATAGAACATTTAGGGCAGGTCCGAATAGCCATCCTCGAAGTAGATGGAGACGTTAGTGTATTTAAAAATAAAGGAGATGAAATTAAGCCCGGACTTTGTATTCTTCCTGATTCAATAAGAAAATTATACAAGTCATTTCCCCATGATGGACTATACTCATGTGTTAATTGTGGCTTGACCAAAATGTATCAGAAAGGTAAAAGTTGCAAATGCTCTTCCTGCAATCATGATAAATGGAGCGAATCCTCTACCAGAGGTTGTACAAATAAAAAATTTCTGGATGGGGAATAATGAATCGAATCGATAAAACCTCATTTTATAAATTATTAAATAAATATACATATGAACATAGAAGAATTAAAGGAAAGCATCAAAGACAAAGAATTGCGCTTAAGTCAACTAAGAATCATGGACACTAATAAGCTTAGGAGTGACGATCGCGATTTGATCAAGGACTTGGAAAGCGAAATTACAGAATTGAAGGAAAGGCTGGGACAGGAGTGAGGAATGGAGAGTTGAAAATGGAGAATTGAAAATGGGGCGAAGAAGGAAGAGACATTTAAAGGGTTGATAAAGTAAAATTGAGAAATAGACACTATCCCACAAAGTGTGTAAGTTGTTTTTTTGGGCTCCCCTAAGCTTTCATAAAATTGGTTAATCTCTCTCCAAAGATAATAATAAATTGATTGGTTACCACGCCCCAGTTATGAATAGGCATGGACCATTTCCTTGTAGCTTCTCTTATGGCCAGATAAACTGATTTCATAACAGATTCATCAGTTGGAAAAGAAGCTTGTTTTTTGTATATTTTCTGATTTTTCCATTCAGGTTCTCTATTAAATTAGTTGTATACATAATCTTACGGATTTCTAAGGGAAGCTGAAAAAGTCGTTAATTCATCCCAGTTAGTCCTCCATGATTGTACTGAATACGGATACTTATCTTCCCAAGTCATTGCAAAGTCCTTAAATGCTGCCTCTGCTGATTGTTTCGTTGGCGCTCCATATATTTTCTTCATATCAGCTGTAAATGGCTTTCGGTCTTTATATGACACAAATTTGCATGCATTTCTGATCTGATGGACAATGCATATTTGAGTGTTTGATTGTGGGAAAACCGTTTTGATCGTTTCCGTAAAACCATTTAAATTGTCTGTAGCTGTTATGAGTATATCATTTACACCACGTGCTTTCATGTCTGTCAATACACTCATCCAAAAGCTGGAGCTCTCTTTCCACCCTAGCCACAAACCCAACACTTCCTTTATACCATCTTGCCTCAGGCCGATCGCTATATAAATCGTCTTGTTTATTACCTTGGATTGTTCTCTTACCTTAAATACAATTCCATCTAACCAGACAATCAAATAGACATCTTCCAGCGGCCTATTTTGCCATGCTACAATATCCTCTGTTATAGCATTTGTTATTCTTGAAATCGTTGAAGTTGATACTTCTACATTGTATAGATCCCTGATCTGGTTTTCTATATCGCTATTACTCATGCCCCTTGAATACAATGAAATGATGATATTTTCTATACCTTCAGCCATTCCTTTTCGCTTTGGAACAAGCATCGGTGAAAAACTACCATCTCTATCTCTTGGTACCTGAATGTTATCCTCTCCAAAACTAGTTTTAATCTTCTTATTACTAAACCCATTTCTTGAGTTTGGTGCACCGGTTTTATCGTGCTTTTCATATCCAAGGTGGCTATCCATTTCGCCCTCTAGTATCTTTTCTATCCCTCGTTTTTGAATCGATGTTAGAAAACTCATCAATTCATCTCCTGTCTTAAATTGCTTTAAAATCTCATCACTGATAAAATCTTTTGAATCCATTTGATTTTTGTTTTTCGTTATAAATTTATTCATTTTTATAACTTACACACTTTATGGCTTAGTACCGAGAAATAGGTAAATAATCCAAAAATCTATTCAGTTTTTATCCAATCTGATAATTCATTCATGTCTAATTCAGAGAATATCATTATAGAGAGATGTATAGAAAATAGCAGCGCCTCTAGGTTAAATAAACCCAAAGGCGCTAACTTGATTTGGTCTAGACAATAATACCCTCAAGTACTATTTGATCACCATAAACTCATTTACATTAGATGATAGAGTACATAGTGTATCAATTACAGTACCTGAAGTTAAATCGCTTGTTCTGCATAGGTACTTCCCTTTACTAGATTCTATCATAAAGTATATTTTCTTACCATCAGCACTAAACTGGGCATATTCAGGATAGGAGGATGTTTTTAATATTTGTTTCACATCAGAGACTATATTGTAGATTCCAATCGTATTATTAGTCTCGCCTGAACAGTAACTAAAGCTATTCCACCTTGAAGTATTGGCATATCCCTGCCCCCCACTAATGGTTAATTTATTAATTGTATTACTGTTTACATTCACAACCTTTCGATCCGGAGCATTTTGATAAAATAGTGAATTACCATCTGAGGTTATACCTAATACAAAAACATTATTGTCTTCAGTTCCTCCCAATCGAGTATACACATTTAGGTCAAAATCGTATTTAAAAAGTATTTTATAATCCCAATGGATAGAGCCGCCATTAACGCCAAATGTTTCTATAGCGCCATACACATAGCGGCCATCGCTTGATGGGTAAAAGACTTTGGTAAACTGTCCAGTTTCAGTATCCCAACCTTTTTCTGGCTGATTAACGGCAAACGAAGCAGGATCCAATGCCGTATCTAATTTTCTTGTTTTAGGATTATAGCGTACCAGGCTTGCTCTATACTGATCATGATAATCTGCAACGTTGCTGGCTGAAAGGTAAAACACATGACCACTCTTACTCACTTTCTCTGTACCCGCCAAGAAATACGAATAACGGCCCTGCCCTGCGGGTAATAGAGGAAGGTTTTCGTAAGCACCATCAGCGATATTAAACCAGGCTCCATTGGTTTGACGGTTTGTTCCTGGCACATTAAAGTCAGTATGCAGTCCGATAATAGCCACATTGTTATTAATCTCTACATTACTTCTAAGATTAGTAACTGGATAAAGGCCGTTAAGTGTCTTATATGTAGGCTCTCCATTTTTAACCTTCAAAAGTGAGAGTTGTGCCCCCATTTCTAGTTTGTTGTTATCACTGAGTTGTAGAACCATAAATTGCTCTTCAGTCCCTGCAGGTGGTTTAATATCTTGGTCGTCATCCGGTGTACAAGAAGTAAGCATCAGCATTGATGCAAATAATGATACAATTAAGAAAGATCTCATAGTTTATTGATTTTGTTAATAATTTTTTTAATAATTTTTCACTATCGCGTATTCCTATATTTAATTTTAATAGTTATAATTTCTATCTAGAATATCATTACTTAATTCTCAATAAAAATAAATTTAAGTTATTCTTGATACATAACTAATCACACTAACTATAAACAATACTATACTATATCAATAGTATTAGCAGGTATTAGTTCCGCTATTTCTGATTCTTTTCTCATACATGATTTCAATCATAATTTAATATGATTTTTCTCACTAATTATGAGTCCAAATAAATAGTTCTTATATATTTATTGTTGATGGCTTTGTTTTGAAAACGAAATTTGTTTAGATTATTAAGAGATAAAATTGAAAATGGAGAATTGAAAATGGGGCGAAGAGGGAAGCAACTATTAATGTAAAATCCAGACTTAAGCTTAAGCACTAATGCTCATAGCTGATGGCTGATGGCTCTGTTGTGGAAACGATGTAGGCTTTTGAGACTGTTCAGAAAAGTGTGTCAACAAAATGACATATTTGTAAATGAAAAAGAAGTTAACAAACAATCGAAAAAGTAGAGCCATTCGATTACGCATCATTTGAAAAAGAGGCGATCAATGGATTGTATGAAGGCAAGGGTCTGATTGGAGAAGATGGTATATTCACAAAATTGATGCAGCGCTTTATAAATGCTGCATTGGAAGGTGAAGTTACAGCGCATATTAAGGAGGATAAAAAAGTTGGTCGTCCCAATCGTCGTAATGGTTACACACATAAAAAATTGATACAGATCTAGGAGAAGTGCACATCAGCCCACCACGTGAAAGGACAGGAGAGTTTGAACCTCAAATTGTTGGCAAATGGTCCAGACAATTGGGCGGAGGACTAGATAAGCACATTCTAATGATGTATGCACATGGTAATAGTTACTCGGATATTAAAAGACAAATACGGGAAATATATGGTGTTGACTATAGCGAATCATCTATTAGCGAGGTAACAGAACAGGTGTGGGGCGAGGTAGTGAATTGGCAGCAGCGACCATTATTGTCATTATACTGCGTTTTGTTTTTGGATGGCATGTATTTTACAAGCCGGGAAGGCGGTAAATCTACAAGAAAGGTATTGTATTCAATATACAGCATAGATGCCAATGGTGAACGAGATATACTAGGTATATATATCAAGGAATCTGAAGGGGCTCATGAATGGGGCAGAGTGCTTGAAGATCTGAAAAGGCGGGGCATTGAAGATGTGCTGTTCTGTTGTGTTGATGGACTGAAGGGCTTTTCTGAAAGTATAGAGCAAGTGTTTCCAAAAGCGATCGTACAGAGATGTATAGTCCATATGGTCAGAAGCAGCACCAAATATGTTTCCTACCAATATATAAAATCGGTATGTTCTGATCTTAGAAAAATCTATTCAGCAGTGGATAGATCAGGAGCGGAAATGGCGCTGGAAGCATTTAAAGAAACTTGGAATGCCAAGTATCCGGAAATTGCAAAACAATGGGAAGCAAACTGGACAGAGTTAATGGCATTTATGGATTATGGAAGCGGTATCCGTAAAATGATTTATACAACGAACTCAGTAGAAGCATTACATCGACAGATCAGGAAAGTAACAAAGACCAAAGGTTCCTGGGTAAACGACAAGGCGCTAATTAAGCAACTATATCTAATATTGATGTACGGAAGTAAGAGCTGGAATAAAAAGGTATTAGGGTGGTTAAATATATCAAAGGATTTGAACCAACATTTTGGGAAACGTTTTAGTGAGCATGAACTGGAATAAAACACAGAACTCGTTTTCAACAATTTTAACACCTTGAAAAAGCTTGAAAATCGAATTGGTTATTTTCCGCTTTTTAGGAATTAAAATATTGAAAACGGTGACTATAGAATTTTAAAACTATTTTTATAACATGACACACTTTTTTGAACATTCCCAGGCTTTTCAAAATAAGGACTATAATATGTTATACTTATCTCAGAGAAGGAACTCTATTTGCAATGTTGGACTTTTTGACTACTGACTACTGACTACTGACTACTGACTACTGACTACTGACTACTGACTACTGATTAAGAGATATCAATAGATTTTTAGAAATCTATTTGTTCACAAACTTCAGTCAATAAGCAATAAGATATACAGTAAAACTACCAAAAATTATTTTGGTTGTATCCCATGAAGGTTAGGATCAAATTAAACTTCAACTTTACATTATCAAAAGTAATTAGTTAAAACTTGACTTTTGATGCTCGAATATACTCGAGGCAAATACGGAAAGGGTGATGCTTAATAAATTTTAAAAGGGAACTTCGGTAAAGACCGAAATTCCCTTTTTTCGTTTGGTGAAGTATTAAATTTCTGAAATAAATTTTTATCAAATTAACTCATTTTTTTGATTATTTAGGCAAATAGCACTATTTTTCGTAATGTGTAAATAAATGTGGTACAGATATTGCATATATTATGAAAAGAATTATTGCAACAATTAAAAACACCTTATTTTGAAGCTCTTAGAAAATTACTTTCTATTGATATTCAATTAATTGTGAAAATATTATAAAGCATAGTTCAAAAAAAAAATCAACTAAATAAAATTTCTTATGAAGGAAATCTACACATCCTTGAGAGTTAACAACCAATCGATCCTAACTTTTTTTGTTTGTTTTTTAGCTTTTTCTATCCAGGCAGAAAATATGAAGCCTAGCCAAAAAGCTAAGGCAGAAGATTTAGTAGTTGTCGCAGGACACACCAACACTAATTGTTATGGGGGAGAAGACGGCACTGCTTTTGCTACTATAACCGGTGGAGTTCCTCCTTATATTATCATCTGGAATAATGGTCAGACTACAGATACAATCAAAAACTTAAATGCTGGTTCTTATGTAGTCACAGTTACTGATTTTGAGGGAACTGTTGTCACTGGAGGTGTTGAATTGTTAGATCCACCACTTTTGTATGGCAAGGTGATATTATCGGATTCCATTCTTGATTGTAATACGCAGCAATTAACAGCTACTCAGGATATGGTCGGAGGAGTTCTTCCATATAGTTATGAGTGGACATTTCCATATAATATTATTCAAACAGAACAAACTGTCAACATATATCAACCTGCAAACTATCAATACAAAGTTATTGATGCCAATGGATGCACTTTTTCAGGAGATACAACCATTTTGGCTGTAGGTATACCGATCGTAACCCTCACACTAATCGATACGGTGAGTTGCAACGGCCTTAGCGATGGATCTGCCTCTTCAGTGGTAGTCGGTGGTGAGGCTCCCTATACTTATCATTGGTCCAATGGTCAGACAGGGGATACGCTCGTTAATGTTAAATCCGGTGCTTATCTCGTCACCGTGACTGATGCTGTAGGATGTATCGGGCAGGCTGCTGTATTTATTCCTCAACCTAATACCCTCACACTAACAGTGACAGGTAGTGATATCACATGCTATGGGCAAAGTACAGGTATGGTCTTCACCACTGTAGGTGGCGGAACACCAGGCTATGAATACCTTTGGAATAATAATAGTCCAAACTCCAATCTTTTCAATATAGAAGCAGGTGCTTATACAGTAACAGTGACCGATGCCCATGGGTGCACTGTAACTGGAGGTGTGACGATAACGGAGGGGAATGAAATAAATATATTCACATCCACCTTCCCTGTGACATGCTTTGGAGGCAACAATGGCCAGGCATTGGCATTTGCAACAGGTGGAGCCGGTGTATTTCAATATAATTGGTCTAATGGCGCTACAGGTGCACAAGTAACAGATCTTGAAGCTGGTGTATATACTGTTTTTGTCACTGACTTAAAAAATTGCGTTGAGTCAACAACTGTGAATGTTACTGAGCCTGATAAGCTAATCATTACCCTAAACTCTACCCCAGAAGTTCTTGGAGGCGCGGATGGAACAGTAAGTGTTACTGCTATCGGAGGCACGCCACCATATACATATATCTGGAGTACTGGATCTACCACTGATTCAGATGAAGACCTTGTAGCAGGTGAGTATTTCGTAACTGTCACTGATCACAACGGCTGCAGTGCGAATGATTCTATAAATGTAGTACCTAGTAATTGTGCTTTTTCTGCTTCCTTATTAGCTATCAACCCGAGTTGTTTTAATATGAAAGATGGCGCACTATTTCCTATAATAGAGATCCCCGGAGCAGAACCATATTACTATATTTGGTCAGATGATACACATGATGTTATTCTCGACAGCTTAGGAACAGGAACTTATTCAGTGACCATCATTGATAATGCAAATTGTATGATATCGATTAATGGCAGCATTAAAGCACCGGATCCTGTGGATGTCCAATTCCAGATTACTCAACCTTCAGGGCCTGACAATCCTACAGCTACGATTATTTTAGAACCGGGTGGTGGTACTCCTCCTTATAAGGCTACATATAATGGCACAGATTATACCAGTGGCGGTGACATCACTATATCAGGCATTCCATCGGGACCTCATACTATTAGTGTAAAAGACTCGAAAGGGTGTGAGGTAATTGTTCAATTCAATGTTGATCAATTTGATTGTCAGATATCAGCCAACATTACAGACCCTTTAGAACCCCAGTGCAAAGGAAGTAATTCCGGCCAATTGTGTGTGGACTATTTTAATAATTTCGGTCCTGTCACTATTGATTGGTCCAATGGTCAGCACACTGATTGTATCACCAATATTCCTGCAGGCAACTACACGGTCGTGGTAAGAGATACTTTGGGATGCACTGCATCTAAGCAATACTTTCTTGAAGAACCTGATTATATCCAACTATCCAATGTCGTCATCATTCCCGGAAGCAATAACTTTGATGGCTCTATTAAACTTAATGTGATCGGTGGTACTCCTCCATTTACTTATGAATGGAAAAAAGATAATATTCCTTTTGCCACCACAAGAGATCTCACAGGATTAAATGCGGGTAAATATGATTTCAAAGTGACAGATTCTCGTGGCTGTATTGTAAACTTTGAGTCGATCATCATCCAGGTTTCTTCATCAAATGCCGCATTGATAAGCAATGAGTTCAAAATATATCCTAACCCAGCCAATTCAATTCTAACTATAGAAAATAATAAAACAGATGGCAATATTGACAAGGTAATGATGATGAACATGACAGGTGAAAAAAGATCAATCAAAACAAATCTAATCGATAAAGATAAGATCAATCTTGATCTGTCCGGATTCCCCGATGGTCCTTATATCTTATGCATCATTCGTGATAATAAGACTTATTACACTAAGGTTGTAAAGGCGCAATAATAAAATCGGTAAGTAAAAAAAAAGCCTGATTTACGAAGTGTAAATCAGGCTTTTTTATTAAGATCAATAAGCTTAGTTTTTACTAAGGATTTTATTGTATTTAGCAGGATCTTGCAGAAGTTTGACTGCATCAATTACCTCTGAATCATTATTTATACTATTGACAATCTTGCCTTTTTGATTGTAAAATCTGGTTACAATATCTTTACTGATGAATCTATTTATCTGATCCTTGTGATTCATTAAGACATTCTTTTTTTCTTTAAGTATCTTGTTTTTTAATGCGGTCAGATCAGGTTGAAGTATTTTGAGGAATTCATCTGATTTGGCATCGGCTTCCAACTCCTTAAGTTCTTTTTCTGAATTGGTTTCGAAAGGGTAATTATTGGACTCAACGAATTTCATAAAATCCTCAAAATCAGTAAATTTAAAATCTTCCGCCTTGGCAATGGTAGGATGTGTCTGGATATATTTCGTAACATAATTAAACACCACATAATTATCCAGTAGCGCCTTGACAGGTGCATCTCCTGAATCCGGAACTATTAAAATATCAGGCGTCACACCACCTCCGTCGAGCACTTTTCTCCCACCTTTCGTCCTAAAGACATGACGTTCGTTGTCAGGTACATCCAACGGTTCACCATTTCTATAACTGACACTCTGAATACATCGTCCACTGGGAATGTAATACTTAGACGTTGTTAATTTCAATTTAGAATTAAAACCTATGTCTTTAGTATTCTGCACTAATCCTTTTCCATATGATCTCTGTCCTATGATCACTCCCCTATCCAGATCTTGAATGGCTCCACTGACGATCTCAGATGCAGACGCTGAATGTTTATTGATCAAGACCACAACCGGCAGAGTTTCGTCCAAGGCAGGTCTTTGGGTTGTAAATGTCTTATCCCAATCCCGCACTTTACCTCTTGTACTTACCACTTCTACACCATTCGGCACAAAAATATTAACGATGTTGATCGCTTCCATCAAAAGTCCACCACCATTATCTCTTAAATCCAGAATAACACCTTTTAAAAGTGGATCTTCCTTTTTCATTGTTTTAATAGCATCTGCAATGTTTTTACCTGCATCCTGAGTAAAAGTGGTCAACGACACATATCCTACATGGTCGCGGATAATGCCGGAATAAGGAGCATTGGACATCTTTATCTCACCACGGTTCATTTTGAAGGATTTAATTTCTTTAACTCCTGGTCTACGCACGTCTATTGTTATTGCTGACCCGGGAACTCCTCTTAGTAACACTCCAAGGTCACTCGAATTTTTTCCTTTTGTACTCTGTCCATCTATGGACACAATGACGTCTCCGGCTTTAAGCCCTGCTTCAAATGCCGGACAACCCTCATATGGTTCGATAATAGTGATTTCATCACCAATGGTCTGCACATTAGCTCCAATGCCTTCATACTTACCTTCTGTGAGATAGCGCCATGTTTCAATTTGGGTTTCACTGAAGTAATTGGTATATGGATCCAATGTTTCTACCATAGCATCTATACCCACTTTCATAAGTTTTGAAGGGTCTATATCATCCACATAATAGGTGTTGAGTTCTTTGAATAGATTGGAAAAGATCTCAATATTTTTACTGATCTCAAACAACTTATCATTATTATAAACAGCTGCACCCATGCCAATAAAGCCGGACAGAACAACCGTAAATATGATGAGCGCTTTTTTCATAGATATTATTTTAATGTTTTATAGTCTAATTTAGAACGAAAATATAGTAATAAAAGTAGGTAAATTGAATGGAGATAATTTGCTTTAGATACTTCAAAACATCATTTTTAGCTGAATGTTTGATTATTAACGTCGAAGATCGGTGGTTTTAACTATTTTTTAAAAATTGAAAGTTTCTAACCTGGCAGGAAAAGTAATTTTCTTGGTATTTCGTTTACCATCTACAATAACATGAATAATGCTTATTTGGTCATCGTACACCTCATAGTTAAGCGTATTCTGGACGATTACAGTCTTCGGCAAATTAAGATAAGGTGATTCAAGATAAATGTTGACTGCTTCCCGATCTACTTCATATCCAATATAAGTTAGCAGCATCTGTTTTTTGTCCACATGTATTGCTAGATGATCTTTCATATATTGTTTGACCAGTTTTTCCATCTGGGATTCCATAGATTTATTAGAGAAGTCCGCCTTTTGCTTATACGTTTTCTCCAATGCCGATTCAAAATCGTCGGTAAATATCTTACAACTTATTTCAAGGTTTTTGTCAACAGCGTTATAATTGATCTCTGTATTACTGACGTGGAATGGATGCCTCACAGCATTGTCCTCAGCAAAATAATTACCCATACCATACAAAAGAATGAAAAGCATCATTTTCATAAGGAAGCATTTAAGTCGCCGGAATGATCATATTTATTGATGGCATCATAAGCTATAGCATGTGCTTTCATGCGATAATTTCTTCTTTCAAGGAGATTATTGTCCATCGTAGGATACGTTCTGTTGGAAAGGAATACAAATACGAGTTTTTCTTGTGGGTCGGCCCATACGGCAGTTCCAGTGAATCCGATATGGCCGAACGTCTCCCGGGAAGCCTTGGCAGTAACATTCTGAGTCAGACTCCAATCTGTCTGTGGCATATCAAAGCCGAGTCCTCGTCTTGTCCCTCCGGGATGCCTTGTAGTGAATACTTTGATAGTTTCAGGTTTAAGGTAATTAAGCCCTCCATATGTGCCACCATTGATTAGCATCTGCATCAAGGTGGCCAAATGAATAGAATTACTGAAAAGTCCTGCATGACCGGATACACCACCTAACATAGCAGCGGCCATGTCATGTACATCTCCCTGAAGGACTTGCTGTCGGAAATATCTGTCATCTTCTGTTGGTGCTATCTGACTCAATGGGAATTTTTCCAAGGGCTTAAAAGTCATTGTATAAAGGCCCATTGGACGGTAATATGTATCATCAAGAAACTTATTCATAGGCATTCCTGAAACTTCTTCGACTACCTTTCTCAACATTATAAACCCAAGGTCACTATATCTGTAATCAGTACTTTGAAGATTTTGTCCGGTGATGATCTGATCCCAAATACTATTGACATAGTCGCCGCGCATATACATTCTGCTTGCTACTTTAATATTGAAAACATCACTTTTCTTACTATTGTAGAAATAAGAAGATGGACGAGTTCTATTGCCATCATTGACTAGTGTCTCTTTATAAAAAGGTATCCAGGGAAATAAACCTGCCCGATGAGCCATGACATCCCGTATCGCCATAAATTCCTTATTGGAACCTCTTAATTCCGGTAAATAAGTCCCTAGGTATTTATAAACATCTAGCTTCCTGTTTTCATATAGCTTCATAATGCCCATGGTAGTAGCTGCCACTTTCGTCACAGAAGCAAGATCATATAGGGTGCTTTCATTGACGGCCTGAGATTTGTTTGAATACGTATATTTACCAAATTGCTTGCTGTATACTACTTTTCCATCTTTCATCACCAGTAGTTCGCATCCTGGTGAAGCCTGCTTTTTGATCAGATCATTTGCCAATTCATCCAGACGGTTGAGTGTCTCTGAATCCATACCTACACTTTCCGGTTCACCAAAACTGATCCTGGTCGTTGTGGTGATATTAATACCACTTTCAAAAGGATAGGGCAAGGCTGTTACAGGCAATTTGCCCAAGATAGGCAATCCTCCAAAGACTGCTTGAATGCCCAAAGATTGTGAGAGCGCATCGTCATTGTATGCACATAAGACTGAATTTGGTTTTATAAAATTGCTAAGACTATAAGGATTACCATAAACAATGAGTATGACCTTGGTCAAGTCGCTTAGCTTCGCAACAAACTCAGCAGCACCCTTGGCCAATTTAAAATTGTCCTTATTTGAATTGTTCAAAGCTGTCACACCCACTATAACCAGATCCATAGCGTCAAGGTCAGAAAGCAGGTTTTTCTGTTCTTCAGGATTTCCGGCTGTGGAGTAATTGAAATGCTTTGCTTTACAATAAGCATCGACTTGAGTTTGAAAGGGAGCCTTGCCATCGCTACCTATGCTAAGGGTAGCTATTTTCTTTTCGATATTTGCCACCGGAACTAATTGGTCATTGTTCTTGACCATGGTGATGGCTTGTTCTATCATTTTTTGCTTGAGCGTTCTCGCTTCGCCTGTATAAAGATCTGATGCAATATTTTTGTTTGAAATATTAACGGGAGATGTAAGTCCGAATCTATATTTAGCTTCAAGAATTTTTTTCACACTTTCGTTAATTCTTTCTTCGGTAAGGGCGCCACTTTTAAGAGCTGCTTTGATGGCCTTTACTGCTACCTCTACATTTTCAGGTAGCAAAAGTACATCTACACCTGCTAGGAGGGCTTTTACTTCAATTTGTCCGCTTCCAAAGTTCTTGGTGACACCTTTCATATCTAAAGCATCTGTAAATACAAGCCCTTCAAACCCCAATCTTTCCTTTAGCCAACCTGTGATTATTGGTTTTGAGAGGGAAGCAGGTACATTTCTGGTGCTATCAAGTGCCGGGACCACAAGGTGGCCGATCATCACACTTTGTACTCCCTGATTGATCATAACTTTGAACGGATACATTTCCAGTTCTTCCAGTCTTTTTCGATCAAATGGCAGGACAGGAACATCATAATGTGAATCTACATTGGTATCTCCATGACCTGGAAAATGTTTAGCACAAGCCATTACACCCGATGACTGCATCCCCAACATGTACATGTATGCCTTCTGGCTTACTACGTATTTATTTTCGCTGAATGATCTTGTAGCGATCACAGGATTATTGACATTATTATTTACATCGACATCAGGTGCAAAGTTGATGTGTACTCCTATTCTAGTCAATTCCCTCGCTACTTCCTTGCCAAACTGATAAATGATCCTATTATCCTGTATGGCGCCCATAGTCATCTGCTTCGGGAAATTAACGACGCCCGTTTTAAACCTCATGGCAGGACCCCATTCGGCATCCATAGAGATCATAAGTGGCACGGGAGAAGCAAGTTTTTGGTATTCATTGATCAGCTCGATTTGTTTTTCTGCAGTACCCTGAAAGAAACACAATCCTCCGATCTTATAAGTCGTAATCAGATTCTTAATATAACGTGTATGGTCTGCACCCTTGTCTGAATTGGCTCTAACCATAAAAAGTTGACCAATCTTTTCATCCATGGTCATTTTTTGTAGGACTGAGTCTGCCCATTGAGTTTGAGTTTGAAGCGGCAACTTTATGACGGGAACACCCGATTTTGAAAGGCCGGTTACTACAACGCTAGCGAGTAAAATAGTGCCTAAGGCTATAATCTTATAAAACTGTTGTCTTCCTTTCACTTAATAAGTCTTTTCTGTAAAGTAGGATCCTTCCTGATCGCTTCTTCATGATAAAATTTAGCCTTTTCGGCATTGCCAATATTTGCATATGCACTTCCAAGGTCAAACATATAGAACGCATTCTCTTTATCTGCTTCGTGTGCAGCTATGAAGTATGCCAAGGCATCATTAGGCGCACCTGACATACCTATGGCGACACCTGTCAATCTATTCGTTTCGGGATCTTTAGGGTTTAAAGTTAACGATTTTCTGAGGTATTCAAGTGCTTTGGCTAGATTCCCTTCCTTTTCTCCTGCCGCTTTACCGATCTCTCTGTAAGCAATAGCGAGGTTATTGTTGGCGTCCTTAAAGCCGGAATTATACTTCAAAGCAAGTTCATAATTACCTGCTGCATTGACAAAATCATTCTTATAAGCAAAAGCATTTCCAAGTAATAAATACGCGTTGCTATAAGAAGGATGTAACTCTATGGCCTTCAATAAGTGAGCTTGTGCTTCGTCGAGTAATTGTGATTTAATGACAGCATCTTCTGCCCTTGAAGCACTATCTACAAGTATACCTCCGGCACTGTTCTGCATTTTGGCACTATTAGTAGATACCAGAACATCTGTCGTGAAAAGCGTAAAATTATCCTTCCATGCTGTATTTCTTGCAATCGTCTTCAAGCCCAAAATTAGTATAATCGCTATTAATCCAATGTTTAATTTAGATGTTGGCTTATTTTTAACAACATATTTACATAATAACCAAGCTATTATCAAACTGATACCGATACTTGGAATGAATAGGAAACGCTCTGACATCAATGTTCCTACGGGAAATAATACATTGGACATAGGGAATAATGCGATCAAATAGAATAGTAAACCAAAAACTGCTATTTCTTTTTTTCTAAGTCTGATTATTGACCACACGATCATCGCCCCATATATGAGTACGCCAAGTATGGCCATAAAGTCTGACCAAGTGGTAATGGCAATTTGTTTTGGATAATAATCGCTGGTAAGTGGGTACGGAATGATGGACAGCCAAAGATACCTGACCATGGTCACCGAGATTGTTGCCAATTTCTGACTTAGATCGATAGGAAGATATCCATTTCCAGTCCAGGCTAAAAATGGGTTATTCATTAACTCGACTATGGGGCCATTATTGGGTGGAGAACCAAGGACACTATGTCTGATTAATAAATATACAGCAGCAATAGCTATCAGTGGAATCGAGGATATCACAATTCTGCCTGCGGATTTATCAGAAAAAAACCAGATAGCTAAGGGAGCCAGGGCAATAAATACAATGCCATTTTCTTTGGAAAGCATGGACAAAAACATAAAAAGAGCAGCAACCAGGGTAGGAAGTAATTTATTTACCATCGCCCCTTTCCAAAGAAAATAAGTGCCTGCCAGTCCAAATAGACAACATAACAACTCGTCTCTTCCCTTGATGTTAGCTACCACTTCCGTATGAATGGGATGAACTGTAAAGATGAGCGCGGCGAAAAAAGCAATCAACTGCGCAGAATTGTGTTCTAGTTTATGGGAAAGTATCTTTCTAAGTAAAACAAATAACAACATGCATGTGAGTGCAAAATATAGTAAATTGAATATATGGAAGATGATAGGTTTAAAGCCAAAGATTTGACCTTCTAATGCAAACATAGCCAACGATAATGGCCTGTATCGACCACCTGCTACTAAATGATCCTTTCCGCTTTCCTTAAAAAATCCAAAGAAGGTGTCATTGCCAAATATACCGGGCCAGCCTGCTACTCCTTGCTGTGTAAACTGATTTTCTGATATGACGATAGCATCATCCAATACGTATGTGCCGCCTATACTATTTGCATAGTAAGCTATGGCTATAAAACCAATGAGAAATACCAGCCATGAGTTAGGTAACAATCCTGCCAATTTATTTTCTCCAACAGATACATTGCTCACAGCTGATGCTGCAATTATTTCTTGGTGTTTTTTCTTAACATTTGCCATTCAGAATTACGGAATAATAGGGTTAAATCTTAAATTAAACTTAAATAACACATTTTTCGGTTGGTTGCAAAAATAATTAAATGAATTAAAACGATTTAAAAAAGAATAAAGCGCATTTCAAACGGAACGTGTCCGTAAAGAAATCGCCTCATTGAATGTAATTAACCTATTAAAATTAAGATCATGAACAGATTAATTGTTTTTTGTTGCCTATTGAGCATTCCCTTTATCTCACACGCACAATTTACCGTTTCTCCAAAGGTGGGTATCAACTATATGTGGGTTGGAGACCGTCCGGATGGTATCGATCGATCCACTGCTGATAAAGGATGGCAGGCAGGTGTGGATGTCAGACTGGGAAAACGATTTTACTTCCAGCCCGGTATTTATTATGTCAATACAGGTGCAACTATTAACTCGCTGGAAGATGTAAAAGATATCAAAACAGGTAAGGCTTCCTTCATGAAGATACCTGCGAATGTCGGTTTTAAACTCATCGATACCTGGTTGATCAAGCTGCGAATCCATGGCGGAGGTACAGCAAACAAACTGCTTAATGTAAAAGAAAAAGGTGATCTCGCAAAAGCGGATTTTAATACCTGGAATTATGGTGCAAATGTCGGAGCCGGTATCGATGTGTTGATATTTTCTCTTGATGCCAACTACGAATGGGGACTTACTGATCTATATGCTCAGCAAGCTGGCAGCAAACCTACGATGTTCAGCGTATCGGTCGGAATGAAGTTCTGAGAAAAAGAATGTTGAAATAGAAGAGTCGCGGTCAATGTCATTAACTTAAGTTTCGGTAGTCAAATCTACTTTTTTGAAGAAGAATTTTAAATTTTAATAAAATGTTAGATGTTAGAAGGTAGATTTTAGATGTCCCTTCATCAATCAAATGAATATTTTTTCTATTAAACCTATTAAAGAAAAAATATGAATCAATTGACTAAACTCCATCTAACATCTAACATCAGCCATCTACCTTTGTTTCTTAACTACCGAAACTTGAGTCATTAAGTAAAGGCCATATGTTAATTCAAAATATCTCGGTGCGCTGCACCTTGGAGCAGCCTTAATACCAATTCTAGAAATATTGTGGCGCGCTGCACCTGGAAGAAAAGCAAAGGTGCAGCGCACGGGGATATTTATAGAAATAAAATTGCTAGCCTATCAGGTGCAGCGCACCGAAATATTGTCAGTAATAGATTATTAATTTCAATTGCTTAACTTAATGACATTGGAGTCGCAGAAGTGGCTCTTTTTTTTGTGCGCTTCTGAAAGGAAATTTTTTATCGCAGAGATATACAAAGTTTTGGATTGATTAAACGCCCAATTATTCTGTTAAGGTTCTAGAATATACTTCGATCCGGCATTTTTTTGAGATGTAAAGAGGGATCTGACTATTGTCATGGCGTTCTGATATGTATTTCAATTATTTCTTTTGAGTGGGAGCTTTCCCTAAAACCTTTTCCCCGTTCAACACGTTCAAGATATCTAAATAAAATAAAATGAAACCATTTCTTATAATAATGCTTTTAGCAATGATGAGTCTGAATACTTACGCTCAACTCACTCCAGTAAACTATTCCGACAAGGATCAAAAACTGACCGGCCTGCATGGCACGCCCAAAAAAGAAAAAACAAATAAGGCAGGAATATTGATCCTTCCAGCATGGAAAGGTATTCAAGACCATGAAAAGGAAGTGGCCACAAAGTTATCCGAAATGGGTTACCATACTTTCGTTGCAGATATATATGGCGAGGGAAACTATCCAAAAGACGCTAAAGAGGCGGGTGCACTCTCCAGTTATTACAAGAAAAATATTACAGAATATCAACATCGCATCCAACTTGCATTGGACGAACTAATCAAATCAGGTGCTTCTAAAGATAAAATCGTCATCATTGGATATTGTTTTGGTGGAACCGGTGCTGTTGAGGCTGCTAGAATCAATATGCCAGTAAAAGGTATAGTCTCATTCCATGGAGGTCTTGGCAGAGATTCAAATAGAGTTGTGACAAACATTTTCCCAAGATTATTGATCTGCCACGGAGCAGATGATCCATATGTAAGTAAAGAAGAAATCTCCCTTTTTCAGGATGAGATGCGCAAGGGGAAAGCAGATTGGCAAATGAATTATTATGCCAATGCTGTACATGCCTTTACAGAAAAAACTGCTGGCGATGACAATTCAAGAGGAGCCGCTTACAACTTCAATGCAGACAAAAGATCATGGGCTGATTTCATGAATTTTCTGCAGAGCGTTTTGTGATTAGAATCAAGGGGGACTAAAGTCCTAGATATAATTATACATAAGTCCGTTGACTAAAGTCAACGGCAAATTATGTCATTAAGACAGAGGTATTATTTTATGACCTGCTCACTTTGATATACCTTATCTTTTTGCTTTAATTGCACCAGATAAGCACCTTTGGCCCAAGAAGAAGTTGTGAACTGTTGTGATCTTATGACAGCAGCATCCATGATGTTTTGATATACTACAGATCCATTTGTACTAAAGATCTTGACTTCTACTCTACCGGAGATAGAGGCTGGCAATTCAATATTGAAGCCATTTTCTGATGGATTTGGATAGGTATTGATCCTTAAATTATTAACTGATTTTGTTTTAGAAACTTCCTGATAGTAAGCCTTAGATGCATCCAACACATAAAGACCGTTTGTAATGTCCACGACGATTACATTCTGACTTGGCAGTTCTGTATAAGCACTCCAGGCACCATCATAGCCACCATCAATATTGGTAGAATCAGTTTGCCAATGCGTGTCGAAATATCCTCTCAAATGTATCTCTTTTGGATCTGCATAATCATACACCTGTATGCCATCCAGATAGCTCGCCATCACAAATGTATTATTGGGTGCAAGAAATGGGTTGTGCAAAGTTGCCTTGCCTGACTGTGTATAGAATGTATCTATAA
Source organism: Candidatus Brachybacter algidus (assembly GCA_016711705.1). Classification (GTDB taxonomy): domain Bacteria; phylum Bacteroidota; class Bacteroidia; order Chitinophagales; family Saprospiraceae; genus Parvibacillus; species Parvibacillus algidus. The sequence continues at coordinate 101,983 of JADJSK010000013.1, read as the reverse complement.
GAATCGGATTTGTAAGGTCAGTTACATCAACAGATTTTCCCGGAAGACTTCCAGGAACCTCATCAGTCACAATCAATGTCTTGCCGTCAGGAGTTAAAATACTGCTGTGGTTATATCCTGCGTAAGGATAATTTGTAAATGAACCTATAAGATTCAGTTCTTTATTGTCTTTAAATTCATAGATAAATAGGCCATTATTCCCCTGAGAAGCATATACCGTATCATTTTTTACAAACATATCATGAACATATCCAATTGTATTGTCCAACAACAATTCAGGTTTGACGGGATCCTTACTTAGGTCATATATTTTCATATTACCACCTCTGTACATTCTGGTTCCATCAATAAAAATGGTATGGGCTATCCTAAAAATATCATTACCTGTATAAGCTACATGCACACTGTCAGGAAGGTAAGAAAGGTCTATGATGTCAAAATGATTTGGACCACCATCATCACTAACCTGATAAGCATAATTTTTATAAGTCTTATATTCTCTCCAGATGGCATTTTTAATCTTGCTTGTCACAAAGTCAACAAAGACAGGCTTTGCTGCATCTGTGACATCTATATAAGCTGTGCCATTGGCACAACCTACAATGGCGTACTCTCTGCCATTCTGCGCGTATCCCCAGCATGAGCTATAATGATCGCCAAATTCCTGAGTCTTATCAGCTGGTATAGCCCAGGTACCAAGTAGATCTATATTGACGTGATCATAGTCTTGAGCATTCAAGTTGAAAGCCAATACTACCGTAATAATTATGTTGAACAGTTTCATTTTTTCTTTTTTAAAAGTATAAGATTAACGGATGGCTTGTTCGCTAATGTAATATTTTCCTTTATTGCTTAATTGAACAAAATAAATACCGCTAGCCCAATTTCTTGTTGCAAAAGCATGATTTCTTAACCTATTAACATCAAAAATATTTTGATAAACTAAGTTTCCTGCAGTATTATAAATTTTCACTTCAGCGCTTCCATCCATTTGTTCAGGTAGCTGCAATCTGAAATTATCCATAGCAGGATTTGGAAAAGAAACCATTTTAATAGCATCTTTTAAATCTTTACTTTTTGAGACTTCAGGATAATAAGCCGCAGTCGCATCCAATACAAAGAGGCCATTCTGTCTATCCACAGCTATCATATTTTTGCTGGGAAGTGGCGTGTATACGCTCCAGGTACCGCTATACCCACCGGTAGACCCTGCTGCATCTGATTGCCAATGCGTATCAAAAAATCCTCTCAACTTTATCTCCTTAGGATCAGAATAATCAAATACCTGAACACCGTCTTCATAGCTTGCCATCACAAACGTGTTATTAAATCCTTCAAATGGATTGTGCAGAGTTGCTTTTCCAGACTGCGAATAAAAAGTATCCACCAAAACCGGATTCGCAGGATCAGTTACATCCAGTGATTTGGCAGGCAGCGCACCAGGTACCTCATCCGTAAAAATTAAGGTCTTGCCGTCCGGAGTCAACCAACTACTGTGATTATAACCTACGAATGGATAGTTAGAGAAATTACCTATTTCTATAAATCTATTGTTTTTAAACTCAAGAATCTGAAGCGCTCCATCCCATCCTTTGGAAGCATAGACCGTGTCATTTCTTACAAACATATCATGCACATCGCCCGGATAGTCATCACTTAGAAAACGTAGAAATTTAGGATTAGTAGGATCTTCCTTTAGACTGAATACTGACATTGAAGTATGATTGTGAAGCCCAATGTACATATTCGACCCGTCCATAAAAATAGTATGACCTGTCTTAAAATATTCTTTACTTCCTGAATATACCACGTGAACGCTATCAGGTAAATAAGAGAGATCCACAATATCAAAATGATTATCTCCGCCATCATCACTTACCTGATATGCATAATTTTTATAAGTTTTGTATTCCCTCCACGTTGCATTTTTTACTCTACTTGGAACAAAATCTGAGAAAACAGGACTTTTAGGTTTTGTGATATCAACATATATCGTACCGTTACCACATCCTATAATGGCATACTCTCTTCCGCCCTGCTCATAGCCATAGCAACTACTAAAAACAGTCCCATATTCTGCTTCTTTGTCAGCCGGAACTGTCCATCTACCAAGCAGTTCGATGTTATTTTTTTGGAATTCCTGGGCGTTGAGATTGAAGAAAATTGTAGAAAAAACAAAAAATGTAAAAAAGCGCATATTGATATTGTATAAAAATTAAGCGGCTAAATTAGCAATAAAAAGTAAGAAGCTTAAAAAATGATTACTTACGTGTGTATAACTAAATGCACAACAAGTTAAATATTTTAATAAATAATTTATAAAAAAATGGATACGAATATATTAGTTGATTTTTAATTGGCAGATTCCTCCCTTCAGTCGGAATGACAGAATCTTTGATTTGACATAACGTCATTCCGGCGGAGCGAGGAATCTTTGTTCGGTAAGTCTTTTCTTTTTCCCTTTGTGCAATTTATTATACACACATTAAAGACATCTTATAACGATCCATCCGCCTTAAATGCATCATACCACATTTTCCATCCTTTACGATTCTTGATCACGGATTCTAGGTATTCCTCCCAAGCACCTTGATCCTGTTTGAGATCTTTAACGATAGTAGAATGTATTGAGGAAGCCACATCCTCCGGCCCCAGCTTGCCATCACCAAAATGAATAGAGTGTTGAATACCAGTTTGGATGACAGAAAGTACCTCCGCAGTTGAAAGAGAACTGCCAGGAGATTTTATTTTATTTTTTTTGTCTTCTGTACTTCCATTGCGCAATTCTCTGAAAATAGTGACCAGATCAGAAAGTTGCTCAAGTGGAATTTTAAATTTATCCAATCCAAGGTCTTCTTGTATCTGTCTTAGCCGGAAATGTATAATATCTATTTCTTCCTGTAAAGTAGCCGGCATGGACAAATAAACAATGTTAAATCTTCTTCTTAATGCCGCTGATAGGTCATGAACTCCTTTATCCCTGTCATTGGCAGTAGCAATGATATTAAATCCCTTTTGAGCAAATACTTCCTTGTTTAATTCAGGTATTGACATCATTTTTTCTGAAAGTACTGTGATCAGAATATCTTGAACTTCAGTCGGCATCCTTGTCAACTCTTCGATCCGACAGATGACACCGGCCTCCATAGAACGGAGTACAGGACTTTTCACCAATGCCTTTTCTGAGGGCCCGTTCTGAAGTAGTTCTGCGTAATTCCAATGGTATTTTAACTGGTTCTCATCCATGCCGACAGTGCCCTGGATCATGGAAGTAGAGATGCCGGAAATAGCCGCAGACAAATGTTCAGATAGCCATGATTTAGCTGTTCCCGGCAGACCCATTAGCAGCAATCCACGATCTGTAAGTAAGGTTGCGATGCATAGTTCCAGCAATTTTCGGTCGCCAAGATATTTAGGTTCAATAGTAATCTTGTCTGTGAGTTTACCACCCGTGAGATAGAAAATGACAGCTCTTGGAGAAAGTTTCCAACCTGCCGGCTTTTCAAATTTATCATGTTTGGCGAGCACTTCCAATTCCTGTTTGTAGCGGGATTCAGCACTAGGCCGTATATTATTAATGTTATTTTCCATGCAGGATATTGGATTCTATTTGTTTCCTAAATGTAATTAATTCTTCGATCATGTCAATGACCTTTAACTTCTTCAACTCAGGATTCTGTCTTGTTAGATCTCCACAAATCACGGTCCAGTCGCCCAAATAGGATGTATGAATGCAGTAACAAGCACGGGCAAGAAACTCGGTAATAGCTGATTTATTATAACTTGAGCTCTTCAGATACAAGCCGGTCAAAGTGACCAGGCTTGAAGTATTTTTTTTGTCTAATGAGACCTCCCCATATAATATCAATTGATGATAAAACCTCCACCGGGATATAGAATTACAACTTAACAGCATTTCTCCAAGTAATTCATTGATAAATTCCGGACCACAATTTGATAAAACCTTTAGCATAGAATTATTCAAAATAAAACCTTCGCCCAATTCCATCTCCGCATCAATGCATGTCATCAATGAATTAATATCTCTTTTATAGGTATAATTAATTAGTAATTCATTGAGGAGAATTGCTTTGTTTTTTAGGGAATCTACATATTCACGAAATTGATCCCTATTCTCATTATTGCTAAAAAATACAAATGGATGTGTAAAAAAAACTTCCGTTGGGATCGTACCTAGCTTTTGGTCCAAAAACAAACTCTTTAATTCCGTTTCTTTCTGAAAATTGAGCGTTTTGATCTTGTCGACAAATCCATAAGTCGATTTGATCATTTCCTTTAAAGCAATAAATTCTGCTGATTCTTCAAACAGGAAAATCAACTGTCTGATTTGACTTTTCAGTTTGGAATTTTCAGCATTGTATAATTGCAGTAACATTGGGTTATCGGTAGATTGGTAGGTTTCTGAAATAATCTGGACAAATAATTTTTTAGTATCGTTAGCTTCCGTTGCCCAACTTTCAATCAACAGCACATTTGCTTGCTCTATTTTGAATGTCCGCATGACGATTAAGTGCAAATTTCTTAGGACGCTGCTTTTATTTTCCCAAGTTTCATGTTTTAAAACATCATTCCACCAGTTCCAATCCTTTTTCATTGAAGATAGCCACCTGGCGCGCTTTCTCAATACTTTTGGGAGCAGTATCATCTGATCGTCCCAAGCATTTTTATTCATTAACACTTGTATGATCATTGATGGGTGCAACAATCTTCGATATTTTATATGCTCAGCAATAAGGAAATGTACAACGTAAGAAACCGAACTTTTTTTCAGCTGTTTAAAATGCTTGGAAATGCTTGGCGAACCAAAAGGAAAATCCTCTTGCGGTGAAGTTTCAATCTCATTGGGATATTTGTCAGGTGACATTGAATAAGTCAATAAGGTGTCTCCTATCAAAAACTTTTCTATAACAGACAATTGATTGAAGACCTGCTCTTCCAGCCCGGCAATGTTTTCAAAAGGTATTTCATGAACCCCTTTAAGCAATGATCTTTCGAAGTTGGCTTTCATAGATTTCAGGGATGATTTCGTGGTGTTAATTAACTAACTGAAGTTTCGACATTGTGATAAACTATAAGGATATCTTTATTACTAAATCTAAGGTAGAAATTAGAAATTAGAAGTCAGAATAAAACTTCGATGGCAGATCCTAGCAAATGAAAGTATTAAAGAAATTAAAATAAGTATATGAACTACATTGATTTAAAGACCTGAACCTTACGAACATAGTATAAGCAATATTATTGCACATCATCCGTTAAAAAACGTTGAGCGCAGGTAAAACTAAGTTCTGGTGTCCTAAAAATTTATTTTGCTAATAATAAATTGTGTCAAATTCCAACTTGCCAATTCAAAACCAAGATTTTGGATGCAAAGTATTACATGTAAGCTTCTATACAACTCATCGTAAAACATTGTTAATCAATAATTTGCAAAAAATAGAAATTGACAAATCAAAGACTCCCCCTTGGCATCACAGAAGCATTTGATCGTGCCTATCAAATGTTCTGACTTCACTTTGGCTCTCATTCTTCGTGCCTTCGTTCCGTTTCACTTCCTTGAAAAGGTCGCTTTTGCACCTTTTCTTCGTCGTTCACCCTCTTGCAGAAGGGGATATTGTGCTAATCGACATTTTACATATCACATTTTACCTTATCAAGTTATTTCTTTAATTTTGGAAACAAAAAATTACACGTAAACTGACCTCTGATCTCTGACTTCTGACCTCTGACTTCTGACTTCTGACTTCTGACTTCTGACTTCTGACTTCTGACTTCTGACTTCTAATTTCTAACTTAAGACTACTATATAATCATGATTTCCTTCTCCTTACTATCGGCTAGCCTCCCCGATTGTTCAGTATAGCTGTCGGTTAACTTTTGAATCTCATCCTCTTTTTTCTTACCCATGTCTTCAGGAAATCCGTCTTTGACAAGTTTTTTGATCTGTTCCATACTATCTCTTCTCACATTTCGCACACTTATTTTAGCATCTTCAGAAAGAGATTTGGCCTGTTTGACAAGACTTACTCTTCTTTCTTCGGTCATCGGGGGAATAGTGAGTCGAACGACTTCACCGTCATTCTGAGGGGTAATACCCAGATTAGCTTCAAAGATTGCGTTTTCAATGTGTTTCAACATCGGTTTTTCCCAAGGTTGGATGACGATTGTTTTAGCATCTGAAATACTGATACTTGCTACCTGATTTAATAAAGTAGGAGCGCCATAGTATTGAACTTTTAGCTCCGAGACCAATGAAGTAGAAGCCTTTCCTGTTCTGACTTTATTTAATTCATGGGCTAGATGCTCCATGGCGTGTTCCATTAATAGCTTAGCATTATCTATTACCTTATTTGCTTCTTCTATGGTCATTATTGTCTTACGTTTTAAAAAATGTAAAAGTATGTTATATGTATGACTTTTTAAAATGACTAAGGCGGAAAAAAAGTTCCATGTGCTTTCTTCATTTAAATTATTTAGTTGATTTACAAATTTATCTAAATTGGTGATTCAAATTAAATAATTGTATGGCACAAAACTTAAATCAAATAGCCATCATCGTAAGGGATTATGATGAGGCCATCAGCTACTATACCTCCAAACTTGGATTCCTGCTTATAGAGGATACTCGTATTAGCGAGTCTAAGCGTTGGGTCGTCATCCGACCAAATGGTGAGTCATCATGCAATATTTTACTGGCTCGTGCTGCTAATGAAGAGCAGATATCGAGAATAGGCAATCAGACTGGGGGCAGGGTTTTCCTTTTTTTATATACCGATGATATTAATAAAGATTATCAAAACCTTCTTGAAAATCAGGTCAAAATTATCAGAGAATTAGAAGAGCAACCTCACGGTTGGGTATGTGTCTTCCAGGATATATATGGTAATCTGTGGGATCTGATAGAGCGTAAATAATAGCAAACTAAATCCTCTGCCAAAACACTTACTTTTCCGCTATTCCTCTTTTATACACATCCAATGCTCTCAATCTTGCTTCCTTGTGATCTACCATCGGCGAAGGATAACGGTCTGTTCCAAACTCTGGGATCCATTTTTTTATATATAAATGTTTTGGATCGAATTTTTTCAACTGCTCTTCCGGATTAAATATTCTGAAATAAGGTGCAGCATCACATCCCGTCCCAGCAGCCCATTGCCAATTGCCATTATTGGCAGATAATTCATAATCAAATAATTTTTTTGCGAAATATGCCTCACCCCATCTCCAGTCAATGAGTAAGTGTTTGCATAGAAATCCTGCGGTAATCATACGAACTCTATTGTGCATATATCCGGTCTCATTTAGTTGACGCATTCCGGCATCCACCATCGGGTATCCGGTCGTTCCTGCAGACCATTTTTTAAATTCGACTTCATCATTCCGCCATTGAATACCATTATATTTCTCTTTAAAATTATGGTCAATGACCTGCGGAAAATGGTAAAGTATCTGCATGAAGAATTCTCTCCATATTAATTCGCTAAGAAACACCTCATTTCCTTTCATTTTATCAACAATTTTTCTGATGCTGACGGTGCCAAAACGAAGATGAGGACTAAGTTTACTCGTATGGTCTAAAGATGGAATATTCCTTTCTATCTTATAATTTTCGAGATCATTTAATTGAAATGATTGTACTTCTTTTTCTGACCTTTTAAATCCTAATTCACTTAAAGTAGGGAATGAAAATTGATGAGAAATAAAATTGAAAGTCTTCAGATCATAATTTATGATTGAATTTTTCTTAAACGCCTCCAGCCACTTATTTTTAAATGGTGTAAAGACTGTATAAGGAGCATTATCCTGTTTAACTACTTCATTTTTTTCAAAAATTACCTGATCTTTATAACCCTTGAAAGTAATATTATTAGAACTTAGTAATTCCAAGATTTCCCTATCTCTTTCTTTTGCATAAGGTTCGTAATCTCTGGCGATGTGAACACTTTTAATATCATACTCTGAGACTAATTTTTTCCAAATATCAACCGGACGTCCCTTCTGAATTAATAGGGCGCTTTTCTGATTATTTAATTCTGTGCTAATTTTTTCAAGATTGTCATAAATAAACGTGATCCGGTGATCATCTTTATCCAGTTCATCAATGATATCGGTGTCGAAAATAAATAAGACTAATACCTTATCCCCCGTTTGATGTGCTTCATAGATGGCTCTGTTATCGTCGAGTCTGAGATCCCTTCTTAACCAGGCAATAGAAATCGATTCCTTTGTATTCATGAGGGCTCTATCTCGTTTACTACCATACCTTTGAATGTCTTACGATGATGGGGAGTAAGACCATATTGAAAACAGGCATTCCTATGTACCTTAGTCAGATAACCTTTATTAGCATGCCAATGATATTCGGGATGGGCTTCGTGAAGTTGTATCATATGATCATCTCTCCATGTCTTGGCTAGAACTGAAGCGGCAGCAATGCTGAGAACCTTGTCGTCACCTTGAATGATGGTCTGATAGGGAATAGTCGTCTGATTTTTAAATCTATTGCCATCGATCAGCAGCAATTTGGGGCTGGATTTTAATTTTTCTATAGCCCTATGCATGGCGAGGTAAGTTGCTTCCAAAATATTGATCTCGTCGATCTCTTCGACAGTAGCCACTCCGATAGCATATTCCACAGCTACATTTTTTATCAGGTAACTTAATTCGTATCTGAGTTTGGTGTCCATCATTTTGGAATCTCTGAGAAATTTCAGCTTGACTTTGGACGGAAGGATCACTGCGGCAGCAACCACAGGCCCTGCTCCGCATCCACGGCCCACTTCATCCACTCCTACTTCCTCTTCTGATGACAGCAGGAATGGATGTTTTAATCTATATTTAAAAGTTGCAGGTTTCTGAGCAACTGCCATTAGAATTTATTTTTGCCAATTAACCAACGTACCACTGAGTTCCTGACTGTTCTTACCGATCATGATCTGAAAATCACCGGATTCCCAATCAAATTTCAGTTCGGAATTATAAAACTTCAGATCTTCAGGTGTGATCTTGAACTCAATGGTTTTAGTTTCACCTGCTTTGATCATCACTTTTTGAAATCCCTTAAGTTCTTTTACCGGACGCGTCACGGTGCCGACCATATCTCGAATGTATAATTGCACGATTTCTTTGCCATCTACTTTTCCGGTATTTTTCACTTCAATACTTGCAGTTAGTGTCTGTGCTCCTTTTAATTTATCTGAAGAAACTTTAAGTTTCCCGTATTCGAAAATCGTATAACTCAACCCATAACCAAATGGATACAATGGATCATTGGAAACATCCAGATAATTGGACCTGAATTTTTGGAACCATTTTCCTTCCGGTAGAGGACGGCCTGTATTCTTGTGGTTGTAATAGATAGGGATTTGACCTACATTCTGAGGGAAAGTAGTAGTTAATTTTCCACTAGGATTTACATCACCAAATAATACATCGGGAATAGAATATCCTGCTTCTGAACCACCAAACCATACATCAAGAATAGCAGGGACGTTCGCCTGTTCCCAGTTAAGAGTCAATGGCCTTCCGGCGAAAAGCACCAACACAACAGGTTTGCCCAATTTCATTAACTCCATCAATAAAGTTTTTTGAACATCAGGTATATCCAGATTAGTCCTGCTTGCACTCTCACCACTAAATTCTGCAGTTTCGCCCATTGCAGCAATGATGACGTCCGACGATTTAGCTATTTCTAACGCTTCTGCCATCATTTCATCATCGGTTCTGTTATCTCGCCCAATAGATTTATCGAACATAGTCGCTCTTTCTTCTATGGCGGCATCACCAATCAGGTTCGAACCTTTTGCATATCTGACCACCACATCCTTACCTGCCACTGTTTCCAAACCTTTTCTCAAAGAAGTAGAATTATCACCAACAGCCGCAACAGACCAGGTGCCTGTCATATTTTCCTTTGCATCAGCCATTGGTCCTATCAAAGCAATGGAACCTGATTTTTTAAGTGGAAGAATATTGCCTTCATTTTTAAGTAGGACAAAACTTTCAGCAGCTGTCTTTCTAGCAATATTTCTATTTTCCTGTGTGAAAACTTCTTTTTTCACTCTAGTCACATCGCAATATTTATAAGGATCATCGAACAGTCCCAGTTTATATTTTGCAACCAATACATTCCTGCAAGCCATGTCGATCTCTGCCTTAGTGACTTTGCCTTCTTTCAAAGATTTTTCCAAAGTAGTCAACAATCCTTCACCGACCATATCCATATCTACTCCAGCTTTCAGTGCCAGCGCACTTGCCGTCTGTAAGTCACCCATGCCATGATCGATCATTTCGTTGATACCTGTATAATCTGTAACTACAAATCCACGAAAGCCCCATTGCTTGCGCAGGACATCAGTAAGTAACCACTTATTACCTGTGGCAGGAATACCATCTACTTCATTAAATGAAGCCATGACACTTCCAACACCGGCATCGATAGCTGCTTTATAGGGAGGGAAATACTCGTTATACATTCGGATACGGCTCATATCCACCGTATTATAATCTCTTCCCGCTTCTGATGCTCCGTATAAGGCAAAATGTTTGACACATGCCATGATTTGATTATTCTTAGTCAGATTGCCCTGATACCCTTTGACCATTGCCGATGCTATCTTACTTCCTAAATATGGGTCTTCTCCACTACCCTCTGATATTCTTCCCCATCTAGCGTCACGACAGAGATCCACCATGGGCGAAAATGTCCAGTTGATACCGGACGCACTTGCTTCTATGGCGGCTATTCTTGCACTTTGTTCGATGGCTGCCATGTCCCAGGTGCATGATAAACCAAGAGGAATAGGAAACACTGTTTCATAACCATGAATGACGTCCATACCGAATATCAATGGAATTTTTAGTCTGCTATTTTCAACTGCGACTTTCTGAACATCTCTTATTTTTTCTACAGATTTGATATTGAATAGTCCACCGACTTTTCCTGCTTTAATTTTAGAAGCAATATCTGAGCTATTGGCAGAACCAGTAGTGATATCTCCGGCACTGGGAAGATTAAGTTGACCGAGTTTTTCTTCAAGTGTCATTTTAGCCATAAGTCCGTCAATGAATACTTTCATTCGATCTGGCTTTCCTTGTTGTGCAAATATTGAGCTGCAAATTACCATCAAAAGGCCAAGCATCAATCCATTCAATCTATACATATATGTTTTTTTTAGGATGCTAAATATAGGAAATATCTGATTATTGGTTGGAAAAACTAGGTTTTTGAAATTTTAAATTCACAAATTTAAACTTAATCTCGTTCTTCTAAAAATACTACTCATGAAAACAAAAACTACAACCTTCCTTTTAATTTGTAATTTTCTTTTTTGCTCATCTTTATACATGACTTACGGACAAGGTGGATGGAGTGTCGTGGATGGTGCACCTACTGATGATAGATTTAATGATGTCTCATTTATTAATGATTCCGCAGGATACATTGGGAATGGATATTGGATTTATAAAACGGTAAATAAGGGAGATACATGGCTTCGGCAAAAACAACTGTCAAAACCACTTTACTTCAGAAGTCTGGAATTCTTAGATGATTCTTTGGGTTTCGCTGGAGTTTTGGCAAACCCTGGTACTAAACCGGGTCTCTATATTACACGAAATGGAGGAAACTCATTCGAAAGTATTAATCACAAAGTCGATATAAATCTAAATGGAATATGTGGCCTTGACCATAAAGGCAATACAATAATTGGGGTAGGTATTTATTCCGGACCTTCAGCTTTTATTGTATCAAAAGACCGTGGAGAAACCTGGAAGTCAATAGTGGTCCCATTTGCCAAAGGCTTAGTTGATTGTTTGATATTAAACGATTCAACTTATTTGGTTTCCGGAACCCGTATAAATGAATTAAATAAAAGTACTTCAGTAATTTTAAAAACCAATAATTCCGGTAAAACATGGAGAGTTTGCCACAAATACCAAAGCCAGTTCTTACTGCTGGAAGTTATTTATTGATAAAAATGGTTTTGGTATTGGGTCAATTGAATTTGATAAATCATTTTTTGTCACATATGATTTTGGAGATCATTGGGAATTAAAAGAAATAAATGGTTTGAATGCATCCTATGGTAATTTCGGTGGTACTGCTTTTCTCAATGATTCCATTGGTTGGTTAGGAGTGCAATGGGGAAGCAGTTTATTAGAAACTAGAGATGGTGGGCAGAGCTGGAAATGGTTATCTTTTGGAAATAATATAAATCGAATCGTAATCCTCGATGAAAACACTGCTATTGCTGTTGGCGAAACAGTCTATAAGTATAAATCCGCAACTTTAAATACCCAACCGAATATTAAAGAAATTCCTTTTCACACTTTTAAAATTTCCCCGACACCGGCAGATCGGCAGATTACTTTTGAGATGGATCTATTGACCGGAACAGAAATGAGGCTGGATCTACTAAATGAAAGCGGCGCGATTCAAAAATTGCTTTTCAGGGAAGTGCTTTCTCGGGGAAATCATAAATATGTTTTTGATGTCAGTGAATTTTCTTCAGGTGTTTATTATATTTGGATCCGATGTAATGAAGGTCACAGGCTCTTAAAGACGATTATCAGACATTAAATATTTATCATGAAATTTATATTAATTCAATTATTAATTCTATTTTTTTTTAATAAAGAAATATATGCACAGGGAGGATGGAGAATTGCAGCAGATGCACCAAGTACTAGCAGGTTCGATGATATTTATTTTACCAATGATTCTGTTGCATTTATAGGACAGAAAGGCATTATTTACAGATCAGAAGATAGGGGTGAACGTTGGAGTCAGATCGGCTCTTTGCCCAATAACGCCTACATAAGAAGTATTGAATTTATAAATGATTCGATTGGGTTTATTGGATCTATTTATGATGCTGTAGGTGGGACAGGACTATATAAAACAGTAAATGCTGGAATTACTTGGACACGAATTGACAACCAAGTCTCAGGAGGTATGTTCGGCATTTGCGGTCTGGATCATATGGGCAGCACTATTATAGGAGTTGGGATTTATTCTGAACCAGCTAAGTTTTATTTTTCCAAAGATGCAGGTCATACATGGACCAGTAAATCCATTCCTCAAGCAGCAGCGCTTGTAGATTGTCAAATGTTAAATGATTCAACTTATCTTATAGCAGGTAATTCTAATCCTTTAAGAAATGCAAGTATCTACAAAACAATTGATTACGGAAAAACTTGGACAGAAGTTGCCAAATCTGATGCTCCCGCTTCTTATTGCTGGAAATTAAATGTAAATAGCAATGGGTTGGGTATAGGATCTATTGAAGATGGCAAAACAACTTTCATCACACATGATTATGGAGATAGTTGGCAAGAAGTTTTTGTAGTTGAAAACGCAGCAGAAAGCCTTCCTCTCGGAGGCGCAGCATTCCTTAATGACAGTATCGGGTGGGCAGGTGATCAATGGAATGCGGGTCTATGGGAAACAAAAAATGGAGGTAATTCATGGCAATACGTAGAATTTGGATCTTCAATTAACAAGATAAAAATTCTTGACTCAAATACAGCAATAGCTGTAGGTAAATCAGTGTACATCTATAATTTAGAAACAATAGCAACATCAAAAATTGTCGAAAAAACTAATTTTCATACGATGAATATTAACCCAAATCCAGCTTCAAATGAAATAAATATTTCAGTAGATCTTATACAAAACACAGCCATGCGACTCGATCTCATGGATGAGAATGGGACCCTTATCAGGGAATTGTATCGGGCATCCACACCTGTAGGTGGTTGGAAACACTCCTTTAAAATCGGCGATTTAAAATCCGGCATATACTACGTGTGGATGCGCACGAATGAAGGACATTTGGTTAAAAGGGTTAGCGTGCTAGCGAAATAGAAAGCAAATCAGAAGCACTATTTATTTTACAAAAAATATCGTTTTTAAAAATTAATTTACCTTTGCCTTAAATTTAACGGACTATGAAGTTTTTTCTCTCTGGTTCCACACAGCACTAAGGCTGTTTGCGAACTATTTATTTTACACTGCGGTCAGTCTCACTGACCCTATTACTTCATAGTTAAATTTAATAAAAAATGTCTGAATCAAACTTCACCACAACACTGCGTGATGTTTTTAATGTGGTCCGCCAATCTCTTAAAGGAGAGGAAATGGACTATACAAAAGGTAGTATCCGTCGATCAGTGATACTACTTGCTATTCCGATGATGTTCGAAATGATCATGGAATCTGTTTTTGCATTGGTAGACCTGTATTTTGTTGGTCATCTCGAAGATAGCAGTCATGCGCTGCAGATCGTAGGTTTGACAGAATCTTTCCTAACTATCATTTATTCTCTTGCTATCGGTATGAGTATGGCAGCTACTGCAGTTGTAGCTAGGCGAATTGGTGAAAAGAATCCTGAGGCCGCTGCCAGGGCTGGTGTGCAAGCTATCATCATATCGATTGCTATTACTATAGTACTTAGTATCGTTGGATTTATCAAAGCCAAAGAATTATTATTGATTTTAGGTGCCTCGGAAACATCAGCTATCAAGGGAACAGCCTTTATGCAAATCATGATGAGTGGCAGCATATTCATAATGCTACTTTTCTTGATCAATGGTATATTCAGAGGTGCAGGAAATGCTGCTATAGCCATGAAAAGCCTTTGGTTGGCGAATATTATCAATATAATATTGTGTCCTATATTTATCAATGGACTTTGGTTTATTCCTGCTATGGGATTGACTGGTGCTGCAATTGCGACGACCATAGGCAGGTCTATAGGAGTGCTCTATCAGTTATACCATTTATTCAGTGGAAAGCATACATTGAAGGTGCGACTAAGCCATTGGTTGCCGGACTGGCCACAGATAGGATCATTGGTCAAAATCGCTTCTCCTGGTATCCTGCAGTTTGTCATTGCTTCCTGTAGCTGGATATTCCTAGCGAAACTAGTCGCAGAGACGGGTGGAGATGCACGTAGTGCCGGATATCAGACAGCTTTAAGGTTAATGATGGTTTTCATGCTCCCTGCATGGGGGTTAAGCAATGCAGCCGCAACTTTAGTTGGTCAGAATCTTGGTGCAAAACAGGTAGAAAGAGCAGAAAAGTCCGTAGCAATTACCATACGATATAATGTAATCTTTATGGCTATTGTGACCGCATTGTTTCTGACGTGTGGAGAGTTTTTCATTTCTTTTTTTACTACTGACATGGCCGTAATAAATGTAGCCAGGCAATCATTGAATGTGATCTGTCTCGGATATGTATTTTATGGTGTAGGCATGGTAATGATGAATGCATTTAATGGTGCCGGCGATACGGTCACTCCGACCTGGATTAATTTTATTGGATTTTGGTTATTTCAGATACCATTTGCTTATTTCCTTGCCAGAACGTGCGATATGGGTCCAATGGGTGTATTTATTTCCATTCCGGTGTCTGAGACCTTAATCACGATTGCTTCCTTTATTCTTTTCAAAAGAGGAAAATGGAAGGAAATCAAAGTGTAAGTCAATGAATAGTGAAAGATGAATAATGGCGATTATTGTAAGGACCTGATACCTCCATTTAATTGAATGGCTTTCAGTTTAAATTAAAATAATAATTAACAATTAATAAATAACAATGATCTCCATACAGTAAAACCACCAAAAAAATAATTAGCAGAATCCTGTGAGGATTTAAAATAAATATGGCTTCATCTTTACATTATCAAAAAGCACTTAAAGAAAGTGTAAAATTTGGTCCTCCTGATTCACTTCAGGATGAATATTACGGAAAGGGTGATGCTTAATAAATTTTAAAAGGGAATGTCGATAAAGATCGGGATTCCCTTTTTTCATTGTAGGAGGCTGTATCAGAAAGTTTAACAAAGAAAACTCAAAGTTTCACAAAGAAAAATTCAAGGATATCTCTGAGTTTCACTGAGAAGGCTCAGAGATGCACAGAGAATTAAGTATTCAAATTAAAGACAGACTGATCGGTGTAGCATTTGACGGACACTCAAATACCTTTGTGCAAATTAAAAAAAGTAAAACAGTGAAAATCATTCAAAAATGGAAGTAACTTTCATATTGAAATGTGTCCAAAAAATACCTCTGTGAAACTCTGTTATACCTTCCAAATCCCCTTTTCTTGTTTTGTGCAATAACTTGCCGTTGGTTTTAACCAACGGACTCAGATTTCTGCCTTTATCAGACTTTAGTCCTATCCTTCAGCAAGATTAGAGCAAAGAAATAAGAATCATTGAGCGTATTAAAATGAAGTGTTTGCAAAAAAGACAAGATTTGGCTTCAGCCGGATAAAGATTGAGAATTAGCTAAAACTCAAAGCAATTGAACTAGATAAATAAAGATTTTCAAAAAGATAATTCAGTAACACTTTGTATAAAGACTCATGAAAACCTGGGACTAAAGTCCTATCAACATTATGCTCTGATCCGTTGACTGAAGTTAACGGCAAATTATGAAATGTCTTCATCCAACCTGAAATGCAATCCAAACAAAGTAGCATTTGACAATAGTCAAATCTCTCTGTGAATCTCAAAAACTGTAAAAATGCAAGGTGTCTTAAAACAATTAGAGCAACTCTAAAATGGAATAACCACATAAAACCTCCTGTATCTCTGTGATATCTTCCAAATCCCCTTATAATTATCAGATTAGACTCACTTACCAATGAAACTTTAGAAATTATCGATTTCAAAAATTAATTGTACTTTTCAGAAAAATACTCCGCCACATGCGTTTTCTTTCTTTTTTAATGATTTTTATTTTATTTAGCATTAGTAACTATGCTCAAAAGAAGTCGAACATTGTCCTGGAGCCTGTCAAAAAAGGCCTTACAGATGATCAGTTACTTGAAGAAGTGCAAAAAGTAACTTTTAGATACTTTTGGGACTTTGCCGATCCGGTCTCAGGTCTCGCCAGAGAAAGAAGCAACGTAACTGACTACGGCAGTGAAGTTTTAGCAAGTGGAGGCAGTGGCTTCGGTGTCATGGCCATTATAGTCGCGGTTGAGCGAAAATGGATCACAAGAGAAGAAGGAGCAGAGCGATTGCTCAAAATCGTCAATTATATCAGAAAGGCAGATAGTTTTCATGGCATGTTTCCACATTGGTGGGAGAGCCCTTCAGGCAAGGTCCGGCCGTTTGGGAGGAAAGATGATGGCGGCGATATTGTAGAATCTGCCTTTATGTTTCAAGGCTTGCTATGTGTTGCAGAATATTTTGATCAAAACAATTCTGTGGAAAAACAACTGAGAGCGAAGATTAACTGGACTTGGCGTGAGGCTGAATGGAACTGGTATACAAAAGATGGACAAAACGTATTATACTGGCACTGGAGCCCCAATTGTGGCTGGGCGATGGATTTTGAGATCCGAGGTTACAATGAATGTCTGGTCACTTATGTTCTGGCGGCGTCCAGTCCGACTTATCCGATCGATCCTCAAGTCTATCACAAAGGATGGGCTATGAGCAATTTCTTTAAAAACGGAAAAGAATTTTATGGACATAAATTGCCCTTGGGCTTTGATTATGGAGGACCTTTATTTTTCTCACATTATTCTTTTATGGGTTTAGATCCTCGTGGATTGAAGGATAGATATGCAGATTATTGGGTTCAAAATCAGAATCATTCATTGATCAACTACGATTATTGTGTGGATAATCCCAAGAAATATAAAGGTTATGGTGCAAATTGTTGGGGGCTAACTGCCGGTGACAACATGGAAGGATATAGTGCACATTCGCCAACCAATGATCTTGGATATATTTCACCCACTGCATCACTGTCTTCTTTTCCTTATACACCAAAGGAATCCATGGCTGCATTGCGTCATTTTTATGAGGATCTAGGAGATAAAATATGGACAAAGTATGGTTTTGCAGATTCTTTCAGTCCGCAGACAGGCTATGTTGCAGATTCACATTTAGCTATTGATCAGGGACCAATAATTGTAATGATCGAAAATTATAGGACAGGATTATTATGGAAATTATTTATGAAAAATAAAGACGTCCAAAATGGTTTGACTAAACTTGGTTTCGAGTTTAAAAAATCTGAATAGCCAACATATCACCATAAATCTCGTTCTATTTCTACAAGCAAATTTAATTTTATATGATTTTGAGGCTGACAGTTTTTTTATTTATAATATTTAGTATTCTAAGTTGTAAAAAAGATGATGATCCAATACCCGCAGGTTCTTTTAGTGTCGAATCTGCTACTTTAAATGGAAACAGTACAAACGGCCAAAGAGGCATTGGTCTAACACCATCTTTCGTATTTAAATTCAATAAAAAAGTTGATGTTAAAACAGTAGATGGTAATGTTAGAATTTCTGGGTATAGCAATTCACTTAATATTTCAGTGACTGATTCTACTATCTCAATGACACCTGTTCAACCTTTAAATTATCTTACAAAATATGAGGTTATCATTGGAAGTGAACTAAAAAGCATTGACAACATCACCTTGAATAATGAATTCGATTTTGAATTCTATACCTTGCTTGATCCTTCGGATAAATTCCCAAGAATCAGCGATGAAGGCTTGCTGGATTCAGTTCAACGAAGAACATTTGCCTATTTTTGGGAATTCGGACATCCGGTCTCCGGATTGGCACGTGAGCGCAATTCGTCAGGAGATCTTGTGACAAGTGGAGGAAGCGGTTTCGGCCTTATGACAATACCTGTGGGAATAGAAAGAGGTTTTATCACTAAATCAGAAGGCTTGGAAAGGTCAAAATTAATAGTTGATTTTTTATTAAATAAAACGGATACTTATCATGGTGCGTTTCCACATTGGTTTAGCGGCTCCACAGGAAAAACTATACCATTTAGTGCCAACGATAACGGTGCGGATCTCGTAGAAACTTCTTTTCTGATGGCAGGTCTTTTGACGTTGAGGCAATATTTCGATGGCAATGATCCATCTGAAACACAGATACGTGATGACATCAATACCTTATGGTCAAATGTAGAATGGAGTTGGTTCAGAAAAAACAATGAAGATGTGTTATACTGGCATTGGAGCCCAGACAAAGCATGGATCATGAACCTGCAGATCCGAGGCTGGAATGAATGTCTGATTACATATTTGCTTGCTACCAGCAGTCCTACTCATGCTATTCCGACAGAAGTTTATCATAAGGGATGGGCCAGCAATGGAGGCATAAAAAATAACAAACCAGCCTATTCTATCAACCTTCCATTGGGAAATGGAACAGGTGGTCCATTATTTTTCGAGCACTATACATTTCTGGGCATTGATCCGAATGGGTTGAAAGATGATTACGCAGATTATGGTGAACAAACAAAGGCTCATACCCTTATCAACAGGGCATATTGCATAGCAAATCCTAAAAAATACTATGGGTACAGCGCTGAGTGTTGGGGACTCACAGCCGGAGATATTTCAAATGGATATACCGCCAGTTCACCTTCTAATGACGTCAGTGTCATTACGCCCACAGCGGCTATCTCCTCTATGCCATATACTCCGGAAGAAAGCATGCAAGCTATGCGTTTCTTTTATTACAAATTGGGCAATAAACTATGGGGACCTATGGGCTTTTATGATGGATTTTCGCTCCATAATAATTGGTTTGCAAAGTCTACTCTTGCTATTGACCAAGGACCGATAGTAGTCATGATTGAGAATCACAGAACAAAATTGATTTGGGATTTGCTTATGTCTGCTCCCGAAATACAAACAGGAATGCAGTCTTTAGGGTTTACTAGCCCAAGATTTTAATCAGAAGATACAAGTCGGCACAATTGATTGATAATATTCAGAAATATAATTTCTAACATTTTTTAATATTTATTAAATAAAATGAATATTAAAATTGTCTCATCTATGCTATTTTTGGCTTAATTCAAAGTTGGCAATTAAAGCTTTTAAAAGTCCTAATATTGAAGATTGTATTATCTTTTTACTTACCGACTTTTATTCTAATTCTAGTGTGAGTATTCAAGTCATTGAAAAACATAATATTGCCAAATAGTTAAAATATAATTTGTTATATTGAATATAATTAATTTATCTTGGTAAGATTTTTTACCAATAATAATTTATTCAAGTATAAACAATGTCCGTTACACAAGATATTAACATTGAAAATAAAGGCCCAATCCCAACAAACTATGGAGGCCTGACGACACTTGTCACCGTTTTTTTCTTTTGGGGATTTATCGCTTCCGGCAATAGTGTTTTTATACCTTTTTGCAAGCACTATTTTTCATTGGACCAGTTTCAATCTCAGTTAATTGACTTTGCATTTTATACAGCTTATTATATAGGAGCATTAGGCTTATTTGCTTACGGAGCATTCGGAGGACATGACCTCGTAGGCAAATGGGGGTACAAGAAAAGTATCGTATACGGTTTATTATTTTCTGCAGTTGGCGCTGCAGCTATGATCATTGCAGTGAATGCTAATGCTTTTGCAGGTATGCTTGTAGGTTTATTTATTGTTGCATTGGGCTTCTCTGTTCAGCAAACGGCTGCTCAACCATTCGCTTCAGCCTTAGGAGATCCGGCTACAGGTACGTCTAGAATCACCTTGGGAGGAGCGATTAATTCATTTGGTACTACAATAGGACCATTGGTGATCGCTCTCGCATTATTCGGCACCGCTAAAGCTATTTCAGATGAAGAGATTGCGGCATTGGGATTATCAAAGGTTATAATATTGTATTGCTGCGTAGGTGCATTATTTATTGCAGCAGCATCTTTGTTCCATTTCTCAAAAAAAGTACCTGCAGGAATTATAAAGGAACCAACTGAAAAGGCTACAAAGGCTTTTTACGGATTGCTTATAATGTCAGGGTTATTAATAATAATGTTTGTGCCTGTATTTGCGAGCTACAGAAGTGTTGAAGCTAAAGAAGTAGCAAGACTCGAAACGGTCATAGGAGGATATACCAAACAAATTGATTCATTAGGTACTGTTCCTAATCCGACCGCTGCCACGCAAATTGCACAAGTTACTACTCTAAAAAACAATACACAGACAACTCATGATGATCTCAAGGCCCCATTGGAAAGAAATAGAATGTACTGGCTGTTTGGCGCATTGTGCGTAGTGATAATTGGATTACTCACTTTTAATTTGAGTGCTAAAAAAGACGAAAGAGGTTGGGGAGCAATGAAATATCCACAACTTGTGCTGGGCATGCTCGCCATATTCCTATATGTCGGTGTAGAAGTAACCGTAGGAAGTAATCTTGCTGAACTGCTAAAACAAACTTCCTTCGGTGGATATAAATCTTCGCAAGTAGCTCCATTTATATCCATGTATTGGGGTAGCCTTATGATTGGTCGTTGGGCAGGAAGTATTGCTGCTTTCAACTTCTCAAGTATGACTAAAAAGATACTCACCTTCGTGGTACCTCTAGTGGCCTTTGGTGTGGTAATTCTTGCCAACACAATTGCACAGTATGATATGACTCCATTATATTGGTATGTGGTTTGCGTTTTGATACAGATAGTAGCTTTCTATATCAGTGATGAAAAACCTGTGAGAACGATGATACTATTTAGTTCGCTTGCTGTGACAGCAATGTTGATCGGCATATTTTCTACCGGTATTATTGCCGTTTATGCCTTTTTGAGTGCGGGATTGTGTTGTTCTATCATGTGGCCATCTATTTTTGCATTATCTATAGCAGGACTAGGTAAGTATACCTCACAAGGATCTGCATTCTTAGTAATGATGATATTGGGTGGTGGTATTATTCCTCCGATCCAGGGTAAGTTGGCTGACTTCCTGCAGATCAATAACCCAGGAGTGGAAGGCTATGGTATTCACGCTTCATTCTGGGTTGCTGCTTTGTGTTTTGCTTATTTATTATTCTTCTCCTTCAGAGTGAAAACAATATTGAAGCGCCAGGGAATAGATTATGATCAACAAACAGGAATAAGTCATTAAGATTTATTCACAGAAAGAAAATTTAGTATGGTAAATAGTGATGATCTGGCTATAGGCATAGATATTGGGGGAACCAATACAGCTTTTGGCATAGTCAATCGAGCGGGGAAAGTTATCCAGAGAGGATCAATAAAAACCAGCAATCATAAAGAAGTTGAGTCTTACATTGACGAACTGTTTTTAGCTGTTTTACCTGCTATCGAATACGCTGGTGGAATATCTCACATCAAAGGTATCGGAATGGGCGCTCCCAATGGAAACTTTTACAAAGGAACCATTGAATACGCGCCAAACCTCGAATGGAAAGGTGTAATCCCTATGGCTCAAATGATGAAGGATAAGTTCAGCCTTGATGTCGTACTCACCAATGATGCAAATGCTGCAGCTATTGGAGAGATGACTTATGGTGCTGCTAAAAACATGAAGGACTTTATCATGATCACCCTGGGTACAGGTGTTGGAAGTGGTATCGTGGCTAATGGTCAGTTGATATATGGGCACGATGGATTTGCAGGTGAATTAGGTCATAACATCATCATTCCTGATGGAAGATTTCACCCAGGAACAGGCTTGTATGGTAGTCTTGAAATGTATGCAAGTGCGTCTGGTTTGACCAGGACAGCCATAGAATTTGTAGAGAAAAGGTCAGATGAAGAATCCTTATTACAGGCTTACCCTATAGAAGAGATCAGTAGCAAAATTGTCTACGAGTGTGCCATGAAAGGTGATGCTATGTCTAAAGAAGTTTACGCTTATACAGGGAAGATACTAGGAATGGCACTTGCAAACTTTGCAATGTTTACATCTCCAGAAGCAATAATATTGTTTGGAGGACTTGTTAAGGCCGGCGATATCTTGTTAACTCCTACAAAGGAATCCTTCGAACACAATCTACTTCCATTATTCCGTAATAAAATTAAGATTATCGTATCTGAGTTATTTGAAGCTGACGCAGCTATTTTAGGGGCAAGCGCATTAGTGTGGGACAAAGAAAAGTCTTCAGCATTGATGATTTAGTTTAGGCTTGAAAACAAATGTATGAAATTATGAAAAGTAGGAGCAATGCCTATTGACTTATATTAACCATTAATTGAGGCGCATATTTCCTTTTAATTTTTCTTTTGCTTACTTTCGCACTTCCAAAATTAGCTTTGACATGCAAGTCACAAGCATTATAATAGATCTTTATTAAAAGTATTATACATGAATTTGAGAATTTCTTCCGGAGAGTTGTACAGAATGTTACAGGTAGGATTAAATGCTATACCTTCCAAACCGGTTTATCCAATATTGGCGGACTTTTTATTTACTGTCGAAGGAGATAAATTGACCATCACATCTACTGATCTGGACTTTACCATCGTGACAGAAACTTCCATAGTGCCTTCTGAGAATGGCAAGTTTGCTTTCCCGGGCGATATTTTAGTTAGTACACTACGTGAACTTCCGGAACAGCCGATTGAACTGGTGTATGATGAAGAGACATCAGGGCTATCCCTTATCTCAGCCTACGGAACATATAAGTCAAGTTCGAACAATGTAGAGGATTATCCCAATATTAAAGAAATTAGTGGAGAATCTCAGGTTATCATTCCTGCCAATAGATTGATAAAAGCTTTGAATACTTGTGTTTTCGCAGCTGCAACTGATGAAATGAAGACCAACATGCTCGGCCTTTCTGTGACTATACAGCCGGATTCTATAGTAGCAGCCGCTACCGATGCACATAAGTTGGTAAAATATACTTTATTTCATGAAAATGGTGACCATGAAGCTTCATTCGTGATCCCAAAAAGGTGGTGAGTATCTTGAAACATATTGCCAATGATGACCTTCCGATTACCATCAGCTATGAGAGAAATCAGATTTTATTTGCATATAAAAATTACAAAGTTTACTGCAAACTGATCGATCAGAAATTTCCGAACTATAATGCAGTGATTCCTTTGAATAATGACAAAGAAATCATCATCAATAGATTGGAATTGCTTCAATCGCTTAAACGCATCACAGTATATGGCAACAGAACTACATATCAGACCTCATTCCATGTAGCTGAAAATGAAATGAAGATCGACACATTGGATGCTGACTTCTCTAATGAAGCTAAAGAAGTCTTGAAATGTCAATACACGAATGATCCGTTAGAATTAACTTATAATGCCAAATACCTAATTGATTCACTCAGCAATTTGGATGCACAGGAAGTCAGACTAGCATTGTCCCAACCATCAAGAGCAGCAATTTTGACTCCTAAGGAAGACGAGATCGGTGAGAATATTCTTATGCTTGTCATGCCTGTAATGACCAAAAGGTCAATAGAAGATTAATATCAGAGCCAAATGAATAAGCACATCGGTTTATTTTTTGGTTCATTTAATCCTGTTCATATAGGGCATCTTATCATAGCCAATCATATGGCCAATGAAACTGATCTCGATCAGGTGTGGATGGTCGTCTCGCCGCAGAATCCATTTAAGGATAAAAAAAGTCTTGCAAAGGATCGGGATAGATATAATCTCGTTCACCTTGCTATTGGAGATAATCCAAAGCTATCAGTCAGTGATATTGAATTTTCTATGCCCAAACCTTCTTATACCATCGATACATTAACTTATCTCAAAGAAAAGTATCCTAATAAAATATTTTATCTCATCATGGGTGGAGATAATGTACCGACACTTCCTAAATGGAAGAATAGTGAACTTCTTATCGAAAATTATAAGATATACGTTTATAAAAGGCCTGGTTATGACTTGGGGCCTTTAGCCAGTCATCCTAATATTACTTCTGTAGAGGCTCCACTTTTGGACATATCATCCACCCACATCCGGCAATTGATCAAAGAACGCAAATCTATTCAATATCTGATGCCTGATGCTGCCCGGCTGGAAATAGAAAGGTCCTCTATATATAGTGATCTATAACTTTAAATCAAATATCGGAGCCAAAAGGTTTTTATAAAACCCATATTCTCTCACAACTTAAGGTTGGAAATCAGAAGCTTTCCTGACAAAGAGCAGCGAGGTCGGAAAAATCAGATTGTTGTACCTAACAGATATTTAATAATCAATATTTGGCCTGGCTCGGAGACTTGATGCCTCAATATAATGTTCACATTCCCAAGAGTTTTCTATTACCTTAATCACTTAGTGTACTTTATACAATAATTATGCTTAATGGTCGTTTTTCAGACTTAATAAGCTATAAAGACCAATAAAAAGTTATAAATATTTGTCCAGATTTTAATTGCCAAATATAATATTGCAAGTATCCCATATAAGCAGAATAATCGAATCTGCTTAAAATATCTTCAATAGCTCGCTATCTCTTTATTAGAAATAATTATACATTATAAATAACTGATAGTTAATTTAAAAGATCAATTTATTTTAATTATACTAACACCCTACTTTATAAAATCGACATATACTATATTATCTTAATGTATTTTATTGAATTGGCATGATTTGTATTAATAAATACATTATTTCGTCGAGAAAGTTAGTATACAGAATAAAATATATGTCCTCTATCATACTGTATTACAATGTTTTAGACAATAGACCAAATTATATTTGCCGAAAAATGAACTAATGTCGATCAAATGTTATTATCTTTGCATTACAAAAGTAATCACTAAACAAAATTATATTTGTTATGAAAAAGGTAACAACAACTAACACAAACTTATTATTGACCATTTCATTGTCATTAATCGCAATTCTATTGCTTAGTACATCATTCTTAACAGCTCCATCTGAAGTTAAAATGTCAGGTAAAATCATGTATGCAGATCAGACTGCAGTGGACGACGCTGTAATTAGTGTACTAGATATCACTGACAGATCTTTGATCACATCAGAGGTAAGTCAAGTGGATGGCACATTCAAATTTAAAGAACTAAAATCAGGTAAATACTTTATCTCAATTCAATTAATGGATCAACCTGCTAAAATATATGGCCCGATCACAATCGGTGAAAAGAAAGAGCATCTTGTATTGAAAACGGTATATATGCCTAATGCAACTGCTAAAGTTGTAACTAAATCAACTGCTTTCAACAGCTAATCATTGAATGTAAGTACGATATTATTAGATTTTTAATAATCTGATAAGAATAAGAAGCATCCGCAAGGGTGCTTTTTTTTGTTTATGGACATAGCATTCAACAATGCTACATACGACAACTTAGGATCATCCTGAATTCACTATGTTTCAAATTTTATCAATACGTAACTGAAGTCTTGTATTGACCAATACTTTGTCGTATAATATCAAGCTTAAAGTCGTTTGGCTATCCCTCTAAGTTTAGCAGGGTCGTTCACTTCTATTTTGTCGTCATGTGTATAATGCTGAAAATCATAACTTATAAAAAGAGAAGAAAAAAGTCGCAACTTCTCATCTGGCAGAGGGGTGAACGACCATGAAAAGGTGCCAAAGCGACCTTTTCATGGAAGTGAAACGTCACGAAATCTTGAATAATACAAGATGAAGTAAAGTACAGCCGGGGTGTCGATTGGCGTTATAATACCATGTTTATAAAAATAATTTAAGCAAAACTTACTCCATTTATCAACCAATTACATATTAAAGTTTTAGAGAACTGAATGACCCTAGCTAAGCTTAGTGATAGACTTTTATATCCCTGCATTCGATATTAAGATTAACAGAAAACTATTATGGGCACGCATTTATCGGGAATGATATTCCAATATAAAAAGAAAATCATCCTTCCAGTAAACGTGATCATTATTCCTTTAATCCAGACACCCATAGAATTCCAAATTCTATTCAAACGGTCATTCTTTTGACATTCTTTCATCGGAAATATCGATTCATTAATCTAAAATAAAAATGAATTTGTAGTAACCTGTAACCTCGAAAGCGTTGCAGGACAATCATATGTACAAAATAAGAAAAAATTTATATGATTTCATATAGTATTATGTAATACAGAGTACTATATAAAAGACATATCTTTGCACTACAAAGTATTTATTCATTTTTAAATTAAAAATATCATGCAACAAAACAAAAATCTAAACACAGTTAAAATTATTAAATCACTTCTTTTCACAGTGATCGCTTCATTTATTTTTTTATTACCTTTTTATATGGAGGCTCAACAACAAAAATTATCCGGAAGAGTCATGTATGACAATAAAAAGATTGTAGATGATGCAATGGTTAGCGTCCTTGATGCAAGTGACAATTCTGTAGTCGTATCAGAATTGACTGCTATGGATGGTACCTACCATTTTAATAAGTTGAAAGAAGGAAATTATATGATCTCTGTACAAGTTTTTGGCCAACCTTTGAAATTGTATGGTCCGATCACGATAGGTAAACAACCTTCACAAACTGTAATTGATCCTTTTATTCTTGCTACCCCTAAACAAACGACTACGTCGTTCACAATAAATGGAGAAAAGTCATAAACACCTCAAACATATAAATTTTTGCTTATTTGATTTAACTAAGAGAGGAGACATTCAAAGGATTGTCTCCTTTTTTTATGTCAGCTAGTAAGGTTGAATACGAGTGGAAACATATAAACAGTTATAGACTACTTCATTTTATAAACAATTTCTATACCTATTGCTAGATACAATAGAAAGCACTAACTTAGCAACTTGATTATTTTTTAATCAACTAAAATATATATTTAGACTTATCTAAAAATGTCCTTATGAGTATCATAGAAATGAAAGTCCCTACTATCGGCGAATCTATTAATGAAGTTACCTTATCGCAATGGCTTAAACCTAATGGTTCAATTATCAATCTGGATGATCCTATCTGTGAATTCGAATCTGACAAGGCGACACTGGAATTTCCTGCAGAAGCAGCCGGTAAACTAATTTACGCAGCAGAAGAAGGTCAAGATCTTAAAATAGGTGATCTGGTAGCCAGAATCGATACTTCATTCGCAGGTAAAGAAGAAAAAGCAGAAACTAAGGAAGCGAAAACTGAAGCTCCTGCAGCTGAAAAACCTGCAGTACTTGCCAAAGCAGTTGAAACGTCAAGTAGTTATGCTGTCGGCAGTCCATCACCTGCGGCTTCAAAAATATTAGCTGAAAAGGGTGTCGATACTGACGCAGTTAAAGGAAGCGGAAAAGATGGACGCATCACTAAAGATGACGCCATAAATGCTGAAAAACCTGCAATTGAAGTTCAAAAAGAACAGGCTGTGAGTGAAAAAGTAACAGCAACGGCTTTCTCGAGAAATGAACGAACAGAGAAGATGAGTAGAATGAGGAAGACGATCGCAAGCCGATTGGTTTCTGCTAAGAATAATACGGCTATGTTGACCACTTTTAATGAAGTGGATCTTACCAACATTAATGCCATGAGGGTTAAGTACCAGGAAGCTTTTGTAGCAAAATATGGCATTAAATTAGGCTATATGTCATTATTTGCAAAAGCCTGCGCTACTGTTTTAATGGAAATGCCTGAGATCAACGCTAGTATCGACGGAGACAATTTCATTTTTCATGACTATGCAGATATATCCATAGCAGTTTCTACGCCAACAGGACTTGTAGTGCCTCCGGTTCATAATGTAGAGAGCCTTCAACTACATGAGATCGAATTGAAGATCAAAGCACTTGCTGACAAAGCACGCAATAATAAATTAACCCTGGATGAAATGAAGGGTGGAACGTTTACCATCACTAATGGTGGAGTATTCGGCAGTATGATGAGTACACCGATTCTTAATGAACCACAGTCAGCCATATTGGGCATGCATTCTATTATAAATCGACCGGTAGCTATTAATAATCAGGTAGAAATACGACCGATGATGTATCTGGCTATGTCTTATGATCATAGAGTCATCGATGGCAGTTCATCAGTAACATTCTTAGTGAGAGTTAAGAAAATATTAGAAGATCCAATGTTGATGTTTATAGGGTTGGTATAGGTCTATCCGTATTGGCACGAGTTAAAAACTCGCGCCAGCGTTAAAAACTCACGCCAGCGCTGGAAATTCGCGTCAACGTTGATTGAAAACTCGAAGAAAACCTTCAAGGACGATTCGTTATTCAAGCTTACAATATTCTTAACATCAAACCTTTCTCCAAACCGCAATGGGGTTAAACTTCAATAACCTCGGGTGCAACCCGTGGATCATTAATAAGCGATTCCCAACCCTGGAGGGGTTGAACTTCATTTTTAGTAATCTGAAAGTATGATAATAATGCTGAAATTTAAGAAAAAGCCGACTTTGAAAAGCACGAGTTGAAAACTCGCACCACCGTTGGTAAAAACTTACTTTAATATTATTGAAAACTAGCGGCAGCGTATAGAAACTAAATGGCCTGAAAAAATCAATTTCCAGGCCATCTATAATTGTTGAAAGAGGGACGAAAGTATATCTTGCTTTCTATAAAATAAGTTTAAAGATCAATGTGGGTAACATGTTCGATCATTTCTTTAGCTATTAAAGTTTATCACAAATGGACGAAAACTGTAAAATGTATTCTTTATCTCTATAATTATAATTTAAGCGTAATAGTTGTTTACAGCGATCATCGCCTTGTTTACTTTTTCGTAGTCGATGTTGTAATGAACATATTTACCGGTCTTTTCTGTCATCACGACACCACTTTTTCTAAGAATGCGCAAATGTTGTGAAGTAATGGATTGTTCGATTTTCAACGTATTGTAAATCTTGTTTACATTGATATTCTGGTATTTGTCGATGAATTCCAGAATTTTTAGTCTTAAAGGGTGTGCAAGAGCGCGAAGGATTTCTGAGGAAATTTGTAGTTTTTCATTGTCAATTGTAACCTTAGTCTTTTTCATGTAAAATAATATTTTGTAGTGTTTCTTAATAAATCTAATGATGATAAAGAAGTAGTTTGACCTGCTCTTCTTTCATTATTACGACCTTTGTGGTACAAAAATGAAACAAATTTTTTATTTTACAAAAAAAAAGCCATAATTTTTTTGAAATTATGGCATTTATTTTTAAATTAAGGAGCGACTTTAATGTAATTCTTAAATTAAAATTGTTTAAGTATTTGTATATCAAATAGTTACAATGTTTTAAATAATTTAATTTGCAAGCTCTTCAACTAGCCTTGAAATCTGCGCCAAGCGATTTTTATCTAATGAATAGTAGATAAACTTGCCTTGACGATCTGTTATCACCACACCTGACCTCCGCAAAATGGCCAAATGTTGAGAAGCTACAGATTGTTCTAACCTTAATTTAATATAAATATCTGTGACAGTCATATTATCGCCTTCCTCAAGAAGATCGATAATGCGCTGCCTTAATTTGTGATTTACAGCTCGCAATACCAGTACGGCTTTACGCAGAGCTGTATAATCGAGGTGCATTTCGGATTTCCCACCTTTCAGCGAAATAGCATCGTTTTTTTGTTTTCTCATATCATATATGCATTTAGTTTTGGATAATACATACTATATAACCAAAACTGTACCAAACTTTTTTAAATTCAATTATTTTATCATATGAGAACAATATAATTATCTTTTTGTTTGATAAACAAGCGCATACATATATCAAATTGGTTGAAATAAATTTACTTCTAATCTCTGTAAATTATCGCTCAGCTTCATTTAATGCGAAAAACAGACCACATTGTGTAAGTTATTTACAAAATCCTGTTCTTTGGAGTGGTGATATTTGGTGGTTTTAAGTAGAATGGCTCTGAAGTTTCAATTGATTCAAATGAACCCTTTTTAAATTGCTCGAATGCGAGAGGAGCCATCCAGGATGAATTACTCAAGATAGGGTAGAATACATAAGAATATGATCCTAGTTGATCTATGAGTTTCTCGCCTCCATCTCCCAGGCATATCAATCGTTTATGGTGATCAGGAACCAATGTATTTAAATGGAAAGGTAATACCACAGAGGTAGAAGGGACTAACTGATCCAAATGGTCATCGTAGACCTCCATATAGACTTCGTTTCTCCTGGCGTCCAGAGCCGAGCAAAACAGGGCGTCCTTACCTACTTCGTCGGGATACGTTTTTTTTGCCTGTAGCGCAAGAGATTGAAGTCCTGAGACGAATATCAAAGGGATATCCAAAGCAAAACAAAGCCCTTTGGCCACAGACATACCAATCCTTAAACCAGTATAGCTTCCTGGCCCTGGCGAAATCGCTATAGCTGATAATTCATGTAGAGAAATACTTGCTTGACTACAGCATCTTTCGATCATCAGCGTTATTTCTGAAGCCAGTTTCGTTCGATCAGAATTTTCAATAGTGGAAAGAACAAAATCGTTCTTACTCACCGTTACAGAGAATGGAACGGTGGATGTCTCAATAGATAGGATCAACGCTTCCACAGACTAATTACTCTTATATTTAGTCAGTATTTCACCCGGCTTATTAGCAAGGTCGATCACTGTAAAGTAAACCAGTTTTGTTATGTCCTCCACTTTTGTAGTATTGATAAGGTATGTATCATCTGTAGCCTGATGATAGTCTTTGTGGAAACCACCAAAAAAGAAGACGCTTGGTATTCCCAATTCTGCGAAGTTATAATGGTCACTTCTATAATATAATCTCAGTGGGTGATTCAGATCATTGTATGTATAATCCAATTTGTAGTTTACTGACCGACTGTTATTTTCTCTTATCACGAGGTCGAGTAATGGATTTATTTTATCAGAGCCAATGACATAGACATAGTTTTCATTTGCTTCATGATCTTCATCATTCCGACCGATCATGTCTATATTGATTTCTATTTTGGTATCTTTTAAAGGAACAATTGGATTCTCCGTATAGTATTTGGAGCCGATCAATCCTACTTCTTCGCCTGTGCAAAAAAGGAATAGGACACTTCTCTTGAAAACAAATTTATTGTCTTGCAGTGCCTTCATTGCTTTAGCTAACGTTAAAAGCGCTGATGTACCGGTGCCATTATCGTCAGCACCATTGTATATTTCACCATTGATGATACCAATGTGATCATAATGTGCGGATACGACTATGTATTCATTTTTAAGCTCAGGATCTGTACCTTCTATGGAAGCTACGACGTTACGATCTCTTATTTGTGTGCTCGAAGATACCAGATTGACTTTGAAGAAAGACGATATATAATTAGAGGAGATTTTTCCTTTTTGCGCATTACTGATATATTTGTTTATACGTTTGTATTCTCTTGGTAAAAGCATTTGGGCGAGTGCATTTTTATTAATACGGATGACGGGTATTGGATAATTTTGTTTCAACACATCTTTATAAATAATGTTGGTAGCAAGCTGTTCCTTTGTCCTGTATGCAAACCTGGTAGAATCAACAAGTATAAATACTGCTCTGGCACCTTTCTGCACAGCAACTTCAATCTTAGCCTTTAAGTCTTTTGACCATTTGCCTGGTTGATTAGTGC
Source organism: Candidatus Brachybacter algidus (assembly GCA_016711705.1). Classification (GTDB taxonomy): domain Bacteria; phylum Bacteroidota; class Bacteroidia; order Chitinophagales; family Saprospiraceae; genus Parvibacillus; species Parvibacillus algidus. The sequence continues at coordinate 69,665 of JADJSK010000013.1, read as the reverse complement.
CACTTATGATGTATTTGCCATCTTTTGATGGTTCACCTTCCAGGAACATGACTACTTCATTTCTGACCTGTGCATATTGATAATCATTGTACTTTTCATCCATAATTCCAAAGCCTGCAAACATCAGGTGATCTCCGGATAAATTCGTTGTAGTGCCAAGGTCTGCGATGTTGTAAGTAAAATCTTTACCACTTACCATTTCATATTTGGTACTACCTGATTGATTTAAGATTTGAAAATCACTTTTCTCTCTCATCCATTTTGTGATCACCATTGGCTGGAAGTAGGTTCCTCTGTCACCTTTTGCATTAATATTTTCATATCGCAATTGGCTGGCTATATATTCAGAGGCCTTGAAAGCACCCTTCGTTCCAAAGGCCCTACCTTCAAGAGAGTCGGAGGCTAGAAGCGTGATATGTTTTTTAATATCTGCTTTCGTTATAAACTGAGAATAATGATATACTGATCCATTCTCATAGGAAGTAACAGAAGACTGTGCATTCAATGTAATGGCCAAAAAGAATAAGGCACAACTCAAACTTAACCCTAATCTGCTAAGGATTTTATAATAAAAATTTGAAAAATCTTTCAAACTACATGGTTTATCTCCGGAATGTTATTGAATCTTAATTTTGTCAACTCTAGTAGCATGTCTGCCGCCTTCAAATGAAGCATGATAATAAGCAGATAATATTTTATATGCTTCTTCATCTTCTATAAAGCGGGCGGGAAGTGCTATGATATTGGCATCATTGTGCTTATGGGCCAGACTTCCCAGCTCCTCCTTCCAACATAATGCGCATCTTATACCCTGATGTTTATTGGCAGTGATGGCCACGCCATTGCCACTACCACAGATCAGAATACCCCAGTCTGCAACACCACTTTCCACGTCAATTGCTACAGGATGAGCAAAATCAGGATAGTCAACACTGTCCAATGAGTATGTGCCATGATCGATTACCTCCATATCATGGTCCATGAGAAATCTTAAGACTACATCTTTTAATGTAAAACCTGCATGGTCACAACCTATGGCTACTTTCATCTGGATTTGATTATATAGTTATTTGTCTAAGATTTGATTCGCCGGTTCATTTGATCCAATTGGCCCCACAATTTTCATTATTTCTGCTTCAAACTTAGGGTCCTTATTCTGTCTGATGATATCCATAAGATCATTAATTGTCTTTTTGGTATCTTCAAAATCACCTTGATGGCCCTGAGATAATTCTGATGGAGTAAGGCTGTTATAATAAATCATCTTTTCACGCATATTTTCAGCGAGTGTCTTCATGTAAGGTTTGGCTCTATCCAGATTACTAGCCTGACCTACCAGAGCAAGTGCAGGAATGATGGTGCCATCAAATGGGAAGTTCTTGTTTGGGAATACTTTTAATGTATTCTCGGCTAGATCAGCAGCCCGTTTTTTATCTTTTTTGTTGATAAGGTCATAAGCACCGCGCATCTGAATCATCCTCATCGCATTGATAGATGGGGTATAACTCTTATCTACATACAATCTCTTAGTATCAAAATTACCCCACTTAAACTTGTTGATAACATTATTATACAAACTATCTGAAGCTACGCGCCCCATGCCGAATACACCAAACTGTCTGTCAGGTTCAGTTCTGATAGGGACTACTCTTAATGCAAGACCTTCGAGCTGCATATATTGACCCAAGCCCATGAATTTAGCAGGGTCAGCTGTCACAGAGAAGTAAACAGGTCGATCGTTAATGTTACTGGCTACGATATCAAGCACAGCAAGATCACCCTTGACAATATAATCACCTTGTTCCTTAACATTAAATGAAACCGGTATTCTATCAAGAATAGAATCGGATGGTGTAAAGTATTTTTTAGAAAGCATTTTTGCCTTATCTATTGGAATATAGATCTTATTAGTTGGCAAGAAAGATTCCTGTTTGCTATTAGATCCTTCCAGAGGATGTGACTCCCCGATGAACTGCAAAACTGACGATGCCGGCAGCTCTTGTTCTGACATTTGGGAAGTAACATAATATACCTGGTTGCGTTTATTGCCTCGATAAGATTCTGGCGGTATAGTCATTTTAATAGCATCAGACTGATTGATCTTTCTTCTTTGTTGGTCTATATACCAATCTACAGCGATGAGTGAAAGGTTGATCACCCGCACATCAGGTCGTATATTTTCTACTTCTTGTGCATACCACAGCGGATACGTATCATTGTCACCGTAGGTAAATATTATAGCATTCTGAGCAACAGAATTGAGGAAGTTACTAGCATAATCTCTGGAAGCATAGATACCCTTTCTTCCCATGTCATCCATGTTTTGAGAGACCATAAGTAACGGAGACAAAAGTCCCAGCACACCGCCCATGGTATAGCCAATCATTCTATTGGCCTTTACCTTATCTGCAATGAATTTACCAATGGCCAATGCCCCCAGACCTATCCAAATACTAAATGTAAAAAATGAACCAACCAGGACATAATCACGCTCTCTAGGTTCGATCGGTGGCTGATTAGAGTACACTATGATACCCAGACCTGTAATCAGGAAAAGTACTGAAAGACCCAGCCAATCTTTGTTACGTTTCTTGTAATGAAAAACACATCCTATAATACCAAGCAAGAATGGTATGAAATAATAAGTGTTCCTCGACTGATTATTTTTTTCAAAAGATGGAAGTAATTCCTGACTGCCAAGTCTGGCTTCATCAATAAAAGATATCCCACTCAACCAGTTTCCTTTAGTTTTGTCAGATGGCATATAACCCTGCTCCCCGTTTTGTTTACCTACGAAGTTCCACATAAAATATCTCCAGTACATCCACCCTACCTGATACCTGATGAAAAACGATAAATTATCCCCCATGGTTGGAGCGCCTTCGTGCCCCATCCATTGTTGGTACAATCTTACTTTTGTCTGATCATCTCCATTACCCATCCGAGGAAAGAACATTTCATCCTGAGCATTATAAACATAATCATATTTATTATCGATGATCTCATATTTGTCACCGACTCTGCCATAACGAGGCTCTGAAGTGAGGTCAATCGGCTTAGCAGCAAAGGATGGTCCGAAAAGTAATGGCCGGTCACCATATTGTTCACGATTCAGATAAGGTACTAGCCTGGCAGGATCTGAAGGGCTGTTCATATTTATTGGTGGATTGGCATTGGCTCTGATCACGGCTACAGTAGTAGTCGAGTAGGCTATAATGATCAACAAAAGACTGACCAGTGCCAACTGAAGATTATGATAGCCATTGGTATGCGATTTTTTAATCCCCCAATATAGCAACCCTCCGATTATAGCAAGGAATGGTATTAGGCCAGAATAGAATGGCAATCCAAGAGTGTTAACTGCAAAAATATCGAGTTTTACAAGTAGATCAGGAAGACCTACTATGATCACTTTTTGTACAATAAAGAGCACAAATAGTCCCGCGCCAATGGCGGTGAAGAATCCCAGCCACTTAAAGTTCTTGTATTTTTTGATATAATAAAAAACTGCAAGCGCAGGAAAAGTAAGTATACTTAGCAAGTGAACGCCTATAGAAAGGCCTGCCATAAACATGGAAAATACGATCCATTTATCACTTTTGCCGGTATCAGGAAGGTAATACCATTTTAATAATGCCCACATGGTAAGTGCCGTAAAGAAGGTAGACATAGCATACACCTCGCCTTCCATAGCTGAAAACCATACAGATACACAGAATGTAGCGCTCAATCCGGCTGCAAGACCGGAAAGTAATAAAGCAATATTTTGATTGCTATTTGTGGATTCGTCGCGACCTACCAATGACAATTTACCTAAATACATGGTACTCCAACAAACGAACATCCCAGCAAAGGCTGTCACCATTCCCGACATAAGATTGACGGCAAAAGCAATATTAGAAGGATCGGAGGACAAAGCATCTCCCATCATAGCAAACATTCTGCCGATAATCAGGAATAATGGAGCTCCCGGCGGGTGCACTACCTGAAGCTTATATGCTCCCAAGATAAATTCACCACAATCCCATAAACTTCCTGTTCTTTCAACCGAAAAGATAAAAACTCCGAACGCTATTGAAAAAGTTAACCAGCCTGCAATATTGAGTGCTCTATTAAAACTATTCATCAGTAAATTTTAGTTGTTTTTTAAAGGTGAGAATGCTTTCCTAATTATATTAGGTCAGACTTTGCCTCGAAAAGGCATGGATTAAAACTCTAACTTTTAAGAATTTTACTATTTATCCAGAAAGTGTTCCCAAATGATCTTAAAAATAAACGACAAAGTTAATTGCTTTCCGCTTATAGGCAAATAATCTCTGTTGTATTTATAAGAAGGAAGGTTTATATGGGACGAGAAGATGAATTCGGGGGTCAGAAGATACTACCACCAATCCAGTTAACAATCCACTATTTACTAGCAATATCAATGGGTTCCAATCTATTTGTTGCAATTCTGGCAAAGTCCGGTAGCATTTAAATAGATTGTTTCGATTTGAAATCCTTTGGGGTGCTCAATATCAGGCAACTGGAAATAATCTAAGCAATAAATTTTATCACAATTGGTACAAGTAAAGTGCACGTGCTGATCATGACTATGTTTATGAACCGAACAATCCGAACACAATGCAAAAAGTACAGTACCGTTAAGGTGAACCACCCTATGAATAATACCGGCTGCTTCCATGTCCTTAATAACTCTGTAGATAGTAACTCTATTCTCAACAAATCCTAATGTTTCCTCCACAGTAGGCTGAGAGAGGGCATGGTTCACACTCAGGAATACCTCAAGAACTAATTTCCTTACGTTGGTCTTCTTGAGCCCGTACTGCTCGAGTATTGACAAAGGATCTTTATGGATTACTTCCATTTAAATATTTCAATTACAATGCTAAGATAATTTATTTTGTTGTAACATTATTACATTTAAAATATTGTTATACATTTGCAACATTGTTACAACAACTAAATGTAAAAAAGTTTGAAAGAAACATTTATTAACTCCATTTTATTAACAATAATTTTGATGTTAAGCGCTGATGTTAAGTCTCAAAATTGTGACCATTTAGTTCGCGGTATTATTTTAGATCAGCATGATACCACCATCCTTGCATTTGCTAACATAATTATTGAAGGGACAGGCCAAGGCATTCAAGCTGACAGTTCCGGATATTATGAATTAAAGGGACTTTGTCCGGGAACTTATACTTTTATATGTTCGCATGTAGATTGTGAGCCCATAAAAAGAAGGATCAAAATAGAGGATAAGATCACTGAATGCAATTTTTATCCTGAGCATCACGCCAAAGAACTAGAGCAAGTCATCATTAAATCCAGGACGGGACAGGAATCAACTATTTCAAAAGACCAACTTGACCAAGAGACTTTGGCTTCTTTCAAGACATCAAGTCTTAGCCAGAATCTAACTAACATAGCCGGTATCTCCACTTTAAAAACCGGATCAAATATTGAAAAACCAATCATACATGGGCTCTACGGTTCAAGGATAGCCATCATTCAGCAAAATTCAAAGTTGGAGGATCAACAATGGGGCAATGAGCATGCACCAAATATTGATGTGCTTATGTTTGACAAGATTGAAGTGGTCAAAGGTGCTGCTTCAGTCCGATACGGCGCTAAAGCAATTGGTGGAGCTGTCCTGCTCGAACAAAGTAAACTTTACACTGGAAATAAGTTAAAAGGTAGTTTCATCGGAAATATCCAATCAAACGCTCCAGGAGCTTCTATAGGACTTGTGCTTAAAAAGGGGATCAAAAAATATAGCGGCCTAGGTTGGAAGTTCGCTACAGGTATTCAAAAATTTGGTGACCAATCCGCGCCTGATTATGTGATGTCCAATTCGGGTCTTGAAAATGTCAATGCAAGTTTTTCGATTGGAAAAGATTTAGGGAAATGGACCAATCGAATCACTATTTCTTCCAGATACAACAATTCAGGGCTCTTATTGGCATCACAAGTCAGTAGCTTAAAGGACATTGAGCGTGCGCTAAGTGCAGATATTCCGGCTATCATTAGACCATTTACTTTTGCTATTGACGCTCCAAGGCAACAGACATTGCATTCGGTAGCTATATATAATGGCGGAGTGAGATTGAACGAGGCACACAATTTAAAATATAACATCTCTTATCAGTTCAATAACAGAAAGGAATTCGATGTCAGAAGATCTGGAAGGACGGATATACCTGCCGTCAATATGAATCTACATACCCTAGAAATGGATCTTACTGAAGATCACCGTTGGAATGAACATGTGTCGGGAAGTGTAGGTGTGACTTTCATGTCACAACAGAATATTAATATAGACAACACGCAGCGCAGACCAATTATACCCTATTATTCACTAATCAATCCAGGAATTTTCGTTTTTGAACAAGCCGGATTTAATGATTGGACATTGGAAGGAGGTGCCCGAATGGACTTTCTTGCTTTGAGATCCAAATATTACAATACTCAAAAACAATTAAATGCTCCTGAAAGGCAATTTACAAACGGCTTGTTTAGCGCGGGAGTCTCCAGGTCCATCAAAGATATCATTACAGTCCGGGGAAATGCAGGAATGGGATTCAGGGCGCCGGATGTGAATGAGTTATACAGTGACGGTGTACACCTGAGTGCATCAGCATATGAGGTGGGAGATCCAAACTTGAAGTCTGAAAGATCATTTAAGTTGATAGTAGAGATAGAGAATAGTAAAGACCGCTTATTTCATTACGAATTGAATATATTCAGACAAAGCTTTTCCAATTATATCTATCAGAAAAAAGATGGATTCGTTTCTACCATAGCAGGATTGAAGCTTAAATATATCTATTTACAGGATGATGCATTGTTCCAGGGCTTTGACCTCAATATGGATTTGAATGCAGGAAATTTCATTTCACTGAAGAGCAGAACTTCTTATGTGCATGCCACAAATAAAGCGACTAATAAAGGTATTCCTTTGATCGCTCCATTCAGTACAAATCTGGACGTGTCACTTCATCTTCTGAAAAAGGTTGAAAACTTACCCTTATTTGACCTTATTATCTCAGGTGATTATTCAGCAGCCCAAAAACGATTTGATGAAGATGATCTTTTTAAGGCTCCTCCTGCTTCATATATATTATTCGATGTCGGAATAAGATACTCAGGGAGAACAAGAAATAATTCAATTGAGTTAAAATGCAATAATATTCTAAACCAAACATATTCCAATTATCTCAATAATCTGCGCTACTTTTCACCGCAGGAAGCAGGGAGAAATATTACTGTACAATACTCGTTCAACTTTTAAAAAAAAATACAAAATGACCATTAAACATATTTACATTCTTTCTCTAATGTTTGTTCTTTCATCTCTACTATTGCTATCATGCAGCTATGATGTAGAGCCGGTAAATGAAGAAGAAGTGATCAACGAAATAAAGATTATATTGAAAGATGAGGATAATAAGTCCTACATTTTGTCCTATTCAGATAGTGATGGAGATGGCCCTATTGCGCCCCAGATAACCTCTCAAGAGCTTCCTGCCAATCAAAAGCTAACCGGCAACATCACCTTTGAAAACACACTCAATACACCTGTTCAAAGTATAACCGATGAGATCCTTGAAGAAGGTGACGTTCACCAGTTATTCTATATTTTTTCCGGCAATCCTACGCCTTCAATTATCTATCAGGATTCTGATGTCAATGGAAAGCCTATTGGACTCCAATTTGAAATAATTACAAAAGAGCCATATATTGGAAAATTAAACCTGGTGCTCAGACATCAGCCAAATAAAAATGGTTCAAACGTCAATACAGGCGATATTACAAATGCTGGCGGAGAATCAGATGTGGATATTAGTTTTGACGTGGTGGTTAAGTGAGGTGAGGTGGTGAGGAAGTGAGAAAGTGAGGAGGTGAGGAGGTTAAGAGGGCGAGTGGCGAGAAGCGAACAGTTAGAGTGGATATAGCATCTCAATTTGATTTAGATCGATGCGTTATAAATATTTTCTAAAAGTCTTATTATTACTCAATATAAGGTAGAAATTAGAAGTTAGAAGTTAGAATAAAACTTCGATGGTTGAGCCCAGCAAATGAAACCATTTAAATAAATTGAAGAAAATCAAGAATTGAATTAACTATTTAAAAATCAATATTTTAAGACATTAAATATAAATAATTATATATTTATTCTATTGTTTACCAATGGTATAATCAAATACGAAACTTCAATTACTTATTACCTATTTCTCATTACCCATGTGTAGGCCTGAAATGTCGTATTTTTCCAACAAATTGCGAAAGCTGTTTGCGAAATTATGAGGTGAGGAGGGCGAGTAGCGAGCGGCGAGAAGCGAACAGTTAGAGCGGACATAGCATCCCAATTTGATTTAGATCGATTATTGTAATGAGGATGATTTGGAACGAATCAGTGTCCAAGACAACAAATTACCGATTACTGATTACTAATTGCTGATAGAAACCCTAACAACCTATAGTGTTCAAAATTAAAAAGAGGTACAATCTCCATAGAAATCATACCTCTAATATTTTATAAAAATCTAATATCTAGCGTCTAGTCTCTAGGATCTAGAATCTGAACCCTATTTATCGAAATAATCCTGATCATCAGCTATTTCGTCCATATCCATGCCGGTGACTATATTAGAATCATATTCCGTATCATCATCCATGTCCAATTCCAATTCCAGATCATCCAGGTCATCATCTTTGACGACCGGCGCCTTGCCTGTTGACTTAGTTGATTTTTTCAATATCTTAGTAATGATCTTTGGAGCTTTCACCTCTTTATTCTCTGCTTCACGGTCAAGACTTTTAGAAGCTGCTTCTTTTTCTGCTTTGGCTATTGCTTCAGCCTTCGCTTTCTCTGCATTTTCTATTTCTTTAGCTATTACTGATTTCGTAGCATGTGGCACCAGCATTAATCTTTTTTTATCGATCAATTGACCGGTCACCATGCAGATACCATAGGTCTTATTCTGAATACGGATCAGTGCATTTTCAAGATTGCTCACGAATTGCTGCTGACGGATGACCATATTGTTTAGCATTTCCAATTCGGTATGCACACTTGAATCGTCAAACCAATTCCCGCCTTGTTTCTCACTCGCATTTTCATTCATCTCCATGATTTGCTCTTTCATGAATTCAAGTTCCTGCTTCGCAGTAGCCATTTTTTCATCTATCAGCGCCTTAAACTCCATTAATTCCTCATCGGAATATCGTATGATGGTTGTTGACATAGCTTATTATTTAAATAATGTTTTAAATTTTTAATTTACGGACAATGACAAGAACGCCTTAACACTGCTTAAAGTTCAAATGTTTTTTTATAAAGTTTTAGTCAATTTTTCCTCTTCATGCGTCCAAAAAGGTTCGACTATACATATGAATTCCATGTTCTCTTTGCCTTCATTAATTAGATATTGATCTGTATGTGGCGGGACAAAAATAATGGATCCTGCTTTTATTTCTATGATATTTCTATCTATTATGGCTTTTCCTGCGCCACTCAATACGTAAAAAACTTCAGAGCTTCCTAGTTTATGAGGTAATGAAGATTCCCCAGGAGCTAACTTTCCTTTCGCCAAACTATATTTGATCTCAATAGGATCATTATTGGGATGGATGAGCTCTTTCAGCAGTGTCATATCACCTGCCAAAAACTCGGGACAATCTTCTTCACTTTTTACAAAGAGCATTTTCAAAAAGATTTTGGAACCTTAGATCTTACATTTAGTGCGGATGTCTTTAGGAACACCGTCTTTGTGCAATAATAAAGCCGTGGTTTTTAATTTAAGGAAGTTTTTGGTGACGTAAAGGTAACCCTCCTGATCATTTTTTACACCCCATGAGTTTTTAACTTTATAATATTCTTTACCATTTTGATCTGTATATAGACCTGTGATCTGCATACCATGGTCATCTGTAGTCAGATAATTATCAAACATTTTTTGTCTTTCCTCCTGTGTTGCAGCACCTTCAGGTTGTGGTCCTGCAAAAATATTTGCCTTTTGCTCTTCTGTCATCGTTTCGAATTCCATAGGAAGGTTATAGGCTACCCCATTCTTCCAGGAGAATCCTCTATCACTCACATCAGTTCCCCATGTCACAGAATATCCGTTCTTCACTGCATTATCTACGATAGCAGTAAGATCATTCATAGGAACATTGTACACCTGATCATAACTCCAGTTGTCAGGAACCATCAAGGTGGTTTTAGTGTAGAAAGGGCTTGTATTAAAAGATGAAAGTTCTACATAGTCTTCTGCTTTTAGACCAACTACCTGATCAGCAAAAGTCTTAGGTGTATATTCTTTGCCCTCATACATGAACTTAGCAGGAACTTCGCCCAGATATGTATCTACGATTCTTGTAAATGCCGTTTTCCAAACCGGGGTCAACATCTTAACATCGTCTCCTATCAATGGGGTAAGGAAACCCTTCAAAACTGCTTCCAATTCGTTAAAGTTATTCCTTGTAGTACCATAATTCAAACCATTATATACGCTCTGAGGAAGCATACCATATTTGCCATACATATTGATAACGTCATGAGCCGCACCACCCTGGCCATATAGAAGGCCACCATGCATACGCACATAATTCTCCGCCTTATCTATATACTGATTTCGGACAATAAACATTTCTGCAAGATCGATTGGTTTCTTCCCCATACGCACCATTTCCGACTCAAGGAAAGAAACTGTGCTATAACTCCAGCAAGTGCCGGATGAGCCTTGATCTTTGATAGAAGTGGCTTCAATATCGTGAACTTTTGTAAAAGTAAATTTGCTTGTAGCACTTTGGTTGCCTTTAATCTTATTGATAAGGTCATCCTGTGCAGTCATGTGGGTAGATAAGAATGAAAATGCTACAAGGCAAATAATAGAAAAAATGTGCTTCATCAGAAAATGTTTAAAAAGTAAGTTTATTCAATAACTGGCAATCAATAATTTTACTTATTACGAAGTATTGATGCCAAAAATTCGGTGCAATATTAATAAGGATTAATAATAATGTGGTTAGATTTTGAAAATATTATGAAAAGTTTTGCATTTCAACGAAATCTGTGCTTCATAAAGTGTGATACTCATTAGTTTTAAGGAAATGTCAATGACTGGAAAGACCTAGTTGAATTAATGTTAAAGATTACATTCCAGTAAAAATCCTCCCCCTCCGGCACCACACAATTTATAATAGCCGCTGCTTTCAGAAAGTTTTTGTTCCCATGTTCGAATCCATGAAAGAGGGATGAATTCCGGCATCCAAACAAGTTGGAAGTAGCTGATCTCAAAAAATGCTTTTCGCAATTCATCTTTGTCAGCTATCAGCATCGCATTGATGGCATTGTGAACCGCAGGATTGAGTGTGGTTTTTATCTTGTTAGAGAATTCCTTATTCTCCATTTTTGATTTAAACAAACTGATATATGGTGCCCCATGACGTGGTATTCGGGTATCTTTTAAACTGAACAATGCTGACATTTCAGGTTCTATTTCTTTGCGATGGGGAATTCCATCAACGATCTGAAAGGCACTGTCACTATAACTTACTAGTGGATCCAATCCGGAACTGTTCCCATGGAAGTAAGATTCTATGACGGCTAAGTCACTTTTAATGTGTTCTAAGTCGTTATCTTTCTCAACACTATATCTTTTATATATCGCCGCACTATAAGCACCTGAAGATCCTGCACCATAACCTATGGGAATGCTGCTATGAAAGGTCCACCCTGCATCTACATCACGAAGAAAGCTCGTCACATCAATGTTGTTGTAAAATTGGTGAGCATGCTCCTTGAGGTAAGCTGCCAGTGCGAAGAGATCCGTCCCATGATGATTGCCATGATCCTGAATCCAGTTGCCACAATAGTCATAGCTAGGTATGGCCAGTCCTTCTCCACCATATAGCAAGGAATGTTCTCCAAAAAGGAGGATCTTGGAAGGAAATCTGTGCAAATGTGTCAATGGACCGCTTTAAATATGTACATTTCAGAAAACGAAACTAATGTTTTATTGAAAAATGAGAGGGGAAATAATTTGGAGGCGATAGGCGAGAAGCGAACTGCGAGTGGGGAACAGTGAACAGGTAAGTCCTATAACACTCCGATTGATTATATTTTTTTCTGAATCACGCTTGCCTGCCAACAAAGGCAGAGATTTAATGGATTAAGGGATTACACTGAATCGGGTGATGAATAATCAATGTCATCTGTGCAATCCCTATAATCCGTGATTCTGACAAAAAGATAATAGTTCACGCAAAGGGGAAGAAAGAATCGCAAAGGACGCAAAGAAAAAAAATCTAGCTGACCTTTTATCAAATTGAAACTGACCGATCGGAGTAGCATTTGACTACAGTCAAATCTCTCTGTGTTACTCAAAAAATGTTATATTGAAGTATCATTAAAAAGTTAAGCGCCATTCTTAAAAATACATGTCTTCAAAAACCTCTGAGAAACTTTGTGATAAATTTTTTTTTTGATCAATTGAAAAACACGAGGATAGAAGACTCCTAATATTTACATTTCCTTCATAATGCCACCGCCTTCGGGGTTCTGTCTTCCAAATCATTCTTATTTTCTATAATAATGTCAACCTTTTAGGTTTTTTTCAAATAGAGGTCACGAAGAAATAGCAAGGCAGTTTTTCATTAACAGGTAACTGACCGATCGGAGCAGCATTTGACGACAGTCAAATCTCTTTGTGAACCTCAAAAAATGCTATATTAAAGTACCATCTCAAAATTAAGTTCAGCTCCAAAATATTTATGGAATCAAAAGTCTCTGTGAAACTCTGTGATACCATACCCATCAAAGATTATGATCCCCACATAGACACCAAACCTCACCCATTTCCACTTCCTATTAATAATTGTACTTTTGCAACGAATTTGAGGAGGAGGTGTTCTTTTATTCGCATCAGCATCCTGTATTAAACTATTAAGAATGAAGCTCTTTTTCAGACTACTAAGATTTTCAAAACCCTACCATCACTATATCCCGGAATACGTGGTATATGTGGTGTTCTATACAATATTCGGGTTGCTCAACTTTGTGATGATCATTCCTTTGCTCGACTTTTTATTCAAAGATGATCCTATCAATGGCGTAGTTAGTAAACCGGAATTCTCTTTCACTGGTGATTATTTCCAGGGTATATTTAGGTATTATGCCCAAGAATTCAGCGCGGGAGACAATCAGAAATTCATGTTGCTTGTATATATTACCATCATTCTAATTCTGGTGACCTTATTAAAGAACTTCTTTGGATTCATGAGTCAGAAAGTGCTTGCACGCATGCGGGTTAATTTGGTTAAAAAGATCCGCAACAGCCTATTCTCAAAACTGACGAATACTTCACTTAGCTTTTTCCACAAAAAACAAAAAGGTCAATTACTTTCTACCATGAGCAGTGATCTTTCTGAGATAGAAAACACTGTCGTGACTTCTGTGCAGATCCTCTTCCGTGATCCTTTGACCATCATAGCCACTTTCATCACCTTATTTATTATCTCAAAAGAATTAACCTTCTTCACTTTACTTTTCTTCCCCTTGTCAGGATATGTGATCAATACGATCTCAAGAGGTCTAAGAAAACGTTCCGGCGAAAGTCAGACATTGCTTGGAAGCCTGATGTCCTATACGGATGAAATGATCACCGGCAATAGAGTCATCAAGATCTTCAATGCTGAGGGATTCGTCCAGAATCAATATCAAAACCTGAACGACAAATACACCAAGGTCATGAAGAAGATCGTGACGAATCGCGAACTTGCTTCACCACTATCTGAGGTTATGGGTGTTACAGTTATCGCCATCATCATAGTATATGGCGGTCATCTTGTCTTATCAAAGGAAGGTGGACTGACCGCTTCCATGTTTCTAGGTTATCTGGGCCTGTATTTTTCTATTCTTAACCCCGCAAAAAATATCGGTCAGGCCATCGCTAATCTACAGAGAGGCCTTGTATCTGGTCAGAGGGTATGGGATCTATTGGATGAGAAGGATGAGATCACCGACAGTCCGAATGCTTTGACTACCTTAAATTTCTCCAAAAATATAGCCTTAAAAAATGTCTCATTTGCTTATCAAAATGAGGTAGAAGTGCTTACAGATTTTAATTTGATCATCGAAAAAGGAAAGACGATTGCCCTTGTCGGAGAAAGTGGCGCAGGCAAATCTACAGTGGCGGATTTGATACCAAGATTCTATGATGTCACTAAGGGCAGCATTGAGATAGATGGTGTAAACATCCGTGAGGTAAAGTTGGACGCACTGCGCAGCCAGATGTCCATGGTGACACAAGAGGCGATACTTTTCAATGATTCTGTATTTAATAATATCGCCTTCGGAGCTGAAAATGTTCCATTGGAATCCGTGGTAGAAGCCGCTAAAGTAGCCAATGCTCATGAATTTATATTGTCATTAGAAGAAGGATATGAAACGATGATCGGTGATCGTGGGATGAGACTCAGTGGCGGCCAAAGACAGCGTCTCACCATCGCCAGAGCTATATTGAAAAATGCTCCCATCATCATCATGGACGAAGCGACATCCGCACTCGATACTGAAAGCGAAAGACTCGTCCAGGATGCCATCAACAAACTCACACAAAACAGGACCAGCATCATCATAGCACACAGACTTTCTACTATCCAGCATGCAGACGAAATCATAGTCATGCACAAAGGTCAAATCGTCGAACGCGGCAATCATGATCACCTCATCTTGGAGAATGGATATTATAAGAGGTTGGTGGATATGCAGAAACTTGTGAAAAGTGATCAGTGATCAGAAGTTAGAAATTAGAAATTAGAAAAGTCATATTTCGAAGGAAGAGTTCCATCTGAGCGAAATAGTTAAATAGATATTTTACATTCATTTTGTAAAAATGGATCTTATCAATAACTAAAGTTTCCGAGTTGCCTATTACATTGGTTATCTATAATATAAATATACAAAAATTTATAAATACAAAAATCTAAATTACTGTAAATTTATTAGTTAATATCGTCATTAAATTTCTTATATTTATTCAAATGATTTTATTTGATTGACTCAATCATCGAAGTTTCCCCGCCTCACTTCATTAGTCGGGCAAGCTTCTAACTTCTACCTTAGTATAAGTAATAGCAATAAACTTAAGATTTATTTATATTCCTGAAACTTGAGTTAATATCTAATATCCTTGAAGAATTAATTCCGATTAATAATTCTTGAGTCACCTAATTAATGTAGTATCTCCTTTATAGATTCTGGACTCCCCGGAAATTAAATTTTTGCATTTTGCCATCCATATATATACGCCTGGTGGCATGTCAAAATTATTCAATTTTCCATCCCAACCAATATTATCGTAAGGCTTCGATTGATACATTAAACTTCCCCATCTGTCAAAAACATAGAATTCTTTTACTTCAATTAGTGCCACATTTACATTTAAAAAGTCATTATTATAATCGTTATTGGGGCTAAATATATTTGGTACAAAAATAGCAGCACTTCTACATTCCTTGTTAAGCACATAAATGCTATCGATGGCGATACAGCCGTGATAGCTGCCTTCCAGTCTAATATATCCCGTATCATTTGAATTATAAGTCATTCCAGATGTACCGTCAGGCCAGAGATAATTACCAGGAAAATCAGGCCTAACATTTATTTCAATTTTATCGAATTCACACTTTTCAACGATTTTATCTTCTAATATTTCCGGCCAATCTGAATAAATATCTGATATCGACGCAACAGAAATGGAATCAAAAGCAATGCAATGTTCATTTGAGATTCGAAACTTATAGTTGCCAGCTTTATCTACTCCTAATGTGTTATCAATAAAACCATTATCAAGCCAATAAACTTCATTGATCGAATCAGTCTGCACACTGATCTCTTGTCCGTTAATTTCATCACAAATTAAAGTAGAATCTGGCACATAATATTCTGGTGATTCAAAAATCTCAATGGTCTTTACTAACGAATCTACACAAGAACCAAAATAAATTATCTCTCTTTTTACTTCATAAATACCAACACTTTCAGGGCAAAATATATTATCATTTTGAATACCGTTTATTTTAGTAAAACTTGTATCAAAAACACCCCTATCTTTTACAATTATTGTATCACACTGATTAGAACAAAAGTCACCAATTTCAAAATCTGCCTTAGGTAATTCATATTTTGTCACCATTCCAACAGCATCAATATTACCGGAATCTATAGTATATGCAAATGGCTCCTCCTCATAAATAACGGCGGTATCAATTAATTTAATTTCATCAAATGGCATGATTCTATTTTTAAATATTGTAGATCTGGCAAAATAATTACCACAATAATCCAATAGAAGAGGATTGCTAAATGATGTCGCATCCAGTGAAAATAATTTATCCTCTAAAGCTCGCCTATTTTCATTCGTAATATTTATGCTAGCCCCACCTTCACTATCAGGCCACAATGAAATATTCTCAGGAATAATTTTTTGCCAAATTAGACTAAAATTTTTATCCACTTTTGCTATCAGCGTTATAGAATTAAATATCAATTGCAAGAAAATTTCATCCTCACTATTGACTATGTTCTGGTGAGATTCAATGGTGTGCAACGAGGGTTTATTCTTCAATATTCCGGGCGATTTAAAACTAATTTCATCCTTGTAATTAAAGTCCTTATCCAACATTAAATAAATAAAATTATCATTTGAATCCTCTCTTCCTCTTATCACAAGGAAATCATCTGTTCCGAAATCAAATTGTAACGAGTGCAATCCATCTATGCTAATTCCTTTTACCAGATTCAAAGAAAGATCAAACTTTAATAAGACAGTTTGAAGCAAATTCTGCCCATATTCAGGTTCAAAACCATTGAGTAATAAATAAATATGATCGCCAGAATTTCTTATTTCCTGAACATTATAAAAATGGTTATTTAACACAAAGAATTTATTTCGAATTAAATTCAACTCTAAATCTGTTTGTAATAAACCAATATAACCCGAATTGTATGAATTCATTACCATCCATAATTCATCTTTTGCTACATCCAAATGACAGACAGAATAATCACGCAGTTTAAAAGTATCAGTGAATATTAAATTTGTTTGGAAGACTTTGGATAGATAACTATTCCGATTAAATCTGGATATATTGAGGCCCAGGCGAATGTTCTTTGTAGCAAGATTAGTGAAGTTGTCCTGAAATAAATATAAGTTGGAATTATATAGTCTGCCAACGTCTGAAAATTGACCACTTAAAAAATTAAAACCAGAAAATGTCGTGTAGCTTACTGAATGTGGATTGAAGCTATCTAGGGTAAATAATTCAATTACATTTCCATCGCCATTGACTTTATTTCTGGCATAAAAAGGGTTATCATTATATTCATCTTTATAAAGATAATGCGCTGCAGGCGATAACTGTGGTATTCTTAATTGAGCAAAAGCATCGATGCAATTAAATATGCATAATGCAATAATTATAAGTTTCATCATGATTGGTTAGGTTTGTTTTCATAAAAAATGGCGATTAAAATAGGTGGTTTGGCGATTTGGTGATTTGCCTTATCCTATTTTATGTAAAAATAGACTTTTAATTCGAATAAACTATCTTCCTGTCAAAATCATTTATTCCTGATTTACATTTTTTTTAAAAACCCAATCAACTCAGTTGCTTCTTTCATATAAAGCTTATCGCTACTCTTCTGATAACTTTCCAGATACATTTTGGCTGTTTTGTATTGTTTCTTATTGTAATGCATCTGACCTAAGCGAAAGAGTACCTGGGGGTTTTTATTGATATGATATGCTTCTTCCAATAACTTGATAGCCTCAGCATCCTGATCCGCGTCATGGAGCAGGATAGCTTTATTCTGAAGGTTACTCTCAAGGTTATTGTCCTTAGCTATTTCTATCGCCTTGTTAAGCGACTCCAGCCCCTTAGTTGGATCATCGGACTTTATATAAGCGTTGGCGAGATAGGTGTAACTTTGCTCATTTATTGATTTATCTTGAATTGCTGTATTCAACCATAGTATACATTCGGGATATTTCTTCAGAAAATAACTGCTATAGCCAAGATATAGATTCCACCTACTCGTATCCGCATTGACCTTCAAGGCAGCATCTCCCAGAGAGAGCACTTTATCATAATCTTTTCCTAGATATGCGACTCTTGCATTAATAAATAGTAGGTCGGTATTGCGCGCATTTTTACTTAATCCAGTATGTGCTATTTCACCTGCCTTTTCAAAATCACCTGCGTTAAAATACAGTTTGGCAAGCATGTTGTATGCTTCCATATCCATATCATTCAATTCAATAGCCATTAATAAATGTCCAATTGCCTCCATCGGAGTTTTTGTTGTGACATATGCATTGGCTAATAATCTATGATAATAACCGTTTTCTTTATCGATTTGGACCAACCGTTGATAGCCCTGGACTGCCTTATCATATAGACCCAATTTACTATTTACGACCGCAAGCTGAATTACTACTGCAGATTGTGTACTATCTTCCTTGTAAGAATCATTCAAATATATAGCAGCGTCTGTATAATTACCCAGATTGTAGTGGCATTGGCCTAGTTTATAAAGAACAATGCTATTGCCCGGGGCACTGCGGTTTAGATTGTACAATATCTCTTTGGCTTTTTCGAATTGAAATACCTGCATTAGGCTGTCTGGGATCGAAGTCGTATCTACTTGTTGATTATTAGCTGCCATCAATGTCCCTGAATTGAGGAGAAGCAAGGATACCATTAATATCAAATTTTTCATATTTCAAAGATACAGCTTAAAAGTAAGTATTTAAACTATTATTTACGTTAATTTAAATTTATGTTTTAAAAATTAGTTAACCTGACGTACTTTGTTTCCAATATCAAAAGATAACTCGAGAAAAATGGAACGCAGATGACGCAGATTTTGCTGATATTCATGATCAATTATAATAGAGATTATCAATGTACGAATTTCCCCCTTTGGAGGGGGTAGGGGAGGGATCTATGATAAGAAGATTATAATTACTTGATTTACATCATATTAAATTTAGTTATATAAGGGAAAATGGCTAAGCTTTATGTCTTAACTAAAAAAAAAATCTTCTTCTTTCTCCGCTACATTTCCCTTCTCATCAACCATCAGATGATTTACTTTCTGTAAGCTTGATAATCTAGCGCGTGACTTACGCTGCACGCAAGCATTTCACATTCCTTGAATATAAGAACCAATCTCACTTCCACAACAGAGCCATCAGCCAGCAGCCATTGGCTATAGGCCCTAAGCTTTAGCCCGGACCCAACATTAATCATTATGCTTCATCATCACCTCATTTTCAATTTCCAATTTTCAATTTCCAATTGTTTCCTATATTCACTTTATCAACCGCACTAAAACCTTTATCTCTATGTTAAAAAAACTAACGTACATTCTGATCCTCGCTCTGATTATTATTCAATTTTTTCCGCCATCAAAAAATGATTCTGGAGATGAGAAAAATAACATTTCAACAAAATATACTGTCCCACAAAAAATAAAGGCAATACTTCAAACAGCTTGCAATGACTGTCATTCCAACCTTACATCATATCCATGGTATACCAACATACAGCCAGTAGGTTGGTGGCTTCAGCATCATGTGAATGAAGGAAAGACCGAACTCAACTTCTCTGAATTCGCAACTTATAGCGATAAAAAAGCCGCCCATAAAATGGAAGAAGTGGCTGAAATGCTCGATAAAGATGAAATGCCATTGCCTTCATATCTATGGATACATCACGATGCAAAATTGAGTGTGGATGATAAAGCGCTATTGAGGGAATGGGCGGTGAAATTGCAACAAGAGATTAAGGGGTAGTTGTTAGGTGTTAATTATTAATTGTTATTTTGGTTGGTAGTGCAAAAATATGAAACTCGGTTATAATTTTTCTGGGTCTATGCTTAGAGGAAAACATAATAATACTAACTAAATTAATTTGTATTACGTCATGAAAAGTATAAATTATGATGATGAAAAACTTACCCGTACTTTTATATTTGATATTTATTCTACAATCCTGCTCCGTTGTCCCAGGCCAATATCTTTCTAAACACGACCCTGGTTTCTATTCTAATAAAGGGGAGGCAAATGTACAGGTGGCAGTCGAACAGTCAGGTATAAGGAATGGAATTGCATTCAATGGAAATATCGCATTTAGTAAACATTTTTTCGCAGGATTAAATACAGGAGTTTATAAGCAAATACTTATTGAGGATAATTTTCAAATGAAAGGAATAGCAATTAGACCTCAACTTGGAATGTTTTTTGACTTTGGAGCAGACGACGCAATGTACATGGAACTTCATATAGGTGTAGGGCAACAATTTAATAATTACTCCTTATTCGATTATACAAATAAGATTAATTACAAAGATAGATCCCGTCCCACTCAGATATTCGGCGGAGCCTTTATGGGCTGCAGAATGGGAAGTAAGAAAATAGGCTTCGACATGGCCTATGAATATAATCATTTCAACAGGCCAACACTAAGGCAATTCAGAGATTTGCCGGGAGGTGAATATGCAGATCCTATTGATGTAAAAGATCCGATAGATTTTATCAATAGTTCGATCAATTTCACCACTTCATTTTATGTGATGAGAAGTGTCAAAAACGTGGATATTTTCTTCAATCCCGGTTTGAATATTGGATATACGGCGGCGTTTTTGAGGCTGGGGGTGATTTGGAAGCTGTAGATAATAATTGTTAGTTGTTAATTATTAATTGTTATTTGGGGTTTAATTACGTCAATGGCACAAGAGGCTTGTCGGAAGGGCTAGTCGAAGTTAAAAACTTCGACTAGCTGCACAGATATAAATGCGCAACAATAATTTAAGAACTTATTCCTATTGGATAATTTATATGCAAATAAAAATTACAATAATTTTTATTTGCTTAGCTATTTTTCAAAATAGTTATGTTATTCATTATTTCCCCATGACTGAAGTCAAAGGCAATTGAACGCGAAGATTTTAGAGTATTTATTGGAGTTGATTTCTAGTCCTTACATCAATCCGCTATCCAATATTAATTATCTTAAAATTTCACATTTGAAAATTCTTTTATTGCTTTCTTCAGTTCCTCAAAAACAATATTACTATCATTGTAAACATCTTTATCCAAAGTGCTTCCCCAAAAATAGGATAAACTATAAATCCGGTTTTTATTCCTTATGAAAACTGATTTACTTTTTGTGTTTTCCATATCATTGTTTTTTATCTGGAAAAGTTTTTCAATGTTTTGCGCTATTTCCTCATTAGCGAAATGAATTTCGTAAAATTCAAAGTCCAAGCCTCTACAACCATTAGAAAAACCTGTATATACTGCTTGTTTTGCTTTTTTAAATTCGTTTATTTCGAAAAATAAATCAAAGTCTTCTATTACATTTTTAGTGTACACTTTGCCTATTCTATACATTTCTTTTCTGGAAGGTTCAAAGTCTATATTCCAATAAAAATGATTTTTTTTATTCACACTCGACAACACTTCCTTTACAATTGAATAGGATTTGTCTGTTCTACCGTGAAAAGAGTAATATGTTATTAATGGTTTTTGACTTCGAAGTCTGCACGTATCTTGACAATTTACTTTCAGACTAAAAAAGATCACAAAGGCCAACATTAAAAGATACGACTTTGAATTCTTCATGGAATATAATTTGGACTGTAATTTAACTTTAAAATGATAAATGTACTCTAACAAATTCTTGAATATTATTCATTGTTAATCATTTTTCCCATGTATAAATCCATAGGCTATTGAACGCGGAAATGATTGAGTTTTATAAGAGTAAAGAACGAAATCCAATATTAATTATCGCAATGCTTAATCGGAGCTTCATTCAATCCCGAACCAAGGGCGGGACTTCCACTGCGCTTCAGCATTCAAAATCCAAAATTCAACATTCAACATTCCCAATATCGCCTAGAGACTAAATCTAGAGCAACTGCCCGCTCTCATTATTCATTATTCACTATTCAATATTCATTGACCTAAACTCTCATCTTACTCCGCTTAATCAAATAACTCTGCAGCACCTGATCAAAACCCTGATTGATATCGGCAGGAACAAAGTCGATCTTATATTGCATGGCTTTCATGCGGAGTTCTTCCTCATATTTGGTCATAAAGGCGGAATATTCTTTCTTTAATTCGTTGGATTGGAGTTTGAGTTTTTCACCGCTTTCAAGGTCTATGAATTCATATGGGCGATTCTCGAATTCGAAGTGTAGTTCTTTGGCTGCGTCCATGACGTGGAATAGGATGACTTCGTGTTTATTGTGCTTTAGGTGCTGGAGTGCGTCGAACATTGGCTCCATCTTGTCCGGATGTTCAAGCATGTCACTGAAGATGATGACCAGTGAACGTTTGTGCACGGCGTCTGCGATCAGGTGCAGGGATTCTGTGGCAGCTGTTTTTTTATTTACCTGTTCGTTGTAGACATATTTATCCAGGGTAGAGAAGATTAGTTGCTGGTGGGCGCTGTTGGACTTAACCTCAGAGTGGAAGGTCAGGCCTTCATCGAAAAGCGTGAGTCCGAAAGCATCCCTTTGTTTTTTTAGTAAATGCGTCAATGCAGCAGCTGCAAGGCATGACCATTGCAGTTTATTCATCTTCACATCCTTGTCAACTTCCTTTCCTGGAAAGTACATAGAAGAGGAAATATCTATCACGATACGGGCTCTGAGGTTGGTCTCCTCTTCATATTTTTTGGTAAAGAACTTATCCGAACGGGCATAGACTTTCCAGTCGATATTACGAATACTCTCTCCCGGCTGGTACAATCGGTGTTCAGCAAATTCCACGGAGAATCCATGAAAAGGGCTCTTGTGCAGACCTATGATGAAGCCTTCCACCACCTTCTGAGCGATGAGTTCAAGGTTGGTGTGTCGTTTAAGATCTACAGAATCGAATAAAGTCATGGTGTTAATGAATAATGAATAATGAAAAATGAAAAATGAAAAATGGGCGAGGAAAAATTCGGTTTCAATACTAACTGCAAGGCTTAACGGTATTTTCAACCTTGAGTTTATTGAAATAAGCTAAGATTTCTTCCTTTGACTTACTTGACAGCTTTTGACTTAGCTTGTCTCTTTGTTGACGCATATATTTAACTGCATCAAATTTTTTTTTATTCTTCTCCAAATCGGTTTATAATTTTAAGTCAACAAATTTAAACATTTAAAACTAAAGGATTTTACTCAATGTATAGTATAGGTCAATCTATAACTTATTCATTTGTTCAATAAAAATCTCTCTGTCCATATTCAAATACCTTAATATTTGTTTTACTATAAATTCAGGTACTGGATCGATATGAGATTGAATGGTTATGGGTCTCAAAAGTTCATTGTTGGTCCACTTTTCATGTCCTCCCCTTCCTTTAGAGTTTTTATCTAAAATTAATCCCTGACTTTTAAGAAAACGACGAAAGTCTTTTAATGGTATATTGGACAACTTAGAAATTGTCATAAATCTGAATTTAGGCGACTAAAGGAAGGCTTACTTTTTGATGATAAGTTTTGACAGAATATTTATTAAATATCTCTGAAACAAATTCATTTTGACCAATTATAGTTTCTATGCCCGGAGTTAATAATTCTGGATGATCCTTAGAATTTGACTTGATTCTCCAACCTAACTGATTCAAAACCTTTGTAAGTGTTTTATTTTCTATAGTGAAATCTATAAAATCCTGAAAAACAACATCAAATGATTTTTTCGCTTCAACCAAATTTTCACCGTAACCTGTCAGGTCCAAATGGGGAGCGTAAATAAAGTGCACCTGTGATTCATCTTTGAAATGAACTAGCAACAAGTTGATTCGAACCTCATCAGAAACTGAACTCACTCTATCTTTAGAAATAACTTTAGCCATAAAAGATTTTAAATACAAATGTAAAGAAAATAAACTTGCCTGACCTTCATTTACTAACGCCAATTTACAAGCAAAAAAAATCCCTTACACTAACGAGTCAATGTAAGGGATTATTTTTTACTGAATTTCAAACTATAAGTTTGCCTCTATTTTAGAAGCCAACACTTGTCTGGAAGCAGCGCCTACATGTTTTTCTATTACTTCACCATTTTTGATGAAAAGAATAGTAGGAATACTTCTGATACCATATTTGAAAGACACTTCAGGATTATCGTCTACGTTAAGTTTACCGATAGTCGCTTTGCCATCATATTCCTTAGACAGATCTTCTATGATTGGAGCGATAGCCTTACATGGACCACACCATTCTGCCCAAAAGTCAACTACTTTTAAACCGTCATTTCCTAAAGCTTGATCCTGAAAATTGCCATCTGTGAATTCGAATGCCATTTTATTAATTATTTTTTGGTTGTTTTAAATACATTTGTTGAAACATAGGAACATATAAAAGGTTCATGCGGCATATGAAAAAATACATTTCACTGGAGTTATTTTTTGCTTTAATAGCCACAGCGCTTGCATGGATTATCTTTAATCTCAACCCCGACCTTACTTTTCGTGTATACAATGCCGGTATCTTTTCATGGATCAGAAGGGCCTTCAATACATTTTCCTTAGTAGTTGTCCTCCTTTTCTGGGCCATCCTTATATTCTCCTATTTCAGACATCATAGATCTAAAGAACAACCATCATCTATCCTCCGCCTTATTTCAAACATTTTTCAGCCTATTCTTTGGTTATTAGTGCTTTTTATTGGCTGTGGGGCTTCAGTTATTTTGCATGGAATCCTGAAGAAAAGTTGATACAGAATGAATATACACTAAGTAAGGAGGAAATGATGGAATCTTTCCAGTTGCATACGATCAAACTTGGGCAATTGAGGGATTCAATTTTGAATATAGATAGTTTGGTCAACGATGGCATCATTGCTTCAAAGAAAGACTTGTGGTCAACATCTATCAAAGGAGTTCTAAGGCCTCTTGGCTACAACATTAAAGGGTCATCCTCCATCCTAATGGCTGCTCCCATGGGAATATTATTGAGATTTGGGACAGCCGGATTTTACAACTTTGTCATCTCAAGGCCAACCATTGACCCGGGGCTGCATCCGATCCAGGTTCCATTTACATCCATGCATGAACTGGCGCACACATTTGGTGTGGCGGATGAGGCAAGTGCGAATTTTATTGGTTATATTGCATGTCAAAAATCCGGTGATGCTTTGACAAAATATTCAGCCGAACTGAGTTTCTGGAGAGGCCTTAGGGCTGCATGTTATTACGAGGATTCTATAGCGACCAATACTATTACACAGTTTGTAAGTAAAGATGTCCGTAAGGATATAGTCAATATTAGAAAACAAATGAATAAATATCCAGATCTTATACCTGAACTCAGAGATAAATTTTATGACTTATTTCTGAAAAGTCAGGGAGTAGCCGCAGGGATGGGGAGTTATGATATGTACATACCGATGGTGCTGCAATGGGAGCGGGAGCAAAAAAATAATAAATAATCCTTAAAACTTAACAATTCCTTAATATTGGAATAATACCTTTGCCCTATGATATTTGAATACATACAGGAACTACCCCTTTTACCGGCGGCCTTAATCGTTGGCTGCATTGTTTGCATATGCGTTTTTGAATTTATCAATGGTTTTCATGATACAGCAAATGCAGTAGCGACGGTCATATACACCAATGCCCTCAAACCCATGGTGGCAGTAGCTTGGTCCGGTATGATGAATTTCCTGGGTGTCCTGTTGGGTGGTGTAGGCGTAGCTATGGGTATTGTGAAGTTGCTTCCGCTTAATGACCTGCTCATGCAGTCACTAAATGTAAATATATCTATAGTACTTGCCATATGCCTCTCTGCTATCATCTGGAACTTAGGGACATGGTATCTAGGTATCCCGTGCAGTAGTTCACATACTTTAATAGGTGCTATTCTTGGTGCTGGCTTAGGATTTGCTACGATGTATTCAAGTGATGGAGTAAACTGGGCGAAGGCACAAGATATCGGAGCATCTCTTTTACTATCTCCTGCATTTGGGTTTACACTTGCCATCATGCTCATGTTTGTGCTAAAGAAGATGCTGAAAATGAAGTCATTATTTCAGAGTCCGGTCGGAGATGAAAAGCCGCCTCGTGGTGTCAGAGCTTTGTTGATCACCACTTGTACATTAGTGAGCTTTTTTCATGGAAGTAATGACGGACAGAAAGGAGTTGGACTGATGATGGTAGTGCTTATGGCATTTATTCCTTCACATTATGCATTAAATGAAAATTTCGATCAGTCCAAGGCTATTAATTCACTAAATAGAATTGAAGCCGTAATAGCTAAGGCTGCACCTGACAACATTCTTGAAAAGGAAATGGCCAAAAGTATTCAGATTATCAGCGAATTAAAAACTGATATCGTAAGCAATAATGAAGGTGTCGCTAAAACTAGAAAATTTGAGATCAGAAAAAGGATAGAATCTCTTTCCAAAAGTATAAAAAGGTATGTAGAAGATCCGGAAGTTTTTAGCGATTCCTCCAGTAAATCTATTCTTAAGCACGAAATGTCCACGCTTAGTGGATTTACAGATTTCGCACCTATCTGGGTAATAATTATGATCGCGACTTGTCTCGGTCTTGGCACCATGGTCGGGTGGAAAAGGATCGTAGTCACCATTGGTGAGAAAATCGGAAAAACACATTTAACTTATGCAGAAGGAGCCACTGCGGAACTTATAGCTGCATCTACCATAGGCCTTTCAACTTTCTTCCACCTGCCTGTGAGCACGACTCATGTGTTATCTTCAGGTATAGCAGGTAGTATGGTAGCTTCGGGCGGTATTAAAAACCTACAGAAGAAAACGATGGTAAATATTGCAATTGCGTGGGTATTGACACTTCCTGTATGCGTATTGATGGCTTATTTAATGTTTTTACTTTTTAATTGGATGGGGCAGTGATGGAATTATCGGGTGATCGGATGATTCAGAGGTAGGGACATTACAATTTTCAAATTGATCTTATACGAAACGGAATTATATAATTGACCAATATTTTGCCGTATAATACCGAGCTGAAAGTCGTTTGTTTAAATTTATTTGGACTATTACGAATTTATATTCGGTATTATAATTTTCACTTAGTTGGAGGAAGCAATTTACTTAATGTTGAAGCAGTGTGGCAGGAATTCCAAAGTCAATAGTCAGAAATATTCATGATTAATGTTCAAATGCATTTCGGCTAAAATTCTTAAACATTCACCACTAATTCCGCCTTCTCCTTCGCCAATCCTATTGTTGCAATAGATCCGCTATTAAAATTCAGAAAATCTTTTTCTATGCCATCACAGATTACCCATTACCAGTTGCCGTTCACTCCACCGTTTCCAGCCAGCCCCTCACCACATTCCTCAAATCTTCTGCCCTGTCATTCACTTCTTCCACACTTGAAAACTTAATAACTTTTCTACTATCCGGGAATTTACCGCCAAGTAATCCGCTTGAATCATTTATTCTTGCCCCCGTCGGAAAGACCATCAACACACTATCCTTTTTGTGCAAATTCAATACTACAATGTCTCGCTTATATTCTTTAGGGTCAAATTCCGCCATCTCTCCAGTATAATAAAATGCCGGGGAATTCCACTTGACTTGCTCAGCAATTGTATCATCTACTCCTAGAATAATTGTGCTCAATAATTCGACGACAGCTTTTAATGGGTGGTCGAGAGCAGACATATATGCTTCAATGGATATTTCTTTTTTCATGTGGTTAGTTTTATAAAAATTTTAAGAAAGATATATAATGATATTGATCATTGTGGATAAATTTCAGCGTGAGATAATTGATTTAAACAATTATGGCACTTTATATAAATAAATTACCTTTACATACAAACAAAATATGAAATATGAAAAAATTAATTTTGCTTATTTGCGTCGCACTTACTGCCACGATGACTTACGCTCAGGATGATACAAAATTGCGCTCTAATGAGATAAAGGTTAATGCACTTACTCTTGTGCTAGGTAATCCTGAAATTAGTTACGAACGCTTGCTCAATGAAAATTCAGGCTTGGGAATATCGGTCAATTTCAATATTGACAACAATCAATTATTGCCTTATAATTACATGATCATGCCATACTATCGACTTTATGTAGGTAGTAAAAGAGCTTCAGGGTTCTTCTTTGAGGGAAGCCTGGCGTATTTGAGTGAGGAAGTAGAAAGTTATGTATACCAAGGGAATGGCGGTTATTCATATACAATATCGGATGAAACTGGATTTGGAGTCGGAGTCGCCATAGGAGGTAAATTCCTTATTAAGAAAAGTATTATTTTCGAATTTTTTGGTGGACTTGGTAGAAATTTTAATGCAAATGATGATGGTTCATATGCTTATCCAAGGGTGGGAGTGAGCATAGGAAAGAGGTTTTAAATGATGATTATTCGTTAGAGCAATAGACTTTAACCTTCAAATTTTATAAAAAGATACGAGTCAATTGACTTGTATCTTTTTTCTTTATAGCGCTTTCATCTTATTTCCTCTGGCATCATGAGTGACTTCAGCAAGCCCCAGTACTTCCATCAAAGGCGGAACGTACATACCGAATCTTCCTCTCAGCCCTTTTTTCAAACCATACCATCCACCGACAGGATTTGTTTCTGAGCGGCCCCATGCTTCTACCGTTCCTTCCTTTGCGGGTTTTTGTTCATCCGCACTGCCAAGTTCCATCCAGTCTCCGTGGTCTTTCAACATGGTTTGTAGATCTTCAAGGCATCGCTGATCATACATCAAAGTAGTCTTGCCGACGACACAGACGATGACTTTGCGTCCGTCTTTCTCATCGAGATACATTTCGTATTCAGAGGTCTGTGGTGGTGTTTTTAGTTTCCAGGGATTGTCTTTTGTACCTAAGGTCGACATATTTGATTATTTTAATTTGTGATGGTCCAGGATCGGTTGTAGCCTGTAATATAATGCCTCTTTTTACTTCCAATTATAGCTAGTGTCAATCCACAACCCAATTGAAGAGCACTCAATTTATAGAGATTTTGTCTTGAGACTTTATCTTTTATAACTAACGTATTCAACATTGTGACGCCGGTAGATAACATTAAAATTGATCCGTAAATTGACAATTTTTTCTTTAGGTTTTTACTTTTGAAAGACTTGTAATTCTTGAAATATAGGATGTCGCTTTTAGCTATTTTATTTTGTAAAATATTGTCCCATGATATATCAATGTAATTAACTTCGGTTTCCTTTAGAACATTACTTTTAGAGAAGGTTTGTAAACTCATTCCCAAACTATCCTTTTCAATAGAAGTAATGCTTCCCAATGCTTCAGTATAATTACAACAGCTGTCTTTTTTATATGACTTGACCTTTGAAAGCACGATAAAATAAACCGAGTTTTCTTTAAAAGATTTTATTTGGGAATCTCTTTTAATAGTCAGTTCCTGGCCAAAACTACCAAAAGCAAAAAAACAACTTAACGCAATCAATAGAATTTTCAACATCGAGTAATTTTCTTTATTGATGAGCATGAATTGAGTCCAAATATACTCATATGTATTGAAAAAAATCACTTAATTAAAAATCTGTAAATCACATTTCCTTGCCAAAAGAAAAGCCCCAACTCACATAAGCCCCTGGAATGAAATAGGGTTTGATATAACCGGGTGATAAGCCACATCTAAAGATTCCCTTTCTTTTGTATTTTCTGTAGCCAATATTTAAACTAGGATAGAGCGTATTTGAATCGCTATTTGGAAAAAATATTGGCAAACCTACCACATCATCCTGAGGACTGTCTACGTAGTAATAATAGATATCCAAGCCTAATTCAAAAAACTTTTTATCATTTCCAAACAAGTAATACCCTCCTGCACCAGTCATAATTGAGATTGTATTTATACCGAGATTCGATCCTATATTTGCCTTAAATCCAAAGTTATTATTTTGGACTTTATGGTCCAGGGATAGATTAAAAACCAATCCATTTTTTCCAATTTCGAAGGAGACAGCGTTTCTGCCTGGGACAGAAGGACGGGATTGGCTGTGTAAGTAGAGATTGAAAAAAAGAAAAATTAGAAGGGTGAATACTTTCATTGATAATTATTTTCAGTGTCCTAAAAGTATTGAATTCGACATAATTAATTTGATGAATAATTGAGTTACACTATTATATGAATTTTAAAATGTTTTGAAATAAATTCGATTCCAGAAACTTTTAATAATTAACGATAACGAAGGCCATACTTCCCCTCTTGCAGAGGGGTGGCAAAGCCGGGGTGAGATTCTTTCAAAGATTATATTATGAATTTACAACACTATATATACCTCACAAGATCGAATTAATCTTCAGATACTGCAACAACATGATCGTCTTCGCATCTTTGATCTCCCCCCTTTTGACCATATTCATTGCGTCTTCAAATGCCACCTCCATTACTTCAATATTTTCTCCATCGATGCCGCCACCATCATTCACCTTCATATCTTTTGTATAAGCGCCGATGAAGAAATGCAATATCTCTGTGACGGAACCCGGCGACATGTAAGTTTCAAAAATCTTGCGAACATCTGTTACTTTGTATCCTGTTTCCTCCTCCGTTTCTCTTCTTATACAATCTTCAGGGTTGTCTGCATCCAATAATCCTGCAATTGCTTCTATCATCATTCCAGACGGATTTCCATTGATAAAGGTTGGAAGCCTGAATTGTCGTGTGAGAATGACAGTTTTGTTTTCCTTGTTATATAACATAATGGTGGCGCCATTTCCTCGGTCATATGCTTCTCTTGTTTGAACTACCTTTTCGCCGCTGGCTGTTTCGTACTCAAAAGTGACTTTGTTGAGGATGTACCAATTGTCGGAGAGGATTTCGGTTTTGAGGACTTTAGGATTTTTTGACATGTATTTATTTTAATTTGATATTTATTATTAAGGCCTCCCCCTACCCCCCTCCAAAGGGGGAAAGGCTTCGTAGCATCCCCCTCCAAAGCTAGGGTTTATACACATCTTTTTCGTTTATTTCAAAGTGAAACCTTGGTGACACCCTGAGCTAGGGTTTATAAATAAGTATTTTTTCATTAAAAGCCTTAGCTATAAAAGTAAAATAATCATTTGATTTTAAGTTGATTATACGCAAAATAAATTTTGCAGACACCAGAACGTAGGTTAACCTACGCTCAACGTTCCACATCGAACGATGTACAAATTTAAAGTTATACGAAACGGAATAATATAATTGACCAATATTTTGCCGTATAATACCGAGCTGAAAGTCGTTTGTCCAAATTTAATTGGACTATTACGAATTTCCATTCGGTATTAAAGCTAAGATCGTGAGGTTCGGCGCAGTTTTAACTACGTCGGGGCGTCAACAAAGTTTACTTTGAAATTTATTGTAAAGACCTCCCCAACTGCCCTCCAAAGTGGGAAATCCTCCGTAGCAAATTATTATTCATTATTCATTATTCGCTGATCAGTCACAGTTACCATCAGGAGTGCACACTTGCCCATCAATTATTTCAAGTTTTTGTACAGGATTTTCTTTTGACCATTCAGCAAATGATTGCTCAAGAGTCTGTGAAAAAGCCTCAATAGGTTGTGCGCCTGAGATCCCGTATTTTCTATCGAAAACAAAAAAGGGAACGCCCCTCACACCAAGTTTTTCACCTTCCTGAATATCTTGTTTTACTTTATAAGCATAGTCGTCATTGCTTAAAGATTCCATTACTTCTTCTTCTGTAAGTCCGATTTCTACGCCCATTTTTACGAGGTCATTCGTATCTCCAAAATTCCTGCCATCTGTGAAGTATGATTGAAACAATTTTTCTTCCGCCGCATCGCCCAATCCTTTGCTTTTAGCCATTTGGATCATTCGGTGTGCATTCATCGAGTTGGCTACTTTTGCTATGTCAAAATTGTAGGTAAGACCGGCAGCTTGCGCCATCTGCATAACACCCTCATGCATTTGTGTTGCTTGTTCGACACTAACGCCTTTTCTTTCTGCAAGATATCCATAGACTGTGGTATCGGCACTGATGTCCTCAGGAATCGTTGGATCTAGCTGAAAGCTTTTCCATTCGATGTCTATATTTCCGGAATTGTCAAAGGTCTTTAGAGCTGATTCAAAATGCCGCTTTCCAATGTAACAGAAAGGACACATAATATCACTCCATATTTCCACCTTCATTTTACGTTCTGTCATGTTCTTTTTTTTGAAGATAAACAGGGGAGAAGAATTTTAGTTGAGAGGATGAAAAGATGGGAGTATGACAGTATATGAGTAAAGCAGTATATCAGGATACTTAAGGAAAGTTAAAGGTGTACAAGGTTTTTGATGGATAATAATCTATTCAATAATACTCGGCTTGGGAATAAACTTCAATACCATACAATTGCAGTTTTGAAAACACAAATGCAATTTATTGCAGGCCAAGGCCATCGGCTATCAGCCATAAGCTTTAAGCTTTAAAAATTAATCTAGAATCTTCTCCAATCTGCAATCCCCATTCTTCGAGTCATTTTCAATTTTCAATTCTCCATTTTCAATTCATCTGCTGTTTTGAAAATATAATACCATATTGCGTCTAACAAAGCCATTAGCTATCAGCCATTAGCTATCAGCCATTAGTTATCAGCCATAAGCCATAAGCTTTAAAAAATAATCTAGAATCTTCTCCAATCAACAATGCCCCTTCTCCACCTCATTTTCAATTTTCAATTCTCCATTTTCAATTAAATCAAAGCTTCTTAACCACCTGCATCAAAATCTTCTTCCAAAGCTCCATATTGTCCTTATTGATCACATAGTATTTTGCTTCATTGGACCATTCTTCCAGCGTTTCGTTGATGATCTCATCTTCCTCATCCCATTGCATGCTGTCAGAAGTAAGAGCATTCCAGGCAAAGTCATGCACATGCTCCACCTTAATTTCCTCCTCTAGAAATCTGTTACAAATATGTATTAAAACTTCTCTTGTTATTTTCATTGTTGCAGTTGGATTAGGTACAAGGTCGTTATAAATAGCGAGATTGGAGGAGAAATTTGTAATTTATTAATAAATAAAACATGCCTTAATCTTTTATCTATTCAGGCAACTATTTTTTTTAAATCTACGTTGAAACTCTCACAATGAGTAAAAATGGTAGATGTAAATGTTTCTCCCCAAGAAATTGCTAAAGCAATGAAGTTGCGGTATGTGAGTTCCGACAAAAAAGGATATTCGAGGCAGAAGAAAGGTAAAGGCTTTATTTACCTGGATACGAAAGAGGAAGAAATTAAGGATCCGGAAATATTAGATCACATCAAAGGCCTAGTCATCCCACCTGCATGGACGGATGTCTGGATCAGCCCATATCCTAATGGTCACTTGCAAGCGACAGGATACGATGTCAAGGGAAGAAAACAATATCGTTATCATTCTCGATGGTCCAAAGTCAGAAATGACAATAAATTTGGTCGCATTCTGGAATTTGGAAAAAAACTCCCTGCGCTTCGTAAACAAATAATAAAAGACCTTCGAAAAAGGACGCTAACGCGTGAAAAGGTAATTGCAATCGCTCTGAGTGTGATGAATGAAACGGCAATAAGAGCAGGTAATTCTACGTATGAAAAAACCTATGGATCCTATGGATTAACAACATTAAAAAATAAACATGTCTCTATTTCGGGCGCTGAAACTTTCTTCAAATTTGTTGGTAAAAAAGGAGTAAAACAACAAATTAAATTTAAAGACAAGTCTCTTTCTCGTTTGCTGAAGAATGTCAAAGAGTTGCCAGGCCAGGAATTATTTCAATATTATGATGAAAATGGTGAAATAAAAAGATTGGATTCGGGGGATATCAATGACTATCTGAAAACTCATATGCATGAGGAATTTACAAGTAAGGACTTCAGGACATGGGCAGGATGTATCATGGCTCTTGAATTAATGGCTGTGACGGAGGACTTTGATTGTGATAGTGATTGTAAGAAAAACATAATATCCATCATAGATGGTGTGGCTGCAAGACTTGGAAATACGCGTACTGTAAGTAAAAAGTACTACATACACCCGGGCTTAATCACTTCCTATGAAGCCAAAAAATTGGACAAAATCCTAAAACCTTTAAAAACCAAGGAATTAACTAAGGAAATGCATGTGGAGTCAGAAAAGGCGTTTTTGAAATTTTTGAAACAATTAAAATAAAGGATACACAATAAATTGTAAGCGGAAATCGGCAGAAATATTTTATTAATTTAACTTTCTTTTCAGATAGTATCAATAATACGTTACATATTCCAAATTAATTCAAAATTGGTTCCTTATTTTGCATCGTGAAAATTCTTATAATTGAAGACGAAGCGGCATTAGCTAAAAGTATTTCGGATTATCTATCTGAAGAAAACTATATATGCGAATTCGCAGAAACCTTTGCCATGGCATTGGAAAAAGTAGAAAACTATAGTTATGACTGCATATTACTGGATCTAATGTTGCCGGATGGCAGTGGAATGGATATTCTTGAAATGCTAAAAAAGCAAGGAAAAGAAGAAGGGCTGATCATTATTTCTGCCAAAGATGCCCTGGATGATAAAATTAAGGCATTACAAATAGGTGCAGATGACTATCTAACCAAGCCTTTTCATCTACAGGAATTAGCCGCAAGGATTTTCTCTATTATTAGAAGGAAGCAATTCGGAAATAATAATATAATACAGCAGAACGAATTGTATATAGATCTGCTGGCGAAGACCATCCTCATCAATGAAAATCCAATCACACTTACGAAAAAGGAATTCGATCTCCTCATTTACTTCATTGGCAATAAAAACAAAGTCATTTCTAAAAGTACACTTGCCGAGCATTTATCAGGAGATTTTGCCGACATGCTGGACAACCATGACTTTATATATGCGCACATTAAAAACCTCAAAAAGAAATTATCTGAAGGCGGTTGCGGCAATTATTTAAAAACCGTGTATGGCACAGGATACAGATTGGAAGCATGAATAAATTACTAAATAAAACCCTCAAGGCATTTGCAATTTATTCTTTAATTGTTTTTTCAATAAGTATCCCGTTTTATTATTATACAGTAGACAAAATCTGGTTAAATGAATTGGATGAGCACAATCGAATAATTGCCGACCGTACTGCGCAAGAAATGAATAATATTCACCTTTCACAAGATGAATTAGATAAAACTATATTTATTTGGAATAAGCTCCAGGCAGGTTCACGGCTTGAAAAGATGGAATTTAATACTCCTGCTATTGACTCAACTTATACAAGCACAGCAACTAATTTGTATTCTGAAACTGAGGACACTGATAGATTCAGGGGGCTCGCCAAATCTATCACCATTAATAAAATTCCGTATTTATTGACCATTGAAACCAATGTAGAGGAAACAGAAGAAACGGTAGTCGTGATAGCAATGGTCTCTTTGTTGTTTTTCTTTATACTAGTCATTGGCTTTCTTGCGATAAATAGATGGCTATCAACAAAGATTTGGTCACCATTTAATAATACGCTCACAAAATTAAAATCCTTTAAATTAAGCCAAGAAACGAATATCGATTTTGAAAAATCAAGTACAATTGAATTCGAAGAATTAAATGAAGTATTGAATAAATTAATTGATCAAAATATTTCCATCTATAAAACCCAAAAAGAATTTACCGAGAACGCTTCACATGAATTGCAAACACCTTTAGCAATTATTAAAAATAAGCTTGACCTGCTAGTCCAAAAGGAGCCACTTACCGATCGTCAATATAATATCGTGGAAGAAGTCAATGTGGCACTTTCAAGAATTTCTAGAATAAACAAAAATTTGCTGCTGTTGGCTAAAATTGAAAACAACCAGTTTGAGGCACGTGAAGAAGTCAACATAAGTGAACTCGTAGCAAATGCGCTTGAATTTGTTAAGGAACTTAGGGTAGATAAAAACATAGTTATACACACTGCAATGGAAGAGAATGTCACCGTAATAGGTAATCGTGTTTTGACTGAAATTATGATCAATAATTTATTATTCAATGCATTTACACATAATACATTGAACGGAGAGTTAAGTATAGAGTTAAAAAAAGGTTTGTTGTTAATTTCGAATTCGGGAGTTCAGGCATTAGATGAAGGGGATTTATATGCTCGTTTTAAGAAAAATTCACACAATAATAAAGGCAATGGATTAGGGTTGGCAATAATATATGAAATATGTAAAAAACAGAAGAGCTCTATTGAATATACTTTCGCCGACCATCTACATCATTTTAAAATCAGCTTCAAAATATAGTTTTAATTACAAAGTAAATTAGGAGAATTAACTCTTTAAAAGAATAATTAAATGAAAATTTTAGATAGATATTGCACAAGAATTTATTTTATTATTTTGATTCTAACGATTTCATTGAATGAATCATTTTGCTTTACGAGCGTAATAATTGATGGTGATAGTAGTAAAATTCAAATTGAAAAGGGTAAGGATAAATTTAATTTTAAACAATTATCCGTTCCAGCTGGATTAATTTTTTCCGGAATACTCATGAATAGTAACCGCACAGAGTCTATAAAAAACGAGATAGTAGAAGAAAGAAATGAGCATATTCCAAATTTCAAAACCCATGTCGATGATTATTTGCAGTTTTCGCCCATTGCAATATCATATGGTCTGGATGCATTTGGTATAAAGTCAAAAACCGATTTTACCAACCGAACTGTAATTTTGATAAAAGGTGAATTAGTAATGCTTGGCACTGTCTATATTTTAAAGAATTCTATTCACCAACTGAGACCGGATATTTCTAATTACCATTCATTTCCTTCAGGCCATACAGCCCAAGCATTCGCAGCAGCAACTTTTCTGAGTGAAGAATATAAATACAAGTTCAAATTGATGCCATATTTATCATATGGCATTGCAGGCAGTGTTGGTGCTTTGAGAATGTTCAATAACAAACATTTTATAAGTGATGTCCTTGTTGGAGCTGGCATAGGATATTTGTCTATGAAGGCAAGTTATTGGACACATCAATATAAATGGGGTAGAAGGGATCCCATTATGAAAGAATTTTAATTACACTATTTCTCTAATTAAATTTTGACATAAAAGAAAATCATGAGTTCTCCAAATAATTCAATATTTCTACAGAATCAATGATCAACTTTGCAACACAATTAATTAATAATTAAAATATTCAAGTTATGTATAAGCACATATTAATGCTAATATTTGTTTCAATCTCATTGTGTTTAAATGCTCAAAAACTAAGTGAGAAAGCCGTTCCGGAAGCTGTAAAAGCCGCGTTTAAAACTAAGTATCCGGCTGTCTCAAAAGTTAAATGGGAGAAAGAAAATCTAAATTATGAAGCGGAATTTGAAGAAAATGAGATCGAAAGTTCAGCTTTATTGGATACATCCGGTAAAATCCTAGAAATAGAAAGTGAAATCAGCCAGAATCAACTTCCGGATGCTATTCAATCGTATTTGAAAAAAAATCATCCCAATGAAAAAATTAAGGAAGTAGCTGAGATCATTGATTTTAATGGTGTCATCACGTACGAAGTTGAATTAAAATCGGGAGACAAAATTTTTGATACTAATGGAAATTTGATTGAATAAAAATAATTAATTTAATGATAAAATATTTCACGCTGACAATGCTGTTTATCCCATTGTCAGTATCTAATATCTATTCCCAAGTATCTTCCATTGCTATCTCCGGGATCATAAAAGATGCGGCAGAAGATAAAGTTTTACCTTATGTAAATGTAGTACTTATGAATGCAAAGGACAGTTCTTTTGTGTCAGGCTCTGTTTCCAATGACCAAGGCAGATTTACAATTGCAAACATTTCCTCCAGTAATTATTATTTAGAGATCTCCTTTGTTGGCTATTTGACGCTAAGAAAGGAAGTTTTTGTCGGCAGTCTGTCAGATTATCTTGATCTGGGTACGATAGAATTAGCTGAAAACATGCAGGTATTGGACGAAGTAATTATTACTGCCAAACAAGATGAAATAAACAATAAATTGGATGTCAGGACTTATTCTACTCAGGATAATATCAGCCAAAGTGGCGGTTCTGTATTGCAATCACTTCAGAATTTGCCCGGTGTCTCTATTGACAATGGAAAGGTATTATTGAGGGGAAATGAAAAGGTATCCGCGCTGATAGATGGCAAACAAACCGCTTTAACCGGCTTTGGTAGCCAATCAGGACTTGATAATCTACCTGCTTCTGCTATTGAAAGAATTGAAATTATTAATAATCCTTCTTCAAAATTTGACGCAAATGGCAATGCAGGTATTATCAATATTATACTAAAGAAGAATAAGAAGGAGGGCTTCAATGGAAAGGTAGGTTTGTCCGGAGGACTTGGAGCATTGTGGTTAAAAAAAGAAAATTTACCTTCGATCAGACCTCAATATCAATACACACCAAAAATTAATCCCTCTCTTTCTTTAAATTACAGAAAAGGTAAGCAGAATTTGTTTATCCAGGTGAACAATCTTTATACACATACGCTCAATAAAAATGAGTTTATAACCAGGAAATATGATAACGGTGATATCACAAAGCAACAATTAAAAAGAAATCGAAATACCAATTTCTTTACAAGCAAAGCCGGTGTTGACTGGAATTTTAATGAAAAAAACACATTGACTGTTTCAGGCTTATTTGGTAGTGAAAAGATTATCGACCGTGGTGACCAACCTTTCTTTAATGAAGATCTAACTTCCAGAAGGAGGCTATGGCAATTTTTGGAAGATGAATTAAAGACGACTGTAATGGCAACTGCGTCATTTCAACACAAATTTAGTCAACCGGGTCGCTTTTTGAATATTGGTTTAAATTATACCTTTCATAGAGAGGACGAAAAGTACTTTTTTAATAATATTTTACAGGACTATACAGGAAAGGATGCTTTTAAATTATTGTCCGACGAACATGTCGCAGATTTAAATGTCGATTACTCCAAACCTTTAAGGTATGGGAAATTAGAAACCGGCCTTAAATTGCGCAGAAGGAATATCCCAACTAATATGCAATTTTTTCCCGGACTTAATTCACCTTTGGATACTAATGCCGGGGGCTGGGCAACTTATAGTGAAATAATCCCCGCGGTATATGGTAATTATTTATTTGAGAATAAAAAGTTTGAAGCTGAAGTAGGGGTAAGACTTGAGTATGTAGATTTGCAGTATGATGTTAATCCTGATCATAATACATATAAAAGTGATGGATATAATTACATTCAACCATTTCCAAATATTCGTCTGGGCTATAAATTAAACGATCAAAATAAATTATCTGTTTCTTTTAACCGAAGAGTGGACAGACCGAATGAGGTCGATATTAGAATTTTTCCAAAGTATGATGACGCCGAAATTATAAAAGTAGGCAATCCTGCCCTAAGACCACAGTTTACGACTGCTTTGGAGTTGGGGTATAAGAGAAATTGGCGAAATGGATATTTGTATTCAGCACTTTATCACAGGACGGGGAAGGGCACCATTACCAGAATATTGAGTTCGGTTTCCGATGATAATTTGATTTATGCCATATTTCAGAATGCGGGGAAAAGTTTAAATTCAGGAATTGAAATCATAATGGGTCAGGATATGACGAAAATGTATTCAATGAATTTGAATATAAATGTTTATTACAATCAGATCAATGCATTTAGTGTGAAGAACTTATATCCTGTTCCTAATACTTTTTCTGCCGTGCAACAAAAAGTTTATTCAGGAAATATTAAATTAAATAATCAATTTCATTTCACGAAGAAATTGGATGCTCAGATTTCCCTTGTATATCTTGCTCCTGATATCATTCCACAAGGAAAAATTGGGTCAAGATTTTCGTTGGATGTTGGAATAAAGAAATCTGTTCAGAACGGTAAGGGTGAATTCTTTATCAATGGTACAGATTTATTAAATACTATGAGAATTAAAAAGGAGATCATAGCTGAGAATTTTAATTATAAAAGTGCAGACTATTATGAAACTCAGGTCATAAGAATAGGATATTTGTATAAATTTTAATTGTGAATTTAATACATAGTAATTAGGCAAATTGGCATTGTATTCAACAATC
Source organism: Candidatus Brachybacter algidus (assembly GCA_016711705.1). GTDB lineage: Bacteria > Bacteroidota > Bacteroidia > Chitinophagales > Saprospiraceae > Parvibacillus > Parvibacillus algidus. The sequence continues at coordinate 29,576 of JADJSK010000013.1, read as the reverse complement.
TAATATTCATTAATTTGACTACAATTATCCTTTTCAACAGGAACTTTTTTCCTTTTTTCCTCATTTATTTCTCATGTCTTCAAGTCCTCCCACCAATAACAATTAACAATTAATACCTAACAATTACACATGGATTTATACGCTGGATTTCCCTATTGGCTGGTCAAAAACCCTTTATTTAATCATGTGCATGAACTTGAACAGGACATTTCAATAGATGTCGCCATCATCGGTTCGGGGATCACAGGAGCACTGGTGGCACATGAATTGTGTAGTCATGGCTTTAAATGTGCCATATTCGACAAGAGGTCTATCGGGACGGGAAGTTCTGCGGCGAGTACAGCGCAGCTACAGTACGAGATCGATGTTCCCTTGCACCAGTTATTGAAAAAAGTAACCGAACGCACAGCGGTAACAGCTTACCGAGGCTGCCTACAATCCATCACTGACCTCGAAAATGTCTTTAAAAAAACAAAGGTGGATGCAGAATTCGAGCGCCGTTCCAGTCTTTATGTTGCTTCAGATAAAAAGGGTTTAAAAGAGATCGGAAAAGAATATGATGCGCGCATTAAATATGGCCTTCCTGTAGAATATATGTCTCAGGAGGATCTTAAAGATACCTATAATATAGACCGTAAAGGTGGGCTTTACAACAATGTCTCCGGGCAGCTGGATGCTTACAAAGCCGCTTCAGGTCTCATCCGTCATCATCATGAGAAAAATGGTCTGGATCTTTATCCTTATACCGAAATTGAAAAACATCAAGCTACATCTGATGGGTATGAACTCCTCACTACCTCAGAAAAATATATAAAATGCAAATACCTCATTGTGGCGGCAGGATTTGAGGCGGGTGCTTTTCTTCCAAAAAAAGTAATGAATTTACTCAGCACTTATGCCTTGGTTTCGGAACCAATGCGGAAGGACGAATTGTGGCATGAAGAATCGTTGATTTGGGAGACCGCCCGACCTTATTTTTATCTTCGAACCACAAATGATAATCGCATCATGATCGGTGGGGAGGACATTAAGTTTAAGAATGAAAAATTGAGGGATGCATTGCTTCAGCGTAAAACTGACAAACTCCTTGCTACCTTTAAAACACTATTTGCTGACATCGAATTAAAATGCGAAATGGCTTGGTGTGGCACCTTTAGTGAGACTAAGGACGGGCTTCCTTACATCGGAGAATATCCGGGTTATCCAAACATGCTTTTTGCACTGGGTTATGGCGGCAATGGAATTACTTTTTCTATGATTGCAGCACAGATCATTTTAAATAAATTGAAGGGCAAGGAAGATGAAAGGGAAAAGGTGTATGGATTTGAAAGGAAATGATGGAGTGATGTAATTTGATCACCAAAATATTTTGGTAGCGTAATTAAATACTAAAAGTTGTAAAAGCAAGCTTAAAATTGTTCTTACTCACTTCATGATTAAGTGCAATTATTTAACGATTGAAGTCCATATATTTCCACGTCGAACAAAGTAAATAGTATTGATCCGCCCAATAAATTTTTATATTGTACAATGATCAACACTAACTTATAGACAAACATCCAACTTCAAAAATCGTGTGTAAAACAAATTGCACTAAGCCAAAAAAGAAAATCCCTATAGCATAAAGATTCCTCGCTTCGCTTGGAAAGACGTTAGGTAGATGGGATGGGGGTATAAAATGGGGTGGCTTACTATTCTTAGAAATAGTGATTTATATATAAAGGGTACCACAATCTTAGAAATAAAATAAATGATCAATATATCGACTGATTGATAGGAATTTAGAATAAAATAAAATACCTTTATTGTCGACATTGACATTGCTTCAATTTTAGGTAATTAAAGCTTATGGAAATGCCGTTTTTTTACCCCTTTACCCTTAATTCTAAACTACCACGTACATGAAAAAGTGTTTCCAATTACTTGGCTTATTGCTAGCTTTACTGTTTTTATCCTCTAAATCTTTTTCCCAAAATAACCTTGCTGCTGGAGACCTGGCCATTGCAAGTTATCAGTCAGATTTTGATCCAAGCAACACCTTTACTGTTGGAATTGTAGAGAAAGAAGATCGGTTTTCAATAGTAGTATTGAAGCCTAGTGGGATTGCGGCTGGAACAGTAATTTATTTTACAGATCGTGGTTGGAATGCTGTGTCCAACAATTGGCTTGATGAAGCATATCCGCCCAATACATTTGGATTGGGCAGCGAAGCCGTGATTAAATGGGTGGTTCCCGCAGGTGGCATAGCACAGGGAACAGAAGTGTTTTTTATTAATTAACGTGAATAATGGATAAGAAAAAAGGCTAAATATTATAAAAATAGGAGAATATTTAATATATTAGTGTCTGACAAACAACAATATAAATCAAATAATTCTCCTATGGATAAACACAAAGTTATAGAAATTTTCATTACTGTTGACGATTTTTGCAAAGGATTTGATGAAATTGAGTGCAAAAGGGCTATTTCAACTGGAAATAAGAAATTCAGAAATAGAAAATCATCATTGTGTCTATCAGAAAAGATGACGATTTACATTTGCTTTCATTTGAGTTCTTATACCAATTTTAAAAGATACTATAATGAATTGGTTTTAGTTCATTGGAGAGATCTGTTTCCTGGATTGGTTACATATGAGCGATTTAATCAGACACAAAACCGACTTTTGTTCCATTGTTGATGTTTTGAAAGACAGATGTTTGGGAGCATGCACCGGAATTAGCTTATTGACTCAACAACCTTAAATGTTTGTCACATAAAAAGAAAAGCAGAACAAGGTTTTCAAAGGTTTTGCGACTAAATCTAAAAGCACAATGGGCTGGTTTTTGGGTTTAAACTTCACCTGATCATTAATGACAAAGGTGAGTTGTTGAACTTCTACCTGTCCAAGGCAAATGTAGATGACAGGAATCAAGACATTCTCTCCGTAATGGTAAAAAAGTTTTCGGAAAACTCTCGGCGACAGAGGATATATATCTGACAAACTAGCCCAATTCCTATGGAATGATGGTGTAGACTTGATCTTTAAAGACGTAAAAACAGAAGTCTATGAACTTATCTGATAACGATAAGGTGCTGCTGAGAAAACGAGCACTAATAGAATGTGTCAATGACGAATTGAAAAACCAATGTAACATACAGCACACCAGACATAGAGCTCTGCAAGGATTTTTGAACAATGCGATTTCTGCTCTCTGTGCATATCATTTCTTTCCTAAAAAACCTAGCATTAAATTAAGCACAACCGAACTCTCTAAAGAGGTATATTTGAATGTTGCTTAACCATTATTCACGTTAATTACTACCATGATGAGTTGCCGGCCGGTTCTGAATATTACGAATGGAGAGCATCTTCTGATGAAGCAGGAGTAACACTTCTTGGAACTATTACAAATGAAACACCTATTATCCCTACCGCGCTTCCTCCACCAAATGGCTATACAGATGGTTTGAATCTTGCAGTTGGTGGTGACAACCTTTTGGTTTTTCAAACAGGTCCCCCCGCCGGCCCTGCAACAAATTATAATGATGCTACACGCAGATTTATAACAGCATTGCTAGCTAACATTGTGACTAATACTACTGTGTATGCAACATGGGATTTGGTTCCGGTAACACTCAATGAAAGTAGTGTCCCACCTGGTTTGGTAAATGGCCAAACCTGCTTTCTTATGTCACCAGGGCCTTTACCTTCGGCTGTGACAAATGGAACCATTGAGCCTGATAACGGAAAATTCAGTGCTTGTGCTTTAGCAAGTGCCTGTTCAGCAGCGCAGATGTCAGCCATAATTTACAATACTGCCAATTGGACTTATAACAACAGTGCATTTCCTTTAGGCACTTCCAGTAGCCAATGTTCGTACAATATTTTATCGGCCAATACGATCACTCTTAGTTCAGCAGCCGGTACGAATGCACAAACGGTTTGCATAAATTCTCCAATAACAAATATAACTTATAACACGACTGGTGCTACAGACGCTACCTTTAGTGGATTACCAGCAGGCGTATCCGGCAGTTGGTCAGCCAATGTTGTAACCATTAGTGGTTCACCATCTACGACCGCAGGTTCTCCATTCAGCTATACAGTAACACTTACAGGAGGTTGTGGAACAATTACAGCTACAGGTTCGATTACCGTAACTCCAAACAACACAGTCACCCTTACGTCTGCAGCCGGTACCAATTCGCAAACGGTTTGTATAAATTCTTCGATGACAAATATAACTTACTCTACTACAGGAGCTACGGGGGCTTCATTTAGTGGATTACCGACAGGTGTGTCAGGTAGTTGGGCATCAAATGTGGTTACGATCACCGGTACACCAAGTACTACTGTAGGTTCGCCATTTAGTTATACAGTAACACTTAATGGAGGTTGTGGAACAATTACGGCTACTGGTACAATAACGGTTAATCCGCTTAATACTATTTCGCTAACTTCAGCACTCGGGACGAATAATCAAACGGTGTCGGTAAATACACCTATTACCAATATTACCTATTCAACTGTTGGAGCTACAGGAGCTTCTTTCAGTGGTTTGCCTGCCGGAGTATCAGGTAGCTGGGCTAGCAATGTAGTAACTATCAGTGGTTCGCCATCTACAATTGTTGGTTCACCTTTCAATTATACAGTAACACTTAACGGTGGTTGCGGAACCGTAACTGCTGGAGGAACAATAACTGTAATTGCATGTAGCATTATATTGACATCTGGAGCAGGTACTGATGCACAATTAATTTGCAATGGTTCTGCAATAAATACAATAACCTATTCTACAAACATTGCTACAGGCGCTAACTTTGCAGGTTTGCCTGCCGGAGTATCTGGTAGCTGGGCTGCTAATGTAGTAACCATAAGTGGTACACCCTCAGGTCCCGGAACTTCTAACTATACTGTTACGCTTACTGGCGGAGGTTGTAGTAATGTAGCATCAGGTAGCATAAATGTAAATTCGATTCCTTCTGCATTGGTAATAAGCTCAACCGGTTCAGCATCTTTGTGTACTTCTGGAGCAGTTACATTAACTGCCACTACACAAGCGGTTACCGACCTTTCATTCACTACATCAAATATCGGTACATCTGGCACAAATCAATGGCAATCATTTAAACCAAATATTACCCGGGGCTTTGAATGCAATACAAATTAAACCTAATGGTTGCCCTAGTGGAAATATTACTCTGAACATATATAGTGGTGTTGGCACAGGAGGAACATTGTTGAATACTCAGACTGTCACAATAAGTGATTGTAGTGCATTTCTTGGATTTAATATCAGCGCTTTAAACCTAACGGCAGGAAATGATTATACTTTTCAATTAGTAACTGCAAGTAATCTTAGTTTGATTGGGACATATTCCGGCTATGGCTCATACTTTTCGGACGGTTACGGATTAAATCCACCATGGAGACTCATTTTTATAACCACTATGACACCTGCATTGGGAAGTGTTCAGTGGTTTGAAAATAACTTGTTGATACCCGGCGCAACGATGTCATCTTATAGCCCCGCAGCAGTTGGAAATTATACAGCGGAAAATTATAATGGAAGTTGCTATTCAATTCCGTCAAATAACATAGCTGTTACAAATACACCACCTGTAACACCGGTAATAACTGCAGGAGGCCCTACAACATTCTGTATTCCGGGTACAGTAACATTAACGGCGGAAGTAACACCAGTCACTGATCTGTCATTTACTACAGTTAATACCGGTACAGCCGGTATTAATCAATGGCAGAGTTTTGTACCCACAGTCGATGGTATGACGGGGACAATAGAGATCCAATTAAATGGTACAACCAACAATACATATGCATTCAATATTTACAGCGGCATAGGTACATTCGGAAGTCTGGTAAGCACGCAAAGTGTTTTAATAAATGGTCCCGGCGGTTTTTACTCTATAAATATTACACCGGTACATTTAACCCCAGGAAATACATATACATTTCAGCTTTTAGGAGCGTCTAGTCTTAGCCTAACTGCAAATAACGGATCATATGGAACCTATTTTTCAGATGTATATGGATATCCTGCATCTAGGCTAAACTTTAAAACCATCGTTACCCCTTTTATTACCAATATACAATGGCATAATGGTGCAAGTCCCATTGGTGGTGCAAATGCCCTGACATACAATGCTAGTGTTTCAGGTAGCTACACAGCGGAGTCAGGTATAACAGGTTGCAGCTCAACATCCAATCCTATTGTGGTAGCAGCCAACCCTGATAATACAATTACATTAACTTCGACGGCAGGAACAAATGCACAGACTGTATGTCTTAATACCCCAATTACGAATATTACCTATTCAACTACCGGCGCTACAGGTGCCACCTTTAGTGGTTTACCTGGGGGCGTCTCTGGCAGCTGGGTGGCCAATGTGGTGACAATATCAGGGACACCAAATACAACAACGGGTTCACCGTTCGGTTATACCGTCACCTTGACAGGAGGATGTGGAGTTGTAATCGCAACCGGTGGCATAACAGTTAATCCAATACCTGATGTAGTACAACCTGCCAATCAAACTGTATGTAATAATACGTCAACTGCGGCGGTAAATTTTACCGGTTCATTACCTGGTACAACATTTAACTGGACGAATAATACACCTTCCATTAGTCTGGCTTCAAGTGGAAGTGGCAATATTGGGAGCTTTACTGCTACTAATGCAACTAATGCTCCGGTAGTAGCTACTGTTATAGTGACTCCTTCGACAGAAGGTTCAGGACTTGTCAACTTTAATTATACTGGATCAATGCAAACGTGGACTGTGCCTGCAGGAGTTACTCAGTTAACCATAGAAACTTGGGGCGCGCAAGGAGGCCCGGGTAATTATGGTGGTAATGATCCGGGAGGCTTAGGTGGATACGCTAAAGGCGATTTAGCTGTTACCCCGGGACAAATTTTGAATATATATGTAGGTGGAACACCAACTACAACTGGCGGTGGTTGGAATGGAGGAGGTAATGCAGGTGGAACTTTTGGTTTTCGTGGAGCTGGAGGCGGAGCCTCTGATATTCGCTTTGGAGGAACAACTTTAAATAACAGAATACTTGTAGGAGCCGGTGGCGGTGGAAGTAGTGGTGCAACTGCTGTAGCCGGTGGCGGTGGTGGCTTAATCGGCGGAGACGGAGGTTATCCTGGATCTCAGGGATTTGGAGGAACACAAATAGCTGGTGGCCTTGGCTCTCCGGGAGATCCGGAATGTTTGCCGGGCACATTTGGATTGGGAGGCAATAATTCAGGTAATTTCAATTGCTCCGGTGGCGGTGGCGGCTGGTATGGAGGTGGTGCAGGTGCCGGTGGAGGAGGAGGTTCCAGTTATATTGGTGGTGTGACCGGAGGTTCTACGACATCTGGAATGCAGTCAGGCAATGGACTAGTAATCATATCCTATATTGGAACTAATTGCACAGGCACTCCAAAAACCTTCACAATCACTGTCAATCCAACCCCAGTTGGCTCCGCTTCGCCGCAAACAATCTGTGGGGGAACAGCTAGCAATGTGGCATTAAGTTCAACAGTAACCGGTACCACATATACCTGGACGGCAACGATACAAACTGCTCCTTCGGGTGGCACTATCACTGGATTCAGTAATTGTGCTGCAGCCTGTGGCACTTCGATCATTCAGACGCTGACCAATACAGGAACAACATCCGGAGTGGTAAGATATACAGTCACTCCAACAGCCAACGGATGCCCCGGAGCACCATTCACCGTAGATGTAACAGTGGATGTTTGTTGCCCTACGATACCGACGCTGACAACTAATCCAACTCCAGAAGTATGTTCAGGAAGTAACGTAATCCTAACAGCTTCGGGTTTAACAACGATGAATCCTAATAGCTACGGCATCACATTTAAATACTTCAGTGCAGCTCCTGCTGATCCTTATACTGGTGGAACAGACATTGCAACCATTCCAAATGGAAGCCTTACAGGTGGAGGAACAGGAGCCACGACTACTACAAGTATTTTACCAGTCGGTAATAACTTTATATATGCTATTCTTTCACCGACTCCTACTGATGTTAATTGTCGGCCATCGGCGACGGCAAGTATATTAGTTAATCCTGTACCGGTAGTAACAACTGCCGCTACGGCGACTATCTGTAGTGGCACTGCCACCAGTATTGCTTTGATGGCAAGTACAGATCCTGGAACTACCTTTACCTGGATGATAGGTACTATCACGGGTGGAATAACAGGCGCCAGCGCTTGTGCAAGTAGTTGTGGTACTTCCATAGCTCAAACATTGACCAATCCGGGTTCAGCAGCAGGTACTGTACAATATGTTGTTACTCCTGTGTCATCTCTTGGTTGTACGGGTGCACCATACAACTATTACAGTAACGGTCAATCAACACCGAATGCTGTGGCAACGCCGGCTTCACAGACCATCTGTTCTGCAGCTTCGATCAGTACGATTGTATTATCAGGAAACGTATCTGGAACAACTTACGCTTGGACTAGAGACAATGCAGCAAGTGTCACCGGCATCGCATCAAGTGGATCAGGTAACATCTCGGGCTCATTGACCAATACCACAAGTGCTCCTGTCACCGTGACCTTTACGATCACACCAACTGCAAACAGTTGTCCAGGAGCGGCTATCACTGCAACGGTTCTGGTTAATCCAACTCCGAATGCAGTGGCAACACCTGCTTCACAAACGATCTGTTCTGCCGCTTCGATCAGTACGATTGTATTATCTGGCGCTGTAAGTGGAACAACGTATGCTTGGACAAGGGATCATTCCGGCACAGTAACGGGTATTGCTTCATCGGGTTCGGGCAACATCTCAGGCTCTTTAACAAATACAACCAATGCGCCAGTTACCGTGACCTTCACGATCATACCGACAGCAAACAGTTGTCCTGGAGCAGCTATCACAGCAACGGTTCTGGTTAACCCAACACCGAACGCAGTGGCAACGCCAGCCACACAAACCATCTGTTCTGCAGCTTCGATCAGTACAATTGTACTTTCAGGTGCTGTGAGTGGAACAACATATGCCTGGACCAGGGATAATGCAGTTGCAGTAACAGGCATCGCAGCTTCAGGTTCCGGCAACATCTCAGGCTCTTTAACAAATACAACCAATGCGCCAGTGACCGTGACCTTTACGATCATACCGACAGCAAACAGTTGTCCTGGAGCAGCTATCACTGCAACGGTTCTGGTTAACCCAACACCAAATGCAGTTGCAACGCCAGCCACACAAACCATCTGTTCAGCCGCTTCAATAAGCACAATTGTATTATCTGGCGCTGTAAGCGGAACTACTTACGCTTGGACCAGGGATAATGCAGTTGCAGTAACAGGCATCGCAGCTTCAGGTAGCGGAAATATCTCAGGCTCACTGACCAATACAACCAATGCGCCTGTGACAGTGACCTTTACGATCATACCGACAGCAAATAGTTGTCCTGGAGCAGCTATCACTGCAACGGTATTGGTTAATCCAACGCCAAACGCAGTTGCAACGCCGGCATCACAAACCATCTGTTCAGCATCTTCGATCAGTACCATTGTATTGACAGGCGCTGTATCTGGAACGACGTATGCATGGACTCGCAACAATACAGGAACTGTAACAGGCATAGCTGCCAGCGGATCAGGAAACATATCCGGAACACTGACTAATACAACCAATGCGCCTGTGACAGTGACCTTTACGATCATACCGACAGCAAATAGTTGTCCTGGAGCAGCTATCACTGCAACAGTATTGGTTAATCCAACACCAAATGCAGTTGCAACACCGGCAACACAGACCATCTGTTCTGCGACTTCGATCAGTACCATTGTACTGACAGGTGCAGTAAGTGGAACAACCTATGCATGGACACGCAACAATACAGGAACCGTCACAGGCATAGCTGCCAGCGGATCAGGAAACATCTCCGGAATACTGACCAATACAACCAATGCGCCTGTGACCGTAACATTTACGATCATACCGACAGCGAACGGTTGTCCGGGAGCGGCAATCACTGCAACGGTATTGGTTAATCCAACGCCAACAGCGGTAGCGACTCCTGCCACACAGACCATCTGTTCAGAAACTCTTATCACTACCATAACACTGTCGGGTCCGGTAATCGGAACAACTTTCACATGGACACGCAACAATACTGCAACTGTCACCGGTATCGCAGCATCTGGTTCGGGTAATAATATCTTCGGAGCACTTACCAATACCACTTCCGCACCGATCACCGTGACCTTTACGATCACGCCTTCTGCAAATGGTTGTATTGGAACAACCACCACAGCCACCGTCATCGTTAATCCTAAACGTATTGGAACAATATCAATAGCTCCTAATCCGGCTTGTGTTGGTTCTACAGTGCAGCTTTCTGCTTCAGGAGGTAGTACTTACAGTTGGTCAGGTCCTCTGGGATGGACATCCTCTGCACAGAATCCAACTATTTTGTTGACTACTCATCTGCAGGCTGGTAAGTACTTTGTCACTGTATCTAATACTTATGGTTGTTCTGTAGTATTGTCTTCACAACTGAGCGTTAACTATCCACCGATCGCAACCGCTTCTTATGAGCTATCGACCGCTTGTGTAGGTAGTAACCTTCAGTTACATGGCACAGGAGCAGGATCATATGCATGGTCCGGACCTAATGGATTTACAAGCAATCAGCAAAATCCTCAGATACCAAATGTAACTGTAGCCAATAGCGGATTATATATACTGGTGGTAACAAGTCCAAATGGATGTACAGCAACAACAACACTGAACATCACAATTAATAATCCTCCTGCGCTTTCAGCAAATCCAACACTCACACAAACATGTGAAGGATCTAAGATCCAGTTGTTTGCCTCAGGAACAGGAAGTTTTGTTTGGAATGGCCCGGCGACATATACTTCAACAGATCAGAATCCTGTCATCCAGAATATTCCGATCCATATGTCAGGTATTTACACCGTGAATCTTACAGCAAGTACGGGTTGTGTTTCCACAGCTTCTGTGACGGTGAAGGTTTATGACCAGATCCATGCGATCGCAACAGCATCAGAGGATACGATCTGTCAGGGACAGAGCTTACAATTGCATGCTGAAGGTGGTAGTACTTATCTATGGAATGGACCTAATGGATTTAACTCCACAGAGTCAGATCCAAGGATAGACAATATCACACCTGCAGCTTCTGGTAAATACTATGTATATATCAGCAATGAAGGCGGATGCTTTGGTTATGCAGAACTTACCATCGTGGTAAAACCATCAGCAAAATCCTTTGCCTATGCCACACCAAATCCTGTCAACGAAAACAGCCCTGTGCAGTTTATCGCAAGCAGCAATGGAGTAGCTTATTCATGGTCAGGACCGTTAGGATTTACAAGTAACCAACAGAATCCTTTCATCAAGAAAGTAACGCGCTACATGGCAGGTGTCTACACCGTGACCATCACTAATGAAAATGGCTGTCCAAGCATCGTCAAAGTCATCCTAAGAGTATTGTATACAAACAAAGGTGGAAATACAATCGATGGTGATGGCGATGGATTAACTACCAGATCAGAAGTAACGGGCACGGTCTATCCGAACCCAACCAATGACTTGTTGTACTTCGATACACAAAGCTCTGAACCGATAGAATATGTGATCTACGATGTCAATGGCAAGATGCAGGTAGTTCAGAAAACGACCTCAGACAAATACATCTCCACCTCACAACTACCTAGCGGTATCTATCAAATCAGATGGAAATCGAAAGACAGCGAGCAGTGGATCGTGAGTAAGTTTGTGAAGATCAGGTAAGAGTTATCATTAATTTTATTAAAAAAAAGCCACTGCAATTTATTTGCAGTGGCTTTTTTATTCGAAAACCGTGATCTCCTACTTATCAATCCATCTTAAACGATAGTGACATATTAAATAGACTAAAAGTCACCTAAAGAGATATACTCGAAAGAGCATATTGATTTTATCTTATCAGGAGTCAGAAGATTTATTGTTTCAGTGAAGAAAAGGCTAATTACCTTAAGGTTGGTGAAATGTTTGTTGGTAAATTTTCTTTTTATGTGATGCCACATTTTTTCTGCAGGATTGAGTTCAGGGCTGTAAGGCGGTAGGAATAGTAATACAATATTGTCGGGTATTTCTAGCTTTTTTGCTTTGTGAAAGGCGCCATTATCAAGTACAATAATTTTGTACTTGTTATTATTTTGCTCAGAAAATTGATTGAGGAATATTTGAAAAGTTTCTCCAATGCAATAGGGCATTATTAATAGGAATTGATCTCTGGTCACGGGAGAGAATGCACCGAATAAATAAGTATATTCAAAAACTTGCTGAAAATTACAGACCGGCTGTATTCCTTTAGCTGTCAAACCCCTTCCGTACTTAGTATGCAATCCAAATCTACTTTCATCTTGAAAATATAGATTGATACTGCTATAATGTAATGGCGCAGAAATCGCCAGGTCGGCTATTTTGTTCGTGAAGTTTTTTTAAAAGTGATTACGGATTCACTGTCCTTTTTCACATGGCTTTTTCTGGCCACCTTAACCTTGGAACCGAAATTTTTGATCGCATACTTTAGTATTGTGTTGTACTTCAGCTCTTTTTTAAATTCTTTTTCAATCCATTCTTGCAACTCTACATAACCCGCCAGACCATTTTTAGGGTCTCGTAACTTCTGTTCCAACTTAATATGTTCCTCTTTGGTGAAAACGGAAGGCTTACCTGATTTGCCCTTACGACCATTTGACATTAATAATTCAATACCTCCGGTCTTATAGGATGATCTCCAGTCTTGAATACTTTGGCTGCTCACACCTAAACTCTCCATCAAATCACGTTTGGACAAAGCTTTCTCTGCTGATTTCTTCATTAATATAAGCATCTTAATACGTGGTTGTATCATAGGAATTGCACTCTTTAAATGATTTCTTAGTTCGATCAGGGACTCTTTTACTGGTATGTGTAATGCGTTTGACATATTGATTATGATATTTATTATAGACCAAATATATAACAAATAATCCATAATACCTAATTTGGACTATAATATATTTCATTATCGTATAAAACAAAACGAACTGTAAATAATCGAGATTAAAATCATTCCAATAATAATAAGCCGAAATTCGTTTATAGCATTTTTTATGGACTAGATTTAATTTCTATTCCGCACAACACAAAGATGCCGAAAAGACCATTCCCCTTATTGTCATGATATGAAATCATACAAGTAAGGAGAACGGCAACAATTCGGTTTGATAAAGTTGTAAGTGTGTGTATTTATTATTGGCGTAAGTTTCGTGGCAAATAAATTTCTATGTAACTAATGTTTTGAGCTTGAAAAAAGTTAGAAATCAGAAATTAGAAATTAGAAATTAAAATGGGACTAAGATGAATGTTTCCAGTAAATTAAATCATTTTGATAAATTTTAAAAATGTTAAATTGATTATAATTATCGAAATATTTTAGATTTTATTAAACATAGATGTCGAGACACCCTGATTGTTCATATAACGGAGAATATAAGTACCTGAATTAAGTTCAGAAATATCCAAGTTCATTATTTGCTCCGTTTTTTTAAATGTCTTTAATTGATTTCCTTTCATGTCACAAATAATTATCGTACCCAACCTCGGTTCATCGAAATTTATAGTGATGAATTCGTCGGCAGGATTAGGAAAGAAGTTTATACCATTCGTTTTACCAAGAGATACGGATGCTACCTTGCTCAAACTTGAACTCTGATCATAATCCTGAACTTTTAATCTATAGTAATTCGTGCCAGCATTAGGATGTGCGTCTGTATAAGTGTATTGAGACTGTTCCGACGCCTTTAATTGACCTATTTCATCAAAATTCTTGCCATCGGCACTTCGCTCTATAATATATACCTCGACATTTTTTTCAGCCTCGGATGTCCAAGTCACTTCTACTTCATTTGTTTTATTCAACATAGCAGTGAATGATTTTAATGTCACAGGTAATTGAATATAGCCACCATGTAAGAAAAATGATCCTAATATGTCAGTTCTCAATCCAATTTCTTCTATTCCATTTGCATAACCTCCAAAACCCCAGATGGTTGCTTCAGTTCCTTGACCTCCCGCTGCGGCAGCGCATCCATGGTTGTGGCGACTTATATTTAGATCTATAACACTGGTGACCTCTGGATCTACAGCACCTAATGCCTGACGTTCAGTTACTTTAAGAGGGAGTTGAATAATAACATCTATTGGATTTTTTGTGGAAGTAAACGCATAGTTGCGATCTAGATAATAAATATTTTTTGCATCCTTTCTCACTGGTCCTGAATTAATATACTGACTTGCCGTAAAAGTCCCCAAGTCATTTCCCAAAGCTCTAATCCCACATATCAGGGCACCTGTATTGTCTACCACCGGTACATTTCTATGCAGGTTTCCACTTGTAGGAGTGATTTGAACTGATGCGGTCACGCAGCTTTGTGTGGATATAATCACCGGTTCAAACGCATCATATGCAGCAATCCCAAAATTATCAATTGATGCGGCTGTTTTTCTCACTCTTAGATAAATTGTTTCGTTTGGGATTAGAAAGCCAAAAGATATTGCAGGCATTAATTCTCCCGGAGTCTCATATGTTCCCCCATCTTCATCACAGCCAATGTAGTTGAGGCTTCCACAACTTCCTTTGAATAACTGAAGAGAGTAATCATTTTCCGCATCTGTGGTCCCACCGTAGGCATATAATGCTATTACGACCTTACCTGAAGTCGGCACTTTAACACGATACCACACATCTATATTTGTAGATTTCGTATTGCAGGAAGTACCTCCAGGAACAGTACTTGCTGTAGCACTCAACATCGTCCCCACAACCATAGCTGTGGCAAAACTTTTAGTCACAGTAAGTAGTATCGCTCCGCTGCAATCGTCATTGGCGGGAGGAGGTAATATAAAAGACTTCCCTTCCTTCAGTTCATTTGCTGGTTTATGAAGATAAACATTTGCATTAGCATTGAAGCAAAAAGTAGAAACGAACAATATTAAAAAGTAGAAACATTTCATATCAACGAACTTTATTCAGATTAACCTAACAATCTATAAAATGAAAAATATTTTGACAAATATATATGCCATTCTGAAGCAATTTTAAAATAGTACATGAATGAAGCGGATCAGTACATATTAGGTTGATATCTGTACACGAAGAATTGAAAAGAGATAAATAAAATAGATGAAAATCAAAAATCATCAAGCAGTAAACTATTGGATTGAAACTTATTTTGCTATTTTGGCGAAATATTTCATTTATTCCCCTATCATATTATAAAATAAATATTGGTATTGAGATTTCAATACTGGTTAAAGAATTAGAATATAGTTGAGCATATGGATTCAAGGTTGAATTACATTTTAGTAGATGATGATGAACTTTACAGAGACTATACACATATGCAGCTTGAGCATATTCCTCAACTACATTGTCTGGCTATTTGTGACAATGCCCTTACTGCCAGAGAGCAAATAATTCTATTACAACCTGACTTGTTGGTGCTGGATATAGAGATGGTGGGCCTAAGCGGAATGCAACTGGTCAAAAGTCTCACCAAGGTACCTCTGGTGATCTTTATAACCTCTCACATCAACTTTGCTGTGGATGCTTTCGAACTAGATGCGGTGGATTATTTAGTTAAACCCGTATCTCAGGATCGACTTTTCAGGGCTATAGATAAAGTTAGAAAGTTGATGTCCATTGAGCAAGTCGCAAATGACCTACAGGATTTTGAACAAGAGGCAGATCATTTCTTTATCAAGGATAGGAATCAGCATGTAAGACTAAATTTCGCTGATGTAGTATATATTGAATCTTTGGGCAATTTCGTAACATTCTTCATGAAAAATGGAGATAAAAAAATAGCATTGGTTAGTTTGAATCAACTAGAGATTCAGCTTGCTCATGCTGACTTTGTGCGTATAAGTAGATCCCACATCATCAATAAAAATTTTGTAACCTCCATAGAGAATGAAAAGATCATATATCTCAATAATGTTCCTTTATCAATCGGCAAGACTTATGTATCGACGGTAATCACTTTAATTTTAGGCAACAGCACTATTAAAAGGCAAAAATAAATTTTACTACCGAACTTATTTTAAATGCAAAAAGTACTATTATTTATATTCTTATTAATTATTGTTGGGGCTACTAATGCTCAAAATACACGCTGGGTGGATAGTTTGGACAAGGTGTTTAATAAAATGCCAGATGATGTCAATAAATTAAAGGCCTATGCTGTTTTAACCGATTCACTCAAGACGAAAAATCAAAGAAGAACGCTAGCATTCTGTTTTCAGGCCCTACGTTTGGCAGAGACACTAAATGAAGAAGAATATATCGCATCCAATCTTAGGGATATAGGACAATCTTATTTTCATTTGAACAGCTTTGATAAATCACTTGAGGCTTACTACAAAGCATTACGAATCTATGAGAAGAGAAAAGATTTCCGTGGGATATTAAAAGTGTACGATTATTTAATTCGTATATTTCTAGATACAGATATCACTAAATCAAAGGTATATTTAAATAAAGAGGAAGCGATCCTTAAGAAATATTATAAAGATGACCATGACCTTAATTACAATTTAATTGGTAAAAAAAGCTCCTATTTTTTAACCAAACAAGAGTTCGATTCAGCTTTGATTTACTCCTATAAATGTCTGTATCTGGACAAAAAGGCGGATGTTAAAAACCCAATAATATATTGTCAGGATTACAGTATGATAGGCTTAATGCTAAAAAAACTGGGGAGATATAACGAGGCTCTGATATATTATGACAGCTGCAAAGCCATTCTGGACACAATGCCTAAGGATGATTTTATTAAGATTCTTTACAGTTTTTCGTATAATAATTATGGAAACCTTTATAATGATATGGGTAGATATAAAGATGCTATAAATGCCTTGAATAAAAGTATTCTATATGCAAAAGAGAGCTCAGATAATAGTACCATGGCAAGAGGGTATGATGCTCTTGCCGATTCCTTTGAAAAAATGGGGGACTACAAAAATCAGGCAATAAATCTTCAAAAGTATCATTCTTTGAAAGACAGCCTTTTTACAATAGACAATAAAGTTGTAATGGTCGAACTTGAGTCAGAATATGAAATGGAGAAAAAAAACGCCGACCTCGCAGAGAAAGAGTCTGAAAACTTGACCCAACGAAATCAACGAAATGTTTTGTTGTTTTTGGCAGGTATCATTTTGGCAGTTTTAAGCATTTTAGCGTTTTTTATAGAGGTATCAAACTTAAAAATAGACAACTAGCCACTCAAAATATCCAAATAAATACGCAGAAAGATCAGTTACAAAATCTCAATACAGTAAAGGATCGATTGTTCGGCATTATTAGTCACGATCTGCGTAGCCCATTGTCAGCATTGAAAACGTATCATATTATGTCTGAAAACGACACAATGGCTATAGATAAAAAAGAAAAATACAAAACTAAAACATGGCAAGCGATCAATAGCATGACCGATATGCTGGACAATTTGCTGATCTGGGCAAACGCTCAAATCAAAGGTGGTTCTCCAGATATTAAATCTTTTTCCCTACGTGAAAGTGTAGGAGATACGATCAGTGAAGTAAAAGCTCAGGCTGATAAAAAGAGTATTGTCATTATTAATAAGGTAGATATTGATCAAATAAATACAGACAATAGCATCATCTCTATAGCAGTTAGGAATCTACTGACCAATGCTATAAAATTCAGTAATCCAGGCGACACGGTGATTATTTCTTCTGCAGTTCAAAATAATAAATTGATGCTTTCAGTCGAAGACCATGGAATAGGTATGACTCCCGAGAAAATTCAGGAATTAAACGCGAATGATATTGAATCTGCTTTGGGCACTGCCGGGGAGATGGGTAGCGGTATGGGCCTATTTCTGATAAAAGAATTGCTAGTTAAGATTGGTGGTAAACTAACTGTTCATAGTGAATCTGGCGTTTATAGTAGATTTACAATAGAAGTTCCGTTGTCAAATTAGCATGAGTCAACATCTTGAGTAGATAAACAATATTGGAATAATGATTATAGAAACTAATACCACCACTGCCTCCTGCGTAGAACCAATGATTCATATAGGTCACTGTCCTACTCAATCGGGAAATAAAAATTTCAGCGACTTCAACTGATTTCAAAATATACCAGAACTTACATCACCTTCTATAAAACAAAAACTTAAAGGCACTGAGACCTATATGGGAATTCATTCTTGAGTTCTCTAAGTAAACGAACTACTTGTAGAAGAGAAAAAACTATCCACCTGGCACAAGTGTTATCCTTTTTCCTCTTTTGTTAACTCTCAATACTCTTTTTTTGGATGATTTCTATTTGTCCAAAACACACTAAACTAACAATTGTTCGCCTACTTACCCTACCCCTTCTTTTGTAAACCTTTATGTATCAGCCACTAAACAAAGTTTTACAAATTTGTACACTTTTCCACCAACTAAAAATATTAATGTATTGATAATGAACATTTTATAAATATTTTTGGGAAACTTATGAAAATATATCAGATTATTAAATTATTTAATATAAATTTGCGTTCATAAATTTACATTCATCTTTTTATTAAAAACCTATGGCCGAGATTACTACAAAACATTTGAAAACTACGTATTCGCAGGAAGAAGCATTCAACTCAAGTTTACTTTATTTTAAAGGCGAGAAGTTGGCCGCCCGTGTTTGGATAAATAAGTACGCTCTCAAAGACTCACAAGGAAATCTATACGAAAAAACACCCGCTGATATGCACAAACGTATCGCAGGTGAACTCGCCAGAATAGAACAAAATATCCTAATCCGCTTACGGAAAAACAAATACTGGAAGTACTAAAGGACTTCAAATACATCATTCCTCAAGGAAGCCCTATGACCGGAATAGGCAATCCATTCCAGATCGCTTCCCTTTCCAACTGCTTTGTGATAGGCAATGAAGGAGATTCTGATTCGTATGGAGGCATCATGAAAACAGATCAGGAGCAGGTCCAGTTGATGAAGAGACGTGGTGGCGTAGGTCATGACCTTTCACACATCCGTCCTAAAGGTTCTCCGGTAAAGAATTCAGCGCTTACTTCTACAGGTATCGTACCTTTTATGGAGCGCTTTTCTAATTCTACGCGTGAAGTAGCTCAAGATGGTCGAAGAGGTGCTCTTATGCTTTCGATCTCTATAAAACATCCTGATGTAAGTGACTTTATTGACGCCAAACTTGAACAAGGTAAAATAACCGGTGCCAACATCTCTGTTCGTATGGATGACGAATTCATGAATGCGGTACAAAAGGATGGCATATATGTGCATAAATATCCTATTAATAGTGAAAATCCGGTTTACACAAAAGAAGTAAGAGCAAGGGATCTTTGGGATAAGATCGTACACAACGCCTGGAAATCGGCTGAGCCCGGTATCTTGTTTTGGGATACCATCATTAATGAATCACTTCCTGATTGCTATGCTGATCTTGGGTACAAAACAGTATCTACCAATCCTTGTGGTGAGATATCTCACGTAGGCATTGCTCAACGTTTGATGGATGATATCATTGATCTTGAATTAGAAAAATTGATAATATTCTACAAAAAATTGCTGCAGATCCTGAAGATGATGAAGTTAAACGTATAGAATATAACCTATGGAAGTCTATTCGTAAAAAAGCAAAGGAAGGCCGTCGCACAGGCATTGGTATCACCGCCGAAGGTGATATGTTGGCCGCACTGGGCTTAAGATATGGAAGTGAAGAAGCTACTGAACTTTCAGTTGAAGTTCACAAGACGTTAGCTATTGAGGCATATCGTGGTTCAGTAGCCTGCGCCAAAGATAGAGGTGCCTTTGGGATTTACGATGCGGAACGTGAGAAGAATAATCCATTTATGCTGCGTCTTAAGGAGCATGATGCCAAGCTTTACTATGAAATGTTGGAGTATGGCCGTCGTAATATTGCCCTATTGACGATCGCACCTACAGGAACTACCAGCTTAATGTCCCAAACAACATCCGGCATAGAGCCAGTATTTTTGCCAGTATATAAAAGACGCCGTAAGGTCAATCCGAATGATAAAGAGGTGAAAGTTGATTTCGTGGATGAATTAGGTGACTGCTGGGAAGAATATAATGTGTTTCATCACAAATTTCTCCAATGGATGGAAGTCAATGGATATAAAGATTCAGAATCATACTCTAATGAAGAGTTGGAGGATATCCTAAGTAAATCACCTTATTATAAGGCGACATCCAATGATGTGAATTATCTGAATAAGGTAAAAATGCAGGGAGCTATTCAGAAATGGGTAGATCATAGTATTTCTGTTACTATTAATCTACCGTCTGAAGTCACCGAAGAACTCGTCGGTGAATGTTACCTGGAGGCATGGAAGTCCGGCTGTAAAGGTGTTACAGTCTATCGTGATGGATCCAGATCAGGCGTCATGGTAGCTGCAGATAACCAAAAAGACACTGGCCAGACAGATGAGATCATAACTGCCTCGCTCACGCGCCCTCAGACCTTGGAAGCTGATGTGGTGAGATTTCAAAACAATAAAGACCGCTGGATCGCTTTTATCGGCCTGAATGATGGGAAACCTTATGAGATCTTCACCGGTATGGCGGATGATGAAGATGGTATCTTGATACCTCGATGGGTGACTAATGGCCTTATCATCAAGAATAAAGAAGCGGATGGTACCAGTAGATATGATTTTCAATATGTGAATACACGTGGGTACAAAACCACGATCGAAGGATTGTCCTATAAATTCAATCCTGAATACTGGAATTATGCCAAATTGATCTCCGGCACACTCAGACATGGCATGCCTATCGTATCTGTCGTGGAATTGATCAGTAGTCTTCAACTAGATGAGAATATCAATACCTGGAAGAATGGTGTAGCACGCGCGCTGAAGCGATATATTCCCGATGGCACACAAGCCGGCAAATCAAAATGCAGCAATTGCAGCGGTACCAATCTACAATATCAGGAAGGATGTCTGACGTGTCTGGACTGTGGCAATTCGAAGTGTGGGTAGATAGAAATAAAATCTTAATGAAGCCGGTGAAAGCCGGCTTTTTTATTTGGTGTAAATTATGCTATGTCTGTATTAATGTAGGTATTTTATGTACTTTCTTGAAATATTAAATATATTCAACTATATTGCTTGGTTATTTTGAAAAAATCAATTTTTAGTTCTCACAATAATTTCTAATAAAAATCTATGTTATCCAAGTCTGATTTTAAAATCGCTTCAACGTGTCCAAAAAAATTAATATACAAAAAGCCTCATACAAAACCAAAAATGATGAGAATGAGTACATGGAAATGCTGGCAAAAGGTGGTCATATTGTTTCCAAATATGCTCAGCTCATGTACCCTGATGCGATAGAAATTAATACTGAATCTTTGGAAAAGGGACATGAAAAAACCAAGCAGCTTCTTGAAGAAAACGAAAATATAATATTATTCGAAGCTACATTTATATCAGATGGGAAAGTCGTTCGTGCAGACATACTTGAAAAAGTTGGAAATGTATTGAACATAATAGAGGTGAAATCAAAATCTCATGACGATGAGGAAGACAAAGCTAAAGCAATAAAGAAACAAAAGGAAAATATAGAAGATGTAACTTATCAAACTTTAGTTGTAAAAGAATTATATCCTGAATATGAAATTCACTCCTTTCTTTTGCTTCCTGATAAGGCTAAAAGAACAACGATTGAAGGGTTGGCAGGTTGGTTTTCGTCGACAGAGATGATCGAAGAGCAATTTGAAATTGATGAATTACCAGCAAGGAATGGGGGCAATATACAAAGGCCAGTAATTGAATTTAAATATGAAAATTATGAAGATAGGCATTTATATATTAATCAACTTAAAGAAAATCACCTTCTAACTTTGTTAAATGTGGATAAAGAGGTTGTTGAGAAAATAGATTTAATCAAAGATAGAGCTTCAAGATTTCATGACATTTTAACAAATGGAATTCAGCCGGGCCATTTTTCTATAAATAAGAGTTGTAAAGAATGTGAATTCAATCTTGGCAGCGAACAAGAAAAGAATGGATTTAGGGATTGTTGGCAAGACCTAACTGATACCTCACCAAATATTTTTGATTTATATCACGGAGCTAGCTTGAAAAGCAAAGCAGGATCTTACCTTGATGAATTAATTGCCAATCGCACAATTTCATTTTGGGACTTTGACGTTGAACGGTTCAGAACAGCTGATGGTAAATATGGGCCAAGGGGTGAGCGACAATTATTGCAATTTAACCAGACAAAAGAAAACGCAGAATACATTCATCCCGGGTTGAAATCCGCATTGGAGTGTCTTGAATATCCTTTGCACTTTATTGATTTTGAAACATACTCTGGTGCAGTTCCACACCACAAAGGAATGAGAGCCTATGAAAATGTGGCTTTTCAATGGAGTTGCCATACAATAGAAAAACCTGGAGGATCCTGTTCATTCAGAATTTTTAAATGATGAATATGACTACCCAAATTTTCGTTTTGCAACTACTCTAATGAATCAGATTGGTGAAGCGGGCACCCCTTTAATGTGGAGCTCTTTTGAAAATACAATACTTAAAGATGTTTTAACCCAAATGAAATTATACAATTATGTAGATGATGTTTTGGAGAATTGGTTACTCAGAATCACGAAGGATAAAGACACAAAAAGGGAAGGCAGGTTTGTTGACTTAAATGATCTCACTTTAAAATATTATTTCCACCCTGACATGAAAGGTAAAACTTCCATCAAAAAAGTATTGCCTGCCATCTGGAATAACAATGAATATCTGCATTCAAATCCTTGGTTTAGCAAATACGTTTCAGAATCAGGCCCGAATTCTAATCCATATGACAATCTAGAACCCATTTACAATGCTCTTGAAAATGAAGAAGTCGTCCAGGATGGCACAGGAGCAATGCGTTTTTATCATGAGTATATGTTCGGAACCGATCCACTTGATCTCGACCGGAAAGCCCAACTTAGAAAAATATTACTGCAATACTGCGAATTGGATACAATGGCGATGGTTATAGTGTGGAGGTATTGGATGGATGCCCTTAAATAGGCTACATGGAT
Source organism: Candidatus Brachybacter algidus (assembly GCA_016711705.1). GTDB lineage: Bacteria > Bacteroidota > Bacteroidia > Chitinophagales > Saprospiraceae > Parvibacillus > Parvibacillus algidus. The sequence continues at coordinate 6,428 of JADJSK010000013.1, read as the reverse complement.
AACTATTCACTTGTTAATTCCTCTCACCTCCTCCTCCTGACGACGCTCACCCAATCCCTCTATCCGCATCTCCTTTTTGCATCAGGTAAGCAATCTAGCTCTAATTTAATATATTTTGCTTTCAGGATTAACCCTTGATATAAGTCTTTATTGCAATAATGATTTTTTTACCTGGATAGTAAGCGTAATATTCGATAAATAAATAAAATACGTCTATTCGTGCATTCGTGGCATCCTTCTTCTAAATTTTGAATTCTACGGATTGAAATTAAAATGCCACGAATGCACGAATGACAAACGATATCTGCCAATTTAATACATATATTCGGTGTCCCCTTAATCCCAATAGGGGTTGAACAACAATAGCTCCGGGTAAAACCCGGGGTGTAAATGAACTGCTCTACCAACCCCGTATGGGGTTGAATATTCTTTTCCATTGAGTATAAAGCATCTTATTAGATAATGAAATTAATTAAAGTGCATTCGTGGCATCCTTATTCATTCCTATCTCAAAAAACTCAGCTGTAAATCTCCTCCAGCTAAATCATTTATTGTCTTAGTTTGAAATAACTGATTAATTGCTTCTTAATTACTTTATAATCACGATGCATAGCGCATGGATTTATATCTGAACAGACATTTAGGCCAAGAACGCATCTATCCAGCATTTGATCTTCGCCCATAGTTCTAAGGATATCAATAATTGCTCTCTTTTTGTCCTGTTCTGTTAAATAGAATCCACCTCCCGGCCCTCTGATTGATGAAACAATATGCCCATCTCCCGTGGTGAGTTGCTGCATTATTTTTGACGTATGATAACGGGGTGAATTGATAGCCTGAGCAATATTATCCAACCCTACCTTATGTTCTATGGTCGATTCTTTAGCAATATAAATGACTGCTCGCAAAGCATATTCTGTACTTTTTATTGAACATAGAATTAGTATAATTTCAATTGCAGATAAAAAGAAATCTGTTGGATGACCAGTTACGGACTTATGAATTTTTCATATAAAGATTATCGTAGACAACCCTTTTAGAAGGGTTGCCACGATGTCGCACTCAAACACTTATTTACTAATCCTGACAAAAAAAGAAAAACAAGCATTATCAGGATTCCTAACTAACATTTTCGGATCCAAACAAATATTAAAGGACAAATATATCTTTATTTATTAGATTTACATAAGTTTTCCTAAAATATTATTTACTCATGTTTCGCAGCAAATAAATTTCAATAAAACTATTAATATCCTTTAGGTTAAAATTAGAAATTAGAATGATACTCCGATGATTGTGTTCAGCAAATGAATCTAGAAAGATAAATTTCAAAAATATTTATATAGTTGATAACTTATAAATAAAGCAACTTCTAAATATGAATTATTGATAATTATCCGAGTTCCATCGCAGAATACGCAATTTATATATACATTACAAAATAAATAATTTAAAATGACAGAAATTATGCCTAGAACTCCGTCCTATTCAGAAACTATTAAAACTGAAATTGTATGCCCAAATGATACCAATCCAGTTGGAATATTGATGGGTGGACGGCTGGTGAATGGATGGATGTCGCGGCTGCTGTTTGTGCCCAAGTCCACACTCGAAAGAGTCTGTGTTACCGCCATGATCAATAAAGTGCATTTCGTAAACCTGCCAAAATCGGTGATGTAATCACGATTAAAGCCAGCATTACCAGAGCTTTTAGGACCTCGATGGAAATAAAAGTTACTGCTGCGGCACGTAATTATCTATCCGGCAACCAATATGACGTCAGTGATGCTTATTTTACTTTTGTAGCATTAAATAAAGAAGGTAAAACTACGGAAGTCCCGGGAGTATTGCCTGAAACAGATATTGAATTAAATGAATACGAACAAGCGTTAGTTAGAAAGAATTCTAACATTTAGAGTTTGCCATATTTCACAACTTCACCGACTTTGCAGCTATATCTTCAGTTTTGACATCAAGCCCTTCTTCCTGGCTTTGCATTCTACCATCAGGACTGAATATGGTGATTATATTGGAATGTGAAAAGTCAAGTGGAGAGATCTTTTATATTTCATGGACAATACATTGGCAAATTCCTGAGTGCTTTTTCAATCCCCACGCAAAATATCCATTGATCACCTTCCATATTGTTGTCCTTTGCGAAGGATGTTAATTTTTCTGGAGTGTCAGTTTTGGGATCAATAGAAACTAGTACCAAAGAGACTTTTGAAAGATCGGATGGGTCGATTTTTTGTTCAATTTTTTTCATATTGGAAACTAAAATTGGACATGCCACTTTGCAACTGGTATAAATCATCACTACTACCAGCGTCTTCCCTTTTTAGGTCGTTAAGTTTGATTGTTTCATTATCCTGATTTTGCCAGCTAGTTTGCAGGTTGAAAAATAGAATCTGAAGGTAGTGGAGTTTCATCTTTTTATCTTCTTTACATGATGTAAGAAGAACTAAGCATGAAGTTAAAAGCAAAAATATCTTTTTCATTGGATTGTTTTTGTATGTCTTTAGCACAACGGAACCCTAAATTGCTCAACGTGTAATTAGCTTTAAGGCTGGTTCTGAAACCGGAAGCGCATGAAGGCTGCATAATTCATAAGGTCGGTAGCACTTGTGGCTGATCCCGCACAAAGAGTCCCTTATTGTCATATGATGACCCGAGAATCTCCGGTAGATAATACTGAATTAAAATCATCTGTCCATTCCCATATTAGATCAAACATATCATAGACTCCCCAATAGTTAGGATTATGCTGTTTTACAGGATTGAATTGGCGATCCTTGATCATATAAAGTTTGATAATTCGATCTGAATAGTCTTTACTTTTCGGGCATCGGCTAATTTTTCATCAGCTCTGGCGGTATATTCCCATTCATCCAAAGTAGGCAAACGTTTGTTTACACTTTCAGAATAAGCTTTTGCGGCAAACCACGATACACCGCAGACGGGAGCATCAGGATTAATATTCAAAGGTAGGATGGTGTCAGAAACCCAATTGATCAGGTAGGATTCGTCAGCAAACAATCTTTGACCACTGATTTTCTCCATTGAGGATTGGCCTTGACAAAAGTGAGAAATTCACTATTGGTAACGGGGTGTTCATCCATCATAAAAGTTTCGACTTTGACGATAGAAGTATCCGAACCGAAAAATGGTTTGAATGAGCCGCCGGTGATCAATACCATCTTTGTATCGTCTGTAATGGTATGGAGGGTATCTGTTTTCATTTCCATGATTACAGGCTTTTCCTGCACTTCCTTCTGGACAAGAATAAAGTATATTAGCAGAGAAAAGAACAAGAAAAGCCTGAATGCATGATATTATTTGGTTGATATTATAATGAACCGTGTTTGTAAACCTTAGGTTTTCTTCTCCGGTTACTTTTATTTTACCGATCGCACCTTTATTAAATGCACGGAAAATAGAGTGATCTACGATGTTGTATTCACCAGGTACGTCTACTTTAAACTCTACGATAGCTGAACCACCGGCAGGTATAAGTGTAGTTTGTGCATTGTGATTACAGCAGAGCCACCTTCCTGATATACATTGTCGAATATTTCACCGATCACGTGGAATGAAGAAACCAAGTTTGGTCCACCATTACCAACAAATAAACGGATAGTTTCACCGACTTTTGCTTCCAGCATATTAGCTCCTAACATAGATCCTTTTCTACCATTGAACAACACGTAGTCAGGAATCTCTGTGTTACCTTTATCATTGTCGAATTCTTGCAAGCCAGAGTTCCTGTTTTGTTTTTAGTATAAAATTCACCTTGCATGATGTAGTATTCGTGGTCTACTTTTTCAAACCACCTGCAGGTTCTACCAATATTAGACCATACATACCGTTTGGGATGTGCATTGGCACTGGCGGTGCAGCGCAGTGATATACATAAAGGCCGGGATTAAGTGCTTTGAAAGAGAAAATCGCCTCTTTACCAGGTGCAGCAAAGCTACCCTCGGCTCCACCTCCAGGTCCATTGACGGCATGTAAGTCGATGTTGTGTGGCATTACAACGTGAGATGCATTTTAAGACGCGCTTCGATATCATCACCTTCACGTACACGGATAAAGCTACCTGGCACAATATTGTTGAATGTCCAGAACTTATAAGTCGCGCTATCTGCAAGAGGTCCTTCGATCTCTGTGCATTCCCTGACTCACGATCAATTTTTTTGGACCCTGTCACCGATTGGTGCCGGTACATTAGGTGCGCCAGTAATTTCTGCATTTTCAGGAGTACCTTCTGCTACCATATCAATGGCAGATTTACCGCTGCCCATAGAGCCGGGATCGCTTTTGCAAGAGAAGAATGTCGTAAGACAGACTACCAGGCAATACATTAAATAGTTTTTCTGTTAAAATTCATTTTTAGCAATTATAAAATTAATATTTCGTTTCAAAAAAGTGGGTGTTATGTTTGCTTAACCAAGCCCAATGCTGCAAGTCATTTCCATTAGGCGTATTTCTTAACAGATTTAATAGAAGGAGTAGTTACATAAGCAGAATATCCTCCAGTCATACTGCAAACTTATTGATTTTACGGGAGAATCTCAAATCGAACTCCTGACCAAGATTAGTGTGTATCTAGCAGTACTACTTACTATCGTATTAGGGAGAAAAATTGATGTTATTGCAAGTGAGAATCCAAGTTCATGTTTGATCTTATAAGCTATTTTTAAGATAACTATCAAAAAGTCCTGCTCCTTGATGTCCATTCCTTCAAAATAAGAATCCATAGCTCTACAGAATTTGTGATTGTGCCAAAGTAAGGATTAAAAGATATGATGGATTTAGTCTGAGTCCGACCTACTTTTTACCACTTACATAACTGTAACTAAACCTAAATTCCATTGATTATTGACATTATAGCCCATATAACCCGCAAGTAATATATGCACCGGTAGCAGTCACTATTGAATTGTCATTCACCTGGTATTAAGGCAGATATGTTTATGTTCAACTTTTGAATTATTATAAAAGTAATTGGCTCCCAACGTTTGTTGGAAAGTTAGGCTTTCGTACCGTCTGATTTGAAGCTGCATTTTGGAATCCAAGATTACTTAGCTAAGAAGAGTGACCTTTATTATGTTCCCATTTATTGCTAATTTTGTCCAAATCGTTTGCATCCATTTATAAGGTGTAGCATCCCGAGTGCCTATAAGTTGCCAGCAGGGGTGCTCAAATTATTAAGCTATATAATGCTTTATACTCTGGTACTATAAGACGCAAATGCCCTAAATTCGTATTTATTTTTGCAAAATTAAATGCGATGGCGTCATGCGCTCTTCCACCTTGTGCCCAGCTCGTACACCGAACAACTGTTCGTCATCCAATGAAATCACTTGGACGACCGACCTGTGTATTCCAATTTGAATTAATAGAAAGCTTAACCCACGTTTCGAAAAAGTGAAAATTGACTACCACTATTTTCTGCGCTCGTACCAATGGTGATTGTCCCCATATTTCCAACACTCTGAGGAGTTATTTTTAACTCAAGCTTATTGTTATAAGTATAACCCAACGTGAATCTTATCCGATCGCTAATGAGGCCTGCCGGTTTCTCTCGACCTTAGGGCCTGAAAACTCCGTCCCGAAACTCACCCTGATAGGAAATTGCCCTGATACAGAAATGTATTTAGCTTTGTCATTGTATCCTGACTATGCAAGTTGATCCCTGGAAACAAAACACCAAGCAAAGCAAAGAGAGAAACTCAGCCATCTTTTAAAATTGAAAAATGCTTATAATCTATGTTATATAATATTTTACGCAAAGATAAGTAGTTGTTTATAATTAAGACATTTTATCCGTAATTATTATAAGTATATTTATCATGTTTTGAATTGGATGTAATGTTTATCACTACTAGAACAGATTTCCCATAGTTGGATAGATTTAGCGTGGCTATGAACATTCGTAGCTTTTTAGACTGACATACTAGGATAAATTCATATTGATCTCTTGGGAATAGGGGTGGATTTAAAGCGCGGAAGTTAATGACCTGATTGCAGTGTGAATAAATATAGACTCCCTTACCCCCAAAGAAGCAGGGTTATTCACTTCTACTTAATTGATATATAATGTTAATTATCAGTAAAATAAATAAAGAACAAATAAGTATGAGAACTTCTCTGGCAGAGCTAGGTTTATACACATCTTTTTGTATATTTTAAAGTAAAACTTTGGTGACACAACGACGACAACCGGCGCCCCAACTAAGCTTTCGCTATGAAGTGCTGAGCGTAGGTTAACCGATGTTCGGGTGCGGGCAAAATTCATTTAGCATTTAATTAACTAATAAACTAATAAATCTATTATTTACAATCAAATCTCCATTTCATAAAATTTATTTAGTGTATAAACCCCTAGTTGGCAGATGCTTGCCCGCTTGAATAGGCGGGGTGGCGAT
>JADJSK010000012.1 GCA_016711705.1 Candidatus Brachybacter algidus | reverse complement strand
CTTTTTGTTCGATGTTGATGTTTTGAAAGACAGATGTTTGGAAGCATGCAGGGATTAGCTTTATTGACTCAACAACCTTAAATGTTTGTCACATAAAGAGAAAAGCAGAACAAAGGTTTCAAAGGTTTTGCGACTAAATCTAAAAAGCACAATGGGCTGGTTTTGGGTTTAAACTTCACCTGATCGCTAATGACAAAGGTAGGTTGTTGAACTTCTACCTGTCCAAGGCAAATGTAGATGACAGGAATCAAGACATTCTCTCCGTAATGGTAAAAGAAGTTTTTCGGAAAACTCTTCGACAGAGGATATATATCCGACAAACTAGCCCAATTCCTATGGAATGATGGTGTGAACTTGATCTTTAAAAGACGTAAAAACATGAAGTCTATGAACTTATCTGATAACGATAAGGTGCTGCTGAGAAAACCAGCACTAATAGAATGTGTCAATGACAGATTGAAAAACCAATGTAACATACAGCATCAGACATAGAGAGCTCTGCAAGGATTTTTGAACAATGCGATTTCTGCTCTCTGTGCATATCATTTCTTTCTAAAAACCTAGCATTAAATTAAGCACAACCGAACTCTCTAAAGAGGTATATTTGAATGTTGCTTAACCATTATTCACATTAAGTTAAGTAATTGAAATACATGGTCTATTATAGACAATATTTCGGTGCGCTGCACCTGGTAGGCTATCAAATTTATTTCCATAAATATCCCTGCGCTGCACCTTTGCTTTTCTTCCAGGTGCAGCGCACCACGGATATTTATAGAATTCATAAGGGTTGCTCCGTAGTAACGCACCGAGATATTTTGAATAGAACATGTATGGTCTTAACCAATGACATTGGGATGGGGACAGCAGCGGTGTTGATTGGCGTCACACAATACAATGGTGCTAAAAACAAATAAGCGCCACCTATTTAAATTATCTTCGGATTACTAATATTTTAGAGAAGTAAATGACAGTATATGTCCTCAAAAGGAGCAAATCTCCTCAATTGAATTTTTTGGGTTTCAATTTTTCCTTTTACCACATTAAGTTAATTTTCGATTTTGGAAGAAGGCATTAAGTAAGTGAAATAATTTGTCGAATGCTTCGCCCCAACCGATCACCTCTTGACGACTATTTCCTAACCCTTCAATGCTCATCTCCACTACATCTCCTGCTTTTAAAACACAGGCGACGGCTGATACTGCACCGAAACCGGCAGGAGTGCCTGTGCTGATAATATCACCGAAGTAAGGTCATAAATTGACTGATGTAGGAGACGAGATATGGCACTCGAAAATCATGTCAGATGTATTTCCATCTTGCATCAAAACGTCATTGACACTCAATTGCATAGAAAGGTTCCCGACATTGGAAATTTCGTCTTTAGTAGCTAGAAATGGCCCAAGTGGTGCGAAGGTATCACAACTTTTTCCTTTGCAGAACTGGCCTCCTCGCTCTTTTGAAATGCGCGTTCACTATAATCATTCATAAGGCAATAGCCCGCGACATGATCGAGCGCACTTTCTTCTGGAGACATAAAGTAGCTTTTGCCGATTATAATGGTGAGTTCCTTCCCAGTCTGTTTTAAGGCTATTACGCGGAATGATGAGATTGTCATTGGGTCCGCAAAGGGCTGTAGTTGACTTGAAAAAAAAAGAATTAGTTCAGTCGGAACTGCCGAACCAGTTTCATTCGCATGGTCTTTAAAATTAAGTCCTATGCAAACGATTTTGGAAGGTCTGGCGACAGGTGTTCCCAGGTGAGTATCCTGAGAAATCTCTTTAAGTCATGGACTTGCCAGCTAATAGCGATTCCAGTTTAGTTAATCCGTCATTTTCGAAGAATGCCTCGTTATAATCCTCAAAGTATTCAGAGACATCGAGCCAACGGTCATTGTGAATGATTCCTGGTTTTTCGTGTCTTGCTGCGCCGTATCTTATTAGTTTCATTGGTCTGGTGAGGAGGTTAGAAAGTGAGAAAGTGAGAAAGTGAGAAGTTCTAAGAGGTTAAGAGGTTAGAATGGGAGGTAATTTAGTGAATTTCCTAAAAATTCCGGCGCTAAGATATTTTCTCAGAACTCCTTCAGCTCCGCCACGACCTTGGTAATCGTTTGCTTGGCATCACCGAAGAGCATGAGACAATTGGGATAGCCGAACAGTTCGTTCTCAATTCACTGCATAACCCTTACCCATGGAACGTTACAGACGATGACCGGTTGCCTTGTCAGCATTGAGGATGGGCATGCCATAGATCGGGCTGTTAGGATTAGTCCTCGCGGCCGGGTTAACCACGTCATTGGCACCTACGACAAGAACCAGATCCGGTATTGGCAAAGTCGTCATTGATCTGATCCATTTCGACCATTTTATCATAAAGAGATATTGGCCTCAGCAAGCAATACATTCATATGGCCGGGCATCCTTCCCGCCACCGGATGGATGGCAAATCTAAAGTCTATATTGCGCTTTTTCACATTGTTCACTAGCTCATTCATGATATGCTGAGCCTGAGCTACAGCCATTCCATAACCGGAACAATAATCACTGAAGAGGCAGAATCGAATAACATTGCTGCTTCCTCGACACCGACTTCGCGAACGACGATCTGCTCTTCCTCTCCACCCTTGACCACAGCTGTCTGTCCAAAACCACCTAATAACACATTCACCAAAGATCTGTTCATAGCCTTACACATGATCTGCGTGAGGATGATACCGGAGGCGCCTACCAGAGCTCCAGATATGATCAATACATTATTGTTCAGTACAAACCCTGTCATACACGCCGCCATTCCCGAATAAGAATTAAGCAAGGGAAATGACCACGGGCATATCAGCTCCACCGATAGGGATTACCGTCAAAATACCTAACAAAAGAGAGAGTCCAATGAGGATGTATAGATACATTGGTTCCGCCTGATTTAACATTCCGACCACAGCAAAAAACTATGGTTGCAAGAAAAAGTACAAGATTGAGTAAATGTTGTCCTGAAAAAAGTAATTGCATTGCCTGAAATCCTTCCATTAAGTTTTAAAAAAGGCGATCATCGATCCTGTAAACGTGATGCCTCCTATAAATATCCCCAATGCCACACTAGTGCCGGTAATGGAGTCTAGTGAATACGAATAGATCTGAGTATTGAGCCAATAGTCTGCGAAAACCACTGACAAAGAAGCAAGACCACCAAAACCATTGAAGAGGGCGACCATTTCAGGCATCTGTGTCATCTCAACACGGTTGGCTATGAAAGCTCCAATGGCTGATCCGATCAGGATACAAATAAATATATCCACGAGGCTGACCATTTCTACCTGTGCCAGCGTAGCCAGTATGGCCACAAACATAGCAAGTGCTGAATATAGATTGCCCCGGCGTGCATCCTTCGTCTTGCCAAGCATTTTTATTCCAACGATGAAAAGAATGGAAGCCAACAAATATGCCAACTGTATTAATATATTCATTACTTCTTCTTTTTAAACATTTTCAACATTCTGTCAGTAACCATATATCCACCTACTACATTGATGGTAGCTAGGACGAGTCCAATCATACCCGGCCATTTACTCACAGTAAAATAACCCATTTCATTGCAGGTGAGAATCCCTCCCACGATGGTGATGCCGGATATGGCATTGGAGCCGGACATTAGTGGTGTGTGCAGCGTTGGAGGCACTTTATTGATGAGCTCAAAACCAAGATAACTCGCCAGGACGAGCACAAAAAGGAAGCATTATCAATGATTCAGGAGTAATAGTATGCATGGCAGTTATTTTGTAATCTATGATTTTGAAATAATGGAATTTGTAAATTCATGAACCGTGGCGCCTTCATGTGTAATAAGCGAACCTTTGGTCACCTCTTCCTCCATATCCCATTCGAATCCTTCTTTATCGGCCAGATGCAGTAATAGGGTACTGATGTTCGTCGCGAATAGTTGGCTGGCATTAGCGGAAAGTAGCGAAGGAAGATTGGAAAATCCCACGATGATGACGCCATGTCTTGTCACTACTTCATTTATGACGGAAAGTGCACAGTTGCCACCTGACTCCACCGCCATATCGACGATGACGGATCCGGGTCTCATGGACTTTACCATTTCTTCTGTGACAAGCAGGGGAGCCTTCTTGCCGATGACAAGGGCTGTCGTGATGACGATCTGGGCATCTTTTATTTTTGTGTTGATAAGTTCTTTTTGCTTTTGGAGGAAATCGGCACTCACCTCCTTTGCATAACCACCTTCTACCTTCACCTCTTCAGCGCCTTCCACAGATAGAAATCTACCGCCCAGGGATTCTACTTGCTCTTTCGTTTCGGGACGGACATCGGTGACTTCGACTACAGCTCCTAATCTTTTTGCAGTCGCAATAGCTTGCAATCCGGCTACTCCGGCTCCGAATATCAGGACTTTGGCAGGAGTGATCGTTCCGGCAGCTGTCATCAAAAGCGGGAAAATTTTGTTGAGATAATTTGCCCCCAACATCACCGCTTTATAGCCGGCCAGATTGGCTTGAGAACTAAGTGCATCCATTTTCTGTGCTCTTGAAATCCTTGGTACGGCGTCCATAGAAAAGGAAGAAATGCGCTTTTCGTTGAGTTTTACGAGGAGTTGCGGTATGGTATAAGCATACATAAAGGAGATGAGGACAGTTCCCGGGTTTATGTACAATACTTCCTCTTCAGTGAAAGCGTTGACCTGAGAACGACCTGATTGTCTGCGGCCAATGCAGTAGAAGTGGCAATGTTGGCACCGGATTGTATGTATTCTTCATCAGAAAAGGAAGAAAGTGTGCCGGCATCAGTTTCTATCATTACTTCAAAACCCTTCTTAATAAGGTCTTTAACGACAGCTGGAGTGAGTGCCACTCTGTTTTCAAATGCCTTTCTTTCTTTGAGAACTCCTATTTTCATGCAGTTTGGTCAGTTTGGTTGTGGAAGTCAAAATGAATTCCTTCATTGATCCCCATTGATTACATAGTGAGGACATACAAATAATCGACTGATTGAGAAAGAATATACCCGTGATTTCGGTTAAATATCCTGCCTTATTGGTCTTAACTTTGTAAATATATTGAAAAAGGCTTAAGAATTTACAATTAAATATAATAATTGGTTGTAGAGGTTAAACGCAATTAAATGTATTCGGGCACCGGATATAAGCCTGCATCAATATAAGGAAGCCACTTTCGGGGCAAGTTTTCATGGCTAAGCAAGTGGTTAAAAACAGGTTTGATCTGCGGCCCATGGTTATTTCACGAGAACAGTTAGGAGGGTATAAGCATGTGCAGAAATTGCGACGTCACAACCCGGGGCACTTGGGCGTGAATGATTGTAAAGGATCCTATTAGTGTATAACACCGCAGCTTTTCTATGGAAAAGTATCATTCATCTACTTATTTCAATATTATACCTAAAAACATAGTAACAAAATAATTTGATGAACACATACAGGTTACTTATCCTTTTTGCTTTTAAGCGAAAACTAATTTTTTGGTAAAATATAACTTATGGGACGTCAATATTCGGGTTACATTCAAAGAAGTCCTGATGACAGGGACCACTCAAAAGAGCATCAACAAAAGGCTCAGGCAGATGAAGAGAAGCCTATGCAAGGAGCTCGTCACGAGGCAGTACCGTTTAAAGCTTCAGGAGAAATAGTTCAACGCAAGCCAGCAGACGATAAAAAATTGCCCACTGACAGTTCCAATGATTCTTCTTTGGGTATTGATGAGAAGATTCTCGTAGATAGTGATGCTATAGGCACTGTAGGAGACTGTACAGATTGGTATATGGTGCGTATCGCCTTTCTCGAACGACAAATTGCTGAGTTTTCTGAAGCATCTACGGCACCTCCCAAATCACTTACGACAGCACTGAAGATAGCCAGAATGCAGACCGCCGGACTTAAAAAAAGATCAATGGGCAGATGATGCCAGACTTACAGATGGAAGCACTTTTGGAATGGAATGATGAGGTGTATAAACCTGCATTGTCTGAAGCTGACAGTGCCATAGACTCTATTGTGCTAGGTCGAATCTACAAAACCCAGCAACAAGTTGAAGCGACTAAAAATGATTTACAAAAGATTGATCCGCAATTACGAGACCTACAGCGGAGTGCTTTCCGAAAAGGGGACGATGATCTGCTTCAACAAATAGCTGATACTTACTTTCTCTATCATGATAGTTTATTGGTTGCAAGCGAATGGGTGAAAGAAGCAACTACTGTTTCCAAAGAAATAGGATTTCTGGGGACAACGCTGCGCGAACAGAAAATACTACATGGGGAGAAGTTTCCTGTCCGTATTGAAGACACAATGGTATTAAGTAGAAATGCCCGTATTGTGAAGGTGCTTGACATTGCTGAAAAGGTCAATCAAGCCTATCCTGCTTTCCAACTGGTAAGTGGCGCACTAGATCTAATGGGTGGCAGTAAGACTGCAAGTGATAAAGGCTCTAAGGGCATTAGTTATGCTACCACTCATAGCCAGCGCAGGAGGAACGCTATTAGGCGCTTCGGCTATGTTTTCCCTTTATAATAATTTTTACATAGGTCCTATGACGGGTAAGATTTTGGCACAATTGGAGGTGCTTAAAGATATGATCTCTACTGGTCAGAACCACCCTTTAATACAGATGGGCAAACTCGATTGGGTCAATTGGGATATTGAACCGGGAGGAAGAAAGATGTTTGATTACATGATGCTAGTTATGAAAGCATCCAGTTCTGATCAGATACGCAAACCTACTGGTGACGTGCTGGAATATTTTGATGACAACAGAGGCGATTTTGATGCGGGTGCGATGGGAAAAGATGATATCCCAACAGAAAGTAGTTGGATATTTTGGAGTGAAGTTGATGCATCAAATGCAAAATATTGGATTTATCAGCATCGACAGGATATTTGGGGGATGCTTTATGGGTCATTGCCGGTACCCAGATAATAGAGGGTGAAAAAGGAAATAAGATTTTTTTAAAATATCTGAACCGATCTGGCTACCTGATTTTAAAATTAGTTAGTCTTGAGCGATCACATTAATAAGGTAAGGATAAAAGTAGTTTCCAACGCATTAATACCGAATGGAAATTCGTAATAGTCCATCCCGAAGTTTCGGGATGGTCAAACGACTTTCAGCTCGGTATTATACGGCATATTTTTGGTCAATTTTATATTTCCGTTTCGTATAAGACTAAAATATGCGGTATGCTTAAGTTGGCGCCTTTAGGCGCATAATGTTTGTAACAAATTATGGTCGGGAGGATACTAGCCCCGTAGGTGGCTACCTGTCTTATATAAGCGCTAATAACAAGTAAATTTTTGCTTTTTGAAGAGTTTTCGCATTTCGCGAATTGCGAAATATGATTTTAACTTCGGGACATCCTCATCCATCTACATTCGAAGCAGCACACTAAATACTAAGATTCACTTTCATCGGAGCCGCCCGTTCGCCGTTCGCCTCTCGCCGTTCGCCAACTCCCTATTTCTTCCCCACCAATGCAAATGAAGGTCTCGTGTGGTAAGCATCTCTTTTCCAAAATCTTAGCAAAAAATCAATATCTGTTAAAATTCCTTTAGAGCCGAGAATTTTAAATAAAGGCAATTTGTTTTTACCCTGCTCGATAGCATAATAGCACAATCCGGTAGAAATACTCTTGTCAATTAGCATTTGCATTAAATGTTCTGTACTTCTTTCTTCATCATAATACGGATTGTGATCAACTGCAAAAGCGGAATTAAAACCATGCGCCATTTCGACGCCACTTTCAGGATTAAAATAAACCAGACCTGTGTCACCTGAAGGATTATTTATTTCATTCCAATCCCAACTTATGTCCTCAGAATCTTCATTTGGAACATCTCCTTTACCCAATTTTTTATTAAAAAAATTCATGTAACCCTTTACAAACTTTTCAATGTGATCGAAAGGCATGAACACAATCTCCTGTCCATTGGAATATTCCAAAAACAATTTTCTATGTTCGATAAGTGTTTCCTTCATAAATTCAGTATCGTCATCCAAAAAGGCAACTGCTCTCAGTGCGTCAATGGACTTACGTTCCTTTTTGATGAAATTTTCATTATAGGGCAACTCATATATCGTTCCCGAAAACCACCATTCACCCAACCATTTGACAAGTCCAAGAGAAAAGATCTTATCAACTACTACCAATTCTTTGGCATGATCATAGGATTTTTTGGTCATCTTGAACAACTTTCCGGAGGCAATATGTTCAAAGAAAATATCGTATTCATCCTGACTTTTGTAAAAGAAATTGCCCAAGATCTTTAGTGATATATTATTGAACTCGTGTCTTAGGTCCAGTCGTTTTCCATTGACTTCCGCCGCCCATTCATTCCCTTTGAGGCTCAATAACCTCGTATAACTTGTATGAAGGATAAAATCCCTGGTTTCATTTAAAATAATGTGCCGCGGACTGTCTATTTCAGATTCATTCAGCAGGGTCTCTACACTATCTTCCAATATCTTTTTTGTATCAGTGCTAAACAACCAGGAGCGAAATAATATCTTATCAATGGACAATCTTGATTTGTAATAATTGGATGCACCCTCTTCGACGGCATAGAAATCCTTAAGTTTATCGTTCTCGGGAGCATATTCCCATGCTTCCTCAAATATATCCATAACCAAAGTTCCTGCTTCCAGGATCACCTCATTTCCCGGAATAATAAATTGTTCTTCCTGAATTGTATTCATAAAATACCATATCAGGAAACAAATGTCCTCGTTATTAATTTCTTCTTCAGCGTAATCCTCTGTAACATAGAATGGCAATGGCTTGTCATACAGTTTTGTATGTTTTCTGACAAAGCTGTTCCAAAGTTCTGAGCCTGACACGAGATCTTCGAGATAGGAAGTAAGAAAACAGCATAGTTTTATTCGGACTTTTGAAGTAAATAACTTTTCATATTCCTTAAAGAGATCCCCCTTATGAAGCGCTTCCATCACCTTGTTGGACAGATGAAGATAGTAGTGATCCTCCTGATGAATAGTATCATAGGGTTTGATCTCCAGCCAGTCTTTGATGTATATTTTGGTGATGGACATAGTGTGTAAATATTTATATAAGGATATTTGGTCGAGGGTGAAAATAAAAAATTTCTGGGATGTGGGAATGTGTTGATTAAGTATTCCGGAGTATAGGGAATGTATTTGATGGAAATAGACAAGGCAGGAGGGGGAATTATGATGTTTATGAAGGAGAAGACAAATTTTCTTCTTATCAGTCATTTTCAATACGTATTAAATGCAAGTAATGCGACCAACCTATAGATTGCGAAAACAGCGTTTTCGCAATCTAAGATTAAGAATTCCGGGGCAAAGGGTGCCACTTTTGTGAGTAAAAGTTATCAGGATTCCGGAGCAAAGGGGGCCGTTCAAATCCGGTTGACTGTCCGCTGCTTTCCTCATGTCGTTCGCTGTTCAAACCTCTCAACAAACGCATATAAAACAAAGGCATCAAGCCTGTTGATCCAAAATAACCCATCTTAAATCCTTTGTGTCACAGATTCTCGTACCGTTCGACTCTCGCCGCTCGCTTCTATATTTTTTGCTACATTTACTCACATACAACTCCACACAATGACCGACGGCTTATACGAGTTATTAATTACCAAGGTGGTTTTGGAGAAGCTAGAGGGGCTGGATAAGGTTAAGTTTTATACTATTTTAGATATATTTCATCTCTAATATAATTGTTGTTTAACCAAAAGCAATGTTTGGTATAATCATGAGCAAAAGTGACTTTATCAGCTATAGGTAATGGATAAGTATCATCAGAATTAGTAGCATGTGGTCTAACATGCGCAATATTGCTAAATTTCTTGTTTGGGAAATTTGTATAGCGAATTCCGCCAACAATTCTATTTACAATTTCTCCTCTTTCAATGATGTTCTTAGCTTTAGTCCGAACTTTTTCAACTTGTAATATATCTCTATATGGCATGTTCCAAAACTTAACTTTTCTTAAAACCAATGAGTTATCTACATATTTATAAAATACAAATAAAAATTTATGTTCTAAAATATTTTTAAATTCAGATGTCTCCCAGTTTTCTTTTATGATTTCTTCAAACTTAAAATTAGGGAAAGAAATATTCTCTTTAGGAAAATCATTTTCTTTCAATCTAATTGATTTAACAATAATATCCGCCTTTTCAAACTCCTCAATTTCTTGATCTGGTCCAATTCCCAATATTAATTTTGTCAAACTTGCATAAAAGTTTTTGCACTTCTATTTAAATTAGCGCCAAGAGTTACTTGAATTTCTTCAATTGACTTGCCATAATATTGCTGAAATTTTTCTACAACAATTTCTTCTAAACTCCTTTTCATTATCTCAGTTTGAGAGGTGATAAGCTTCCCATAGTTTCCACCAGGGTCGTTCGCAATTGTAGCAATAATATGATTTACATATCCTTGTTTTAAGGAAAAAGCCCGTTGTTTAGCCAATTTTTTATTAAAAGGTTGAGTTCTTTCATTTCCTCCTTTTCCTCCTTTTGTACATGCTCCTAAGTATAGAGTATCCCCTTCCGACAATTCATGCGCATTCCCATCAACTATTTTCTTCTTTATTTTTTCCCAATCCCTTTTTATTATTTCTAAATCATTTTTAGGAAAATTCCACTCATCGACTAATTTTATTACATAGTCTAATATATCTTGACTAAAATTATGCAAATAAAAGATTAGTAGGAGGTTAGAATTTTTTTCCAAAAAGTGCTATTGACAAAATCCTGATCAACAATTTCCAAGTAATTTATGATGTTGAGTACTAGTCTCTTTCGAGCGATAATGTCTGTTTTTTAATTGTTTTAATGGAGTTGCCTTTAATTCTAAATTTATTTCGCTGAAATCAGCTTCTGAATCAGAATTTGGTTCATATTGAAAGTAGTACTTTTCGAGAATTTGTCCAAAATTGCCCTTGCCAGAATAGTTGTGCTCTAAGATAGATTCGTCACATACTTCGCGTAATGATTTATCTTTAATTTTTTTTGCAAATGATAAGACTGAAGCTTTATCAAGTCTATTATAATTTTGAGGCATTTTTAATTTTTTCTTTTAGTGCTAATCCAATTTTTTCAACTACTCCTACCACTAAAGCATTCCCCATAAAAAAGGCTCTCTTTGTATTAGTAACACCTTCTAATTCAGTGTGATTGTCTGGAAACATATTTAGCCTCTCAAGTTCGACAGGTGATAATCGTCTATATCCTTTTTCGGTCAAAACTACGTGTTTAAATCTCGATGGAGATGGGCCTCCCTCGCCAGTAATAATTGTCCGTGAAGGTTTGTTCAAAGGGTCAGGAAAATGCATTCCGCCTTCACTATAATTATATTCAAAGCCACTTGCATTTTTCCTTACTTCTTTTTTGGGGCCCTTTAAATAATGCCATTTTTTTATGTCATTCTCATTTATATAAAAATCTTCAGTAACTTCACCATTTTGTAATACGTCTCCTAAACAAATTGGCTTTCCTTCAATTTTTGGAACAGTTTTGAGAGTTGTCACTGAGCCATTCACCATTAATCCACAATTTTCAAATAAAGATGCTCCGCCTAATGAATTAAAGGATGAAGAAATGTTTACAATATCGTCTTCTAAATTAAAAACGTTTTGTCTACTGAAATTATCCGAATAAACGGGAAGGGCAGAAGCTAATGTTCCTTTTGATATTAACCAATCTAAGGCTAAAGTCTTTTTTAATTGCTTAAAAATTGTTGATTTCTCCAAGTAAGCCAATATGAAAACTCTTTTTCTTCGTTGAGGCATTCCATAATCAGCTGCATTAATAACTCTCCATTCAACAACATAGCCTAAGTCACTTAAGCTTTTGAGAATAATAGCAAAATCTCTTCCTCGTTGTTTTGAAGGAGATATTAATAACCTATCTACATTTTCTAAAAAAATATATTGAGGCTTCTTCTTTTTTTCTTCCAATATCCTAACAATTGACCACCAAAGAACACCTTTCTTTCCTATCAGACCCTTTGAATTTTTTAAAGTTGTTGCAACGGAGTAATCTGACAAGGAAATCCACCCACTAATAAATCATGGTCTGAATTTGTTTAATATCAACAGTTGAAATGTCTTCATTACTGTGCCCTCTTTTCCAAAACGTTCTTCATAGACCGCAGAAGCATGTTGTGTTTTAGTTGAAGGCTCCCATTGATTACTCCAAACCACTTCATAAAAGCTGTCAACAGTTTCTTTATAATCAGATAATGGTGATTTTCCTTTCCAACCTTCTAATCCTATACGAAACCCACCGACACCTGCGAACAGCTCCGCTACTTTTATTTTATTTGCCATTTTTATTAATTTTTAGATATTCAACTTTTTCTTCTGCTACCCTTAATGTGTCTAAATCCGCATGTTCATTAATTATCATATATGCGAAATGATCACTTAACAGTTCTTTTAGAAGTATTTTTTCCTCTATTTGATAATAGATTGCTAATTGCTTTATTTGGTCTTTTGTTGCTGGCCTTTCGTTTCTTTCGATTTTCCCTAACAATGATGTATCAATACCTATACAACTAGCAACTTCTTTTAAGGATTGATTTGATTTCTCTCTTGCCGCTCTAAGTTGCTCTCCAAGAGTACAAATAGTCTTTTTTAATGTCATTTAGGACAAATTATGTCCAAAGATAAAAATAATTTGCGAAAGGACATAATTTGTCCACAAATTTTTAAAAAATCAATCTTTATGTGTTTTTTCCAATTTTTCAAAAGTCAATTGTATGACTTCTTTCTTAAGTTCACATTCCCAGATTATTAAAACTGTCCATCCTAATGCAATTAACAATTCAGATTTTTCTATATCTCTTCGAACATTGTTCTGAAATTTGTTTTTCCAAAATTCAGTATTGGACTTTGGCAAATTGTATTTACAATGAGGACACCTATGCCAGAGGCCTCGTTAACAAAAATTGCAATTTTTTTCGTTGTGAAGCAAATGTCTGGTCTTCCAGGAATATTTTTGGGAGGTAACCTGTAGCCTTTAATTCCCTTTTGCCACAGCCTCTTCCGAATTATAAGTTCAGGTTTAGTGTTTTTGGCTTTAATTCTGTTCATAGTTTTGGAAACATTCAAGTTTGAAGCGGTAGGAGATCTTTTATATCTTTTATACTTTACTTCATTCAAACGAATACAAATTTTGAGAAAAACAGGTTTTTTATAAAACAAAATTTTCAATAATAGTCAAACTTAGAAAATATATTAAAGTTTAATACTAGCTTACTAAATGGAATTCTAATAAATTATTTCCTTCATTAAAAGCATAAGTAACTAATTTAACATTATTCCATTCAGAAGGAATTGATGGTCTTGCTCCTTGGATATATTTTCTTTCAATAATATTTGAGAATGAAGCTAAAGCTTCATGTGTGAAACTATAGCCAATCATAAAAGCTTCTATCATGCTATAATCTGAAAAAGCATATTCATTTTTGACCCAGTCAACATATTTCATTAATTGAATTAAATCGTCAGATGTAACTTGCCCTTTTTTTATTTCAATAACTAAATAATGGGAAATTGTAGGCTTTGATTTATGATATATCTGTATCCAAAAACATCCATTTTGTCCATATAATCAATTGGTTTAAATGGAGAAGCAATAACTTGATGAGACAAATAATCCCAGTTTCCGAAAATTGTTAAAGTCTGATTATCTTGAATACTTAATTGATATATTAATGCCGCTTCAACTGCCATCTCATGACGTATTTGGCCATTCCTTTCTTGTATTGTACTTAAAAATGGTTCAATGCTAAGTGAATAAGAACTATTATTATTAATTTTTGAGGCAATTTCTTGATGGAATTCAACAAAATTGCTTGTTAGAAAGTTTGGGTTATTAGTATTTTCTAAATTTGACAAATTGCGTCTTAAAATTATATTTTTAAAAGCTTGGTTTTCATCATCTGAAAATTTAATAAAGCTTAGCTTATGAAATGCTCTTAATATTTTAAATTGTGAAGGTGATGAAGATAATAATTCATCCATGTCAATTCCATTATTAAAAAAAAATGGAGAGGGTTTAAAAGTGCATATGAACCGATAATGTAAACTATTTATTCCTTCAAATGTAGCTAGAATATTTCCTTCAACATTCTCATAAGTTTGAACGATTGGATTATTTGAAAGGGGATAATTTAGGTATTTACAATCAAGTCCAACATTTGTTAGTATTCCTATTCCATAAATTTTTCTTTTAATAAAAAATAAACATTATCTCCTTCTCTCATGGAACAATAATCAGCAAAAGTGCCTTCTACGTTTATTCTCCAAATACCATTTGATGGATCTTTATTCTTGTTGAGTAAACGCCTTTTTGAATTGAAGAAATTAATGATTCATTACTATCCAAACTAAAAAGATAACCTGCCATTTCAAGAAAATTTGCTATTAACGTATTTAAGCTTGTTTTCAAAACCCTATTCCATTATTATTTTCGAGGAACAAAATTGATTAAAAACCAAATTCAATAATTTTTACTCCCCCTCCACACTTTCACACCAATACAGCACCTCCCTCTTCGGCCTCACACCCTCACTCTTCATCTCAACAACACTCATCTTGTCCATAGCGTGCAGCAAACGCATCTTTTCCTAAGTTATTTTCATCATAAATAGGTAGCTGCTGCCAAAATAGGAATAATTTTTCATTTAACATCCTTCTGGATAGCGGTATATAATTTCTCTATATTCTAGACCTTTTAAAGCCGCACAACTTGTTAAGAAATTGTCGCTATTTAAATTCTCAGACCAAATTTTTATAACTATACTTTTATAACTATTTAATCTATCTTTTTCCTTCAATACAGCATTTAATTCATTTCTAGTTTGAATATAATACCACAATTCCGGCTGGGTATTAGAAAATGAACTTAACTTAAAAACGATATCTACATTTAATTTCCTTTCTCCTTTTAAATATTTATACAGGTTGGAGTCTTGCATTTCAAAAACTGTGGCTAATTTTTTTTGCCTTATATTTAAAGTCTTTAAATATAGTTTAACAAAATCAAAAATTTGCATCTCTTTCTTACTACTACTTTCATTGATATAATCTTCCATCTTAAATTTAATTGCTAAAATCTCAAGTTCTATTTTTTCTGCGGCACTTTGTTCTTTAGATTTTTCATTTATATATTCGCGTATTTTATTTAAATTGTCTTTGTTGAAAACCTCATTTTCATTAATTTCAATTGTGTCCCTGCTATTATTTTCCATTGCTATTTATTTTTAGATATTTTTAATTTAGAGTGCTTTTGAAATTAATCACCAGCCCTCTTGTAAACCCGGCGAAGTATTTCCATCTCCTTTTAGTATTTTAGCGTAGTAAAGTGGCCTCTTTTGCACCGGAATCAGTGGCCCCCTTTGACCGGAATATTTAATTGTAAAAGTATGAGCTAAATTATATAATTTGTTGACGAAAATATGCTTCAATTTCTATTTATTGCAGAAGTTTTCCTTTCTCAAGAAAAGAAAGTTGATCATTTAGTCTATTTTATATCTTAAATTAAATTGACAATCTTATGCCAATAAAAGAAAGCTTGCGGATTAGATTTTTTCAATTTATTGAGTTTACTAAAGCTTGGATTCTCAATTGTCCAATCCTTTATTTGTAAAGGCGCTTCAAATTTTTCAAAACTAATAGCGTCTGAAAGTATCAACTTTGATAGATACGCTGCTTTGGATGCTGAAATAATCGCCTTCTCTATTTGGAAACTTTCTGAAAATATAAATCCCTTGAGCCGTTGTATACCAATTTGTAATTCTTCAAATTTACCAGTCCCCAATAATCCGCGGCTAACTATGCTCAAAGACGTCTGGAAAATATCTTCTAAAACGTCTTCTATCGAAAGATGAATTCTATCTCGGTAAGAAAGCTCCACAGCTACAAAACTTTTAAATGTTGATTTTATAATTGAAAGGCTTTTGATACATCAAACAAATTACCAATGTCGTAAAGTTGTTTAACGATCTCCATACTCATACTATCTTTATTTTTATAGTAAGGGATTCCGGTAGTATTAGGAGCAAATGCAGTGAGCTTATCCCCTAGTAAATCTTCAAGACTTGGCACCTTAACTTTTATCGAGGCTCCTAAAAGTGGTGTAAAAGAAGATTCGACAGGAATCTCAATTAATTCAACATATGTAATCTCCTCATATAATATGTCAAGCAAAACGTACTCTTCGTCTTTACTCGTTTTATGATATGGAACATAGAAGAATTTATAGTGAGCTTTTTCTATATTAGATTGCGATGCCCTTTTCTGAAATTCAAACCTTTTAAAGCCTTGTTCATCCGATAGTTTAGATAAAATTTCATCCAGGCTCTTCAACTTTTTTGGAAGGACAATGTCTATATCGATAGATAAACGCTGAGTTGAATTAAAGTGTAACATTAAAGCCGTTCCTCCTTAAATACAAAATTTAAATTTTGCATAGCCAATCCTTCTAGTAATAATAAAGCACGAATAACCTTTTCTACCAATATCTTATCAGCATTTCGATTTGCTTTAGACACTAAGTTGATCCAATTTAAGTTTATTTCTTTTTTATCAATCATTACTATTAAAAGGCAATATCTTTAAATACCAATAATTTGGATGTATTGTTCAATATCTTCTCTTTTACCCCTGCGTGAAGCATATCGGAAAAGCTTATTCTTATTTATTGTATATTTTTTAAAAGCTTCTTTAAAAATAACACTTCTTTCTTTCCCTTGAAAAAAGAAAAAAAGTTCTTCATCACAATAAAGATCTACCAGGGCTTTTTCTATAGTAATTGTAGATATTGTATTTACTTTTTGGAGCGGAGATTCCGATACCAATGATTTTACTATTATAGGGTTGTTGATTTCTACTATATATATGGACAATAGTTCTTTCTTTGGATTAAGAAAAACATTTTTATTATGTTCTTTTAAATATAGAAATACTGATTCCTCAACGGTTTTTCAACTTCTACCATTGTAAAAACTACATTGGATTGATGTTTAGAAAATTCATTGAAAAGTGATGTACTCCATACACAGATTTCGATGAAAGGAAAAATTGAAAGTACGCTGTTATTTAAAACTTTAAGATTATTCTTAATTGCAGGGACAAATATTTGGTTTTTTCCAACCATAAATTTTCCCCTACCCATTCGCTCTAAACTTCCATTTTTAACTAAATTATGGATACGCCAATTGAGAGTTGATTGAGATAGCCCTGGCTCATTCTGATAATAAAAATCCTCAATATCATTCCGTGTTAGGATTTTGTATCTATCAAAATAGCTTGTAATTTTTTCCAGTATTGTTGTTACTATCGTTTTTGATGTTGTAAAATTTTCACCTAAGTTACAACTATATATTGGCAGTAAAAAGTATTTACTGCCAATATATAGAAATAGTTTTTTTATTTTTAAATAAATTCTTATCAAATTTAAGCACTTTTCTCTACTTACGTTTCGCTCCTCGAAAAGCCAAATTCACTTGGCTTTTCATCCTCACTCCTCCTCACTATCACAATGATACAACACCTCCCTCTTCGGCCGCACACCTTCACTCTTCATACCTCCTGCACTCATCATGTCCATAGCGCGTAACAAACGCATTTTTTCCTGAGCGATGGTGGCTTGTTTGATCTTGTCTTCGGCACGGTCGAAGTATTTTATGCCGTCGACATAGGTTTGTTCGGCGACGGCGTAGATGCTGAGGGGATTGTCGGACCAGAGGACGATGTCGGCGTCTTTGCCGGCCTTTAGGCTGCCCATGCGGCTATCGAGGTGGAGGAGTTTGGCAGGATTGAGCGTGACAAATTTCCAGGCTTCTTCCTCAGGGACACCTCCGTAAAGGACGGCTTTACCCGCTTCCTGATTGAGACGGCGGGCCATCTCGGCATCGTCAGAGTTGAAGGCGACGACAAGGCCGACGCTGTGCATGATGGCACCATTGTATGGGATGGCGTCGATGACCTCGTATTTGTAAGCCCACCAGTCGGAAAACGTGGAAGCGCCCACACCATGTGCCTTCATCTTGTCGGCAACCTTGTAACCCTCGAGGATGTGGGTGAAGGTATTGACGCGAAACTTATATTTATCTGCCACCTTCATGAGCATGTTGATCTCTCCCTGCTGGTAAGAGTGGCACGTAATAAACCTTTTGGCTTGCAAGATCTCTGCGATGGCCTCCAGGTCGAGGTCGCGGCGCATATTGGGATTGGCCTTGCGGTCGGCGATGTATGCCTGCGCACGGGAGAAATAATCCTCGTAAACCTGCTCTACTCCCATGCGGCTCTGCGGGTAACGGTTGCGCCCCTGGATGCCCCAGTTGACCTGTTTTACATTTTCTCCAAGGGCAAATTTGATGAATTGATCTGCGTCCTTGATCAGAAGATCCTGCGGCGCAGCACCCCAGCGCAACTTGATCATGGCCGCCTGTCCGCCGATGGGATTAGCAGAACCGTGCAACAATTGGCTGGCAGTGACACCACCACTGAGCTGACGGTAGATGTTGACATCTTCACTGTTGATGACGTCGGCGATGCGCACCTCTGCACTACTCTCCTGGCCGCCTTCGTTGACACCATTGGAAATGGCAATGTGAGAATGTTCGTCTATGACGCCCGATGTGACGTGTTTGCCGCTGGCGTCGATCACTTTGGCGCCTGCTTCAGAAAGGTTTTTTCCGTAACGGACGATCTTGCCGTTATCAATGAGGATATCGGTTTCTTTGAGGATGCCGTCGGCCTCATTGGTCCAGAGGGTGGCGTTTTTGAAGAGGACTTTTTCAGCAACAGGCAGCTTTTCATTGCCATATCCGACAAATGGATAAAGCACCTTAGTCTCCGGCATGAGGATGAGGCTGTCTGCTTTTTCTTCTTTTTTCTTGTCGCGGATCTCTTCGACGAGGGTTAGTGTCCACGTAAAAGATGCACCTTCCTGATTCTGACCGATGCCGTAATAGTTTTTGCCATCGAGGCGACCGGAACAAGACCAGTATTTACCGTCGAGGCTGCCCTTCGGATCGAGGGAGAAGTTGATTTTATTGTTGTTGACAGAGATGATGCCCTTGTATTTGAGGGTGTCCTGATAGACGAGATTGATCTCCTTATTGCTCTTGGTGATGTGCACGTTGTACTTTTCATTGTCGATGGACGTAGAGAACAAAAACTTACCGTCACGGGTGGAGTCGGGTAGGTTGTACAATTCGTATTTTCTACCCTGGACGAAGTGGGAAGTCATCTTTGCCTTTTTGTCAAAATAGTTTTTGTCCATGACGAAGAAATTCGCCCATTTGCCCGCTTCGATGCTGCCTATTTGTGCGCTTTCACCGATGAGTTCGGCGGGAACAGTCGTCAATGCTGCCAGGGCTTTGTCCTTGTCCAAACCGTGATCTACGGCGAGTAATAGCTTTTCACGGAATTCTTTGATCTCTTTTAATCCATCTGATGTAATGGCAAATTTGATGCCATTCTGTGCCAGCAAACCGGGATTGCGCGGTGCCAAGGCGACGTGTTTGATCTGTTCGAGTGAGATCTTATCCAGGTCGAGGATGTCATCGGACTTGACCACTTCCGGGAAGTTGATCGGAATGATGAGGGGCATATTGGTGGCCTTGATGGCGTCGATGCGCTGGTATTCGTCACCGGCGGATTTGATGATGTAGATTTTGTTAAATTCCTTTGCAACTTTTACGGCACGCAGCACTTCCTGCCAAGAATTGACGGCGATGATGCTTTTTAGATTGGCATTGGTGCGCCATGCTTCGATGCTGAGGTTTTTTTCGTCGGTGGCTTTGTCCTGTGCTATTCCATCATAATATAATTGTCTCAACAATGCGATGCTGCCCATCTGTGACGAAGGATATGACTGATTCGTGCTTCCTTTGGAAAATGAAAGTCCCTGTGCTACCCGTTCATCGATGATGAGGTTAGAACTTGGTGTTTTCTCTCCGGTGCTGACCAATACTGCACTTCCGCGGCTGATACCATCTTTGATCTGTGATAAAGTTACTCCAAATCCTTGTCCACGCAGGTTATTTGCTTCTTTTTCATCGGAAACGAAGTATTCAAAAGCGTTCGTCTCAGGGTGGATGGATTCATTCCAATAATATGCGCCGGGCTTTTCGGAAAGTAGTTTTTGTCCGCGACCCTGATCTGATTTTATTGGTTGCCATGAGGTCACTCCATAATTACTGTACAAGTCGATGAAGGAAGAATAGATCCATTTGTCCGAGCAGTCTATCTCCTGGCATCCTTGCGGCAGGGCGATGTTTTTACCGACGGCTTTGATGCGGCCTTTCTCCACGAGGATGTCAGTACCTGTCTGAACATTGCCGGGAGCCACGACGACGGTGGCACGACGGAGCATGACGTTGTTGGGACGCGGGTCGGCAGGGCCATTGTTAGGGAAGGTGGATTGGGCGAAGGTTACTGTGGTAAGGAGAAAACAGATTATTGTATAAAATAAACGAAAATGCATATGACGGATTTAGGTGGATGAAGATAGGGAAATAAAAGTTAGTCAGAATCACGGATTTTACGGATTAGATGATTTCACAGATTTTATAATTAATGGAATGAAAATTTGGGTAGAAAAAAATCTGTGCCATCCGCGTAATCAAATTAATCCGTGATTCAGACAAAACATAAAACTTTCCTTATTATTACACCTTGTTCCTATCAATTAAAATTGGTCAATGTACACAACTTACATCATAGGCTCAATTATACTCATCCTCTGCACCCTTATTCCATTCCTTCCCTTCCAACATTGGACGGTGAGAGCATTTGATTTTGCAATGGTGCAGGTCTTGGGTTTACAAGTTATTGTATTTGTGGCAGCGTTTTTACTGGTGAGTCGTCAAACTGAATTTTATATTCTTCAGAGCTTATTATTGCTGTCAATTATCTATGAGATAAGTATTTTGTATAAATACACACCATTATATAAGTCTGGCGAATCAGCCAAAGGTAGCACCTCTTCCAAAAGCATTACCATTATATCGGCTAATGTGTACCAGATGAACACACAGTTTCAGCGATTTATCGACCTGGTGCAACGTGAAAAACCGGACATTGTATTGACAATGGAGTCCAATAAAGCTTGGGAAAAAGCGCTTGAGGTGATAGAAAAAGATTATCCGTTTCAACAAAAAGTGGCCCTGGAAAACACTTACGGAATGCACCTCTATTCAAAAATTAAGTTTAAAAGCAGCAAAACAAATTATTTCGTTGCAGACGATATTCCAAGCATTGAATGTGAATTAATATCTGATGATGGTTTCGAATTTAGATTATTTGGTGTCCATCCACCACCACCCACTCCTACTGAAGAACCAAATAGTAAGGAGCGCGATGGCGAATTACTCTCCGTCGCAAAAGTCATTCGCAAGTTTGAGAAACCAACTATCGTGGTTGGTGACTTTAATAATGTCGCCTGGGCTCGTTCATCCGTTTTATTTAAAAAAACTTCTAAACTCATAGATCCCAGGATGGGGCGTGGTTTGATCTCCACCTTTCATGCTAAATATTGGCTACTTCGTTTTCCAATAGATCAAATGTATCACTCTGCGGATATTCTTGTGGAAGAATTAAAAACCCTTGAGAATTTTAACTCGGATCATTTACCGCTTTATTGTAAATTTCATCGATCATTTTGACGACACGAATGAGGAGGAAGTGAAAGATTTGGAACAAGGTGAAATGGAGGAAGTGGAGGAATTTATTGAAGAAGGGAAGGAGGAAGAAGGAGATAGAGAGGAAAAAGTTGAAAATTAAAACATCTACTTTGACAATGGATACTCTAGAATGTTTGTGTTTGAAGTTTGTTGTTTAGCAACATGCTGCGATGGATTAATTTTTAAATAAAATTTTCATTAATTGATAAAACTATTTCCGTTGAGTAATTCCATTAAATAGATGAAGAATTATAGGAATTAATAAAAGAAGTTCATTTACAGTAAATGGCTTTAATATAAATCTCAAATCAAGACTGTATTTTAATCACAAAGAAATGATTTAAGCGATAAAGGTGTTATAGACACTATAAAAGAAAAACTTAGTCATGAAAAGGCTAAACAGGTTTTACAGATTTTGCAAAAGTAGTGTCAGTAAATAGCTGGGTGGATTAAATCCAATTAGATTTTAATACTTCGAAAAATTTAATGATATCCTTTGCTTATTAAATTGAGAAAAGGAGGCCTGGAAGAATTTTTCATTTGAATTTATATTGAAAAAAACAGCATTTGAAAAAATTAATCATATTCTTATTCATCGTTGCAGCCATCGCAGTGACGATCCTTATAGTACTAAAAGTAACTGTCAATGACCTTAAGAAAGAGGATATCGTTGAAAACCTCAATAAAATAATTGTAGATGGGAGCGATAGTCTTTATTCTTTGAAAATTCGCGATTATGAAGTTACCGGCTCATTCAACGGGGCTCGCATCAATGGCGTCGAAGTCACCATCAACCAGGAGATATTTAAAAAGATGCAGGCAAATAACACATTGCCGGAAGTGATCTTCGATGGTAAAGTGGAAAATATCCTGATAGAAGGAATTAATATCTTAAAACTTGTTCAGGATAATAAAGACATTAAAATTAAATCAATTGATCTTGTAGGAGCCGATTTCAATATTTATCAATACAAAAAAACAGTCGAAGACACCACGAAAGCACCCATCATCACAAACCTTTATGACAGGATAAAAAAAGATATTAATTCAATAGAAATTGGCAATATCAACATCGTCAAAGGAAAAATGTCATACGATCCCGCCGGAAAACTCGACAAAAAGAAACCGTTTTGGAAATTTGCTGAAATTGACCTTAAGTTTAAGGATCTGCTGGTGGATTCCACATCCGCATCTGACACTACCCGATTCATTTATTCGAAAGAATTCAAGACTGCCATTCGCAATTTTAAAGGCATCATGGGCAATGACATGTACACATTCTCTGTCGAAAAATGTGATTATGATCATAAGTCATCCTATCTGGAAATTGCAAATTTAAAAATGACGCCAAATGCTTCTCATGCTGCATTTTACCGTTCAAAAAATCATGCAGTAAGCGAGGCAACAATTGACGTTCCATTTTTGCAGGTCAAGGGAATTCGAAGTGTAGACATAATTAACAAGGGCTTAGTCAAAGCAAAATCTATCTCCATTCGTGGCGCAAAATTTGGCATTTATAAAGACAAATCTTTTGGTGATCCTCCTGATAGCAAAAATGGTTCTTATCCAAATCAAACCATAGTTAACCTTCCATTTGCCTTAGATATCAGAGAATTACTTATAAAAAAGTCAACTTTAGTTTACACAGAAAAAGGGTTTAATACCAAAAAGGAAGGAGTGCTGACTTTTGGGAATATCAATGGCACCATGACCAACATCACCAATGTCAGATCGCTGGTGAGGCAGAATCCATGGAGCGAACTAAATGCGAAAGCCACTTTCCAAGGTGGCAGTCCTATGACAGCCCGTCTGGCTTTTGATCTAAGAGATGACAAAGGGAGATATGAAGCTGATGCGACATTGACCGGACTAAAGGCGGAACAAATCAACCCGGTAATCAAAAATCTGGGTATGGCTGAAACGGAAAGTTTCAATCTAAAGTCATTAAATTATACTTCCAAAGGTGATGCTAAGACCGCGACAGGTTCTATGGAATTAATATACTCAGATCTTAAGGTCAATATCTTCCAAAAAGATGACGAAACGAAAAAGTTGGAAGAGAAGAAAGTCATATCTTTCCTTGCCAATCTGATCAAAGTCCGCACGGATAATTTAAAAGATAAAAACGAGGTCAAGGCGGTGAACATCGTTTCTGAGCGACCATTTTTCAAAGGATTTTTTGCATTGATCTGGTTCAATATATTTGACTGTACCACAGCAATTGCTTTCAAAGGAAAAGCTCCGGACATCCTCAAGAAAGGAAGAACGCTGGAAGGCATTCCTGGGTGGAGGGGTTAAAAAAGCTAGTCCTGAAGAAAAAAAGGCATTAGAGGATAAGGCTGACCAACAGAAAAAGGACGACAAAAAAGATGCTCAAGACAAGGCCGCTACTCAGAAAAAAGTGGATAAGAAAATCAGAAATGATGCAAGTGACAAAGCTAAGGTTGATAAGAAAAAGGCTGAGATGAAATTGAAAGAGGATAGGAAAGCGGAAGAAATGAAAAAGGAGGGGGACAAGAAAGTAGAGAAATAAGGTTATATGTTTTAGATTTCTAAAAAGCTAACTAATTCTTTTTGCTTAAATAAAGGTGCAAATTTAAAATCCTATTTTAAATTTGCACCTTTATTTTTTAGGCATATAGCAAGGCACTTCGTACCTCGCTGGTGTATGTCGCCCTTGCAGGGCTGGAAGCTTTTAACATTACTTTCTAAAAAGTGTCTTCTCAACTTCACCATTTTTATAAACAAATGAACTCTGGATATTACCTAAGGAATCATAGAAATTAACTAGACCATTTGCCATATCATTTCGATATTGAATTTTTTGTTTTAGATTTCCATTTTCATAATATCTATTGCTTACTCCATTTTTCTTTCCCCCAAGATAAATTGTTACGGTTTTCTTTGCACTATTTTCATACCAGTCAGTCACTATTCCATTTGGTTCACCATTTTTAAAAAATCTTCTTTGTTTCATGTTGCCATTTTCATAATATATTAAAGATTCTCCTTCTTGTAAACCATTATTGAAATGGTCACTAGTTTCGACTTTACCATCTTGATAATATGTTATTCTTTTTCCATGTTGCTTTCCATTTTTCCATTCACAAACAACTTTAATTTGTCCGTTTTCATAATATAAACAAGTTTCACCTTCTTGTTTTTCATTTTTTGATCTACCTATGCCCTTTAATTGCCCGGATTCATAATATTCTTCTCGGATCAATATTTCTCCCATTTTATATAATTTGAGACTAATTATACCTGTTTTATAATAACTGGTCCAGGGATCTGCAATTTTATGTCCTTTAATTACTCCTGTTTCAAAAAGCTCTCCACTTGAATAGTAATCTGAATAATTACCATCATTTTCAAAATAAGCAATAGCGGTATCTTTTGAAAAAACAACATGCTTTATTAGTTTTTCATTTAAATCAAAAAGGAATACTGTATCTATTTTTTTATTGTTTTCTACCCTTCCCTTTTCTCTGATTTTTCCGTTATGAAAAAATGCAGTATATGATCCGTCTTCTACATTTGTCTGATCTTTAAGTGGTATCCATTTACCATTTCCTGTTTCTTCAGAGACATACCATACCCACTTATCGTTTCGCTTCCTTTCAGATAAAATGCTTTGAGGTAAATATTCATCAGGTATTAATTTTCTAGGGCCATTTTCTATATCCATTATCATTGGTATTAATAATCCTATAAAAGCAAAAACAGTAAAAAATGACTTTAAGTCGATTTGGTTTAATTTGATCTGATTTCGAATATAGATCCCGGCCACAATAAAAAAAGCTGGAACTATTATGAAC
This sequence comes from Candidatus Brachybacter algidus, assembly GCA_016711705.1. Lineage (GTDB taxonomy): Bacteria > Bacteroidota > Bacteroidia > Chitinophagales > Saprospiraceae > Parvibacillus > Parvibacillus algidus. Next base: position 175,185 of record JADJSK010000012.1, on the reverse strand, counting down.
CCAGGTACATCCCAAACTTTCCAATGGAAATACCGCATGTAGATACTGAATGCCATCATTATTGAAGTAAATGAAAAAAAGTATTGAATCGGGGGTGATTTTTTGAGAATTGATCTTAAGATTTTTGCAAAATAAAATATACAAATTCCGATGAGGCCAAGAGAAATTGAACCTTCATATGCCCCACCTGATTCATTAAAATAATAAATACTTAATAGAAACAATAAGAGGTTTGTGTAAAATAAAATTGAAATGACGTGTCTAAACATGTGATTGTTTTCTTAAAGGTGAATATCATATAATTACAATTCTTTTTATTTCATTTATTAATATTAATGAAATAAATAACAACCTAAATACATTGGATTGCTGCACTGCATTTGTAAAACGCTATTTTTATTGATTCGAAAAAACTCATATTTCACCTATTGAAGTATGCACCCCCATCACATCCCAACCATCCTTCATCGGATAATTCGCTTCACCGGGAATTACAACAATTTTTTTCTCCGGAATCAAATCATTGACTGCTTCCGTATTACCTCGGGTTAATTGTGGTGCAGTGCTGAGTTTTATCTCAATGACAGATGTTACATTATTTCCTTTGGTAAGAAGCAGATCAACCTCGGCTCCTTTTGCTGTGCGATAAAAATAAGGCTCTTGATTCTTTGTTTGAGTACTTATTATTTGCTGAATTACAAATCCTTCCCAACTATTGCCGGCCTGTGGATGACCGAGCAGATTAGAGATACTTTCTACTCCAAGTAAATAGTGCAACATACCGGAATCCCTAATATAAACTTTAGGACTTTTGACCAGCCTTTTTCCGGAATTATTATGCCACGGTTTCAGCGTTCGGATCAGCATTGCCTCTTCCAGATAATACAGGGCATTAGCAATAGTTGGGCTGCTGACTCCAAGTGATCGGGACAAAGAAGACATATTTAACAATTGTCCATGGAGATGCGCCAACATACGAAGGAGCCTTTCAATCTGAAGTGCAGGCATAGAAAGACCCAACACAGATAAGTCTCGTGTGGTATAACTCCTTACGAAGTGTCCATACCATTCCATGGCTTCCTGATCACTTTCCGCTAAATAGGCTTCCGGAAATCCTCCACGAAACCATAATTTTTCATAATCAATTCCATTGGTTTCACGCAGAGTCAATGGAAATATTTCCCTGTAACGAACTCTTCCCGCCAAAGACTCAGAACTTTGTTGCAATAATACAGGAGACGCTGAGCCCAACAATATGAATCTTCCAGGTCTTCGATCTTGATCTATTAAAGCTCTCAGGATTGGAAATAATTCGGGAATATATTGAACCTCATCAAGAATCACCGTTTTCTGAGTTAATCGGCTTAGGAATAACTCCGGATCACTAAGTTTTGCTCTGTCAGATGGCAACTCAAGGTCTAAATATTCGTATTCCGCAGTATCTTCTGCGGCAATTTGCTTGACAAGTGTCGTTTTTCCAACCTGTCTGGGTCCAAATAGGATGACTGCGGGGGGATTTCAGCAAGTCCTTCTTAATTAAATCTAAGGCATTTCTAACTAACATACAATAGTATTAAAGGTGCAAATTTAAAATAATATTTTAAATTTGCACCTTTAATTGTCCAAATTTTCCTATTTTTATCCATTTGTTACAATAATTAGAATAATGTTTCATATTTTAGAACTTTATATACCAACCATTTAATTTATCATGAGAGCCATTAACACTAAACTAGAATATTCAACTATTTGCACCAGAATAGAAGAACTTTTGCCCCTTGTTTCCAATGAGACGAGCGAATCCGATAAAAACTATATTGAATTAATTCTGCTGTCAGATCTGGTGGCTGATTATGAAGAAAAATATGAAGCTATATCTCCTCCATAACCTCCAAAAGCATTGTCAATCATCAATCTACTAAAAACGGTTTTCATTTTATTATAAAGAATGAAGTTTTTCAATCTGGCCGTTTAGTAATGTAAATTTCAACCCTTTATTAACCTAAAAGGAAGAGAAGAGAAATTCATTACTATTATTATAGGTAGCGAGCCAACTTACATTTTGACTTACAAAAACCCTTTTTGTCATCTACCCAATTTCAAGTTATCCATTTACTTTATAGCTTGATTGGAAAAAACTTTTCATCTTTGCAGCCAATAAACAACAACCTAAAATGGTGAACATTCCACAGCATATCCTGAACCTCGCACCCTATAAACCCGGCAAGCCTGGAGCAAATATGTTTGGCGATCATCCCCCAGAAAAACAAGTAGTGCTAAGTAGTAATGAGAACAATTTTGGTCCGAGCCCGAAGGCTCAAAAGGCGCTGTCAGAAGCTATTAACACCCTCCATCTTTACCCGGATCCTACTTCTTCCGTGCTAAAAGAAAAACTTTCTTCTAAACTTCAGGTACCTGTGTCAAACCTTCTCTTGAGTAATGGCTCTGACGCAATTTTGTATACAATGTTCAATGCTTTTGTTCAAAAGGATGAAAGTATGCTGACGTCTCATGGCGCCTTTGTCTCCGCAAAAGTAATGGCTAGAATGAATGATGTAAGATGTGTGGAAGTACCGATGCTGAAAGGATATGAGTTTGATTTGGATGGATTCTTGCAGGCAATTGATGAAACAACAAAATTAATTTACATCGTTAACCCCAACAATCCTACAGGTAGGATGATATCTTTGGAAAAGATGGTGGCCTTTCTCGACCGTGTCCCTTCTCATATATTAGTAGTGATAGATGAAGCATATTTTGAGTTCGCCCATAAGATTTCAGATGAATATCCTGATTGTACCAAATTACATTATCCCAACGTAATCGTCTTGCGAACATTTTCCAAGGCATATGGTCTGGCCGGACTAAGATTGGGTTACGCCATAGGCCCGGAATATTTGATTCAGGCATTGACCAAAGTAAAATTGACCTTCGATCCGAATCTCGCAGCGCAGATAGCAGGGTCAGCGGCTTTGGAAGATGAAGATTTTTTACAAAAAACTCTGGACAATAATTCTGAGCAAATGATCAAGCTTATGAATGCTTATGCAGAACTTGGCATCAAGGCCATTCCGTCTGTTGCGAACTTCATCGCTTTGGAAATGAAGGATGAAGCAATGGTGGAATATTATTATGAAAATCTGTTGAAAAAAGGGGTATTGACAAGACGCCTTGCTTCATTTGGCTTGCCCAATTGCCTCAGAATAAGCATTGGCCTTCCTGAGGAGAATAGTTATATGTTGAGAATGTTGGAAAAAGTGGTTAGTGAATCACAATAAATCCGGAAGATTACCACTTTTAATTTATGTCAGAAATTGTAAAAAAGGAATCTATTTCTTCCATTCTTAAAAAGGTAGAAGTGCGTGTTTTCGAAAAGTTCGAACCTATACTTAGTAGCTTCGGAATTAATAAATACCCAGCACAATTGCTACTACTTGCATTTAAATCGGAACAAATTCTGGAAATGTATGCTGTTATTAATGACGCAAAAATCCTCATAGAATCATATCCATTTACTGGTTTTAGCGGCACCATCGGACCCAAACTCAAAAATGGTGACAAACAAATTCCCGAAGGAATATATTCGGTGGAATACCTGAATCCCAATAGCAAGTTTTATCTCTCCATAAAGATTAATTACCCCAACGATTTTGACCGGGAAAAAGCAAGTTTGGATGGAAGAGAGGATCTAGGTGGAGATATTTTCATCCACGGTAAAAGCAATACCACCGGCTGCATTCCCGTTGGCGATGAAGCCATGGAGGAAATATTTGTATTGGCTGCAAAAGCAGATATAAGTAAAATAAAAGTAATTATTTGTCCACATGATTTCAGAAAAAATGAAAAACACCCTGTGATTCCTCAAATTAATTGGAGTGAGGAATTATATGATAATTTGAAGAAGGAATTGGGTTTATGAAGATGTCAAACTGTTGAGCTGACATCTTAATTGAATATTTATTCTCTTCTATAGATAATTTTAACTCGATGTTAGTCAATGATTTGTATTTTAAAAAATTAAAGACTCCCCCTACCCCCTCAAAAGGCTTGAGTTTATACTCATCTTTTCAAAAGGCAATATTAGTGGTAAAATGACAATAAAGTATAATGTTGGCATTAAAATAATGACTGAACGGTGTAGCTGTGGCCTTATAAAATTTAGTGAAGGATTGGAGCAAAAGCCCAAAATAGCTAAGCCCTATACGCAGGAACGAGCCTTATAGGGTTTTGCGTAATTTTTTGAGCTTTTGCAAAGTGAGTGAGCGTTAAGAATTTTATAGAGCCTTTTTTTTTTTTACTTTTTTTGCCAAGAAAAAAAAGTAAGTAAAACAATTAAATGACCCTATTAATACTAAAATTTTCAATGTATCTAAATGGAAATCATTTAACTATTGTCATAAAACTCTTTACTCAAAAAAATCATCCTCGCCCTCTTTTTTCTTTGTCGTGTCTTTTGGTTCTGAAATGACATCCGGCCTACTGTATTGGCTGCAATCTGTTATGATAGTTTGTGGTCCTGCGGGCACGATATATTTAGCTTTCGGATCAAAGTCTGCTACTTTTTGCACCTCTAACTGACGGATAAATTCAGAGAAAAATGGTCTTGCCATCTTACTTCCCTGTCCATTGGTTAAGCTCAGGAACCTCGTCCACTGGTCATCTCCTCCTACCCATGTCCCCACGACTAGTCCTGGTGTGATACCCATAAACCAACCATCTACATAATCATTCGTAGTACCTGTCTTGCCACCTATATTGCTCACGACACCTTTAAATCCTGCTGCCCCACGGACAGCATAACGCAACATGTCCACCATGACATAATTGATATCCGGGGAAAGTGCCTGTTTCTCATCAGATGTGTTTTTGTAAATAACCTTTCCGTTTTTATCTTCAATTTTTGTGATAAAGGAAGGTACGATATACGTCCCATTATTGGCAAAGCTGGCATAAGCCCCCGTCATCTCAAACACAGTCAGTTCGGCTGCTCCCAAACAAATAGATGGTTGAGCAGGAATCTTTTTCTTATCGATACCCATATTATTGACCAGGTCGAGGACATATGAGGTGGATTGCATTTGTTTCATAAGGTATACAGAAACTGAATTCCTCGATTCTTTCAATGCCTCATAAAGCGTCATCGATTGCCCTGAGAATCTTCCTTCTGCATTGCCAGGAGACCAGCTATTGATGAGTCCAAAATGTCCTTCTCCCGGCGAAATAGTATATTGCTGATCCACGACGCGTTGACATGGAGAAACTCCCTGGAAAGCAATGGCAGATGCGTAGACAAAAGGCTTGAACGTCGAGCCCACCTGACGTTTGCTGCGGATGTGATCAAATTTGAAATACTTGTGGTTGATACCTCCCACCCAGACTTTCACTTGCCCTGTCGTCGGTTCGATAGCGATGATGCCTGTCTGTAGGAAACTCCTATGATATCGGATGGAGTCATATGGTGTCATGGTGGTATCCTTCTCAGCCATTGCATTGTAGGCAAAGACCTTCATTTTATATTTTTTACCGAAAGAAGTGCGGACATCATTTCTGAATTTTTGCCATTTCGCAAGTGCAATTTTATAATCAGGATCGTCCATGATCTTCGCATAAATACGCTCCTGATCATCTGTGATCTTATATTTCTTAGCGACTTTTTCAAGACCGTCTTTTTCAGCGGCACTCCATATATCGAACTCTATATCTGTAAAATTGATAGAAGGAAACTTGCGCATCATGCCCTCAAGGTCAGGTTCGAAATCGTTCTGGCGCATAGTGATATATCTGTCAGAGGAGCGGACGAGGTTTTTCATAGTATTCTCGCGGATTGCCAGCTGCTTTGCGTCGGTATTGTATTTCCATGGATCTTTACCTTTCCATTCTCTCCAATAATTGTTCTGGACGGATTTCATGTGCTTGAGCATTGTCGCTTCTGCGATCTTCTGCATTTCAACATCGATCGAGGTATAGATCTTTAGTCCATCACGATAAATATCATAAAGTGAGCCGTCTGATTTCTGAAGGTCATTGTGTTTAATAATGGAAGCAACTTCTTTTCCTACCTCCATTCTGAAATAAGTAGCATCACCTTCGATGTGAGACTTAGGTTTGAATTTTAATTCGATAGGTTTTTCAATTAGTTTTTCGGCTTTTTTAGCATCCAGAGCTCCATTGGTGACCATTCTTCGGAGGACGGTATTACGTCTGTTAATCGCCTGTTCCTTTCTTCGGACAGGGTTGTACAATGATGGGTTTTTTAACATTCCAACCAAAACGGCAGCTTCGGACTCATTCAACTCTTTATTTCCTTTGCTAAAATAGGTCTCTGAAGCTGCCTCTATGCCATATGCGCCATAAATAAAGTTGAATTTATTGAGGTACATGGCGATGATCTCTTCTTTTGTATAGCTGCGCTCAAGTTTGATTGCAGTAATCCATTCCTTGAGTTTAATATTCACGAGTGCAAATGTTTTTCTAATGGCACCCATATTGCTGAAGTCTCTATCCGAATAGAGCAACTTTGCCAGTTGTTGGGTGATCGTACTTCCTCCACCGGCGCTCTTATTGGCTAGGACAAGTGTTTTGGCCACTACTCGGGCTACTGCTTCGGCATCCACACCGCTATGTTTGTAAAATCTAACATCTTCTGTAGCTAAAAGTGCTTGAACGACAAAAGGGGAAAGCTGCTCATATGTAACGGGTACGCGGTTTTCGATATATAGCCGACCAAGTGTAGAATTATTTGAAGATAAAATTTGACTTGCAAAATCATACTTCGGATTTTCAAGTTCATCAAATGTTGGCAGGCCGGACAGGGATAGATAAAAAAGATAAAAAATCACCAATGCGACAAAAAGGCCTAAGCCGACCCATATCTTTTTGATCACACTATTGATCTTAGAACGATCTTGATCCATATGTAAAACAATTTGTTGTATTCTAATAAACAACGAATGTACAATAATAGTATATGAATGAGAAAATAAGTGGTTTAGATTAGAGGAAATAGGTTCAGTTGTGAGACAATTGACAAGTAGTCGGAAATATCACGAAGCGGAATTATCTTAATTGTTTCAAGCACATTTTCACTAATTCCTTAATGAACAAATTTATCATTTAAATCAAACCAAATCTCGAAACTAGTCCAATTCCTTTCGCTGTACAAATTAAAATGTGCCTCGTGCTTCTGCAGTATTTCACTGATGAGCATGAGTCCGACTCCCTGCCCGTAAGGCTTTGTGGAGAAGAAAGGGGAAAATAATTGATCTTTGGTTTCGTCACTGATGCCTGCACCATTATCCCGGACGAAAAACCCTTTTCTGTCAGATAAATAACCGATATGTATTTCTCCATTTTCACCGATTGATTCAATACTATTCTTTAAAATATTCGAAATCACTTGTTCCATTTGAATGGGATCCAGATCCAATAACATTTCATGATCAAGGCCATCAGTGTTAATTGTAATGTTTTTCTCAGTACTAATATTAGTCCAAAGTCTTACTGCATTTCTAAGGTATTTTGCTACTTCGATATTTTGTAAAAATGGAGGAACGATGCGAATGACCTGCGCATAATTTTTCATAAAAGAAGTCAGATTATTATTGCGCTCGATTGCTATTTCCAGACCTGACTTTAATTCCGGATCTGCATCTGCTCCCTCGAAGCCAAATTGGTGCACAGTAGTAAGAATGGAATTGACTGCGCCCATTGAATTATTAACTTCGTGCGCCATCATCCGGATTATTTTTCCATAAGCATCCTTTTCTGAATTGAGTAATTCGGTAGTCAGATCTTCTATTAAGATGAATTTTCGGAGAAATCCTTTGTGGACAATATTGCTTACCTGACAGCGGTATTTTTTATTTCCATCAGCTTTAATGATCAAACTTTGGCCGCTTTCTATCTTTAAAATACCTGAAATGACGGGGTGCATTATTTCTGATAATAATATTCCTATTGGGTTCGACTTTTGGTTCAATAATTGCTTTGCATGTTTATTAAGAATTTCAATTCTTCCGTCAAAGTCAAGAATGATAATGCCAACCGGGCTGATGGATATTAAATTTTCAAGAAATATACTTTGCTCTTCCGCAGTGGTTCGCTCTTGGCCCAAAGTATTGATCATGGAATTATAAATATCTATCAGGTTATTCATTTCTTTGGAACCAGTATGCAGAAATTTTACGCTAAAATCGCGATCCCGAATGGCATTGCTCCCCATGTACATAAGAGAAATGGGCCTGATGAGAGCATTGTATAAAAGATAACTAAAATAAAGGGAGGCGAGAAGTATTACTTCAGAACATAAGAATAGCCATTTCTTGTCAAAAAGTAAGGTATAACACAAGACTATTAATACTACATGGAGCGCAATGATGATGGACCAATACTTAATTCTTAGGCTCATAGGGAATGTGATGTTTGGTAAGACGTCGATATAACGCACTTCGTGTAAGGCTAAGTGATCGGGCAGTTTTACTGATTGAATGATTGTGAAAATCGAGCGCCTTGTGTATCATTTGTTTCTCGAGATCATCCAAACTCACCATACCCACTTCTGGAAGCGTGAACTGGGGTGTGGACTTTTGATTTTGAGATGATGTCTGTTGGAAATCTTTAAAGTTAAGTTCCTTCTTATTAATGTTGATCAATAAAGTGCGTTCGACCATATTTTTCAACTGTCGGATATTGCCCGGGAATGGCTGTTTCTGAAGCCAGTCATATGTCTCCGTCGTGATAAGTGGAATTGTCACTTCATAGATTTCACAGACTTGTTTAATGAAATGATCCGTGAGTAAAGGAATATCTTCTGATCGTTCATTCAATGATGGCATGTGTATTGAGATGAGGTTAATACGGTAGAAAAGATCTTCCCGGAATGTACCATCATAAACCATTTTTTCAAGATTTTTATTGGTAGCACTGATGATACGAACATCTGTTCGTTTAGTCTCACTGCTGCCCAAGACCTCATAAGTTCTCTCTTGTAATACTCTTAATAATTTGACTTGGTTAGACACCGGAAGGTCACCGATTTCATCCAGAAAAATAGTCCCTTTATGTGCCTTTGCAAATCTGCCAATTCTATCCAAATGTGCGTCAGTAAATGCTCCTTTTTTATGCCCGAACATTTCACTTTCAAACAAAGAACTGGATATTCCACCCAAATTTACTTTGACAAACTCATTTCCATTCCGCTTACTCAAAGAATGAATTGCTTCCGCAATAACTTCTTTCCCGGTTCCGCTTTCACCCGTGATCAGCACATTTGCATCTGTAGGCGCAATATGTTTTACAAGATTTAAGATATCCTGAAAGGCTGCACTTTGGCCAATTATGGAATCTATATCATTTCCTTGTATCGATTTATTAACTGAGGATGGTTTGTTTATTTCCAGCAAATTTTGAATCGAAGAAAGCAAATGACTATTATCCCATGGTTTAGCGATAAAATCCATTGCTCCCAGCTTCATCCCTTCCACAGCGAGTTGAACCGTCGCCCATCCGGTCATCAAAATTACTGGTATGTTAGAATTAATTTCTATGATATTTTTTAACAAAAGCAGTCCATCTTTTCCTGAAGTATCAATGTTGAAATTCATGTCCAGGAGCACAAGATCAGCGTTGAAATTATGCAACTTTTCCACAGCATCGGCAGCATTTGTAGCACTATCTATCTGGTAACCTTTCTTTTTCAGAAAAAGGCTTATCCCTGACACGATGGTCCTGTCATCATCAATAATAAGAATACGTGACTGTATTTCTGAACTCATAATTAAAATGTAAAGCGATGTAAATATAATTAACTCAAGTTTCGGCAGTAAAAAAATAATTTAGGTTTTGTTAGTTTAGAACCAAAGGTAGATGGCTGATTTTAGATGTTAGATGGTATTAGGTTAATTGGTTCATAATTTATCTTTTAAAAATACAAAGGCGAGAATTTTGACTTTAATTAAAGACGGCCATCTAAAATCTACCCCGCCATCACTTCGTTCGTCGGACAAGCTTCTTACATCTAACATTTTTATTCAAGCTGGCTTAACAATAAACGAATTTGACTGATGAAACATGAAATTTCTAATCTTCGTGCAATGCAGTAGCAGGATGAATCATAGCCGCTTGCCTACTCGGAAAATAAGCACAAATGAATACTAATATTAAAATTAATACAGTCACCCATACCATCGATTCATAGAATATACTTGGCTGAATATCGACGACTTTCAGAAGTGGAATCTGAATGGTAAATATCAAAGCAAGTGCTATGGCTATAAAAGCAAGCACAAGTGTTTCCATTAAAAAATGCTTCGAAATGTCACTGGAATGAGCTCCCAAAGCTCTCCTAAGGCCGATCTCTGACCTTCTTTTGTTGATATTGAACCACAAAACACCAAATAGACCAAGAGCAATATTAATGCATAGGAATCCACAGATGCTCAACAAGGCTATTATGGGAATCCATTTCGCCCGACTATTCTTCTCTCTTTCGGATTCCAACAACTTGATAATGAAAGAATTGGATTTTGTAACATTTTTGACAATGTCATTGATCGTTTTCTGTTCACCGATGGGTGTACCTGCCTTCATCCTGAGTATGATATTGTACATCCAACCTTGAGTATGTGGTGTGTAGCAGAAAGACATATTTGTTGGTAAGTCAAATTCACCTTTGTATCGATAATCATCCATGATGCCAACAATCTTGCTCTCACCATCCAAAATAATTACACTATCTAGCATATTTTTATTTGGGAAAAAGTTTTTTAGGAATAGTTCGTTGACCACGATTGGTCTATATTTTGACTGGCGATCCGTTTCATTGAACCATCTCCCTTTGATGATATTAATATTCATCACCTCCCCAAATCCCTCATCAGCCTCAGCTATGCGTGATGAAACGTTGAATCCCATATCATCATTGCCTGTGGTCGAGGTATTATTAGAAAATGGAGTGCTGGAATTTGTAAATCCGACACTTTCTACGTTAGGACTAGCTTTAAGTTCATTTTTTAGCTGATCCATGATGGTGGCGACCTCCGCAGAATCTTTGGCCTGTAGTCCTTCAAGACTGATCATCCATCGATCAATAGTCTTGAAACCAAGTGGTTTCTCCAAAATCCTCAATTGATAAATCACAAAAGAAAACGCTGCAAACAAGACAAGATAGGCGAGGAAAATCTCAAGGATCATGAGTGCATTAGATTTTCTTTTGAACCAGATAAGTTTGAAAATATGGCGTATCATATGTTGTTTTGTTTTAGCGCATTTACAATGGATAATTTTGACATTTTTAATGCAGGAAGTAATCCGGAAATGATTCCAAATAAAAGGCTGATGAAAAAGCAGGCTATGAAAAAATTAAAATTGATAACCAGTCTTACATTATTAAGCAATTGACTGTCATTGATCAGGTAAATTGCAACTAAAGCAAAAACTAAACCTAGTAAACCTCCGATGAAAGTCTGAATAATATTTTCAAAGACAAATTGAAATAAAATATTCTTCGTGTTAGCGCCGAATGCTTTTCTAACTCCAATCTCAGAACTTCTATCGAGTATTCGGCTAATGTTGAGATTGATAAGATTCAGCACAGGCAACAAGACAAAAAGTGCAATAAAGCTTGCCATGATTAGAAATAAATTCCTTTTACTTTTTTCAGGGTCCTTTTCGTATAAGGTCTGTTGAGCATACGTCTCACTAAATGTGGCAGAAGGGGCTTCTATTACATTATAATCTTCTGGCTTAAGTATTGGTATCTTTGATATTCTGTAAAGAATTTCCTTTTTCAAATTGTGGATGTTTGAATTATTTTTGATTAGAAAAACTGCCATGAAGCTTCCAAAATAGTCTGAAGGGTCCTTATTCTCTGGAAAAGCAGTGTAAGGAATGTATATGTCGCATCCCACATAATTTGCAGAACTGGTGGGTGTGGCGACAACGCCAATTATCTTGAAATGTTTATCATCCATTTCTATTTCCTTTCCTATTAAATTATCTACAGTGCCGAAATATTTGCGACTCAGCGATTGGGTTATTACTGCTACTAAAGCACCTCTTTTTATTTCGTCCGCATTGTAAGGGCGACCTTCTTTGAACATAAAATCAAAAACTTTCCAGTATCCCTCATCAGAGATGCAAGTTTTAATCGATAATTTAGAATTGTTTATATAAACATCGTAGGTTAAATCCGGAGAAAAAAAAGTGGATTGTTCAGCAGCATTTAGGCCGGTAAAATACTTTTCCAACACATGGTGACTCATGCTACTGTTGCTTATATAACTCGCCTCATTTTGTCTTTTGACCAGATGCGTAGTATCAAATGTGGCGATTCCATTATTGAATAAGGTGTCAATGTCACGAATGGTGTCATTCTGATAATACAACTCGGAGAGCATAGGCATAAATACCAAATCTTCATTTCTACTTAAAGGTGGATTATCTCCAAATTCAGTTTCAATAAATGAAGCTATGAGCATCAGCACCATCAGCGTAAAACTAATACCAAAGAGGCTGATGAAGGTGAAAAACTTTCTTCGGGAGAGTACTTTCAGGGCTAGTTTTATATAGTTTTTTAACATGGCTGTTTATTTGAATTTATTTTTTATTTGAGATTTTAAGTTTCGCACAGGTTTAAAAAAATTAGAAATTAGAAGTTAGAAATTAGAATAGGCCATGGATTGAATCGTTATTTTTACTCATAGACTCTTCCTGTTCAATAATTGATAGTTACTATAATCTTAGCTACAATTTCAGCTCTCAGTAATAATTAATAATTAATAATTCACAATTATCATCCTACTTGTTTCCCGTCGAACAGCCTCAGCAACTTGTGCGTCTTGTGCGCCATGTTTTCATCGTGTGTCACCATGACGATGGTGGTTTTTAATTCTTCATTTAAGCGGAGGAGGATGGACATTACTTCATTTCCCATGACGCTGTCAAGGTTACCGGTCGGTTCATCGGCGAGGAGGACGGAAGGTTTACCAACGATAGCTCTGGCGATGGCCACACGTTGTTTTTGTCCACCGGAAAGTTGGCTGGGATAGTGGTTGATCCTGTTTTTAAGGTTGACAGATTCAAGTGCTTCGAGGGCCAGTTCGCGGCGTTCTTTTGCTCCGATATTTCTGTACAATAATGGTAATTCTACGTTATCCAGAACAGATAGATCAGGGATCAAATGAAAGGATTGAAAGATAAATCCAAGTTTTTCATTTCTGAATTTTGCCGTCGCTTTGGTGTTATATTCTGAAATTTCATTGCCATCGATGATGATCTTGCCTTGTGTAGGTTCGTCCAAAAGTCCCACGATGTTAAGCAGTGTACTCTTACCACAACCGGATGGACCCATGATGGAGATAAATTCACCTTTTTCGATGTTGAGATCGAGGTGATGCAAAGCCGTTGTCTCGATGGTATCGGTACGATATACTTTGGAAACGTTATTTAATTTTATCATATATTTTAATTATTAGTTATTAATTGTTATTTATTTAATAGGAGAATTGTTGATAAAGTCATATCCCGTCAGTTTTCTAAGTTCGTAAAGGCTGACCCAATAATCTCTCAATGCCATGATATAAGCCATCTTCATCTGATCCTTCTCTTGTTGTGCAAGGTTGAGATCAGTAAGGCTTATCTTGCCTAATAAATATCGTTCATTTGAGATATTGTATCGCTCTTCAGACTTTTGTTGAATTTCATTCAAAGAAATTATTCGTTGTTGTGAATGATTCAGGAAGGTAATTTCGGTTCGTATGTTGTTGATAAAATCTGCTTCTCCTGTGAATCCATTAATTTGGCCCTTTCCAGTTGATTTTTTGCGATCGAATTGGCTTGTCTCGCGCTGCCCCAGTTTACAATTGGTATTGCAACAGTAAGGCTCAGCTGCTCCTCCACAAAAGGCTGAGTATAGATATCTTTGATCTGCTGTGAACCTCTTGCCCAACCAAAACTGCCGTATAGATTGGCACGGATGCCGTAATCAGTTTTAGTCCTTGCGATGTTGCGTTGTGCTTCCAATATATTTATTTTATTTCGGAGTAATTGAGGGTAATTTCTTGTTGCCAATGCAATTATTTCTTGATCATTAATTTTGGCAGGTATTAAAATTGCGGGAATTACGAATTTAATTGTCGAGTCCAATTGTGCGCCATTCAGGTAAGAATTTAAACTATTGAACGATGTGACTTCGTCATATTGGTATTGTTTTAAAACGATTTCTGAATTCTCCAGGCCGGTTTCTATTTGTAACTTTTCCTCTCTGGATATTTTCCCCAATTCAAATTTTTCAATAGCTATTGTATCCAGCCTTATGTGGGATATTTTGTTAGTGATAGCAATCTGCTTGGCTGTCTGGGCGATGAGAACGTCGAAATACAATTGTACAATATTGCTTTTGATATTCTCCCTTTCGAAAGTGTAAGTGGAAATAGCTGCATTTAATTCTAATGGTTGAATTAATTTATCCCATTTATATGGATTAAAACCAAGTACTGGAATATTGATTCCCAGACGGATCGGTATACCATTATACGAATTAAAATCTGTGCTGAAGTCATCAAATCTCCTCAATTCAGACAGCGCAAAGAATGTACCTCCAGTCCATGGAATTGCTTGCTCCAATTGCAGGCCGACTAATGAGTTATTTTGCGAAATAGACTGAAAAGCGATTGAACCATTTGGCTGAACGATCTGTACAGAAGTCTTGGAATAATTAGGAACCTGAAAATTCAAAGAAACTTGTGGTTTCATTCCGGCCTTATACAAGAGGAAATTCGAAGTAGCAATATTTTTATCTATTGTATTAATTTTTGCTGCATTGGTTCTTTCAAAATAACTATTGATCACCTCCTCGAGCGTCATCGTATTTTGTCCAAATACAATAGAATTAATTGACAGAAAAATAATTATTAATTTAATTGATTTGTTCATCTTAATTCTTTTTATTTAAAATGAATTCATTCATATTTTTGTATTCTTCGGTTTCAGAAATAATGATCTTTTCACCAGTCTTTACACCGGACAAAATCTCGACATAATCTGTGCTACTCAATCCCTTTTCTATTGTTCTTTTCACCGCTTTATCTCCTTGCACGACGAAGACATCTTGTGTCTTAGCGCCATTGAATGCTTCACCATTTTGAATGCGAAGCACATTGGATTTTTTATCTGACACTATGAATATTTCCACCTTAAGATTAGGTTTTAATAATTTAGAATCTGTCTTATCTAATTCAACCAAGAATTTTATAGTATTATTTTCAACCGCCGGAAGTACGGAGCTAATAGTGCCAGTCAGAGTCGTATTGTTTATCCGAACATTTACTATGGCACCTACTTTAATGTGATCACTATTGCGGTCAGAGCTTGAAGCTTCTATTCTGAATGATTTCAAATCGGCTATTTTAACCAAAGGTTCTCCAACATTGACCGTCTTGCCGATGTCTTCGTTGATCCAGGTGATGACACCATCAGAAGGCGCGTAAACGGAGGTTTCATTTAATTTTTTTCTCAATTCTGCGAGACGTTTTGCTTGAATTTGAAATTCTAATTCAAGGTTCTTCTTATCAGGAACATTCGCTTGTTGCTTGAATTTTAATTCATTGAGTAACATTTTCTTCTCAATGGCAGCTTGTTTTAAATTTAATTCTGCTTTTTCAACTTCTTCATTGGTGGCGCCTCCTACCTTATTGAGTTTCTTTTGATCTTTGATCTCAGCTTCCAGTTCAGATAGTTGAAGGCCTTTGAGTTGCTGCTTTAGATCAATATCCACCAGGTCTTTGTCGAATTCGAGTTTTAGCCTATTGATGCTGTTTCGTTTGAGATCTAGTTCGTCTTTTAATTTTTCGTATTCAAGTATTGTGTAGGCTCGATCGAGTTCCATGATCAGTGAGCCGATTCTGACTTCATCGCCACGCTTGAGTTTTACATTTTTTATTTCTGTATTGACCGGGGCATTGATGACACGTTCGTAGGAGGGAATGACTAAACCTGTTGCCGAAATGGTATTTTGGATATCTCCCATTTCTACTGTTGAGATGAGGAATTTGCCTTCGTCAGCTTTTCTTTTTAGTTGATTGCGAAGCACAAAAAATAATATGGCTGCTAATAAAATGACGGCCACCCATTTCATTAGGTTTTTATTCTTTTTCTTTTGTTGGTCAGACTTGCTATCACTGTATCCATTGGTGGAATGTATTTGATAAATTAGTTATCAAGGTCTGTGCCACAAAATAAATATCAGATAGTCAGTAGATTATATATTTAATAATATATAATAGTGTGCGATATCGGACAGGGAGCGTTCGGATATGTTTAATAGGTCTCGAGGGTGTACCAATTGGAAATTGGTGGCAGTTTATAGATAGTTTGGCTATTATTTCTGACAGAAAAAAATACAGACTTAATGGCACTTAATTCCTTAATGCTTTAAATTAATCTAAATTAACAAAACTTAGATTTTAAGAATTTAAAGAACCTTTCAAAAGCATCAAAATGGATTAATTCTACTTCTTCCCCAACCTCTTCATTCCCTTCACAGCATCTTTATCTGCCTCGATAACTGATATCGCATAACCACCAGCCGGAACAGACTTCAATGTCAATTTAGTCTTGCTATCTACGACACCTTTCTGAATGGAATAGGCTTGCGGATTAGTTTTGTAATTGGTCTCCGGAGTGTCGGAATAAACGGTTGCAATATACGTTTTGCCGGCATCCAGGAAGTCAAATGTGAGTTGGCTGGTGTGGCCATCATTTCCGGCTACATTACCGACAAACCAGTTGCCTTTGCCCTTGGCTTTTCTTGCGATTGTAATGAATTGGCCTGGCTCAGCTTCAAGGTATTTGGTTTCATCCCAGTCGATAGCGACGTCTTTGATAAACTGAAATGCATCAGGAAAACGCTCGTAATTTTCAGGTAAGTCGGCAGCCATTTGAAGTGGGCTGTACATCGTCACATACAAGGCAAGTTGGTTGGCTATGGTACTGTTGACCCAAGATTTATTGTTTGGATTCAGTTTTGAAATATCCATTTCGAAGATGCCCGGCGTATAATCCATCGGACCACCCAACAATCGTGTAAATGGCAGTATAGTCACATGGTTAGGTTTGCTCCCACCAAAAGCCTGATATTCCGTGCCTCTTGCAGATTCATTGCCAATGAGATTGGGCCAGGTACGGCAGATGCCTGTAGGCCGGACTGCTTCATGTGCATTGACCATAATTTTGTATTCGGCAGCTTTTTCTATGGCATATTGATAGTGATTGTTGGTCCATTGACTGTAGTGATATTCTCCAATAGGCAGGATATCACCGACATAACCGCTTTTGACCGCATTATAACCGTGTTCTTTCATAAAGGTGTATGCCGTATCAAGATATCGTTCATAATTACGCACAGAAGAAGAGGACTCATGATGCATGACCATCTTAACATTTTTGCTCTTTGCATATGCCTGTATTTCGTCTACATTAAAATCCGGATATGGCGTAACGAAATCAAATACGTGGTCTTTCGCATTGCCAAACCAATCCTCCCAACCAATATTCCATCCTTCTACCAGGACTGCATCGAAACCATTTTTGGACGCGAAATCTATGTATTTTTTTACTTTTTCAGTATTTGCGCCGTGTTTACCATGAGGCTTTAACTTTGTATAGTCTGTCACTCCCAACTTTATACTCGGAGCATCATAAGTATATGACCACTCGCTCTTGCCTGTGATCATTTCCCACCAAACGCCGATGTATTTAACAGGTTTGATCCACGAAGGATCTTTAATTTTACAAGGGTCATTGAGATTGAGCGTCATCTTTGAAGCAAGAATGTCTCGTGCATCATCACTTACCATGATGGTGCGCCATGGTGACTGACAAGGTGTCTGCATGTGTCCTTTGGTGCCGTTTGCATCCGGGGTGAGCCAGGATTCGAAGACCATGTTTTTATCATCTAGATTCAAGTGCATACATGCATAATTGATCAAAGCGGCTTCATGCAGATTGAGATATAATCCATCAGCTGTCTTCATCATCAGCGAAGTTTGCACTCCGGTAGGTGAAAAAGAAGTCTGTGAGGCATTTGGCGTAAAAGCCTTGGACATCTGTCCTCGTATCTCAGACAATTTTGAAGTCGTAAAATCATATTCCTGACTGTCATAATCGCCGGGAATCCAAAAGGCAGTGTGGTCTCCTGCCATCGCAAACTGTGTGTGTTCTTCCTTGATGGTAAAATACGTGAGGTTTTTCTGAAGCGGAAATTCATATCTGAATCCGACACCTTCATCAAAAGCTCTGAATCGGAGAATTATGGTTCTGTCAGTGGTGGTTTGACGAAGTGTTAGAGCCATTTCGTTATAGTGATTGCGAATGTCTTTGGTCTCTCCCCATACCGGCTGCCACGTTTCATCAAAGCTCGATTTGACTGTATTGACGATCTCAAAATTGCTCAGAAGTGAGTTTTTCTCTTTTTCTCCGTTGTCTTTTTTTACTTCCGTGCTGAATTCATTTTTTCCGACATTACCCATGAGTTCGAGACCCAAAGTACTCGTTTTGATGACGGCTTTGTTTTTATAACTTACTTCATATGATGGCACACCATTGCTAAGTAATTTAAAATTCATACTTACTTGTCCGGAAGGAGAAGATAATGTCTGACTATTTAAGGTTACAAAAAGACACAGAAGGAAAAACAGAGAAAAAACACTTTTCATTATACATTGATTTTGGAAGTTTAAAAATAACCTTTTCTATAATTGCAGGGGATTTAGTTTTTATCCATTGATAATGGAAGATGTTATCCATTATCAATGGATAACTTAAAAGCAAAGTCCGGCTTTATATAAATGAACAGTGATATTCAAGAATTAATGAAGTCGCAACTATGGTGGGTTCTGGCGTCCTTTTGAATTTCTCTTCAAAAATTAATAAACCTGAAAGGTTGGCATTTTTATAGTTTAAGGGTGATCTGGAGAACAGAACCCCGAAGGCGGTGACATTTTGATGTAAAAATTGAATCTTAATATTCGAGCAGCGCTTTAGTTTTCAGGAAGGGTGGAATATCATATTTCCATATTCCATAGTTGATTTATTTGACAGGATGATACATCTCATAGTCCGCAACCAAATCAGACAAAAGATTTAATTCTATAAACCCTTTTGAATCGTGATTTTCGATGTTATTAGAATCTTGTAAAAGCTTTTCCATTCTTTCTACAGTGGTGTTGTATTCTTGTTCGAATTGTATCATAATTGATTTAGGTTTGCAAAAATAATTCTGCAGGTATTTGGAAAAACACCTTTAATTTTTTCGCCATTTTCAGTGTGATTTCTCTGCGTCCGGACAAGATTGAAGATACATATCCTTTGCTGCCAATAACGGATTCAAGGTCTTTGTTTTTTAGACCTCGTTCCGCCATTTTTTCCTTTATGACTTCAAGAATGTCAACTTGCGGAAGCGGATAATACCGCTCATCATAATCCTTTACCAAAAGTATCAGCAACTCAAGTTCATTTCCCTCGAGCGTGTCAGGCTCCGCCTGGAAAATATCCATTAACCTTGCACTTGCTTTATTATAATCTTCTTCCGTTTTTAGGACTTTCCATTTCATAGCCTATTTATTTATCCGGAGAATACCGCTCATCAAATTTTCTTACGAGTTGGGTCTTGTCTATTCGAAAAAAATTTCTGTAATACATCGTATTATATTTAAAAATAACAACTCTGTATATATCCTTAATTTCGGATTTTGGGAAAACATTTGGGTTAATTGATATTAACTGGATAGTTGATTCAATCTTAAAGGCAAGTTTTCGAAGTTCTTTGTCTGAAAAATTCTCTTTTAGATAAGTTATTGTTGCCGCAAGTTCTGCCAATGCATTGTTCGTCCAATAAATTCTATATCCAATTTTCATACAGATTTCTTACGTCAGCATGTGGCATTATTTTTCCGTCTTCAGCATCTGATATGCCTTTCTCTATTGATTCTTGCTCATTAGTTGATATAGAACTCCACCAGTCTTTGGTTTCTTCTTGTCTTAATTTTACAAGTTTTTCAATTATCGCCTTGTCCTCCAATGTTGTTAACCACTGAATAAGTTCTATTTTTTTTTCCAATATTTGAGCATTCATTTATAAAATCTATTTAATAAAGCTAAAGATACAACCTTTTTATGCTGATAAATGTTTTTGCGGCTTTGGCACTAATTTACCTACTTAAACCTCACCCCATTCTCCTTACACAACAACATCGCCAGATCCCTCCCCGTCTTGATCGCGATCGGGAGTCCACCACCGGGTTGATTCCAGTGACTGCAGAGAAACATATTATCGAGGCCGGGAACTCGTAGTTTTACAGGCGAAGGAGCTAAAGGTTTTTGCCGGCAAGCCAGCCCTGAGTGCTGCCTTTCCAATTGCCTGTGTAACGATGGAATGTCGCAGGAGTGGAAAGATCCATAACTTCTATATCTTCCGGCAGCAAGTCAAGTTTTTACAAACTATTGCTGCACATTTATTCAGGAATTCTGATTTCAATGCACGATAATCGGTCCGGTTTTTTTTTCGATGATCGATCCAGTAATCGGCCTTAGAAGTATAAAAATTAGTTACCAAACAGGTTTTTCCGGGAGGTGCCATTGTCGGGTCGTAGCTATAATTGTGGATCTCAAATCGCTCATACACTGTTCCATCTGGCGAGACAAGATTTTCTTCCAAAGGAAAACGACTAAAATGTGATCTTCCCGTCAGATCTTTATTGACACCAAAAGAAGCCTGAATAGAGGAGAAAAATGGCTGTAACTTCTTTAGATTCTTTAGATCAAGTTGAAGTGGCGTGGCAAACTTTCCCGCCAACAATTCGAATATCGTATGGTGCCAGTCACCGGCAGAAATCAAATAATCAGATTCATAGATTACATTATTACGAACAATAATGCTGGTGACAGATTTATCATCAGTCACAACTTTCAAAACAGGCGTTTTGTAATGTATTTTTCCGCCCGTTTCCAAATACCTTTTTTCAATACGTTGCGCAAATGCAAGCGAACCGCCCATGGGATATCCGGCACTTTCGAGATCATAACTCGCCATGGGCACAGCGATGACCATAATATCGACTTCGTCGTTGTCGTAAAGTAATTGGAAAACTTCCTTAAGAAATGGGCTTTTAAGTTTGTCTGCAAACGTAAAATTGGTCTGACCCTTGTATTTCATAAAAAGAAACAACAATTCGAGATATTTCGCTCTTGCCATATTGCGCTTCAATTTATTCCACCAACCATCGTCATGGTCTATCGGAGGAAGATCAAATTTTTGCAAAGTTCTAACCAAACCTGTGAATTCTTTGATCATCTTTTCATCCTCGGGAGCCAGGTCGATCATATATTCCTCTAACTGCTCAAGATTATTGTACAGATAAAAAGAGTTTTCGCCATACTTATTGAGGTGATCTTTTACCTCCAGCTTTATGCGATATTGATGATTGACCACTACCAACTCATCCATGTCAATCACCTCCGACCACATTTGATAAAAGGCACTACCAGGGCCGGTTCCAAGTATCCAATGCGCACATCCATCAAAGGTATAATCCCCGATCTGCCAGGAAGTGCACAATCCTCCGGGAATATTGTGTTTTTCAAAGATCTGTGTCTCAAAACCATTTTTCTGCAAATAACAACCTACCGATAATCCTGCGATTCCGGCACCGATAATATTTACTGTTTTATTAATTGGCTTCCGCACGAAATCCTTTTACTCCTAAAATAATGTTGTGGAAGATTTCCCCCTTCCCCTCTTTTAGAGGGGTGGCCAAGGGCCGGGGTGTCTTTGACTTATTATTTAAAGACCTCACACCCTCTTCCTAGAAAACCTCAACGCCTTCAACATCCAAGTGGGAAGCGCCTTCTCCGGATCTCTGTCTTTCAGATTTAGATACCACCCAATCTTTTTGAGAATCGGAATTTTATGTGTTTCCACAAATTCTATTAATGTTCCATCGGGATCTTCTACATACGAAAAGTGCCCTGCAGCCGCTCCCATATCGAAGGAATCGCTGCTATCCACCGTAAATGGATATCCAAATTGCTCACACAATTGCTTCATCTCCGGCATTCCCTGGATATCAAAACATAAATGTATGTATCCAAGATCTCCCCAAAAACGTTTGGCATAAATCTTCTCCGGTTCATAATCCAGCGCTTGCACAAGTTCTATAGATGAAGCGCCTAAAAGTTTTGAAAACGGACCTTTCCGAGGACTTTCGTGTGTCAAGACCACTCTTTTGAACTTCTTTTCTCCACCAGGCATATTTTTCCACTCCGTATCCATGACTTCCGTTTCACCGGTTACCTTGTCGTATCCGAGTAAAGTCCTGTAGTACATTTTGGATTTTTCAATGTCACTCACACCAATAACCACACCGCAGCATCCACCGAAGTCGCTGTCACCACCACCAAACCAGTCATCTTGTTCTACTACCTCAAAATGATTTCCATAAGGATCACGCACATAGAAATGTTGTTTGCCATTCACCGATTTTGTGATCTCAGAAAGCAGCGTTCCACCACAATCTATCATGTGAGTAAAGGCCTTTTTAATATTGGAAGTTTTGATCTTCGCCATGAAGATGCCCAAGTCGCCAAGTTGAATTTCAAACTTGGGTGCTTGTGGCGTTCTGCTTGTATATTGCCAAATCTCAAATCCCCCGCCACCACGAAGATTCATGGCGAGAATAGCGTGCCTATCATGTGGTTTACCACCAGTATAAGGTAACATCAACTTAGCCGTAGCTGCCTCCTCAAAGACAGGAATATCCATGCCGAATGCCTTATTGTACCAGTTCCATGCTTCATGAACATCCGAAACTCCGATACCTATTTGCTGAATTCCACTAATTATTGGCTTCACCCTTGTTATTTTAATATTTATAAAACAGACTTTGTGTGACTAGTTAGTAGCAGAAGACAATTTTGGAACTCCATAGATCTCATCTGCCTGTGTCTTGTAAATCCCCGCTTCGAGTTTGTCTTTGATGATGCTAAATGCTGTTAAAGTTTCATCGATGTCGGCTATCGTGTGGACAGCAGTCGGTATCAACCTCAAAATGATCATGCCTCTCGGGATGACCGGATATGCCACCATTGAACAGAATATATGATAATTCTCTCTTAGATCACGCACTAGAACCATTGCTTCTTCAATGGTTCCTTTCAGATATACAGGTGTTACACAAGAATCGGTATCGCCTATATTAAAACCTCTTTCTTTAAGGCCCGCCTGTAGATAATCTACATTAACCCATAGTTTATCTTTCAACTCAGCACTGTCGCGGATCATATCAAGACGCTTCAGGTTACCGACAACTAATGGCATAGGCATTGCTTTCGCAAATATCTGGGAACGAATATTGAATCTCAAATATTTAACTACGTGTTTGTCACTTGCTATGAAAGCTCCGATGCTGCCCATACTCTTCGCAAAAGTCGCAAAATAGATATCTATTTCATCCTGAACACCTTGCTCTACACCTGCACCTGCGCCATTTTTACCCAAAGTACCAAAGCCGTGTGCGTCGTCTACAAACATTCTGAATTGAAATTCCTTTTTCAATTCGACGATCTCTTTCAACTTGCCCTGATCTCCTCTCATGCCGAATACACCTTCTGTGATCACCAAAATACTACCTCCAGAAACGTCAGTTAGATTTTTGGCTCTTTTAAGATTGGTGCGCAGACTCTCGATATTGTTATGGTCGAAAGCAAAACGTTTGCCTAGGTGCAATCTTACTCCATCTACAATGCAAGCATGACTTTCAGAGTCATAAACTATGACGTCATGACGCGTCACCAGGCAGTCGATAGCTGAAACAACACCCTGATAACCGTAGTTAAGAAGAATTGAAGATTCTTTATCCACGAAATCCGCAAGCTCCTGCTCTAGTTGTTCATGTTGAGCCGTGTTTCCGCTCATCATGCGCGCACCCATTGGGTATGCCATGCCCCAGTCCTCAGCTGCTTTCGAATCCGCGGCTCTTACTTCAGGGTGATTGGCTAGTCCTAAATAGTGATTGATACTCCAGTTGATCACCTCATGACCATTGAATTGCATTCTTGGCCCCAGTTCACCTTCCAGTTTAGGAAACATATCATATCCATCTGCTTCTTCAGACCATTTACCTAAATGGCCTTGATCAGAAGCTTTTAATCTTTCAAATAAATCCATGTGTTATTTATATTAATCCGCAAAGGTGGTAAAAAAAGAGGAAATATGTAAAATAAAAGTGGAGAGGCATTGTAATATTAATAGTTGATTTATTAAAAGATTTCAGCTTTTAATTTAAATATCTTACCGCAACAAAATTATTTATACACTTTTAACCTCAATAATGTGAGTTTCACCCTCGGAAATAGTGCACCAAATTGCAATTGTCACAACACTACATTAAAATAAGTGTTAGACAAATTATTAAACAACTGAACAACAAAAATATTAGAAGTATGAGGATATTATTTACACTAATTTTGCTATTTTCTTAACAACATTTTCAAGTGCTCAATATTCTATCACCGGCACAGGCTCGGGTAATACGTATACACAGGATTTTGATGCATTTAGGGGCACGGCAGCCACTTTACCAAGCAATTGGGTTGTTGCCACAGCATCTTATAACACTACTTATCCAATTGTAACTGCAGGTTCATCTACACCAAGTACTAGTCAAGCGAATGGGAATAATTGTTACGCCGGAAGGGCAAGTACCAGCAGTAGCGATTATTCAATTTTACAGAAACAAGCTACTTCAGGGTCTACTTCCTTTACATTTAGTGGGGTTAATAATACCGCTTCTATATTAGATGGATTTGTGATTGCGTGGAATGTAGAACAATTTACATTGGCTGGTAGGGCCACTACAGTGGACTTTACTTATAGAATAAATGCAGCTACCTATGGTTCTACAGGAATTACAGGAACAACGCTGTTCACTGCACCTACAGGCACAACTGCACCTGCATTTATTTTGACATCTACACCCCGGTCTATAACTATAACAGGTTTATCTATTCCCGCATCAGCTACAGTAGATTTTAGGTTTACCATTGCAAACGGAGCTGGTTCCGGCAACAATGCCCATATCGGCATCGATGACTTTACCCTCTACGCCACTTCAGCTGCAGTAATTGCCCCCTCTATTACAAGTGCATTGACAGCAAGCGGTACCTGCGGTAACCCATTTAATTATACCATCACCGCCACCAACTCACCTACGAGCTACAATGCCATTAACCTGCCGGCAGGATTAAGTGTCAATACCAGCACAGGGGCTATCACAGGTTCGCCAACTGCAACGGGCATATTCAATGTTGATATTACTGCTACCAATGCCGCAGGGTCCGATACAAAAACATTGGTATTGACCATTAATCCAACTATTTCTTTTGCGGTATCAAGTGATAACATATCTGAAAATGGAGGCAGCTATGTACTTACGCTTAATGGTTGCGGCACCGGCACTTACGGAGTAAATGTCAGCGTAACAGGTGGAACTGCTCCTTTATCGGATTATACCTTTGTTTCTCCTACCACAGTATCATTCAGCGGCAGCGGAATTCAAGTAATTAATATCCCCATCGTAAATAATGCAGTTGTAGATGGCAACAGAACCATTACGTTTGGATTAAGCAGCTTTACAGGAAGTGCTGTAGTTGGCAGCAATGCTAGCTTTAGTCTTACAATTGTAGATGATGAAATTCCGGCACCGGTTATAACACATACTGCCATTCCAAACACAACAAGTACTTCGGCGCAGGTTGGTACTGCCAGTGTGACCAATTCACCAAGTAGCGTGATAGTAACTTACCGCCGAAATGGTGGTGGATGGGGCACCGTTAATGCAACATTGGTAAGTGGTACGAATTACACCTTTACAATACCAGGGATGCCTCAAGGTAGCACCGTACAATATTATATAACCGCTACTAATAGTGGTGGAACAGATTTAAAGCCTAGCCCTACTACTTATTATTCTTATACGGTAGGTTGTGCACCACCTGCGGCTGGAACAAAAATAATAGCTTTTCAAGGATTCGAATTTCCGGAAACCGGCTATACAGGTATTTCGGTGCCAAACCAAAGTGCTACACCAACGGGGCTGCAAAACTATTTGCCACACCCTTCATTGGTTGAAATGAATTATTACTTAAGAGGAACAAATGGAGATCAGTTTCCCGCCAATAGAAACTCTTGTGGCTGCATGGCAGAAACTTTTGTAACAGGACCACCACCATCTGCCTTTTACGATAATGGAGTAAATGGTGCTTTAAATTCTGGCACCATTTGTAGAAACTTTAGTGGCAGCCAACGGGGCGTATATAAAGTAGGGTCTGGACCAAGTACAGATAATCCAACGAACGCCGGAGCAACAGGCTTTACGCGAAATGGCAGTTATGCTTATGTGCAACAATCAAGAAATGATGGCGGTGATGGTCCAATCAGTAAAATTTATTTTGATGCCATTCAAATACCTGATTATGCTAATGCCACCAACGTTAAAATAAGGGTGTATGTATCTTCGATCTCAACCAATATGAGCAGTAATAACGGTGCCGATGCAGAAGATTTTGTCAGGGCTTTTGCAAGATACGGCGCTACAGCAGCGAGTACTACTATCGTGAATGATGTGACCAGTTCTTCTGATTGGTTTAACGCAAGTAGTAATAGTCAGGTAACTACTACTGTTACCGGAACTTTATCCAACAGCGAACGCTGGGATTATTTAGGCAATATGTACAATACATCTGGCACTGTAACAGGAACGACCACCAAAAACATGATTGAACTAAGCATTCCTGCGGGTAATGAATATGTGCGATTAATGATTGATATTTTAAATGACGATGGAGCCAATAATGAACTTTGGGCAATTGATGATATACAAATAATAGCGGATTACACAACAACGGCAAGCGCAGCAACAATTACAAGCCAACCATCTGATATCGTTTGTGGATCTGGAGCAAGTAGTTTTACTGTGGCAGCTACAGGTACTGCATTGACTTACCTATGGTATTACAATGACGGTATCGCATCTCCATGGACAGCAGCTGTTGATGGTGCTAACTTTACCGGATCTACTGCTACCACATTAAATATATTGAACACGGCTACTTTCGCAGGATACAAATTTTATTGCGCAGTTACCGAAAGTGCATCTTGCACTATAAGCACCGCCACAGTTCAATTATATAAAAACCAGGTGATATTAAATAGTGCGACACTTACAGCCGTTAATAAATGTGACAACTCAGACGGTTTTACGTATTATGAAGACCCAACTCAACCGAACAAATATATTTTTGCTATAAAATGGGCTCCGGATGGTACACTAAGCACTGCCAATGCATTGACAAAAGCAGCCGCTACAGCCACTATTACCATAGACCCGGCAGGATATACTAAGCAAGAAGATGCGGTAAATAACACTGCCAACTATAGCATGAGCCGCTATTGGAATGTAAATGCAATGGGCAATTCAATTGACGAACCGGTAAATGTTCGCTTTTATTTTACCGATGCGGAATATTCAGCCATGGATGCAGATAAGATCGCTTTTATTAATGCCAACCCTTCTATGCGTTTTGATGCAGGCAAATTATGGTTTAAAACCGTTGGCGTAAACTTTGATCCTGCTACACACATTAGTGCGGCAGCCATTACAGGAAGTCCTAAACAACTTATGGGCACGACACTATTTCAAGATGGTGTTAAATATGTAGAGTTTGCCGGAGTAACTTCATTCTCAGGCGGCACGGCAGCCACTGGTGTACGTCCTATGCCAGGCTTAACAGTCTTACCTGTTCAGTTAATTACGTTTAATGGCAGAATTGGCAATGACAATACCGTTCATTTAAAATGGAAAGTAGCTTCAGAATTAAATATGCGTTCTTATATTGTTGAAAAATCGATTGACGGAAAATTATTTACCGCTTTCAAGGAAGTAACAGCACTTAATACCAGCAATGGAAATACGGATTATCAAGCGATTGATAATAATTTTACCGGTAATGCAGTGGCATATTATCGTCTACAAATGGTAAATATCGATGGTTCTGTGAGTTTCAGCAATATCATTGTATTTAAGAATGGTAAATCCGTACAACAATCCATTGAAATAGCACCGAATCCGGCCAATGATTTTATTCAAGTAAAAGGAATAGGTGCGGGTACTAATTATCAAATAACTAATGCTTTTGGTGAATTGATACTATCCGGTGTAGGAACAAGTTTAATTGAAGTAATAGATATCGGCAAATTTGAAAAAGGTATTTATTTCATAAAATCTGTTGATAAGAAGGTCAATAAGTTTGTTAAAATGTAATAGCCCATCTTAGAGGTAAAAGAAGCTACAATGGCGACTTTTGATTGATTTTAAAAAAGGCAATTCTTCACATAGGATTGCCTTTTTTTTGCTTTTATACGATAAAATATTCTGTGAACAATACCCTGATAGGCTTTTCAGCGCATATTTGAGTATCGGTTAACACTTCAATAGTTTCTTTTTACCTTGTGATAAAATATAATAAGAATGCTGCTCATAGAAAGCCCTCACAATGAACGTTTTAAAAAACTGCTGAAACTCTCGACAGATAATAAGTTTCGCCGCAAAAGCAAACTTTTTATAATCGAAGGCTTGAAGGAAATTCGTGCTGCGCTGGAGCATAATTATGAATTGGAAGAGGTTTACATCGATGATAAATATAAGACTGCATTTCCGGAAAAAGAATTTGATCAGGTTTCGGTAACAATTTTGAAACATGACTTATTCTCAAGGCTGGTTTATAGGGAAGATGCCAGTTATATACTTGCAGTTTTAAAAGAACCTGTTTTAGATCTTTCTCAGATACAACTTCCGGAAAATCCACTCATCATCATCCTTGAAAATATTGAAAAACCCGGCAATCTTGGTGCGCTCTTGAGAACATGTGATGCGGTAGGTGCGGATGCGGTAATTTTAAGTCAAGACCATCATAATTTCTTTCACCCCAATGTCATCCGTTCGAGCGTGGGCACGGTATTTTCTAATCAGATAGCCTATGCAGGGGCTGAGGAAATTAAATTATGGTGCAAGGAAAATAATATCAAAGTATATGCCGCAGCATTACAAACGGATAAGTTTTATACTGACATGGATTACACCTCAGGAACAGCATTTGTGTTTGGTGCAGAGGATACTGGTTTGACAAAATTCTGGAGAGAAGCTGCAGATCGCATTATCAAGATTCCTATGTTGGGGCACAATGATTCGTTGAATGTGTCAGTGAGTGCTGCAGTGTTGTTGTATGAAGTGGTGAGGCAACGCGGACAATGATTAATGAACAATTCTGGTGCTAAACGAAAATTTTCTTCCCGATATGGGAATTTGTTTTAACTTTGTTTTGTTATGAGAATATTATCAAAATCCACCTTAAGAGATTTTTGGGAACAACATCCCGACTCAAGACCGAGTTTAGAATTTTGGTATGACGTTGTTGATGGGATTAATTTTAATAATTCTAATGAAGTGATTAGTTATTTTAATACGGCAGATGTGATAGGAAACGGGAGAATAGTGTTTAACATTTGTAGAAATAAATATAGACTGATCGTTAAATTTGAATACGAACGAAAATTTGCTTTTGTTAGATTTATAGGAAACCATAAGGCCTATGATAAAATTAAAAACATTGAAAACATTTGAAATGCAGTTAGCTGAAATAAATAAAATACAAATAAAACCAATCACGAATCAATCTGAGTTTAAGGAGGCAAACAAAATAATTGATTTGTTAATTGACGCCAATCTTATCGAGGATAAAAAAGTAAGGAAAAGGTCATTGGATATCCTTGAAGCCGTTTCAATTCTTGCAAACGAATACGAGAAAAAACATTTCCCTATTCCTAAACCCAATCCAATTGAAGCGATCAAAGAAAGAATGGAGCAACTATCACTTTCTCAAAAGGATGTTGCAGTTTATTTTGGTGGAGAAAACAGGGTTTCGGAAGTACTTTCAGGAAAACGACGTCTTACATTGAACATGATTCGGTCATTGAACAAAAACCTGAATATTTCAACAGATGTATTGATTGGAGTTTAAACTAACCCGTCGTCTCTTCTGTTTTCCTATCCAATGTAAAATAATGGATCATCGCCAACATTAAGGAAACGACCAACATAACCAGAGTCGGCAATTTTGGTTGATTAAGTAAATACTCAAACAACAAAGTTACAATAGAAAAAACCAGAAAATTCCGGGCCCAATAATTGGCAATTGGATGATTTATTAATCTATTATTTTTCTGAAACTCGTTCTTTGAAAATGGCTTTTTATTCAATAAATAGACAACTCCTACGATGGCAAACGACAGCACCAGTGCATGCAAGGTGGAATAAATTTGATCCTTGTAAAAGATTCTAATTATTAATTCCCCTATAGTTCCCGCCATGAACACTCTCGCCCAATAAATAACAAATGGTCTATTTAACATGGTAAATTAATTGTTAGTTTTTAATTATTAATTGTTACTCTCAGCGTAATTAATTGAAGTTAACAAAATTATTCAAATTATTAGACAAATTCCAATTTGAGCGCATTACCGATTGCCGATTACTAATTACCGATGGGCCTTCATTCAACCTTAAACGTTCTCCTCATATTCCTCAATAAACTCCTTATAAAAAGCAGCTGACGAAAGTACTTCTTTATTTCCCACCATGATCAACCGTTCCTTCGCCCGCGTCAATGCCACGTTCATCTTGCGGTCGATACCTTCCTTATTTTGTGAAACAATAGCTTGCAATTGTCCCGGACTCGAGACCACCATTGAGAGAATGATGATGTCTTTCGCTCCTCCCTGAAACCTTTCCACTGTATCCACTGTGATATCCAACTTGAATGGAAGTGTGTCCAAAAGGTTTGAAATGTTGACAATTTGCGCCCTGAATGGAGTGATGATGCCGATAGATGCAGCCTCCAGATTTCTGCCCGATTTAGTGTATAAATCATACAGATCCAGCAAGATATTTTTGATCAATTCTGCTTCTATATCATTCATTTTATGAAATCCAAGACTTGACTGACTCGCCGGTAAATACAAGACCCGTTTGGTTGAAAGCGCCGACATATGACCCGACTGGCCACCATCTGTTGTCTCAAGCAAATATTCTACCTCCAATTGTTTTGGTAATAAAGTCGTCAATTGTCCCTGATAAAAATGCTTAGCAGGAAAAGCCATGATGTCCTCATGCATCCTACCCTGTTGATGTAACAATCCATATGCCCAGTCCCATCCCTGGTCAACTGCCCTCAGATACAATCGCTCAAAAAGTGAATGTGACAGATCATATATTCCGGCATCATTCATCTCCTCATCTGTTACTTCCGACCATTTTTTATGTTGTGTCACCACGGCGGGCAATTGTTTATGATCACCAATCATGATGAATCGATCTACCCTTGTTAGAATCTCCAGAATCGCCGGATCCAGGATCTGGGAAGCTTCATCGATCAAGGCCCATTCAAAGGACAAAAGTTGAAACAACTCCGACTTTCCAAGTAGAGAAGACGCAGTACCGATAATGATCTTTTTGCTTTTAAGCAGATCCAACAAGTCTTTTCTATTGTGAATATCGGCAAGACATACATCCAGCAACTTATCCATATAAGCAGGATCCGTCCCAAATCTCGAGCCTATCCTAATATAAGAATCCTTATGACTACCACCCAGAGATTCGATTGCTTCACACAATTCATCCACCGCCCTATTCGTGTACGCCAGCACCAGTAATGGTTTCTCGACATTTGAAGTCAGAATATGAATCATGTTTTTGATCATAAAACTTGTCTTTCCAGTGCCCGGTGGACCCCAAAGCAGAAAATAATCCTGACAGGAAAGCGCCTTTTCGATCAGCGATCTGTGGTATGGAGCCATGTCGTATCCAAGTAATTCGATCTCTCGTTCCGGCCTGCGAGGTGGTAAGACACCCATCAACAGATCTTTTCGGAAACTATCAGCCGCTGCCCAACAAATCATGCTTTTAAATTGTCCGCCAAATCCTGAATCTATGACATCCTTTTCTATGTTCCAAAAATCGGAAGTATAAAACAAATCTGTTCTGTTCTGTTTAGCCCTTAGCCGCATGATCACTGTCTGTTCATTGTTGGCGATCAATGTGCCCTTAAATATTTGTCGGCCCTCCCACAAGAAGCTTCCTTCCTCGTCCGTCGCATACAATACGATGATATCCCCGACACGGAAATCTGCCAATATATCCGTTCGCTCAGACTTTTGGAGTGTCACCATGGTTTCTGTCTCTGTGATAGATACCTCTTGAGCTTTCAGAAATCCCAACATATTGTGGTTTTCTATTTTAGAAGTGGGATTATTAAGCCATAATGCAGCCTGCCCATTGGTATGACTATCTCTAAGAAATCCTGATTTACTGCCAAAATATTCCCGGGCGATGAAGCCGGAATAAGCTTTGAGATATTTTAATTGCAAAGGACTCAAAGTCTCAAGCGTTAAATTTAGCCTGTTCAGATCACTCGATGTAAAACCGCTCAATCCCATTTTGGATAAATGATCTGCCAGACCGAAAACACCTGTCGGATCTTCACCATTGGCATCTATGAGGCTGATTCGGTACTCTGTGGAAAGGACCTGATTGCGAACCAATAGCGCACCTAATTGCTCAGATCTCAGTGGTGGCGCGAATCTTAAGCTGTCCTGTGCCAATGCCGAATACAGGATGTATGCCTTTGTTTCCTTATCTGTTTTAAAGTCCTTTTTGACCAGAAGATCGTACAAAAGCGTTTGAATATAATGGCTGATGTTCAATCCGTATGAATTAGGACGAAAAGTTTTTCCACTTTTTAATTCAATAATTGCTCTATTTTCATCATCATCAATGAAAAGGTCAAGACGACCTTGAAATCCATATTTTGGACTACAATAACTTGGCTCTATCAAGGTTTTGGACAATTTTAATTTGTCAAATTCTCTTGCCCGAAATACAAATTGTTGTAGATTAATGAAATGAATGCCGGCCTTTTGAGCCATTTGTTTGACCTCGTCATTGCTTCGTGCAGCGAGATATAAAGGACTTATCTTGAAGATATTTGGCAATATATCATTAAAAGTAACTTCTGGATTTACGACCAATTCATCCAGGAAATAATTGGCACAAAGCCCAATGAATAAAGATTCTGAAGTTGATTTTGGTGTGAATTTCTTCAAAAAATGCAACTTCGCATTCGACCCGTCATAGCTGTAACACTCCGCCACCGCCGTCACATCTAATAGAAAATCCGGAATCAGAATGACCATTTCCGGCACATAATCCCCTTTGATAACCTTGACATTGATCAATCCGACATCGCATGGAAGATTGAAATAAGGCATTTCTTGCTTCAAATGCTCAAGTAATGACTCTTGATACATGGGATCGATGATGACCTTCTTTTCTTCGCCGGGATCATGTTCGTTGAGGCCCATGAAAAATCCTTGTTCCAATGACAATGATGACACCGAAAAGCTGATATATGGAACGAATTCCGTGTGTTGTCTTGGGGTTTTTGTATGTTTAAAAGCAAATATTTGTTCTTCCGTCAGCGCCTCACTTTTCACATTGAAAATGCTGTCACAAAGCAAACTCAAGATTCCAACCCTTACTTTTAATTGGATTCCGGAATCCATTTCCATACCTGCATTTCCTTGACTCAAGAAATTAATCCTGTAAAAATGAAATGCCTGCACCAACCGTCCTTCCAACTTCAAATGACTGGAGACAAAGGCCACCTGAGAAAAAATAGTATTGAACGGGATCTTAAACGCATCCGTCACGAAGCTCATGAGGTTTTTGTAGAGCGCATCTAATGCGGCATTTTTTTGATTAAAATCGATGTCGCCATCTCCATAAATATTGGTGATGTATTGTTCGATGGAATCATGTGAAAATTGGTCATTCATAGTTGTGAAATTAGGGGTTTTATTTGAAATAATTGATTTTGTGTTAGGGTTAGTTAGGGTTGATTAGGGTTGGCCTTTCGACCAACCCTGGAGGGAGACGCTCTTTCAGAGCTTTAGGTACGTTTAGCCCTGAAAGGGCGTTTCCCCATAACGTTGGTCGAAAGGCCAACGCTCCTAAATTACCAACACTAATAGATTCCCATCAATCCCACACGTATCTTTCTTCATAATCCATTTTATATTTTTTCATATATCCACGGAATTCATTTTGAAAGTCCTGGTGTTGATGGTGTATTCTTTGATTTTCTATGTATTTGATCACAGAATTAATTGAAGTTGGATTGACAGAAAATGCACCGTATCCATTTTGCCAATAAAATCCTTTCAGTTCATCGTGTTGTTTTTTGTACCACCCGGATGAAACAGATTTTACCTTAGAAACTAATTCTGCCAGAGCAATATTTCTAGACAATTTACATAAAATGTGAACATGATCCAAATATCCACCGACTCTCATCGGTTGGCAGTCATGATCATTACATAATGCTCCCAAATAACAAAATAAAATGTCTTCATATTCTTCCTGAATCCACGGTGTCCTGTATTTCGTACTAAATACAATGTGTACATAATTTTTTACAAGTGATTGTCCCATAATTTAAAATTTAAATAGTGATTAAAATTACCTCCAAACACCTGAAACATACAGCTCTGAAAGAGCGTTTCCCCTACAGCATTGGTCGAAAGGCCAATGATGAAATGGTTACCCCCCATCGTTGGTCGAAAGGCCAATGATGATTAATCATATCCACATGTTCATATTTTCAGGTGTTTGAACGGCGTTTGAATCCATAAATATAACCCCATTATTCCACATATCCAAATATGAGGGGGGATCCCCAATGGGTCATGACCCATTGTACGCCCGATGGGCGGGTCCTCCCATCACCCCCCGCACAATTTATAATTCACCATTTACCATTAATTATTACCTTTACACATTAAACATTTTTTATATGTCAAATAAGATCAAAGTTGCCATTTTATCCGGCGGAGATTCGGAAGAACGCGTAGTTTCAGAGAAAAGCGCCTCCGTCGTATTAAAGTATTTGCCGGAAGATAAATATGATGCACGCATCATCGACATTTTGGGTGCAAAATGGACAGATCTGATCACTGGTGCGGCAATTGATAAAAATGACTTTAGCTTTAATCTGCACGATGAACCGTGGAAAGCGGACGTCGTATTTTGTGCTATTCACGGAGCACCCATGGAAAATGGCGTAATTCAGGGTTATTTCGATATTTTGGACATCCCTTATACATGTTGTGATGGCTTTGTATCGGCACTTACGATGAGTAAATACCTGACCAAACAAGTGTTGAAAGATCGTGGAGTACCCATCGCAAAAGAAGTGTTTTTAAACAAAAAAGAGTATGAAAAGGGTATTGACCTGACTAAAATAATTGAAAAATTACAATTGCCACTTTTCGTAAAACCAAATGCTCATGGCTCAAGCTTCGGTGTCCGAAAAGTAAAAAGACCGGAGGACCTTACATCGGCAATAGATTATGCCTTTCAATTTGATGACAATATCCTTTTGGAAGCATTCATGGATGGCCGTGAATTTGGCAATGGCGTCATGCGTGTCAAAGGTGAAATCGTCGTGCTGCCAGTCACAGAGATCATTCCCGAAAATGAATTTTTCGATTTTGAAGCTAAATATGAAGGGGCATCTCTGGAAGTTACTCCTGCCGAAATCAGCCCGGAACTCACCAAACAAGCCCAGGAACTCACTTCTAAAATATATACTGCCCTTGATTGTAAGGGTTTCGTCCGCGTGGATTACATCCTCATCGGAGAGACCTTCCACCTCATTGAGGCCAATACAGTCCCCGGACTTTCCGAAGCCAGCATCATTCCACAACAAGCCGTAGCATACGGTTGGACGCTAGCTCAGTTTTTTGATTATGCCGTGGCGGAGGCTTTGGCGGAGAAGTTGAGGTAGTGCACCAGTTAAGAGTTCACCTGTATAATAGTTAGGTAGTGCAGCAATGGAGAGGGCATCAGTTTGCCATAACGGAAATGATGATCGAATTTTATGCATTTAGAAGTCAAGTTCTGTGTATTAGTACCAACTTACTTTCTATTCTCCTATTCGCCCCCTTTGCGTGCTCTATCTTTGAGGCTTTTCGAGAACCACTAAATATCAAAATAGCATTCACTCAAAATCCAAATCGCATGCTCTCATCTTTCGTCCTTCATTTTTCATTCCAATAAGTCTTACCTTCGCCCTAATATTCTTACTAAACCAACATGAACTACCAAGATAGGCTTTACCAACAAAAAGAAAAAGCGTTATACCGCTCACTGAGCCTGTCAGACCCATCATTAGTCGACCTTCAGTCGAATGATTACCTTGGCTACGCCCGACTAATGGAAGTAGGAAAAATTGCTGCACACCTTACTATCAAAGGCGCTACCGGATCAAGACTCATCAGTGGAAATAATACACAACACGAGACAACAGAAAAGCTATTAAGCCAATATTTCAATGCCGAAGGAGCATTGCTATTCAGTTCAGGTTATCAGGCCAATATCGGTGTATTGTCCTGCATCGCGCATCGTGGAGACGTATTTATTTATGACGAATATATACACGCTTCTATGCACGACGGCATGCGTCTGAGTCATGCAGAGCGTCACTCTTTCCGACATAATGACCTGAATGACCTCGAAGAAAAATTGAAAAAACATTCCGGATCAGGGCGTATTATCGTCGCTGTAGAGTCTTTATATTCTATGACTGGTACTGTAATCGACATAGATGAGTTGTTAGTCTTGAATGCAAAGTATGATTTTACTTTGGTGCTCGATGAAGCGCATGCAGTGGGTGTCTCGGGCAGAGATTATAAAGGTGTGGGGTATGAGAAAGCACATGAATTCCAAAATCTCATCCGCATTATTACCTTTGGAAAGGCATTTGGATATGCAGGTGCAGCGGTGTTAGCAACAGAGTTAATACGGGAATATCTCATTAATTTTTCAAGACCATTCATTTATACCACTGCCATCCCCATAAATGATGCCGCCACCATCTCTCAACTCATTGACTATCATTCCAACAATCATAAACCAAATGAGGAATTAGACAAACTCATCAAATATTATTTATCGCAAGTTACATCTTTCAATAGCAATTTGACCATTACTTCTAATCAAGGCCCCGTGCAGTTTCTTACTATTGGAGATGCCCCAACCACCATTGGACTTGAAAAAAACCTTTTATTCAAAGGCCTCCAGGTCAAAGCCATCCGCCCACCAACTGTTCCTGCCGGTCATGCTGGACTCCGCATCAGCCTTCATGCCTACAACACTTCGGAAGAATTCGATATTTTGTTTAAAACATTAAATAATGTAAGCTGAAATGAGAAATATGAAACCATATGGATGTCCCACTTTGGAGGAGGCTCAGAGGGTGGATATTTCAATATCTGAATTTCAATTAATTAAGACTAGTAATTAAATGATACCAATGAAATTAAATCTGGGCATACAATCCCTCCACTTCGAAACCCCCCTTGGTAACACGCTCTCTGCCCTATATGAACATTATACATCAGGCATTCCTGCCTTTTCATTCGACCCGGTTCACCAACTGCTCACCTCTCCATTTCCTTATTCCAACGAAGAAATACACAAAGTATTAGGCTCTCCCCTCAGGGCGCTGTCATTCGCCGACCGCTCCACCTTGCTGACTTTATTGGCCTTGAAAAATATAGACAACGCTGCCCTTGCCGACGGATTAAGATCAATGATATCTATTGGTTCCTCACGCGGTGCATCGGGCCTCATGGAGCAAAGCGTGGAATACTTGCAGCAGAATGGAAAGGTACAGGCATATTCCTCACCCATGACTACACTGGGCAATATTGCATCCTTCGTGGCTCAGACTCTAGGATTAGAAGGATTTCAGGTAGAACACAGCATGACCTGTAGCACTTCTTCACAGTCCATCCTTAATGCAGCAGCATGGATCAATTCCGGGATGGCTGACCGTGTCATCGCAGGTGCAGTAGATACGCCATTGACACCGCACAATCTGGCACAGATGAAGGCTCTCAAAATATATTCAAAAGCTACAGAAAACACCAATTACCCTGTCAGAAGTCTCGACCTCGACAAGACTTCCAGTGGCCTCATCCTCGGAGAAGCCGCAATCATCGCCGTCCTTGAAAAAGTAAATGAACATAGTAAGATCCGCATCCTGAGTGCGGGTTTTGCGACAGAACCACAGAAACATCCTGTCGCCGTCGATTCAGAAGGTATTGGATTGCAAAACTCCATGCGTATGGCGTTGAAAAGCGCCGGTCTTGGCTCAGTCGACGTCATCATCTGCCATGCTACGGGCACGATGGAAGGTGACAAAGCAGAAGTTAGAGCCATCGACCATGTTTTCGACAAGCGCCCACTAATCACCTCCA
This sequence comes from Candidatus Brachybacter algidus, assembly GCA_016711705.1. GTDB lineage: Bacteria > Bacteroidota > Bacteroidia > Chitinophagales > Saprospiraceae > Parvibacillus > Parvibacillus algidus. Next base: position 136,703 of record JADJSK010000012.1, on the reverse strand, counting down.
CCAAATGGCTGACCGGCCATACCTTTGGCGCTTCAGGCATGCATGGCATTTTGCTTGCTGCTTTGATGTTTGGCAAACAAGAATTCATTACAGCACCATTTCTATCGGATCCTCATATAATAAAAACACCAATTCGAAATATCATGATTAATACGTTGGGATTTGGTGGACAAGCGGTGAGTTTAGTGCTGGAGAAAATTTGAAGTTAGAAGGCAGAAATTATAATTGCCTAACTTCGTAACTTCCGTGGAAAAGAAATACTCATCAAAAGACAAAACCCTTTTCCTCCCCCTACCCCCTCAAACGCAGGGTCATCCAGTTCTCTAACCCTTTAATATGTAACTCGTTGATAAATTAAATACGTGGTGCTTAAATTAACACCCCTCTGCCAGAGCTAGGGTTTATACATAAGTATTCTTTCAATAAAAGGCTTAATTAGAAAATTAATATAATTGTTTGTTTGTTATTGATTTACTTATAAGCAAAATTAATTTTGCAGACACCCGAACGTAGGTTAACCTACGCTCAACACTTCATAGCGAATGATGTACAAAATTTAAAGTAAAAACTTAGATCGTGAGGCTCGGCGTAGGTTAACCTACGTCGCTGTGTCACCAAAGTTTACTTTGAACTTAACAAAAAAGATGTGTATAAACCCTAGCATCAGAGGAGTGCAGGGGGAGGCCCCTTCATATTTCCAAAAATCCTCCTTATCTTTATATCCTCTACCTCCAAAACAAATGAGACAAATTATAACATATTCCTTCTTCCTCCTTCTCCTCTCCTGCGCCAAAGAAGACACCACATCCAAGCCTTATAACGTCAATGGGAGAGTCATCAACAATTCCGGCATCGGCATGGAAGGCGTCAGCATAGCTTATGGTGATGCCAAATCGGTCACAACAGATGCCCAGGGTTATTGGATGATCAATGATTTAATCGATGAAAATACATTTACACCAGCATTAAATAATTTTACATTTAACCCAACAAATATTAAAGTCTCGGCATCCATCAATGGCGTGCTTTTCATCGGAACTGAAAAACCAAGTACTGTTGAAACACAGATCTTTAACTGGTTCAATGCACAACAATTACCAAATGGATTACTGGAGAGTGTTGAAAATGGAAATATTGTCTCCTTGTACGACAATGCATTAGCAGCATTGGTATTCCTGACGAAAAATGATATTGCCAAAGCGGAAAAAATATTTGATTTTTTTAATTCCAGGATTGAATCGGAACTCAAAAAAGGAGTTGGCGGATTTTCACAATTAAGAGATCGAGCGGGTGTTCCGAATGGACACCGCTGGATGGGTGATAATGCATGGTTACTCATAGCGCTGAATAATTACAAACAGAAAACTACAAATACCAAATACGATGAACTTGCATCTGCACTAGGCACTTGGTTGCAAGCTCTCCAAGATACAGATGGTGGGCTCTTTTCAGGATATGATGCGAGCAACAATTTATTGAATTACAAAGTGACGGAGGGCAACATTGATGCCTTCAATGCCATCACCGGATACACCGACTTTCATCGTAACCTGTTGAACTACCTCAAACTAAATCGTTGGGACGCTATCGACAAAAACCTCGTCTCCTGGCCCGAAAACCCTAAATATCTATATGCCCTTGATGTACATGCTTGGTCTTATTGCATGTTTGAAGGTTACCCTGTTTCTGCCTTGATTACCGCACAACGATTTCTTACCGCAAAAACTGCCACTAATGGTGCGCAAATAACAGGTTATTGTTTTGATGAAGACATTGACACCGTTTGGCCGGAGGGTACAGGTCAGATGGCAGTCGCTTTTGGGATTGCAGGTATGTTCTCTGAAAAGGCTTATTATTTAACGGAAATAGAGAAGGTCCTTATTCAGAGTACTAATTATTCGAATGCATCAGGTTTCCCTTACGCCAGCAATCCCGGCACATCCTATGGTGCTGATATACTTTGGTCAGGAGCAGATACAAAAATTGCCATATCTGGTGGTGCTTGGTATTTATTTGCGATGAAGGGTTTTAATCCATTTGAGGTGGGGAGGGGGAAGAATATCCCTCAGGCTGATATGTTTTGGAAAAATTGATCGTTCCTTTTATCCAATTTGGGGAACATCGTGGTTACCGTATTCATGAAATTGTCCTAATATTTGCTCATGATCGTGGAAATTGAAAATGACGGAGCTGGCGGCAGCAGGCAAAAGCACGGTCGTGCTTTTCTCATCAATAAAAAAGACTAAATATTCGAATCGTATATTAATATAGCCTAAAGTACGAATGCATGAAGTATAAACCACAAAAAATTATTATATTTATGAAATGTACTTATTTCTATTTTGATAAGATACTCTAAAAATAAACATGGAAGAATTTAATAAAGCAAGAGAATATTTAATTGAGAAGGGTGTAGAGAGCCCGGTTGTGGGAATAGTCCTGGGATCAGGATTGAATAATTTGATGAAACATGTGGAGGTAAAGTTAACAATACCTTATGCTGATATCCCAGGTTTTCCGATTTCAACAGTGGAATTTCACAAGGGCAACCTCGTCTTTGGCACTATCGGTGATAAAAACGTCCTCATTATGCATGGAAGGATGCATGCCTATGAAGGATATTCCTTGCAGGAAATTGTTTTTCCGATAAGAGTAATGAAGCTCTTAGGCATTCAAAAGCTTTTCTTATCAAATGCTGTAGGCGGCATTAATCTCAATTTTAAAAAAGGAGATTTGATTCTAATTGATGATCATATAAATTTGCTTTATGGTAATCCTTTGACAGGAAGAAATTTTGATGAGCTAGGCCCTCGATTTCCTGATATGAGTGAACCCTATGATGTAGCGCTGAAAAAATTATTTCTGGAAAAAGCAGTGGAGATTGGAATCGCATTAAAGAAAGGTATTTATGCCGCAGTTCATGGTCCGAACCTCGAAACAAAAGCCGAATATCGTCATCTCAAAATCATCGGCGCTGACATGGTGGGAATGTCTACCGTGCCCGAGGTGATTGCAGCTAATCATATGTCGCTGCCATGCATTGCTATTTCTGTAATTACAGATGAATGTGATCCTGAAAATCTAAAAGCGGTGAACATTGCAGAAATAATTGAGACCGCCGGAAAGGCTGATCTTAAGCTTTCAAAATTATTCGTAGAAGTAATAAAAACATTTTAGCAATAGATAGTTAGAGATTTTAACTACTGAGGTTTTTATATTATTTAGGAGTAATATATTATTCGCTAATACGATTGTTTGATTCCAGTATTGGCAGTTAATTATTAAGCATTCACAATTTATGTTTTGGGAAAAGAAATAGAAAGAAAATACCTTGTAAATCATACCAATTGGGACAAAACAGACAAGCCGCCAGGACAAGTCTATCGTCAAGGATATCTGGCAATAGAATCAAATAAAACAATCCGGGTGCGACAAACACCGGATAAGGGATATTTGACCATAAAGGGAATTTCTGCAGGTGCAACCCGTCAAGAATACGAATACGAAATTCCATTAGATGACGCGAGAGAATTGTTAGATAATTTTTCAATTTCTGAACTCTCAAAAATTAGATACATAATTAATTTTGACAATAAAATTTGGGAAGTTGACGAGTTTTTAGGGCAAAATTCCGGACTAATTTTAGCAGAAATCGAATTGAAGAGCGAAGAAGAAATGTATGATATTCCTGATTGGCAGGGTATGGAAGTTACGAATGATCAAAGGTATTACAATGCTAATTTGACAATAAATCCTTATAAGAATTGGAAAGAGAATAGTTAATTTCACCCATTATTTCCGATATTTAATGTTTCTATACTAATTGGAAGTAGAAATGTCTACTTGGAGATTATTTTCATCCCAATGTTTAATGTTTGGTGTTTGTCAAAAAGTTACTATAATTTATTTTCAAAACTAAGCTTTTTCGAAATGGTCAAACCGATTTCCTTTGAGTATATATATCACTCAGTCTGAATTAGGCGGTTAGAATTAGCGCCATAATTTATAAAGATCTCTATCTTTGAAACTCTCTTAAACTTCAAATTATAGCAAAACTGTTTTCATTGTAATTACTTTAGATCTTTTAGAACGCTCATATAATTTATAAAATTAACTACATGAAATTTTTATTTTTATTTCTAATAATAAGTTTAAATCTTCCTGCACAAGAAATAGTCGGGAAATGGGAAGTAATTGGATATGAGGATGACCTTGTTTATTATAATAAAACAAAAGATTCAATTAATTTTAAAAATCCAACTTCAGAAGAGCAAAGGGCTTCATTTAAAAGTATAGCGGAGATCTTGATCTTTTCGGTTTTATATGAGTTTAATGATCAGGGAATTTTCATAATGAAGACTACCATGAGTGGCGAAATAAAATCCGATTATGTTATTGATAAAACTAAAAATACAATAAATTTTGTTGACGAAAATGGTAACGATGATAGTTGGAAATATAAATTTGTTCATGATAATCTTTTAATAAATATTATTTCCGAGGAAGGTTTTATGGAGCTGGAACTTCGAAGAAAATAGAAAAAAACTGCATATAAAATTGGGTATAAAAAAAGCAGCACTTTCGCACTGCTTTTTATATCCAAACCATTCGTGTGCCCTACGAAAAAGTATTATTTATTCAATAAAGATCTTGTTGACAAGCTCTTCACCAGAGTTGTTTTTTACAAGTAAGATATACATCCCTTTCGGTATATTAATGGTATTAAATTCCATGTTATTCTGGCCTTCATTAATTTGGGTCGTGTAATTAGATTGCAACTTGCCCATCATGTCAAACAATTCAATAGTGACCATCTGATTTGATGAAGATGTTAGCCTAAAGGAAATAGGACGATCCGAAGTATTAACTGTTACTAAATTCTCCATACTTAGATTTACACCTTTGTTGTTTAAGAAAATGACTTGACTATATGCAAATGCAGCTGATACGTCTTCCATTCTCAATCTATAATACCATTCATTTGATCCGTTCAAATCATCATCTTTAAATGTATAATTACCTCCCAAAGAATTATTAAGAGGAGTAACATAGCCTATTGGAGTAAAGTCTTTACCGTCACGACTTCGTTCTAATCTAAAGTGCTTCATATTAGACTCTTTTTTACTTGTCCATTTCAGAATATTGAAACTCTTATGCTGCTCTCCGTTAAAACTAATCAACTCTAAAGGAAGAGGAACTGCTGCCTTGAAAATCACTGAGAAGTCCTCTACCTGGCCATCACTTGGATTATAGCAAGGTCCACTAATCCCGGAGATGTTAGAGATAATTCTCATCCTGAGCAGCTTATTATTTACAGGACTAGGGGGTGTTGTAAATGTAAATGTGTAAAATCCGCAATACCCTCCACCCGGACTCAGGGCTGTTTCTGTGAGAACATCAAACACCCCATTATTATTGTAATCAATATACATTCTGACGCTTTCAAAAATTGGCCCGGCAGAGCAATTTCCCAAACCTATACCTATGTCATAAGAAGTATTTGTCTGTAATGAAACAATATTGGTACAAGATCTGTCTACATATCTGCTGCCATCCTGAGCTGCAGTTCCCGAAGCACTGTACATATCAGCAAGTGAAACCCCTTGTATACCGACACTTCCTGGCGTTCCTGTAGGCAAAGGACAAGATCCTGTGGCAAGTGGCGGAGGTGCGGAGACAATTATAGCATTTGGTACAGAATAAGTGCTGGTGCCATTGGCGACAATTGTTGCGGAAAATGTACCTGTCGAACTGTAGGTGACATTAGGTTTCTGCGCAGTACTCGTGGATGGTGACCCGCTTGTAAAAGTCCATGTCCGTGCATTGCTATTAGTTGACTTGTCTTCGAACTGGACAGTACCATTATTGCACAGCGCTGTAGGATTGGCTATAAAGGAAGCGCTGATTGGTCCAGTGCAATTAGCAAGACATGCTCTGGTGAGCAGGTGTGCGTTGATGTTTGTCACTGAAAGTGCTGACCACTTATTTGATCCATTCACAGAGGGAGCCATAATGAATGGGGCTCCTATCGTATCATGACCTGCACCAAAATTATGCCCAACTTCATGCGCCATCAAAGATCGTAAGCCCGCCGCATCAGGTGTAAAGTCTTGTAAGACGCTAAACCTATTGCCCGTACACATAGCTGCAACTCCTGCCAAACCAATGGTGCTTCCATCAAAATCTCTATTTGTCCAGAATGTACCCAAATCATGCACTACACCAAAACCACCGGCTAAACTCCAAGTGGCAAAAGCATCATACACCGTGTTGATAGCTGTTGATATAGTATTCGGTGATAGTGGGTCATTATTAAAAGTAGTACTGACATATTGTGTTACGATTTGAAAAGTGATATTATCTGAAAACTCATGTAGGTAATTGAATGCTACATTATTCATCACGGCAATATTGTGATTCTGCACAGCGGTGATTGAGCTACTATATTTATCGAACATACTGGCATCGCTGGCTATAGCGATTTCGACCACACTACATAGATTTACAAAACGTTCTTCTATTCCATCAACTTCCGGTGCTGCATTGATTAGGTCATCTGAAGCACATGTCTTAGTTGCATCGTGAATAACATCCTTGGAATTGTAAAATATAAGATCTTCTGATGTAGCATTTCTGTCAAATGCAGTCGCCTGTTCAATAAAATATTCTTCTCCTCCTAATTTTATCATGGCGACAAAATAATCATGATCTATAGTAATAGTAATATGGCCACTACTGCCTTTCAGCACACCATCATATGTTCTTACCGAAAGGTCTTTTAAAATCTTCGTTTTATCATTTGAGGCGACAGTCACGAAATAGTCTTTTGAAATCAAGGAATTTTCATATAACATAAATTCCATTTGACGCCCCTCTACGCTGATCTTAAGCATTGGGTCATCTTGAATTAGTGCTCCATAAATAGAAGAAATATCGGCAACTGTCGTGTTCGATGCGCGAAATTTTTCTGTAATACCTTGCCGCACTGAGGGATTAGTAGGACTAAAAACCAGTGAGTTTTGGGCCTGAAAGGCCGTTAAATTTAAAAAAAAGAGGGTCGCTATAAGTAGAGAATTACTTTGCATGAGGAGTTAGTTTATAAAGTAAATAAATGCAAAGAGTGATGCCGGCTAATATAAAATGGCTCTATTGGTTAATATGTAAAGAATTAAGTATTAATCCAATGCAAACAAATAGAATGCAAAAATAGAATAAAATGTTCATAAATGATCGGTTTTTGTTAATTTTTTAGTCTCTTTAACTTATCTGATCAACGCATAAAATAATTTTTCCAGTTAAAAAAGCATATTAAATATGGTTTAAGCTTAATTGAAAAAATACTTTTTTGTATTGAATTGGCGTAAATGTAGTTTGAATTGTCTTATTTAAAAGTGGCCATACAACACACTAAATGCATTTTGAATAAACATTAAGTATCGCTTAAAATATTAAGTTTGCAGGATGACTACAGTAAAATTTGCATCATTTTAAATACCCGTATTAATCAATAGAAAATAACTTCACCCCTCTTTTACCATATCATACCTTTTTATAAAATATTTCAGACCAATTACTTATAATTCAAAAAAAGGCCACTCCTTTTTTATCAGAAGTGGCCACAGTATTACCAAAAAAATAATGACTATATCTTTATAAACTTCTTAATTCCTACACCATCTTTATTTTTAATTTTAACTACGTAGGAGCCGCTGCTTAACTTAGATAAATTGATCTCTTTCTCAAGTGATTCAGATGATCCTGTCCAAACTACAATTCCATTCATATTCGTGATCTCAATTTGATCAATATTTGTGGCTCTATTGGACATTTGTATTTTCATAGAGCTTATTACCGGATTGGGGTAAACTTCAAATGGATGTACATTCAATTCTTTTGCACTTAAGGTAGGTAGCAATACAGCATCGATGACGTGCACCACACCATTGTCTGCTTCGATATCAGCTACGGTAACCTTGGCATTGTTTATAAATACACCATTTCCATTAATTGTAACAGTAACGTCTTTTCCATTAAGCGTTGTGATGACCTGACCATCAGACAAATCTGTTGATAGTGCCTTCGCACCTACTACATGGTAAGTCAAAATAGCCGTCAATGTTGGAATATCATTCAGCAAGGCAGCCACAGTTCCCGGAGGAAGTGCATCAAAAGCTGCATCTGTTGGAGCAAAAACTGTAAACGGTCCATCTCCTGATAAAGGACCAGCCAATCCTGCCGCGATCACCGCAGCCTCAAGCGTGTTATGGTCCGGTGAATTCACGATGATGTCTACCACTGTGTTGGAGGGCGGTAGCAATACAGCATCGATGACGTGCACCACACCATTGTCCGCTTCAATATCAGCTACGGTAACCTTGGCATTATTTATAAATACACCATTTCCATTAATTGTAACTGTAACGTCTTTTCCATTTAGCGTTGTGATCACCTGGCCATCAGACAAATCTGTTGATAGCGCCTTCGCACCAACTACATGATATGTCAATATAGCCGTCAATGTTGGAATATCATTCAGCAAGGCAGCTACAGTTCCCGGAGGAAGCGCATCAAACGCTGCATCTGTTGGAGCAAATACGGTAAACGGTCCATCTCCTGTTAAAGCATCTGCCAGGCCTGCCGCGATCACCGCAGCCTCTAGCGTATTATGGTCCGGTGAATTCACGATGATATCTACCACTGTGTTGGAGGGCGGTAGTAATACAGCATCGATGACGTGCACCACACCATTGTCCGCTTCAATATCAGCTACGGTAACCTTGGCATTATTTATAAATACACCATTTCCATTAATTGTAACAGTAACGTCTTTTCCATTTAGCGTTGTGATCACCTGGCCATCAGACAAATCTGTTGATAACGCCTTCGCACCAACCACATGATATGTCAAAATAGCTGTCAATGTTGGAATATCATTCAGCAAGGCTGCTACTGTTCCCGGAGGAAGTGCATCAAATGCAGCGTCAGTAGGAGCAAATACTGTAAATGGTCCATCTCCCGATAAAGGACCTGCCAAACCTGCCGCGATCACCGCAGCCTCTAGCGTATTATGGTCAGGTGAATTCACGATGATGTCCACTACTGTGTTGGAGGGCGGTAGCAATACAGCATCAATTACATGCACCACACCATTGTCCGCTTCTATATCAGCTACGGTAACCTTGGCATTATTTATAAATACACCATCGCCATTGATAGTAACTTTTACATCTTTTCCATTAAGCGTTGTGATAACCTGACCGTCAGACAAATCTGTTGATAACGCCTTAGCACCCACTACATGATATGTCAATATAGCCGTCAATGTTGGAATATCATTCAGCAAAGCAGCTACTGTTCCCGGAGGAAGCGCATCAAATGCTGCATCTGTTGGAGCAAATACGGTAAATGGTCCATCTCCCGATAAAGCATCAGCCAAACCTGCCGCGATCACCGCAGCCTCAAGCGTATTATGGTCAGGTGAATTCACGATGATGTCCACTACTGTGTTGGAGGGCGGTAGTAATACAGCATCGATTACATGCACCACACCATTGTCCGCTTCGATATCAGCTACGGTAACCTTGGCATTATTTATAAATACACCATCGCCATTGATAGTAACTTTTACATCTTTTCCATTAAGCGTTGTGATGACCTGACCATCAGACAAATCTGTTGATAGTGCCTTCGCACCAACTACATGATATGTCAATATAGCCGTCAATGTTGGAATATCATTCAGTAAAGCTGCTATTGTTCCAGGAGGAAGTGCATCAAATGCTGCATCTGTTGGCGCAAAAACTGTAAACGGTCCATCTCCTGATAAAGGACCAGCCAATCCTGCCGCGATCACCGCAGCCTCTAGCGTATTATGGTCCGGTGAATTCACGATGATGTCTACCACTGTGTTGGAGGGCGGTAGCAATACAGCATCGATGACGTGCACCACACCATTGTCCGCTTCAATATCAGCTACGGTAACCTTGGCATTGTTTATAAATACACCATTTCCATTAATTGTAACAGTAACGTCTTTTCCATTTAGCGTTGTGATGACCTGACCATCAGACAAATCTGTTGATAGTGCCTTCGCACCCACTACATGATATGTCAATATAGCTGTCAATGTTGGTATATCATTCAGCAAAGCTGCTACTGTTCCCGCAGGAAGTGCATCAAATGCTGCATCTGTTGGCGCAAAAACTGTAAACGGTCCATCTCCTGATAAAGCATCTGCCAGGCCTGCCGCGATCACCGCAGCCTCGAGTGTATTATGATCAGGCGAGTTCACGATAATGTCTACTACGGTTTGTGATTGTAGTAAACTTAGGGAACTCATAAATAACATGATAAATAGTAATTTCAATCTCATGATTAATTTTTTTGTGATTAATTAATTATTTGCAATACTTTAGTTCGTATAATTGTAAAAGTGAGATTAAACTTTAAAGGGTTGCCTGGGGACCCCAAAAAAATGTAATTAATTTTTCATTAAAAAATATTGAGAGTACCAGGCAACCTTTTTACAATAAGCTGCACTATGTAAGTGGAGGGTGAAATGGATAGTTATAAAATAAAGCAATGTATACACAATGACCGTGTAGCTCAAAAAGAGTTATATGATTTGTACAAGACAAATATGTTTGTCTTGTGTATGAGGTATTTCTCTGAGCAGGAAGAGGCAAAAGATGCACTTCAGGATGGTTTTATAAAAGTTTTCAGAGATCTTTATCAATTCGATGCTTCAAAAGGAGCCTTAGGAAGTTGGATCAGAAGAGTAATGGTAAATACCTGTTTGGAGAAATTAAGAAAAAATAAAGTTAATTTCCAGCCGATTGATGACATAAAGAATATGGTTGGATATGAATCAAGTATTTTGTCAGACTTAATGATCAAAGATCTTACTAAATTGATACAATTATTGCCAATAGGCTACAGAACGGTATTTAATTTATATGTGGTGGAAGGATATACTCACAATGAAATATCAGAACAATTAAAAATCAGTGAAAATACCTCAAAAACACAATTGATGAAAGCAAAGAATATGTTGCGCAATAAAATAGAGGCAGCCTTTAAATGAATTTGATGGAAGATAATGATAATTTAGAAAAATATTTCCGTGACAAATTCAATCAGGATATAAAACCTGATGATTGGAATATACCGGATGACGATGTGTGGCAACACATAGACGCAAATATACCTAAAAAAGAACGTAGGAGAATTTGGGCATTTTTGCCATTTATACTAGCAGGTTTAGCAATTTTGTCCGCTGTTGCTTTGGGTTTGGATAATTACAATAAAAATAATAGAATTAATGAATTACAACGTGAATTAGAAAGGTGTGGAAACAATGACAATGAAGTAGACAAATCTATTGGAAGTTTAACGCCTTCGCCAAAAGAACAAAATTTAGATAATAGAAAAGAACAACAGAATCAAGTTTTAATTGAAAATAACGTTTCACCTCAAAATGAAAAGCCAAATAATAGTAAATTAAATTCTAAAGTAAATTTTAATAATAATCCTAATAATAAATTAGAATCTAACCGTTTTTCTGAAAGATCTGCATCCGGTATAATGGTGTCAACAGAAAGGCAGGAACGGATAGAAAACGAGTTCGCAGTTGTGAATTCGTCTGACAAGATTCAGCAAAATGCTGCAATTAATACCAAGTCAAACACCCAAAACAGCATAAATCCCTTACCCAAAGATGTTGTAAATACGGCATCCTCTAGAGATCCTTCTTCATCTGAAAGAACTCCTCTAAATTCGGAAAACATCAATATAAACCCTGGCGAAAGAGCAAATCAATTGCCAGTTTTACCTAGTTTAAATTCATATGTAATTTCTAGTATTGATCCGGCTAATAATTTAATTACTCCGGAAAATGTCTTGATTGTGGGTCAACAAGAAAGTAAAGATATTTTCAAAAAAAGCAAGCACAAGAAATAAGGTTTGGATAGGTCCAGTGGTGGGTTATAATGTATGGAATGATCGAATTAGTGGAGAATATATTGACCCATTGACAGAATTATTAATTAATGAAAAAACATCAAATTCATTAAGTTTTGGATTGACTTTTGGCAAACAAATCAGCCCAAAAATCGTGTTAAATGCATCAGTTAATTATTATTCAAGAAAGCGCAACTCAACATATGACATCAATCTTCCCTACTCTACGGTCGATGAGATAAGTGCCGGTGATGATTTTGAAAATCATTTTCAGCATAGTTTGCCAACCTCCCTTGGAAATATAAGTACGGAATTAATATTGGCAAGAAGCAAAAACAGCTCGGTCCAAAATAATGAAAATGTAAATCTTGATCTATCCCTCGAGAATATCATGAAGGTGATATCCATTCCATTAACTGCACAATTTTTTGTTAAGGAAGCGGGCAATGGACTATATTTTCAAACAGGTATTCTCAATGAGTTTATCCTAAAAAATGAAATTGCGGATATATCTACTCTTAGTCATCACTCTTTTGTACATGATAAATCTATCTCTATTAGCTATCAACCAAACCAGGTAAATAAATTCAATATGCGCTTACTTGCAGGGTTAGGTTACCAACAAGAGTTAACCCGTAGTATTTCTCTCGCTCTTTTTGCAAACTATGGCTATGCCTTGACTAACACTTTCAAAAGGAATACCTATCAACACAAAATAGATCAAATTGGAATGGGTATTGGACTTTATAAAACTTTGTAGATCCTCTTTTACTTTCATGCATTGCGCCTCAAGCCTCGATCAATCCGGCACGTTAAAAATAAACCCCACGCTAAAAATATTCTCCACGCTTAATTCCGGATCTTCCTTCAAATACTTCCTGATCTTAGTGATGAAGACATCAAGGCTACGACCATAGAAATAATCATTCTTGCCCCAGAGCGCGATGAGCATATCTTCCCGCTTAATTACCTTGTTTCTATTGACAGAAAGATAGCGAAGGATCTCACTTTCCTTAACGGTAATCCGACGCATGACACCATTCAAACTCAAGGATTGATTATAAAAATCAAATTCATATATACCGATAGTGTTCGGTCCATTCCTGTCCTCATTGTTAAATTCCGGTATCCGACGCATGACCGCACGGATCTTCCAAAGTAACTCTTCTTCGTCGAAAGGCTTTGTAATGTAATCATCTGCTCCAAGATCATATCCTTTTAGTTTGTCCTCCTTCTGTGAACGGGCAGTGATAAAGATGATCGGAATTTTCTTGTCAACAAGTCGGATCATATTAGCAAGGGAATAACCATCCATCTTAGGCATCATCACATCCAGCAGACAAAGATCAAATGGACTTCCATGAAAAGCCTTTAATGCCATTTCGCCATCCTTGCATAGTTTGACATCAAATCCTTCTGCATCGAGGTAATCGACCAAGAGAAAACCAAGATTTAAATCGTCCTCGGCGAGTAATATTTTGAACCTTTCCTTAGACATAGGGCAAGGTAATTGTGAAAGTCGTGCCTTCTCCTTTTTTACTTTGTAACTCAATATTGCCATCATGCATTTGGATGATCTTTTGCACATAAGCAAGGCCAAGGCCAAAACCTTTTACATCATGAATATCACCGGTCGGAACGCGGAAAAACTTTTCAAATACCTTTTTCTGATATTCTTTATCGATACCAATGCCTTTATCAGAAATAATTACCATTAGGTTTGTCCCCGCATTGTAAGTACGAACCGACAATTCAGGTTTATTCCCTGAGTATTTAATAGCATTGTCCACGAGATTACACAGTGAATTAGTCAAATGATTTTTATCTCCCATGATCTCAAAATGTTCAGCATCAAGCTGAATATTTACATTACCATTATTGTGTTCGATCTGAAGACCCATACATTTTAATGAATGGCTGATCAACTCATGAAGATTGAGTTCTTTCTTTTGAAGCGGAATCTCACCACGTTCCAGAGCAGTCATACTTAATACCTGTTCCACTTGAAGCCTAAGTTTATCATTTTCTTCCAGGATTATTCCGGAATAATGTTTAATTTTTTCCTCTCGTGCGACATTATTCTCCCGCAACATCATTCTTCCAGCGAGGGCGATATTGGTCAGGGGTGTTTTGAATTCATGGGTCATATTGTTCAAAAAATCCGTGGTATGCTCCGAAATTTTTTTCTCTTTAAGCAAGGACATAATGGTGCGCCAGGACATCACCAATACCAATAAAATTAATAAGACAGAAGTAATAAAAGGCACACCCATTTCGGCGCGGATAAATTGAGCTTTGTCAGGAAGGACGAGTTTCAGTTCCATTTTGTCCCCTCCACCTTCTGCAGGAAGACAAGTTTGATAGCACCCTGCTTCCTCTTCATTGGTGTTTTTGATCGTTCCAATTTTTAAATCTTCTACAGGTTTTTCACTTTTACTACTAACATTGGGAATTTGAAGACTATTTGCAGCGGATAACGTTTTTAATTCAAAATAATAATCAATATGGAAATTATATATTTTTAAGAAATGATTAAATAATGAATCAATTTTTTTTGTTTCATTTTCACTTCCCATCAGAGAAAAATTCTTAATCGTGGCGGTATCATTACTTAGCGCTAGTGCTGTTCTATCGAGCACCATATTGGCCTTTTCATTAAATAATTGTTCCTTGATTTGAGCTGTATTTAGCAGATAATTGACTTGAATAGCAAGCACAAGCAGCAACGCTATTGACGACAGGGTGACGAAGATATATGTACGATCTATTTTCATTAAGGAATCAAAATTACGCAATTATATATGAGCGGACTTTTTTTTAACAAGTGACTAACAGGATAATAACTGCTGGGTAACAGCATAGCCTGCCGGGCTCACATATCTTTGTCAAATCAAAAGAAGCTCTGAATATTAATTCATATTCTGTACCAAATTTGATCCAAATAATTTTTTCACAAACTAAAACAAATGTCTATGTACGCGCAAATTTGTTTCTTTTTATTTCTAATGTTTATCTCTTTCAAAAACAATGGTGACAACACAAATATTAAAAAAGTCGATGAAAGCAACCTAAAAGTAGCTTCAAAAGACGGTTGTCAAGCTAATTCAACTGCGTTTAGTATTTCCAACTTACTAAATAAAAATCAATGTGTTGCTGTTTCTAAAGCTTCTTGTGCAACTGTCGCTAAATGTTCAGTATCTGAAACTTGCAACTCTTCAATATCTTTGGAAATACCCGGTAAAAACCCAATGTCTTGCTCATCAAAATTGGCACAAAAGTCTTGTTCTGGCAAGAAAGATGAAATTAAATGCGCTGCAAAAATTGTGCAAAATAGCGATGCTGTTCAGGCAGTCGCTACTAACTAATTGATGTAGTAATACCAGAAAGAAAGTTCTAGTCGGTATGTTATTTTAGAATTGATCCATAGTATTCCGTTGCTCACAGACAACCCCTAATGTTGGGGATTTTGGAACACGTGCTATTTATGAAGACAAAGATGGCTTTATTTGGATTAACAATACACGATTTCGATACGACAAAGTAACCAATAATGGCAATAGCATATCCTTTAAGAAGGAAAATGGAATTAGGTATATTAACGAAAAAAATGAAAGGGAATTTCCGTTTTTTCTATCTATAACACAAGATAATGAAGGTAACTTCTGGTTGGCTACATATGAGAATGGTGTTTGGAAATATAATGGAAAAGAACTTATTCATTACCCTATTAAAGATGGCGAAACTAATGTATATCTTTTCACAATTTCCAATGACAAACAAGGAGTTCTTTGGTTTGGGACACATAATGCAGGAGTTTATAAATTTAATGGTAGTTCGTTTGACAAATTCTTAAAATAAATTCATGAATAAAAAAAACAATAACTTGGTATACTTAATATTCTTAATGGCACTAACCTTTTCATGCGTTGAAAAGAAATCTTCCGAAAAGGAAGTAACTAAAGCTCATTTTTCAAGTACTCCCAAAGCCGACATTTTAAAATTTACTTCTGGAATACGTGCTATCTTTCAAGACAGCAAAGGCAATTATTGGTTTGGAAGTCATAATGAAGGCATAAGCTATTATGATGGAAAAACATTTCAATACTTTACAACTAAGGAGGGGTTAAGTGATAATCAAATCCGTTCAATAAAAGAAGATAAAAATGGAAATATCTGGTTTGGAACTGCACACGGAATAAGTAGTTATAATGGAGGAAATTTTACTAATT
This sequence comes from Candidatus Brachybacter algidus, assembly GCA_016711705.1. Classification (GTDB taxonomy): domain Bacteria; phylum Bacteroidota; class Bacteroidia; order Chitinophagales; family Saprospiraceae; genus Parvibacillus; species Parvibacillus algidus. The sequence continues at coordinate 120,516 of JADJSK010000012.1, read as the reverse complement.
ATTCATATGAAACTGACGTCCCAAAATTGGAATGGAATGAAACCAGTGGAGATTTATGGTTTAATGCAGGTGAAAAAGACGGAATAAATCGCTTTGATGGAGAAAAAATGAACTATTTAATTTTTCCAAAACCCAAAACAAACGACCCCAATAATTCATATGGTGTAACTGATATATCGGAAGGAACCGACGGTAAGGTGTGGATAGCCACTTACAATGCATTATTTATGTATGATGGAAAAAATACGAAAAGTTTTGACCATGAAAAATTGGAATTAAAAGAGAATGAAAACTTGCATATAAGAAGTGTTTTGGCAGATTCAAAAGGGCGGATTTGGATAGGGAATAATGGAATTGGTGTTTTACTAATGGAGAACGAGAAAGCAATAAATTTTTCTGATAAGAATGGGCTTATTAACATTTTTAGTAGTAAAAATGGAAATCTTTCTCCTGCAGGAACACTTGAACATGTTTTTGTAATTGAAGAAGATTCAGAAGGGAATATTTGGTTTGGTGATAGAGATACAGGCGTTTGGAAATATGACGGCAAAAATATGACTAACTATACAATCGACAGCAGACTTTCGAAACCAATGATTTGGTCAATATATAAAGACAATAGAAATAATTTACTCTTTGGGATGGCAAGCGGTGGAGTATATATATTCAACGGAAAATCATTTGATAAAAAGTTTTAAAAGAAAACGAACGCACAACAATATATAATAAATGGGCGGAATATTAGTAAAATCAAGAGTTTGGGAACTCATCAAACTTTGTTAGCTAACTGAAAGTTACGAGCTCCGAAATCGCTTACCTTTCATATTCAAAATCTTAGCGAAGGTTGCTCAACCTGAATGGATGTTAGAGAGAAAAGGCGACAAGGTGAGAAAATGAATATGCGGAAAAATATACAGAAATTATCAAGTTTTTTAGACCAGCGATTTCTAAAAGTAGATTTCACTGGTTTTTTTCGAAATAAATAATCATTTTAATTATCGAATAAAATAATATCAATGCAATTTAAATACATAATTACACTCATATTTTGTTTGAATATATTCCTCGCGTGCAATACTTCCCGAAAGACTATGGTTGCTAGTTCGGTACCCGAACCCGATGAAAAAAAAGAAACCACTGCTGTGAAGCAATTATCAAAACCTGAGGAAAAGCCAACCGAGCCGGCACCCACCATCCTTTCGGGAATGAGCATCCTAAGCCCGGCTGCCAATCAAGGCTTACCTACTTTCGTCATTCCTTATGAGGTTGTTTCTGCGCCGGGTGAAAAACAATTGATGGCCATGCAGGAAAAGTATCAGGGCATCACAATTGAAACTCTTCGACTCGGTCATGAATTATTCAATGGAACCTGCACAGGCTGTCATGAACAAAAAAGTATTTATGCAAGAACCGAAGAAAGCTGGCATATTATAGTAGATGATATGGCGATGCTTGCAGAGTTAAATGATATAGAAAAGGATGCTGTCATGAAATATGTACTTTCTGTAAAGGCCACCCAAAATTCAACGAAAATAGATGAATAGAATTGGAATAAAGGGTCAATTCTTACACTATGTTTTATTTATATTTCCTGCTCGAGGCATAAATTTATTATCCTGATTCTGCGAATCAAGAATTTTATTGCGCCGGATACACGAATGGTTTTTGTGGAAAGCTGATGCTTTAATTTTTAAGCGAATATTACAAAAGATTAGCCAAAATTTTTAGGATGTATTTAAATGGTATGTGATTATTCGTGCATTATCTCCGATGCTGCTTGCGCGGTCGTGGTATTATTCTACATTTTAGTCTTCTTTTTAATTTAATTCAAGTTTGAATAGAGTAATTTGCGTACTCTTTCGTCTGCAATACAATATATGAAGGAAAATGAATATTGTAACCGTATCTCCAATGGCTGATACAAAAGCATTTAACCTCACCGATACGATCAAAAGGTATGGTAGTCAACTGTTTGGGTTTATCAAAAGTAAAGTTGGACTCGTGGAAGATGCTGAAGATATCCTCCAGGATGTGTGGTATCAATATAGCAACCTTGCAAATCCTGAAGAGATCCTAAGTGTTAGTGGTTGGTTATACCGTGTGGCTAAAAACAGAATTATCGACAGGTCGCGAAAACAAAAGAATTTATTGTTGGATGATTTGGTTTACGAAGGAGAGGAAGGTGAGCTGTCATTAAAAGATGTTTTACTTTCAAACGATACGGATGACGTTGAAATATTTATGTTTCAAGAAGAATTCTGGAATACATTACAAATTGCCCTAGAAGAATTACCGGAAAATCAACGAAGGGTTTTTATTCAAAATGAATTGGAAGATAAAACACTACGCGAAATTGCCGAGGAAGAGGGCGTACCGATCAAGACGATCGTAAGTAGAAAGGGTTACGCAGTAAAATATTTGCGTAAGAAATTGGATCCTTTATATCAAGATATAATTTAAAAAATCATGAATCGAGAAATGTTGTATAATAAAGGTAAAAGAAAGTTTGTTTTCTTTTTATTAATGTTGGCGATGATATTTATTATCAGTGCGGTAGTGATGTTTTTATGGAATGCAATTATTCCGGATATCACCGGTTGGAAGGCGATCAACTATTGGCAATCATTAGGATTGCTTGTTTTATTTAAATTGCTATGTGGTCGTTTTGGTGGTCACAAGCATCATGGGGGGAGAAACCATTTTATGATGCATAAATTTAGGGAGAAATTTGCAAATACCACTCCGGAAGAAAGAGAAGCTTTAAAGGAGGAGTGGAGGAATAGGTGCGGAGGCTGGCATGGCCGAAAAGATAATTAAGCTTTTGGAATATTTGAAATTATAGAACTAAGTTTTTGAGGGGTATTAAACCATTAAGAAACTAAGAGAGATTAAGATGTTATTGAAAAATTAATTAACGAAACTCCTTGACAAACCTCAAACCCCAAACAACAATCATTGTATGAAATGCAGTATTGAAGTTGATACTAGTATTTACAATTATTAAACCATTAAGGAATTAAGGTGTATTAAGCTATTTAATTAAAAAATAAAACATAACTCTTTGTCAAACCCCAAACTCCAAACCCCAAACTTGGTATGAAAAGTAGTATTTAAGTTGCCCTTTGTGTCAATTAATAAAGGCATTATGATGTATTAAGTTATTTAATTGCACGCCCATAATATTTCAAAAGACTTTTACAAATTTACCCGAAACGTTCGCTATGCTCAATAAATATGAGTATCCCGAATTTCCCCCTTTGGGAGGGGGGTAGGGGGAGGTTAATTCGAAAAGAGAAATATTAACTTATATTAATTACAACTTCCTGAAATTAATTAAACACTATAACTTTTGATCAAGCTTCAAATATTTTTAAAAAAATATATGCCCTTTTTTAAAGTAAAACTCCATCTTCTCCGTCCTCTATTTAAAGGCCTTTATTTTATTAATTAAATAATTTAAACAAATTAAAAATGAAAAACAATATAAATTTTATGCTTCCTAAGATAGCCGGTATGACTTTGCTGGCTGGAGTTGGCGCAATGGTTCTTTTTCTACTTTTCAAAGTATTAATGGTCGCATTGGTGGTATCAGTTGTTGTAGTTGCAGTCAAATCTGCTAAGATGCTATTCCATCAGGCACAAGAAAGGATCGGAAACTATGATGATGAATTCGGTGGCCAATTGGACTACAACAATTACGATCGTCAAAGATCATTTGCTCCCTACAGAAAAGAACTTGCCATAATTCCGATTAGAAAATGAATAATGAATAGTGAATAATGAATAATTAGAGCTGAGGGTATCTCCCGTTCTTTCCTCAGGCTTAATTAAATAGAAATATTATGAATTGAGCAGTATTTCCCCCTTTGGAGGGGTGAACAACGAAGAAAAGGTGCCTAAGCGACCTTTTCGAGGAAGTGAAACGTAACGAAGTCTCGACGAATGCTGGAGCAAAGCGGAAGTCCCACACCAGATTCGGGAAGAGACAAAGTGAAGTCAGAACATTTGAGAGGTACGAACAAAATGCTTCTGCGTTAGGGGGAGGCTCGTTTCCACGAAATAATTATTTAAATACCTAAATCACCCAAACCATTTAATAACAATCTAAAAACATTAAACATGTATAATAGACAAGCAAAATTTCATTGTGATAATATGTCTCAGGGCAATCACGAAGCATGGACATCTTTCAGAAAACATTTTGGAGACAATATGTCAGAAAAAATGAACCGCCGTTTTCAGAGCGGAATGGGAAAAAGATTTAGTAACAGAAAATCTGTGAATATCATCGAAACAGCTGACGCATATATCCTCAAACTTTATGCTGCAGGTCTCAGAAAAGACCTGTTTACCATCTCGATCGAAGAAGATGTATTGAACATCAGTTACCAGCCGGAAGCGGCTACCGAGGACAAATTCATATACGAAGAGTACCGACCCACAGCATTTGAACGCGCTTTCAAGCTTAATGACAAGGTGCTCAAAGATCAGATTGGAGCAGCATACACCGATGGTGTACTTGAAGTCACATTGCCCAAAGATCCTGAGGCACACAAGCCCGGGCAGAGCATTGAGATCAGATAGTTCTGATTAGTTAATCCTGGAAAAGCCACTCTCTAAAGGAGTGGCTTTTTTTGTTTAATTATGGTGATTTATAATTCTACTTCGTTTAATTAACAATTGAAATACAGCATCTAATTCATGAAATATCGGTTGTCAGCACTTTGTATGCCTATCAAATTTATCTATAGTTTTCATTTGAAGGTTGCTCCAAGGTTCAGCGTGCCTAGATCTATTAAATAAACAAATAGACTTAACTAAATCGCAATGATTTGAAATTTCCTGTTAATTCATGATAACCCATTTAGTTTTTCTCCAAAAAACTGATTCTAATTAGTCACAACCGCGTAATCAGCATCGAAAATAATGGCACGAATTCTCAAAAATAAATTCGTGTTAGATGCGAAGCATCATTCGTGCAATTCGTGGCAAAAAGTCTTTTGCTAGGGTATAAAATTCTGGAATTGATATAAAAATTTTAATTGTTTTTTCTGTGGTAAACTGCAATTATTTCACCACCGAGATTTTCCTCACCATACGCTCTTTTCCATTTTTACTTATCACACTCAATATGTAAATTCCAGCGGCACAATTTTCAGGTAATATCACCTCGTTTTGTCCATTTTCTAATTTTGTCCGCAGCACCACTTTTCCGTGGATATCCGAGATACTTGCATCTCCAATTTCTGATAACACCACATATATCCTGCCATCAGATGGATTTGGATAGATGGTCATATTTCCCGAGAAGGTCGGCTCAAAGGAGGCAGCTGTCCCTTCACAAGGCGGGAAAACATCATTGGAATCAGGAGTCACCGTGATGCCATAAATATAGAGTGTATTGACTAATAAATCGGCATTCGAACTGCTTGTTCCATCCCCATTTGTCATGGCTATCGCACCTGTTTTTTTCGTCATATTAAAATACATCGCAGTATTGACCCCGGCATCTCCTCCATTGTGTCCCCAAAGTACATCTCCATTGCTCGCCTTGGCAGAATAGAATATAATTCCTTGTGCTGGTTCCACAAGAGTTTGCTGTCTAAGCATGTAATCCACCGTCGTACTGTCTAATACCCTCGACCCCTCATAAGTGCCATGCTGCAGATACATGGTCATAAATCGGGACAGATCCGTACTTGTCGTTCTCAACTGTCCATCCGGATAATCCGGGTATCCATACAAGCCTGCATACCAATACGCTGACCCATCCCAGCCGTAAGGTCTTGCGATCCTTGTCGTATCACTGATTCCTGATAGCAAAAAAGAGGTGCTTGTCATACACAACTTTTGAAATATAGCGGTATCACAATAATGGCTAAAATCATCACCGGTAATAGTTTCGACAAGGTAAGCTGCCAATGTTGAGCCAATATTACTGTAGTTATATTGAGTGCCCGGTCGGTATGTATAAAAGTTGCCCGCCTTATAATAGGTAGCCCCATGAGTAAAATATTTTTGCATAAAACTGGACAATGAAATGGGTGAATCGCCAAGTACATACAATGAGCCCAAGGTATTCCATTCGTCCTGAATAGCGGAAGTGTGGGTGAGGAGCATTCTCGCCGTAATGCTGTCATTTTTAAAGGACGGCGTTCTCACGCTGAATGGTAAATAATGGTTGACGTCTATATCGAGATCTATTTTTTGCTTTTCCCAAAGCTGCATGATTGCTGTGGCGATCATCGTTTTGGAAACAGATGCCTGCATGAAGATGGTCTGATCATCTATAGGTTTATCGGTGGTGATATTTGCTAAGCCAAGATTTTTATGATAAATCAATTTTCCATCTTTTACTGCCGCGAACGATGCGCCCGGCATTTTACCATTCTTCATCTTGGTGATTAAAGATGCATCTGTGGGTTGTGCAATAATTAGAGTCCCATTAATTGCCAAAAGTAGTATTAGCAGGAATAATGTCTTTGCTGGTTTGTTGTTTAAATAAGTCATCATATTAATTTAATTAATTTGTTTTTGATATTTAAATATAAGGAGGGAAGATTTAGGGGAAAAAGATTTTATGTGAAATAGGGTGGATTCTCGACGAAATTGGAAATAATGGATTGTGATTCGCATAATTAACCAGGCGAGATATACAGGGTGATGTAATTTTTACCTTACAGACAATTCTTAACTATGAAGTTTTCCAAATTTAAAGGTTTGAAGGAGCGGCATAATTTCTTAATGATTATCAATGATAGTTGATCTCTAATATTAAAGAGATATGTTTATAATTATCTCTTTAATTTATTTCTTATTAATCTATAGTAAAACATGGAGTTCAGTTTATAAAAGCCTCCCCCTACCCCCCTCCAAAGGGGGAAATCATAGCAACATTATCTACGTTTTAAATTATATATTTCGGGTCACAATACAAGGTGAAACTAGAATTATTTATCCGAGCCGATTTTTCTGAATCCATTCCGAAACTTCACTTCGAAAAGTATTACCGATCGTAATTTCCTGACCAATTATTTTTACAAAATTTCCTTCGACTTCCTCGATAAAATTTGAATTAACAATATAGGATTTATTAATACGTTTGAATTCAGAATGTGGCGCGAGTTGAGCTTCCAGGTTTTTCATTTTGGTATAAACAATGATCTTCATTGTTGTAGTCCAGACCATGACATAATCTTTTAATCCCTGCACAAAACACAATTCATCCAAGTGGATTTTTATGTATTTTCCATTGGATTTAAGAAATACGGTCTTTTCAACCGTCGATGGTGATTGATTGGAAATTGGAATATTGGTCGGAAGTTGTGAAATGAATTTTTGAATAGCTTGTAAAAAGCGGGGAAAGGAAAACGGCTTCAGCAAATAATCTACGACATTTAAATCAAATCCTTCTAATGCGTATTCGGCATATGCGGTAGTGAAAACAACCCTGGGTTTATCACTTAAATTTTTCAAAAAATCTATGCCTGATATTTCGGGCATATTAATATCCAATAAGATCAGATCCGGTTTTTCTTTTTGCAGGAAATTAAATGCTTCGATGACGTTTTTGCATTTGCCGGCTACTTCAAGTTCGGGTATTTTTGTGATATAAGTTTCCACGACATCTTGTGCCAGCGGTTCATCATCGACGATCAGTACGCGGTAGGTCATTTAATTAAGTTGAATTTTTATATCAATGGTGAAAAATTCGGCTTCATTATTAATTTTCACAACATGTTTTTCAAGAAACAACAAAGTCAGCCGTTTCTGAAGATTCATTAGACCGATTCCACCTGAAACATTTTCTGATGAAACAGCAGTCGTCGGATTGTATTTATTCTTCGAAATGATGGTAAGTATATTTTGTGAAATAGTAAACTCAAAACTAATAAAATAGCGATCAGCTATATAACGAGTTCCATATTTGAATGCATTCTCAATGACAGGCAGCCAAAGTAATGGCGGAATACTGCAAGGTTTGTCTGTCTCAATATTAAAATGTAAGTCACTCGGATCTTCTATGCGCAACAGTTCCAGGTCGATATAGGCCAACATCAGTTCCTTTTCTTTTTCGAAATCATTATATGCAGTTTTGGTATCGTAAAGTAGATAACGCAGTAGTGACGACAGTTTCAGAATAGATTCCGGAGTATGTTCAGATTGTTTTAGCGCGAGTGCATAAAGATTGTTAAGTGTATTGAAGAGAAAATGAGGATTTAGTTGGCTTTTCAGGAAATTCAATTCCAATTCTGTCTGTTTTTGTTTTACGATTTCAATTTCTTTTTCCTTATTTTCATAATCCCGCGTGTACCAAGCCATCGTAAAGATCACCAGCCACATGATGAATCCAAAAAAATAGGTGGACATTTCAGAGATAATCACATCGAAAGTCCATTTGTCAGAAATATTTCCGGAGATAAAACTCACGTCCTGAATGTGTTCCACAGGAATGTAGTTTAGGCCCCATTTGAGTACCAAAACATAGGACAAAGAGATGAGCGAAACATGCAGTAGAAATGCCCCTGTGTATATTATGTATTTTCTTTTTTGCAGCAATTTTGGCACGATCAATAAATTGTTGATATACGTAAGCGCCAACATGAGGGATGTCGTAATGCTAAGAAACAGGAAATAAATAGGCGCAAAATCCTTCTGATTGTTGCTGTTAAGAACAACCCAAAGCGTGAATAACCAGAAAATAACATTACGTGTTATTCTGCTTTTTAGAATTCTTGCGATATTATTTACAAAAGAGGTATTCATGATAAGGTAAAACAATACTTATTCGACATTATTAGAAAATCGTTTAGATGAAGTAAATTAAAATCAAGACGACATTGTATTTTTTAAAGGTAAAGTAAATATGGTGAGGAGGAGGAAAAATGTGGTTTTTAAAATATGGACTTGAAAGTTGTATTTAATAAGTTAGTAAGATAATAGAAAGTTGAAATAAGCGCACAGATTAAATTTCCGTTTTTTGTAAACTAAATGGCAAATATTTCCGTTTTACGTAAACAATGTTTAGCTTTGGATGATGAAAATTATCGCAACGTCCACAGGAGAACAATATTTGATAGAAGTCATTCCATTGGAAATTACAGATTACAAAGCAATAACTAAGGGACGATACTTTTTAATTGGAAATCTGAAAAGGGGAAAGAAGTGTTTAAGTTGCGAATAATCGAAACCAATGAAATTTTAGGATTGATTTCGATTGAACGCATCCCGGAAGAATGGAGAATTCATATCAGGCTATTAACTGTTTCAATAGAAAATATGGGAAAGCATAAGAAATATGAAAGAATTGTAGGAAATTTATTAACCCATGTTGCGAAAATTGCAGTTTTAGAATTTGGCGAATTAGCATGCATATCACTTAGGCCAAAGAGTAGCATTGCCCGGCATTATGTAGAGCGATACTGTATGAATATCACAGGAATGACCTTAAGCATGGAGGTGGAGGAAATTTTAAATCTTATAAATGAATATGATAATGACTAATAAAATAAATGAGGATGAAGCTGAATATGGAGTCGATTCAAGATACATCTCTGTAAAGGAAAGAAATGAGGAAGCGGCTAATCTAATGGAAGCACGTTTGAATCGAATGAAGAATTTGCCAAAAGAGCAAATTGTTAAAGCAAAACTTGTGCAATTGAAGTTGAAAATGGATGCATATATCAGCAATCTAGTATTCGATAATCAGCGGTATTTTTCTAAATTCCTGGCAACATATGTTGATACTATTTATGATAAACGTAGCTCATTTGCAAAAGACATTGATGTAACTGCTGTAAGTTTAAGTCAGGTAATTAATACTCACCGCGAACCTTCAGAGCTATTTATTTTAAAATTAATGGTACACTCTGAAGGAACATACATGAGTGTGTGCAAATTTCAGAAAGAAGTCTGGTATCAGATTTATTTTAATGAAAAAATATGTGATACAATGGCAAGGCAGGATGTATGGAGACCGCGTATTTCAAAGCAAATAAAGTTTGTTGAAATCAATTAAAATCTTTAAACTAAGAGTTTCTTTAACTTTTGGTTTTCCTGAAGCCACTCACCATTATGTTTATAAAATAAATTGGTATACCCAATCCAATGATTAATAATATAGCGCCAATCTGTATATTTGCTGTGAATATTAATTCATCTACCCTTCCTATGCTTCCAGGGTATGCGACATAAGTTTCCTTTAAAAATAAATTCTTTGGAACATATGTTACGCACCATAAACAAATCATACCTCCAATAAATATAATTGAATGCATCAATGTTAGAAATTTAATCAATGATTTATTTAATATTTTAAGTACAAACCAATAACCGAATCCCTGAATTAAAAACGCTATCAAGGTGAAAAGTTCTAGTTGAAATATTGAAATCACGTAGTAATTGGGTCCCATCCGCAGATCAATATATTTGGAGCCGGTTTCTGTTAAAAAGTAAAATGCAATTAGGAAACATACAGATAAAATCCAGAAAAGATGGTATACTTTTAATTTATTCAATATTGAAAATAATTGAAGATGATAGTTCAAATAGAAGGATGTAGTTCGAAGATAAGTAATTTATAACATTTTCTATCAAAGTTGATCTTATTGATGATTGTTGAATAATTGAAAAAACAATATATTGCCCTTTCTTGTATTAACCACTATTTAGACAACTTCTACATAATAAAATAAGTATATTATTTTTGTATTATGATGATTGTAGTATATAAATTTGTTTGTTTTAAAATTAAAGCCAGTGAAACCAACAGATATTTCGGATCCCGAATATTTTCATAAAGTAGTCGACTGCCAATACGCTTGTCCGGCCCATACGCCCGTGCCAGAGTACATACGGTTGATCGCTGAAGGAAAATATACTGAGGCTTATATGGTCAATTGGGTATCAAATGTCTTCCCGGGTATCCTTGGAAGGACCTGCGATCGACCATGTGAACCAGCGTGCCGTCGCGGCCGTATTGAAGAAGAGCCTGTGGCGATCTGTCGATTAAAACGCGTCGCAGCAGACAATAAAGACGATGTCCGCCAATATACCAACCTTGAGATAGCTCCATCCAATGGCAAAAAAATAGCCCTCATAGGAGGAGGTCCGGCGTCACTAACTGTAGCCAGAGACCTTGCACCGCTTGGTTATGAGATACATTTATTTGATGACCAAAAGATGGGCGGCGGCATGATGCGCAGCCAAATACCTTCTTTCCGTCTACCCGAAACTGTACTGAACGAAGAAGTTGGTTACATACTCGATCTGGGTATTCACACGCATTTTCAGACTTTTGTCGGTAGTATGAAAACCGAAGTATTGGCGCATGGTTATGATGCTGTATTCGTCGGAACCGGCGCTCCGAAAGGTAAAGAACTTGAGAGCTTACCGGGTCGTAAGGATGCCGGCGAACATGTACACATTGGTATCAACTGGCTGGCTAGTGTCGCCTTCGAACACAATAATAAAATTGGAAAAAAAGTACTCGTCATCGGTGGTGGAAATACTGCGATGGACTGCTGCAGAACTGCCAGAAGACTTGGCGGAGAAGACGTTAGAGTCGTGGTGCGAAGTCCGTTTGAGGAAATGAAAGCATCCCCTTGGGAGATTGAAGATGCACAGCATGAAGATATTCCCTTTTACAATTTGCATTCGCCAAAGTCAATCATCACTGAAAATGGTCAGCTGAAAGGCATGGAGTTCGATGTGGTTAGCGCTGAATACATTGATGGAAAACGTAAATTAAATTCTACAGGCGAAGTCGTCTTTATGGAGGCAGATGATATCCTATTGGCTATTGGCCAGGAGAACAGCTTTACATGGATAGAACGCGACCTTGGTATCGATTTTGATGAATGGGGTATGCCTGTGTTGAATAAAGAAACATATCAATCGACTCTGCCACATGTGTTTTTTGGCGGTGATGCTTCATTCGGACCAAAAAATGTCATTACGGCGGTGGCTCAGGGACACGATGCCGCACTTTCTATAGACCTATATTGTTCGAGTTTGGATGTTAGTAAGCGACCTGCACCTATCGTAGAGACCATGCGTCAGAAAATGGGTATCCACGAATGGGCGTATAGTAATCAAACAGTCAACGACCTAAGATACAAGGTGCCACATGCTGATAAAACGAAGGCATTAGCAGACAGATTGATGGAAGTAGAACTTGGTTTTACGCCTGAATCTGCCTACAAAGAAGCCCATCGATGTCTCAATTGCGATGTGCAAACGGTTTTTACCGACTCCAAATGCATCGAATGTGATGCTTGCGTAGATATTTGCCCTACTTCCTGTATCACATTTACTACTAATGGAGAAGAAATGGATCTTAGACAAAGATTGAACGCCCCTTCCAATGACCTAAGTCAGGATCTTTATGTGTCCGGAGTATTACCCACTATGAGGGTTATGGTCAAAGATGAAGATGTGTGTCTTCACTGTGGACTGTGTGCCGAACGCTGTCCTACCGATGCATGGGATATGCAAAAGTATTTGTATAACACTGCTAAAGCTTGTAATTTTTAATGTCACAAATCAAAGTTAATGATCTGGTGATCCGGTTTGCCAATGTAAATGGTACTGGATCTGCGAGCGCCAATGGCCTGTTTGCAAAAGCCGTATATAAAATGGGTGTGCCCGTCACTCCGAAAAACATCTTCCCGTCCAACATTCAAGGGTTGCCGACCTGGTACGAAGTGCGTGTCAGTGAAAAAAACTACTTGGGCCGACGTGCAGGGATTGATATCATGGTAGCTATCAATGCTCAGAGTTTCATGAACGACCTGAACTCAGTGAGTGCGGGTGGCTATTTCGTCTATGACAATTCCGGGTATATTAATACGGATGATTTTCGACAGGATATCAACTATGTAGGAATACCGATGATCAATCTTAGTGTAGCCAGCTTTAACAATCCGAGAATTCACCTTTTGATGAAAAATGTGATTTACATCGGTGCAATAGCTGCTATGTTGAACATTGATTTGTCAGTATTCGAAGAACTTGTAAAAGAGCAATTTAAAAAGAAGGAAAAACTGATTCCGGGCAATATTCAAGCCTTGAGTCTAGGGTACGATTATGCAAAAGCAAATTATAGCTGCCCGATAGATTTTACCATCGAACATCGTGATCTGATCGGGGACAGAATCCTCGCTGAAGGAAATGATGCCTGTGGGCTCGGCGCAGTATATGCCGGAGCTACTGTAGGTTCGTGGTATCCGATCACGCCTTCTACAAGTGTCATGAGTTCTTTTGAAAAGTGGTGTAAAAAACTTCGCGTCGATCCGGAGACGGGTAGAAATAACTTTGCCATCGTACAGGCAGAGGATGAACTCGCAGCCATCGGAATGGTAGTGGGTGCTAATTGGAATGGGGCACGTGCATTTACGGCGACCAGTGGTCCCGGCGTTTCACTTATGACAGAATTTCTTGGGCTGGCTTATTTTGCCGAAATACCTGTAGTGCTGATAGATGTTCAACGAAGCGGACCTTCTACCGGAATGCCGACCAGAAGCCAACAATCGGATCTATTCGCGGCAGCTTATGCCTCACACGGTGATACGAAACACATACTTTTATTTCCTTCGACGCCAACTGAATGTTTTGACATGACGGCGATGTCATTCGACTTGGCTGAGCGTTTTCAAACGCCTGTCATTGTCATGACTGATCTCGACCTTGGCATGAACGATCATCTATGTGATCCTTTCAAATGGGATGACAGTAGGAGATTTGATCGGGGTAAGGTATTGACAGCGGAAGCTCTGGACCAACTAAATGAATTCGGAAGATATCTGGATGTGGATGGAGACGGCGTCACATACAGGACACTTCCCGGTACCCATCCTGACAAAGGAGCATTTTTCACCAGAGGAAGTTCTAAGGATGAATTCGCAAGATATACGGAAGACGGCCAGGCTTATGTTAGAAACATGAAAAGACTGGAGAAAAAATGGGATACCATAAAGTCAAATGTTCCCACATCAGACATTTCTTTAGACCCGGATTTCAATAAAGCCATACTTTATTTTGGCACAACAATTTATTCAGCAGAAGAAGCTCTTGATATTTTAAAAGAACACGATCTTCATTATAATTGGATCCGAATCAAAAGTTTTCCATTCGGACCGGAAGTGATTGACTTCATTAATCGACATGAGGAGATTTTTGTCATAGAACAAAACAGAGACGCTCAGATGAGAAGTTTATTGATCAATGAACTGGAAGTAGCACCCTCAAAATTGAAAAAAGTGCTGAATTATGATGGCATGGCTATCACAGCCGAACAAATATCTATGTCCATTAAAGAAGCAACTATTTTTATGGATCATTCAACCCCTGAAATGTTTTAAACCGATCGAAAAATGACATATATAAAACCTGCTTTCAGGCATCCATCAGCTCAGCCCAATGCCATCGGATATTATAAAAAAGATTATGAAGGCGCACTTTCTACACTGTGTGCAGGATGTGGTCATGACAGTATCAATGGCGCTATAGTACAGGCTTGTTTTGAATTGGCCATCGAGCCTCATCGAATAGCGAAGTTGTCCGGCATCGGTTGTTCATCAAAGTCTCCGACATATTTCATGAGCAAATCTCATGGCTTTAATACCGTGCATGGACGTATGCCGAGTGTGGCTACCGGAGCACAATTGGCGAACAAGGATCTTATTTATCTGGGTGTAAGTGGTGACGGAGACACGGTTTCTATCGGTATGGGACAGTTTGCCCATGCCATCCGCAGGAATCTTAACATGCTGTACATTCTGATGAATAATGGTTGTTATGGATTTACCAAAGGTCAGGACAGTGCCACCGCTGATGCCGGATCTATTAGTAAGGGAGGAAATAGCAATCCGTTTCAGGCTATAGACATAGCATCCTTGGGCATGGAACTGGGAGCCACTTATGTAGCGCGCAGTTTCAGTGGTGACAAGGCACAGTTGATCCCGCTTATCAAGGCAGGACTTGCTCACAAAGGATTTGCGTTGATAGATGTCATCTCTCCATGTGTGACCTTCAATAACAATGCCGGATCTACCAAATCTTATGATTATACCCGAGAGCACATAGAAGCGACCGGTTCGATCGACCTCGTACCTATGAAGTCAGAGATCGTACATGATCAGCCGACAGGCACTACTCAGTCCATTACCCTTCATGATGATGATGAGATCGCCGTTCATAAGTTACATAGGGAGTGGGATCCTACAGACAAACAATCCGCTTCTGCCAGAATGAATAGAGCAAAAGCTGATGGCGAGATCCTGACAGGACTGATCTATGTTTCAAATGATTACAATGATCTTGTCGGCATGTTGAATATGAGTGAAAGGCCGATGAATGAATTGACAGAAAAGGAGCTTTGTCCGGGGCAGAAAGTGCTGGATGAGATAAATGCGGGGTTCAGGTGATAGTTAATTTTTAGGACTCAAAAACATGGGCAACTAGAATTTTCATATATTTAGCCAATAATATTTTTTATGATCATAGGAGTTTTAAAGGAAGACGAACCGGAATCGCGGGTTTCGCTCTTACCTGAACACATTGCAAGTATTGTTAAATCATCAATCGAAGTACTTGTAGAATCTGATGCCGGCATTCGGGCATTTGCCAACAATGCAGCATATGAAAAGGAGGGCGCCAAAATAGCGTCCAAAGCAGATATCTTAGTCAAGGCAGATATCCTACTTTCCATCCACGACCAAAGTTTTATAGAATATCCCGGCATTAAAGGTAAAGTGCTGATCGGAATGTATGCTGCCTTGACCAATCGGGAACATATGTTTACACTGGCCCAAAAAGGAGCTACTGTCTTTAGCATGGAGATGTTGCCAAGGACTACACGTGCTCAGAGCATGGATATCCTTAGCTCTCAAGCGAATATCGCCGGATATAAAGCGGTTTTGCTGGCAGCTGCACGACTCCCTAAGTATTTTCCAATGTTTATGACGGCTGCAGGGACTATTGCTCCTGCCAAAGTATTGATACTTGGTGCCGGAGTAGCAGGATTACAGGCGATTGCTACAGCCAGGAGATTAGGAGCAGTCGTCGAAGTATTTGACACCAGACCTGCCGTGAAGGAAGAGGTGCAAAGCTTGGTGGCAAAATTCATCGTGGTGGAAGGTGCGGCTGACGCATCTCAAGCCGGCGGATATGCCGTCACGCAGACAGAAGAGTTTCTTCAAGGCCAAAAAGCAAGGATCAAAGAAAGTGCCATCAAGGCCGACGTCATCATTACCACAGCACAGATCCCCGGCAAACCTGCACCTAAACTGATCACGACAGATATGTTGGATGAGATGAAACCTGGTTCAGTCATCATCGATCTGGCAGCATTGACCGGTGGAAATACGGATAAAACAGAGAATAATCAGACCGTCATATACAATCATGTCACCATCATCGGAGATTCCTCGTTACAAAACATTATGCCTTCAGATGCCAGTAAGTTGTATGGTAAGAATATCCTGAATTTCCTCAAACTGATCACCACTGCCGACGGACAGCTGCATCTTAATTTCGAAGATGACCTGGTAAAAGGCTCATGTGTTGCCCATGACAATCTAATAATAAACGATAGATTAAAATAATCAAATGACATTTTTAGAATTTATTAATCACCATCAGCAGATCATCTACATCGTCATCTTGATGATCTTTGTCGGAATAGTGATCATAGGCAGGGTGCCGAGCGTGCTCCATACTCCCTTGATGAGTGGCGCCAATGCCATCCACGGTGTCGTCGTCATCGGATCCATCATCGTCATCGGCAAGGCTGCACCTGACAATTATTTTGCATTGGGGCTTGGTTTCCTGGCGGTGGTCTTGGGGACACTCAATGTCGTCGGTGGATTTGTTGTCACGGACCGGATGCTTGAAATGTTCAAGAATAAAAAATCTAAGTAATCGAAATTGATCAACCTCTGTACTAGTAAGATATGCTGTTAGTTCCTATATATATTGTCTCTTCCGTCTCCTTTATTCTTGGCTTAAAAATGCTTTCCCATCCGGCAACCGCCAGAAATGGAAACCTGGCTGCCGCGGCAGGTATGGCGCTGGCTATTTTTGCTACCATCTTCATGTACATAGACCCCGAAACTGGTCAGGGATTAAACAATTATGGCTGGATATTTTCAGGATTGATCCTGGGAAGCATCGTCGGTACTTTGGCTGCAAAGCGTGTCCAGATGACGGCTATGCCCGAGATGGTCAGTTTGTTTAACGGTATGGGAGGTGCCTGTGCGGCTTTGATCTCCCTAATAGAATATCAACATTTATCACACCTCGACATCACCTCGATATCCGGTCAAAAGGGTATGATCTTGATCATTGTACTCGGATTGATCATAGGTTCGGTCTCTTTTGCCGGAAGTATGATCGCTTATGGTAAACTCAACGGTAAGATCGGAGACTTTTCATTTAAAGGGCAAAATATCCTGAGCATTATCCTATTGTTAATCATCATTGGCCTGGCAGTGAGCCTGGTGATGGATCCCGGGCAGCCAATGTTATTCTATGTCATATTTGTTTTATCACTTTTATATGGCGCATTTTTTGTGTTTCCGATCGGAGGAGCAGATATGCCTGTAGTAATTTCGTTGCTCAACTCCTTTACGGGCGTCGCAGCAGCTTTCGGTGGTTTTCTGTATGACAATAAAGTAATGTTGACGGGAGGTATTCTGGTGGGTGCAGCCGGTACACTATTGACCATATTGATGTGCAAGGCGATGAATAGGTCACTGCTCAATGTATTGATTGGTAATTTCGGCGGTAATGCCTCAAGCAGTGGTGGTACAAGTGAAATGGGAAGTTATAAGGAAGTTTCGCTTTCTGATGCGGCTGTACAAATGGCCTACGCGAATCGCGTCATCATAGTTCCGGGTTATGGCCTCGCTGTAGCTCAGGCGCAACACGTATGTCATGAACTGGAGGGCATCCTGGAGGAACGTGGCGTGGAAGTGACCTATGCCATTCATCCGGTGGCTGGTCGTATGCCGGGTCACATGAACGTATTGCTTGCTGAGGCCGATGTCTCTTACGACAAACTCGAAGAAATGGAAAAGGCCAATGATGATTTCCCCAAGACGGATGTCGTCCTCATTCTTGGTGCCAATGACGTAGTCAATCCGGCAGCAAAAACAGACCCGACTTCACCTATTTATGGAATGCCTATCCTCGAAGTGGAAAAGGCCAAAAGTGTCATCGTCAACAAACGGAGCATGAAGCCCGGATATGCCGGTATAGAAAATGCGTTATTCTTCCAACCTAAAACGTCTATGTTATTTGGCGATGCGAAGAAAGTGCTGCAGGAATTGGTGGCAGAGTTGAAGACGATATAGGAAGCGCTTTGGGTTGTTGGCGCTTTAGCGCATTAGCTGATTACGAATAATATAATATTTGGTGCAAAATGGTGCACTTCTCTTGTCTTTAGTCTTTGGGTCGCTGCGCTTTTGTCTTTAGCAAGTTACGTAATAAATCATCCTCTGTGCAAACTGGTGCACTCTATACTGGTTAACTGGTGCACTTCTCTTGTCTTTGGTCTTTGGGTCGCTGCGCTTTTGTCTTTAGCAAGTTACGTAATAAATCATCCTCTGTGCAAACTGGTTAACTAACATACTATTCCATTTTAAAGAGCTAGAGTGAAATGTAGACAGGTAGCCCCCAATGGGGCATGTTCTCCTCATCGTTGGGTTTTTACAAACAGGTAGGACCTATGGCCCATAGCGATGTGATTAAGTAACACCTTTGGTTTCATTTATATAATCTCCGATGATGATCCTTTGCCACTTTTTGCCCCTTTAGGGGTTATCTGTTTGTAACTATAATATAAAGGGTTACACTTGCCCCTTTAGGGGTTACCTATCGATTGGTTTTTATTTTGAGTTCGCATACATTTTAAAAATAAATCTTTTATATCTTTTTAGGTAGCCCCGAATGGGGCATGTTTTCATCACCGTTGGGTTTTTACAAACAGTTTGGACCTATGGCCCATGGCGCTGTGATTAAGCAGCATCTTTATTTTTTTATTTAAATTCTCTAGTGAAGATACTTTGCCCCTTTAGGGGTTACCTGTTTGTAACTATAGTGCAAAAGTCTCTACATGCCCCTTTAGGGGCTATCTAAAGATTTATAGATAAATGAAAATACTTTTATTTATCTTTATCAATTAAATCAAATCCCTATGCCCAACACCTATACACAAGTATACGTTCATTTCGTATTTGCAGTAAAGTATCGTAAATCAGTTATTTCCAAAGAATGGAAAGAAGAAATGCACCGATATATAACCGGAATTGTTCAAAACAATAAACATAAAATGTTGGCGATAAATAGTGTCGCTGATCATCTTCATATGTTGGTTGGTTTGCACACAGAGCAATCTTTATCTAAATTGATGGAATTAGTAAAAGGTGATAGCTCCGAGTTTATAAACAAAAAGAAATTTACCGCATTTTATTTTCAATGGCAAGGAGGATATGGTGCTTTTTCAAATAGTAAATCGCAAATAGATGGGGTTATAAAGTATATCGCAAATCAGGAGAAGCATCATGCTAAAAAGACTTTTTTGGAAGAATATATGGAGTTACTGGATAAATATAATATTGATTATGATAAGTGGTATATATTTAAAGAGCTAGAGTGAAATGCAGACAGGTAGCCCCCAATGGGGCATGTTCTCCTCATCGTTGGGTTTTTACAAACAGGTAGAACCTATGGCCCATAGCGATGCGATTAAGAAACACCTTTGGTTTCATTTATATAATCTCCGATGATGATCCTTTGCCACTTTTTGCCCCTTTAGGGGTTATCTGTTTGTAACTATAATACAAAGACTTACACATGCCCCTTTAGGGGTTACCTATCGACTAGGTTTTAATTTGAGTGATCATTCATTTCAAACATAGATCTTCTATAACTTTTTAGGTAGCCCCCAATGGGGCATGTTCTCCTCATCGTTGGGTTTTTACAAACAGGTAGAACCTATGGCCCATAGCGCTGTGATTAAGCAGCATCTTTATTTTTTTATTTAAATTCTCTAGTGAAGATTCTTTGCCCCTTTAGGGGTTATCTGTTTGTAACTATAATATAAAGGGTTACACTTGCCCCTTTAGGGGCTACCTTTCGATTAGTTTTAATTTGAGTTCGCTTCTCTTTAGTCTTTAGCAAGTCACGTAATAAATCATTCTCTGTGAAAACTGGTTAACTATCTACTGGTAAACTGGTTAACTATTCTAACACCTGCATCTTCGCAAACTTCAGCATGATCCTCCGATCCGCATCATCGAATGATGAGAAATGAACTGTCGCTACCTTATTCTCTGTGGAGCCGTCGATGTTTTTTATGACTCCTTTGCCGAATCTCGGATGCAGAACCTTGGCGCCGATGACGAAGGCTGCTACCGGACTTGCTATCACATCAAATGATGCCGCTGCCGGAGGTGGTGCCGCCTTTTTGACAAATGAGCCGAGTACAGATGCACGCGGAGCACTTTCATTCATCAGGTTTTTAGCTTTGTGCAGTGGACTGCTGAGATTCTCTTCGCCAACTTCGTCCAGAAAGCGGCTTGGACTATTATATACTACCTTGCCATATTGGTAGCGACTGGTTGCATAAGTAAGGGTCAACATCTTACGGGCACGTGTGATAGCTACATAGAATAAACGACGCTCCTCATCGATCTCCGCTTCAGACTTCAGAGATAGAAAAGATGGAAACAATTGTTCTTCCAGGCCAACGACAAATACACTGTCGAATTCTAATCCTTTTGCAGAGTGCACAGACATTAGATTGACGTGGTCATTGCTGTCTTCCTTCTGATCGAAATCCGTTATTAATGAAATGCTTTGAAGATAATCCACCATGGATGTGCCTCTTTCCAGGATCACTTCACCGTCTTCATCCAGCAACTCTTCATCATTCTCAACGAATTCTTTTATACCATCCAGGAGAGAATTGACATTTTCCAATCTGCCCATTCCTTCGATTGTGTTATCTGCCTTTAAGGCAATAGCAAGACCTGACTTCTGGAAGATCATATTGGCTGTTTGATCTGCGGGATGTTGTTCCGAATAATGATTCAAGGCGACGATCATCTTCTTAAATTCTGAGATGGTGCTCTGAGCTTTTGCCGGCAATATATTATCATCTATTGCATCCCAGAATGTTTTTTCATTTTCAGATGCATAAGCAAATAAACGGTCGATAGAAGTATCACCAACGCCTCGTTTAGGAAAGTTGACGATCCTTCGGAATCCTTCTTCATCCTTTGGATTGACCACGAGACGGAAGTAGGCTATCAGATCTTTGATCTCTTTTCTTTGATAGAAAGACATTCCACCATAGATCTTGTAAGGAATATTGGCACGGCGCAATTGCTCTTCAAAACCTCGACTTTGCGCATTCGTTCTGTACAAAATGGCGATCTCCGCATTGGGTATGTGATTGCGGTTTTTATGTTCGAATATGGCATCAACGACCTTACGACTTTCTTCCGCATCTGAGAGTGCGCGAACCATCCCTATCTTTGAAGAGTCCGGTTGTGAAGTCCAGATCTCCTTCTTTATTTGCTTTAAGTTGTTGGTGATGACATTATTGGCGGCGTTGACGATGAATTTACCAGATCGATAATTTTGCTCCAACTTAAAAGTCTGCAAGTTTGCAAAGTCTTTTCCGAAATCGAGGATGTTGTCAATAGTAGCTCCCCGGAAGGCATAGATCGATTGTGCATCATCGCCCACAATACAAATGTTCTCTCCACTACCCGGATATTTTACCAGTTTTTTAAGAATGGCGTATTGGAGGAAATTGGTATCCTGAAACTCATCCACTAGTAAATACTGAAATTTCTGCTGATATTTCTCCAGGACATTATCAGGATTGCGGTGAAATAGTACGAAAATATTGTACAATAAATCATCGAAATCCATAGCTCCTGCAGCCTTACAGCGTTGTGCATATCGTTCGTATATCTTGCCAATGTGCGGCACGTTGTTTATTTTATCCTGACTAGTCAGTTCTGCGTCTTTTTGATACCCTGCCGGGCTGATGAGCAGACTTTTGGCCGATGATATCCGGTTGCGGATCATGTTGGAGCTGTACAATTTTCCATCCAGATTCATCTCAGATACGATATGGCTTATGAGCGACTTGCTGTCGTCTGTATCATAGATGGTGAATGATGATGGAAAGCCAATTTTGTCCGCTTCTATCCTTAGTATTTTGGCAAAAACAGAGTGAAAAGTTCCTGCCCAAACACGATTGCCTTTAGGCCCAACGACTTTTTCTAATCGTTCCTTCATCTCTCTGGCGGCCTTATTGGTAAAAGTGAGTGTCAGAATATTGTAAGGGGCGATACCTTGTTCGATCATATAGGCGATGCGATAGGTGAGTACACGAGTCTTACCAGAACCTGGCCCGGCGATGACCATTACCGGTCCCTGATAAGTAGTTACCGCTTGGTGCTGAACTTCATTCAGTTCTGTCAGGAAAGAAATTTGACTCATTGAGCAGTATTTTCTGCCACCAATTCGTCCCAATACTCTACCGCTCTTCGTGTGTGTGGAATACATATCGACCCTCCCACAACAATTGCGACAGAAAGGATCTCAAAAAATTGTTCTACCGTCAGCTTTTCTTCAAAGCATCGTTGAACGTGATATTTAATACAGTCATCACATCGTAGCACCATAGATGCCACAAGTCCGAGCATTTCTTTGGTAGAGACATCGAGTGCATCTGCCTGATAGGTTTGATTGTCGAGGCTCCAAAATCTTTTAATAACCTTGTTGTCCTGAGCTAGGATTCGGTCATTCATGCGTTGGCGGTAGTCGTTAAACTCTTGTATAGAAGACATAATTATTCGATATTTATTAATGTAATTGTTGGGTAATCAGGTATTTACCATGCTGTTGACATACAATATTTATTATTATCGTATATCATTTTTAGAAATACAAAAGTAGGAAAAAGTTAGAGAAGATAAAAGCTGTTAGTCAAAAGTTATAAATGACTGGTTTTCTCCATCTCCTTCAAATGCAGATAAATGGTTCATTTTATGAATTTAATTAGTTGGTCCAATATTGCATTTATGTATTAAAACCCTATCTTTGAGCAGATTGTATAAAAAGCAAGAGTAATAATTGATAAAATAAGCCGAAATTCATGACTATTAAATACATTTTATTGGTATGCTGTGTGCTACTTACAAGTTCAGTATTCGGCCAAAGCCAGGTGCTTTTTAATATTCACCACAAGCTTGCCTCTGAGCAGTTTGAATTAGAAAAGATTGCCGACAATAATATAAATACACCATTTCAGTTGACAAGATTGGAATACTATATCTCAGAAATATCTTTGATTCATGATGGTGGGCAAGAAACTCTAGTCAGCGATCTGTACATTCTTGTAAATGCTTCAGATGCTACCAATATAGACCTTGGTGCTTTTAATATCGCAAACCTTGAAAAAATTAAATTCCATATTGGGGTCGATCCCGGACATAACAATGCTGATCCAGCCAGTTATAAAGATGATCATCCTCTAGCTCCAAAAGACCCTGCTATGCATTGGGGTTGGGCCTCAGGATATAACTTTATTGCCCTGGAGGGTTTAGGAGGACAGGATCAGGATAAGATTTTTCAGATCCATGCCTTGGGCAATGAAAACTATCATGAAATCGTCTTGAATACAGAAACCTCCGCAGTAAATGGGCAGATCTCAGTAGACATCAATGCAGATTATACCCGTGCATTGGAAGACCTGGATGCCAGTACTGGTATGATATACCACGGCACTGCAAAATTTGCAAAAGATTTAATAAGCAATTTTAAGGATATGGTATTTTCCTCTGCCACAGTTCCTGCTTCTAATCTTGGCGCAGGAAAAGAAGTTCCGATGGTTATATATCCTAATCCATCATTAGACGGAATTGTACATCTTCGAACTCATTTTTTGCCAACTGAAAGTTTGAAATTAATGATCATTGATCAAAAGGGGCAAAATGTTTTGGAGCAAGATTTGAATATTTTTTCTGCAGATATCAATCTCAATGGCAGACCGGCAGGGCCTTATTTCATTAGTATATATAAAGATGGAAAGCTGTCCGGCACTAAAAAAATCATGCTCAATTAAGGCATTTATGAAGAGCCTTCTTTATTTGCTTGTCCTTGTCATCGCAATCGTTTCATGCCAAAAAGAAGATGTAGCTAAAGATATTGTTTATCCCGTATTGATGGAGATCCCGCAAGGTTTTCCCAATATCATCCAACCAAAGGATAATGAATACAATCAAGATAGGTGGGCGCTGGGCAAAAGGCTATTTTATGATAAAATAATGTCAAAAGACAGTAGCTTAAGCTGCGCATCTTGTCATAATTCAGCGATGGCATTTAGTGACGATCTTAATTTTAGTGCCGGTACATCAGGTAATTTTACTACCATGAACGCGCCGACACTTACCAATGTAGCATATCAACCATATTATACGAGCGCAGGGGGGGTGGCCACTCTAGAGATGCATGTCCTGGTGCCAATTCAGGAACATGTAGAATTTGATTTTAATATTTTACTTATTGCTGATAGAATGAGATCTGATGCTACCTATGTGTCAATGGCTCAAAAAGCATACGGTAGAATTCCGGACCCATTTGTCATTACTAGAGCTTTGGCGTGTTTTGAAAGAAGTCTTATCAGCGGCAATAGCGATTATGACAAATATTACTTTCAGTCAGATCCGAATGCTTTAAGTAAGGAAGCAAAGAAGGGGATGGATTTGTTTTTCAGCAATCGGACTAATTGCTCTGATTGTCATGGCGGTTTTAATTTTACAAATTATACCTTTGAGAATAATGGCCTATATCAGGAATATGAGAATGTAGGTCGTTACAAATTGACAGGAAATGACGATGACATTGCCTTATTCAAAGTTCCCACATTACGCAATATAGCATATACTGGACCGTATATGCATGACGGGTCACTGAATACACTAGAGGATGTCCTGAATCACTATAACAGTGGAGGAAAAGATCATCTCCACAAAAGCGAATTGATCCGCCCATTGGGTCTTTCAACACAAGAAAAAAATGAACTTAAGGCCTTCCTAGTTTCATTATCAGATCATACTTTTATAACAAATCCAATATTTAAATCACTATAAAGTCATGGAAATAATATCAGTAGAGGACGTTAGGACACTTGTTCATACATTTTACGAAAAGGTACAATCGGATGAGTTGATAGGTCCAATATTTAATTCACGGATAGAAGGTCGATGGCCGGAGCACTTGGAAAAGATGGTGCGTTTTTGGCAAACAGTCCTACTCAATGAACATACATACCAAGGGTCGCCTTTTGCACCTCATGCAGATCTCCCGTTAGAAAAGGAGCATTTTGAGCGGTGGCTGGCCCTTTTTTATGAAAATATTGACGTTCATTTTACTGGAGAAAAAGTTATTGAGGCTAAATGGCGGGCAGAAAAAATGGCTGAAATGTTTCAATATAAGATTGATTATTATAGAAATAAGCCAAGCAAATCTATAATTTAAACACCTCTGAAGTAATATTATTCAAAGAAATAAGATTCCATTTCAATACGAATAAAAAAACATTTAGTATTTTTAATATATATAATAATTATAAACAAGGATATAACATGTTGATAGTTAGCTGCTTACAATAACCAATTCGCACTATGCACTTTTTACACTATTAATATCATTTTTGATTTTTCCTCATTGCGGTCACTTATTGAATCTATAGAAACACATCAATCACACAAGCGAATAGAGCAAATCTATTGTACCTTTTTTACAATAGAAGAATCCATTCAATGTGTTATTTAGATAAGAGTAGTAAATTATTATTGATTTTTTGATTGCAGGTTTTATATTTGAAGAGGAAGGCAAAAAACTTAATCATGCCTTAATATTCAATAAAATATCATATGTACAGCCAAAGTGTGCACAAAAAGGCGACATATTTTATTTTTTTAAAACGTGTAATAAAGAAAAAGAAATGTTTTTTAAAATAATTACAATTTAATTATTGTAAAGGGAGAAAAATATCTTTAATTTGCAACACTTAACTAAATAGGATTAGAATTTAACAAATTTCAATCGACCTTTAAAATTGATTGCTTTGTTAACTTTCATAATTCTGTCATTTTTCCACACTTACAATTTCATCTCTTAATAGATCGGATATCAGAGGAGACTCATTATCCAAAAACAACCTTATTAATTTTTTAAATTGTATGTATATGAAGTCTGTTCTCCATAATGGAAAAACTTTCAAAACCTTGGCGCTTTTTTTATTATGCGCTCTTTTATATTCCTCCTCATATGGTCAGGAATTTAACATTAAGACCTTAAAGCCTGTCACCAGAGCCGTTTTGAACAAACAAGGTGAAAGTGCAGTGTTTTCGACTTTTAGTTTGTTTTCAAAACTAGAGTCAAAGGGCAATCTTGACCCGGCGGTTATTTCCAATTATACAAATGTGTCCTTAAAAAAGGATGTTTTAAAACAAATCGTTTCCGAAAAGAATCAAGCTCTGGAGTTGACTTTACCATTTAATAATACAATGGTTAAACTTCTGTTATTAAAGGTTGATGTTCTCGCAGAAGGGTTTGTTACATATTCCAGTGAGTCTGGTGACCAACCTGTTAATTACAGTCCCGGTGTTTTCTACAGGGGTATCATAGATGGCGACAATAACTCTTTAGTGGCATTGAGCTTTTTTAATGACGAAGTGATAGGTATGGCATCATCTGAATCCTTGGGTAATATTACTTTAAACAGAGAAGAAAAGTCAGATCGCTATCTTATCTATTCTGATAAAGACCTTTTGGTTCATAATCCAAATATATGTAATACAGAAGAACCAGAAAACTATCAAGAGGAAGTAGAAAAATATCTGAACGATATCGTAGAAAGAGATGACAAGTGTGTTAAGCTATATATAGAATGTGACTATGCACTCTTTGTTAACAAAGGTTCTGTGGCGAATGTAAATAATTATATCTCTGCAGTCTACAATAATGTGGCTGCCTTGTATTCCAATGAAAATATCCTAACGCAGATATCCAGCACGTTTGTTTGGACATCACAGGATCCATATAGCACAACCAGTAGTTACAGTGCCTTAAATAAATTCAGAACCGACAGACCAACATTTGTTGGTGATCTTGCGCATTTAGCTGCTTTGGGTGGTAACAATATCGGAGGTATCGCCTGGGTAAACTCACTTTGCTCTTCTTTTAAGTATGCTTATAGCAATATCCAGGCAACCTATCAGAATGTGCCTACGTATTCATGGACAGTAGAAGTAATGACACATGAAATAGGCCATAATCTAGGTTCGCCACATACCCATAGCTGCACGTGGCCTGGAGGGGCTATAGATAATTGCTATCCTGTAGAAGGTAGTTGCAGTGCAGGACCTGCACCGACGGGAGGAGGAACGATCATGAGCTATTGTCACTTGACCAGTTATGGAATTAATTTTAACAACGGGTTCGGTACATTACCGGGCAATCTTATAAGAAGCAAGGTTAGCGCTGCTGCCTGCCTTGGTACTTGTTCTACCGGTGGTGGCACCCCATGTGAAGCTCCACAAAACCTAACAGCGAGTAACAGCACTAATAATTCTGCCTTGATCAGCTGGAATAATGCCTTGACTGCTACTGCTTATCAAATGGAATATAAACCTTCCGGAGGAACGTGGATCACGCTGCCTCCTCAGCCAACCACATCAAAGCTATTAACGAACCTTGTGTCCGGGACGACCTATCAGGTGCATGTTAAAACTATATGCACTAATGAAAATTCTGATTATGGTACAATAATCAGCTTTACTACAGGTAATGCTTGTGACATACCACAGGGTTTGCTGGCGGAGAATATTACTACCAATTCAGCTCGCGTAAAATGGACGGCTGTCAGTGGTGCTACTTCTTATAGCTTGCGTTACAAATTAACTTCTAATCCGAATTGGAATACTTTTACTATCAATGCGACTTCTGTTGATTTTTCAGGGTTGCAGGAAAGTACTTCTTATGATGTATCTGTAAGGGCTAACTGTGGATCTATATCAAGCAACTTTACTTCAACAGTGACATTTGTAACCTTAGGCAATTCCGGTGGTGATGACCCATACTGTGCTTCAAGCGGAGATGATGCAAGTAATGAATGGATCAACTATGTAAATTTGAATACCATAAGTAATGAAAGTGGCTCAAATGGTGGATATGGCGACTTTCTCAAGAAGCGCACTACTCTTAATGCAAATGAACTTTATACCTTAATAGTACAAGCTGGAATGATTGTCCCGTACAAAGAGTTTTGGACGGTATGGATCGATTACAATCAAGATGGTTATTTTCAGGAAGCCAGTGAAAAGATACTGAATTT
This sequence comes from Candidatus Brachybacter algidus, assembly GCA_016711705.1. GTDB lineage: Bacteria > Bacteroidota > Bacteroidia > Chitinophagales > Saprospiraceae > Parvibacillus > Parvibacillus algidus. The sequence goes on along the minus strand of JADJSK010000012.1, from coordinate 92,093 downwards.
TACAACCATAGATACTGAACCAATTAAACTTAAATTCTATGTACCTAATACGGCATTGAATGGCAAGACGTGGATGAGAATTCAGATGAAACGCAACGGCTATGCTACTTCTTGTGAGGAATTTGAATTCGGTGAAGTAGAAGATTATGGTATAACTATTGTCAACCCTAATGGTCTTATTAGCGAATCAACTAATAGTGTTAAAGAAATTAAGGCATATCCAAATCCTTTTAATCAAAATGTCAATGTGCAATTTATAGCTTCTGCTTTTGTAGATGTAAACATCGCGGTATATGACCTACAGGGAAATAAATTAATTAATAAGGATGTCTTTTCTGTGAAAGGAAAAAATGACATTGCTCTTGAAGGAGGAAGTGATCTAACAGATGGCGTCTATATTGTAAAAATAAAAGGAGAGCAGATTAATGAAACAATCAGATTAGTTAAATTCTCTTCTGGTAATTAAATATTAGTTTGAAGTAAAAAGGGGATTTGCTTACAGTAAATCCCCTTTTTTATTCCAGTTAACTAAAAAAAATCAATTAATTGACCAGCATTGTGCCGTATAAAGCTTTGCTGACATGCCTTTATTCAATTGTGATGTCAATTCAATCTAATGTCCTGATGGAATATTACTATCTTGAAGTTCTCGTTTAATAAAAACCTTGAATGTGCAGTCACAATCATCTTTTTCCTCCTTTTCGTGATAGGTTCTGGAGATAAGCGACCACTCTTCCCAATTGACCTCAGGAAAGAAAGTATCTCCTTCAGGTGTCATATGGACCTCAGTATAGTATAGCTTATCCCAAAGATGAATGGTTTGCTTGTAGATCTCTCCTCCACCTATAATGAAACATTCTTCAGGCGAATTTTCTGAAGCAAGTTCCAAAGCTTCATTAATACTATGTACTACAAATGCGCCACTCACCACATAAAATGGATCTCTTGAAATAATAATATTAAGTCTCTTAGGTAATGGTCTACCTATAGATTCAAAGCAATTTCTACCCATGATGATGGGAGCGTTCATCGTGGTTTTCTTAAAATATTTGAAGTCAGATGAGAGATACCAAGGAATATCTCCATCCAAGCCAATCACGCCATTCTCAGCTACTGCAACTATAGAAGATATGATCATTTTTTTGCCATTTTAGGTGGACCAAGAAGATTCTTGGCTTTCATTTCTTTTTCACGTGCTAGCCGGAAAGGTGCTTCGATTTTACCGGTGAGATATTTCTCTACTATCAATGAGGCAATCGGTGCAGAAGATTGTGCACCAAAGCCGGCGTTTTCAATAAGTATGGCAATAGCAATTTTAGGATTCTCCTTAGGAGCAAATGCCATGAATACCGCATGGTCTTCATAGGGTGGATTCTGTGATGTACCCGTCTTTCCACACAAAACGATACCAGGAATCGGCGTACTCCATCCACACCATTTACTGGCTACCGCCATCTCCATTCCATCTATGACTGGAGTGAAATATTTAGCATCTACACCTGACTGATGCTTGACCCTGAAAGTTTCAGGAATTAGATATTCCTTGTTTTTAAACCCTTTGATCAAATGTGGTATATAATAGTATCCCTTATTGGCTATAATAGCGGCAAGGTTAGCGATCTGCAATGTGGACATCTGAATCTCTCCCTGGCCGATGCCTATAAACATCATATAAGTAGACCGCCATCCTTTTCCGTAGATTTTTTCATAATATTCTGCTGTAGGAATATTGCCTCGGGTCTCATGTAACATGTCGGTACCCAGCTTGTGACCTAACCCAAAATCGAAAAGATGTTCGTCTAATTCTCTCAACCCTATTGAAGGCTTTGTAAATCCATATTTGTCCACTGCGTCTCTGAGGACATTGATAAAATAAGTATTGCAGGAATACTGTAGTGCATGTGAGACATTAATAGGTGCAGGGTGATGGTGACACTTGATCCTGCCTCCTCGGTAATAATATGCACCTCCGCATGCGATGGATCTGTTGGGAGTCAGCACGCCCATCTGCATTGCAGCCAGGCCTATGACAGTTTTAAAGATAGAACCCGGAGGATACTTAGCCTGAGCTATGCGGTTATAAAGTGGTTTATCATAATCTTTGAGCATGGCAGCAAATGCTGTGCCTCGGCTTTGATTAATAGTAAGGAGATTAGGATCATATGATGGTGAACTGACCGCAGCTAAAATCTCACCTGTCTTTGGTTCGATGGCTACTACAGAGCCTCGTTTTCCTTTCATGATATCTTCTGCATAAGCCTGTAAGTCTAAGTCAATGGAAGAAATCATGTCAAAACCCGATATAGATATAGAGTCAAGAGTTCCATCTCTGTAAGGACCCACCGGCCGACCGAGATTGTCTTTAAGGACATATTGTATGCCCTTTTTTCCCATTAGGAATCGTTCATACTGGCCCTCTAGTCCTGATATGCCTACATAATCTCCAAGACCATAAAGCCCCTTCGAATTATCGATCTGTTTTTGGTCAACCTCTCTGATGTAACCTAACACATTGGCTCCGCTATGATGTGGATAACCACGAGCTATACGCAACTGAGGAAAGAACCCGGGAAATTCCCAAAGTGATTCCTGCAACTGAGCATAGGTAACTGGAGAAAGTTTTTTAATAAAAGGAAAAGGGACTGACCTTGAGAATCTTTTACTCGCCCAATCTTTTTTAAGATTGGCGATAAAAGTTGAAGTATCAATGCCTAAAATATTGCAAAACTTGGCCGTATCCATCTTGGGGTCAATGGAATTATAGGTCACCATAAGATCATACATAGGATCATTATTCACCAATAATTTGCCATTTCTATCATAAATGAGACCGCGGGCAGGATAAACTACATGTTTTTCAATAGCTGTAGCATCTGCCCTAATCCTGAAGGATGGATCGAACAGTTGGATTTGAGCAGCTTTGAGCAGCAAGACAAAGGCCGATAAAGCAAAAACCAGCTGAATCGTCAAAATTCTGCTATCTACTTTAATGATCATCGTTTATTCCTTTGGATTGAATAAGTACATATAGATAAGTATGAATACCATAGAAACAACAAAACTGAGGAATGTTTTAAGAAGTATCTCTACAATGAATACAAATGTGAATGCCTGGACAGAAAAAAGAAAGAATAGGTGGACTAGCATCAATATTGAAGAATACATGATGAACCACGTACTGCCATACTCTCTCATAGTAGGTGATGCTTCCACACTATAGCCACCTCTGGGCTCTCCCAAAGACAAAACATAAGGCCGCAGAAATGCGATCAAAACTGTCGCCGAAGCGTGGACTCCCGGTGAATTGTAAAAAACATCAAGTAATATCCCAAGTGTGAATCCAAAAAGAAGAATAAGCGCATTGGGCGTCCTGAGTGGTAATAAAAGAATAATAATAGGGTATATGATCACATTCGTATTGTCCAGAATGGGATAGTTTATAGTAAAGCTGGCCAAGACAAAAGCCTGGAGCAGGAATACTACCAGAAAACGTATTATATTCTTAACGATCAAACTGCCCATATCAATTCACTATTGCTTTCGTGAGCGAATCCAGTTGAGGTCTTGATTTATCAAGAATGACATATACATACCCCAGCCTGTTAAAGTTTGTAACTAGCTTAACTTTCAAATCATAAAAGCTACTTCCGGATTCATATCCAACTTTTTCTACCGTTCCAATAAAAATACCTTTAGGAAAAATCGAACTGAATCCGCTGGTAATTACGCTATCTCCTTTGATTATATCGGCGTGTTTCGGTATGTCTTTAAGGTGCATGTACTCTGTAGAGACGTTATCCCAAACGAGCGATCCAAAATAGCCATTCCTTCTGATAGAAGCACTTATTTTAGTCTGAGAACTTAGTATTGATGCTACACTGGCATAGTCTCTTGAAGTCTGTCTTACCACACCCACTATGCCTGTTTCATTGATGACACCCATACCGGGTAGTACTCCCAGGGCAGAGCCTTTATTTATAGTGACGTAATTGTCTATCTGATTGATGGAATTGGCCACGACCAATGCTGAAATGTAAGAATATCTCTGCTGATATACTGTATCCACCAGGGAGTCTCTTTTAAAAGAGGCGTCAATAGTAGCAAAACGCAGTTCGGCACGCAGTCTGGCATTGTCTTTAGCTATACTGTCAGCTACCGACGAAAGTCTGTAATAGCGGCCAAGTTTATTGTAATTTTCAAGGAGAATTCCAGAATAAAATCCACTCGAATTAATAAATATATCCTTCTGACCAGTATTATACCTGATAATCAGAAAAAAAGAGACCATTTCCAGGAATACGAAGAGTATGGTAGTTCCAAACCTTGCAAAAAACTGAAATAAATTCTGCATACATCAGTGTTTCGACTTGGCGGGTATTTATATACTTTTTCTATCTATAAGGAAGGAGAACTTGTCAGTATTTTTCAATGCAATACCGGTTCCTTTTACTACAGCCCTTAAGGGATCTTCTGCTACATGTACATTCAACTTCGTCTTTTGAGCAATACGTTTGTCCAGACCTCTCAACAAGGCTCCTCCACCTGTCAAGTACAACCCTCTTCGGAAAATATCTGAAGCCAGTTCCGGAGGAGTTGTTTCCAATGCTTTTATTACAGCTTCCTCTATTTTCGAAATAGATTTGTCCAAAGCATGTGCGATCTCCTGGTAAGAAACTGAGATCTGTTTAGGAATACCTGTCATTAGATCTCTACCGTTTACAAAATAATCATCCGGTGGTGTATCCAGGACCTGAAGTGCAGATCCAACGTGTATTTTGATTTGTTCTGCTGTTCTTTCACCGATAAGTATATTGTGTTGACGCTTCATATACTGCATGATGTCCGAAGTAAATTCGTCTCCTGCGATACGGATTGATTGATCACAAACAATGCCAGAAAGTGCGATCACGGCGATCTCTGTAGTACCTCCCCCAATATCAATGATCATATTACCGACAGGTTCCTGTACATCAAGACCTATACCCAAGGCTGCTGCCATTGGTTCGTGAATAAGGTATGTTTCTTTAGAATCGACATGGTCGGCAGAGTCAAATACTGCTCTTTTCTCCACTTCGGTAATTCCGGAAGGAATGCAGATGACCATCTTCAGGTGACCAAAAAAGGTCCTTCTGTTTTCAATCATGCTGATCATTCCTTCGATCATACTTTCAGCAGCTTGAAAATCAGCGATAACACCATCCTTTAAAGGACGGATCGTTTTTATATTTTCGTGTGTCTTTTCATGCATCTGCATCGCCTTAGTACCCACTGCTATTGTCTCCCCCGTCTTGCGGTTGATGGCTACAATAGACGGTTCGTCTACTACGATTTGATCGTTTTGTATGATGAGGGTATTGGCTGTACCTAAGTCAATAGCCAATTCCTGTGTAAAAAATTTAAATAACTTCATTCGCCGAAAGCTTTGTGCTTCTAATACTTGTTGTAAAAGCACGCAAAAGTACAGCTAATTGTTTACTTCTCAAAAATTTATTGTTAAGTTATGAAGAATAGTAGTTTTCTGCTATCTTATTAAGCCAACAAATCAAAAAGTCTAACTAATATGTTTGTATTCAATATGTTATTATGTGAAGAACTAAAATATAATTTGGAAATTTCCTAAATTGAATTTTTCATTATTCCTGGGAATAATAAAGTGTTGACACAAATAGAAATTATGCATTTATTAAACTATGCTGTCACCCTCAAATATTAACACTCAGGTTATCTATTGTCCTTACTTCTCCTCTCGCTTCTCCTTCTTCTCCTTACTCCCAAAGATCCTCTCCAAAAAGGTTTTCTTACCATCTTCTTTCAACGTACTTAGGTTGATCGTATTATCAATGGTAGGTCTTAAAGCATTGAAAAATGCGTTGCGCAGCACAAAACTTATCGCTCTCCAGGTATTTACATTTGGATCAGAAAATTTTCCATTTATAGGCAGTTTCGTCGCCAGAGTCTCTGTTTTTTGATTTTGCACGATCTCAAGGCCACTTCCTATCAGAGTCTCCCAAATGATTTGCCCCAGATTTCCCTCCTCTTTGTTCCACTGCACGACATCAAGATCTTTAATAGTAGGTTTGACATAACCACCAAAAGAACCATTCTTAGCTGCAAATTCTGTATAAAGACTAAAAGTCCCCTTTTTCACATCGAAATTTCCATATGCTTGCAGCACATCATTGAGCAGAGCCAGATTTACATCTGTAAATTTAGCACTGAGATCGAAAGTCGGCACCTTGCTAAGCCCATCGAAATCCACAGTCAGATACAGTTTACCTTCATATGCATCCGCTGTGCTAACCAATTGAGCAGGTAATACTTTAGCGCTTTTGTTGACGTTACTTAGGTTCGTGGCCAACATGTCGATATTCTTAATTGAGGCGTCGACTTTAGGTGTAGAATATTTATCTATGAAATGAACCCTACCATCTTTAATTTCAAAATGGTTGACAGTAAGTGGCATAAGGTCTTTGACCAATTGTCTGAAATCTGCAGTATCCTGTTTGATGTCTTCTCCTTTGTGTTTTCCATTGACAAAGTTCAAATCAGGCGACTCTACATATATCTCTCCCACTACTCTACCCTTCAAAAGAGCCTTCCATTGAACAGAGAGATCTATCACCGGAGTTTTAAAAAACGGAATAGAATCTATCTTCTTCCCAACTTTTTCGGTTTTTAATATTTTCAGATCTTTTATGACATATGCACCACGGTATAATGAAAGGTCGATATCTTCTACATGTCCGTAATAAGATTCCAGCCCTGCGAGTTTATTATTTACATATTTCAATACGACATAGGGTAGGATCAGTCTAATGATGACCAATAGAGAAACGATTATTAACAAAGTGTTTATGATACGACGCCTTTTTAAAGGATGAATTCGAGACTTTGTTGACCTGCTTTTATTATAACCTCCGAAGATGTTGAAGCCTCTCATTTTCGATCTTTTAGTCATTTTCCTTGGTTTATTCAGTGTAGTCAAGTAGTTTAGCTCTTTAATCCTTTTTAAAAAGAGGGGTCTATTTATTTAAATATGTTTTTCTAATAAAGCGGAAATATTAAAGAATATATAATTAAATGCTTATTTCAGCCCTAATAGTTCCAACTTGTTTCCAATTATAAAGGACTTCATTTCTGCATCCAATTGATTGAATTCCGATTTCAATGCCTTTTTAATAAATACTCCTGAACGTAGCAAATGGATCTCATCGCACGTATCACTAAGTGTAGAAAAGATGTGGGAGGAAATTAATATGGTCTTGCCTAATGATCTCAATTGCTGAATAATGCCGGTAATGATCATGTTGGATTGTATGTCAACTCCGTTAAATGGTTCATCCAATATCAATATGCTATTCTCCTGTAAGAGAATCGCGGTAAATGCTAGTTTTTTCTGCATTCCTGTAGAATAAATGGATGCGTAATCATCCAACGGAAGTTCAAAAATATTCTTTGAGTCAAAATTAATATCTTCTTTTCCTCTGGCGATGCAGCACAACTGAAGGTATTCCCGACCGGTGATCTTTGAGAAAAAATAAGGATTCGTTTGTAAATAACCCAAATGTTCTTTTAATTTTTCATGATCAGAGGTAATCCTGCCATCATAACCCTCTAATCCGGCGATACAATTAAAAAGTGTCGTCTTCCCTGCACCATTCTCTCCAACGATACCATATACTTTTCCTTCCTCAAATAAAATATTGATATCATTTAAAACCGTTTTGGATCCAAAAGATTTTGAAAGATTTTGAATGTGCATCATAATAGTATTTGATTAAGGCAAGTGATGGATCTTTTGTAAAATATGGGGAATGTATATAACAATAATAGCGGGATGAAAAGACTAATTACCAATAAAATAGTCTGTGGTAAGGAGACAGCATCGGGAAAGGAGGCATACTTTGCCAAAATAATTACGATTAGATAGATATATCCAATGAGTTGAATAGCCAAAATTATTGGTAAATAATTTACATTAATTATTGCACAAATAATACAAACTGGTATGGTCAGAATAGACGCTTGGAATAATGCAATAAATATTTTCTTTCTTAAAAACCGGGCCGGCGATTCTTTAAAAATCCAGACAAAATACCGCTCTTCGACATTGAAGTAATAACTGAATACAACCATAAACGTTAGCCCTAACGCGAAAACACCAAGATTAAAATTGTGTACCTGAAGTGCTTGAAACAACAAAAAAAGAATCAATGGAAAAACAAGTATAGTGGACCTGAATCCAACAATAAATTCAAATGGCTTCTTATAAAATGGTGTGGGAATTCGTATGTTTAAATTATTTCTAAATTTAATTTTGGCAGAAATACCTGATAAAAATATTAGAACAATTGTGGCAAGATAGCTTGATTTTAATAATAAAAATATTGCGAAAGGTGCAGTTATTATAAGGTTTTCAAGGATTCGAAGTTTTAAGTAATTATTTCTTTCAAAGCAACTTTCTAAAAAGTTATTTCTTGAAATATTGCTGAATTTAGAAATTAAATTAATTGCAAAAAATATATAAATTACAGCAGCGTAGTTTGTCTTTTCAAATAACATAATTGAAAATATAACAAATACTAAGCCTACCAGCAAGTACCCCAGAATAGGATGTACTCCTAATGCAAGCAGTTGCCTATCGAGCATGCGCACTTGTAATTTCAAATAAAATGTATTCATATTATTCTGTGGGTAAAGGCAAGCCATGCTGCCTTAGAAAACTCAATTTGTCCCAATACCCTCTTTGAAATATAATCTTATCCTCTTTGATCTGAAAAAAGCCACACCCACGCAAACCAAGTGGATCCCTCCATTCAAGAATGGCCCAGTCTTTATCTTCAAAAATATTTTCAATGATACATACCATTTCCGCGAGTTTGAATTCGGCTTGGAACATCTCAAAAATAGCTTCTTTTCCTACCACCGCATCTGAATTGATCTGATGATTGATAGCTTTGTCATGATAGAATTCTGCCATCTTTTTTGCATCAGCTGTATTGAATATTTCTACCCAATTTTTGATCAGTTCTTTTGGACTCATTTTTTTTAAACATTTAATTATTGGTTCAAAATTGAATTCTTTTAATTAAACTATCATTAAGATTTAGCCAAAATGAATCAAAAAGCAGACGAATTAGAGATTATTGGGAATTTTTAAACTTGAATTTTAATAAATTTTACGATTTTTACACTATGCCATTTGAACTGATCTTAGCAAATATAAACAGACATATCGATCTCAATGATTCTGAAAAGGATATTTTTCTATCTTGTCTAGAGTCAAGAAAGATTAAAAAGAAACACTTTTGGATCCACGAAGGTCATATATCTTCGGCAACAGCCTTTGTAAACTCAGGTTGTATGCGCGCCTATACCATCGACAACAATGGATTTGAACATATTCTACAATTTGCTCCGCGTGATTGGTGGATCGCAGATATGTATAGCTTCATCACTCAAAAGCCGGGTTATCTCAACATTGATGCATTGGAAGACAGTGAACTGGTCATACTGAGTAAAGAAAACCTTGAAAGGCTTTACATAGAAGTCCCTAAGTTCGAAAGATTCTTCCGCATCATCACTGAAAAGTCCCTTGTGGCCAATCGTCAGCGCATCATTGAAAACTTGAGCCTTAGCGCATCTCAACGATATGCCATTTTCTGCAATACCTATCCGACCATCATCAATTCCATTCCACAGAAACAAATCGCCGCATACATTGGTGTCACACCTGAATTTCTTAGTAAGATGCGGAGTGAGTTTCTTAGAAGATAGGTAATAGATAATAGATCCTAGACGCTAGATTCTAGAAGTCAGAGGTCCACGCTGCAATGTGTGCAGAATTATAAAAAGTCTACTGTAGGGACAGGTCGCGACCTGTCCCTACAGTAGACTTTTTATAATTTAGGTCAAACTTAACTTTTAACCATGTCTCAACTGACTGGAAATAGCTCAAAACTTTGATCTGGCAGCACTTTCATCTCGTCTATTATTCATTCTTCACTTTTCATTTTTCATTAATAAACATAACCTACCTTATCTACTTTTCTTAATGTACCATATTGGAGATGACTCTTTGGCCATCGTATCTTTGTATCAACAAAAATAATCAAAATGGAAAGAAAGGATTTTTTGAAACTGGGATTATTCGGAACTGGCATCTTCGCCACCTCGGCTACCGGCATCAGTGCTTTGGCCAACAACATCGATGACATCTCCGGTCTTAAACCAATGCTTTTAGATCATTTAGGTTTTAATCATTTACCAAACACTAATTCTAAAATTATGGCAAATACAGTTTTGCACAAAGCAGACACCAGAGGTGTCGCTGACCACGGCTGGTTGAACAGTAAACATACCTTCAGCTTTGCCAATTACTACAATCCTGAAAGAATGCACTTTGGAGTGCTTCGAGTACTCAATGATGACACGGTATCCGGTGGCATGGGTTTCGGCACACATCCACATGACAATATGGAAATCATTAGCATTCCACTATCAGGAGATCTTGAACACAAAGACAGCATGGGCAATGTAGCTGTGATCCGCAATGGCGACATCCAGGTCTTGAGTGCCGGCACCGGTATCAAGCACAGCGAATACAATAAAAATCAGGAAGCAGAAGTGAAATTCCTACAGATATGGGTTTTTCCAAATAAACAGAATGTGACGCCACGTTATGATCGGATCACATTGAATCTGGAAGATCGTAAGAACAAATTACAACAAATACTTTCTCCGAATGTAGATGATGCAGGAGTGTGGATCCATCAGGATGCATGGTTCCATTTGGCTGATTTTGACAAAGGCACAAGCACGACTTATCAGTTTAAAAAATCAGGCAACGGATTATACATCTTTAACTTAAAGGGGGATTTGATTGTTAATGAACAATTGATCAATACCCGGGACGGTCTTGGCATCTGGGACACTGATTCGATCACAATTACAGCAGAAAGCGATGCAGAATTCCTGATGATGGAGGTGCCGATGGCGGTGTAAAAGCTATGATGATATCTTTTCCCCCTTTGGAGGGGGGTAGGGGGAGGCTATCTGAATTATAAAGCAATTAATTAAAAGTTTAAAAAAATTAAAATCAAAAAAATTATGAGTAAAAGTAAATGGGTTTTAGACCCGACACATAGCGAGATCCAATTTAAGGTTAAGCACTTAATGATCACAAATGTGACCGGAAGTTTCAATAGCTTTAATGTGGAAGCTGAGACTATTGACGATAATTTTACAGAAGCTAAGATCAGCTTCTCCGCGGATGTGGACAGCATCTCTACCAATAATGAGCAAAGAGACGGGCACTTGAAAAGTGCTGACTTCTTCGATGTGGCAAGCTATCCAAAAATCTCTTTTGAAGCAACGAATGCTGTCAATCTTGAGAGAGACGGTAACTATGATCTGGTTGGTGATCTAACGATAAAAGATGTAACAAAGAGCATCAAACTGAATATCGAATTCGCTGGTGTGACTAAAGATCCTTATGGAAATACCAAAGCCGGATTTGCTATCAGTGGTAAGATCCATAGATCCGACTTCGGTCTTACCTGGAATGCCGCTTTGGAAACAGGTGGCGTGATGGTTAGTGAAGATGTGAGAATTCTTGGAGAAATTCAACTTGTAAAGCAAGCTTAATAATATAAGGGTAAGCTGCTTGTCAAAAGACATCATGTAGCATTCCCGATCTTTGCCGGTCATTCATACTGTACATATAAAATATGTGATAGAGAGATGGCCGGCATTTTTATAATTCAAAGTGAACTTTGGTGACACAACGACGTAGGTTAACCTAGGTTCTGGTGTCTGCAAAATTAATTTTGCATTTAACGAATTAATAATCAATTAAACTAAACATACATGGACTTAAATAAAATCGCAAATACTCAACATCCTATCGCAGACCTGATGAAGCAACGTTGGAGTCCACGATCTTTCAGTGCCAAACAGGTCAATCAGGCACAGATAGATTCAATGCTGGAAGCAGCCAGATGGGCGCCTAGTTGTGCCAATGAACAACCATGGAAATATTATTATGGAGTTAAAGGAACTCCCGGTTTTGACAAAATACTATCGTTGCTAGCAGGAGGAAATCAACTGTGGGCCAAAAATGCTTCCGTTTTATTTATTGCAGCGATAAGAAAAACCAATGAAGTCAAAGGGGATAATAATAACTGGGCAGAACATGACCTCGGTCTTGCCAATATGCAACTTTTCCTTCAGGCTACTGCATTGGGAATCTATGCACATCCCATGGCAGGATTTGATAAGGAAAAAACAATTCTTGAACTAGGGTTGGGAGAAGATATCAAGCCCATCTGCGCCATAGCAATTGGTTATCTCGATGATGCAGACAAACTGGAAGAGCCTTTCCGAAGCAGAGAAAAAACTATCAGAACAAGGAAGACGATTGAAGAGTTTGCGACAGTAATATAATTCACTCACCTTTATTCCCTCAAAAGCTAAGGTTTATACACATCTTTTTTGTATAATTCAAAGTAAACTTTGATGACACCCCGACGTAGGTTAACCTACGCCGAACCTTCACAATCATAGTTTTAACTTTAAATTATTATACTTCATTTGCTATGAACGCTGAGCGTAGGTTAATTTACGTTCTGATGTCCGCAAAATTAATTTTGCACATAATTAGCAAATAACCTATTAGGTATATTATTTACAATCAAATAGTTTGTCTATAGAAATTATTTATGTATTAAGCCTAGCTCAAAAGAGGGAAATTAGTGCCAGGTCGTAAAATCAACTTTTACAATTTCGCCATCATTTATTTCGATTATTAATTCATGGAATAAGAAACCAATACTTCCTCCTTCTCCTAGATGATAGTTCCACTTTGCGAAAGAATCTAATTTAGTATCTGGTGGTCCAAGAATTAATTTAAGGTAATTCGTGTCTTTTCCTTCCAATAATTTCTTTTCTCTTAAATCATCCTTCATAAGCCACCGTTCATTTGGCTTAGATTTCCACAATTCAGCATTAAATTTAATTGGTTTATCGTACGTAAAAAAAAGAGCATAGTAACAAAACCCACACATTAAAATATAGATGGCCAAAATGCCGAAGATAGATATTAGGAGTTTTTTCTTCCATTTTTTATCCTTAATTATCACATAAAATAGAATTATTAAGAACAATAAAATTGGCAGGAAATAGGATAGAAATATTAATAGATTTTTCATTCAAAAATCAAATCGTGAAGCAATTATAATTTATTTACAATCCACGCTGTGATACACCAAACCATCATATTGAATACTTGATTTGTCACTGATAAAAGCTGAATCACCCACTGCTTCTTCATTACCGGTGCCGGTGATGAGCAAATTCCCCCTTACCTTCAGGTTCATATTTCTGATACTAAACTGATCTCCTGTATGGAATCTGTAAATCAATGTGACGATATCTCCTTCAATATTTCCATTGACGGTTCCTAGATTTGGCTCTTTACCGCTATTTTTAATAACCATTGACCCCGAAACTTGCTTAGATCCAGTCACGATAAAATTGATGTCAAAAGTATCATTGCCACTTGAATACTGATAGCAATATCTACCTTGTGCAAGTGAACTTTCCTTTCCACTGAGATCGGTTCCAGGAAGTGAGACCGCCATTGGGTCTTTTGGTTCTTTATTTTGTGAAGAATTTTTACATGAAAGTATGATCAGCGGTGTAAGAAATAATATAAGTCGAATCTTCATATAAATTGTATTAAATAAAACTGCCCTAGACTATTAAATAATTTAATAGTCTAGGGCAGTTAATTGTGATTATTGTTGATTTTTAGAAACCAAATGCCACGCCCAAATTAGCATTGATTAATCTGTTTTTGTTATCAAATGCTTCTGATTTATAGGTATCCAAAAAGCCATTTGTATAGCCTAGATCAAAATTCAACCACATCCTATCTTTAAGACGATAATTAAATCCTAAACCTACAAGCAAACCTACGTCAAAACCTTCCACCTGATCTTTAAAATCTATGGTATTGCTGCCTTGTTTTGTTTTTGCACCTGCTAAAAAAGCCAAAGATGGACCTGCAAATAATTTAGGTCTAAATGCTTGACCCCATTCACCAAAGAAATACTGCAGCTTTAAAGGCACTCTTACGTAAGCAACATTAGCATCAGCATCTGTACCGTCTATCTTGTATCCTTCCACAGAATATAGTAGTCCAAGTCCCAAACCCCAATGCTCCATAAGGCTATAATTGTAAATTAGTCCAACATTAAAGCCGGGTTTGGCACTTAAACCCTCGGCATCACCGGAAAGCCAAGAATGATTATAACCCACTGTTGGACCAAGGGAATGTCTGCTTTCTTCTTGAGCAAAAGCCATCGTTGACATTGCCATAAAAAATAAAATCACTAAATTTTTCATTTCATTTGTTTTTAAAAGTTTATAAAATAAAAGTCCTTACTAGATCTTTACCTTATTAATAAGAAATTTATTTTTGTTTTTTGTTGATCAAAGCATAATGTTGTCGATCAATCGAACACCACCCCACCAAATAGCTATAAGAATAACGGTAGGAATATGTTCAGAATATTCATCCAGATCCTCTAAAGTTTCAGCATCACAGATTTTAAAGTATTCTAGTTTTGTATCGTATTTTTCAAGTTCTTCTAAGGAATCAGATATGATAGTAGATATTTCAATGCCATTTTTTAATGCTTCTTTCGCCAAAAATAACGTCTTATAAATAACAGCGGCATCATTCCTCTGATAAGTCGTAAGCCTAACGTTCCTGCTACTTCTGGCCAGGCCGGAATCTTCCCTATCGATTTGAACAGCTCTTAAGGTGACTGGCAATCCGAGAGAAGTAATCATTTTACCTACCAACAATTGTTGTTGATAATCTTTTAGCCCCATATAAATTCTATCGGGACTAACTGCCTTCAAAAGTAAATAAACTATCTGCATCACCCCTTTGAAATGTCCGGGACGAAACTCGCCTTCAAGCTTTTCATCAAGACCTTCCAGATCAGGATTGATTTCTTCCGTCTCCCCATACATTTCCTCTACATCAGGTAGAAATAAAATATCGCATTTACACTCCTCTAACATCTCTGTGTCCACAGCGACATTGCGCGGATATTTTTTAAAATCTTCTACATCATTGAATTGGGTTGGATTGACGAAAATGCTGCAAACAGTGTAGTCATTTTCTTGTTGGCTATGGCTTATCAAGGCTATGTGACCTTGATGAAGTGCACCCATTGTGGGCACAAAACCGATGGTGGCGCCTTCTGCTCTAAGTGATTGAATGTATTCGGCTAATTCTTTTTTGCTTGTTATTACTCTCAATCTTATCGTTTTTTCTGTAATTATTTGAAGTGATCTAAACCTCAAATAAATGAATTAAGCTTTGATAGCCTTTTGCTTATAAACAGGAACCGTGCTACATGGTTCCCCAAACATGATAGAATTCGCAAAATTGACCAATCGAGAAGTAATAAGTGAATATGCTGCAGGTGGTATTGGGTGGTCACTACAGCCCTTTATGATCATCTTTTTGTCTTTATAAGAAGAAATATCCAAATTGTTGATGGCTTCACTCCATTTATATCGGATATATTCCTGCTCATCCATGTTGAGTACATTCAACGCAATGGGTGTTGCATAGGTCGCTACAAGCATATATGCCCACATCGGAATGATGGCGTCTGTAGAGCAATAAACGATGAGATCCTTTCCTTCAAATTGAGACCAGTCAAAGGCTTTAAGCGCTTCCCGAAAATCTTTCTCTTTAAGAATAAGCCCATGAAATAAATAATCTTTAAGGTCGAATGCTGCAAAATTCATCACAGGGGCATATTGTTCCATGTCAAGAGTGATGAGTGGACTATTTGCTATTTTATTGATTAATTCTGATTCCATACTTAGTTTTTACTCAAGTTATAACACTCAATAGTAGTTCTGGTTTACTCCTCTTCGCTCTGACCAATGGTTTCGGCTGGCGCTTCAAACTCTTTAAGCTTAGGAAGGTCTTTCAGATCATTGAGTCCGAAGTGCTCCAAGAACGTATCTCCTGCTGCATAAAGTAACGGACGACCTACGTCTTCGCTCCTTCCTACGATCTTCACGAGGGATTTTTCCAATAGCTTTTGCAGCGCATAATCACTGTTTACACCACGGATACTTTCTATGACGGCCTTGGTGACCGGTTGCTTATACACGACAACTGATAATGTTTCTAACGAAGCTGTGGACAATTTTTTCTTGCTGAGGTTGCTCTGAATGTCACTGATGATGGGATCAAATTCTTTTTTTGTCAGCATTTGATATCCACCGGCTATCTCCTGAATGGTAAATACTGACCCTCCTTCCATGTACCGCTTGTTGAGGATAGCGACCCTATGCCGGATTGTATCTTCATCTATTTTCTCCCCATGCAACTGACTGATCATCTCAGCTATAAAATCAACCTTCACCGGTGTTGCTGATGTAAAAATAATGACTTCAATATGTTGCTCGATTAGTATCAATTACTTAGGTTAAGGTAGTAAGGAAACAAAGGTAGATTGCTGATGGTAGATGGTAGATGGTACTTAGTTAATTGATTCATATTTTTTCTTTTATTGGTTTAAATGGCAAAATTTTCGTTTGGTTGATGGATCCCACACGTATGGGACTAAAATCTTCCTTCACCATCAAAATTTTATTAAAATTCAAATTATTCAATCATAGAAAAGAAATTAACTAACGAAATTTGAGTCAATTATGCAAACCAGTTTATTTCATTAAAAAAAGCCTTTGTTTTCTCAAAATCAGGTTGCAATGGTCTATCCTGATCCAGAAAAGAAACATGTTTTCTATATGCCTTGAGATATGCTCTCAACTTAGAACTGATGGGGTAATCTTTCATTTCCACCGCTTGCGCTGCTGCTTGCCACTCAATGGCCAACACTGTTGCTACATTATTTACAATTTGCCAAACTTTTACTCCGGCATTGGCAGCCATACTTACGTGATCTTCCTGACCATTGCTGGATATGATGCTATCCACACTGGATGGTGATGCCAATTGTTTATTCATACTGACGATCGAAGCAGCAGTGTATTGTGCGATCATAAAACCTGATTGAAGACCTGGTTTTGTTGTCAAGAAAGGTTCCAGTCCTCTTAATCCTGATATCAACAAATACAATCTTCTTTCAGAAATGCTACCCAATTCTGCAGCAGCAAGACAGAGATAGTCACTTGCAAAAGCAAGAGGTTGAGCATGAAAATTACCGCCGGATATGACCATATCCTCTTCTACAAAAATATTGGGATTGTCTGTTACGCTATTCCGCTCATTTGCGATCACTTGGCCTATATGGTTCAATGCATTCATCGTGGCTCCGTGCACTTGTGGAATACATCGGAATGAATATGGATCCTGCACATCTACTTTTGGTTCTGACATGTGTGCACTGTCGTGCAATAATTCTCTGATAAATGTGGCGATCTCCGGTTGACCATTGCCGGGACGGACGCTATGTATCGCCTCATGGAATGGTTCCAATCTGCAATTAAATCCTTCTATAGACATAGCCGCTGTCACATTTGCTGCACGCAAAAGCTGTCTTGTCCTGACATAAGATGCCTGAAGATATGCAAGAGAAAATTGTGTGCCATTGATCAGCGCAAGGCCTTCTTTTGCTTTCAGCACATATGGTTTCAGGTTATTATGCCTTAAATATTCCGCTGAATCCATTATAGACTCATTTGAATATACTGCACCCTCTCCGATTAGTGGAAGTGAAAGGTGGGCCAGGGGAGCCAAATCTCCACTAGCACCGAGTGAACCTTGTTCATACATAACCGGTATCACATCGTCATTAAACATATTGATCAGTCGTTGGACCAGTTCTTTGCTGACACCTGAATAACCGTACGATAGACTTCTGACTTTAAGGAATAATATAAGTCTGGCAATAGATATAGGTACTTTGGCCCCGGCGCCACAGGCATGAGATCGAATCAAATTGACTTGAAGATCTTCAATATCTTCGTCATTTATTCCGACATTTCGGAGACTTCCAAAGCCTGTGTTTATGCCATACATAATGGTATCTGTGGAAGAAATTTTGTGTTGAAGGTATTGGAAGCTGCTGTCTATGGCAGCCCAGCTATTGTCTGAGATGGATATGTTACAATTTCCATCGAGTATGTCTATAATTTGATGGTCCTCTAAGTCGGAAATGGAGGCATCTATGGATATTTTCATTTTTAATACTTCAATGATTAAGTCGCTACTTGGACTGTCGCAAATATAAATCTTCTTTTATTAAACTTAACGATTTGGTTAAAAAGCCGTTAAACTCACGTATAATTGGATCTGAGGAAACTAAACTATTTCAAAAAAAGTTAAATTTGATAATTCATTGAATAAATACGTGTATAAATGTTAAAAAACATCGTTTAATATCTCAATGAAACTTATTTTTGAAAAATTTTTTATTAAACCAAAATTGAAATGATGATTAAAAGTCTGTTGTTTACATTGGCATTTGCCTTGATCTCAACATTTTCTGTTCAGGCTCAAAGAGTAGCTGTCGTAGATATAGCAAGGATATTGGAAAACATGCCGGAATATAAAACAGCACAGAAGCAACTAGATGAGTTGAGTGCCACCTGGAGACAAGAAGTAAATTCTGAAATGGATAAGATCAAAGGTATGTATAATAAGTACCAGGCAGAACTACCACTTTTGAATGAGGAGATGAAGAAAAAGCGAGAAGAGGAGATCACTTCTAAAGAAAAACAAGTCCGGGATCTTCAAAAAGAAAGGTTCGGAACAGAAGGGACTTTGTTTGTAAAAAGAGAAGAACTAGTCAAACCTATTCAGGATAAAGTGTATAAGGCCATCGACGATTATGCTAAAGAGCGTGGTTATGACCTTGTCTTAGACAAAAGCAGTGCTGCCGGCATTCTCTTCGTAGGTGATGCCATCGACAAGACTGACGATGTCTTCAAGAAGATCAAGTAACTAAAGTTTCGGGCTTAGAAGTGAGCTTAAAAGAAAGGTTACTATTCTATATAAAATTAGAAGTTAGAAGTTAGAAATTAGAATGAAACTTCGATTGTAATGTCCTGTAAATGAAAATATTACAATAATTTTAGACAATTCAATGGTATAAATATTATTCGATTTATCTTTAATTTGTATGTCATTGATAATCAAAAAGATAGCTGTTACTTTTATCAAATAATAATTCTTTTTTCGACCTCTTACTTATGACTTCTGATGTCTGACCTCTAGCATCTAGTCTTTATTGTCTAGCATCTAGAATCTAGAATATTTTACCCATTTGTCTATATAAAAGGGATTGCTTACTTTTGCACAAAATTTACCAAACTAATAATCAAAAATGAATCGTATATTTTTTATTTGCCTTGTAATCATAGGCCTTGCATCAACTAATACTCAGGCTCAAAAAGTAGCCTTTATCAATTCTGCTTTGCTAATGCAGGACTTACCTGAAATAAAGGTAGCTGATTCTAACCTGAATGCTTTTCAAACGCAATTGCAGAAAAAAGGCGAACAAATGGTTACTGCCCTTCAGACTAAATATCAGGAAGTTGCGAAAAAACAACAAGCCGGCGAGATCGCTCCAAAACAATTAGAAGAAGAATCTGCTAAATTAAAAGAAGAGGAAGCTAAGATTGGCCAGTTTGAGCAGGACATGAATAAACAAATCTCTGATAAGAGACAAGCTCTATATCAACCTATTCTTGACAGAATCAATACACTGATCAATGAAGTAGCAAAAGCAAAAGGTTACGACTTCGTTTTTGATTCAAGCACAGGTGTTTTACTATTTGCTGAAGAACAATACGACATCACTGCTGACGTGAAAACGAAACTTGCTACTACGCCAACAGCTCCGTCTACATCTACTCCGACGAAGCCAGCACCGGCAGGTGACAAAAAATAGTCAATCTATAGGAATTTTTGACTCTGGATATGGTGGATTGACCGTATTCAAAGAGATCAAGAAATTACTTCCGAATTACGATTTTATTTACTTGGGAGATAATGCGCGTGCGCCTTATGGCAATCGCTCATTTGAAACCGTCTATGAGTACACGCTACAATGTGTAGAGTGGTTCTTTGCCCAAGGATGCCCATTAGTTATTCTCGCCTGCAATACGGCCTCTGCAAAGGCTTTGAGGTCTATTCAACAGCGAGATCTGGTGGCCAGATATCCTGATAAAAGGGTACTTGGTGTCATTAGACCTACGGCGGAGATCATTGGCGATCTTACTAATACGAAAACTATTGGCATCCTGGGTACCAAAGGTACTACCACATCTATGTCTTATCCAATCGAGATCGGTCATTTCTTTCCTGATATCAATGTGGTGCAGCAGGCATGTCCGATGTGGGTGCCATTCATAGAAAACGGCAAATATCACGGTCATGAAATGGATGAATTCATCAGGGACGATCTTGATTCTTTATTTGCTCAATCAACTGACATTGATACAATTCTGCTTGCCTGCACACATTATCCGCTGATTCAGGATAAGATCCGTCAATATCTTCCACAGAATATACGTCTAATTACTCAAGGCGAAATTGTTGCCGCCAGCCTTGTTGAATACCTTTCGAGACAACATTGGCTTGATGAAAAGATCACCAAATCAGGTAATACAAGATTCTACACCACAGGAGTTGCGGATGATTTTGAAACGCATGGTGAAGTCTTTTTTGGCAGTAAGGTAAAGGCTGAGCATGTGAATTTGTGATGTTAAAATCTGAATCCAAGTTTGAATGGAAACAGATTTGATTGAAGTGCCACCAATAAACCACTTTGAATATAAATATTTAATTTATTATTTATTTTATAATTAACCCCTAAGCCAAATTCGACTCTGGCATTGCCATGTCCGCCGGCATACTGATTCCAAATATGGTCATAACCAATTTTTAGCACCATTATTGGACTGATCCTTTTCTTCAAAGGCCAGTATTCCAGATTGCCAAAGACAGAGACTCCATGAATTCCTTCAAAGTTTAAATATCCTGCGCCGGCTCCTGCGAAGAAATGGTCGTAGGCTGTGACGCCGTTTATAAAGTTTACTTCGAACCCATTCTGGTCTTCATCCAAATTGTATCCCATCCAATTCGGTCCCGGATCGATTATTAAAGTTCTAAACATAAAAAGATCGTAGCCAACTTCGATTTTCTTCGAGTAAGCGATGTTTTTTTGGCCAAATGCATTGATATAGCCCAATAGAAACAGTAATAAAATGATTGTCGTTTTCATGCAGCGTATTCTTAATAATGAAGGTAAATCTACTTTGAATAAACGACATAAATCTTTTGTTGGGTGGTGCCATAGAAATTATTCCTGTCCTAAACCTTTGTGGGGTGGGTAATTAAAAGCTAGGAATATGCTGATAAAAAAAGTTGAACTGTAGGGATAGGTCGTGACCTGTCCTTGCAGTTCAACTTTTTTTATACAAGTAATTAATCTAATCTTTGAAAACAACCATTCTTTATTCAACCCCTACCGGGGTTGGGAGAGATTTGATTCGTAACCCCCTGTTTCACCCGGAGCTATTATTGTTCAACCCATATCAAGGTTGTATTTGGAACATGTTGGGTTGTTGAAGTTGATCACAAAATAATTTTAACATCTAACTTCTTCTATTAACCATACAATTAGCTGTTAATCAAACAATTGCAATACGAATAAATCAAAGACCCCCCTGCCCCCAAAAGGGAGGTCATTCAGTTCTCTAAAATTTTAATATGTAACTCGTTGATAAATTAAATATGTGTTGCTTAAATTATTTTCATAAACATGGTATTATGACGCCAATCAACACCCCGGCTGCCGCCACCCCCGCCTATTCACGCGGGCAAGCATCTGCCAGAGGGGAAGTTGCGACTTTTTTCATCTTCTTTTTAAAACATTGATATTTAGCACTATACACATAACGATAAAAAAGAAGCGAATGGCCCTACCCCTGTCCCCTCAAAAGAGGTAAATCTCCGCAACTACATTTTACTTTTTACATTGTAAATTATACTCACTAGGTTAACGTTGTGATTTTGGCAGAAATCCATTACAGGTGAATTACTTTCTAACATCTAGTCTCTGATTTCTGACCTCTGACCTCTAGTATCTATCGTCTATCGTCTGACTTCTTCATCGCCGAATCCACCTTCTGTCTCGAATCGATCTGATTAATGGTTTTTACATTTTGCTCAAAAGTCTTGTCTATGGTTGCTTTTGTATTTCGCATCAGGGTGCCTGCGCCTTTATCGATAGACTCTACAAGTGGATATATTAAAGATTGATCCAAATTGTCCCTTTTCAAAACCTTTAACCCTACAAGTCGGCCGCTAACAAAACTACACAACAACAATACAAATAAAGAAAGTATCAATCCGCCGGAGATCTTGGTGGCCAGTTTCATGGAGTGTGATGAAACCCAGGATTCTATTTTACGGGAAAGAAAGCGATATAAAAAAAATACGATGCCGAGGACAAGGATGAATCCAAACACAAAATAAACAAGCGTAATATCAGTAAAGGTGTTTTCCATAAATAGAAAAACGATGGGAAAGAGTTTCAATGCAAGTAATATCGAGCCTAAAAACAATAGGATCTTAAGCGCTACACCAAAGACACCATTGCTATAGCCCGCATAAAAGCCAAGCGTCAATAAAATAATTAAAAGGATATCTATGATCACTTTCTGTGCTTTTATAGTTGTTTTGGTCCGTTACCTACTTTGTCCGGAATGTAAGAACCTTCTGAACAATAACGCAGCAATTCATTTTTTATGAAGGCCTGAACTACTTCTTTGTGCAAATCCGGGTATAACAAATGTACATTAGGTCCTGCATCCAGTGTAAAATAAAGCGGTATTTTATTTGTTCGCCTAAATTCATGCACCTTTTCTATAACGGAGACGGTCCCGGGTCTGAGCAATAAATAGGGTGGATTGGAAAGCATCATGAGACCGTGGAGACTATATGCTTCTTTCTCAAGTATGTCTCCGAAGAGTTCTATATCACCGGCTTTTAAAGCTGCCAGCATTTGCTTCATTCTCCCTTGCACTGTCATATAACGCGTCTCACTATAAGGATTGTCGTCCATGAGTTTATGTCCGGCAGTGGAAGAGACCCCTTTTTCTTCTTTGCTTATGATAAGGATGTCATCATGAAATGTCGCAAAAATCGGGTGTAAATGATGTCCCCATCCAACCGCATAAAGGTCTGATGATTCCTGTGCTTCCTGCGTTTCACCCCAGATGGCAGCTTTCGAATAAATGGACCGGCAGGCACTTCCAGAACCAAGTCTGGCGAGATATGATGCCTTTTGGTCAAATTGTTTATCATCAGAAAGCGTACCAAACAATTCATCTTCTAATGAACAAAGGCATAATGCCAGTGCACTCATCGCTGCTGCAGATGAAGCTATTCCTGCAGAATGTGGAAAACTATTGGAAGAAAATATCGTCAATTCGATCTGTGAAAGAAATGGATAGATAGGTAGCAGTGAGGTCAGATATCGCTCTATTTTATCTGAAAATGGCTTATTATGTTGATTGTGAAATAAAAAATCAACTGAAACACCAGGTTTATCTGTCATCTTAGGACCGTATTCCAGCGTAGTCTCCGTATAAGCCGCATCCAGCGTAAAGCTTATGGAAGGGTTACAAGGCAATTGCTGGCCATACTTACCCCAATATTTGATCAGGGCTATATTGGATGGGCTGCGCCATTCGATCTTGCCGGAACGGACCTTATTGGGGGTAACCAATAGATTGGGATTATTATAATCTACCATGAAAAGGAAATCTTGTATTGAAGTCGAAAGATAAGAAAGTTTTAAAGTATAACAGTAGATAGAATTGCAGGGACATGGCTTGCCTTTGTCCGTGAAACAAAATGATACCAAGTTGTTAAGTTCTGAAAAGCCATGGTTTGCCTTTAACCATATATATTATATGCAATATGCTTATTTCAATAAAATAATTGACCAGCGGCTATTCCTCTTTGTATATCTCTGTTATCAACCAGATTCAATCAATTACACATATTATTTTTTCTCTTTATAGCCCTATTGTATTTTTATGGTGGTAAAATATTCACAATCAACACTTAATTAATAATTATTTATTCTTTTATTTTGAGATTTCAGAAAAATAAGTACCTTTGCACTCCATTATTAAAAAGGGTATAAAAACATACAGCTCATGAACTCAATGACAATAAAAGGCACTCCACGAACTGACGTTGGAAAAAAAGCAACTAAAGCCGTCCGCGCTTCTGCTGGTATTCCATGCGTACTTTACGGTTCTAAAGAGGTCATCCACTTTCAAACAACAGAAAGTGAATTGCGTCATTTGGTATTTACTGGCGATTTTAAAGTTGCTGAATTGGATATCGAAGGCAAAAAAGTAAGATCAATTCTTAAAGCTATCCAATTCCATCCTGTAAAGGACAATATCGTTCATGTTGATTTCCTTGAATTGGTAGCTGGACAAGCAGTTAAATTGGAGATTCCACTTAAACCACGAGGCAGCAGCCCGGGTGTTAAATTAGGTGGTAAATTAATCCAATCTGTTCGTAAAGTGAAGGTTAAAACAACTCCTGAGAAGATGGTTGATGAACTATTCGTAGACATCAGCGGACTTGAACTAGGTCAGTCACTTAGAATAAAAGATATCATCGCAGTAGATGGCATTGATATCCAACAAAATGCAAGTATTCCTGTAGTTAGCATCGAGATCCCTCGTGCGCTTAGAAGTGCTGCTGCGAAAGAGTAATTCTTTCCAATTTTATTAGACTAAATTTATAAGTATCATACAAGTGTTCGATTTTGCGGTCGGACACTTTTTTTATGTGGAAGTATGATATGTGAAAAGGAATTATTTCATGAAAAAACCGGACTCAATTTAGTTTTGGAATATCTTACAGGAATTGGAATTATATAATTGGCCAATAATTTGCCATATAATACCGAGCTTTACAATACCGAGCTGGGTTTCGTTTTGGGATGCGATAGTAGGACAATTAAGAAATAATATTCGCTATGAAAGTCGTTTATTAAAGCTGTATAACAAATTGCACCAAGGAAAAAAGAAAAGACTTAATGAATAAAGATTCCTCGCTTCGCTCGGAAAGACACTAAAGTTTATGGGATATGGGTAAAAAATGGGCGGCTGCGCCGCCCCATTTTTTACCCCCTCCAAACAAAGGTTTTGTCATTCCGACTGGAAGGAGGAATCTGCCAAATAAAAGTTTTATGTCATCAAGGCTTGATCTTAATTTATTGCATAGCTTATACTAAAAGGAATTATATAATTAGTCTTATTTATATTTGCGTTTCGTATAACAATTCATGATATAACTACTCTGTATAGTTGTTGACACAAAACACCCATCCTTCCACCAAATCATTCTAATTTCTGACTTCTAATTTCTAATTTTAAAACTTATAACTAAACATCAACATAAAATACCGATTCAGCACATTCGAACTCACATCCTCATAATATGTCTCTGAAAAATTACGTACGATGGCCGTATTATTATTCAAAAGATCAAACGCCTGAAGCCTTACCTCAGCAGCATTTCTCTTCAAAAATTTATAGCCGATTCCAGCATTCCATAGCGCATAACTGGTATTGACATCGCTCGATAATCCCCGGTTGTAGTAATATGTGGCGTCCGTATTCAGAACAAAATGCTCGAAGAAGATCCAGTTGATCTTGGCAGAAGTGTTTTGATTGAAATAAGAATTATCTGAATTGAAGTTGATATCATTCTTCACATCACTATAACTCAACTGTGTAGAAAGTGTAAAGTCAAGATTCTGACTAAAATTACTCGAGATAGTAACTCCACCGCCATAGTTGGCCGTCTTAGAATTATTAATTTGCTGGTTGATTCGACTTGGCGCACTTGTATAAGAGGCATTTAGGTTAAAGTTGACATTAGATTTGATCACATAGACAGGTAAACCGTAACTTAAAAACCCTCTTCCATTATAATATCCATCTAAATTTATAGGATAAGAGTATTGTGCACCCGCCGGAAGCACACCGTAACCTGAGATTGTGGTATCCACTCTCGAATAAATGACTTGGTTTCCAATATAATTTTGAGTGGCAGATCCACCGCCACCTATGAAGAAATTGGAACCAGTCTTACTATCAATCAAAGAATATCTCATAAATAATCGATGGCTTGTGCTTTGATCCAAATTTGGATTTCCGGAAGTAAGACTTAAAGTATTCGTGTTATCTACGACACTTTGAAGTTGATTTACAGAAGGTTCTTGTGTTCCGGATCGGTAGAACAGTCTCATGCTTTTTGATTTTGATATATTCCATCTAATTGAAGCCTCTGGAAGCAAATTTTCAAAATGCTTACTCACTGCTGCTTCTGTAGGATAGGTTCTATCACTTTTAAGAAGGCTGTATTGATATCCAAGGCTGGCAGAAAAGTTAAACTCTTTTCTTTTAAATCTGTAGTCCAACTTCGGTCTATGACTTGTGTAATCATTGTCTGTAACATTCGACAAATTCTGTTCAATATTGCCTTCATTTGGGCTTTGATCATTACTTACATCATATGTCTTCTTTTCAATGTCATTATTTTTGATGGTGTAATTGTAACTGACCACAAGTGAGTTTTCTTTGTCAAGCGGCTCTATAAAGTTCACTTCACCTACATATGATCGATTATAATTATTGCTCTCTACTAATTGTTGATCCAACATTATCAATGTTGCAGAATCTATTGTTGTGGTCATCAATATTTGATTAGTAGTCGGCAAACTGCTTGAATAAGCCTGATTTATTCTTGCAGAAAATGACCTGCCATTTCTATTCAATCGCAATCGATACATCAACTCATTATTGAATGTTGTATTCATGCCATCACTATTGATCCTGGTATCATTGCTACTCTTCAATGCATCCGATATGAATATCTGGCCATTGGTCAAATAGTTTGATTTACTATACCCATAGTTATAAGTAGGTGTATAAATGATGGATTGAAATGAATCTATGTCATAGGTAATCTTTGCATTTAACTTTAAAGAGGTACCATTCTTGTTAGCATTATATACTTCATTGTATTTCTGATCAAATGTATATTGTCTAAAAGTGGATTGTACAAGATCTGTTTCGTTCATGCTGCCAAAAGCACTTCCCTGAAATGTGACCTTATTCGCCCATTTATCAGAATAATTTATGCCTAATGCATGTGTTGTAACGATTCCTCCTGAACTACTGGTTTGAAACGGATTGCCACTATTGCCGCCTCTTGGACCTCCGCCGCTTCCACCCCTTCCTCCACCACCGGTAGTTTGCATAGCTGCGACATCATCGTTCGCAAAATTCTGTTCATTTATATTGTTAGTTTGACCGATAATCGTCAATCTTTGTGACTTATTGAAACTGTTATAAACACCACCGGCTTTGTATTTGTCATCCGGTGCATAGCCCCCAAAGACCCTGCCGAACTTTCCTTGTCTAAAGTCTGGTTTGGTGATGATGTTAATTGTTTTCTCTTCATTTCCATCTGATATTCCGGTAAATTGTGCTTGATCACTTGCTTTGTCAAAGACCTGAATCTTATCAATCATATTTGCCGGTAAGTTTTTTAACGTTGCCGATGGATCACTCCCAAAAAACACAGCGCCGTCGACCAAAACTCTTTTTACGTCCTCTCCTTGCGCTTGCAACTTGCCATCAACCTTTGTAATACCCGGCATCTTCGTCACCAGATCTTCCGCATTGGCATCAGGGTTAACTTTGAAGGAATTAGCCCTGATTTCTGAGGTGTCGCCTTTTTGTGTCACCGGAGGTGTTCTTCCAATTATTTCAACACCTTCCAGCGTAATTCCATCACCCGCCATGAGGATTGTAATATTTGTCTGAGGATTAATACCCAGCTCGACGACCCGTTTGTATGTTTTATAACCGACAAATGTTGATTGAATTAGGTAAGAACCAGGCTTGATATCACCTATTTTATATGCTCCATCCGCATTGGTACTTACCACTGCGATAGTAATAGAATCCGGTAATGATTTTATCGCCACGTTGGCGCCTATCAATGCACTGCTATCTGATCTATCCTTTACGACACCTGACAGTTGAATATTTTGTGCTCTTAGTACTATAGATAAAACCAGCAAACCGGTTATTAAAAGAATATTTCTCAAAGGAATTTTTTTTAATTTGATGCAAAGGAAAGCATTACTTCAATCTTTCCATGTTTTAGAAGTGTTAAGAGATATTTTCCCTCACAATTATTTGTTATTTTTTCTTAACACGGCTGTTTGCAATACAAGTGAGAGGATATGTGCTTGCAAGCCATTGCTCCTATACATATAACTATAGCGCAGAATTAGCGTATTGAAGAGTATTTTACGTGTAGCAAAAATGTAAGGATTATATTTGAAACCCATTCCAATTAAATAACTCTGAAATCCTGACAAGTCATAATCCGATGTGTAGTATACCTCTGTTTTAGCATGTTGTTGAAATGGTGCAAAATATTTCGACGCCTTTTGAGTATTGATCCTGAAGTTTGGAAGTATAGAGAAAAATGGGTTAATTTTAATCATTGATTCATGTTCAAATGAGAGCGCCCTTATGCCAAAATCATCTGTGTATACTTGAATTCCATTTTTTAAAATGTATTTGGAATTAATAGCCGTATTCAATTTTATGGCTAGTGCTGCTTTATGTCTTACCGATGGTAATTGTTCCACTGTCACTCCATTATCTGTGAAATAAACCCTATGAAATGGTGTCGACAAAAGCCCCTGCTGATAAGCTAATTCAGGAAAAATTCCCAATATATTACGCTTGTTAATTGTCTGTGTAAATCCTGTTTTTAAATTAAATGAATGTCGCTTTGGTGAGTCAAACCATTCTCTGTCGCGGAGTTCAGAGGGATAAATAAGTTTGACCGGTTTAAAATGTTCCGGATTAATGCGGCCCCATCTCAGATCGTCATTAAAATATTGAAAATTTACAAACCAATATCGCTCCTTTTCCTTATTGCTTTTATTGATGCCCAACTTATATCCTTGTGAAAAATAATCACTTTCGATCGAGTAAGATAAGCCGCCATTTATCCCAAGGCCACTTTGTGTTTTTCGTTCATAACTCATATCCGTATAATATCTGGAATCTCTACTGGATGCTGAGGAAACGACATAGTCGATCTTGTCCGTTGAAGCCGAAGAAATGATGTCTGCACCGAGATTTATCTTGAATGCATTTGATCCATTCGTTTTGACGATACTTACTGATGGACCGAATACTGTTAGTTTTTCTGTGCCAATACCACCTGTCACTGCTGAGTTATTTCCATCTTGCAGATAATGGTTATATACGAGTTCTATCTCTGTTTTCCTGACCTTCGTTCCAACAGAATCTATTAATACCTGCGCCTTCACACACAATTGTGAGAGGACTAAAGCTGCAAGTATTAAATGTCTTTTGATCATATTAGAAAAGTAGCGTTTTGGGATTTAAGTGTTTTAGTTAAAAGCAATATCTTATTAATTGATTGATTATAAATAAAAGAAAGTGTATTTATCATTGACTCCCCCTTGGCCCCATCAGACGAGGGGGAAAATCTACTATTCGACAATTTGCATCATTT
This sequence comes from Candidatus Brachybacter algidus, assembly GCA_016711705.1. Taxonomy (GTDB): domain Bacteria; phylum Bacteroidota; class Bacteroidia; order Chitinophagales; family Saprospiraceae; genus Parvibacillus; species Parvibacillus algidus. The sequence continues at coordinate 62,419 of JADJSK010000012.1, read as the reverse complement.
TTTATCATAATAATCTGCGTCATCTTCGTTCCCTTTTTCTCAAGTTATATTTTTGATTTTGGAAGCAAAGCATTATCGGTGAACTGACTTCTGACTTCTGACTTCTGACTTCTAATTTCAACCTTAAATTGATTAATAGCTTTAATTATAAAGTATTTTAATTAATCCTAATCTTCCTTTAATTACACCCACATCCTCCACTTGCCTTAGAAGCCCCTGCCGGAGTGCTTCCCTCCCTTATACTATAAACATAATTCTGAAAATTCCGACCGGCATCATTTCCAATCTCCATTTCGGGATCCTTTGTGTAGTTTATTTCTGCGGAGTTCATGGACGAACAAGATTGAAGTAAAAAGCCAAAAAATAGCAAGATTGAAACCTTACTCCTGCTCATATTGTAAATCTTTCGAAAAATAGATCTTATTTCTGTCATCAATTATTATTGCATGCGTTTGAGGTAATTGATCTATGAAGTCAATTCCGCCCTTTACCCCTTTTACATAAACTGCCGTTGCCAAAGCGTCAGAAAGTTCTGCCGAAGGAGAAAAAACTGAAACACTCTTTATTCCAGTGATGGGATATCCGCTATATGGATCAATATTGTGCGAATATCTAACCCCATTATATGTAAAATGTTGTTCGTAATCTCCTGATGTTGCAACAGAAGTGTTGGTGAGTGGGATCTTCAACAGGATTTTCGATGTGTCATCGGGATCTGAAATACCTATCAACCAAGAGCTGCCATCAGCTTTTCGTCCAAAGGCATTGAGGTCGCCACTGGCATTGATAAATCCGGAATGTACACCCTTTTTAAGCCACATTTTCTTTACCATGTCTGAGGCATAACCTTTACCTATAGCCGCAAAACTTATGCGCATACCTTCCTTTATGAACGAAACTGTTTGTGCTGCTATATTTAACTTGACTTTTTTAAATCCGACCCTCTCTTTAGTTTCTCTGATCAAAGCTGCTTCGGGCATAGTGAATGCTTCATTTTTGAATGAATAAATGCGCTTCAATGGACCAACGGTAATATCAAATGCTCCCCAAGTTAAAGAAGAAATATCGAGACTTCTGGAAATCAAGTCGAAACATTCCGTGCTAATTTTCACAGAGCTTTCAAAGGCATAACTATTTATCCGAGATGTATCAGAATCCGCTAGAAACTCCGAAAGCAGCATTTCTATTCTGTGTATTTCCTCAATTCCTTCTGACAACAATTGATTTGCAACTATTTCATTTTCATGCACGATGCCCAGGGAAAAGTGGGATCCCATGAGTTTTCTCTCTATTCGGAATTCCTGCATTTAACTTAAAGATATCAAGGAAGAAAAATTATTCCTGAATTGCATATAGATCGAAATGCTTCCAATTATTCATTTCCTCCTTTTTATTGATTGGAATTACTGTTGCATTTACGTCAAAGTCAGAAAAATAATACAATGAATAACCTTTATTCTTAAGTAAATTAAACTGCTCGTATCGTTGCTCTGGTGTAGTCTTCTTAAAACATTCAGTGATAACGACCGGCTTATATTTAATTAATAAATTACCAATTGATCGGATTATTTCCTTGTCATATCCCTCTGTGTCTATTTTAATTAATTTAATCTTCGAAATTAATTCAGGATAATTTTTTTCCAGAAATGTTTCAAGATGTATTCCTTGAATTTTTGCACTTAATGCAAATTTTCCATGGCGACTTTGTTTCTCTTTTGAAATACCACCATTGCAAAAGGAGGCCTCAGAAGAGTTATAGTAAAATTCCTCTTCTTGTTCAGAAATTGCAAAGTTGAAGGTCTTTATATTCGTAACTGATGGATTAAGCTTTGCATTTTGGTCTAATATTTCATAGACATAAGGATTTGGGTCAAAGGAAAATACTGTTCCCTCCTTGCCTGCAGCTAATGATAAGGGAATGGTCATATGGCCAATATTACCCCCGATATCTATTGCAAAATCACCGACATTGACGAATTTCTTAAAGAAATCAATATTCTTAAAGGAAATCTCTTTTCTTTCTACCAGCGGATTTTCCCAATTGGCAAATTTTATTTCTCCTGATCCTGGAATATTAAAAATGTCTATTGTTGTAGGGTATTTACTGGTGATCTTTTTTGCCTTTCTTCTTTTGAGTGATTCTCTGATAAATTCAAACATGTTTTTATTATTTATAGATCAAATATATTGATAAATTCTATTATTGACTTTTGCACCTATTTCAGTTTTTCATTTCTCTTATGTCTGTCTTTGTCTCGATTGGTTTTTTTCTCCATGTTTTTTTGAAGTGCCGCTTCCGTGTCTATTCCGAGTTGATTTGCCAAGCAGGTCATCACAAAAAATATATCAGACCATTCATCTGCAAGTTGGGTTGCATGATCTGATTCTCGCTCCGAACTTTTAAAAGACTGTTCTCCATACACTCTTGCGATCAATCGGCTGAACTCTCCAACTTCCTCCATTAATAATAAGGTGTTTGTTTTTTCGTCAAAATACCTTACTCCATGTTCTTTGATCCATATATCCACCTCATTCTGGTATTCTTTCAGTGTCATAAGTCTTTGTTTTGTGAGTCTATGATGATAGTTACGGGTCCGTCATTCAGCAACGAAACCTTCATATCCGCTCCAAATACACCTTTTTCTACAGGATTATCAATAGCCAATCTCAAGCTATCACAAAAATATTCATATAATGGAATGGCTATCTCCGGCCTTGCAGCTTTAATGTATGAGGGACGATTCCCTTTTTTTGTTTGGGCAAATAATGTAAATTGACTAATGACCAATGCAGCGCCCTTTATATCAATTATTGATAAATTCATCTTCCCTTCAGAATCAGAAAAAATGCGCAGCTGAGAAATTTTCTGTACAAGATATTCTACATCTTGTTTTTCATCACTTTCAGATACCCCCAGAAGAATTAGTAAGCCATGTTGAATACTGCCAATGGTTTGTAAGTCTACAACCACAGATGCTGAATTTACTCTCTGAATGACGACTCTCAATTATCAATTTTTTGACTTACTAACATATTTATAAAATGTGTTGTGTTATATACTACAAATGTATCACTTACAAATGTATTTTATAATATATATTATTTATCAAAATGTCTATAACTTTTTTATTTATGTTGGAAAATAGAAATCGTCAAAAACATATATATTTTTATAAAATATGAAGTTATTAAACAGCTGAAAAATTCATTTTTTCAGCTTCAAGTAAACATCTAAATGAGCATAAAATTATTCACATTTATCATATTTAAATAATTCACTTATATGTTTATTAATTATGTTTAAGTATAATAATCAATTAGTTATTATATTAATAATTTGTTGGTAACTATCTTTAGATGTTAATTTCGTTAATACCAAGTTTTCAATATTTACTTACAAACATACCAACACTACTAATAACAATAGTTTTCTTTTTATAAATTTATATTCTTTTTAATTATTAATAGGGATGTGAGGAATTTTGTGAGTTTGAACTGCGGGAATGTTCTACTTTTGTAATATCAAAATCAAATTGGTCAGGTGGAATTAAACGTTGTCGAACTTCAAGAAAAAGCCCTCTATTCACATTCAAATATCGTCAAATACTGGTTGTGGCTAGGTGTGTTAATGATTGCAATTCAAGTAATGATCGGTGGTATCACCAGACTTACCGGTTCAGGCCTATCCATCACGAAGTGGGAGATAGCGGTTGGTACTTTTCCACCTATGGGGGATGTGGCTTGGAATGAAGCTTTTGAGCTTTACAAGGAAACACCCCAGTATCACAAGATCAATAAAGGTATGTCAGTGTCCGAGTTTAAATTTATTTATTTTTGGGAATACTTTCATAGGCTGTGGGCCAGAACACTGGGTTTTGTATTTATTATACCTTTCGGTTGGTTTCTGTACCGAAAGATGATAAAGAAGAAGTTACTTCGGGATCTGATCATAATTGTTATACTGGGAGGATTGGTAGGTGTATTTGGGTGGATCATGGTAGCAAGTGGTTTAATCAATCGTCCTTGGGTAAATGCTTATAAACTTACTCTACATTTGAATCTTGCATTTATTGTCTACGCTTATTTATTTTGGACAACTATTAAGGTTACATTTCCCGATCGAAAAGTAGTAAATGTTCCACGTGAAAAGAAATACATCAATTGGATAGGTGGCATACTGATCATTCAACTTATTCTTGGTGGTATCATGTCAGGTATGAAGGCAGGCCTTTGGTTTCCTACATGGCCTATGATGAATGGTGTCTATATTCCTGGTGATTTAATGGATGTCAATAATTGGACAATGACGAATATAAAGGAGTATGATGCTCATCTCTTTGCTCCTGCTTTATTTCAATTTTTACATAGGAATGTTGCTTATGTATTATTTATTTTGGGTGTATTATTGTTTATAAAATTGAGAAAAAGACTTGTTCACTTGAGGCTATTTAATAGCACTTTGAATATTTTTATTTTTAGTTTATTACTTCAAGTAACCCTTGGTATTTTGACTGTGATTAATTGTAAAGGAAGTTTACCTGTAGATCTTGGTGTGATGCACCAAATGGGTGCAATATGTTTAATAAGTGCCACTTTGTATTTATATTTTAGGTTTGTCAATATTCAGAAAGCAGGGTAAATACATTATAATTATTATTTAAAATTGCATTATTTTAGCCTTTCAATAAAATATTTTAAGTTGTTAATTTATTTTTTAATCTTTGTTACATGGAGCATCCTATATTAACATCAGATAAGTTTAAGTATATACAATCAAAGGAGGATGGTGAAGTGCTATTGCTGCTTCATGGACTGTTTGGAGGGTTGAGTAATTTTACTGATCTGTTTGAATACTTCAAGGATAGTCATAGAGTAATTATACCGATGCTGCCTATTTATGAATTGCCACTACTAAAGGTTTCTGTATCGGGTCTTGTAGATTATATCGATGATTTTGTTGATCATATGGGCATTGACAAGGTGCATGTATTAGGAAATTCTCTAGGTGGACATATTGCTATCCTTTATGCTTTAAAAAGACCTGAGAAAATTTCTTCTGTAACTTTGACCGGCAGCAGCGGTTTATTTGAGAGTGCCATGGGTTCTACTTATCCTCGTAGGGGTGATTACAACTTTATAAAGAAGAAAACAGAAAGTACTTTCTTTCGTCCCGAAGTAGCAACAAAAGAATTGATCGATGAGGTTTTCTCTATTGTTAATGACAGAAGTAAAGGGATAAGAATTGTGGCTACTGCTAAGTCAGCCGTAAGACATAATCTAGAGGGAGTATTACATGGAATTGTGGCTCCAACGTGTTTAATTTGGGGTAAAAATGATTCAATTACGCCTCCATTTGTTGCTGAGAAGTTTCACGAATTAATTAAGAATTCTCAGTTATTCTTCCTTGATGAATGTGGTCATAGTCCTATGATGGAGAAACCTGAAGAGTTTAATGCTATTTTAAAGAAGTTTCTTAGTGAAGCCTAATTTTATTTTTACTATGTAATTGTTTATAAAAGATAGCGATTCTATTAAGTCAAGATTTTTATTAGGGGCCTAAGCCAACTTAAAATTCAATTATTTACTTCCTTATTTATATAAGATTTTAAAGCTTCCAGATCTTTAGTCATACTTACTTTATCAATAGTTATATTTAAATAATTATTAATATGAGTATTGGTTGGTATGTTCAACTTAGGTAGTACACTATGCATCACTGATTCGAATTTATAAGGATGTGCAGTAGCAAGTACTATATAATGGGTGTCTGAATGATACATAGTTTCTAATAAATAATTTGCTATTCCTACAGCGGTGTGTGGATCTACTATATAATTGTATTTATTATAATAATTTTCAATAATGGTTTTGGTTGTTTGATCATCTATGGAATGGCTATTGAATTCTTGAACAATTTTGTTCCACGTGGAACGAAAGATGTAAAAAATTCTCTCGAGATTTGAAGGATTACCCACATCCATCGCATTACTTATAGTTCGCTTACTTTTATTTGTTTCATAAATTCCACTTTGTAGATAGTTTGGAAAAGCATCATTTGCATTAGTAGCTGCTATAAGTTTACCCATTGGTAATCCCATTTTCTTAGCATAAACTGCTCCTGTGATATTTCCAAAATTTCCACTTGGCACTATAAATGATACATTCTTATGACCTTGAGCAATAGCGTTCCTATATGCTTCAAAATAATAAATGATCTGCGGTATAATCCTCGAAAAGTTGACACTGTTTGAAGAAGTTAAATTAAAATCTTCTTTAAACTTATTATCCTCAAAACAAGCTTTTACCATTGCCTGACAGTCATCAAATGAACCATTTATCTCAATAGCCCTAATATTATCACCAAGCCCTGCGATCTGTTTTTCTTGAAAATCACTTACTCTTCCTTTAGGATAGAGGATAAATACATTGACATCTTTTACATTATGAAAAGCAGATGCTACAGCTCCCCCAGTATCACCTGAAGTCGCTGTGACAATAGTGGTTTTTATATCATTTTTCTTTTGCAAGAATCCTAATACATTTGCCATAAATCTTGCACCAAAATCTTTAAAGGCAGAAGTGGGCCCATGAAATAATTCTAAAACAGATAAGTCTTTTTGAACTTTTACTAGTGGTAAGTCGAAATTAAAGGCAGTTTCTATTATGATTTTTAAATCCTCATCAGGAATAATATCGGTTCCGATAAACGTTCTGGAGACATCAAAAGCAATTTCGTAGAAAGTCTTGTCCTGAATGTTTATGAAATATGCTTCATCAAATTTTATAATATTTTCAGGGACAAATAATCCACCATCATCTGGTATTCCTTTTCGAACAATCTCATCAAAATCATATTGGACATCGGATGATCTGGTACTAATATATTTCATAGTGTTATTATATTATTATGGCTCCTTCCTGATTAATGCGAGATATGAAAGGATTAGATTTTATATTATTTCTCTTGAATACTTCAGACATCGCTTCGCTAACTTCTTCAGCTATAATACTGTTTGAGCATAAAGCAAACATAGATGGACCTGCGCCACTAATACTACAACCTAATGCTCCGGCATTTAATGCTGCTTCTTTAACTTCATAAAAATGATCTATTAAGGATGCTCTTTGAGGTTCGATTATAACGTCATTTAGTGATCTTTTGATAAGTTCTATATCGGAAGTATAAAAACCGATGATTAATCCGCCAACATTTCCTGACTGATGTATGTGATCTTCTAAAGCAACATTTGGTTTAATGATATCCCTTGCATCCTTTGTCATGATCGTCATAGCAGGATGTACCATAGCCAGGTATAAACCAGGAATAGGTGGTAATTTATGAATATCCAGGCTTTCATTATCTCTAATGAATATAATGCCACCCATCAATGATGGAGCAACATTGTCAGCATGATAACTGCCATCTGCTGCCTGCTCACCAAGTACTGCAAAATGTAATAATTCTCTTTTAGTAAGCCGAAGATCTAACAAAGCATTAATACCCCATACCGCTGCAGCAGCGCTGGCTGCACTGGAACCTAGTCCGCTGCCTGAGGGCATTTTTTTGTAAATATCCATCTCAATTCCCTCACCTATTCTATCAACAGATTTAAGTAAAGCATAAGCAGCTAACCCGGCTGTATTCTTGTGAATATCTGTTGGTAACTTTCGGTCAGCACCAAATATCTTATTTATTTTAAGTCCCTTACCATCAGTTTTCCTGATTATTATTTCATCTCCCGGACGCTCCAATGCCAATCCAAGTATATCATATCCGCAGGCAAGATTTGCAACACTTGCCGGCGCGAACACTTTAATTCCTGTCGCCATATTAATCTTTTAACATTGAGATAATTGAAAGAATTTCAGCAAATACACCCGAAGCAGTCACTTCTGCTCCTGCTCCCGGTCCCTGAATAACCAGCGGTCTTTCTTTGTATCTTTCTGTCGTGAACACTATCATATTATCGCTACCATCAAGATGATAAAAGGGGTTTTCTTTAGTTACAGTTTGGAGGCTTAAAGTGGCTCCTTTCTCTGTAACTCTTCCGATAAATCTTAATTTGCCCTTCTCCTTTTTAGATTTCTGTATTAACTTATCAAAGTATGAATCGGAAGCTGATATAGCTTCCCAAAATTCCGGAATATCTTTAGCTTTTTGTACTTCTTTTGGAAGGAACATTTTTATTTTAAAATCTTCTTCTTTTAAATTAAACCCAGCTTCCCTACTCAATATGACCAGTTTTCTTTTTACATCAACACCATTAAGATCAATGCGTGGGTCTGGCTCGGTATATCCTTTTTTTGCTGCATTTTTCACCGTATCTGAAAAAGAAACTTTTCCCGAAAAAGTGTTGAAAATGTATGAAACGGATCCCGAAAAAACACCTTCTATAGAGAGGATTTTATCTCCACTTTCCTTGAGGTTTTTTAAGGTACTTAATACAGGTAGACCTGCTCCAACTGTAGTTTCATGATGAAAAAATACATTATTTTTATTTGCTTTTTCTTTTAGCGATGAATATTCCTTATAATTTCCGGAAATAGCAACTTTATTAGGAGTAGATATCGATATACTGTGTTCCAACAATTTGCTATAATGTGAAGGAATCTGTTCAGTCGCTGTACAATCTACAAAAACTGAATAGGGAAGATTGGCATTTATACATTTCTGAACGAAAGATCCTGCATCAGCTTCTTCCGTAGTTTTCTCCATTTGTTCTCCCCACGAATTAAGCTTAATTCCATCGAGATCAAAAATCATTTTTCTTGAATTGGTAAGACCGATCAGTTTAATCTCTACATTGTTTTTCTCTTTTAAAAAACGATACTGCTGATTTATCTGTGATAACAATGTTGATCCAATTAACCCTGTGCCTGCCAAGAATAAATTTACCTGAATGGTATTGGAAAGAAAGAATAATTCATGAAGTACCTTCAAACTTTTTACTTCATTATCTTTATGTACGACCGCTGAAATATTCAACTCAGAAGAACCTTGAGCTATAGCAAAGACATTAATACCATTTGATCCTAATGCTTTGAACATTTTCCCTGCGATCCCGGGAGTATTCCTCATATTTTCACCTACAATAGAAACAATGGAAAGATCGTTTTCCACCTTTGTCTTATCTACAAGGCCATTTTCTATCTCTTTTTCAAAAGCTTTCTCCTGAGCTAATGTCGCAACTTCTGACTGTTCAGCTGAAATAACATAACTTATAGAGTTTTCAGAAGAACCTTGAGAGATGAGGATGATGTTTATTTGTTGTTCAGAAAGTGCCATGAATAGTTTTGCAGCACTTCCAGGGACGCCAACCAGACCGCTACCTTGTAGTGTCAACATGCTCACCTTGGAGATCGAAGTTACCCCTTTAAGTATTTTTTCTGAAACGGTTTTTTGGCGCTGAATAGTTGTTCCTGCATTATCCGGAAAAAAGGAGTTTTTGATAATGATTGGAATATTTAGATTACGAGCCGGTATGATGGTTGGTGGATAAATTACCTTTGCTCCAAAGTGACTTATTTCAGAAGCTTCATCATAACTAAGATAAGGTATTGTGTATGCATCATTAACTTTGCGAGGGTCTGCTGAAAGTACGCCATTGACATCTGTCCAAATTTCTATAACAGAAGCATTAAGGGCTGCGCCGATTATTGCTGCAGTATAATCTGATCCTCCTCTTCCTAATACAGTTGTCGTGCCGTCAAATGCGGTGCTTATGAATCCTGTAACAATTGGAATGGCTGTGACAGTTTTGAAATAATCTTTGATAAGATGATTTGTTGAAAGAAAATCAACGGTTGCTTTATTATATTTTTTGTCTGTTTTTATAAATTGTCGGGCATCTGTATATACTGATGGTTTCCCGTTTAGATTAATGTAATAGGAGAGGGTGAATGCTGAAATTCTCTCACCAAAACTTAATAAATAATCTAAAGATCTTGGAGATATTTCCCTTAGCAAAAATATGCCCTTAACTAGTCCTTTCAATTCTTCCTGGAAAACTGATAATTCCTTTATAAATGCGTTTTGATCCACTTTCTTTGGAAATAGTACATTTGATATTTCTTGATTGCGTTTTACTATACCATCTATAATATCTAAATATTGAACATCGCCCAATGAAGCGATATTTCCAAGTTCAATTAATTTATCGGTAATTCCACCAAAAGCAGAAACAACAATTATAAGACCTTGTTTTCTACTTTTTGTCTCAATAATAATTTTAGCAACGTTTTTTATACGTTCGCCGGTGGCAAGGGAAGAGCCTCCAAACTTTAGAACTTTCATAGGAAATTAGCTGAAATTAGTTCAAATATGAGTAAAAATAAGTATATGAAAGACATTTTTTAATTTATGTAATATTAGATAATTTATATCTCACATTAACATATATTAAAAAAGTATGTTTCACGTGGAACATATTAAATGCATAAAGGAAATTAAAGAACAATAAATTCAGGTCTGTGCAGTAAAGACAATGTGCTTGTAAGGTCAAAAGTGGAACGCAAAGAGAAACCAATAGTTCCGGCTTCTCCGACAAGGCGCGGGTAAAAGAACATTTTGGCCTCCACAGCACTGGCGATCCAACGTCTGTTTCTAAGCCTTGCCCCCAAACCAAGTGCTGAATATATTTCGTCACTTTCATCTTTATCCCGATGCATATATAACCATTGGCTGGTAAAAAGTGGAGCGACGTTGAAGCCCCACACTTCTTCTTTTATGAAAAGTAAACTTTCGAATCTAAATGCCAACCTCTTATTACCTGTGGTAATTGTATTGCCATAATCCATCAGTCCCCATTGGCCTTCTCCCTGTATTAGCGGAGTATATCGTTGCTTGAAAAGATGACTGTATGCCAAAGAAAAGTAATTGCGCCAGTAATATTCCCCGAGGTCTTTTTTCCTGGGAATGAATAAGGCATATAATATAGCGGTGCCATCATAAAAAGCGTTGTTATTGTAGAATCCGCCAATAGAATATTTTAAATTTATAAAATTATCTTCACCCAGGTGCTCAGTAAGTTGGAATTCAGAACTTGTATAAAACCCCGGGTTGAGATTTCTGCCTGCATACGCTCCAGTCAACGAAATAAGTCGACCAGTTTCGATATCTTCCGGTCGACCCAGATCGAAAAGATGTGTAAAGCGATAAAAGCTCCTTCGAAACAAACTTGCCTGTAAAAGGAAACTCGTATTATCCACCACATTGAACACATAATCCTGGTCCACAAACTTTGGCTTTTGAGAAAAATATTTAGATGTTACCCGGGCTGTATATAGAATAGACCACTCTTTCTTAAGTAAGTTGAACAGATTTAGTTTATAATTATTTAGCCCAATCCAGGAATCAAGCAGCGTATACTTATATTTGTTTTTTTGAGAAAATAGCGTGTCATTGAAATAATCATAATTGGCAAAAACCCCAAGGACGACACCTCCCTGCCATCGAAATAAATTGGTCAGATATGGACGTTCCGCAGAAACAATAAAAGAGTTTTCAGATCTTCGTGATGAAGTTAGGCTCCTTCCAAAGGCGCTAAATGCGCCAGAAAAATTGATGTAATTGCCAAAAGGGCTATTAAAAGTGTATTTGAGAGAAGCCCTGACTTTATTGATTGACTCAGGATCCTTATGAATATTGATGCCAAAAGTGTTTGCTTGGCCAAGGAAATTAGCCTCCACCAGACCAACAGTAAATTTTTGTGGAGAAAAATAATTTAATTCGGGCTTTAATGAAAAAACATCCTTTGTTAGAATAAGTATTTCAACAGAATCATTGCTCATTGTCTCCTCACGGATTATAAAGATAGCATCGTCCATAAATCGATTCGAACGCAGCAAACGTTCGGCCTCCACCATTTTCTGTGATTTTATTTCTTCTCCTTCATGGATTAAGAGAAAATCGTAAATTCTTTTTCTTTTTGTGTCTGCATGAAGTGCCTCAGCCGCTTTTAATCCTGCACGTGCACTCCATTGAACATATTCTGGTTTGCTATTGGAAACACTAAATTTTGAAAGTTGGGTAGAAACCCGGATTCCGCGAATGATCTTTCCTTCAAATCTGGTAAAATAATCCTGACGGCTTTCTTTTTTACTTCCACTTTCAATAATACCACCTAAACTTTTTGAAGAATTAATGAGATTAATGGAATCAATACCAGAAGTGTCGACTGAAAAAGCTAAGGATTGTTGAAAATGGAAGATGCAGCAAAAAAAACAAATAAGGCAAAGCCTGGTAAGAAAACAGCTTTTCCTCCGATCTTTTAAGTATATGTTTCTCTTGTGTCTTACTAACATTGAATTTGATAAAACCGTTTTACAATGTTACATAAAACAGCGCTTATATCCCAACACTGATTTGTAGCCGGTCTAGAAGGTAGTGGTTACTTATGCTGAAAAGGGTCATCCAGGAATGGATCTCTTCCAAAGCTATTTCATTTTTCTGACCATTGTAAACTGCCGTGATCATGATATTTTTTGGTGTATGTTCCAGCCCGACGAACTCCATAACTTTCACCTGATAACCAAGATATTTTAAAATATTGGCTCGGATCATGTCTGTAAGATCCGTTGCAAAACGTTCTTTGATAATGCCATATTTCAATAACGAATTGGTGAGGTCATTCGTGCCGATAGATTTTCGGACTTGTTTGTGGCAGCAAGGAGCGACAACGATAATCTTTGTTTGCTGTTGGATGGCATAAAAAAGAGCGTCATCTGTAGCAGTGTCGCAAGCATGAAGCGCAACTAAAATATCCGGTTGAAGATCTTCTGTGGTATCGATGGTACCATTGATAAATTCTAATCCATCGTAACCAATTGATTGAGCGATTTTGTTATTAGATGCAATGACATCAGACTTAATATCAATGCCGAGTGTTTCTACATCTGTAAAACCGGAAGTGCGCATCCAGTCATGCATAGCAAAAGTCAAATAACCTTTACCGCAACCCATGTCGACGATGGTTGTCTTTTTTGCTTTATCTAAAGATTCGGTTAGTGGAGCGAAAAGTTCTATGTAGCGGGAGATCTGTTTGTATTTTTTATAATGTTCTTTGATGATGTTGCCACTGGCGGAAGCTATACCGAGAGGCCGAAGAAATGGTGCTTCTGTTGATACAAGGTATTGTTTTTCTTTGTCGTGTATTGGCAGCTGAAAAGCTTCGAGCGTAGTTTTCTTCCATTTTAAAGTTACAAAACCTCTATTTGAGACTAAAAGGTGTCCTTCCTGGTCTTTTAATAAAACATGTGCATATCCAAAGTGGCTCTGCAAACTCAGGCTTAAAAAGGCCAGAAAATCAGGAACAGATAGATTTTTAGTTTCTTCCCTTGTGGGATATTTGATCACCATCTGGATCATTTCTTCGCTTTGAAGCAAAATGGGTCGCAGATAAATATTTTTGACGAGACTGTGCTTGTCCTTCGGCTTACTTAGAGTCAAAGAGATGAAACCATTTTCTTCAATGGAGGCTTCAAGTACTTTAAAAAAGGCTGCTATTTTATTTGTTTCGCTCATGTGTGGACAAAGGTCTGTAAAAAAATGGTAAAAAATAAATCGAATTAAAACTCACCCCGCCTATTAGCGCAGGCATCAAAATATCTCACCCCGCCTTTGGCACCCCTCAGCATGAGGGGAAGATGCGACATTACATTTCGTTAATTATTAAGCGTTGTGGTAATAACATAAAAAACAAAACAATGAGGTGACTTCCCCTCCGGTCGGAGGGGTGAACGACGAATAAAAGGTGCATTAGCGACCTTTTAAAGGAAGTGAAACGTAACGAAATCTCGAAGAATGCTGAAGCGCATCGAAAGTCCCGCACCCGATTCGGGAAGAGATGATGTGGAGTAGGCGGGGTGAGATTCCCAGCACATTTTCCATGTTTTTCAAGTCCATCCTGACCGAGAGTAAAATCCTTTTATAGGAAAATGATCTCAAATCTATAACTTTACCCTAAGAAAAACCATCAACTTGAACCAGATTCAATCAGACATTCTCCACAACATTGAAGTTATTCAATCGCGCATCAGACACGCGTGTGAAAAAGCAGGTAGAGAAGTTAGTTCAGTAAGACTCTTACTAGCAACCAAAACAGTCGACCCTTCAAGAATCCGCATCGCCATAGAGAGTGGTCATAAGCTCATCGGTGAAAACAAAGTGCAGGAATTTGCCTCAAAGGCAGATGAACTTTCAGATTTGGATTATGAACGACATTTCATTGGTCACCTACAATCCAATAAAGTCAAAGAAGTATTAAAATATGCTCATGCGATTCAGACAGTTGATTCACTTTCTTTGGTATCAGAACTTGACAAAAGACTTACTGAATTGGGGAGGAAATTGGATATAATGATCCAGGTCAATACTTCCTTTGAGGAAAGTAAGTTTGGGCTTGCACCGGAGGACGTTTTGGCTTTTGTAGAGGAAATAATAAATGTCAAAACATTAAACATCATTGGATTAATGACAATAGGGCTATTTGCTGATACTGCCGAAGAAGCTAGGCCGTCATATAGATTACTGAAGGCTATAGGAGAAGAGATCAATGCAACTTATCCTGGAGAACAATATATCAAAGAATACTCTATGGGAATGAGTGGAGACCTTGAAGTAGCCATCGAAGAAGGGGCTACAATGGTAAGGGTCGGGTCGGCAGTGTTTGGGCCAAGGATTTACAGCTGATTTTTTTAATATCTAAAATTTAGAAGTTGCTTATTGCATTGTTTATCAATAATATAAATATAAAATAATTTGTGAATATATATAACTAAATTGCTGTAAATCTATTATTTAGTATGGTTAATAAATTTCATATATTTATTTAGATGATTTTATTTGCGGGACTCAATCATCGAAGTTTCCCCGCCGGTACTCCTTTAGTCGGGCAAGCTTCTAACTTCTAATTTCTACCTTATTTTGAGCGGTAGCAATACTCTTAAGACTTATATTTAACGCCGAAACTTGAGTTAATATAATGATCTATATCGCCAATATCTTCGCCAATTTTATAAAGTCATCATTCAATTCTTTTTGCTGAACGATAGCATCCATGATTGGGGTAAAGATGACTTTATTATTGATAACCCCGGCCATACAACCTGATTCACCATTAATTAGACCATAAATGGCAGCATAGCCCAATCGGCTGCTGAGTACCCTATCCTGACAAGATGGTGCGCCACCTCTTTGCAAATGTCCGATGACAGTAACTTTAGCTTCTACATCAGCGAATTGTTCCATTACTTTTTTGGCAATATCCTGTGCTCCCCCCATTTTGCATCCTTCTGCCACAATGATGATAGAGAAAAGTTTATCCCTTTTGGCCGCAAGTTTCAATGCTGTTACCAGATCTTCAAGATTAGTGTCGATCTCTGGAACAAGCACGTTGCCGGCGCCGCTTCCGATACCCGTATACATAGCGATGTAACCGGAATCACGACCCATAACTTCGACAAAAAACAATCTATTATGAGAATCTGCAGTATCGCGGATCTTATCCACAGCTTCTATGGCGGTGTTGATGGCAGTATCAAACCCAATGGTATAATCCGTACCCGAAAGATCGTTGTCGATCGTTCCAGGCAAACCAATGATGGGAATGTTGAATTCTTCTGAAAATATAGCTGCACCTGTCAGCGTACCATTTCCACCAATGACGACAAGAGCGTCAATGTCATTTGCCAATAATGTTTCATATGCTTGCTGACGACCTTCGACGGTCATAAAACGTTGGCTCCTGGATGTTTTAAGAATGGTACCACCTCTTTGGATGATGTTACCAACATCGCCTTTCTCGAGTCTCTTTATTTTTCCTTCGATTAGTCCTTCATAACCATTCATGATGCCATAGATATGCAAGTCATGGTAAATAGCAGTTCTAACCACCGCTCTGATGGCGGCATTCATGCCTGGTGCGTCACCGCCTGAAGTTAAAATACCTACTCTTTTGATCATATGCTTAATAGAATAATAATTAATTAATGTGGGTGATATGGTGATACGCGACTAATTGGTCGATGGGCTTTCTGATGATGTTTCCTAATTGTAATCCAAATTTTGCTAGGGAAATTTCAAGTTCTTCTTTTAAGAACCAGGCAATTGACCCTACAAAATGACATTTTACACTTCCATCATTTTCATACTTGCTAAGATGCCTTAGCGTAAAACGATCGAATTCCTCAATGATAATATTGTGGATAAATTCTTCTTTTTTCAAAGTTAATGCAAAATTGGCAAAAGAAGCAAGATAGCTATTGGCACCCGGTCTTTTGTAAATATTTTCCAACATTTCTTCCCTTGTCAATGTATAGTTTTCTTCGAAAGCTGCCTGTATCTTTTGAGGCATTTCTCTGTAAAAATAAGATTGAAGGATCTTTTTTCCTATCATGGATCCAGCCCCTTCATCACCGGCAATAAACCCAAGAGATGGAATCTTATCCACGATTTCTTTCCCGTCATATAAACAGGAAGCAGATCCTGTTCCCAGTATTGCTACGATGCCATGATTGTCTTGACACGTAGCTCTACATGCAGCAAAAAGATCTGTGTTGACATTGACAGTATTGGCTTTCAGCAAGTGCGAGAGCGTCGAGGTCATGGAATGAATGATCGTTTCGCTATGAACTCCGGTACCATAATAATGCACCTCTGCGACAGTGTCTTCTATCAGCGGCAGATCGATCTTTATGATCTGCTCCAGGTCCCACATACTTTGAGTGACCGGACTAAAGCCTCTGCTTTCGTAGTTGGTTACGGAGCCATCGCGCGCTATGAAGCGCCAGTCACCTTTGGTCCCTCCGCAGTCAACTACGATTTTCACAGATTATTAATTTAGGTGCAAAATTAGTGTTTTATTTACACTAAGCAAAGATTTATAACTCAAGTTTGTGGATTGCGCATTAATAATAAAAGAAAAACCGGATTTGAAAATAGAAAGAAATTCAAACCCAACGGATCTTAATAGAGATAGGAAAAGCAATTCCTGTTGCCACAATGGCGGCGGATAAGGAATGAAAGGATCGGTTTTTATAATTCAATCAGAACCAAATCTAATTCTTTGATTTTAGAAAAACCTTTATCTGCCGTAACCAGAGGAATGTCATAAACTAAACAGCTTGCTGCAATAATTGCATCCGGAAGTTTGATGCTATATTTTTTCTTCAATTGGATTGTTTGCTCCTTGATTTTTGTATTCCACTCAATTTGAAAGCAATCGTTCAAAAGCAATTTAAGCTTTGTTTCATCAGATTTTGTAATACCATGAAATCCCAATATTTCTATTTCAGAAACAAACGAAACACCAAAATTATAAACAAGAAAAGGCTCTATTATTTTATTTTCTTAGTGAAGATAAATTAGGAAATTGGTATTGGCAATAAAATCAATCTTCATTTTCTCTCACCAAAATCTGATAATCTAAACCATCGATATTTCTTTTAAGCTTACCAAAATGCTTCGATAAGTTACCTGATTTGGGAGTCTTCTTTAATTTTTTGCTAAGAATTTTTGAAGTATCTTTTAAATTTGATTGATCAATTACAACAGTCATTGCTCTTTATCATTTTTCCTTCTTCTTCTTAAACTGACCTGCCTTCCATGCGTCCATGAATTGCTTCCACGCGAAAACATTCAATAGATTGATCGGCTTGACTTGTCCCTGATAATAATAGGAAGCTGCATTTTGACGAAGAAACTGTGATGTCGACTCTTTGCCATCTACAGGCACTTTGTCATAAAGTGAAGCAAGTACTTTTTTATCAAGATTCTCCTGAATACGATCGGTAATATCACTATTGACATCCATGGCAAGGAATTCGGCACGATAGTTGTCCCTGTCAGGCCAAGGATAGATGACTGTCTCAGGCAATAAGATATTATCAAATGACATGATTTGGAAGATAGAATATCTATTAGTAGTGAGTGTGTCGGGGATGATATATTCTACAGTTTTGTAACCCACATAAGTAAAGACAACCTTTTCACCTTTTTCTACTACTAGTGAAAAGAAACCTTCCCAGTTGGAATAAGTACCCCTATTAGTGCCTTCTACCGCAACGGTAACATAAGGCATTTTCACTGGTTGACCATTCTCTTGTGTGACGACCACACCACTTAATTGTATAGGCCCATGATAGCCCCGCTGAGCTAAAGAACTTTCCGAAAAGAAAGCAAGAAGAATGCAAATCAAAAAAAATATACCAGACCTCATCGCACGAATAATTTATTTTATATTGCTACTATAACGCATAAAGATAGAAAAAGATGGCTTCGGAATTTGGAAGAAAATGATTATTCAAGTGAAATGCTTTATTTTTAAAGGATTTTATGAATTAATTAATAGATTTTAGGATAATTCATTACTTCTTACAGATTTCTATAAATTATTGAAAAATGACCTTACTATTGTAACAATCCTTTTTAAATCATACATTTGCGCAGCTTATTGTCATATAACGTCAGATATTTGACATCCAATTTTTTTATTTATCAATACGACAATCAATGATTTTTACACTTTCAGATGAACATATGGCAGTTAAAGAAGCTGCTAGAGAATTCGCTCAAAAAGAACTCCTCCCCGGAGTGATAGAGCGGGACACAAAAATGATATTTCCTAAAGAATTTGTCCAGAAAATGGGCGAAATGGGCTTTCTGGGCATGATGGTCTCTCCGGAATATGGCGGGAGCGGACTGGATACGATCAGTTATGTACTCGCTATGGAAGAAATATCCAAAGTTGATAACAGCTGCAGTGTCATCATGTCTGTCAATAACTCCCTGGTATGCTGGGGTCTTGAAGAGTATGGAACAGAAGAGCAAAAAAGAAAATATTTACCAAGACTTGCCTCCGGAGAAATAATTGGGTCTTTTTGTCTCAGTGAGCCCGAAGCCGGAAGTGATGCGACAAGTCAGAGAACTACAGCTGTTGATATGGGTGACCATTATCTGTTGAATGGTATCAAAAACTGGATCACAAGTGGCGGTTCATCAAAAATTCATTTAGTCATCGCTCAGACTGATGTGGAGAAAAAACACAGAGGGATCAACGCATTCATCGTTGAGACAGATTGGGAAGGAGTTGAGATCGGTGCAAAAGAGGACAAACTCGGCATCAGGTCATCAGATACACACACCATCATGTACAACGATGTCAAAGTACCTAAGGAAAATAGGATCGGAGAAGATGGGTTTGGTTTCAAATTTGCCATGAAAGTCTTATCCGGAGGTAGGATTGGTATTGCTTCACAGGCATTGGGCATCGCTGCCGGAGCATTTGAACTAGCTACTGCATATTCCAAGGAAAGAAAATCATTCGGTAAAGAAATATATCAGCATCAGGTCATCGCCTTTAAATTGGCGGATATGGCTACAGATATTGAAGCAGCCAGATTAATGGTTCATCGCGCAGCATGGATGAAGGACAATGGCCTGGATTATACTATCTCTGCAAGTATGGCGAAACTCTTCGCCTCAGATGCTGCTATGAAACATACGGTGGAAGCAGTGCAGGTTCATGGAGGCTATGGTTTTGTAAAAGAATATCATGTGGAAAGACTCATGCGCGACGCCAAGATCACACAGATCTATGAAGGAACTAGTGAGATACAGAAACTTGTCATCGCCCGCGGCATCATCAATGGTGAACTATATGTACCGCTCAACGTTGTATAGTTCACAATAAAACAAGCACATTGGCCATATTTGAAAAAGGTTCTTTATCCGTCGGTAGATACTTTGATATCCCTGTAAAAATCCACTGGTCGTTCGGTTATATTATCTTTTATGTCATCTACACCGGTTATACAGATAATATGGGTGTGGCGGGAGCTTTGTGGTTCGGCCTTTTTATCCTCAGTTTATTTTTGTGTGTCGTTTTGCACGAATACGGACATGCTTTGGCGGCGCGTAGATATGGTGTAAAAACACTGGATATTATACTTACACCACTTGGGGGAATAGCCCGACTCATGAAAATGCCCGATAAACCAATTCAGGAACTTGTGGTAGCACTGGCTGGACCGGCAGTAAATGTCGTCATTGCAACTATCATCTTTCTTGTGCTATATGTTGGAATGGGTGTGAATCCTATATTTCATATTGATGAAAACTTGTATTTTTTCAATGGCAATCCAATAAAATTCTTCAGTGTTTTGATGGTGGTCAATGTTACATTGATCATATTTAATTTGCTTCCTGTTTTTCCACTGGATGGAGGAAGGGTGCTGAGGGCATTACTTGCCATGAAATGGAAGAAAGTTACAGCCACATTGATCGCAGCACGTATTGGCCAGGTATGCAGTTTGGCATTTATTGGACTAGGATTATATTCCGGGAACTTTATTTTAGCACTGATTGGAATCTTTATATTTCAGGGAGCCTACATGGAATATCGTCAGACGAAAGCGGAATCTATCCTCCAAAGCACGACGATTGAAGGGCTGGGGCTGTCTGACTTTCAATATTTTCAGCATGATGATAAAGTCACAAATGCCAGAGAATTATTGAATTATACCCAGCAACCATTTTTTCCGGTTTATAAAGATGGAAATGTCCTCGGAAGCATCAGCAGGGAGCAGATCCTGGCGAGTCCTGACCCTTATGTGACATTGGATAACCTCGAGCTGAATGCTGTTATTTCAATATCGCATAATGCTGTATGGATGGAATGTTATAATATTTTCCTACAAGGAAAAACTGATCTATGTCTTTTGATCAGAGATGGAATTCCGGGTGGCATCCTTGACAAATATACTTTCTACCAGAACATGGTAGACAAGAAGCTGTTAAGGCAAAAAAAGTAATTATAGATGGCCAAATCTTCACAGCATCAGATAGTCCCTGTACGAAAATCGTATTGCGGAGTAAAGTCAACATCTTCTGCTGTCAGAATATATCGCAATGTGGACGAACTTCCAGAAGCATGGAATACGATATTGCCATTAAAGCATTTTCTAAGAACTAATACTCTTTTACTCGCTGAAAAAGCTGCACTGCCGGATATTACTCATCTCTATGTTGGATATTTTGATGGAGAAAAGTTGATAGCTGTTGCCTATTTTCAACAGTTAGCTGTCTGTAGATATCACTTGAATGATGAAAATCTCCCTTTCATAACTAAAACTGCTTGGAGGACTATTTGCGGAGTATTATGTCCAAGGTTACTTGTCGCCGGGCATTTATTTCATCATGAGATCTCGACCTTTCATTCCAGGACCAAAGGGGCTTATGAATCATATACCATCTATGCTGCTATGATGGATGCCTGTGTGCAATATTCCCGTGCAAAGGCGCTTCTTATCAAGGATCTACCCCAGAATTTAGTAACCCATTTTCAGAACTTGAAGCCGGATTTCATCCGTATGCCCAACGATATTTCAATGGAAATGAAGGTCGATCCGGAATGGACTTCGATCAAAGACTATGAAAAGGCATTAAAGCATAAATATGCCCAGCGCTATCGCAAAGTCAGAAGCCAAATGAATGGGGTGTCTGTAAGTGAAATGTCGCTGGAGGAGGTGATAAAGCACCAAGACCCTATATTTAAATTATACAATCAAGTTGCCAATAATCAACAAGTAAGGCTTGGCTATCTTTCTGCGGCATACCTGCCCATGCTTAAAAAATCTTTCGAAAAGGCATTTAGGATCTGGGGCTTCTTCAAAGACGGTGAGTTAATTGCATTTTATTCAGCTTGGCAATATAATGGCACACTGGATATGTATTACATTGGATTTGATTACGAGAGTAATAAACAGCACAATCTGTATTTTAATATGTTATTCTTCGGTGTGGAGACAGCTATTGAGAGTAGATGTAAGTTGCTCATCATGGGCCGCACTGCTCTGGAAGCGAAGGCTCGCCTCGGTTGTGAACCAAAATATCTTTCTACCTTTCTATGTATCAGCAACTCATGGATCAGACGTTGGTTCAATAGTATGAGTCCGAGACAGGAAGGAGAAGAGTGGGAGAATAGGCATCCATTTTTGGATAAGAAAGGCGTGGTGGAAGCGGTGTGATTTTGTCGTCACAATCATTTGTGGATTAAAGGTGCCATTTTCAAAAAAATAATTACCATGCTAGGAGAATTTTTGGGCCATAGGTCCTACCTGTTTGTAATCAAACGCCATGCTATGAAAACTTGCCCCGTAGGCGGCTACCTTATCAACAATTCAAAAATTATTCAATCTTTTGCTGTGTAATGGATGTTTTGCGCTTTATTTTGGAAGCTATCCTAAACCGTCAGATGTCTTGGAGCCATTAGACGACGCTCCGTAGCATTTGTTTGTTAAAATAATCGCCTCTGATCTAAAACTAGAAGTTCAGCCTGCTCTTATCACCCGATCACTTTATCATCTGATCACCCAATCTCCCGATCAATCCATCTGCCGAAAACCAAATAAGCTAAAATGTGTACTTTTGCCAATATTTATTTCGTTTTATCTAAAAACAAATTGGAAAATTGGGGTAGCCATAGTAATTTTTACCCATCATTTTTAATTGAATAACAATGTTACAAAATGCACACAATTAATTTTAATATGAAAAGATTTTCGTTTTACATTTTTGCCACAATACTATCTACGACGCTATTCTTTAGCTGCAATAAGGATGAGGGCATCAATATATTTTCGATACAGGACGATAAAGATTTGGGGATGCAGACAGCAGCTCAGATAGCCGCTGATCCGGCACAATTTCCGATTTTGGATCCAGTCGCCAATGCTGCTGCCTATAATTATCTATATGCTATGAGGGATGAGATACTAGCCAGCGGCCAGGTTACTCATAAGAATGATTTTAATTGGGAGCTTCACATAATTAAAGACGATACTACTCAGAATGCGTTTTGTACTCCGGGTGGGTATATTTATATCTACACAGGGTTGATCAAATATTTAGACAACGCCTCTTCTCTTGCAGGTGTGATGGGTCATGAGATGGCTCATGCGGATAAAAGGCATAGTACAGAGGCCATGACGAAACAATATGGCATCAGTACATTATTAACAGTATTATTGGGCGAAAATCCAGGATTATTGGCACAAATTTCAGCATCATTGATTAGTCTTAAATTTAGTAGGGTCAATGAATCCGAGGCGGACAAGTATAGTTCTATATACCTATGTCCTACAAAGTTTAGGGCAGCAGGTGCAGCAGATTTTTTTGAAAAAATAATCGCAATGGGTAGTAGTAATCCTCCACAGTTTTTAAGTACTCATCCCAATCCTGATAACCGCGTGGAGGCCATCAAAAACGAGGCTAATAGTCTAAGTTGTTCTGGTGGTAATATTAATAATTCTGAAGAAATAACTAATTACACAGCTTTCAAAGCGAGCCTTCCATAGGAAAAATATGATGCAAACGAAAACCCTGAAAGGGTGAAATTATTATAGTATCGATTAATTAGTAATAATCAAAACCCCGAAGGTGGTGACATTATGCTAAAAGGAAATTGAACGCAGATTTAATAAGAATGTCAAGATAGGGTTATGATTTTTATAACTTTGCGACCTTTGCGGGATCTACCTCTGCGACCTTTGCGCGAACCCAAAATGGTTGTTTCACAGAGTTTCACAAAGGTTTTTGATTTTATAACTGAGCTAATTCAGGACTTGACTTTGAGATCAAACTCTGATAATACATTTTTTGAGGATCACAGAGAGATTTGACAAGATGTCAAATGCTGCACCGATCATTCAGAACTAAAAAGTATTTCACGCAAAGAGTCAAAGAAGCGCCGAGGACGCTATAACTGTATTGGTAAAATATGATGTAAGCGACAATCTGAAGGGGTGAAATTATTATAGCATCGATTGAAAGGTCATAACAAAAACCCCGAAGGTGGTGACATTATGCTAAAGAGTATATGGAAAGCAGATTTTATAAGATGGTCATGATCTGGTCATGATTTTTGTTGTAATTACCCATTACCCATTACCCATTACCCATTACCCATTACCCATTACCCTCCTCAATTATTAAATATCCAATCAAACCCAAACTTAATCGCAAACTTATCTATCGGATATCGATCGATCTGGTACTGCGCTTTTTTGTCATAAATGTTGTTGATGTTGTCCACTCGAACGAAGCCCCTGAGCAAGCGGATTTTGTAGGAAATGAAGGCGTCGTAAGTGAACATGGAAGAAGAATTGGCACCATCTGCATTGTAAAAATTTAATATCACAGGACTGTATCCCTGTCGATCAAATGCTGAAAGATATCGTACATCCACACCGGCATTTATGAGCAACTTTTTCTTAAAAAACTTCGCCTCGAGATAGACGGCATGAGTCGTCGCCCAAGTCGGAATGCGCACTTGGGTAGAAGTGGTCGCCTGCCACAAAACATCATTGTCGAGATGGAAAACACCAAGTTTTAAGTCATATTTTGCTTGTACACCAGTGATGGAAGTAGCCCCGCCGACCTGTTGCATTTTATAATTATTGTCAAAGTAAGTATAATTCGTGATGATGTTCTGATGCAAAGAAACACCAAGATTAATGAAAGGAATGAATACTTTTCCGCCGAAATAAGTGGTAAAAATATTGTCACCATTGGTGTTATAGACCTTGACTGAATTGAGATTGAGGTGCTGATACAAGAATCCCGGAGGAAGGTTCCGCACATTTAACCATACTTCTGCATCGAGGATCTTATTTATTTTACCACTCGCCCGACCTTCGATATTGTAAATGGGAGTCAGAGAATTAAGTACATAATATCCCGAAGCGCTGATGCCGGCGATTCCGGGAAGATCCCACTGACCATCTGCGATGAGCTTAAGTACAGAAAACGAACTGTCCGTAGGCTGATATTTCAGCAAGTGCCGCTCATAAGAAAGGCCGGCTTTCAAGTAGTCTGCCTGTCCACTGCTACTATTTTCTTTGCCTATGGCGGAAAGATATACCGTGTTTTTAAAATTATTGTGGTAGTAACTATTGCGAATACCACGACTATCAGTATTCAGATTTCTGTAATATGCACTGTCTATAGAGGAATTGATTTGTGTATCATAGTATAGACCGTCATCTTTCTTATAGCTGATCTCATAACCCAGGTGTAACCCTTTGTCAGAGGAAAGCCTGGACAAGCTGTCCCCACCTTTGAACAAGGCGAGATCGCTATTCAATAGGACTCCCCAAGACTTCAATTTTGACCCTGCCAATTCTGTAAAAATGGGCGTAGAAAGACGGCTTGACTGTACATTATTATTCAGTAATAAATTGGCGTCGGATTGAATGCCGCCATTTTCTTCCCTAAGATATTGATTGTATGTATAGATGAGATGGGTCTTAAAGCGGTTTTTCCAATGGCTTTTTTCGAAACCGACTGCAAAGTTTGTGTTTCTACTGCGGTCATGATTAAATTCACCGACTTGATTAAATCGCTTGTAATCGACGTTGACCGTGAGGTTTTTGGCAAAAGTTCTGCTTAACGTTCCGGCGAAAACATTGTCATCCCGGATACCTGTTGAGGTGCCGTATCGCACATGGGTGTAAGGTGTTTGGGGTTTGTAAAACTTAAAATTATCAAAGGTAAAACTATATGCGTCAAATGCATGAATGCCCATGTCAAACACATCCCGCTGCTCAGGTTTTATTAATGGGGAAATAGACGGCGAACCGGTATTACCAAGCGAAAAAAGGTTTGGCGAAAATTGTCTTGCTACATCGATTTGGCGGAGTTGGGGCGAAATCAGGCTGTCATCAAAAGGAAGAATAAGCTGAAGATTTTTGTAATATGCGAATTGAACTTCTATCGTGTCATTGTCGAAGAGGTCCAGTAAAAGGTCGTTTTTTGCAGTGTCAGGTAAGTTAAGTGTATCACCGGCGATTTCCCGGGCTTTTTCTGAAGTGACGGGTTGGGAGAAAAGTGCTGTAGAAAAGCAGAGTGTCAGTATAAAAAACAGCCATGAATGAATCAACCTTCCTGAAATGTTGATTTTCCTGAGATTCAAATCAAAAGTGCTATTTTCCTTAATAAACATAGAGTTTACGATCATGCCGTTATTGGATGCAAACATAAAGTTTTGAGCAATGATTTTTTCTTTTTTAATGGTATTGAATGATTTATAATCTTGTTAAAGTAATTTTCTAAAAATTTTTTTAATGGAAATAGGCGCAGTTTATAATGGTTTTTGATATTGCAAATGTCAATAAAATAAAGCTTTTGACACAAACTTAATAAGAGTTAAAGAATTGTACGAACTCTTAATTTATTCTTAATAAACGAGTTGCGGCAATACTTAGTCATACAGGTTTCAAAAATTAATTTACCTTTGATTCAAATTATTACCACCATCGTGTGTATTAATTTATTAAGAAGTGGCGAGAGAATAGGCTCTACGACCCACTGGCAACCAACTAAAAGTCCCGAAAATACGGGGTTGGAAAACAGGTGCCAATTCCTACTCCGATGTAAGACGGAGGATAATAAATTAAACTTTTAGAAAATGTTACACACAAAGTTATTTAAAAACAAGGTTGGACTTATCACATTGAGCATACATCATGCTGAATCTTTACATGCATTACACATCGCTTTTCTGATGTGCTGCTGTTGTTGCTGTTGGCTTCTCGGCTAATAGTTTTTTCCACTTTTCATACATGCCGGATTAAACTTTCCTTTACCAGATCAAGGTAATAATTATTTATCAATTGCGTCTTTCCGCAACCCTCACTTTTTAAAATTTAACAACATGAACAAAGAACAGAATTTACCGAAAGGTCCAGAATTATCGATCATTGGAGTCGCCCAACATCAGACTGGTCTTACAATCAATATGGTAAATAGCTATGAACAGCGAATTAGGACAAAGATCATGTTAGACAATATCAGACAAAGTGACGAGTTGAAGTTCAATAAAGAGATTCAACAATTACTGACACATGACGACGTGGCTGTTTCAGATGTGAAACTTAACAAATAATCAGCACAAACCAACTTTCCATTCATGGGAAAAGAGTCATTTAAATACGAACAACCGTTCACATTAGAAAATGGAGCGGTCTTGCCGGAAATCGATATAGCTTATCATACTTATGGCAGGTTGAATGCTGACAAATCCAATGTCATTTGGGTTTGCCATGCATTGACTGCCAATAGCGATGTGCTGGATTGGTGGGCGGGTCTCTTCGGAGATAACGACTTGTTTAATCCGGAAGACCATTTTATTATCTGTGCCAATAACCTTGGTTCTTGTTATGGCACCACAGGCCCGTTGAGTATTAATTCAGAGACAGGCAAACCTTGGTACGGCACTTTTCCAACCATTACTATTAGGGATATGGCCAATACTCTTGAGTTGTTAAAAAAGGAATTGAACATAGAAACGATTCATACGGTCATTGGAAGTTCTCAAGGCGGGCAGATCGCTCAGGAATGGGCCATTATGTTTCCGGGAATTACTAACAACCTCATCCTTATCGCAACGAATTGTGTGCATTCTTCCTGGGGCATTGCTTTCAATGAATCTCAGAGAATGGCCATTAAGGCGGATCCTAGTTATGGTGAAAATACAGAGGATGGCGGAGCCGCTGGTCTTCAGGTGGCGAGAAGTATCGCACTCCTTAGTTACAGGAATTATAAGACCTATGATGTCAGCCAAAGAGAAAGACGTAAAAAAACAGGGTATAAAGCAGCTGCGGATTATCAACAGTATCAGGGTGAAAAATTAGTGAAGAGATTCAATGCATATTCCTACGTTCGACTTTCTGAAGCAATGGATTCGCATGATCTGTGTCGTAATAGATGCAAAAATCATGAAGCAGGGCTGCATAAGATCAAGGCCAATACGCTGGTCATCGGAGTGACATCAGATATTTTATTCCCGATTGCAGAACAGAAAAGAATAGCAGACTCTATTCAGCATGCGCATTTTGGCACAATAGATTCCTTATACGGGCATGACGGATTTCTCATCGAATATGAGCAGCTAAGTAAACTTATCCGGGAATTCTATTCGAAAACTCAATCTAACAAAAATTTAATCAGTTTAATCAAAGCATAGTGGCAGAAAAATTAAAGATCGGTTTATTTGGCTTCGGCTGCGTGGGGCAGGGACTTTATCATGTGCTTAATAACAGTACGGGATTCAAAGCCAGCCTGGAATGCATCGTCGTAAAAGATAAAACTAAGAAAAGACCAATTGCTTCAGAATTGATCTCCTACAACAAGTGGGATGTGCTGGACAATGGAGATATCAGTGTTGTCGTCGAACTCATTGATGACGCAGAGGAAGCATTCGAAATAGTCAGCGAAGCTATGCGCCGCGGTAAACATGTGGTCACTGCGAATAAAAAGATGTTGGCTTTGCATCTTAACGAATTGTATGCATTGCAGAATAAGTTCAAGGTTTCCTTGTTGTACGAAGCTGCAGCATGTGGAAGCATACCTATCATCAGGACTTTGGAAGAATATTTCGACAATGAAGACCTGAAGCGCGTCACCGGAATATTCAATGGCACGACCAATTTCATATTGACCCAGACAATAAACGAAAGGATCTCGTATCCGGATGCTTTGTTGTTATCTCAGGAAAAAGGATTTGCCGAGAGTGATCCGACGAATGATGTAGAGGGATATGACCCAAAATACAAAGCGGTAATCTTAGCACTGCATGCCTTTGGCAAGATCATTGATGAAGACAAAGTACTTAATCTGGGCATTACGACGCTTCAGGATGAAGACATTCAATATGCCTCAGAGAAGGGTTATAAAATAAAACTCATGCCCGTCATCGAGCGGCTGGATGATAATAAGTTCAGTGTATTTGTAGCCCCGAGGTTCGTTTCAAAAAATAGTCAATTATACAATGTAGATAGTGAGTTCAATGGCGTCATCGTGGAGGGAAAATTTTCAGGAGAGCAATTTTTGCAGGGCAGAGGCGCAGGTAGTTTGCCGACTGGAGCAGCTGTATTATCGGATGTTTCAGCGCTCTCATATGGATATCGATATGAATTCAAGAAATATGCACAGTCGCAGCATGTAGAATTTACGAATGAGGTTATGGTCGAGATCTATCTAAGATACAATAATCCAGCTGACCTGGAAATGTTTGATTTCAAGGAGATTAATCAAAAATATACGGAGGAAAAATACTCATATGTCGTCGGCACGATCAATCTGAATGAATTACGTACCAAGAGAAAATACATTTTGGACAACAAGCTCTTCATTTCACTTGTTTCAAATAAGCTGACGCTTATAGTAAAGACTCCTGTTGTGGAGAAGGGAGTTGTTGAGGAGAAGTCGAAAATTCTTATTCAATAAAAATTAGAAATTAGAAGTCAGAAATTAGAATGAAACTCCGATGTTAGCATCCAATATTGTTAACAGGTGTCCTTCATAAAGACGAAATAAAGTCGCAACTTCCCCTCTTGAGGGGTGAACGACGAAGAAATGGTCTCCAAAAGACCATTTCAAGGAAGTGAAACACAACAACGAAATATCGAAGAAAGAGATATGAAGTGAAGTAAGGCGGGGTGTCTCGCCAAAAAAATATTTAATTTTTTTAACTTATAAATTTTATCAAACATGTCAATAAGATTAGGAGATGTCGTTCCAGACTTTAATGCAAAGTCGACAGAAGGAAACATTAATTTTTATGAGTGGCTGGACAACAAGTGGGCTATTCTATTCAGTCATCCGGCGGATTATACACCTGTGTGTACTACCGAATTGGGCACTGTGGCGAAGATTAAGCCGGAATTTGACAAACGAGGAGTTAAGGTCATCGCTTTGAGTGTCGACGATGTGGACAGTCATCATAGCTGGATCAAGGACATCAATGAGACACAGCACACGACGGTCAATTTCCCCATCATCGCTGACCCTGAATTTGTAGTTTCGAAACTGTACGATTTTGTGCACCCGAATGCCTCAGAAAAACACACTGTGCGTTCAGTCGTCATCATCGGCCCTGACAAAAAAGTAAAATTACTGATCACGTATCCTGCATCTACCGGCAGAAATTTCAACGAGTTATTAAGAGTCATTGATTCACTGCAATTAACCGCTGACTACAGCGTCGCCACCCCTGCCAATTGGCAACAAGGAGAGGATGTAGTCGTCGTTCCGGCTATCAAGACAGAAGATATTCCGGCTAAGTTTCCAAAGGGATATACGGAAATCAAGCCTTACTTGAGAATGACGCCGCAGCCGAACTTGTAGGTTGGGGAAAAGATAATTTGGGAAAAGGGATGCTGACGGGAGGGGAGGCGTCCCTTTTTTGTTTGTACAAGAGAATGATTATATTTGAAGCGTGAACTCTTGTGTATTGAAAAAGGTAAAATATTTTATTATTTATTTCCTTTGTTGGATAGTATTTCAGTCAACCGATTGTAATAGAGATTCTTTCGAAGATAAAGCATACTTGGTTAGTACACTTTTTAAATTGTCTACCTTGAATGATACTTTGAAAGTAGGTGATACACTTATTGTTTATGCCGTCTTGCCAGATAGTTTAGATGTTATCAATTTACTTACAGGCGATACAACAAAACAAAAAATAAATATTTTGAAAAAAAGCACTTCAACTTGTAATTTAAATTTGATAGATAAAGAATTAATAAAGGCGATTTCACTCGACTTCAGCTTTCCAGAATTGAGAATTCAGACAAAAGGAATGAATGGAGAATTTTCAAAATCATATCCATTTGAAGTAGAATTAAAATATATTCTAAATAAACCAGGCAACTATTTTTTATTTTCAGGCTACGATAATTTATTAGATATTAATGGAGTTAGTGACGTAGCATTTAAAGGGGATTTTGATGTTAATTCAAAAAATTTCGAAATATTGGCACCGTTAGGTTTTGAATTCCAAAATCATGCACAGATTGTCGACGAGGAAAATATTGTAAGTTATTTTCCTTTTGTCGTAATAGAGTAAGTCCATTTTACTTCTTGAATAGCGAAGGCAAGGTTTTAGCAACCTCCAATGAATCAACAGATGGTCTTATCGGACTTACCCTTTTTCCAGAAAAGGGCGAATGTATTCCCGGCAAACAGTTTGAAGTATTTCAAGTTAAGCATTCAAATATGGCATTAGCATCATCAGGAAGCTTTCCCAATGACGTAACAGTTTTGATTATAAATTACGACGGGAAACATTATTATGACAATCAAAAAATTAAAATCCCAACAAAACAATGTGCCAGGCAAATTGGGACCTATGAATACACTACTATGAAGGAAATACCTAGAAATGTTCCGGCAGTAGTTATAGAATGATATTTTGTTCATCCATTATTTCTGTATTGCACAATTTTAATAAAATCGGCTTGAGTGTTTAGGTTTTTATCAGAAAAGAAACACTCAAACCCGCCAATGAAAACTTCAAAAAATGCATTAAATTTGCTAAATGAAAAGAAAAATCGAATTAACGGCTGTAATCGAAAAGGAAGACGATGTGTATATTTCACTGTGTCCTGAATTGGATATTGCCAGCCAGGGTGATACTCCTGAGGAAGCAAAAACCAATCTTATTGAAGCGCTAGAGTTATTTTATGAGATGGCCTCAGAAACGGAAATTTCTAAAAGATATAAATATCAAAGAAAACAGTATTCGGAAAGGATGACCTTTCTTCCAACACTTCCCAAATCCTCCCCGTCTCCTCCTTCCACTCCCTCATCACCACCCCCTTCCAAAACCCCATCAACGCCATATGCTGGAATCGCAAACTATCCGGTGATTTTGAAGAGATCGTCCAACAGGTGAAGTCAGATGAAAATATCGTGATAATTGAAGAAGAGGAGTTACGTGCGATGCAGCTGAGCGAAGCAGGACAAATTGCACGCGAGGTTTTGTTGAATGATCTGAAGTTGTTAGAGAACATGGCACTTCACCCATCTTGAATGTGATCACGACTTATGAGCGGGATGTAGATTATCCGTTTTTTCCGACTGATGTGTATTTGTTTCATGTAGATCGTTCACCGGTGCCGTTCGATACTTTTTTATGTACGTATTATGGAGAGTCTAGCGATATTTTGCCAAATGATCAGGCAGAAAAAAAAAGTACTTATTCCGGAGATCCGCGCCGAACTTAAAAAATTGTATGTCGGACCGGAAGAGGGCTTTGAAGACTTTTTAATTGAAAACTTCTTTGACCTGCACTATCAGCTACTTCCTGACGCACAACCTGTCAGCCTTGGCATCGGACATATGTGGCGGCTTGCCATCGATCATCCGGAAAGCAAAGTACTTCCTTGTATTCATCGGGCACCAAAGGAGAGAAGCGGTGAGCGGAGATTGTTGTTGATTAGTTGAAAGGGGAGTAAAAAGAAGTCAGTTTTGGAAAGCCTCCCCCTGGCCCCCTCGGAGAGGGGGAAAGTCACTTCCTGATCTAAGGTGATTTATTAAATATTTGATAGAGAGCTTGGATCATGCGATTTCCCCTGCTTGCGGGAGGCAGGGGGTGGGACCTTCCCATTTTCTTTGATCCAACGCATAATAATCTCTGCGACAGAATCAATTCTATTTAACACTTCCCATGAAGAAAATCGTAAAGTTGTAAATCCAAATTCTTTTAAATTCTCATCTCTAATAATATCCTTCGCGTCAAAATCCTCATGATAATATCCATCCACTTCGATAATTAAACCAAGAGGTAAACAAACAAAATCAACGATATATTTTCTAATTGGTCGTTGCCTCCTGAATGGATAGCCCATCATTTGACTTGACTTCAGGACGTATTTCCAGAGGCAAGCCTCAGACCTGGTAGCGTTATTTCTATTTTCCCGGGCAAAGAATTGTAAATCTTTGTTGTAGTGATGGTGATTCATTGGTGGGGTGTTTGAGGTATAAAAATAGGAAAAATTTTGAAAAAAAAGAATCAATTTTTGAAAAGCCTCCCCCTACCCCCCTCCAAAGGGGGAAATTCACTCCCAGCTCCAAAGTGCTTTTCTAGCTATTAAAATGTGGGGTTTGGATCTGGGGATTTCCCCCTTTGATAAAAAAATGTGTGTTGTAACCCAAACTTTTTTGTTGAAAATACAGAAAGGTATTTGTCAAAAGAACCAAGCGATGGACGAAGTACAAAATATAAACTAAAACAATAAATCATGCCACTCAAAATTCAATACGCCTCTGACTTACACCTGGAATTTCCTGCAAATAGAGCATTCCTAATGAATCATCCATTGCAGCCTGTCGGTGAAGTATTGGTATTGTCTGGTGATATTATACCCTTTTCTGAGATGGATAAACACAAGGATTTCTTCAATTATGTGAGCGATCATTTTGAAATGACCTATTGGCTGCCGGGCAATCATGAGTATTACCATTTTGATATATCAGAAAAAAGTGGAGTGCTACATGAGCAAATACGCGACAATGTTTTTTTGGTAAACAATACTTCTGCACTTCATGGAAATACAAAACTAATCTTCTCGACGTTATGGAGTAAAATCAATCCCAGCCATCAATGGCAGATAGAAAGGAGTATGAACGATTTTTATCAAATAAAATACAAAGGGTTTCGATTTTCAGGAGAAATATACAATCAATTGCACGAAGAATGTTTGGCTTTTATTCAGAACGAATTGGAAACATTGAATGAGGAAAAAGTTGCAGTATTCACCCACCATTGTCCCACATTTTTGAACTATCCTGAGCAATACAGAGGCGATCTACTCAATGAAGCATTCGCAGTTGAGCTGTTTGACATGATTGAAACATCAAACATCGCGTATTGGGGATATGGCCATCACCACAACAACACACAGGATTTCACTATTGGAAATACGCAGCTTGTTACGAATCAGCTGGCCTATGTGCAGCAAAATGAACATCTACTTTTTAAATCCGATAAATTTTTTGAGCAATGAACATCTAAATAAAGGTTATTGATTTTTAATATCCGCCGTTTTTACACATTTCTCCAAAA
Organism: Candidatus Brachybacter algidus; assembly: GCA_016711705.1. Classification (GTDB taxonomy): domain Bacteria; phylum Bacteroidota; class Bacteroidia; order Chitinophagales; family Saprospiraceae; genus Parvibacillus; species Parvibacillus algidus. The sequence goes on along the minus strand of JADJSK010000012.1, from coordinate 28,517 downwards.
CTATCCCCACTTTTACTGTTTAAAGAACGAATCAAAAACTATATAAATGAAAATCAATATCAAACGACTGAACGACGACTACCACATGGAAGCCGTCAATGACAATGGAAATAGTCTAGAAATGGACGGTTCGCCAGAGATCGGAGGTCACAATCTCGGCATGAGACCAATGCAATTATTACTTGCTGCCGTTGGTGGTTGCAGCGCCATTGATGTCATCATGATCCTCAAAAAACAAAGACAAATCATCACTTCTTTTGAAGTTGAGGTGGATGGAGAAAACGAAAAAGTAGAAGAACACAAGATCTGGAAAGACATCAATCTGCACTTCAAAATAGCCGGAAAGGTTGATGAGAAAAAAGCATTGAACGCTGTTCAGTTATCTATGGATAAGTATTGCTCCGTCTCTATGATCATGAATCCTACCGCAAATATAACCTATACGGTATCGGTGAACTAAGGCTTTGAAGGGAAAGATGTCCCCCTTTGGAGGGGGTTAGGGGGTGGATTTAATAAAATTAGAAGTTAGAAATCAGAAGTCAGAATGACCCTTTAAGATTACTTTTGGTCTTTGAGAAACTTTGTGAAATAAATTAAAAAAAATAGCTAAGCCTTTTGATTTTTTCACTATGTCAAAATTACCTATTACTCATTACCAATTACTTATTTTAAATGGAAGAAAAACATTTTGAAACCAACGCCATCAGGGCACAATTTGAAAGATCGGAGAATAATGAACACTCCGTGCCCCTATATCTTACCAGTAGTTTTGTCTTCGATGAAGCGGAAGATATGCGCGCAGCATTCAACGACGAGTCGGATGCCTTTATTTATTCCCGCTACATCAATCCGAATAACAACGAGTTTATAAATAAGGTCTGCCTGATGGAAGGTGCGGAAGCAGGATTTGCGACGGCATCCGGAATGGCGGCGATATTCACCACTTTTATGTCTCAGTTGAGTTCAGGGGACCATGTCATCTCCTGTTCGTCCGTCTTCGGGGCGACGCATGCCATTTTCAACAAATATTTTCCTAAGTGGAATATTTCCTACAGTTATTTTCATACGAATGATGTCGATGCCATTGAAAGCCTCATTCGTCCTACGACAAAATTTATATACCTTGAGACACCAACCAATCCTGCAATCGAACTGATCGATCTGGCACTCGTTAACGCCATCGCCAAAAAACACAACCTGCTTTTGATCGTGGATAATTGTTTTGCGACGCCATATCTTCAACAACCCATTAAATACGGAGCGGATCTCGTCATTCATTCCGCTACGAAATACATGGATGGTCAGGGAAGAGTGTTGGGCGGTATCGTAGCCGGCAGAGCTGATCTTGTCAAAGATATTTATCTTTTCGGCAGATTAACAGGTCCATCTTTGAGCCCCTTTAATTCCTGGGTATTGAGCAAAAGTCTGGAGACGCTCGCGCTCAGGATGGAGCGACATTGTGAAAATGCACTTTTTGTAGCTCAAAGGCTGGAAGGGCATTCTGCGCTTGAAAATGTCTCTTATCCTTTTTTGGATTCTCATCCGCAAGTCGATATTGCACGGAAACAAATGAAAGCCGGCGGAGGTATCATAACAATTACTCTAAAAGGAGGACAAGCTGCAGCTTCAAAATTCCTGGATGGACTAAAGATGATCAAGATATCTCCCAATCTGGGTGACGCCCGAAGTATTGCTACGCATCCTGCTTCCTCAACACATTGCAAACTGACACCGGAAGAAAGAGCCACTGTCGGAATCTCTGATGGATTAGTGAGAATATCGATTGGATTGGAACATCGGGAGGATATCTTGAATGATTTACTACAGGCCCTAGACGCGTAATTAACAATGGATAATGGGCATTTGACAATTAGAGCAAGCAGTGTGGCTCTGATTGAAGGTTAAGTCGATAATTGTTATTATACGTATTATGAAAAAGGTAACTCCTAGCGGGGCAGGAGTCAACCTATATCTACGTTATTACAAATAGGAGACCCCTAAAGGGGCCAAACAGACAAGTTTAAAAACTGCCTAATTGCACGCTGGCGCGAGTTTTTAACTCGTGCCTCCAACGACCAGAAGCCATCAATTTTATAAAAAAACAAACTATTTTATCCACTTTTGGCGATCGTAATCCCCAAATAATCTTCTTTTTGGGGATTACGATCCCCAATTCTTTGTTTTGTCAATCCAATGATCGCCTGCAATTCAGATCAAGAGATACCCGTCCACTCTTATTATTCATTATTCACTAATCATTATTCATTGCCTAAACCCAACGCATCAGCACCGCTCCCCATGTAAATCCACTACCAAAAGCAGTCAGACAAACGAGATCACCGGAAGAGAATAACCCCAGATCGTGAGCTTCTGTCAAAGCGATAGGAATTGACGCGGCGGTCGTATTGCCGTATTTCTGGATGTTGTTATAGACTTGATCATCGCGGAGTTGAAGTTTATGTTGGACAAAGGATGCGATACGAAGATTGGCCTGATGGGGGATAAGCATTTTGAGATCTGATGGTTTGTAGCCGGTTTTATTCAGTACTTCCATGATGGATTCCGGCATTTTCTGAACTGCATTTTTGAATACAAACTGGCCATTCATCTCGGGATAGATTAAAGAGTCGTCGATCATTTTTTGAGTCAGAAAAGTACCTCCAAAGTCGAGAGATTCATCATAGCCGTATTTCTCAACATCTCCATATCTTCCTCCATGACAACCAGGATTGATAAATGCCAAGGCCTCGGCATGTGTACCGTCACTGTGCATACATGTGGCAAGAATACCTGTATCTTTTTGATCTGTTGGTTGAACGATAGCGGCACCGGCACCATCGCCAAATATGACGGATACATTTCTGCCCCGAGTCGTGTAGTCGAGACCCATCGAATGGACCTCTGCACCGACCACAAGAATATTTTTGTAGACGCCACCTGAAGCAAATTGATGGGCGACACTCAATGCATATATAAATCCGGAGCATTGGTTTCTCACGTCAAGCGCACCACATTCAGTGCCGGTGATACCCAACTCTCTTTGGAGTAAAACGCCACAACCCGGGAAAAAATAGTCGGGACTGAGTGTGGCAAAAATAATAAAATCTATTTCTGATGCCTCTATTCCAGCCCGCTCGATGGCCATACGGCTTGCATTGGCTGCCAGGGAAACTGTCGATTCTTCATGACGGGTAGCATATCTGCGTTCCTGAATACCGGTACGCTCCTGGATCCATTCGTCCGTAGTATCCATGTGTTTGATGAGATCTTCATTTTTGACAACATTCTTAGGGACGTAATAACCCAGACTTTTTATAAATGAACCCATGATGTTTTAAATTTTTACCAAAGTAAATCAAAATATCTGACAATTATATCAAATGAAGTCTTTCGAAAAGTGGTCTATTTTCACAAATGACTAAGTGTTAAAATACACTTTCCTCAACTTCATTTACCAATTTATCAAAGTTTTCTATTCAAATTTCAGAGAATATAAAGTAACCTATTCTTCAATCCTCAAATCTCTTCAACCTGCAATCCAACAGTGCTATCATTTCACCTTATATAGACGCCATCTGCCTGCCTCACCGAGCAATGTATATTGTGGCAGGACTTCTTCTGTAATAAAATTGGTGACCCCTATTTTGTTAAGGTTCGTGGGACTTAGAAGAAAATCTTTATATCGTGCCCTCATTTTAGGATAAGCAAGAAGCCCGCCTTGATCCGACAGTGAAATACCATAAACAAGAGTGATCCTTGACAACCAATCTTCGAGCACCCTTGAATCGAAAACGGTCGACTTGTAATCTACAAAACAACTGCGCTTTGACCAGATCTTAAAAGTACTATTGTCAGGAGGTATCAGGAAGAGTGCATCTTTGGCTGTTTTTTGCCTGGCCAATAAAGCTATGCTTACCTCATCGTCTGTCTGTGCTTTGGTAAACGGAAGTTGATATGGCACGTCATGCAATGGACCTTTATAGATACCAAGTGCTAAAAGTCCGGTTAATAAAGCAGCCTGGACATTAAGTTTTCTTTGTTTTCCAAACATCAAAAAGATAAACTCCATCGTGTAAATAAAGAGTGCACCGAAGCATATTAATTTAACCCAGATCGTCGTCTTAAACCATTGAGTCATGATGATTTGGGGAAATACTTGATATAATAAAGCATAGATAAGACATCCAGACAAGGCTAAAATACAGAATATGAAAATCCTGATATTTCTCTTGTAAATTAAGAAAAGAGAAGGGATGACTACGAATCCAAATGTCAAATAATTGCGCAATGAATATAGCGCAGGATCAAAATGGTGCCCAACTCTCCACATTAGAATATCAATCAAAGGCTTGCTGTCAGTTGTATTATTGGATGTTAATAAACCTGATTTCAGAAAAATAAATATGATTACATATCCGAGAAAAACGAAGTTGGGTAAAAGATTGATTTGTTTAAATAAATTCTTAAAAGAAACTTTACGGCGTAACCAAGGCAGAAAAAAAACGATAAAGTTCGAACCGGTCAATAGCAAAAAGACTTGAATTGCTGCCATGTCCTGCCAGTAACTCCCAAGGATAACGAAGGCAGGCCAGATAGTAATTTTATTCTTTATGTAAAAATATATAGCCCATATAAGGCAGGATTTTGCAAGAAGAGAAGGGAGCAATTGAGCGTAATAGATCTCATTTGATCCTAAATTGATCCCATATAAGATGCCCCAAATAATACAAAGGGCTGCAACAAGTAGTGCTTTGTTTTTAGTAAAATGTCCCAGAACCGCCATTCCTCCAAGAATCATGACCATGCCGGATAAAAAATGCAAGATGAATAACCACCAATTCAACTCCAGAAACCTATTCCCAATGTCACAAGTGGCAATTACTCCATGTCTGACATCATGACCAGAAAGCAAGTAGTTTTGTACAAAAAAATCCTTCTTGAAATATCCATTTAGAATATTGTCGCGGAGCAATGGAATGAATTCTGTTTGATCTCCACTTCCAAACTCGTAACCTAAACAGAGAATTAAAAAACAATAGACGATGAGTGCCAAAAACAATTGTTTCGCAAAGGACAGAATATTACCTTGTGATATAGACACTCGCTAGATTTTCTTTTACTTTGGTAAAGATATATTTTTAGGAAATGCTATAATGAGAATTTTTTGTAGTAATATTTCTAAGATGTCTTTAAATGGTTTAGACACAAATCATCAGAATACCAAACTATGAAATTCCTTAATCCCCCTAATCCTTTCCTATCTTGGCCGGCAAGCGCGATTCAGACATTTTAATTTTAACACACAACCCTTTAATAAATCCGTCCTTTATTGCGTTTCAATACTTTCAAATTGTTTTACTTACAGGAATATTCCTGATTTTCAACGGATAACCTTACTTTTGGGCCATTATACTAAGATTTACCTCTATGATCAAAGGTTTTTTTACAGGATTCATCGCATTTTTATTGCCCTTCATTCTATTTGCCCAACCGAAGGAACTGGTTAATTATGATTACAATTATAGTGATGAAATAAAAACTGTCATTTTGCGGCCACTAGGCTTCAATAATGGTTTTCCGATTACTTTTTTGAATAGTGGGCAACCATTGGAGATGATTTTTGATGATCTTAATGGAGATTTCACTTACTATAAATACCGGATCGTTCAATGTGATGCGAATTGGAATCCAAGCTCGTTAAACGAATTAGAATATCTTGAAGGATTCAATGATCAAGAGATTAGAGATTACGCCTACTCTGTTAATACCAGGGTCGTCTACACACAATATGTTTTTAGTTTTCCTAATGATTTAGTGGGGGTTACAAAGTCAGGCAACTACCTGATTCATGTATATAAAGAAGAAGACAATAGTCCGATCATTACCAGAAGATTTGTAGTAAGTGATCAGATGTTTGGCATCAGTGCAGAAATAAAGAATAAACCTTTGATTGCCCCAAAATTTGTTCGAAACGATAAGTTGCTTTATGACTATATCAATGAAACTTCCTTTCCCGCAGGTAAAGAATTTCGGTATTTAGATCTTAGAAGCATGAGAAGGCCGAGTTTTAAAGTTGAAAACCTGGAGCGATATGACGATCGAACAGAAGTTTTTTTACGAAATGATGATATCACTTCTCGAAGTGGAAACATAGCATATCCCGATCTCAATGGTTCATTTATAATTGAATCTCTGGACAATACTAATGATCTAATGGAAAGTGATTATTGTCAGGTCCATTTTTATCTTAAAGCTGAAGCCCCATTAGCAAACCCGGTATATGTCATGGGCCAGTTCAATGAATGGGGCAATAACGTTTCTTCCGAACCAATGACCTATGTTCCTGAAAAGAAATATTATACTACCACGATCCTTATGAAACAAGGTTATTACGATTATTTCTATGCAGAAAAGTTAAAAAACGGCTCATTTGACCATACTAACATCGAAGGTAATGACTACCAGACATCGAATAATTATCAAATTATTGTCTATTACAAAGGATATGGTGAAAGGTACGAAAGAGTTGGCCAATACTGGTTGTTAGGAGTTCCTTCTTCAGGAATCTATGGTGGCGCGAAATAAGACAGATTCTAGATATCAGATTCTAGAAACTAGACGCTAGAAGATTAAAGATTGTCCCGATTACCTATTTGTCTGAATCACGGATTACACGGATTAAATGATTACACTGATTTTATAAATAGCAAATATGGATTTGGAATTAAATTGAATATTTTGCGTTATTACCCATTACCCATTACCCATTCCTCACCTTCCAAAATACGCAAACAATATCCCCACAATAGCAGGAATCGTCTGCACGAAAAGTATCTTTTTCTGTGCTGTTGCAGCGCCATACAATCCGGCTACCGCCACACAACCGAGAAAGAAATAGGCTACATTCGCCGACCAAATTGGATCAGAAATAAAAAACGACCAGATCAATCCTGCCGCAAGAAAACCATTATACAAGCCCTGGTTGGCGGCCAGTGTTACAGTCTTTGGAAAGTATTCTGCAGGATATCCTTTAAAAACCTTTGGTGCCCTCGTAGTCCAGGCAAACATTTCGAGCCATAGAATATACAAATGTATCAATGCTACAAGGCCGACAACGATTTGAGCTGCAATATTCATCCTTCAAAAATTTGTGGTTAAAAAAAAAGAGAATACCACAAGGTACTCTCTTTTCTTTATTATATGTCCTTTAAAAGCCTTTCTAAATTCTAATTTCTGACTTCTGCTACGCGTCTATTCTCGCATATTTGGCATGAGTCTCGATGAAATGTCTTCTTGGCGGCACTTCCTCTCCCATCAACATGGAGAATACTCTGTCACACTCCACAGCATCTTCAATCGTTACCTGGCGCAATGTTCTTGTAGTAGGATCCATTGTGGTATCCCAAAGTTGCTCCGCATTCATCTCTCCAAGACCCTTGTATCGTTGGATCTTCACGCTGTCGTCATTTTCCTTTTTCGACATTGATAAGACAGCTTCTTTTCTGTCTGCCTCGTTCCATGCATACTTGAAATCTTTACCCCGTTTTACTAAATAAAGCGGTGGTGCTGCGATATAGATATATCCATTATCGATCAGCGGACGCATGAAGCGGAAGAAGAAAGTAAGGATCAATGTAGTGATATGTGAACCATCGACGTCCGCGTCGCACATGATGACTACCTTGTGATATCTAAGTTTTTCGATGTTCAGGATCTTCTCGCCATCTTTTTCTTCGATGCTTACACCAAGTGCGATGAACATGTTTTTGATCTCTTCGTTCTCGTAGATCTTGTGTTCCATGGCTTTTTCCACATTCAGGATCTTACCTCTGAGCGGCAGAATAGCCTGAAAATGTCTGTCGCGGCCTTGCTTTGCAGTTCCACCCGCCGAGTCTCCTTCGACAAGGAAGATCTCACTTTCTGCAGGATGTTTGTTACTGCAATCCGCCAACTTACCCGGAAGGCCACCTCCTGTAAGGATATTTTTACGCTGCACCATTTCACGGGCTTTACGAGCTGCTTCCCTTGCGGATGCTGCTACGACAACCTTATCAAGTATCTTACGCGCTTCATTCGGGTTTTCTTCGAGGAAATGTTTTAATTTTTCTCCGACGATCTGGCTGACGATACTTGTCACTTCAGAGTTACCTAGTTCTCCTTTGGTTTGACCTTTGAACTGTGGTTCCTGAACTTTCACAGAAACGATGGCAGTTAAGCCTTCTCTAAAGTCTTCTCCTGAAACGGCAAATTTCATTTTCTTGAAAAAGCCGTTATCGTCACCATATTGTTTGAACAATCTTGTCACCGCTCGACGGAATCCACTTACGTGCGTGCCACCTTCGCGTGTATTGATGTTGTTTACATAAGAGAATATATTTTCAGAATAAGAAGTATTGTATTGCAGGGCAACTTCCACTTCAACGTTATCTTCTTTGCCTATGACGTGAATAGGATTAGCAATAATAGAAGTTCTCGACTGATCCAGGTAAGTTACAAATTCTGCAAGTCCGCCTTCACTGTGGAATGTTTCCTGCTTAATTTTTCCTTCGTCATCCAGCCTTTCATCGATTAGAGATAAGGTAAGACCTTGGTTTAGATAAGCTAGTTCACGCATCCTTACAGCAAGGGTTTCATACTTATATTCCAATGTTTCCAGAATGGTATTATCAGGCTTAAATGTAATAGTAGTACCTGTTTCAGTTGATTCACCTACGACAACAACTTCTGAAGTAGGTATCCCCTTGCTGTATTCCTGTTGGAAAATTTTTCCTTCTCTGCGCACTTCAGCCTTTAGATAAACTGACAATGCATTTACACAAGATACACCTACACCGTGAAGTCCACCGGATACTTTGTAAGTGTCCTTGTCGAATTTTCCACCGGCGTGTAGTACGGTCATTACCACTTCCAAGGCCGATTTCTGCAATTTTTCATGCATTCCTGTAGGAATACCACGACCATTGTCAATTACGGTGATGGAATTGTCAGGATGAATGATTGTGGTGATCATATCACAATAACCCGCTAAATGTTCATCGATCGAGTTATCTACTACTTCGTATACTAAATGGTGAAGCCCTTTGGTATCGGTGCTACCGATGTACATTCCGGGACGTTTTCTGACTGCTTCCAAACCTTCAAGTGCCTGGATATTACTCGCATCATAATTTCCTCTATCCTGAGGATCATCTACTATTTCTGACATATAATTTTTACCCTTTTAAAAAGTGCACAAAGATAGTAAAAAATAAGGTAAAAACCTCATGTTTACTAAATCTTGTGCTAGCAAATTACCAGGATAATAACATCTATACACTAACTTAAGTTCTGTGTCTTCAATTCTTGATTGAAGAATCTATAATTAATAGATTATCAATGTCTTATAAAGTCAATGATCATTCAATGGAAGTCCTCGTTTTTGCCATTCTTTCCAGTTGACATATTCAGGACCGACCCGATGTTCTTCCATAGTGATACAATCCTCCACCGGACAGACGAGTTTGCACAGATTGCAGCCTACGCATTCCTCTTCGATGACGTTGTAATGGTTGTAAGGATGACCGGAAGTAAGTGAAATGGATTGATGAGAAGTGTCTTCACAGGCTATGTAGCATAAGCCGCAATGGATACATTTATCCTGGTCTATCTTAGCAATGTGATGATAGTTGATGTCGAGATCTTCCCAATGCGTGATCTTTTCAACAGACTTTCCGATGAAATCTTCTACTTTGGTAAATCCTTTTTCGTCCATCCAGTTGCTCATGCCTTCGCACAAATCTTCGATGATCCTGAATCCATGATTCATCACAGCCGTACATACCTGAACGGTGGTGCTTCCCAGCAGCATAAATTCTACCGCATCCTGCCAGGTGCTGATACCGCCGATGCCGGAAACGGGTACTTTGGAGGTCAATTCATCCTGCGCCACAGTGGTCAGCATCTTGAGGGCAATTGGTTTGACTGCCGGGCCACAATAGCCTCCGAAGACACTTTTACCTGCGACGTAGGGATTTGTAACGAGTGTATCAAGATCCACACCTGTCACACTTTGAATGGTATTGATTAGGCTCAGTGCATTGGTTCCACCCTGACTGCAGCTCTGGCCGTGGGCACTACGGAATGTATATTAGGCGTGAGTTTGGTGATCACAGGAATCGTTGCTTTTTCCATGACCCATTCCACGACCATTTTGGCGATCTCCGGATCTTGCCCTACTGCTGCTCCCATGCCGCGCTCCGTCATTCCGTGCGGGCAGCCGAAGTTGAGTTCGAAGCCCATTGCGCCCGCATCTTCACATTTTTTGATTAATTCGTGCCAGGAGTTTCGATCATTATCCGCCATCAGCGAAACGATCATGGCACGATCTGGAAATTCTTTTACGACTTCGTATATTTCTCTGAGATTGATGTCCAGTGGTCGATCACTGATGAGTTCGATGTTATTGAAACCCATCATTCTCTTACCGCCATAGTTGACGGAGGAATATCGTGAAGACACATTCTTTACCTGTGAGCCCAATGTTTTCCAGACGATGCCGCCCCAGCCTGCTTCCAATGCTCTGAGGACATTATATTTTTTATCTGTCGGTGGCGCACTGGCCAGCCAGAAAGGGTTGGGGGATTTGATGCCGAGGAAGTTAGAGGTTAGATCAGCCATTTTGGAAATGTTGAATGTTAAATGAGGTTTGTATAAATTTTGAATATTAGAAGAGAGGAAGAGCCTCCCCTACCCCCCTCCAAAGGGGGAAATCAGCCAGCATGTTTCTTTCTATCATTGATTTAAATTTTAGTTTCAAGTAAAATTTGGCATAAATAATACTAATAAATTTGATACATCCGCTTTTCCCCTTTTAAGGGGGCCAAGGGGAGTATTTGATATTCACTATTTATAATTTCTCACATTTCTTTCAACATTTCGAATTCAAAATGTCACCACCTTCGGGGTTCTGATTGCCATCACCATCTTATTTTCTATAATAATGTCAGCCCTTCAGGCTTTTTTTAAGTTAACAAATGGAAAAGTCTGAACCAATTTTAAATCCTTCAAATCGGAGTATCATTCAACATTCAGCATTCAACATCCAACATTTCTCCCTATCGGAGTAGCATTCAACATCTAACATTCAACATCCAACATTTTCCACATAATGTCACCACCTTCGGGGTTCTGATTGCCATCACAATCTTATTTTCTATAATAATGTCAGCCCTTCAGGCTTTTTTTAATTTAACAAATGGAGAAGTCTGCCTCAATTTTATAAATCCTTAAAATCGGAGTAGCATTCAACATCCAACCTTCAACATCCAACATCCAACATTTCTCCAAATCGGAGTAGCATTCAACATCTAACATTCAACCTTCAACATTTCCCTTAGCATCTCCGCCGCAGCCTCCTTCCCCGCCTGCACCGCATCCACCACCTCTCGTCCTCCATTCACATTATCGCCACCGGCGAATACTCCCGGAAGATTTGTTTTACAGCCTTTTTCAACGATAATTTTTCCATAATTGTGCTCTAAAGACATGGAGTCATTTAAGGCTTCGAAGGGCATTTGACCGGCGGCTTTGATTAGCATGTCTGCTTTGAGGCTGAAAGTTGAACCGTTTTTTACTGGACTTCTTCTGCCACTAGCATCGGGCTCACTGAGGGCCATTTCGTCAAAAACAACTTCTTTTATTTGCCCATTTTCTCCAATAACTTCTATTGGTGCAGCCAACCAAATGATTTTACAACCATCCAACTTTGCAATATTCAACTCATGTTCTGTACAGGGCATTTCTTCTTGTGTCCTACGGTAAACCATTGTAACAGAGGCAGCACCTAGTCGCTTAGCCTGAGTGGCAGCATCAATAGCTGTCATACCCATGCCGATCACGACGACCTCATCACCTACAGAAACAGATTTATATCCGTCGTTTCTGATGTCATAAATAAACTTGAGCGCATCGACTACTCCCGATAAATCTTCACCCGGAATATTTAATTGTCGTGCCAGGCCGACTCCATAGGCCAGATATACCGCATCATATTCAGACCGCAATTTTTCAAGAGAAATATTGATGCCCAATTCCTTTCCGTATTTAATATCAATTCCACCTATCGAAGTAATATAATCCACTTCTTCCTGACAAAACTCCGGAGTAACTTTATATGCTGCAATACCGTACGTCATGAGGCCACCGCCTTTTTCTTCCTTTTCGAAGATCGTCACATCCACACCTTCACGGCTTAGTCCATGTGCGCAACTTAACCCTGCCGGACCGGCGCCCACGATGGCAACCTTTTTACCAATACTTGGCTTTCGGTCAAATAATTGCCAATTTTGTTTCATCGCTTTTTCTGTGGAATAACGCTGCAGACGGGCGATCTGGATCGGTTTCTCATGCATGAAATTATACACACACGCTCCTTCACACAGTTTTTCTACAGGACAGACCTTGCTGCAGCCTGCTCCCATGATATTGGAGGATAATATGGTATGGGCAGAACCTTTGACATTGTCCGTGGCGATCTGTTTGATAAATTTTGGTACGTCGATGGATGTGGGGCAGGATTTCATACAAGGTGCATCGTAACAAAATATACACCTATTGGCTTCTACCAACGCTGCATCTTTGGTCTCAAATGGCGGATGAATATCCTGAAAGTTATCAAGGTATTCGGTCTCCGAGAGTCTGTTGTTTCTTATTGCCATAGTTCTTTCTGGTTGATTTTAGACTAAAGTAAGTCTTTGTCTTAAAAGCATATTAGTAAATGAAAATAACCAATTTAATTAAAATATGATATAAATTCGGCGACCATCTAACATCTAACATCTACCTTTTGCCATCAATGTTTAAGGTTCTACAATTTCATCATACATCTCCGGTCGACGATCTCGATAAAATTGCCATTTGCCTCTGACCTGTGTAATGAGGTCGAGGTCGAATTCTGAAACCAGCAACTCATCCTTGTCTTCAGAAGCGGTTGCGGTGATCTCACCTAAAGGATTGACAAAATAAGATGTCCCATAAAATCTTCCCAAGTTCCATGGTTTTTCTGTTCCGACGCGATTGATGCAGCCCATAAAGTAGGCATTGGCGACAGCGTGTGCAGGTTGTTCTATTTTCCAAAGATATTGTGATTGGCCGACAGTAGTTGCAGAGGGATTATAAACGATTTCGGCGCCATTCAATCCAAGGCATCTCGCTCCTTCCGGAAAGTGGCGGTCGTAACAAATGTAAACGCCAACTTTAGCATATTTTGTTTCAAAAACCGGGTACCCTAAATTACCGGGTTTAAAGAAGAATTTCTCCCAAAATCCACCTGTTTGCGGGATGTGTGTCTTGCGGTATTTTCCGAGATAGGTTCCATCGGCATCAATGACGGCTGCAGTATTATAGTAAACACCGGATTGCTCCATTTCATACACAGGCACGATCATGACCATATTGTATTTTTTAGCATACACTGACATGCGTTCGGTCGTTGGTCCAGGAACCGTTTCTGCGGATGCGTACCAGGCAGCATCTTGTCCTGTGCAGAAATACGGTGTGTTGAAGATCTCCTGGAGACAGAGGATTTGCACTCCCTGTTCGCCGGCCTGCTCTATAAATGGAATGTGTTTCGCTTCCATGGCTTGCATGATCTCGGAGATGGAGCCTTCTCCTTCCGTCATTCCGAGGCTCATTTGGATAAGACCTGATTTTATTATTCTTGGCATATTTGTAAAGTTAGAAGTTAGAAATTGGAAGTTAGGATAACCCCCAAGATTATTTTGAATTAAATTTGAAGCTATTGGCTATTGGCTTCACTTTAGAAAAGATACAATATTTTTAATTATTCTTACAAAATTTCATTCTGATCAATCGGATCACGATACTTTGAATTGACCCGTCCTTCTCACCTTCTCACCTTTTCATTCATCTTGCATAATGTCACCACCTTCGGGGTTCTGAAATATTTCCAATTCTTATTTTCTATAATAATATCAACCTTTCAGGTTTCTGATCTATCTTCCTACTTAGAAAATCAGTTTTAACGAATTTGTCTTAGCGTCCTTCGCGCTTCTTCCTCTCTTTGCGTGAACCATTTTTATTGCTTTTGGGCTCACGCAAAGACCGCAAAGATAGACCACGCAAAGGTCGCAGAGTTTAAGCAGCCCCTATTTAACATTCAACATTCAACATTCAACATTCAACATTCAACATTTCTTTCATAATGTCACCGCCTTCGGAGTTCTGATTACTCTCAAATTTACATTTTCTATAATAATTTCAACCTTTCAGGTTTTTAGTTAATTCACTTATCACTTATCACCCAATCACCCAATCACCCGATCACCCGATCACCCGATCACCCGATCACCCGATCACCCGATGAAGTCGTTTTCCTTTTCACAAACCGCCCATACCCTTTCTCCAACTTACACTCACCACCTTCTATCGCTACCTGCCCACGGAGTAAAACCGTCTTAACTTTCCCAATCAATTCCATTCCCTCATAAGCGCTGTAATCCACATTCATGTGATGGCTCGACGCCGATATCGTGTGCTTTTCATTTGGATCAAATATTAAGATATCCGCATCACTGCCCACGGCGATCGTGCCCTTGGCGGGAAACATACCGAAGAGCATCGCAGCGTTGGTACTGGCTACCTCTACAAATTTATTGAGCGAGATTCGGCCTTTGGTCACACCCTCGCTAAAAAGTAATTCCATTCTGTGTTCAATAGCAGGATGGCCATTCGGTATTTTTGAAAAATCATCCTTACCCATGAGCTTTTGTTCCCACATGAATGGACAATGATCTGTAGCGACGACATTGACCAGGCCCTGCTTGATACCTGCCCAAAGTGTCTCTCTATCCTTTTCTTTTCTGAGAGGAGGACTCATGACATATTTCGCCCCTTCAAAATTCTGTTCATACAAGGATGCATCTAGCAACAAATATTGAATACAAGTCTCTACGTGCACATGCTGATTTCTTTTAGTGGAATTTCGAACCGCATTGAGTGCCCCCTCACAAGTCAGGTGTACGATATATCCGCGACAACCTGTGTAGTCAGCCATATCTGCAAATCTCCCACTTGCTTCTGCCTCAGTTACTTCTGGCTGAGAAAGGTAGTGGTACAATGGACTGAGCTTGCCTTCTGACCGATGTTTGGCGATGAGATAATCGATCATATCACCATTCGTAGCGTGAACATTGATGAGACCACCATGTTTTTTGACTTCCTGCATGAGGCCGATCATCTGACGATCGTCGATCATGAGTGCGCCTTTATAAGCCATGAAGGTCTTGAAGGAAGTAATGCCCTCGTCGTGTATTATTTGTGTGATTTCTCCTTTTGTAGACTCATTAAAGTCCGTTACCGCCATGTGAAAGCTGTAATCTCCCACAGCATTTCCATTGCTTCTGCCCTTCCATTCATCGAGGGCAGATTGAAGACTTTTACCTTGTGTCTGAAGAACAAAATCGATGACCATTGTTGTACCACCGTGAAGTGCTGCCCTGGTGCCGGTTTCATAATTGTCACTGGAGTAAGTACCCATGAAAGGCATGTCGAGGTGGACATGCGGATCTATTCCTCCAGGCATAACCAGGAGCCCATGCGCATCAATTTCTTTATCGGCAACCATGTTTAGATTCGTGCCTATTGTGTGGATTTTTTCACCTTCTATGTAAATGTCGGCCGAGTAATCATCACTCGCAGTAATGATTCTTCCATTGCGAATTATTGTCCTCATGGAGTTTCTTTTTTTTGCATTAGCGCCCAGTAAATGCCGCCGCTGATGAATAACCCTACGAACCATGCATAATGATACAGGCCAGATATCCAATGCGGAAATACGTCATCACTGACTGCCTTAATGGTCAATAAAAAACCGGGCACATTTGGGAGAATACCCAACAGTAATGCAATCACAGCCTTATTATTGAACCCGCTTGAATAACTATAAATTCCTTTGGTTTCATAAAGGTCCCTTAAAACCAATTGTTGTTTTCTGATGAAATAATAATCCACGATCATGATGCCTCCTACAGGCCCTAGTAAACTAGAATACCCAACCAACCAGGTGAAAATATATCCACTCGGATCTGCTATGAGTTTCCATGGGAATATCATGATGCCGATAATGCCGGTGATGTAACCACCTGTTCGAAAGGAGATTTTAGAAGGAGATAAATTTGCAAAATCGTTTGCCGGACTGACGATATTGGCTGCGATATTAGTGGCCAATGTTGAAATAGCCACAGCGATCATTGCCACACTAACAAGCATTTTACTCTCAAATTTTGCTGCCAAAACCACCGGATCCCAGATGGTTGTTCCAAAAACGATCGTAGTCGCCGATGTCACCACCACACCTACAAAGGCAAACATGGTCATCGATGGCGCCAGTCCTATGATTTGGCCATTGATCTGGGCCTTTTGTGACTTGGCATATCTCGTAAAATCAGGTATATTCAAAGATAATGTTGCCCAAAATCCTACCATACCGGTCAAGGCAGGAAAGAAAAAGGCGAAAAAGTCACTACTGTTCGTAAATTTTGAAGGAGTTTGTAGAATTGGTCCCAAGCCATTCGCAGCAGAAATAGCCCAGAAAAGCAAGGCCAGTGCCGCTAATGGCAAAAAAATCGCTTTAAAAACCAATAACTTTCGGATGCTCTCCACCCCAAGATAGACGACATACATATTTAACAACCAAAACAACAGAAAACAAATGGCCGGGCCGGTTTGTAAACCCCAGGATTCAGGGAAAATAGCAGGAAGGTTTTCCAGAGAAGGAATCCACAAACGCATCATCTGGAAGATCGCAAATCCTCCGATCCAGGTCTGAATACCAAACCATCCGCAAGCCACAATAGCTCTTAACATCGCCGGAATATTGGCTCCAATAGTCCCGAAACTAGCTCTGGCAAATACCGGAAATGGAATGCCATATTTTGCGCCTGCGTGTCCATTGAGTATCATAGGTATCAGGACGACGACATTCCCCAGGAAGATCGTCAGGATGGATTGCCACCAATTCATGCCCCCTTCGATAAGCGAACTCGCCAACATATAGGTCGGAATACAAAGGCTCATACTGATCCAAAGCGCCGCATAGTTCCAAGTCGTCCATGTTCGTTTGCTTTCTGGCACCGGAGCGAGGTCTTCGCTATAAAGGGAGTTGTTTTTTTTGATAAGGTCGTCGCTCAAGGTTACTATTTTAGGTCGTTACTACTTCATCTGCTATTTTCAATGCTTCACTAATTATCGCAAGGCCTTCATCTATTTGTTCTTTGGTAATGATCAGAGGAGGTGCAATGAAAATGTAAGACCATCGGACGAAGGTGTACATGCCCAATTCACGAAGTTTTGCTGCGACTTTATTCATGACGGCCATTTCCTCAGGCTTGGCATTATAAGGCGCCATTGGCTCTTTGGTATTGCGATTTTTGACCAATTCCAGACAACCTAAGAGCCCGGTATTGCGCCAGTCGCCAATAGAAGGATGTTTCAATCTAAGTTCCTCGATTCTAGTATTCATATATGACCCCATGGCTACAGCATTGTCGATTAAACCATCATTTTTATATATTTTCAATGTTTCAAGAGCTGCAGCACAAGCCACCGGATGCGCAGAATAAGTAAGACCAATGGCCATGACTACATCATCAAATTTTGCTGCAATTCTATCAGTCATCATCAGACATCCAAATGGGAGATAACCACAAGTCAACCCTTTTGCCATGCAGATCATGTCCGGAATGATGCCGTGATTTTCAAAACCAAACCATTTACCCGTTCTACCGAATCCACTCATTACTTCATCCATGATAAGTAAAATGCCATGTTCGTCACAGAGTCTTCTTACTTCCAAGAGATAACCTTCGGGATACTTGAGACAACCCGACGAACCACTTTCGCCTTCCAGCATGATAGCGGCTATGTTTCCCGGACCTTCATAGGCAATGATTCTTTCCAGGTTGGCTACAGATTCTTTTAGAAGTGTTGCTTCTCCATATTCCCAGCGATATGAGATCGGAATATCGAAATGCACAAAGTTAGGTGACTGTTGACTGTCCACAGGAAGTTTACGAGGATCTCCGCTAACAGACATGGCGCCACTGCTGGATCCGTGATAGGATTGATATCGGCTGAGAATTTTATGTCTTCCAGTATAGAGTCGAGCTACTTTGATCGCGTTTTCAATGGAAGTAGCTCCACAAAGTGTGAAAAATGCCTTGTTCAAATCTCCCGGACAGATTTCAGCAAGTTTTTTACCAAGGTCGCCTCTGACTTTCGTCACGCAGCTTGGAGTCACATAGGAAATCTGCTGCATTTGTCGGACGACTGCATCAGTGATGCGTTGATCACCGTGGCCAATATTGACATTCATCAGCCCGCTGCTGAAATCTAATATCCGATCGCCATCAAATGTATAGAGATAGACACCTTCACCTCTTTCGATGGCCAGTGGTTTATGTCCTTTTTGTTTGCTCCAGGAGAAGATGGTGTGATCCATATTGTCCTGAAGGATGTCCTGGGTTATGTTTTTAGTTTCTGGATTCATTTTTTGATTTGTTATTATTGCTTTTGTTTGGGGGGCCACCCCCCGCTTTGCGGACCCCTCAAGAGGGGAAGTTCTTTGCGTATTTTTGTTAGAAATTAATTTGATGTATTCCAATTTATCTTTCATCCTTTCCTATAGTCATAATGTCACCACCTCCGGGGTTCTGATATTACATTAATTAGGTCTTTTTATAATAATGTCAGCCCTTCAGGCTTTTTTTCCAAATTACCCATTACCCATTACCCATTACCCATTACCCATTACCCATTACCCATCTCTCCCTTCTCTGCATAACTTTTAAAAATCACGCAAATGTTTATTCTGTGCTTCATTCAAAATTCAACATCCAAAATTCAACATTCATCTGACTTCGTCAGATGTCAACTCATCCAGTTTACCCCTGCTTCCGCATTCCACTTGATTGTACTTTTTTTCAGTTTTGTCCAGAATTCGATGGAACTTTTACCGGTGATATCTCCCACACCGAACTTACTTTCATTCCAACCACCAAAGCTGAACGGTTCTCTTGGGACTGGCACACCTACATTCACTCCGATCATCCCGGCACTGGCATGTTCGATGATGTATCTGGCCATTCCGCCATTTTGAGTAAAGACACTTGCTGCATTTCCGTAAGGACTTGCATTTTCTATAGCTAATGCTTCATCTACTGTATTGGTGCGCATGATGGAGATAACGGGTCCGAATATTTCTTCCGTGGCGACACTCATTTCGGGGCGCACATGATCTATGACAGTCGGTCCGACATAGGTTCCGTTTTCTTTGCCCTCGACGACGGTATTCCGCCCATCCACCAGTATTTTGGCGCCATCAGCTTCAGCTTGGGCGATATACTTTTCTATTCGCTCTTTTGATTCTTGATTGATCACAGCACCCAGATTTACACCTGGAATGATCTTCCTTGCTTCATCGCATATTTTTGAGACAATGGGGTCTATATTGCCCACTCCAATCATTGCAGATGCTGCCATACAGCGCTGACCGGCACAGCCTGACATGGAGGCAGCAACATTCTGTGCTGTCATGTCGGGAATGGCGTCCGGTAAGACCATTAGGTGATTTTTTGCACCACCAAGAGCGATACAGCGTTTATAATTATGTGTAGCACGTCGATAAACTATTTTCGCCACTTTCGTAGAACCAACAAAAGAAATAGCCTCGATGTCAGGGTGGTCACAAATGGCTTCCACGATGGATGTATCGCCATGCACGATATTGAAAACACCATCCGGCAATCCGGCCTCTTTAAGTAGCTGCGCCAGAATACCGCAACTCAAAGGCACTTTTTCTGAAGGCTTCATGATCATGCAATTGCCCAAAGCAATGGCATTCGGAATGGTCCAATTGGGCACCATAGAAGGAAAATTAAATGGTACAATGGATGCGACCACGCCCAGGGGCACATGTTCTGTTCGACATTCTACACCTTTGCTTACTTCAAGTAATTCTCCGGAGATAAGTTGAGGCAAAGAGGTTGCAAATTCTGTGAGTTCAATACATTTTTCTATTTCAGCAACAGATTCACTATAAGTTTTACCATTTTCTTCGCTGCAAAGCTCTGCAAGCATTTTGAGGTTTTTTTCTAATAGCGTTTTATATCTAAAGAAGACTTGAACACGTTCCTTTATAGGTGTGTTGCTCCAGGAAGGAAATGCCTTTTTTGCAGCTTCTACTGCCTGATCAAGATCTTTAATTGCAGACATTGGAACCGTCGACAGGATTGTTCCATCTAAAGGTGAAATGACAGGCATGACAGTATCAATAGAGGCACTTACAAAGCTTCCGGCAATATAATTTTGAATAGGAGGATATTTCATAAAACGGCACGTTCTTTTTCAAAAATTTACTAAAAATAGTAATTATTTTATAAAAAGCCGGGTTCAAAACATTTCCCTCACCTGTTTGTGGCACTTTACTATCTTTACTTTTTAATTAATTATTTGAAAACCATTGGAAAATAAGTCTTTTATTGTTTCGGACGTGAATAAATTGGGTTCAACCATAGCAGAGCATTTGACCGGGTTGCTTAAAAATCATGTAATACTTATCGATGCCCCAATGGGAGCAGGCAAAACCACTTTCGTGTCTTCATTGGCAGCCTTGATGGGGTCAATGTTAACACCATCCAGCCCAACTTTTTCCATATCCAATGAATATCCGTTGGCCAGCCCTGTCAATGGTTATCATCAGATCGTGCACATGGATCTTTATCGTTTCGGATCCATCGATGAGATTCTGCAAAGCGGCATCGAGGATTATCTATATGATGTCAAAAATCTGGTTCTTATCGAGTGGCCAGAATTAATAGAACCAATTGTAGTTGAACCATTTACAAGAATGACGATCGAAGTGAAAGAAAATCATTGGAGGAAATTTGTATATTTAAACTAAAATCAACGAAACTTGGCAATCCCGGTATTTAAAGAAGAGCACCTGACGCAGACGGAGACGTTGGAGCATCCGCATAAACATAAGAATCTTTCTATCGGTATTCTTAAAGAAACTGTGCCTCTGGAGAACAGGGTTGCCCTTGTTCCGGCCTCAGTGGCTTATCTTGTCGGCAATAATCACAAGGTGGTGGTAGAGATGGGTGCTGGCACAAAATCGCATTTTACAGATCATGAATATGGTGAAGCGGGGGCGGATATTGTTTATTCTAAAGAAGAAGTATTTAAATGTGATGTTATTCTTAAAGTGGCACCCCCTACATTAGATGAGATCAATTATTTTCACCCCAATCAGATCCTAATATCTCCTCTACAAATACCACTTATTTCGAGTGATTACATCAATAAATTAAGACAAAAAAGAGTCATTGCTCTTGCCATGGAATACATGAAAGACGATGATGGATCTTTTCCATTAGTGCGAATCCTGAGTGAATTGGCTGGTATTAGCGCCATCCTCACTGCGGCCGATCTATTAACAGCTACTTCAGGTGGAACGGGCGTTTTATTAGGAGGAATTTCAGGTGTTCCCCCGGCGAAGGTAGTAATTCTCGGTGGTGGTGTCGTGGCAGAATATGCTACCAGAACAGCTATGGGACTGGGCGCAGGTGTGTATGTATTTGACAATAATATCTACAAACTCATGCGACTGCAAGCAAGAGTTGGCCAAAGACTTTATACTTCTTCCATCAATCCCACCTATCTCATGAATGCGCTACAAGATGCGGATGTGGCTATCGGGGCGGTGCATTCTAAGGCTGGAAGAACTCAGCTTATTGTAAGCGAAGAAATGGTATCTAAAATGAAACCGGGATCAGTCATCATCGATGTAAGTATAGATCAGGGAGGGTGTTTCGAAACTTCTGAAGTGACGACACTTGAAAATCCAACTTTTGAAAAATATGGCGTCATTCATTATTGTGTACCCAATATAGCTTCGAAAGTTCCACGGACTGCATCCATCGCCATCAGTAATATCATCACACCCATCCTGGCTAAGGCCGGCAGTGCCGGAAGTATTGAAAATGTGTTATTTAGTCACATCAACTTGCGTAATGGTGTTTACACATATAAGGGTTGTCTGACTAATTTGTATTTATCCACGAGATTTGGCATAAAATATACTGATTTGGACTTGTTAATTACATCGACTTTTTAAATAGTATTTTAGCTATTAATTAAACTAAGTTAGAAATCAGAAATCAGAAATCAGCAATCAGAAGCCAGAATTCAGAAGTCAGAAGTCAGAAGCTTGCCCGACCAACGAAGTGAGGTGGTGAAACTTAGATTATTGAGTGCAGCAAATGAACCAATTTCGATGAAATTAAATAATTAAAAACAATTGAACAAACTAATTGATAAATCAATATCTATTACACGGGAAGAAGCTAACCCACTATTATTTATATTCAACACTATTAGCCCAATAAGTAAAGGAGCCGAAAACTTCTTGATTAAAAACCTTCATCCTATTAAACTCGCAAAAGGAAAGATATTGCATCATTCTGGCGAAATCTGTGAACAGGTGTTTTTTGTTTTGCAAGGTGCTGTCAGGGGTTATATAAAAGAGGATGATAAGGACAGCACGACCTGGATCACCATTGAGAATGAAATGGTGGCAGCCATTTACAGTTTTATAAATCAGGTACCGAGTATTGAAAATATGCAAGCCATAGAGGATTGTAGTTTAATGGCTATGTCACACACGGCTATGCATGAAATGTTTGATTTACATCCGGAAACAAATATTTTGGCACGGAAGATTTTCGAAAAATATTATTCAGATGCTGAGGTAAGGGCACTCATCGCCCGATTGAAAAGTGCAGATAAGAAATATAAATTTTTTCTGGAAACGTACAGTCATCTTTCTAACAGAATCCCTTTGAAATATATTGCCTCATTTTTGGGTATAAAACTCGAGACTTTAAGTCGTGTCAGAGGATTAAAAGCAAAAAAAAGTTTGACATAAATCAAATAAATTTCAATTCAACTAGTGTGAAATTTGGCATTTGTCTATCTCAAACTAATGATTGTCAACATTTTAAAAAATAAATTCTCAACTAATTTGTATTTATTCTCAAATTAATTTTGGAGAAAATGTTATCAACGAAGAATGTGGTGCTATCTTTGCATGCGATTTACAATAAAATAAGTTCAGCATATTCTAATAGACTAGCTGATTTTAAAATATCACATTTACACACACTTTCATTTTATAAGCTAATGCTTCCGTTGGGCAACCATAGGAAGCATTACTTTTTTTGTCTGAACCACTGATTTAAATGATTATGATGATTGCTTTGATTAAAGTTAGAAGTTTGAAATTAGAAATTAGAATGACCTTCTAAAATGAGCAGTTGGCTATAGGCCATAGGCTGTAAGCCGGAAATCAACTTTATTTATTCTTCAAACACCATACTCCAAACTATCTCTATTTAAATCACATATTTCTACTGTTCAATGATTGACTGAGACCTTGATCAAGAAGTTCTGCATGCTCTCTCATTCAAAATTCAACCTCCAACATTCAACATTTTCTTAATTGCAAGAGATCTAATTCAAGAAGTTCAGCCCGCTCTTATTACCGATTACCCATTACCCATTCTGTCTGAACCACTGATTTAAATGATTATGATGATTACACTGATTAATTAAGCACAATGATTGCCTGAATTTTCAAATAAGAGGAACTGCTTGCGCTTATTACCCATTACCCATTACCCATTACTTATCTTTCCTTCACTTCAAACTCAAACACCACCGGCACATGATCACTCACCTTTCCCGCTTCTTTAATGTCTGTAAAACCTAAATAAAAATGGATAATTCCAGCATATATTTTCCAGATCTTACTTTTATCATACCACACATTATCATATTCCGATGCCAGGCAACCATCACTCAGGCACTGCTGTCTGAGACTAGTCCGCTGGTCCACCAAAGCCGGCAGATAACCCATTTTGCGCAAAGGATTGAAAACAGTATGACTTTGCGGACAATTAAAATCACCGCAGAAAATAAGATTTAAATTAGGATATTCAGCAGGTAAATACTTGAAATATTTGATCTCCGTTTCGGGTTGTTTACTCTTTGTTATTGCATGAAAATTAACCAAGGTAAATTCTTTTCCATCTTTATTAAATGTTGCAAAAAATGGTTCGCGATTGATCTCCAAATTATACTGTTTTTCCAGCCATGGCCTACCGATGAGTTTAACTTTGGAGGGTTTCCAAAGAAAAGCATATCGTTCTCTTTTGTAAGAATTCTCTCCGCTGGTCATGTCGCTGATCCGATAATCCCATTTTGCGCCCATTCTATTAAGCACTTCCGCTAACCGGCCTACAGCTTGTGCCCCACCCGGATGTTTAGCTACCACTTCCTGGATCATTACGATGTCAAAATCCTTAATTGTTTTTGCTATAAATAAAATCTCCTCATCGGATTTGGATTGTCCGAAGTCTTTAAGATTCCAGGAAACGATGCGAATGGAAGATTGTGAAAAAGTAGCAGGTAAAGTATAAATTGATACAATGAATATTAAAAAGACGATTCTTATTCCCGAGAACACCATTTTGCAAAAATGCAAGATTTAATTTGAAAATAAATAAAATATTTATTGACCGTTTCAAAATAATTAAATTATATTTGAATTCAAACTTTAAATTAATTCTTAGAGCCCGAGACAAACACCTTTTAATTTTACACACACCACACACTTATTATTTCTTGTATTCCGGTACAGGTAAAATTCTATTTGTAACTATTAAATTAAATAATATGAAACACTTTATTTTTACGATTGCTTTTTTTCTTCCTTTATTATTAAAGGCACAGATTTACAATGATGTGCCATTGTCACTTTCTTACAATAAAATTAAATGCGATAGTTATTACGATGGAGTACAAATAGCATCTACTTCCAATGGATATACAATTAATTCTATTTTGAGAGCAAAATACCCTATTGTTACAGGTCGTATTTGGCACTTACTTCTTTGATGAAAAAATGAAGTTGATCGATTCTCTTCAGCAATTTATTAACTATGGCATACCTCTGCTTTTTACCAAAGAATTTATGATTCTCGACCATTATCATAAAGGTCATGGAGAAGTTCTGGCAGAGTCAAAAGATGTGATTTCTTTATCTCAAACAGGTATAATTGAAGACGGGTTCAAAACAGTGCATTATCCTGCAAATGATCCAGGTATTGTGGAAAGTTTTATTAGAAAACCGATTGCTGTTGCAAAGGTAGACAAGGAGTACTTGCAGGTGATCTACAATAATGATATTAAAACGAATTTCGTCGGAAAAATAAAAGGATTTCAAACCACAAAACTTACCTTAAAGAATGATGCCGATAGAGCCAAAGCAAAAAAAGCGTTTTTCGATAAAGGAATAGTAGGCGAATATACTGCAGTTGAAAAGGTAATTAATTTCGACTATTTTACCGATGATCCTAAGCATGATAAGTTAAAATTAATGAACTCATACGGTCACGAATTAACCGGAAATGTAATTGCCTGTTTCGCTCATCCGGAGAAATTATTATTCAAAAAATTCAGTTTTTGGGGATTTGACCCTGAAGGAAAAGTAACTAATTCATATTACAAAGATTTTACAGAAGGTCAAGAGTGGCCGTCTATTGCAGTAATAAATGATTCAGAACCTTTGATATATAGCCGACCGGCAAAAATATTCAATTATTTCTTTCCTTCAGGTAACGGAAGACCTCTGTACATCGTGGCTCAAGATAAAGACGGAAAGGTCATTTCTGATAAAACGTATCCGGCCAATGTCCCTGGCGGATCTTTATTGAAAAGTAAGATCAATGATGACGGTTCTCAGTCATTGCTTACCATTGCCAGGTGGAAAGCAGGTACAACGTTAAATTCCTTCTACTTGGATACAGAAGATAAGTTGACTGCCACTTCTTATTTCCTGGAACCCAAAATTGAAGATCCATTTTTACCAACAAGGTATTATGGCTTTAGTAAGCATTTTGAAATAGCTAATGATAATAAGGTCTCCATGTACCAAAAAAACTACATTAAAAAGACGACGACTTCCAATACAGTAGGACAAACCGAGCAAACTATTTACGAAGGTTTTCTTCTGGTCACTTCCGACAAAACAAACAAAACGACGGATGTACTCCTTCTAGATAAAGGACTTCGTGCAGAAGGGAATAGCACTCCATTTGAGCTAGAATCTTTGATGTTAGTGACGGAAGTACTATCCTGTGCTCAGCAAAAAGTAAAAATCACCCTCCACAATGGCTAACTGCCGGACGGAATTGGCTAATCAGTGTAGATAAAGACGGCAAATTTATAAATAAAGAAAAAATACAACCGGCCTTCACAACTTCTGAAAGTGTCCTTCGCCCGACGAATGTCCCCGATTTATTTTATACAACACCTGATGTTAAGACCCAGTCGATAATGGTGGTGAGGTTGAAGAAGCCGGAATAAGCGAACAGAGAGAGGTGAACAGCGAACAGTGGCGGAAAATAAATATTTCTGCGTAAGATGCCAAAGACTAAAGTGAAGCGCACTAAAGTCTAAAGCGCAGCGACCCAAATATGAAGTGCACCAGTTTGTTATGAATAGACTTTTCTGCTTAATAACTAAAGACTAAAGATTGTGGCGAACGGCGAGAAGCGAGCGGCGAACGGTGGCGAAGAATAATATTGCTGCGTACCATACCAAAGACTAAAGTGAAACGACCTAAAGTCTAAAGACCAAGTAACAAATAAACTTTTTAATAACCACAAGCGCCAAAATGCAAACACACCAACGCGCTTATAAACAAACAAACAAATGAAAAACCAACAAACACCAATCAGACCAACTTTGCATCCTTACATCCCGCACCTCATTAGCGACATTCAAAATGCATTTCGACCAAAGGAGAAAACTCCTCAAAGAGTTATGACCTTCGAAGAACAAATGGAAGAAGCTGAGAACTTTGTGACCAGACCTTTGGGCTTTCAGCCATTCAGTAGTTTCTGCGGTCTGACCAAGGGAACATTTTCCTCCATCGGAACAGCTTTCGGATGCAGATATGCAATAGTTATTCCACAATTCGTAAAACTACTAAAACGTGGCATGCAGATGTTCACCTTTCCGAAAAGATGCCCGTTTCTTTTCAGTACGACTTATTGATTGAGACATTGGAACATGATTTTATGTATATGGAGCATGGATTTATGGGTTTGATTTTTGCTCAGGAAATCCTGAAGGCTGCAGATGGGGGGAATATTGTGGATGCCTACAATACAAATAGGCAGGTAAAAAACAGAGGGATACCGTTTTTTGGTTCACGCAAAGGGCGCCAAAGGGAGGACACGCAAAGTGCACAGAGAGATATGGCAAATAGTCAAATGCTACTTAAAAGTTAGATTCTAGATTATACAATTGTGCTTACTAAAACAAAAATGGTTAATGATGACTTAGCGTCCTTCGCGCTTCTTCCTTTCTTTGCGTGAACTTAATTTTTTGGTTCACGCAAAGGCGCCAAGGGAGGACACGCAAAGTGCACAGAGAGATATGGCAAATAGTCAAAGACTACTTAAAAGTTAGATTAGAGATTATACAATTTTGCTGACTAAAAGAAAAATGGTTGATTTTGACTTAGCGTTCTTTGCGCTTCTTCCTTTCTTTGCATGAACCATTTTTTTGCTACAATTTAACTAATTATCTTTGATTGAATTTATCATAAACCTATCTTCAATCACGCCTAAATTTGGGTAATAAAATTAATTGTGAAAGAGACCAATAATGACGGAAGAACAGAAAAGAAACACGACTTCGCACCATTTTGGGAGGAGCAGGAAAGGCTCAGGCTATATTTGAAACAATCGAAGCCGCCTACTCCGCAGCAAGTCAGGGCCCAGCAGGAGCCGTTTGGCACAAACTCCTGGTCAAGAGAAAAGTTAATAGCGACTTTAGAAAATGCTGCAAAGGAAAATGGTGTCTGGATAGAAGACACTTCCAACTTAAGAGGTGAAGACGTCGGTGAAGGTGGTGAAAACAAAGTATATCAAAATCCTTCCGACCCGGCTACCGTCATAAAGTTCAACAGGATGACTTATTCCGCAGACTCAAAGGCCGGGTTTGACGCTTTATTTGATGGGTTGATTGCGCAGGGTGAATTATTTCCTGCGCTGAAATATGACATACTTGGATTTGCCCTTGATGTCTATGGCAATGTAGCAATCATCCTCAGGCAACAATACGTCACAGCAGAAAGATATGCTGCCGAAGAAGAGATCAACGCATGGTTTCAAAACAATCAATTCATTAAAGAACGATTTGGATTTTGGTCAAATGGAAAATACAAAATCCATGACTACAAACCTGCAAATGTGATGATGGCGAATAATGGAATTCTCGCTTTTATAGATCTGATAATTGTGAGTCGCGCACACCAATAAAATATTTATTTGTATTCAAATTATCATTCTAAAAAACTCGAGGTTAAAAAGCTAGATCCAAAGTATCATTCC
>JADJSK010000011.1 GCA_016711705.1 Candidatus Brachybacter algidus | reverse complement strand
CTTTCAAATTAAAATCTCCAATAATTGGTTTGGACTGATCAAATTATTTAAAAAGTCTGCATACAATTTTCAATAGGTTCTAAAATTGTATTTTTAGTATTTGTCTCTACCTGACCATTTAAATTGCTAACTGCATTTTGAGCATCTTTTTGAATAGATTCTAATTTCTCAAAATAAGTTTCGTAAAAAGCTATCAAAAGCTTCTGTAGACTTTTTCAAATTCTCGATTGGAGTTTAAACCCGTGAGACTATCTACGATTTTATTAAAGAATCATTTGGAAAGAATGAATGAAACTGTTCTTTTATGGCTGTTCCTTTCCATAACTCCATCTTCAGAAATTTTTTTCAATGGTTTGCATATCTTCATATGCTTTGAAAAAATGACTTAGGAATGCATTATCCTGCCAACAACCGCTGCAAATGGATTTTTAAAATCACCTGTAAATGCTTTTTCATCACATTTATCACGGCTTCCCAAGCCCCTTCTTGTTTCTTTAAAAGATTCTGAAAATGTTTTATTGTTTGCCTGGAATTTTTCGAAGGCAGTTCCGTTATTGGATTGGAATAAATCTTGCCATTTTTGAGCATATTCTTGTTGCATACTCAAGCTGTTTTGAAAAATTTAGGAGCATTCTGCATATTTTCGATCACTTATCCTTTGGATTCACCTGGCTAAATATGTTTGATTTGCTTTGCATTTTCATTTAACAATTCAACAGTAGCCTTAAAGGTGTTGTCATAGCTGAATTGAATCTTCAAGATAGTTTTAAATTATTAGTCCACTGACTGATAGCTTCTTGTTGTTTTTTTTACTAGGAGTTTCAAATGTTTTCTGTAAGTTCATGATTAATTTTTATTTTATTAAATATTGTATTTCTACAGGTAAAGTTATCAGGTACATAACTCCTAAGCGAAAACCATGCGAATAAGGCTAAATTAAGGGTGAACAGTAACATAGCTAGGTGAATAAGCTCTGTAAATTACATAAGAGCAATCTGGTCATGAGATCTTCTTTATAGGCAGGTCCGATGGGTATTGCTTCTGAATCAATGATCAATTCTCCTTCTTCAATAGCTTCAATAAAATCGATATTTACAATATAGGACCTATGGAATTCTTTTAAAACTAGTGTACGGAGTCAATTTTTCTTCCTTTCCTTAAGCGTATGCCCTATTAAGTATCTGGGCATCTTCGGGATTAATGATGGAATAGACATCTTTTGCCATAATCCAACGTACTTGTCTGAACTTGATTTTTCCAAGCGATTTTTAACTTTAAAAAATACTGCTGGTGTCATAAGTGGGTTGGCTTTGATTGGATTTCAAGAAGAATTTTTGAACTGACTAGATTTATAAAACTTTTGAACTCATTACAAGACCAACTGATAGAAGGGTTACTACCGTCAAATATTTCCAAGAGCTTTTGTTTAAAGCTTTTAATTCAGGGGTTTCATCCAGGTTTCCTGAAGCTTCGACTCAGAATCCAGATAAATACAAATGAGTTTATAAGGTTTCTAAGATTGTCTTTGGGGTTAAAATCCAAAAGCGATATTATAGATTTTCAAATGCTGAAAAACATTTTGATCCTTCGTAATTAGGAGCAAACTCAGCCAATATTGTAGGTTTGAAGAAATAATATAGAATCGCTCACTGAATCTAAAAAGTCAAAAAACTACAAAATTATATCTTCCTTTTAATTAACATTGTATTATGAGGAATGTTTAGACTGAAATTATCTTTAAGTTTTATTTAAATTAAAACCAAAAATCATGAATCCAGGAATTAAACAGTCTTTTAGTGACCGGCGCTACGGGGGATTGGGCACTGCTATGTGTCAAAATTATATCAAGATGGTTATACGGTACTTGCAAATTATCGAAATGATCAAAAAGGGAATGGAATGGAAAAAACAAAACCATGATTTAGGTTATGATTTTACAATCGTTAAAGGAGGATGTGACTAATTTTGAAGACATCGGCCGGATGATGGCTGGAAATTAAAGACACGCATGGAGGGGTTTCAATTCCCAATTAATAATGCTGGAATTACCTGGGATACCTTTATGGAAAATGTCAATGGACCAATGGCAGGTTATTTCTTCAAATTTGAATAGTGTATTTTAATTGTACACGCCATGTTATCGAAGATATGATTTCAGAAAGGATTCGGGCGAATCATTAATATTTCCCCTGTGTGAATGGTCAGCGGGGCCAATTTGGGCAAACCAATTATTCATCAGCAAAAGCGAGTATGCTGGCTTTACGAAATCGCGCTTGCTATGGGTAGCTAAAAAGGTCACGAGTGCAACTTACCATTTCTCAAAGTTATTTGCTACTGATATGGTCATGGCTATTCGGGAAGAGGTTCGAAATAAAATTCGTCGAACAAATCCCAATGGGACGACTCGGTGGAACGGAGGAGATCGCACATTTAGTCTCTTTTTAGCATCCGAAAAAGCAGCTTATTATCTCCCGGAGCCAACTAGCCACAATATAAATGGAGGACAGCATGTGTATTAGAAGATGTCTTAGCGTCTGGTTCATATTGTTACTTTAATCAAGAAAAAACGTAACCGAAAACAACCAAAAATTGAATTTAGATATATTTATTTGATTTATACCATTTTTGTTTTTATTCTTGGCATTAATATTGTTTTTTGACTATTAACTATTAACCATTGACTTTAACCCTTGAGTAACCTTTGACCATTGACTATTAACTATTCTATTGCCTTGACTTTGACTATTAACTATTGAGTTTTTGCTTACATTGACTATTGCTTAATTACTAATTGCTTATTGGTTCATTTCCGATACAAATTGTTAAGTGAAAATGTAAAGCCCTATCAATAAAGGGTTTCAGAGGTTGCGTATTTATTTGGGCAACAACTGGGCAACAAAACCCACTAAAACAAGTGCAAGTACAGCACAAAGAAAAGAAAAAATGTTGTTTAGTGTAGAGTGTGTTTGTCCTTATCATAAGCAAAAGGCGAAGATAAGTTTTTACACTATCTTAATTGACTAACAACTGCTTCCAATTGTAAGCCCATATACTGGCAGAACTCTTCAACGGTAACAACTTGGTGTTGCTGCTTGTTGAAGTACTCTTTAATCCTCTTAATAAGGTATCTACCATATCTGTCGCTTTTGCCTGTGATTATCTGAATGTCTTTCGGATAAATACACAGTCTATTCATTTTTAAATTACTCTTTTCATACTCTATCCATACATCAGGTATAAAGTAAACATTGCAAAGATAATATGTTTTTGTGAGTGGTAAAAGTGTGTTTGTTGGAATAATGTGGCAATAACGGAAATGTCGGAAGTGGTTATTTGTAGAGCCTTATAAAGCGTTATAGTTTTGTATCGTGATGAAGAAAATAATTGTATCGGTTTTGTTTTTAACGGCTTTTACAGCCGCTTTTTCGCAAGAAGAAGCAAGGGTGATGAAAGTTAAGGATGGCGATACATACGTTCTTAAAACGACTGCAAAGGAGCATACAATAAGGTTATTAAATGTTGATGCTCCCGAACTAAATCAACACTGGGGTTTTAACTCTTGGCTCAATGTAAAAGCCTTGATACTTGGTAAAGTGGTAAGGTTTGAAGTATTGAAAACTGATGTGTACGGTAGAGAATTGGCAATGGTATATGTGGATGGGCAAAGACTGGATGAAATACTTATTGCAAATGGTTGGGCTTGGCACTACATCAATTTTGATACTGATGCAAGGCTTGAAGATTTGATGCGTAAAGCATCAAGCGAAAGAAAAGGACTTTGGGAATGTGGGGCTGAAAAAGTTTGTCCGCCCTGGCTATTCAGAAAGTATAATGCAAGAAACAGATACAGGTTTTGTAAAGGCTGTATCGCAACAAAAAAAGTAATTACTAACAATTTAAATAAATAACAAAATGGCAAGATTAAAAGGCTTACTAAAAATAGAAGGTACATTGGATAACCTTACCTTCTACAAAACACAGGATGGACATCTTGTGAAAACAAAAAGTGGTGTATCTGGTGACAGAATAGCCAATGATCCTAACTTTCAGCGTACCCGTGAAAACGGTAGCGAATTTGGAAGCTCTGCAAGTGCTGGAAAATTACTCCGCAATGCTGTTCGTAATTTGATGATGAACGCAAGTGACAACCGTGTTACAAGTCGTTTAACGCAAATAATGACACAGATTAAAAACTACGATGCCACTTCTCCAAGAGGTGAAAGAAATGTAGGTATCGGAATTGCGGACCCGATGGCAAAAGCCTTGTTGAAAGGTTTTGATTTCAATGATAGTGCAACTTTGGGTAGTGTAATATTTGCACCGTTCACTGTAAACACTGGTACTGGTGATATTGCTTTCCCTGCATTCACTCCTATCAATGATATTTACTACCCTACTGGAGCAACTCACGTTAGTTTTAAATCTGCGTTTGCTGATGTGGATTTTGTAAATAACATGAGTGCAATTGAATACAGCCCTGTTCAAAATTTGGCAATTGATGGCACTAACACACCTATCAATTTACTTCCTGCCGGTGTTCCAGCAGGTGCAGGTACAAAACTTTATTTCTTGACAATTGAATTTTTCCAAGAGGTAAACGGTATTCAATACTCGTTAAAAATGGTGCTT
This sequence comes from Candidatus Brachybacter algidus, assembly GCA_016711705.1. GTDB lineage: Bacteria > Bacteroidota > Bacteroidia > Chitinophagales > Saprospiraceae > Parvibacillus > Parvibacillus algidus. The sequence continues at coordinate 22,885 of JADJSK010000011.1, read as the reverse complement.
ACAACGTGTTAAACATTGTTGAATTAGCCTAATAGCTTTCTTTCTTATCGGTTAAATAGAAGCCCTGCCCTTGTGGTGGGGCTTCTTGTTTTAAAGCAATAGCAAAGCCCTAAAAGGGCAATGCTGAAAGCTCACGAACACCTGATGGATAACACCAAACGAAACAACCACAAGGAAGCTGATAAACCTTGATGCCAAAAACTGGCTGATGGGCTAACCGAGACCTGCGGATGTAACGCTGATAAGCAAAAGGTGAAAGCTGCAAGTGCTGATGGAGAACCTGCGGAGTAAAAGGACAAATGCCTAACTGGCTGCCTGCTGAAATACGTGGATGATTTTGCATAATGAAATAATTTATATGCTTCTCACAGCAAGGGGATAAAAAACCAAAAGGAAACGGAATAAATGATAGCCTTGTGCGGTGGGTCTGTGTTTATGCCGTAGTCTTTTGGTTTTTTTAGTGTTGGCTATGTGCGGCTGCCCCCCTTGCTATTTTGGCATATAAATTTTTTATGGTGCAAAAGCAGTTCCCCAGGTTATGGCAGCCAATACGGCTACCTTTTAAAGTGCCTGTACATCATTGCTTTTTTTTACATCGGCTAAGAGTGCCAATGTTTCGTACATCTGTTTTTCTTTTCGTTCTATCAGCTTTACTTTATGGACATCTTGCACAAAGGCATATTTATCTTTGCTGACTGCTTCGGCTTGTGCCTTAATGGTGCTTTTAAAATCACTGATGCGGATAAATGGAATAACTGAACCAGTAAGGAACTGATGAAAATGTTTTGCCTTCCATAAGCCGAAAGAAAGGGTTTTGTAAAAATCCATATCATCTGAATTTTTGCAGGAAATTACAAAGCAATTGGGGCAAGGCTTTTCAAGTGGTTTGCCACTATTTAAACCTTTGCATAAAATGTAAACATCAAAATCGCTTGTTTGATTTTTTGGATTGAATGTGTGAATTTTTGGACTGTGCATAATACTTGCTTTAAAGTTTGTATCTGCTTTTGCCCTTGCCTGTGCTGTGCTTCGCTTACGCTCCGCAACACATATATAATTTGACAAAGAAAAAAAACAGAAAAAAAAAGAAAGCATTCTGATAGGTGGCGTGGCTAAAAAACCAAAAGGAAACGGAATAAGTCCCGAAGGGTGAAAGGCAAATACCAATAAAAAATAAAAGATTATTTGCCTTTCATTATGCCGTAGTCTTTTGGTTTTTTTATCAGCGTGGGCTTGTGTGAGCCACCTAATTTTGCTGCACTTTTTATTTTTATTTTTTTATCCTCTTTTCAAAACTGTATTCAGGATTTCAATAAAAATTCCACTGATAAAAACCGATTGGCTTAAATCAAAATCACTATTCAAAAAACGAAATGTCTTTAGTGCGTTGGATTGGGGCTATATGTCGCAGAAAAATAAAGCATACCATACTGTGGTAGCGTAGGGAAAAAGCAAGTGTATGACTGAATGGAATGTTGCAAAAAGTGCGGAGGTGCTTGGAGTGGCTTGTAGCTTTTGCTTGTGTGTGATTGCGTTTTTTGTAAATTATTTCAACACAAAAAACATTGTAGCGTTGGCAAAGCAAAAGCCAAGACACGGAAAGCAAAGGGTTGGTTTTGCAATATGGAATGAGGGAATACTCTTGCTGTGCGGTGCAAAATAAATGGTGAAATGAATGGAAGTGTAATGTAGTGGAAGGTAGTGTAGCGAAGCGAAACGCTGTAACGAAATGGAACTGGAATGAATGAACCTTTTATTGCACATTGCCATCAACAACTAATGCTTTATTTTTTTCTGCACCGCTGAAAAGGGTGGTTGGGGTGTGTGGCTTTGGGGGGCTGTGCGGTGGGAGAAAAGACGGCTTCCATTTTATCAAAATGGCTATGGTATTGGCTATTTAACATAATGTTATTATGTGACAGCCTGTGCGGTTGGATGCTTGCATAAGCGATGGCAAAAGGCTGTGCGTAGCGAACACATAATGCCACATTATGTTATTTAGCTTCAGGCAGTTTTTATACTGGCATAAGCGGAACGGTGGTGGTGGTTGGAGTGTAGCGTTTTTTGTTGCTATGCTGTGTGTTGGCTTGGCTCTTTGGCTGTGGAGCAAAGCGGAACAGGCAATGTGCCAAATGCTTGGGGAGCATAGCCACAAAAAATATGACAGTTAAAAACTGACTGCAATACCATAGAGTGCTTTGAAGCGTTTGCCTTGTGTGTTGGCAAAGCACTAAGCCGTCTTTTCTGTGCGGTGGGTCGGGGGGCTAGTGTTGACGATTAGTAAATGTGACATAATTTGACGAATTGTACGAATTGCAAATGTGCTTATACCTGTTGATCAGAATTTGTAGTTGTAGCCAAGTCTTATAACTTGTGTCTCGTAATAATCGGTACTAATGTATTTGAAACCTTGACCTTGAATTTCTTTTTTGATAATCATCGTGTTTAAAATATCTGTTGCGTTAAGAAATAATTCGCCTTTCCCCTTTTGCAAACTCTTTTTTATGCCAAGGTCTAAAGAGAAACGTTGGGCAATTTTTCCTTGTGGAATAATGTCGGGGGCCAAATGAATTGCGGTTAATTGTGCATCAAAGTTTTTCGGCAAATGAAAAGTGTTATTCAGTTTTATGTTTCCTGAAATAATTTCCTGTTTGTCGGCTGAAAAGGTATTTGGAAGAGGATATTTATTTTCAACACTAAAAGCATTGATTTGATTGTGATAACCATTAAGATTTAAATTAAAGGAATACCATTTTGCAACTTCCTGTGTCAAAACAATTTCTAAACCAGTATTATAACTTCTACCTGCATTTTGAAATATTGCGTATATCAAATTGCTGTTTGGAGCAATGCTCGAAATACGAGTAATAGTTCCGTCCGCAAATCGGTGGTAAGCGGCAGAATAAAAATACCCTTTGTTCCAACTTGTTTTATAACCAAGTTCAAATGAATTTGTAAACTGTGGTCGTAGAGCAGGATTTCCAACTTTAATAATTTCTGCATCATCGTATTTAGGAAATATTCTTATATCCACTTCATTTGGCCTGTCCACTCTGCGATTATAGAAGAATGAAATTTTGTTGCGGTCATTTATTTTGTATGCTAATCTTGCATTAGGAAATGGCTGTGTATAATTATATCCATCACTTTTATAAGTGTTGTGATTTGGATTTACATCATATTGAATTTTCACATATTCTATTCGTAAACCTAACTCTGCTTCCCATTTTTTGTTTTCAAATATATAGTTCCCATAAACGGCAGGTATTAATTCTTTGTAGGTTGCCCAGCCACCTGCACTGGTGTCTAAAACAGAATTTACTCCAGGAATAAATTGCATATTAGTTGGGATATTTCTATTACGAAGTTTTACACCTGTTTCAATTCTACCATATTTCAAAGGTTTTATGTAGTCAAAATTGAAATCATAAACTTGCTCGTCTGATAATAATTTAAAAGCATCTGTTCCGGTTGTTGTTGGTAAATAGTTGTCATAAAAATATTTTTCATCTTCTCTATGAAATGTATAATTAAAACCAATATTCAATAAATGCCCTGCTTGTTTAAATTTATGCTGATAGGCAGCAGTTGCCATTACCGTTGTTTTTAGTTCGTCCTCCAAAAACTGCCACAACCTTTTTCTTACTGTATTGTCTGCATTAAAAAAAGGTTGGTCGCCTCTGTCAATTATTTTTTCACTACCGTATAATGCTGAAATAGTAAGTGTGTTGTTTTGATTAATACTCCAGTCAAAACCTGTCTTTGAAGTAAAAAAGTTGGTATTCCGATTTCTTTTTAATTGCTGATTAATAATAGTTCCATCATCATACGTTCTTGTCACAAATTCATTCTTGTTTAAAGTTTGCGTATAAAGATTGTCTGCTTGAAAAAATACGTTGATTTTCTTTTTTCTATAATTAAGTGATATGGATGGATTTATTTTAGGTGTAAATTGATATTGTGGTCTAATGGTTGGCAGGTTTTCTTGCCTAACCCACAACGAGCCTAATCCAGTTGTGAAACCAACTTTACCATTAAATCCTTCTTGTTTGTTTTTCTTCATTACAATATTGATGATGCCCGCATTTCCATTTGCATCATATTTGGAGGAAGGATTGTTAATGATTTCAATTTTTTCTATTGCCGAAGAAGGTATGTTATCTAAACCCGATTGACTACCAAAACCAGTTAATGCAGTTTGTTTGCCATCAATTAACACGGTTACTTTATCGTTACCTCTTAATTGCACCTTTCCATCTTGAACTGTTACGCCTGGCAAATTTTGCATTGTTTGTAAAACTGAACCTCCACTTTGACTGATGTTATCTTCAACTTTAAAAGTCTTTTTATCCATTTTACCGCCTACTTCATCTTGCTTTGCTACAACAACAACTTCAGTTAGTTTTTTTATATCTTCTTCTAAATCTATAGTGGCAACATCCAAAAATTCCGAGAGGCTTCCAACATAAATAGATTGCCTTTTAGTAACATAACCAATAAAAGAAATTTCAAAGTAATAGTTGTTTGGTTTTACATTAGAAAGAGTAAAACGTCCTTCTTCGTTACTTACTGTTCCTGTTACAAAGGCACTATCTTTTTCGGTTTTCAATACTACATTTACATAAGACAAAGCGGATTTATTCGCTTTGTCTTTGATTAAACCTGATATGGTAACGCCTTTGTTTTGACTAAAGGCATTAGAAGTTAAAAATGTAACTAAGATTACTATTGAAATTAATTTTGCTTGCATTGTCTGTAACTAAATTTAGTTTTTGATTTCTTTGATAAATTTCCCGTTACTATCAAAAAGTAGATCCATTCCTTTGATTTCTGCTTCGTAAGTTACTGTGCCTTTCGCATCGGTAATTTTAGCAGCCTCTTTTACCTTTTGACCTTTGTAGTTAGCTTTTACATATTCTAAAACACCTTTGGGTAATTGGGTTAATTTAATCTCTACTTCGGTTTCTAATAGGTTGCCTTGTGCATCAAATAAAACCGATTGTTCCGTTTTGTTCAACTCAAATTCAACTTCAAAATGGCTTTCTTCCTTTTCCCATTTTTCTACTTTTGCTTGGGGGAAATTCTTTTGAAAAGCTGTTTTAACTGGAGCAGGAACATCTTTTTCCTGCAATTTTTGTGCGAAGGTGAGTGATGTAATCATCGCTGCAACCGTCATTAATGCTAATTTTTTCATTGTCTTGTTTATTTATTTGTTTAAAATTTACAGGACAAAGTTGCAACCCGATTTAGAAGAAAATTAGAATTTTTAGAAAGCCACCGAAAAAGAATGAAAATTGTTTGCAAATGAGTAGGAAGTCTTCCAGTTATTCTGGTCTGCAATTTTCTTGATGATAGCCAAACCCAAACCATTACCCTGTTCGGATGGATTGGATTTTGAAAAGCGGTTGAACAGTTTATCGGCAACTAAGGTTTGTGATTGACCTGTGTTTGAAAATGTAAGAGAATGATTTGAGAGAGTAACTAAAACCTGACCATCACTTACATTATGTCTGATAGCATTTAAAAACAGATTGCTGATGAGAATTTCTGCTAAAACTGGATTTGATTTTACTGCAACAGCTTCATTCATTTCTGTTTTTATAATTAGGTTCTTTGCTTTTGCCTGTTCCGTAAAAAAGTCAAAGTGCTTTTCAATTGCCTCTTTCAAATTAATTGTTTGCTTCTCGTTGTAAATGTCGTTTTCCATTTTAGATAGCAACAATAGGTTTTTGTTCAAACGATTTAGACGTGAAACGCTATCGTTCAAAGAACTAAGCATTTTATATTGTTCCTGTGTGAAATCAGCGTTTTGGATAAGTGTATCAATTTTTGCCTGAAAGACTGCCAAAGGCGTTTGCAGTTCGTGAGCAGCATTTTCAATAAATTCTCTTTGACTATGGTAGATTGAAGTATTCTTCGTAATCAATTTTTCAATACTGTTATTTAAACGATTAAATTCTTCAATATTTGTTTCTGTAAATTTTGGGTGATTGGATTTATCAATTTCAAATTTTTCAATTTGATTTAAGGTTTCATAAAATGGTTTCCAAAGATTGATGGATAATCTTTTTGTGATTACAAATAAGCCAACAAGTAATAGTGAAATGATAACCAAAAAAAGTATTGCTATGCTCTTCATTAAATCCTCTTTTTCCACTAAGTTAATTCGTGCTGAATACGTATATGGATTTCCCTCTATGAGAATAGAAGCATTAAGCTCACGGTATGGTTCTATTTCAGCGTCTAAAGCATCATAGTAAGAGTTATAAAATATAGTGTCTTTACCAGAATTTTTAAAGGGCTCGATTTTAATATTTCTATTGTATTTATTCCAATTTTGAATATCAGCTGTTTTTAAGGTAGGCAATGAATATTTTACAAATTCATTCTTATGCAGTATAAGTGTTTCGTCTGTTTCTTCAATGTATAACCTCTCTGTAATATAATAGAACAAAGGTGCGGACACGATTAACAGCATCACTGAAAAAAGCAAATAAACCTTTGATGTTTTATGTAATAGTTTTTTAGTCATTCTGCCATTTGTAACCTAATCCATAAACTGTTTTTATGTAATCGCTGCAACCTGCATCTTTCAATTTGTTTTTTAGGTTTTTTATATGAGCATAAACAAAATCGTGATTATCCAGCATATCAGCCATATCGCCTGAAAGATGCTCGGCTATGGCACTTTTTGAAAGCACTCTGTTTTCATTTCCAATTAGATACAACAGCAAATCAATTTCCTTTTTTGTGATGTCAATTTTCTTGGTGCTTACTCTTACTGTTTTGGAAAGTATATCAATTTCAATTTCATTGAAAGCAACAAGATTGTTGCCTTTAAAGTTTTTTCGCCTAATAAGGGCTTGTATTCTTACCAATAATTCGGATAAATGAAAGGGTTTTGTTAGGTAATCATCTGCACCCAAATTGAAACCTTCTATTCTTGTTTCTAATGTTTCTTTTGCCGAGATAATAATTACGCCTTCGGTTTTGTTTTGTCTTTTCAGTTCTTTCAATATTTCAAAACCGTTGCCGTCAGGTAACATCAGGTCAAGTAATATGCAGTCGTAGTCATAGATTGAAATTTTGTCAATAGCTGTTTTTGCATTATTAGCCCATTCACAAACAAAACTGTTGCCTGTCAAATAACTTATGATGCTATTTGCCAATTCTTGTTCGTCTTCTATGAGTAATAATTTCATTTTACAAAGCTCTGCCCCAATTTTGAATTAATTTAGAATATATCAGTAATTACAAAAACCAAAGGTTGCTTTTGCCAAAGTCAGGTAAATTATCCTCTTGAAAATGAGGGTAAATTTCTGCAACCATTTCGGGGTACTTGGTTGTTACTGGTAAATTCTGTTGGCTGATGCTTTTCCAATACATACGGCTGAACTGATATACTTGGTCTATCAATTCTCTTACTACTTCTACATCTTCTACCAATTCTTCTTTTGTGGCTGTTATTGAAACCTTGATTGGGAAATGGTAATCTTTCGGGAATAGCTTGCTATCATCTGCATATCGTGTATTGTTGAACAGTAAGTAAGAATTGTAACCAACTTTTACATATCTACCACTACGAGGCATTCTACCCGGACTGCCCAAATCAAAACCTAATAACTCTTTGCTATCGGTCTTATTGATGGTTACTACTATTACTGGCAAATCCTTTTCACCCAAATTGTCTAACATTTTAAGGATGGGTTGCAACTCCTTCTTATCGGATATTTCTTTGTAAAAATGGATGATTACTCTTTTGGCTGTTTGGTTCTTCTCTATGAATTTCTCAACTGCATTACTTATTGATCCTGCCAATAAATCGGTTTCATCTTCTCTAAAACAGTCGAAGTTTTCAAATACACCTTCATTACTAAAACAAAAGGCACTGCCTACAAACCTGTGTGCTGAACCTTGTGGTTTAAATGCTCCTACACCTATTATTATTTCATCTTCCTTTACTCTTGCTAAACGCCACGGAATACCGCCAATTTTAGCCAATAAAGCCACATAAATATTAGGTATGAAGTAGTAGAAATCTTCTTTGTTTAAATGCTCTTTGTAAAGCACCTGTGAGGATATGCCTTTGTTCAATAACAGTTCTTTGATTTTATAATATGCAAAGTGCTGTGGGTGGTCTTTTTCTGTTTTTGAAATTGGGCTAATGTATATGGCCACAAATCTTGAACTGGTATCGTTAAACTCCTTTAATTGCTCGGCTACTTCCTCAAAAATGGTTTCCTTGTTTTCAAATACTATTCTTTTAGACTTATCTATGCTAAGGGTTTGATTGATGTAATTTTGAAGGTTTGCTAAATGCTTTTCAACCTTATTTACAGGCTTATGCCAACCGTTTATAAAGTAATCATACAAAGTGTCTTTTATGTATTCGCCATCGTCTTTATGATAAATGAAAAACAGTTTAACGTGGTCTTCGGTAAATGCTTTTAATGGTTTGTGCTTCCAAATGCCATATCCTGGGTTTACTTCTGTTTTGCCACCTTTAAACTCCAATAGGTTTGAGTTCTGGTGTGTTTCAAATACTTTGTTGTTAGGCACTTTGTAGAAACCATCTTTATTGAGCTTGAACATTGCTTTAAAAGCATCTGTATTGAGATAGGTATTATAGAAGTTCTCTAAATGCTTTAAGTAGATTGGGAAGCGGTTTTCTTTTTTCAGTTCCTCTTTCTCAATGATAAATTCTTTCTTTAGTGTATTGCTTAAAATTGGATATAGTGTCTCTTGGTTCTGCCTTAAATCTTCTGGCATCTTCTCATACTTATATACTGTGCCGTTACAATTGACAAGGTTGTATTTGGTGGTATCAAAATCTGCTATTTCTGAAATGCTTTTGTGTAATATTTTAGAAGTGCCATTGTATGCTACTACAAATTCATAACCGTTTGCGGTAACTTGGTTGAATTGGACTTTGATTGTGAAATTATTGTAAAGCTGATATACTTTGTTTTTGTGCAATGGGTCTTTAAACCAAACTTCAATATCATCTACATAATTCGGGAACACAATTGCACCTTCAATGCTCTTGAAATAATTAAATACCAAATGGCGGAAATAATGGAGTGAAAAGTTTATAGCATCTGCAAACTTTATTTCTGTGGTAATTGCTCCTTCTCGTGGTGCTTGAAAATCAGTATAGTAATTCTTATACTTTGCTTCTCTTCCTTCGGGGAAGGTTTCCATAATTTTACCCCAGTAGATAGGTGCAAAGCCTCTTTGCTTCTCACCATAGAATGAGAAAGTGCCTTTACTTACAACTGGTGTAAACGGAATGATATTTAATTGAATTTGCTGTGCCAATTGAATACTTTTAAATGTTAGGTTGATTTTGCTTCCAAACTTTATCAAATACAAAATCTAAATACTGTCTTTTGAAATCAGCATCATCAGTAAACTTCTTGTACAAATCAGTATAAGTAAATATTACATCTTGCATTAAGTCTTCTACCTTTTTATCAGAAGTGATTTTTGCATTTTGTTTGTCGGAATTATTTACAGAATTAACAGTTGCCTGGTCTTTTGCAAATTCGGCTGGCAATTGTTGAAATAAAAATTCTTTATTTTATCATCGTCTGTCCAATTATCAATACCAAATCGTGTATTGAAATCATTGATGATAGCTTCTAAAGCATTAAACTCATTTTCGCCTTTCTTGCCTTTCATTATTGGTGGGGTTGGGTCTATTTCTTCACCACCTTTTAAGCCAATATTATCTGTTGTAGTTCTTGTTAAACGGTAACTATCTAAATCAATAGCCTCAATAATACCTTTTGCTAAATCCTCATTTTCCTTAGGTTTGATTTTGGCATTAGAAATTTTAAGAACCAATACAACCTTTCCCAATAAGCATTTTTGAATGACAAAATTTTAGAAAGGAAAGCATAAGTACGGTAAAATGATTTTGCCTTTACAAAGAAATCTATTTGTGCATCTTCGTTTAACTCTGATTTGAAATTAGCAACACAGGCATCTATTATTGGGTCAAGTTCTTGCCTATCAGCATTGTTAAAATAAAGATTAGTAAAGTTGTGTACTTCTTCAGAGGTGTACACTTGTGCATTATCCAAAATGTCTTGCAAATCATTCAGCTTGTTTGCGTCTGTTTCCTCACTTAATACAGTAGTGGTATAAAAAGGCTCGAAGGCTTCTTTTATTTCATCTGTACTATTGAAAAAATCCATTACAAAAGTATCTTCCTTGTATGGTTTGTAAGCCCTGTTTAACCTTGATAAAGTTTGCACTGCCTGGAACATCCTCAACTTTTTATCTACATACATTGTATGCAGCAAGGGTTGGTCGAAACCTGTTTGAAATTTATTGGCAACAATTAAAAACTTATAGTCCTTTTTCTTGAACTCTTTTGGTATGTCGTTACTTGGGAAGCCGTTTAATTTAGCCTCGTCTGTTTCTACTCCTTCAATTTCTCTGCTGCCACTAAAAGCAATTATTGCTTTGTAGGGTGAGTTGATTTCTTTGAGGTATTTTTTAAAAGCATCGTAATATTTGATGGCGTTGTTAATGCTTTTACAAACCACCATTGCTTTAGCTTGCCTGTTGATTTGTTTAGCAACTTCTGAATTGAAATGGTCTATCATCACTTTTGATTTTTCCATTATGGAAAATGGATGACTTTCTACATAAGCCCTTAGTTTTTTGTTGGCTTGGTTTGTTTCAAATTCTGGATTGTCTTCTACTGCTTTATTGAGTTTGTAATAAGATTGGTAAGTAGTGTAATTTTTAAGCACATCTAAAATAAATTCTTCCTCAATGGCTTGTTTCATTGTGTAAGCATCGAAAGCCTCAAACTTACCTTCGGTAGTTTTTGTACCAAAGGTTTCTAAAGTTTTGTTTTTAGGTGTAGCCGTAAAAGCAAAGTAGCTGGCATTTTTCAGCATTTTGCGTTGCTCTATCATTTGGTTTATGGCATCTTCTGATGTTTCAGGATCTTCGTCTTGTCTGTTATCGTCTTCACCGTATGGTGTTTCTTTATCAGACAGTACCCAGTTCATCTTACTTGCTGTTTCACCACTTTGGCTACTGTGAGCTTCATCAATAATGATGGCAAATTTTTTGGCTTGTAATGTGCCTATTTCATCAATAATGAATGGGAATTTTTGAACAGTGGTAACAATTATTTTCTTGCCATCTTCTAAGGCTTCTTTGAGTTGCTTACTTCCTTTTTCAATGGCTTCTACTACTTTGTTTACTTGGGCAAATTGTCTGATGTTATCTCTAATTTGTTTATCCAATATTTTTCTATCGGTTACTACTATTACACTGTCAAAAATTGCATCTGAATTTTCGTTATTGTGTAAACTCACTAATTGATGTGCCAACCACGTAATTGAATTTGACTTACCTGAACCTGCTGAATGTTGAATTAAATATTTTTGTCCTACACCGTTTGTTTTGGCATCTTTCAATAATTTGATAACTGCTCTTATTTGATGGTATCGTGGGAATATTAATTTGCGTTTTATCTTGCCTGTGTCTTCGTCTGTTTCTTCTACTATTTGTGCATAGTTCTCTACAATATTGCTTAGGCTTGCTTTGGTTAGGGTTTCTTTCCAGAGGTAATCAGTTTTTAAACCATTTTGGTTTACCGGATTGCCTGCACCATCGTTTACGCCTTTGTTGAATGGAAGGAAAAAAGTATTGTTACCTTTTAACTCACTTGCCATATACACTAAGTTGCTATCTACTGCAAAGTGAACCATACATCTGCCAAAGGCAAATAATGGTTCTTTAGGGTCTCTATCTTGTTGGTATTGGCGTATTGCATTTTTTACCGTTTGCCCTGTCCATTCGTTTTTAAGTTCAAAGGTTATAATTGGTAAGCCATTAATGAATAAAACCATATCCAACGAATTGCTATTGGATAGGCTATAAAACAACTGACGAGTAACTGAAAATATATTGGCTTGATAATTATCTTGTGCTTTTTGGTTGAGGTCGGAAACTGGGTTTTTGTAGTACAGATTTATTTGAAGGTCTAAATCCTTAATGCCTTTACGCAATATTTCAATGATGCCTTTGGCTTTGATTTGCTCTGCCAGGCGTTTTATGAATTTATCTTCGCCACGTTTTACGATGGTATCAAAAGCTATGGGCTGGGTTTGCTTGATAAACTCAAACAATAAGCGTTTGTTTATACAAAGGTCTCTGTCATAGTCGGCACTATAACTTTGGCGAAAGCCACACACTTCTACCAAGTGCTTTTCTATGATGGTTTCTAAACCTTTTTCTGATGTATCTGTACTCATTGTTTATATTAAACCTTTAGCGTTAATTATTTTTATTTTTAATTCTTCTGAAAAATCATTTTCATAGGTTAAAGAACATACTATCTCAAATAATAAATCTTTATCAATTCTATTGTCCGCTACATCAACAGCAATGTTTTCCATTTCCTCAATAAACCTGTTTACTCTGAATGAAAGATTATTTATTTCAAGAAAATATGCAGATAAAGCAATGGAAGCCCTTTTATTGCCATCTTGGAAACTATGATTTTTATTTATTGCATAAAATAGGTGTGTTACCTTATTTTCAATTTCTGGATAGTATAAATCATTTTGCAAATGTTCTAAAGTGCTTTCTAATAATCCGATATTTAAAATACCTAATGAGCCGCCTGAATTATTAATAATATCATCGTGTACTTGAATAGCGTATGTAGATGTAAAATAATTGAATTGCATATTCTACCTGTCTTTTAATCTTTTAAAAACATCTAAAAGAGCTGGATTTTCTAATACTCTTTCTATTAATGATTTACTTTTATCTCCTAAAAACCTATCGTAATCGTTAGGGCTTAGCGATGATATATAAGGCTCTAATCGTTTGTGTACAATATCTCTAAAGGCATAATCACGGCTTGCCATTTTTGTTCTGGCATCGGTAATTTGTGGCAACCAAAATCGTTGGCTTGCAAAATCTTGAATAAGAATATCTAACTCTAATGGCATTAATTTACGCCCTAATTGCTCCGATTTATTTTTCATTGCATCAGCAATACCTATTTCAAAAGAAGATATAAGATTGATGATTTCGGCATACATTGTATCTCTTGGATTTTCGGCTTCACTTAATTGTAATGTTTGTTTATACTCTTTAGCCTTGCCATCAAATATTGCCGTATAAATAGCATCGGTATATACTGCATATTTATAATTGCCCATTGCCAAATATTGGTTTAAGGCTTGTGTAAATTCTTTTCTATACAAAGGTTCCCTGGCTATGGAAACCAAAAAATCTTCATCTCGTTGATTGATGTATTTTGTAGAACCGCCCATTTTTTGATTGAGTGTATCTATTACAATATCTAAAATGGCACTACGCAATGCTTTAGCTTTTTCACTTTCGGTAAGAAGCATACCTAAATTGAGAAAGGAACGAAAATTGAAAACGGCAAGAGCTTTCAGACGGCTTTTTGCTTGATTATCAAGGGTTTCTGATAACAGAGGGAAATCGGTTTCCGTCTGTTCAGGGTCATCGGCTTTGGTAATAAAATAGCCAAACTGCTCTTTAAAATCCTTTAATTTTTGACCTTTTAGCACTTCATAACCATTGTGCTTTACTTCATCTTCATATTTGTTTAGATAATTAGTAAGAGTTCTTGGGGTTACTCCAAAAAAATCGGCTACCATTTTGGTAGTAAACAAGTACTGCCCATTAAATAGCATACCCTCTATACCCAAAAACTTTTGAATATTTTCAACTGCCGAATTGTTATTGAGAATATTTTGCCTGTCTATTGCTGAAACTGTTAAATCTTTCATATTGTCAAATTTTGTAGATGTCTATTATCGTTTCCCTTATTTATGAGGGAAACAATTATTAGATGCTTATATATCAATGGTTTTATATGTCTGAAATGTGTTTTCATTTTTTTTATTATAATTTAATTTCCCCATCACTGCCTCGGCTATCATAGCTTCTTTGTATTCTTTTATGAGTTCTATTTCTCTTTCGGTTTTGGCTATTGCAGTATCAATGATGACGGTTTCGGTTTTGATGAAATCAAGAATTTCTTTTTGTTCTGTAATTGGCGGAATAGGGATTTAGAAATAAAATTTATCAGCATAATATTTTCGATTGTGCAGATTGACTAAATATTGAATTTTCCAAATCAAATACAAATAAGAATTTTCCATCAAGAAGTCAGATAAAATTATATTTTCATTTGGAGAAGCCTTTATGAGATAACCTGCATAACAATATTTTTCTTCGTCACTTACAAAACGAAATTGAAATGTTTTACCTACAATTAAAGTAGCATCTTCATTTAATCTCGCCATCTGCTAATTCATATTCAACGCCAATTTCTATCGGTAATGAAAGTTTATTATGTTCATCTAATAATCCTTCCTTTGTAAAATCGGTTATTCGGATATAACGATACCCATTGTAGATTATGTTCTTACCCACTTTCATATTGCACCATGTTTAAATTTTCATTTATTCATTTTCAGTCTCTTTATTTCCCAGTGTTCAGGAATATTACCCAACCATTTAATACCGCTATCTTTTAGTTTTACTTTTTTGTTGATGCCCTTTGTTACTGCTTCATTAATAATGCTTTGTCTTTGCTCTTTGAGTAGTGCAATAAATTGTTGCTTTTTTGCAATGAAGTGGTTTATTTTTTGAGATTGGTTTTTTATGTATTCAACAATTTGGTTTTGTTCTTCAACTGGTGGTACAACAGAAAAAATGCTGAAAAACTTATCGCTGTACAAACGCAAACGGCTATCAATAATGCCTGTTGATTTTTTACGAAACTCTGTTTTTAATAAGTTGGTGGCAAACAAGTAACCAAAATATTCGGAGTTATTATTTTCCTTTGTTCTGTAGACACAATAGGCTGGGCTGGTAATGCCATCAAAAGGCGAAATACCTAAGCTGCCATTCCAAGCCAACATTATATTTATAACCAAGTCGCCTTTTGCAACTCGTTTGTAGCCCTCTAAGGTTTCGGCATTGCTTATAAAATCATCTTCGTTTTCGAGGCTGTCTCTTTTTAGCGTAACGCCTGTATAATGCGAAACAGACAATAGTTCTTCGTTGCCACTGGTGCTTCTATCTTCTATTTCAGAAAATATGTTTTTAATCCTTAGCACTTGCCAATGTGCAGGATAGTTGCCCAACCAAGCTGATTTGTTATATGTAGCGGTAGTGGTCATTTATGCTTCAATAATTTCTTTTAATAAATTTTCTGTTTCCTGCTCAATAGCCAAAATGTCTTTGGTTATTTCGGTCAATTTTCTTGGTGCTTGATACTGGTAAAAGTATTTGGCAAAATTTACCTCGTAGCCTACTTTGGTTTCTTTGGCATTGTACCAGGCATTTGGAACAAATGGCAAAACTTCGGTTTCAAAGAAATCATCAATACTATCTTTGAGTGGTATGTTTTCAATATCCCTCAACTTGGCATCACTTTTTGGTTTGCCTTTACTATCCAACACTATATTTCCTTTCTCGTCTTTTTCGGGCTGATGCACCGTAATTTGGTGGAAACCAAAATCGGTATTATCTAAAATGATGCTGTACTCATTTGGTACATAATCTAAAAATAGTTTGGTAATGGTATTGATGTGGTTGGCATCAAACTGTACTCTTTTTTTGCCTAATGGCTTACGCATTTTGCTATTGAAATGGTCGGCTGTTACATTTATCAATTGTAGCTTTCCTTTGCGTTTCTTATCCTTTTTATTGGTAAGAATAAATATGTAAGTAGGTATGCCAGTGTTGTAAAATAAATCGTTTGGTAAGGCTATAATGGCCTCCAACAAATCGTTTTCAAAAAGGTATTTGCGAATTTCGCTTTCACCTTGTCCTGCATCGCCTGTAAACA
The DNA here is from genome assembly GCA_016711705.1 of Candidatus Brachybacter algidus. Lineage (GTDB taxonomy): Bacteria > Bacteroidota > Bacteroidia > Chitinophagales > Saprospiraceae > Parvibacillus > Parvibacillus algidus. The sequence continues at coordinate 7,014 of JADJSK010000011.1, read as the reverse complement.
AAGCACTACCATTATGAATAGTTGCAAAACGGCTTCCCAGTTCACTATCCTTTTTCATTTTGCTTACCATATTCATCAGGAAAAGCAATTGCCCATCGTTTACTCTGGGTACTCCAATTTTAAAGCGGTGGTCTATGATTTCTTTTTTATCCACTATGGCAGGTTGGTCTATCTTCCAAGTTTTGCCATAAGGTGGATTGCTCAACATAAAATCAAACTGCAAGTTTGAAAAACCATCATTGCTTAATGTAGAGCCGAAGGCGATTTTATCGGGGTCTTCTTCTTTAATGAGCATATCTGCTTTGCAGATGGCGAATGTCTCGGGGTTTACTTCTTGCCCATACAAATGAAAAGTTGCCTTAGGGTTTATTTCTAACGCAAAATGCTCTGCTTCGGTAAGCATACCACCACTACCACAGGCGGGATCGTAAATAAGGTATGTGCCATCTTTAATTTTGCCTTTAATAGGATCAAAAATTAAATGGGTCATTAGCTTAATAATCTCTCTTGGTGTAAAGTGTTCTCCAGCTTCTTCGTTATTTTCTTCATTGAATTTTCTAATCAATTCTTCAAACACATAGCCCATACCCAAATTGGTTAAGCCTTCCATTACTACATTGCCATCTTTGTCTACAACTGGCTTGGGGCTTAGGTTAATGGTGCTGGTACAAAATTTTTCTATCAATGGAAAAGTGATATTACCTTCTTCCATTGTTTCTAATTGATTACGCAATTTGAACTTGCTGATAATATCCTGCACATCGCTACTAAAACCATCTAAATAGGTTTCTAAGTTTTGGCGAATGTTACCCGGTTCGTTGAGTAGTTTTTTAAACGTGTATTTTGAAGTATTGTAAAACACATAGCCACTTACTTTGCGAAGCTGTGGGGCTTGGTTATCTATCTTCATTGTGTTTAGCTTTTCGTGCATTTGCAGCACCGCTTCTTTGGTTGGTTCCAGAATAGCATCTAAACGCCTTAGCACTGTAAAGGGCAAAATAATGTCTCTGTATTTACCTCTTGTGTAAACATCACGAAGTACATCATCTGCAATACTCCAAATGAAATTGACGATTGTATTATGTTGGGCTTGGTTCATTACTTTGTTTTCTTAATTTTTTTAGTTACTGATTTCAATGCATCGTCTGCCATGGGTGCGCCTTGAACCATATTACACAATTGGTCGGCAAGCCAAAGGGTTTGCAATTCTTCTACATCAGCTTTGAGTATTTGGGCTAATAATGGGATTTGCTCTTTCTTTAATTGCCTGTCGCCTCGTTCTACTTTGCTAATAATAGAAGTGTCCACATCCAATTGAGAAGCAAGCTGCCGCAGCAACAAATTTTGCTTCGTTCTTAGTTCTCTTATACGTTCACCAAACTGTGTTGCCATTATAAAATTATTGTCTTGACAAATATTGGCAAATATAAGAAAACAAAAGCAAAGAGTTAAAAAAGTAGTGAAAAAGTTTTGAGAAAGTGGGGAAATGAGGATTTGAGGAAAGGCGGATTACATCTCTTGCTCCACCTCTATCCTTAAATCCTCAAATAGGAACTATTGAGGATTTTTGGCGTTGGGGTTGGTGTAGTGGTCGTGACCATCGTACTGGATAATATCAGCATCTTTAAACTCCTTGATGTAACGCTGTGCTGACTTGTCGGTAATGCCCAAACTTAGGGCTGTGGCTACATAGGTTTGGCGGTTGAAATGGTAAGGCAGGTTTTCTAAAAACTGCTCTTTCTTGTGCTTTGGTTTGGGCTTGTAGGTTTCCTGGGCTATTTGAGAATACACATAACTGCTGTGCTTTACCAGTATGGTAATCATATCCAACGTGTTTTGAAAGTCGGTATCGTTACAAATTAGGTTTTGAGTAATTTCTCCATCTTCCATAATTCGGAGTGCTGAAAAAATCATCATTATACGGTAGGCAATTAAGCCCAAACGCCTTACTGAACTGATAATCTCTTCTTCTTGGATATTGACATACAGGGTTTGCATTTTCTCAAAGAATTGATTGAACTGCAATTGCTGTGATGGGGCCAAAGAAAAGTGTACATCGGGGTTGGCTTGTAAAGTTTGGTACAAACTGAAAACTCATTGCCCAGCTTTTCAAAATGCACATCTAAACCGTTCTCGGTTTTAGAGGCAAACACATCTTTCCAAATCAATTTCATATTCATTACATAGAACATAAAACGGCTGAACAAACCATTTTCAGCATTTGGAATGAGGGTTGTTATTTGCTTGGGAGTACCTGAAAGTAAAGCTGATAAACAAGGTCTGTCAATTTCTACATATTCCTTGTCTGTTCTGCGATAATATGAGATAGGTTCGTGTTGAAAAGCATTGCGAAAACCATCGCTAAAGTCTCCGTAATCGCTTTTAAATGCTTTGGCAAGGGTATCACCCTCTGTTTCAAAAATAAGCCCTCTTTTATCGCTATCGCCCAATATTTCTAAAAGCCTGTTGCACTGTTATTGGCAGGAATGAACAACATTTTTTGAGGTGGTTTCTGTGGCTTTTCGGTGTTGGCATCTTTACCCTTGTTTGCGTTGTACTCTTGCATATCCACCTCAAACTGTTGCTTCATTATCTTGGCTTGGTTTCTTAATGCTAAGTGTATGGGTTCAACCAATTTTCTGCAATGAATTAAAATGCCTTTCCCTGCTGATGCTTTGGCAGAAATGAAAATGAACAGGTTTGTATTTACTGGATTATCGCCATACTTACCAATGAGTTTAGGAAATGCCACACTTAACGTAACCAATGAACCTAACAATAAAATATCCCTTTCTTCTTTGGTGGTGGCTACTTGTGTAATGTGTTTTAAAAACTCTGGTATTGTGTCAAACACTGCATCGGGCAAAGTAGGCATTTGTTCTTCGGGCTGTGTTTCCTCTTGATCCGTTGCCTTTTGCTTGGGTTCAAACTTTTTGTGTTCTTGGGTGTGGTGTGAATAGGCACTATTTACGGCAGTCTTAATTTCTCTTTCAGATAAATCAAAATGCTGTGTACATAGTATTTCAGTATCGGATTGCGATAAACCAACTCTGTTGCAATTAGAAGCAAGCAGATAAATAAAATTATTTCTGTTTCCATCGGTGTATGATGCTTTTTGGTTTGTGAATTGAATTTGTTGATTGAATAAAAATGTAATGTTGAGGTCTTCGGGTTCTGCCTTGTTCTATTGGAACAACTGGAGCAATAGCCGTAGGCGTTTGCGATTGTTGTTCTTGAATGAATTGGGGCAAAGCCACAATGAATTTCTCGTTTTGGATGGTTCGGTATGCGTTGGGGTCGTGGCTCATAAAACAAAGCCTTGTAACATCTTTGCAGCTTGGGTCTGCCTTTAGTCCTGTGGCATCTTCATAATACTTCTGCACTTGCAAATAAGCAATGTCGTGGTGTTCCAGTTCGGTGCTTACCTCAACAAATACTTTTAAGCCGTTGCCACTTGGACTGATGAAGCAAAGTGATGTGTAGGAGATTTTACTAATGATTGCAAACGCAGTTTGCAATTGCTCTGGTGTTAGTTTGTCAAAATCTAAATGCACAAAGCCACTGTACATTTCAAGAAAAGGCATTTGCCTTTTTTCGGTGAATACAGCCGAAGGCGTAAAAGCTAATAACTGTTTCTTTTTGTTGTCGGCTTCTGCCTTATTGCCTTGTGCAATAAGATTGCGGATTTCTTCTACTTCCGTTTTGTACTTGTCGGAAATAATGTCTTTACCTATCAGCAGTAGAGATTTTTTTTCTACCGGGATAGTAAAGTTTTTAAATATGGTACTTGATGCCATTTCTTTTCTTTCTTATCGGTTAAAAAATTCTATTTGCGTTTGTTCTTGAGTATGTACTCGGTAGCCATAGCATCAATTTCATCGGTTGATGATTGACGGTTACGCTGCAACCAGTCGTCTAACTCGGAACGCTTGAAATAGAGTTTCTTTCCCTGGGGACAGAAATGGGGAATACTCTTTGTACTTGTAAGTTTGTACAAATGTGAGGGGCTTACATCAAGGAATGTGCAAGCCTCGTTGAAGTTTAATACTGTTTTTTGCAGTAAGTTTTGCTCATCTAATTTGTTTGCAATTTCTGTGAGCTTGTCGAGAATTAAATTTTCTGTTGCCATCTTTTTATATTTTTAAAATTGATGGAACAAAACTCTACAATGCAGCAGGGGCAAAGGATTAGAGTGTTATATCTCATTGAGATAACTCCCTAATCTCACTATTTTTTATTTCATTTGGTTGATTATGTTGTCAATGGTTGACTGATTTTTGGGGCTTTCAATTTTATTTGAATACAGATTTTGAGCCTTTAAAAGTTTGTTGGTCTTTGTATAAAACAAACCTGATTTTTCAAGTGCTGTTGGGGTTAGATTATTGAAGCTGGCACTAAGTTTATCAATGATGTATCTAAGCTGCACTGTTTCGCAACCAAAATACACTTTGTGCATTTTCGTAGTGAGTGCCTTTGATGTTAGAATAGCTACTAAATCATCAGTACTACATTTGCTCTCATTCAAGAACTCAACTTGATTGTTTAGCAATGTTATTACTGATTTCAGTTTTGCTTCTGTTCCTTTAAAGCCAAATGATAGTTTTTCTTTGGTGGTTGGCTTCTCGGCTTTCTCTGTTTCAATTTCTACTTTCTGCAATTCATTAATCTGTGCCTTTGGTAAATTCAAATCCAACAAATAAAAATCTTCAATACTGGTGGGGCTGTCAATACTGGCTTTGCTCAATTCCTGTATATCAAAAAACAAAATAGTGAGGTGTTGCCTTAATAACTGCAATACAAAATGAGGTAACGAGCTTTGCTCGGTAGGTGCTTCCTCAAATCCTCTTTCCTTAATCTCCTTAACTGTGTTTACTGTAAGTGCTTTGATGTTCTTTAATGCAATGGTGGTGTGGTACACTATATCCACCTTTTTGCTGTACTTCTGCATTTTGGTATTAAAAGCATTGTAAACACGAAGTGTTTCAAGGCTGATAACGGCATTATAAAACTTGCTTACTGCATCGCTGTAAGCTGGAAAATCTATTGCGTAGCAATGGTTTTTCAAAGTACTGGTTCCCTTTGTATTTTGCTTTGTAAGCCATTTGGAGAGGTCGGAATAATCAGCCAACAATATTTGAAGCTGTTGCACCAACTCGGCTTCTGTGGTGGGTTCTTTGCTGCCTACCTTTTTTATTTTCTCGTTGATGGCTTTTGTGCCTTTGGCATCAAAAGTCCAGGGCATAAGTTCTTTGAACAAAATGCTATTCAATATTTTTATTTCCATTATAAGCCAATATTTATTTTGTTAGCTGCTACTGTTTTCTTTTCATCAATTACATTAGCATAAATCTGTGTTGTTTTTAAATGCCTGTGTCCAAGCAATTTTGATACTGTGAAAATATCAGTACCCAAAGTAAGCTGCAATGTGGCGTATGTGTGCCTTGCACAGTGGAAAGTGATGTGCTTTTCAATACCTGCCTTTATCATCCATCTGTACAAATCAGCATTGCGACTATCGGAGTAAATCAAATCAGGAAATACCGGGTCGGCTGGCTTTCCTTTTTCTCCTAATAAATTATAGGCTTCATCAGATATGGGCAATGTTTCAGATCCTTTTGTTTTTTGCTGTACGAAACGGATGTAATGCCCTAACTCTGTTGATTGTTGCATTTCACTCCATTTCAATTTCTGAATATCGCTAAAACGCAAGCCTGTAAGACAAGCAAAAATAAAAGCCCTTTTCATCAACTCGTTTTTACATTCGGTTTTGGCTAAGGTCTTTAATTCATCAAGGGTTAAAAACTCTCTTACTGGTTCGCCTTGTGGCAAGCCTTCTACCATTTCGGCAGGGTTGGTTTTTAGTATGCCATCCCTCACAGCTTGTTTGAGTGCTGCTCTGAACTTATTGAAGTAGCTGTATTTGGTATTGGTTGAAATTGCCTTTTTGGTTTTGGTACTGGCTTCTTTCAACAGGTAATCCCTGAAGCCATCAACAAAGGCTTTATTGATTTGGTTAAATTGTATATCTCTTGGGCAATACTTTTTCAAGTGCTTTATGGTACTATCCCAATTGCCATAATTCCCTTTGCTGTCTTTTCTCTTTTCAGCCAATGCCTCCATATACATAATGAAGTACGTTTTTAGCTTCTCCTTATCGTGGAAATCATAAGTGCTGTTTTGTATCTCCAAATGCCTTTTACTGCGGATGGTTTCAGCCAATGCCAATATCTTTTTATTTTCTTCTTTTACTGCATTGGTGAGCTTCCCTTTTTCGGGGTCGGGTGTTAGGTACAAATTCAAATACTCATATTGGCGTTTGCCATTGGAGTAGTACTCTAAATAAAGGCTTATTTTATCGCCTTTGAGCCGTTGTCTTAATGTTACTTTCATTTTCTTATCAGTTAAATAAATTATCAATTGAAGCCCTTTTGATGATGGTACGACTGCCCAGCTTTGCCACCGGCAAACGATTACTTTTATCATCCTTTGAATGGTCCATCTGCTTGCACCCAAAAGGGTAGCAACTTCCAGTATGCTTAAAAATTCTTTCTCTCTTAAATTAGTGTGATTACCTGCTATCGGGTTGGATAGGGTTTCAGTAGCAACTACTGGAGAAGCGGAAACAATTTTGCTTTGTTGGTTCTTAAATTCTGCGTTTACCTTTTCTTCTCGTTTGGTTTTCTTGTAGGCAGCACTATTGCATTTATGGCCACAATACTTCGTTGTGGTCTTTTGGGCTATGAAAGCCTTACCACAATGATTACAGAATTTAGGAAGTTTAATTGTACTACTCATTTGTTGCTACTTGTTGCAGTATGTTGCTGGGTGGTGCTACTTGGTGCATTATTTCGCCTGACTTCCATCAAACTGATATGTGGGCAACAAAATAGCCAATTGGGCAACAACTGGGCAACAAATATAAGTAAAAAAGTAGAGTTGGGCAACAAAAAAGAGAAAGAAAAGTGTACTGAAACTCAACAAAAACAGGCACTTAACAAACAAAAGAAAGTAAAT
>JADJSK010000010.1 GCA_016711705.1 Candidatus Brachybacter algidus | reverse complement strand
CTTTTCAGTCCAATACGATTCAATTAAACCAAGCCAAACATACCTAATATAAAAAGAGCAGTAGGTATAATCATATTTTCACCAATCCATTCCTCAAATTACTTTCATTATACGATATGTTTTCATCAAAAGCAACCAAATTTAGCTTATTTTAGTTTAATATCTGCCTTTTTACATAATAGTGTATTAATCCAACCGATAACATGCTAAAATTAGTTTTATTACTATTTCTATTTCTATTTCTATTTCTATTTTCAAGAACCTAATACTCAAAATGGAGGTTTGTATGCGCATTTTATCTAGAATTTTTTAGTACCCATTGCAATATATATTTCTGCTTTACTTGTTTTTTTAATTATTTTACTCAGTTTCAAATCAGTTGTTACATCCGATCTCTCCATAAGAAAAATTATTAATACAAGTGAAACAAGTACCTACTTAACTGATGAACTACTTAATTATAGCCAAACAGAATTATTAAAAAATACTACTCACTCCAATAATAAACTCCATTTTTCTATAATTTCTTGAATAGTTTGCCAGAAACTATAGAAAGTTATATGCACCAAAGGTACAGAAATCTTTATCACACATTTATTCAATCCTACAGCTAAATTTGATACTATTACTATTAAACCGCTAAAACCTATATGCATTCAAGTTTAGTAGAGTATTTTAAGGATAACGCTTCTATTAAAAGTCAAACGATTCAAATGATTGGAATGATTTCCTTGTTAAACACTAAAGATTCCATTTCGTATATATCGTTTCAAAATTTAACACCTCAAGCTATCTCTGGTAATGATTTAGAGTCACTATATAATGAATATATTTCTTAATTGGCGTAATAAACCCATTGTTTTTGAAAAACATTGAAACATTTATAATAGAAGAAACCCTACTAGAAAATATTGGTACTGAAAATATGAATGATACTTTAGATATTAATATCCTATTTAATCATTTATATACTTCCCCTGATATCCAAAATCCATTTGTAGTTCTACATTCTATAAAAAGTATTCTTTTCAAAGATATTATCATGCAACTTTGCTTCCTTATATTAGCGGTTTATTTTATTTGCATTTATATTACAAGGCTATTTATTTGATCGTTTAACTTTTTATATAGGCAGTATTTTTACTTTTATTTCATTTTTCCTTGTATTTGTAATACTTTTAAATAGTTTAACAAATAAAATACCTATTTTTGGAGATATCCTCAACCAATCATTCATAGATATGTTTTCCTCTCGATTTCCTTGTCGTATTCAAGAGCCATATTTTTCAAATAGCCTTATCATTGGATTTACTGGTGTATTCATTTATATATTTCATATTTTTATTAAAAACAGAAACCTCAGTTAAAAAATAAAATTATCACGACCTTGTAATTCAAATATTATTTTCTTTACTGTTGTTTTTTGTTATTATAGACTGTTCAAATCACATCACTCATTCCTTTAACACTATTGGCAATTTATGGGAAACGATGACTCAATACCATTCTACTGAAGATTTTAAGCATAATTTATTAAAATCTCTTGATTTTATTACTTAACACTAACTTATTTGATAATACAACTACTTTCACTATTCAGTAATTCTATCCTATCTACTTTAAATATAAAATAATAAAAGCCAAACAATAAAGTTGCATATTGTTTGGCTTTTTATTTAAATATGTTATGTTGAATCGAACCCCTGTTACCGCCGTGAAAGGGCGGTGTCTTGACCGCTTGACCAATGGGCCTTATTATATGCTATAGCTTATGAAGCATTCCTGCTTCTTCTGCCTGAGCTCCCCGAGCTGGGCTCGAACCAGCGACCCTTCGGTTAACAGCCGAATGCTCTACCACTGAGCTATCGAGGAATATTTCTTTAAATACAAAAAAGTCATACTTGCACACTTCTTCTCATGTCCGTGTTTATGACTTTACTCTGAGTTTTTCTTTTCAGAAAACCCACTCAAAACTGAACATTGAAGTAACTAAACCGAAGTTTATTAACTAACCTAATTAAAAGATCTAAGTCAATCGAGCTTTTAGCTCGCTTTCTTATTTCGCAAATCAATCACTTGTTTGCTCTTATTAGGTCAAACCCTCGACCATTAGTATTGGTCAGCTGAACACGTTGCCGTGCTTACACCTCCAACCTATCTACCTTGTCGCCTACAAGGGGTCTTCCTCCTTACGGATGGGATATCTTATCTTGTGGGGGGCTTCACGCTTAGATGCCTTCAGCGTTTATCCCTTCCAAACTTGGCTACTCTGCTATGCCTTTGGTAAGACAACAGATACACCAGCGGTCCGTCCATCCCGGTCCTCTCGTACTAAGGACAGCTCCTCTCAAATATCCTACGCCCACGCCGGATAGGGACCGAACTGTCTCACGACGTTCTGAACCCAGCTCGCGTACCGCTTTAATGGGCGAACAGCCCAACCCTTGGGACCTACTACAGCCCCAGGATGCGATGAGCCGACATCGAGGTGCCAAACCACTCCGTCGATGTGAACTCTTGGGAGTGATAAGCCTGTTATCCCCAGGGTAGCTTTTATCCGTTGAGCGATGGCAATCCCACTTTATACCACCGGATCACTAAGTCCTACTTTCGTACCTGCTCCACCCGTCGGTGTCGCAGTCAAGCTCCCTTCTGCCTTTGCACTCTTCGAATGGTTTCCGTCCATTCTGAGGGAACCTTTGAGCGCCTCCGATACCCTTTCGGAGGCGACCGCCCCAGTCAAACTCCCCACCTGACATTGTCCCCCAGCCGGATCACGGCTGCTGGTTAGAAACCCAGTACTGCAAGGGTGGTATCCCAACGGTGACTCCATGGCAACTGGCGTCCATGCTTCTTAGTCTCCCACCTATCCTGTACATGCAATACCGAATCCCAGTATCAAGCTGGAGTAAAGCTCCATGGGGTCTTTCCGTCCTGGCGCGGGTAACCAGCATCTTCACTGGTACTTCAATTTCACCGGGTGCATTGTCGAGACAGTGCCCAAATCATTACGCCTTTCGTGCGGGTCGGAACTTACCCGACAAGGAATTTCGCTACCTTAGGACCGTTATAGTTACGGCCGCCGTTTACTGGGGCTTAAATTCAAAGCTTCGCTTGCGCTAACCTCTCCTCTTAACCTTCCAGCACCGGGCAGGCGTCAGCCCATATACTTCACCTTTCGGTTTTGCATAGACCTGTGTTTTTGCTAAACAGTTGCTTGAGCCTATTCTCTGCGGCCAACTCTCGCAGGCACCCCTTCTCCCGAAGTTACGGGGTCATTTTGCCGAGTTCCTTAACAATGCTTCTCCCGTCGGCCTTAGGATTCTCTCCTCATCCACCTGTGTCGGTTTACGGTACGGGTACATAACAAACAATAGCGGCTTTTCTTGGCAGCTTAGATTCAGGAGCTTCCCTACTTTATTTCGGTCCCATCACGTCTTCGATTCCATGCGGATTTGCCAACCAGTCTATCCTTTGGCTTACCGGTCTTCCATTCCCGCTCTGCTTTCGTCTGCGTCCCCACAGTTCTGTTTGTATGTAGTACTGGAATCTCAACCAGTTGTCCATCGACTACGACTCTCGACCTCGCCTTAGGCCCCGACTTACCCAGAGCAGATCAGCTTTACTCTGGAAACCTTAGATATTCGGCCGGAAGGATTCTCACCTTCCTCTCGCTACTCATTCCGGCATTCTCTCTTCTTAACAGTCCACTGCTCCTTCCGGTACAGCTTCGTCCCTTTAAGAATGCTCCTCTACCAATGCATACCCATGTATGCATTCCGCAGCTTCGGTGACATGTTTCAGCCCCGGACATTTTCGGCGCAGGACCTCTCGACTAGTGAGCTATTACGCACTCTTTGAATGTATGGCTGCTTCTGAGCCAACATCCTAGTTGTCTTCGAAATCCCACATCCTTTTCCACTTAACACGCACTTTGGGACCTTAGCTGCAGGTCTGGGCTCTTTCCCTTTTGACCACCCAACTTATCTCATATAGTCTGACTCCCAACGGTATCTTATTGGCATTCGGAGTTTGATATGCTTCGGTAGGCTTTGAGGCCCCCTAGGCAATTCAGTGCTCTACCTCCAGTAGACTCGCGTTGAGGCTAGCCCTAAAGCTATTTCGAGGAGAACCAGCTATCTCCGGGTTCGATTGGAATTTCTCCCCTATCCACACCTCATCCCCACCCTTTTCAACGGATGTGGGTTCGGTCCTCCATTGCCTTTTACGGCAACTTCAACCTGGACATGGGTAGGTCACCCGGTTTCGGGTCTACGCACAACGACTCTTCGCCCTATTAAGACTCGGTTTCCCTTCGGCTCCAGACCTTTAGTCCTTAACCTTGCCATTATACGTAACTCGCCGGACCGTTCTACAAAAAGTACGCGGTTGTGCTCGTATAAAGCACTTCCACAGCTTGTAAACACAGGGTTTCAGGTTCTCTTTCACTCCCCTCCCGGGGTCCTTTTCACCTTTCCTTCACAGTACTATGCGCTATCGGTCACTAAGTAGTATTTAGCCTTACGGGGTGGTCCCCCTATATTCATACAGGGTTTCTCGTGCCCCGCACTACTCTGGATACTGCTCGCTGAACTCAGTTTTCGACTACGGGACTTTCACCCTCTTTAGTTGGCTTTCCCAAAACCATTCGTCTAACCTTATTCAATGCTAAATGCAGTCCGAACCCCAGAAGACTAGGTCTTCTGGTTTAGGCTCTTTCCCTTTCGCTCGCCACTACTTAGGAAATCGATTAATTTCTTTCTTTTCCTTCGGGTACTTAGATGTTTCAGTTCCCCGAGTTCCCTCTATACAACTATGTATTCATTATATAGTAACTGAGGTTTGCTCAGTTAGGTTTCCCCATTCAGAGATCTCCGGATCAATGGATATTTGCTCCTCCCCGAAGCTTTTCGCAGCTTATCACGTCTTTCATCGGCTCTTAGTGCCAAGGCATCCACCCTACGCTCTTAGTAGCTTGACCTTAATATCTTTTAATCAATGCTCTAAAACGTTATGTTTTATTTCATTTGGTAGTTTTTTTAGCCTCGGTTTAATTTTTTTTCATCATATTTCGCGTCAGTTTTACTTTGTTTTCACTCTGTAATTCTTTGCGCCATACGGTGAAAGTTGTATGACTTCGTCTTTCGACTCTGTCCCCTTTTAACTTTGTGCTCTCTTTAAAAATTAATTCTTAAAGTTCTTCACTTTTTATTATTGGGTTTGTTACTTCAATATTCAGTTTTCAATGTG
>JADJSK010000009.1 GCA_016711705.1 Candidatus Brachybacter algidus | reverse complement strand
CGAGTGCAAAGATAATATTTTATTCAATATTATGTCTTATTGTTATGTATTTTATTTTTGAGGCTACTTAATGCCACGTTCTTTCATCACAGCACTGATGCGCTTTACCATTATAAAAAGAATGAGAATGCAAACATTACAAGACCAAAATTCATTAAGAAAAAATTCATTTTATTGTCAAAAACCTCCCATAATCCAGCCAAAACACCAGACAACTTATTGCCAATGCTTGTCGCTAAAAACCATCCTCCCATCAGCAATGCTGTTAATCTGGGAGGGCTTAATTTGGATACCAATGAAAGTCCCATTGGGGATAAACATAACTCACCTATAGTGATTACTCCATATGTGCTGATAAGCCACCATGCACTTGACTTGCTGATAGTAGTGTCCGTAAAATAAGCAGCTCCAACCATGACCAAACAGGAAAGGGCAGTAACCAACAATCCAATTAGAAGTTTATATGGAGTGGAAGGTTCCTTCTTTCTTGAACGCAGGAATCCCCAGAATCCGACCAATACAGGAGTGAGTAATACTACCCAGAAAGGATTAATGGACTGGAATAATTCTGTATTAAAGACATGTATAGTCTCTCCCTCAGGAGGCATTTTCTCTTGCTGGAGATTGCGCAGGTAAATGTCTTTGCCTTGCTCTTTTACTATCTCACCGTTCTCTTTTACAACTCTGAAGAATGCATCATACTTAACAACTTCTTCTGTTTTGTTTGTGACGTTTTGAACTAAATAAACACTTTCTGCAGGCTTTTCAATTGCTGCAGGCACCTCTCTATCTGTATAATATTGAGCCCAGGTAGTAAGTGCCGTGCCATTCTGCTTAAATATAGCCCAGAACATAATACTCACCATAAAAATAGCAAGCAAAGCCCCGATCGGTTTCTTATCGACAGCATTAGCTGAGCTATACAAGGAATAGAAAAAGTATAACACCGGAAGACAAGCAAACAAGAAAGCATCAGTGCTGTCGGATCCAAGAATATTCCCTGGAACAAACCATCCAATTAAACCGGCTACCAAGGCGGGAAGAATCACTGTAGAAAAAACTCTCATAATGGACATATCTCCTTCCTCTGCAGGCTTGATAACGTCTGCTTCCACATAGGTTTTTCTACCTATCCAAAATATGATCACACCCAGAAACATACCGATACCGGCGGAAGCAAAGGCCGCGCCCCACCCTATCGAATTACGCAAATAAGCAGCAAAGAAATTACATATAAATGCGCCAATGTTTATACCCATATAGAATATATTAAATCCGGCATCTTTATTAGCTCTGTACTTATCATTATTATACAAATTGCCGACAAGCGTGGAAATATTGGGTTTGAAAAAACCATTTCCAATAATTATGAGACCCAACGAGGCATAAAACGTGGGTAGTGTCCCAATCGCCAGACCCAAATAGCCTAAACCCATTAGAATCCCGCCTATGGTGATAGATTTACTATATCCCCACTTTCGATCCGCAATAAGTCCGCCAAGGAATGGCGTGAGATAAACCAAGGCGATAAAAGTACCATAAATATCCGCAGCAGACTTGCGCTCCATGGCCATTCCACCATTCTCCGCGTCTGTGAGATACAGTTGTAAGATGCCAAGCAAGAAGTAAAAACCGAAACGCTCCCACATTTCAGTGAAGAACATGATCTTGAGTCCTGCCGGATGTTTTGCTTCTGATGCCATTTTTTGAATTTTAATATTTTTAGAATCACTAAAATATAAAAATAAATTTAAAGGCAACATTTAACTTTTTTCTCTTTCAATCCTTACTTTTATTAAAGAAATAATAATTGAAGAATTCGATATCTGATAAAACGGTGCAAAGCCATTATCCTTTAATAATCGTAGGAGGAGGCCCTATAGGGCTGGCATGCGGAATTGAAGCACAAAAAGCCGGCATTGAATCCTTGATAATTGAGAAAGGAACCATCGTGAATTCTTTGTTTAATTATCCAAGGAATATGACTTTTTTCTCCTCCTCAGAAAGACTCGAATTAGACGATATTCCTTTTGTCTCTATCAATAGCAAGCCAAATAGAAACGAAGCTTTGGAGTATTACAGGAGAATAGCAGATGTAAAAAAATTGAATATTCATTTGTTTGAAAAAATAGAATCCATCCAGAAATCCGACAGTGGTATTTTTAATATAATTAGCGATAAAAGTAATTATACTGCAAACAATGTCATCATAGCAACTGGCTTTTATGATTTACCCTATCTACTGAATGTTCCCGGAGAAGCGCTTCCAAAAGTTAAGCATTATTATGATGATCCACACATGTATGCCTTCCAGAAAGTCGTGGTAGTTGGAGCAATGAACTCCGCTGTAGATGCCGCTTTAGAGACATGGCGAAAAGGAGCAGATGTTACTATGGTCATTCGCGGTTCTGAGATCGGAACAAGAGTAAAATATTGGGTGAAGCCAGACATAGAAAACAGGATCAAGGAAGGTTCGATCAAGGCCTATTTTAACAGCGAAATAGTAAAAATTGAAAAGGATTCTGTAGAAATAAGCACACCAGAAGGTCCCTTAACACTGCCAAATGACTGGGTACTGGCACTTACCGGGTATCAACCAAATATTGAATTCTTAAGAAATACGGGTATTCGGTTGAGTGCTGACGAACAACTAAAACCCGAATACGATGAAACTACCTATGAAACAAATATCAAAGGTTTGTATGTAGCCGGTGTGGTATGCGGCGGCATGGATACTCATAGTTACTTTATAGAGAATAGTAGGGAACATGCGAAGGCAATAGTGAGGTCAATTGTAATGAATAATGAATAGTGAATAATGAATAATGAGAGCTGGCATTATAGCAATAATTATAGATTATAGCGATAATTCGAATGTTGGATTTTGGATGTTGGATGTTGAATGAGAGCTAGCATTGGGGCAAAGATTTTAGATTCTAATGATTATTAAAATGAGTAATGAGTATTGGGATAAAAAGCATTTTCGAGTTCCAAATTTACTACTTAAAAAATCCGTGAAATCCTATAATCCGTTTAATCCGTGATTCAGACAATAAGTAATGGTTAATGGGTAATGGGTTCATAATTTACCACTTAAAAAATCCGTGAAATCCTATAATCCGTTTAATCCGTGATTCAGACAATAAGTGATGAGTAAAGGGTAATTAGCATAAATCAATATTTCCGTAAAATCTTTGCGTTCAATAGCCCTTGACTTTAGTCAGGGAAAAAAATTCATTTCCACCTAGAAAATTACGAAAGCTTTTTGCGATCCATAATTAATACCAATTAACACCCGTTGATTTCCCATCAATTTTATAAATTTACCGTATGGAAGTAGTAATAAGAAAGGCATTGAAAGAAGATTGCCCTGAAATAATGGAATTAATCAAAGAACTGGCTGTCTACGAAAAAGCCGGAGATGAAGTAACAGTTAAATTCGATCATTTTGTCGAAAGTGGCTTTGGATCTAACCCTGTTTGGTGGTCATTTGTAGCTACTATAGATGATAAAATAGTAGGAATAGCCCTTTATTATGTTCGTTATTCTACCTGGAAAGGACAGCGTATGTATCTGGAAGACATCGTCGTCAATCTGGAATATCGAGGTCATGGTATCGGTAAAAAACTAATGGATGCAATCATAGTAGAAGGTAAGGAGAAAAAATTCAATGGCATCATGTGGCAAGTACTTGATTGGAATGAGCCTGCAATTAATTTCTATAAAAGATATGATGTTGTGTTTGATGGCGAATGGTTGAATTGTTCGATTAATTTCTGAGGTAACTGAATTTTCAGCGTCAGAAATAAATTCAAAAATTATTGATATTAGAGAATTAAACATTAGAAGTTAGAATTCAGAGGTTAGAAGCTTGCCCGACAAAGTGCAACAAAGGCAGGGAAACTTCAATGATTGAGTCCAGCAAATAAAATTATTTAAAGAAATTTATAAATTGAAATAATTGTTATTTGAACCGAATAAGTTTGACCGATAAAACGATCATCTTACTATTATGTAGAGAAAAGAATTAATTATTCAGTTTCAAATAAAAAAAGGCAGCCCTGAGAGAGCTGCCGTAGAACAATAAACCTAACTAATATATACAATTTTTCCGGAACGATCTATGCTAACAAGGCACAGGAAGTCCCGTCTGTCTATGGATAGACAAAATAGGTGATAAGAGAATCAATCAATTTTCGATTAATCAGCGAGATCCCTTAAAAATGGATTATCGTTGCGCATCACTAATTCGTCATCTGCATTGATGGTCCATTTGGAATAATTTCTGTCACTGCTGTGGGGCACTTCTTCCAATACTACTCTGCGCCTAACATATGCCGGAGTATTTTCCAATTCTACGATAGTATGTGCATTATTAAGCCTAACTCTGGAAACATTTCTTCTCAAATCTGTCTTTAGCTGCTCTTGTTCGTGTTGTTTTCTGCGATCATCTTCTGCCCCTTCCTTGTCTTTATTCATAAAAGGTTCAGAAGTATGAGATGCCACATATCTATCAGCGGTATCAAGAATGTTTTGCTTAGAGAAATCAACCACTTGATGATTGGTCGTATCCAGGTTCATTCTTGCATCATCTCTGCTAAACATTGCTTCCTTCTCATCATCTAAAGAAACAGTGATCTTGTTGGACCCGGCATCATTGGATTTACGTCCTTTATCGAATCCACTTGCGATCAAAGTGACGCTGATCTTGTCACCCAATTCAGCATCATAACAGTTACCCCATATAATGTTTGTATTGATACCTGCCTCTTCCTGAACGAATTCAGTGATCTCAGAAATCTCATCCATTGTGGCTTCTTTATTGCCTGAAGTAATGTTGAGCAATACATTTTGAGCACCACTAATATTGTTGTCTTCTAAGAGTGGGCTATTCAATGCCATGTCTACAGCACGTCTGGCTCTATCCTCACCTTCAGCAACGGAAGATCCCATGATGGCCACACCGCTATTGCGCATTACAGTATTAACATCTTCAAAATCAACGTTGATATATCCCGCAATAGTTATGATCTCCGCAATTCCTTTCGCTGCTGTAGTAAGAATATTATCAGCCTGAGCGAATGCTTCAGAAATAGCTAGATTGCCATGTATTTCTCTTAATTTATCATTAGAAATAATGATGATTGAATCTACATTTCTTTTTAATTCATCAAGACCTTCCATTGCAAATCGTTGACGTAATTTTCCTTCAAAAGTGAAAGGAAGCGTGACGATACCTACAGTAAGAATACCTAGTTCTCTGGCTGCTTTTGCAATAATAGGAGCAGCACCCGTTCCGGTACCACCACCCATTCCGGCAGTGACAAAGAGCATTTTAGTATGTTGAGATAAAAACAACTGGACATCTTCAATTGATTCCAGGCATGCATGTTTACCTACTTCCGGTCTTGAGCCGGCACCACGTCCGTCAGTAAGGCCCGGGCCTAATTGTATTTTCGTAGGAATCGGACTTAAGTCCAACGCCTGATTATCGGTATTACAGATGGCAAAATCCACGCCTACAATACCTTGTTTATACATATGGTTGACCGCATTGCTTCCGCCGCCGCCGACGCCTATGACTTTTATAATTGAATGATCCGGAGTTGGCAGATCAAATTCTAAGATTGGCATTTTGTACAGTTTTAAATATATTAATAAAAAGGTTTCGTTTAAAATAAATTTGATTCCAAAGCTATTGCTGAAATGTAAGTAACATTATCTGAGGTCAGAATCTTCCCAGTTACTACTCATCATCTCTTTCATTTTATCCATAACACCTCGGCCCCAAGACACTTTGTTAACATCTTCCTCCTCTTTTTGAGGCTTGGCTTCAGCTTGTTGAGCAGTTGCCTTAGGCGCATCTACCACAGTTTCCTTACGAGCATAATGTGGAGTTGAATGTGTAGGTGCTAATTCCAAAGGAATGTTGCTTGTATCCCTGTAATCAGGCAACCTATCTTCTACCTCAGATTCTGTAGCATGAAGACTAGCCTCATACAATAAACCAATTGCTGTAGCATAAATCGGACTTGAAACATTTTCATGGTATCCATGAGCAAGGTGCTCTATAGGCAGACCAATTCTAGTTTCATATCCGCAATGCAAGCTTGCCAGTTTTTCTATTCCTGCCAGCAATGAGCCTCCTCCAGTCAATACAAGCCCTCCTGTAAGTTTGCGCTCATAACCTGACCTTTGAATATCCCACATGACGTAATCGAAGATTTCTTCCAATCTCGCCTGAATAATCAATGAAAGGTTTTTCTGGCTAATTTCCTTATTTTCTCGTCCTTTCAAACCAGGAATCGTTATGATTTTGTCATCAAATACTTCATCCGCAAGCGCACAACCAAACTTCACCTTAAGCTTTTCAGCCTGATTTTGCATGACATTACAACCTTCTTTGATATCTTTAGTGATGGCATTTCCTCCGAAAGGAATCACAGCTGTATGACGGATAATTCCTTCGTAATAAATAGTAATATCTGTAGTACCACCTCCTATGTCGATCAAAGCTATTCCGGCTTCTTTCTCTTCATCACTTAAAACAGATAATCTATGATACCTTGTTCGTTATCTATCGTGTATTCCTGAGGAAATACGTGCAGAATTTTGTCTCCCGGAGGAAGTACGAGCTTATACATGTCATGTATGAGCTGCTGAATATCATTCTTAGAAATTTCCACATCGCCATTATCCCTAAGTCTGCTACCTTTATGCTGCAAACTTTTAATATGCTGTCCGGCAATACCAACGTGTACTACTTTAACAGTTTTCTTTAATTTTTGCTCTACAATTCTGATAGCATCACTGATGGATCTGACTGTTTTTTCAATATTGCTGACGACGCCTCCCAGCACGCCTTCAGATTTTACATTTCCAACAGCTAGAATTTCTAACTTGCCATAAAAATTTCTTTGACCTGCGACTGCGCAAATTTTAGTTGTTCCGATATCGATAGCCACGACGATCGGATTGTTGTTTTTGTATGTACTATCCATAATAATAAGATTTCTGTAAAAAAATTAGTTATTGTTTAATTGAAAATTGTAATCCTAGTTTTTAATGGGCTCCCCCTCTACTTTTTTGGCTACAACTTGATTTTTAAATTTCAAATTGATCTCCTTGTATAAACTCCATCCTTCCGGCGGCATACCTTCCTTATAAAATATGGCCAATTTTTTGAATTTATTTTCTAAATCAGTGGCATCTCCCAAAATGATTTTATGATTTCCAAGTTTGGGTATGATACTGATATCTTTATTTTCGTCTACGAGCAATTGCTCAGTCATTGCAGACATAAATGGATCTTTGTAAATAGCTTTAATTACTTCAAATGCCTTATAATAGACGTTCTTTTTATCCTTTGTCATTTCGTTTTTAAATGCAGGTAATGCTCCTGTAAGCACAGGTAAACGAAGTACAGCTTGTTTGGAAACCGGCAATTTCTTTCCAGACTCATCAATAAAAAATGTAGTATTGTCTGAAAGCATGACCCTAAGGATGGGACTTTTCTGTAAGACCATTATTCTAAGATTATTCCTGGCATCTATATATACCTGAGCATCGCGAACAAAATCGTTTTTCTCTATAATCTTTTCAATCTTAGTTAGATCAAGTTTTTCTACAATTTGATTCTTGAGTTTCAAGTCATATGATTTATTTAGCAACTTGGCTAAATCATCATTTTTTATAAGGTAAATATCATTTTGAAGAGGTTCGATATCAACAACTACTTTATTTATTTTACCTGTCTTTGCCGAATCAGTAGCACTGATCAAACCAAAAACTGCAACAATAAATAATGCAAAGCTTGAAATCTGAAAAAATACCTTCATTCCTTTATTTAATGTCATGATAAAATAATTTTAATCTTTGGGACAATTGTGTCGATATCACCAGCGCCAAGAGTCATTAGGACTTCAGGTTTGTTTTTATTTACAAATTCCAATATCTCTTTGAATGACATTATTTGTTTGTTGGGATTGGTCATTCTGTCGAGAATCATTTGGCTATTGACATTTTCTATTGGTAACTCCCTTGCCGGATAAATTTCCATAAGAATCGGATAATCCAATTGGTCCAATTCTCGTGCAAATCCATCAGCGAAATCCCTGGTTCTGGAGAAAAGATGAGGTTGGAATATTCCATATATCTCTTTACCTTGAAAAAGGTCTTTTGCCGTAGCTATAGCATTGCGGAGTTCCTCAGGATGATGTGCGTAATCATCTATATAAGTGTTTAATTTATTTTGGACTACATATTCAAATCTTCTTTTTATACCCTTGAATGCTGCCAATGCAACTGTTACTTTTTCGATAGGAATGCCTATTTCCAAGGCAATCGCCATAGCAACCGTAGCATTTGAAACATTATGATTGCCTGGCATAGAAAGCTGTAATCCAGTATATAAGCGGGTCTTGTAATTTAAATCAAAAGTAACGGAGCCATCTTTTTGAGGTAAGATATTGGATGCAAATATGTCTGAATCCTTATCTCCGAAAGTCAGACATTTATATTTTTCCTGAACTACTTCCCATTCGTTCGAAGTAAAGTTTTTAATCACGGATCGATGAAGATAAACTGTACCTCCTTTTTTTGTTTTATTTATAAAATCTTTAAATCCAATTGTTACTTCTTCACTCCCACCATAGATATCCAGGTGATCAGCATCCATGCTTAACACTGCACTAATAGCAGGTGTAAGCGTTAGAAATGATCTATCAAATTCATCTGCTTCGGCTACAATATATTCAGACCCACTATCAATGTAATTGGAATCGTAATTGGACATAATTCCTCCTACAAAACCTGTAACTTCAATACCCGAATAATAAAGTATGTGACTCACCATGGCAGTGGTAGTAGTTTTGCCATGTGTTCCTGCTATTGCAATAGTTTTTTCTGAACTGCTGATAAGGCCAAGAACTTCTGAACGCTTCATCATTTTTATACCAGAATTGGCGAAATGTTGCATTAAATGAGAAGTAGAACGTATCGCCGGTGTATAGATTATCAGATCTGGATTGTATTCACTCTGAACTTTATCTTCATAAGAAATCTGAACGCCTTTGAATGCAAGCTGCTGTGTCAATGGAGTTTCCACTCGATCATAACCGCTAACCTTCACGCCTCTTTTAAAGAAATATTCAGCGAGCGCACTCATACCAATTCCTCCAATACCTAAGAAGAAAACCGATCTTATATCTTTCAATTCATCCATTGCTCAATTATTTGAGATATTGTGACCAATTAATTCCATTATTTCTCTCGCTATTTCATTAGCAGCATTCGGTTTTGCCAAAGACAATGCATTCGCAGCCAATGAATCCAATTCTTCTTTATTTTGCACGCAAGCTATAGTCTTGATCACCAATTGTTTTGGCGCATCCATATCTGAAAGCATAAGCGCTGCATTTCTCCGGACCAAAGACATTGCATTTTTTGTTTGATGATCTTCTGTCACGTTCGGCGAAGGAATTAGGATGGATGGTTTTCCTGCAACACATATCTCAGAAACAGTAAGTGCACCTGCTCTTCCAATGACCAAATCTGCACATGCATAAGCAAGATCGACTCTTTCGATGAATGACATATTTACCACATTGGGCAACATAGCCAAAGGACTATGGTCATATAAACCCTTATAGAAACTACCACTTTGCCAGATCCACTGAATATCTGAGTTGGCTGATATCAAGTCGAAAGCATTTGTCAATGCATCATTCAGTGTCTTTGCTCCTAGGCTTCCACCCATGACTAGTACTGTTTTCTTGTTGGGATCCAAGCCGAAAAACTTATACCCCTCGTCTCTTTTTCCGCCCAAATAGTTAATGTCTTGTCTCACAGGATTGCCAGTGAACCGAATCTTCTGTGCCGGAAAAAATTTATCCATGCCTTCATAGGCCACGCATATAGATGAAGCAGATTTGGACAAGATTCTATTAGTGATGCCTGGGTAGCTGTTTTGTTCCTGAAGTAAGGTCTTGATGCCCATTCTACTGGCTACCCGTAAAATAGGCCCACTGGCATATCCACCGACTCCGATGGCTATGTCCGGTTTAAACTCTTTTACTATACTTCTTGCTTTGCGCATGCTTCTTAAAAGTTTGATCGGGAACATTAGATTTTTCGACGTCAGTCTTCTTTGAAAACCGGCTATCGGCAAGCCCTCTATTTTATATCCCGCTTGTGGAACTTTGTCCATCTCCATTTTACCTTCTGCCCCTACAAATAATATTTCAACATTCTTATTCAATGCCACCAATGCATCAGCAATAGCAATAGCCGGATATATATGTCCGCCAGTTCCTCCTCCGCTTATGATGACTTTATTCATTTAAGCAGTTTGTAATTCGTTATTAACTTGAACTGCACTTGCTGCCTCATCTCTTGATTCAATATATCTGCTTACACTCAGAATGATTCCAAATGATATACATGTAAAAATTAAACTTGTACCACCCAATGAAATTATCGGCAAGGTGACACCCGTATCAGGAATTAGCCCTACGTTGACCATAATATTGGCATATGCCTGAATGACAATGTTAATACAGAGACCTATGGCTAGCATGGCCCCGAATGTCTTCGGCGATTTTTTCACCAGCCGAATACACCTATATAACATTAACAGATAAATACCCATGACACCTGCTGCTCCCAACAATCCAAATTCTTCACAAATAATAGCATAGATAAAATCTGCATGGGCATATGGAAGGAAATTCCTTTGCATACTATTGCCGGGTCCTGTACCTATGATGCCTCCATTTGCAATAGCGATATGGGCTTGCTTGGACTGGAAAGACTCTTCGTCACCCATAAAAGTGGAGATTCTTTCTGACCATGTATGCGCCCTCGTGGCAGTCGGCAGGTAGTAACCAATAATGAAAACGATGAGAAACATTGTCGTTCCAATGGCAAATATGCTTCCAATATATTTTAATGGGATACGACCCACGAACATCACTATGATAGAAGTAGCGAACAATAATGCCGCTGTACTAAGATTATTTGGCAAAATTAAAATGCAAACCAACAGGGTCGGTATGAGCAATGACCAAAATACGCTAATATCGTTTTTGATTTTAGTTTGAGACCCAGAAATCGTCCTGGCCAGATATACCATGAGGGCCAATTTGGCTATATCAGCAGGTTGGATTGTAAGGCCAACAAAAGGTAGTGGCAACCATCGCTTTGCACCATTTACTTCAATTCCAAAAAATAGAACCAAAACTAAAAGCATAATTGAAATAAATAAAAATGGCAAAGCGATGGCTGAGTACTTTGAATATTTTGCCAGATGGCACAAATACGCAAGGACCACTCCTACTATTAAAAAGGCTAATTGTTTGAACAGGAAGTATTCGTTATTGGCCCCATGACTATTGCCAATCTGTGAATAACCTCCGGTGGTACTGTAAACTGCAAGTAAGCTGCCTAGAGCGAGCAAGACCAACACGATCCACAAGATCGGGTCGCCTTTGAAATTCGTACTAAACCATTCCTTCATCTTCATTCTGTAGTTGTAGTTTTCCTAAAGACCAATTTTTGATACCAGACCATAGTCCTCAGCCCAAAAGTTTATAATAATTTTTTAATAGCCTTCTTAAATTGTTCCCCTCTGTCTTCGTAATTCTTGAACAGATCGAAACTTGAACATGCGGGAGACAACAATACCACATCACCTGATGTAGCTGCCTTCTGCGCTTTCAAAACTGCTTCCTGAGCAGATCCTGCCTCATCATATCCTTCTACCTCGTGACCGAACATGTCGATCAATTTTTGATTTTCTAAGCCCATGCATATCATCCACCTCACTTTATTTCTGACCAATTCACTCAGAATTGAATAGTCATTTCCTTTATCAATGCCTCCAACTATCCATACTGTAGGCTTTTTCATTGCATCTAGTGCATACCAAACAGAATCGATATTGGTCGCTTTACTATCATTGATATAATCCACACCATCCACATTCGCCACAAATTCAAGTCTGTGTGCTAATCCCTGGAAGGTTGAGATACCACTCTCGACTGCTCTTTTCTTCAATCCAATTGACTCTAATGCCTCGATGGCTTGAGCAATATTAGATTGATTGTGTCTACCTCTTAGATTGCACTCACTGATATCGTAAGTAATTCCTTTATTGCTGGTAAATGTCTCTTCATTGATCTCCGCAGTTGAAGTGTAAATGACCTGAGCATTCGTCTGAATCTTTCCAAAATATTTCATCGATTCCTGATCATCTTTATTAAGGATAAGCAGATCCTTGGAACTTTGATTTTCTGTAATTCTAAACTTAGCTAAGGCATACTTGCCCATATCATAATCATACCTGTCTAAATGATCAGGTGTGATATTAGTAATGATGGCAACTTTTGGATTAAAATGTACAATTTGGTCCAATTGAAAACTACTTAATTCGCATACATAGTAAGGAGATTTTGATGTAGCCAGCGTTCGAGCGAAACTATAACCAATATTTCCAACTAATTTTACATCCTGATCATCTTGCTCCATGACATGATATATCAGTGAAGAAAGTGTCGTTTTTCCATTGCTTCCGGTGATTCCTATGATCTGACCGTCACCGATATTTCTCCATGCGAATTCGATCTCTGATATCACCTCTTTACCTGAAATACTAAAATCAGTCACAACCTTACTATCAGAAGGTACTCCTGGACTAACCACCATGAAATCAAAGGTATCAGCCAGATTCTCACTATGACCACCTTCTTCGAATGCAATGCCGGATCTTTTCAATTCTTCCCTAAATGGGCTAATTATTGGACCGGCATCACTAACCATTACCTCATAGCCAAGGCTAAGCCCAAGTAAGGCTGCCCCTACTCCGCTTTCTTTTCCTCCTATGATAATAATTGATGCCATAATAAATTTTAATTACCTGATTTTTAATGTAAGTATTGTCATTACTGCCAGTACGATGGATACAATCCAAAATCTGGTTACGATTTTGGCCTCGTGATAGCCTTGTTTTTGGAAATGGTGGTGAATAGGCGCCATCAAAAAGATACGCTTTCCTTCACCATATTTTTTCTTAGTATATTTGAAATAATATCTCTGAATTATTACTGAAAGATTTTCTACTACAAAGATTCCACACAACACAGGTAGTAATAACTCTTTGCGCAGTACAATAGCCAGAGCAGCTATAATACCTCCGAGTGTCAAACTCCCTGTATCACCCATGAATACTTTAGCAGGAAATGAATTGTGCCATAGAAACCCAGTACAAGCTCCTATAAAGCATGCACTGAAAATCACCAACTCTGATGAATTTGGAATAAAGAAAATATTGAGATATTCTGCAAATACTGAGTTGCCGGACAAATAAGCAAATACTGCCAACACTGCTCCAATCGTAGCCGAAACGCCCGTGGCAAGTCCATCTATACCATCTGTAAGATTCGCAGCATTACTGATGGCTGTAATAATGAATACTACCGAGGTGACAAACACGATCCATAATAAAGTCTGACTATTCATATTAAAGAAGTCAAACAGCTTTCCGTAGTCAAGTTGATTATTTTTAAAGAATGGTACGTTTGTAATTGCGGCTTTCGCATGAACCATTTCTACCATCTGACCTTTCATGTTTGGATCCTCAACCTCCACCGTTTTCACTACCTTATAACCTCCTGCGAGCGCTTCCTGTGGTGTCATTCTGATGGTAACATCATTGCTGATCAGCATAGTAAAGGCGACTATTAGTCCAAGACCAATTTGACCAATTACTTTAAAAATACCCTTGAGACCATCCTTGTCCTTTTTGACCACCTTGATATAGTCATCAATATAACCGATGCTTGCCATCCAAAGCGTGCTGATGAGCATTAGGATAACATATACATTGTCCAATCGGGCTACTAATAAGCATGGAACGACGATGGCAAGAACGATGATCACCCCACCCATAGTTGGAGTACCTTCTTTTTCTTTTTGGCCTGCGAGGCCAAGATCCCTAACGGATTCTCCGATTTGTTTTTTTCTAAGGTGGTTGATTATCTTTTTTCCAAAAACAATAGAGATGAATAGAGACAATACAATAGCAAGACCTGCGCGGAAAGTGATAAACCTGAATACTCCGGCTCCCGGTATATTCAAGTCTTTGTACAGATATTCAAATAAATAATACAGCATAATGCTCTTGTAACTTAGTCATAGTGCGCCTTCGCAGACGTACTTTATTTTAAGGTTTCTTGTGTGGGTTATTCTCAGTAATGTAAATTGGTGTTTCTTAGTCTATTAGATAAAAAGGTGAACAGGTGGCAAAAATGCATGTGCTAACACTAGAACCGATGTGGTAGCCATCTCAAATCTGACCAACCTGTCCATTCCAACCTTTTTTAAAAAATAGAACCTACTTCTTGTGGCAATACTTTAATTGCCTATTATATCTTCAATGACCTTCCGGTCGTCAAAATCATGTTTTACACCGTTTATCTCCTGGTAAGTCTCATGGCCTTTGCCTGCTACCAGAACGATGTCTCCTTTTTTTGCCAGCCTGAATGCTGTGTGGATGGCCTGTTTCCTGTCGTTTATGATCAGTACTTTCTCTCTATCATCCGCCGCAACTCCACTTTGCATGGCATCTGTAATGGATACAGGATCTTCTTTTCTTGGATTATCATCCGTAAAAATTGCCTCTTTGCTCCATTTAGCAGCCAAACCACCCATCACAGGCCTTTTCGCCCCGTCTCTATTGCCGCCGCAACCAACCACTGATATCAGAGAAGCTTGCTTCGTAACCATTGCATGAATAGTTTTCAAAACCTTTTCCAATGCATCTGGTGTGTGAGCGTAATCTACTATGTACAAGACACCTCTATTGATATCTCTAATGGTTTCGAATCTTCCTCTTGCTCCAGCCAGTGCGCTTAGCCCTGTAAGTATTTCTGTTTTAGAAAAACCAAGCAAGGAAGCTACCCCATAAGCGCAGACCACATTATATGCATTGAATTCACCGATAAGGCGAAGGTGCACATGAACCTGATCTATCTCCATCTCCAGTCCTTCAAGTGTATTTTCAAAGATCTTTCCTTTGAAGTCCGCACTTTTGCGGATACTGTAAGTGTATTGCTTTGCTTTTGTATTCTGAAGCATCACCATTCCTCTCTTATCATCTATATTAACCAGAGCAAAGCTCTCTCCTCTAAGACCATCAAAAAATGACTTTTTGGCTGCAATATATTCATCAAAAGTGTTGTGATAATCAAGATGATCATGAGACATATTGGTAAATACGCCACCTTCAAATCTCAATCCACTGATCCTCTGCTGATGTGCAGCATGGGAGCTAACCTCCATGAACACATAATCGCAGCCGCCATCCGCCATCTTTGCCAGCAGCTCGTTTAGAGATACGGGATCAGGAGTCGTGTGCGTGGAAGGAATTACTTCAGTTCCAATTATATTTTCAACAGTAGATATTAAGCCTGCCCTGATTCCCATCAGGCTAAAAAGCTGGTGCAACAATGTCACTGTGGTCGTCTTACCATTGGTACCGGTGATACCGACAAGTTTGACCTTTTCAGATGGAGCACCATAATAAGCTGAGGCTATTAGACCTGCTGCTTTAGCACTATCTGAGACCTTGATCAGATCCACTCTATCTTCATTGTGCTTAGCTGCTTTTTGAACAACTACCGCTATGGCGCCTGCTTTGATTGCTGAATCGATGTATTCATGTCCATCCTGGGTACTACCTTCGATGGCTATGAAAACATAATTCGCTTTAACCGTTCTTGAGTCTATGGCAATACCGCTGACGGTCATGTTACCATTGGAGCCATTGAAAGGTATGTTGGCGAGGTCGAATAAGGTGGATAAGTTCATGATGACTTATTGCAACTTAATAAATACTTTCTGCCCCGATACCTTTGTACCGGGTGGTATATTTTGTTCGGATACTCTACCGTATCCACTTACTTCTGCTATGAGGCCCTGTGATTCCAGAGCGAATAAAGCGTCTCTCAATCCCATCCCTTTTACATCCGGCACCTGACCTTTTTGATCTATGTAACCTACCAGATTAACTTCTGCATCAGCTCTTTTTGTGATCACTAGATCAGTAGCTTTACCTTCAGTATACACAGGCACTCCCAATCTATTGAACACGCTAACAAAATCATTTCTATTGCCTCTTGCATCCTGAGGAAGTTGAGATGAAAATGCCGTTGCATTTTTACCAGGAGATGAAATATTGAAGAAATGAGGATCGAATGAAAGTACTTTGTCGGCGATTGATTTAAAGACCGGAAGAGCAACTTCTGATCCATGATAACCATGATCTCTAGGCTCCGTAATCGATACGCAAATGGAGTAAATAGGATTCTCTGCCGGAAAATATCCAATAAATGAAGCTCTGTATCTGCCTCTCTTTACACCACCATAATCTAGACTAGCCGTGCCCGTCTTGCCAGCGAAGGAGTAAAGATCATTTTTAAATTTCTTAGCCGTTCCTCTCAACACCACACCCTCTAAAAGTTCTTTTGCAAGGCGTATTGTAGTATCATTTGCAATCTTTTCCTCTAATACTTTTGGAAGGAAAGATTTTATTTCTTCACCATGAGACCATACACTTGACACCAAGTAAGGTTGCATCATTTTGCCGTCATTCGCAACTGCATTATAAAATGTAAGCATTTGGAGTGGCGTCAACTGTGTTTCATAACCGTGTGCCATCCAAGCCAGTGATGTGCGACTCCAAAGTTGTTTTAGATTATAAGGTGTCTTTATTAAAGGTTTTCCCTCACCAGCCAAATCAATACCTGTCAATTTATCCAGGTGAAACTGCTTTATTCTATTAATATATTGAAATACATCATTTCTGTTTTGACCATAACTTGCTACCACTGCTTTAGAGATACCTATGTTCGATGACTTTTCAAATGCTTCTCTCAAGGTGAGTGTCGCATGTCCATGTCCTTCAGAATCCTTCATCTCTCTACCACTCACCATTGCCTTGCCATAGTTGACATCAACTTTATAATCAAGGTCTAACTTTTTGTCTTCCAGAATTGCCATCATTGAGGCTAGTTTAAAAGTAGAACCCGGCTCTGTACTGGCGCCTACAGCATAGTTGTAACTTTCCTGATATTTATCTCCATCTTTTTTCAAATTTGCCATTGCTTTTATTGCTCCGGTTTTTACTTCCATGACGATGACTGAGCCGTAACTTGCATTATGATATTCCAGAGCTTCCTGTAATGCACTTCTTGCGATGTCCTGCATTTGAACATTAAGAGTTGTTCTAACGTCATTTCCGTTACGTGGCTCTATTTCAGTAAGATCGTTTATTGGAACCCACCTGTTTTTGGCAATGTATTGAACCATTCTTTTCCCGGCCTCTCCTTTGAGATCCTCATTGTATTTACCTTCGATACCAATCGGCATTGTATTGTCTCTGATATAACCGACAGTTCGCAAAGCCATATCCCCGTAGGGTCTAACTCTCTGAGGTTTCACCTCGAAGATGGCACCGGATTTGTTTCTTCCTAATCTAAACAATGGAAAATTTTTAACCATCTTCATTTTAGAGTGCGAAATCCCTTTTGCTAAACACAGATAGCGTTCATTTTGCGATCTCTTCTTCAGTATCCAGCTTTTAACTTCGTATTGACTCAGATTTGGATTAAGATATTTTGAAATGTAGAAAGCAAGAGAATCAATATTTTTTGCAAAAATGTCTCCTTCCTTCTTCATAAAATGCTTATCCTTCTCCTTCATTTCTTTTACATACTGCCTGGAGGCTGTAGGATCGAAGTACACGTCATAGAAAGGCATTGAAGTGGCAAGTAGCTCACCATTGTCAGCCAAAATATTTCCACGATCCGCATTAATATCTATTGCTTTGATATGCCATTCACGGCCAAGGTCTCTGTAGTATTTGCCTTTGACAACACTAATATTGATCACCTGAGCGATGGTCAATACCGCTAAAGCTCCGAACACAATCAATACAATGTTTGAATTGCGTACTACCTCATTTTTATTGTCAATAGGGGCCTTCATTAATGCTCGTTAACGACGATTTGGACAGGCTTTTTTCCTCTTAATCCCAATTCCTGATCGATCAATTTTTGTTGAACGGAAGAATAGATACTGCTTTGTACGAGATCACTCTTCAAGGAAAGGTATTCCCAGTTCAGTTCTTTAATTTCGTTTTTCAGTGAGATTATTCGGCTGACTTTATTTTCAGCACTGTGAGAATTGGCTATGTAAAATAAGCCAAGTAAAGAAAGGAAACAAATGAAGGGAATGTTCCTTTTAAGCATGTCCAAACCAAAATCGTCGAGCCAATTTCGATTTTCTTTAATAATTTTTTTCATCGTTTGTAGTTTCTAGTTTTGAGACCTTAGTCCCTAAAGCAGAAAAGCCTGCTTTAAAAAATATAAAAAAATGTTTTCTTAGTCCTTTGTGTCCCGGTACTTTGTGACTTCCACTATCTTCAGGTAAAATTTACTCTTCAGACTTTCTCGCTACTCTAAGTTTAGCACTACGTGCTCTGCTATTGATCTTTAATTCCGCTTGCGAAGCTTCTATTGGCTTTTTTGTTATGATCGTAAACGGTCTGTAAATATTACCGTAATCATCTTTTTCCAACTCACCCTCTACATTGCCTGTTTTAAAAAAGTTCTTTACAATCCTATCTTCCAACGAATGAAAGCTAATGACAGCAAGTGTTCCGTTCTCTTTTAAAATGTCGTAGGCATCATTAAGCATTTCCTCCAGGGCCGTTAGTTCATCATTCACTTCGATTCTAAGTGCCTGAAAAACCTGAGCCAGATATTTGGCTCTATTGCCTTTTATCACAGATTCTATACAGTGAATAAATTCCTCAATGGTTTTGATCTTCATTTTGAGCCGCCCTTCGCAAATACACTTTACTAGTGTTTTTGTATTTCGGACTTCACCAAGATTTTGAAAAAGATCAGTAAGCTCGTCTTCGCTATAAGTCATTACAACATCAGCAGCTGTGAGCTTTTGAGCCTGATTCATCCTCATATCCAGGTCACCCTGAAATCTGAATGAAAACCCTCTTTCGCCTTTGTCAAACTGGTGTGAAGAAACTCCGATATCCGCTAAAATGCCATCGACCTGAGTAACTCCTTCCACTCTTAACATTCTCTTTAGGTGTCTAAAATTGCTATGGATGAAGATCATTCTTTCATCTTCCGACACATTCTGAACTGCTTCCAGATCCTGATCCAGCACATATATGCGGCCATTTTCATCAAGCTTCTCCAGAATTGCCCTACTATGTCCTCCACCACCAAAAGTAACATCAACATATATACCCGAAGGATTTATGTTTAATGCTTCAATGGTTTCCTCCAAGAGCACCGGAAGATGATAAACATCCATATCTATTCTTGTTCTACTGAGAATTCGTCCCGATTGCCTAAAAGTCGATCAGACAATTGCGCAAAATTATCCGGTTCCATATCAGCCCACTCATAATAAGTAGCCTTGTCCCAGATCTCGACACGATCCATGTAACCAAACAGAACAACTTCCTTTGTGATACCCGCGAATTCCAAAAGAGGCTTTGGCAGAAGAATGCGCTCAGCTGAATCTGTAGCTACATCTCTAAGTCCTCTAAAAAAAATAACGGATAAAGTTTCGTTCCTCTGTTACGAAAGAGTTGAGGTTATTTACCTTATCTACTATTCTATCCCAAACTTTCTCGGGATATAACATTAAACATTTTTCAAAACCACGGTTGACAAAAAACTTATACGGCGGGTTTCCACCCACGTTTCGAAGCAAAGCAGAAGGTAGTTTAATCCTTCCTTTATCATCGACGCTACATTCGTATTCTCCGTAAAGTTGGTGCATCAATTAGGTTCTAACAAATCATTTACTGTTCTAATGCCTCAAAAATATACCTTCCTCCCACTTTATTCCACATATTCCCCCAAATATTTTCAAATATTATACAAATTATTGTTTTTCATATATGAATATCAACAAGAAGATGCTACAATGTCACTATTTTGATTACACATTAACATATTTTAATTATATCTATATCAAAGATAGTGTAAAACAGTGATCTAAGTATGAAGTTTAATTATAAGATTACGATATAGTTAAATCATAAAGGTAGTGGTAAATTGTGGGAGTTTAACAATTAAAGCCCTATAAAGAACCGAAATCCAGTCGGTTAAAAGCCAGAAAATATAGAATTTGTTAAGAATTGAGCATCAGGAGCACAATAGCAGAGCAACATGAGTAAGAAATCAATATTAAGGGGACAATGAGAAGCAAAATATTGAAAAAGCAAGCTATAAGAAAGCGATCAGCTTCAACTAAATTATTAAATGACTATTTATATATATCTGATTGATAATATATTACAAGCATTAATTTGCTTTTAATAACTTTTTATTCTTTGAAAAAGGGTAATAGTAGGCTCTTATTAGCCACCATCTAAAGATGGAGACAATTGAACGCGAAGCATGATGTTTATAGCTAGAATTGAAGAACTCTTAATATATAGAGTAAATTCAACTGAATATTATTCCATTGCCTTTGACTTTAGCCATAGGTTAAAAAATCTGAAATTGATATGATTCTTAAAATCAACTATAAAAAAGCCAAGTGACAGCCGAAACCACTTCTTTCCCCCATTTTGTTTCTGTATGACGACCTTTTGGATCGATGGTAAGTTTGACGTCGATCACTTTTTGAAAGAAATCTTGAGCTTCTAGATTATGCTTCAATCGGCGCATAGAAGGAAGCATGGATGCGCTTTCCTTACCACCTGCATATAAATAAATCTTAGTGTGAAAGGGTGTGAAAAATCTGAGAGTCTCAATATGCGAATTCTGAATGATCCATAATGAAGGACTGAAGATCATTAATTTTCCGAAAATATCAGGGAACATTATTCCGGCATAGATAGAAATAAGCCCCCCCATGGACGAACCGCCAATTCCGGTATTTTCCCTTTGCGGCAACGTTCTGTATTTACTGTCAATATAAGGCTTGACACAATTCACTATATCGCGAAGATACTTTTGACCATCGGCCTTTCCGACCCGTGTCCCATTTATCGGTGTAAATTCCTTTATTCGTTCCTGACCACCGTGATCTATAGCAACAACAATAACATTATTTTTACCGCCTGCAGATAATTGGGCAATCTTTTGGTCAAGGCTCCAATTCCCAAAAGGGGCTGATTTATCCCAAAGATTTTGTCCATCATTTAAATATAAGACCTTATATCTTTTATCCGGATTAATGTAATAATTATAAGGCAATAATACTTGAATTGCTCTTCTGGAAGGTAGGGATGGAAATAAAAAATCATTGACTTTTTCTATAATTGGAAGAAAACGATTGTAATCGGAATTTCCATTATATCTGAATCTGGCGACTTTATCTGAAACGCTTCTCACCCGTTTGGTTAGAGTGCGGTTTTTTGTTTTTTGTCCGGTACGAGTTATTTCTTCGTTCTCCCAGTTACCTTTAGCATATTTATATTCTATTGGATAGGAAATTTCGGAAGGCAAACTTACTTTCAACTCGTATTTGCCCTCAGCGATTTTTTTCATACGATATCTGGGATCTGTAGGATCCCAGTTATTAAACGAACCCGAAACATAGATTTCTCTTCCATCATCTTCGAGCGTCGTCAACCTAAAAGCCATATTAGTTGATGACATGTTTTGAATGAATTTTGTCAGGCTTTTTATCAAATTGATATGTTAAAAAATGCATCTATTCAGCACTTAATGAATAAGTTTCTAAATAGATGCATTATTGGTAGAATGTCCGCGGGCAAAGCTTACAGACCGAAAGTCGACTTTATTTTATCTACAAAATCAAGTTTCTCCCAAGTAAACAATTCAACTTCCATTGAAAGTTCATTTTTTCGTCCTTTATTGAAAGTTTTTGTTACTATCTGGTTTTCACGGCCCATATGACCATATGAAGCAGTTTCGCTATAAATAGGATTTCTTAATTTCAATCTTTGTTCGATTGCATATGGACGTAAGTCAAATACCTCCTCGATTTTTTTAGCGATCTCGCCATCTGTCATATCTATCTTAGCTGTGCCGTAAGTATTCACATATACTCCACAAGGCTTTGCTACACCGATAGCATAAGAAACCTGAACTAATACTTCATCGCAAAGCCCGGCAGCCACCATATTTTTGGCAATATGACGTGTAGCATATGCTGCACTTCGATCCACTTTAGATGGATCTTTACCAGAAAAAGCCCCACCACCATGCGCTCCTTTACCACCATAAGTATCTACGATGATCTTTCTACCAGTAAGCCCGGTATCACCATGAGGTCCGCCAATTACGAATTTTCCTGTTGGGTTAATGTGGTAAATAATATCGTCATTAAATAAAGCCTGAATTTCAGTACTTAATTGATTTTTAACTCTTGGGATAAGGACAGCAATGATGTCAGCTTTGATCTTTGCAAGCATCGCCTCATCATTATCATCGAAACCATCATGTTGTGTTGATATTACGATAGTCTCTATCCTTAGTGGCTTATTATTGTCATCATACTCTATCGTCACCTGACTTTTGGCATCAGGCCTTAGGTAAGTAATTTCCTTATTTTCACGTCTGATTACAGCTAGCTCTTCAAGTAATTTGTGTGCAAGATCCAATGCCAAAGGCATATAATTGCTTGTTTCATTGGTTGCATATCCAAACATCATACCTTGATCGCCGGCACCTTGTTCTTCTGGACTTTTTCTTTCCACACCTTGATTGATATCAGGAGATTGCTCATGAATCGCAGAGAATATTCCGCAAGAATTTGCCTCAAACATATACTCACTCTTCGTGTATCCGATCTTTCTTATCACTTCTCTAGCGATCTCTTGAACATCAAGATATGCATCAGACTTAACTTCACCTGCCAAAACCACTTGCCCTGTAGTTACCAACGTTTCACAAGCGACCTTACTGTTTTTGTCGTATGCTAAAAAATGATCGATAAGCGCGTCAGATATTTGATCTGCTACCTTATCCGGATGTCCTTCTGAAACTGATTCTGAAGTGAATAAATATGACATATAGTTGTTTTTTTAATTTGAGCGGCAAAGGTAATAAAAATATAAATAGATTAAAAGGATATGAGGCTTTCAGTATTTCAGTATGTCAGTATTAGAGTTAACCAGTGTAATAGTTAATCGGTGTCCATGTAATAAAAACAAAACCAGAGATTTCAAGAAAAAGCAGATTATTATAGTTAACCCAAATACTCCATTACTATAATACTATCATACTATTATACTATTATACTATTATACTATCGTACTATCATACTATTATACTATTATACTCTATTTGAACAGTTTTTTGATCTTAGCGTTACCTGAATATAAAAAATAATTTACAAAATATAATGGACAATAATTCTAACGATTCAAGCAAGTGCCCATATCTTGCTACTAAAGAAAAAAACAATGTCGGTGGCGGGGGAACACACACTCGTGATTGGTGGCCAAACCAATTAAAGATCAACATTCTACGACAGCATTCATCTAAATCTAACCCGATGGGCGAAGACTTCAACTATGCAGAGGCTTTCAAAAGCCTGGATTATGAAGGCCTGAAAAAAGATTTGAATGCACTGATGACTGACAGTAAGGATTGGTGGCCAGCAGATTTTGGGCATTATGGACCGTTATTTGTACGAATGGCTTGGCATAGTGCCGGAACCTACAGAGTATTTGATGGACGTGGCGGTGCAGGTCAAGGTCAACAGCGATTTGCACCACTTAATAGTTGGCCCGATAATGTCAGCTTGGATAAAGCAAGACGTCTACTTTGGCCAATCAAACAAAAATATGGCGACAAAATTTCCTGGGCTGATCTCTTGGTTCTTGCAGGTAACGTTGCTCTTGAAAGCATGGGCTTCAAAACTTTCGGTTTTGCCGGAGGAAGAGCTGATGTATGGGAGCCAAATGAAGATGTATATTGGGGATCTGAAACGACCTGGTTAGGAGGTGATGACAGATATGCACATGGCTCTGATGGAGTGGATAAAGCTCACGGAGTTGTTTCATCAGACGACAATGCCGATGGACAAATTCACAGTCGTGACTTAGAAAAACCATTGGGCGCAGTTCAGATGGGTCTTATATATGTGAATCCGGAAGGTCCCGATGGCAATCCGGACCCAATAGCTGCAGCGAAGGACATAAGAGATACGTTCAAAAGAATGGCCATGGATGATGAAGAGACGGTAGCGCTCATCGCTGGGGGTCACTCATTCGGAAAAACTCACGGGGCAGCTTCAGCTGATCACGTTGGCAAGGAACCGGAAGCTCAGACTATTGAATCACAAGGATTAGGATGGAATAGTAGTTTTGGCAGTGGCTCCGGGCGTGACGCTATCACAAGCGGTCTTGAAGTAACTTGGACTACCACACCGACAAAATGGAGTAATGATTTCTTCGAAATTCTATTTGGAAATGAATGGGAATTAACAAAAAGCCCTGCAGGTGCACATCAATGGGTCGCTAAAAGTGGTGAGGAGATCATCCCGGATGCTTTTGATAAAGACAAAAAGCAACGTGCTACAATGCTAACGACGGATCTATCTTTAAGATTAGATCCGGCATATGAAAAAATATCCAGAAGATTTTTGGAAAACCCGGTTCAATTTGCTGATGCTTTTGCACGCGCATGGTTTAAACTCACACATCGTGATATGGGTCCACGAGAAAGATATATTGGCCCTGAAGTACCTTCTGAAGTACTAATATGGCAAGATCCAATTCCTGCAGTAGATCATGAGCTTGTGAATGAAGCTGACATAGCGGCATTAAAAGACAAAATACATGCTTCAGGTTTGACTGTTTCAGAGCTTATTTCTACAGCATGGGCTTCTGCATCTACTTTCAGAAGTTCAGACAAAAGAGGTGGTGCCAATGGAGCCAGGATTCGTCTTGCGCCTCAAAAATATTGGAAAATCAACTCTTCAGGCCCAATTTCTAAGGTATTAGATACTCTTGAAAAAATACAAGGAGAATTTAATGGTTCAGGTAATGGCAAGAAAATCTCACTGGCTGACTTGATTGTCTTAGCTGGAAATGCAGCAGTAGAGAAAGCAGCAAAACAAGGTGGACATGACAAGAGTGTTGCATTTACTCCAGGAAGAATGGATGCTAGTCAGGAACAAACTGATGTTGAATCCTTCTCTTACATGGAGCCATTAGCCGATGGATTCAGAAACTATAAATTAAGCAATTATCCGGTAGCTACTGAAGCGATGTTGATAGATAAAGCACAACTTTTAGATCTTACCGGACCTGAATTGACAGTTCTGGTTGGTGGGCTGCGAGTATTGGGCAACAACTTTGACCAATCTTCTCACGGAGCTCTTACTGAAAGAAAGGGCGTATTAAGCAATGACTTTTTTGTCAATTTGCTTGACATGGACACGACATGGAAAGCTGCTTCAAATGATCAGGAATTATTTGAAGGAAGAGGCAGATATAATGGCGACTTGAAATGGACAGCGACCAGAGCAGACCTTGTATTTGGTTCAAGTTCAGAATTGAGAGCATTCTCTGAAGTTTATGCAAGTGCCGATGTTGGAGATAAATTTGTTTCCGACTTTGTTGCTGCATGGACGAAGGTCATGAATGCTGACCGCTTTGATTTGAAATAATTTTCGTCGAAGTAATGATAATTAATAGGTGGTCAAATAAAATGGTCACCTATTTTTTTTTAGCTTTGTCATTAATTACTCATAAAGAATAATTTATCATTTACCATTTGTAATTTGTAATTTATAATTTACCATTCCTCAAATGCCTGATCTCGATCAACCAATAGAATATGTAAAAGGAATAGGACCAAGAAAAGCTGAATTGCTCAAAAAGGCTTTCAGTGTTACAACAGTGGGTGATCTTATCCTTCAATATCCTTTCAGGTACATCGATAAGACAAATATTACCTTGATAAAAAACATCAAACCAACAGATGAGTGGGTATTGATCAAAGCAAAGGTGACCAACTTCGATCTTATAGGGAGTGCCAAAGGTCGGCTCGTGGCTTTCGTTACTGATGGATCCGGATTTATGGAACTCGTCTGGTTTCAGGGCATTAAATGGATCCAACCCATGTTGGCCATTGGAAAAGAATTTCTGATCTACGGCAAGATCAATGTCTTTAATAACAAAATAAGCTTGCCGCATCCAGAACTAGAATCTAATACAAGTCAGGATGCTATTTCAGAAGTGTTAATGCCTATTTATTCTACGACAGACCCTTTGAATCGTGCCGGATTTGATATGAAGTTCCGTAGAGGGCTGATGGAAAGTTGGATGAAGTCCATTACTCCATATCAATTTCCTGAAATGCTGCCTGAAGCGTTGATCAATCATTATAAATTTCCTGCACGTATTGATGCTATCAGGCAAATGCATTTTCCGAAGAATCTAGAAGAAGCAACCAGAGCAAAAGACAGACTGATCTTCGAAGAATTCTTTATAAATCAGGCTTCCCTGATGATCCAGAAATTGTACAGAAAGAATAACATAAAAGGCTACGTTTTCGGACAGATCGGTCATTACTTTAACACGTTTTACAAGGACC
This sequence comes from Candidatus Brachybacter algidus, assembly GCA_016711705.1. Lineage (GTDB taxonomy): Bacteria > Bacteroidota > Bacteroidia > Chitinophagales > Saprospiraceae > Parvibacillus > Parvibacillus algidus. Next base: position 27,992 of record JADJSK010000009.1, on the reverse strand, counting down.
ATCTGCCGTTCGAACTTACAAATGCTCAAAAAAGGGTCATTAAAGAGATCAGGATCGACAGTGGTTCTGGCTTTCAACTCAACAGATTGCTGCAGGGTGATGTAGGCAGCGGAAAAACAATTGTAGCCCTCATGGCTTCACTCATCGCCATCGACAATGGTTATCAGGTCTGTATCATGGCGCCTTTGGAGATCCTTGCTCAACAGCATTTCAGGTCTATAAAGAAACTAATCGAACCGCTTGGCCTAAAAGTCGAATTGCTTACCGGAAGCACCAAGAAAAAAGAAAGAGTTGATTTGTTAAAGCGACTCGAATCAGGCGACATCCAACTCCTCATCGGCACACATGCCGTCATCGAGCCTCCGGTGATCTTCAAACAATTGGGTCTCGTCATCATAGATGAGCAACATAGATTTGGCGTGGAACAACGCGCCGCTCTATGGCGTAAAGCCACTCCCCTGCCCCCGCATGTCATAGTCATGACGGCAACTCCAATCCCAAGGACGCTTGCCATGTCGGTCTATGGCGATCTGGATGTGAGTGTTATTGACGAATTGCCACCGGGAAGAAAACCCATCAAAACACTTCATTTTAATGAAATGAAACGAACAGAAATGGAAATGTTGATGCACCGGGAACTAGCCATCGGTCGTCAGGCATTTGTCGTCTTCCCTTTAATTGAAGAAAGCGAGAAAGTCGATCTTGAAAATCTTCAAATGGGTTACGACAGATTATTCATTTCATTTCCACCACCGAAATATCAAATCTCCGTCGTCCATGGTCGCATGAAAGCTGCCGACAAAGAACATGAAATGCAACGTTTCGTCAAGCAACAGACCAACATCCTTGTCGCCACCACCGTCATTGAAGTTGGAGTAGATATTCCCAATGCATCCGTCATGGTCATTGAAAATGCAGACAGATTCGGTTTGTCCCAATTGCACCAATTGCGCGGACGCGTCGGTCGGGGTGCAGATCAATCCTATTGCATTCTCATGACAGGATTTAAACTTTCTGCAGACGGAAAAACTCGTGTAAAAACAATGGAAGAAACTGACAATGGCTTTACCATCGCAGAAGTTGATATGCAATTACGAAGTCCTGGGAATATCGAAGGCACTCAGCAAAGTGGTAGTAACGAATTTCAATTGGCCAATTTATTGACACATCAAGCAATCTTTAAGGCAGCCAATGACGCCGCCATGAAGATCATTACTGAAGATCCTAAGTTAGAAAAGCCACAAAATAAAGGCCTTCGAGAATTTTTAAGTACAAGGTTCAGAAAGAATAAGGACTGGTCGAAAATTGGGTGATAAAAATTTTGAATGGTGAATGGTGAATAATAAATGAGGAAAACGGGCTGAACTTCCTGATCTGATGAGCAGGCAATCAATTTTAATATTTGAAAATATACTTTCAAGGTAAACACTTCTTAAAAAACAAAAAGACAAACAGTAGTCCTCAATTATTGTAAATCCTGTCGGCATTTCAACACCATTTGGCGATAAAATCTTCCTAACTTATTTATAATTTCGATCTTCGCATTTAAGATCAAAGATTACTATGGCTAAATTTTTCCCATTATTACTTTTAATGTTGCTTTTACCTGTTTTTTGCGCCGCTCAAGACAAAATATCTACCATAGATTCTGTCAAAAAAACCTGCACCATTGTCAAAATAAATGATGGTGATGCACCTAAAATAGACGGTGATTTAACCGATGGCGTCTGGAATCTCACCAAAGAATACGGAGATTTCACATTGCTGGAGCCCAACCCTGGCGGACAACCTTCACAGCCTACATATTTCAAATTGTTATACGACAATACAGCTTTTTATGTTTATGCCAAAATGGTGGACAAGCCGGAGAACATCCTTAAAGAACTTGCCCAAAGAGATAATTACAACAATACAGATTTCATTGGCATCATCTTCGACCCTTACGCCGCCGGCACCAATGGATTTGGCTTCTATGTATCGCCGCGAAATCTTCAACTAGATGCAAGATATGTTTCTTTGGATGAAGATGATAGTTGGGACGGGATTTGGGAAAGTGCTGCCAAAGAAGTAAATGATGGATGGCAGATCGAAATGCGTATTCCTTTTTCGCAACTGCGTTTCCCAAAACAAGACATTCAAAACTGGAATATCAATCTAGTCCGCCAGATGAAAAAAAGCAGGGAAAAAGGCACATGGGTCAAAGTTGACCCAACTATCTCCGGTTTTCTGAATCAAAGCGGCCACCTTGAAGGGCTGAAAAACATACAATCTCCACTAAGACTTTCTCTATTCCCTTATGTTTCTGCATATTATGCCCCGGAATCCAATAAAGAGTTTAAAATATCAGGTGGGCTCGACCTAAAATATGGTATCAATGATGCATTCACTTTAGACCTTACACTCATACCTGATTTTGGACAAGTTTCCTTTGACGAGCAGGTAAATAACCTCGGCCCTTTTGAAGTTTTCTTTGAAGAACGACGACCATTCTTTACAGAAGGCCTGGAGTTATTTTCCAGGGCAGAATTATTTTATTCTAGAAGGATTGCCGGAGACAACAATTACTTCAACAAATATGGCGTCCCTGAAGGAAAATCAATCCAGGACTACCCTACTAAAAACAAACTACTCAACGCTTTCAAGCTAACCGGGCGAGACAAAGATGGTCTGGGAGTTGGTGTCTTCAATGCCATCGAAGGGAGATCCTATGCCACTTTAAAAGACAACGAAACTGGAGAAACAGAAAAGTTACTGATCAATCCGGTTTCGAATTTCAATATGATTGTCCTGGATAAAAACCTGAAGAATAATTCCTATATCTCCTTTATCAATACCAACGTCATACGTCAAGGGGAATTCCGGGATGCAAATGTATCCGGAATAGATTTTGATATCCGAAATAAAAAACAGAATTATTTTGTCAAGGGTAATGGTTCCTTTTCATACATAAGTGAAAAAGAAATTGCAAAACCAGGTTATAAATATGTAATAGACGTAGGTAAGAATAGTGGAAATTTTACTTATGACTTACTATATCAGGAGATTTCTAAGAGGTATGACCCTACAGATATGGGCTTCTTGGGCATTTTTAATAACAGATCTACGATCCTAAATATTGCTTATTCTACTTACGTACAAAGTAAATATCGGAACAAATCTACAAGTTCTTTCAGTGTCCAATATGATCGCCAGTTAAAACCCGATGTTTTTGCAAATTTTGCTTTGGAGACAGGTCATTTTTATCTTGACAGAAATTTTAATGCCGCGCAGGTCACCATCCGCGCTGAACCTGTCATCACGTATGATTATTACGAGCCTCGAAGGAGTGATTTTAGCAGATATTATACGTATCCCACCAATATAATGGTCAGGTCATTTATATCGAGTGACTACAGGAAGCCTTTTGCATTGGATGCTTCATACAATTACAGACAATGGAATGAAGATGGTCGATTACAACACAACATGGACCTAAACCCTAGAATACGCTTCAACGATCATTTTTCGATCTTTGGTACTGTTGGATTTAATAAGTTGCTCAATGATGTAGGCTATGCATACACCAATCAACTCGATAACGAATTCTTTGACCAGGGAGACATTATATTTAGTGTACGGGATATTAAAACAATTGAACTTGGCTTAAACCCCATTATTCTCATCAATCCCAACCTTAACTTTTCACTCAGAATCAGAAATTATTGGTCTCAGGTCAAATTCGACAAATATGAAAAACTTGGATTAGATGGATATTTAGTACCAAATTTACTAGAACCTACCGGAAATAATAAGTTTTCAGTAGTTGAATTTACCAATTTTGAAGCAAGAGCCAACTGGAGATTTGCACCGGGTAGTGACATTGTTCTCGCATGGAATAGCGGTAATTCAGACTTTTCGGACAATTCCAATCGCTACTGGAAGTCCTATAACGGTTTTCTTAACAAGATCAAAGGCAATAGTATTTCAATCAGATTTAACTATTTTCTCGATTATGCTCAGTTTGTTAAGCATCACAAATCATAGAGATTAATGGATAATTAAAAAAGAATTCCTTCGTTTAAACTTCTATGTTTAGTTTTACATTGTCAAATTAAACAGGCTATCATACAGGTCTTAACCAAATATTTTGCTTAGTGAGAATTATATATCTATTCATATTATTCATATCCGTAAGTTCACTCTATTCACAAGAGCGCTACCTGACACAGTTCTACGGTGCACCAATCACACTGGACCCATCTCTGACAGGAAACTTTGAGGGTAATTATAGAGTAAATATGGCTTACCGGAATCAATGGTCTAAGAACTTTGAAAAGCCATTTAGCACATTTACGGGTAGTGTAGATCTTAATTTTGATCTGGGATTGAAGAATAAAAGAGTCCACGACATCGCCTCGGCAGGACTTTATTTCGCTCATGATAAAGCTGGTATTCTTGATTTTGGCAATACTGAAATGGGATTTTCCGGAGCTTACCACAAAGCACTAGGGCCGAATCAATTTCTCTCAGGGGGATTATATCTGAGTTTAAATCAAAGAAATTCCAACTTTACAAACGTGACATTCGAAGATCAGTTTAATGGAGAAGATGGTTATACAGCGCCTACTGCAGAACTTTTAGCAGAAAATAATTTCTCCTATTTCGATCAAGGAATCGGGGTTAATTATGCCAACTATCAGGTCAATCAACATGGGTTCAATGTTGGTGCCTCCATAGCGCATTTATCCCGCCCTGAAGCTTCCTTCTACAAGAGAGATCCAAATTCTGATGAAACTACACCATCCTTCAGATTGCCAATGAAATACACACTTCACGCAGGTGGTAGGATTATTCTTGATGACTTTACAAGTATCCATCCCAGATTTATGTACCAACGTCAAGGTATTCAAGACATGGCCACTTTGGGTGCTAATCTGAAAGTAGATGTTTACTTTGTTTCTGTCCATATGGGAGTATTTGGTCGCGCTGCAGGTGTCAATAATAAATATAATTTCGACTCTGCAGGATTATTATTTGGAGTGGAGATAAGTAACTGGCAGGTGGGTGCAAGTTATGATATTGGAATACCAAATATTATTAATTATAGCCGCAATCAGGGCACATTTGAGCTGACTGTTTCTTACTTTGGACTGTATGTGAATGATGACTTGCTTTGTCCTACCTTCTAAAGTCAGAAATTAGAAATTAGAAATCAGAATGACATCTTAAGGTTACTCTTGGTCTTTGTGAAACTTTGGTTTTCTTTGTGAAACTTTTGAAATAAAAAATTAGAAATTAGAAGTCAGAAATTAGGATGACCTCCTAAGATTACACTTGGCCTTTGTGAAACTTTGGTTTTCTTTGAGAAACTTTGTGAAATAAAAAAATTAGAAATTAGAAGTCAGAAATTAGAATGAAATTCATAGGGTACTTTTGGTCTTTGTGAAACTTTGTTTTTCTTTGTGAAGCTTTGTAAAATAGCTTAAAAGTTAGAAATCAGAAATTAGAAGTTAGAATGACCTCCTAAGATGACTCTAAGTCTTTGTGAAACTTTGTTTTTCTTTGGGAGACTTTGTGAAATAGCTTGAAAGGTTAAGAGGTTAGAAAGTTAGAATGTTTCACCCGATTTCCTCATTGCTCATTACTCATTACTCATTACTCATTACTCATTACTCATTACTCATTACTCATTACCTATAAAAAATGGTCGAACAAATAATTTCCAATCAAACAGGTATTCCCCTTCAAAAGATCAAAGTCGTCCTCGAGCTATTCGCTGAAGGGGCCACGATACCTTTTATCGCCAGATATAGAAAAGACAAAACAGGAGGATTGGACGAAATAGAACTAGCCGAAATACGAAATGCCCATAAATTACAAATTGATATTTCTGAAAGAAGAACCTATATCCTAAAGGTCCTGGAAGAGAAGAATGTATTGACAGATGCACTTAAGGCTACCTTAAACAAAGCAAAAGACCTTATTGCATTAGAAGACATTTACGCACCTTATAAAACTAAGAGAAAATCGAGGGCTACTGTGGCAAAAGAAAATGGTCTAGAACCACTTGCGCTAAAACTCCTGGAACAAAGAAGTTTCAATGTGAAAGAGGAAGCTACAAGATTCAAGAATGAAAATATCAAAACTGCTGATGATGCGCTCCAAGGAGCGAGGGACATCATAGCCGAAATGATTTCAGAAGATGCTGTTTTAAAGGCAAATCTAAGACAACTTTTCTCGAAGGAAAGTGCAGTATCCGGCAAAGTCATTAAAACTAAATTAGAAGAGGCTGCTAAGTACAAAGATTATTTTGAGTATTCAGAAAATATTAAAAAAATTCCGTCCCATCGCTTTCTGGCTTTAAGCCGCGGAGTAAATGAGGGATTCATAAGAATGTCCATCGGTCCGGATGCGGAAAGTGCACTAATGCGCATCGATCGTGCATTTATTAAAAATAATTCTGATGCAGCAGAACAAGTCAATATTGCCTTAGAAGATAGTTATAAAAGACTGATCCAACCCGGCTTGGAATCTGAAATGAAGACGGAATTAAAAGCAAAAGCGGATAAGGAAGCCATAGACGTATTTGCAAAAAACCTGAAACAACTGTTACTCGCCTCCCCTCTTGGTGAAAAAAAAAGTTTTGGCTATTGATCCGGGATTTAGAAGTGGTTGCAAGGTCGTTGTTTTAAGCAAACAAGGTGCATTGCTTGACAGCGATCTGATTTATATTCATGAATCAAACCGACTGTCCGGCTCAGCAATAATTATTGATCGTCTGATAAAAAAATATCATGTGGACGCCATCGCAATTGGTGACGGCACAGCAGGCAGAGAAACAGAGAAATTCATAAGGGAAAATACGATGGAACTGCCAATTTTTCTAGTCAATGAGGACGGAGCTTCCATTTATTCTGCATCAACGATCGCACGTGAAGAATTTCCCGACCTTGATCTTACGGTAAGAGGAACAGTCTCAATCGGCCGCAGACTTATGGACCCGCTTGCAGAACTTGTTAAGTTAGACCCTAAAAGCATTGGTGTAGGCCAATATCAACATGATGTAAATCAGACCAGACTTAAAGAAAAACTGGATCAAACGGTTGAAAGTTGTGTTAATAATGTTGGTGTTAACCTGAATACCTCCAGCAAATATTTGCTTTCCTACGTGAGCGGTATCGGTCCGGTACTTGCGGATAATATCATCAAATATAGACAAGAAAATGGCTCTTTTAAAAGTCGTAAGGAATTGTTGAAAGTGCCAAGATTGGGAGCAAAAGTTTATGAGCAGGCAGCCGGATTCCTGCGTATCAAAGATGGTGACAATCCATTGGATGCAAGCGGTGTGCATCCTGAGTCTTATAAGCTCGTTGCCAAAATTGCACAAGACCACAAACTATCTATGGAAGAGATCATCGGCAATGATGCTCTAAAAACTATTTCTATAAGTAGCTATATTGACGATACTCATGGAGAACTTTCATTAAAAGACATCATCCGCGAACTGCAAAAGCCAGGTGTAGATCCAAGATCCACTGCTGAAGCGTTTGAGTTTGCTAAAGTCTATTCTATAAATGATCTGTATGTAGACATGATCATCCCGGGACAGGTGACTAATCTGACCAATTTTGGAGCATTTGTGGACATTGGTGTTAAGCAGGACGGAATGGTCCACGTATCTGAAATTACCGATAAATTTATAAGGGATCCATCGGAGATTTTATCAATCAATCAGAAAATCATGGTAAAGGTAATCAACCTGGATCTTCCCAGAAATCGCATTCAATTATCCATTAAGAAAGCGCGATAATTACAATTTTTCAAACAAATATGACTTTCCCGATCAGAAAATAGTCATTCCTGCTCAATTCGCAGGTATCTACGGACAAAGAATATAGAAATCATGTCAAATGCTGATTAAAATATTTATTATTGTAGTGTATTTAAACCAAAATAATTAAGATGAAAAAGATTCTACTACTAAGTATTTTATTTATTGCTTCAATAGCAAGTATTAATGCTCAGACTCGCTGGACATGGGATCAATATGGATTGTCTTTCGAAGCTCCATCTTCAATGAAGGTAACTGAGAATGACGAAATAAAATTTTCTGCTGAAATGGATGGTATGGCTGTCAGCATGGAAGTGATGGATTATGAAGGACTTACTCCTGAGACAATGGGCGGGGCATTAGGCGAAGCTGCTGCAAGTATGGGCATGTCAGAAAACAGTGACATAGGTCCTCTGGCATTGACCTCTTTAGCAGGTGTGTACATTGATGGTATGGTTGATGGCACAAGAATGACTATGGCAATACTATTCGATACAGAATCTAATATTGCTGTTATAGTGAGCATAGCTTACACTGACGATATGGTGCAGGTATCAACAGATGTGGTCAATAGTTTTGAAATGACAAACTAATAAAGGACATTATCGAAAAAACAAAGCGGATGAGACAATAAGTGTTTCATCCGCTTTTTTTTAAACTCAAATAGAAATGCGAAATAGTGTAAAACGAAACCCAAATTTGATAGCGGTTACAACATGTTTTGGCATGCCGACCCAAAATCGAAACCCTAATTGCTATTATAAAGCTATATATAATAAGGCAAATAATGTTTATTTAGATAATTGTGCTTCGTATAATTTATATCCAAAAGTTACTTGGCATAATTAAATTAAAATGACAGAAAATAACAAATAATTTAGAACCAAAAACCATCAAAATATAAAAAGTTAATTTGATGATTTATGAAAAAGTAGGCATTAATAAAACTACATAAAGCCAACTATATGATGCAAATATGTTTAATTTTGTTACATATACAAGTATGTTAGCGGCAAGTTGACCGCCGACCGACCAGGATGTAAATAAATAATTAAGTTTAAAAATGAAAACATTTATCGTTATACTCTTACTTCTATTATCTATTTCATACACTCAAGATTCTATTGGGCAAAATAAAGCGACTTATATTGACAGCTTCATTGAAAATAAAATGGCTGAATCTGGAATGGTTGGAGTTGCAACCGCAATAGTAATTGATAAAAAAGTGGCTTGGTCACATGGATATGGATATGCTGACAAGGACAAAAAAACATCATTTACTCCAAATACTATCATGAATATTGCCTCAATAAGTAAAACCATAACAGGAGCTTGTCTGATGCACGCTGTTGAAGAAAATAAACTATCGCTTGATGTGGACATTAATAACTATTTGCCATTTAAGGTTATTAACCCCTTCTTTCCAAATGAAATAATTACTTTGAGAAATCTTGCTACACATACATCTGGTATAACAGATCAAGAGCCTTTGTACGATAATTCTTATTACTATGGTGGCGATTCGCCAGAACAATTAGGAGATTTTTTAAAAAACTATTTTGACACCAAAGGAAAATATTATAATCAAGATAACTTTTTGAAATTCAAACCAGGTAAGTATTTTAATTATTCAAACATTGCTGCCGGATTGGCTGGTTATATTATTGAAATAAGAACAGGAAAAAAACTAAATGAATACAGTAAACATTTTATTTTTAATCCTCTGAAGATGGACAATACAGGCTGGTTCTTTTCTGAAATCAACTTGGCCAATCATTCAACACTGTATAACAGAGAAACTGATACGCTTAAAGTAATTAAACCTTATGGCTTGACAACATATCCTGATGGAGGAGTTAGGACATCAGTCTCAGATTTATCAAAGTTTTTTATCTGCATTTTGAATGGAGGAAAAAATAACGGAGTAAGAGTATTAAAAAAGAAATCTGTTGCGGAAATGACTAAACCGCAGTTCACAGAGGCAGTTAAGCCAGATAATGTCGATTTAGTCAAGCGTAATGAAGGGCTATTTTGGGCATTTGATAATAATGGCAAAAGAGTTGGGCATACAGGTGGAGACCCAGGAGTAAGGACGTTTATGTATTATGACACTAAGGAAAAAGTTGGCATCATTCTCTTTATGAATACAGAGTTGAAAGAAGCTGAATTGAAAAATTTCAGAACAACTGTTTATGATGAAATATTTAAGTATGCGCTAACATTAAGGGACAATAAAACCAGCCACTAACAGCGGTTACAAGAAATGGCGAATTTTGTTGTAAGTTCATGTTCGCGTTTCGCAAGAATTTTTATCTTTAACAGAAAATAATTCGTTCCGAAGTTCGCCACTTCTTGTAGCCGCGGAACGTTAGCAGTCATTGTAACATACGACACAACAACAATCAAATTATGAATTATAGTTTTTTAACCTATAATAAATTGAACTATGACAACAGACATTTTTAGACCAATAAAATTTGGAAAAGAGGTATTCTACCCAAAATCCTATGATGAAAATTCTTTTGTTATGAATTGGACAGTTGAAGCAGGCGGAAAAGTCCCCCCTCATGTTCATTTTCACATGGACGAACATTTCAAAATAATGATAGGAGAAGTTCTATTTGAAGTCAATGGCGAAAAAATAATTAAAACAGTTGGCGAAGAATTTTTTGTGCCAAGAGGTATAATTCATTCTGTAACTAATGCGATTAAAGGACAAGCCAGTATGACTGTAACATATTCGCCTTGTGCTGACACTCATAGAATGTTTCAAATACTTTCTACTCTTGACAATGAAAAGCCCGATAGCATGATGAATATGATGAAATACTTTTATCTAGTTCCACGAATTGGACTAAAAGAATTTTCAAGAGTTAGACCTGTATTCTTTGAGATTATCACGAATGGAATTGTTACTATAATGGGCAAACTCTCAGGGTGGGACAAGTTGGTTATCAAATATAAATGAAATTAATCAATAAACAACGAACCGCTAATAGAGTAGATGACATCACCGGAATACACCGATGTCTGTGCCTCTCACACCACCCTGAGTGTGGATCACGCACAGGGCCCTCATTAACTTGACCGAATTTGTTGATAGTATTCAAGCATGGAGATATAAGGCGCGACTTCAGACGATTAACGGATACAGTAGTTCCGAGTATGGGGCTTTGCGCTATGCGCCAGCCTCCCTTCCTCGTCTTGCTCCATGCATACGCATGATCCGGATCTAATCCCAGTCGTATGAGGTTCTTCCTCTTTCACACAGACTTTTTCTTACTACTAGTTGATATTTACAGCGTTTTCCTTTCTTGTAACTCGACACGAATCCGTATCCGAAATTTCAAATAAATATTTTTTAAAAACCACTTTTACCCCATTTGTCACATGAAAAACTATTTAATTCTTTGGTAAAAGAAATTTACCCCAAAACTTGTTTCATAAACATTACTAAAGTTCCGGGTATTTTACTTGCTAGTGCTTCGGTTCATTACCCCGCACACCCGAGACTTTCACTCCATAGTTCATAAATGTTCTTTCTAACAACCTTTCTCTCTCTGAATTGTGCTACTTTTACAGAGGAGTTTGCCATAAGTGACACACACAATCAGCAGCTCAAGTAGGTGATGCATAAAAATTCATTTAAATTCGTCATATAAAAAACTGCTATAAAGCTGATTCGGAATATGGACGAAGTGTTGCAAAAGCATTAGATTTATCTTTGGATGAAGTAAATAATTTCGATATGTCAACTAATAATGAATGGGCACCTGAGCCAGATAATAATCCACTATCTAAATGTCCAAAGCAATAATTAGTTAATTTTTTAAAGCTAAAGTATGTCAGAAAAAAATAATAAAATGAAACTTGCCGAGGCACTTTTGTTACGATCAGATTTGATGAAGAAAATTGAACATATTCAAAATAGAATAAGACCTGTTCTTATAGTATCAGATGACAAAAAACCCCAAGAGGATCCAACAAAGCTAATAGCTGAATTGAGAACCGCAATTCAAGATTTAGAAATCTTGGTGATTAGAATCAATAAGACAAATAATGAAATTAATATTAATGGAGAAGGTTCGCTAATGGAGGCACTTGTTAAAAGAGATTCATTAAAAATGCTTTCTGAAAAATTAAGAAATATTAGGTATGCTGCTCAAATAGATAATAGTGGTGATGCCAACCTTAAAACAACCATTGACATTAAGAAGTTACAAACTGAAATGGATCAAACAGGAAGAGCTTTTAGAGAGATCGATAGTAAAATTCAGGAATTAAATTGGCTTACAGAGTTAAAAGATTAAGCCGAAAGGTGGAATAATTGGGGTGATTGGGGTGAGTGCCAGCCCTTTTTCTTGGTAGTTTTCTGGGCAAACTGAAAACACTACCAAATGCAAGCTACTTGGGTTGTGGCAAAAATGTATTGTTTAAGACCCATTACTGCTTACAGATTACAAGTGTACTGTGTAAAATTTACAACCAGGTACTGACCAATCATTCTTTTATCTAAATCTGTTTAATTGGAAATTGATTTTAATTACTCAAGTTTGGTAGTAAAATTTTTAATTAGTTTTAAATAATCAAACATGAAAAAGAAGTTTTTCAATGCGAAACTTTATCGCAACGAAGCAGCAAATGAAATGATTATTGATAATGGTAAGATTACTCAAATAGGAACTAATTTACCTAATTGTGATGAAGAAATTGACCTTAATGGAAAACTCGTTCTTCCACCTTATGTAGATCCACATTTACATTTAGATTACGTATATACTTTGTCTGAATTAGGACAAGAAGGAGCAGGTTCTGGAACGCTTTTTGAAGCTATCGAGTTATGGCCGCAATTCAAAAAAACACTAACAGTAGAAAGTGTAAAACGATTGGCTATGAAGGGAATTAAAGATGAAGTTTCTCAAGGTGTACAACACATTAGAACACATATTGATGTTACCGATCCAAAATTTACAGCATTAAAAGCAATGCTAGAAATGAAGGAAGAATTGAAAGATACGGTTGATATTCAAATTGTTGCCTTTCCACAAGAAGGCATGTACATGTATAAAGGTGGACGTGATTTAGTGGAAGAAGCACTTAAAATGGGGGCAGACGTGGTAGGTGGTATTCCACATTATGAACCTGCAAGAGAATTTGGAGAAAAATCTATTCACGATATAGTTAAGCTTGCTTTAAAATATGATAAATTGATTGATGTGCACTGTGATGAAACCGATGATCCCAATTCCCGTTTTGTCGAAATCCTTAATGCCTTGGTGCTTATGGAAGATTTTGGTACTAAAACTACCGCAAGCCATACATGTTCGTTTGGTTCAGCAGACAATTCCTACGCTTATAGAATGCTGGATTTATTCAAAAAAAGTAAGATGAATTTTATCTCTTTGCCTACTGAAAATGCCTATCTCCAAGGTCGCCAAGATACGTATCCAAAACGACGTGGTTTGACAAGGGTAAAGGAATTTATGGAACTTGGAATAAACGTTGCTTTTGGACAAGATTCCATCAACGATCCTTGGTATCCAATGGGAAATGGTAATATGATGAACATTCTTGATAATGGAATTCACCTCGCTCAAATTATGTCTAAAAAAGAAATAGAAACAAATTTTGATCTAATAACTTATAATGGAGCACGTTGTTTAAACATTCAAAATAGCTATGGTTTAGAAGTGGGTAAAGCAGCAAACTTCATTGTTTTAAATGAAAGTTCGGTTTATGAGGCTATTCGCAGACGAGTAGATGTGCTTGCATCTGTACGTAATGGTAATTTCTTATTCCGTAAAAAAGAAATACCATATGATATTCCTCTAAGTCTTTAATTTTAAATTCAAGTAATCTTTCAGTACTTGAATGGATTATTTTATAAAAAAAATTTAATATAACTGATTGAAGTAATTACAATATCTCCATTAGTTATAAAAACGAAGCTATGAACACACAACATATTTCAGAAAAAGCTAGTAAATCTTTTCCGTAGCTTATTATGATCTAAAGTTTCGGCGTTATAAATAAACTCTTAAAGTATTGCTATTGCTCAATCAAAGTTAGAAGTTAGAAGTCAGAAGTCAGAATGAAACTTCGATGAATGAGTCCTGCAAATGAAACCATTTAAAAAACAATAAGAATTTTAAGAATAAAACTAACGATTTGGTATACAGCTGTTTATTTCCTGCATTTACAAATTGATATATATTATTGATTATCAATTCAATAACCAACTCCGAAACTTTAGTTATGATTTTAATGGCATCAATAATGTTTGTGGGAATACTAGCCGAGTTAATGCCTTAAGCCGCACTAACATCAATGATGGCCGATTTAAAAAAAAACATTACACCAATTTCAGGACTATCCATTGCAATATGCGTTATAGGTAGGTTGTTTTTAAAATGGTAAATGATATCATTTAGAACAATATACTTCGGAATTTTAAAATTTAATTCACCTCAAATTTAAGTGTCAATTTCAACATTTTTTCACTCAATAAAAACAACCAATACATCTGTTCCCAAATTAAATGTGCTTCTTGATGATTGCGTACATTTTCTGTATTTATTATGGTTTTATTAGTAAGGTGTTCTATTGAAAATTTAAGGCGTTCAGATTCGTTTATTACATTTAATGGATTAGCATTTATTATTTTAGATTCAAAATCTATAGCTTTTAATTGAGAACAAATCCTGTCCAAGTTTGCTTGAATTTTTTCTGAAATCATTATAAATTCCTCCGAGGCTGCTGTTGTTTTATGATTTTGAATATAAGAACTCAACGATGCCAGCGAAGCTAAAAAACTATGATTAATTTCAACAAGTTCATAGATGTCATCAAAATGGTTTTGCTTCGATTTTGGTTCTTGAGCCATACGTTGAAATGCCGCACTTAAGTTAGACATTTGTAAAAACGCTTCTTTTCGGTTCACTTTTAAACTAGTAGGCACCTTGCCTTTATCTTGATAATATTTGCTGATGGATGTAAAAAAAGCGTTATTGGCCTTCAACCCATCTTTCATAGCATCACCAATTTCCATAAATGACCAAGCCGGAAAAAGCAATCTCATGGCTATATAAGATAATGCTGCGCCAATAATAGTGTCTATAACTCTAAATTGAATGACCTTTGAAATGTTTGGCTCTAAAATGGCATATATAAAAATTACATTCAAGGTGACGAACGCTGCAGCGGCTTTATAGTTTTTTTCTTGAATGGAAAAGGCAAGAACTAAACATAGCACGCCTAAAGCACCATATACATAAATGTTACTTATATAAATGACTAAACCACTCGCTATAACTGCCCCAATTAATGTACCAATAACACGGTCTTTTGAACGGTTTTTTGTAAGTCCATAACTCGGCCGCATTATAATAATTATGGTCAATATTATCCAATATGGATTTTGCAAATCAAAATATAGACCAATACCATAGCCCAACATAACTGTAATGGCTAAACGAAGTGAGTGCTTAAAAATAGTAGACCTAAAGCTGAAGTTTCTAAGGATAAGTTTAGGATTGTAATCCTGGGTATTTATAAAACGTTTAAGTTCATCTGTAGGTACTAATTCTGCCGAAGTTAACTCAGGATTACCCAACAACCATTTGATTTTTTTAAGCTTCTCGAATTGCTTTTTTTGATAATCCAAAAAGTTTTGAAGCATTAAATAACGCTCGTAATCTTCAGATTTAGTTTCATCTTTTACATTTAGAATATCAAGTTCAAGATTTTTAAATTCATTGAAAAGCACTTTGTTTGAAGAGATTTTTTTTGAATTGTTTATTTGGTTTGCAATAGCTCGTAATTGGAATGAAAATTCAGAAATCAGCTTCTGAAAATCAGCTTTAAACTCAGGATGTGTTTCAAAAAGTACATCCATTTTATTATAGTTTACAGGGTTTGCTATAGCAGTTTCTAAAAGCTCGACCAACTCGACAAATACTAATAATAGTTTACGGTGATAATTGGATTTACCAGAGTTTTTAAGGTTAGAAACTAAAATTTTACGAAAGTTGTCGTGCAGTTCGGTTAGCTCAATCTTTAAGTTGATGAGTTTTGTTTGTAACACTTCTCTATTTGGTTGTTCACCGATAAGTTGTTTTCGAGTGTCTAAAAAATCAGCGGTAAGTAGAAAGATATTGTGAAGTGTTTCTTCAGTAAATGCTTTTGGGTTTAGGTAAAACCAACTAGTAGATAATATTAAATACCACAAACCACCTGTACCAATCCATAAGGCAGATTGATATGCATCCAGCGTTTCCGGGTTGTAAGAAAAACTTAATACCAAAGCCAATAAACCGGAAAAACTAATCATCGAAGCTCTGAAACCGTAAATGGAAATAAACGCTATGCAGAATGTAAGCACACCTAAAAAAGGGAAAAGAATATAATTTGAGACTTGAAGATGACCACCAATAAAACTAACAAAAACTATTAAAAGGGTTGAAAAAGCAATACCAATTTGTTTGTGCTTTAAATTCCCACTCACATCACTTGGCGAACACCAGAAGGCTCCAAAACAAATAGCAAGACCAATGTCTAATTTATCCATTACAATGCCCACGATAATAGGCACAGTAATAGCAATGCCAATTAAAGCAGCTTTAGAAAAGCTCGTGCTTTTTAAGTACTGTTGCAGTAACTTAAATTTCTCGGAGACAAAAAGTGAAACAGTATTCAAAAAAATGAGTTATGACTTTAAATATGGGTTATTGCAAGTTACTGATGTCCTTGGAAAGAAGTAAGCTAGACTGATGCAAAAAGAGCACATGCAGGCTGTGAGCGATAAACTGATTGCCTATATTCTATCCGCCAATTTGCCAATTCTTTAATTATTGGAGATAATGTTTTTCCGCATTCCGTAATAAAATATTCAACAGTTATCGGCTTTGTATACATTACTTTTCGTGTCAATAGACGATTTATCTCTAACTCTTGCAGCTCTTTGGTTAGGATTTTTGTGCCAATACCGTCAACTTCACTTAACAAATGCACAAAACCTAATTTATTTCCCTCAATTAAAGTTCCGAAAATATGAAATTTCCATTTACCTGACAAAATACTCATTGCATCACTTATTTCCTGCATTCTAACTTGACAAATAGGGTTTCGTTAATTATTGATTTTTTTCTCATTGATTTTACAAAAGTATTGAACGATATCTTAACTAACTTAGTGGGTAGTTCCAAAGAGGAAACCACTTCCCAAAAGGCAATGTATGACAAATATACACTTAATTAATCCTATATTTGTTTTAGTATCAAAAATCAAATTATAAAAATGAAAAATTCAGCAAAAAAAGTAGTAGAAAATATGTTTGCCGCATTTAGTAGTGGCGACGCAGATAAATTTGTGTCAACAGTTTCATACGATACTGTATGGATTTATCACGGAAAACAAATAATAATTTTCGATTATTGATTTAAAGTATTAAAAAGATAAAATGATGAAAAAAACGTTAACTATTGCATTACTAATTGCAATGATTATAGGTTCTTGTAAAGAATCCACAAGAAAAGAGGGTGCAGAAAAGAAAAACATAGAAACAATTGAGAATGTTTCAGATGGGATTACTAAAGCCACCTCAATCAACCAAGATGGTAAAAAATTAGAATTTCTATTTAATAATATGGCAGGAACTGCAACGCTAAATTTTAATAATGAAACTATCGAATTGATTTCACAAAAACCAGCGTCTGGTATTTGGTACAAAAAAGAGCAATATTAATTACGGTGAAAAGGTAACGATATAACCCTAAAAAAAGATGGAATCGTAATTTTTGAGCATCAAGATGATATTGTGAATATAGAAGCAAAGAGTCAGAAAGACGTTTTGAATCTGACTTTCAACAACACGGAAGGAACTGTGAAAGCTTATTTAAATGGTGGCGAGCAGATAGAATTGGTTGAAGAAAAGGCAGCTTCCGGAATTTGGTATAAAAATGACCGCTACGAACTCAGAGGTAAAGGCAATTCGTATACTTTGTCAAAAGATGGAGATGTTGTCTTTAAGAATTAAACTAGAACTAACTATCACATAAAATACTATAATAACATGGGAAAATACGCAAGCTTATCCGTTGCCGTCAACGACCTTACAAAAAAAGGTTATACCTATAATTTCAACATGAAGGAAGAATGTATAGAGTGTCAAGAAAACCAATGTCAATTGCAACCCGAAGATTTTGAGATAGAGGAAAAACACCGTTTTCAAGAAATGTCAGACGTTGATAATGAAAGTGTTTTATATGCCATTTCCTCTACAGATGGTAAAATAAAAGGTCTTTTAGTAAACGCTTATGGTGTTTATGCAGACTATGCATCTTTTAAGTTGATTCAAAAACTGAACATGCCAGAACGAAAATTTTAATATGTCTAACATAAAACTAATAATAGAAGAAAGAGCAGTTAACATAGGTAATTTTATGGTGGGGCGCTTACTGCCTTTCCGTCAAAAAAGAATGGTGGGGCCCTTCATTTATATTGACCATATGGGACCTGTTAAAATGAATGAGCGGGAAAACTTTGATGTTCAACCGCATCCACATATTGGACTTTCAACGCTAACTTTTCTTTTAGAAGGTAGTATAATGCACCGTGATACGCTAGGTAATGAAGTAGAAATTAAGCCCGATGCAGTAAACTGGATGACTGCAGGAAAAGGCATAGTACATTCAGAACGAACGCCTGAGTATTTAAGGAATTCCCCTTTAAATATGCACGGTTTTCAAATATGGGTGGCCTTACCAAAACATTTGGAGCAAATGGAACCAGCGTTTTTTCATATCGGTCATGAGCAAATCCCAACATGGACAGATGGAGATCTACAATTTAAATTGGTTGCTGGAGAAGCATTTGGACGAAAGTCACCAGTCCCAGTTTTTAGCAAACTGTATATGCTTGAAATAAAAAGCAAAACAAAACGTACTGTAAATATTGGAGATCAGCTTTATGGCGAATCGGGTTTATATATTCTGGAAGGAACAATTGAAAATGAAGGTAATATTTATGAACCTAACCAATTATTAGTGGCAAAAGATAGTACACTTTGTGAATTTACCATTAATGAAAACAGCACCATTTACATTTTTGGTGGCGAACCATTTCCTGAGGAACGCTTTATCGACTGGAACTTTGTTTCATCGAGCAAAGAACTAATCAAAGATGCCAAACAAAAATGGGAAGCACAAGAATTTCCTAAAATTGAAGGCGATGAAACTGAATATATTCCTTATCCAACATACAAAAGAAATTAAAATTTAAAAATATGAAATACACAGAAAATATTACAGGAATTAAGATAAATGTTCAAGCAGTAGATATTTCTATTGGAGACGATATGAAGGAGACGATACGTAAAACTATCACACGTCTTAGTCGATTTTATGACAAAATAGAATGGGCAGATATATACCTTGAGGATAAAGCTGAAAAGAAAACTCAACAAAAACAAGTAAGTATACGTTTAGGTGTTCCTGGCAATGACCCATTCGCCTCAGAATATGGCGATAATTTCCACGCACTTTTGACCGATGTAGAGGACAAGTTGCGCAGACAATTAGAAAAGTTATAATATTTATTGAGCAATGTTATTATTGAAAAGAAAGGCGAATACATTAATGTAGATGATAATAAGGTGATTGCATAAAAATGTATATAAAGAATAGACGAAACAGTATTGAATTCTGGGCTTGTGGCTCGTTTCAAATTTTGTACTTAACTGAAAGTTTAGTGCTTCGTAATCCTAAAACCGACATTGCAAAAATGAAACGACTATTTAAATTTGGACTATTTGTAATTATGTTTAGCTTTTTATCAAGCTGTAACGGACAGACAAAAGAGAAATCGCAGACAGAACAAAACACAACTCAAAAGAATAAAATAGTTGGTGGTGGCTGTGATGGTTGCGAATTGATGTACGTTGGAATGCCAAAAAATATTAATTCAATTGACACAAGCGCAGGCTGGAAAGAAAAAGGTCAAAAAATTTTGATAACAGGAACAGTCTTTAAAATTGGCGGCAAAATTCCAGCACCGAACGTTGTAATTTATTATTGGCAAACGGACAACAATGGATATTATTCCCCAAAAGAAGGAATGGATGAACATGCAAAAAGACATGGACATATTAGGGGTTGGGTAAAATCGGATGAAAACGGAAAATATTCAATTTATACAATTCGTCCGGCACCTTATCCAAATGATGATATACCTGCACACATTCATACTTCTATAAAAGAACCAAACATCAAGGACGAATACTACATTGACGAATTTGTTTTTGATGACGACATCTTGTTATCAGGTAATAAAGAAAAGCACTCGAAAATCGAGGTGGAAGTGGAGTTTTAAGAGTGCTGATTGATAAAGATATGCAAGTAGCAGAACACAATATCATTTTAGGGCTCAATATTCCAAACTATCCCCAAATAAATCAATCGAAACTGAATTCCGGACTTGAAATTGGCGAAGACAATCCTTCATTTACACCATTCCACGCATTCGGACCAGATAAAGGAACTAGAACTTGTCCAGTTTGTAAATATGGAAGATTTCACGGAATAGTTTATTTCGTTGGCAATACTTCAAATTGGGTCAACATTAAAAAGTGGCTTACTTTTTTAGAACTTGAAAGCGTAAGTCGCAGTAAATATTTGAAAGTCTATTTTGTCTATGGCAATGAGAAAAATTACAACAAAGAAAAAAGACTAAAGGAATTAGAAAGTTTGGGGAATGAACTTAATATTAAGAACACCGCTTTAACCTTCATTCCATCATTTTCCGACAAGGAAAGTGATGCAGTCCTTAATAAAATAAATCCAGAAGTGGAGAATACGTTTGTAATTTATAGAAATAGAGCAATAATTGATAAATTCGTTGACTTAAAACCCACAAAAGAAAACTTCAATCTGATTTCACAAACTTTGGACAAAACAAAAAATGAGTTTTTTGATTTGGCGGAACCAAAACACGATTGAGAAAAGGGCAGCGCATAATCCTGTAGACGCCCTCACCAAATCACTCCGATGTCTGCGCCTCTCACATCAACCTGCATCCGCATGCTACGCTCCTCCCCTTTAATTAAGAGATTTCTCAAATATTTTATATCACAAGAATCTACAGCATCCTCACTAACTTGACCGAATTTGTTGATAGTATTCAGCATTTAGATATACTATTTAATTGGATAGCTCCCATATGATTATCCACTCCATTCAGTTGCGATAATCTAGTCCGGGACTTCCACTCAGCTGCAGCAACTGCTATGGCTTATTAGCTACCGCAACCTGAGTAAATAAATCACAAGACTGAAAAATAAATTTGGACTCAATGTGCAATTTTTCACTTCAATAAGGTATGTATAACAATTTGGAAGATTCCTCCCTTCTGTCGGAATGACATAACCTTTGTTTGGAGGGGGTATAAAATGGGGTGGCTGCGCCGACCCATTTTATACCCCTATACCATCGGCTTAGTGTCTTTCCGAGCGAAGCGAGGAATCTTTATTCGGTAAGCTTTTCTTTTTCAGTTTTGTGCAATTTGTTATACACACTTCAATAAGTAAAACGCAACTTTCGGACAGTTTTTACCTATTTTCGTCCTGACTTGCTCTTTATTTCTTTTGATTAATGTTTATTTAGACGCACGAAACTTTTTTGAAAAATAATGCGAGCTTGAATCACATGATTATTGAAAATAAGAAAACTACGTTGTGCCGCACAACCAAAACCAGACAGAAACATAAATGAACAATATTATTGAAAGCCTAACAAGTATAGATACTGACAAAATGTTTGTGTTTTTACTTGCAATTTTCTTTACAATCGAGCAATTATTGGAAAATGGTGCTGCAATGAAGAAAAACAGTATTCACCTATTCAATAATTTTATTCTTCAGGCAGGTTACATAATTCTGAATATTTTAATTGGCTCTATTTTTGTCATTATTTTTGATGGGGTGGCAAAGAATAAAATAGGGTTACTCAACCATCTTGAATTACCTTACATTTTAAAAATTCTCGTTGGAATTATTGTAATAGATTTCATTAGTTATTGGACACATCGGCTTTATCATAAATGGCATTTGTTATGGCGTTTGCACAGAGTTCATCATAGCGATACTAAAATGGATAGCTCCACTGCATTTAGAGCTCATCCCTTTGATGTCTTTCTAGATAATGGTTCAGTTATAATAGCCGGAATTGCATTTGGTTTGGATATAAACATCATTGTGCTACGATGGATTATATATATGCCTTTATTTATTGCCCATCATAGTAGTTTTAGATTTCCTTTATGGATTGACTCATTTTTCGGAAAGGTCTTTTTTACCCCAAATTTTCATAAAGTTCATCATCATCAAGACCAGATATATACAGATTCAAACTATGGAAATGTATTCATTTTTTGGGACAAACTTTTTGGAACTTTTAAAGAATTACCGGTAGACAATATTAAATATGGATTAATAGAATTCGAAGGTACTAATAAACAGAGTTTTTGGTATTCGTTGATAAGTCCCTTTATTAACATAAAGCGATTTGATAAATGAATTAACAAAATATAGAAAATATGATGAATCCAGATTCAGTAAAAGAAAACCTTGAACGAGAAATCGGAGTACGTTCTCTCACTTTGGCGATTATCAACCAAACCATTGGTACAGGCATTTTTGTAATTCCGGCGCTTATAGCAGTAACACTAGGAGCAGCTGCAGTGGTCACTTATATCGTTTGCGGTATACTTATTTTTTTAATTGCTTTGTGTTTTGCTGAATTAGGTAGCAAAACGACTGCAAGCGGAGGAGTTTATGAATACATCGAAACTGCATTTGGTCCATATGCAGGTTTCTTAGCCAATAATATCTATTGGTTTGGGGCATGTGTAATTTCAGATGCAGCAATTGCTAATGCGTTAGCTGACACGTTGAAATATTTTTTTCCTTCACTTAACAATGAGATCTTTAGAATAGCCTTCTTTATTTTAATCTTTGGTGGGATTGCACTACTCAATATTAGAAGTGTAAAAAACGGAATTCGTTTCATTGAGTTTACAGCATTTGGAAAACTTATTCCGTTACTGCTCTTAGTAATTGTTGGAGCAAGTTTTATTTCAAGAGAAAATTTAAACTGGACCATTACTCCTACTGTCGACAATATAGGGTCAGCATCTCTTCTTTTGTTTTTCGCCTTTATGGGATTTGAAACACCCCTTAGCAACGGTGGCGAGATAAAGAATCCAAAGAGGACGGTACCGCTCGGAATATTTTTAGGAATCGCCTGTGTTTTGATCATTTATTTGGCTATTCAGATGGTTACACAAGGAGTACTTGGAGGAACAATTGCAGCACATCAGGATGCTCCATTAGCCGCAGTAGCAGGCATTGTTTTCGGTAAAGGTGGAATAATATTTATAACTATTGCCACAGTCATATCCATGCTTGGCGCATTAGGCGGTGAAATATTATCAGTGCCTCGTATCCTCTTTGCTGGCGCAAGAGATGGCTTGATGCCAAAAGCACTATCCAATATACATCCCCGATTTAATACCCCTTATATTGCTATTTTATTTTATGCATCATTAGGACTTTTGTTTGCAATTTTCGGTGGGTTCAAGCAACTTGCTATCATAGCAAGTGCTTCAGCACTCATCATTTATTTGGGAGCTGTATTAGCCACTTTAAAACTTAGGAAAGCTGGTTCACCGCCATCCGAAAAAACTTTTAAGGTTCCAGGAGGCTTTACAATACCCTTACTTGCAATGTCTGTTATTGTATGGCTACTTGCCAATTTATCAGGACAAGAGCTATTAAGTATGGTGATTTTTATTGTTACATTTTCCTTTATTTACTTTTTGATGAAAGTGTTAAAGAAAATGTATTGATGTTCTACGCATCTTTAGTGACGGGATAGTAGGAATGCACAAACAGCGCACCCAAATCACTACCTTTTTTTAGCTAACAAATGCATTGTTTAAACAAAAATCACTAAATGAAGTTAATGCACAGAAAAGAGGACAATAATTATCCAATGATTGATAGATTATTATGTCTTAGCAACAGACAACGTTAGCACAGTTTTATAAAAAATATACTTTAAATGAATGTCACCATATCGGTACTATTTGCTGTTTATAACACGCCCATTTGGTATGTAAAGAGGGCTATTGAATCTGTCTTAAATCAAGATTTTAAAGACTTTGAGTTGATTGTTATTGATGATGGAAGTGATGAAGAACATAGAATTCAAATTCTTGAATATGTTTCACTGCACTTAAATAAAATCACCTACTTATATCATAAAAATCTGGGGCAATCCGCTTCAATAAATAGAGGAGTGCAACACAGTAATGGAAGTTATATCACTATTATTGACTCAGATGATGAGTTTAAAACAAATCATTTGAGCAGCTGCTTGCAAGAAATGCCTTTTTACGATTTAATAGCATCAACAGCTGAGACTGTTGCAGATAGCGTAAAAGATTTTTTTGTACCGGATAAAAATAGTTATAATGAATTAATTCATGTGGATGATTGCATATTGTTTGCTACGTTATTTGGTAAAAAAGAAATCTTTAAAAAGTATCAATTTAAAAGTATGTATGCAGCTGATGCCGAGTTTTTTGAGCGGGTTTCTGCAGCATACAAAGTAAATAAAGTTGATTTGCGTACCTATATTTATTATCGAAATATTCCAACAAGTATCAGTGCAACCTTAAAAACCAAAATTCTAAAAAGTCAGAATGGCTAAAATTTCAAATCAACCAAGTATTAAGAATCAACTTATTTTAGGCTGCCATATCACAGGTGTTTTTGATGTTAATCGGAGAGAAACTTTGCCTCCTGATGAATACCCCTTAATAGAAAAATGGGCTACTTCAATTAAAAAAAATAATTTAAAAGGTATTCTATTTCACAATAATTTTTCTGAAGCCAGTATAAAACAACATACATCAACAAATTTAGAATTTGTAGCAATTATTTACAATGAACAATTCACTCCAAATGTATTTAGATACTTTGCTTATTTGGAATATGTAAAAAAAAACCAAGGGTCAATTGACTCTTTTTTTGTAACCGATGTTTCAGATGTTGAGGTGATAAACAATCCTTTTATTACAACTCTTTTTGCTGAAAACCCTAAATCAATTTTTTGTGGTGATGAAGATAAAAATTTAGATGATGAATGGATGCATGACCACAATACTCATTTTAGAGATTCTGTACCCGGTTTTGAAAATTTTGAAACTAACTTTAAAGATTCTATTTTGCTGAATTGTGGAATCATTGGCGGCAAAACTGATATAATGATTAATTTTTTAGAAGCTTTATGTGAGTTTCATCATGTTTACAATAACAATAATAGGACACAATATACGGGCGATATGGGAGGATTCAATTTTATTTGTAGAACGAAATTTAATTTAAATTTAATTCACAGTGCACCTGTAAATACTATGTTTAAAAAATATGAAAATGAGAATTTTAATTGTTGGTTTAGACATAAGTGATCTACGTACAATATTAATTTTTTAAGTTTTGCAATGCCCCTCTAACTCCTTAAATACTTGGACAAGATTAAGACCTAAATATCCATTTAAAGACCAACACTAACTTTAATTGAAGTAACGATACAGTAACGCAAATTTATATTCTTGTTTAAGTCTAACGTCTTCACTTCATCTCAAGTAATTTTATAAGGCAAATAGACTTGGATTAATTAAACTTTTCTGCTTTATCTAAAGCCATTAATTAATCCTCAAGCTACATAATTAAACATTTCTAGAGCAGTTCCTGGAGCAGAATTGAAGTGGAATAATTATTGCATTGTTTTTCAAAACTATCATGGTAATCTTGGTAAAAAACGATGAATTTATTCAAAAATCTATGTGAAAATTACAAAAAGTTATAAATTGGCTGTCATGTATTGGAAAATCAATTTAAATTAATTTATGAAACATCCTGCTCGTAAAGTACTTGTCATTGGTTGGGATGCAGCCGATTGGAAAGTGCTAAATCCGCTTATGGATCAAGGACTTATGCCAAATTTAACAAAGCTAGTAGATAGCGGCGTGATGGGTCGCATCGCCACGCTCGATCCACCTTTGTCACCCACCTTATGGACTTCTATTGCTACCGGGAAGAGACCATATAAACATGGAATTCATGGTTTTGTGGAACCGACTCCTAATGGCAAAGGCATCCGTCCCATCAACATTACCGGACGAAAAGTAAAAGCCATTTGGAATATCCTGAACCAGCACAACATGAAAACGAACGTCATTGGTTGGTGGCCTTCTCACCCGGCAGAGCCGGTCAATGGCATCTATGTATCTGATTTTTATCATCGCTCCAAAGGGTCTCTCAGCGATACCTGGCCGATGATGCCCGGCACAGTGCATCCAGCAGAGATGAGTGATTTGTTTGCGAAGTTGCGCACACATGCCGAAGAGTTTTTGGGTGCCGACCTCCAGGCGTTTGTTCCACATGCAGAAAAAATTGACCAGAAAAAAGACAGGAACCTATACGCCATAGCTAAAATTTTGGCTGAATGTTCTACTATTCATAGCGCTGCTACACATGCGATGACTCATTCGGAATGGGATTTCATGGCAGTTTACTTCGATGCCATCGACCATTTCTGTCATGGTTTCATGAAATACCACCCTCCCTCGTCAGGAACATATTTCCCCGGCAGATTTTGAAATGTATAAAGAGGTGGTGAATAGCGCCTACCGTTACCACGACTGGATGTTGGGCAATCTCTTGCAACTGGCAGGAGAAGACACCACAATCATATTGCTTTCTGACCACGGTTTCCATCCTGACCACCATCGGCCCAGACACATCCCGGAGGAGCCTGCCGGACCGGCTTTAGAGCATAGTCCTTATGGTATCCTGGTGATGAAAGGCCCCGGTATCAGGAAAGATGAAACCCTTTTTGGCGCCAGCCTGCTCGATATTACACCTACGCTGCTGGCTCTGTACGGTCTACCTATAGCAGAAGATATGGATGGAAAAGTGTTGGTCAATGCATTTACAGAAGTACCTGAAACTCAAACCATCAAGAGCTGGGAAAACATCGCAGGTAATGACGGTGCGCACCCAAATGGTTTTGTGCAAAATGAAGAAGATACGCAAGCCGAACTGCGCCAGCTGATTGACCTAGGCTACGTCGAAGATCCGGGTGACGATTTAGAAGCAGCAGTAAAAAAAACACAGAACGAAAATAATTATTATTTGGCACGCGCCTATTTCGAAGGTGGGGAATACGCTGAAAGTATAGCGCTTTTGGAACAATTACATCGGGATAGTCCCTGCATCGAGCGATATGCCACTCGCCTGGTACACGCTTATCAAGTCACCGGTAATTTCAAGGATGCGAGGAAAATGGTGAACCGTGTGAGGAAAATGATGGACCGGGAGTCGCCGGAAATGGACATACTGGAGGGCATCCTGTCGATAGCTGAACAGCGCTATCAAAAAGCCCTTAAACTCTTTCGGAGAGCAGAACTGGAAGGTGGCCGGCAGCCTTTGCTTCACCTTCGTATTGCGCATGCATATTTACAGATCAATATGTTAGCAGAGGCTGAAAAGGCTGTGTTAAGCGAATTGGCCATGAATGAAGAGGAGCCAAATGCTTATTATACCCTCGGGCTAATTTTATTCCAGCAAATGCGCTATGAAGAGGCTTTAACCGCTTTTCTGGAAGCCATTGGATTGTCGTATCATTTTCCCGCCGCACATTTTCATTTGGGCGAAACATTGATGAAACTTGGGAAATATGAAGAGGCGGCGGCTTTTGACGTTACCCTTTTGTTGGCACCGGGCGTAAATATGGCTCGTCAACAGTTGATAGATATTTATGAAAACCACCTAAAACAGCCAGGTAAGGCATTGCAGTACAAGCAGGATTTTATGGATAAAATTAAAGGTACAATAACGGTTGTTTCAGGATTGCCCCGTTCCGGTACCTCTATGATGATGCAGATGCTGGAAGCCGCGGGACTGGATATTTTCACTGATAAGGAACGTACGGCAGATGACAGCAATCCAAAGGGTTACTATGAACATGAGGCAGTCAAAAACCTCCAGCACAACAACAAATGGTTGCCCGAAGCCAAAGGTAAAGTAGTAAAAATTATTGCCCAACTTTTATCACATCTTCCT
>JADJSK010000008.1 GCA_016711705.1 Candidatus Brachybacter algidus | reverse complement strand
TTACGGTCGCCATGGTAAAGCCCGTCTTCTCCCAATCTGTTACTTGCAGTTAAACCCCAATGCCCCTTCCATAATCGATTAAATCTCCTGTCAACAGCAATATATCAGAGTCTTTCTTTGCATTACCATAAGCCTTGATAAAGCTTTTATTCCAATTGTTGAATTGCGTTTTCTTATTTTCCTTTTTAAGGTTTTCTTCATAAACATTAGCCCTCACGCTAACATGGGTATCCGTAATGTGCCCGATTTTAAAGCCACTATTATTCGAATGTTTCACAAAAAGCGGGTGCAGTACTTCAGTACGGTTCCGTCGCATCTGTAACTCAGTCCGGTATGGTTTGTGAAGGCTGCCATATTCGTATTCATATTCGCCCATCAGAAATTTAGATTGTGTATCCTAAAGCTCTGTATTTTGACGTTTTGGTAAAGCATACTGATCGAGCAGTAGTTTTATTTCTGCTGAAGGTGCATTCTCTTTCAAGTTTTCACTATTCCAAAAAAGATTATACTGTCCTTCCTTAAGCTGAGCCGATACCTTTTCAAAAACCCTAATCTCGTGCAAGTACTGCAACCCATTTTTACTGTAGAAATTTTTTACATAGTTCGCTAACTTTACAGCAATTCCATTTTCACCCTCACGGTCGCCACCAAACGAAATACCGGTGCCATGTAAATCTTTCCAACCAGGAATTGTAAGCTTTGGTCCCGGCAACTCATTTCGCACTTGAATATCAGACGCTGCAAAGGAACCTGTTTGCCCTGCCGGAATATGCCTGCGGCTGCGTTCTTCCCACGGCACATAACGTAGATACTTAGCAGCATCTTCTTTTGACAAATATTTTTGGTTAGATAACAGGAGTACACAAATACATTTACAGGCATCGCCATCTAGCATGGGACTTGATGAAGAACTTGAGTTGGGGCTTATTACTGATGGGAATCCTAAGGCTGGCCATAATATTCTTGCTTGGATTTTCAGATTACTTATTTCCGATTCTTCCCCAATCTCAAGGGACACTGGAATAGTTGTTTTGTTATCTCCTTTGGAATTGAGATGCTCGATTTCATGGTATAGATTATCTCTCTGCATAATTTACCGCTTTACACAAATGAATTATTTTCCTGATTGTTTCCAAACTCCTTGTTTCTTTCACTTACTTTTCCCCTTTTTGCTATTTGTATGTTCGTAAACCCCGGATTAAGTGTAGAAACATTCGCGGCGTTTGGAGGGCTCCCTTGAATGTCTTTTTTGAGCAGGTTTATCCTGCCTATAATCACTGTAGATACAATGTTGCTTTTAACTTTAATAGGTAACATATAGTCTTTTAAACCCCAAAACGCGCCCAATATTTTTCTTCCAAAATGTGTAAAATATCTTGTCCTGAATTCACCTGAATTAAATATTTCATCCTGATAACCTAAATTCATAATTGCTTTCTCATCTTTCAAAAGCGGAGAGCCTTTTCCTACATGGGCAGGACTGAATTTCATTTCAATCCATTTCGTATCATATTCATCCATCAGGCCCCACACATGTCCTAATTCATGTACCAAAACATTTCTTGACGAGCCTATGAAAACATTCAGATTCCTCATAACAATTTCCCGGTCTTTGCCATTAAACCAAGAAGACCACGTGCCATTGGGATGCACATCTGTTTTTTTATTGGCATATTTAGTATTCTTTACTAGGCGGAGTTTGAATCTAATTTTAATTTTAGTATTGTAATTACCATTAACATCCTTTAATTGAAGCTCTGCTGCATTGTCCCACACATCTATCGCTTGTAATAAATTATTTTCAAAAAGTCTTTTTTCTGCATTACTAAAGTTTTTCGATATGAAAAATATGTACTAAAGGTTACCGTCGCCTCGTTCAATCCACCATCATAGGAGAAATCGAAATTACCACCATAGTAAGGAGCATTTAAATCAGTGTTATAAACATTGATGTTTGATGGTTGTATTTCATAAGAAACTATTCCATTTTCCTTTTTTGAAAAAAGATTTTCAATCTCTTTGTTCAGAATATCTCTTTGCACATTTTACCGATTTATAAAATAAATTAATTAAATATATTATTAATCAAACTTTGAGGAGGTTAAATTCTCTGCCTAAAAAATTTCTTTCCTTTAGACTGATTTTTTAATCAATCTTTAATAGAACCCACCGCTTTCTTATACCCTTCCACCCATGGCTCTATATTATTAATCCATAAATTTAGCGGATCATCAATAATACTACTTGGATTAAATAATGAAGTGTCCACCAATTCAAAATCTGTTAATAGGCGGTAACCGTATGAAGCACAATTATCATATATTATAAACCGATTGTTGTCTGTATTTACGGCAGGCTTACCCATTACAAGTATATCATACGCTGCTGGGATAAAATCTTGAGGTTTGTCAAATTGTGGAGAGATGCCTATTTCGCCTTTTAGCAAACGTATTAAGCATATAGTTGCATATACTGTTGCAATGCCTAGGAAAGTGTTTATGGTATTTCGTCCGTAATAAAAAGGTTGAAATTGACTCTTAAGATTTTCAAGAGAATCTTTAATTGTGGTTAAAGTAGCCACGGAAGACCTTGTTGGGTGAGGGTTGGATGCTAAATTTATCGCATTATCTAATCTCCTGTAAGCATAATGCTCCAAAGCCTGTTTTAAAATCCCATCAAAAGTTTTCATGAAACTTTCATTTCGTGTGGTAGCCATGCCATAATTATTATCAATAGATAGCCCCAGCGACTTTTCATAAAGCGTAACCCTGTCCCTTAAATTAGAGGAAATTCCCATTCGATACATGGTAGATACATGCTCTAATAGGACTGCATAGTCTTTTTTTATTTTAATAGTATATTTTCCTTTGTAGTTGTAATCATCTAGTAATGCACCCAAAATTTTAAATATGCCCATTTTTTCATAATAGTATAACCAGATGACTGAACCCATGCCTAGTTGGTTTGTAAGCTGCAGTTTAGTACTAATTATTTTGTTATCAAATGGTCTTATTCGGTTATAATTTAATTAGGGTAACATGGGCTATTATTTAAATTATTTTCTTCCTTCAATTCTTGACAATAAGTGTTATTATTCATCTCTTTATCATCATTTGAATATCCATTAAATGCCAAACATAAATTAGGGTTGTAAAATTTAAAATTTGAATCCTTAAATTGATCTTTATCTTTTGAGTGAACAATACCCAACATATAATTGTAATAATCTATAAGGAAAAAGGGCATATCAGACCATTTGAATTGAGAAGTCTCATGGATTTTAAATAATGAATCAGTTGGCATATATCTTAATTTTTAATTGTGATTATAATTATTTTGTGTACTTAGGTTAATTAGCCATGAATTTAAAATTGCATTTAGTTTAGCAATCGGCATATTATTTTTGTCTCTTATAAGTCTAAATGCAGACAGTTGAACTCCAATTGATTGATTTAAAAGATGATCTTTGTTTTTGCATTTTAATAAATTACCTGGGCTAATACTTTCCATATCAAAAAAGGTGGCAATAGTTTTATTGCTTAATTTTTTAAACCGGGTAGTTATAGTTGCCCTTGCAATATTTGGTAATATTTTTTTTGCTTGTAGAATAATTTCTTTAGTTGCTTTATCTAAATATTCAACAGGATAAAAAGTCTCCCATTCTTCAGCCCACTCGTCCCAATCACCTCGACCCCATAAGAAACGACACCATTCTACAGAAATTAGAAATCTCAAATAAGGAGGAGGGTGTTGTTGATAAGGTGAAATACTCAATGCCATTGCTTGGGGAACTAATAATACATCTCTGATAGAGGATGTTTGCCCCATACCGGTATGCCCAAAAGCCCAAAAATCCGGAATGATTTCTTTTGACCAGTTAGCAAGCATGTTTTGAAGTAATTGATTTGCTCCAGCATTTTTTGCAGACAATGAAAAGACTTGCCGAAACGGTTCAACGAGATCGAGTTTATATAATGCCTGGTGACCCACCTCATGATAAATTGAAATTAAATTGTATTTTTCTGCCAGCCTGGAATATGGAATAGCGATAAAGGCGACAGGATTTACAGTTTTTGCAAGTGTTACACCTTCACGTAAAATACTTGCTCCAAAACCTCTATCACAATAAACAATTGGATTTTTTGTAACAGATGTAAGATATTCATGTTTTAATCCATCTGCTGCAATTTCATCGCAACCTCTAAGCAAAGGACCTAAAACAGGACTTAATCTTTGTGTAAGAATATCCATGTAGGTATCATAGAAGTTATATGCCTGTGATAGTTGTAATTCAATTTCACCCAGTACATTTATTAACTTACTTTTTTGCCTTTCATCGTCTGCATAAATCAAATAACTATCTGTACAGGTGTCTAATTGACGAGAAATTTTATTTGCAACAGTATTTAATTGATTATTAATAGGAAACCATTGGGCAGGCTTTATATTTAAATAAACTTTTGTAGATACAACTTTATTCAACCCTGTTAACAACTCAGTCCTAGCTTTCAAAGATTCTATCTGAGAAAGTAAAAAAGAGTTAGGCTTATATAAAGCAGCATCAAGCATTACTTTTTATTTTAATTCCCAAATGATAATCCTGTTATTTTTGACAACTACGATAGAAGAAGGCTTTATAGGGATCACTTTTTGTCTTCTATTGATAGAAATTTTTAATGGGAAAATTGCAACTCTGGAATTAGGTTGAAGATTAATTATTCTTTTTGTCCTATTTGAGTATTGTGTACTTTTTCTATTGTCAATTACTGTGCGATTTCTACTTCTATTTAGGCGCTGATTATTAAGAGCACTCCTTAAGGCAATATTAGATGCCTTTTTTACCTCCAATTCATTTTGAGCTTCAGGAATTGTACTTGCTAAATTCTGATATGCATCTTTACCAACCTGAACTACATCTTCAATTCTTTGTTTAGCGGCATCAGCCTTATTCAGGACATCACCGGCTATTCCCATTGCTTTGCTTACTATTGGTCCTGCGCCAGGAATAAATCCGGCAGCTGTCTGAAGTAACTTATTTTTTAATAAGTTTCTTATATTAATTCTACCTAAGGACGATACGGCCTTTAATGCACCATAACCAGGAATAGCAAATTTGCCATACTTTTTTGCTTTTCTTTTAAGCCACCTTTTAGCAGATCCAAAAAAATAGTCCTGCTCCATCTCATGCAGGATGTTATCTATCTCTAATTCTGTTTGGAGTTCATTATCTGCATTCGATCTGATTGCTCTATATAAACGATTTTCGAACTCCCTATCCCTGTCATAATTACCATCACGACTCATGGAAGCATAATCAGTTTCAAATTCATCATCAGTTTCAAATTCATCATCACTTTCCAACTCATCATCATTTTCGAATTCATCATCATTTTCCAACTCATCATCGCTTTCGAGTTCACCATCATTTTCAAATTCATCGTCATTTTCGAATTCATCATCATTTTCAAATTCATCATCAACTTCATAACTATATTCATTATTTAATCTAGATGAATCATTTGCTTCATCATCCATTTCAAACTCCTGTTCAAATTCTGATAAATATTTATTAGACATAATGTTGAATTTTTAGTTGTTAATTAGACATATTGTATAATTCAATGCAAATGGTTTTAGAAAACACAAGCAAGATAATAATATTTAACAATATTTTTTTTATTAATTTTTTGATTGGGCTTAACGATCTGTATTTATAAGGGCGACTTCAAAGGTTAGTGGTGATGAACACGATTTTCATTTTCAGAAATACAGTAATTGCAAATCACTTGAAGTCGCAGCTTCTATCTCAATGCTTGAATACTATAAACAAATTCGGTTGAGTTAAAGATGGCCCTGCACGTAGTCCGTACGCAGGGTGGTGTGAGCCGCGCAGACATCGCAGTAATCTGGTGAGGTCGTCTAATCGATTGGGTGCTGTGCTTTTAATTCAAGCCCTTTAACGTTTCAATATATTTTTCCATAGAATGTTCTTTAAAAAAATTGCTAATTGGTAATTTTAACGAATACAATAGTCTAAATAACCAACTCTCATTTTCGATTACTTGTGTTTTATTGTACCAAATTGACTCACCTATATGTCTAAAGAAAACGGAGGTGTAAAGGTACAATGTCAGAACCGTTGATAACTCTTAATGTCCTCGAATTTAAGTCGCCATAATAACGCTTAAATTCATCAAATCCAACAGCGGGAGAGCCAAATAAAATAATGTGTTCAATACTTTTATCAGTTATATTCTTATATTTAAAACGGAGTTTAACTGCAAATAAAATCTACAAAAACCTCTATGTAATGAACCATGAATTATTCTTTGATGGTTTAGCTTTTTATCTTTAATTGTTAGTATTTTATGGTTTATAGGACTTCCATAAACTGACTTACAAATTTTTGCTAATTCAATTAATAGTTTATTTGAAGGATATATTACTGATTTATCTTTCATAGCAATAGTTTGGCATTTTTAACATAGCACCCAACTGGTTTATATCCCTCACTTCATAACACATATATCGCCAATATAGATAAATGCGCAATTACCACAAGTTAAATTCCTCTAAAGATATTCATTTTTCACAAGTATTTATTCCATATTCTTCCTCCAGAATTATTTGCCATAACGCTCATATGCATGCACTGTGAATGGAATCTGACCTCCGATCATTTTCATCGCTTGCTTAGGTTTCTTTTCTATGCAGAAAAGCAACGCTGCTTAGATCGTTGGCTTTTCTATTTTTAAAAATGGAAGGATGTCGACCAAAAGCCATAAAGTCTTCATTTAAACAATGAACAGCAATTTCTTATGGGTGCTGTGTGTGCCACGAATTGCAAACTCCACTGTATAAGTAGCTAAAAGCAGAGAGAGAAAGGATGTTTAAGAGACATTTATTAACATGGAATAGTAAGTATCCTTTTTGTGGGTAATGAACCGCCCTATATGTGATTCGCACGCACGATGGTGTGAGAGGCGCAACACATCAGAGTAATCTGGTGAGGCCGTCTACTCGAATGAGTAGTGCTTTTATTATTTCATATTTCAGGTAAGAACTGTTTTAGTGCAGCAATAAGCTCCGCCTGTCTGCTCCCTTTTAATAAACGAACTAATAGTTTTCCATACTCTCCTTTTGCTAAGCCGAAAGTTCCAGAAAGTCTATTTGGAAGGGATTTTCTATTATATATCAGGAGTAATTTCTCTAAATTCCTTTCATCAATGGCATTTTGAAAAGCAACTCTTGATTCCTCGTATGTTGCTGAAACATCAATTCTTTCCAATGTAGTTTTAAGACCATCTGTTAAGCCTTGTTCTGAATTAGATTCCTTTGAAAATGCTCCGAGCTGATATTCAATTATTTTTTCAGCTTTTGACGAAATTTGAACACTAAATTCAGCAACCAAAGAAGCAATTAAAAAGTCTATCACTTCATTTACTTTGTCATTAGCATCCATTTCTAAATGTTCAGAAATTATTCGCAATACAGGCTCTATGCAAAATAAATTTTCAATTTCAGCAACAGATATAGTATGAATATTATGACCTAATAATGCTGCTATTTCTGCTGGTTCTTTATAGTCACTATCAATAATCCCATGAGCAGTAAGATGATGTAGAGCAGTATTAGCTCTGAATGCTTTTGTAGCTTCAACAACTTTGTCGCCTCCCCCTCTTGGTATTATATGGTGATTAGGATATATTAATTGATATATTGCAGAATCTAGTTTTCCGCTTTCACCTTCACAAAAAATCACATCTTTTCTATTTCCAATTATTTCAAGCATTAAACCTTCAGGTAAATTCTCGTCAACAGGTGTATCTTCCCAAAACCATTGATTATTGCCATTATATTCTTGAATCCATATTTTCTTGGCATCAGTTCTTGATGAAGCAAAATCTAAATCATGAGTGATATATATCAAAAGTTTGTTTTGAATATGCGATTCAATCTGATTCCATAGTTTATCAACTAACGATTTGTGTATATGAATTTCAGGTTCATCTATAATAATTATAGAATTTTCAGGGATGCATAAACATTGACCGATTAAATACAAAATAACCCTTTCTCCATCACTCATTTCTTGACCATGATACTCATCTTGCCCTGTCTTATGAGCCATGACCTTTCCATCGGCAAATGAGACTCCTCTATGTGGCATTATTGTGTTCCATAGAGAAATAATTTTGTCTATAGGTGCATCTGGTACTTCTGAATAACTTTCTCTTTCTTTCGCAGCAAGCGTATAATCCCTGTCTCTTTCAGCTGATTTAGCAAAAAGCAATGAAAGAAGCCTTGAATAGTCATCTAGCAAGAAGGTAGCAGGTTTTCTGCCCCATCTTGTATTCATTTTATTATCAATATTAGCATGCTCGTCAGACCTTCCAAATAGAAGTTCGTTTTCTGCTTGTTCAATGTTTTTAATTTCAGCATAGTCAGGAATATTTAAGGCCTTTTGGGCACTTATTCGATGAACTGTGATAGAATTTTGGGTCAATTCCTCAATTCTAACACCTAATCGTGTTTTACCTGAACCATTTGCTCCAATGAGCACAATATTATTTTCAGTTGTAATTGTTTCATTCCCAGTAATTCCATTTCTATCTGGAAAAATTATATCGTAACTCATAGTTTATTCTTAAACCTACCCAACTTATTTATATCCCTCACAGAGTTTCGCATATCCACCCAATTTGGGTAACTCTACATAAATGTGATTCCAATTTCTCCAAAGATATTGATTTAAAGCAGAACATCTTCCTTATTTTCTAAAATCCAGATCAATCAATTCCCAATAACCGGATCATCCTATCTTTAAAGATAAATCCACAGTACACACATAAAACACGAAAGCTGAAGTTCGCACCTCAGCCCTGTTCTTCCAATACCTTGTTGGCGAATGCCACACTTGTTTTACACTTTTTTACTTCCAAATATTTATTGTCAATTCATTGGTTTGTATTTTATCAATTGCCTGATGCTCGCCAACATAGCCAATAACACCAGGGGTACCAGAAAAGTGGGCAATAACATAAAAGGAAAAAATCCGAGTGCGATGTTCGGTTGCTCAAAACCAAATAACTCAAACCGCTCCGGTAAGGATAGCAGCGCGGTTGAAACGACGTTTATCAATAAGATCAGACAAATTAAATTCCAAATAATTATGAATTTATTTCCTAATTTCTTTTTGACAAAAGAAAAATAATAAATGAAAGGCGCCGTAATTCCGGAAAGTATATCAAAATTTCTGCCCTCAAAGGTCATCGCCTGAGGAATGGAGTGATGCAGAAACAACCAGAATAATACCATTTCTACTGGAATTCTGATTGTGTGAATCAGTGTAAGCGTTGGCAAATTCAAGTCATCAATAATTTGCCTTCCCTTCTTAAAGAAGAACAGCGACAATATATAAAGCAGCGCCGGCAGAAATAACAAGGTAAATCTTGTCGTCATGGTGGCAGTATCATTGTAAAACCCCGAAATGGCTAGCGCTGACTGAAGTCCTATCCAAGAAAGCGAACCAATAATAAATGGCTTCGAATAATTGGTGGCTCTGAAGAAAAGCAAGATAGCAGCGAGTACAGTAACACCAAATGTGATGTAAACGTAGATTGGTAAATTTTGCATTTTTAATTAGTTTTAAGTACTCAAGTTTCGGCAGTTAACAAACAAAGGTAGATGGTCCCGCAGCTGCGCGATTAGATGTTGGTTCCACTGTAATGCTTTGCTTCCAAAATTAAAAAGGTAAAAATAAGAGTGAAGAGTAAGCGGTGAAAACATATCCCCCTTGTTTGAGGGGGCCAAGGGGGAGCTATTACTAATTATTTTAATTACTTAATTTACAGCACATTAAATTTAGTTATATAGGGGAAGATTCCTCGCGTAGCTCGGAATGACGATCAGTGTCTGGGGTTTAAGGGGGAAGTTAGGCGGTGGCTGTGCCACCGCTTAACTTCCCAAAAAATAGATTATGATGTCATTCCGAGTGAAACGAGGAATCTAATACAAATCGAGGATGACAATAGAAAGTGGAATGAGGAAACTAGATTTATGGAGTTCGTATTAAGGCTGCTCCAAGGTGCAGCGCACCGAGATATTTTGAATGAACATATGGCCTTAACTTAATGATATTGGGGTGGTGTGAACCGCACATACATCGTAGTAATCTGGTGAGGCCGTCTACTCGATAAGTGTCTGGTTATTTATTCAATATTTATTTTTCCGGTATGCAAATCATCAATAAATTTTTCTGGATTTTCAATA
Source organism: Candidatus Brachybacter algidus (assembly GCA_016711705.1). Taxonomy (GTDB): domain Bacteria; phylum Bacteroidota; class Bacteroidia; order Chitinophagales; family Saprospiraceae; genus Parvibacillus; species Parvibacillus algidus. The sequence goes on along the minus strand of JADJSK010000008.1, from coordinate 66,878 downwards.
AATTTAAAAGAATTTGACATTTTTATAAAAGTTTTTAATTCATCAAAATTTGGGTTTATTAAGTTTCCTTTTCTGTCCATAAGCATCATTTTATAATTTTTAGCCAATTCCAACATTCCATATAAAAATTTTAAATTAGGTTCTCTTAAATCAGCTCTGAATGAAAGTTCAATTATCTTTTCAGTTTCAGGTTTTATTAACATCGAAGCATCATTATCTATTTCGTCTTTATAAGTTTTCCAATTAAAACTGTCATTTTTATTTCCCCAATTTGCTTTTTCAACAATTTTGTCAATTTCCAATTTAATCTCGTGAAAAGTTACTTGAGCTAATTCCCAATATTCATCTGTATTTGCTTCAAAATATTCAGTTTCTTTACTTATTTCAATCTGATTTGGAATTACTTCGTGTTTTTTAAGTATTCCAATTTTAGGAATAAATGCTAAATAATATTGATAAATTGCCATTAAAATATTGATAAAATTTTGTTGTTAAATTCTGTCTTTTCTCGATTCTACGTTTTACTTACCACTAACTAGTTTATATGTCTAATTTTATGAACCAATCCACCCAAATCCGCTCGCTATGTCTCACTTTTGTCGCTTCTATTTTGGCTAAGTTATTCATTATTCATGTAGTGAATTTTATTTAATTTTTTAAATGCGAAGTAACTGCACTTATCAATTATCACTCATTACCTATTACCTATTACCTATTACCTATTACCCATTACCCATTACCCATTACCTATTACCCATTACCCATTACCCATTACCCATTACCCATTACTCACCATTTATAATTTATCATTCACCATTTATAATTTTTTCACAGTATCCCCTTCGGCAGCACCTTCCTCGTCCATGTCTTCAACCGCTTCTTTCTCGAAACTTTTGAATCAGGGTTGAAATCCTTAGTTATCTCCCAACTATTGCCGGGTTTGTATTCCTCTTCCATTCCTTTTAATACTCCTTGAGCAATTAGATCTGAGTGTACAATAGCCACACATTCTGTGTTGAGATTGGCACTACGCGGGTCAAGATTGAAAGTGCCTATGACAGCGATTTTGCCATCTACGACCATAGATTTGGCATGATGACCAAATATAGGTTTGTAATCGATTGTCTTTTGTAATTCACCGGTCATGATGGACATACGTTCTTCAGCATCCGGACGGAATTCAAAGATTCTGACACCGGTCGCCAACAACTCCTTGCGGTCCGATTGATAGGCGCTAAAGGCTTCGACATTGTCAGTGGAAGATAGACTATTTGTAAGTATTCTAACCTTTACTCCACGATTTACAGCATCTCTGAAAAGCCCGCGGCTGAGCTCAGTTGTTATTAAATATGGCGTCTGTAGATCTAAACTTGTATTTGCATTTTTAATCAGTTTGATCAGTGCATCGGTGCAAACTCCGCCACCTCCAAGGCCTTTGCTGCCGTCGTTTTTGCCGGGTATATCTGAGACAAATTCGACATTATCTAACCAAATGAAATGATTTGACTTTTTGATTTCTTCAATGATGTCTCTAAAATTTTCGATTTCGTTTCTGACTTGTGGCCAGAAATTATCCGGATTGCATGCATATTCATGAAGTTTGTCGAAACGTTTCGCTTCAGTTGGCACAATCTTGTCCTTTCCTATAAGATCGACGGCAGGAATGCTCAGATCGCTGTTCCAAAATTCTTCAAAGGATTTATTTACCTCTCCGGAAACCTTTCCCATCAGTAGGACATCTCTGTCCCGGAAATTGTATTCATGATCGTAATCAAAATATTCATCTGCTATATTTCTGCCTCCGGTGATGACGACTTGCTTATCGACGATAAAGGTCTTGTTGTGCATACGTTGATTGGCAGAGCGAAAATCGGTGGCAAATTTGTGGAGTTTATTGAAAATATTCTTCCCAAGATTGACACCGGGATTGTAAATTTTGACCTCAATATTTGGATGGCTGTCAAAGATGAGAATATCCTCCAATGCTGCATCCACCATAATATCATCGACAAGGATTCTGACTTTTACACCACGATCTGCTGCTCGCACCAAATAATCACATGCAATGAGGCCGACGTTGTCTGTTGAAAATATAAAGTATTGAATATCTATGGTCTTTTCTGCATACTCAGAAAGCCATGCCCGGGTTATCAACGACCTGCCGCCATCTTCCAAAACATATACGCCTGTTTGGGTCTTCATTTTTTCCTGGTAATCGGATAATTCCTGAGTCAAACTAATTGAATCATTTCTGTGGATTTTGGAACAGAAATCAGTTGCTTCAGTCATCGGAGGAGGTGTTTTGGTACAGGAAAATAATACCAGAGTCAGTAAAAATAAATAAGTCGGAAGTAGGAGGATGCGCATGTACAAATATAAGGAGTTGTTAGATTGTTGAGTGTATATTTATTGTAGTCGAAAAGTGTATTTCAAAAATCTTCCATTTATTCAAGATAACCGATAATAAACGCTTACAAACGACTATAAACGTTTGTAAATTGAAACTTCTTTGTTTTTCGAATTATCTTTGTTAGGTCAATTTGAGTGTATAAATTACTTGAATTTATTTAGTTAATAAAAGATTGTAGATGGTTGATACAAAATAATTGCTTTATTAATTAAATGAAGATGGATGGCTGGCTGGTTGGGATTGGGCGTTAAAATTTTTACTTCCCCTGTTGTAGAGGTAGGGTTTATACATAAGTATTTTTTCAATAAAGGCTCTTCTATGAATAGCAAGATAATTTATTGATTTTAAGTTTATTATAAGCAAAATGAATTTTGCAGACACACGAACTTAGGTTAACCTAAGCTCAACGTTCCACAGCGAATGATGTACATTAATTTATAGTCAAAACAATGATCGTGAAGGTTCGGCGTAGGTTAACCTACGTCGGGGTGTCACCAAAGTTTCACTTTGATATAAATTAAAAAGATGTGTATGAACCCTAGCTGGCAGATGCGTGACGTAGGCAGGACGTCCAGCCTTGACTTTTTTTGCTACTTTTTGTGTCAATACAAAAGTAGAGAATATACTTGGCCAACGATGTCTATCGATATATAAAATGCTTTACATAAAAATTAAAATCTAACATTTTTCTAAAAAAATGCTTTCTATAAAATCCTATTTTAAATACAAAAACTAAAATAAATCTCTTAATAAAACAAGCACCACTGCTTAATCTTCACAAATTCAAAACCTATTCACCAAAATATTTGTCCTATGAATTCTTCAATAAGTGCTAATTTTAAACCAATGCAAACACTAGAAATCAATGAGTCATTCGAACTCGCATGCCGCTTCATCAATGAAACAAATGAAAGTATTTTTGTCACAGGAAATGCCGGTACCGGTAAGACTTCCTTCCTAAAATACATCATCAACAACAGCCCAAAAAACATCTTGGTGGCAGCGCCGACAGGTATTGCTGCACTAAATGCAGGTGGAGTGACATTGCACAGTTTATTTCAACTGCCTTTTGCACCATTTATACCCACAGATGAATACAAAGCAGAGTTAAATCGCAACATCCGTCAGAACAAAAAAAAGCTGGATCTCCTGCGCAATATGGATGTGCTGGTCATCGATGAAATCTCGATGGTAAGATGCGATGTCCTCGATGCAATAGATACCATGCTTAGAAGCGTAAGGCGCAATCACCGTCAGGCTTTTGGTGGGGTTCAGTTGCTGTTTATTGGTGATTTAAGTCAGTTGTCTCCTGTAGCTAAACAGGAAGAATGGCAGTTGCTTTCCAAATATTATAAGTCTCCTTATTTCTTCGAATCAAAGGTTGTGGAAGAAAACAGACCGATTTGTATTGAATTTACTAAAATATACCGTCAGAAGGAGGAAAGTTTTATTGAATTGCTTAATAAAGTACGGAACAATGCACTCACTCCTCAGGACGTCGCCCTGCTCAATAAAAACTATCAACCTGACTTTATCCCATTCAAGGACGACAAATACATCACACTTACGTCTCATAATGCGCGTGCCGACAAGGCGAATCAATCAAAGCTGGAGGAGCTCGATACAAAAGCTTACACATACACGGCGGAAATAGAAGACGATTTTCCCGAATATCTATACCCTAATGAATTTAATCTTGTCTTGAAAGTAGGGGCTCAGGTCATGTTCATCAAGAATGATAATATGGGCCGAAAATACTTTAATGGTAAGATCGGTGTGGTCCATTCCTGCACCGACGATACGGTCGTGGTCGATTGTGAAGGTGAAAAGATATATGTTGGCAGGGATTTTTGGGAAAATACCAAATACAGCATTACTGATGGGACAAGTACTGTGGAACAGAAAGTATTAGGCCGGTATTTGCAATTCCCTCTCAAACTGGCTTGGGCCATCACCATTCACAAAAGCCAGGGATTGACATTTGACAAAGTAATGATCGATGCTGCATTTTCCTTCAGCAGCGGCCAGGTATATGTCGCACTATCCAGATGCACCAGTTTAGCGGGTATCGTATTGCTATCGAGGATAGATTCGAATGCCATTGTTTATGATAGCAGGATTAAGGAAGGAGTCAATAAACTAACATTTCAAGGCCAAATAGATAAATATTTGCAGGACTCTAAGCAGAAATATGCATATCTTTTAATGGCTGAAATGCTTGACTGCAGTGATTTACTGAAGTTTTCAAACTTTATGCATGCTGAGATCCGAAAGGTCGTGGACAAATTTTCCAAAGATAGTCTTCCGGAAGCAGAAGCATTAAGGACGTCCTTTACGAATCAACAGATCATCGTGGACAAATTTTTACCGAGCCTCAGGAAATTGAGTGATGAAAGCGGTGGAGAAGCGGGACTTGCCGACCTGAATCAAAGGTTAAATGATGCTTTGAAGTACTTCCTTCCACATCATAAGCAGACACTGAGCAATATTCTGGAAAATAAAATATCAACAGAATTAAAAGATCTATCTTCGAAGGTCACTGAAAATTTAAATGAATTATACCAACTCATGAGCCTGAAAGTCTATCTCATGGAGAAGATGGTGGATAATTTTAGTATTGTCACATATTTAAATGCCAAGACCGGATATGCTCCTCCGGCAAAAAAACTTTCCGTTTACAACAACGAACAAAAAGCAGGAGCCGGTAGTGATATGGCTGATCCGGGAGATCATAATCTATTATACTTAAAGCTGAAAAAGTGGCGGGATGAACTTTGTAAGTCCATAGATATTCCGATTTATCTAATCGGAAATCAGGAAGTGTTCAGGATATTATCGACATATATGCCTCAAAATGAGTCAGAGTTATTGAAAGTTAAAGGTTTTGGGAAGGCTAAAGTCAATAGATATGGCGAGGAAATCTTAGGTATCATTAAAGATTATTGTGATGAATTTGATATAGTACCGGACAGGAGGGACGAAGTTTTAGATTCGATAGTTCCCGTCAAACGAGAGCGAAAAATTAGAGCTCCAAGTGAAAAGAAAGTCAAAGTAGATACTAGAATGATCACTTTACAAATGTTGCAAGAGGAAAAATCAATTCCACAAATAGCGGAGGAAAGAAATCTGGCTCAAAGCACTATTGAAGGCCACATCGCCCATCTTATAGGCGAGCAAAAACTATCCATATATGACTACGTGGAAGTTCCTGATATTGAAGATATTACTAAGGCAATAAAAGGTCACCTTGACTTAAGCTTGACTGAACTAAAACAAAAGTTGCCAGACAGGTTCACCTTTGGGCAACTTCGTGCAGTCAAGGGCTTTTTAGAAATAACAAAAGATTGAGATGGACAACATCAATGACAATTATCTGGGAAGTGTGATAAAGCAAATGGAATACTATAAATCTTTGGGCGAAAAGGCGATGAGTCAACTGAGCGACGAGCATTTTGTGATAAAGTTGAATGATGAAAGCAATAGTATCGGGACTATAGTTAAACATCTTTGGGGTAATATGATGTCACGTTGGACAGATTTCTTAATATCTGACGGGGAGAAGGAATGGCGGGAGAGAGAAGCAGAATTTGACAATGACCTTTCTAAATCGGCAGACATCATGCGGCATTGGGAAGAAGGGTGGAAATGTTTTTTAGATGCGCTTAATTCAGTAGGAAGTCAGGATTTGGATAGAATAATCTATATTCGCAATGAGGGCCACACTGTGATGGAGGCTATCAATCGCCAACTTGCGCACTACCCTTACCATGTAGGACAAATCGTATTTTTAGCCAAACTCTTAGCCAAGGATCCCTGGCAGTCACTTTCAATACCTAGAGGTGGCACGAAGGCCTTCAATGCTGAGAAATTCAATCAGGAAAAAAGAAGGAAACATTTTACGGACGAAAATTGAAGCAGAATGTAGGTTTTGCCAACTTTAATTTCCTATTAGTCATAATTTGCAATTTTCATGTTCTCTATTGGTGTGTATTAAATTACTACGGCTTAAAAGCTAGCTTGGTATTATATTTTGTGTACCTTTGCCGCGCAAAAAACACAGATTTGCCTCATGATTTCATACATTGATGGGAAAATTACTTTGATGACACCAACCTATGTCCTTTTGGAGACATCAGGTATCGGTTACCATGTAAATATTAGCCTCAATACTTACTCTCAGTTGGAGGGTAAGGAGCGGGTTAAGTTATTGACTGTCTTACTAATCAAAGAAGACTCACATACTTTATATGGTTTTTTTACCGAAGAAGAACGTTCTTTATTTCAGCATTTGATTTCTGTCAATGGTGTTGGGGCAGGCATAGCGCGATTGATTCTTTCCTCCGTAATGCCTCACGACATTCGTCAGGCTATTATTTATGATAATGAAAGAGTTTTTGGTCAGGTCAAAGGTATCGGCCCAAAGACTGCCAAACGCATCATTATTGACTTGAAGGACAAATTAGCCAAGGAGCCTGAATCTGAGCATGTCACCATGCAAGGTAATAGTACCAATATTCTTAGGGATGAATCGTCAGCTGCCTTGCAGGCTCTTGGATTTCAGAAGGCTGCCATAGAAAAGACGCTTACATCACTATTGAAAGAAGGGAAAGAATATAATTTGGAACAACTTGTCAAGGCAGCCTTAAGGGCTTTGTCGGGCTAGTTGAATATGAGAGATTAAAAGAAAAAGTGTTAATTTTTCAGAATACAAACGAAATCAAAAACTTATGCGTTTAGTGTAAGTCGAAACCTTAAAGATAAACACATAAATTTTGAATAAAGCAATTCACCACGAATAAAAACAGTAATTAGTTGAGCACAGATTATTCTTTTTAAAGAACCGCGCTAGCTCAAATATCATCTATTTTTTTGTTGCGAATAATGCAAGTTGACTTATTTATATGAATTTTAAAATCAACACATTCGGTCCTGTTTTAATCATTTGTCTCGGGATTTATGCCTTGACCGCCGGGAACCTGATTAGAAGAGGATTCTTAAATAACACTAAAGAATCTACAGATGAACACGCACAGGATACAATTCCGGTGCGCAAGTCCATCTATCCCATCGATACGACCAATCCAATCAATCTAAAATTACCTCCTGATATCGATCAGGGATTCAATTATGATCCTGAAACTGATAGTTACTTTGAATCTACAAAATTAGGTTCTGATTTTCTGGAAGCTCCTGTGGGAATGACCTTCTCAGAATTTATGGCAGCAAAAGCCAAAGAACAAGAAACGTCTTATTTTAATAAGTTGGCAGGTATATCGGATGGTAAAAATTCTGGCCAGGCAAAAGACCCATTAGAAGGGTATAAGACCAGTACTTCCATCATCACCAGACTCTTTGGAAGTGATAATATAGATATCAAACCGGCAGGTAGTGTAGACATCAACCTGGGCTTGAGCTCCAATAATACCTTCAATCCAACAGCTACTGAGCGCCAAAGAAAATATACCAATTTTGATTTTCAACCTACCATAGACTTAAGTATTGCTGGGAAAGTAGGCGAAAAATTAAATATTAACGCCAATTACAATACTCAATCCCAATTTGATTTTGACCAGGTGATCAAGATAAATTTTGATGGAGGAAGCTTTGGAGAGGACGATATTCTTAGAAAAATTGAAGCGGGTAACGTTAGTTTGCCATTGCGTAGTTCGTTAATTCAAGGTAGTCAGTCACTTTTCGGAATAAAAGCTGATCTCCAGTTCGGTCATTTGAAAGTAACCGGTTTGATATCCCAACAGAAATCAGAACGGAAAAACTTACAATTGCAAGGTGGTAGTCAGTTACAGACTTTTTCACTACCCATCGACCAATATGATGAAAACAAACACTTCCTATTGTCACAGTACAATAGAAATGAGTTTAATAAAGCGTTGAAAACACTTCCTCAGATCAATTCTCTTTTCTCCATAACAGATATTGAGGTTTGGGTAACCAATGACCGCCAGGAGACTGAGGATGTAAGGGACATTGTAGCATTGGCGGATTTGGGTGAATGGAAGACATTAACCACTTATAATCCACTGATCAACGACACATTATCTGTAAATCATCCTGATTATACAGGAAGAATTGAGTTGCCGAACAACAATTCAAACAAGTTGTATAATCAGCTTGCTATTCAGGATTCATTAAATAGTCGTCCGCTCAGCAGAACTATTAATACCCTGCAAGGCTCCCCATTAAACCTTGTTCAAACTAAGGATTTTGAAAAAGTAAGAGCAAGAAAGCTTCGAAGCGGAACTGATTATACCTTTCATCCTGAATTAGGCTTCGTTTCAATAAATATTGGCTTAAGACCAGATCAAGTATTGGGTGTATCCTACAGATATAGATATAATGACAAGATCTATCAAGTAGGAGAATTCTCTTATGAAGTTCCCGTCAATCCGGTAGAGCCGAATGTGATTTTTGTCAAATTACTGAAAGCGACCTCGCAGAAAACGGAAGTTCCACTTTGGAATCTGATGATGAAAAACATCTATTCTGTCGGAGCTTATCAAACAAATGCGCTTGACTTCAGACTTGATGTTTTTTACGAAGATCCGGGTTATGGGCAGAAGAGATTCCTTCCAGATACAGACCTCAAAGGTCAACCTCTTTTGAGAATTTTCAATCTGGACAACTTGAACACTACGGGTGATCCGCAGCCGGATGGAGTATTTGACTTTGTGGAAGGCGTCACGATCAATAGCAGAACTGGTAGGATCATGTTCCCTGTACTAGAGCCATTTGGAAGTGACCTCGCCAAAAAAATTAATAATTCTAGCCTCGCTGAACGCTATACTTATCCTGATCTTTATACCAGGACAATAACCAGGGCACGTGAATATCCCGAGAAAAATCGATTTACTTTAAAGGGGTCGTATAAATCTTCAGTCTCTTCTGAGATCTCATTAGGTGCATTTAATGTGCCTCAGGGTTCTGTGAAGGTGACAGCCGGAGGTACGCAACTGGTAGAAAATCAAGATTATACCATAGATTATTCTGCGGGTAAGGTCAACATCATCAATGATGCCTATCTCACTTCAGGAGTACCTGTCAATGTCTCCTTTGAGGATAATGCTTTATTCAGTTTTCAGCAAAAGTCAATGATGGGCTTGCGCGCTGACTATGCTATAAATAAGAATATCAATATCGGAGGTACTTTCATGAGACTCTCAGAAAGGCCATATACTCAAAAAGTCAATCTCGGAGATGATCCACTTAATAATAAAGTGTATGGGGTAGATTTCAACTTTTCGAAAGATGCTGAATGGTTGACAAGACTAGTCGATAAGTTGCCTTTGATTCAGACTAAAGAAGCTTCAAAAGTCAATTTGACTTCCGAATTTGCCTTGCTACAACCGGGTCATTCGAAGTTTATCAATAACTTGGCTGACGTAGGAGGTTCTGCTTATATAGATGACTTTGAAGGCAGTACATCGAGTTTTGATCTAAGAACCCCGACCCAGGAATGGTTTATCTCAAGTGTACCTCAGAACGATAATGCCAACAATAACCCGCTTTTCAAGGAATCAATGTTGACGAACAATCTTGCCTATGGTGCCAATAGAGCGCACTTGAATTGGTTCCGTGCAGAGGTTAATGCCTTAAACCCAACTGATATCAATGACCCATACTCGAGATTTGTTGCTATTAATGAGGTATTCAAAAGAAGGAACAATGTCGTAGGTATCAACAACGGCTTATATACTTTTGACGTAGTATATGATCCAACAGAGCGAGGGCCTTATAACTTTGATATCCCGGGTGGTTATCCTGGATTTTCTGCAGGATTAAACTCTGCGGGTGGTCTCAATGAACCTACTTCTAGATGGGCAGGTATTCAACGGGCTATTACAAACTCTGATTTTGAGGCACAAAACTATGAATTTATTGAATTCTATATGTTAAGCCCTTTCTTGGCCAGACCTAATGGTGTTCAAAACACTTCAAGCGGTAAGATATTTATCAATTTAGGGAATGTTTCTGAGGATGTATTGAGGGATTCAAGAAATTTCTTTGAAAACGGTTTGCCTGGTCCAAATGATGACAATCAAAAAATATTTAATTCAGTATGGGGTAATATTCCGGCAGTGAACCAATTTATCAATGCTTTTGACAATGACCTTACCAAGCGTCAGGCTCAGGATGTTGGACTTGATGCATTAAACAGCGAACAGGAAAGAGCATACTATACTGATTTTATCAATGCAATTCAAAACTCGAATTTGAGTGCGGATGCAAAAGCAAAAATCCTTGCTGATCCTTCTGCCGATGACTTCCAGCATTTTAGAGAATTTGACAACAATTCTCCCATTCTTGAAAGATATAGGAAGTTCAACGGACAAGAAGGTAATTCAAAGCCTACACAAAGTAATGCAAGTGTCCAATCAGCCTCTACCAACTATCCCGATCGCGAAGATATAAACAATGACAACTCGCTGAACGAATCTGAAGCATATTATCAATACGAGATTCCAATAGAGTGGGACGGTGGTAATGGAATTAAGCTGAACCAATTCATTACAGATACGATACATGGCCGAAATGATGAGGAGGTTTGGTACAGATTTAAAGTTCCGATCAATCAGCCAACACAAACAGTAGGAGGTATTAGCGATTTTCGATCTATTCGATTCATGAGATTATTCATGAAAGATTTCGGTCAACAAACCATCATGCGATTTGCACGAATGGATCTTGTCAGGAATCAATGGAGGAAGTACACCAGAGGTATTACGGGCGCTATAGACGGTCCTATCATTATTCAACCACCTTTTTCAGATCTAAAATTTGATCTGAATGCAGTCAATTTTGAAGACAACTCTGCCAAAATCCCGGTATCCTATGTCCTGCCTAAAGGTTTGAGATTGGAGAGAGCTGTAGGTGCATATGCAGAGACATTTCAGAATGAACAATCACTTGCAATGAATTTCTGTAATCTACCTGAAGATTATAGAGTAGGTGTATTTAAAAATACAAACATTGACATGAGGAGATATGACCGATTGAAAATGTTTGTTCATGCGGAGACTCTTGCTGATCAGAATAACTCAATTCCTGAAGGAGATTTAAGCCTCTTCCTGAGAATCGGTAGTGACTTTACTGATAACTATTATGAATATGAGGTTCCATTAAAAATGTCAGATCTGGACAAACTTAAAGCATTGTCCAATGACATCTTTTTATACAGTGATGAAGTATGGCTGGAACAGAATGCTTTCAATTTTCCTTTGGAAGTGCTCACTAAATTGAAAGAAGAAAGGAATAAATTAAATGGTGTAGGTACTTATTACTCCAAGCCGGATCCAGAGAAACCAAATAATACCATTACTGTAAAGGGAATCCTAACCTTGGTTACGTCAAAGGAATCATGATAGGCATCCATAATAAAGATGGCGGAATACCCCGGTGTGGTGAGATCTGGGTCAATGAACTCCGGATGACAGGATTCGATGAGCGAGGTGGTGTAGCTGCTATCTCCAGATTAGATTTTCAACTTGCTGACCTCGGAACACTTACGCTTTCAGGCGCATATTCTTCACTTGGATGGGGAGCGCTGGATCAAAGACTCCAGGAGAGAGCTATTGAATCCAACTATCAATATGATATCAGCACCAATCTGGAACTTGGTAAATTTATACCGGGTAAGACCGGAATTAAAATTCCTTTTTACTATCAGTATACTACCAGTGTCAAAACACCAGAATATGATCCTTACGATCTCGATATAAAATTGAAAGATAAACTGAATACTGTAGATGCAAATGTCAAAGATAGTCTTCGCGAACAAGCGATAGAATACGAAAATATTACCAGTTATTCATTCAATAATGTACGCAAAGAGAGATTAAACAAAGCCTCAACTCCGCTTCCGTGGGACATAGAAAACTTTAGTTTTACTTATGGACATTCCAGAACTAAACGTACTGATCCCATCATAGCCAATGATCAAACAGATCAATACAAAGGTGGATTCGATTACAACTTTACAATGAAGCCTCTTTATATAGCTCCATTTGCTAAGGCAATCAAAAAGGATAAATACGTCAAGTTTATTACGGACCTTAATTTTAATTTGGTTCCCAATACATTTACCTTTAATACCCAACTCAATAGATTATACAGCACTAAATTGTACAGGTTTACGGATCCATTCCAAAGTACCTGGAGAACAAGGAACTTCTTGTGGGATAGAAATTACAGTCTTAACTGGGATCTCACCAAATCATTGAAATTTGATTTTGTCGCTCAGAATACTGCAGTAATAGATGAATTAAGTGACAGATTTGTAGATTCCGGGCTTCCTGATCCTGCTTTTAATACCAATAGCAATCGAGCCGAAATATGGAATAATGTAAAAAATCTTGGAAGGAATAAAAACTATAAGCATACATTCAACCTGAACTATAACGTGCCATTTAAAAACATTCCATTCATGGAGTGGGTTACGATGCGGGCATTGTACGGAGGTTCATATACCTGGAGTGCTGCTGCTATCAATGTGGATACTTTGGGTAATGTGATCCAGAATACTCAGATCAGACAGATCAATGCTGATCTAAGTTTTGATAGATTATATGCTAAATGGGACTATCTCAAAAAGATTGAAAAACCCGGTACTAAGACTACTCCTAAAAAAGGTGATAAAGTCACACCTCCAAAGAAACAAGGCGATAAAAATACTCCTGAAGATGGTAAAATAGGTAAAAATAAGGATGGTGATGCAAAAGTAGACTCTACTTCCACAGCGAGTCTGACTAAAGCAGAAAAAGCTAAGCTTAAGAAAGAAAAAGACAAGGCTAAACGCAAGCAGGAACGAATAGAGAGGAGGGCGAACTATCAACCATCCCTTGCAGAACGTATATTGATAAGGCCATTGCTTAGTGTGAGAAAAGCCAGATTAACCTATACGGAAAACTTAAACTCATCAATTCCTGGATATACACCTAAGACCACAGCTTTGGGTATGGACTCCTGGGATGCTCCCGGACTTAGTTATGTAGCTGGCTGGCAACCCGACAATGCATATTTTGAAAGGGCCATAGCACCGAATAATCAATGGATCACTAAGAATATATTCCAAAATCAATTGGTTATCCTTGGTAAGAATCAAGTCATAGAAGGAAGAGTCAATTTAGAACCTTTCAACGATTTTAAAATTGATCTAAACGCGGGTAAGACCTATCAGGAAACGCACACAGAATTGTTCAAGATCAAGGCCCCCGGAGAAGGGTTTGGTAGATATAGCGGCAGGGATGTCGGTTCTTATACCACGACTTTCTTTACATTGGGTACTTTCTTTAATGATATTGACGATGTGTTCAAGCGATTTGAATCCAATAGAGTGGTTATTTCAAATAGGTTAGGTACTAATCCGGATCCAACTACAGGATATGCTGAAGGGTTTGGAAGGATACAGCAAGAGGTGCTTGTACCTGCCTTCCTGGCTGCTTATTCAAACAAAAGTGCCGCCACGCAGAATTTAGATGCATTTAAGACTACTCCAAAGGTCAACTGGCAAGTGACATATAATGGACTGACTAAGATTGCTTTCTTTAAGAAATATTTTTCGAGTATCAATGTTTCTCATGCCTATAAATCTACGTTGACAGTCAATAGCTTTAATACCTCTCCTTATTTCGATGCTAATGACCCGACATTGGTCAATCCGATCACACAGAACTATTACAGTAGGCTGGAGATACCTGCTATTTCTATCACTGAAGGATTGTCCCCTTTGATCAGGTTCGATTTTAAAACTAAAAATGACATTACCTTTAATGTAGATTATAAAAAAATCAGAAACCTTTCTTTGTCATTCGTTGATAACCTGGTGAATGAGACTAAAACTTCTGATTTCACGATTGGAGCAGGATATGAAATGCACAATGTAAAGTTGCCTTTCATGAAAGAATTCCAAAAGAAAAAATCTAAGAAGAAAAAGGATAAGGAAAAAGATACAACCAAAACTTCCTCACAGCCAGGTGCCGGTGGCTCCAGAAAAGCACCTTCTGCCAATGACCTTATTTTTAGACTGGATGTATCTTACCGAGATGATATTTCTGTGAGTCATTTTATAGATCAGGACAGGACACTTACTTCAAGAGGTGCTACTACATTTAGAATAGCCCCGAATATTGAGTATGAATACAACAAGAATCTTACACTCAGACTGTTTTATGACTACAATCTTTCAAGTCCTAAGACATCACAACAGTTTAAGACGATATCTCAAAGAGGAGGGGTAACATTCCGATTCCTTTTGAATTAACTAAGAATATTATTGGTAAAAAAGCAGATCCATTTTCCGGATCTGCTTTTTATTAGCTTCCTATCGCATTACCACATAGATGTCCCACCTATTTGAATCGTTGTTTTATTCTCTTATACAGAATGTCGTTGCTATAATAGCAAATACTCCTTAATAGATTCGTTCACATCCAATAAGACAATTACCTTTCAAAAATTACAATACTTTTCAAAATTTGACTTTGCTTGCATTAATATTTGCCCAACTGATGAAGATTTAATTAATTTTATCTGTAATTAATATTCATTCTATGAGATTTGCTAGATTTTTTCTTCTATTCCTTTGTTTAAATGTATTTCACTCACTATCAGCCCAGAACAGTCAGGACTCCCTGTATATGCGGATGCATTATACAAAGGAGGAGAAGATGATCAAAATGCGCGATGGTATAAGCCTTTTTACTTCCGTTTATATTCCCACGGATTTGTCAAAAAAGCATCCTATCATAATGGTAAGAACCCCGTATTCATGTAGACCTTATGGCGTGGAAAAATTTGCCGAACTATACAATACCTATCATAAATATTACCTAAGAGCAGGATATATTATAGTGTTTCAGGATGTGCGCGGAAGGTTTATGAGTGAAGGCGTATTTGAAGATATCAGGCCATTTATCACTAACAAAAAATCAAGCAAGGATATAGACGAGGCTTCAGATACTTATGATACCGTTGATTGGCTGGTCAATAATGTGAAAAACAATAATGGCAATGTTGGTATCATGGGTATTTCATATCCCGGTTTTTACGCTACGATGGCTGCACTGTCAGGGCATCCAGCGTTGAAAGCCGTAAGCCCGCAAGCACCTGTGACAGATTGGTTCAGAGGAGATGATTTTCATCATAATGGAGCATTTGCATTGATGGATGCTTTTAATTTTTACAGGAGCTTTGGATTGCCAAGACCAAATCCATTAAAGCAGTATGCATCAGTTAAATCAAAATTTTCAGAAGATTCATACGACTTTATGTTGAAGGCCGGAGCATTGTCCGATATTAAAAAGAATTACTTTGGAGATAGTCTTCAGTTTATGAATGATATGTATGCACATCCTGATTTGGATAAATTTTGGGCTGACCGCAATCCACTGCCTCATCTAAATGACATTAAACCAGCCGTGATGGTCGTCGGTGGTCTCTTCGATGCAGAAGACTGTTATGGTGCATGGAATACCTTTAAAACCCTTGAATCACAAAGCAGCTCTTCCGATAATATGCTCGTCATGGGACCATGGTATCATGGTAATTGGGGTGGAAGAGGAGATGGAGCTTCAATTGGAAATGTAAAATTTGGACAAAAAACTGCCGAATGGTATCAGAATGAAATGGAGATCCCGTTTTTTAAAAAATATCTGGAAGACAGCCCTAACAAAATGGAAGGTGGCAAAGTGAATGTCTTCATAACAGGAGAAAATAATTGGCATAAATTTGAAACATGGCCACCTAGTGGTTCACGTCCTTATAAGTTGTACTTGACATCAGAGAATGGCCTAAGTCAGAATGCTGCATCAGATAAAGCTACCGGGTCAGATTCTTACATAAGTGATCCTGCCCATCCGGTTCCTTACAGAAGTGAGATTGGCTGGAACAGAACCAGAGAATATATGCTTGATGATCAAAGATTTACTTCCCAAAGGAGTGATGTTCTCACCTATCAATCCGATATACTTGAAGAAGATGTGACGGCAATAGGTCCTGTAATAGCAGACCTTTTTGTTAAATTATCTACTACAGATGCTGATTTTGTTGTAAAAATAATTGATGTCTTTCCTGATGATTTCAAAGAATACTCTTCTGATAAAGTGCCCATGGGTGGTTATCAGATGCTGGTTCGTGGCGAGATAATGCGTGGCAGATATAGGAATAGTTTTTCTGATCCGGAGGGCTTCAAACCCGGTAAGGATGATAGAGTAAAGTTCAATTTGCCGGACATTGCACACAATTTTAGAAAGGGACATCGCATCATGGTGCAGATACAGAGTTCGTGGTTTCCTCTTTTCGACAGGAATCCTCAACAATTTGTAAATATCTACACATGTAAACAATCTGACTTTGTAAAGTCTAAAGTTGAAGTATTTAGAGACAAGGTACATCCCTCCAGCATCGAATTTTTAATTAAATAAAATATACAAAGAATTTACTTCAAATTTTATGCACGATTTGAACAAAACTGGCGTTAATTAATTTGAATAAAAACTAAGTCAAAATGAAACTTAGATTCCATATTTTAGTTAATAGGGTATGGAGATGATTAAATCTTAATAAGGCTTTATAGCCTTCAGTTATAGATTTAATATATATATTAAAAATTTATCAAGTATATTTTCTAAGCTCATGATTCTCAAGTCAATAGAAAGAAGGTCAAATTTATCCAAAGAAGCATTTAAAAATGAATATTTGGATAAGAATCTGCCGGTTATACTTACCGACATGTCGAAGGATTGGGTAGGGTTGGATAAGTGGTCCTTTGATTTCTTTAAAGAAAAATACGGAGACCTTCAGGTACCCCTTGTGGATAAAAATTTCCATAATCCTGGTGCGCATTATATGGAAAAGAAGAAGGTTGCTTTCAAGACATATATTGAGGCTATCGAAAAAGGTCCAACAGATTTGCGCCTATTCTTATTTAATATTTTTGCTGAAGCTCCGGAATTAAGAGAAGATTTTACCTGGCCTACTATTATGGATGGTTTTGTAAAAACGCTCCCTTTTATGTTTTTTGGAGGTAAAGACAGCATCACGCCATTGCATTTTGATATTGATTGTCCTTCTAATTTTCTCACACAATTCCATACAAAAAAGAAAGTCTTACTCTTTGACAAAGATCAATCAAAATACCTTTATCATCAGCCATTTACAGTCCAAAGTCAAGTAGATTTGCATAATCCGGACTATGACAAATTTCCCGCATTGCGCAAGGCAGAAGGCATCGAAGCCATCCTCGAACATGGTGATACTATTTATATACCCCCTCATTGGTGGCATTATATTGAATACGTGGATAGTGGTTTCTCCTTGGCACTGAGAGCTCATAACAGTATTGCTAATAAATTTGTAGCTGTTAGAAACCTTGTTCAGCACTCTGTCATAGATAAAGGTATGAAAAAAGTATTGGGAGAAAAATGGAAAAATTGGAAATTAGAAACTGCTAAGCATAGGGCTGAGACCTACTAAATCAACCATACTAAATGAAGTTTCAACGCGATTATATTCGTTTAACCCGTTGGTATCATTGATCTTTGGTTAGAAGTCAGAAACCTGGAGTATAGCGGAAGTCCCCGAGCTAGGTTATACACGTTTGCATTAGGAGTAGAAAAATCTTATAAAATGACTCGGGATTAAGTTAGGATAAAACTTCGAATGTTGTGTTACGCTTATATTTGAGAGAACAGATTAATTAAAATATTAATTGTTTGGATAATAAATTAGATATCAAAATATTAAGATATATTATTATTCTATTATATATATATGTTAAGCAATATTTAACCTTACTCGAAAACTTGAGTTACTAATTGATAAAAAATGAATGAAGATCTGACTTTACGCGAACTTGGTGAAAGTGCCATCAACCTTGCTGTTCAAAATGTCCTGGATGGAGGTGGACCATTTGGAGCAATTGTAGTGAAAGATGGCAAAATAATCGCTTCCGGCGCCAATAGTGTCACCACCACGAATGATCCTACTGCTCATGCAGAAGTGATAGCCATCAGGAATGCGTGCAAGGCCTTGAACGATTTTCAACTGACAGATTGTATCCTGCGTTTATTATATTGCAAGTAAGGACGATGCTGCGAAGGCAGGATTTGATGATTCTTTCATTTATCGCGAATTGGATCTTCCACATAGTGATCGTAGTATTCCATTTATAAAAATGGACATGAGTAATTTTAATGCTCCTTTCGATACTTGGGAAAACCTTGGAGAAAAGCGGCTGTACTAATTTATGGCTGATGGCTATTGGCTATTGGCTGTTTGCTCTGCTGTGGAAACTAGAACATATAAATTAAACCGTCCTATATTAATTTCTCATACCTTCTCACCTTCTCACCTCTTCACTAAAGCTGCCGGCCATTGGCTATTGGCTGATAGCTCTGCTGTGGAAACTAGAACATATAATATCCTAAAGGACAGTATTGTATATTGATATTAAACCGGAAGTCTGAATATTGAATTTCTCATACCTTCTCACCTTCTCACCTTCTCACCTCTCACTAAAGCTGCCGGCCATTGGCTATTGGCTGATAGCTCTGCTGTGGAAACGAGATAGCATTGCTTAAGGAAACTGACCATCATTTTCAATTTTCCATTCTCAATTTTCCATTCTTCCTTTCTCACCTAAAACTTGATATCTAAATTCTAAGTTACTGACCACTGATAACTGATTACTGATAACTGACCACTGATTACTGACCACTGACCACTGAATTACTCATTACTCATATCGATCGTTTCTTCTCCCATTCCCACGCCGTTCTCACAATATCCTCTAGATTGTGCTTAATCTTCCAATTCAATAGATCCAAGGCTTTCCTATTATCTGCATATATTGCTATGACATCTCCTGCTCTTCTTGGTACAATTTTGAATTTTGGAAAAAGACCGTTTGATTTTTCGAATGCATGAATTACTTCGAGTACAGTATTTCCATTTGCTGAACCCAAATTGAAAATTTCAAAATTGGAAACATCCATTTTATCTTTCATATAAGAAATAGCTATGGCATGAGCTGATCCGATATCTGATACATGAATATAATCTCTGATACAAGTGCCATCCCTGGTAGGATAATCATCTCCAAATACACTCATTTCCTGTCGTTTGCCTATGGCAGTTTCTGTGATCACAGGTACCAGATTTGAAGCATTTATGGTAGGGGATTCTCCTATAAAATTACTAATGTGCGCTCCTGCCGGATTAAAATACCTCAGAGCGATGACTTTAAATTCAGGATCTGCAAGACAACAATCCTGTAATATTTCTTCTCCAATAAGTTTTGTTCTGGCATAAGGGCTTTGAATCACACCCAATGTAGTTTGCTCATTGACAGGAAGTGTTTCCGCATCTCCATATACACTGCAAGAAGAGGAAAAAATCAAATTATTACAGTGATAACTTTTCATAGTCTCAATTAAGGCAAGGAGACTTGCAAGATTATTTTGATAATATTTTAGAGGGAAAATAACTGATTCATTTACAGCCTTAAATGCGGCAAAGTGTATCACCGCTTCAATCGGACCTTCTTCCTTAAAAAAAGTCTGCAATGCAACTGAATCGCCAACACTGATTTTTGTATTCTTTACTTTAACACCTGTTATGCTTTCGATTCCCTCGATGGCGGAACCATCAGAATTGCTCAGATCATCTATACATACCACCTCATATCCAAGTTGAATAAGTTCTACTATAGTATGACTTCCTATATAACCGCATCCGCCCGTTACCAGGATCTTGCCCATTATTCCAAATTTAATTAATGTTTGATTACTGAATGATCAATTTTTTTGTCGTAAAGTTTTGCCCTGACACGATCTGAACATTATAAACCCCACTTACCAAATTATTTAGAGGTAGGGTTAATACGTCATCATTTTTCAAGTCGTAGTCCTTTATTTTATTGCCCATCATATCCATTATAGTGATGTTGTAATTTGCTATTTTACCGAAAGTAATATGGATCTTATCGTGTGTTGGATTTGGATAAATATTTGAAATTAAGCCATCTTTGGTCTTATTGTTTTTCAATGGAAACTCACAATTTATAAAGGCCTTCCACCCTGGAGATACATTGAATAGACCTGAATGAAACTGAAAAGTTAATGCACCGCTGGGATCAGTTGATACAATTTTGGGAGGCAATGTCTCTCCGCAATACTTTTTAGGAACCGCACCCGAAATATCCGGACCATTGAAGACCCTCAAATAATCATTATTACACCCAGAGCCGAATTCTACATTGAATTCAAAAAATTCCACGCTGACCTTTCCATTTGGATCAGCAGGGTAGAAAGTTTGAACATAATCAATGTTATTATCATAGAGCATCCAATCCTCCAGGATCCAAGTACAAGGCGCTGCAGGAAGATACCTGAATGCTATCCATGAGATATACGAATCCAGTGGATATTTCCTTCTCCACAAAGTCTGTTCTGTCGTCTTCTTCGGCCTCAAACCTAAATTTTAGTACAGTATAATCTGGTGTCCCGGGTTCTAAAGAAATCTGAAAACTCACAGAGATTGTTGCGTTTGGCTCAATATCACCAGGTTGAATTACCGGATTGATGACTGTTACATAAGAAGCATTCGGACCTACAGCCTTGCAACGCACTACTGAAGTTGTTGAAAGCCCAAGATCAAGGTTGGTAAGATTTACATTAAGGTCGAATGTCTCACCACCTATTATTTGACCATCACCATTGCTATCATTGGTATGACTTAAATATGCCACAGATATAGCAGGTCCTCTGCCAATATTATACTGCATTTCTGCATTTTTTTCGCCAAAATTCCATAACCTAAGACCACTCGGATTCCCATCATACCAGTCAGAATTTGGAGTAGAATCGAAATTGAACTCCTCATTTCTGCCTTTTCTGAAGCAAGCACCACTATGTTCGTTAATGTTGTTATTGTTGTGCACCAGATATGTTTCGTGATGTTCTGTCTGATTATCTCCATCTCTGTCTATATGCCAGATAGTCAATCCTTCATCAGGAATACCGGCACTTCTACCTTGTTTTAATCTATTTTGAAAAATATAAAATTCTCTTTCATTAGCCTTATTTCTATAAATATAACTTGAATAAATATTGGCAGTATCTCTTAATCTTGTATTCAGGTCATTCACTTCAAGAGCATGGCCCCATCCCACTCTGTTAATAAAGTAAGGATTAGGCAAAACGGGATTATGTTCAGGACCCGTTGCACACATTACATCAAAAGCTCCTATGCCATCTGGTCCTGTAGTATTGTCATACTTATAAGTATCGGGCCACTGACCAATCATATGTCCGTTTTCGTGCACCACGGTTCCAATAGAAAGAGGGGCGGCAGCAGGTGAAGTATTATATCGTCCTGTTCTGACACCATCTGCCTGGAATGCACCATAATATCCCTGATGATACCACATACCTTGAGCCCAGTCAGGAGGATTGCCTGTGTACATCATATTTATAGCCATGATAGTACCATTTTCATCTGTGGATAGATTTGAAAAGTCAAAACCTTGTTCATCTATCCATTTCAGTGTTAGCCCCAATATTTCCTGTGCTCCTTGCGCATAGGGCATGTCATCATATTCCTGGAAAGTCTTTGGTGCTCTGAAGATCCCATAAACCACATTTTCATAATCCAAAAGGCCACCTGACACATCCAGATAGTACTGTCTTAATGAACCGTTATTGGAGTACTTAGTATAATTTAATCCATTACATAGATTTTCATATTCTTCGATACCTAATGGATTCACTTCATCAGAAAAATCAATGACGATGCAAAGACCCTTCAAATTTCCTTCTAAAACCTTATCTGCTCTATTTTGATTTCCGTATCCTTTTTGCACAGCCGCCATAGAAGGCTGGTTAAACATCTTATGTGCGTTGTCGTCCATGATCTTATTATAAGATTCTGGGGATATATCCAGATGCTGAGGAAGGCCAATATCGGATCTTAGGCTGAAGATATTATTCTGTTGTCCCAAGTATTTAATATCGGTTGCTACCAATTCTGTTCTATCGGATGAAACGTTGGCATAGTAAATCCAATTAGTCGCTTTATCTCTAATCAACGTAAAACCATCAAGTCCTTCAGCTCTGATATAAAACTCTGAGCCATACAGTTTGACGTCGACTACGGTGCCATCCGGCTGCTTAAATTGGTGGATCTCACCGTGATAATTGGATGCGGACAATGTTAAGATGAAGAGTGCAAAAAATAAGGTAGACAAAAACTTCATTGAAAATTTGATTATGTGTTAAAAGAAAATTAACAGTAGAAAAAACCATAAATTTTAACTGTTGCATCATAATAAACTGAAAAGGTTAGTTTAGATAGGATAAAAGTACGAAAATAATGGAAAGGGAAGTATTGTATATATTTTGGTTCAGGTATTCTTTCTTATCACAAAAACGGAATTATTATAGTAATTTTCTTTTAGCCCTTTAGGCGATAAAATATAACCTTTTTTAAATGCTTCCTCTTTTTAGATATCTCGTGACATTTCATTTTTTTCAAATATTTCAAAACATTTCTCAAGTTTTTCCCTTTAGAAACTAGTGATTCTTATATTCACCATTCACCATTAATCATTTATAATTCCCATGATATACAGAACATTAGGCAAAACAAATAAACAAGTCTCCGTCATAGGCCTCGGCACATGGCAGTTTGGTGGAGAATGGGGTATTGATTATACTCAGTCAATGGTAGATGACATTATGGAGGAATCCGAGCGATGTGGTATTACGCTTGTTGATACTGCAGAATGTTATGGCGACCACCTGTCGGAAAAGTTTATTGGGGATTATTTTTCAAGAAATGGTCGTGAAAGATGGTTCCTGGCAACAAAATTTGGACACAAGTTTCACGATTTCTTGAGCAGAACGGATGTGTTCCAGGCTGATAAAGTTGTCGAACAATTGGACTTAAGTCTAAGGGCATTAAAGACGGATTACATCGATCTTTATCAATTCCATTCCGGACCTGATGACGCTTTTCGTAATGATAAACTATGGACGTTATTAGACAAACAAATTAGTGCCGGCAAGATTAGACATCTTGGTTGTTCATTAAATAAAACGACACAGATCCAAGCAGAAGAAGCCTCACAATATGGGATCGACGTCATTCAAATATTATATAACAGATTAGATCGAAGCGCAGAGCAAAGACATCTGCCCGCAGCTATTAAAGATAACTTAGGTGTTTTGGCCAGAGTGCCTTTGGCCAGTGGATTGCTTTCAGGAAAGTATAATTTGAAAAGTACCTTTCCGGATAATGATGTGCGCTCCAAACAAAGTGCCAACCAGCTGAAAGAGCAACTGGTGGAAGTTGAAAAAATCAGGAATGAAGAAGTCCCATCAGGTGTTCCCATGTCTCAATGGGCCATGGCATGGTGTCTCGATCAACCGGGTGTTACTGCTGTCATCCCAGGATGTAAAAATCCAGAGCAAGTAAGAATGAACGCTGAAGCTGCTGATCTTTTGAAGGAATGATTTCATTTTTAATTCCAAAAATTTATTTTCAGGTCTTGTAAATAATTAAAAAACCCCCTTAATGATGATTTCTTTAAGGGGGTTTTTATTTCAGACTTAATTAAAAATGACCAATTAAATTTTTTCGTTTTGAATTACTTTATCTTTACAAACCGATTTTTGAACAATTGATCATCATCAGATGATTTGTAAATGATATAATAAATACCGGAATTAAGCTCAGCAGTATTTATCGAATTTGTAAAAGTTGTCTGATTGTTTATTATTACTTGTCCAAGCATATTATAAATAGTAAACTCAATAGAAGCAGCATCCATATCAAAATGTAAAAGATCCTCAGTAGGATTTGGATAGATATTCCCTGTTATAATATCACTGGTAGTGGTTTCGGTGGCAAAAATAGTCTTAAGATTTGGATCAGAATCACCACCTGCCATTATAAATTGACCATTCTTATTGGTATGAAGAACTTTCAGATTTACTTTTGCAGTAGATAAGCAGCCTTCTTCATTTTCTATCACTACTGTATAAACACCAGCCCTAAATCGTGTTATCTTAAGAATGAAAGGATTCTGAATATCAGAACTGAAGTTGAGCGGACCAGTCCAACTATGTGATACTCCATTACTGGAAGTAAATTGTACAGTATTATATTCTTTCACCGGATTAGGTGAAGCACTAGCCTGAGCTTTTGAAGTAACTGGAGTTACTGCCACGTCAAAAGAATTGATTGCGTCTTCGCATCCGCCAGTATTGTGGATCACCACTGCATATTCACCCGCGGCAGCCAATGATGTATTGTGGATCACAGGATTTTGTTCATAAGAATGAAATCCATTTGGACCCGTCCAGATATAAGAATCACCTCCTGTGGCATGCAGTTCCAAGGTCGAACCTTCGCACACAGGATTTGGAGTAGCGAATGCATTGCTTTCAATTCTATAACTCACCACAATACTTAATCCAACAGCATTGACACATCCTGTATTTCCTGTAGATTTTACCGCATAAATACCTGACATGTAGCCCGGTATGTTTTCTATCACAGGGTTTTGATAATTAGATATATAACCATATGGTCCATTCCATTGGTAATTAACTCCATTTCCTGAGGAAAATAATGAAACAGTACTTCCTTCACATACTTCATAATCACTGGCCAACGCCGAAACTATTGGAAGTTCCTGAATAACTATATTCGTAGAAGATGCTGAAGAACAACCATTAGGCGCTGTAATTACAAAATTATAATTGCCACTATTGACTGCTGATGCATTGGCAATAGTTGGGTTTTGAGCGGTAGATGTAAAGCCATTCGGGCCTGTCCAGGCATACGAACCACCATCATTCGCAAACAGTTGAAGCTCAGAACCCATGCATGCTGTAGTTTGATCGAATCCTATTTTGGCAATTGGGGAAAGTTTTATCTCCACGTCCACACTGAAAGACTTTACACATCCTTGTGAAGAAGTTACAACTACCGTATAAGTGCCATCATTGACCAATTGTGCGTCTGGAATTGATGGATTTTTTAATGTAGATGTAAATCCGTTTGGTCCCGTCCATGCATAAAATGTTCCAGATGGTGCGTCCAGATTCAACGTATTTCCGGTACATAAAGGATTGGGATTAGCAGAGATCGCTCCTAAAGGACCTTGATTAACCACTACATTTATACTCAAATTAGAATTACATCCTTGTATAGTAGTCATAGCAACTGTATACAAACCACCATCTGCTACAGAAGTAATGTTTCTGGAAGGGTTCTGAAGTGAAGACGTAAATCCATTTGGACCTGTCCATGAATAACTTGTACCGCCGGTAGCTGACAAATACATTGTTTCACCTGTACATACCGGATTAGGGTTAGCAGAAATACTGGTTGGTGGAGCAGGATTTACTGTAACTGTCGCAAGTAATGTGGTTCCGGTGCAGCCATTAGCTACGGGTGTGATGGTAAATGTTACAGTGATTGGTGCATTAGTAGTATTTATCAAAGTTCCGGATATGTTACCGCTACCTGAAGCAGCAATTCCAGTTACATTAGCTGTATTATTTCTGGTCCAATTGAAAATTGTTCCTGTGACTGCGCCTGTAATTATTATAGGTGTGATGGTACTTTGCGAACAAACATTTTGTGTTAATGGTGTAGCCAAAATTGTTGGTGTTGGATTGACCAAAACAGTAGTTGTTATATCCGGGCCGGCACATCCATTTAAGGTAGAATGAGCAGTGAAGGTAACAGTCACGGGGCTGGTCGTGGTGTTGGTAAGTGTCCCGGTTATATTTCCGGCGCCTGAAGCAGCTATTCCTGTGACAGTTCCGGTGTTATTTCTCGTCCAGGAAACAGCTGAACCAGCAGCTAATCCAGTTAATTGGATAGTTGTAATTGAATTCCCCGAACAAATTGTTTGAGAAACTGGGGTTGAAGTTATATTCAATGTTGGATTGACAACAACTGTAACCAAAATATTAGTGCCGGGACATTCAGCATTCACAGGCACTATTGTAAATGTTACTGTAATCGGAGCATTTGTTGAATTTATAAGGTTGCCCGAAATATTTCCACTACCGGAAGCTGGGATACCCGTGACATTGGCTGTATTGTCTCTGGTCCAGTTATAAATACTTCCCGGAGCTCCACCTGATGGTACAATCGTTGTTATAGCTGCTCCTTGGCAAACATTCTGTGATGCCGGGGTAGCAATATAAGTAGGTGAAGGATTGACAGTAATTGTGGCAGTATATGCTAAACCATTGCACCCGTTTTTAGATGGAATGATGGTGAAAGTCACAGTGATTGGAGCATTTGTGAGATTAGTCAAGGTACCGGAAATGTTTCCTGTTCCAGTTGCAGAGATACCTGTGACGTTAACAGTATTGTCTCTGGTCCATGAGAATGTCGAACCTAGAACATCTGCCGTTAGTGTTATTGCGGCAATTGGACTTCCTGAACAAGTACTTTGAACTGCAGGAGCGGCCATTCCAACCGGTACAGGAGGTACATCATAAGCTTCTACACCATCACTTCGACTACTAGTACTACCCTGACTTGCAGAAACACCTAATCCTCTTCTTGCAAAAACTTCCCAAATAAGGCAAGTATTTGCAGAATTGTATAGCAACGCATCTGCTGCTAAAATTCCATCTCTACCACTTACAAAACCCGGAGAACAAGTTGTTTGTTTTAAACCTTCCATGACGAGATTTAAAGCTATATCCAGACCCTGACTTTCTCCATTTTTATCTATTAACTTTACAGTAAGATCCCAAAGCATTGACGCCCATACATATCCAATTCCATGTGGAATAGCGGCAGTTTTAATGGTGTTGTATTTAGAGGGATTAATTATCAAATCGTAAGAATACTTGGTTGGTCTGATACCATTGCCACTTGTCGATTGATTCAATACATAAGTACCAATACCTCTGGAACTGGTAAGGTTCGTTCCTGCCTGCCATGTACTCGCATAGGCAAAAAAGTCACTCCATCCCTCTCCCATTTGTTCGGTATTATCTAAACATGACACAGATGTGCCTACAAGCCTGTTTGATATTCCATGTGCATATTCATGTGCTATTACTCCATTGTCGAAATCCCCGTCCCTTCCTGGACTTGAATAGTTCCATAGGTACATCTGCATTCTCGGATTACTTCCATCATTTGGTGTGCCAAAATTTGCATTGTTGGTTCCACCACCATCCTGAGCTTCGGCATATACATAGTCACTTCCAAGTCCCCCATTTCCATAGTTGTTTTCCTGAAAGTTGCCATTTGATTCATCGAAACCATATACGTGGGCGAAATCGTGTATATAATTATTGAAATAAAATAAGTTAGTTACAGCAGCAGGTCTATATGTGCTGGGTTGCAGAGTCAGATCAATCGGAAAATCAAAATCTAATCCTGCTCCTCCGCTTGGTGATGAACCGGCATCTGGATTATCATCATCATTTAGATCTGTGTATGCATGGGCGTTATTGCCTTGTGTAGTAGTAAATTCAGCTCCCGTGGCACCATTGGTATCATGCCAGCCAAATGGTGATGCCGACGCCACAGCAGGGTCCGCCAATAATGTTCTTGCACCAAATGAAGGTGCTTCGATAGGAGCAGCATATACTCTATAAGAAGATCCATCTCCAACAGCTGTAATAGATAGTGGCGACATGGATGTCGGTGTGACATAATTAATAGGATTATTCTTTTTTAAGTCGTGTACTTCGCAAGTACTATGATTTCCTTCATGACTACCGAAGTTACATTCCTTTGTCCAATTTTCTTTAAGTACGGTATTGCCATTATTGGCATCTATATATATATTGTACCAATCGCTTCCATTAACAGCAGAGATGTTGAGTTCCCATGTCAGTACTACAACACCCTCTAAATTGACATACATTAGTTTTACAGGAATGTCTACTCGGGAAAGATCCGGAACACTAAATATTTTAGCGTTGCCATATAATCTGTAATTATTTTTTAGTTTACTGTCCTTCTTCTCAATAATTTCAGATTTAAAACTGTATCCTAATTGGCTTGCTGCTGCTTGAATAGCCTGTATTTCATTGAGTGAGGCAGCCATGGGAGCATTGTCTTTATTTGAAATAGGTTCTATACTATTGCCCCAATTGAAGACAGAGTTGTCAGATTTTAAATGGACATTGACCGTAGCATTCCGTACCTCCATCCCATTAATTAGCTGGTTGAAATAGATGTTGGTAGAATTGGTTTTCTTTGAAATAGTATATTTTAAAACTTTAAGGTCTAAAAGATCTTTTTCGCTAAATCCTAAATCGTTGATTTTTGTTTTTAGAAATTCTTTTGCAATATTCACTTTTTGAGTTTCGCCTGGATCTGACTGGGCGAATAAGTGAAAGCAGAGAAAAAGAAACGAAATGCTCAATAATTTTTTCATTTTAGTAGTATTGGTAGTTGATAAAAAAAATTAATAGTTAGTTTATTATATCAGTCAAAGTGTACAGATTTATTAAAAATTAATATATTAAAATTAATATATATTTATATACAACTATTAATCACTGATTAAATATATTTTTGAAAAAAACAGCTGTATACTTTTAGTTTTAGTGTTAAATGTTGATTTAAAAGTACAATAAAATTTTCAATATTAACACTTTGTTAGTATATGTTAATATTATAAAAAACAACATGAATATTGCTGTTTTTATTTTTGTAGAAGAAAAAAGTTTAATAGCAAATACACTTACTAAATTAGCCTAATGACTGTAAATTCGGAAATGGGTGCAGAATTGCCGGCTATCTTGATGATAACAATTCGAATAATATATTACTTAAGTTTCGGTAGTCAAATTTTCTTTTTGAAGAAAAAGTGTAGGTAGATTTTAGCCCGCAAGGGTTCTAATAAACCTTTAAAGAAAAATGTCATTGATACCCCACATAACCTTACTGCTAACTGCGAAATGATATATACTTTATACCAGTGGCATTAAATAATAAATTTCGAATAGATATTGTCTTTATATCGCCGCGAGCGATAAGTAGTACGAAACGCAAATATAGATGAGACTAAAATTATACCATAAGATAACGAGCTGAAAGTCGCTTGGTCAAATTTGTTTAAACTATTCTGATTTACAAGTGGTATTAATCTTCATGGGTGTATTGTGGCCAAAACTTCAAAAGTAAGCAATGGATTTAAATTAAATATTATAGCTATGTTCAGCTAGTCCCTTTGCGTTTTTTGATCTCATCGCGGATCTTGGCTGCTTTTTCATAATTTTCTTCACCAAGTGCCTCTTCAAGAAGTTCTGTCAAAGTCTCAGATGATTTCGTGGAGTAACTATTGCTTTCATCATATGCCTCCTCTTCTTCATCACCATCAGGGGCAATTTCCAGCACAACACCGGCTGTCTCTAGAATAGTATCAAATGTGTATATCGGACATTCGAATCGAACTGCCATAGCAAGTGCATCTGATGTTCTGCTGTCTATCTCGTAGACTTCTCCATTTCTTTCACACACTAGTTGGGCATAGAAAATACCCTCTACTAAATCACTTATAATAATCTCTACGATCTGAATACCAAAAGTATCAAAAGCATTTTTAAACAAATCATGGGTAAGTGGTCTGTTTGGCACCATTCTTTCCATAGATACTGCGATAGCCTGGGCTTCGTAACCTCCTATGACGATGGGTAGTCTCCGCCCACCTTTTTTCTCTCCTAATACAACTGCGTAGTTGTTGGACTGTGTCACGCTATGAGATAGTGCAACAATTTCTAATAGTATTTTTTTTCCTGAGGCCACCGAGGCTTTATTTTAATCAAATGTACATAGAAAAATGAGTTTTAAATCATGAAATTAATTTAAAACCAAATTTACGAGAAAGTCTAGTTTAGTGACTTGCTTTGAATTTTTTTACTGATTCTATCAATCTTGGTACGACATCAAATACATCACCTACGATACCATAATCCGCTGCTTTAAAGAAAGGAGCTTCAGGATCTTTATTTATTACTACGATCACTTTGGAATTGTTCACCCCTGCCAGGTGCTGTATTGCTCCTGAAATTCCCAGCGCTATGTACAATGTAGGTCTGATAGCTACACCTGTCTGTCCTACATGCTCATGGTGAGGTCTCCACCCTGAATCAGCTACTGGTCTTGAACAGGCAGTAGTTGCGCCTAGTTCTGAGGCGAGTTCTTCTACTATACCCCAGTTGGAAGGGTCTTTAAGACCACGTCCTGCAGATACAACCAAAGAAGCTTCAGGTAATGGCACTATTCCGCTAACTGTTTTTCTAGAGATAACTTTGATAGCTGGTGTGCCTATATTTACTGATAATGATTTAACATCTACTGCACTTCCGGTTTTCTCAGGCTTGATAGCATTTCCCATCAGTGATATGATCTTTTTATCTGAACTTATATTGTACAGGGCTTTTGCCTTTCCCGAATAGACACTTTTAGGAACCTGAAACCCAGCATTATTTTGAGGTAATCCACTTGCTCCTGATACACAACCAGCATCCAGTTTCACTGACAGCCTTCCTGTAAGTGACTTACCCATTGCAGTATTTACCAAAATTAGGATAGTACCACCCAATTGATTAAATACATCTGCAATGGCTCTTGTAAATAGTTGTGAATCAAAATTATTAAAAACCTCATCTGAAATATTGTAAACCTCCTCAGCTCCGTATGCGCCAAGTTCGTTAGCGTTTTCGGCAAGTCCTAAAGTAAAGGCTTTGCAGGAAGTGCCCATCAACTCGGCTGTTTTCTTGCCATAAGTTACAGCTTCAAATGCATTTTTTTTGACTTTGCCATCTGTAGACTCTGCAAATATTATAACTGACATAAGATATCTTTTTTTGAATTATTGGGAAATGATTTAACTAAATAAGATCAGATCACTTTTGCCTCTTCGTGCAAAAGTCTAATCAACTCATCTGTGTCCTCAGGAGCGATCATATGGACTGATTGTTTAGCAGGAGGTAGTTCATGAGTCACCAGCGTAACATGATTAACTACAGTCGAAGGTTCAACTACTACAAGTGGTTTACTTTTAGCTGTCATAATACCTTTCATATTAGGAATACGCTGTTCAGCCATACCTTTTGCGCAGGAAATTACCAAAGGCAATTGAGCCTCCATCGTTTCTGTTCCACCTTCGATCTCTCTGTTGATAGTTGCAGTCGTTCCTGTCAAGTCCAGTTTATTTGCATATGAAATAAAAGGCAGGTCTAATATTTCTGCCAGTGTAGCTCCTACTTCAGAGTCATTATAATCAATAGTCTCTTTTCCCAAAAGGATTAAATCGTATTGTTGTGTTTTTATATAGGCTGCCAGTTGATGCGCCACATCCCAGGCTCCCTCGGGATCTTTATTGATGCGCACAGCGTCTGAGGCTCCGATAGCCAGTCCTTTTCTGATAATCGTATCATTGTCCGCCAAACCTACATTTATAACCGTAACAGTTCCGCCACTGGTTTCAGTAAGTTCAAGTCCTCTGACCAATGCATACCATTCATCGTAAGGATTCATTATAAATTGTATGCCATCCGCCTGAAAGTCACGACCATCATTTTTAAAAGCTATTTTAGCTGTCGTATCAGGAGTTTTGCTGATGCAAACCAATATTTTCATAGATTAAAAATTAAATATCATTTATTCAATAAAAGAGCGAAGATTTGCTCAACGAAATAGTATTTTAAAATGATCAGGATTGTCGTCCATAATCGGAATAATATTTCGTTTTAAAAGCTGCAAAGATAAGGAAAAATATTCTGAAAAAATAATTGTAAAGTCCTATAATGTAGCTTTTAAATCAAGCACTAAAAAAGCAAAAAAGTTTTAACTTTTTTCAGGAGTCTAATGCATTGCAGGTTAAGGATTTGAAGCATTCTACATTATCCAGGTGAAAATTAGGCATGTAAATTTTCTTTTACCAAATAATGAATGATTATATTTACATAACAGATGATAGTCATCAATGTATTCTAATATACAACCATAGCAACGCTTTTGGCGAAAGAATACACTTGTAATTTGTAATTTAGTCCTATAAAAAAGTGGAGAAATGATGACGCAACGATTGACAGAACTAATGGATCTTCTGGAGCAGGATCCGCATGACAGTTTTATTTTATTTGCTGTGGCTAAAGAATATGAAACTAACGATATGCCGGATCAGGCAGAGCATTATTATTTGGAATTAAAAAAAGCAAATCCATCCTACGTAGGTCTCTATTATCATCTCGCAAAGCTTTATGAAGAAATAGGACATGCAGAAGATGCCCTTCAAATATATGAGGAAGGAGTGTTTATGGCTACCAAAATGAGCGATCAGCATGCGCTGGCTGAATTAAAAAATGCTAAAATGAATCTGGAGTTGATGCTGTAGTTAGTATGTCAGTATTAAAGTATGTCAGTATTAGAGTATGTCAGTATTAGAGTATGTCAGTATTAGAGTATTATAGTTAATCAGTAATCAGCTTTTGGCTATTTGTCTGATCCTCGCTTGCTTGCCAACAAAGGCAGGAATTTAATTGATTTATTTGATTACACTGAATTTTTCCTGACGAATTGATGGTTGGTGAAAGAAAGGTATCCTATTTTCTGCAACGAAGCCATCAGCTATTGGCTATTGGCCATTGGGTATCAGCCTATAGCTTTAGGCCACCCTTAACATGAAAAACTACTCACTCTCCTTCGCCCCTTTATAAATTTTCCATTTCATCTCACAGCTCAATACATCCCTCAAATACAAATACAGCCGGACCTGTCAACCAAATATTTGACATTTTTCCGGATTTATCCATGATTGCCATTACATTTAGTATTCCTCCTTTTGTTCTGACCTCCACTTTTTCGCTGAAACACCCTTTTTTCATGGCAACTAATGCTGAAGCGGTCACGCCGGTGCCACAGGATAAAGTTTCATCCTCTACTCCTCGTTCATATGTAGCAACTAACATATGATCTGAAAATAGTTGGACGAAATTGACGTTGATTCCGTCCTTAATATAGGGCTCACTATTTCTGATGGCTCTTCCCTCATTGACCACACTCACTTCTGAAAGATCGGCAACTATCTTAACAATGTGCGGAGAACCAGTATTGAGTTCAAAAAAATTATGTTCTATTTCCTTGATCTGATCTACATCTTTCATTTGGAGCGAGATCATGCCATCGCTATTCAGGAAAGCTGAATGGGGCCCATCACTAGCTTTGAAATCAGCTTTTTCTCCTATAATTTGGATGTCTTGTGCAAACCTGAAAGAACATCTGCCGCCATTACCACACATAGACCCGGGAAATCCATCTGCGTTATAATACAGCATCTCGAAATCATACTTAGGTGTTGGTTTAATGACAATCAATCCATCCGCACCAATACCAAAGCGCCGATCACATAGTATTTCAATCTGATGTTGGGTCAATGATTTATATTCATCATACTCAAAGCCATTGATCATAATGAAATCATTCCCTGCACCCTGATATTTACTAAAATTAATTTCCACTATTTAATCTTAATTTTTTGTTATTGAGTTATGTCACTTGTGATTTTGATAAAACAAAGCTAAGAGTATTTCGTTTCATTTGTTTAACTTTAATTCTCTTAATTGATTATCAGTTAATTGTTTCAAAAATGACAAGCATGATCCAAAAAAAAGATCTAATAATCATAGCATTATCTGTCCTCTTAAGTACTGTCCTTTTTAGCTTGTTTTCAAGTAAGGATAAGGAGTTAAAGAATACTGACCAAAACGCCTGGAGCAAGTTTGTTAACCATAGTTTAGGTTCTTCTAGTAGTTACCCTCCGATAGATTTTATTAATGCAGCCAGAATAGGGACACCCGCTGTGGTCAAGATCGCTGTTAGAAACGGTGGTTATGAATTTTGGAACAATGAAGAGAATGCTGTCATTTCAGAGGGTTCGGGAGTAGTTATTTCAGAAGATGGTTACATCGTTACCAATCATCATGTAATCTCTATGGGCAATTCTTTTGAAGTCATGACCTCTGACAAGAAAAAATGGAAAGCCACCCTCATTGGTTCAGATGAATCAACAGATATTGCAGTTCTTAAAATCAATAAATCTTCTTTGCCTTTTTTATCTCTCGGCAATAGTGATTCAGTCCAGATCGGACAATGGGTCATCGCTATTGGCAACCCTTATCAGCTCAGCTCTACTGTCACCAGCGGAATAGTCTCTGCTAAAGGAAGAACTATCGATCTCTTAAAAGGTGCTTACCCTCTTGAATCTTTCATCCAAACAGACGCTGTATTCAATGAAGGCAATAGTGGTGGTGCATTACTTAACGCGCGTGGCGAACTCATAGGGGTAAATACTGCTATCTTTACTAAAAGTGGAAAATTTGAAGGTTATTCTTTTGCAATACCTAGCAATATTGTACGTAAAATGGTCAGCGACATTATGTCTTATGGCAAGGTTCAGAGGGCTATGCTTGGCGTTGGTATCGAAGATATAAGCGATGCTTTGTCAAAGAAAATTGGAGTAGATCCGGAAACTGGCGTTTTTATAAATCGAATTTCTCAAGGTTCAGCAGCTGAAAAGGCAGGAATGTTGTATGGTGATATAATTACTGAAATTAATGGTAAAATCGTTCGCTCATGTCCGGCCCTTCAGGAACAAATAGCATTATATAAACCGGGAGATATTGTTAACGTAAAATACTTAAGAAGCAATAATTCCTATACAGGATCACTCAAGTTGACAAGTCCTATTTCAACCGCTTTTGATGTGATCATTAGGTCTGATTTGGAATTGAAGGCGATAGGTATAGAACTCAGAGAACAAATAATGCGGAATGGAGAGAAAGGAGTTATAGTTCACACGATCTATCAAAATACTCCTTCAGGGAAAACCGCCATGGAATCAGGTTTCATTATAAATGAAGTCAATGGCATGAAAGTCTCGAGCGCTGATGATGTTATTTCAGAGATTAGAAAAAACAATTCTCAATTGATACTAAAGGGCAGGTACAGAAATATGAATAAAAATTATGAGTATCAAATCAATAGGCAAGGAACAGGGCTATAAAGATTAAGCGGATCGTATTTTATTCTTGGACCAAATTTTTGTAGTTGAATTCCGAGCCGACAATAGGTTATCCAAATGTAAACGGTTTATTATGAAGCCTTTTCGGTATTGGACTTGTTTATCTTTTTACCGGCGCACATTTTTCCTTAAATGACCAAATAATAAAAAGCAAGCTTGCCATTGTTTTCATTTTGAATTAAATGATCCGGATCAATTAAGGCATTCTGCCTTATAAATAAAAGAATGTTCCGGACATAAAAAAAAGAGAAGCATTGCGGCGCTTCTCTTTTGATAAACATACTCAAAACTTATTTTTTAACTTGATCGAGCAACCAACGGCTTTTGTATAACTCGTCTTGATTTCCTTTCCAGATTTTAGTGCTTCAATAGCATTTTCCAAATATTTAACCTGAACGCTTTTAGGTTCGTTTACATTATCATCGATAGCTCCAATGTACTTGACAACACGGTTTTTATCTAACAAAAAGACGTGCGGTGTTCTCGTAGCTCCATATACAGGAAATACTTTCTGCCCATCATCAAATAGATAGGGGAAGGTGAATGCTTTTTCTTTGGATCTTTCTTGCATCAGCTCGTAACTGTCACCTTCTGAAACTGCAGGATCATTGGGATTGATAGCTATGACAGGATAACCCTGACTGGCATATTTATTATTAAGTGCTATGATTCTGTCTTCATAAGCGACAGAAAAGGGGCAATGATTGCAGGTGAAAATAACGATATAACCCTTAGCGTCTTTAAAGTCTGCCAGCGAAACGGTCTTGCCATCCACATTTTTAAGTTTAAAATCTGAAGCAGTATCACCTACTTTATAGCCACCATCAGCCGGCATTGTAAAGGCAGAAATTCCGACATATAGAAAGGATATACTTAGAAAAGAAAGAAATAGTTTCATGTGTTTTTTAATTTATTGAATTAATGTTTTTTATTAGTTGCTCAGCATTTTCAAAATTAGTGCTGATAAAGATACTTTTTTCTTTATTATAGATATAAGTGACAGGGATAGCTCCGTCCCAATCCTTATTTACTTTTGGAATCCAGGTGTTACCGTCAGGATCATTCAATAAAATGACTTGCCCGGGTAATTTATTTTTTTGGAGAAATGGCTTTAAGCGACTTTCCAACATTTTTGGAAAATCCATACTTACCATGATGAATTTAACTTTCTGTCCTTTAAATTTTTCTTCAGCCTCAAGAAAGTATGGAAGCTCTTCCACGCAAGGTCTACACCATGTTGCCCAGAAATTCACGACATAGGTGGTGTCATTTTTCTTTGATAAGAAAGGTGCCAACCCATCAAAATTAACCATAGGTATATCTTGAGCCTCAACTCGAACAAGTGATAGAAAGAAATTGTATTTATTGCCGATGGGGTATACTTTTCTGATCTTGGCCATTTGTTTGAGTCCCAATCCTGTCAAAGCAATGGCGCCTGTCGCTATTAAGAAGTCTACCGTATTGGGAGGTTGAAAAAATATACCATACAAAGCAGAAGTGGCAAATGTGGCAAGTCCAGACTTCCACAGCACTTCGCCAATGATAGGAGATATGAAAGGTTTGTAACTTTTTATATATTCAATTGAGTCGATCGGCACAGTCAATCCAAACATATGTATGACATTATTGTCCACATCTATCTCATCAATTGCAGTTCGGATCCATTGATCACTTTGTCTGAGTTTGAAGATGATCTCATCCCCTGAGCCATATTTGAGTTTGGTTTTAACAAAGTCTTTTTCTAATTGAAGAAACTTTTGTGCAAAAGAAACATGTAGGGTTGAAGATAAAAAAAGGACAATAAGTAAAAGCTTTAAAGCGGGTCGGATTCGTTGGTCGAATATGAAGAAGTTTACTTTATTGAACATTTCTGGTTAATTTTTCAAATAAAGAACGGACAGCTTTGTCGATTTGTTGATAATCAGTCATTTCTTTACCTACAAAGATCAACATAAAGTCGAGGCTAATGTTTGCGGATTGGCATATTTCATGTAGGGATGCCTGATTCAGCCTAACAGATTCTCTTAATCGACGTTTTAAGGTATTGCGGTCCACCGCCTTTTTAAATAGTTTTTTGGGAACCGAGACAGCAACTTTGAAGGAAAGTAGCCGACCAGAAGAAGGTTGGACGGAATAAACCATCTTTATAGGATAAGTAAATTGGCTTTTGCCCTCATTGAATAGTTCTGAGATAGTGACAATACTTTTGAGTTTATTGTCGCGGGGAAGTGCAAAGGTTCGTTTCACGTTAAAATAAAATAGGCTATCAAGCTGCAATAGCCCAATAGCCTACTCTTTGTTTTATAAAGATAACTTACTTAGTCTTCATCTCATCAGAAACAGTCAGCTTGTGCCTTCCCTTCGCTCTTCTGTTGGCAAGGACTCTCCTACCGTTTTTAGTACTCATACGAGATCTGAATCCGTGTTTGTTTACTCTTTTACGCCTTGAAGGCTGGAATGTCCGTTTCATAGGAATTAATAATTAAATGTTTTTAGAAAAGTGGGACAAAGGTAAGTCAATGTTTTTGAATATCAAAATTTATTTTAAAAGTATTTTTAGGATAAATGATTGGTAATTATTTAATTATGTAAAAATTTAATTGATAGGGAGTTAGATCAGGTGATCAGGTGATCAGGTGATAGGGTGATCGGGTGATCAGGATGATAGGGTGATAGGGTGATGGGTGATGGGTGTGCTGTAAATAATTATAAATGATAAATTACAAATGATGGTGTTACCCACGATACTATTAGGATTTGTATTTTAACCAAATTTAGCCTTCAGGCATAAGCTCAATGTCATAAAGTTATAGCCATAGGTTCTTTCAAAATATCTCGGTGCGCTGCACCTTGGAGCAGCCTTAATACGAACTGTATAAATATTGTGGTGCGCTGCACCTGTAAGAAAAGCAAAGGTGCAGCGCACAGGGATATTTATAGAAATAGATTTGATAGACTATCAGGTGCAGCGCACCGAAATATTGTCTGTAAAATATTATTGATTTCAATTGCTTAACTTAATGACATTGACCATAAGCTATAAACATTAGGCTTTAGCCCGGAAATTGCACCAAAAAATACTTCCCAAACTTCGCATCATTTTCAATTTCCTAAGAATACAAACTATTCTCGATACCATTATGGAGCCATCAGCCAATGGCCAAAAGCTATAAGCATTAAGCTTTAGGCATTACTTCCTAATCTTCGCGTCGTTTTCAATTTTCAATTTTCAATTTTCAATTCCCCTTTCCTAAAGACACAAACAATTCTCGCTACTACTATGGAGCCATCAGCCATCAGCCAATAGCCATCAGCCGAAACCTACTCTTCATGCAAACACAACAAAGCAACATCAGAATAATGTGCTAGCGACTTCGATACGCTGTGGTAAAAAATATTCTCAAACCAATTACGCTTCTTAGTTACGGTACACAATACAGCATTAGTATATTTTTCTTTGAGTTTCAATAGGGCTTCTTCAACCTTACCACCAGGTATGCTAATACTTCCATCTATCAGAGATTTAAAATTATCTCTAACATATTTTTCTCTATCTACATTTTCTTCCCCTTCTTTTTCGATATGGATAAGTTGGATTCTAAAATTAAGTTTCTCCTTGAAGAATTCAATTATGTTCAAAGAACCTGGATCAACAGCTGTTTTGTAGTCAGTACCGATGAGTAAATGGCCACTTTCAGGCAAGACATAATCCTTTGGAATAAGAAATAAAGGATGATCGATCTTTGATAAAACCCCGCCTGCTGTGCTTCCAAGAATCACCCCACTGAGTCCACTGGTCCCAGTAGAGCCCATTATAACGAGATCAGCCTCAAATTCCGCTGCAGCGTTTACGATAGAAGGAACTGTAAAATCTACCTTATTATCGGTAGATATTTTACCATCAAATCCTTTTTCCTTCAGGCGCTCAGCCATCTGTTGTAGGTTTTTTCTCTTGATCTCAAGATATTCGTGGATATAGATGGCAGCGTAAACATTGCTATTGATCCCTTCCGTAGGAAGAGATGTATGCATCAATACGATCTCAGCATCGCCTTTGGTAGCGATTGCCACTGCCACATCAATAGCTTTATTAGAGACTTCACTAAAGTCTGTTGGTGCAAGAATTCTTTTTATGCTCATTTTCAATTAAGGGTTTACTATGTGATGTAAATGATATTTATATTTAATTTTTTGAAAGATTTGAATTCGTAAATTCATATGTTAGAATACATTAGCGATGCCGTAATTTTCCATTGCTCATTTTTCCTTCCTCATTTTCAACTTTCCCTTTCCTGCCAATAACCATCATTAATTTGTCTGAACCACTGATTAAATTGATTTCTTTGATTGCACTGATTTCTACATGCAAATTGCTTCAGAGGAATTAAAGCCATAAGCTTTTAACTACAAGCCAAAAGTCAAATTAGATATATCCTTCCCACTATTCGCCCCATTTTCAATTTTCAATTTTCAATTTTCAATTCTCCACCCCTCTCCTAATCTCATAACCCTCTCACCTCCAATAACGTTGCCATTTTCTCCAAAATTAAGAAAATTTAATATTGGACAAAAAAAAATCCCCTACAACATGCGTCATAAGGGACTTCTATATTTTCAATTTAGATACTAACCATTCATTGAGGTCAGAAATTCTTCATTGCTGGTTGTTCCAAGAATATACTTTCTGAGGAATTCCATTGCTTCATCAGGACGCATATCAGCAAGCTGATTTCTAAGGATAAACATGCGTTGTAATGTTTCTTTATCAAGCAATAGATCGTCTCTTCGTGTACTTGACTTGGTAAGATCAATGGCAGGATATAATCTTTTGTTGGCCAAAGTTCGGTCAAGTTGTAATTCCATATTACCCGTACCCTTGAATTCTTCAAAGATGACGCCGTCCATTTTCGAACCGGTATCGATCAATGCCGTAGCCAGGATAGTCAACGAACCACCATTTTCGATCTTTCTGGCAGCACCAAAGAACTTCTTAGGTTTGTGCAGAGCATTAGCTTCCACACCTCCAGATAATACTTTACCACTGGCAGGTGCCACGGTATTGTATGCTCTTGCTAGTCTTGTGATTGAATCCAAAAGGATTACCACATCATGGCCACATTCTACAAGTCTCTTTGCTTTCTCAAGTACGATACCTGCCACTTTAACATGATTCTCTGCTGGTTCGTCAAATGTGGATGCAATTACTTCGGCATTTACGTTTCTTCTCATATCAGTAACCTCTTCCGGACGTTCGTCGATCAAAAGGACAATTAGGAAACATTCAGGATGGTTAGTTGCTATAGCATTTGCGATGTCTTTCAATAAGAAGGTTTTTCCTGTCTTAGGCTGAGCTACTATCAATCCACGTTGACCCTTTCCGATCGGTGTGAATAGATCGATCATCCTATTGCCATAATCTTTACCATTTTTACTTCCACTCAAATTGAATTTTTCGATTGGGAATAAAGGCGTTAGATAGTCAAAAGGAACCCTGTCTCTGATCTGACTTGGCAATAGACCGTTGATGTTAGCAACTCTCAGAAGGGCGAAATATTTCTCACCTTCCTTCGGTGGTCGTATAGCTCCTTTAACAGTATCACCTGTCTTCAAGCCAAATAATTTGATCTGTGAAGGTGATACATAAATATCATCAGGAGATGTTAAGTAATTATAATCTGAAGATCTTAGAAATCCATATCCGTCAGACATCATTTCCAGGATACCTTCTCCTTCTATCATCCCATCAAAGTCAATGTTGAATTTTGGGGCTTCAGGTTCCGGTTTAGTTGTTTGTCTTGATTCGCGAACTTCTCTAGGCGCTTCAGCAGCAACTTCATTGTTTGCAGTCACAGCATTCTCAGTTTTAAGAGCTTTTTTGGCTTTAAAGGGCTTTTCGGCAGGAGTATTCTGGACTGTTTCGGTTGCGGGTTTTGAATTTTTCTCGATATCTGCAGGTGCAGTTTCTGTTGCTGCGGTTTTGAGATGAGTGGAGGTGAAGAATTTTTTTCTTTCAACAACTGGTTCGATCACTGCAGGTTCCTGTGGACCTTTTGCACTTTCGCCTTCTGCTTGCGCAGTTTTAGTTTCTTTCTTAGCAGGAAGAGGTTTTTTAGCTTTTGGCTTTTTGTCCGCGGCAGCTCCTTTAGTTGGTTTGCTCGTGGTGAAAAGGTTTGCTTCCTCCTCGTCTTGATTGTTGTTGGGTCTTGGAGCGGAAATCCTTTCTTTTTGATGAGGTTTGCTTTTTGAGCTTTCCTTTTCCATGGCCAGCACTTGCTCCGGCGTGATCTGAGTATTTAAAGCTTGTTGATCAAGGATCTTATAAATCAGCTCTTGTTTGCTTAATTTTTTATAACCTTTAAGATCATTTGCTTCTGCTACTTCTCTTAGCTCCGGGACCAACATACTGTCCAATTGCAAAATGTCATACATACAAATAAATGTTATTTTTTTGGAAAAATAGTTGGGCCCCTTTTTGGACAACAACTATGACTATTTATTTATTCTGGTGAATAAACTAGAGTTAAAATTAGATTAAAAGATAAAAATTTGAAATTTCAAACCAAGTGCCAATAACACAATTTAAAAGACCGATTTGGTAATGTAAAAAACTTTAATTCGGAAAATTCTTTCGTTGAAATTAGCCTTAACCCAGATTTGAATGGCTTAAGCCCTCTCGGCTTGAAATGATTTCGCAAATGTACAATATCTTTTTTTATTAAACTATATTTGCACCTTAAAAATTACAATT
The DNA here is from genome assembly GCA_016711705.1 of Candidatus Brachybacter algidus. GTDB lineage: Bacteria > Bacteroidota > Bacteroidia > Chitinophagales > Saprospiraceae > Parvibacillus > Parvibacillus algidus. Next base: position 24,626 of record JADJSK010000008.1, on the reverse strand, counting down.
TTCAATAATTTAATGAATTTATTCCCATGCTTAAAGTAGAAATGCTTCGTAACCAAAGAGATAGAGTGGATGTTGGCCTTAAAAAAAGGAATTGGTCGGAAGAAAAACTAGTGATAATAGATCAGATCATAGTACTTGATGATCAGAGAAAAGAAGTACAAACTGCTCTGGAAACTGAACTTTCAGAGATGAATAATCTCTCAAAGGCTATTGGAGAATTAATGAAAAATAAAGCCATTGATGAAGCCAATAGCTTGAAAGTAAGAGTAGGCCTGCTTAAAGATTCAAGTAAGATCAAAGAAGAAATGCTCAAGTCGCTTAAGGAAGAACTTGAAGAGCATCTATATACTATCCCGAATATTCCTCATGAAAGTGTGCCATTTGGCATTGGTGCTGATGACAATATGGTATATCAGGACTTCACAGGAGTTATGCCCACATTGCCGCCCAATGCGCTCCCTCACTGGGAGATTGGTGAGAAATATAATTTGTTTGATCTGAAACTCGGTGTGAAAGTCACGGGAAGCGGGTTTGTAGTTTATCGCGGCCAGGGAGCCAAGCTGCAAAGAGCGCTAATTAATTATTTCCTGGACTTTAATACTAAAGCCGGTTATGAAGAAATACTGCCTCCTCATCTTGTAAATGAAGACAGTGCCACGGCTACAGGCCAGTTGCCCGACAAAGAAGGTCAGATGTATTATTGTGAAAAAGATGATCTTTATCTGATTCCCACATCCGAAGTCCCTGTCACTAATATTCTTAGAGACGACATTCTGCCTGATCACCTTATACCGTATTGTATGACCTCTTATACGCCCTGTTTTAGAAGAGAGGCAGGATCATACGGAGCTCATGTCAAGGGTCTAAATAGAGTCCACCAGTTCGATAAAGTGGAGATCGTCCGCGTAGAGAAACCAGAGAGATCTTATGAGGCATTGCAGGAAATGGTAGCACACGTAGCCAGATTGATGGAAAGTCTTGAACTACCTTATAGAATCCTAAGATTATGCGGCGGAGATATGGGATTTGCTTCAGCAATGACATATGATTTTGAAGTTTGGTCAGCAGGACAGGAAAGATGGTTAGAAGTTAGCTCTGTGTCGAATTTTGAGACCTTTCAGTCGAATAGATTGAAACTCAGATATAGGGATGAAGACAATAATATGCAGTTGTTACACACACTGAATGGTAGTTCTCTAGCACTGGCGCGCATAGTAGCCGCTCTACTTGAAAATAATCAAACAGAAGAAGGTATTCGGATACCGGAAGTACTTAGGAACTTTTTCGGAGCTGAATTCATTAATTGAGGAACTTGAATAAAGGGATTTGTCGTAAATCTGGATTAGAGCTTTGACCTTTTAGCGAGTTATTAATAAATTTAATTTCTAAAATATATTGTTCAATGGGTGGTGGTTATTTAGTATATATGATTCTTGGGGGTATTGGAACCGTAGTTGGAATGATTCTGAGTGCAAGGTTGAAATCAAAATTTAACCATTATAGCCAAGTCGGCCTTCATTCAAGATTATCTGGCAAAGAAGTCGCTGAAAAAATGTTGAAAGACAATGGTATCTATGATGTTCAGGTCATATCGGTAGACGGCTTCCTTTCAGACCACTACAATCCCGGCAATAAAACTGTCAACCTTAGCCCTGATGTTTTTAATGGAAGAAGTGTTGCAGCAGCTGCAGTCGCTGCACACGAATGTGGCCATGCTGTACAGCATGCTACATCTTATGCCATGCTTAAATTCAGATCAGCCATCGTTCCTGTGGTGCAATTTGCAGCCACAGCACAGCAATTTTTACTGATGCTTGCACTTGGAGTTCTGGGGGCGACAGGCAACTCAACTATATTACTCATCACCATTATTGCCTTCTTTATCACCACGGTATTTAGTATCATCACGCTCCCTGTTGAGTTCGATGCCAGCAATAGAGCGCTCGCATGGTTAGACTCTTCCGGCATCGCTTATGGTGAAGAACATGCCGGAGCCAAAGATGCACTTTGGTGGGCAGCCATGACGTATGTGGCAGCAGCACTTTCATCACTCGCTATGCTAGTATATCTCGTCTTGAGGTATGTCGGCATGAACCGAGACTAACAAAGATTATACTACGACTACTTGTAAATAATTGAAGAAATGATTAAAGTCCTTACCCTATTTTTGTTTCTTTTATTTTCACTGGATTCATACGCACAAAATACCATCCATGGAAAAACCACGGATGAAAATGGCAATAGTATTCCTGGTGTAAATGTCTACATAAAGGATGCTTATGATGGTGCTATTTCAGATTCTACTGGAAAATTTACATTTAAGACTTCCTCCGAAGGTCCGGTGACTCTCATAGGATCTTTTATTGGTTACAAGTCTGCCGAGCAGTATCTTGATATCAACAAGAATAATATTGAAATTAATCTCAAGCTAATAGAAGAGATCTCTGAACTGAATGCCGTAGTTATTACCGCAGGTTCATTTGAAGCAGGTGACAAAAAACGTGCTACTGTGCTTTCGTTACTGGATATAATTACTACTGCCGGAGCTGACGCTGATATTTCAGCAACTCTTCAGACGGTGCCTGGTGTGCAGAAAGTCGGCGAGCAAGAAGGCTTATTCGTTAGAGGTGGTTCTGCCGAAGAAGCCAAAATTATTATCGATGGGGCAGTGGTCAATAATTTCTTTTATTCCAGTATTCCGGGCATTGCTTCACGAGGCAGATTTTCGCCTTTTTTATTTAGCGGAACCTCTTTTACGAGCGGTGGATATAGCGCATTATATGGACAAGCACTTAGTGCTGTACTTAATCTGGAAAGTGTTGATCTGCCTGCAAGAAGTGAGTTTCAACTTGGAGTGTCACCAATTTTTCTTTCAGCCGGCTTTCAAAAAGTCAATTCGGAGAAGACTCAAAGTTTTGGAGCAAGCTATTCTTATGCCAATCTTGGACTGTACATGGCTGTTATTCCTCAACGTTTTGACATATCTCAGGCACCTATCGGTCATGACGGGGATATGAATTATAGGTTTAAAACAAAAAGAACGGTATTTTCAAAGCATACGCCACATATAGTTTTGGCAAGCAGGGTATTCGGCAGGAGTCACTTGATTCTATCGGTCTAAAAAATGGTTATCGTGTCGACAATGCCAATGTTTACTTCAATACAAGTTTTAAACAGTCCCTAGGAAAGCATTGGAAATACTTCGGTGTAGCGAGTTATAGTTATAATAAGGACAACATAGATGCTAAATTACTAAATGATCAAAATCAGCAATTGATGAATATCGGCATTGAATCCTTGGACAATGTCAATTTTTCATCTATTGCTACCCAACAAATGTGGCAGTTGAGGTCGCTCCTTGAAAGGAAGTTTGATGGTTTGAATGCTTTGAGATTTGGTGCAGAAGCATGGTATAATAAAGATCATGCGGATATCAATTCAGCATTTTTCAATGGTGAAACTGATATTGAGGATACTTATGGAGCCGCATTTGTTGAGTCAGATATTTATCTTTCAAAAAATCTGGCCTTTCGTCCCGGCATAAGAATTGAATATAGTAAATTGATCTCAAGGGCCAATATTGCCCCAAGAATGAGTCTTTCCTATAAGATTGCTCCACAGATGCAACTAACAGCGGATTACGGTATCTTTTACCAAACACCTGAAAGAAAATACTTGTTATTTGACAATGATTTTGACTTCCAACGAGCTGATCACTACATCCTTACTTATCAATGGCTGACAAAAGATTATACATTTAGGATTCAGGCTTATGATAAAGAATATGTTAGCCTTGTCAAGACAGATGATAATGCTATAAGCATAGCTAATACCAACGGCACAGGTTATGCGCGTGGACTTGAGTTTTTCTGGAGAGACAAAAAAACTTTCAAGGGATTTAATTACTGGTTGAGTTATTCTTACATCGACACAAAAAGAGATTATTTAAATTATCCTATTTCGGCCACACCCACTTTTGCAGCAAGACATTCCGGAAGTATAGTGCTAAAGAAATTCTGGATGAGTAAATTTATCGGCATCAATTGGAGTTATACAGTGACGTCAGGTAGACCATATTTTAACCCAAATTTACCTGCTGAGGATTTCTTAAGTGAAAAAACAAGGGTTTATCAAAGCCATAATGTAAGTGTAAATTGGCTGACTAACATTTTCAAGAGTAATGCGGTAGTGGTATTTAGTCTCAATAATGTATTTAATCAAAAGCAAATATTTGGGTATAATTATAGCTCAAGATTGTTGGATGAAAACAATCTTTATGTAAGAAAAAGCCGTTCAACCTCCTACTGCACAAAGCGTTTTCTTAGGAGTATTTATGAGTTGGGGTGTAGACAGGACATTGGATAATATCAATAATAATTTATAGACTTTTTCACAAAATCATTTTATCAATAAATTTTAACAAATGAAAAATTTACTTCTATTATGTGTTCTATTACTTTCGACAGGTTTGTTTGCACAATCCGGTTATGAGAAAGCAATGGCTGCGGGACTTCAGCAAATTAAAGATGCTAAGACATCAAATGAAATGAGTTCGGCTTCAGCATATTTTGAAAGAATTGCAAATTCGAAAAAACAAATTGGTTACCTTATTACTACGCTGCGCTCACAAATAACCTTGCGGGATGGATGGATGAAACAGCAGATAAAGATAAAGTTTCTGCCAAAACAAATGAATTGATTGCTCAGGCTGATGCACTTAGTAAGGATAATTCTGAGATATATTGCTTAAAGCAAATGTCCGCTGTGATGGCTATGTCAGTCGATCCCATGGCCAGATGGCAGACTTATGGTATGGAGGCCAGTAGTGCACTTGATAAAGCTAAGAAGCTGGATCCGACCAATCCAAGGCCGTATATGCTGGAAGCACAAACTACATTTTATACTCCGGAGCAATTTGGGGGTGGCAAAGCTGTTGCAAAACCTATATTTGAAAAATCAGTAAGAATGTTTGAAGCATTTAAGCCTGCAAGTGACCTCAGCCCAACATGGGGGCTTGATCAGGCTCAGGAAGGTTTGGCCAATTGTCAATAGATAATTTAAAGGGCTGAATTTTCGGCCCTTTTTTCTTTTGTGTAAAAACCCAAACCGTATTTATGTTAGAAAACTACTGGTAGTTTTTCTGTATATTTAGTATTCATGGGATTTTTAACACTATTTTGCTTCACAAATAATTAAAAATGAGTAGTTTTGCTACTCATTTTTGATATGATAGAAACATTAATATCCTCAAAGACTAGAGTCAAGTTACTTTTCAAGTTCTTCTTGAACAAGGGAGCGACAGCGTATCTTCGTAGTCTGGAGAGCGAGATGGGTGAGTCCACCAATGCCATAAGACTGGAATTAAACAAGTTTGAAAAGGCCGGATTAATCAATTCTATCCCCAATGGGAATAAAAAGATCTTCTCTGCAAATACGTCCCATCCACTTTTCCGCGAGATTCACAATATCCTTTTAAAGCATATCGGCATCGATCAGATCATCAATGATGTGATAGAAAGATTAGGCAATGTTGATCATGTGTATCTTACAGGAGCCTTTGCTACAGGTGTTGATTCGCCTATAGTTGACCTTATTATACTTGGGGATATCGACAGAGAGTATCTTTCTACATTGGTATCAAAAGCGGAAGTGGTGATTAAACGTAAGATCCGCTATGTAATTTTCAGTAATTCAGAATATGGACAATATGCATTGACAGTAAAAGGTCAGGAGCCATTGTTGCTATGGTCATCAAAAATATAATCGATGCAGGATATAAGTGAAAATGCTTGGTATGCTATTAAGGTGAAGTACAAAAGTGAAAAAATTGTACTCCAACAACTTGATAAAAAAGGAGTGATTTCGTATGCTCCAATGCGCAATTATACAAAGCGCTACCAAAGGAAAATAGTGCATCACACAGTTCCAATATTACCATGTTACTTATTTGTACAGATACCAGCTCAGGATTATATCAAAGTTCTTGAAACGGAATATGTGTACAATTTTGTCAAAACCGGCCCTCAATTGAGACCGGTTCAGGATAGAGAGATAGAGATACTAAGGAGAATTGAGGGAATTGAAGAAGATCTGATCTTAACAGAGGTAGAATATGGTCTCGGCCAATCTGTAAAAGTCTCCAATGGTCCGCTATTCGGCATGAAAGGCATCATTTCACAAATAAAATCCAAAGGCAAATTAGTTGTCAATTTTGACTCACTTGGTATTGCTTTACAAATAGAAATCAATAAAAAACAACTCGAACCATCCACCGTTTAATTATTTTATATTATGTTTATTTAAATTTTTAAGTATAACATAATCAATATTTTAGTGATTTATTTTAGGGCTATAAGTGCGACTTATTGACGGCGAAGCCATGCGGTAATTGTTAGTTATTAGTTGTTAATTGTTATTTTTGCACAGATTGAAGAATATATAAAAATAGATAAATTCACCCGGAATTATGACAGAGAATCACTTTAAAACCAAAAGTTTTCAGTTTGCCCTTGATGTTGTTGAATTATGCAGAGATTTACAAACAACAAAGAAAGAATTTGTTTTATCAAATCAACTCTTACGCTCAGGAACAGCGATCGGTGCATTATATAGAGAAGCACAACATGCCGAAAGTGGAAAGGATTTTATTCATAAATTGTCAATTGCTCAAAAAGAAAGCAATGAAACAATATATTGGTTAGAGCTTTTAAATGGTTCGAATCTTATTTCAAAAGATAAATTCGAAAGACTAAATTCAATTAGCATCGAGCTAATAAAAATGCTAACCAGTATCATAAAAACATCGAAAGCAAAGCAAAATAGGAATCCCACACCCAAATAATAATTAACAATTATCCAACTTCGCACAAAATAACCGTTTAATAGATCCTTCAAATCAAAGTAGTATAACAATTAACAACTAATAATTAACAATTGAACCTCCTTGCTCAAATCAAACATTTTACAGTCCCTTCACATCGGGGTAGAATAACAATTAACAACTAATAATTAACAATTGAACATCACAGTTATCGGCACCGGCTACGTTGGACTCGTCACAGGAACATGTTTCTCTGAGACAGGCAATCATGTCATGTGTGTGGACATAAATGAGGAAAAAGTCAAAAGTCTTAGCGCAGGTAAAATTACTATTTACGAACCTGGACTTGAAGTAATTTTTCACAGAAATATCGAAAAGAAAAGACTGGAATTTACCACTGATCTTGCAAAAGCAGTGGATTTTGGTGATATTATTTTCCTTGCATTACCTACTCCGGAAGGAGAAGATGGTTCTGCCGACCTATCTTACATTATCGATGTAGCGAATAAGTTGGGCAATTTGATAAAAAAATATAAAATCATTATCGATAAAAGCACAGTTCCTGTAGGAACAGCAGAAATGGTTCATAATGCCATTGCAAAGAATATTTCGGAAGATTTGTTTGATGTGGTTTCCAATCCGGAATTTCTAAGAGAAGGAGTTGCTGTGGAAGATTTTATGAAGCCTGATAGAGTCGTAATCGGTACTAATTCTGAGAGAGCCAGAGAAGTGATGCGCACCCTTTATGAACCCTTCGTCAAACAAGGAAATCCGATTTACTTCATGGATGAACGTTCTGCAGAGTTGACCAAATACGCTGCGAATTCATTTCTTGCTACCAAGATCACTTTCATGAATGAGATCGCAAATCTATGTGAAAAAGTAGGTGCTAATGTAGACATGGTGCGTCTAGGCATGGGTTCTGATACGAGAATTGGAAAAAGGTTTTTATTTCCCGGCATTGGTTATGGAGGGTCTTGTTTCCCGAAGGATGTCAAAGCTTTGGCAAAAATAGCTGACCAGAACGAATACGAGTTCAGCATTCTGGATTCTGTGATCAAGGTCAATGAAAAACAAAGAACCGTCCTATTCGACAAGATCAGAAATTATTATAAAGGTGACCTGAAAGGTAAAACCATTGCTCTTTGGGGTCTAGCATTCAAACCAAATACAGACGATATCCGTGAAGCTCCGGCATTATACATCATTGAAAAATTATTAAAAGCAGGAGCTATTGTCCAGGCATTCGATCCGGAAGCAATGGAAAATGTGGAAAAATTATATGGTGATAAAATAGCCTTCGCGAATGACCAATATGAGGTTTTAAATAATGCAAATGCGCTGATGATACTCACTGAATGGAATGAATTCCGTTCACCTGACTTCAACTTTATTAAAAGTAAATTGATCGACAAAGCAATCTTCGATGGTAGAAATATCTTCGATCCGGCCACGATGCAACAAAATGGATTTTATTTTGAATCGATAGGGAGGCCGTGAAAGAAAACCAAATTAAACTCGACCGAACTGCCATGCGCATTGTTTCCTTTGAAGAAAAGGGAAATAATATTGAATATTGGTTGAGCCGTTCAGTAAAAGAACGATTGTCCGCTTCATGGCAGCTTACATGTTCAGCTTATGGTATTCCTTATTCGAATAAAAGGATAATGGATAAAACTCATTTCAATATGAGGAAAAGTCAATGACAAACAATATATTCAATTCTGACTTTAATGATTTTTTATCTTCATTTGAAAGGGCAGGTGTTGAATATGTTCTTGTAGGTGGATATTCTGTTATAATTCATGGTTATCAGCGTACTACCGGAGACATGGATCTATTTGTAAATCCAACTAGTGAAAATTATTCCAAAATAATTCATGCCTTTGATGAATTTGGAATGTCCTTGTTTAGTATGACATTGGAACGATTTTTAAATATAAAAGAATTCGATGTTTTTGAATTTGGTCGACCACCGGTCTCCATTGATATAATGACAAAAATGAAAGGAGTAGAATTTGAGGAAGTCTTTAATAATAAAGTCAGATACCAAGTCGAAGAAGATTTAATTATTAATGTCATTCATTTGAATCAATTAATTACTGCTAAAAAATCTTCAGCCAGACACAAAGATTTGAATGATATAGAACAATTAACTAAAAAGAACTAAAAGTAATTGAGTAAAAAAATAGCCATCATTGGCCTCGGATATGTAGGTCTTCCTCTCGCAGTTGAATTTGCAAAAAAATTCAAAGTCGTCGGATTTGATATTAATCAAACCAGACTTAGTGAATTAAATTCAGGTCTGGATAAAACTTTAGAGATTGATTCTGAGAATTTAAATTCAGTGCTTAATTCTACAGGCAATACTGGACTTTCCTTAACTTCGGTTTTGAAAGATATTGAGAGCTTTGATTATTATATCGTAACAGTTCCCACTCCAGTAGATAAAAATAATAAACCTGATTTTACCCCTTTAATTAAGGCAAGTGAAACTGTCGGAAAAGTCATGAGACAAGGGGCAATAGTAGTTTACGAATCGACTGTATATCCGGGTGCAACAGAAGAAATTTGTATTCCTGTATTGGAAAAAATATCTGGTCTAACATATAATACCGATTTTCATGCCGGATATTCGCCTGAAAGAATAAACCCCGGTGACAAAGAGCACACTGTGACAAAGATCCTGAAAATCGTTTCAGGTTCCACTGCGGAAATAACCGAAAAAATTGCTGATTTATATGGTCAAGTAATTATTGCCGGAATTTACAAAGCCGCCTCAATTAAAGTTGCGGAAGCTGCCAAAGTAATCGAAAATACCCAGCGGGATATCAACATTGCCTTTGTCAATGAGCTATCAAAGATATTTAACAGGTTGGATTTGGATACCACTCAGGTGCTGGAAGCAGCAGGTACCAAATGGAATTTCTTAAATTTTAAACCAGGATTAGTTGGAGGTCATTGCATTGGAGTAGACCCTTATTATCTTGCACAAAAAGCACAAGAAGTTGGATATCATCCCGAAATGATTCTTGCCGGGCGTCGCTTAAATGACAGCATGGGTGAATATATTGCTGAAGAAGTGATCAAATTGATGATAAAAAAAGATATCAATATTAAAAATTCAAACATTCTGGTTTTAGGTGCTACTTTCAAAGAAAATTGCCCAGATGTCAGAAATACCAGAGTGGTGGATATTTTAAATTGTCTTGCAACTTATCATACGAATGTGACAGTAATGGACCCTTGGGTGAATCCTGATGAAATGCACCATGAATATGGATGGAGAAGTATAAAATCATTAGATGAATCCATGAGGTATGATGCCGTAGTGTTAGCTGTCGCTCATAATGAATTTAGAGAAATCAACTTAGATACCATCTGTAAAAAGGATAGCGTTATTTATGATGTAAAAGGCTTTTTTCCATTAGGTAGGGTCGACCAACGATTATGATGAAGAAGCAAAATATACTGATCACCGGTGGAGCAGGATTCATAGGTTCGCACATAGCTGATGCACTTTTGGCATTGCCTGATATTGGATTTGTGCGCGTCCTGGATAATTTAGCTACCGGCAAAATGCAAAACATAAATCACAATCTTTCAAACGAAAATTTCCAATTCCAGCAAGGTGATATCAGAAATTTTGAAGATTGTACGAAAGCAATGGAAGACATTGCTATTGTTTGTCACCAGGCAGCATTGGGATCCGTGCCTCGTAGCATTGAAGATCCGTTAACCACCAATGATGTAAATATTTCAGGGACGTTAAATATTTTCACTGCAGCTAAAAATGCAGGCATTTCAAGAGTTGTCTATGCAGCATCATCTTCCACTTATGGAGATAGTCCAAATTTACCTAAAGTAGAAAACAATATTGGCTTGCCGCTTTCACCTTATGCGGTTACAAAATATGTCAATGAATTGTACGCAAAAGTATTTGGTGATTTATATGGCTTGGAATTTATCGGATTGAGATATTTTAATGTGTTCGGCCCACGACAAGATCCGAATGGTCAATACGCAGCAGTAATTCCGCTTTTCAACAAGGCTATTTTGGACAATGATGCCCCATTTATCAACGGAGATGGTGAACAAAGCAGAGATTTTACATTTATCGAAAACGTAGTTCAAATCAATCTATTGGCCTTATTTACAGAAAATGAAGAAGCATTTAATCAGGTTTATAATGTCGCTCTTGGAGATAGTATTACCATCAATGAAATGTGGAATGAATTAAAATTAATTGGCAATTCTGAACTTAATGCAAATTATCGAAGTTCGAGACAAGGTGACGTTAGAGCAAGTTTAGCAGATATTTCAAAAGCCAAAACACTGCTCAATTATGACCCAAAAATAAAAGTTAAGGAAGGTTTGAAAAAATCCTTCGATTGGTATAAAAATTCAATATCAAAATAATTTAATGAGTTCTAAAAACATTCTTATCACCGGTGCAGCTGGCTTCATAGGTTCACACGTAGCCAGGCTATTTGTCAATAAATATCCGGAATATAATATTTTCAATTTCGATCTGTTGACCTACGCAGGTAATCTTGAAAATGTCAAAGACATCGAAGCCGCTGGTAATTATCGCTTTATTAAAGGAGATATTTGTGACCTCGGGACCTTGAGATATGTTTTCAAAGAATATAACATCACCCATGTCATTCATCTTGCAGCAGAAAGTCATGTAGACCGATCGATAGAAAATCCATTTGTATTCATCGAAACGAATGTCATGGGAACAGCAAACCTGCTTCAGGCTGCCCGCGAACATTGGGATAATGAAAAGGATGGTCATTTATTTTACCACGTTTCCACTGATGAAGTTTATGGCGCTTTAGGAGAAACTGGCTTCTTTACTGAAGAAACCAAGTACGATCCCCATTCACCATACAGTGCCAGCAAAGCATCTTCGGATCATATGGTCCGCGCTTTTGGTGACACATACGGCATGCCGGTCATGATCTCTAATTGTTCAAACAATTACGGTCCTTTTCATTTTCCGGAAAAGTTAATTCCTTTATTTATTAATAATATCATTCAAAAAAAATCCCTACCGGTGTATGGAGATGGTTTGTACACTCGCGACTGGTTGTACGTTATAGACCACGGCACAGCCATAGACGCAGCGTTTCACAATGGAAAAATCGGTGAAACCTACAATATCGGTGGATTCAACGAATGGAAAAATATCGACCTCGTCAAGTTACTATGCTCCATCATGGACCGGAAACTAGACAGAACTCAGGGAGAATCAGAGCAGTTAATTACTTACATCAAAGACCGTCCGGGCCACGACCGACGTTATGCCATCGATGCCTCCAAAATAAACAAAGAACTTGGTTGGTATCCATCCGTCACTTTCGAAGAAGGACTAGAAAAAACAATCGATTGGTACCTTTCTAACTCCGAATGGCTGGAACACGTGACAAGTGGTGATTATAGGAAGTATTATGAAGAGATGTACGGGTAAATTAATGAAGAATGAAAATGAAAAATACACCAAAGAGCAAAAGTTTCTCAAATTAAACTTAAATATGAGGCCAAACGCATATCCCCCTTTGGAGGGGGCCAAGGGGGTGGACCATCAAAAAACAAACAACCATGACCTTTTCCTTCTCTAACAAATCAATCCTCATCACAGGTGGCACCGGCTCCCTGGTAAGGCTTTGACCCAATATATCTTTAAGAATCATCCTGACATTTCACGACTTGTGATATTTTCCAGAGACGAGCAAAAGCAATTTCAAATGGCTCAAGATTATCCACCGGAGAAATATCCACAGATCAGGTTTTTATCGGTGATGTGCGAGACAAGGATCGATTGGTAAGAGCAATGAAAGGCATAGATTATGTCATCCATGCCGCGGCAATGAAACATGTGCATATCGCAGAATACAATCCAGACGAATGCATCGCAACCAATGTCGTAGGAGCTCAAAATGTCGTCCATGCATGTCTTGAAACAACGGTGCAGCGTGTTGTGGCATTATCAACAGATAAAGCTTGTGCACCTATCAATTTATACGGTGCTACTAAACTTACCTCAGATAAATTGTTTGTTGCAGCAAATAATATCCGAGGAAATAATCCAATTCGATTTTCTGTCGTGCGCTATGGCAATGTAATGGGTTCAAACGGTTCAGTGATTCCCTTTTTTATTAAAAAGAAAAAAGAAGGAAAATTACCTATAACTGATCCTAACATGACCCGTTTCAATATTTCCCTGACGGAAGGGGTTGAAATGGTCATTCATGCCCTGGAGCATGCCTGGGGAGGTGAGATCTTTGTGCCAAAATACCATCTTACAGAATCACAGATGTAGCTACTGCAGTTGGTCCAGATTGTGAACAAGTAATTGTAGGTATACGCCCCGGAGAAAAAGTGCATGAAGAAATGATCACTTCATCCGATTCATTTTATACCTATGATTTAGGAAAATATTATACTATTATTCCCAGTACACACAATTGGAAATTGGATGAATTTATCAAGGAATTCAATGCAAAAATCGTACAACCTGGATTTTCATATAATAGTGGGGAGAATACGGAATGGGAGACTGTGGAGACTTTGCGCGAATTGATCAGGGAGCATGTGGATGAATTGATTTAAGCGAAGTATTGGATAGTAAATTGGTTGGTCCACCTAAATGTTGAATAACTTTGAAGGTGCAAACGAGTCCACCTCCTAGCCCCCTCCAAAGGGGGGACATCATACGATCATATTTATTACAAAAATATAACCATCCTTATTAGTACAACTTTCACTAATAACAACAAACATGAGGCCACACGAATGTCCCCCTTCGGAGGGGGCCAAGGGGGTGGACTTCTAAAAAAATAATTAGCACAACACTCACATGAGAAACCCCATTCCATACGGACGCCAAAATATAACAGATGACGACATCGCAGCTGTAACAGAATCGCTGAAATCAGACTACCTGACTCAAGGCCCTAAAATCGGTGAGTTTGAAAATGCTTTGCTAAATACATAGGTAGCAAATACGCGTAGCAGTTTCTAATGGCACTGCCGCACTGCATCTTTGTACAATGTCGCTGGATGTAAAACCGGGAGACAAGGTAATAACTACTCCGATTACCTTTTCTGCTTCTGCTAATTGCGTTAGATATTGTGGTGGAGAAGTTGTTTTTGGAGATATAGATCCTGAAACTTATTTGCTTGATATTAATTCTGTAAGAAAGATATTAGAAAATGACCATGAGGGGAACTACAAAAGAATTATTCCAGTGGATTTTGCGGGAAGAGCAGTGGACTTGCAAGCATTTAGAAAATTAGCGGATGAATACGGTTTATGGATCATTGAAGATGCCTGTCATGCTCCCGGAGGGTATTTTAAAGACACAAATGGCGTTGAACAATGGTGCGGAAATGGCAAATTTGCTGAACTTGCCATATTTTCATTCCACCCTGTCAAACACATTGCTTGCGGGGAAGGTGGGATGATCACTACCAATGACGAAGAATTGTACAAGCAATTAAATAGATTGCGCTCCCATGGTATTACTAAAGGAGATGATAATTATACTAATTCTATGGAATTCGCCAGTGGTGGAGGCGATGAATACCCGGATGGTATATGGAATTGCAACAACTAGGATACAATTATCGAATCACAGATTTCAATCTGCCCTCGGCTTAAGCCAATTAAATCGAGCTGAAGAAGGATTAAAAGAAGAAGAGAAATAGCGAGAATTTATGAAAATGCATTTCAGGAAAAAACATATATCCTAGGTCAATCGGGTGTCATCGAAGGTCATGCTTATCATTTGTATGTGATTGAAGCAGAGAATAGATTAGGTCTATACAAACATCTTAGGGAACATAATATTTTTGCTCAGATCCACTATATACCTACACATTTGATGCCTTATTACAAACAATTTGGATGGAAGGAAGGAGATATGCCACATTCAGAGCAATATTACCGACATTGCATTAGTCTACCTATGTTTCCGACATTGACCTCAGAAGAACAACAATACGTCATCAACACCATCGACAATTACTATAATGGCTAGACTGGCCATCATTCCGGCACGTGGTGGAAGTAAGAGAATTCCAAGAAAGAATATTAAAAATTTCCACGGGAAACCTATTATCGCTTACTCGATCGAGGCCGCATTAAAAAGTGGCTTATTTGATGAAGTTATGGTGTCCACAGATGATGTAGAAATAAAAAATATCAGCCTTGAACTTGGTGCTAAAGTACCGTTCCTAAGGTCAGAAAATACTTCGAACGACACAGCAACGACACTTGAAGTAATCAGAGAAGTACTGGAATCCTATAAAAAAGAAGATCGAACATTCGACGAAGTTTGCTGTATTTATCCCACTGCTCCATTGATGAAATCATCGCATTTAACAGCTGGTTTAGATCTTTTAGAAAATGAAATAGCAAGTGTATTTCCTGTCGTACCTTTTTCATTTCCAATCCTTAGATCCTTAAAGGTAGATGAAGATAATTTTGTATCCATGAACTGGCCTGAATACAGCCATACCCGCAGTCAGGACCTACCAGCGGCTTATCACGATGCAGGTCAGTGGTATTGGCTCCGACCGGAATTAATTAGTAATAGTTTGTACTCGGATAATTCTAAAGTCATCATTCTTTCAGAAATGGAAGTTCAGGACATTGACAATGAAAGTGACTGGAAGATGGCGGAGGTGAAATGGGAGATGGGTAATGAGTAATGGGTAATGGGTAATGAGTAGTTATTTTAATAGTTTATTTCATGATATTTGGTTATCCACTAGCCCTGAAAGGGCGACTTCCCATAACCCAGGTCGTAGGCCTGGGATTTCCCTCATCATCTCAGGTCGTAGGCATGTTCATAATAATATCAAAGATAATATCATGAATATCCTCCTCCGCGCCGATGGCTCTACCTCCCTCGGCATGGGCCACCTCTACCGCTGTATGGCCATGGTACAAATGCTGGATTCCAAGTATGACATCACATTCGTTTGTAGAGAAATAACCGGTGATTTCGAGTATATTCTGACCAAAAATAATTACAAACTGATTCAAATTAAGAAAGAAAATGAATTTTTGGATCTGTGTGATGAAAAGAAAATTGTGGTGATCGATGGTCATCATTTTCCTTCAGAACTGTACCAAAAAGTGCGGGAGAAAGGTTCTCAAATCGTTTGCATCGATGACCTGCACGATAAAAATTATCATTCTGATGTCATCATAAATCAAGCTCCGGGAATAACTTCCACGGATTATTCAACTGATCCATTTAATTATTTTGCACTCGGACCCAACTTTGCTCTGCTTAGAGAACCGTTCTTAAAAGCAGCTAATAATAAAAGGAAAATTACTTCTATTAAGTCTTGTTTTATTTGTTTCGGTGGAGGCGATCAATTAGATCTGACTCTTAGAGCTTTAAAAATTGCAATTCAATTTTCGGCATTTAAAACTATAAATGTCGTCACAGGAAGTGCCTACAAGCATTCAGAATCATTAAAGGTGTTTGTCGGAAATGAGAGAAATTAAATTATCACATGCTATTGATGAATATCAAATGGCAGAAATAATGTCGGCTTCTGATGTCGCCATCGTGCCCTGCAGCACCATTTTATTGGAAGTATTTGCAGCCGGTTGTATTCCAATTTCCGGATATTTTGTTGAAAATCAAAAATACTTTTATCAAAATTTTCTATCACAAAACGCCTTCATTGATGCCGATAATTTTTCTGAAACAGCAATTGAAAATGCCGTAAATATTGCCCTCAATTCAGATATTAATATTACCGAAATAATTGATGGAAAATCAAAAAGTCGCATAAATAAATGCTTTCAATTGCTGGAAAATATTGCATCAATCGAATTGACCAGAGCTAAACCTGAGGACTCAGAAATTACCTACAAATGGGCATCTGACCCTGAAGTAAGAAAGTGGTCCTTCAATACAAATCCAATATTGTTGGAGGAACATAATAATTGGTTTTCAAGGAAAATAAATGATCAAAACTGTGTTTATTTCATTGCAAAGTTGGATAATGAGCCAATCGGTTCAATTCGATTTGACATGAATGAAAACACTGCAACTATTTCATATTTGCTGGATCCCGCATTTCATGGAAAGGGTTTAGGTCAGGCAATTCTCGCTAAAGGTTGTAAAGAATTTGTAAAAATACTTTCTCCGGACCATAAACCATTAACGATCGAAGGTTTTGTTTCAAAAGGCAATCTTCCTTCCATCTCTTCCTTTGAAAAACTGGGATTTGAAAGAACTGAAGTTGAGAATAATTATCGATATGTGGTGATTATAAGTAATGGGTAATCAGTAATGGGTAATGATGAAGCAAAAAACCTGAAAGGTTGACATTTTTATAGAAAATCAAATGCATGAAAATCCCAAAACCCCGAAGGTGGTGACATTATGAATTCAAATGATAAATGATAAATAATGGGAAATAGGTAATGCGTAATGGGTAATCAAATCAAGGCACAACAGTTTCATCTGTGCAAAATTTTAATCAAAGATTAAAATCCCTCCGTGAACTCTTGTATTTTGTAGTGTAATATTTAAGTCAAAGTAGAATCTTTAATATAAATAATTATTGAATTCATATATCTCAAATCTTCATTAAATTCTCTAAAATTCTGAATATCAATTACAACAGCAAATAATAGCAACTAATTGCCTCTGTGATTTATCTTCTTTTTCATTCAGCAAAAAATTAAACTTCGAAGACCCCTTCTCACATTCTCACATTCTCACCTTCTAACTTTTGTTAAACCTTAAGCATCCTCTTTTAAGAAAAAGTAAAATATCATCCAAAGCGTCCTTCTAACTTCTAACTTCTACCTTTATAAAAATGCAAATAGGCAATTACACCATATCCTCCACCTCCCCCGTCTTCATCATAGCTGAGCTATCCGCCAATCACAACGGTAGTCTGGACACAGCTATTGAAACTATCCGTGCCGCAAAACGAGCCGGTGCGGACGCAATTAAATTTCAGACTTACACAGCTGATACCATCACAATTGATTCAAAGAAGAATGACTTTTTGATCAAAGGCACCATCTGGGAAGGACGTAATTTACACAGTTTGTATTCGGAAGCATTTACACCGTGGGAGTGGCACGAACAATTGTTCGCCGTCGCAAGAGAAGAAGGATTAGAATGTTTTTCATCGCCATTTGACCCAACAGCTGTTGAATTATTAGAAAGTCTGAATGTTCCGGCATACAAAATAGCATCCTTTGAAATAACAGACATTCCATTGATAGAATTGGTGGCATCCAAAGGAAAGCCCATCATCATTTCCACAGGCATCGCAGAACTTGAAGACATCGAACTTGCCATCGACGCTTGTGAGCGCATGGGCAATGAAAATATCGCATTATTAAAATGCACATCTTCCTACCCGGCTCCCATCGAAGAAGCAAATATGATCATGGTAAAAGATTTCGCTGAACGATTTAATATGATTGTCGGATTGTCGGATCACACCATCGGAAGCACTGCACCTGTCGTAGCTACATGTTTTGGAGCTAAAATAATTGAAAAGCACTTCATCCTCGACCGTTCCATCGGTGGTCCTGACTCATCCTTCTCCATGAATGAAGCAGAATTCACAGAGATGGTAAAAGCAGTCCGGGAAGCTGAAAAGGCAATAGGGAAAGTTGATTATAACCTGACTGATAAGCAGAAAAAAGGGAAGGATTTTAGTCGATCGCTTTATATAGTAGAGAATATTGCTGAGGGTGAAGTTTTAACTGAGAAGAATATCCGTTCGATCAGGACCGGGATTTGGATTGCATCCGAAGTTTTTTAAAGAAGTGTTGGGAAAGAAAGTGAAGAGGAATATTGAAAAAGGGGAGAGATTAAGTTTGGAAGATTTGGAATAGAAGGGGTGAGAAGGTGAAGAAGTGAGGAGGTGAGAAGGGAGGTCAAAAGCATATTTTTGTTATTTATTATAGGGTTTGGTGAATAATGTTTAATTTAGTGTTTTTGATCACCAAATTTTAATTAAAATGAAAATTTCATCCCACAAAGACCTCGTGGTCTGGCAAGTTTCTATGGATTTAGTTACCAGCATTTACGAAATCACAAAATGTTTACCTTTAGATGAGAAATATGGACTTTCCTCACAAATGAGAAGATGCGCCATATCTATTCCGTCTAATATAGCAGAAGGGGCAGCCAGGCAAAGTGGTCCTGAATTTAAAAGGTTTCTTTTTTATTCCCTTGGATCCTGCGCAGAACTGGAAACCCAATATATTTTATCAAATAGAATCGGATATATAAAAGAAGATCCTGAGATGTTCAGAAAATTGAATCATATCAAAAGTATGTTATCAGGATTAATAAAAAAACTTGTTTAACTCCTCATCACCTTCTCACCTTCTCACATTCTCACTCCATTAATATTAAAACATTGAATAATAAACAAAACCATGCGGCTCTCCACATGTCCCCCTTCGGAGGGGGCCAAGGGGGTGGACTCCTTCTCACTTTCTCACATTCTCACTTTCTAACCTCTTAAAAAAAATGAAAGGAATAATCCTCGCCGGCGGATCCGGCACACGACTCTACCCCATCACAAAAGCGATCAGCAAACAACTCATGCCGATCTATGACAAACCGATGATCTACTACCCCCTGTCTGTATTGATGATGGCAGGAATAAAGGAAATTCTGATCATCACAACTCCTGAAGATCAAAGTCAGTTTCAAAGGCTGCTTGGAGATGGTTCTGACATAGGTTGCAGATTCGAATATGTGGCTCAGGAAGTGCCAAATGGACTTGCTCAGGCATTTGTCTTGGGTGCAGAATTAATTGGCAATGATAAAGTAGCCCTTGTACTGGGAGATAATATTTTTTACGGTGCGGGATTAGGAGAGCAATTAGAGAAGCTCAGTAATGTGGAAGGTGGTTATGTATTTGCATACGAGGTGTCAGATCCGGAACGTTATGGTGTGGTGGAATTTGATGAGAACAAAAAAGCCATCAGCATAGAAGAAAAACCTGATTCTCCAAAGTCCAATTATGCTGTTCCCGGACTTTATTTCTATGACAATTCTGTTGTGGAAATAGCACGAGACCTTGCTCCTTCTCCCCGTGGAGAATACGAGATCACGGATGTCAATCGAGAATATCTGAAACGTGGAGATCTCAATGTGGCTATCCTGGGTCGTGGCACCGCCTGGCTGGATACCGGCACCTTCGACTCTTTGCATGATGCAACGGAATTCATCCGCGTCATCGAAAAACGTCAGGGATATAAGATCGGTTGCATCGAGGAGATCGCCTTTAGAAAAGGGTTTATCTCGAGGGAGCAACTCAATGAACTTGCAGAATTGTATATAAAAAGTGGGTACGGGGTGTATCTGAAGCGCATCAAATAAATATCCATTGACACAATTTAGCTAAATTCAGTCAACTGACTGACGCAATTTAGCTAAATTCAGTCAGTTGGTTGACGCAATTAAGGTTTATTTCACTATCTTTGCTGTGCAAAAGGTAAGTCCAAGGATGTCAAATTATTTTAAAAGGGTACTTTTCACTGAATTCAGTAAAAAACTGCTTCCTGAAAAGGTGCTACTGTTATTAGGGGCAAGGCGAGTTGGAAAAACGAAGCTCATTAAAGACTTTATTAAAGAGCATCCTCAAAATGTATATTTACAGCTCAATGGTGAGGACATCATGGACTCAGATTTACTTAAGGAGCGATCGGTCACAAATTACCAGCGATTACTTTCAGGTATAGATGTCTTGGTGATTGATGAGGCACAACATATTCCTGATATTGGTTTAATTCTCAAACTGATCGTTGATTCAATTGAAGGGATAAAAGTAATAGCCACAGGCTCATCCATGTTCGACTTGGTTAATAATCTTGGAGAACCCTTGGTTGGAGAAAAAATACTCTGTATCTTTTCCGCTAGCACAGAAAGAATTTGCAGAGTTTGAAGATTATAAAGAAACTTCACAGCATTTAGAGCAGCGATTATTGTTTGGAGGATATCCCAATTAGAACAATATTCAGACTGGAAAGAAAAAGAGGATTACATTTATGAAATCATTAATTCTTATCTTTTAAAAGATATTTTGATTTTGATGGAATTAAAAACTCGGACAAAATATACAATTTGCTTCGTTTGATCGCCTTTCAAATTGGAAAGAAGTTTCGCTGCAGGAATTGGGAAACCAATTGCAGCTTTCAAAAAACACAGTAGAACGATATCTTACATTACTTACCAAGGTATTCGTAATTTTTAAGGTCGAAGGATTTAGTAAAAATTTGCGTAAAGAAATAACTAAGACTTCCAGATATTATTTTTATGATAATGGGATTCGAAATGCACTCATTTCAAATTTTAAAAGACTAACGGAGAGAAATGATACTGGAGACCTGTGGGAAAATTATTTAGCATCAGAAAGAGTCAAAAAGCAGCATTACAATAAAATAAAAGCGCGTAATTTTTTTTGGCGAACATACGATCAACAAGAATTAGATTGGCTCGAAGAAACTGGAGAAGACCTTTCAGGATTTGAATTCAAATGGAGCACAACAAAAGTGTCCAAAATTCCTGTTGCATTTTCAAAGGCTTATCCAGAGGCTTCCTTTGAGGTAATAACTAAGAATAATTATTTAGACTTTATAACATAATGCATCAGAATTCATCCGAGTCATTGAAAAACGTCAGGGATACAAGATCGGTTGTATAGAAGAGAGTGCTTTCAGAAAAGGGTTTTATTTCTAGGCAACAATTAAATATCCTGGCTCATAACTACATAAAAAGTGGGTATGGTGAATATTTATATAAAATAAAAAATCATTAAAACAACAACGAAAAATTATTGGTTTGAGAAACAATCAGAAATGAGAAATATTATAATTATTATAATCAGAAATTTTTTTGGTCTTTTTGGTATACTTTTAATTAGAGCGACTAAAAAAGATGACCTCGTAAGCTTTATTAAAAAGCTTTCACCATTAAAAACAAATTTAGAGTTGATCAGGTTGGGACCTAATGGTGATGGTGGCTATCTTGTTCCTGATGATTTGGAAAATATTGAAGCATGTTTTTCTCCGGGTGTTGATAAAATAAGTGAGTTTGAAAAAGCATGCTCACTTCTGGAGATGAAAATATTTATGGCAGATAAATCAGTAGATAATCCCATTTTAGATATAGAAAAATACAGATACAAATTTTTAAAAAATACATTGGAATAACCTCGAATGAGGATTATATTACAATGGATAATTGGGTAAATTCTAATCTAGACAATACTAACAGCGATCTGTTATTACAAATGGATATTGAAAATAGTGAATATATTTCTATAGCAAATATGAGTGAAGATTTGTTGAACAGGTTCAGGATTATAGTTATAGAATTTCATAACCTCCAATGCCTATGGGAACCTCAATTTTTTAATTTGTGCACATCTGTTTTTGATAAACTACTTATGAACCATTCCATTGTACATATTCATCCTAATAACTGCTGCGGTTCACATATCCAATCCGAGATTGAAATACCCAGGGTAGCTGAATTTACATTTCTCAGAAATGACAGGATCTCATTTACAGAACTACAGAAATCATTCCCCCACAAACTTGATCATAAAAATACTGACAACAAGGATTTAGTACTTCCTAATCTTTGGTTTCAGGAAAATTAATTAGAAAATAATATATTATGCAGGAACCTAATAAAGATATTTCACTCAAAGAATTTATTCTAAGGATAAACTTCTATTTCCGTGAATTACTCAGGAAATGGTACATTGTTTTGGCGTGCTCAATAATCTTTGGAGCTCTCTTTGGTTTAAGGGCCTATTATGCTGACAAGAAATATATTGCAGAATTAACTTTTATGGTTAATGAAGATACAGGTCCATCAATGAATGCCATTGCAGCAAATATACTTGGAAGATTTGGCGGAGGAGCAGGAAAATACAATCTTGAAAAAAATACTGTCATTATCAAGATCCAAAAGTATCATTGAACAGACATTAGTTAAAAAAAGACAGTTGATGGAAAATATGATTATTTAGCAAACCATTTTATAACTAATTACGAGCTCAATACTAGCGTTAAAGATACACTATTAAAAGATTTCTATTTCTCCGATGATAGTATTAACACTTTAGCTGAAAGTACAATGATGTTAAATATCTATCTTGCGCTAACAGGTGAAAAAGTCTTTTCTCATCTTCTTCTAATGATAAATCAGGATCATGACTTTAAGAACTAATAAGCAATAATGAAGATTTGAGCAATCTTTTATAAACACAATGTTTGAAGTTTTAAGTAATTTTTATATTGAAAAATCCATAGAAAAAGAAAAGTTGACTTATGATCTTTTAAAACAAAGAGTTGAATTACTTTATAACAGGATGAATAATCAACTTGATAAAGCTACAAGTTACACTGATAAATCAATGGGTATTTGGGAGGAATCATCCAGGTTGCCTTCTATCAAATTAACAAGAGATTCAAGGATTTCCACCGAATTATATGGTGAAATACTTAAAAACCTTGAAATCGCAGATTTTACAATGAAGAGTAAGACGCCATTTATTCAACAAATCGATTACCCAAGAAAGCCTCTTATAACTGAAGAAGCCGGGTTATATATTCAAATTGTTATTGGAGGAATAATTGGGTTTTTATTTTCAGCAATCATCATTATTCTGCGAAAGATAGTTTTGACAGCTTTCCAACAATAAATTTCATTTTCATTATTTAAAATCTTAACAATAAAAAAATTAACAACAGTACTGTAAAGAGATGAAAATTGACAAAAGTTACTTTTATAATATCATATATTATTTTGTCGCTATATTTTTTAGTCAGGGCAGTACGTTTTTCGCAGGAATATTATTGGCAAATACCCTTGATGTCAGTACCTACGGAAGATTTACCTATCTTTTAATTTTTATTAATACATTTATTTCTTTAACAGGTCTGGGGTTAACATCTGTTGCCAATCGATTTGTATCAGAATTAAAAGATGAAAGCAAAGAAAAATTAAGTGGAGTATTAACTTTTTTCACAAAATCACTTTTATTTATAAATATACCGTTATTATTAATACTATTTATTTTCAATAATGTTATAAATGACTATTTTTTTACAGAGCCACTGTCGTATGGTTTTTGGTTTATTTTAATATTAATTATATTATTAACGTCGTTTAATAATTTATTCTATTGGAACCTTACAAGGATTCTTTTAAAATACAAAAGAATTACAATCACATCTTGTATTTATGGAATTTCTTATGTTTTAGGAATTTTATTTTTCTATACTGTTTGGGTTTATAGGAATTTTCATCGGAATATTAACTACATCTGCAATATTTTATATCTTTCTATTATATTTTGTTCATAAAAAAATCAATTCATTTACTTTCAATAACAAAATTGCAAGTGCAGATAAAATAGGAATAATTAATTACATTATCCCTAATCTCTTAATTTCATTTTTAACAATGCTAACATTGCTGATAACACAAAAGTATTTATCTAGTATTAGTGGTGGCTATAATGAAATTGGCATATTTAATGTTGCCTTTACTTTGCAAATCTGGCAGCAATAATACCAAGTTTAATCAACACAGTTTAAGCTCCTTATTTATTCAGTCAAAACTAAAAATAACAATTTATTTAATTCAATTTTTTTAGAAATAATCAAATAGGGCTTTACACTATTGTTGCTACTGGAAATAAGTTCATTATTGGTCGCCGGTAGGTTTATATTGAATATTTGTGGAGACATATATCAGGAAGCATATAATATTTG
>JADJSK010000007.1 GCA_016711705.1 Candidatus Brachybacter algidus | reverse complement strand
CATACTTCACCGGAACAGGTATTAAAATCAAGGGAAGAGAATGTGGCACGATAGACAATATGATGATATATGCCAATAGACCCATCGTTATCCTCAATAATCCTAATTCATCTATAGATGCAGACCATTTCATTTTAGAAATCTGTATCTGAGGGCTTCAGGAAATCCTGTGATCAGCATAGAAGAAGATGTTTTCTCCCTCAATATATCCTTTGCGGTTTTCAGGCCTGGAGTGGGCGGTACATATGGGTTGTACTGGGGAGGACACCAAAGTCAAATGGCGTCGACTATTCTGGTGAAAATAGAAAATGTGAGATGGGAGCAGGAACAGGATAAAAATGGTTACTTAATATATATCAATCATAATTATTCACTTCAAAACTTGATTCTGAACAATGTCTATGGAGACTGAAATGCTAATGGTTTTTATCTTAATAAAAGTAATAAAAGTATATATAAGTGAATCACAATATATTGGCCACAGTGATAAGATCGGAATCAATTCAAAAGCTTTGGCAGGATATTCATTAACGATTAATAACAGTAATATTCAGGGAAAAAGAATTTTAACAGATTACAGATTAAATGCCATCGAAAATTATTCTAATTCAGATTATAGTTATATGAATAGTCATACCTGTTCCAAATTCTCTATTTATCTTTTACAAAGAAGTCAGTTCCAGTGCGGCTCAGCCAAACTCGATCTTTCTTGACGAAGAGGACGGAAAATTAAAATTCAAAGATTCCGGTGGAACAATTTACATTGTTACATTACAAAAATCTTTACCGGTTTCAGCTGAACATTCAATGAACACATTCTTTTAGAAAACAATAAAGTCTAATCTTTACAATTCATTGTATTGCCACTATGCAAGGTGGAGGAGCAGAAAAGCAGTTTTGTTACTTACTTAGAGGGTTAAAATTGCGTGGAATAGGATGCCATGCTGTTATTATAAATGGAGGAGTTAATTTACCCTTATTGATTGATAGTAATATTCCAATATATCAAGGCTAGAGTTTTTACGACCCTTTTATTCCAATTAGTTAACTGTTTCGTAGATTAAACCGGATTTAGTGAAGTATGGCAAGGCCAATGGACATTTTTGGGGGTCTTGCCGCAATTATAGCCGGGATCCCATTTGTCGCTATTGAACGAACTGATCCAATGCGATTCAAAGATGGAATAAAATATTTTTTGCGAAAATGTATTACCAGGAAAGCAAAAGGTTTAATAGCAAATTCTAATCAGGGTAAAACATTCTGGAAAAATATTCTTTCTGAAAATATCAAAATAGAAAGACTGCCCAATATTATAGATTTTGAAAATATTAGTTCAGTAAAGCCTGTTTATGAGGAATCATTTATAGTATATGTTGGCAGGATACATGAAGATAAAAATGTGATCCAGTTGATCAATGCTTTCTCTCATGTTGTTGTAAATTATTCTAATTTAAATTTATATATAATTGGAGAAGGAGAACTGATAAACCAATGTAAACTGAGAGTGCAGGAACTTAAAATTAACAATAGTGTAAAATTTTTGGGTTATGTAAATCCTCCATATGAATATATCAAATCTGCCGGGATTTTTATTTCATTGAGTTCTTATGAAGGAATGCCAAATACGGTTATCACGAAGCTCTCACGGCACTTCAAGTTCCTATGCTACTTTCTGATATTCCTCAACATTTAGATTTATTTGGTGAAGATGCTGCTTTTTATGTTAATAAAAATGATGAAGCAGGGATAGCTGCCCAAATTCAGTTTATATTAAATCCTGAGAACTCCCAATTACTGGAACTCAAAAAATCAGTTGCATATTCAGCATTAATTAATAACAGAGAAAGTTGTGAATGGATATTTGAATGTGTACAACGAAATAATTAAAAATTAAAAGCGTCAAGTTTAAAACCTGAAAATATATTTAGCGCGATGTGTGGAATAATAGGATATACTTCCTTAGATAATATAAATGTAGATATCTACAAAAGATGGCTCATAAACGGGCGTGATTTACTGATTCATCGAGGGCCTGACGATAAAGGTGCTTGGTTCAACAATGAGGGAAATGTTGGTTTAGGTCATAGGCGACTTTCTATAATCGACCTTTCTGTTTTGGGTCATCAACCCATGTTTAATGTAAATAATGATCTCTGTATCGTATTTAATGGTGAGATCTATAATTATTTAGATCTAAAAAAAGATTTGCTTGCTAAAGGACACATACTCAAATCTGATAGTGATACTGAGGTTGTTCTGGCTGCTTATTCAGAATGGGGAAATAATTTCATGAACCATTTAAATGGAATGTTTTCATTAGCCATTTATAATCTTGCCACTAACCGGATTTTATTGGTCCGTGATCGTGCAGGGGAAAAACCAATGTTCTATTCAATATTTAAAAATACTTTAATCTTTGCTTCCGAATTAAAAGCACTTTTACTAAATAAAGAAATAGGAAACAAGATTGATAAAGATGCAATAAATTGCTACTTGTCGATGGGTTATGTTCCGGGAGAACTATGTATTATAAATGGAGTGAATAAGTTACCTCCTGCTCATGCATTAGAGTTTGATTTAAATAAAGGAAATATAAAAAAATGGAAATACTGGAGTCTTCCTGAAATAGATGAAAATGTTCTGAAAGGTGCGCTAGATGAAAAATCCCTTGTAGATGAATTAGAGTATTTATTAGAGGATTCAGTTAAAAGACAAATGGTGTCTGATGTACCGCTAGGCGTCTTGTTGAGTGGAGGTGTTGATTCGAGCCTTATAACAGCCATGGCGGCCCGAAGTGGGAATAAAATAAAAACATTTACGGTTGGATTCCCAGAACACAGCAAATTTGATGAAAGAAGCCATGCAAAATTAATTGCAGATTACTTCAGCACTGAACATACTGAACTTAATGCATCTGATGTATCCATTGATCTGCTTCCACGTCTTACCAGGAATATGATGAACCAATTATTGATTCTTCGATGATTCCTACCTTTCTAGTTTCTCAACTAGTCCGCCAACATTGTATTGTTGCATTAGGCGGGGATGGTGGAGATGAATTGTTTGGTGGGTATGGCCATTACGACAGATTATTAATACTTCAAAAAAAATGCCGCAAAAATTTAAGTATAATCCGCACATCCTTATCCTTTTTTATCAGAGAAAATCTCAACCTGTCGGATTCAAAGGCAGGGTGTGGTTACAAAGCTTAAATCAGGATCTTAATAATGGCTTGCCATTAATTGCATCTTATTTTGACACAAAACCAGAAAATCTTTATTGGGAAAGGCAATTTCACCAATGTAGATTCAGTCAGAAAAAAACTTTCCCGTCAATTCTGATATTATTCAAGGGCGAACTAGATGGATTTCTTAACATACTTACCCGAAGACATTCTGGTAAAAGTAGACAGGGCAAGCATGTTAAATTCTTTGGAGGTCAGAGCTCCCATGCTTGATTTTAGGATAATAGAGTTTGCATTTAGCAAAGTGCCTACATCACTTAAGACTACAACCTCAAATCGAAAGATAATATTGAAAAAGTTGGTTGCAAAAGTTCTGCCCGAATCTTTCGACCAACAAAGAAAACAAGGTTTTGGAGTTCCAATCGGGGATTGGTTTCGTAAAGGAGAATGGAATACATTCCTGAAAGAAACACTTTTAAATTCCAAGAGATCAATATTTAATGTTGATATGGTTAAAAAATTATTGAAGGACACGAAAAGGGTTATAACATGCGAAAGATTATTCGGGCTTTTGATGTTCGATTTGTGGAGAAAGGTACGGACTTATAAATTAATCATTAATTATATTATTAATATCTCAATTATTGCAACTTGATTATTAATCACATAAAAGATAAAAAACTAAAATTAAATTGGTTCGCAGTCCAACCAACTTCTTATAATTACTATTTCTATTCTGCGATCAAGCAATCTGATAAGCTTGACATTTCTGTATTTTACAGTTTAAAAGAATTCAGTCAACTACCTTATAAAGAAAAATTTTATGACTCTGAAGATTATTTCTTCTTAGAAGATCTTTTAATAGATTTTAATATTATTAGACGGACTTTTTCAAGGAACACTTTTATAGTTTATGCAGGCTGGGATGGGAAAACCAAATTATTATCAATTTTTCTTCGGTCACTGTTAAATCTGCCGTTTGCTATATGGACAGACAGTATCAATCCGGACCAATATCAAAAGAATACAATCACCAAATGCTTAAAAATACTCTTTCAAAAGGCCAAAGTTATTTTACAACAGGATTAATGGGTGTTAATAGTTTAAAAAGATATTAAATTCTGAATGCCATAATAAAATTGTTAATCTGCCCTATTTTGGTAAAATTTAAGATTGTACAAATCTGCGATGGAAAAATCAGATAAGGATAAATTTAATATTCTGGTTTTATCAGATTGGTTGATTATAAGGGTGTGGATATAGTTGTGGAAGCTGTTAAAAAACTTAATAGCCAGAATGTCAAACTATATATAGGTGGTGTTGGTGAGTTGGCTGAAACATTAAAACGCAAGTCATTGGAACTTAACATTCAGGACCAGGTTGTATTTTGCGGATTTTTAAATGAAAATGAAATGATCGAATTACAAAATAAATGTCATGTTTTTGTACACGCTGCTAAGAAACACGAACCATATGGCCTTGTGGTTATTGATAATTTGTCAATGGGAATTCCTGTAATCGCAACAAACGTGACAGGAGCAGCAATAGATAGAATTAAGGATGGATTTAATGGTTTTATTATTGAACCAAATGATGTTAATTCGTTAGTACATAAATTAGAATATTTAATGAAGAATCAAACAATGTTAATAGAAATGTCTGCCAATGCCAGAGTTGGTGCTGAACAGTGGACAGCAGAACGAGGTGTTCAATAATAGAAAACTCTTTAATTAATAGTTTATGAATAAATCCATTGCTGATGAATTCATTTCACCATTTCTGGCGAGAATCTTGCTTTGGTAGAATATGTAGTTGATCATGATCAGATTTTGGAAGGCTCCTTAATATCGTATAAAGACGATATTAAATTTCCCATTACAAACTTCATTCCCGGTTTGTTCCTAAAGATAATTACGCAAATAATTTTGGTTTCCAATGGAATAAGCACCGTAAAACCCAATTAGATTCATATGCAGGAATAACATTATCAGGCAAAAGAGTTGAGGAAGTAATAGGAAATAGAATTCAGTCTCTTGATAATCAACGAATTCTGGAAGCGGGATCCAGTGCAGGTAGGTTTACCGAAATATTCAAAATTTCAAATTGCACTCTGTACTCTTTCGATTATAGTTCAGCAGTAGATGCTAATCTGAAAAACAATGGATTTGATTTCAATTTATTCCAGGCAAGTATATATGATATACCATTTAGAAAAGAAACTTTTGATAGCGTTTTTTGCCTAGGGGTTATACAACATACACCCGATCCTGAAAAAACATTCAGATGTTTAAGTGACCAGGTGAAACCTGGTGGTAAGCTTTTTGTTGACATTTACGAAACAAGAAAATATTCCATGTATACCTGGAAATATTTACTTAGACCTATATTTAAATTATTCCCTCAAAATTTTCAAGTATAATTTAGTTGTCGTTTTGGTAAGTATATTTCTACCCTTTTCAACTATTTTAGGTAAAATATTAGGCAATGTTGGGCACAAATTATTTCCCATAGCGAATTTTTTTTATTGTTCCTTTTAAATCTTACAAGGAAAGATGGGTTTGGTCAATAAGGCACATTTGACTGGTACAGTCCTGCTTATGATTTACCGCAAACACAGGAATCTTTAAAAAGCTGGTACAAGGCGGCCGGATACAAAAATATCGAAGTATTCAGAGGTTCAAACGGAATAATAGGAAGGGGTGAAAGAACTGAAATATTATACTAATGAGATCAATCTTCAGTCTAATCCTGAATTTATCGAAATGCAAAAAACAATATTAGCAATTGATGCTTCCAATCTTCTAGATGGTGGAGGCAAAACTCATTTAAAGAAATATTAAAGATATTTAACAACAGAGAAGACATAAATTGCAAAGTGCTGATTGGATCAAACAATTCACTGAATACACGAGAATATAAAAAATATTGAATTTATTAATATTCGACAATTTGATGAAAATATATTAAAAGAGACATTATTGGCATATTTCATTCAAATAGATATCTAAAATCAATTAATACTGATATTCTTTTCATACCCGGGTGGTATCTATATCGGCCATTTCAAACCATTTGTAACCATGTCAAGAAACATGCTCATTTTCGAAAGAAACGAAAGAGCAAGATATGGTTTTTCCAAAACGAGGTTAAGACTTAAACTACTTGAGACTATTAGTGCCTTTTCCTTTAAGAGGGCGCAGGGGATTATTTTTATTTCTAATTTTGCAAAATCTTATATAAATAATGTACTTGAATTAAAAGCACCTCAAACAATTATTCATCATGGAGTTTCCAAAATTTTTAATTCTCCTGCAAGTATTCAAAAAAATATAAATACTTATTCAATTAAAAATCCTTTCAAATTTCTTTATGTCTCAATAATTGATTTATATAAACATCAATGGAATGTTATTAAAGCTATTGATCAACTCAGGAAAAAGGTTATCCAATAACTGTCAGATCTTGTAGGGCCCGCATATAAGCCGGCTTTAAAAAATACAATGAAGCATTGGAAAGTATAGAAAACCATGAACAGTTTATTAATTATCAGGGTAAAAAGTCGTATAATAAATTAGCTGATACTTATTCGCGAAGTAATGCAATAATATTTGCTTCAACCTGCGAAAATATGCCAAATATTTTACTTGAAGGAATGTCAAGTGGTAAGCCTATAGCATGTTCGGATAAACAACCAATGCCTGAGTTTCTTAAGGAAGGCGGTTACTATTTCGATGCACTTGATGTCAATTCAATATCAGATTCTCTCGAATTATTACTCCTAAATGAAAATTTAAGAACAAATAATATAGCAGTATCAAAAAGAATAGCGAGTGAATTCAATTGGGAAAAATGTGCAGATGAAACTATCAATTTTCTATTATTTTCTGTCAACAACTATAATAGATTAAAAATAACCACTATTTGAAAAATTCAAATGCATGGGAAAAGAAATGGAAAAGTTAAGGATTTTTGGAATGTGGCATCGTGCGGTGAAGAATTATATCTGAAAGGAAATGAATTAAGAGATCAATTTGAAAATCAATCCAGGATCAGATATCAATTAGAACCATATATTCTAAGTTTTGCAGAATTCGAAAAGTGGAAAGAAAATAGTTCTTGAAATTGGTGTGGGCTTAGGTGCCGATCATCAGAAATTAGCTGAAGCAGGGGCTGTTTTAACAGGAATTGATCTGACTGAAAGGGCCATTCAATATACTTCCGAGAGGTTTAAGATCTTTAATCTAACATCTGACCTGAAGGTTGAAAATGCAGAAAGTTTACCT
The DNA here is from genome assembly GCA_016711705.1 of Candidatus Brachybacter algidus. Classification (GTDB taxonomy): domain Bacteria; phylum Bacteroidota; class Bacteroidia; order Chitinophagales; family Saprospiraceae; genus Parvibacillus; species Parvibacillus algidus. The sequence continues at coordinate 191,393 of JADJSK010000007.1, read as the reverse complement.
TTTTGAAGATAATACATTTGATCTGGTATATTCATGGGGGCGTAATCCATCACAGTCCGGATACAAAAGAGCTAAGAACGAAATTTACCGTGTATTGAAAAAAGGTGGGCCAGCCAGAATTATGATTTATAATAGCAAAAGCATTATTGGTTATATGTTGTGGTTGAGATACGGTTTGTTCAGATTCCGGCCTTTCATATCTATGAAAGAAATTTATTCAAAATACCTTGAGAGTCCTGGCACTAAAGCTTACAATTTGGCGGAAGCATATGAATTATTCTCAGATTTTAATAAGATTGAAATTGAAACAGTTTTAACCCATGGTGATTTGCTTTCTTCTGAAGCGGGACAGCGACACAAGGGAATGCTATTAAATATTGCTAAAATAATCTACCCCAGGCAACTAATAAAATCATTGTTTCCCAAAAATGGATTGTTTATGCTAATTAAACTGGAGAAATAAAACTTTATGTGCGGAATTATAGGTATTATTGACCAAAAGGCAACAGATCAAATCAGGGCCGCTACCGATACCATTGCGCATCGTGGTCCCGATGATCATGGGTTTTATAATTTTGAAAATCTTGCCTTTGGCCACAGAAGATTATCGATACTTGATCTGAGCGAAAGAGGCCATCAACCTATGCACAGTCCTGATGGAAGGTATACGATAATATTTAATGGTGAAATATATAATCATATAGACTTAAGATCAGAATTATTACAGGATATCAAATTTCAAAGTGGCACTGATACAGAGACAATTCTTCATGGATTTATTAAATATGGAAAATCTATATTTACCCGCCTGAACGGCATTTTTACCTTTAGCATTTTTGATAACTTAACTAAAGAACTTGTTTTAGTAAGAGATCATTTTGGAATTAAACCTTTGTATTATGTACACTCCGGAAATTCCCTATTTTTTGCCTCAGAATTAAAAGCATTAATTAAATTGGATTTTGACCGGACTTTAGATATTGAAGCATTTTAGATACATATATTATCTATATAATCCCGGAGAACAAACTCCATTTAAAAATGTAAAAAACTTAAACCGGACATTTTATATCCATTAATATTGAGAAAACCTTCTACCATTAAAATTGAGGAATTTTATGACATTCCATTTACAGGAAATTATTCTGTAGAATCTGAATCTACTCTGATTTCTGAATGCAGAGTCATCTTAAAATATCTGTAGAACGACAATTACTTTCAGATGTTCCGGTGGGATTTTTTCTTTCAGGTGGCCTGGATTCATCAGCCATTGTCGCAATGGCAAGAGAATTACATCCGGATAAAGACCTCAATTGTTATACAATCAATACTGGCGGAGGCTTCGACGGGTTTTCTGATGATTTGAAATATGCCAAAATTTGTGCCAAGCACCTGAATGTCAATCTTGAAATAGTGGATGCTGACATTAATATAGTTGAAGATTTTGACAAAATGATCTGGCATCTGGATGAACCACAAGCTGATGCAGCTCCTTTGAATGTTCTTTCCATAAGTAAGAGGGCTAGAGAAAAGGAGACATTGTCTTATTAGGAGGAACAGCCGGCGATGACCTATTCTCGGGTTACAGAAGGCATCAGGCATTGAATTATGAAGCAGCTCTGAATGCTATTCCAGGTTTTGCTTGGAAGGGGTTAAATGCTTTGTCCACAATTCTGCCTTCTGGTAATGGCATAATAAGGCGATTTAAAAAAATTGCAGCTCAGTCCGGCAAAAATCAGTTAGATCGAATGGCGGGGTATTATGGTTGGATGGACCATAAAGAAGTTATTAAATTATTTAAAAAAGAATTTCAGGGAAATCTTACAAATCAAAATCCTGATAAATTATTCATTGAAAGTCTCGACAAAATTCCATTAGAGAAGAATAAACTAAATCAAATGCTTTATTGGGAGATGAAGTATTTCCTGCCGGACCATAATTTGACTTATACTGACAAGATGAGCATGGCCCAAGGAATCGAAGTTCGTGTGCCATTTCCTGGATAAAGATCTCGTAGAATTTTCTACTACCCTTCCTCCGGAATTGAAAATGAAGGGGAAAACAACTAAATATTTGCTGAAAAAGGCTATGGAAAAATACCTTCCAAGAAGTGATTTATCGTCCTAAAACAGGATTTGGAGGCGCCTGTCAGGAAATGGATCACGGAAGATCTGGATGAAATGATCCAAAGCCGATTATCTAAAAGCAACCTTGAGAATGGGGAATTTTTGATTATAGTGCAGTTTGGCACCTTATTGAAGACAATAAAAACGGAAAAACGGATGCTTCATACTCTATATGGTGCATTTTGGCATAATTCATCATGGCTGGAACAATTTAATTAATACATTTTTACATAATACACTTACCATAATTTATACATAACACTTTTTCTTATTAATTAATGGTAAATAAACTAAATGAAAAATATAATAGATCACTAAAAGAATCTTCATTTTAATTTTTATAACCTGTGTATATATTCTGTTATTGTTTATACCTCCTGGCTAAAGGTGGAAATACAAAAAGCCTTATTTATCACGTGCAAGCCGATAAATTTTTTGAAATAGATCTAAATGAATTGAAAAATGGGTACATTTTATTTGGTTTAAACCATATTAAGGATCAGTTATAAAGAGAAAATTCAACAGAAAAAATATATCGATAGTCTGATCCAGCTTAATCTTAAAGATAACGACTTGGTTAGAAACTAGTACTTCACTTTTCAAAAATGGGAAGTGAAGCACCGGGTGATTGCGGTAAATTTAGTGATGACCTTGTAAAAAATATGGAATGGTTGAATACTGAAACAGGAAAAGGCTGCTGCTCAGATCACTCTCAGGTTCTTATAGCTTATTCCTTACTTGCAAACATTAATACCAGGGAAGTTCATAATATAGCACACACCTTCAATGAATATTATGACAGGCAATTAAAAAAATGGGTGTGGATAGATCCCCAATATTGCTTAATGGCTAAAGACTCTAATAATAACTATTTGAGCCTGTTGGAAATTCAGAATTCTTTCAAAAATAATATAACCCCTAAATGGAAATTTTTTGGAACTGAGATACATACGGCTAATTCTGTCGCTCCTGAATTAATTAATAATTATTTTTAAAAACCCGCATTTTAATGTAATTAGGATGACACTGGGAAATAATGTTTTACTGTTGATAGTGTAAATCAAAATTTATAAAATTCCAGGACATCAGGCAGTTGTATTTATTGACCATGAAAAACAACCGCAATGGGTTTACCATTCTTCAGAAAATAAAATCAATTATTATTTCAAGTTGATAAAATATTCTCTTTTTTAGATTTGGCTGCATTTCTTCTTGGTTTATATTTTTGAAAAATATTTTTTAATTTATAGATTGACAAAATTTTAACTCCTCAATTTAACTAATAAGATAAATGAAACAAATAGTTCAAGATCTTAAATCAGGTAATACTATTCTGGAAGAAGTACCGGTGCCGGAAGTACGACGTGGATGTGTCTTGATCCGAACTCACCGGACTTTGGTTTCTCTGGGCACTGAACGCATGCTCGTAGAATTCGGTAAGGCAGGTTGGATCAACAAGGCGAGACAGCAGCCTGAAAAAGTATTGCAAGTGATCCAAAAGATCAAAACGGATGGTTTAAAACCAACCATGGATGCCGTATTCAGAAAACTTGGAGAGCCACTTCCACTAGGTTATTGCAATGCCGGGGAAGTAATCTCCGTAGGTGCCGGAGTCAACGATATTAAGGTTGGAGATCGCGTTATTTCCAATGGCAATCATGCAGAAGTGGTTTGTATTCCCAATAATCTGGTGGTAAGAATACCTGATGGAGTTTCTTACGATGAAGCAGCTTTTACAGTGATCGGTGCGATAGGACTTCAAGGGATAAGGCTCATACAACCAACTTTCGGAGAGACCATTATCGTGACAGGTTTAGGCCTTATCGGATTGATGGCAGCGCAACTGTTACAGGCGAATGGCTGCAGAGTGATCGGTTTAGATTTTGATGGATCAAAAGTGGAACTGGCGAAAAAACTCGGTTTAGAAGCTGTGAAAATTGATCCAAATTCAGACCCTGCGAATATTATTCTTTCCATGACCAATAATATTGGTGCCGATGCAGTCCTCATCACCGCATCTACCAAGTCAAACGATGTGATCAGTCAAGCGGCAAAAATGTGTCGCAAAAGAGGGCGTATCGTATTGGTTGGTGTGATAGGTCTTGATATTCAGAGAGCAGATTTTTATGAAAAGAATTGACTTTTCAGGTTTCCTGTTCTTATGGGCCCGGAAGATATGAAGAAGAATATGAGCAGAAAGGGAATGGATTATCCCTATTGGCTTTGTAAGATGGACTGAACAAAGAAATTTCGAAGCTGTGTTGCAGGCAATCTCTAAAAAATCAGTCAATGTAAATGCATTAATCACTGAAATAGTTGATCTTGAAAACTATCAGGAAATCTATGGTGACATGGGCAATAGCAAATCTATCGCATCCATCCTAAAATACAACGTTGATGGACCTTGGGGAAGCACGAAAGTCAATGTAGGCGAACAATTGTTCGTAAAGTCTGTAGGGACTATCGGTATCATTGGAGCGGGAAATTTTGCAGGAGCGATGATCGTTCCATTGTTGAAGGAATTAAATGCCAATATTAAATACATCGCCAGTGCAAAAGGATTATCCGGAACCACACTGGCTAAAAAATATAAAATACCTTTTTCTACCAGCAGATATCAGGATATACTTGAAGATGTTGATGTAGATGCAGTGGTCATCACGACCAGACATGGCGCGCATGCAAGTCAGGTCATAGAATCGTTAAATGCAGGAAAACATGTATTTGTCGAAAAACCTTTGGCATTAACACTGGATGAAATAGAAACAATTAAATCGGCTGTTGAAAAAGTGGGAAGATAGTAACTGTTGGATTTAACAGAAGATTTTCGCCATTTTCTATAGCTGCAAAAGAACTACTTGATGACAATACTCCGATACAGATAATTGCCACTATGAATGCCGGATTTATTCCTGACAGTAGTTGGGTGCATGATATGGAATCCGGAGGGGGAAGGATCATCGGTGAGGCTTGTCACTATATCGACCTTATTTCTTTTTTTGCGGGAAGTCAGGTAGAAAAAGTGATCATGAATGCGATGGGTAATAATACCACTTCAAATACTGATAATGCGTCCATTTTATTGAAATATAAAAACGGTTCGTCCGGTGTAATTAATTATTTCTCTAATGGCAGTAAATCATATCCTAAGGAAAAAATAGAGATCTACAGTCAGCAAAAAAATATCCTGATCGACAATTTCAGAAGCGCCGAATTCTTTGGTTACTCAAAAAGTAAAATGAAGAAAACACAAGACAAAGGGCATAAAGAACAATTTACAAAGTGGAATGAATTGTTGAAAAATGGTGGAAAATCCCTGATTTCATTTGATGAAATATACAATACTTCACGCGCTGCGATATTGGCGGTAGAGTCGCTGAAGACGGGGATGTGGATGGAAGTTTAATTGTTAGGTGTTAATTTTTAATTGTTATTTACGAAGTATTTAATTAGCAGAAACTCATCCCGCCTGCCAGCACCCCCGCCTTTTAACTCGGGCAAGCCTCTGCAAGCTAGGGTTTATACACATCTTTTTTTTCTTTCAAAGTAAACTTTGGTGACACCCCGACGTAGGTTAACCTACGCCGAACTTTCACGATCATAGTTTTTGCTTTAAATTATTATACTTCATTCGCTATGGAATGCTGAGCGTAAGTTAACCTACGTTCTGGTGTCTGCAAAATTTATTTTGCGTATAATTAACTTAAAATCAAATGATTATTTACATTCTAACATGGGATTTTGCACAAAAATAAATTAACCAATCCTTACTAAACTAATTCTATACTACCATACCCTCCGGTATCTTAAGCTGAAACAAATCAGTTATAGAATTTACTATTTGATTTTGAGGAAAATTGGATGGAAAAGCGCCATTCCGAGTTTTGTTTATGTTGAAGATCAAAAATTAAATTTTGAACCATTTATTCAATTAAATAAAACATGGAAAGGAAATAATACATTTAATTTCCTCTATAAGGAAGTCAAATTTGAATCAGAAATTGATTGGAATTACAGCAAAAATGGCAAGCTGTGGACCTACAACATCAATTACTTTGAGTTTCTGATGCAAGATGGAATCAGTGAGCAAGATGGTAAATTATTAATTGATAATTACATAAATTCCAAGGACAAATTAATTGATGGACTGGAATCTTTTCCAACATCACTCAGGCTTATCAACTGGATAAAGTTTTTGATAAAACACCAAATCAAAGAGGAGAAAATAGACCGATTTATCCATGAGGATGCTTATCGATTGTTTCATCATCCTGAATATCATTTACTAGGAAACCACTTGTTAGAAAATGGATTTGGACTTTATTTTGCATCAAATTATCTCAATGATGGAAAGCTTTATAAAAAAGCAGAATCAATACTTTCAGCAGAATTGAAAGAACAAATTTTAGACGACGGAGCGCACTTTGAACTCAGCACGATGTATCATCAACATATGTTGTTTAGGGTCTTGGACTGTTATCAATTAGCTTCAAAAAATGAAATACTTGGTACTGAGCTGAAAGTATTATTTCAGAGAAATGCAGAGGTCATGCTTTCCTGGTTGCGAAACATGACTTTTACCAATGGTGAAACTCCATTATTGAACGATAGCGCTAAAAGTATTGCTCCGGATAGTAAACAACTGTTTGATTATGCTAAATATTTGAATATTAGTTTTGAATTCATTCTACTGAAGGATTCAGGTTACAGAAGATACAATTTCGGTAAATTGGAATGTATTGTTGACACGGGAAACATTGGCCCTGATTACATTCCGGGACATGCACATGCCGATACTTTTAATTTTGTTTTGAATTATGACAATAAACCTATTTTGGTAGATACCGGAACATCTACTTATGAAATAGGAGACAAACGTCAAAAGGAAAGATCTACAATTAGTCACAATACAGTAGTCGTAAATGACGAAAATTCATCTAAAGTTTGGGCTGGATTCAGAGTGGGGCGAAGGGCTAAAACAATCCTGCAAATAGATAATGATTCAACCGTTAAGGCAAGTCATGATGGATATAAGAATTTTGGAATTATACATGAAAGAAAATTTGAAATCAAAGAAAACTCACTTTATATAGAGGATGTATTAAAAGGTGATTTAAATAATATTATTTCATCAAAGGCTTATTTCCATTTTCATCCAGGCTGTGAAATAAGTTTAGATTATAATTCTATTTCGATTAATGAAAACATTAAAATAGATTTTCAGGGAATGGTAAACCTTTGAGTTGGAAAAATATGAATTTGCAGAATATTGGAATCAAAGCACATCATCTGCCAATGTCTTGATCGTGGAATTTAAACAACAATTAAAAACAATTATTTCGGAGATTTAGGTGGCAGAAATGAAAATTAAAATACTGTTTCTTTCGGATAATTATCCGCCAGAGGTCAACGCACCTGCATCGAGGACTTATGAACATATCCAACAGTGGGTGAGGAATGGCGCAGATGTTACAATAATTACCTGTGCGCCTAATTTTCCTCAAGGAAAAGTTTTCGAAGGCTATAAGAATAAATTATTCAGCAAAACTCTGCAAGATGGTGTTACAGTCATTAGAGTCTGGAGTTATATCACTGCCAACGAGGGTTTTGTTAAGAGAATTTTGGATTATGTAAGTTACAGTTTGACATCTTTTTTCGTCGGCTTATTTCAGGGGTGCGATATAATTGTGGCCACATCACCACAATTTTTTACCGCAGTGAGTGGCTGCTTGCTTGCCATATTTAAAAGAAAGCCCTGGATCATGGAGGTAAGAGATCTCTGGCCGGAATCCATTAAGGCAGTGAGTGCCATGAAGTCTGATAGCAAGGTTTTTGTATTTCTGGAATGGATAGAAAGGTGGTTGTACAAAAGAGCCGCAAGTATAGTGGTCGTAACGGATACCTTCAAGGAGAAACTGTTGGAGTGGGGAGTTAATGCTGACAAAATACACATTGTAAAAAATGGTGTAATGCTCGATAAGTTTAAATATTTACCGAAAAATTCTGATTTAGTTAAACAATTAAATCTTGAAAATAAATTTGTGATCGGTTACATCGGAACACATGGGATGGCACACAAATTGGATTTTATTATTGAAACTGCAGCCAAAATAATGGATGAAAGGATTCATTTTTTATACATAGGAAATGGAGCAGAAAAAGAGAAAATCAAATTGTTGGCAAAAAATTTAAATGTAAAAAATTGCACTTTTTTAGATTCAGTTAGCAAAGATTTGATCAATGAATACATTAGTATTACGGATGTTTCACTGGTGCCGTTGAAAAAATCTGATACATTTAAGACCGTCATTCCTTCAAAGATATTTGAAAACGCAGCAATGCAAAAACCTATTTTACTTGGAGTAGAAGGGGAAGCCAAAGGAATAATTGAAAGGTATAAAGCAGGAATTTGTTTTGAACCAGAGAATGAAACCGATTTAATTGCTTCAATAGAAAAATTGATGATGGATGTTGATTTTTATAACAATTAAAAAGGGTTGCACTAAATCTTGCCAATGATTTTGACAGGAAAAAATTGGCCGACAGCATGTTGGAAGTCATTAAAACAACCTTTAACAATGCCACTTAACAGAATGTAAATTAGTTTTATAATTTTGATATAATACCACAAATAATTCTTTTAATTCTTGGCAAACAACAAACTCCAAACCTCAAACCCCAAACCTTTTATTGGATTAATCAAAGTGAGTTCTTTTAGTTAACTCAGCATAAATAAAACATGATCATTGATATAATAGCTGGTGCCAGACCTAACTTCATGAAAATTGCACCTATAATAGAAGCAATTGAAACGGCAAAGTCCAATGGTGAAAATATAAATTATAGGTTGGTTCACACAGGTCAGCACTACGACAATAAGATGAGCGGTGATTTTTTTACACAACTTGGAATTCCTGAACCACACTTGAATCTGGGTGCCGGCGGTGGCAGTCAGGCAGAGCAAACTGCGGCTATTATGATCGGCTATGAAAAGGCGATTTTTGGTATTCGTTCGGGAGACCTTACTATGCCGGAGGAGATCAACAGATTGGTGACGGACGCAATTTCAGATCTATTTTTTACAACTTCAGAATCGGCAAATCAAAATTTAAAAAAGGAAGGAGTATCTGATGAGAAAATTCATTTTGTCGGAAATACCATGATAGATACTCTGTTAAAACAGATGCCGTATTTCAGAAAACCTGACTACTTTGATAAATTGGATCTAAAAATAGGTGAATATATTGTGATGACTCTGCATCGTCCTGCAAATGTGGATGTCGGTGACCAATTAAATAAATTAATACATAAAATTGTTGAATCTTCAAATGGAATACCGTTAATATTTCCGGTACATCCCAGGACAGCTTCCATGATTGAAAAGACAGGGATTGCTTATTCTAATTTGCACATGGTTGAGCCAATGGGTTATTTGGAATTCAATTATTTAGTTAAGAATTCAAAAGCTGTCATTACGGATAGTGGCGGCATTACAGAAGAAACTACCGTGATGGGCATACCATGCATGACCTTGAGGGATAATACCGAACGTCCTGAGACAATTACTATGGGCACGAATGAATTATTGGGTACCAATCCTAATGCCATTCCGCCTGCGATGGACAAACTATTTGCAGGAGAATGGAAAAAAGGATCAATTCCTGAGATGTGGGATGGGAAAACGGCGGGGAGGATTGTGGAGGTTTTATTGACGTGGGGCGGTGAATAGTTGGCAGCATATTATGACTCTATATAGTGCACCAGTTGCCAGTTAATAGTGCACCAGTTCGCGAAGATGAAACTGTCCTGTGTAACTGGCTAAAGAGGTTATGAATACGATCATATTACAAACTTCAAACCCCAAGCATCAAACCCCAAACTTTCAAACACCCCTTGTTCTGTTACAAGAATTCGCCAAAACACCCCTTGTTTTGTTACAAAATGTAAAATAAAGTATGCATAATCGGAAATAATCCGTTTATTGCATCTTAAAATAACATTCAACATGCTCAAAGGTGTTTTTCCTCATGAAGTATTGAAGATTCAGTTTAATGATTATTCAAGGCCTAACGATAAGATCTCGTATGAGGTATCGAAAGGATTATTGATTAAATTGAGGAAAGGATGGTATACAAAGAAGGAGAGTGTAGAGCAAGAATTGTATCTTAAATTTAATGCTGCCAATCTAATCTATGGCCCTTCCTATATTTCATTATTTTCTGCTTTGGAATACTGGCAACTAATTCCGGAAATAGTTCGAATCACAGAGTCTGCTACACTGAAACGAAAGCTTACAATTAAGACACCTATTGGCATTTTTAATTATAGAAATGTAACGACAAATGTCTTTTCAATAGGTTTAAAGCCAGTCAGAATTGGTGATTTATCTTTTCTGATAGCTAATCCATCTAAGGCGTTATGTGATATAATATGGACTACTTCTAATATTCAAATTCGATCTTTAAAGGAAGCAAAAAGCTTTTTAATTGATGATTTACGTATTGAAAGGGAGGAATTTTATCGTTTCGATTTAGAAACTCTGAACGAGTGTCTTAAACGCGGAAAGAAAAAAGAATCTTTGAGACAAATAATAAAATTTATCGAAGGTGTTGAATGAATGGTTGACCCAGTATGAATTTAACTCTGCAAGGGATGAAATGAATGCCAGAAGAGAAATTTTCCAGGAAATAACCCTGGCAGGACTATCTCGAGGAAAGTTTTTTGAAAAAGCAAGCTTTTATGGTGGAACAGCTTTGCGGATATTTTACGGACTGGATCGCTTTTCAGAAGACTTGGATTTTACACTCAATAGTATCGATGCCAACTTCACATTAGAAAATTACATTGCTTTTATCAATGAAGAGTTTCAATTGCTAGATTTGAAAGTGGAATTGGATTACTATTCTAAAAAGTCAGATGGACAAATAGAATCTGCTTTTTTAAAATCGGATACTATCTTAGCAAATCTTTCCATTGTAAATAGAACAGGATTACTAAAGGCGCTGAAAATTAAAATCGAAGTCGATACAATTCCCCCTTTGAAATTTGAGACAGAATCTAAATTGCTTTTTAGACCTTATTCATTTTATATAAATGTACTGAAAAAGGAATTTTTGTTTGCAGGTAAACTACATGCCTTACTTTTTAGAAATTGGAAATCGAGAGTTAAAGGTCGCGATTGGTACGATTTTGAATGGTATATGAGAAATCAGATTCCTGTAAGCATTTCTCATTTTTACGAAAGAGCATTTCAAAATGGAAATATTGATGAAATACAATTAACACCTGAGCTTGTAAAGGAAATGATTATTAAGAAAATTGACGCAGTTAATTTAGATGATGCCAAATCCGATATTGTAAGGTTTATCTCCTCGCCCGACAAGCTTAACATCTGGTCAAAGCAATACTTCAAAGACCTGGTTTCTCATTTAAAATTCACCCAATGAAGATTGAAATAATTGCCGGCTCACGGCCAAACTATAAATAATCATATCAGATATATGTCTAAAACAGCCCTAATCACAGGAATCACCGGTCAAGATGGAGCCTATCTTGCTGAATTATTGCTTGCTAAAGGATACATCGTCCATGGCATCAAGCGAAGATCATCGCTCATCAATACCGACAGGATAGATCATCTATATCAGGATCCGCATGAGAAAAATGTCAAACTAACCTTACATTATGGTGACTTGACCGACTCGAGTAATCTGACGCGCATCATTCAGGAAACTCAACCGGATGAAATATATAATCTTGCGGCCATGAGTCACGTACATGTGAGTTTCGAGATGCCGGAATATACTGCCAATGCAGATGGAATAGGGACTCTTAGGATATTGGAAGCTGTTCGTTTGCTTGGTCTGACGAAAAAAACAAAGATCTATCAGGCTTCGACTTCGGAATTGTATGGTCTGGTGCAGGCAGTTCCACAAAGTGAGACAACGCCATTTTATCCTCGTTCACCGTATGCAGTTGCAAAATTGTATGCTTACTGGATCACAGTTAATTATCGCGAAGCATACGGCATGTTTGCAACAAATGGTATCCTGTTCAATCATGAATCTCCTTTGCGTGGAGAAACATTTGTTACCAGAAAGATCACCCGTGCGGTGGCAAAGATCGCCCTCGGCATGCAAGATAAATTATATCTAGGCAACCTGGATGCGCAACGTGACTGGGGACATGCCAAAGATTACGTGGAGGCAATGTATCTGATTCTGCAACAAGAAAAACCTGAAGATTTCGTAATTGCAACCGGTGTAACGACCCGAGTACGTGAATTTGTTCGCAAATCATTCGCTGAAGTGGGAGTTTCAGTAGAGTTTAAAGGTGCTGATGAAAATGAAGTCGGATATGTCACTGGTTGTTCGAATCCTGAGTATCAATTACCTATTGGAAAAGAAGTGGTCGCAGTAGATGCAAGATATTATCGTCCTACGGAAGTCGATCTATTGATCGGTGATCCTACAAAAGCGATGAGCCATTTAGGTTGGACTCCGAAGTATGATCTGGACATGCTGATAAATGAAATGGTAGCAGCGGATGTGGAATTGTTCAAGAAAGAGAAGTTGCTTGGGGAGAATGGATTTGAGGTGGTGAGGCAGGTGGAGTAAGGTCGCTGCGCTTTGGTCTTTGGGTCGCTGCGCTTTGGTCTTTGGCTTGGCAGGGTAAATACCTTATTTTTGTTTTTTAGAGAAAGTTTTGGATTATGAGAAATTTTAGAAACCTAGAAGTTTGGAAGGAGGCAATAGATTTAGCTTCATTAGTGTATACTTTAACAAAGAAATTTCCAAAACAGGAACAGTATGGATTGGTTTCGCAGATTAATAGATGCTCTGTTTCTATACCTTCTAATATTGCCGAAGGATGCAGTAGGTCTTCCGAAAAAGAATATTCAAGATTTCTTGAAATTGCCATTGGTTCATCATTTGAAATGGAGACACAATTGGAAATTTCAAAAAACCTGAACTATTTGGATTCAGAAACATTTAAATCACTCGTCGAAAGATTAAATGTTTTGCAAAGAAGAATAAATGCTTTAAGGACCAGTATTAAATAGGTCGCTGCGCTTTGAAAAGGTCGCTTCGCTTTAGGCTTTTGGTCGCTTCGCTTTGAAAAGGTCGCTGCGCTTTAGGCTTTGGGTCGCTGCGCTTTGGTCTTTAGTAAAACCTAACTTTTTCCACAACAAGCCAAAGACTAAAGTCTAAAGACCAAAGACTGAAATCAAAGACTGAAACCAAAGACTACAAAAGATTACATATAAACGAAAACGATTATTTTTTCCACAACAAGCCAAAGACTAAAGTCTAAAGACCAAAGACCAACATGATAAAAACCTCCAAAATATACATCGCAGGCCACACCGGAATGGTAGGTTCAGCGATCAGAAGAAAACTTGAAAGTACCGGGTTTACGAATGTAATCGGAAGCTCAAGTAAAGATCTTGATCTTAGAGATCAAGCCGCAGTCAATGCATTTTTCGAAAGGGAAAAACCGGAATTTGTATTTCTTGCTGCAGCAAAAGTGGGTGGAATAGTAGCTAATAATACCTATCGGGCAGACTTCCTTTATGACAATCTCATGATGGAAGCCAATGTCATACATGCTGCTTACAAAAATGACGTCCGCAAATTATTATTTCTGGGTTCGTCATGTATTTATCCGAAACTGGCGCCACAACCGCTAAAAGAGGAATACCTATTGACGGGGCTTCTGGAAGAAACAAATGAGCCATACGCTATTGCTAAGATAGCAGGGATAAAACTTTGTGAAGCTTACAGGGATCAATACGGATGTAATTTCATCTCTGCCATGCCAACCAATTTATACGGTCCGAATGATAATTATAATCTTCAGAATAGCCATGTGATACCTGCGTTGATCAGAAAGATAATAGATGCAAAAGAAAATAATCATCCGACAGTGGAGATCTGGGGCACCGGCGCACCACTAAGAGAATTCCTGCACGTGGATGATTTGGCAGATGCCTGCTTTTTTCTGATGCACAACTATGAGGAAAAACCTTTTGTGAACATAGGTGTAGGACATGATCTAAGCATCACACAACTCGCCGAAGTGATCGCTGACATCATCGGATATGAAGGCAGCTTTGTGTACAATACAGAGAAGCCGGATGGTACACCACGTAAATTGATGGATGTGAGTTATATGAAGTCACTCGGATGGGAAGCAGGTATTGATCTGAAGACAGGTTTGGGTCTGGTGATAGAGACGATCAGGGAGAAGGAATATCGGGAGTGAGCCGACACGGGAGGTGTCTGGCCGGGGCGCCATGGGCGCCCCCGGATGAACGACCCGGCCGGACCCATTGGGGACGGATGCCCACCATGTGCTGGCGCATGACCACCTTTGGTCAACAAGTTTTACCGTTGCTGAACATACGGTGTTTGGACACTCCCCACCCCACCCCCCCCCCCCCCCCCCCCCCCCCCCCCCCCCCCCCCCCGCCCCCCCCCCCCCCCCCCGCCCCCCCCGGCACACACTTTATCAAATCTTCCGGGTTATCTTTATAAAACAACACACCTCGAAAATGCATTACATTATATATTGTACAACAGAGAGAAACATCAATTGCCATATTCTGAAAAATTAAATGTTATAATCGATAATTTCAGAATGAGACAGGAGGATGCATTTCGTGCAAAGTGTTAATTTTAGGTGTTGAAAATTTGTTGTTAGAATTGGAATGGAATATAATAAAGTAGATACGGAAAAATATAAATTGACAGATTTGTCTCCTCAGCTCTTTTGGGATACGAGGGTAGAGGATGTGGATTGGGATGATCATTCAGCATTTATTGTGGAAAGAGTGCTTGAGTATGGGATGATGAAGGACTGGAAGATGATCAGGGAGGTGTATGGCCTGGAAAGGATAAAGAATTTGGCTATTGGACTAAGAAGTATTTGACCTTTCTTTATCATTCTTATGTTCGTTATTTAATTTAGAAAAAGAGCAATTCAGATGTTATATTTTGAGACAGTCCAACCAAGCCTTCTGGCATTATTAAAAGAATTAATGGAATTAGAATCCCTAAAAAATTACAATTTAGTTGGGGGGACAGCATTGGCGCTTCTCATTGGTCATAGGCAATCTATAGATATTGATCTATTTGGTAAAAGTGAATTAGAGGCTGACAATTTAAATCCAGAATTAAACGATATAGGAAAATTAACTTCATTAAAGGTTTCAAAAACATTAAGATATTTGAGATAAATAATATTAAACTAGATATTGTTAATTATAAATATAATATTATTAGAGAAATTAAAGTAGTTGATGCAATTAGATTAGTTTCAAAAGAGGATATTGGTGCGATGAAGCTGAATGCTATTACAGGAAGAGGAAGTAAGAAGGATTTTGTTGATCTTTATTTTCTGCTAAAAGATTTTACCTTTAAAGAATTAATCAATTTCTATTTTGATAAATATCCTAATGGTTCAGAATTTCTACTATATAAAAGTATGACATATTTTGATGATGCTGACGTCCAACCAATGCCGGAAATGATTATACCCGCAAGTTGGTTAGAAATTAAAAAATTAATATCATCAGAAACCAATAAATTCTTTGCATAAATTTTACCATTGATTAATTACCTCACTTATAAAATATGAAACAACATAATTACATAGCCATCATGGCAGGTGGTGTAGGCAGCAGGTTCTGGCCGGCCAGCAGAGAAGCGCAACCAAAGCAGTTTATCGATATGCTTGGTATGGGACGTTCGCTATTACAGATGACTTACGATCGCTTTTTACCACTTGTGGACAATGAAAATATCTTTTGTGTTACTAATGAGGCATATTTGGAATTGGTTGGGAAACATCTACCCCAATTACCATCGTACAACGTCATAGGAGAACCTTCCAGGAATAATACTGCACCGAGCGTTTTATTGACTGCAATATTAATAGCAAAAAATGATCCTAAGGCTGTGATCGGTTTCGTGCCTTCAGATCACCTGATATTAAAAGACGACTATTATAGAGATCTTTGTGAAGAGGCATTCAATTATGCCAGAGACAACGAAGCTATAGTTACACTTGGCATCCAACCTACGCGCCCTGATACCGGTTTTGGATATATAAATTACAATAAATCTCCACTTCAGAATAATATCCATAAAGTAATAGCCTTCAGAGAGAAGCCCGAACTTGAAAAAGCAATTTCATTTATCGAATCCGGAGATTATCTTTGGAATGCAGGTATGTTTTTTATGAGCGTAAAAACGCTTTTCAAGGCGTATAAAGAATTGGCTCCGGAATTATACAATATGTTGGAACCTCTCATGAAAGCACAAACTCAACCTGAAATAAAAAAATTAATTACAAAATTGTACCCACAAACACCCAACCTTTCCATTGATTACGCTATCATTGAGAAATCTAAAGAAGTATATACAATTCCCTCAGACATTGGCTGGTCAGATCTTGGTACTTGGGCGTCCCGGTTTCAAGAAGTGGACAAGGACGAAAATGGTAATGCGATCATGTCTAAACATGTAATTCTTGAAAACGTTAGTAACACATTGGTGAAAAATAGTACAGATAAATTGATAATTTTAAGGGACGTTGAGAACCTCATCATTGTAGAGGAAGAGGATGTGTTGATGATCTATCCAATGAGTAAGGAGCAAGAGATCAAGCAACTAGGAGTAAAGGTGAAAGATAAATTTGGCAGATATTTATAAGATTAGAAATTAGAAATTAGAAATTAGAAATATTTTATCTTAAGCATCTAAATATTTAATTAATTTTTTTGGTAAATGAAACAAAAATTTAAATTGTATTACAAAAATTTAATTCTGTAGTAGGTGACAAAAGGAAAAAATACTACAATAGCGTTGGTCGCCAATTCCACCTGGAATTTTTTTAATTTCAGAATGAATATCGTCAAAGCGATAATTGACCGAGGTTATGACGTGGTGCTCATTTCTCCGAAGGATGAATATCTCGAACCTCTTTTGGAGAAATTTGATGTACAACATATTTCTCTGGTTAATTTGAGGCGCAAAGGAACAAATCCGGTAAGAGAATTTCTTTTAATAGATGAATTTAAAAAAATCTACAAAAAAGTCAACCCCGATCTCGTTATTCACTTTACAATTAAGCCAAATATTTATGGAAATTATGTAGCTAAAAAATTAGGAATTAAATCTATATGTGTTGTGACAGGGTTGGGCTATGTATTTCTTCATGAGACTTTATACAATTCTTTAGCGAAACGAATGTATCAATTTTCCTTCAAAAAGTCAGATTTGATCATTTTTGAAAATGAAGATGATCGTAATTTATTTATTGAAATGAATATTTGCACTGACCAAAAGTCAATTTCGGTTAAAGGTTGTGGTGTCAATTTAGATTACTACAAACCATTACCTAATTTAAAGAATAAAGACGAGAAAATTATATTCTCCTTCATAGCACGGCTAATGTATGATAAAGGAATTGTTGAATTTATTGAAGCTGCGAAAAAGGTTAGGGAACGAAATAAAAATGTGGAATTTTGGGTTGCAGGGGAAATAGATACCGGTAATCCCTCCTCAATAAAAATTGAAACTTTGCATGAATGGATTGAGGATGGTACCATAAAATATTTTGGTCATGTCAAAGATGTGAGACCTATAATAGCTAAATCAGATTGTATAGTGCTTCCGTCCTATAGAGAGGCAATGGCCAGGACCCTAACAGAGGCTCTTGCCATGGAAAAACCAATTATATCTTGCGACACATCAGGATGCAGAGCTATAGTAGATGATGGTATTAATGGGTATTTAGTACCTGTCAAAAATGTAGAAGCTTTAGCAGATGCAATGGAGAAATTTCAATTACTACCTGAAGATCAGAAGCAGGAAATGGGTCAAAATGGCCGCCAAAAAGCGAAAGATGAGTTTGATGATTATATTGTTACCTCACAATACCTGAGAATATTAAATCAATTGAATTTTAATGTTTAATAGGAAAGTATTATTCCTCCTTTATAATTACCCTCCAGAATTAGGTACAGCTCCGAAGAGAAATTTTCAATTATCTGAAAGTTTAGGTGAGGCTTTTGATCAAAAATTTATAATTACCTGCTACAAATCTAATAGGAAGCAGTCTGGTTATATAAAAGAAATAAAACCTTTTGATTACCGTTCGATAGTAAGGAAATACTCAAATTCGGGGTATTTGTCAGAAAGGTTAAAAAAAAATGTGCTTAGTCGTGTATTAATTAAATTAATTAATACCTTCCCTATTAATTTGATTTTTGGAGAAGGCGGTGGTATCTACCTCATTGAAAGTTTTTACTTTGCCAGTAAATTTGTTAAACAACACAAAATTACTCATGTATATTCTTCTTATCGACCAGTATCTGATCATTTTGTAGCATATATGCTTAAACGGCGTTTTCCTCATTTGTGTTGGATAGCGGATTTTCGTGATTTGCCAGTAGAGCCTCACTACCAGCAGCAGTATTTACCCAATTTACATAAAAATATCTATAGTTATTTTTTTAAAAAGGCGAAAGTTGCGTTAACTGTTTCGAGCGGACTAGCGAATGAATTGAATTTATATAATGATAATATAGAGGTAGTTATGAATGGCATTGAAGATGACTATTTATTTCCAAAACCGGTTATTGTATCTTCTTTTAATATAGTATATACAGGATCATTATTTCTAGAAGAACGAAATCCTAATCCTCTTTTTATAGCTTTGAATAATTTGATAAAAAAGGGCTTAGTAGATTCTAATTTAATTAAAATTGTATACGCTGGTAAAGATGGGCAAAGTTGGAATCAATTAACTTCTCAATGGCAGTTAAATGAAATAACAATAAATAAAGATTTAATAAGTTCAGAAGAATCAAGAATATTGCAGCAGGAAGCTTGTATTAATTTGTTACTTACAATGGCTTCAGAAAAGTTACAAGGTATTTTGACAGGAAAGTATATTGAATACTTAAAGGCCGGAAGTCCTATTTTAGCGATAGTCAAAAATCAGAATGATAAATTTTTGGAAAATGAATTACAAGAATTAAAGGCAGGAATTAGTGTTTCAGATCAAGATGAGAGTATATTGACTATTGAAAATTTCATTTTAGAAAAATTTCAAAATTGGACTTCTAGTAATAAAAACGAAAAGTCAAGTTTACAAAACGTTATAAAAATTAAATACCCCGCTGATCAAATACTTAAGTCTTTAAATCATTATTTGTAAGGATGAAATCAGTTTATTTTGTTGTTGGTGCCAGACCTCAGTTTATCAAAGCTGCTCCAGTTCTGGAAGCGATGAAGGCATTTGTCAATATCACAGTAAAATTAATTCATACAGGTCAACATTACGATTATAATCTTTCTGAATTATTTTTCCAGGAATTAAAAATTCCGACACCTGATTACCAATTGAATTGCGGATCGGGAACATCCGTCGAACAATACATTTCAATCCTACAAAAATTAAGCGAAGTATTGCGAAATGATAAGCCTGATATGCTTGTCGTTTTTGGTGATACTAATTCCACTGGTGCTGCAGCTCTTTGTTCCAACTTGATGGGAATCAAACTGGCTCATATAGAGTCAGGGTTGAGGGAATTTGACAAAAATATTCCGGAGGAAATAAATAAAGTAGTCACCGATGCACTGAGTGATCTATACTTTTGTCCAACACAAACTGCGGTTGATTTTTTAAATAAATCAAATGTTTCAAGTAAAATAATATTGAGTGGTGATCCGGTATTAGATTTGCTTTTTGCTAATAAAAATAAGTTTGAAAACACTGATGTTTTAGAAACTCTGAATTTAGAAAAAGGAAAATATATCTTCGCCACCTGTCATCGACAGAACAATACCAACAATAGAAGTGCACTCGAATCTATTCTGAAAATATTTGCAGCTGCGCCCTTACCTGTGCTGTTTCCATTGCATCCGCGAACAAAAAAGGCAATTGTTGAATTTGATTTAAGTAACTATTTAGAACATACAAATATTCATATAATTGAACCAATTGGATTTTGGGAAACGCAGTCTTTAATTGCAAACTGTGATAAGGTTTTAACAGATTCAGGAGGTGTGATAAAGGAGGCATACTTTCATGGTAAATATGTAATAGTACTGGATAAGCAAACAGAATGGGTGGAGGTGATCAATGAAGAAAGGGGACTTGTTTGTGGCCCCAATTATACTTTAGTTATTGAAAATATTAATAATCTTACGGATTTCAGTACCCCTAATCTATCACTTGGTAGCGGCAATGCTTCGGCGATTATTGCAAATGCCATAGCATTGTTCATCACTGATTAAAGGATTGGAGTTCTATTGATCCAATCAAACTTATTGCGATAGTATTGGAATAAACACAGGCTTATATTAGTCTAATAAAAAAATCCCGAATGTAGTACATTCGGGATTTTTTTATTTATGAAAGTTCGATCATTTTATCTTCACAAACTTACTCACGATCCACTGCTCGCTGTCTTTGGATTTCCATCGTATCTGATAGATGCCGCTAGCAAGATTTGACGTAGAGATGTATCTGTCTGAGGTCGTCTTCTGAACTACCTGCATTTTACCATTGACATCATAGATGACGTATTCTATCGCTTCTGAGCTTTGTGTATCGAAGTACAACAAGTCATTGGTTGGATTTGGATAGACAGTGCCGGTCGCTTCTGATCTGGTTGTTAATCCATCATCATCGCCATCGATTGTATTTCCACCTTTGTTGGTGTAGAGGACTCTCAATATTACTTTGACGATGCTTGGACAGCCATTTTCATTGGTGATGGTCACGGTGTAGACACCTGCCATGTATCGCGTTACTTTCTTGATGAAAGGATTCTGTTGGTTACTTGTAAAACCTAACGGTCCTGACCATGAATAAGCTACACCATTGCTGCTGGCGATAAACTGCACAGGACTATTCTCGTTGACAGGATTTGGTGTGGCATAAGCAAAGGATTTTGCAGATGGTTTTACCACGATGGTAAGTTCTGCGTAACCAAAGCATCCGCCTTCATTGCTGATATATACATAGTATTTACCTGAAGCTGCCGGCGTGATATTGTCTATCCTTGGATCTGACTCTGTGGAGTTAAATCCATTAGGTCCATTCCATAGATAAGTGCTACCACCTTCAGCATGAAGCTGTAAGCTCTGTCCCTGACAGATCGTATCCTCTGATGCTGTTGCGATCGCATGGATCTGATCATATACTTTCACTGTCACTGAAGCTGCGGAAACACAACCCGTACTTGCTGTAAGATTCACTGTGTAAATACCTGACATGTGGATCGGAATATTGACGATGACAGGATTCTGATCTGTAGACGTATATGTCGCAGGACCATTCCATACAAAACTTCCTGTTCCTGAGGCAAACAACTGGATCTTAGATCCTTCACAGGTTTGTGTGAGTGTTGGATTAGCTGAAAGTGCCGGTGGATTATTAATTGTGATGTTCAGTGTTGTTGTTGCTGTACATCCATTTGGACTTGTTACCACCAGTATATATAATCCGCTATTGGCGCCTGTTACATTTGGTATCTGAGGATTTTGCTGATTGCTTGTAAATCCATTAGGTCCAGACCATGCATATGATCCTGCTCCTGTGCCATGTAACTGAAGGGTACTACCTACACAAGCGGTCGATAGTTCGTAAGAAGCGGTTGCGACCGGTGGATAGTTAGCGCTCAGTTGTGAAGACAATACTACAGAACAACCATAAGTATTAGATACAGTGACAAAGTACTTACCAGCCTGCAGATGAGTAGTCAACAAAATAGTTGGGTTTTGTACAGAGGATGTCCATCCCAGAGGACCTGACCAACTGTAAGTACTACCTCCTGAAGCAGAAAGCTGAACGGTAGAACCAACACAAGCCGGATTAGGAGCTATTGATATCGTTCCAATAGGTTTAGGATAAACGATGACGGTGGCTGTGGTGGTAGTTCCAATACAACCATTTGCAGAAGGCGTGATCGTAAAGGTCACGGTGATCGGTGCGGAAGTGGTATTGGTAAGTACGCCGAAGATATTATTACCCGAACCAGATGCTGCAATACCGGTGACGGTTGCAGTATTGTTGCGTGTCCATGTGAAAGTTGTTCCGCTTACCGGTCCCGACAGTGTTATGGTAGTGATAAGAGTTTCTGAACAGATGGTCTGTGTGGCAGGAATCGCTACCGCTGTTGGCGTTGGGTTAACCAATACCGTTGCAGTGATTGCCGCTCCCGGACAACCGTTCGCTGTCGGTATGATCGTAAATGTTACGGTCACAGGCGCATTGGTTGTATTGGTCAGTGTTCCGGAGATGTTGCCAGAGCCACTTGCTGCGATGCCTGTGACACTTGCTGTATTGTTACGAGTCCAAGCGTACGTCGTTCCACTTACAGCACCTGTTAAAACAATCGTACTGATCGAAGTCGCAGAGCAGATAGTCTGTGATGCTGGTGTTGCAACAGCATTTGGTGTTGGGTTAACCAATACCGTTGCAGTGATAGCAGCTCCTGGACAACCATTCGCTGTCGGCGTGATCGTAAAGGTCACGGTCACCGGCGCATTGGTTGTATTTGTTAAAGAGCCTGAGATGTTGCCGGAACCTGAAGCTGCGATGCCTGTTACTGCAACTGCATTGTCCCTTGTCCAAGCGTAAGTGGTTCCACTTACTGCACCTGAAAGTACTATTGTACTGATCGAAGCTGCAGAACAGATGGTCTGCGAAGCCGGCGTTGCCACTGCCGTTGGGGTTGGATTAACCAAAACGCTTACAGATGATGTATCGCTACAACCATTTAAGTTCGTCACAGTCACTGTATAAACTCCTGATGCTGATGGCAAAATACCATTGATAACAGGGTTTTTGACATTCGATGTATAGCCATTTGGTCCTGACCATGCAAAGCCGAAGTTGTTGCCGCCATTCACACCAAGCTGTAAACTACCACCTTGGCAGATTGGATTTGGTGTCGCTGTAGCAATTGGATTTGGAAGTGGATTTACGAGCAAGTAAATCGTATCTTTCAAGATACAACCAAAACTATTGGTGATACCTATTTCATAATATCCTTCTTTTGCATTGGTCGCTGTGAAATTAAATGATCCTGGTGTAGTACCAGTATTGATCACATTGCCATTGGACAATCTTGTAAATGTATACGTCACTGTCACAGGGGAGGTAATCGCCAAAGCTAGGACATCCTGATGACACGCTGTGATGGTATCTCCTTCTGAATAAGGGACACCATCAGAGGTAAAAGTATAAGATGGAGTCGGATTGATTACTACTGTTGCAGTGATTGCTGCTCCCGGACAACCATTTGCTGTTGGAATGATCGTAAATGTCACGGTCACCGGAGAGCTGGTCGTATTGGTCAGTGAACCGAAAATATTACCACTTCCTGAAGCAGCGATGCCAGTGACAGTTGCCATATTATCCCTCGTCCAGTTAAATACTGTTCCACTTACTGCACCAGATAAGGCGATCGTAGCAATTGGACCGGAACAGATCGTCTGTGAAGGAGTTGTTGCAACTGCATTCGGAGTTGGATTAACCAAAACTGTTGCTGTAATTGCCGCTCCCGGACAACTGTTCGCTGACGGTGTGATCGTAAAGGTCACGGTGATTGGCGCATTGGTTGTATTTGTCAGAGTACCTGAAATGTTACCGGATCCACTTGCTGCAATACCAGTTACAGCGACTGCATTGTCCCTGGTCCAAGCATATGTTGTTCCACTTACTGCACCAGATAATACAATTGTACTTATTGCGTTTGCAGAACAGATGGTTTGTGAAGCCGGTGTAGCCACTGCATCTGGTGTTGGATTAACCAAAACCGTTGCAGTGATAGCTGCTCCCGGACAACTGTTCGCTGTTGGTGTGATCGTAAAGGTCACGGTGATTGGTGCACTAGTCGTATTAGTTAATGAGCCTGATATGTTGCCGGAACTTGAAGCTGCGATGCCTGTTACTGCGACTGCATTGTCCCTAGTCCAAGCATACGTTGTTCCACTTACATCACCTGAAAGTACAATCGTGCTTATAGTAGCGGCAGAACAGATCGTTTGTGAAGCAGGTGTTGCCACTGCATCTGGTGTTGGATTAACCAAAACCGTTGCCGTGATAGCTGCTCCCGGACAACTGTTCGCTGAAGGTGTGATCGTAAATGTCACAGTCACCGGAGCATTAGTCGTATTGGTCAGATTTCCTGAGATGTTACCGGATCCAGAAGCAGCGATGCCTGTAGCGCTTGCTGTATTGTCTCTGGTCCAAGCGTAAGTTGTTCCACTTACTGCACCAGATAATACAATCGTACTGATTGCGTTTGCAGAGCAGATCGTTTGCGAAGCAGGTGTAGCCACAGCATTTGGTGTTGGATTAATCGTTACATCTACTGTGAAAGGTGCACCAGCGCATCCATTAGCTGTCGGAGTTACTGTATATCTTACCACTCCTGATGTTGTTCCTGTATTGTTTAGTGTCTGTGCGATCGAAGTACCACATGCTGAAGCGCAATCACTGAAGCCGGTGATCGTGCCTCCTGTTGGAGTAGTTTGTATCGCTGCTGACCAGGTATATGTGGTACCTGTAACTGTAGAATTTAATGCTATGTTGCTTGCTGTTTCGTCACAGATGGTTTGAGGGGACGCTGAGCCAACAGGGGTTGGATTAACGGTTATTGTAAAGGTTTTTGGTGTACCTATGCAAGCAGGGTACGAATAAGATATAGTGACAAGTCCATTACCTGCCTGAATTCCTGACGTCGTAGAACCTCCGGTCACACCGTCGATATAACTGGAACCACCTCCACCACCACTTCCTGCACCGCCACCATACCAGCCGCCTCCGCCGCCTGAACAAGCCGAAGTACCTGTATTTCCGCCTCCCTGACCAAATGTACCCGGCCAACAATCAAGATTACCTGGTGACCCAAGACCACCTGCTATTTGTGTTCCTCCAAACCCTTGATCTCCAGCATATCCTCCGTCTCCACCAATCAAGCCACCACCTACACCGGCTAAAGCAATTACTCCGGTACTGCCGCCGCCACCAGCGCCTACCAGAACTCTGTCATTTAAAGTAGTACCTCCTAAGCGAATATCAGTGGCTCCTCCTCCGGCTCCACGCTCACCAAAAGTTAAAGCTCCATTACCACCACCATTCCAGCCTCCGGCCGTTGTTGTTGGAGTTCCCCCTACATATATATTCAATACCTGTCCCGGGGTCACAGACAAATCGCCTTTAGCGTAACCACCTAATCCTCCCGGATCATTACCACCTACATTTCCCGGCCCACCTTGTGCACCCCAAGTTTCTAAGGTTACCTGTGTAACACCTGCAGGTACCGTCCATGTTTGCATAGATCCTGTGTAATTAAAGTTAATAAGATCTGATCCTAAAGTTGATGGTGTAACTGTTACAGTAGCTACTACAGGGTCATTGGTTGCATTCGTAGCCGTAAAGCTTGCAATGTCGCCACTTCCACTCGCAGGAAGACCGATAGAAGGAGTATTGTTAGTCCAATTAAACACTGTCCCTGGTGCACCACCAGTAAAATTGATTGCTGTTGATGAAGAGTTATTACATATCACCTGGTTAGCAGGTAAATCAACAGAGCAATCACAGTTTAAAGTCACAGTAAAGGTGCCTGTTCCTCCACCAAAACCGTATATTAGTAACAAATATTCCGTTCCAAAGGTAGAATTAAAGGTATAATTCACACTAAGGCCACAATCATCATCTGATGATCCCACACATACTAAAGATCCACAGACTCCTGTATGTAAGCCAATTCTATTATCAAAATTACTGGAACCACATAAATTAATATTCATGCTTCCCCCTGTTCCAACAAAACTATACCAGACCCCGCCGGCAGTAGTAGCTCCAAAACAATTGGGTGCCTGACCAAGGGCAATATCATCGCCTGCTCCAACTGTAGTCCCGGCCAATGACTGACCGCAAATCAGCGGGATTGCATTTGAGCATAAGTCATTAGCGGGTTGTGCATATGAAATACTGATTGAAGTGAAAAATATAACAAGGGGGAGGAGCAGTTTATGAAAATTGCTTTTTTTGAAAGATGGTAGTAACATGATTAAAGAATTTTAAAATTAAGGATGGTTAATAAAAATCTATCCGCATTAAAAAAATATTTCGGAAAATTTTAAAAAAAATAAAACTTCTCAGGCTTAATGTTCACAAAGAATGAATTTCTAAAAAAAACCAAAGAGGGTCTAAAATAATCCAATAGAAATTAAAGGAATTAAAAGATAGTTTAGATAGTATTACACCAAAAGTACAAAGACTTAGTTTATTTTTAACTATTTTTTCAAACTTAATTGTCATTTTTGCAATAATCAAAAAATAAAGTTTGTATATCTTACTAACTAAAAGCCTGTTGAGCTATTCTAAATTCAAGCAGCAAAGTGTATCAATATTACTCACTCAAGTTTCGGTAGTCAGATTTACTTTTTTGAAAGATAAATTTAAATTTTAATAAAATGTTAGATGTTAGAAGCTTGTCCGCCGAACAAGACGGGGTAGATTTTAGTCCCGCAAGTGCGGGATCCATCAATCGCGTGGATATTTTTTCTATTAAACTTATTAAAGAAAAAATATGAATCAATTGACTAAACTCCCCGCCGTCACTTTCTTTAGTCGGGCAAGCATCTAACATCAAATCCCGCAGCTGCGGGACCATCTACCTTTGTTTCTTAACTGCCGAAACTTGAGTTACTCATTGCTTCTCCGTCAAAAATCTCCAATACCTTTTTGGTACATGGCGGATGTGCAGCTTCATGTTTTTCCGTGCAACAATATTTGTACTCTTAAAATAATCCTTCCAAAGTGTTTGATACTTGACTTCGTCTGGATCATGGAATGCTTGCGAGGGGAGGTTGGTGTTTTGATTTAATTCTTCTTGTGATAAAATTACCTCAACCACTTTTTTTAAATCATATAAAACTCCGTAATTCCTGCGAGTGTCATATATCAACCATTCCTGATCAGCAAATCTATTTTTAAAAAACTTTATGATCAACGGTATTACATTAAAATCTGGTTCAATGGTGCAAAAAAATAAACCATCCTGGCTTTTTTCAAACCTTATAAAAGCTTCCATTCGATGCTTTTCCCGCTCCACACTTTTCCAATACTGCGAGACAGTGATGATATCCGCATCGCCGTAATTGCTGATATAATTTCCTCCTTTTGAAAAAACTTTAATTAAGGTATTAAATATTGCCTGATGTGCATCTACATCCTCTGAAAGCCATGCGCAGTATATCTTTCTGCGCCATGGTTTTGGAATTATTTCTTCCATTTTTTTCCAAACGCGCTTCGCTTTTTCACTTTCGGTAATGTTGTCAATTACTTCTTCAAATAAATTAACTTCGAATAAATTCTTTTGAATTAATTTTACCTCTTTGTCTTTTCTTTCGAAGACTTTGAAAACTGCTGTGAGTAGTCCGTCAAGTGTGTTATCGAATGTGTAGATCAAAATGATAAAGTTAGAAATTAGAAATTAGAAATTAGAAAATGGCGTTAGCTGAAATATTATGATTTGGGTTCCAAAATCTTAATTTAATATAAGATTGTGGAGCTGGATTCTAGCTTCTAGTCTCTATAGTCTAGTTTCTAGAATCTAGTCTCTAGCATCTATTCAAAACAACGACAATTGCTCCCCTCCCATATTCCCTAATTTTGCAGTTTTGCTTTTTGAATTACACAACACTAAAGATTTTATTTGATGGCCTTGGAGCGACCCAAGCGAGAATTCACTATCAAGGCAGGTCATGAAATGTTTGGCTCTATTGTAAGCTATTCCGATTTTTTTTAATTGAT
The DNA here is from genome assembly GCA_016711705.1 of Candidatus Brachybacter algidus. Lineage (GTDB taxonomy): Bacteria > Bacteroidota > Bacteroidia > Chitinophagales > Saprospiraceae > Parvibacillus > Parvibacillus algidus. The sequence continues at coordinate 163,419 of JADJSK010000007.1, read as the reverse complement.
CTGTTCTGAGTTTACCGAATTTTCTGGCCTGAAGGATTTTTAACGCAGAAGTATTGCCGATTCCCGGTATGCGGAGGATCTGCTCTTTAGTTGCAGTGTTGATATCCACAGGGAAATAATGCAAATTGCGCAGCGCCCAGCTAAATTTCGGATCGATATCAATATCCAGATGGGGATTGTCTTTATTTAAAAGTTCGCCTACTTGAAATCCATAAAAACGCATTAGCCAGTCAGTCTGATACAATCTATTTTCACGGATAAGTGGCGGTTGAGAACCAATTTGAGGCATTCCCGGGTCATTGCTAATGGGGATATACCCTGAATAGTAAACACGTTTGAGATTATAATCTTTGTAGTATTGATCTGCAGCATACATGATCTCCATATCATTTTCAGGTGTGGCACCTATGACCATCTGCGTACTTTGCCCTGCTTGAACAAATGAAGGTACTTTTTTGATAAGTTTTCTTTCATCCTTGAAGGCAACGATCTGGTTCTGAATAAATGCCAGTGGTTTTTTTACTTCTTCATGGCTTTTATCCGGAGCGACAAGTTTAAGTCCGGCTTCAGTTGGCATTTCCAGATTGATACTCATTCTATCGGCATAAAGACCGGCTTCCTTCAAAAGTTCTTCACTGGCTCCAGGAATAGATTTGAGATGGATGTACCCATTAAAGCGATGTTCCGTTCGCAGTTTTTTGACGATGCGAACAAGTCTTTCCATTGTGTAGTCAGCATCTTTGAAAATCCCTGAACTTAGAAATAAACCTTCGATGTAATTACGCCTGTAAAAATTCATGGTGAGTTCCACAACTTCATCGACTGTAAAGGCTGCCCTCTTGACATCATTGCTCTTCCTTGAAACACAAAAGGCACAATCAAAAATGCAATGATTGGTCAGTAAAATCTTCAGTAATGAAACGCATCGTCCATCTTCAGTGTAAGTATGACATATGCCGGAATTGGATGCATCACCCAAACCTTTATCTGTATTTTTTCTTTTACTGCCACTTGAACTGCAACTCACATCATACTTGGCGGCATCCGCCAGGATATTGAGTTTCTCTCTAATTCTATCAAACATTTAAAAATCTCCTTGGCTATTGGCCTTTTATAGAATGCTTTATTAAAGCGAATATATAACTAAATTGTTTACACTTTATATTAATATCATCAAAATAATTACAATTTAGACAATTTAAATTATGTATAATATTAGTTAGTAATATTTTATATATCTAAAAAGGCTGTTTAATTTTTACATTGACTATTTGTAAATTTGTAAATTATAAAATTGAATGTTTAAAGGCAAAAAAGTATTTATTCTGGCTCCTCATACTGATGACGGTGAGTTGGGATGTGGTGGCACAATAGCAAGGCTTATTGAAGATGGAGCTATCGTATATTACGTTGCTTTTTCTACAGCTGATAAGTCTGTACCAGATGAGTTTCCTGCTAATCAATTGGAAATTGAAGTGCGCCATGCAACCCAGATTCTAGGAATTATGCAGGAACATCTATTTATATTTAACTATGAGGTCAGAAAACTAAATTATGTTCGTCAGGAGATTCTCGAATCTTTAATTTTGTTAAGAAAAGAAATTGATCCTGATATCATTTTTATTCCGAGTCCGCGTGATATTCATCAGGATCATAGTACTGTAGCTAATGAGGCTATAAGGGCATTCAAGACAAAGACAATTTATGGATATGAATTAATATGGAATAATATTGATTTTAAAACCAATGCCTTTATCGTTCTGCAGGAACGTCATGTGGCAAAAAAGATAGAAGCACTAAATGCTTACCAAACTCAGGCCGGCAAGGACTATTTAAACCCGGATTTCATCAGGTCATTGGCAGTTGTGCGCGGAACACAGATCGGTAAACCATTTGCAGAAGCATTTGAACTCATTCGCACCATTATAGAATGATTAGGCGAACTATATATATTATTTATTATTTTAATTTGTTTGTATCTTTTGCTTGATTTAAGTTTTCAGATATTATATTTGCATTTTCCTTTAAGTATTTACTCTTAAAAATTAATCATATGCACTTATTCAAAATGATCCTTTTCACCTTATTTGTTAGCAGCACATTATATGCACAAAAACCTTCCAACTTTGAAGGTAATTATCTGGATGCAATGGAAAAGGCGAAACAAAGTAAAAAAATCTGCGCAGTAGTCTTCTCTGAGGATAATAATAGGGCATCGGCATATACAAATACAATATGTTTTGAAGATGTAAATGTTAAGAAACAAATCAATCAAAACTACGTAGGTGTTGCATCCAATGCAAAAGACTTTGATGGAAAAATCCTTATGAAGAGGTGGCAGTTAAACAAAGTACCAGCTGTCGCACTTGTTGGAAATGATGGCAAACTAATTGCATCGGTCAATCATGGACTTTCAAAAGCTAAGATGGCTGAATTTCTTCAATTCTACAGCCTCCCTGGCAATGCGGGAAAATCAGTTGACCAGTCTGATCCACAATTCGAAATCGAAGTCCGGGAATGGCAGGGTTATAAAGGAATCGTAGAGGAAGATCCTATAATAGTACAAAAAGATGAAATAGAAGAATCTGCAGATGCGACCAATGTGGTAACAACAGCACCAGTTAAACCAGCGGTAAAACCAACAGTTGTTAAAGAAGAGACAAAAATAGTGCAAACACAAACTACCACCAAGTCTTCAATTGAGCCAGAAACAAAGAAAACAATTGTTGCCGAGAAAGAAGAAGTGGTTGCAACAAGAACTGTGAAAACTGAAGAAGTAGCCAATGCAAAGTGGTTGGTCCAAGCAGGTGTTTTCGGCGCAGAAGCGAGTGCTAAAGCACTAGTGGGAAAGATAAATAGTAATGGAGGAAAGGGCAGTATAGAGAAAATAGATCAAGGAGATAAAATCATTTACAAGGTAATCGCCGGGAAATTTGTCTCAGAAACTGAAGCACGTGATCTAATAGCCAGACTTTCAGGTGCAGGAATTCAGTCCTTTATCAAAGTAATCAATTAATGTCGGAACAGCTCTGTATTACTAATATCGGGCATCTTTGGGGTACTTATGATATATCCCCAATAAATGCTTTAAGAGGGCGTGATTTAGGTAAACTACCTTCAATATCAAATGCATTTTTAATAAGCCGTGATGGGAAGATCGCCTCCTTTGGTCAAATGGAGGACCTTCATCCTGATCATCATATGCCTGTCATAGATGCACGTGGAGGTCATGTTTTTCCTGCTTGGTGTGACTCTCATACACATCTGGTGCATGCAACAAGTAGAGAGAAAGAATTCGAAATGCGTCTCCATGGAAGTACTTATGAAGAAATCGCTGCAGCTGGTGGAGGTATTTTAAATTCTGCTAATGTCCTGAGGAATATGGACGAGTCTGAACTCTATGATGTCAGTTACCAGCGTTTTCAGCAAGTTCAAAAAATGGGCACCGGTGCCATCGAAATAAAAAGTGGATATGGACTTGACTTTGATAGCGAAGTAAAAATGCTCCGCGTCATCCGTCGCTTGAAAGAATTAGATGAAATTCCAGTCAAGGCGACTTTTCTTGGAGCTCATGCCTTTCCTGCAGAATATAGAAATGATCATGAAGGATACATAGATCTGATCATCAATCAAATGTTGCCTTACATCGCAGGAGAAGGTCTGGCTGAATATGTAGATGCATTTTGTGATAAGGGATTTTTTACACCAGAACAAACTGCAAGGGTGATGGAAGCAGGGGCAAGATACGGCTTGAAGCCAAAGATCCACGCCAATGAACTTGCCGTTTCAGGTGGGGTGCAGGTAGGAGTAGCTCATCACGCTATAAGCGTCGATCATCTTGAAGAAATGGATGAGGCATCTATTTCTGTTTTGGCCAATTCTGAAACAATTGGAACCATGCTTCCAGGGTGTGCTTTCTTTCTTGGCATACCTTTTCCACAAGCTAGAAATATGATCAATGCAAATGCAAAACTGGCTTTGGCATCTGATTTTAATCCGGGGACGGCACCTTCCGGCAATATGAACATGGTCGTTTCGCTGGCATGTATTAAAATGAAGATGACCCCTGAAGAAGCCATAAATGCCGCTACGATCAACGGTGCAGCGGCTATGGAACTTACTTCTGAAGTTGGGAGCATTACTCCCGGCAAACTCGCTAATTTAATTATAACAGAACCAATGCCTTCTCTGGCATACTTTCCATATGCTTATGGGCATCCTCCTATTTCGAAGGTGATACTGAAGGGAAAGGTGGTTTAAAAAAAATTAGAAATTAGAAATTTGAAGTCAGAAGTCAGAAGTCAGTGGTCAGAAGTTAGTTCACATGTAGTGCTTTGCTTCCAAAATCAAAATTATAACTTGATAAGGTAAAATGTGATATATAAAATGTCGACTAGCACAATATCCCCTTCTGCAAGAGGGGGCCAAGGGGGAGTCTTTGATGTTCATACTTTTTATTTTTTACAAATAATTCATTAACAATGTTTTATGATTAGTTAAATAAGAATAATTTGAAATTAATAATCTAATACTGATGGTCTTGTTTAACAAATGAAGAAATTTAAATAGAATGAGTGAGGTAGAATTTTATTTGATTTAGCTTCGTATCTCTATTTTTACAATTTCAATATTTTCATCAAATAAAATTTTATTATTTACATGGACTCAGAACTTGACAGTCAAATATTACTCAACACCGCACAACAATTTGGTACACCATTATACATCTATAATGCAGACAGCATCACTGAGCAGTATAAGAAACTGACGAATGCATTCAAGGGTGGCAACACTACTTTTTTCTATGCCTGTAAAGCATTGACCAATATTAATGTATTGAAACATGTCAAACAACTAGGGGCAAATATAGACTGCAGTTCAATCAATGAGATCCACCTCGCCATCATGTCAGGGTTTGTTCCTGATCAGATCATTTTTACCAGTAATGGAGTACTTTTTGAGGAATTGGCAGAAGCAGTCAGCATAGGTGTTCATGTCAATATTGATAACCTTTCCACTTTAAAGAAATTTGGAAAAAAGTATGGAAATACATATCCTGCAAGTGTAAGATTAAGGCCTAACATCATGGCAGGAGGCAATATAAATATAGCTACAGGCCATGAAAATAGCAAGTTTGGAATTCCGATAGAGCAGATTGATGACATCATCGTCCTCATGAACGAGTTTAATATTAATATCAATGGATTGCATATTCATTCTGGCAGTGATATTAATGATTTGGGTGTTTATATCCGTGAAGTAGAGGTGATGATGGACTTCATAGCAAAGTTTCCAAATATTGAATTCATAGATCTAGGTGGCGGATTAAAAGTGCCATACGACTTGCACGATCAAGAGACGGATATCAATCAACTATCTTTAAGGTTGACAGCTTTGTTTTCAAAATACAAAAGAAAAAATGGTGAGTCATATCAGATATGGTTTGAACCGGGAAAATTTCTTGTGAGTAAATGCGGTTATTTAATAGCCAGAGTCAACGTCATCCATGATACTGCCGCTACTACTTTTGTTTGTTTAGATACCGGATTCAATCATCTTATTCGACCCATGCTCTATGGGGCATATCATCGTATCGGCAATTTGAGCAATGAAAATGATGATAAACTTCCTTACCACATAGTCGGCAATCTTTGCGAGACAGATACTTTTGCCGAAAATCGCATGCTGCCAAAGATCTCTGAAGGAGATTATCTAGTTTTCTATAATGCAGGAGCTTATGGCTTTGAGATGTCGATGAATTATAATGCAAGATTTAAACCTGCTGAAGTAATGACAGAAGGCGGCAAGGCAAGGTTGATCAGAAGAAGGGATGTGCTGGAAGATCTCTTAAAGAATCAGGTGACGATATAGAACCTTATATTACCTAAATTATTGAAATAGTTAAAGCAGTTAGGTCGAACACCTTACCAAGCAACTAAAGTGGGAAGTGGGGAATTGTGAGGCCCGTCTGTTAAAACCGTCGGTAAAATATTAGATTGATTAAATTTTTATCAATTGCATTAAGATTTAGATATTTAGTCGATCTTAATTTAAGCTAAATTCATTTTCTGAGAATTGGGAAAGATAAAATTGAAAATTAATTCAAAATTTAGCGTATTCCTCCCTTTCCTTTGGCTATGCAAGCTGTATAAGATTTGTGTAGGCTGTAAATTTTATTCTTGTCTCCTCTTTGCTGGTTTAATACTTTCTTGAACATTTCCAGATCCTCTCGTTGGGTTCCTAATGCCTCACTTAATCCACGTTCTAATTCCATGATTAGTCTGCCAGCTATTCTTTTTAATTTCAATATTGCTTTATTTTTTTTTACCGCCTTGGATGATTTCCATTGAAACTCGCTCACACCAATTCTTTACGCTTGCGCGTATATCGCTGCATTTGCTTTACTGATTTTTTTCTGCGATTTTATTACACTTGTATATTATTTTCTTCGCAAGTTTTGCATCAGTCGGGAAGGTTATATTGTTTTGTTGAACCGCAGTGTCAGACATAACAATTTTGCTTTTTGTATCTTTTCTATGCAACTATACTGTCATCGTAAGGATGTCATGCATTCCTTGTTCACCTATGCGCGTTCTGAAATGAACAAAGTCACTCTGATTACATGGGAAGACATGCTGAAAATTAGCATATCCACAAAAATACTGCATGTATGGATCGCGCACCCAGGCAAGTGCCAGTGTCTCATCTCCCAAATTATGTAGATGTTTTAACAACATACAACAAACTATTAACCTAATGGGCATGGACGGCTGGCCGATATGAGAATAGTGTACACTGAGTTTTTCTTCGATTTTATTCCAAGGAAATGAATTACCCAATTTTACCGGTTAGTGTTCCAAGTTGATAAAATCTGGAAGCTGTGGTTGAAATAAATCTCTTTGGTCTAGGTTGGCAATTTTCCCACCGTAATTGCAAGTTTTTACCTTCAAGTTAAGGATTTTCTTGCATATTTTGTGCACCTTTTTATGGCTTTATTTAATGTATTTTGCTGATATCCTGTTAATTATGCGATTAATACGGATCGACTAATTAGTTTGGATTTCATGAATTAAATGCTTAAACGCCTAACAAAATATATATTAACGCTGCGGACAAACTTAGAGAAACCACAAAGAAGTAATCTCCCACTAGAATTTTAAAATTTTCGAAAAAAATATAAGAAAAAATTTGCGAAACTGTTCAGTTGCACATATATTTGCAACCAGAAGGTTTCACATATAAAATTATAGACAAATGAGACGAGACATTTTTCAAGCAATTGCGGACCCGACAAGACGGGCTATAATAGCCTTAATAGCATTGCAGGCAATGACACCAAATGCAATTGCCGAAAACTTCAATATGACACGACAAGCCGTGTCCAAACATTTACGCGTTTTGACAGAATGTGAACTTGTAAAGCAAGATCAACAAGGAAGAGAGATTCATTATAGTCTTGAAATCAACAAAATGAAAGAGATAGACAACTGGCTTGAACAATACAGAACAATTTGGGAAGACCGATTTAATCAATTAGACAATTTATTAGCAACAATTAAAAAAAATTAAAGATGAGCAGCAATTTATTATTCAACTTCACTGTTGACAAATCAACAAATACAGTCTTAATAAGCAAAGAATTTTCAGCGGAACTTTCACTTGTTTGGGACGCATTCACTCGACAAGAAATTCTTGATCAATGGTGGGCTCCTAAACCATTCGAATCAAAAACGAAAGTAATGGAATTCAAGGTTGGTGGACGTAGATTTTATGCAATGGTTAGTCCTGAAGGACAAGAGATGTGGCAACTTCAACAGTACACTGCCATCACTCCAAAAACCAATTTCAAATTTTTAAGTGTTTTTGCAGATAAAGATGAAAATCCTCATTTGCCAGGTTCTGATTGGGATTTAAATTTTAATGAAGTAAATGGAATAACGAAAGTTAGTATTTCTATTTACAATGAATCTCTCGAGAGAATGGAAAAAATGATAGAAATGGGCTTCAAAGAAGGTTTCACTATGACATTAAATGAATTGACAGATGTATTAATATCTTATCAAAATAAAAAATGATGAGGGCTGAAATGTAAGGCATTAAATATTTGTTCGTTTACTGTACTTTCGCTCAGGCTGACAATTCATTGAATGTCCATTCATCATGGATGCATAATTTTTAATTGTCATTGCAAATCAACCCCAATTAAACTAAAACAATCTTAAGGTTAAATTATGAACAACTTTAGAAAAACGATCACATTTCAAGAAACAGGAGAATGTATTTATGAAGCATTGACAAGCTCTATACCAAAATGGTGGACAGAAATGTTTTAAGGAATATGAAATGATGAAGGGCCAAGTTTCTTCACTGATAGTTTGACATCCTTTATAGAAGCAGGTATTGGCAAGCCATTTAAAATATAACCTCCAAAAAAATTGAGAGAAAATGAAGCATAAATTAGACGCAAATAAGGAAGAAAAAGAAATGAATGCAAATGCAACTCCATTTGTTCAAACCTATTTTCATGGAACTAAGGCAGATTTGAGACTTGGCGAATTTATTGTTCCAGGTTACAACTCAAACTTCGGACAAAGAAAAAATTCAAAGTATATATTTCTGGCAGCAACATTAGATCCTGCTATTTGGGGGGCTGAACTTGCGGTTGGGGAAGGGAGAGAAAGAATTTATTTAGTTGAACCAACAGGATTAATTGAAAACGACCCGGACTTGACAGATAAAAAATTTCCAGGAAATCCAACAATGTCATATCGTTCAACAGAACCATTTAGAGTCGTAGGAGAAGTAACAGTGTGGCAAGGACATAAGGTTGAGCAAGTCCAGGGGATGAAAGACGCCTTGAAAAAGCTGAAAGAACAAGGAATTAACTCGTTAAATGACGAATAATAGGCAAGTAATTTTATTATGGAAAAGAGACCTAAAATAATAATAGTACAAACAACGTCTGACAAAATATTTGAGATCGTTGGGTGGTTCTTGCTTTTTTCAATTTGGTTTTTAACCGTTATAAACTATTCAAACTTACCAGAAACTATCCCGATTCATTATAATGGACAAGGAAAAGTCGACAGATTCGGGGGTAGAGCAACTATTTTCAGTTTGCCAATAATAGCAACAATTTTGTTTATTGGAATGACCATATTAAATAAGTTTCCTCAAGTATTTAATTATCCAACCAAAATAACTGAAGACAACGCATTTAATCAATATACTAATGCGACTCGACTAATTAGATATTTAAAGCTTATAGTAGTTTTGGTGTTAGGACTTATTACATTTAGGACAATACAAAACGCAAACGGAGATTCAGAAGGGCTTGGTATATGGTTTTTACCGCTAATAATAGGATTGATTTTCATTCCTTTGACTTACTTTATATTTAAATCACTAAAGGTAAAAGATTCATTAAATGAATAAGGATTTTTGACAAATGAATCAACAATAAAATTCAAAACTTCCTCTATTAAGAAATGTTTGATGCTTCAATAAAATTTAGTAATTTTATTGAAGTATTGAATTAAGAGTCTCCCACTTTTGATGGCAGCGAAACGTTAGATAAAATTTGAAACTTTAACAAATCAAAACAGCACATTTATGACACATATTAATACTGGAATAAATCAACCGGGTATCGTAGAACTTCTATTCTATAAAAATAGCACAGGTAATGCTTTGGCAAATCTGGCGCACGCACTATTGGTAGATAAGTCGCCTCTTACTTCAGGCGAAAGAGAATTGATAGGTGCTTATGTTTCTTATTTGAATGAATGTGAGTTTTGTCATTTGTCTCATTCTGCAGCTGCAAATGCACATTTGGGGGACGATGGAAAAACTATTAGCTGCATAATAGAGAACATTGACACCAGTGATGTTTCGGACAAAATGAAGCAGCTATTGAAAATTGCAGGTAAGGTTCAAAAAAGTGGAAAACTTGTAACCAAAGAAGATATTGACGTAGCAAAATTTAATGGGGCCTCAGATGAAGAAATTCATGATGCAGTTTTGATTGCTGCTGCATTTTGCATGTTTAACAGGTATGTTGATGGACTTGGAACTACTCCGGCATCAAAAGATGAATACGCTGATATGGGCCGAAGGATGTCAAAAGGTTACAAAATGCCACCTAATTTTTTAAAGAAATTTATATTGAAATTGATGAATAAAAAATCAACTTCCGGAGCAATCGAACATATGAAAAAAGGTTCATAAAATTGATATTATCTCTAAATATAGCTGTGCTAAAAGTTAAATGTTGGAGAAAATTAAATTAGTAATTTGAAAATGAAACGAGGGACATTTATATTATCTGCGCTTGCTCTTTTTCCATTGAGTATTTTTACCAAGCTCAAAAATCGCCTTTCAATAAGGACCAAAAAGGGATTTAAAGTAGATGCAGGTGAAGCAAGATTTGGAGAACACTACACAATGAAGGGTGTGACCCTAAATAACCTGGACATAAAGATTTCAGGTCTTGATACTGAAAATGATTTAGCAGTATTTGAACAAACAGGACTCACCCCCTTTGGAGGACCTCCTATGCATATTCACCCATTCCAGGATGAGTGGTTTTATATAATTGATGGAGACTATTTATTTCAGGTAGGTAAGGAAAGGTTTCAAATGAAATCGGGAGATACTATTTTTTTGCCTAGAAATGTACCGCACGCATTCTTGCAATTGACTGAAAGAGGCAAGATGATAGTTTCTTATCTTCCGGCCGGAAAAATGGAAGCTTTTTTTAAAGTCACCGACAAATGGACTGCTCCCCCAACGAAAGAAGAAATTGCAAAAGTTTTTGCTGACCATGATATGCAAGTTGTCGGACCACCACTAAAGATTGAGTAAGTAAAGTAAGTTGTTGTTTGTATAATAAATTAATTCATTAAAATAAATAAACTTACTCAAGTTTCGGTAGTCAAATTTTCTTTTTTGAAAGACAAATTTAAATTTAAATAAAATGTTAGATGTTAGAAGCTTGTCCGCCGAACAAGGAGGGGTAGATTTTAGATGGCTTTCCATCAATCACATGGATATTTTTTCTATTAAACTTATTAAAGAAAAAATATGAATCAATTGACTAAGCTCCCCGCCGTCACTTTGGCTACTCGGGCAAGCATCTAACATCTAACATCAGCCATCTACCTTTGTTTCTTAACTGCCGAAACTTGAGTAAACTTATTTGAGGTATTTTGCTAGATTCTTATTCTATACTTGTCAAATAGGATGAAATACAGCTATTGTTTAAAATTATTAGAATCATATTTTTTGTCATTGCGGGAAAGATTAGAAGCTCACACAGTATCAATTAAATAATATCGTCAGTCCCTACCTTAAAATTTCTTGTAAAGCAACCAAAGGAGTTTTGTACTTTTAACTTTAAAACGCAAAAGCTCATGCATATGAGACTGTGTGTTTAAAATTATTAAGCCTTTATAGAAATATTTAAACGATAAATATGAACATATTAAAATTATTGAGCTTTTTTATCATAATTTTTTGTGCCGACATGAGTATTTTTGCACAATCGGATAGCCTTGTATTAAAGGATTTGGTTTGGGACAATGATTATCCTGCAGGTACATCGGAATTATTCATCCCTTCAGCTAGTGTGCTATTGGCAGGTATGATTTATAAGCCTAACGGAAATGAAAAACACCCTACCTTAATTTTGTTGCATGGCTTTCCGGGGAATGAGAAAAATCTTGATCTTGCCCAAGTCGTTAGAGCACACGGATGGAATGTTATATATTTTAATTATCGAGGTGCATGGGGTAGCCAAGGGAAATTTAGTTTCAAAAATTGTGTTGAAGATGCAGTTAATGTAGTTACTTATTGCAATAAATATCAGGATTCTTTAAAAATCGACACTTCCAATATTGTTTTGTTTGGGCATAGCATGGGCGGATGGGTTTGCCTTAAATCTTTGGAACAATTACCTCAAATAAAAAAAGGTTTTGCATTGTCAACTTGGAATATATATGGAGATTTAAAAACCATTCCTGATGAAAAAAAATTAATAGAAGCAGCTAATAATCCAGATATTTTTTCAAATTATTTTGTTCTTAACTCGAACAATTTGGAAATATTCCTTCCTGCATTTATAGAACTTTCATATTACAAATTGGCAACTGATGCAAAGTCGTTAAGCAAAAAAGAAATAATCATGTTAGACGAACATACAGGAAATATTGAAGTCGCCGATTCATTTAAAGAAATGCATCTTCCATATTTTGACTATCAAATTTGGAAAACTGACCACGGGTTTACAAACAAGAGAGTTTCATTGATGAATAAACTTATTTCCTTTCTTGACCAATAAAACATTTTCCTTTATTCTAAATTGATTATAATTAAAGGAATAATTTTATATTATAAAAAATGCAAGATTTATCACATCCTTTGAATCAAATTCAATATGTCACAAACTTTAGCGATCTAGTATCTACATCATTTCATGGAGATATTAATGCCATTTGTTGGACTCGCAATCTTGTAGGTGATTTTGCTGAGATCATAGAAAAGGTTGAATTAAATGAAAATATTGCCGAACTGGCGGAAGAAGAACTTCGTGATCTTCATTTGAGTGAACATGGGCAACTTGCACGCGATATTTTATTAAACGATTTAAAATTATTAAAAGCTCATGGTGCCGCACCAATACTTAATCTCATCAGATGTTATGATAGGGATGATGCCAACCCAATTTTTCCGACTGATGTCTATTCTTTTCATGTAGATCGCTCTCCTGTGCCATCCGACACTTTTTTATGCACGTACTACGGTGAAGCGAGTGAAATAGTGCCAAATTCACAAGCCATCCAAAAAATACTTGTTCCGGAGATTCGTGATGAATTAAAAAAATTATATCATGATGCAGCAGAAGGTTTTGAGTCATTTTTAATTGATCACTTTTTTGATCTACATTATCAGATTAAGCCAGATGCACATCCTATCAGCTTAGGTCTCGGCCATTTATGGAGATTGGCGGTTGATCACCCCGAAAGTCAAGTTCCTCCATGTCTTCACCGTGCACCAAAGGAAAAGGCTGGTGAAACACGTTTGTTGCTGATCTGTTGAATTCGATCAATTCTATAGGTACTTTATCAACAGTTTTTATAATTGACTTATTGGAATTTTTGGATCGGATAATTTGTTAAATAACCCCCCTGGGGGGCCTTTCGGGTTGGAGTTTTAATTATTTATTTTCTTCATTTTTGGTGGGGCCCCCCCCCGGTCCGGGGCCCCCCCTCCCTCGCCCGGGTATCACCCGGGGCCTTTGAGGGGCCCCCGTGTTTGGGTGGGGGGGGGGTTTTATTTAGGGGGGGAAAAAATTTAACATTTTGAAAATAAATTCGGCGAGCTGCAAGTATTTATAACAACTTTTGTTTTAAATTAAAGCTATTTTGACAAATTATATTTAATTAAATGATAACTAAAAACTTATATAAACCGTTATCTTTAACTATGGCGTACAATTATTAATGAAAAATCCTGGAACAACATTTTAAAGATATTAGGGAAAATCAAAAAGCTTCCTGGGATAAATTTTCTCCAGGATGGAAAAAGTGGGATTTGGAGCTCCACGATCACATGAAACCAGCTGCTGACGGAATTGTTAATTTATTAAAACCTGCTGGTTCACAGCTTATTTTAGATATCGCAGCCGGAACTGGCGAACTTGGTTTTAGTATTGCTTCTATGCTTATAGAAGGGAAAGTAATAATTACTGACCTTTCAGATGAGATGCTCAATATTGCCAGAGAAAATGCTATAAGAAAAGAAATAAGTAATGTTGAATTTCGGGCATGTGATGTCTGCGAACTTCCTTTTGCTAATGACACTTTTGATGCAATTAGCTGTAGGATGGGATTTATGTTCTTTCCCGACATGCTATTAGCTGCTAAAGAAATACTTCGCGTATTAAAACCAGGAGGAAAATTTGCGACCACAGTTTGGAGTTCAGCCGAGAAGAATTTCTGGGCTACTGCCATTAGCGAAACAATTAGTAAGCATATGCAATTATCCGCTCCAGCTCCTGAATCTCCGGGAATATTTCGTTGTAGCAAAAGTGGTTTAATGACAAGTATATTTGCTCAGACAGGTTTTAAAAATATTATTGAAAACGAAATAACATGTCAATTAAAATGCGGAACGGCCGAAATATATTGGGAAATGATGAATGAAATAGCAGCTCCTATCGTTGCAGCCCTCAGCAAAGCTGATAATGCGATGAAAGAAAGAATCAAAAAAGATGTTTACAAAACGATAAATGAAAAATATCCGGATGGGAATGTGATATTGGATGGAAGTGCGCTTTTAATTTATGGTGAGAAATAATATTTTTAATTTGATTCTATATATAAGTAATTTTAACTTTTAGCTGTTATTGAAATTAAATAGTAATGTATAAATTATTAATTTTTATTGCTTTTATTCTACAATCCAATTCAACATATTGCCAAGATATAGTTGAATACGGCAATAACAAAAGTCTGGGTAAATATTACAATGTTAGGGGTGTAAATTTCTATACCGAACAATATGGAAGCGGTAAACCATTATTATTGATTCATGGAAATGGTGGAAGTATCAATTCTATGGCAGGTATTATACCCTATTTTTCTCAACTATATAAAGTGATTGCAGTAGATAGTCGGGCTCAAGGTAAAACGACTGACATTTCAGATTCTTTAAGCTTTGAGATGATGGCTGACGATGAGGCGGCATTACTGGACCAGATGCACATAGATTCTGCTTATGTAATTGGATGGAGCGATGGCGGAATAATTGCTTTGTTGCTTGCGATGAGACATCCTTCGAAAGTTATAAAGTTTGCTTCGACAGGAGCAAATATTTGGCCAGATTCCACTGCAATTCTACCTTCACTTTGGAAAGAGGAAAAAAAGTATTATGATGACAACCAATCAAAAATATGGACGACTGCAAAAGAAAAAAATGATTGGAAATTATTTATGTTGGACTGGGATCAACCCAATGTTCTTTTATCTGCCTTACACAATATTTATTGCCCTTCACTGATTATTAGCGGAGATCATGATCTTATAAATCTCGAACATACGATTAAAATATATCAAAATATCATCAATGCTTATTTATGGATATTGCCTAATTCAGGACATGGCACGCTCATAGAGCATACGGATGAATTTTGTAGAAAGGTGAATGAGTTCTTTCTAAAACCTTTCAATAGATATTAAAAGCTCAAGTTTCGGCAGTTAAGAAACAAAGGTAGATGGCTGATGTTAGATGGAGCTTAGTCAATTGATTCATATTTTTTCTTTAATAAGTTTAGTAGAAAAAATATCCATGTGATTGATGGATCCCGCAGTTGCGGGACTAAAATCTACCCCGCCTTCGCTATAGCTTTGTCGGACAAGCTTCTAACATCTAACATTTTATTTAAATTTAAATTTGTCTTTCAAAAAAGAAAATTTGACAACCGAAACTTGAGTTAATAGTTATTACCTTTCTTGATTCAGAATGTCTATCGCCCTATTTAAAATTATTTTTACCATAGGGGAACATAATTGGTCATTATAGCATTGTATTGGTTAGTGAATGTTCACTAACTTTATAAAATTATTGAAATGAATGGTAAAAATAACATCGCAATTGGCTTTCTGACAATGGGCTTCTTTATGGCTTACGGCTTTTTACTAATTTACTTAAGGGATTTTGCGCCAGGCAAGGAAGAATGGATAAATTCATATTCTATAGGCAAGCATTTTGAGACACGGCTAGCACACGTGCATGGAAATCTATTTGCTTTTCTTAATATTCTAATAGGTTATTTGCTTATACATTTCAGAGACAAACTCGACCATGTAAAAGCAATTTCCTGGTCAGCGCTTACCGGACTTCTTATGCCAATAGGTATTTTGACAGAAGTGTATTTCGGTTTGCCTCCTGCTTTGGTTTTAATTGGAGCAATATCAATGACGGTTTCCGTGGTATGGTTGGGATTTGCTTTTTTCAGAATTAAATCTTTAAATTAATATTTTATATACATGAGCACAGAAATTTCTATAAGACAACTCGAGATTATTGAAGCAGCAGGTAAAATACTTACCACATCAGGTGTAGGAGGTTTAACAACTAAAAATCTGGCTAAGGAGATGCAATTTTCAGAAAGTGCTCTTTATAGGCATTATCCCAATAAGGAAGAAATAGTTATTGCCCTCTTGGAATATCTAGCTACAAATATGGATGAGCGCTTTTCAAACGGATTATCCATTATTCAGAAGCCAGAAGAAAAATTTGTTTCACTGTTTCGAAATCAGTTTTCATTTTTTAAAAAGAATCCTCACTTTGTAGTTGCAGCATTTTCTGATGGATTGATGGAAGAAAGCCAACGGATCAATGATACAATATTGAAAATAATGGGTACAAAGATTAAATATTTAAGCCCTATTATTCTGGATGGACAGAAAATGAATGTATTTACAAAATCAATCCTTCCAGATGAAATAGTTCATATCGTGATAGGGGCTTTCCGACTTCAAATGTACAAATGGAGAATTGCTAATTTTCAATTTGATATAATTAAAGCCGGAGAAAAAATGATTCAATCTATTTTAACACTCATAAAATCTAATAAATTTGAATAAGAAATATTTAGTAGGTATTTTACTTTTAATTACATTAACAAGCTTTAATATCTTTGGACAATCAGCACCAATTAAGATTGCGTTAGAGCCACTTACTATTTCAGGATTAAATGGACTTCAATCCTTTGCAGTTGGACAGCACAGTGGTCGTTGGCTCATCGTCGGAGGAAGATTGGATGGGCTTCACCAAAGACAACCTTTTGCTGCTTTTGGCGCGGATGGAATTAATGATCAACTAATAGTAATAGACCCTGTTACCCAACAAAATTGGGTGGCACCTCTTTCTTCATTGCCAACTTCAATCCAAGAACAATTAAGTTCTACTAATATGGAGTTTCATCAAGAAGGAGATTTTCTATACTGCCTAGGAGGATATGGGTATAGCCCAACAAAGGGAGATCATACTACATACAGCAATTTAACAGCAATAAAGGTTTCGGCTGTAATCGATGCCATTATTACTAATAATAGTATTTTGCCTTATTTTAGACAAATTACTAATACAAAGTTTCAAGTAACAGGTGGTCGTTTAAAGAAAATAAATAGCGAATATTATTTGATGGGCGGGCAAAAATTTATCGGCCGTTACAACCCAATGGGGCCAAATCATGGTCCGGGATTTGTGCAGGAATATACTAATTCTATTAGAAAATTTTCTATTCTCGATAATGGTTCATCAATTACTATAAAGCATATAACATCATATGCAGATAGTATAAATCTTCATAGAAGAGATTATAATGCAGAACCGCAAATTTTGCCTAATGGTGAGGAAGGTATAACTATGTTTTCAGGCGTTTTTCAACCAATAGTTGACCTGCCTTATTTAAATTCTGTGACGATAGATAGCCAAGGTTACACAATAGATAATAGTTTTCAACAATATTACAACCATTATCACTGTGCTGTTTTGCCTATGTACTCTGCTTCAAATAATGAAATGCACAATATTTTTTGGAGGAATTGCTCAATATTATGATGATTTAGGAGTATTAGTTCAAGACAATAATGTACCTTTTGTAAAAACCATTGCGAGAGTCACCAGAGATGCAAGTGGGACATTAGCCGAATATAAATTGCCGGTTGAAATGCCTATTTTATTAGGTGCTGGTGCTGAATTTATTTTGAATAGAAATATTCCACATTACGACAATGAAGTTTTAAAGTTGGATGATATTGCTACTGATAGCACCTTGGTAGGATATATCTATGGTGGAATAAGCAGTACAGAAAGAAATATCTTTTTCTCCAACACTGGTACACAAACTATTGCAAATAGTCAAATTTTCAAGGTCTATGTAATTAAAAATAGGACAACTGATATAGATAAACTCAATGAGCAAAGTATTGGAGCTTTACATATGCAGGTATTCCCAAATCCTAATGATGGAAATTTTACTATAAATTTTCACCTAAGTAAAATGTCTGAAATAAAAATCATTATTCAAGATGTCAAAGGGAAGTTTATTGAGAATGCCACTATAAAAAATTTAAAATTAGGTAAAAATACCTATTCAAAAAAATTGGAAGGATTGGTTAATGGTGGTGTTTATTTTGTCACCCTAAATACTGGTACTGAAAAAGTGACCCAAAAAATAATAGTAGAAAATTAAAGAGATGAAAAGATACATTCCTTTCATATTAGCAATTATTCTGGCAGCATTTGGCTTGCTTACATTGTTTCTAAGTACCTCCGTGATATTTGATCTATTTGAAATAAGAGCCAAAGAAGGTAATTATGTTTTATTTGTGGTCTGGTCAAATTTCATCAGCAGTATTATCTACATTTTTGCTGCATATGGCTTTATTAAAAGGCAGAAATGGACTCCAGCTATATTAAGTGTTTCAATAATTATTCTAATAGTAGCATTTATCGGTTTATTAATTCACATATACTTAGGTGGTATTTATGAAACTAGAACTATCGGTGCAATGATCTTCAGAATAATTGTAACACTAATATTTACAATTCTTGCATATCTAACAATTAAAAAAGAAAAATAATGAACATAAGGACAATTTTCCTGATACCAATCAGCCTAATTATTTTCGGTTGCAGCAATGTCGCTAATGAGCATTCGACAAATGAATCACAAATTATTGTTACTGCAGAGCACCATCATAATGAAGAATCAATTTGGCTAAATAATGGTAACAAGTGGAAAGTAGATACGAATATGATGACACATATTCGAAACATGGAAATGGATATCAATACTCTTGAAGTAAAAAACACTAAGGAGTATGCTGAACTTGCCATAAAATTTGAGCACAATATTGAATTACTTACATCAAACTGCACCATGGAGGGTCAGGCACACGATGAATTGCACAAGTGGTTGTTGCCATATATAGATTTATCAAGTGAGTTTTCTGAATGTAAAACATTAGATAAATATGCTGAAATATTTCAAAAAATAAAATCTTCTTTTATAACATTTAATACTTATTTTGAATGAATAGAATATTGATAATTTCGATTTTAGTAATAGGGGGAATTATAGCCTTGGATAGTTGCACAGAAAATAAGGTCGGATCGACACAATCGAAAATTGATGCCTTCAAGGTTGAAGAGACTGCAACATCAAGTGGTGAAAACTACAAAGAAGTTGGTAAACAGCTAGCCATACAAACTAAATCATCACTGGCTAACTATTTAATTTCTTCCATTAGTGAAAAAGGTTCAGAAGGAGCGGTTGAATTCTGCAACATAAAAGCTATCCCAATTACCGATAGCATGTCAGTTGTACTGGGAGCTAAAATAAAAAGAGTTAGTGATCTGCCAAGAAACCCTGCAAACAAAGCAAATGAAGCAGAATTGGCCTACATCAAGAAATGGAAAGAATCAAACGGAAGCGGCGAACAAAAGCAACCGATTGTCTCAGAGATTAATGGAAAGATGGTAGGATATTATCCGATTGTTACTAACCAAATGTGTTTGCAATGTCATGGTAAAGCCAACAAAGATATAAATGATGCGACCCTAAACAAAATCAATAAATTATATCCAAATGATCAAGCCACTGGATATTTGGAAAACGAACTGCGAGGAATTTTCGTAGTTGAAATGAATAAAAATTAAGATATGAAATATTACAATTCAAAAATAGTTGCAGGAACTACAATAGTTGCTTTACGAACAAAGGTGGAAGAAGAATTGAAGAAACAAGGGTTCGGAGTTCTTACTGAAATTGATTTACAAGCAATCATGAAGAAGAAACTGGATAAAGAGTATTTACCTCATATTATCCTGGGAGCTTGTAATCCTGAATATGCAGACAAAGTGTTAAGTATTGAACCTACTATTAGCACGATGCTGCCTTGCAATGTAACCTTACGCGAATTATCAAATGGTGATATAGAGATCGCAATGATTGCTCCATCAGTGGCAATGGGTGCAGTTGGAAATGCAGCTCTGGAAACAGCAGCGAATGAAGTACAAGAAAAACTAATAACTGTTCTTAACAATATTTAAAGCAATTATAAAATAATAATAATGAACATAAAACAATTACACACAGAGGACAAACCTGTTTCAGCAATTACGATCTTTAAAAGTGATATGGGACAGGCAGCATCAATGCGGATTCTCAGAGGAGAGCTGTTGCAAGAGCATGTCTCCAAAATTCCTGCACTTTTAGTATGTATTGAAGGAGAAGCGGTCTTTGAAAACGAGACAGGTTTAAAAGAAACATTGAAGTCAGGTGATTATGTAAATATAGAGCCAATGGTAAAACATTGGGTGAAAGGAATCAAAGAAAGTCAACTATTACTTATTAAATAACTTTCAAAACATAAGAGATAACATTATGAAATGCCGATTCAACAGATCACTCAACACTCACCTGTCTAATTGAATTGTAATTAATAAATTAAACACAAATTAAAAATCAAATTATTATGAAAAAAATAAAACATTTTAACCAACTGCTTTTATTAGTGGGGATGCTATCTACTTTTGTTTTAGGTTGTAACAAAACTGATGATCCGGTAGACGATGTTCAAGGTGCTGGTACAATGAAAGATATCGATGGGAATACTTACAAAACCGTTAAAATTGGTTCTCAGGTTTGGATGGCAGAAAACCTAAAAACTACCAAATACAATAATGGTGATGAAATAATAAAAGTTACTAGTGATGAATGGGGTTGTAATAACGAAAGCTTACAAGGAGCTTATTGCAATTATGACGATCTTGAGAGCTACGTAGCCGCCTACGGGCGACTTTATAACTGGTATGCGGTAAACACCGGAATTCTCGCCCCTGAGGGCTGGCACGTTCCTACAGAAGATGATTGGGAACAATTATCTGACTATTTAGGTGGTGAAAGTGTTGCAGGAGGAAAGTTAAAAGAGAGCGGAATTAAACATTGGTCAAGCCCTAACTCCGGTGCTACAAATGAAACAGGCTTTACAGCGCTTCCAGGTGGAGGACGCAATTATTGTTATGGTTTTGCCGATGTCGTTGGAATATACGGCCATTGGTGGAGTTCTACAGAGAGAGATGAGTCTGATGCTTTTGGTTCTGCATATGGCCGCAGTCTTAGGTATGAGAGTAGCAGCCTGGAAAGACATTACACTAAAGGAGGGAGCGATTACTACTTCAAAGGGCACTGGTTTTCTGTTCGTTTAATTAAGGATTGATTTGGCTCATTTGATTTTTTGAGGATGGCTTAAAATCTAAGTTCATAATATATTAAAATAGTATTGTTTTTTGGGTAGATTTGTTTAGGTTTTATCTAAATATATCTACCCAATAGAACATTACTCAAGTTTCCGCAGTTAAGAAACAAAGGTAGATTGCTGATGTTATACGAATTGGAATTATATAATTGGTCTTGTTTATATTTGCTTTTCGTATTAGATGTTAGATGCTTGCCCGACTAGCCAAAGTGACGGCGGGGAGGTTAGTCAATTGATCCATATTTTTTCTTTAAAAGGTTTAATAGAAAAAATATCCATGTGATTGATGGATCCTGCACGTGAGTGACTAAAATCTACCCCGCCTTCGCTATAGCTTTGTCGGACAAGCTTCTAATACCTAACATTTTATTAAAATTTAAAAAAATCTTCAAAAAGAAAAATTTTACTACCGAAACTTAAGTACCATTATAATAATTGTTCATATCAATTGACTCTTCATGTAACCGACATTAATGGGAAGATAAATTTTTCAATTTATTGATTGTGGCATTAACTATTATAATTATATGACGGAAAATAACTTAAAATTTAATAAGGTTGCAGAAATTACACTGCTTTTTTGGCTTATGAAAATTGTCGCCACAACCCTTGGTGAAACTTTAGGGGACTATTTGTCAATGACATTAAACCTTGGTTATCTGACTGGAATTATAATTACCTTGATTTTCTTTTTAATAGTACTTTTTATTCAACTTAAAGTAAAAAAATATATACCCGTATTCTTTTGGGCAGTCATCATTGCAACCACTACTCTTGGCACAGAAATATCTGATTTCATGGATAGAAGCTTGCATTTGGGTTATACTATGGGAAGTTTGGTTTTATTATCAGGCTTGGTTTTGACATTGTTTCTTTGGTACAAAAAATTCCAATCGTTGAGCGTCTACCCGATTACCGATATGAACAAAGAAATTTACTATTGGATTGCAATACTATTTTCAAATAGCTTGGGCACAGCATTTGGAGATTATTTGAGTGATGTAATCGGATTAACTTATTTAAATGGAGCTTTAATCACAGCTGGAATTATCTTAATAGTTATACTATTGCACTATCTGACAAAAATAAATCAGATATTTCTCTTTTGGGTTGCATTTGTCTTTACGAGACCTTTTGGAGCAACATTTGGAGATTTTCTAACTAAACCAATAGCGAAAGGTGGTTTAGATTTAGGAACTTTGAATGCTTCGGTAATTTCGATATCATTAATGATTCTGCTAATATTATTTTCCCATAAAACTTTGAAAAACGCGACCTAAGTAACTCAAATGAGGACATACAATAATTTTTGACTCAGAAAATAACTTATGGGTGGAAGAAATAAAATGAAAAAAATTTATTCGGATAAAACAATTGCCCTATTATTCTTGATATTGACAAGTATTTTTTTGTCGGTATTTATGATAAATCAAACCTTCTTTGATTGGGTTTTCGATAGACATCATAATCAATGGAGCTGGTATATTAGACCAATCTTTTTAATCCCGTTTTGTTTTTTTGCCTACAAAAGGAATTGGACAGGAATTTCAATAACCATTTTTTGCCTTTTTACTAGTATGTTTTGGTTTAGCAGACCAGAGGTTGTAAGTGAAAATGTTAAGACTTTCCTTCAATTTGAAAAAGACTGGCTTTATGGCTACTGGGATTATAAAAAAATATTGTTGATTCTTACTGTCCCTCTTTCATTCTTTGGATTAGGACTTGCCTTTTGGAAAAGAAGTTTGGCAGCGGGGCTCGGGGTTGTCACTTTGATGGCGACTGGCAAAATAGTTTGGAGCTTACAAAATGCTGGTGAATCTGGGAAGTCGATCATCGTTCCTGCTATTGTTGGGTTAATAATTTGTAGTGGATTAATTTTTATTGGATTTAAGATGGCTGAAAGAAAGAATGAGAAATACTAGGATTGCTTTCGTTATTCGTAACAAAAATAAATGATTTTGTTACTTTTGGAATAAATTGTAAATTATACCAAATGTATCGATCAATGATAAATATTAACCATCACTTTAAAATCAATCTTTATAACCTTAAATCTTTTTTATTTATTTGCTTTATCTCTTTCAGCATTTATGGAGAAGCGCAGGTAAACTGGACGAATGATGGAGACTCTTATTTTAAGTTGGAAAAAAATCAATTACTTACTTATACACTGCCCGATAAAGTAGTAAAAACGGTTATTTCTAAAGAGCAGCTAACTCCAATTGGAAAATCAAAACCATTAGAAGTTGCACATTTTTCATTTTCATTAGACCAACAAAAGGTGCTTTTGTTTACCAATACTAAAAGAGTATGGAGATTAAATACAAAAGGAGATTATTGGGTTTTTAATTTTAAGACGAATAGTTTAACGCAACTTGGAAAAGGGTTGCCTCCTTCTTCTCTGATGTTTGCAAAATTTTCTCCTGATGGGAATACTTTAGCCTATGTTTCTGATAACAATTTATACAGTGAAGATTATGAAAGTGGCAAAATTCAACCCTTAACTTCCAACGGAACGGTTGCCATAATAAACGGAACTTTTGACTGGGCCTACGAGGAAGAATTTGCTTGCAGAGATGGTTTTCGCTGGAGTCCCGATAGTAAATCTATTGCTTATTGGCAGATCGATGCAAGTGCTATCAAGAAGTTTTATATGATTAACAATACAGATTCAATTTATTCACAATTGGTCCCATTGGAATATCCTAAAGTTGGCGAAACACCTTCAGCTTGCAAAGTAGGTGTAGTACATATATCGGATATTAAAACTACTTGGATGAATATTCCCGGAGATGCTTCACAGCATTATCTAGTAAGAATGGAATTTATTCCCGGCACTAATAATTTATTAATTCAACAATTAAACAGGAAGCAAAATAATAGCAAATTATTTCTTGTAAATGCTATAAATGGAAGTGCAAAAGTGATTCAAGAGGAATCGGATGAGGCATGGGTTGATTTATTTCAAACAGGCAATCCTTATAAAATTGATTACACCAATAATTTTAATTTTATGAATGAATCTAAGTGTATTCTTTGGGCATCAGAGAAAGACGGTTGGAGACACTTATACCAAGTTTCTTTAGAAGGTAAGCCGGAAGTGCTTATTACAAAAGGTGATTACGATGTTATCGATTTAAAATACATCAATCAGAAGGAAGGGTATGTTTATTATCTAGCTTCACCAGCTAATGCTACTCAAAAATATTTATATAGAACTAAATTAAACGGAAAAGGAAAGAGTGAATTATTGAGTCCGGAAAGCCTAATGGGAAGCCACGATTATTCATTTTCTTCGAACGGCACTTATG
Organism: Candidatus Brachybacter algidus; assembly: GCA_016711705.1. Lineage (GTDB taxonomy): Bacteria > Bacteroidota > Bacteroidia > Chitinophagales > Saprospiraceae > Parvibacillus > Parvibacillus algidus. Next base: position 138,779 of record JADJSK010000007.1, on the reverse strand, counting down.
CCGAACATACATTTTCAAATTATTTTACACCGCCAACTAAAGAGTTTATTACAGTTGCCAACCAAAAATCTTTAACTGAAGGTGAAAGCATCGTTAATAACTTAAAAAACCTAGAGAAAAAGTCAAATACAGAATTTTTCACCATAACAACTACTGACAATATACAAATGGACGGATGGATGGTAAAACCTTCAAATTTTGATCCAAAGAAGAAATATCCTGTGGTATTTTATGTATATTCTGAACCGGCAGGTACTACGGTAACAGACACTTATGGGGCGGATCAAAATGGTTTGTATATGGGTGACATGGCTGAAGATGGATACATATACATTTCTTTAGATAACCGAGGTACACCTGCTCCAAAAGGTCGTGAATGGAGAAAGTCTATATATAGAAAAATTGGCGTTATTAATATTAACGATCAAGCTATGGCAGCAAAAGAAATTTTGAAATGGGATTTTATAGATCCTGAAAGAGTGGCTGTATGGGGATGGAGTGGAGGAGGTTCTGCTACATTAAACTTGATGTTTCAACATCCGGAAATTTATAAAACAGGAATTGCAATTGCGGCTGTTGCAAATCAATTGACTTATGATAATATATACCAGGAGCGTTATATGGGTCTGCCACAGGAAAATAAAGAAGATTTTATCGCTGGTTCCCCTATTACTTATGCAAAGAATTTAACAGGTAATTTATTGTACATTCACGGTACCGGAGATGATAATGTCCATTATCAAAACGCTGATATGTTATTAAATGAGTTGATTAAATACAATAAACAATTTCAATTTATGCCTTATCCAAATAGATCTCACGGAATCTATGAAGGTGCTGGCACTAGTTTGCATCTGGCAACATTATATACAAATTATTTAAAGATGCATTGTCCTCCGGGAGGAAGGTAGTATGTAAGAGTGGACTTGGAAAATTAGTTATTGAATAGAAGGACTTTAGCTGCGCTCTATTCCTTAACTGTTTGTATTCTCTATTTCAATTATTCTTATTTGAAATTAATTTTGTTAATCATTTATAAAACAAACAATAATCTGAAATTGAAATGAGAAAAATAATTGCAGGAATCAATATGACAATTGATGGTTTTTGTGATCATACAGGGATGTTACCTGATGCAGAAATACACGAACACTTCGCTGATATGTTAAGAAACGCAGACATAATTCTTTATGGCAGAATAACCTATCAACTCATGGAATATTGGCGAGATTTAGTACAAAATCCATCTGGCGAAAAATCAATGGACGACTTTGCAGTTGCAATGGATAACATACCAAAAATTGTTTTTTCAAATACTTTGAATAAATTAGATTGGCATAGCGCAGATTTGACAAATAAAACCATTGAGCATCTAGTTTATGAACTCAAGTCGCAATCTGGAAAGGATATTTTAGTTGGCAGCCGAAGTTTAATTATTCAATTAATCAAATTAAATTTAATTGATGAATTGCAACTTTGTGTACATCCTGTAATAGCTGGAGGCGGGTTGCCATTGTTTGAGAATTTAAATGATCGGTCTACTTTTAAACTTCTTGGAACAAAAACATTTAGTAGTGGTGCCGTAAATCTATGCTATGAACCAAAAAATAATAGCTAACTTATAAAAAGTATTACCTTCATTGTTTATGAAAGTAGAAGAACAAATTCAAGAATATATTGACCTCCAAACTGAGCAGAAGCGCATTGGGATTCAAATGCTGCACTCTTACATCCAGCAAATATTACCAAGTTGCAAATTATGGTTTCTGGACGGCAAAAACAATGAAAATAAAATTGTTTCTAATCCTAATATCGGATATGGTTCTTATAATATTAAATATGCTGATGGCAAAACCAAAGAATTTTATCAAATTGGTATCAGCGCAAACACGACTGGAATTTCTGTTTATATCCTTGGCATTAATGATAAGAAATACTTAGTCAATACTTATGCAGAGAAAATTGGCAAGGCTAGTGTGAGCAGTTATTGCATTAAGTTCAAAAGCCTAAAAGATATAGATGTTAATTTGCTCCAGGAGGCGATTAGATTCGGGCTTGAGAATAAACATACAGAACCCGATTGACATGGGAAGATGCGGTGCAATATATTAGTTAAGTTCTATTAACTCTGTTTTTTTTAAAAAATAAGTTAGATACATGAAAATATATTCTCTTTTATGCGGACTTTTCTTTGCCCTTGATTATCACCATCAAAATGCAACCAATACCCTGAAGAAAACTGTATAATTCGGAATTGAAATTCGTAATAATCCATCTTGAAGTTTCTGTTTGGCTAATTGACTTTCATACCTAATACCATTTTCTAAATGTTGCGCTATTCAAGTTCAAAAAATAAATAACGGCAAGGTATAGTAAGGTTCTCCTTTTTAAGGCAAAATATTGGTAATTTAAATAATTCAGTTTCGCATTAGAAGGTCTAATAATTCAGTTTAATGCCCGTTAACTCATTAGAAGCTACCGTATCCTTATTATTTTTACTAAAAAATCTATAATAATATACCTTTGCATTCTTAATTGAATAACGCCACTTAACAATGTCTAATAAATAAAATAAACCAATAAAATGCTTACAAAGATTAATATTAAATTATTTTTACTATCAGTAATTAGCTTTTGCTTTTTAAATATGACTTTATCACAGACAAATAAATCTGTTACTGATTTTTTGGGTGTACCTGGCCCCTTATTGTTTAACACCAAATCATATATTTTAAATTGGAGTGCTCACCCCAATGCGAATTATTATAAACAGGAATATCTTGTAAAATCAGATCGTACTGACAAGTATAACACTATGCTTTTATTAGATGTGATCACCGGAAAGCAAGACTTGAAGGATATTGTAAATAACAAGATTGCTGAAATAAAAAAGATGAAAGAAACCAATCCTATAATAAATTATGAAATTATCCATAATCCCAAAACTGATGAGTATATACTTGATTTCTTATTAACGGCAAATGCAGCAGATGGCAGTATTAGTATTCTTGAAAGAAATGTATACAGGTACAAGTCTTTTATAGATAAGGCGGGAAATAAATCAGCAATGCTCTTTGGAGTCAGCGTCAGGGCATATGGTGCTTCCGCTGCAAATCAATTTCTTATTTCTCTTAAAAGTAATAGAAAAGACCTAATAAATAAAGTGTCGCAATATAAGATACCAAGTATAAAAATTACCAAGTAGAAAGGGAGTTATGTTTATGCGTTAGATTTTCATTAATATATAAAGGCATGTCAAATTAATTCTCCAAACTAAGTGTTAGTCAATTGGACAAAATCTCAAAAGCGAGCAAACTTTATTATGAACTTTACAAAGATAAATAGCACTTACGGTAGGATCAGAAGTAAAAGGTGGTTAAATACCATTGTCATTCTTTCACGTTATTTAATTGCGTTTGCTTTTATTCCTTCAGGACTTAAAAAAATCATGGGTTTAAGATTTACACAAATCGGAATAGATAATCCAATAGGTTTCTTTTTTGAAGGTCTTTTTCAATCAGGCATTTATTGGAATTTTATTGGTTGGGCTCAAGTAGTTGCAGCTTTTTTATTAATGACACAGCGCTTTGCAACTCTTGGAACTCTATTCTTCTTCTTCATCATTTCTAATATATGGGTTATTACCATATCACTTCATTTTACAGGTACTTGGATAATTACTTCACTCCTGTTATTTGCTATTATAATGATGTTATTGTGGGATTTTAATAAACTTAAATTCATTTTTTATTTTGACAATTATTCTGTTGAAGTAAAAGATTTAAATTATCCAACATACAATCGCATTTGGATCATCTCAGGTTTTATATTATTTGTATTGAGTGTAATCGGATCATTATTATTGGAAAGGCAAGAGTATGGTACGCCAATATTCTTCTATATATGGTTTGCGAGTATTATTTTAACAGTTGTGTTGGCAATTTATCTTAATAGAAAGGGAATGAAAACAACTATATTTTAAATTTTCATAATTCAAGTTTGAGAAACTTAGAAATAGATACCGACTGTCATTTCGAACAGCGGGAGGAAACACAAACTTCTCAAAAGCCCCAAAATAAATAGAAGGATTGATTTTACAATTTTGCCCTGATGGAGTAGTCCAGTAAATTAGGTTGTCTTTTTTTCGAAATTTTGTACTTTTAATATTGACCCAATTTGAGTTTAAATTATGATATTCTTTGCTCAGAGGATTATTCTAGGGAATATGAATGTGCCCAATTTGGGCAATAATTGCGCATATACATCTATTTTCAGGGCAGAACGTTTACATTATAGTATGTTCATATTGAATCAATGTATGAGTTTATTAAATTGAAAAATCAAAAAAGTAATTTATGAATCAAAAAATTATTATTGTAGCAGGTGGTACCGGTAATCTAGGAGGTAGAATAGTAAAGGCTTTACTTAATAGAGGGGCTGAAGTCAGGGTCTTAGTTCGTCCAAGCAGCAACCAAAAAAAAATAAGTTATTTGGAGCAACTAGGTGCGAAAGTAATGGTTGTGGATATGTCTAATGAACAAGATATTTCTTCGGCATGTGTAGGTGCAAATTGTGTAATCTCTGCTTTGGCAGGCTTGCGAGATGTGGTTATTGATGCACAAAAAATTTTATTGAACGGAGCAGTTTTAGCAGGTGTTCCTAGATTTATTCCTTCAGATTATTCATTGGACTTTACAAAATTTAATGATGGAGAAAACCGTAACTTAGATTTAAGAAGAGAGTTTCATAAATATCTGGACTCCGTCGCCATCTCCTCAACAACAATTTTTTGTGGCGCATTCATGGATATGCTCACAAATGAAATCCCTATGATAATCTCCAAAAGGAAATTAGTACTTTATTGGGGCAATGCGGATCATAAAATGGGATTTACTACTTTAGACGATACAGCAATGTTTACTGCTAATGTGGCTCTTGACGAAAATACATCACGTTATTTAAATATTGCAGGTGATCAAATTAGCCCAAGAGAAATCACAGATGTGATGAGTAGTTTATCAGGCCAAAAATTTCGCATGATCAGGACTGGAGGTCTTGGATTGCTGAGTTTAATTATAAGAATTACTAAAATTATGTCACCCGGGAAAACTGATCTTTATCCTGCCTGGCAGGGAATGCAATACATGAAAAACATGATGGATAAAAGAGCTAATTTAAAATACATTGACAACAATATGTATCCAGACATGAATTGGACAAAAGTTAAAGATTTACTTTCCAATCATTATCTTAATTCAAATTAAAATTAGATTTGGATTTAGTAATTGAGTAATCTTTATTAAAGTGAAAGTTGGCGAAATATTTCTAAAATAATCAGAATTTAACAAATAAAGTCACTTGCCGAATATCATGGAATAGTTGAGATCGGGTATAATTAAAAGTATAGCAATTAATTCCGATTAGTTTATTACTGAACATTTTGATTAAAGCTTTCAAGCACTCAGATGTTACGGTATGTCGGTATTCGAAATCTCTCCTCACCAAATTGATATAAATCACTTTCTATTCTACTCTATTTGAGAGTGATGGCATTGTCACATTGGTCGCAATCAATATTTAGGAAAAAATATTTTTGCAAGAAGTAAAATTTATTTTCTCATTTTTGTCCCTTATTTTTAACAAGAGTACAAATGGCAAAGAAGGCGGCGATCAGCTTTATCTTTATAACATTGCTTATTGATGTGACAGGTCTGGGTATAATTATACCTGTCTTGCCAAAGTTAATTGAAGAATTGACCGGAGGAAGTATAAGTGATGCCAGTGCCATTGGAGGATGGCTAACTGCTACTTATGCTGCGTTGCAGTTTCTTTTTTCACCAATATTAGGCGGGTTAAGCGATAGGTATGGCCGGAGACCAGTGTTATTGATCTCATTATTTGGATTTGCATTGGATTATTTATTTCTTTCATATGCTCCGACTATTAGTTGGTTGTTTGTAGGGAGAGCTATTGCCGGTATATCAGGGGCAAGTTTTACTACTGCATCTGCCTATATCGCAGATATTAGCAATGACAAAAATCGTGCACAGAATTTTGGAATGATCGGAGCTGCCTTTGGACTAGGCTTTATCATTGGTCCCGTAATAGGGGGGCTTTTAGGTTCTATGGGGTCCAGAGTACCTTTTATGTTTGCTGCAGGTCTTAGCTTTTTGAATTGGATGTATGGTTATTTTGTACTTCCTGAATCCTTACCTGCTGATCAGCGGAGAAAATTTGACTGGAAGACTACTATTCCTGGACGCTCTTTATTGAAAATAAGAAATTATCCTGCTATAGGTGGTTTAGCTATTTCCTTTTTTCTGATAAGTCTTGCTTCACATGCAGTTCAAACAAACTGGAGTTTCTTTACAATTGAAAAATTTGGTTGGTCAGAAAAGATGATCGGCATTTCACTTGGTGTGGTTGGTCTTTTAGTTGCCTTGGTACAAGGCCTTCTGATCAGATATACAAGTCCTTTGCTTGGCAATAAAAAAAGTATATTTTTCGGTTTATTGTTTTATTCATTGGGGCTTTTTCTATTTGCTTTTGCCAATCAGGGCTGGATGATGTTTGTATTCCTGATACCTTATTGTTTGGGTGGGATCGCCGGTCCTGCGCTTCAATCTATTATCTCTTCAAGTGTTCACAACAATGAGCAAGGTGAATTGCAAGGATCCTTGACTAGTTTGATCAGTTTAACATCCATATTAGGTCCGCCTTTAATGACTGGTTTATTCGCTTATTTTACACGCCCGTCCGCTCCTGTGCATTTCTCCGGCGTGTCATTTTTACTGGGTGGTATTTTAATGTTGTTAAGTGCATTTTGTGCTTATTTAGCACTGAAAACTAAAGGCGTAAGTGTGATTTAAGTTCTACATTGTTAATAATTAATATATTACTGAGTAGGTGTTTTAATTATTACTTGTGGTTATAGTTTTCCAAATTTTCATTTAAATTAATTGACCTTTTCAGCGTCTTTTTCAATAGTTCTGAAGGTGAGATTGACCCTAGGTCCAAAATTTTTCTTAGTAGGAGGAAGTCGATGCAGCCAATTTTCTTGTGTATCACCTTTCATTATTAGCAGGCTGCCATGTTCAAGAACACGCGAGATTACTTCCTTTGTCCTTTTGTTCTTGAATGCAAATTTCCTTTCAGCTCCAAAACTTAGTGAAGCAATAGCCCCCTTTTTTTTCAAATCTTTTTCACCATCACTGTGCCATGCCATTCCTTCTTCTCCAGAGTGATAAAGGTTTAGTAGGCAAGAATTAAATGTTTCTCCGGTTAAATTTTCTGTTAACTCCTTTAATTCTATCAATTCGGATGTCCAGATTAATCCTGTTTTTTTAATATTGGAATAGGTATATTCGAATGGTTTATCTGCATACCAAGCTACTTTTCGCTTTGTGATGATGTGTTTGCCAAAGATCACAGCTTCATCGTTTTTCCATTTAATATTTTCTAATAGAATTTTGAAATAGTGATCGGACTTAGACAATGACATGATATGTCCAAAATAATGGACTTCTCCGCCATATGGTAAAAGGTTGATTGAAGGATCAGGGCTGAGATTGAACATGTCCATGGTATATGTATTATTTGAATTATAACTAAAGTTTTGAGAGAAAGTTGGTAGTGAGGAGGTGAGGAGGTGAGAGGGTGAGAAAGTGAAAAAGTGAGGAGGGGAGGAGGACCTTCCATATCGAAAACAGTTAACAAATGTCAGATTCTTCTAGTGTCTGGAATCTAGCATCTAAAACAAAAAGCCCCGCCCGGTTCGTTTACCGGAGCGGGGCTCATCCCAAAAACAGTATATTGCCTAATTCTTAAGTCTGATCATCTTTCTCATCTCAGTACCATATTTAGTGCTTACTTCATAATAAAGTACACCGTTAGCATTGATCATGTTTGCGTTGATCAGGATCTCATTTGATCCTTTAGCGTATTGTTTAGTAGTTTGATAGATTGTTCTACCATTGATGTCGTAGATCTTAAGTGTTACGTCAAGATTTTCTGGAAGTGTAACTCCGATGCGTGTTTCATCAGAGAATGGATTTGGTCTGTTTTGGAAAACAGTAACTCCTTCATTTGAACTTCCGTTGAACTTCATGTCTACTTTGTATTCTGATTCATCTGAACCGTATGCAGTTGCTTTTAAGTCTTGTGCATCTACGCTTAGTGCTTCACTCACCTTGATATCTTTGTTAGATATGATAGTGAAAGTAAGAGCACCTTCTGTAGAGGATACACCATCATTGTTCCATGATAATTTAGCTTTAGAATCTGAAACCAGATTGAAATTATCAGTACCAAAGTTTAGATCATTGCTTTCAATGTTTTTGATAGCAACACCTTGTGCAGCGTTTACAGCCATTTGGAAACCTTCGATAGAAGCGAAATCGCTTACTTTGAAAGTAATTTGTGTCGCTATGCCCGCAGGTATAATTTGATCATCTGCAGTGAATGAAAGGGTTTTAAGGTCTCTCACTTCGATATCATTATCACCGTTAAGGCTCAATGTAACGTTGTTGTTGACATCACCCAATTTCATACCGAAGAAGTCAAGATCATTCATAGTAGCATTTGGTACTACTGAGATTTGCTCAGGGAATGCAGATGCGAATGGATTAGCAGGATTAGCAAATTGGAATGCTTTGTCCACGAATCTCCAGCTTTGTCCACTAGGGAATTGCTCATCTTTTCCAAGGATCAATCTTCTCATCGCTACGATATCCGCAACAGTAAGTTTATTATCCATAGTTACATCAGCTGCAATGATTTTATAAGGTCCATCCAAAGCCTTTTTGTTAAGGAGGTGGTTTTGGATCTTGATAATATCACCTGTTTCTACTCCGTTAAGAGGATCTCTATCACTTTGTGGTTTGATCACATAGCTGCTACCTGCATTGATTGAATTGAATTTGTATGTTCCTTCATTCGTAGTGTTTGTGTTACCTGCGCCGCTTACTGCAACTTTAGGAATACCTTCAGATTTTTCTGTTACAATTTTACCTGCTACGAATGTCGTGATGTTGCCATCGCATACATTGTTATTATCTTGGATAATTACTGTAACTACTACATAATCCTGGTTGCCATAGATATCTGTTACCCAGAATTCTATTGAAGCCGGAGGATTGTTTCCGATATCATCACAATCGAATGTTACGATATTGTCATTGACATCTGAGCTGAATGAATATTGTAGAGGACCACCGCAGTTAGCGAAAGAACCTGCATCAAAGAAAATAGCTGGAAGTGTGATTGTACCAGTTGATGGCATGATCTCTGTTACTAAATGATGAGCAACCGGAGTTGGTTTCTTCCTGTTTATAACAGTTACAATTAAGCAAGATTCTCCCACATTACCGCAAAGATCAGTTGCATAGAAACATACTCTGTGAACACCTAGTGGATATAGACCGGAAGCATTATTGCCCTGACCTACTGCATCCCAGGTAGGAGTGCCGCTTGTAGAATAGTTATAATCTATTTTATAGTTATATTTCAATTGATTCGTCGGAGTGCAATCATCAGTAGCACTATTAGATACTGAAACCAATTCCTGGAAGCAATCTGTATCTTCAGATACAGCTAGTATATCAGCAATAGGTGCGAATACCGGAGCAACAGTATTTCTAACTTTAATTATTGATGTGAAGTGAACTGCTGTTTCAAGCGCAGCCTCTAATCCATAAGTAGAAGCATAACACCAATCGATGATAGTCCAGTATCTTATGATTTTGAAACAAGCATCAGGAAGGCCATAGTATACTTCGTCTCTGTGGTTATAAGCCAGGTTGAAGCAGGTTGTTACCTGGTCAAGTAGGAATATAGGACGTTGTGCATCAGGTAGATCATCAGGATCAAGATTATCCACTACGCATGGACCATCAATAATCATTGTATCATTTGGAGCATCAAAGTATTCCTTATACAAGTATAATGGATTCTTATAGATGTGTATCACTTGTGTTTTTGTCACTTTGTTACCAAAAGGATCGGTAGCTGTAAACGTACGAGTAATAGTACCTGAACCACAATCAGTAAAGTCAGTATCTACTTCTTCCGTGATTACTACATTACAATTGTCAGTAGCAACACCATCAAGGTATCCTACATAATAATTTCCTTGTACATCAGTGTAAATCGTATCAGTTCTTCTTGGAGTACCATCAGTATATACATAACCAAATGTAAATCCTAAATCTTCAGGGTTGTATGCGTATTCGCAAGGTACCCACATATCAGGTGGTATAGTTAAAATAGGATTTGTTTTATCCTGAATTTTAATAGACACCATACACTCACTAACATTTCCTGATTGATCATATACAAACAATCTTATCTGAATAGGATTATTCGCGATATCACAGCAATAGAAATCAATATAATCTTGTTGGTCTGTCTGTTTATCATCATCACCATTACAATCTGCCACCATTCTAGCAACTTTGAAAGTCACCGGACCGCAATTATCCCATGATCCATTGTCAAATGAAGCAGCTGGTACTCTTACATAGTTGCTGCCATTAGGTATACTTGCTACAGTATTTTCAATACAAATAGCATTCGGTGCAACTGCATCAGCTACAGTGATTTGTAAAGTATCTATAGTGTTATTGATACAACCATCATTTACTGAGTAAATAATATTATGTACACCCACTGGTAATTTTACAGTGAATCCACCATTTTGAGTTTTAAATCCACCTGGATATGAAACATTCCATTTTAGAGTTGTCTGGCAATTATCAGTTGCTACAGCAGGAGGGATTAATACATTAGCAAAACAATCGAAATTGTTAGTATTTACAGTAAAGTCATTTGGTATAGTTAATACAGGAGGTACTGTATCCAATATAAAAATGATCTGAAGATGATTATCTTCATAATCAGTGCCACAATACCATTCCGTAACAGTCCAGCTACGCATTACTTTAACCATACATCCAAGATCAATGATTTGATCCGTATAACTTGTGAATAGTCCGCAAACATTCATTAAGTTGTTAGGGAATAAAGGAACTTCGGCATCACCTATAGTAGGTACACCAGTTACAGTGCTACTTGGATGGCCATTTGCATCTTTTGCATAAGCTTGATCACAATAAACAGTATCAGTAGCAGGATAGTCAATTGAATCAAGGTTTGGTCTTTCGATAACAATAGTATCTGTGCAAGTATCACTCGCATTTCCTACTGCGTCAGTAGCATAGTATGTTCTGAATATTCTTCTAAGATATCCTTCATTTTCTTCAGTACATGGAAGCTCCACAGTTGTCATAGACAAGATGTGAGGAGTCACTGGACCTGAACAGTCAAATGGATTGATATTAGCAAAATTCACATCTGCATAACATGGAATAGTATCTGATCCGCAGAAGATCTCCGGAGCAAGTTTATCCTCGAATGTATGCCAGTTCCAGCAAGAATTGCCGGTAGAGATACTTACATATTCTAATACATAAGTTTTACCAATCAATGAATAAGGTACGTTTGCAGGAGACAAACCATCAGCAATAATAAAGCTGTTAGTTGCTGTTTCCAAAATCGGACCTGTCATTGTAGCTTTAAGGTTAATAGTGTAAAGACCACCACAACCGATTAAGGAAGCTGCTTGAACAACCATTGGAAGCGTTATTAAGGCTTCGCAATCTGCATCAACTGAGATATTACTTGATGTACATGCTGGAGAGCACTGTGCATTCAAGTTGTTGTTAAATAAGAAAAGACACAAAACAAAGAATAATCCTACCGCAGGATTAAAATTCATTTTGCTCTTCAAACGATCTGTAAAATTCGTTTTTTTCATGAGACACTTAGTTTAAGTTTTTAGAATTAAGAATTAAAATATTGTGCATGCGCACGCCCAGCGTTCTGGAGCCGCAATACTGTAGTTTCTTATTACAAAAGTCTGTCCCTGAGGTATATCGCTATACACTCAGAATTATATGCTAGATGTTCATGAAAACATATGAGGGTTCAGGTCAATGCTTTGCAGAAAAACTGACATACAAAAATTTGCTCTGAAAATATTTAACTTTCAGGCAGGTCTATTCTAAAACTAAGGTTGGAAATTGTACAAAAAGAGCGTTTGAAAATTATCCGCTTGTAGGAGCAAAATAATATTCAATTTTATCGCAAGAACTAATTATAAAAGTGTGTAGGTTTGGTTCGGTTCGGTTCGAGTTAATTAGTTTTTTTTCTCGCAGATTATTTAACGTATTTCTTTTAATACATGGTACAAATATATCATGTGAATTTAGATCTCACACATACCTATGTGGTAGTATATTTTAAATTATATAAAAAACATAATTATATATCATTGATAATCAATAAAAAAGGGAGTAAAAATTAATTTACTCCCTTTAAAAAATGGTCTTAATTCAAAAAACTACAGTGTCAAAATCATTTTTTTCGTATCTGTGAACACATCTGATTCAAATTTATATATATAAATTCCAGAACCATTTATGTCTGTTGATTTAACTTCTATTGTATTTAATCCCTTTTCAAACATGCCTTTTTTGACAAAAACAGTTCTTCCGGTTGCATCGAATATTGTAAGTTTACCCTGTGTCGATTCTGTTAGTAACACATTGATATTCGTTTTATTGCTGAAAGGATTTGGAGAGTTCTGTAATAACTTACCAGAAGCGGATTTGTCACTTTCCCAACTTCCAACAGCCAGCATTACGATATTCTTAGTAATTCCTTTTACATCATATGCTTCAGCTTGTATTCTGCCCTCTGTTATGGATATATCATCCATCAAGTTGCCCTTATTCAATTTTTTAAATGTGATAACACCAATTTCTTTACCTGATCTACCTAGTTCATCGTCCCAGCTAAAAGCCATTGTTCCTGGATTATTTTGATCGACATTGTAATTTTCATCCGTGAATCCTTCTAAATTGCCGTTTTCGAAAGAGACAAACTCCAGAGCACTATTGTCAAAATTAAGTTCAAACTGGAATCCTCTCAAATCCTTTAGTTGATCAGATGATAATTTTACTTTAACATAATCATCTTTGCTTTCTGCTAAGGATGTATATATGATAACAGGTTGATTTCTTGTATCGAGCTCTCCGGATGCGATTTCATCCATTGCACTATTGTTCACATCTCCGAGCTTAAGAGCTACAAAATTTACAATGGGCTTCATACCTAAGACATTCTGAAGTGTTCTTTCGAATACCTTTGGCTGATTAAATGGATTCTTTTTATTAGGGAAATGGTACCCTTTATCAGCAAATCTCCATGATTCATCAGATGAGAATTTATCAGTCTTACCCAGGATCAATTTTCTAATCTCTATTAGGTCTCTTACACTTACTGCGTTGTCTGCATTTACATCAGCTGACAATAATTTATAGGGCGAATCAAGGGATTTCCTTCCTAGAATATGATCTCTGATTGCAATCGCATCTGCAGTATTGACCCCTTTCAATGCCGGCCCACTTTTCCTTGCATTTACTTGTAGATCTGCTCCAGGTATCACATCATAGATCTCATAGTCCCCTGAGGCGCCAGATTTGGTTAAATAATGTTTATCGCCATCTGCAATGATCTCAACATCAACTAACGGCCTTCCACCTTCATCTGCCAAGTTTCCAACTATGCCCATCAAGTTATTGCAATTCGTATTTTGGCCTACTGGCACCAAGACATTTAAATCTACAATACATGAAGTAGATAAACCTGACTTATCAAATACCCATACCTTAACATCAGGGATACTTAAATCCTGAGGACTTCCGGTGCATACCAGATAAATAATACTGTCACTTAAGTCCAAAGAATCAAAGGTGAAATAGATATCAAAATAGTTGCAATTGTCAAATGCTTCATAAGGAATGTATGAGAAATCTGATGCATATACTGTATCCAATCCCGATTCATTTATGAAGACATCAAGACTATCCGGACATGGCCATGTTGGTGGAAAAGAATCAACTACCTGAACATATAGTGAAAAATTATTACCATTTCCGCATATATCTTCTACGTAATAATTGATCTTAACAGTGCCCAGTGTAAAAAATCCCGATGCATCTAATGAGTTATTGTCTATTGCTCCCGGATAATCATTAGTAGCTATCGCCAAAGGAGAGCAATCAGATATAATCAAGTTGCTTAGATCTACCATTTTCTTACAATCATCCAACGTTAATGGAGAAAGTATCGTGTCACCATCATTGTAATTAGTGATCTGAGGCCCCATATTATCAATTATATCTATATGCTGAAGAAATGTAAATACTCCATTTTGTGTATTAGGTACATAGTTGCAACTATCTATTACAGTCCAAAGCCTATCAATGGCTGAACAGGCATCAATATCCAACGGATCTGATGGTGTATCAGTGTAACTCACTGAAGACATAGTACATCCATCTCCAACATTTATCACAGGGAAACTGCCTAAAGAGTCGGGGTCTATACTGCCACTGCATTCAATAGTGATCGGGCTGTCCGGCCATTCTATATTAGCTTCTGTCAATGGAGTAGTCCCCATGACATTTATATTAAAGCTGCATTGGTCAGTTCTGCCATCATTTGTTAAAATACTATATGTAACAGTCAAAATTGAATTGCCACATACACTTACATTTCCTGTGATCAAAGTGTCCAGATCGTAGGTACCACAAACATTCATTATGGTAGGTGCAGGTAAATTATTTGGATTAAATTCCATCATACATGACACATCAAAACCAGGAGGGCATATCAATAGATCATTGCTTTCATATTCCACTGTGACAGTAGTTACACCTATAGTTGTAAGACCACATGAATTGGTAGCAGTAAAAGTAACAAGTGTCACCCCAAATGGATAAATCCCGTCTGCATTTGCACCGCCATTATTAAAGCTATTAGTGATAACGATCGGCTGACCACAACCTGTGGCGGTGGCTAAGGCAAGATCGACCTGAGCTGTACAATTATTGATATTAGTTGGCTCTATCGTTACATTTGGTGGTACTATAAGATTCGGTGCTGTAGCCCCAGTGACTGTAATGTTCTGAAGATGAACGAACTTTCCATCAGTTCCTCCGGAAAGTAAGAAAATACAAGAATCAATCACTGTATATTGTTTGACATATACAGCGCATCCATCCCCATTGATCGTCGTGTCTACATTGGCTGAAAAAATATCAATTTCATTGCAGAATTCTCCTAAAAGTATTGGATATCCTGTGACGCTTGTATCATTTATATTAGGATTGCAACCAGCCATATCCAGATCAGCAGGCCATATAATGTCTCCTTCATCCAATGCGTTTGGATTGGTTACATTAAATGTTTTAGTGCAGGACGCTGAGTTGCCTCCAGCATCTGTAGCTGTGTAAACAATGTCAATTGTACCTTCATTATTACAGTCCAACACAGAGTTTACCAACCATGTGATCACAGGATCACCGCAATTGTCCGTGGCAGTTGGTAGATAATTCTCAGGATTGAGGGTATCGGTTTGGAAACATGTAAGTTCGATGTCTACATCAGCACCACAATTAATCTGAGGAAACTCTTTGTCTTGCACTGTTACAGTAAATGAGCAAGTAGTGCAGTTACCATATTGGTCGCACACTTTAAAATCAAGTGTATTAACTTGACCGACTTCATCACATGTATATGTTACACAATTTGTGTATGAATTATCGGTTGACTTTTTAATGGAAATAGTTAATGGACCTGCGCAATTGTCAGAATAATCAAAGCCCAGGCTATCGGCACATACGATGCCTGTCTCCGTATTTCCTAGCCCGACATTTATATTATGGCAAGTAAGGTATGGAGCTTGTTGATCTTCGACAGTCACATTATAAGTGCAGGTAGACGAATTGTTGCATCCATCATTTGCTCTGACTTCAATGATATGCTCACCGATGAGGAGCGAAGTAGAGGTGTTAAATACCAGTAATCCATCCACACGGAATGAAAATGTTACATTATTGCTGCAATTATCTGTAGCTATCACAGCCGGAAAAGAATAATTGGCTACACATAGATCCTGAGTGAGACCGATTGTAGTATCTGCAGGACAAAAAATAATAGGAGCTGTAGTATCAATGGACATGATGAATTGAGTATCACGTGCACTAGGAGTATTATTACATTCATCCATTACTGTCCAGATTCTTCTAATTTTGAATCTACCCGGACAGCCCATTGGAATTGTTTTATCCACTTTACCAAACCAAGTATAACAGACGCCTCTCAAAGGATATCCCATCCAGGTCGGTTCACCTGTGACGGAAGTATCCTGGCTAAATTCACTGCAACTCATCGTAGTATCGTTAGGAAATACGATCTCATCTAATACTGGTCGCAAGAACCTTACGGTATCCTGGCAGGTAGCTGAATTGCCTGAAGCGTCAGTGGCTTTGTAGGTTCTGACTATTTCAAAGGTATAAGGAGATGGACAAGTATAGTTTTTTTCTGTGTGACTTAGAATAGTCACGGTGGGCGGATTGGTGCAATTGTCAGTAACAGTCACCAATTCGGTATATGGAGGCTGTATACTATATATTTCTATACCGCATGGCAATTCTTTAGTAGCACATTCAAACGTTGGTGGCATTTTATCTTCCACAAAGAATTGTGTAGAACAAGTCTGGTCAGCGATAGGATCATAAATAACTGCTGTGAGAAAATGCCCCACATCATCACAATCAATAATCGGCGCCGGCCTTCCAACAATGGATAATTGTAGGGATGCAAAGTTAATATATGTAGGAGTAACAAAATATCCAGGCGTGATCTGGGACGTGCCGCTTTGGCTAATTGAAATGTTCACCCCTGCCAGGCAATTCAAAGCAGCCGCCTGTGCTGTGGCTGAAATAGAAATAACAGGAAGTTCTTCCTGTTGCTTTTTAGACTGAGGTAATTCGCTGAAGGTGTTCTGTATAAACAGGACGCCCATTAAAGCCACCCAAACTAAATCAAAGACCATGAACCTGTCAATCGCTTTGCCTTTTCTTTGTAAAAACTTCATAATTCTAACTGTAGTTTACTTAAATGAATAATGACCTATTCTGCAAGTGAAAAAGGCCAAAGGATAATACTTTTACTACCCTTTGGACAAGAAACCTTATTACAAAATATATCATACCGGTAAAGTCCGGGATTGAATACTGTTTTTGGGAAAACGCTTATTCTTACTTTTTAATAGTAGCCGGCCACGAATGACCGGCTTCACGGTTCTATTAAAAAATTATTCTTAGATATTAGAAAATATACTTAATTATATATCTCTAATTATTCATTCTTTAGATATGACAAAATTATGTAATATGTTTGAGCTCACAATACCACCGAATAATTAAATATTAAATAATTTTATAATATATAATGAAATAATGGATATGAAGTTGATTCGCCGGATGCCTTGGTGCAGCATGGTTTAATTCATAAAAATAAGCCCTAAAGGAGGATTCTCAAGAATGGAATTGCTACCTGGCAAAATAGTTGTATTAAATAAAAATGTAATATAATAAGGTAAATTCAATACTTGTTGGGTAGAAAAAATAGTTATTGAATGATTTACCCGCTGCAAATTATGGTCTATCCGCCTCAGACTTTCCAAACTCCATATTTGGATCCTTATGCATCTGTATCACCATTTTTCCTCCTTTCATAATATCACTGTGCGTAATATAGGACTTCAGGTAAGGCTGATTATTAAACGTGATCCCTCTGATATATTTATCTTTCGGATCTTTTCTCAAGACATGTATTTCGAATATCTTACCATTTGGCAGATGTAGTTTAAGATCTTCCATTCTTGGGCTTCCGATGACATATACACCATTCCCGGGATGCACCTGGTAGAATCCCATAGCAGACATCACATACCAAGCGCTCATCTGACCCGCATCTTCATTACCACATAATCCATCAGGTTGGGAAGTATACATACTATCCATCAATGTTCTCGTCATGGACGCTGTCTTCCATTGCTCACCTGCGAAATTATACAAATAGGGTATATGATGATTTGGTTCATTGCCCTGCGCATATTGACCGATTAATCCCGAAATATCCGGACTGGCTTCTTCCCCCATCGATCCACTTGCATTAAATAAGGAGTCAAGTTTATTTGTAAAATATTTGTCACCTCCCATAAGTTTGATCAAACCATGCACATCCTGAGGCACGAGCCACGTGTATTGCCAGCCGTTGCCTTCACAATAATCATTCTCTCGATGTTTGGCTTCGAATGGACTAAATGGAGCACGGAATTGTCCATTCGCCAACTTTCCACGCATAAATTTTGTATTAGAATCAAAATATAATTTATACAATTTCGCTCTTTTATCATAGTATGCAGCATCCTCTGTCTTGCCCATAGATTTCGCCATCAAAGCAATACAAGCATCATCGATGGCATATTCCAATGCTTTGGCGACTGATTCATTGACAGAATCGGCTGGAATGAATGCTAATTTCTGAATGTATTGAATGCCGTTAATCTTTTGCATAGCTGACTGTTTCACTGCTTCATAAGCCAGATTCGCATCAAATCCCCTATGCCCTTTCATATAAGCATCCACGACCACAGGCACTGCACTATATCCGACCATCGTATTAGTTTCATTCCCGGACAAATGCCACACCGGCAGCTTACCTTGTTGCTTATATATATTAAGCATAGAATTAATAATGTCATCGATCCTTCCGGACTGAGTGATCGTCAATAAAGGATGCAAGGCGCGATAAGTATCCCAAAGTGAAAACAACGTGTAATTTGGCTTACCGTCACCGGAATATACTTTCTGATCGCTGCCTCGATACTGGCCATTGACATCATCATAGGCAGATGGAAAAAAATAAGCATGATATAAGGCTGTATAAAATATAGTCTTCAGATCACGTGATGCATCGTATTCTACGGTGGACAATTCCTTGTTCCAGGCATCAGAAGCATTAGTTTTTACTTTGTCAAAATTCCAGCCGGGTACTTCTGTTTGCATATTTAGCAAAGCATTCTCTGAACTGACTGCCGAAATTCCAACTTTAACCATCACAACTTCTTCTTTTTGCAATGCAAATTTTATAATTGCTCTTGCACGAACAGTTGTTAGTTTACTTCCATCGATTGAAATTGAGTCATCATATAATTGAAAAGATTGCAGCCTTTGTGATAGTTTAATTGCAAAATAAACTTGTTGGTTTTTAGCCCAACCTTTCGACTGTCTATATCCAGTGATGATGGAATCATTTACCACTTCAATATGAGTTTCGACAGGACTATCCCACCCTGTACCGAAAGCGAGATCCAGGACGATATGTGAATTGTTATTTTCAACAAAAGTATATCGATGCATACCCACTCTTTTAGTAGTAGTCAAGTCAACTTTAACGTTATAATCTTTTAAGAAAACACTGTAAAATCCGGGCTTGCAGATCTCCTGATTATGAGAAAAAGAAGATCCATATCCGTCCGATAATTCATCTTTATTTGCTGGTTTAACTTTAACTTTTCCGGTAGCAGGCAGCAGTAAAATATCATTCCAATCGCCGATGCCGGTGCCACTCAGATGCGTGTGTGTGAATCCAAGAATTTCCTTACTCGCATAATTATAACCACTACACCAGTCCCATCCTTTGTCTATGTTCACCGGCCCTAATTGAACACCTCCAAACGGAACATTGGCGCCCAGAAAGACGTGGCCATGGTTAGCAGTGCCGATGAATGGATTGACAAAATCTATAGCTGACTTGTTGGTTTTCTGGGAAATAACAGTGCTTGGAAATAGGGTTAATACCGCCAATGAGTTGAGAAGTATAATTTTTAAAATGCGATTCATGATTATGTTTCTAGTTTTTATTCTTACACAATAGTAGAGAATTCATTTCAAATAATTGAGTAGATAATTTAAGAGTCGTTTTTTTATATTGATCGAAGCTCATATATATTTCGAAAATATGCTGAATTCTTAAAGATCAGTCTGAAAAGATATGCAACTCAAGGGAGAATCTTAAATTTTCACACATTAACATATATAATTTTACGAAATATGATATTTTTAAAAATTAAATTAAATGCATAATTATTTTACATTTATTTACTATTATTTATTTTCTATTCGATTATTTTTGAAAACATAATAAACATTAAAATACATTTTGATGTCAGTGAGGCCAACTTAATTACATGTAAAGAAAATTTTACATTTGGTTCAGTTAATAATGTCTAATTTGTGTTCATTATCAAAAAGGGATATTAAGTACATCCAGATTTGGAATATAATAATGAATAACATTTTAACAATAACTCTTAACCCATAAAATAATTAACTTTTTACATTGATCTTAGCATGATTTTTAAATCACCTAATACACACACCACATATTTTACACTGAATTATGTTCAACTCTTTTGAACATTGATTTTCTTACTGCGATCTATAATTATAGGTCGATGATGTATTGTTTGCGCTGATCGCGTGAACTGAATGGTTGTGCTTAACCTCCTTTATGTGTATTTTTAAATTCAAAAAATTAAAATAATGAAAAATGTTAAATTCTTAATTTTTGCAATTATTATTATCTATAATTCAAATACGGCTCACGCTATTTCTCCATACTTGGAATCTCAATGTGGAACTACCTGTGGACAGGCTCAATTAATCTATAATTATGGAGAATAAAGTTTATAGTTGGACTCCTGTTGAAGCACCTTCTGTTCCAAGTACAGTTGATTGGTCGGGAACCTTGTATTTTAAAGTGATAAATCATTCAACTGGGGCGGTAGTTCTAAATCATTACAAAACAATAAATTTATTAAATGTAGTAGTAACATCAGTAGCTGGAGGAGGCAAACAGAGCGTTTTAGACATTTCAAGCGCAATCTTTCCAGTTGCAACAAATGGGGTTTTTAACGCTGCTCCTGGGCAGTACGATTTAATTTATTATTTATATGTGAAGCTTGAGAATTTACCATATTCATCAGGTTACAAATATATAGGGAGTAATAGTGTACCCTTAACAATTGATGCAAATGGGACTTCATTTCCAAAAGAAGTGACACAATCTCAAGTACAAAATACCAATACGCCAACAAGTTTAAAGGTAGATGGTTTTACCCTTGATCCTTCATCTACGACCCCAGTATATTCATGTAAATCTTTTTGGCCATTTAGAATTGATTTTTCAAATATTACAGAATGCAGAACCTACACGATTAAAGTCGATTATGCTGATGTTACTGCATTAGGATGTGGGGCTTCTCCAACTTATACTTCTGGACTAACTTATAATCTGAATGCAGTATATTCTGGAGGAATAATGCAAAATTATGTTGAACTTCCCAACTTCAACACTAACACTCCGATAATAAATTCTGGAAATAATGGTAAAACATTTAAACTAAAAATAACAATTAGTAATACAGGGGTAGCATACTGCTCTGCCGCTATAATTTACCGGTGTATAAGTGTTTCTGGTGCTGCTGCATCCACAAATCTAGAAATTGTAAATGGCGGGTATACAGCTCCGACAACCATAATTGGGTCAGCTCCATTGTTGACTTATTCATCTGTAAATTTTAATGCGGCTAGGAATGCCACTTATGCAGTATCTCAATTTAACATTTCTTTGGAAGCATCTAAAACAACTTCTGGACCTTGGGTAACAGTATACTCCGGAGCATACGCTACGCCACTTTCAGGAGGTATTCCAGATGTGCAAATAAATAGACTTCCTGCACCAGCTAATGCCACATTTGATTCATATCCTGGTCTTTCGATACCCACTTTTACCTCTTGGCCTCTTGTTTGGGGGATTAATCACGGATACATTTATTACAGACTTACTGTTTCGGTGCAAAATAATTGTAATACTGCAGCTTCTCAATTTTCATATTTTAAGCTAAACCTATCAAATCCATTAACAAAAGAATTAGGTGACCTTTTGGATATTTCTAATGAAAAACCTGAAACTTTTATGAATGAAAATATTGTAAGTAATATAAATGAAGCATTTAGTGAAGAATTGACCAATAAAATTGAAAATTATCCTAACCCCTTTAAGAATGAATTAACCTTCACTCATTTAGGCGAAAAGTCGGTAATTTTAATTTACGATCTTAATCAAAAGATAGTTGGTAATTTTGAATCGAATTCAGATAACTATACGTTTAATACAAGTAATTGGATGAGTTCAGTATATTTCTACCAAATTAGGAGAAATGATGGAACTGTTTCTGTAGGGAAAATAATTAAAATGGAATAATGATCAACCATTCATTATATAGAACTAACAAGTGCCATCATTTATGGCACTTGTTTATTATTATTATTTTTATTATTATAATATTTACTCAAAAATCATTTACTCAGGCGATCGGTCGTGTTGGTGTGGGGATTATTAATTCAGATGGAAAGGTAGATACTATTGGTACCGGAACTCAACCTCAATTTGCGTATGAGTTGTGTGAAGGTGCATGTTTTCAAGTAATTAGCCTAGATTTTACATTAGATCCAACTGAAGCAATATTGGAAGACACAATAATTTGGGAGTTTCAAACCGGGTTACCTAAAATCAGCATGGAAAATTCTCCATCCATCTGTTTTCCTATAATAACAACATTAGAAATTGTAACATTACACAGATTTGTAACAAATTTCCCATCAGGTCAGCCTTCCTTCAAATCATGGTATACAGAAACTTTCTATTTGATTGTGAAAAAATGTCCACCAGAAGCATTTTTCATCCAAGACAAGGAAATTGTTTGCCAAAATAATTTTGTTCAATTTTCAGATTCATCTTTTAGGCATCCTGATGAGTGGGAGTGGAAATTTGAAGGCGGCAAACCTTCTTTTTGGTCAGGCAGGAATCCTCCATGCATTGAGTATAATATTCCAGGTATATACCAGGTGTCATTATCGGTAAAAAACGATCAAGGAATTGATACTTTAATTAAATATAACACTATTGAAGTGTTCAAAGCTCCAATAAAACAGGATGGAATTGAAACTCATTTTGTAGGAATGTACGGTAGAGATACATTAATTAATTCATGTGTGAAAGGAGATATTTATAAATGGAAACCTTCAGAAGGCCTTTCATGTGATGATTGTGAACAACCTATTTTGAGATTTGGAGCAATTAAACAATATCTCTGTATAGTTTCTGTCGAAAATGGAGTGTGCTCTGACAGCTGCATTGTAAATATTAGAACAGAGATGGAACTACCTAAAATTTTCTTCCCTAATGTAATCAGCCCAAATTATGATGGCATTAATGACATCTTTGAAGGCAGTTGGTCAAACGCCGAAATCCAGGAGTTACACATTTATGATCGGTGGGGGGGCGTAAAATACAGTTCGAATTCAAATTTTACATGGGACGCCACATATAAAGGACAAGAAGTTGATAATGGAGTGTATGTTTATTATGTAGTTTATAAAAATAACTTTACTGGAAGTAAGGAAGTTAAATCTGGAAGTGTTACAGTAGCAAAATGAGTGAATTTTAATTAGTGCTTTTCCTTTCGTGAACTTCCAAAACGAAATATTATTGATGCTTACTATTATAAATCAAGACTTTACTGTGAGAACTAAATACAATGGATTATATACATCTAAATCCCATCCAAGCAGGGTTAACTTATAATATACATAATGAATCAATATAATCAATGGAAAAAATTTGATCATTTTCATTAATTTTTAGTATTATATTCGTTAAATGGACTATTTTTGAAGAATATGAACTAGGGGAAGCAGGGTCAGAATTTTTTTAAAACAGTGGAAAAATAAAAACTTAATTAATATAGGTACTTGTTTTGATTGGGACATTTTTACTAACCAATATGATATGAAAATTGGAAATATAATATTAAGATTATATTATGCTCTTGGAATTTCTAGTTTACTTTTTATAGTAAACAACTATGGTCAGCCAGTTATTATTACTTTCAATGTAGTCTTAGGAATAGCAATGTTTGCAGCTTTGCTGTTTGTTATTATGTTAATTGAAAAATATTTTTTCAGAAAAGATGTTCAAAGTAAATAGTTATAGATAACATTGGAAATCATTTCTAAACGGTTTGTATTGGCCTGACCCCCTAAATACTGGATAGTTATTTTAGAAATTAAGTTTCTTCTTCAATATCAAAGTTGAAATTTTTATTTTCTATTATTATAGTTTCTCATAAATGAATAAGCAAAAAAAAATGCTCCCCAATATTTCATTGAAGAGCATGCTATTTTTTTATTTCGCAGAATAATTAATCCACTACAACCATACCACTTGCCATAAACCTGATCTCTGTCTTAGGTTCTGTGATGGCATCGATCTCATCTTGAGATTTCTTCGCGTCTTCAGCATAATGCTTCAGTTCTTCCACAGAAGTAGTCGTTAGTTTGGCCTCTCCTTCCAATACGACATTTTTACCTATTGCAGCGACAGGAACGAAGAATGCATAATCCTTCATTTTTACAAATGCAGTAGTATTATCATCCACAGCAAGTTCGATCCAGCATCCTTTTGCCGAACAAACATCCAGCACCTTTGCTTTTACTTTAGTTTGAATGACAGGTTCTTTTTCAAGTTTGGCGGGAAGTTGAGCAATATCCATTGCACCCTTAGATTTAGGTTTTTTACCATAATAATCACCCACCTTTGCATCTCCGGCAGGAGGCTGAGCAAAAGTAACGATGGCAAATAGCGTAAATAGTGAAAACAATATTGATTTTAACATAATATATTTTTAATGGCGAAGATATAATTTTATTGGTTTTAAACAATATCTTGACAAATACAAAATAAGAGAATATAACTGCCGAAGAACGATTTTCCCCTCGTTTGAGGGGGCCAAGGGGGAGAAAAATCCGAAGTTATTTAGATTATGTTTTGCTAGTTGTTAAAATCATTAGATTATGGCGTCTATCAACACCACGGCTGTCGCCACCCCCGCCTATTCAAGCGGGCAAGCATCTGCCAGAGGGGAAGTTGCGACTTTATTTCTTCTTTCATAGAACATTTAGATATACAGATCTAAACATATATCAATTAAATTGAAGTGAATGAATATGACCTCAAAAGGGGAAAATGTTCCCAACTGCACTTCTACCAATGCTGAAACAAAAAACCCCGGCAATATACCGGGGCTTTAAAAGCTTGTCTGCTTAAAAAATCTTGTAATAGAAAAGGTTCTTGTCCAAAACACAGTGACAAAATCCACTGCTGTCGATATGAAAAATTAAATTATCTTCCTTGTAGATGATTCTATACCGGAAAACTAACTATAAAAAATAAAATAATCAACGCTATAGTCACTACCATCCAGAGCCTGACATCTTTTACATACTGTTTTACTTCTTTTGTAACTGACATGTTTCTTGTTTATAAAAACGATTAATAATAATCGGCTCGTAAAAATATAAGGGACTTTCTACTACCTTATACTAGCAAATATGATACCATAACAATTAATCGTAATATCTTCCCTGAAAGCCACTGCCTGACTATTTTATGTTAAAAGTTTCTATATGGGATTTCTATCATATTATAGTTAAAATTATATGTTTGTGTATTTATAACTAAATCGCTGTTTTTTCGTTATACTTTCTTTCGCTTTCAAAAGCCCTATTTCAACACAGTTTTAAGCTATATGCATATGGTCATCAGATACACATTTAAGTTATTTTTAGTTCTGTCTTTCATTGGTTTTCAACAAATCGTCTCTTCAGCACAATCCAAAACAACTTTCTTCGGAACTATCACTGATGGGGAAACCGGAGAAACACTTATAGGTGCCAAGGTTGAAATCATTGATGCCAACAAAGCTACTGTGACTAATGAATATGGATTTTATTCTATAACAATTCCTGCTACTGATACAATCATCCTATCGGCTTCCTACATCGGCATGGAGACTTTCTACCAGCGACTTCCAGGCATGAATGATACCAAATGGAACATCGAACTCATGCCAGGCACTACTACGCTTGATGAAGTCATCATCGTGGCTGACCAACTCCGCGATAAAATGAGTTCTACCCAAATGAGTATGGAGCAGATCTCTGCTAAAACAAGCAAAGTCCTGCCTGCTTTGTTTGGTGAAGTAGACATCATCAAGACGCTTCAATTAAAAGCAGGAGTTTCATCCGGCTCTGAAGGTAGCACCGGCCTTTATGTGCGAGGTGGTGCAGGTGACCAGAACCTTATCATGCTTGATGAAGCCACCGTGTATAACGCCAATCACCTTTTTGGTTTCTTCAGTACCTTCAATTCTGATGCTATTAAGGATGTGCGTCTCTTTAAAGGTGGATTTCCTGCCCAATACGGTGGTAGATTGTCTTCTGTGATAGATGTCCGCATGAAAGACGGCAATAATAAAAAGTTAAGCGGATCAGGCGGCATAGGGCTTATCACCTCAAGATTAACACTGGAAGGCCCAATAGGTGAAAATACAAGTTTTGTAGTGTCCGGAAGAAGAACCTATGTGGACCTTATTACCAATGCAATAAATAAAAGTCAGGAAGATAAGCCTGATTTCAATAAGATACCGGGCTACAACTTTTATGACTTAAATGCCAAGATTAATACCAAGTTGGGAGAGAAAGACCGTATTTATTTAAGTGGATATTTTGGTAAAGACCAGTTCGCCCTAAAGGATAGCACGCTTGATCTTGGTTTTAGCTGGGGAAATGCCACTTTAACAGCACGTTGGAATCACATCTTCAACAATAAACTATTCGCCAATACGTCCTTCATATTTTCAGATTATAACTACGATATTTCTAATGAGATCAGTGGTTTTAGTTTTTCCCTCGGTTCTAAGATCAGAAACTATGCCGGAAAAATGGACTTTTCTTATAACCCAAATTCAAAACATTCCATTAAGATGGGTATATCTACGACCTATTATGATTTTACTGTAGGAAGGTTGAAGGCAGGCTCGGATGATGGATCCATTTCATTTAGTTCGGGCATAGACAGAACCGGCATGGAGTATGGGTTGTATGTATCTGATGAATTTGAGATTATAAAAAACCTTAAAGCTAATGCAGGCCTTCGTTTATCAGGATGGACGAGCAACAACTATTTCGATGGAGGCATTGAACCAAGACTGGCACTTTTATATGAAGTCAATCCTAGATGGTCTATAAAAGGAGGTTATGCCAGAATGAAACAATACGTCCACTTAATATCCAATTCCGGCATATCACTACCTACTGATGTGTGGTATCCCTCTACAGATGCTGTTCATCCACAACGATCTGATCAGGTTTCAGCAGGATTTAGTTACCTGATAGCTAAGGGGCTCTTACTGACCAATGAATATTATTATAAATGGTTGAAAAATCAGGTTGATTTCAGAGATGGTGCCAACTTATTCCTGAATGAAGAGATCGAAAGGGAATTTGAATTCGGAAAAGGATACGCATACGGGACTGAAGTGAGTCTCGAGAAAGACTTTGGCAAACTATCAGGATGGATCGCCTATACTTTGGCATTTGTCAAGCGAGGAGGCTTCCCTGGCATTATGGACGGTAGATATTTCTCACCAAGATATGACCGAAGGAATGATATTAAAGTGGTCGCTACCTATAAATTCAACAGAAGATGGACCGCCTCAGCTACATGGGTATATGGATCAGGCGATCTGGCGTGGCTCCCTGGGGGAAGAGCTTTATTTCAGGATATAAAAGGCGGATCGATTGATCCTGTCACGCCTATTTATGGAGACCGAAACACGTTCAGACTTCCTGCTTATCATCGCGGAGATATTAGTGTAATTTATTATATGTTTCCGAAATGGGGAGAAAGTAATTTATCCTTGAGTATCTACAATGTCTATGATAGAAGAAATCCTTACTTCCTAACTCTTGAAACAGAATTTAAAACAGTAAAACAGGGTGAAGTCGAAGTAAAGATCCCTGAAAAGATCAATGCGAGACAAGTTTCTTTGTTTCCAATACTTCCTTCTATCACCTGGAATTTTAATTTCTAAAAGAAATAGTAATGAAAAATCTAATTATATTTTGCTTGTCTCTAATGACACTAGTTTCTTGCAATCTTAGTAAAGAAGTAGACATAAATCTAACAGTCTATGGTTCGCAGCCTGTGGTAGAATGTTACCTTATCCCCGGTGAACGATATCAACTCTTACTAACTAAGAGCAATAGCTTCTTTGATCCTCTGACGATAGATAATCCGGCGGCCTATCTTGAATCATTACTATTGAAAGGAGCTGATGTCAAAATCATTTACAATAATGATACAATTCAACTCCAGGAGACCCTAACATTTAATCCTGACAATGGTCAGATCTCCAATTATAGTGCGCAGGAAATCGTTCCTGATGATAGCAATTCGACATTCGAATTGCTCGTTACTCTTGCTGATGGAAGTACAATCACAGCTTCGACAATCATTCCTACACTAGTCAGAATCGATAGCACCAAGGTGGAATATGCCAATCAGAATAAAACCAGAGCAACCATATTCATCTACCATCAAGATGACAGGAATACGTTAGACTTTTATCGAAGAATGATCCATGTATCATCCTTGGATAGCGCTGCACAGCAGGACTATACTACTGATGATAAGATCAATGACACAGAATCGGTAGC
This sequence comes from Candidatus Brachybacter algidus, assembly GCA_016711705.1. Lineage (GTDB taxonomy): Bacteria > Bacteroidota > Bacteroidia > Chitinophagales > Saprospiraceae > Parvibacillus > Parvibacillus algidus. The sequence goes on along the minus strand of JADJSK010000007.1, from coordinate 110,181 downwards.
ATACGGTACCTTTTATGAAAGGGAGGATAAAAAGTCTGTGGTTGGAGATACTTTAATATTCACATTAATCCATGTCACTAAAGAATACAACGACTTTTCTTCCAGCAAAAGTAATGCCAACTCTGCCAATGGCAATCCTTTTGGCCAACCAGGTCAGATCAAATCAAATGTATCAGGAATCAGTAAGCCAATTGGTATTTTTACAGGATTTAAGATTAGGAGGGATACGCTGTATATGCCGTGAGGGGGATGATGGGTAATAGCTGAGGGCTTATAGCTGATGGCTGATGGCTGATGGCTGATGGCTGATGGCTGTGTTGTGGAAGATTGAATGATTTGGCTCCAAAAGAAGGAATTGAAAATGGAAAATTGAAAATGAGGCGGAGAATGGGAGGTACTGTATAATCTAATTTTGGGCTTATAGCTGATGGCTGATGGCTGATGGCTTTGTTCTGGAAAATTGATTAATTTGTTTCCAAAATAGAGGGTTTAATTGAAAATGGAAAATTGAAAATTGAAAATGAGACAGAGAATGGGAGGTGCTTTTTGATCTAATTTGATGCTTAAAGATTAAGGAATAAAGTTAATGGCTATTGGCTATTGGCGGATGGCTGATGGCTTCGATGTGGAAAATTGATAAATCTGATTACTCATTTTCCATTACCCATTAATCATTACTCATTACCGATTACCGATTACTGACCACTGACCACTAATTACTGACCACTAACCTCTGATAACCCATCACTTATCAAAAATTGCTGATTATTAAGTCCGGAATTTGCATATTTGCAAGACACAAGAAAAAGGACATGGACATCAAAGATAAATGGGTTTGGATCACGGGAGCTTCTTCAGGCATAGGAAGAGCACTAGCTATAGAATTTTCATATCATGGCTGCAATCTGGTGCTACTGAGCAGAAATATAGCGGAACTGGAGGTCACTGCCGGAAAATGCAACCCAAATATAAAGGCCATAATTCAATCTATAGACTTATCGGATCCTACCTCCATCACAGGCGCGGTGGCTCATCTCAGAGTTAAAAATACACCCCTGGATATTCTTGTCAATAATGGGGGCATCAGCCAACGTTCAGCAGCTATCGAAACCCAAGATGGAGTAGCCAGGAAAATTTTTGACATAAATTATTTTGGAACAGTGAATCTTACCAAAGCCTTACTGCCTCAAATGATTGAAAAAGGGGGAGGGCAAATAGCCGTCATCACAAGTCTGGTTGGCATCATTGGAAGCCCTAAAAGGACCTCTTATGCGGCAAGTAAACATGCATTACATGGATATTTTGACAGTCTTAGAGCGGAATTATTTAATGAAAAAATTAAAGTAACCATCATCTGCCCTGGATTCATAAGGACAAATATTTCTCTTTCTGCTGTCACCGGTGATGGACAAGCACAGAATAAAATGGATGAAAAAACAGACAGTGGTATGGAGCCATCCAAACTTGCTAAAATAGCTGTCAAAGGTATTGCAAACCAAAAAGAGGAAATATATATCGGCGGCAAGGAGATCCTTGCTATTTATTTAAAGCGATTTGTACCCGGTATTTTTTCAAGGATATTAAGAAATGCCAAGGTAACTTAAAAGTTATATTTTCGAAATTTTTGACTTGACATGTGAAGGGAAATCGGTATAAATCAATATTATATAGCAATAAATATTGCTCAAAATTACCGATAGTCAGACGAGATTGACACTTAGTCCGAAACTCCAGCTTATTTATTTAAAACAAATCATATTTGTGTAGAACATTGATTTACAAATCAGTTGTTTGTTTTTAATTGGGCTCAATTGAAAATTGATTTCTACGGTAGTAACTAAAAAATTGACACACTTACTAATTAGTTTACCTTTTAATCTCTGGTCATCATTTGAAAAAATTGAACACACTTAAGCATCACTAAAACGGAAATCACTTTGCTCAATTGCAATCACACTATGCAATTGAGCAGTTTTTTTTATTCACCTTCCACTTTCATTCTTTTTAATGAATATTGAAATTACTGTTCAACATTTTAATATTTTGCTAACCATCCAATGGTTTTTAAAGTATATTAGCATCAAGTAAATATCTTTCATTGAAAATATTAATTCAATTAATCATCGTCGTCATATTTTGTGCTGTAGCATTGGATTCAACAGGACAAACGCTGGTTTCAAAGGTTTTACTTCGGAAAGAACAGGGATTGAATGACAGAGAAGCCAATCTGGTGGTCCGTGATTCTTTTGGATTCTTTTATGTGTCTACAGATGTCGGTATAATGCGATATGATGGCAGAGAATTTGTGTCCGTAAATACCAGCAATCTATTTAAATATATCATAGACCCCTCCAGTTTAAAATCCCTATCTATAAGCCCCAACGGCAAAATTTAGTCAGGTGTGAAGAAAATAAAGCATTGCTCTATATCGATCCTGGAAGCATTGTCTTATCAGCTATTGAGAGTAAGGTTCCAATGGAATACATCGTATCGGGAAATGAAATCTTTGGTGTTAGTAGAGAGAAAGATAGTTATGTAATTTATGTGGTGGATTGGAAGCAAAAGGTCGCATATAAAAAATTATATTCAATCAAGGAGAAACCTGAGAATGTATGCCGGGTTAACGGAGAATTTGTAATTCAAACAAAAAACGGCATATTACTAAAAGGGAAGAAAGGGATGACAATTATTCCCGATAGTAAAGGGAGTATCATCAACAATCAAGGAACAATATTTTTAGCAACAGAGAAATCAATTGCTGTTTATAAAAATGGTGCTTTTAAGGATATATTTAAAATAAAGAAAGATGACTCAGATTGCCGTATCCTTAAAACTGATAAAAAGGGAAACTTGATAGCAGGATATGGCACATTCCCGCGATTTGTAGATAGTTTCTACATCGTTGATAAAGCTCTAAAATGTGTAACTTTTAAAACATTGTCAGAGGATGTCAAAATATCGAAAGATGTCTACACAGATGACGTGAACTTTATGTGGATGATGGCAGGACATCATGGATTGCTAGTCAAAGGTCTACTGCGGGATGGAGCTAGTTTCTACAATCTTAGGCCTTATCTTAAGGATGAAACTTTTGGTTCTGTTATTTCGGGTATTGCATGTGACGGTGATGGTGGAGTACTTTTTACTCCGGAAAACCAAGATCTGATATTCTTAGATACAAAATCAGGAAGAAAAAAAGTTTTGTTTTCAAAAGAAAACGGAGGTCAGGGATTTATTAATAATGGTAAAATATATTATGATACTAAAAGCGGGCACTTTTTTGAATTTGCATATTCAGAGGGTCCGGAATGTTATTTGTTCAAAATTGATCCTAAAAAAGAAGTTTTCGAAAAACATACTATACCCTTTTTGATAAATGATTTTATAATTGATGAGAAGGGTGAAATACTGATTTGTGGTGAAGAACCGGAGAATCAAAATGGAATATTGGCAGCGTATAATTTAATAACAAAAAAAAGTAAAATACTACTAACAACAGCTGCGCGAATAAATACCGTTTATTATGATAATCACACCAATACCTATTTTGTAGGAGCAATGGATGGCCTTTATATATTGGATAGTAATTTTAAACAAATATCAAAAGTTGATGCTCTCCAAACGGATGAAAAAAAATTCATTCAATATTCTCGAATTAATGTGATTAACAGATATAATGATAAAATCTTACTGGGTTCTTTGGGTGGCGGTCTGTATGTGCTGGATGCTGGAACATATGAAGTGGAAAGACATTTGATGACAGGAGATGGATTATCTGACAATAAGGTAGTGGGAATAATAAAAGATCTAAAAGGTAATTGTTGGCTGCCTACTTTTAACGGTATCACGGTAATTAATGCTGATTATACAATAATTTCAGTCATATATCAGCAGGATGGACTTCCTAATAAGGAAATGAATACCAAGGCATATACAATAGATGAAAATGGATTTTTATATTTTGGTACGGTAAATGGCATGGTAGTTATGCACCCGGAAAAAGTGCTACAATGGAAAAAATCACATGGTTTTTTTATTAATCAGGTTCAGGTTAAATATCCGAATAAAATAGAAGTATTAAAGGACTTTTCTTTTAAGAGTAATTTCATTAATATGGAAATTAATTATTTTAAACCGGATTATATTTATAATTTATTTGACAATTTTCCACCAAATATCATCAGCTCCGAAAAACTAACGATCACTACAAAACCAAATACAATCTTTGTATCTAAGGCAGAACCTGGAAGCTATTTAATGAATATTAATTTTCCAAATACGGATAGATTTGATAAATTCAATTTTGAAATTATTCGCGATTATACAAGAATTATTATTGCTGCTGCTCTGTCTTTAATAATTTTTTTATTAGTTCAAATTATTTCCTTACGTAAGAAAAACATAAGGCAAAAATAAAACGCAATCAAGGCTAAAATCTCCATTCTTGAATTGGAAGCTTTGCAGTCGCAAATGAATCCACATTTTCTATTTAATGCGCTTGGCTCGATCCAATATTATATTCAAACTGAAAACATTGATAAAGCGGATGATTATTTGTCAGATTTTGCACAACTAATGCGGATGATTCTAGAGTCTTCCCATAATAAATTTATTCCTGTAAGTCATGAAATTAAATTATTAACTTTATATATCGGATTAGAGCAGATCAGATTTAATAATAAATTTGATTTTGAAATTAATGTCGGAAAAGACGTAAATCCTGAATTCAACATTCCACCTATGCTTACTCAACCATTCATCGAAAATGCCATTAATCACGGATTGAATAATTTGGCAGAAAGAAAAGGGAAACTTGAATTAACAATTAAAATGCTGGAAAGGGATGTCCTTTCTTTTATTATTAAAGACAATGGAATCGGCAGGATAAAGTCATCAACTCGGGTAAAAAGTCATAAATCACGTGGAACACAAATAGTGAAAGAAAGGGTAGATACTCTGAATGAAACAAATTATTTTAATGTAAAAATTGAAACAAGTGACTTATCAGAGGGAGTACCAGATTCGGGAACGCAAGTCGTCATTACATTTCATGATATGAATACTTTTCTAAATAGAAACAATGGAATTCAAAGCAGTAATAATTGATGATGAGGCCAATCTCAGAGAAGTAATTTCAATCAAGGTTGGTAAACTTGACAAGGATGTCAAGATAGTCGGACAGGCATCTAATGCGGAAGATGGATATAATCTGATCAAAGCAATTAACCCTGATATTGTATTTCTGGACATCACTATGCCCAATGAAAGTGGGCTCGAAATGATGAAAAGATTCGAAACGGTGGATTTTGAAGTGATATTCGTGACAGGTCATAGCGAGTATGGCATAGAAGCTTTAAAGATGGATGCAATTGATTATCTGTTAAAGCCAATCAAATCAAAAGACCTGTTGAATGCGATTCTTAAAGCAAAGTCGAAGATTGGAAATAAACAAAAAATCCGTCAATATGAAGAATTGTTGCAGCGAAGTGAGGAAAGCATTGACCAGAATGTTAAAGTACCAATACCGGGTTCTAATTACTATGATTATATCGAAATATATAACATCATTCGATGCGAAGGATGGCAGAAATACACAAAAATTCATTTAAAAAATAATACCTCCCTATTAAGTTCTTACAACCTGGGTGTATTTAGAGAATTGTTATCTAAGTATGGATTTTTAGATGTGCATAAATCGCATTTAATTAATAAAAAACATATATCTAAATATTTAAATGAAGGAATTATTATCATGTCAGATAATTCGCAGGTACCATTATCTAGAAGGAGAAGAAATGAATTCATGAATGAGGTTAATAAGATTTAATCTCTAACCCAAGTTTCCGTGGTTGATATAAAATCCTAAAAGGATTGCTTTTACTAAATTAGAAGGTAGAAATTAGAAATTAGAAGTTAGAAGTTAGAAATTAGAAGGAAGAAATTAGAAATTAGAAGGAAGAAATTAGAAATTAAAATTAAACTTTGATTGTTGTGTCCAGTGAATGAATCCAACTATCTAAATTGGAAAAAGTCTAAGATAATTAATATTAAAAGCAATGACAAAACATTGATGTTTCCCCTTTTGAGGGCAGCGACATTCATTTCTATTTAATATTTATGTTTAATTTTGAATATCAATGATTCCAAAAGAAGATGAAAAAAGTCGCAACTTCCCCTCTGGCAGATGCTTGCCCGCGTGAATAGGCGGGGGTGGCGAAGCCGGGGTGTCAATTGGTGAAATAATACCGTGCTTTTAAAAAACAATTGGTAAATAAATTAGACTTATTCCAACTTCATTTCTAATTATTTCGTTTTAATAGGATAAATACAGAAATATGAGAAATTTACTTTTTTTACTGTTCGCAATTCTTTTGGTGTCATGCGACAGGAATGTCGATAACATCAAAACACCTTTGATCGTGAATAGCAAGTTGACAGGTGATTTGCAATCCGGCGCTATTGAATTATTTAAACAATCGGTTCTAACTGAGGATGCAGATAAAAACGTTATCATCTCCCCATTAAGCATACAATATGCGATAGGAATGTCTGCAAATGGTGCTTCTGGGGTGACTTTGGATGAACTTATGAAGGTACTTGGAGCACCATCCGAACAACTCAAGGATGTAAATGCCAATTTAAAAGCGATCACTTCCAATATAATTGGAGAAAGTAAAAATTATAAAATTGGAATATCTAATGGTGTATTCTTTGATGCATCAAAATTCCAAATGAACGATAATTACAAGGGTGTTCTAACAGAATCTTACCAATCAAAATTGCAGCAACTTAATTTTAAAGAGGTGGACAATAGCCTTAAAGAAATTAATAGCTGGGTCTCAGAAAAGACCAATGGCAGAATACCTAAAGTCCTTGATAATATCCAGGATGATGAATTTATGTTTTTGATAAATGCGTTATACATGAAGGCCACATGGGATCAACCATTCGATGATAGGGCAACATATGCTGCAGAATTTAAAGATTCGAAAAATGCAGTTCATCCAATGCAATTGATGAACCAAAGAGCGGATATTGCTTATTTCAAATCTGATGCAGAGAAAACGATTGTCATGCCGATGGCTGGAGGCAAATTGGAAGCTGTTTTCATCTTACCTGAGCAGCTTGGAGTGATTGATTACATAAGTCAAATGAGTACTGCAGGTGTTACTAAAATGACAGAAAATGCAGTGAAAAGAGACTTGATGATCGGACTTCCCAAAATGGAATTATTGATGAAATATGACCTTAAAAATATTCTTCAGGATATGAATATCAAAACAGCCTTCGGAGAACAAGCGGACTTCACAAAGATGGGTACTGCCACCAACCAAATAATACTGACAAGAGCGCTTCATGATGTCTTTATGAAGATGGATGAATCCGGTATGGAGGGTGCTGCGGTCACTACTATTGGAGTAGGAGTAACTTCCCTTCCTGAATATGTTGGTTTTGACAGGCCATTCGTAATGTTAGTTTATGAAAAAGCCACAGGAGCCTATTTATTCATGGGTAAAGTAGAAAAGCCGTAAATAATTTTGGAAAAGAACTCATATTATTTGGTCATGATGCACAGCATCATGGCCTTTTTTATATCTCCAGAAATTTAGGATTTGAATTTACTACTTCCTGATATACCATACAATTATGTGCATGGGCACCGGGTAAATATCCCGTGCTCATCAAAAATTCGTTGACAATCTCACCTCCGGTAAATTTGAATGTTTTTTTGAAAATTTTAACCCACTCTTCTTTTGTCAAAGGGTGATGATGATCCAACCAGGCTTCGAATGAACCATGAGATTTTTGGATCTCCAGGATTGATTTTGCGTTTTCAATAGCAGCATTTACCTTCAGACGATTTCTAATGATGCCGGCATCACTTAAGAGTCGCGCTCTATCATCTTCGGTATATTTAGCTACTATGTTAATTGAAAAATTGTCATATGCTGCTCTGAAAGTTGATTCTTTTTTTAGGATCGTCTCCCAACTTAGGCCCGCCTGATTAATTTCCAACACAAGCCGACAGAATAATTCATCATCATTGTGTATCGGAAATCCATATAATTTATCGTGATAGGCTTTGTGGAGTTTTTTTTTGTCTCCTGTCATGATGAGGATGGCGTTGCAATAGGACATATTTGGAATTGTAAATTAACGTGAATAATGGTTAAGCAACATTCAAATATACCTCTTTAGAGAGTTCGGTTGTGCTTAATTTAATGCTAGGTTTTTTAGGAAAGAAATGATATGCACAGAGAGCAGAAATCGCATTGTTCAAAAATCCTTGCAGAGCTCTATGTCTGGTGTGCTGTATGTTACATTGGTTTTTCAATTCGTCATTGACACATTCTATTAGTGCTCGTTTTCTCAGCAGCACCTTATCGTTATCAGATAAGTTCATAGACTTCATGTTTTTACGTCTTTTAAAGATCAAGTCTACACCATCATTCCATAGGAATTGGGCTAGTTTGTCAGATATATATCCTCTGTCGCCGAAGAGTTTTCCGAAAACTTCTTTTACCATTACGGAGAGAATGTCTTGATTCCTGTCATCTACATTTGCCTTGGACAGGTAGAAGTTCAACAACTCACCTTTGTCATTAATGATCAGGTGAAGTTTAAACCCAAAAACCAGCCCATTGTGCTTTTAGATTTAGTCGCAAAACCTTTGAAAACCTTGTTCTGCTTTTCTCTTTTTATGTGACAAACATTTAAGGTTGTTGAGTCAATAAAGCTAATTCCGGTGCATGCTCCCAAACATCTGTTTTTCAAAAACATCAACAATGGAACAAAAAGTCGGTTTTGTGTCTGATTAAATCGCTCATATGTAACCAATCCAGGAAACAGATCTCTCCAATGAACTAAAACCAATTCATTATAGTATCTTTTAAAATTGGTATAAGAACTCAAATGAAAGCAAATGTAAATCGTCATCTTTTCTGATAGACACAATGATGATTTTCTATTTCTGAATTTCTTATTTCCAGTTGAAATAGCCCTTTTGCACTCAATTTCATCAAATCCTTTGCAAAAATCGTCAACAGTAATGAAAATTTCTATAACTTTGTGCTTATCCATAGGAGAATTATTTGATTTATATTGTTGTTTGTCAGACACTAATATATTAAATATTCTCCTATTTTTATAATATTTAGCCTTTTTTCTTATCCATTATTCACGTTAAATTATAAATGATAAGTTTATAGTTAGGCGGGAAGTCAATTGAGTAACTTAATTAGATTGATTGCGGAGAGATTATTGATAAAGTTTGTAAATATTTATAATAAAATTAAAGCAAGTAGGATAGACATGACTTTCATGCTATTTTTCACGTTTTCCATTGTGGAGTTTTCCTCTTTTCCCATAATTTTGAAAATTCAAACATATATTTTCGGGTCATTGTTTCAATTATTCTATCCGTTAGTACATCAAGTTTTTGTTGAGGATTATTCGACATACTTACAGATGATTGCCGTGGGTGAGCCTCCCAAAATACAAATAATATTCTGCCAGTTTCCACGTCTAAATCGTAACCTTTAAAATAAATGTAACCTTTAGCATTCACATCAAATTCTCCTGTCATATCAGGTTTTTCTTTGACAAATCCTTCTGCTTTAATAATGCCTAAGTGATCAATATCGTATTTATCGCCAAAATGTTTAAGTAGATCCAGAATATATTGAGGGGTAGGTTTTATTCTTTCCGCCCTCTTTTCACTATATTTATGAGTTTGGATATAATTTGTATATGCTATATAAAGAAAGTCTGAGATGCTATCCAACTTGCTTAGATCCGAATAATTGTTATCTGAAATATTTTTAATATTCTGATAATCATTTTCATTCAAAACAGCTTCAAAAGCCTTTTTAAACCTAAGATTATAAGAAGTAGAATAGTTTTTTAATTCCCTTTCTTTTAATCCAACTGTTATATTCCTATTAAACTTATAAAAACGAGCATCAATATGACATAATGTAAATTGGTTTTCGCCTTGACAAAAAATAGATGTCTTTGCCAAAAATATAATTAAAAGCAAAAAATAGTTTTTAATTTTCATAATAAGTTCAGAAATTCAAAAGTGATGAAATTTGATATTGAGTGTCAAAACTCCTGTAGTCGTTAATTTTTTGGCTTTCTAATTTATTCTATATATCTAAATTATTTTAGATTAAGTTCTAATTGTTTCTTAAAACAACAGAAGCATTGCAAGAATTGACACCCCGGCTGCCGCCACCCCTCTGGCCAGAGGGGAAGTTGCGACTTTTTTTCATCTTCTTTTTAAAACATTGATATTTAACATTATACACATAACGATAAAATAGAAGTGAATGACTCTGCCCTACAAAGGGGAATTCGCTCACCAAAATTATATGCCATAATTGATCATGAATATCTGCGTCATCTGCGTTCCATATTTCTCGAGTTACGTCTTTGATATTGGAAGCCAAGCGCTATATATCAACTAACTTCTAATTTCTGACTTCTAATTTCTGACTTCTAATTTCTGACTTCTAACTTCTAACTTTCTCCTACGGAAATAACCTACCATATCTTCTCGGGAAGGGTATTGTCTCGCGCATGTGATCTAGACCACAAACCCATCTTACCACTCTTTCTAATCCTAAGCCGAAACCGGCATGAGGAACAGAACCAAATCTGCGAAGATCGAGATACCACTCAAATGCTTCAAGTGGTAATTCGTGTTCAGCGATCTTTCTTAACAGCACATTGATGTCTGTCTCTCTTTCTGAACCACCGATGATCTCCCCATATCCGTCCGGTGCGAGTAAGTCGACACCTTTTACAAGATCAGGATTACCATCCACTTCTTTCATGTAGAAAGATTTGATCTTTGCGGGCCAGTTATAGACCATCACAGGAGCATCAAATACTCTGGTCAATACCGTCTCATCACTGTTTCCAAAGTCCTCGTCATCACTGAAATTGCGGGCAGATTCGATCCAACCCGGGATGTTTCTAGTTTTTTCAGTAAGTATTTCTACATCTTTGCGCAGCTGGATGATCTTTCCTTCGTTAAACTTACGTTCGCCCTTGCTGGCAGTTTTAATTTTTTCTTCCCGCTCTGCGATTTCAGCCTGCACTACTGCAAGTTGCTCATGAGCATTCTTAAGGTCTTCTTCCTGAACTTTCAAGGCATTTTTGCCATTGACTTCCAGTTCGCCACGAAGGATCTTGGCAGCATCATTGTGCGTGACTCTTGGGAATGGTTGAAGTACGTTTTTCAATCTGTCAACATCTCTTTCAAGAATGGCAAGTTCTTCCGGACATTTTTCAATGATCCTGCTTACGACACTTTTGATAAATGCTTCGATGACTTCCATGTTCATATCCAGATCAGCAAAAGCGATTTCCGGCTCTATCATCCAAAACTCAGAAAGGTGCCGTGGAGTATCAGATTTCTCAGCACGGAAAGTCGGACCGAAAGTGTAGATTTTACCCATAGCCATAGCCATAGCTTCACCATAAAGTTGGCCGGACTGAGACAAATATGCCGGTTGGCCAAAAAAATCAGTTTCAAACAAAGTCGTCGTTCCTTCTACGGCACTACCGGTAAAGATTGGTGCGTCCATCTGGACATATCCATCTTTCTGAAAGAAATCATGTATTCCCATGATGATCTCGTTTCGAATGCGCATGATGGCCCATTGACGACGTGATCTCAGCCACAGGTGGCGATTGTTGGAAAGAAATGTAACTCCGTGTTCCTTGTTGGAAATAGGATATTCTAAGGCAATACTATACACGCCCATGTCAGTAACCTGGATCTCGTAACCACCTATTTGCTTTTCGTCTTTAATGACATTGCCTTCCACCCAGAAAGAGCTTTCCTGAGTTAGACTGGATGCCTCTTCAAATGCTTCTGCACTCACGCCGTCCTGACTTACTACTGCCTGGCAATAGCCTGAACCATCGCGCATCAGAATAAAGAAAATACCTTTTCCTGAGCGGATATTTGATGCCCAACCTTTGAGTTGGACTTTCTTCCCTTCGTGTACACTGAGGTCTTTGATATATTGATGTGCCATGATAATAATGTTTGTTTGAGGGTGCAAAAGTAAAATATTTCTGTTACTAAGTGGAGGGCTTTGTCAAAATAATGAATTTAGCTAAAATAGAGTGTGTAGGAAGATGTTGAAGGTGAGGTGAATATTGGGGGAGTGCCATTGTCGATTGCCCATTCGTCTGAACCACTGATTAAACGGATTAAAGGATTTCACTGATTTAAAAATTAGAAATTAGAAATATGAAATTAGAATGATTACTGTAAACGACATTATTTAATTCAAATATCCATTGTTCAATAATCGACTTAAAGTAACATATCGAAGTAAAGCTTGCTCTTATCACTCGATCACTCATTTGTCTGAACCACTGATTGAATGATTTTTCTGATTATACTGATTTTAAAATTAGAAGTTAGAAATATGAAATTAGAATGATTACGGGTAAACGACATTATTTAATTCAAATAACCATTGTTCAATAATTGACTTAAATTAGCATGTCGAAGTAAAGCTTGCTCTTATCACTCGATCACTCATTTGTCTGAACCACTGATTAAACGGATTAAAGGATTTCACTGATTTAAAAATTAGAAGTTAGAAATATGAAATTAGAATGATTACTGTAAACGACATCATTTAATTCAAATATCCATCGTTCAATAATTGACTTAAATTAGCATATCGAAGTAAAGCTTGCTCTTATCACCCGATCACTCATTTGTCTGAATCACGGATTAAACGGATTAAAGGATTTCACTGATTTAAAAATTACAAGTTAGAAAAATGAAATTAGAATGATTACGGGTATGATAAAATGATGTTTTACGAAGAATAGTTTGGAGTTCGTGGTAATCATCAATCGGCGCTGTCAACTGACGACTGATCACTGACGACTGATTTCTATTTACAGTTTCTCAATAATAGATGTCGAAGAATATCCCTCTTCAAAATTAATAATAATGACTTCCCCGCCGTTTTCAGTTACTATATCGGCGCCAACGACTGTATCCGGAGTGTAATCGCCACCTTTTGTAATGACATCCGGAATTAATGCATTTATCACATTAAAAGGAGTTTCTTCCTCAAAAGAAATGACAAGATCGACTGGTTCAAATCCGGCGATTAGTTCCATTCTATCAGCCAAAGTATTGATAGGGCGATTATCCCCTTTGAGTTTCTTCACAGATTCATCACTATTTAAAGCAATTATCAATTTATCACCTAGCGCTTTAGAAGCATTCAGGTATCGAAGATGACCCACGTGAAGTACATCAAAAACACCATTTGTAAAAACGACATTAAAACCTGATTGCTGCCATGTTTTCACCATAGATACAGCGTCTTCCAGGGAATTGATCTTAGTCAATGACATTAGGATTGATTTGGACGTGAACCGGATGATAATTTTTATTGATAAGTGGAAGCAAAATTAGCGATAGGATACCAAATACAATGGTCGTGACGATCTGCACATTGAAAAACATAATATTGGCATAACTGAAGGCATCATCACCTTTGATGCCATAGATGGCAAGAGCGGCCATAGCCATAGCATGGTAAGTACCCATACCTCCAGGAGAAGGAATAATAATCCCAAAACTACCGAAGACAAATACGAGAAGTGCGGCCATAATGCCAAGATGTGCAGTGGGTCCAAAAGAGAAAAATGCGAAATAAGCCATCAGAAAGTAGAAGACCCATATCATCAGACTATAAAATATAAACAATATAGGATGCTTGATATCCTTGATAGTTTTTATTCCTGCGATAATACCTTTCAGAAAACTCTTGATTTTCAGATATAGTATTGATTGTGCTATTCTTTGTTTGAACAGAATAAGTAGCAAAACAAATAGGCCAATTCCTACCAAAAAGGACTGAAAGATCCAACCTTTGGAAAATGCTACCATATCAAAGTCTCTCATATTGGCAGCGAGGTAATCGTGGATCTCCTGATATTGAAAGTAAAATGCCAGCATGATCACCAAAGACATGGTCGCAAGATCGAGTATTCTATCCAGTGCAATGGTTCCTAAAACATTATCTAACTTAATTTTTTCATATTTCGCAAGGCTACCCCCTCTAACTACCTCTCCGGCACGGGATATTCCCAAATTGGCAAAATAACCAAGCATTATTGTCCAAAATGCATTGCTGAATTTGATCTTGTAACCAAGTGGAGCGCATATCATCTGCCATCTTAAGGACCTTACGACATTGCTTAGTTGGTAACTAATCAACACAGCTATCATCCACCATGGATTGGTAGAGCGGAAATCTGCAACCAGTTTTTTGAATAAGCTACAATCCTCAGGAGCTATACCATCTATGACACATTGGGCCTGAAAGGCTTTGCTTTGAGAACTAAACACCCAATAAAGGATTCCAGCTCCAATAGTCAGGAAAAGTAAAAACTTTAAAATATCACCAAGAAATTTGATTCGGGGACGGCTCACACTATTCTGTTATTTGCATCGGGAAATACCGTTGCCGGTTTAAATTGCTTAGCTTCTTCAGGAGTAAAAAGTCCATAGGCGATAATAATAACTATATCTCCTACATGCACTTTACGGGCAGCAGCACCATTAAGGCATATAGTACCCGTTCCTCGCTCTCCTCTGATGACATAAGTCTCCAGCCTTTCGCCATTGTTATTATTCACTACCTGGACGCGTTCACCTTCGAATAAGTTGGCAGCCTCCATGAGATCTTCATCTATGGTAATACTACCTACATAGTTGAGGTTGGCTTCTGTGATTATAGCACGATGGATCTTTGACTTAAAAAGCTGAATGAGCATAGTGGCGCAAAGTTAATTTTATAATTTAAAAAAACCGCATTAACGGAATGGATGTGATCCAAAGCTCGCAATGCGGTTATTTATTATGCGTTAATTACGGATAGGTCCGAATTGTATTTACATTTTCCTTTCAAGAAGTTTGAAGAATTGATCCAACTGAGGCATGATAATGATTCTGGTTCTTCTGTTAATAGATCTTCCTTCAGCAGTGTCATTGGTCGTCAATGGATTAAATTCACTCTTACCACCTGCAGTGATTCTCTTAGGATTGATCGCATACTTAGTTTGAAGTACTCTTGCTATAGATGTTGCTCTTAGTGCACTCAGATCCCAGTTGTCGCGGATACCTGCCTTAACGATCGGAACATTATCCGTATGTCCTTCGATAAGGATCTCAAGATCAGGTTGATTGTTTAATACCTGAGCTACTTTACCTAGAACATTACTTGCTGATTCTGAAATATCATAGCTTCCGCTTTTGAAGAGCATTTTATCAGAAAGAGAGATCATTACAATACCTTTTTCTACCTGGATCTGTACATCATCGTCCTGCATGTTTGCCATAGCACCTTTTAAATTCATGACCAATGTCATATTTAAAGAGTCCTTGCGCGCTGCTGCAGATTGGATAGTTTGGATATAATTATCTTTAGCACCGATATTATCAAGTGATTTTTTAATACTTTCAGCCTGGCTGCTAGTTACCACAGAAAGGTCTTTCAACTGACCAAGTACGGCAGTGTTATTTTCTCTCATGAAGGCGATCTGCTTGTTAAGTTCTTCGATCTCTTTATCAGAAACCCGACGTCTTTTATCAGCTTCATTATTAGCTGTTTCATAGTCAGTTAATTTAGATTCAAGGGCGACATACTGGTCACTCAATGACTTATACTGAGCCTCAGCGGCTTTAAGTTTTTTTCCGGTTTTACAGGAGGAGGTAGCTCCAATTACTGCGAATAATAAAATAAAATGAATAAATTTCATGCTTCTATGGTTTTATTTTAAAAAATGCAAATTAAAAATGAATTGTACATTAGTTAGTTAATTTTGCAGAACGAATATAGTCAATCAATTATATATAAATATCTGAAAAACCGTTCTTAATGGGGACAAAGGTATAAAAATTTAGATAAATTATAAAAAAGTATCTATTATACCATAAAGTTTAGGTAAAATTACTGAGTAAACGTGTAGATATGGATATTGTTTTAATAAACTTAATTTTTGCGTTTTAAATAAAGCTTAAGAGAATTGTTGTTACTTGAACTGAGGTAGAAGTGAGAAATCTGAAATCTGAAATTAGAAATTAGAAACCTGCCCGACAAAGCTCTAGCGGCGGCGGGTTAGAATGAAACTTCGATGATTAAGTCGAGCAAATAAAATCTATTAAACAAATATAAGAAATTAAATAATCATATATTTATAACGTTAATTATCAATATAATAAGCGCCATCAAACCCCAAACTCCAAACCCCAACCATCTAAAGTTTAATCATCAAATCAGGATCAACTGGTTCATTATTTTTCCACAATTCAAAATGAAGATGAGGACCGGTAGAGGCTTCTCCGGTATTTCCGATGGTGGCTATTTCCACAGCTTGTTCCACGAACTGACCTACATACACATTGAGTTTAGAATTGTGTTTGTAGGATGATAGAAAACCTTGAGGATGCATGATCCATACAGTATAACCATTTTCACGTGTATATCCGCTCGCCAATATATATCCTGAAGCTACTGAGAGAATTGGAGAGCCGGACTTGGCAGCAAGGTCTATACCGTAATGATATCTAGTTGGATCGAATTTTGAAGTAATTTCCCCTGATATGGGTTTGATGAAACTCATGGCAGGCAAAGGAACGTGATGTACCTTAATTTCTTTTTGCTTTTCAATTGGAATTTCCACTTTTTTAATAGTGGATTCTACTTGCTTTTCTTCTTTAATATCAGGAGTTGTGTTGACTCCCTTAGTAATTAAATTCTGTATGGCTTTAAACTTTTGTTCTCTTGCTTGGGACAAAGTTTCCAGACTGTCGATGCGAATGGCAAGATTTTTATAGTCTTCTCCTACCAAAGACTTTGGTAAGGGCCCCAAGAACCTTATGAGGCTGGTTTGGGTAAATAAAATAACTGAAACAATGCATATAATAAGGGCGAATAAGGCAGTCATCCAAATGACTTTTAGAGGATTGTAATAAGCCGCAAACCTTTGTGTCATCGACTTTTCATCGATTATTACTACCTTATACTCCTTTGTAAGATTGTCTTTTAATTTCTGAAAATTAGTTTTTGAGTCATGTGTTATTAATGCCTTGTTTCAAAAGCTAATTGAAGTACGATTTGCGATAAAGTCAGCGGTGAAATTACAAATTTAAATTGGAGTAGGTTTTTATTGTTGGGACACAAGAGCAGGGTATAGTTGTCATAGAGTTAGCATAATCTATTTTAAAATTAATATTGATGTAAGATGCTTTTTTGGGTGGAAGTCTTGAATTAATAAGATGTCCAGCATTATTTATATGGTAATTGATCTACTTTGAATATTCGTTAGAATCAAATGTTTTAAGCACTCTTAGTCCTACCTATATTGGTTAGCAGCCTTTGGATTTTGCCAATTTATAAAAATATAATTGTACTTTTGTGCGAAATTTTGTTAAATACTCGTTCATACACTGTTGAATCGATTTTTACGTTATACATAAAGCATTTTTTACTTTGAAGGCAAATCAATCTAAATATTTTTATCTTCTTTTTTTAGCAGTCATCATGACCTCTTGCGCCTCTCCTAAAAAGAAAAAGGAAGATGTCGGTTTCATAGGTCGTGCCTACCAGAACATGACAGCCTATTACAACGGCTATTTTAATGCTGACGAGATCATAGATGCTGCCATTCTTCAGATAGAAGCCAAGCATCCGGACAACTTCCAAAATCAGCTAGTCATTTATCCTTACCTCCTGGACGTGGACAGCAATACTGCCGCAGGTACGCTTAATGTGGCTATTGAAAAACTTAAAAAGGACATCTATCTGCATCAGGCAAGCCATTGGGTAGATGATAGTTATTTCCAAATGGGTAAGTCTCAGTTTCTCAAAAAGGACTTTGAAAAAGCGGAGAACTCATTCAAATACGTAGTTCAAAACTACAGTGCCGAAAAAATGGCCAAGGAGAAATTGAAGAAAATGTCCCCGAAGCAGAAGAAAAAAGCCGCTGCTAAGAAAAGGGAAGAAGACAAACAAAAAAGAATAGAGGAGAGAGCTGCTGAAAAAGCTGCCAGAAATGGGACTACTGCCAAGACAACTCCAAAATCAACTTCACCGCAAGTCAGTGAGCCCAAATCAAATGATGAAAAATCAAGTGATGAGAAAATAGCACCTAAGAAATCCACTTCAAATAAAAAACTAACTCCCGCTCAAAAGAAAAAGGCTGCAAAGAAAAAAGCCGCTGATAAGAAAAAGGCAGCTGCTGCAAAGAAAAAAGCCAGTGCAAAGAAAAAAGTAGAAGATAAGAAAGCAAGTAAAGAGGACGACAGAAATGCTACTGCTATAGATAAAAGCTATGAAAAGGCTGTAGAAGACCAGAAAAAAAAGGACGAGGCAAAAGCAAAAGAGGCAAAGGAATCAGCATCCATCACGGGTGATGATGTAAGGATCAATTATGAACCTGAAGTAGTTAGTAAGCCTAAGAAATATATATTAAAACACAGACCGGTATTTCAGGAAGCACAGCTTTGGCTGGCTAAAACATATATCCAGCGCGGCAATCTGGAAGACGGAAGCAGAATACTCCGTAGCCTCAAATCTGATGCCGGTACATTCGATTTTGTAAGGCGAGAAGCCCTGCTTACTGAAGCAATGGTAGATATGGACCGTGGAAATGCTGTGGGAGCTATTCCAAAAATCACAGCCGCTCTTCCACTTGTAAAAGACAAAAAAAGAAAGGCTCGACTGACTTATATACTTGGACAGTTGTACACAAATGTTAAGAAATATGACATGGCATATGCTCAGTTTGAAGCTGTAGAAAAGCTGAAGCCAAGTTACGAAATGACCTTTAATGCAAGACTTAGTAAGTACAGTAACAGTCTTGCGATGGGTAATATCTCTAATGATGATCTTAATTCAAACCTTCGCAAGATGCTCAAGGATCTTAAGAATGAAGATTATAAGGATCAAATTTATTTCCTGATGGCGGATGTCAACCTTAAAAATAATGATATAGCTTCAGCTATAAAAAACCTTCAGGCCGGCATTCAAGCGAGTAAAAAAGGTGCTGTAGATAAGTCGGACAGTTATCTAAAGCTTGCAGATCTGTTCTACGGCAGAGATGAGTTTGATCTGGCGTATCATTATTATGACAGCACAGCAACAGCTTATCCCAATACTAAGCCAAGATATAGTGAGGTGCTGTTGCGAAGAGATAATTTGAAAGATATAGCTCTCAACATCGAAACAATCAATTATCAGGATAGCATCCTTCGCATCAGCTTAATGTCCCCTGAGCAACAGGAAGAACATGCCAGAAAGTTGATAAAAGCGGCAAAAGCTAAAGAAAAATTGAGTGGCCCCGGAACTGCTGCTTCTACATCCCAAGGATTTAATCCTAAATTTAACAATAACACTGCAGCGAGTAGTAGTTTTGGTGCACCGGCTAACATTAACAGGCAGATAGGTCCAAAGCCTACTACATTCTTTGCTTACAATGAAAAAACTGTGAAGGACGGTAAAAAGCTGTTCGAAAAATCTTGGGGTAAAAGGCCACTTGTGGATAATTGGCGTTACTCAGCATTGATTCAAAACTTTGTTGCAGATGAAGAAAAGGTAGAGGATGAAACAGTCAATACCTTTTTTATCTCTAAATCAGAGATCACAAAAGTATTGTCCGAAATTCCTAAAGACGTAGCATCTACCAGTAAAGTGGAAGCAGATATCATGGATGCCATGATAGCATTGGGGGGACTTTATCCTGATAAAATAGACAGAAGCGATAAGACGATAGAAATACTGGAAGAACTTTTAAGAAGATTTCCGAACAACAGACATGAGCCACAGGCGATGTATCAACTTTACTTTGCATATATGTCAAAAAATGATAAAACGAAAGCTGACTATTATGCAAATATTTTGAAAACCAAATATAGTGGGAATCCTTACTCCTTATATTTCTCTGACCCTGAATATATCAAGCGTCTGATGTCTAAAGACAATGAACTGCAGGACTATTACTCTGAAACCTTTAATACTATGGATTCAGGAAACTATGTCATCGCCTACGATATGGCTACGAAAAGTGACAGCATATTCGGTAAGAATAATCTGATGCGTCCTAAATTCGCTATGATCTCTGCTATGGCACTTGGTAATCTTCAGGGAAAAGAGGCTTATATCGCCGCATTAAAGGATCTTATCAACACATACCCGAATTCGGAGGAAGAGAAAAGAGCTAAAGAAATGATGAGACTACTTGGTACAGGTGCCAATGAAAGTGAAGCATTGTTAGTTGAAGCAGATAAAATATATAAGATCAACGATCAGGACCAGCATTTCGTCATGATCATCATGAAGCCGGAAGTCACCAGAGTGGAGGATGTCAAGATAGCTGTGTCAGACTACAATAACAAGTTTTTCAATAAGTCTGATCTCAAGATCGCGAATATCACCTTGAAGGATGGAAGTGCAGATCGACAAGTGCTGCTCGTTCGTTCATTTGACAACAAAATCAAGGCGATGGAATATTATAATCAGGCCAGAAACAAGAAGAGTGATTTTATTTCTGCCAGATTCCCTTTTGACATTTATGCCATTTCTAATTCAAATTATCGAGAGTTGTTAAGGTTGAAGTCGCCGAGTCTTTATGATGTTTGGTTTACAAAGTACTATAGGAATATGTGATACAGAGGCTAGACACTAGACTCTAGAGTCTGCCTCACAACCACCCTTCATCAGCAAAACTCGTATATTTATTGCCAGCTACGATGATATGATCGAGTAGTCTGATATCTAGCAATTGAGCAGCTTCGCTGATTTTTTTGGTTAATAAACGGTCTTCTTCACTGGGACAAAGATTGCCGGAAGGATGATTGTGGGCTATGAGGATACCTGAAGCATTTTTGTTAAGTGCATATTTCATCAACACTTTAACGTCTACCACCGTGCCATGCATGCCGCCTGCACTAAGTTTCCATTTGTCCATGACCTTATTGGCTCTATTGCAGATGACGACCCAGAATTCTTCTATGTTGAGATCCATGAGTTGAGCAGCTACAGTCCAGTAAGCATCCTTGGAGGACCGGATTGATTCTGCCTCCTGATGAGTCTGTGATATCTTTCGTTTTCCGATTTCGATGGCAGCGATAATTTCAACAGCTTTGGCCGGACCTACCCCTTTGATGGCAGTTAAGTCATTGATGCTGCATCGTGCCAAATGGCTCAGGCTGCCGCCGCAATGCTTCAGGATAGATTGAGCCAAACCAATAGCAGTCATTTCTCTGCTGCCTGTGCGTAAGATAATAGCAAGTAATTCAGCGTCGCTGAGGGAAGAAGGGCCGATGATCTGGAGTTTCTGGCGGGGTTGGTCTTCGCCATTCATTTCTTTAATGATGAGTGGTTTCATAATTTTTTAATTTGGGTTGGATGTAAAGATAAGTATTGTGAGGGAAATTTTGAAAAAAATTTATGGCTATTGGCTGATGGCTATTGGCTGATGGCTTTGTAGTGGAAACAAGATGGATAACCTTGGTAAGAAAATTGAAAATCGTGTTTTTATACGAATTGGAAATATATAATTGACCAATAATTTGCCATATAATACCGAGCTTTACAATACCGGGCTGGGTTTCATTTTTCGAATAAAGATTCCTCGCTTCGCTCGGAAGGACACTAAGTCGATGGGATAGGGGTATAAAATGGGGCGGCTGCACCGCCCCATTTTATACCCCCTCTAAACAAATGTTTTGTCATTCCGACTGAAGGGAGGAATCTGCCAAAATAATGGATAAGCCAACAAAGTTTGATCTTAATAAATTGCATAACTTATAGGAAATGGAATTATATAATTGGTCTTGTTTATATTTGCTTTAAGTATTTATAGAGCTATGGTGTTTACATGAATTTTAAAATGGCAACTGTAGGGACAGGTCGCGACCTGTCCCTACAGGCACCATTTTAAAATTTCCGCACGGAATGAACTGTCAGTTTTGAAAGGTTCACTTAAATTTGCGTGCCGATTGAACCTAGGTTTCAATTAAATTTAATAGGAATACGGTAGGGACAGGTCGCGACCTGTCCCTACCGTATTCCTATTAAATTTCCACGCATATGGATCCATAATGATGATCTTGAACTATCTGATTACTTTCCAAAATTAGAAGTTAGAAATATGAAATTAGAATAATCACGTGTAAAATAAAATATTTTTTTATGAAGAATAGTTTGAAGTTAGGGAGGATCATCCGTTGGTGCTATTTTTGCCCATAGCATATATTAGGTTTTGAGAAGTAAGCTGTTTACCTACTTTATTTGTTTCTTTGATTACTGATTACTGATTACTGATTACTGATCATCTCACCAAATTCACACTACCCTTCACCACCACCACCTTGCCCGAGACAAGTTTGAGCTTGATCAAATAAACATAGGTATCAGGATTAGCTTCCTGACCCCGAAATGTACCATCCCACATTTTTTCCTCGTCATCAGCGCTGATATTCAAAGCTTCGAATACTAAGGCTCCCCATCGATTATAAATAGCAAGTCTCTCAATGTTCTGGATCGCTTCACTTCTAGTTGGGCCGAAATAATCATTGATACCATCGTAATTTGGGGAGAAAATATTTGGCACAAAATAATCATCACAATTTTTCAATGATACAGTTACCTCATCCTCTGATATACCGCATTGATTTACTACAGAAGCAGTGTAAGTGCCTTCATCTTCTACAATTATTGAGGGTCCGGTGTCTCCATTAGACCAGGTGATATCATCTACAGAGGCGACTGCGGTCAGGATGGCTTTGCTATTATTGCATATAATGGTATCCGCACTCACATTGATGACTGGCAATGGCAAGGATGATATTTCGATCTGATCATTTTTTTTGCAGTTGCCATCATCTACTATTACTGAATATATACCGGAAGTATTTACATTGATCGATTGGGTCTTGACACCAGTACTCCAGGTATAATCTGCACCTGTTTGCTGCACTTTGAGTGTCAAATCCTGCCCTTCACACAAAGATGTATCGGCGCCAAGTTCGAGAGCTATGGTATTTGGCACAATAAATACCCTCATTGAATCAAATGTTGCATTGCCGCAGGCATCTAGTTTCTCTAGTAGGAAAGTTGTATTTTCTTTTACAAAAACAGTGGGTTTAGCTATAAATGGATTACTGAGTCCATTCGATGGAGTCCACTTGTAGGAGATAGCGCCAGCGCCACCATTCAAGGTGACGAGAGAACTATCACAGTAAGTTTCATCTTTCAACACATCAACCCAGGATGAGTTGTTTTTAAAACAAAAACTCTGTTTATTGCGTGCACTGCCGGTGGATGAAGTAAATCCCCAGAAAACTTCTTTTTTACCACCAAAAAATGGTCCTGAAATGGGTCCTACATAACCTAGTACTTTGGCACAATCGAAATAAACGGTAAACTCCTGAGTTGCTGCCTTCCAGGAAAACACAACATCATGATCATTCGTATCTTCTACATTGCCACCGGCACCTATGGAATTTGGTCCGGCAAGTGTGCTGGGACCATGAACAGGATTCCCACCTATTATAAGTGCCACATGATCTGCGGCCGGATCGTTATTTGGGTCATTCTGATAAGTATCGAATTCGACTACGAGTGATTCAGGTGTCCCTTCATAGCCTATTCCGCCTCCGTTTCCTGTGACTGGTATAAAAGTGTCTGTCATCATGATGAAAGCAATACCGTCCGCGCCACTGGTCGTAAAGTTTTGTCGACCAAAGTTCATAGTGACAGCGATTGTAAAATCCTTCTGAACATCCAATTTCTGCCGAGAAAGCACACTTCCCTGCTTAAATTGCTGATCTGGAGTTAGTTCAAAACATTGTGCTGAAGTCTGAGATGCATCACCAGATATTTTAAATTGAGCAGTGGCTGTAAAATGCAGCGTCAATAAAACAAGTATACTTAAAGACTTGAAAATATTAGGAACAAAACTATTGATAAGGCAAGACTTTATTTGTTACGAGAATTTCTTTTAAACGCTGTAAAGGTATTTTGAGTTTCAATATTTAAAGCTAGTTTACTATTATGAGTTTCATATATTTTAGAGAATCCTTAGAACTTAATCTAATAATATAAACACCATTAGCAATGTTTGATGGCACATCCACCATTATATTTGACTTGGTAGAATTAACGTTTACATCATTATCCAAAGAACTTATGAATTGACCATTGATATCCAATAGGTCAATATTTATTTGGACATCTGCTCTAGAAGAAAGTTGGATTGTGCATTGGCCTTTAGTAGGGTTTGGAAAAATAGAGGAGTTGACACTTAAAGATTTTACTTTATTATTAGTGGCCAGACCATCAAACCAATTGAGCACTGCTCTTACATTATCCTTCATCATGTCAAAATTCTTTGCAAGTGCAAGGTCAAATCCATAAGTCAGTACATGTCCTTTGGCAGGAGTAATATTAGAGCAGCCCGTAATCTCTGATTTCAGCGGATAATTATTCTCTCCATCCATCATGTAAACAGGCGTAGCGCTTGGTGTAAGCAAAAATCCATCTGCATACCAAAGATTGCCTACAGACCAGGTTAAATCATTGACACCTATTCCACTGGTTGGCATATAGGTTGCTTTAGGCATACCTAATTTTCCATCATCCGCGTATGACTGAGATTTATATTGACTGATTCCTAAGAAATCATATGGAAAGTCTCCTTCATTAAAGTCTACAACCGGAGTGCCATATTTGTCATACATAAAGTCATTACCTATGAGCCAGAATTTGGCTTTTGGATTATTTAAATAGTTCACCAATTCAGGGTTCAACGTCTTGTCTTTATTCCAAAGATGAAGGCCTACACCCCAACTGGAAGTGTGCCATATGACGACATCAAATGCCAACATTTCTTCCGCAAAAGGAGATTCGTTGAGCCCATTCGCATCATAATAATAATATTCTATGCCCAATGAATCTAACGTAGAAGCCAGATATTGACTGTTCATAAATTGATCACCACTGTCATCTACAAAGAGAACACTTTTCTGTGCATCATTAAATAGTGGAAATGTTAATAATATGAACAGCGTATAAATATATTTCATGTAGTTCAAATTTATTATTTTATATGTAAAGTTACTTACAGTATAACACAAAGATAATTATACATAGCTATAAAATCATTAATTGAGAAAAGAGGTAAACTCAAAATATCATGGATAGGTATCAAAGTCTCAGAAACTTGCAAGTCTAAGCTAAAAGTCATCCCCGGAAACCACTATATTTTTTTTAAGGTAGTTAAATATTACAAATGCTATTGATATATACCTTGGAATCATTACTTTTGTGTATATTTTTATTTTATATATATTTTTCATCGGTCCTTTTAGTACCTAAGGTTCACAATAAGCAAAATTACTATATGTCGTTTTTTAACGTTTTCAAAGTCTTATTATTTCTTTTTTTTGCCGGTCAGCTTTCTGCTCAACCTTGGTTTAACTGGGATTATGTCGGTCCTGATACAATTGCAGTAGGAGCCAACTGTAAGGCACCTCTTAACTGGGGTGGACAAAGTAAAATTTTATGTACGCCTGTCAATCCGCCATCCCAAGTAGTCATCAGTAAGGTATTTAAGAGTATTAGTGGTGGCTATTTCGAAGGTAGTCTGGTGCCGGCAGGTACGACAGTGACTGTTACTTATGAAGCAATGGACAACCAGGGCCATACGGAAACATTTAGTTTTCCGATATATTTCGCAGATAAGACCCCACCAGTGTTTAATGTCAATTCATTACCACCAGATATTACTATTTCTTGTGCAACGAGTCTTACCCAACCTGCCATCACAGCGAGTGATAATTGCACTCCTGCATTTCAGATTCAGATCAGTTCTGAACTCAATTTCCCTCCTTCACCCTGCAGTGGCAATTACGAAAGGAAATTTATAGCCAAAGACGCAGCCGGAAATCAGGCATTCTATATACAACACATTACACTTATAGGTGAGACGATTCGTCCAGTCATCACCACGGAAGCTCAGAATTCTATTAATAACTGCAGTGTTGTAAATGCAAATACTGCATTCAACACATGGATACAAAGTCATGGTGGAGCTGTCGCTACAGACAATTGTGGATTAGGAGGATGGTCTACAATCCCTGCTAATCCTGTTTTCAATAATACATGCAACACTCCAACTACCATCACCTTTGTTGTTTCTGATTTTTGTGGAAATAAGGATAGTACTAATGCAACATTTTCAGTAATTGATACCATTAGTCCGGTTCTGGTACAAAATGCAACCGATAAAATAATAGATTGTGTTACTAATCCTGCCACTTCTCTTGAACAATGGCTCAATAATAAAGGCGGGGCTATAGTCACCGATAATTGTATCGCTTCAGCGGATCTATTAAAAAGCTTTTTATATAACGGAGAAGTAAAAACGATACCTCAACTAAAAGTTATTCTGGCGGCACAGTTAAATGGCCCAACACAGATAGTCAATATAGGTGGGCAGGATTTAACTGTTCGTGCAGCATTGAATATACAATTTAAGATAGCTGATTATTGCGTTCATGAAGTTACCACCTCGGCTATATTCGCAGTGTTAGATACAACTCCTCCGGTGATCACTATGGATGGGCTGGATACTACGACTACGACATGTGCACTTGGAAGCCTGGATGAAGATTTTATCCAATGGTATAGCAATGGTGCAGGAGGAGAAGGAATGGATCTTTGTGATTCTGTAGCCTGGTCAGGTAATCCAACAATGCAGGAAGCTCTTGATGAAATTCATTCCAACCCAATCTTATGTAACCAGTCTATCTCAGTGAACTTCCATCTTGTAGATGCCAGTGGCAATATATCAGTAGATAGTTTTACCTCAGTATTCAGGATTTTAGATTCATCCGGACCTGAATTTATAGACACTGTTCAAGATTATCAATTGGTTTGTTCTGGTGGAATAGGAGTGCAGGATAGCTTAGAGTCTTGGATCAATCGTAAAGGAAATGCCTCAATAGAAGACTGCAATAATGGTCAATGGGATCATTTCTCATGGGCAGATAGCCAAGGGAATACAGGAGAAGGTCAATATAATAGTGGGCCATATCCTCAGATATCTGTCAATGGATGTGATCAATACATAATGGTTAATTTCTTTGCTAAAGATGATTGCAACAATATTTCTTTAGATTCTGCCAGGTTCAATCTGGGTGATAAAGAAGCACCTGTGGCATCAAACATTCCTCAAGATACGACCATCAGTTGTGGTGATAATTTGCCTGTAGGAGAACCAACATTTACAGATAATTGTGCACTTAGTGGTAATATTGTATTTACCGAGACTTCTACCTATACACCGGGTTTGCTGACCTGTACTCATTTCGATTATACAATCACAAGGACCTGGATGGCTCAGGATGAATGCGGAAATGAGACAACGGTTATTCAAACGATTGAAGTGGTGGACACGCTGGCACCGACTTCAGATATGCCGTTCATAGATCTTGATCTTGACTGTACTGACAACATAGACGATTATTTGATCAATTTTTCAGATCAATGCTCCTCTATTACTGTGGCGCTCGATCAAAGCTCAAGCCAAGGTTCAGACCCAACGCAATGTGAATACTACAATTACCTTATTACACAAGAATTTACAGTAAAAGATGTTTGTGGAAATCAAAGTATTTTCAGTCGTGCCATCACCTTTATTGACTCCAGTGCACCAGAGATAGACAACAGTGAACCTTTAGTATTAAATTGTACTGACAGTGCTCAGATAAGCACTATCATCCAATCATTGGCAAGTGATAACTGTGCTAGTGAACTTTCTACAAGTGTAATAAGAATAGCATCCGGAGGTTCAGATGATTGTACGACCGGCATGTTGCAAAAATGGGTCATAACAGCGTCAGATCCTTGTGGTAATAGTTCCGAAGATACGATCTCAGTCCATCTAATTGACAATAAAGCTCCTGTGATTATTTCTGCTGCTGATGACCTAACCTTCTATTGCGGAGATGGCTCTGATACGGAAACTTTTTCAACAATTGGATAAACGATATGGCAGGTGCGATTGGTGCTGATGACTGCGGCGAGACTTTCTCATTCATTGCAGTTCAAGGCAGCTATGACATTAATGATAAAAATACATTACCAGGAAAGCTTCCTGCCATTTCTGATATTCAAAGTTGTACAAACGGAGCTGTAAGCCAACTTAACATCGATGTTGTGTTCTATGACCATTGTTATAACACTGCGGTTACATCAGCTTCTTATAAAGTTTTAGACACGATAGCGCCTGTCTTAATTTATTGCCCGGCTGATACCGTAATTATTTCTTCCGGAAATGACTGTAAGGCTGATTTTATTCTGAATCTCCCTGCTGTGCTTGACCTTTGTGCCAATGTGACTGCTGACTCCACTATGTCTTCAAGCGTCAATGTTACTTCCGACAATCCTGGAAATAGTCTGACTCCTGTCAATCCTGCCATCATCACTTTCAGTGGATTTAACAACAATGGTGCATTTGCAAGTTATGCTTCCGGGGGACTTACTATAGAAGTCCTAAATGGCGATATAGAAGGAAGCCTTGAGTTTTTTAATATTTATGATGAAGACAATAATCTCCTTGGACAGACTGCATTAAGTGATGCCCAATGTGGTAACTCCTCAATTAATATTCCATATTCTGAAAGTCAGTTTAATAACTGGTTAGCAGATGGTACGATCCACTTTATTGCAGTTCCTAATGATCCTTCTCCACAGGATGGAGGATTTACGATCAATGATATTTGCTCTGGAACGAGGATAGAAGCGGCAATGCCAGTGATATGGAATGAAAATGCTTTGTTGAAATATAGCTATAAACTAGACACAAATGAGGTGGTCGATCTCGATCCATTATCTCTGCCCATACTTTCATTAAAGGAAGGAATACACACTATCATTTATGAAATTAAAGATTGCAGTGAAAATATAATTACTTGCACTCAATCTATTCAAATAAAAGATACCATAGCGCCTGTCATAGTTTGCGGTAATGATATTAATTTAACATTGAACGAACAGACATGTGAGGCATCCATCAAAGTACCACTGCCTATTTCTATTTTTGACAATTGTGGTCTTGCTAACGATTTCGAATTTAATGTTCCCATAGATACTGCAGCAGCTTGGCTAACTTTTGCTGCCAATCCAAATCTTCAGAATTTCATTGCTCAAGAAAAAAATTATACATTTTATAATGTTGGCGGCAATGTGACGAATCCTGTCTTATTAAATATATTTTTAAAAGGTGATATTGAAAGCGGTGGAGAATATTATACAATATTTGGAGAAGACGGCATAGCCCTTGGTACCACTGAAGCAGGCCTTGGTAATGTCCTTACAGGTAATTGTAATAAAGTATCTACGACCTATTTCAATATTCCCCCTGCCAAATTTAACCAATGGGCTATTGATGGCTCAATCACATTGAAAGCAGTTGCAAACATTGATTTTACAATACCTCCGGGTAATAATCTGAGTGGTATAAATCCATGTAATCCCAATACCGTCGATGCTGATGGCGAGACAGACAGCACTTCATATATGTTTATGCAGCTTAAATATAGCAGCTATACTCCACCATCTTATTTCGCATCCGGAGCCACGACCGTACCTTTGACAGTTTTACCTCCTCCATTTGATCCTCCTGCCATCGACTTTAAAGCAGGTGAGACCTATTTTTCATATGTGATCTCAGATATTTCAGGGAATAGTGATACATGTACTATTCTGGTGACAGTAAGAGACACAATAGCTCCAAAGGCAATTTGCAAAAATGCTACGGTCCACGTTCATCCAAGCGGCATCATTCCTGCTATACTTTATCCTGATCAAATCGATGGGGGAAGCTTTGATAATTGTGTGATAGATACAATGTATGTAAGCCCATCCTCATTCACTTGTGCTGATATCGGTAGCCAAGTTGAAGTTACTCTTTTTGTAGTAGATTTATCAGGCCTGATCGATTCCTGCAAAACTTTAATCCTGGTAGATGATGCTGTGATCAATCCAAGCTATAGCCTCGGCTTATGTGATAATGACAGTTTAAGATTATTTGCAAATATTCCGGATACAGATCTTTTCGATCAATATACTTATTCGTGGGTTGGTCCTAATAATTTTAATTCGAATGTAGCCAATCCAATTATTCCAAATGCTTCATCCATCAATTCAGGTTCTTATAAACTTACAGTGACAGGTTTCAATGGCTGTGGTGGTGATGGAGTTGTCCAGGTATATATTAATGATGAGATCAATACACCTATCATTGGAGCTATGGATTCCTCTGTATGCGCAGGTTCCGGTATCATGCTCTTCACTCAGCCTTATACCGGCAATATTCAATATAAGTGGTTCGAAGGGCAGGCTCCAAACGGCACCCTACTTGATTCTACTATTGTTCCACAATACTCAGTAACAAGAACTCAGGGTAACTATTTGTTTTATGTCATAATTTCGGAAAACGATTGTATTTCCAATCCATCCGCCAGTGTTTCTATAGAAGTCATGGATATTCCGGTAGCTATAGTTGACGCTGCGATCATTGAAGTATGTGAAGGTGGAAGCATCATACTCGGTACCCCTCTCACCAACTATAAATATAGCTGGACTGGTCCAAATGGTTTCACTTCATTTCTTCAGTATCCTACGGCGATAACTCCTGCTACACTTAATGACGCAGGTGACTATAGCCTGGTAGTGAATAGGGACAACTGTGCATCTGAAACTGTTATGGTTAAGGTTACAGTATCAAAGCGACCACCTGCTCCGACTCCTACTTCTAACGGGCCAGTGTGCAACAATAAAGAATTAAGACTGACATCCAACATTATTTCAAATGTAGACTCTTTTATATGGAAAAGGCCAAACGGTCAGCTTATCACTACAGCCTCCAACCCACTGATTATCTCAAATGCAGGTAGCGCAGATAATGGCCTATGGACATTGATCTTAAAATCTGGTGGATGCACTTCCCTGGAATCTTTACCACTGAATGTTGAGGTAACGCAAGAGAGCGAAGTTGTAATTAATTATGAAAGTCCTCTTTGTGAAGGAGATAGTGTGAGACTTACTACTGGTCTTTATCCGGGAGCCACTTACAAATGGTCAGGACCAGCCGGATTTACATCTACAGCTACCAACCCTAAGGTCAAGGCTGCTTTTGGGACATACTCCGTGACTATCACCACATCTGCAGGATGTATAGCTATTGGCAGTGTACAATTGGACCTGAACATAAAACCAAAAATTACGAATATTACTTCTGATGCAGAGAATTGTCAATTCCCGGATGATTTGATCAATTTTAATTATACGACAAGTATTACCGAAGGAGAACTTAGTTTCTTTTGGAAAGGCCCGGGCGGATTCCAAAGTACTGATGCGCACCCAACGATTACGCCAGCTTTAGGTATAAATGGTATATATAGCCTGGTAGTTACTTCAGCACTAGGTTGTAAATCAGATACTGCTAAAATTACAATTTCGATTTCTATAGCACCGGCTCAACCCATTATTCAGGGCGAAGCAAAAGTATGCAGTGGAAGTGGAGTCACACTTACTGCTGCAAATCTTCCTGTGATCGGCAAATACATTTGGTCGACACCTGCAGGGGATGTGACGACAACAGCCAATACCATTAACATTGCCAATGTCCAGCAGGCCAATAGTGGCGATTATACTGTAATCTTTGTACAAGACAATTGCCAGTCTAAACCTTCCAATCCATTTAATGTAAATGTCGTCAACACACCACCACAACCATTGATCATTGGAGATCCGACAGTCTGTCTAAACGATTCCATTATACTAGAAATTAGTAATCCACCTAATTATACATATCAGTGGACAGGCCCGGGAGGTATGACTTCAAGTCAGAAAAAATGGATCATATTTCCGGCACAAAGTAGTAATGCAGGCAGTTACTTCCTGACTCTTGTCAATGATGGTTGTACTTCTGTTACATCAGATGCTTTCCAACTGACTATAAATTTACCACCGGCAGCCCCTTTAATGGCTGAGCCTATTGGGTCTATCTGCGTAAATGAAGAAGGTGCAGTACTTACACTTTGCGTGACACCAGGATCTGCAACACCCGGTGCTAACTACACATTTTACAACAGCGCTTTGACTCAGCCTATTGGCGGACCTACTAACGGTCTTTGTATAAATGTGACCGATTTCAACAGTTTTATCAACGGTAATAATAGTTTCTATGCTATTGCCGCTCTTAATACATGCGCCTCAGCTCAATCTATTCCTGTAGCGGTAGTAATAAACCGTCCTCCAGAAGAGAATGCTGTAACAGGTAAAGTGAAGTATGCTTGCGATGGAAATACTACGACTCTTCAGGCAAATAGTGTATTTATAGCAAAGGGAACCTGGACTCCATTGACTGCAGGTGTGTTGATATCTTCTCCGAATGATCCCAATACAACAGTGACCAATTTGGCCTCCGGAAAAAATGTCTTCGTATGGAGCCTTGATTATAAAGATTGTTTAAACTATAGTCGAGACACAATGATCGTTTGGGTGCCTGGAGAGATTACTTCATTGGATGACATCTTCCGCATGAAAGAAAGTGGTGAAGGATTCATAAATGTATTGGTCAATGATAATTTCAATACGCCGATAAGTCTTGACATACTTAATGATGTTAAGAACGGATCTGTTGAAATCCAAGATGATAAAACAATATTGTACATACCTAATGGTAGCTCTGATTTCGATAAATTTACTTACCAAATATGCGTAGCCGGATGTCCTCAGATATGCGCTCATGCAGATGTTTTGATCGATATCGATAAGGTAAATGATTGTAGTATTCCAAATATCATTACTCCAAATAATGACAGAGTAAATGATGTATTGAGAATTTCATGCCTTGAAGATTTTGCGGTCAACAATAGTAAACTAGCCATTTTCAACGAATGGGGAAGTATGGTATATGAAGCAGCTCCATATAAAAACGATTGGGACGGTAAGTTCAAAGGTTCGGATCTTCCTTCAGGTACTTACTTTTATGTTTTCGATGCGGGCGACGGGAGCACAGTGCAGAAGGGATTTTTAATAATAAAAAGATAATCGATCAGAGATATGAGATCAATAATTATAGCTTTAATAGTATCGGTAGTTCTAAACATTGGATATGGTCAGCAAGAAAGACAGTATAGCCAGTTTATGTACAATAAACTTGCTATAAATCCGGCATTCGCAGGAGCACTTCCTTCCACATCCTTTGGATTATTGTACAGAAACCAATGGATGGGCTTCGAAGGGTCGCCTGTCACTCAATCTTTATCCGCTAATATTCCATTTCTGGATCAAAGAGTTGGCGTAGGAGCCAATCTTATTCACAGCACTATAGGCATATCAGATATGTGGACTTTGAGTGGTATGTATGCTTATCGTCTTCCCATGGGCAACGGCTTCATCAGTGGTGGTCTGGAAGGAAGTATCAGATATTATGGTGTTGATTACAGCAACAATAGTCTAAGAGCAGACCAGAATCTAGCCGCGGATAATGCAGTTTTGGTAGAAAATAATACTAAAGTAGTTCCAAATCTTGGGTTGGGAGCATATTACGCAGACAAGTCATTTTATATTGGTATTTCGGCACCAAGATTATTGCAATCGAATATAGATTTCAACGATGTATTACTTATATCGAGAGAAGTAATACATTTCTACCTGATGTCAGGCTATTCCATTGAAGCAAATGAAGAATTATTCTTTACACCACAGGTCAATTTAAAATTTGCCAAAAACAGTCCTGTCAGTCTTGACGCCAACTTGATGGTTGATTTTGGATTGAAATATAATGCCGGGGTCTCATATAGAACAGGAGGAATAAACTCAGCTTTGGGCGAATCTATAGACATATTGTTTGGTATGAAAGTCATTCAGCCACTGTTCCTTGGCTTGTCATATGATATTCAGATAGGTGATCTGGGTAGGTATAACAAAGGGAGTATCGAATGCTTTTTGAGATATAGCCTTCCCGGAGAGTATGATGTAGATGTTCAAAACCCAAGATTTTTTTAAGCAATGCATATGTATCATTTTTTCACAATAAGCTATTATAAACAGCGGGTCATTATCATTGGATTGATAGCGTTTCAGTGCTTTTACTTGACAGCACAGAATAATGATATTCTTTCTGATATCATGAACGGTCAGTTCAATGACTACGAAATAATTAATCAAAGCGGCATAAATACTTCAGCGCTGGAATTTTCTCCTTGTATCTATTTGGACAGTCTCGTATATGTAGCTAATGGAAGAACTGAAGGTAGAAAGTCGAAATCACAAGCTGCATCCTATTTTAATTTGTACAAAACGTTCATTGATCAGGAAAATCACCTTGTGGGTGAAACTCCACTTTCGGGAGTATTGAACTCTACATTTCATGAAGGACCACTTACTTTTAATAAAGAAGGAACGGAAGTGTTTTTCACCAGAAATAACCAGGTTGAAGGAGCCAGGAATCAAAAAAAGATGAACTTAAGCATCTTTACTTCAACCAAAGTAAATGGTATTTGGTCAAAGCCAATAGAATTATTTGCCTCTAATAATGAATTTTCCTTTTGCCATCCTAGCCTAAATAGTGCTGGAGACAGATTATATTTTTCTTCAAATATGCCTGGAGGTTATGGTAATTATGACCTTTATTTTATTGAAAAAGTAACAGGTATCTGGTCCAGCCCTATCAATGTCGGCAGTGTCGTCAATACCGGTGATAATGAATTATTTCCAAATTTATTAAGTGATGAAACATTATCTTTTAGCAGCAATAGGCCCAATGGTCTCGGCGGTCTGGATATTTATGTAGCTGAACTTAAAGATGGCAAGGCATATTCTACGGAACTGCTGCCTGAGCCTCTAAATAGCGGAAGCGATGATATTAGTTTAGTGATAAGTCCTGATCCTTCAGTTGCCTTTTTCACATCTTCACGCCCGGGTGGAGCAGGACAGGATGATATATATGCTATTCTTCCTAAAAAACAAAAGCCGTCCACACCTGTCGATCAAAGCTTTGTAGTGATGGATAGTATTAAATTAAAAAGATTGGCTAATGTTACGATTACTATATCTACAGACGATGGCAATCCAGTTTATTCAGGATTGACTGATAGAAATGGATCCCTCAAAGCAAAACTTCAGGAAGGCAAATCTTATAAATATGAGACTACAATTTTGGGATATAAGAAGGTAAAGAATAATTTTATTCCTGGCCAGGCAATGACACTAAGACTTCTTTCTGATGCCTGTATTAGCCTAAAAGGTGTAGCGATGGATAAAGAAAAAAATAAGCCACTTACAAACATTGAAGTCAATCTAGTTCTTGACTGTGAAGATGAAGTTATGACTAGAATTACTGATGGTAGTGGTGCTTTTGAATTTTGCGTCCCTCAGGATTGTCGGTCTTTCATTAGTTCCAGAGCAAAAGATTATTATGACCTGAAATTAAATCTGGCGACTATGACTGAAGAACAGCAGATAACGCTTGAATTTATTAAAGAACAAGTTTCCATTCTGAAGGATCCTATCAAGGTAGGAGGTACCATTATTCTCGAAAATATTTATTACGATTTTAATAAATCTACTATTCGCCCAGGGACTGAAAGAGAGCTGAACGAGCTTGCCACCTTACTTGAACAGAATCCAAACATGGAAATAAAGCTGGTTGCACATACAGACTCAAGAGGTGACGCTAAGGAAAATGTAACCTTATCCCTGTCACGTGCTCAGGAAGCTAAAAACTATCTTATTTCTAAAGGAGTGGGGGGAGATAAAATTTCGATCGAAGGCAGAGGAGAGACTCAGCCACGCAATAGATGTAAAGATGGTGTAAACTGTACAGAGGAAGAACACCAGTACAACCGCAGGATGGAGGTAATAATTAAGAAAAAATAAGATCCAAATATCTTTTTGAATAGTACATTTGCCCACTGATAAACTGTATTTACTATGTCTAATAAGAATAAACTTCAGCGCTTTGCTGAAGTTGCCATGTTGCCCAATGTATTCGAAAATCATGAATTTCATGACCCGCACATTGATGATGCAATGGGCAATAGAATGGATATCAAAGGGCATTGGAATGATCTTGTATTCAAGACTGCAAGACCAATAATTTTAGAATTAGCCTGTGGAAAGGGTGAATACACTACCCATCTAGCTCAGGCTCATCCCGAGAATAATTATATAGGCATAGATATTAAGGGTGCCCGCATCTGGATAGGGGCTACTATGGCAGACAAACTAGGTCTAGACAATGTTGCTTTTCTGCGCATCAGGATCGAATTGATTGAAGCTTTTTTTGCAGAAAATGAAGTGTCAGAGATATGGATAACTTTTCCAGATCCCTTTCTTAGAGACAGCAAGTCAAACAGGCGACTTACCTCACATCCCTTCCTGGACAGGTACCTTGGAGTCTTAAAACCTGGTGCTATAGTACATTTGAAGACCGATGACCCAACCCTTTATGCTTTTACACAGGATGTTTTGGCTGAAAGAAACGATTACAAAATCTTGGAAACTACAGCGGATTTCTATGGAGATGTCATCCCGAGCCCTGAGACCCACCTGCTCACATTCTACGAGAAGCAACATCTAGCGGCAGGGAAAAAAATAACGTATACGAAGTTTGTGAAGATTTAATTGATTGCTATTTTATAGCTGATGGCTGATGGCTGACATCTGATGGCTCTGCTTTGGAAAATAGATTCATTTGATTCCTTAAGGAGGGTTTAATTGAAAAAGAGGAATTGAAAATTGAAAATGAGGCGGAGGAGGGGCAGTACCGATTACCGAAACTTTTCTAAAAATAGTTAAATGCTGGTGGCTAATAGCTGATGGCTGATGGCTGTGTTGTGGAAGATTGAATGATTTGGCTCCAAAAGAAGGTTAGGGGGGGGGGTTTTGCGGACTAAAGATTAAAGCCTATTGCTGATGGCCAATGGCCAATGGCTGATGGCTGTTTTGGGAAAATTAGGTTGGTTTGATTTCGAATTATGATTACCGATTACTGATTACCGATTACTGACTACTGCTCCATTCACCATTCAATCCCTACATTTTCTTTTTCCGCTCCCAATGATTCTGCTCATTCAGTTCCGCCACGATGGCCTGGTAATTCTGATAACGAATATCATTGATGGTGCCATCTTCTAGTCCTGCTATTACAGCACAACCTGGTTCGTTCATGTGTGTGCATTTAGCTGAGAATCGACATTCATCAGAAAGGGCGAAAAATTCTCTAAAGTTGTGCGCGACATCCATTGGAGTTAGATTATTGTAGGAAAGTGTCTTGATGCCGGGAGTATCGATGATGGATCCACCTTCCTTTAGTTCAAACATCTCTGCAAAGGTCGTGGTATGCACTCCTTTTCCGCTGTGTGAAGAGATTTCTTTAGTTTTTAAATTGAGATGGGGAAACATCGCCTGCACCAAACTACTTTTTCCAACACCTGATTGACCGCCAACGAGTGTTGTTTTTCCTATCAAGGCATTTTTTAATTCATCAACTCCAGTGAGGTCCATAGCGGATACTCCAAAAGTAGTATAGCCTATAGATTCATAAAGTTCTCTGAAGTAATTCATGACGAGTATGGATTCATTATTGTAAATGTCAACTTTATTGAAAACAATAATAGCTGGAACATCGTGTGGCTCCGTCATAAGTAAGTATCGATCTATAAAACCCGGCTTCAATGATGGGTCCTGTACGGTGACAATGACAAGCGCTTGATCTATATTCGCAGCTATCAGATGCAAGTGGTGCTTCATTCTCGGAGACTGTCGTACGATGTAATTTCGCCGCGGTTCGATGGTCTTGATGATGCCCTTTCGCTCTCCGGATTCTATTTCATAGGTTACAATATCTCCAACAGCAACTGGGTTGGTGAGCTCAAATTCCTTCATGCGGAATTTGCCCAATATCCTGCATTCTATATAGCTATCGTCTTCGGCTTTGACAGAATACCAACTTCCGGTGGACTTTGTGACGATACCTCTCAAAATGTGTGTGTTGGTGTGGAAGCAGCATGAACTGCAGCAGCAATATCTTCAATTAATGAAGCATCCTTTTCGATAGCATTTCCTACCACAATGATGTCTGCACCTGCCTCTGCTGATATTTTTGCTGTATTCGGAGTTCGAATCCCACCTCCGACAATAAGTGGAGAGGAAATGACATTATTTACAGCAGTGATCATCTCTGGTTCTACAGGATTGAGTGCGCCACTCCCTGCATCCAGAAACATCATTCTAAGACCAAGCATTTCACCGGCCATCGCTGTGCATGCCGCTATATCAGGTTTATTGGAAGGAATGGGTTGTGTGTTGCTGATATAACTAACGGTGGTTTTTACTCCGCCATCGATCAGCATGTATCCAGTGGGAAGAATCTCCAATGGGCTGAATTTTAAATATGGGGCAGCCAGTACATGATTGCCGATAAGTAGCTCTGAATTACGGCCTGAGATCAACGAAAGAAAGAGAATAGCGTCGGCTTTATAGCTTAGTTGATAAGAATTGCCGGGAAAAAGTATAGTTGGAATATTACAGGCTTCTTTTATGGCGATGAGGCTTTTGTCCAGCATGTCGCTTACCACCAGGCTTCCTCCAATGAAGAAACAATCTACTCCTGCATCGATAGATGATTGCAATACTTTATCCATATTTGATAGTCTCAACTTGTCAGGATCTAGCAGCACAGCAAAGCGCTTCTTGCCCTGATCTTTATCTACGACCATCTGTTGGTGTATTTCTCTTAAATACATTTGATAAAATTTATGTGCCTAAGGGCAAATTATTGTTTCAAAATCCGGGTTCAAGTGCTGAATAGAATCTCAAAATTAAGGATTTTATATTCAAACATAGAGAAAAAGCAATCTGTTCATTAAAACTGATTGTTAAATAGTATTTATAGAGCTGTTTATAGATTAGATTAACTAATATTTATTGGCTGATATTAAACTTAAAATAGTACTTAAATTTTCTTTTCAATTTTAAAAATGTTTCGTTTACCATATCCTCAGATCGATAATAAGGCGCTGTTTCCATCTCACAATAGCCGTAGATCATATCTTTAATAGAAAAATCATTTGTACTCAATACGAACTTGCCCACTATGACAGGAATGTCCAATGAATTGGTGAGTGTATCCTCATTTCTTAATTTAAGTATATTGTCCTCCTTGTAATATTCTCTAAAGGAAGAGGTCACGCTGTTGCCGATTATGAAATGGTCGATGAATTCATTACCAAATATCTGTCCTAAGGAAATTTGTAAAGTATCAATTGATTTAATCGCATTGACGAGCATATAGTCTCTATTACTTTGTTCAAATTCTCTGAAACTCTTTTCTTCTTCACTTTCTTCATAAATACCGAGAATTTCAATATTACTTAGATCATTGAATACCAGTTCATTCAGATTCAAGGTATCAATCTCAAATAAGGAAAAAATAGCTATTTGTGAGGTCTGATCACCTTTTTCCCATTTATTAAAAAACTCTAGCAATACTTCAGGGAATTTATTTCTTTCCGCAATGTATTTTTCCGGAAGGCTTGGATCTATGGATATTTGGGCAGAAGACCGATTGGTCGGTGATAAAAAAATCAGTATTACAATAATATATTTCAATGGCTTGAAGTTTGAGATGATCAATATTCTATCGCAAATATATGTATAATATGAAGTGCTTAAACTACTTGATTTTCAGAAATTATTTGGTGTCGATGGGGAATTATTTTTCTCGGAATGGTTCGACAATGAATATGGATATTAGAAAGATTGGAAACCGAAGATTTAGCTTTTGGCATACTTAAATGCCATTCTTTGTTCGTCTTTTAAGGCTCCTGTTATGTTTCGAATCATAATGATTAATCGGAGGTGCACATATTCATTATTATCAGAATGACAAGTCAACAGTCTTTTATATGGAATTTTAACAAAAGTTAATCTTACGCACTTATTCACTCAAGTTATTGAACAGATTTAAATGAAATTATTTTGTTCCTTTTATTCATTAGATTCGAGTTTTTTATACTGATTCCTGCCTGTTGAGCTCTCCATAAGAACGATTGTAGGACGGCCCACAGCAAGACCCATTTTTAATCCACACCTAAAATAATACTCCTTTCCTTTCTCCACATTGATTGTAACAGAGGTGGCAGTTTCAGTTTTGCCCCAAAATTTGTGTTCACCAAATGATGTGATCTTATATGCAAAAACTCCACTATCAGTTGCTTTTCCAATGATTGAATCCTCGTCCATTCTTATTTTATAAGTAATCAAACTTCCCTGATAATTGTGTGGCCTGTAAAAGTAAACCATCGCATAATCAGTATTTTCGCTCAATTGTGATTTGTTTTCAAGTGCCTTTGCTGCCAAAAGCTGATTTGTCTCCTCATTATAATTACGATAGAGCTTTGCTTTTAACCTATAACAATTGCTTAAATTAGTTCCTGGCCTCAAAATTTTGGTTAATTTGAGAATATTAGCTCCAGAATTCCTTGCTTCTGATTTGGCAGTTTTTAAAACTTCGAAATAATCGCAATCAGTTGAAAATCCTGTGTCTCCGACCTTAATTTCACCTATAAATTCTGATCCTTCGGGGGCGGACTCCTTAACTTTAAATACCAAGACTTCAGTAGAAGTGTCCAAGGGATCATATTTAACATCGCCAGTCAATTTACTTTTAACCTTTGGTGAACAGGATTGAATCAGAAAAATAGTTATTAAGAAAAGCGTTGTTTGAAATTTCATGTGAAATATCTTTAAGAGATTTTAAGCCTCAAAGAAAATTAAAAAAATTAATTTCTGGATCCACATCACATACATTTCTGGGTAAAATTTTAAACCTGAGGGGCATTAAGCTAGTGATTAAGTTATAAAAACATATTTCTCTTTCATCCTGGCACAAAAAAAAGGCAGGTTTTGCAACCTGCCCTTATAAATCTTACAATATATCAGAAATTATTTTCCTGAAGCAACTGTATCAGAAAGGCTTTTTCCTGGCTTGAATCTAGCAACTTTTTTAGCTGCGATCTTGATTTCATTACCAGTTCTAGGGTTTCTACCAGTTCTTGCACTTCTTTTAGAAATAGAAAAAGTACCGAAACCGATAAGAGTTACTTTATCACCTTTTTTCAAAGCACTTGTAATTGCTTTAATTGTAGCATCTAATGCACCACCAGCTTGAGTTTTAGTAATTTTAGCTGAGTCTGCAATCTTGCTGATCAAATCTCCTTTGTTCATGATTGATTGTTTTAGTTATTATTAAAATTTTATAATGGCAAAGATATTGTTATTTTCAATATAATTTACTTTTTTGATTTTTTATTTTCGACCAAATGCCGCATTAACATTAATATTTTGTTAAAATTTAACGTTCAAACCCACTTAGACCGCCCTATTTCGATTTTTATGTCCTTGTAATCCAATATATATAAGGACATTAGAAGATTATTGTTTTCTATATATGAAAAGTTTTAGAAATTTATTTTTTAAACCAAATACTTTATATTATCTTTGCGCTCCATTATAGTTAAATTTTATTCAAAACATATATCATGGCACATCATAAGTCATCTTTAAAAAGAATCAGACAAGAGTCTAAACGTCGTATCCAGAACAGATATTATAAGAAGTCTACCCGTACGTTGATCAAGAAGTTAAGAGATCTGACAGATAAGTCAGAAGCTACTACACTACTTCCTAAAGTCATCAGTATGTTGGACAGATTGGCGAAGAACAATAATATCCACAAAAATAAAGCAGGTAACCTTAAGAGTAGCCTTACTAAATTAGTATCAGCTATCTAAGCGTTAGTTCTAAAGATATAAAGCCGGATTACTGCAAAGTAATCCGGCTTTTTTTATGTCTTATAGTGAAATGCAACTCTCCAATACTAATTTATGTTCCTAAGTAATCATCCTTCATATAGATTTATATTTCTGGATTTTATTCTGTCATCTTCCTTTATCATTTTACTTTAACATTTTAACTTTACTTTATGTGGTCAGAAACAAATAACAAACTGGAGCGCACCTTTGAATTCAAAGATTTCAAAGAATCAATAGCTTTTATCCAACTCGTCGCCTTTGCTGCTGAAAAGATGGATCATCATCCGGAGATCTATAATTTATACAATAAGGTTGAACTAAAGCTATGCACTCATAGTGCTGGTGATACCATTACCGCCAAGGATAAAAAACTTGCTGCCGAGATCGATGTGATCTATGATGGTCACTTTAATAATGGTAAATAAAAAAACTATACCTTTCCTCACATCCTTACTTTTATTCCGGAAATTGGTAACCTGCCTGCAGTGTGATCAATATTACGATATACAGTAATAAGGAAACTGTAAGTATAAAGTTGGCATTCTAAACAATCAATAAAATGCAGAAAACGCTGACTACGTAATTTTTAAACTATTTTTATAATATGACGGACTTATTTGAACATGTCTTTTGGCCAGTTACAGCCTAATTATGTTGGCCTATTCTTACCATCATTTTCAATTCTCAATTCCCCACCTATTCACGTATTTACCTCCTAACTTTCTCACTTTCTCACCTTTTAGCCTTCATATTTGCGATTTTATCACCATATTTAAGGTAATTTACCTTTTCTAATTATGCACCGGATACTCTTTCTTCTTCTTTGCAGCAATATGCTGTGCGCTCAGACAATCCCGCTATCCAGATCTGTGGATTGGAGTAATGCCCATCCAATCGTCAATTTGGACGAATACGATGAGATTATTATAGCTAAGAACATGATGCATGGAGATGGAATAACTCCAAATGATGAAATTCTGAAGCTTATATTGGACCAGGTGTTGCTTGGCCGTAAAACAAAAATCTTCCTGGAAGCAGGTATTTTTTTATTCAACAAGCAGATTGTCTTGCCATCAAATATTGTTCTTAAAGGAAAAGGGTCAGAATCTACTGTTTTGAAAATGGATCTGAAAGGTAACGGTGATGCAATTTTGATAAAGGGCACTTTGGTCTCCAAATTGGACACCATAAAGCTTGGCGCAACTATGGGAGATCAATTCCTCTTGGTGCAAAATGCTGATGAATGGAAGCAACATGATTGGGTCAGGATCTCACAGCAGGACACTGATCTG
The DNA here is from genome assembly GCA_016711705.1 of Candidatus Brachybacter algidus. Taxonomy (GTDB): domain Bacteria; phylum Bacteroidota; class Bacteroidia; order Chitinophagales; family Saprospiraceae; genus Parvibacillus; species Parvibacillus algidus. Next base: position 66,939 of record JADJSK010000007.1, on the reverse strand, counting down.
GTTACATCAGACTGGGCACATAATTCTGTGGGCCAAATGGTGGAAATTAACAAAATTAATAGTGATACATTATTCTTAAGAAGTAAACTACGTCTTGATCTTGCTCTAGATAGAGTTCCAATAATTAGAGAAATAATTCCAATAGAAAATGTTGGTATCGAATGTCTTTCTATAAAAAGAATAGATGATACCGCACCTCAACAATCAAGTAATATTTTTCTTGAAAATGCAGTCAACTGTTGGGTCTCAGGAATTGAATCTACAAATTGTACTTTTGGACATATTACCATTGCTTCCAGTTCAAATATCCAGGTTAGGAGATCATATTTTCATGATGGTTTTGACTATGGAGGCAATGGCAGAGCTTATGGTATTGTTTTGCAGTTCACCTCCGGAGAATGCCTGATCGAGAATAATATATTCAATCATTTGAGACATTCTGTCTTGCTTCAAGCAGGCGCCAATGGTAATGTGATCACTTATAATTACTCAAGAGATCCATTTTGGACCAGCTTTCCATCTGATGCTTCCGGAGATATGGTACTTCATGGCAATTATGTTTTCGCTAATTTATTTGAACAGAATATCTGTCAAAATATCGTCATCGACAATTCACATGGACCTAATGGCCCTTACAATACTTTTTTTAGGAATAGGGCAGAGAAATATGGTATATATTTTAGTGCAGATAACTCCCACTTTCAAAATATTGTAGGAAACGAGATCACGAATTCTAACTTTCCATATAGCCTTGTTAATTACTCCATCCAGGGCAAAGATCAGTTTGAATTTAGTAATAATAACAAAGGTGTGATAGTACCAATGGGTGAAAGTGCCCTGCCTGAAACAAGTCTATTTTATAAAGAAAAACCATATTTTCTTCAGGAAAGTCAGTGGGGTGGAATAGGCTCACCTAATTTGCCTGAAAAAAATTTTATTCCGGCTTATGAAAGGTGGTTGAATAATAGTCCGATGGAAAATGGATGCACTGATAGTTTAGTATTGAATGAATATAAAATAACAGATGGATTAAATGTCATTTGTTTTCCGAATCCATTTGGTTCAGAGTTGAAAATACATGCTGAATTTCCAAATAGCAATTATATAATTTTTGACGCAATTGGTAGGGTAGTTTTCAAACAAAATAATTTAACTGATAAATTAATTATTAATACTTCCTCTTGGTCGGCAGGAGTTTATTATATTCAAATTAATTCAGGGAAGGATTTGATAAAAACTGCAAAAATTATTAAGAATTAAATTTGGGATTTTTCTCCCCTTGTCGATTATGAGCAAAATGAATTTTGCACGCACCAGAACGTAGGTTAACCTACGCTCAGCACTTCATGGCGAATGATGTACAAAAATTAGAGTTAAAGCTTAGATCGTGAGGCTCGGCGTAGGTTAACCTACGTCGTTGTGTCACCAGAGTTTACTTAGAAATTTACAAGAAAGATGTGTATAAACCTTAGCTGGCAGAGGGGTGGCGGCAGCCGGGGTGTCAATTGTTGCAATGGTGCTGTTGTTTTAAGAAACAATTAGAACTTAATCTAAAATAATTACCAACTAGTTGCATATTAAAGTTTTAGAGAAGTGAATGACCCTGAGGCTTAGGGGGAGTCTTTCCCTACAAAACCTTTCCCCTAATTCTCCGTTTAATCCGAGATGACAAAGCATAATATCCTATCTCACTATCGACTCATAGGCGACCACCCCGCCGACTTACTTATTCAGAGTTTAGTAGATGAAAATGGCATTGAATATATACGTTCCTTATTTCCTTTTTTTTCAAATTATAAAGATTTGAGCTTTGGGAATTTAGACCCTTTGATTCAGGATTTTCTCAAAGTAAATTCCAATTTACCGGCGAGCTTTGACAAAAAAAATATGATCCGGGCTACTGATTATTATAGAAATAATCAGGAAAATATTGGACTTGTACTTGGTCTGTATTCATTGCCTTATTGCTACCTTGGTGCTGATGGCGCAAGAGTCTTATCGTTCTCAGCCAGACTGAATAAAGATGCATTTAAAAGACTGGTCGAAACAGGTAATTTCCTAAAGGCAGTTTTGAATCATGACAATTGGTCTGAAGGAAAAATCTTTGCTATTTGCATTAAAGTACGACTATTGCATGCTTCCATCCGTTATTTTATTTTGAAAAGTGATCGATGGGATATGAAATGGGGTTACCCAATTAATCAAGAAGATCTGGTCGGGACGAATCTAGCTTTTTCACTCATTGTTTTGAGGGGAATGGAGAAATTGGGTCTGCAAGCTGATGATTCTGTGAAAAAGGCATACATTAATCTTTGGAATGTAATAGGTAACTTATTGGGAGTTCAGGATGATATTGTTCCAGAGAATTATTTAGCTGCAATTAAGTTAGACAAGGAAATTTCAAAACATCAATTCAAAAATTCTCCTCATGGGTCTGAGCTAACTAACTCCTTAATGAATGCATTTCGAAGCATCGTCCCAAATGAATTCACCGCTGAACTTTTGCAAGAACAAAGCCGATTCTTACTTGGAGAAAATTATGCAAATATGTTGGAAATTAAAACAACAACTATACCTAAATCGGTGTTAAGTGTCTATAATAAAACGTCAGCATTGATGTCAAAAATATTTTAAAATGAACAAAGAAAAGATCCGTAAGGAATTCATCGATTATGTCCTTGAAAATGGAAGTCATCCTCAATCTGTTTACGCTTTTTGCAAAAAATTGAAAATTAAAGAAGGTGATTTTTATGAAGATTTTTCATCTTTTGCACAACTGGAAAGTGAAATTTGGAAAACAATGTTCCGCGAAGCACTGGCAGAAGCAGAGGCCGAAGATATTTATCCTACGTACTCTGCACGAGAGAAAATGCTCGCAGTTCTTTATACTTGGATTGAAGTTTTAAAGAAAAACAGAAGCTATATATTAAAAGGCTACGAGTCACTCGACAAACCTATCTATATGAAACGGAATGTGGAGTTGACCGATTTTAAATTTGCATTTTATGACTTTGCAAATGAAATTTTGCTTGAAGCACGAGAAAATCAAGAGCTTGAAAATCGTCCAATTCCTCAGTTAATGAAAAAATATCCGGACATCTTTTGGGCAAAAACGCTCTATATACTTGACTTTTGGGTCAATGACATCAGCAAGTCATTTGAAAAAACGGATACCATGATCGAAAAATCTGTTAATACGGTTTTTGACCTTTTAGCACGAAGTCCTATTGATTCTCTGCTCGATCTCGGTAAATTCATTTTCCAAAACAGAAAATGATCCGAATTTGGGACTTGTTGATTTCTAATTGCTTCTATATAACTAAAACTAATTTTTTCATGTCAGACTTTTAACATAAGTTGCCCTGATTTAATTTTTAGACTCCATTTGGGCATTAGCCCAAAAAGAATTATTATCAGCCACGACCGTGCAAGCAGCATCGAAGATAATTACACGAATTTACACGAATAAATTCGTGTTAGATGCGAAGCATCATTAGTGTAATTAGTGGCTAAAGAAAATAGAGTCTTAATCTTTCGTAATAATCAGCGTCATCTGAGTTAAATTTCATCATGTTATATTTTTGATTCTAATTTCTAATTTTCTAAATATGAAGTCTCAAGAAAGTATTCCTACATCAAAAGTGGCCAGAGCAACACAATTTGCAAAGGCCGGAGTAAAAGTTGGTGGTAATTATATCAAGCATTACAGCAAAAGGATCTTTGATTCTTCCCTCACAAAGGAAGATCTCCACAGGGAAAATGCGGAGGATGTATATGATACGTTAAGTAATCTCAAGGGAAGTGCTTTGAAAGTAGCTCAAATGATGAGCATGGACAAAAGTCTTTTACCTAGGGCCTATACGGACAAATTTGCTATGGCTCAATACTCCGCCCCGCCTCTGTCCGCTCCATTAGTGATCAAAACATTTAAAAAATATTTCGATAAATCGCCAACTGAAATATTCGATAAATTTGATCTGAAAGCAGAAAATGCCGCTTCTATAGGTCAGGTGCATAAGGCTGAAAAAGATGGGAAAAAATTAGCTGTAAAAATTCAATATCCTGGTATTGCTGAAAGTATTTCTTCAGACCTCAAGATGGCTAGGCCATTGGCTGTGACTTTGCTGAATCTGAATGATTCTGATATAGATCGCTATTTTGCAGAAGTAGAAGATAAGTTGCTGGAAGAATCAGATTACGAACTGGAATTGCAACGTTCTATTGAAATTTCAAATGCATGTAGCCACATTCCTAATTTATTTTTTCCCAGTTATTACAAAGAATATTCGTCGAATCGAATCCTGACAATGGATTGGATAGAAGGAATGCATTTAAAAGAATTCTTAGATACCAATCCTTCACAAGAGGTCCGAAATCAATTAGGTCAGGCGCTTTGGGAATTTTATGATTATCAGATGCACACCTTGAAGAAAGTCCATGCAGATCCACATCCAGGTAATTTTTTATTTACGCCTGACGGACGTTTGGGCATCATCGATTTTGGTTGTGTGAAAGTCATTCCGGAGGATTATTACAAACAATATTTTTCTTTAATGAACTCTGATACATTGAAGGATGAAGACGCTACGATGAAAATATTTTGGGATTTGGAATTTTTGTTGAAGGAAGATAGTCCCGAGTTGCAAGTATTTTTTGCAGAACTTTTCAAAAAGATGATCCGATTGCTTGGCAGACCATTTAATACGGATGTCTTTGATTTTGGGCAAGAAGGGTATGTGGAGGAGATCTATGAATTTATGGAATACGTTTCCAAATTACCCGAGTTGAGAAAGGCTAGCTCAGCACGTGGCTCGCAACATGGATTGTATGTCAATAGGACGTATTTTGGATTGTACACGATATTAAATGATCTGAAATCAGTCGTTAATATCTCAAAACCGGAGTGGTTGACGGCGGAGCATTTAAAATTAGAGATTAGAAATTAGAAGTCAGAATGATTGCGGTTAATTCATAATTTCGGATTACAAGATAGATTTAATGCGTTTTGATTTTAACTCATCAAGCGATCACACAATCACTCGATTGCACGATAACAATTTCCATCGTGTACTTTTTACACATTATAAAAGATATTTGTTAAGTTTGTACAGAATCTACCTCATTTATTACACTTAATTGATATCTGTATGAATTTTAATACGAAAAGCTTCATCATAATTGTTTTCATTTTCTCCGGAATTGAGCAACTTTATAGCCAGCAATTTATGATGCAAGGCTGGTATTGGGATTATCCAAAAACGGCTGAAGGAAAAAACTGGGCAGATTCACTCAATGATAAAGTGGAAGATTTAAAGGCCTCCGGATTTACCCATTTGTGGATACCACCTCACTCCACAGCTGCCTCCGGCCAATATAGCAATGGCTATGATCCTAAAGATCTTTATATTGGGAATACAACAACAGGTTTCGGTACGCGCCCTTCGCTTGATAATTTATTAATTCATATGACCTCTTTGGATCTTCATCCTGTGGCTGACATGGTCATGAATCACCGTGACGGCGGAGCACCAGAAAATAACCCTGCCGTAAAGGATTATATCAATAATTATAATGGCACTAAGGTAAATAATGGCGATCAACCGTTTCCCTCTGATAGATTCAGATGTACTTTACCATTGGGTGGAAGCAGTGGCAACGGTGCCGGAGATTATTATTTTAAGATCAGTTCTGCTTCTCAACATTCTAATTTCTGGAACAAGGAATATAAAGTTTACATGCAAACATCCGTTGTGGGATATCAAAATCTTCCTGTCATCACCGAAGCCGAGCCTAATGGTGGCGGAGATTGTGGACAGGCTAACAACGATCTTCCGCTTGGAGTAGATATGAAAGCATATGTGGATGCAAGTGGTTGCACCGTGGATGAATTTCATGTGTATATCGCTCCTGGACAGTACAATGTGGCAGGAGATCAAATCGAAATCTATCTCACGAATCCGGGTGGTAATTATTCAGACCACAGAATCTATGGTATTTGGAATGGAGCCATAGGCCAGAATGTAATAGGACAATTAAATTATCAGACTTATACTGATTTCTCAGGATTGCCAAGTGACTTGGGTGAAATGCACTGGGATTGCTTTAAACCTAATTATACCAATAGTACAGGCTTGAGTGGTGATCAAGATGGAATGCTCTTTTTCTATGACTATGATCAAAATACCGATTGTGCTCGAGATGCCTTATTCGCTTGGGCGCTATGGAATTGTCAGGCATTGGGCATCAAAGGATTCAGATTGGATGCGGTTAAGCATTTTCCGGCAAACTTTGTAGGTGACATGCTGGACTATTTATATGATAATGATGTAACGCTTGACCTTATCGTTGGAGAATGGTATGACACTAACGCTGGACCATTAGCGGGATGGGTTAATGATGTGCTTGCTTCTATGGATGCGGATACAAAGGCCGCTATGAGCCCTAAGATATTTGATTTTTCCTTGAGGGAATCATTGCGTCAATCCTGTGATCAGTTTGGGTATGATGCTCGAAATGTATTTACAAGCTCATTGAATTCAAATGGTTTATCCGGATATAATGTAGTCACTTTTGCCAACAATCATGACTTTAGAGATGCTTCCGGATTTGCATCACTTGTACAAAATGATGTCATATTGCCATATGCTTACATTCTGACTAATAATCAACTTGGTGTTCCTTGTGTATTTTATCCTGATTACTTTGGATATTATGGAAATGCCGGAGACAGAAGTAATCCGGTTCCACCCTTAAAAGGATACATAGATCAATTGATCAAAGTACATCAGGATTATATAATTGGAGCTACAAGCGTGGTTAATCTGACTGCCATTGGTTCTTCTTATAGCAGCACTTATACGACTGGATTTCCAACTACTTCATTGATATATCAGCTTAAAGGTCTTGCTTCAGGAAAGGATGTTGTGGTTGCAATTAATTTTGCCGGAGAGGCATTAGATGTCAATCAGAATATTGAAACTACAGGAATTCCGAACGGAACCATTTTTACTGATGTGACAGGATTAAGTACAGGCGCGGATCAGATCACTATTTCGGGATCTGTGCTCAATCTAAAGTTGGCTGCCAGATCTTATGCTGTTTGGGTTGAGGGTGATAACCCTATCATTCCTTTACCGTTGAATATCATAAGTTTTGATGCGCAGAAATCAGGAAAGAACGTTCAATTAAGTGGCTCAATGACTTCGCTTGATAATGTTAAAACTATTACAATTCAGAAAAGTGTTGACGAGCGAAATTATTCTGATTGGAAAAACCTTGAATTTGATTCAAAACAACCTCATGTTTTATTCCAGTTATTAGATGAAAAACCAGCCTTGAAAAATTATTACAGAATTAAATCAATTGAAAACGATGGTGCTATAAATTTAAGTCCGGTCAAAACTGTATTTTTCTCTGGCAGCGGCATTCGTTTGGTTAATAATTTAGTGGATAATGAATTGATATTTGAAGGAAATATTGAAAAGGAATTTAATTATTCAATTACTGATATAAATGGAAGAATAATTTCCACTCAAAAACTGCGTGGAAATACGCTTAATATTCAAAAATTAATTTCGGGGATTTATTTTATCCAGATAGATGGGCTGGAGGTTTTTCGATTTGTGAAGAAATAGATCAAACTTTTGAAAAGTGGATTTTATTAAGGAGCATAATGTCACCACCTTCGGGGTCTTGATGTACTAATTTTAGCATTTGTTATAATAATATCACCGCCTTCGGGGTTTTAATCTGTTGGTTTAGGCATTTGTTATAATAATGTCACCACCTTCGGGGTTTTGATGTACTAATTTTAGCATGTATTACAATAATGTCAACACCTTCGGGGTTCTTGTTTTTCAAAATATTTAAATGCTTTAACAATGCCAAATTTGCCTTTTTTAGTCTGGCAATCTTTAAGATATTTGAATTGAGAAACTTTTGCTTCGAGGCAGCGTTCATAATTTATCATTCATCATTTATAATTTCTTTTCCGGAACTTTCCTTCGCTTCAACAAGGTTCATTTCAAATGATGGCCTGAGGAATGGATCTGGCAAAACCGCTCGCTCTCATTTTAGCATTCACCATTCACCATTTATAATTAATCCTTACCTTTGCCCAGCTTTTCAGCATATAAAAATTAACTGAATGTATTTACAGAAAAGAAACAGGACACTGCGTCTAAATCCTTCGATCAGAAGTTTAGTGGCAGAAACTGTATTGACTCCAAATGATTTTATAGCGCCTTTATTTATAGATGAAGGAAGTGGCGTGAGTCATGAGATTCCTTCTATGTCGGGATATTACAGATATTCAATTGATAATACGATCAAAGAGGTAAAAGAACTTTGGTCATTGGGTATTAAATCTGTACTGATCTTTATTAAATGTCCGGATGAATTCAAGGACAATACAGGCAAAGAGGCATGGAATCCTGATGGACTCATGCAGCGAAGTATTAAAGCCATCAAAGATGCCTGCCCTGAAATGGTCGTCATGACGGATGTTGCCTTGGATCCTTATTCTGAATATGGTCACGATGGCATCGTCAAGGATGGATACATAATCAACGATGAAACAGTGGAAGCTTTAGTTAAAATGAGCGTCAGTCATGCAGCAGCCGGTGCTGATTTCGTAGCACCGAGTGACATGATGGATGGCAGAATAGGGGAGATCCGAACAGGCCTTGAAGAACATAATTTTACCAAAGTTGGCATCATGGCTTACAGCGCCAAATATGCTTCATGTTTTTATGGACCATTCAGAGATGCGTTAGACAGCGCTCCCGGATTTGGTGATAAAAAAACATACCAGATGGATTATTCCAATAGGTTGGAAGCCATCAGTGAAGTGTTTCAGGATATAGAGGAAGGTGCGGATATCGTCATGGTGAAACCTGCCATGGCTTATCTTGACATCATCCGTGAGATCAAAAATGCAGTCCATGTCCCGGTCAGCGCCTACCACGTCAGCGGAGAATATGCCATGATCAAAGCTGCTGCAAAAATGGGTTGGCTGGATGAAAATAAAGCAATTTTGGAATGTCTTACCAGCATCAAACGTGCCGGAGCGGACCTGATCGCAACGTACTTTGCTAAGGATGCTGCGAAGCTGCTGAATAAATGAGAATATGATGATGACTTTCCATTCTCAATGAGAATTGAAAGAGAGGTCAACACCCCGGCTATCGCCACCCCTCTGCCAGAGGGGAAGTGATAGGATATTTTTTCAAACAAGCTGATGTATCATGATATACGTTGACAACTAAAAGTGTGGAAAACTTTCTAAATTTAAAGTTATGACAAAAAAAGTTAGAAGGTTATTTTCAGAAAGTTTCAAAAAGGAAAAGGTAGAACAGATAGAATCTGGTCAGATTACCGTACATAAATTATCCAATATGCTGGAGTTGGGAGACACTGCTATTTACAGGTGGTTGAAGAAATATGGAACGAAAGATTATAAATCTCCGGTAATAGTAATTGAAACAGAATCGGATTATTTAAAGTGGAAAAATTCTGAAGGGAAGATCCACCACATGGAGAATTTATTAGGAAAACAACTTATAAAGATTGAGTATTATGAGGAGCTATTGAAGGTTGCTGGCGAGCATTTTCAAGTGGATATTAAGGAGAAATTTTTAAAAAAGTCTTAGCCAACTTTCAGACAAGAACTAAATCATTTAGTATGGAACAGTTATATCGAGAAGTAGGCTACAGTCGTCAGGGATTAAGTCAACATCAGAAAAGTGAGGTTCAAATAGATAAGCTAAAATCTGATGTGCTTGAGTTAGCGAAAGTGTGGCGGGCCAACCATCCTGGATTTAGTGCGAGGACTTTGTTTTATAGTATATTAAATCAAGGAATATACCTGGGAGTTGGCATAAATAGATTCGAAAGATGGGTGGCTGAAGCAGGAATGAATGTCCGGAAAAGTCGGCCACAAGTACCAAAAACAAGTGATGGAAAAGGGAAGAAAACATATCCCAACCTGACAAATGGTTTAGTATTAAATGGAATAAACCAGTTGATAGTAGGGACATTACATACTATATGGTCGATGGAACATGGCATTTTATTTTTTGCCTCAAAGATGTGTACTCTCAATTCATATTATGCTTACTTCCTTCCAAAAATATGAAAGCAGAGCAAGCTGTGGCTAGTTTAAAAGATGCATTAGCATAAGAGGAGCTCAAAATCTAAAATTTGCCATTCATCATACAGACAACGGCTCACAATATGAGGCATTGATTTATTTAATGCTCCTAAATGAATTGGGTATGCAGATAAGCAGATCTAAAAAGTGTAAAGAAAACGGTAGTGCAGAACAACTAAACGATAATGTTAAAAACAGGTACTTGATACCATGGGGAGTCACGACTTATTCAGGACTCGTTAAAGCATGTAAAAAGATACAAAAGCTGAATAATGAACAAAGGGCAATTAAACAACTTGGAAATAGAAGCCCGGTACAATTTGAAGAATACATTGAATCATTACCATTGGAAATGAGGCCGACTAAAGTTATGTTCGATTTCAAAAACAATGAGCAATGAATGGGTTTATAAGGCATGATTCCCTAAACTGGAATAAATTAAAAAAGCAGAAGGTAAAAGCCTCCTGCTCGGAATTCATTCCATATATGAGTAATTACGCTATTCCTTCTGGAGTTGCTCCCCAGCAGAGCTCCAGTCCGCTTTACGCAACCGTCGAGTCAAAAATGAAAGATATTACTATATTTACAAAATCAAGTTTTCCACATCTTGTTGGGTTGTTGGGTAAAACCTGTCAATTGAAATCATGATCCATCAAGCGACAAACAACAAACAACAAACAACAAACCGAAGCAATGAACATCTCCACAAGTAAATCCCTCTTCGATCGCGCACAACAATCCATCCCGGGCGGTGTCAATTCTCCGGTTAGAGCATTCAAAGGAGTAGGCGGAACACCAATTTTTATGGATCATGCCAAAGGTGCCTACATGTACGATGTGGATGGGAACAAATACATCGACTACATCAATAGCTGGGGGCCGATGATACTCGGACATGCATATGCTCCGGTGGTGAAGGCAATTCAGGAGAAAGCAGTTTTTTCAACTTCATTTGGTGCACCGACACAATTGGAAATAGAAATAGCTGAACTCATCAAATCCATGGTCCCAAATGTGGACCTCATTCGAATGGTCAATAGTGGTACTGAAGCGTGCATGAGTGCCATCAGACTGGCAAGAGGATATACGGGCAGAAATAAATTTATCAAATTCGAAGGTTGTTACCATGGGCATGCCGATGCATTTTTGGTAAAAGCCGGAAGTGGTCTGGCGACCTTTGATATTCAGACTGTTCCCGGTGTGAGTGCTGCTGTAGCTCAGGATACGCTTACCTGCGCTTACAATGATCTGGATGCTGTGAAAGAACTTGTCGTAAATCATCCGGATGAAATCGCTGCCATCATTATCGAACCGGTCGCAGGCAATATGGGCTGCATCATTCCTAAGGAAGGTTTTTTGGAAGGCCTAAGAAAGGTTTGTGATGAAAATGGCATGTTATTGATCTTTGATGAAGTCATGACAGGGTTTAGACTGGCTCCGGGTGGCGCTCAGGAGAGATTAGGCGTGGATGCTGATCTCGTGACCTATGGCAAAGTCATCGGTGCAGGGATGCCTGTAGGTGCTTTTGGCGGTCGCAGAGAGATCATGGAACACATCGCTCCACTAGGCAAAGTATATCAGGCCGGAACATTGAGTGGCAATCCGTTGGCTATGATCGCAGGAATTACCTTATTAAAAGAGCTGAGTGAAAACCCACACTTTTACGCAAATATCGAAGTGAAGGCTGATCGCCTGCATGCGGGTCTTGACGAAGTGCTGAAAGCAAGTGGTATACCATATGTCATCAATCATATGGGAAGTATGATCAGTGTGCATTTCAGTGAAAAACCGGTGGAAAATTTTGATGATGCAGCTGCAGCAAACAATGCTTTATTTTCTAAATTCTTTCATGCCATGTTGGATAGAGGTGTTTATCTGCCGCCATCTGCATATGAAACATGGTTTATCAGTGATGCGTTGAGTGAATCAGATATAGAGTATACAGTAAATGCGGTGAAAGAGAGTTTGGAAAGTATTAGAGTACGATAGTATTAGAGTATGATAGTATGCGAATATGATAGAATATTTTTTTGGTAGAAGGGCAATGCATTGCCCTTGCTAGTTGACCAATGTAAAGGGCACCAATGTAAATTGCTCCATAAAAACTGTTGAAGATATCAGAATGATAAGATTAAAAATAAAATATGAACTGGAGGGATAGGTCGTGACCTGTCCTTATAGTTCATATTTTATTTTGAGGAAAGTGAGTGATATTGAAATTCTTCTAGTTTTTCAGAGACTTTCAAAAGTGCCATTGAGTAGGTTAGCCATTTTTATTCTTTCGAACTATTTCCTTGATATAATTGAGAAATTAATTAATTTTTTATACTTTTAACAAATTGATGCTTCAATGCCCATATTTACACACATTTAAAATAAAATATCATGGGTAAATTTGTAGTTAGCACCAGAAAAAATGGTGAATTTCAATTCAATCTTAAGGCAGGAAATGGGCAAGGGATATTAGCAAGTGAAGGCTATTCTTCTAAAGCTAGTTGCTTGAACGGTATTGAGTCTGTTAAAAAGAATTCAGCTGACGAATCAAAATTTGACATAAAAACTTCCACTAATGGTAAGTTCTATTTTAATCTAAAATCTTCCAATGGTCAAATAATAGGTAGCAGTGAAATGTATGAAAGCGAAGCCGCCATGAAAAATGGTATTGCTTCTGTCATGAAAAATGCACCTGATGCGACTACTGAAGAAGATAATGGCTAGTCACATCCCGGAGAGTTTTATGGATTGATATCTCCTTCTAAATGACCTTCATAAATTAATAGACCGAAACTAAAAGACTGATTCGTACGTATATTTTGTAACAAAGTTTACTCTATGAAACTGTATGCCGTAATTTTGGTATTGGCTTTTTCTATTAAAGGTTTTTCACAGAATTTAAATATACAATCTCCTGTTAGAATGTTGGCCCTAGGAGACTCGTATACTATAGGCCAAAGTGTGGCTACAGGTATGCGTTGGCCAACTCAATTGGGTGATTCGCTGATCAAGAGAGGTTATCAGATCGATGAAATCCGTTATATAGCTACGACCGGATGGAGGACTGATGACCTTGTTCAGGCTATAAAAGGTCAAAATCTCCAAAGTCAAAATTACAATCTGGTATCCTTACTTATTGGAGTAAATAACCAATTCCAACATGCCCCATTTAGTAAATATGAGTCTGAATTTCCAGCACTTTTGGATTCTGCTATCCGATATGCGGGTGGTGATCCTTCACGGGTATTCGTCGTTTCTATTCCTGATTATGCATTTACTCCATACGGGCAGGGAAGTAGCAATCCAAATACCATTAGTATAGAACTCGATCAATATAACAATTATGCAAAATCGATAGCTGATGCTAAAGGAGTTGTATTTTTTAACATTACACCTATTTCCAGATTAGGTGTTCAAAAACCCGAATATGTCGCCAATGACAATTTACATCCGAGCGGAATTCAATACACAGAATGGGTGAAATTGATGTTGGAATTTATAGATAGTCAAACAGCTGCTAACTCGAGGAAGGAAATTGAAATCCTCGAATCTTATTTCCCAAATCCTGTAAATGACGTTTTGAATATTCGCTTAAGCGAAGGATTTCAGGACAAAAAAGTCAAAATTCAAATTATTAACATGGAGGGGAAAGTGCTAATGAAACAAACGATGAAAAACACTACAGACTCCATTAGAGTAAATGATCTTGATGTAGGGCTTTACTTTTTAAAGTTGAGTACCGGGAAAAGATCTCAGTTGATAAAAATTGCTTTGGTTAGATAGACACCTACTGACATCTTATAAAAAAAGGAGCAACATCCTAAAATGCTGCCCCCTTAAAATGATGTATCTAGATTTAAAGAATCAAGATCTCTTTGTTTTATTCATTGGATTTGCATCCGCCCCTTCACCTCTTTCGCGGCTTTTAGCATTTTTGAATGTCTTGAACTTTGAAGGTTCCGGCATGGTATTCCAGCCATTATTTGATTCATCGATGTCTGCCGTCTCCTTCATTGGATCCAACTTGATGGATGCAACTTCCTTGTCTTTAATAAAGGATTTAGTAATGTGGTTTTCATCTTTTCTCCAGATTTGAGCCGGAATTCTTTCTATTTCACTAGTACCGTCTTTATACATCCATTCCAAAATTATTGGCATTACCAAACCACCTTTGTTCGTGAAAGAAATTTCATAAGCATGTTTATTTGAAAATTCTTTTTTGAGATCTTTTGTTAAAGCTTCCACACGCAAAGGTTGAGTCACCGTATATTTCGTAGTGTCGTACATCTTAGGATCTCTGGCATAGTTCCAATAGAAATCCCTCAAAGTGGTATCGCGATCCGTTTGGAAAACAATGTTTTTATCTTCTCTATTTCGTACTTTGGAGATGTCTTCGAAGCTGTTGACGTCAGGTTTTGCAATGCTTCTTTGCTCGCTCCTTACTTTAGGTAATGGTGAATCAAGATCTGCAACCGCATACTTTACAGAGTCGATAGAGATGTCACAAGCATCTGTACCGTAAAACCATCCTCTCCAGAACCAATCAAGATCTTCACCACTGGCATCTTCCATAGTCCTGAACAGATCGGCAGGTGTAGGATGCTTAAAAGCCCATTTTCTGCAATATTCCTTGAATGCATAGTCGAATAGTTCTCTGCCCATGATTGTTTCACGCAGAATATTTAGTCCTGTAGCAGGTTTTGCGTAAGCATTAGCTCCAAATCCTATGATATTGTCAGAATTTGTCATGATAGGTTCAAGCTGATCTTTTGGCAACTTCATGTAATTTACGATAGAACTAGCCGGTCCTCTCTTTGAAGGAAATTTATTATCCCAAAGCTCCTCAGTAAGGTATTCAACGAATGTATTAAGTCCTTCATCCATCCAGGACCATTGGCGTTCATCACTGTTGATGATCATCGGGAAGAAGTTGTGTCCTACCTCATGAATGACTACACCGATCATGCCATTTTTTATACCTTCTGAATAAGTACCGTCTTTCTCAGTACGCCCAAAATTGAAACAGATCATAGGATATTCCATACCATTAGCTGCCTCTATGCTTTGAGCAACAGGGTAAGGATATGGAATCGTAAAGTCAGAATATGTTTTAATGGTATGTGCAACAGCTTTAGTGCTGTATTTGCGATAAAGTGGATAAGCTTCTTTACCGTAGAAACTCATGGCCATTACTTTTTTTCCTTCGATATCCACAGACATTGCATCCCATACAAACTTTCTCGATGATCCCCAAGCAAAATCGCGTACGTCTTTCGCTTTGAACACATAGGTCTTCGTACCGGATGTTTTCCTTGCTTCAGCTGCTTTGGCTTCTGCCAATGTAACTATTTCTACAGGTTCCGTTGAAGTTTGAGCAATTTTCCATCTTCCCATTTGCGCTGGAGTAAGCAATTCTGCATAGTTTTGACATTCTCCTGTAGCACAAACTACATGATCTGCAGGTACGGTCATTTCTACATTAAAGTCGACAAATGCAAGCGCGAATTCTGCACGACCTGAAAATTGATGATTCTGCCAACCTTCAAAATCACTATACACGCACATCCTTGGATACCATTGAGACATCGTAAAAAGATAATTTCCATCTTCCGGAAAAAACTCATATCCACCTCTACCACCTTGTTCCATGCGATTCACAATATTGTAATTCCAATCAAGATTAAACACTATTTTTTCACCGGGTTTAAGTGTCGTAGCAAGATCAATACGCATCATAGTTTTGTTGATGGTATATTTCATAGCTTTTCCTGATGCGTCTGTCAGTTTTGTGATATTAAATCCATAACCGTTATCACCTTTATTTGCTTTTATTTTATTTAGATCTCCATCGTCCAAAGATCTCGGCAATGATCCTTCACTTACATATCCTGCATTATTAATGCTGCTATGTTCATTTTCATCTAGTTGCATCCAAAGATATTGCAGTGGGTCCGGTGAATTGTTGTGATAAGTAATGTTTTCGCTGCCTGTCAGATGTTGTTTTTTTTCATCAAGCGTGCATTTGATATTATAATCAGCTTTTTGTTGCCAATACTTTGTTCCGGGAGATCCACTGGCTGTCCTGTATTCATTTGGAGTTGGCAATATGGTGCCAAGTTGCTCGAACTTATTGGCATGGTTTGAATTGGGATTATTTCTTAAGTCTTGAGCAGTCAATAATGAAAATTGGGAAGCAATCAAAGCAAATATTAAAATTAAGTTGCGCATCTTTTTGCAGAATTAAATATTAAAAATTTATGTGTTTCAAAAATAGTATTTCATTTGTAATAGTGGCATGGATTTATACCAATGTTGAATTTATTCATATTAAATGACGGAATTGATCTAAAAATCTGTTCCTAGGCTAAAGTAAAGTCTTGGCTTGGTAAATGTACCTGTATCCCAGCCTTTAGCATAATCAAGTCGCATAAAATAACCAAATAATAAAAATCTTAGCCCTCCACCATATCCGAATACTATTGGATTTCTAAAATAATTGACTTTGATGTCAATACCCGGTTGAGAGATAAATACAGTATTCAAAGGATTGTATTTAGTAAATGGATCCCATCCATTCCAGGCAGAGCCAATGTCGAAAAACCCAACTAACTGTAGGTTGTTAAGAAAGGAAGAGCTCAGAGTTCTTCTGGAAAGATATCTTACGAAAGGTACTCTTAATTCGCCGTTTAATAAAGCAAAATTATTGCCATTTCGAATATTGTACTGAAATCCTCTTAAGCTTGGAGTTGCTATTTGATATGCATAGTTTTCATCCGTTGCAGTTTGTGTTTCTTCATTAAAAGATGGAAATAGCCAACCGTCGCTACCGCCCAGATAATACAAGATTTTTTCAGAACCAAATGATACCTGACTTGCCAATCTTGTAGCGAAAATGGAGTGTCGGTCGAGCTCAAAATAATTCCGGGCATCGAATCCGGCAACCCACATGTGACCTTTATTGAAATTCAGGGCAACACCCTTGTCAAAATTGAGATCAAATTTTTTCACCCATTCTACAAATACTTTAGCTCTGGTACCTGCAAACAAATTAAGACCCTTGTCTAATGTATTATCCAATATATAAGTAGCCCGAATTCCAACGCGCTCAATGGCCTCAGTGGGAATATTGAGCGTAATATTGTCAGTTGCTTTATAGAATAATTTGTCCTGACGGAGTGTCAAGCCTACCTTTACAGCATTGAATTGGTCGATTGGATATTTTAAGTCATACTGACCCATTAGGACAATATTTTTTCTTATAGGTTGCGTGGGTGTATTGGAATCAAGTCTTTCGTTACTTACCTTTCTATAGATAGAGATTCTTTTGTCAATTCTTGATTTTAAGTCATCAAAAAGGACATATGTTTCATTCCCGTTTAAAGAAATTGGTATTCTGATGCCACCTTCCAATCGGTAATCTTCAAACATGTCCCTCATGTGTGCTTTTAATAAAAGACCAAAGGGAGGAAATAGACCACCATCTCCTTCTCCCACATAAGTATTCAGTCCCTCGAAAAGTTGAGAATTGTCAAAGTTGGCGCTTGATTCATGGATCTTAAATTTCAATCTATAAGGAACAATGTTCAGTGGATTGAGCGGCATCATTTTATTTGAACCTTCTTGCATTGGTTGGCTTGAAGTAACCGATATTTTTTTCTCAATTATCTCAGGAGCTTTCAACTCTCCATATTTAGTCCTGAATTTCATGTTTTCAGGGATCTCTTCTTTTACTTTATTAAAGATTGTATTTCCGGCATTAACCTTGGCAGTAGAATCTATTTTACTTGCAGATAATTTAATATCATAACCAAATTCTTTTGGTCCTTTTAAGAGACCTGAAGTATTGTTGGTCAGATTAGTAGAATCTATTTTAACCAGTTTGTTAAATTCACCATCAAAGCCATTTATGATTACATTTTGATTGGAAGTACTTAGAGCATAATTAGAAATAATGAGATCAGATCCGAGGATGCTGAAGTCGTTTTCGGCTTCAGATCGGTAAGTAATGCCTGGTGACAGCCTAATGATGGCGTTATTTCTAAATTCATTAGTAAGAAAACTTATTCTCCCGTACTTATCCACCGTTGGTTTAGTTTCAGAGATCAATTTTGTAAAGGTGATCTGTTCCATTTCCCAGGCCATGGTGCCATCTTGTTTAGTAACCTGAGCCAATGAAAAGATGTCAAATGATCCTATTGGAAGTATCGTATCTCCCTGGATAGGTATCATAGAATTATCAGGTCTGTTGGAGCTGAAATATATTTTTTTCTGATCTCCCTGTCCGGCTACCACCATGTCCAGAAGATCAAAGGGGGCGTTGGTGATCTCTGTCGTCTGCCTTGTGCTCAGGCGGTACATAAATAAGTTGTCATATCCGTCCATAGTCCCATTGATAATAATATTTTTATCATTCCAATAGGCAATACTGTAAATTCTTTGGTAACGTTCAGGGATCAATTGCGTGATTGATTTGCCAGTCTGAAGATTATACTCTTTCAAATAGATGTAATCTCTTTTTTCGTAGGAAATTAATATTTTCTTACCATCAGGATTCCAAGCCACTACTGGATAATTCGGGTCTGGAGCTTGAATTTTATTCTTAGCACCATATTTATAAAGTGTCTTGTATTTTCCTGATGCAACATCTACCAGTTTGACCTTGATTTTAGACATCTGATTGGTCACGACGAGTAGTGATTTGTCATCAGGTGAATAGGACATGGCAGTTACATTTTCCTTCTGTTTAAGTTTGGTGAATGATTTTAGCGGTATTGGTTTTTCGGCGGATTTAGATAGCTTCGTTTCACTTTGATTTTTATAATAATTAAAGACGTTTTGGATGACATTTTCATACGTGGTACCCAATACATATTGAAATCCCTTGTCAAGATTACGATTAATCCTCGTGACATATACCAGATTGCCGATTGCGTTTTTGCCATAGTTAAATCCGACGTAATTCCAAAACATGTGTCCTGCCAGTCTTGGGTCTTCTTTAGCAAGTCTTTCGAAACTGGAATTCCTTTTTTTTGAGAGCGCTTTGGCCACTTTAACGTCGTAAGTAGAGCTCCATTCTTCGCCAAAATAGGAAATAAGTCCGTCCTTGTACCATTGTGGTAAATTGAGCATGATAGAATTCTGGACGATCTCCTGCAGATTGGAACCAAACAATATATTATTGAGATATACAGCAGCTATACCTTCGCGAATCTGTTTACGCAGGTGATTGTGATTACCATCGAACGCTATAAAAATCTTATTATCAATCGTCTTGGTAATATCATCATCATAGATGAAAGCATCTGAAATACCTATATTGCTTTGTTTGAGATCAGTGATATCTGCAAAAACAAGAAATTCGGTCTTTTCATTAGTTTTGAAGTCTATAGTCTTAATAATGTCATTAAATTCTCTTTCGGCTATCCTAACGACCTTGTGCCCGGCTGTCTTGCTTTTACCATACCAGTTGACAGTGAAGAGATCTGTTTCGTAATATAGCCATTGATCAAAGTCGTCATGGTATTGAACCCGGTTTTTTCCAAATTGAACCTGATTGGTTTGGCTATATAAAAGAATAGGCCATAATAATATGACCACCAATACATTACGAAAAATTATATTATTTTTTAACAAATACATTAAAAAAATTAATCATTTAATAATTCGAAAGTTAAGACTTTATGCTCATATTTGCACTTAAGCATCTGTTAAATCTTGTTTTTCAAACACAAATAACATGTTGACGGTTCATTCTTTCATGTTCAATCCCTTTCAGGAAAATACTTATATCCTCTACGATGATAGTAAGGAGTGTATCATCATTGATCCTGGATGCTATACGATTGATGAGCAAGATTTGCTTAAACAGTATATAAGTTCTTATGGACTGACACCTGTCAGACTGATCAATACTCATTGTCATATAGACCATATACTTGGTAACAACTTTGTTTTCAAAACTTACGGCTTGCTTCCGGAGTATCATGCTGCGGAGCAATATATCATGGATGCAATGGATAATATCAGTAAGATGTATGACATCAACCTGGATCCTTCTCCAGCACCTCAAAGATATATTGAAGCAGGAGAGAAGATCAACTTTGGTCATAGCGAATTGATTTCAATATTTACACCTGGTCATTCGCCGGCCAGTTTATCATTTTACTCAAAAAATGATGGAATATGCATTGCCGGAGATGTTTTGTTTTATGGAAGTATTGGACGTACAGATCTTCCGGGTGGCAATTATGATACCTTGATTGATAGTATAGAACGTGAACTGATGACCCTTCCTGACGCTACTATAATATATCCCGGCCATGGTGATCCTACTACGATTGGATTTGAGCGGAACAATAACCCTTTCCTGCAATAGCAGCTTATTTTAATTAAACTGAAGTTTCGATATTATAAATAAATTATGATAGTGTTGCTAATAGTCAATCTAAGGTAGAAATTAGTTAACCTGTAACGCTCTGCTTCCAAGATTAAAAAAGATAACTTGATAAGGTAAAATGTGATATGTAAAATGTAAAATGTCGAATAGCACAATATCCCCTTCTGCAAGAGGGGGCCAAGGGGGAGTCTTTGATTATTACAGTTTTTCACCATATAAATTATTGATTTACAACATATTAAATTCAGTTGTATAGAAGATGTTAGAATGAAATTTCGATGAGTGAGTCCAGCTAACAAAAGCATTTTGATATTAAGGTAATCGTTTGATATAAAGAAATTTATAAAGTTGTAATTATAAATTAGCTTTTCAAAATAATTATCAACTCCTAAACTGGAGTTATCTTAATTCTAGTTTTCAATGGCAGCATTAGCCCGTTTCTCTGCTAATTTATTTTTGATATTCTGCCATTCTTTTCCTAATAGTTTTTTCATGCTTTTGTCTACCAGGTAATGTTTGGCGATATTAGCGGCACCCTTAAGCCTTCTTTTAAGGCTTTCATTAGCACGGAGACTGATAGAATATCCCCCATTTAAATATTCCATGTAGTGCCAAAAACCTGTAGGTATAAAAAGTGTTTCTCCCGGATTCAGAATTACCTCATATCCATTCACATTTTTCAATGCAGGATGTCTGGCGTAGTCTGGTTTATTGACATTTATATTACTTGCTACGGTGAATGGTAATTGATATATTTTTTTACTTTGATCAGGTGGAAATAGTATCACACGCTTTCTTCCAGAGATCTGATTTAGAAAGACATGGCTCATATCTAGATCATAATGCAGGGCAACTTTACTACTCTTTCCACCAAAAAATAAAAATGGAAAATCATTGTAAAAACCATCCATAATGCCGGGCAATTTGTAATCATCCTTCAGCTCAGGAGCATATCTGAATAGGTTGAAAAGGAAAAGTCGTAACTCACAAGGTTCTGAGCCTGAGATCATATCAAGATAATCGCCGAAAGGCATGGTTTTGTTAGGAGATAAATGTCCCTTGTTCAATGAAATGATCGTGTTGGAGTAAATTGGAACCTGAAGTGTACCGTATTTGGATTTTAAATGTTCAATGGTCCATGAGTGTATGGCAGGCCAATCACTAATGAGATCAGTGAAAACTACAGGTAGCTGTGGGTCAAGATATTGCTCCTTGAATGTATCTTTATCTAAATTTGCTACTTTTTCTACTTCGATCAGCCTCATGATTAAATCACATATTTAAAAAAATTCTTGCTAGTCGAAAGCTTAAATTGACGAGAGAAAATATATTCAAATTGGGGGTATTTTGTCACTTAGCCCGGAAATACTTCTTGCCATCGTATGATGCCACCTACCATATTTTTTACATTCGGAAAGCCGGCGCTTGTTAATACTTCGCTTGCCATTGAACTTCTTTTGCCACTTCTGCAGTGAATGATGATCTCATTGTCACGATATTCTTCAAGATTTGAAATATTATCCATGAAGTCTCCAAGAGGAATAAGTCTTGCACCGATGTTATATTCTTCATATTCATATGGCTCACGGACATCAATAAATATAAAATCTTCCTTTCGGTCCATCTTTGCTTTGATTTCTTCCACTGTTATATCAACCATTGTCTTTTATTAATTCTATTTTAAAAATTTAATCAAAATTACATTCTCTAAACCACTTTAACAAATGAAAGTATTTATTCATATAGTAAATTCAATTCATTTTTTTCGATACTTGATGAATCAAATTAACTTAATTTTAGTTCAATTTTACTACAATAATAATAGAAATGGATTATCAAAAAATTTTAGAAAAGATAAATGCTGATACCATAACGCTGCAAGGAGATGGCGAAATATCCCTTTCTATACCTGAACTGGCAATAGTTAATCCTGACAAATTTGGTATTCACTTGTTGAGCACATCGTCCATCGATCATCAGGTAGGTGATAGTAATGAAAAGTTTTCTATTCAGAGTATATCAAAAGTTTTTTCACTTTCAATGGCCATATCATTTTTAGGAGAGAATCTTTGGGACAGAGTGGGGGTGGAGCCATCAGGCAATCCTTTCAATTCTTTGATTCAATTGGAATATGAAAAGGGTAAGCCGCGAAATCCATTTATCAATTCCGGAGCATTGGTCATCGCAGATATATTGGTGAGTCATTTAAAAAAGCCGAAGGAAGAATTTATTGAATTTGTAAGGTTATTAGCTGACAATCCTTCGATAGATTATGATGTTAAGGTGGCGAGTTCAGAGAGATCTACAGGATACAGAAATGCTGCTTTGGCAAATATGTTGAAGTCTTATGGCAATTTGGAGAATGATGTAGAGACAGTTCTGGATTTTTATTTTCATCAATGTTCTATTGCAATGTCTTGCAAGGAATTGGCACATGCATTCTTCTATTTTGCAAACAGTGGTTACACCCAGGGGACAAATCACAAGATATTGTCTGAAAGCAAGGTGAAGCGTTTAAATGCCCTGATGCAGACCTGCGGCTTCTATGATGAATCAGGAGAGTTTGCATACAAGGTAGGTTTGCCGGGGAAGAGTGGAATCGGGGGAGGAATAATCGCTATTCATCCTCATGAATATACTGTGGCAGTATGGAGCCCCAGGTTAAATAGCAAAGGCAATTCCGTGAGAGGAATGAAGGCTTTGGAGTTGTTAACGACTGAAACAGAGATGTCGATATTTTAAGAAAGTTTTTTTTAATAAATTTTTTTCCATGAAGGCTTGCATAGAGAAATTCCGTTGAAATTTTTCAAAATCAAAAACTATGCTTAATTTTAAAACTAATTTTTCCAAGAATGAAAATTGACAAAAGTGCTCAAAATAAATGTGTTAATTGCAGTGCCAGATTATATGGCACTTATTGCCACAGTTGCGGAGAAAAAGTTTTATCTGAGAAAGATAGATCAGTTACGCACTTCTTTGAAGAAGCTTTTCATTTTTTAACTCATTTTGAAGGAAAATTCCTGACCACTTTAAAAGCTATTTTTATTTCTCCCGGTAAATTATCTCAGGATTATTGCAATGGTCTGAGGAAACCATATTTCAAGCCATTGTCGTTTTTTATGTTGATCGTTATTTTATATCTCATCTTTCCATTACTTGATGGACTCAATATGCAATTGAAGTTCTATTTAAATACTTTTCTCACAGGTACCTATTTTCAGAAAATGGTTGATTCTAAGATGGCTAGTAGGGGAATTGACTTTGTTGCTTTGTCTGAAATATTTCACAATAAATCTGAGAAGGTCTCCAAAATTTTACTTATAATAATTATTCCTGCAACTGCTTTTTTTTTAAAAATTGTTTTTCCAAAGAATCGTAAATTCTTCTCTGATTATTTGATTATCAGTACTGAGTTTTGTAGTTTTTATATTTTATTCACCTTTTTTATAATGGTAATATTCTTTGCCCTGCTTCAAGCATTTTCTGTACCATCATATTCGGTCGAGCTCATAGGCATGGTCATTAATATTGTTGCAGTGTATACATATTCTATGGTTGCATTTAAAAGGTTTTTTCAGCAAAAGAATCGACTAGTAATGTTGAAAAGCCTTTTATTCCTACCACTCTTTTTCTTTTTCTTTTTTATTATTTATAAGGATATATTATTCGTAATTACAATGGCATTTATTAAATAATCAGTAGTCAGTAGTCAGAAATTAGCAATTAGAATCAAACTTCGATAGCTATGTCCATTAGATCGGACTTTTTAGCTAAATTGAGAAGATTCAAATTATACATAATCTATTTATGATTAAAACTGAAACTTGAGTTGCGTATTGTATTATTTCTTTGATATTATTTTTTCTAATGATGTATAACAGATTTTCCTAATTTATTAGGGCTAGAGTGGCTCTGAATTATGCGGCAGAATACTACTCAAGTGATTTGTTTAAATTGTGTACCAATATCTTTCATATGAATTCTACCTAAAAATAAAAAAACCCGTTTAGAACTTCCAAACGGGGTTATTATTTGATAAAAATATCTTACCTGATCTTAACAAATTTACTGACGATCCATTTCTCCTGATCCTGTGGTTTCCATCTGATTTGATAGATCCCTGTAGATAGGTTCTCTGTCTTGATATAAATGTTTGTAGTAGATTGTTGCTGCATTTGCAACTTGCCATTCATATCATAGATCATGTAATCGATAGCTGATCGGCTTGCAGTCTCAAAATAAAGTAAGTTATTTGTAGGATTCGGATAAACGGTTCCCGCATTATCTGTTCTTATAGATAGTTCGTCATTTCCATCTGTGATGCTGCCACCCTTGTTGGTGAATAATACCCTTAGAATTATTTTGATCACGCTTGGACATCCATTCTCATTCGTAATTGTCACTGTGTATACTCCGGCCATATTCCTGTTGACCTTTCTGATAACTGGATTTTGTTCAGTAGATATAAAACCTTGTGGACCACTCCAAAGATACGCAAGGCCGTTACTTGCAAAGAATTGTACGGAACTAAATTCATTTACAGGGTTTGGTGTAGCATAAGCACTTGCTTTTGGGACAGGCAGAACTTCTACCTTGACCTCAGCATATCCATAGCATCCACCTTCATTAGTTATGTAGACATAGTAAATACCTTCCTGAGCCTCAATGATATTGTCAATCCTCGGATCAGACTCCGTAGAATTAAATCCTGCCGGACCATTCCATAGATATGACGTACCTCCTTCAGCATGAAGTTGCAAACTTTGACCTTCACATACCGGATTCGGTGTAGCAGTTGCGATAGCATTGATATATGATGATACCTTTATTTCTACAGAAGCGGTACTACTGCATCCGGTATTACCCGTTAATGTCACGGTGAATAAGCCTGACATGTACAATGGAATGTTATCGATCACCGGATTCTGCATATTGCTCAACCATCCCGCAGGACCTGACCACGAGAATGCTCCTGATCCACTTCCAGTCAACTGAACCGAAGAGCCTTCGCAGGTCTGTGTGAATGCAGGATTGGCAGACAACTGTGGCGGCGTATTGATGGTAATATTCAATGATGAAGTTGCTGTGCACCCATTTGGACTATTTACTGTAAGTATATATAAGCCACTATTGAGTGTTGTCACATCTTCGATCACCGGGTTCTGCAGAGTACTTGTGAATCCATTTGGTCCACTCCATGCATAAGAACCTGCTCCGCTGCCGTACAACTGAAGATCAGATCCGGTACATGCTGTAGAAACATCAAAGCTTGCTTCAGCTAAAGGAGGATAGAATACTTCAAGTTCATCATCAAGAATGACAAAACATCCGAAACTATTAGTGATCGTCACATAATATTTACCAGCTTGTAGATGATTTATTATTAAGATGGTAGGGTTTTGCTGATTACTTGTAAATCCATTTGGTCCGGACCAGTTATATGTCGTTCCTCCGGTAGATGACAACTGCACGGTAGAGCCAACACACGCTGGATTAGGGGCGATAGAGATAGTTCCGATAGGTGTAGGATTTACGATCACTGTCGCACTAATGGATGTTGCTGCACATCCATATGGATTTGATGTGAAAGTAAATGTCACAGTAACCGGAACTAAGGTAGTATTGGTGAGTATCCCATTAACATTTCCAGAACCTGAGGCTGCAATGCCCGTTACTGAGATCGTATTGTCACGAGTCCAGTTGTACACAGATCCTTGTATGCCGCCACCTGGAACGATCGTCGTTATAAGAGATCCTGAACAGATGGTTTGAGTAGTTGGAGTTACGGTAAGTATTAAAGTTGGGTTGACAATAACTGTTGCTGTTATCGATGTACCAACACATCCATTTGCTGTTGGAGTGATTGTAAAAGTCACCGTGACAGGAGAAAGTGTAGTATTTGTCAATAAACCGGAAATGTTGCCGCTTCCTGATACAGCAATGCCTGTCACAGTTGCAGTATTATTACGGGTCCAATTGTATGTAGTTCCACTAACCGCTCCTGTTATAACAATGGTCGTGATCGCACTACCTGAACAAATAGTTTGAGCAGCAGGTGCCGCCACTGCGGTAGGGGTCGGATTGACTAAGACACTTACAGAAGACGTATCACTACAACCATTTAAATTAGTTACTGTAACGGTATATGCACCTGATCCTGCTGGTGTGATCCCAATTATGGTAGGATTCTTGACATTTGATGTATAACCGTTGGGTCCTGACCATGCAAAGTCAAAGTTATTATTTCCATTGACACCAAGCTGTAAGTTACCTCCTTGACATATAGGGTTTGGAGTCGCTGTAGCAGTTGGATTGGGAAGAGGATTGACCAATAAATAAATCGTGTCTTTTAAGATACATTCAAAAGAACTGAACACAGCAATCTCATAGTAACCTTCTCTTGCATTGTTTGCTGTATAATTGAAGGATCCGGGAGTCGTGCCGCTTGAGATCACATTGCCATTCGATAATCTTGTAAAAGTATAATCCACCGCAGTAGGAGATGTAATTACCAAGTCTAGTATATCCTGATTACAAGCTGTAATGGTATCACTTTCTGAATATGCGATGCCGTCTGAAGTGAAGGTATATGTAGGAGTCGGATTGACCAATACATTCACGGATGAAGTATCACTGCAGCCATTTAAGTTGGTAACTGTGACAGTATAAATGCCTGATGCAGATGGTAGAATACCGGATATTACAGGATTTTTCTCATTCGATGTATAACCGTTAGGTCCTGACCATGCAAAATCAAAGTTATTATTTCCATTTACTCCGAGCTGTAAATCACTTCCCTGGCAAATTGGGTTTGGAGTTGCAGTTGCTGTTGGATTTGGCGTTGGATTCACCAATAAATAAATGGTATCTTTTACAATACAGCCAAATGAACTTTCAATTCCAATTTCGTAATAACCCTCTCTTGCATTTGTCGCTGTATAATCGAAAGAAGCCGGTGTCGACCCGCTTTCGATGACATTTCCATTAGATAATCTTGTAAAGGTATAATCTGTAGCATCGGGAGAAGTAATTTCAATCTCCAGCACTTGTTGATTGCAAGCAGTGATGGTGTCGCCTTCTGAATATGAGATTCCATCTGAAGTGAAAGTATATGAAGGTGTCGGATTGACTGTGATCGTAAAAGTGATAGGTTGAGTAGAACAGAGTTCTTCTTCTGAAATATTGTAAGATATACTTATAAAACCATCTCCATTATTTGTCCCGTCAGTTACAATTCCTGAGGTCACTCCTCCAATGTATGAGGAGCCTCCTGCGCCTCCGCCTCCACCGCCTTTATTATTACCGATACATCCAACAGTTCCGGCTGATCCGCCGCCACCGCCGCCACCCTGATTGAAGCCACCTCCACCACCGCCGCCAGCCGGTAAACTTGGTGCTCCAAAACAGCAGCATTCCTGTCCATCCCCTCCATTTGGAACGTTACCTGGTTGGCCCAGAAAACCTCCACATCCAATTCCCGCGTTTCCGCCGTTACCTAAGGTTCCTCCTGCGCCGCCTCCGCCATCAGAACTATTTGTCCCGTTCATCCCGGCTAAGCCTCCCCCTTCACCGCCATTACCACCATTGTAAGTTGCTTCACATCCAACACCGCCTCCGCCGCCTCCGCCGCCAGCCACTAGCACTCTATCTGAAAGGTCGATACCTCCTATTCTTACATCTGAAGCACCACCTCCACCACCGCCGATAGCTGAACCACCGGCTCCCCCACCGTTAAATCCGCCAGAAGATCCATTTCCTGACCCACCAACATAAATATTGATTATTTGTCCAGGTGCAACAGCTAAATTACCTGAAGCTTTTCCTCCAGATGCGCCTAAACCTGCTCCTGCTCCACTTTGTGCATTTGAGCCCTTTGCTCCATTTGCTTCGATATAAATGGAAGTAACACCAGCAGGAACTTCAAAGGTTTGTATTTCACCTGTGCTCAAGAAATTTTCTGTAATTGTCTCTCCCTCACCACCACCTTCTGACATAGATGTAACAGTGATAGTGGAAACTACAGGTGCGTTTGTATTATTGAAGGCGTTGAAAGAAGGTATGGTTCCATCTCCACTTGCTCCAAGGCCTATGGAGGTATTGTCATTAGTCCAACTATAAGTTGCCTCTGGATCTGTACCTGATAAAGTAATATCACTTACGGCTGATCCATTACACACGACAATATTACTAACCTGATCTGTTTCAAATTGTGGATTGACTGTAATTGATGCAGTATTTGTATATGAACAAATACCATCTGTGGTTGTGATCGTGAAAACTACTATTTGGTCTGTTAGGGTTGTATTTACAGGTGTACCTGTAATATCGCCGCTACCATTTGATGCTATGCCGGTAACATTTGTCGTATTATCTCTCGTCCAGGTAGATGCATAACCTGATCCATCGGCAGTGGTAATTATTGCAGATATTTCATTATTCGAACATACTGATTGTATAATTGGACTTACCGTAACATCCACCTCGGGATTCACAGTTATTGAATATGTTCTTGGTTCAACTCCACAGCCTTCTGTTAAACAACCGGAAAGGGTAGCAACTTCCTCAGCAGTTAAAGCTCTTGAGTAAAGTCTATAATCATCTAATTGTCCACCTAAAGGAGCGCCTACACTAGAGGGGTATCCCATTAACTTAAATTGACTAGTCCCATTGATTATAGGTAAACCTTGGTTTACTGTGGTAACTAGCACTCCATCAAGATAACCTTTTATATTGGCGGCAGTAGCATCATACACAAAGGTGGTGGTATGTGGTGCTACAGTCGCTCCACCGTTAACATAAACATCAGCAATACCTGTGCCTCTCAACATCCAATTATTAGGTCCGGCTACACCATTCGTGAAACATCTGAAAGATCCGATATTATCGTCACTGAATATATAAAATAATGTTGCTGAAGGTATTATTTTCGAAGACTTAAATGAAATGGTAAAATCTCCCGGTAAATTAGTCGCCCAGCCAGTATTTAAATAGTCAGTACTCGATGGGTTTCCACTACCGGTCAAAGCATTTTCACATAGATCACTTTCTGTAATTGAAAGTGAACCCATAATCGTAGCAGTAGCTGCACCAGAAGGTGGATTTGATGCATAATTGGTTACTGATGGTCCACTCTCATTAAATTTGTAGTATAAAATTTCAGGAACAAGGGAGTTGCCTCCTGCTGAACCTGACGGTGTCACTGTAATGTTTGCTGTTATAGGAGTTGATTGGGAATTAGTTGCTGTAAATTGTGGTATATTCCCGATCCCAGAAGCACCTAGTCCGATAGCAGGGTTGTCATTGGACCAAGTGTATGTAGCTTCCGGATTGCTTCCTGTAATCACTAAAGAATCAACAAAATTGCCTACGCAATACACCTGATCGATAATTGTATCGACCGTTGATATCGAACTTACCTCTACACTGGCGATCACCGGAATGCCATTGCATTGGCCTCCAGTTGCAGATATCGTAAAATTAACTGTTGTTGTTCCTGGGATAGTATTCATTAAAGTTCCTGAAATGTTCCCAGTTCCTGAAGCAGCTATACCTGTCACTTCAGCTACGTTATCTCTGGTCCAGTTAAATCCACCTGCAGGCACTAAATCTATTATAATGTCTTCAATGCTTTCACCTGAGCAAATAGATTGCATTAACGGGGTCGCATTTAATGACTGAGAAGGATTGATTATAATTGTGACTACCACAGGATCACCTGCACACACTTCATCTATCACCGGAGTTACCGTAATATTGGCAGTAATAGGAGTTGTACCCATATTTAATGCTGTGAATGAAGCTATATCACCTGTGCCATTTGCTGCCAAACCAATAGATGGTTGATCATTTGTCCAATTGAAAGTCGTATTTGGTTGATCACTTATAAATGTAATAGCAGTTGAAGAGCCTCCGTTACAAACTTGCTGTGTCAGAATGGATGGTGTGACTATCGGTATTGTATCACAATCAAACCCAAAATTGGCATTTATAGAAAATGGTTTTGCTAAATTCGAACCAAATATTTCAATATTTGACCATCCCCCATTTGGATTTGTTGGCCAGTTGACCCAAGAAGTTCCAGGTGTAAATATGTTATTTGTCTGAGCTAATGCAAGGGTAGAATCGATTTCTACTGCAGTAACAACGATCGTGTCATTTGCAGATACAGCCAGTCCGCCATTTGGCAATGAAAAAGTATATACATTTGCAGCTATATTTGTTATCAGGCTGTCCGACGACTGGTACAACAACGTAGAAGGTTTACCATTTGCATAGTCAAAAACAGCCATTCCAAGTTTGCTTCCTTGGGAGCTTGACGCCACAGAAATTGATGCGGAAGTTAAAATTCCATTATTTGCTATTGCAAACTGATTACCCATATAACCACCATTGCCGGCACCGATTCCTATAAAGCCTGTGACAGGCTCTATGGATCTTGAAAATGTGGAATCTGATATTGTGATTGAATCTGTTTGAGTGTTATTTAAGGGCATTTCATCGACTTCAGTCATAGTCGCTGAATATTCAATACGGAATTTACCTGTTATAGATGGGAGATAAGAACCTATAGTAGTAAAATTTGCAGAAGCATCCGGGGCAAGAGTGGCAAGTGGACTGCTGGATGTAGCATACAATTGCATATCTGATTCATCATAAACCTTTGCATTAAGGATGACGTTTGATAAAGAACTTGAACCATCATTCCGGATCGTCCCCTTAAAGGAAATAGGGCTTACCTGATTCAACGGTATATTTGAATAATTACTTGGTATGACATACGCCGTCAAATTAGCATCAAAATTGGTTACAGCTTCGACGACGACATCATCAATAAGCAACAAGAACTTATCAATACTATTATTTCTAAAACCGATATATACACTTTGTCCTGCATAAGCACTAAGAGATAATTGTCTATCTGTCCATGTAGAATTTTCAGCAGGAATGCTTAGTGCTAAGGTAGAATTTGTTATTTGATTGCCAATTGCTCCAGTCCCTCCTGTGGGTGGACCTCCGGCTTGAGTCATAACTCTTACTTCATAGCCGTCTTGGTATTGTGGATCATAAGCTATAGCTTTCCATTTCAGGAGGCAATTTGGAGGTAGAGGGCCAATTAATGGGGTCCACATCCAATCATCCGCTTGACCTGCAGGAACGTACCATGATGTTGAAAATGCTGTAGAATCTAAGACATTAGTTACGAAATCTTCTCTTCTTTCCCAGGCTTCGTTGACGTATGCCACACCACCGTCAGGAGTTCTGTTATCTACATTGCGCAGAAACCATCCGTCCGGAAACTTATAAGTGCCGGCTCCACCAGAGGTAGGTCCGCCTACTCCGTCAAAATCTTCCTGAAATATTATTTGTGAATATGACGCTACTGAGCATAGCATTAACGTTAGAATAAGGTAGTATTTTTTCATTGCAAAAGGTGTTAGTACTTAATAAATATAAAAGTCTAAGATAAAAAAAATCTAAAGAATGTACGTTATTTTAATGAGCAATTCAATTTATTTTATTAAAGTAAGTTCCGATAGTCAATTCGCTTCTTTTAAAGAAAAATTTAATTCTTAATACAAGCTTGATGGAATATTTTAGTCCCGCATACACAGGATTTAGCAACAGTAGTTTTTGCCTTAAAAATCAAATTTAAGGAAAAATAATAATTAATTAGTTAAATACAATCTACTTCCAAAAGACTCAGCAGTAAGACATTTGTCAATGCTTCTGAATTACCGACACTTGAGTTATTGATATTTTAAATTCCAAAATATTTCATTAAATTGGCTTTGAACTAATTCATTTTTCAATGCATATATCTATAAAACGAACCACAATCGTTGAGTAATTCATCGTAATAATTAGGATAATTTTTAATCAATTCTGTTTTATATTTAGACACAAATACCGGTCTTTCCTTTTCATAATCATACCATGGAGTCATATAGTCTCTAAATTCATCACATTTTAAAACCATGCGCAGACAAAGGGCACTGAATTTTTTATTCTTCGATGCATCTGCAGCCTTTTTGTAATAATATATTGCTTTTGCTCCACCATAATAATTAGCCTCATCCACTCTCTGACTATAATTTTTATTATCCGGTTCCTCATTTGTTGACCAACCATAGCGCATCATCATCCATGAATTACCGTGATGTGTCATATTGTAAAATATATTGCCAAGTGTGAAATAATTCATCGCAGCATTTTTACCACTTGCTGCATTGTTCTGCAATTCAATTATTTTATTTAGTAATTCAACTTTAGTAAACCGAATCGTGTCTGCTGCAGTAGTTGAATGACCACTATAAAAATCAGCATGCATAGGATTTGCATCCAGATAAGTATCATATTCGATCACACCTGTATGCCAGTATTCTGCAGGTATCTGATTCAATGTTTTAGCTGCTTCTGTATATTTCTCTTCCCTCATCTGCATGGTGCCGTATAGGTCCATTAGTTTGTATTTATCGAAAACTGCTTTTGAGATAAGGTAAGATTCGAAATTGGTTTTATTGGGTTTTTCTATAAGATCGAGGATGTATTTCAATTCCTGTGGTCCAGCCATTTCGTCCAGATAAAAGAAGTAATCATCATAATGCATCCAAAATGAAATGAATTTTTTTTGCATCCTCAACAATTCTGCACAATGGGATAGCAGTAGTGCGGATTTAGCTATTTCTTTATTTTCTTCAAATTTATAGGCAACCATAGCGATCAGTTGATCTGTAGAGGAGTATTTTCTTTCCAAGCCATCGTTCTCTTCAACGTATTTCTTGCTTTTCGCATCCATATTCAGAAGATCTACTAAGTCCTGATATATCTTTTCTTCTACTCCCGCATTATTTTTTTGATCAAGATCAAAACATAATATCCTTGTCGTTTTAATTTGTATTAATTGATCCGGATTGGGGTTTTGGGTAAGTGCGGTCTCGAGTTTGCTTAAGGCTTTTTTGTTTTCTTTTATTAAAAAATATAAATGACCAAGTGCAAGGTTCCAATAGGCTTTATCTTTTACCTTGGCTTCATCGTTTATTTTCTCAGCCAAACTTATTACTTCATTAGTATATTTCTTATCATCTTCTAGATTCTGTTTTATGTAGGTCCCGGTATTATAATCATATGCGTCCAGAGCAGCATTGGTCAATCTATTTGTATACAGCCAATGTTCTATTTTGTTAATTTCTCTGGAGAAAAGAAAAGCAAGATCTTTATCATTTGGATCAAGGGCATAAATAGCACTTAATGCAGTCAAAGACCTGCCCGGATCATGCACGGCTGCCTGCGTCCAGATTGCGGCCTGATCCTTTGGACCCTTAGTCAGTGAGATTAATTCAGTAGGATTAGTTTTGTTGTATAAAAGATATGTACGATACCTTTTTGCTATTGAATTTTTGAAAACACGAGCATAGGCAAGGTCTTTCTTTTGAACATTTACAAGGCATTTTTCGGCATAATGCAACATTGCCCAATAGTTTATGACTGATTGTTGGGTATTGTTTTCTATATATTTTACATAAGTACTTTGGCATGTTTTTAGATCCTCATTGTATCTAGAAAGGACGATGACTTGATAGGCATATCTTGTCTTTAGAAATGCATCGGAAGTTTTAGTTAATTCTACCTGAGCTTCTTTAATTAGTTTGGTTCGCATGATTTTTTTCGCAGCTTCTTCCCGATCATATTTCGCTTGATCAATGTCAGTATTCCATTGATATTGATCCACCATGTCATTTCTTAAAAAATATTCACACCTTTTGGCGAATATCATGTACTGATATGCTTCATTATTTGCCTTTTTAATTTTTGGCCCGGAGGAATAATATTCCAGGAACTCTTTTGAATTTAATACTCCGGTCTTTTCATCGATTGCTCCGCCAGCCCAATAGCCATAAAGCATTTCATTAATGTCTATTTTACTGACCACTTTACCTAAATAAGTATACCATTCTTCTAGATTTTCATCTATTCCGGCGCTGTTCAGGGGATTATTATCTCCGTTTAGAAAATTCAAAGTATAATAAAATGGCTTATTATGTTCAACTTTTGCCGTGTTTTCGTTAAACAGATGAAATCTGTAGGATTCAAGTTCATAATCATCAAAACAGGATGTATTAAATCCCCACAAAATTATGATGGCAATTAATTTACTGGAAAGTATCCAGAATTTTTTGAATTGATATACGTCATATGAATGTAATTGGACAGAATCGAGATGGTAAAATGTGATATTAATTGAATTTTGATCTATTGGAACAATAGAAACGCATATTTCTGCAGCTCTTTTTAATTCCTTAAAGGTAATCTCTTCTAATCTTAAGATGTCACCTTTTCTGATAAATTTATCCTGGAGTAATGTATCTTTTTCAAAGCGGTAACTTTGGTTACCGGAGATTAACTTTGCGCCCATATTAATAAGGTCAGCATCATTTAGTCCCGGTAGTAAAGCAGACAGAGAACCATTTTGAAATAATACGCCCCAACTGAATAATGGCAGGGCAATATTGATGTGCAATGGATATTCTATGGCTCCTTTTATATATTTTTCGCCTTCTGTATTATCAAGTATAGAATTATAGGTTTTCATGTCCTGCACTCTTGACATATTGTAATACATCAAGGTGACTTCATCTACTGGTGGGATACCTGTTTTCTGAGCGTATTTAAATTGGTGAAGTCGCAGTGTACATGAAAGTTTTGCATCACCGATCATCGATTTGATGAGTATTAAGAAATTAAAATAAGCATCTTTCGTACCCGCTGTCCAATCGCAGTCGATCTGTATCTCTTGGTATGAGTTCAGGCCATTTTTACTTTCAATATCTCTAATTCTATTTACTAATTTTCTAGCAAGAGTGTCTAATCCTCTTTTCTGTAACTTTGCAAAAATGTCATTCTCAATATAAACTACCGGTATGAGGACCAAATTTGTATCTATTTTATCTTCAAATTTTATGCTGGAAACAGGCAGAATATCTTTTCCGTTCATTAGTTTAATATCAAAATAACGCACATATATTTTGTGAATATTATTTTCTGCAAGTTTACTCTTTTCGGATTCTGTTAGAATAAAAGTTTGTTTCCAATGGTAAATGGACGGAATTACTTCACGTTGTTTATTTTCACAGGAATTAAATAACCCGACAATTATTATTGGCCAAATGTAAAATAGATATTTTTTCAAAGTTTAATTATGCATTGGTATTAAAGCAGTGAAAGTAAGCATCAAAACTCAAAACTCAATA
This sequence comes from Candidatus Brachybacter algidus, assembly GCA_016711705.1. GTDB lineage: Bacteria > Bacteroidota > Bacteroidia > Chitinophagales > Saprospiraceae > Parvibacillus > Parvibacillus algidus. The sequence continues at coordinate 31,151 of JADJSK010000007.1, read as the reverse complement.
ATAATTAACAATTAATAAATTACAATTACTTTAATGCATCGCTTCTCCCAAGTCTACTTTCGGCGCATTTTTCTTTTGCTTTACAAATAGAATAAATGGAATGCAGATTAAAAATATGATGCCCAGGTAAAGAAAAACATCCATGTACGACAAAACGGCAGCTTGTTTACTAACGCCATAATCTAATGCTTTATAAGCTGCTTTCAGCGCCACATCAGGCGTCATTCCTTTTCCCATAAATGATTGTTGAAGGCCATTGACACGTTGTTGCACAGCCATTGAATTTACGTCCAATTTTCCAACCAGATCATTTCTATAAGCCATATTCTGATGTGAAAGGAAGGTAGTGATCATCGCCACCCCGAACGATCCTCCTAGTTGCCGCATCATACCAGTAAATGCAGCTCCCTGTCCTATCTCCTGACCTTTCAGTGTGGAGAGAGATAAAGCTGTGATTGGAATAAACAGTAATCCAAGTCCTATACCACGAGCGATTAGCATCCAGAAAAAAGCGTCTGCACCCGTATCAGGTGTGATTATTTTGTAACCCCACAAGCTATAAACAAAAAATGTGAAGAGTCCTCCGGCTACTAAATATTGATTCTTAACCCCGGCAGTGATCAGCCGTCCGATTAATGGCATCATGAAGGCAGTGGTCAATGCAGCAGGGATCATGAGAGCACCTGATTGCTGTGCAGTCCATCCCAATGTACTCTGTGTATATAATGGTAGAATAAAGGTCGAACCATACAGTCCAAAACCGAGAATAAAAGACATGATAGTACCTATACGCAGGTTTCCATTCTTAAGAACTCGCAGTTCAACTATGGGATTTTTGTAGGTTAATTCCCTCCAGATGAAGAAGAATAGTCCAAGAATGGCAGCAGCGAATAGCATGGTGACTGTTTGGCTCTGGAACCAATCCTCTTCATGACCTCTTTCGAGAACGTATTGAAGCGAACCCACAGTGATAGCGAGCAATGCTATTCCGAGCCAGTCGATCTCATTACTTGCTTTTTTAGCTGCATATTTTGGACTTCGTACGAATTGTAAAGTCAATAATGTAGCTATTACACCGATCGGAATATTAATGTAAAATATATATGGCCAACTAAAATGATCCACGATATATCCACCTAAAGGCGGACCTAATGTCGGTCCGATGATTACGCCAAGACCATAGATGGCCTGCGCCATGCCACGTTTTTCGATGGGATACGACTCTGTAATGATTGTTTGTGAAGTTACGAGCAATGCTCCTCCGCCAAGTCCCTGGACAAATCTGAAAAATACAAGTTCCCATATGCCGTTTGCATTGCCACAAAGGAAGGAAAAAACAGTAAATATGATGATGGAAGCCGCAAAATAGTTTCTTCTTCCAAATTGCTGTGAAAGCCAGCTGGTCATCGGAACAATAATCACATTTCCGATAGCATATGCCGTGATGACCCAACCAACTTCCGTCAGCGTAGCTCCGAGATTGCCCCTCATATCGTTGAGGGCCACATTGACGATGGTAGTATCGACAATCTCAAGGAGTGCACAAAAGATTGCTGTGATCGTGATGATCACCCTTCTTCCGCCATATTCTACTAATGAATCCTGCATGTTGGATTGTTTTTGATATTTGAATTTTAGATGGGGTGAATTGAGCCTGAAGTCAAAAAAAAATCTGTAATCAGTAATCAGTAATCGGGAATGGAAACACCATCAAATTTTACGAAACACCATTTTAATTTCTAATTTCTAATTTCTGACTTCTAGAATCTAGTGTATAGCATCTAGCGTCTGATTTCTGACCTCTGACCTCTGACCTCTGACTTTCAATTCAAATGCACATCGACCTCCACATTCATTCCCGCTCGCAGCCTTTTGATCTCTGGATCTGTTTTGTTGACAAAATCTATTTTGATAGGCAGTCGTTGAACTACTTTTACGAAATTTCCACTAGCGTTATCAGGGGGAAGCAAGGCAAACTTAGATCCTGTAGCTGCTGAAAACGAACTTAGCACTCCTTCGAATTCATGATCAGGCAGCGCATCTACTTTAATAGTCACTTTTTGACCTTCAACCATTCTGTCAAATTGTGTTTCTTTAAAGTTAGCGACTACCCATTTGTCATTGCTAAGAATTATGCTAAATAAATTGTATCCTGCCTGAAGAAATTGACCTTTCTGTACTGGTACTTTAGAGACAATACCACTTTCCGGGGCAATGATGACTGTGTATGAAAGGTTAAGTTTTGCATTTTCCACATCTACTTCTCTTTGTTTAATGATGGAAGAAGTGACCTCGATTTGAGAAGAAGTAGCGTTACTTTGTGAGGAAACAACTCCAGTTTGTGCATAGGCTTGCTGCTTTTGATTGATTAAAACCTGCAATTGTTTTTGAGCAGTCTGATTGGCAGCTACTGCTTGCTCATATTGTTGTTGAGTGATGGAATGGTCTTTAATCAGATTCTCATATCGTTCAAGATCTTGTGCTGTTCTGGTTACATTCACTTTAGCAGTTTGGATCTGAGATTCTGCGGTATTCACTGCTGCTTTTGAGGTGTTGATACCTTGTCTTGCAGCACTTGTGTTTGCTACTGCAGCATTATAATTACTTTTCGCTGTAGCTAGAGCTGCTTCAGCCTGGTGCAAAGTCACTTTCAAGTCCCGTGGATCTAATATTAGTAATGTATCCCCTTTGTTTACCATTTGATTGTCATCTACTTTGACATCAAGTACATATCCGGATATTCTGGAAATTACAGGATTGACATTAGCTTCAATCTGTGCATCATCTGTTTCTTCATGATGAAGACTGTGATTATATTTTGTTATTCCAAACCAAGCAGCACCACTTACTAAAACAAAAAGAATGATGATAAATACGGGGCTTCTTTTTTTAGATGGTTTGACGTTTGGTTCGTTTGTTATGGTCGACATTATTAAAATATTTATTATTTGTTATGATCTTATTTATTTAAGTTTTTGTCGGGTATGTTTTCGTCTGTCAATTTGTTGATGTGCTTAAAATTCAGCGTTCCATTCTAATTTCTAACTTCTATTTTCTTACTTTTAACTTTGATTATTTGGAAAGGGAACCCGTTGTTTTCAGGATTTTTTGATAAGCTAGTGCTGCGTCTGCCTTCGCAAGTGACACATTCAACTTTGCTTGTAAAAGGGATACATCAGCTTCGAGCAAGTCGGTAATAGTTACCAAACTATTATTGTATTTATTGTTAGTGATCCTATAATTTTCAGTTGCTTGGGTAATAGCAGTTTCATAGACATTGATCTTTTGTTTTGACAGCAGATAATTCTGATAATCCCTGTTTATCTGTAGTTTGATCTGATCTGATAAAAGGTCTTTAGAAGATTGTAATTCTAGTGACATGGCTTCTGCTTTGGCTTGTCCCGTATTGGTCTTCCAAAGTGATGCAATGTTATATTTAACACCTACTCCCACATTCACTGCATTTGAAATAGTAATAAAGCCGGGTATGTCTGCTGCTACATATCCTCCTGTCAAGGCAACTGACGGATAGGCGTCTGCTTTAGCTATCTTGACTGAATTGGCAGCAGCTTTTTGTTGCAATTCCAAGGCTTGAACGTCTTTTCTAAGATTGAGGCCTTTATTGGTAAAGTCTTCTATGGTTGACAGTTGCTGAGATTCATTTAGAAATACGGGATCTATTTCGATCATAGTATTCTCCGGAAGCCCCATGATCAGATCCATGCTTACATTAGCTAGTTTGAGATTACTCTCTGCATCTAATAGTGCAAGAGAGATATTACTTGTTTGCAATTGAGCTTTCAAAAGGTCGTTTCTGGCCAATAATCCGTTTTGCTCAAGACGGGAGAACGTGGTATCTCTCTTCCCGGAAGCCTGAAGATTTTCTTTGATTACGTTGACTGCGATGCCTGCTTTATAAAGATTGGTGTAAGCCTCTATGGTATTGTATACCACAGCATCCTTGTCATTGGCGGCACTTAGTCTGGCTGCCTGCTCCAGATAATTCGCGGATTCAACGCCATATTTTAATTTACCTCCAGTATAAATCGGATATGAAACGTTGATCAACCCGTACAATGCTTGGTTAATATCCGGACCACCTTGTCCTTCAGGGGCTGAAGCAAGATTGACATTTGCACTGTTCAATCTTAAATAACTGGCACTGACGCTGGCTTCAGGCAGTCTGTGGTCTTTCGCAGCGCGTACGTTGGCGATAGCTTCTGTAATCTTAAGATCTGAGATACGGAGGTTGTGACTGTTAGCCAGACTTAGATCAATTGCTTCTTGCAAAGTTATCTTTTTAGATTCCTGGGCACTTGCAGAAGCACCTAGAAGCAGGATAACAATCAAATTAAAAAAGAATTTTTTATTTTTCATATCCAAGTAATGTTTTAAAAATGATCCTCTGGTGATTGTATAATTTGTCGTACAAAAGTTCGTTACGCTCTTTAGTCGTTAATTTTTGGTAGTTATTAAATTCGAAGTAATAATCTTGGTTAATGACAGCTTGGGTTACGGTACCGGTCAAAGTATTCAAGGCTAGTATTACATCAACTTCTTTTTTAAAATCTCCACTTCGCTGACCTTCTTTAATTAGTTCTGAGGTAAGAAAGCATAATTTAATTTAAGTTCTTTGATGAGCTTGAGTATGACCGGATTTTGTTTTAGAACCTGTTCATACAACATAATTTTGTAGAAAGATTGGTTAGCGACGACTTTAGAAACATAATCTGACAGCATTCTCTCGACCTTTTCAAAAGGAGTAAGACTGGTATCCTTAAGAATCGTTTCGATCTTAATTTTTGAGGCATCCATTTTTTCATGAAAAAGGCTTTCCATGAGTTTCTCTTTACTACCAAAATAGTAGGAGATCATTGCGAGATTGACACCGGCCAATTCTGCAATATCTCTAACACTAGCGGCATCATAACCTTTGGTAGAGAACAGTTTGATGGCGGCTTCTAGAATGCTGGTTTTTTTATCCATGACTTTCATAAGGCGTATAAAGCCGCAAAACTAAACAAACGTTTAATTAAAACATTCGTTTAACAAATTATTTGCATTTGATTAAGATTTGAATTTGGGTCACCTTCTCACTCATTCTTAAAGCTAATGGCCTATAGCTATTGGCTGATGGCTCTCACTGAATTGGAATTTTAATACACTTGAGCTAGGCGGACCACAGGATTTTGCTTCATTAATTCAACATGAAGTGAATGATTAAATGTTGAAAGCAATTTGGGAGTATGGTTCATCGTAATATTGCAATATTACAATGGAGATAGAGGCACCACAAGATTTAGGTTCACATTAATTCACAAGGATGTGTATGTTTTACAGTTGAAAGTAAGTTGGGAGTGTGGTTCATCGTAATATTGCAATATTACATTTGAATTAAAAGTTCCATCTCAACATCAAATAAAAAAACCCGCAATTGTTTTACAATTGCGGGTCTAAAATCCCTTTTCAAGATCCGGAAATTATGACTAAATAATCACCGGTAGTTTTTTTTCTCCAAATAAATAATATACTACAAACTAAACATCCAAATCGATCATTGATTCGTAAATGAGTTGTAGTTGAGAAGATTATTTTTTTCTGCTATACGCAAGGATTAAATCCAAAGTTGATTTTTTGGGTTCAAACTGACAGTCTGGTAGTATTTTTTTAAGGGAATTAACTGAATTTGAAATGTCCAATGTCTCATTGACAATGGCTAGTGTGTAGTTTTTGATTTTTTTTGAAGTTGTAATGGGAATGTTCTTTGTATAAATATTACTCATATCAAAAAGGTTATACTTTATAAATTAATCATAGGTTAAAATTCCTTTCTAAAACATGAAACTACTAATAAATATTGTGCTATCAAAAAAATATATTCTTAACCTGAAAGAATATACCGCAATGTCAATCAGATAGACCAGCAGGATCCCAAAAATATTTTTCCATAGACACGATAACACTATCTTTTATTTCTATTCCTTCGTCATTTAATCTCGACTCCATTGTATGTTCTGGTGAGAAATGAAGTTGCCCAGTCAAAGCCCCTTTTCTATTGACTACTCTGTGGGCTGGTACTTCAAAAGCCTCAGTACCACAATGATTCAATGCCCATCCGACCATTCTTGCTGATCCAAGACCTAAGGCGTTTGCAATGGCTCCATAAGTTGTTACTCTGCCCAATGGAATCAATCGAACGATTTGGTAAACTGATTGAAAATACGAATGATCCGCCATAACTGCTTCTATTTTATGAAAATTTGAGCTTAAGCCTTTAACTTCGCCGATTAAATTTATAATAAACATGCTAAAGATAGCACACAATATAAGTAATTTATCAGATGCTCGCTACTTCGCAGCGGCAGGTTTTGATTGGATTATCTTCAATTTTGGACCGGGAGCAGCCGAACATAAACATTTAATCTACGGAATATCAGAATGGATCTCTGGCAGCAAGGTTGGCATGCATGTGACAAATGTTGATGAGGTATTATATCATATCGAAAACCATCCTGAGGTACAAGGTTTTTGGCTGGAAAAATCCTTTAAATTGGAGTTGGAAATAGACCATGCAACCTTATTTTCTGAATTACCATTAAAATCAACAAGCCACAATTATCAAATTGCTCATTCATTAGATTTTAATTCTGATGCCTCTAAAACCATTTTGGATCTTACTTCTCTTGAACCGGGAAGTTTTGATTTATCAAGTCTTAATATCGCAGGGATAACGCTGTCAGGCACTGAAGAAGAACGTCCCGGATTTAAAAGCTATGGATATATGGAAGACTGGATGGATATTCTGGACGAATTGAATGATTAAGTTGTCCTTGAAATAGCCTTTCTCTTGAAATCACCCTGACGTATCACCTTAAATATATCCTTCACTAGTTTTACACTTTTAAGTTCGAGCAAAGCATCAATGGTGCCTAAGGTCTCAAATCAGCTTATACCTAAAGAAAATACTTTTTTAACCTGGTCAAACGGCTTAAGATTCGACTTTATACGAAACGGAATTATATAATTGACCAATACTTTGCCGTATAATGCCGAGCTGAAAGTCGTTTGGCCAAATTTATTTGGACTAATACGAATTTCCATTCGGTATTAATTCTATATTGGTCAATGAAATAATTCCATTTGTGTAGTCAGTAATTTCAGACTCCGTGTCTTTTAAAGGAAAGATATAACTATGTAGCACTTGACATTCACTAATCTCTTCTAGATTTTAGAACAAATGTTTACATTTTAATTACTTTTAACTAATTTATCCTCTGTGAGGGGGACTATTTATAGAAAATGATGTTATAACAGTATAATTGAAAAATTATAAATTCCTTTTAACTGTATTACCCTGTTATTTATTTAACCTTTTAAATTCAAAAACATGTCAGTAAACATTTTAGATGTATTCAGAAATCAGATCGAAGGAAAGCTTATCAGTTCAGCATCATCCTTGTTAGGAGAGGGTGAATCAGCAACTAAGAATGCCCTTGATGCTATTTCTTCCACTTTGTTGGGAGCAATGATTCAGAAAAGTTCAACAAATACCGGAGCTAATGAACTGCTAGATCTGTTAAAGTCAGACGATGTCAACTCGGCAGCACTTATTGAGAATATCAGCTCAGAACCATCAGATGGGTACAATTTAAATAATATCATGAACAAAGGCCTTCCGATAGTGAGAACCTTACTGGGAGGCACTGGAACTTCTGTAATAGATTGGATATCAGCTAAATTTAACATTAAGTCTTCTTCTACGGCATCATTGATGAGTCTTGTAGCGCCATTTTTGGCTGGAATAGTTGGAAAGGAAGCTGCTAAATCAGGTTTTAGTACCGCCGGTTTGACTGCACTTTTAGCTCAGCAAGCTCCATTTGTAAAGAGCTTGCTTCCGGCTGGTTTGGCAGGAATTACTAATTTCAATGCCATCAGTAATCCTAGCTTAAGAAATGAACCGTTATCAGGTGCTCCATTGAAAACGGAATCTTCGACATCTCCGGATGCCCGTAATACTGACACCAGTTTCTTAGGAGGCTTTATACCTTGGTTAATATTGATCCTGGGATTGGGATTGTTATGGTACTTTATGAGAGGATGCAATAATCCAAAAGTTGAGGAAACTGTCACAAATACTAGTATGGCAGTGGATACAATAAAAGAGAATGCAACGAATGCAATAGATTCGGTTAAAGCAGATGCTAATATTGCTTATGTCGCATTGAAAGGTAAAGTAGATGAATTCGGTAATTGGATCTCAGATCTTGGTAAAGATTATGAAGTAAAATTGCCTAATGGCAAAGTATTGAAAGTGTATGAATCGTCTATAGAGCGCAATCTTGTAGACTTTATCAACTCAGGTGAAAAAGATGAAGAAGTTTTGAAAAATAAATGGTTCTCATTTGACCGATTGTATTTCAAATCTGGAAAGTCCGAACTTACTAATGAGTCGAAAGGTCAGCTGGATAATATAGGAATGATACTTGCAGCATATCCTAATGTCAATATAAAAATGGGCGGTTATACAGATTCAGATGGAGAAGAATCTTTTAATCAAAAGTTATCTCAGGAAAGAGCGGAGATTGCAAAAAAAGAACTCCTAAAAAGAGGAATCGGCGCTGGTAGAGTTGAATCGGAAGGCTATGGAGAGCAATACCCAAGATGTCCTGCCAACGATACTAAAGAATGTAAATCACAGAATAGAAGAATTGATATTCGAGTTACAAAAATGTAAACATAATATATTATTTCAGAAAATAAATTGGCTGTCTTCTTAAAAGTGGGCAGCCTTTTTTTATTACAATTGGGAGACGGTTGAAGCAATTGTTGAAGTTCTTACAGGACTTCCTAGTTTTTTAACCTCCATCATCTCCTTGAAAAGTTCGGTATAAGAGGCACGATTTTCAATCATAGTGCCATTCTCAAATGAGATAGATGCAAATTTCTTCATGGGAACGTTGACTTTGATGATTCTCTTAAAGAATTCTGGATAAAAGACTAACGGATAGTGTTCATAATCTTTTGAACTATTGGCCTTAAGAAAAGCGCGTTCAATGGCTGCTTTATTGATCTTTTTTTCTTCTGCACTTATGTGACGATCATCGGTAGTATCGTCATTCCATACCATAAAGTGAGCTGATAAGTCTTTGATATTCTTCATGATGAAGTGAAGATTGGCATCTTTGGGATATAATATCTTAACATTAATACCAACTATTAATCCAGCAGATTTTATTTTGATGATGAGGTCTGAAAGCGGAGTTTTATTATAACCAATATTTTCAGTATTGATCATATTGTTTTCTTCTTCCATCAGATTAATGACCACACCTTTAAGTCCTTTTGATTCCAGCATTTCAAAGTCGATGTCCTTACCTTTTCCATCCAGCACTAACCAGGGCTCGCAGTTTTTGGGACAAGCGTTTAGGAATCTACCCAACTTGTACAGCATAGATTGGGGCTGTTCCCATTTAATATAAATCTTATGTGTATTGTCATAGAGCTTGAACTTGCCTGTAGTAAAAAGGTCTATTGTAGTATTAAGTCTGCTTTTACTGCCGCAGGTAGAAAAGTCCAGAAAAGAAACACCGGGACTTTGCACCAAAACATCCTCTTTCAATTGTTCAAATTCATTGACGATGTATTTCTCAAATGCATCTCCAAAGAAAATCGGAATAAATGGGTTCCAGAAAAATTTACCATTATGCTTAAGTACCTTGTCAAAATAGAAGGGACTGGCCAGCCCATTATATTTTTTATCTAAGTTTTTGAAATATTTTATTGCAGAATTTAAACTTTTAGTCTCGCCCAAGCCTACTATGAAAATCCTTGTAGATAAGGCTGACATTAAATATTGCTTTTCAAAACGGCTTGAACTCAATATTTTTGAAACATGTTTTTTATTGACTGCGCTGACAATTTTGTTATTCTCCATGCAAATAAAAACATTACTGTAATTGAAACAATTTATATAAATTGCATCAATTGATTATGTGGAAATAGATTAATTCTCTGTGAATGATCGTTCTAAAATAACAACATTTTCAGCTGTTATCTTTGAAATACAATCTTAAATATTTGTTAAAATACATATATGCGTTTTAATAATTTGTTCAATTCGTTGGTATTAAACATTTTAGTTTTTAGTGCGACTGGACTTGTTGCTCAATCTGTGACAATGTCCAACGAGATCACTATGGTCTCGGACAATAATTATGATCTGATCGGATACTTCAATAATAAGATTACCCTGCTTGAAGACAATGGCAGAAGTCTTACGCTTCACGAATTCGATGACAACCTTAAGAACATAAATACTCCAACTATTAATTTTAATTATAAAAAAAGCAGGTTATTCGGATATGTACCCCAGGATACCATGCTGACACTCTATTACAAATATTTTGATGACGAACAGTATATCATTTCACTTTTGAATTATAATTCTAGGCTCGAACTTCTTGGCGAAATGATCCTTCAGACTTATGACAAGAATCAAGCTCGCCCTTTACCGATCAATATATCTGAAGATAAGTCTCATCAACTCATTATGCTCAATGAAGTGGCAGATAAGACCACTCGATACATCATGTATGATGCGGCAAGTAATAAAGTTTTGTGGAATACAAATGATCAAGGCATAGAATCTAATTTATATGAAGAGGATCGTTTGGCCAAAATAGTTACAAACAAAGGTGTCGTGTATAGCCTATACATCAATAGTCATAATAGAGCCAAGAATAATTATACCATAGTGAGGCTGGATCAGCTTGGATACAGAAAGCTGGAAATTACATTAAATACAATTCCGCTTTCGGACATTTTAATGGAGTATGACAATGATATTGACAAGTTGACTTTGTTTGGTATATATATGGATGAATTAAGTGCCATGCAGGAAGGCATCCTGCATATGGATGTATATCCTTCACTGGAATATGCAGCGGACTATAAACTAATTCCTTTCGGAAGGCAAACGATCATAGATTACTTTGGACAAAATCAACGGCAGAAGATCGGTATTGTGGACCTGGAATTAAAGGAAGTCCAGACAAGAATGGATGGAGGACACCTGCTTATATGTGAACAAAAAAAAGAAGTCAACAGAATAAACAATACAGGCAGAAGCGCTTTTGTGCCTGTAAGTACGAGTACAGACTATTACATAGAAGACATTATACTTACAAGTCTTGATAAGGCAGGAAATCTTGAATGGCAGAAAGTATTGCAGAAGAAACAATATTCATATGATGATGATGCGGCATATTCCTCCTATTTCATTCATGCCAATCCCTCCCATCTCAGACTTATGTATAATGACGAGATCAAGAATGAGAACACGATCAGCGAATATGTGGTCAATCCATTAGGCAATGTAGATAGAAGGGTCATGTTTAATACGGCGGGTTCCGGACTGCATGTACAGGTCAGAAATGGCATGCAGATCAGCTCCAATGCGACGATTCTACCGAGTATCCGCAAGGGTAAATTACGTCTTATCAAAGTAACTTATTAAAAAAAAGCAAGAATTCTTTTTTATTTCCATAATAGTCCTATCTTTGCATCGCTTTTGAAGAAAGGCGCATTATTAAAATAAATTCATTGGGAGCATAGCTCAGCTGGTTCAGAGCATCTGCCTTACAAGCAGAGGGTCCGCGGTTCGAACCCGTGTGCTCCCACAAACTAGGGTTAAAGTCGCAAGATTTTGACCCTTTTTTTATGTCTAAAATTAATGTTTTTGTCACCTCTGGTGCAAATATTTAACTTGTGAGTTGATAAATAATTAAGTCTTCGAAAGGTCACCAGTCACAGACTGGCACCAGCGTAAATGCGAGATAGTTGTGGTTTTATTTATACTTATGGGAATATTGGTTGGTAAGAAATGAGAATTGGGTTGAAATGAATTGAAGTTATACTTATGCCAGTGGGGAATAATGGTCACCATTAAACACGAATTTATTCGTGAGAATTCGTGCAATTCGTGGTTAAAAACTTTTAATGCAATATGAAATAAGATTAAATTATTGACCAATATTTTTTCGAATACTGCCGAGCTGAAATTCGTTCGCCGGAATTTATTTGGCCAATTAACCATTTCCGTTCGGTATAGAGTTCTATTTTCGATAATGGCCAATTATTGGTTGTGATTTATTAATCTATTTCATTCAACAATATTGACCCTCAAAAAATAGTGCTTCATATTGTGACTTTAATCTGTTCCTTTTTAGACATTTCCTTTCTAAATTTTCCCCTCAAATCACCACCCACACACATTAACAAATCATTATTTGCCGAAAACTTTAAAAAAAGTATATTTGCAGCCGTTTAGGATACCTTATAAATACAATGATATCAGCTATTTGCAACAAGTCGACCTCAAGAGTTCATTAATTTTTTGCAATAAATTGGTTCAGTATCCATATACGCTTCTTCAAAATGATGCGTTACAGAGGTCTTAAAACGATTTAATCTAAACCTATACAATACGTATGTTCAAGAACTGTCTATTCTTTGCTTTTTGTCTTTTCGTATCATCTTCATTGTTCTCCCAGAAAGATGAAGTGCTTTTTACGGTCAATAAAGCACCTGTCACCGTCAGCGAATTCAAATATATTTATGAAAAGTCGAACAATAAGAATGCTGACTATTCTGAAAAATCTCTAAAGGAAAGTCTGGACCTATATACAAGATTCAAACTTAAAGTGGCTAAAGCCAGGGACTTGAGGCTGGATACCTTGACCTCGCTCAAAACGGAATTGAACAGCTACAAAAAACAATTGGCTGAATCTTATCTGACTGACAAGGAAATCACAGAAAAATTAGCGGCTCAACTTTACGACAGAAGTAAGACAGATATACGTATAGCCCACATCTTCATTGCTGCCGGCCCGGATAAACTTCCTGAAGATACCCTTAAAGCTTATGCCAAGGTCATGGAGATAGCAGCTAAACTTAAGGCAGGTGGTAAATTTGAAGATCTTGTAAAGCAATACTCTGAAGATGAGAGCTCTAAAGTTAATAATGGAGATGTTGGGTTTCTAGCTCCAATGTATCCAAATGGATTCTTTTCTCTTGAAAACTTGGTTTATTCTTTGAAGAAAGGTGAAGTAGGAGGCCCGGCGAGAACTGCAGCAGGTTGGCATTTTGTCAAAGTTTTGGACTCAAGACCAGCACGTGGTGAAATGGAAATAGCTCAAATTCTGGTCCGCATTAATAAAGAAGTGGATGAAGGTTTCGCTAAAAATAGGATCGATTCGATTTACACAGCACTTCAGAAAGGAGCAGATTTTAACGAAACAGCAAAGAATTTTTCTGACGATAAAGCGACCTCCGGTAAAGGCGGATTCTTAGGTTTCATTACTATAGGTCAATACGATCCAACTTTTGAAGATGCAGTATTTACTTTGAAAAATGATGGTGATTATACCACTCCATTTAAGACAGCCCTTGGATTCCACATTGTCAAGAGAATATCTAAAAAATCAGATGTCAATTTTGAAACCTCTAAGAAGGCTTATATGACAAAAGTAGCTCAGAATGAGCGCTTTGCTTTGGCGAAAGATAAATTGGTTGAAAAAATTAAAAAAGAATATAAATATACACTCGATCAAAAGGTATATAAACAATATGTAGACTCTATCAACACAGATAAATTTTACACTTCAACATGGACAGAGCCTAAGATCAAAAGCAGCCCAATGTTTACAATGGGAGGTAAAGAATATACCACAGATGAAGTTAGTGAGTTTTTGAAAGCAAACTCAAGAAGGAGAGTAAGAATGAATAAAGGCATGATCCCAAGCATCGCATTCGAAGAACTTTATAATGAATTTGTAGCAACAAAAGCTATGGAATATGAGCAAAGCCAGCTTGAATTTAATTACCCTGATTATAAGTCATTGACAAGAGAATATGAAGAAGGTTTCTTGTTTTTCGAGGTGACCAACAATGAGGTTTGGAATAAAGCTTCTCAGGATACTATTGGGATTGACAAATTCTTCGCAGAGAACAGTAAGAAATATATGTGGGAAGAAAGAGCAAGAGTATTGCACTATACGCTGAAAGCTTCCACTCCTGAAGAGCTAAACAAGATATACGAAAGTATTCGTAAAAGCACACCTGAAGAGCTCCAGAAGAAATTTGGTACAGATAAGGTTTCCTATACTTCTGAATTGATTGAAAAATCTAATAGTGGTGATGTGGCAGGTCTTGACTGGAGAATAGGTAATATGTCCGGCTTGCAGCGTAATCCTGATGGAAAAACTGGCACCGCAGATAAGATTGAATCAATCACTCCTCCTTCTCAGAAAGAACTGAAAGATGCTAGAGGATTCGTCATTGCAGATTATCAAGACTACCTTGATAAGCTTTGGGTAGAAAAACTTAAAAATGAATACAACGTTTCAGTAAATCAAAACGTTTTTAATTCGCTTGTAAAGCGTTAATAGAATAAATTTCAAATGATCAGAACCTTAGCGTTTATTATTTGCTTACTACCAACATTGGTATTTGCACAAAGAGAAGTTTTAGATAAAGTGATTGCTCAGATAGGTGGCGAATCTTTACTCCAGTCAGAAGTAGAAGATGCTTATACTATGGAAGCAGGCCGCAATCCTAAAGTTCCTACAGATCTGCGTTGTCAGATAGTTGAAAATCTTCTTCTTCAAAAATTACTTACCAATCAGGCAAAAATTGATTCTGTAGTAGTTAGCAATGATATGGTCGAAAACCAGTTGAATGCAAGGGTGGATCGAGTTTTAGCTTACATGAACAATGATGTGTCTCAGTTTGAGTCATATTATGGCAAATCTGTCAGCGAAATGAAGGATGAATTGAGGGGCGACTTAAAGGACCAATTGATGGCGGAGGAAATGAAAAATAAGATAGTCGAAAAGATTACCATTACTCCGTCTGAGGTCAAACAATATTTTAAATCAATACCATATGACAGTTTACCTTACTATAATGCTGAAGTAGAATATTCTGAGATCAACTATTATCCAAAACCTTCTAAGGCAGAAAGGCAGAAAATAACTGATAAACTGAATAGTATCAGGACCAGAATCGTTGAGAATGGTGAAAAATTTGAAGATCTTGCTAAGAAATTTTCTATTGATGGATCAGCTGCAGCAGGCGGAGATCTTGGTTGGGCGAAACGTGGTGCTTTTGTTCCTGAATTTGAAGCTACAGCTTTTAATCTGGAAGAAGGTCAGGTGAGCACAATAGTAGAATCTGAATTTGGTTACCATTTAATTCAATTAATTGAAAGAAGAGGTAATTCTTTTCATGCAAGACATATCTTACTTAAGCCTGAGTTGTCGGATGATGACAAGAGAATTGCAAAGCATACACTCGATAGCATACTAGTTGAACTTAATAACAGTAAGGTGACTTTTGTGGATGTTGTGAAAAAATACAGTAATAAAAACTTTCCTAGTTACAGCAATGGAGGACGTGCCATAAATCCTGCAACAAACACCAATTTTTTCGAAATTTCTGATCTTGAACCTGATATCTATTTTACCTTAGACACCATGGTAGTAGGACAGATTTCAGCTCCTCATGAATTCAAAGATCCTTATGGTGAAACAGCTTATAAGGTTTTAATGCTGCAATCACGATCTGAACCACACAAAGCAAGCCTTGAAAAAGATTTTTCCCGATTGAAGGAAGATGCAATCATTGAAAAGAAAGATTCTGAGGTAAAAAGATGGGTGGATGAAAAAATTGGTCAGACATATATGACTATTCAGCCGGAATGGCAAACTATGTGCCCTAACATCAGCAATTGGAAGATGGCCAATTGATTTTTTTATTATGTACCTTTATTGGACAATAATAAATTAGTCTTTGGAACGACCTGTTATTCCATTCTTTTTTTTACCAGAAGTAATAGAGTTTCGGCCACTAATCACCTCTTTATTTGACCTAATTCAAAAACAGTTTGAGGTAAAATTTATTGAGACAGAAGAGTTGGTTCAAGATGCCCTCATCTTTGATTTATCATCGGGCTACCCTTTAAAAAGAGAAGTTTATACCAAACTAGGCCTTTTGAGACCATGTCCTGAATTGTTTCAACAAGGACTTCATATATGTTACGAAACTGACCTTAAAAAGATTGATCCACTCGCTTCAGCCTTCTCTATTTTACATTGTTTATCAGAGCAAAATCTATCTGATGCTGTGCTGGATAAATATGGTAGATTAACATACGAAAATAGTCTTTACAAGGCTTTCCATTCCTCTTATGAAGATCTTGTATCGCCACTCTTCAGAATATTTTTGAAAGATTATTGCCATATTGAGAACATCAGATCTATGGCACCTAGGAGCGTAATTCTCACACACGATATAGATTTTCTGACATCAGGGTTTAAACAGGAGTTTAAGTTTTTCTTAAAAAATCCATCCTGGTCCCTTGGAAAAGCTTTATTTAAACATCTCTTTGGATCAAAGAAAATTTGGAATAATATTTCCGAGATTATTTCTTTAGAAAGAACATTCGGAGTAAAAAGTACTTTCTATTTATTACCAAATGAAGGCTTTGTTAAAAATATTAGACAGGCAGATTATGGCCCTGATATTCTTAAATCAACTGCGGAATCTATCTTGACCGATGAGATGGAAGTTGGTTTGCACAAAAGCAGTTCTGATCATAGTTATTTAGATGAAGCAGCAAAATTTAAAAGATCAGAACCATTTACCAATAGGAATCACTTTCTGAAATACACATATCCTAAGAGCTGGAAAGAGATGGCAGTTGAAGGAGTGGAAGTGGATACTGGACTTGGATGGTCTGATGCTCCTGGGCTTCGCAATGGCTATCCATTTCCATTTATACCTTTTGTAAAACCATATGGAATACAAGTTGTTCCCTTGATATTGATGGATACCAGTTTCGATAATTTTAACCAAAATTCAAGTATTGTTGAATCATTTAAGAAAATGATTGATCAGTGGAATAACGGTTATACAGTTTCTGTTCTTTTTCACAATAATTATCTTACCCCTTGGTCCAACAAATATTTTCTGGATCAATACATTGAATTTTTGAAATATCTCACAAAGGAAGGCATAGAGGTGAAAAGCAGTTCACAAATTAATTCAGAACAATCAGAAACAATATGATACTATGCATATAGTGATAATACCGGCATGGTATCAAGCCTCTGAAGAAGGCCATGTTGGAATATTTGTGCGGGACATTGCAGAGAACTATGCGCTGGCGGGTCATCAAGTTTCAGTAATTTGTTTTCATATCGACAAAGACAATACTGAAAAAACTATTAAAACCGACTGCAAAGGTTTTGTGGAATATTATCATTATGTGAATAAACGTCGACAGATCAGGAAGAAAGCATTGCTGTATTTTGAGCAGTATGTTTTATTAAATGGACAACCGGATATCATCAACACTCATGGATTGTCAGCGCTTGGATGGGTCAAAAAGATCAAAATTAAATTTAAGATTGCTATTGTTCACACCGAACACCTAAGCGCTATTATGAACAATAGATTGACGCTTAAACTTAGGCTGCAAACTTATTTTTACTATAGACGTGCTGATCATATTATTGCTGTCAGTAGGCTTCTCGCTGCTAACATCAGTAAATTAACGAATACTCCTGTAACTTTCATTTCGGGTATGGTCCATCAGGACTTTTTCGCACCTGTGTTAAGTGATGCGATCAAGCAAAGAGTATCGATGGCCTGCGTCAGTGATTTGGATCAAAGAAAAGGACATATTTTATTGCTAGAGGCACTCAGTATCCTCAAGAATCGCGAGATGGAGTTTGAACTGCACCTGATTGGTGACGGTCCTGAAGAAGAAACTATGAAGTCATACGTCCAAGAACATTCACTTGGTGAAGAGGTGATATTTCATGGAAGGACGAAGAGAGAGGAAGTCATAGGTGTATTAGAAAATTGCGAACTTTATGTATCTGCTTCCAGGTTGGAAAGCTTTGGTAGTCATATTGCTGAAGGACTTGCCATGGGATTATACGTTGTTACAACGGATTGCAAAAGCCCAGAATTCTATATTAATGATGAAAATGGAGTAATTGTGCATGAATTTGATGCCATCATATTAGCTGATGCAATAGAGTTGGCAATATTAGAACACGAAGTCTATTCTAAAAATATCATAAGGACATCCATTGAAGAAATAGCTGCTCCTAAGGTCGTCATTCCTCAGATCGAGGACATATTCGATCTTTATTCAGTTTAAAATAAATATCACATCAAAGTATTCTCTATGAATGGCAACTTACCCGGATAGTCCGTGGTATAATGCAACCCTCTGCTTTCGTGTCTCAATGTCGCTCCTTTGATGATCAAATATGAAATAGTAATAAGATTGCGCAACTCACATAGCTGTGGACTTATAGTTGTATTGTTGTATAATTCTTCAGTTTCCTGATAAAGTAAAAACATCCTGTCAGATGCTCTTTTAAGTCTGACATTGGATCGGACTATACCAACATAATTGGACATGATCTCCTTAACTTCCTTTCTGCTTTGCGTGATTAGGATCATTTCTTTGGGATCATTGGTACCGGTAGCATTCCAATCAGGAATACCTTCTTGAATCGTATATTCTTCTTCACTTTCCAATATTTTCATTGCTGCCCTATAACCAAATACCAATGCTTCCAGCAGTGAATTACTTGCAAGTCTGTTTGCCCCATGCAGCCCCGAACATGTACATTCTCCGGCTGCCAATAGTCTTCTTATAGAACTTTGACCAAATTCATTTACCTGAATTCCGCCACACATATAATGACAGGCAGGGACAACTGGTATCATGCTGACCATCGGATCTATACCTATACTCAAACATTTGTTATAAATATTTGGAAAATGCTTCAAGAATCCTTCCTTATCCAGATGTCTGCAATCGAGATACATATTGTCTACACCGCGTACCTTCATCTCATTATCTATGGCACGAGCTACGATATCTCTAGGAGCTAAAGACAATCTTTCATCATATTTTTGCATGAATTCATTTCCGGAAGCGTCTTTTAAAACTGCTCCGAAACCTCTCACAGCTTCACTGATAAGAAAATCAGGATTTTCTCCCGCAGGATTATACAACGCTGTTGGGTGAAACTGAACAAATTCCATATTTTCAACCCGACCTTTAGCACGATAGAACATGGCGATGCCATCGCCCGTGGCTACTGCTGGGTTGGTAGTTGATTTATATACCTGACCTGTGCCTCCGGATGCCAAAACAGTTTGTTTGGCGAGAAATGTAATGATCTCGCTGGTCTTTCTATTCAGCGCATAGACCCCAAAACATTCGATATTTGGGGTTAGTCTGGATATATTATGTCCAAGATGATGTTGAGTAATAATGTCTATGGCAAAGTAATGTTCATATATTGCTATATTATCATATGTTGCTGCTTTGGCCATCAAGGTGCGTTGAATTTCCCATCCGGTGACATCTTTATAGTGAAGAATCCTGTTTTCACTATGTCCTCCTTCTCTTCCCAGGTCATAATCACCTGAATTGTCTTTATCAAAATTTGCTCCCCAATCGATCAATTCCTGGACTCTTACCGGACCTTCTTCTACTACGATCCGCACTATCTTCGGATCGCAAAGGTCATCTCCTGCATCCAGCGTGTCATCAATATGACTTTTAAAATCGTCGGTTTCATGATCCCACACAGAAGCAATTCCTCCTTGGGCATAATTCGTATTGCTTTCGCTTTCAGTAGTCTTGGCGAGTACGATGATGCTAATGTCCTTTCTCCTGGAAGCTAATTGTATTGCAAGGCTTAGCCCTGCTACCCCTGAACCAATGATTACGATGTCTGATTGTATTGCCATGAAATATAAACGATTTGTTCGCGTCAGGTTATTAAACAGCAAATATAGGAAAAGGGTTATTTAATGAATAATGAATTATAGATAATGAATAATGAATAATGAGAGCTGGCAGTTTTTCATGGTTTTAAACACAGGCAATTTTCAAACATTCTATAACTATATTTAAAAAACAAAAATGTGATGATGAGCAGATGTCCCTCTTCGGAGAGGGCCAAGGGAGTGGAGGCTTTTTAATGAAGAATGAATAATGAAAAATGAAATATAGAGGAGCTGAGACTTTCTCATAAACCTTAACACATGCTATTTCTGAACATTTCGTATATATCCATTAAAAGATAAAAGTATGATGATGAGCAGATGTCCCTCTTTGGAGAGGGCCAAGGGAGTGGAGGCTTTTTAATGAATAATGCATAATGAGAGCTGTTAGTCTATCAAGGTTTAAAACAAAGGCTATTTTCAATCAATTGACTTCAATTTTTGGGATAGTGTCTTCCATTCACAACTATATCTATTATACTTGGATTACTGATTACTGATTACTGATTACTGATTACTGATAAAAGTGAGATGGTGAGAAAGTGAGAAGGTGAGAAGGTCGTTCCATAAGGTTACTGATTACTGATTACTCATAACCCCGCATTATCTAAAGCAACCTCCAACCTAGACTCAAAGACGTGCACCGGTTGAGATTCATCCTCCAGTGATATCCTGCATAATGTCTCTAAATCTAATTCCTCCTGAGATGCGATGATAAAACGTCCTTTCTTAACCAATTCTCTTCCCAAATATTCCTGTTCCGGCTGTCCGGGAGTCGGTATAAGAATTCCCTTTTTATTGAGTGTGACAAGGTCCATGACCGTGGTATATCCTGTCCTGCTGATGACTCTTTTGCTCTCATTGATGGCTTTATTGAGATTCTCAGCAGTCATAAAATTAACAGTTTCGGTGTGCCCGGGAAGTTTTAAGGCCGGGTAACCATTTCCGGGAAGACCACGAACGATGAGGAATGAATAGGGTAATAGTACCACCTGTTCAGTAATTGCTAATTCCAAATAGGTCCTAGCAGGCTCTGGACCTGATAGAATTACTATAAAATCACGTTTAGGTTTTTGTTCCTTGAATTTGAAACGGGACAAAGGCCCCAAATAACTTATTTTTTTGAAGCCTTTTCTGTCTGACATCACTCCACTGATATTGTTCGGTGGAGGTGCATCTGGAACCCAGATCTCGTCGAATTTTTCAATCATGAATTTATTAATAGCTGAAGCAGAAATGGTCAGCGCTTCATTGGAAAGTATCAGTTGAAGTTGATGAGTGATAAAAACGTTTTCGGTTTTCTTCGACCTGCAACCAAACCGATTGTCAGAGATGATTATATCTATCTGATGTTCTTTGACGTATTTTTTGACATGGGCTTTCTCTTTCTTGATAGCCTTCATCATAGACGGTATCTGAAGGAAGAGTGATTTCATCAGATTTTTACCTTTATAATGGATGCCGTATCCTGGAAGTTCAGTGAACAATAGCTCAGGGAATTCCTCCTTTAGCAAGGCTAGAGCCACTCCATCTGAACCTATATGTACTTCGTGTCCCCGTTTTACCAGACTTCTGATGACAGGAATGCATCTGGCGGCGTGGCCAAGACCCCAATTGAGCGGTGTAATTAAGACTTTTTTCTTTGACATATCATTACATTATTGAAATCAACAGCAAACCATCGAAATCAAAAGTTAATTAGCAAAGTTAGCCTCCGTATGTTAACTTAAAATGAAATAACTATTAATCTTCCGGTTGGAAATAATTAATGATAGATGTCATTTCGGCATCATCCTTGAGATTAGGATTGATCTGAAAGAGGATTCTATGTGTCTCGTAGTCCTCTGATAATGCCTCTTTTAGAATTTCAGATGCTTCGTCTTTTCTATCTAAGGCCACTAATGTTAACACCTTGATATAAAGTAGATCTGCCGAATATGTGTATTCATCAGCTTCTTCAAGGATTTCCAAAGACTTTTGGTATTCTTCTATCTCATATAAGAACTTGGCATGGGCAAACCATATTTCAGGAATATCTCCGCCTATTTCTGTAGCCTTGATAAAATAATAATTTGCTTTGTCTACTTCACCGATCTTGTAAAATGCTTCTGCTGCAGCAGCAAAGTATTCCTCTCTGCAATCTTCTATTTTTAATGCTTTAAAATAGTGCTGGAGTGCGATTTCATATTTATGTTCTGCTGCAAAACAAATGCCTAGATTATAATGTACTTCATCGTTATAAGGATCAAGTCTGTTTGATTTTCTGAAATTCAGTCGTGCCAGACGATATTGTTTCAATTTCAAATAACATTCACCGATACAAGCGAAGACTTCACTATCATGACCAAGATTTTCCAGTGCATCTGAGTATACTTTTAAGGCGAACTTGTACTTACATAGTTGAAATGCAAGATCTGCGCAATCTTTGTACCCTAATTCAAAAGAAGGCTGAATTATGAATGAATATTCGTAAGCTGCTATAGCATTTTCATATTCACCGATGCAAGAATAGGCCTGTCCAAGGTTATACCAAGCTAAATAAGCGTATGGATCGTTATTAAGTAATTGATTCAGGTAGTTAATGCCTTGATGGTAACTTCTTTGAGCTTCCATATAAGACCAAAGCTTTTCCATGGCTGGTTCATTGCCCGGCTCTAGATCAAGTACAAATTTGATGTGGGTAAACATCTGGTTGTAGTCTTTCAGGATTTCATGGATATTTGCCTTCAACAAAGAAGCGCTAAGCCTCTCTTTATATGAGCCAGAAACCATGATATCACTCAACATAGAAAAAGCATCATCGTAAGCCTTATCCATTATAAGGCAATTAGCTTTCATTAGCTTTGCTTCATTCTCTGCAGGAGCCAACATTAATGCTTGATCTAAGGCCTCAAACGCCTCCGAAGTGTTATTCAGGGCTATTAGTATTTGTGCTTTTTTGAGAAAAAGGTCAGGTATATAGCTGAAGCGTTCCAAAGCAAGATCAGTGATCTCCAAGGCTTTGTCCAACATTAACTCTTTTTCAAAGTATAAAATAAGTTCAATAAAATCTTTTTCATGCAATAAGTTGAGGCCTCCGTTCTGAGACATTGCTTCAAACTCATTGACTATATTTGGGATTGTATTATTATTTGCATTAAGATTTCCGTCCATACATACTGTTCACTTAAAAGGGATTCATTCAATTCGGCGGTAAATATATGTTTAATTTGAGTGAGTGGTGTACTTTTTTTATACATATTTATTTCTATAAACCTTGATTTTACAAGGCATTACAAAGATTTGTAATTTGTAAAACGCTCTTTGGTACAGCTACTTAGGCATGCAGATTATTATAATACCAAAGACATGATTATCCAAAATCTTATCTTACAGTATTTAAAACATTATTAATATTATTATATTTGACAATGCCCTTTCGCATTGATTATCAGCACATATGACAAAGGGATTTATATGTTAATGTCTTTTATGGCATGGTTTATTTTATTTCCACCATCTATTGTACCGTGTTAGTCCTCCTTAATAGCGGCTTTTGGACTTGTTGCATGTAAAAGAATGCAGCCTATCGTTCATATCTTCCCGCACGCCGCTATGATCTTTGAAATAAATGTGATTTGAAGGATTGATCCAGTTACGCCCATTTAAGCAGGTCACATTGATAATTGTTAGATTGGATATCAATTGGTATACCTCTGAGTCCATGGTATCAGGCAATCCAAGCCTTTTTTGCTTATGTACAATAGTTGCGAACTGCAAAAAACGATCTTTATTATGCTCATAGATATAAAGATCTTGAGTCATGGCCGGCAAATCTTTCAGTTCATTGCTCAAAATATCCTTGGGTAGATCGGCGCTTGCCATGAATATTATTTTGAAATATTGTTCGTCAGGTTTTAGGCTTTCATATAATCCTGTAAAAACTTCGTGGCCCATGGAATGGCAAAGTAGCACATTATTCTTATGTGGTGAATGAACCAGGTATTCAAAAAGTTCACCAATCTTCCGACCTTCATTCTTTGAATTAATCCAGTTTTTGTGATAATTCAAGCCCTTTCCTTCCCATTTAATTGAAATCGTTTTATCTATGCCTTCAAGTTTTTGCAAAGCACTAATGGAAGATTTGTTATAAAATGAAATATTTCCCAACCAACAATGTATGTAGTAAAGAACTATCTCTTCTTCTTTTCCTAAAAGATATCTTTTTATCTCTTCTTTATCAATGTGGTCAATCTTATAAGATTTAAATTTTTTACTGCATAAATGTTTGCCTTTATATTCACCGATCTCGATGGTATTTTTTTTAACATGGATGTATAAATTGGTTTTGGCTCCGGGTAAATCATAGCAAATAGTCATCATGAACAATAAAGACATGAAGTAAAGTAATTGTATTCTCATAGTGATGAAAAGTTTTAATCTATCAATGAAACGTATGCTTTTTCGATATTAGTTTCTTTTCTCTTCATTTTTGGATAAAAATATAAATTCAGTTTGAGAATTCTGGTGTAATGAATGTATTGACTTGTATTAAATTCGCTACAAAAAAGGACCCCAACTTTCGCTGAGATCCTTCCTGTCAAAACCTTATATGAATTAGTTAAAATATAGCTAGTTGACAAAATTAATTTTGCCATTAACCTTATTTCCTTTTTTTATATTCGTGATTACTTCAGTGGCTTTCATGCCAGTTCTTTTATGTGCATTTTTTTTAAGCCCCGGAATTTCTTCGTAGAAAATATGGTCATTATTGACCACATCATATTCTTCTTTAAATCCGGTCAGCACAGCTTTGATGTTTTTGGTAGGTGCCTTTATTTGCTCAAATTCCCTTATCATTTCCAACACATCAAAATCTATATAAAATGTTTTGGTCGCATCTATCACCACTGTGCAATCATTGGGCAACCTATCTAAGGTCATAGTCAATGCTGCCTTGTTAAGAAAGGATACCTCCTGGGACAGCTCTATTCTTATCATGTTAACTCCTTCAAGTTGTCCTTGGTGCAAGTGATACGTATTTTTAAGGTTACCTATCAGAATAGCTCCAACTGCGATGGCCATACCAATGGCCACTCCCACGAGCAGATCCGTAAAGACGATAGCAACTACTGTAGCAATAAATGGAAACCAACGATATTTATTCATTTTGAAGAATGACATGAATACAGAAGGTTTGCATAATTTATATCCTGTCACGACCAGAATGACTGCTAAAGAAGCCAATGGTATATAATTTAAAATGGCAGGAATCAGCATGGCACCCACCAAAAGTAATATGCCATGTACGATTGTAGATAGTTTGGACTTAGCGCCGGCATTCATGTTGGCAGAAGACCGCACTATAACAGAAGTAATAGGGATTCCACCTATCAGTCCACTTATGATATTACCTGTGCCTTGTGCAAGTAACTCTCTATTGCTGTCTGTAAATCTTTTTTCCGGATCGATCTTGTCAGTAGCTTCTATAGTAAGTAGGGTCTCAAGGGATGCCACCACTCCTATGGTCAGAGCCAATATCCAGATATCTTTATTGACGATATATGAAAAATCCGGAGTTGCAAACTGACCAAGAAACGAAGCAAAATCCTCTGGTATCGGAAGATTTACGAGATGCGTTGATTCAATGATAAGCCCTTTAGAAGCTGTATAAATAAATATAAAATTGACCAAAACCCCTGTCAGCACTGCCAGTCCAGCCCCGGGTACCAATTTTAGTTTTTCCGGTTTGTATTTATCCCAGAGCACCATGACCAATAAGGAGACGATACTAGTGATCACAATGCCAGGTTGAATCCCGTTCAAAACCTGTTCTATGGTAGCGGTAATATGTGATTCGTTTGGACTTAATGTACCATCACTTAGTGATTCGGCATCATATCCGAACAAATGGGGCAACTGCTTGAGGATGATGATGATACCTATTGCAGTGAGCATTCCATTTATGACATTTGAAGGGAAATAGTATCCAATAGTTCCTGCTTTAACTATGCCTAATATTACCTGGAAGATCCCTGCAAGAATCCCCGCCAATAGAAATCCTTCAAATGATCCAATTGTAGAAATTCCCGAAAGAACAATTGCCGTTAACCCAGCAGCAGGTCCACTGACACTTAACGGAGACTTGCTGATACTTCCTACGACAATACCTCCAATGATACCTGAGATCATTCCTGAAAATAGTGGTGCACCTGAAGCTAAGGCTATTCCGAGGCATAAAGGCACTGATATTAAAAAGACGACCAGGCCTGATAATATATCAGACTTTAAATATGCTTGTAATTTTTGCATTTTTATTTTGAATTAAATTAAAAGAAATGAGGACATGCTTCGCACATGCCAATTATTGTTGACCTGATGATCGGTCGAAATATTCTTTTAATTTAAAATTTGGGAGGAGGAATGACAATGTCATTGATGTGAAGTAGAATGGATCTTTTCAAAAAGTAGTTGAGATGAAGCATATCCCTCTGCTCAATAGGGAAATATGGAAATTTTAAGATCGACGTAGGTGGTTTCTTTTCAGTGACCTGTTCAAAAATTTCTTCAGCGGCAGGCATACCAAAATCATTTTTAACCTTAAGCTCATGCTCTGTCTTTGCCAGATTTTTGAATATAAGACCACGGCTATTTCCGCTGGTAGCGAAAATAAAAGTCATACAAAGTAATATGATACCTGTGGTTTTAAACATTGTGTGATAAACGAAGATTAGTAAAAAAGGTTTAAACAATTCAAAGTTCGTAAAAAAATAAGACTGAACAAAAATATTTTTCATTCAGTCTTAATTAAGCGCTACAAAATTTTCTTATTACTAATTATTATTTTTACGTGCCAATTGCTGCTTTTCGTATTCCTCTCTAGTCAAAAACTGCAGAGAAATCGAATTCACACAATGACGTGTATCTTTTGATGTCAGTCTTTCTCCCTCAAATACATGACCCAAATGCGCTTTACAATTTGCACATACGATTTCCGTTCTGGATCCATCAGCATCAGGTATTCTCTCTACTGAACCTTCGATCTCATCATCAAATGCCGGCCACCCGCAATCACTTTGGAATTTGTCTTTGCTGTCATATAGAGGTGCGTTACACCTTCTACATTCATATACACCATTACCGGTAGATTTATAATATTTGCCGGTGCCGGGATACTCTGTTCCTTTATCTTCAATGACTCTTGCTTCGGCTGATGTGAGTTCATTCCATTTTGGTACACTTTCCATTTCTGTTGATTTTTGATTTGATTTTAATTTGTCAGCAAATTTCTTTCTGAATTTTTCTACTTTAGGCGTGATGATAAATCTACAATAAGACTCATTACTATTTTCATTATAATAGTTTTGGTGATAATCCTCTGCTACAGAAAATTTGCTCACCGGAAGTACTTCAGTAGTGATTCTATCACCCCATATTTCTTGAGCTGACGTCTTAATAGAATTTTCGGCTATTTTCTTCTGAGCTTCATTGAAGTAATAAATACCACTTCTGTACTGAGGCCCGGAATCATTACCTTGTCTATTAAGAGTCGTGGGGTCATGGATAGTCCAGAATACATCGAGTATGTCATTTAAACTGACTTTTTTATTGTCAAAAGTAAGTTTGACCACTTCCGCATGTCCTGTCAAACCTGAACATACCTGTTTGTATGTTGGATTATCCACATGGCCATTTGAATATCCGGATTCAACCTTTGTAACTCCGTTTAGATCCTGATAAACTGCTTCCAAACACCAGAAACATCCTCCTCCGAGTACTATTGTCTCTTCATTGGCAGGATCAGTCTTTTCAACAATTTGTGTAGTTTTGGCATTCAGTTCATCTGGCTTGCTATCTTTGCTGTTGCAAAATGAGTTGAATGATGCCAATAAAAAAATGAAATATTTCATTTGTAATATTTTTAATTTTAAACGTATAAATTTATAATTAGTTGAGCCCCTGGCTTCATTAGTTTTATAGAATACTGATATAAATAATGGGAGATATCAATACTTTTTTTTCCATACATACCATCGAAAGGGAGGGAGATCTTCTACCTGGATTTAAGATTCGACTTGATTCAGACCATCCTATTTTCAAGGGCCATTTTCCTGGGCAACCGGTGCTTCCTGGTGTATTGATCCTTAAAATAATTACATCGTGTGTTTCTTTGTCTCAGAAGAAAAACCTTCTGATATCTAAGGTTAAACAATGTAAATTTCTAAATTTTGTCGATCCAATAATAAATCCTGAACTTTTTCTGGATATTGAGATTTACGGAACAGATAGTCCTTTGGATGTTAAAGCAGTGTTAAGAAGCGAAGAGGTCGTCTTTTCAAAAGTAAGCATTTCACTTACAGAACAATTAAAAGCTTAGATGGCATCTTTGGATGAAATAACAGGGTCTGTGATGAAGGATTCAAAGATATGTATTCTGATACCTACATATAACAATGGATCGACGCTTAAGGCTGTGGTAAATGGGTGCTCTAAATATACTTCTAGCATTATTGTGGTGAATGACGGCTCTACAGATAACACTTCAGAGCTATTAAATGCTTTCCCAAACTTAATTATTCATACTCAGGAATCTAATCAGGGCAAGGGTATAGCCATTAAAACAGGATTTCGAATAGCGCTTGAGCATGGCTATGACTATGCCATCACCATAGATTCTGACGGTCAGCATCTACCGGAAGATATTCCAATTATTGTAGACTTTCACCGCTTCAATAAAGACGCCATCATTATTGGATCCAGAAATATGGAAAGGGAAGGTATTCCCGGAAAGAGTTCATTTGGCAATAAATTTTCAAATTTTTGGTTTAAGTTTGATACTGGCGTTGAACTTCCTGATACGCAATCGGGTTACAGGTTATATCCTATTCGATTGATCAAAGATCTGAAGCTTATTACTTGGAAATTTGAATTTGAAGTGGAGATTCTAGTGAAGGCTGCATGGAGAAATATACAGATTCTGCCTGTTCCTGTGAGGGTTTATTATCCTCCTAGTCATATCAGAGTTACACATTTCAGACCTTTTCAGGATTTTACTCGAATAAGTTTACTAAATACCATTCTTTTTCTACAGGCATTTTTTTGGTATATTCCATTGAGATGGTTCAGGAAAATATTAAGTGTCGGGTTTTGGAAAAGCTTTGGAAAGACATTGCATGATCCCAAAGAAAGTGTGATTCGGAGATCGACCTCCATTGCTTTTGGCGTTTTCATGGGTATTTTTCCGGTATGGGGGTATCAGCTAATCATTGGTTTGACCATCAGCCATTATTTAAAATTGAATAAAGCTCTGTTTACACTTGCAGCACATATATCTATTCCACCAATGATTCCTCTTATCCTTTACTTTAGCTATATGATAGGAGGAAAAATAGTATCTGACCCGAGAAAATTGAATTTTTCTAAATTTGACTATTCCATTAATTCATTGGCAAATAACCTTGAGCAGTATTTGGTTGGTGCAGTAATACTTTCGATATTTGCAGCCGTTTTGGCTTTTTAGATCAGCTTTTTTATCTATAAATTATTTGCCAGGACTGTTCCTAAACTAGTATCTTAAATCATGGGTAGACCATTCATTTATATCTTTAATAAATTAAGAAAGTACCCCTTTGTTTTTTACATTTTATTGTGCGCAATCGCCCTATATGCCGTCTTCGGTATTGTTAAGCTTAAGTTTAACAATGATATTTTTTCCATTTTTCCACAACATACTACTTCCAAGAATTATAAGTCTCAGGTCACAAATCTGAGATCAAATAATAACATGCTCATTCTTTTGCATGTTGAAGAGCATGCTGATACTTCCTTACAACTCTTGCTTGATAATGCGGAATGGTGGGAAAACAGACTTGCATCTTCTCCATATCTATCTCAAAGCATCAAAGACACCCGAATCAGGATGACAGACAGTCTCCAAAGAGTGCTCTATGACAGCATCTTTTACAATCTTCCATTGTTGCTTACTGCCCAAGATCTTGATTCCTTGTCGCGTAAGTTGGATAGTGAAGCGCTGACGAATATAGTGAAGGCCAATGCAAGAATGAATAATAGCTTCACTGGACTAGCACTTAAATATTATAATGAATTAGATCCATTGCATCTTGCTCCGACGGTCCTAAAAAAACTTAGTTCTTTCCGGACCGTACCCAGCCTCACTCAAGCAAATGGTTTCCAGATTTCTACAGATGAAAGAAATTTATTATTTGATCTCACAGCTATCTTTCCTGACAATGAAGACCCTAGATATGCAGGACTTATAGATACTTTATTCTCTATGAGAGGTCAAGGCGAAAAAATGTTTGCTCCAGTAAAAACTTATCTTATCGGGGCTCCCATTGCTTCAGAGATCAATAAAGACAGATCGTCAAGAGATGGAAATCTTACAGGGATTATCTCCATTTTTCTCACCATGGGTTTGCTATATTATTTCTATAGACGCAAGAGGCTTTCACTCATTGCCTTGGTGCCTTCAGTAGTAGGTTATGCGATGGCATTGGCCACATTTGGATATTTTGGTATTCCAATAGTAGCTATGGCAATGTCTTCTGCTACTATTATTCTTGCTATGGGTATCAACTATTCCATCCACCTTATCAATGCACGGATCCACCATGATTCAATTGAGGAGGCTATAAGTGAAATATCTTCGCCCTTGCTCATTGGGAACGTGACGACGATCGCAGCTTTTGCGCTGTTAGTCTTGTCAGATAGCTTGCTATTACAGCAATTCAGTTATTTGGCAGTGATCAGTCTTGCCGTAGGTGTTTTGACCACTCTGATCGTCCTACCCCAATGGCTGCACAGCGAAAAAACTCGTGAGAGGGAGGTGGCCATCAAATGGTTCGAGAAGATGACTAGCTACGATTTCCATAAAAATAAATGGATCATAGGTGTTATAGTATTGGGCACATTTGCTATGATCATCCCTTCTTCAAAAATTCAATTTCAAGGAGATCTTTCCAAATTAAATTATATTCCAGATGAGGACAAGGCAGGTTTTAATATAATTGAAAATGATCTGGGATTCGATCTTTCCAGGACATCACTTCAAGTCAAAGCCACCAACCTTGATTCTGCACTTTCTATCTATGGCAAGGCAAGAAAGGACCTACTGGAGATGGACAGCGCTGCTTTGGTTCCTGATATCACCGCTATACAGCCTCCCGCTTCACAACAATACAGCAACAGTGAAGCATGGCATAGTTTTTGGTCGGATTCTTTAAAAACAAGCATGAATGTTGCCTTGAAAGCACAGGGTATCTCAGCATCGAAGG
>JADJSK010000006.1 GCA_016711705.1 Candidatus Brachybacter algidus | reverse complement strand
AAAGAAGAACAAACCCTCATCGCCAATTTCCTTACTTCCTTAGACGAAAAAATAAACCATACACAGACCGAAATAACAAAAACGGAGGTGTGGAAAAAGGGATTGTTGCAGAAGATGTTTGTGTAGAGGTGCACGGCCGTGCCCCTATACACGAACCAATATAATACAAATGGAAAATATCAAAATAAATACCGCATCCAATCACACCGCAAACCCAATTGGGATTATTCGGCGGAGGCCATGTATTTTTTGACCATTGTAACACAACACAGGGAATGTATTTTAGGAACCATTGTAAATCACGAAATGGTATTGTCCGAATTTGGAAAAATTGTCGAAATGGAATGGTTTAAATCATTTGAAATACGTGATGAATTATTATTGCATACATTTGTTATCATGCCAAATCATTTGCATGGAATTGTGGAAATACGCGAAAAATGGGATGGGATGGATGGTGGAACGGATGGTGGAACGACGGACGTGATTGCGGCGGTCGTTGATTCGACGGCCACCGCAGAGGCACACGGCCGTGTGTCTCTACCGATGAATTCAATCATTCCACCGGATTCCATCATTCCAATAAATCCAAATGATCAAATATCCACAAACCCGACCGATTCCATCGACACCGATTTATTATCCATAAAACGAAACCCGCCAATTCGATTGCCAAAATCCATTTCATCATTTATGGCGGGATTCAAATCGGCGGTAAATACAAAAATTGATGATTATATTGATGAACATCAATTGAATATCCCAAAATATAATAAAAAAAATCATTTTTTTCAACCCAATTATCACGATCACATTATTCGTAATGATCGTGAATTCGGGATTATTGAAAGATACATTGTCAACAATCCTATGAATTGGGGAAAAGATAAAATTAATGGCTAAACAATCCGAACAAATATTAGAGGAACAGCTCATCGTGCAATTGCAAAAATTAGGATATACCTATGTGCAAATCGATGGTGAAGTCGACCTATTATTTAACCTTAAAAGGCAATTAGAAAAACACAATCAATCTGCCTTAAAAAGAACCGGAGAAGAACAATTTTCAGTAACAGAATTTGAAAGGGTATTGAATATTTTAAACAAAGGTTCTGTTTTCGAAAAAGGCAAGACCTTGAGACAAAAGCAGCATATTTTAAGGGATAATGGAGACAATCTTTATTTTGAATTCCTGAATATCGAACATTGGTGCCAGAATCAATATCAGGTAACGAATCAGGTAAGCCAGGAAGGAAAATATAAAAACCGTTATGATGTCACGATCCTCATCAACGGTCTGCCATTGGTGCAAATAGAACTCAAGCGCAGAGGGCTGGAACTGAAGGAAGCATTCAATCAGGTCAATCGCTATCAGAGACATTCCTTTAGCTCCAATGCTGCCCTATTCCAGTATGTACAGATCTTTATCATCAGCAATGGCGTAAACACTAAGTATTATGCCAACAATAGAAACCAAAGTTTCAAACAGACTTTTTATTGGACAGATATTGAAAACAAAAGGCTTTCCAATATTTTGAACGGTTTTACAGATGCATTTTTAGAGCCTTGCCATCTCAGCAAGATGATCTGCAAATACGTCGTACTCAATGAAACCTACAAGATCCCAATGGTGCTCCGTCCTTATCAGTTCTATGCAGTGGAGGCATTGATAGAAAGGGTTAAGTCGCAAGGCCTTGCTACTCAACCCAAGAACGGTTATATATGGCATACCACCGGTTCGGGCAAGACGCTGACCAGTTTTAAAGCCAGTCAGATCCTCATGGCTTTGCCGCAAGTGCACAAAGTAGTATTTGTAGTGGATAGAAAAGATCTGGATAATCAAACGATAAAGGAATTTAACAGTTTTCAGGAAGGTAGTATCGACGGTTCTGACAATACGCAAAATCTGGTAAAACAGTTCACAGGAACCTATGTGGACAAAAAAGGGGAATCAAAAAATTCAAACCTCATCGTAACAACTATTCAAAAGCTCAATACTGCCATCAGCAAACTCAAATATGAGTCGAAAATGTCTGAGCTGAAGGACAAACGCATTATTTTCATCTTTGACGAATGTCACAGGAGTCAGTTTGGGGACACACACAAACGGATAAAAGAGTTTTTTAGCAATGCCCAAATGTTCGGATTTACGGGAACGCCTATTTTCGCAGACAATGCCGCCAAAAATGAACACGGCAAGCGGACCACAAAAGATTTGTTTGAGGATTGTTTGCATAAATATGTCATTACCGATGCCATCAAAGATGAAAATGTTTTAAAGTTTTCCGTAGAGTATGTTGGCAGATATAAATGGAAAGACGAACGACCGTTCGCCTCCAATATCGACATTGAGGTAGAAGACATTGATACAAAAGAATTGATGGAAGACGGTGTCCGATTGGAGAAAATAACGGATTATATCATTGCGCATCACAGCCGAAAGACCCACAATCGGGATTTTACGGCAATGTTTTGCATCAACAATGTGGCTACGCTCATCAAGTATGTTGACCTGTTTAAAAGGAAAAAAGAAGAAGGTTTACACAATCTGAACATTGCGACGATCTTCAGTTATGGCGTGAATGAAGACGATGCAGATGCCAACGGAATATTAAACGCTGATCAGGATTTTGATCAGGTTGATTTGGAAATGGCTGCAGAACCTCCGGCAGGGTATAAAATAAATCTTCACAGCAGGGAAAAGTTGGAGGAGTTTATCGGCGATTACAACAAACTATTTGGGGACAATTTTACGACCAGGGACAGTCAGAGTTTTTACAATTATTTCAATGATGTTTCAAAAAAAGTAAAAGAACGCAAGATCGATATTTTGTTGGTGGTCAATATGTTCCTCACTGGTTTTGACAGCCCGACATTAAATACGATGTATGTGGACAAAAATCTGCGGTATCATGGACTAATTCAGGCATTCAGCAGGACGAACAGGATATTGAACGAACAAAAAAGCCAGGGTAATATTGTTGCTTTCCGGAATCTTAAAAGTAGGACTGACGAAGCCATTACATTGTTTAGCAATAAGGAAGCGATCGAGGTCATCATCATGAAACCTTATGAAGATTACGCGGTCAAGTTTGATGAAGCATTTGACCATTTGATTGCATTAACTCCTACGTTGGAAAGTGTGGATGAGTTGGTCAGCGAAGATGACGAGTTGGCATTCATAAAGGCATTCCGGGATCTAATGAGGATAAAAAATATTCTAGCATCCTTCTCAGATTTCAAATGGGAAGACCTGGAAATGACAGAACAGCAGTTTGAAGATTATAAAAGCAAGTATCTGGACCTATACGATAAGGTAAAGAGTGGGCATGAAAAGGAGAAAGTTTCTATTTTAGAAGATGTGGATTTTGAGTTGGAATTGATCCATCGGGATGAAATAAATGTATCCTATATCATCCAGCTATTGATCAAATTAAAATCACAGAAACAAAAGGATACTTCAAAGGCAGAACAGGAAATATTCAACTTACTTAGCAATGAAACGACCCTGCGTAGTAAGCGGGAATTGATAGAGAAATTTATATTAGAGAATCTGCCGGTGATAGAAAACCCGGATGAAGTTCCGGAAGCATTTGATAAATACTGGAACAAAGAGCAGGAGGAGGCCTTTTCAAAATTAGTTACAGAAGAAAATCTCTCGGCCGGAAAAACAGAAAAATTAATTGAGAACTATTTATTTGCAGAAAGGCAACCACTGAGAGACGAAGTCCTGGAGCTCATAGATGGAGACAAACCAAGTGTGCTACATCGAAAGAAATTAGGTGACAGGATACTGAAGCGTTTAATGGACTTTGTAGAGACGTTTATGAATGGGATGATGTGATAGAAAACGGCACTATGCATCAAAACAGTATGGATAGACAACTACACTGAAGAAAAGAAGGGCTAAAAGCGGCAAAAGTTATTGTTTGTATCGCATAAAAATAAGTTGTGAGGAATGCCGCGAGCATATCGTACCAATAAAACGATTTTTGTATATTTGAACCATTATGAATCTGATTAGTCAAAATATTGAATTTATTAATGCGCTTTGTAAATCACACAAGGTGAAAAGCCTTTATGCTTTTGGTTCTATTTTAACAGACAAATTTAATGATCAAAGTGATATTGATTTGATTGTCGATTTCCGTGATGTCAAATTCTGGACTATGCTGATAACTATTTTGATCTAAAGTTTTCTCTCGAAGATACTTTAAAAAGATCTGTAGACTTATTAGAGAAAAAAGCAATAAAGAATCCATATTTCAAAAAAGCTGTTGAAAAAGATATGCAATTGATTTATGGATAGTTATATTTTCGCATACCTTTTCGACATTAAAACTTCAATTGAGGAAATTGAAAGTTACTTTCCAAATGGTAAAGTATTTCAATTTTATCATGAAGACTTGAAAACTAAACGCGCACACCGACACCGGTTGACCGACATACAATCGACATTTGCAGAACTAAAAGTGGAAGCTGAAAAACTCAAAAGGAGTAGGCCTCAGTGCGTTTGATATTTTTTGTATCTTTGTCTTTTAGTTTAAACAGTAAAAAGATGAAAGCAGCAGATACAAATATAAACTTGGTTGATAGCTACTATACGTTGCTGAAAAGCCTTAGTCCCAACAATAAATTGGAACTTATTGCAAGGCTTTCAAAGTCATTGAAAACTGAGAAAAAGTCTAAAGATAACTCCTGGAAGTCTTTGTTTGGAGCTTGGGAACTTAACCAATCGGCAGACGATTTTGTAGATGAGTTAAAGAAAGACAGAAAAATCACCCGTCAATCCATTGACTTGTGAAAAAGTATCTTTTAGACACCAACATTTGTGCATATTTCTTCAATGGCAAATTCAATCACACAGAAAAAATTGACGAGGTTGGTTTTGAAAATTGCTGTGTTTCTGAAATAACAATAGCTGAACTAAAGTACGGAATTGCAAAGAGCACACACAAAGAAAAAAACCAAAAAGTTCTCGAAATATTTCAGGCAAAGATTTTCATTCTTCCTATTTTCCCGGCTCTTGACATCTACTCAACCGAAAAGGCTCGATTGAAAACCAAAGGCAAAATGTTAGACGATTTTGATTTACTTATTGGTTCAACAGCCATTTTCAATGACTTGATTTTAGTAACAAAAAATGTTAGCGATTTTGACCGACTTGACGGAATTGTTATCGAAGATTGGACAATACTCTGATACATCACAGCAGGGCTGAAGTGCAAACTTCAGCTTTTGTGTTTTATGTAAGTGCTGTTAATTTACCCTTATCGATAGCAAGATCCTGTCTTTTGAAAATTGATTGATCTGGATTAGATTCCTACTTTCGGTAGGAATGACAGAATCCTTCTACCCCCATCCCATTGAAATAATGTCTTTCCGAGCGAAGCGAGGAATCTTAATGTGCTAAGTTTTTTCTTTTTGGGCTTTGTGCAATTTGTAATACACACGATTTCAATAAATATGAAATGCGTTCTTTTTAAAATCAATATCTTTGGAGAAGTTACAACACATGAATTGCGCAAAGCTGGTGGAATTGGGTGGATATGCGCTATTTTGTGTCGCATATAAATAAGTTACCACTCATTAAAATATGGAAAGTACAGAACGGAAGATAATAGAACTCAATAACAACTATTTTTTCGAAGAATTCACATTTGGTCAAAACAAATTCATTGATCACTCAAATGGACAAGAATTGGAATTTGCAGATAATGTCATATGGATAGATGATTTTTTTCTTATATTTCAAATTAAGGAAAGAAACTCTGAAGTAGAAAAAAATATTGAAAACTGGTTCAAAAGCAAAATAGAAAAAAAAGCAGTTCAGCAAATTAAGAATACGCTTTCATATATAAATAAATATGATGAAATCTTAATTACAAACGAAAAAGGAGTAATACATGATATAGCAAAAGCTAAAATAAATGTTCCATTAAAACTGATTGTTTACAATCCAGGAATAAGTTTCAACCAAAAATTAAGAGATAAGAAATGCTATTTAAGTTCTCAAGTTGGCTGTATCCACTTATTGCACATTGAAGATTACAACCTGATTTGTAATATACTTATAACTCCTTATGAAATTTTAGATTACTTACAATTTCGTGAAAAATTAATAGTAAACAATAAACTTGGTATAAATTATAGAACTGAGAACTATGTCTTAAAGCATTATTTAACAGACCATAATAATTTTATACTTAATAATGAGATTGACAAATTAGAAATCAATTTAACAGTAGATTTAAGTGCTTTTGATATTTCTGACATTGTCAAATATTTTAAAAATAAAATAATTGTAAACTCAGAACGAACTGAATACTATTTTATAATAAAAGAATTGGCGAAATTACACAGATTAGACTTGAAGTCGTTTAAAGAAAGGTTTAATTATGCTCTGGACAAATGTAGAAAGCAAGAATTCGATATTCCCTATAGAATGGTAAGTTCTGAATCGAAATGTGGTTTTGTATTCATACCTCTATTATTCGAAAAAAAAGATAAAGCTCAAAATGGTTTACAAAATTTTACTAAAATCCATATGTACGATCAGCAGTTAGAAAAAGGGATAGGAATGATATGTTATTACAATAGTAAAGAAAGATACTTTGATATTTTTTGGACTTATAAATATGAGCCTTGGGAGAAGGATTTGGAATTTGAAGCTCTAATTTATCCCGAATTTCCTCTCAGACCTATCAGAAAGGAACTTGGATTCAGATATGATATAGAAACAAAATGAATGAATTAACGAGTGGTAACATGCGGTATGATGTCAGCTCGGCTAACGCCGAAGCCGCCACATACCGCCAAAACGTTAGCAGTCAGCTCAAAAGAAGACATTACGTAAACAAATGATAATGAGAGAAAGAAAAAAAATAGCAATAATTGGAGGTGGAATTGCAGGTTTAACATTTGCCCGAAGTTTGACAAACGAAGATTATGAAATTCATATTTTCGAGAAAAAAGAAAGTTTTAGGGAAATAGGAGCAGCCATCAGCGTATTCCCAAATGCTCTTTGTGTAATGGATGATTTAGACTTGTTAGAGGAAATCTTACAAAATAGCGGACAATTTAAAACTGTTTATTTAAAGACCAGCAAAGGAAAAGTTTTAAGTAAGTCCGAACCTAAAAGCGACTACCCTGTAATTTGTATTCACCGAGCAGACTTACACAGTATTCTTTTAAAAAATATTGAAGCTAATCTTTACAATGATTTCTCTTTAAAAGATATTGCTCACTTAGATAATGGACAAATTACCATTCAATTTGAAAATGGAGAAAACAGAGTGTTTGATGCTGTTATAGGGGCAGACGGAATACATTCAGAAGTTAGGAAACATATCATAAATGATGGAGAACCGATTTTTAGAGGATACAGTATTTGGCGTGGAGTTGTAAAAACGAATTTTGAAATAGGATATGGTAGCGAAACTTATGGAATCGGAAAAAGAGTAGGAATAGTCCCAATCAAAGACGGAGTTTATGGTTGGTGGGCGACCTGTAATGAAACGTATATGCAGGACGATAGCCCTGAAGGCACAAAGGATAAATTAAAACGATTATTTGGAGATTGGCATCATCCTATTCCTGACTTAATGAATAATACCGAAGTCATTTTAAAAAACAGTTTAATTGACAGAAAACCACATAAAGGGTGGTCTAGAGGAAATGCAATCTTACTAGGCGATGCTGCTCATCCAACAACACCCAATTTAGGACAGGGTGGATGTATGGCTATTGAAGGAGCTTACATTTTAGCTAAATCAATTCAGAAATATGGATTGACCAAAAAAGCTTTTGACAGATATGAAAACCTTCAATATCCTCGGTCTGAAAACATTGTAAATACAAGTTTGAAATTGGGTAAAATGGGACAAATAACAAATCCATTACTTATAAGGTTAAGAAACTTTGCATTTAAAGCAATGCCTTCAAGTGTGGCAATGAAAATGATAGACAAATATTTTTCATATAGAGTTACAAACATTGAAATATAAAAGCCGAACTGCTAATCGAGTAGACGGCCTCACCAAATTACTCCGATGAGGTGCGCCTCTCACACCACCCTTTTTACGGTTCACGTACAGGGCGGTTCATTAACTTGACCGGATTTGTTGATAGTATTCAAGCATGGAGATATACCCACGCGACTTCAAGCGATTCATGGTCCCAGTAGTGCTGAATATGGAGCTTGCTAGTGCTTCGGCTCGTTACCCCGCACATTCGAGACTTTCACTCCCTAGATAATAAATGTCCTTTCAGAAACCCTTACGCTCTCTGATTTTAGCTACTTTTACAGAGGAGTTTGCCATTCGTGGCACACACAAGGGTTTGGCGAAGAAGACCTTACAAAGATTAAAAAGACCGAAAATGAAATTAAACATACATTTATTTCTTAGCCTTTTAACTCTGTTGACTTCGTGCAATGGACAAACAGCAGATAAGAAAAATAACACAAACCAATATATAAATGGAGACACAGTAAAGGAACTTGGAAGCAGTATAATGGTTGCTTACCAAGACAAGAAAAACGTTTATTGGTTTGGCAGTTGGGAAACAGGTGTTTATAGATATGATGGAAAAACATTGATTAATTACACAACAAAACATGGTTTGCCAAACAATAGAATTGATGAAATTAAAGAGGATAAATTAGGTAATATTTACTTCATTAGTTGTTCACCTCAATCGACAATTGTCAAATTCAACCAACAATCATTTACTACAATTATAGCAACCCAAAGCAATGAATGGAAACTTCAATCCGCTGATTTGTGGTTTAGAAATGCCTATCAATCTGAAAAAGTATATCGGTTTGATGGTAATAATTTTTATGAATTGACGTTACCAAAACCACCTAATTTTCCAAATTCATTTGAAATCTATAGTATTTATAAAGACCAAAAAGGAAATATTTGGTTTGGTACAAACCCTGTTGGAGTTTGCCGATATGATGGAAAATCATTTGAATGGATTACAGAAGAAGATGTGACAGAATTTCGCAATGAAGGTGCAAACGGTGTACGTTCTATTTTGGAAGACAAAAATGGTGACTTTTGGTTCAATACAGAATTCCGTTATAGTGTTTACGACAGCACAACATTTATAAGTAATAAATTTTATACTAGACATAAAAGCATTGGCGGTTTAGATGGAAAAATTGAAAGCAATTTGGACGAGTATCTATCAAGTGTAATAGACGATAATAATAATTTATGGTTTGTAACATATCGTGATGGCGTTTGGAAATATGACGGAAAGAACATTACACACTATGCTGTTCAAAATAATTCAAAAGACATTACTTTATTCAGCATATACAAAGACAACAATGGCGACCTATGGCTTGGAACACACG
Organism: Candidatus Brachybacter algidus; assembly: GCA_016711705.1. Lineage (GTDB taxonomy): Bacteria > Bacteroidota > Bacteroidia > Chitinophagales > Saprospiraceae > Parvibacillus > Parvibacillus algidus. Next base: position 193,635 of record JADJSK010000006.1, on the reverse strand, counting down.
AGAACGGGGCATATAAATTTAACGGAGAAACATTTGAGAGATTTAAACTATAACAGAAAGAAGAGCAGCTGCTAATCAAGTATACGGCCTCACCAACCTACTTCGATGTCTGCGCGGCTCACACCACCCTGCGTAAGCGAGCTGCGCACCTCAAATTAAAGTAGTTAGTCCATCCACGGATCAACCAATTGAGCCGCTCGATACGATCATCAAAGTTCATCGGTATGGCCTTGCGGTTTATTACCTTCAGTTTTTCCTTCAGCGTTTCCCACTTTTTCTTACTTACTACCAGTTGATATTTACCCCGTTCTCCTTTCTTAATGGATTTCAATAAATATGAAATGCTTTCTTTTTAAAATCAATATCTTTGGAGAAATTAGAACACATTAATTGCGCAAAGCCGGTGGAATTGGGTGGACATGCGCGATGGTGTATGAAAAGTAAAAAAGTTAACAGTCATTTTATGGTGACATTACCAGTATTACAAAGTCGAAATTAATAAATTTAAAAATATGAAAATCAGGAAAGCATTGTTATTATTAAGCTTATTTGTTATCCCCTTTTTTGGAATACAAGCACAAGTTGTCAACTCTTCTTATGTAACAAAATTTGGAGAGAAAGCCTTACAATTCTCAATAGTTGTTCCAGCAGATAAAATAGAAGTTTGGAAACTGTTTACTACTGACAAAGGTCTTGAAAAATGGATAGCGCCTGTTGTAAAAACAAATATGAAAATTGGAGGGTGGATTAGAACGAACTATGATAAAACCAAAACAACCGAGGATACAACAGCTATTCAATTGGACATTATTAACTACTTAGATAGTGAAATGTTGACGCTAAAAGTAAATCTTAACGAAAACTTTCCTCAACAAGCAAGAAATGAAGATAAAAACCTTCAGGAAATAATTCAATTTATTGATATTGGAAAAGGAAATATAAAGATTATTTCAACTATGGTTGGTTGGGGACAAGGCAATGATTGGGACAAAGCTTATACTTTCTTTGAAAAAGGTAATGAGTGGACATATAAGGAGCTATTAAAATTGTTCAATAGCAAAAATTAATTATCAAAAAACAACGAACCGCTAATCGAGTAGCCAGCCTCACCAGAATACTCCGATATCTACGCGGCTCATACCAAGCGGGCGGTTCACCTACTGGCCCTCATTAACTTGACCGAATTTGTTGATAGTATTCAAACATGGACAGAAATCTGTTAAAAGGACCTTTGAAACTCCAATGGAAACAAAACATTAAATTGAATTACACGTTTATGGAGCATAAATTAAAGCCATAAAATATAGGCAAATTGAAAATAATTACCTGGAATTGCAACATGGCTTTTCGTAAAAAAGCAAAATTCATCTTACCTCTCAAGCCGGACATTCTTGTAGTGCCGGAGTGCGAACATCCGGACAAACTAATATTTCCGGATGGCACTCAAATTCCAACTAATATTATTTGGAATGGTGATAATAAAAATAAGGGTCTTGGGGTACTTTCCTATAATAATTACAAATTGAAATTGCTAAAAATTCACAATCCACTATTTAAAAATATTCTTCCAATTCAAGTGACCCGTGATAATTGCAAATTTGTTTTATTTGCTATTTGGGCTAATAATCCATCGGACAAAGATGGTCCATATGTCACTCAAGTATGGAAGGCAATTAATTATTATGATAAATTAATCAAAAGAAAAAATACAATTCTGGCAGGCGATTTTAATAGTAATTCCATCTGGGATCGCCCTCGCAGAATTGGAAATCATAGTGATGTTGTCGCATATTTAGCTAATAAGAAAATCTATAGCGCATATCACACATTTCACAAACAAATTCATGGCAAAGAGTTACATCCGACGCAATTCATGTATCGCCATCAGGATAAGCCTTATCATCTTGACTATTGCTTCGCCTCCTCAGATTTTATTAGCAGAATGACCATTGTCGAGATTGGAACGCATGAGGCCTGGAGCCATTGTAGCGATCATAAACCGGTGGTGGTGGAGTTTCATCGGTAATCGGTAATCGGTAATCGGTAATCGGTAATCGGTAATCGGTAATCGGTAATCGGTAATCGGTAATCAAAAAAATGATTTTCAATTCTAATGGTTCTAATTCATAAATTTAATTTGTGCTTAGAAGATCTAACAATCAACTAGCTCCTTGAACAGATGAGCGAGCATTTCATCCGGATCATCACAGAAGCCCGGATGGATCTCAGAAGTTTGCAGAATGGTACTTCTTTTGGAAGCAAGCCATCGGAAGCGGAAAGTTTGTTCAAGGGAGGCTATTCCAAATGCCGTTTCATCTCCAATGCTCACCAGTTCAAACGATCGGAGGTGCATCTCGAGATTGTCTATATCAGCATCGCAATGAAAAGCTCTTAGGCGAACTTTGTCCAGCTTATATTTGAGCTTAAGATATCCCAATTCCTTACAAAACATAATGATACCAAGGTTTATAGCTTCACCGCGTTCGACCTTAGGGACATATCGGATAATAGAATATTCAAATAAGTGCTTCCCTTGCATCGATGGCTTCTTTTAAGAATATTCCAGAATTAGCCAGTCTTGTCTTCAAAAACTGACGATAAATATTTTTTCGTTCGTCCACATCGACTGTTTCCAAATGTGTAATAATGAAATCGTTTGGTATCAAATCGATTATAGCATCAATGACTTCTCCGCTGAATTTATTCTTCATAAATGCATCAGCTTCTGTCAGCTTATCTGCTATCGGCAATAACACATGATCCTTAATCATGCTAAAGGGACGTAATGCATGATCCTCCCATGTATCGATATTGTGATGAAAATATAATGCTGCACCATGATCGATGAGCCAAATCTCCCGGTTCCAATACAGCATATTGGTATTCTTAGCAGTTCTGTCAAGGTTTGTTAAATAGGCATCCAGCCATACGATTTTTGAAGCAAGAAGACCATCCATTTCATATACTAAAGGGTCGTAGGTTATGGCACCAGACATATAATAAACACCCAGATTAAGGCCGGTGCTGAATTTTAATAAGTCCTGGATCTCCTCATCCGGTTCGGCTCTTCCAAAACCTTCATCCAACTGAGCAAAAGCCAAAAAAGGCACTTTGAAACCCGCGACTCTAGCCAACTCTGCTCCTATGAGGTCTGCTATCAGCGCTTTAGTTCCTTGTCCCGCTCCACGAAATTTCAATACATAATTAAGCCCGTCACTTCCTTCCACAATGGCAGGCAGTGAGCCTCCTTCGCGCAATGGTGTAATGTAGCGCACTACATCAATCTCCCTGATATTTAATTCACTGATATCCATAGATGAGGAATCCCTGTTATAATTGATTTTGAAATAAATAAAGCTTAAAGATAAGGGTTCTCAGGATTTGATGGAACAAAATGAAATCTTATCTGAAGACATATTGAATACTTCTTGATTGGCGAGCATGGGTTATTCATTTCTCTACAACCTTTATATGTAACTTGATAATTCGTTTTTTTAAATTAAACACTAATTTCTTTTTAGCCACTAATTCCACGAATGATGCTTTGCATCTAACACGAATTTATTAAAGCAAATTCGTACAATTAACTTCGGTGCTGCTTACTACATCGTGGCTAATAATATTGATTTTCTTGGCGAATGCCCTAAAGAAAGTAAAAATCTTAGTCTAATTATTAATGACGATCCGCATAAATTCTTGAGTCTCACCTCTAAATTCATACAGTATTACTACCAAAGTTTTTTTTAGCGGAATACGGTGATGTTTGGGGAAAATTTTCAACTCATCTTTACATCATCGAAACGCACATAAAGTTTGTGCAGATTTTGATCATAATTTTGGAAAGGGTGATGCTTAATAAATTTTAAAAGGGAACTTTGGTAACGACCGAAATTCCCTTTTTTTTATTTAGAGATGTTGGTTGTATTTTAATTGATGAGTAAAATTTCGAAATTGCTTAGTTTATCGATATTGAATGATATATTTAATACAAGATTTACTTATCTATTACTCCCCTTTAGCCTAAGGGTCATTCATTTATTTGAATATTTAATATCTAGCTCATTGATAAATTGTAAGATTAACTTTTAAAAGTTCTTGTTGTAATGATTAAATAGTTTAAATTTTATACTTACTTTTTGTCTTAATACAAAAAGTAACAAAAAAAATCAAGGAGACACCCCGGCTTTGGCACCTCGCTACAAGCTAGGGTTTATACACATCTTTTTTGTTTATTTCAAAGTAAACTTTGGTGACACCCCGACGTAGGTTAACCTACGCCGAACCTCACGATCTATGTTTTTACTTTAAATATTGTACATCATTCGCTATGAAGTGCTGAGCGTAGGTTAACCTACCCCGAATCGTTCCTCTCGGGACTGTGAGCGTGCGCGTGTCTGCAAAATTAATTTTGCTTATAAGTAACTTAATGTCTATCAATTATATTATAATTCTAATTAAGCCTTTTTTTGAAAAAATACTTATGTATAAACCCTAGCTTTCAGAGGGAAATATTGTGCTAAACAAACATTTTATACCGAATGGAAATTCGTAATAGTCCAAATAAATTTGGACAAACGACTTTCAGCTCGGTATTATACGGCAAAATATTGGTCAATTATATAATTCCGTTTCGTATTAGATCATAAATATCAGCGTTATTTGAGTTCCCTTTTATTCATCTTGTTATCCATTTGATTTTGGAAACAAAGCATTAAATTTGAACTGTTTTCTAATCTTAGCTATCTACCTTAGTTTCTTAACTACCCAACTTTGAGTTCTTTACCTTAAAAGACCAGGTAATATAAAATAAGGCGATCTCATCTCCTTGCCCATTAGTGCCAATAGTTTGGCAGCGGAATGTTTGTGGTTGGGAAGTTATTATAGCTTCTTCAATAGCCAATCTCATTGCATCACCGCTATTGCATTTAAACATGGTAGGCCCAACAGCTTTTTTTGTAAAACTACCTTCTATGTTAGTTACTAACATAGAAATAGAAGGCTTGGCATTTCTGACATATGCCATTGCAAGCAGGCCGGTACTCATTTCGGCAGCCATAGATAATACAGCGAAATAGGTGGACCGAAAAGGATTTTTATTGATCCAATTGTACGGCACTGAAATTGTACACGAAGTGAGACTTATTTCTTTGACCTTCAACCGGGCTATGAAGGCCATAGGTAAATGGCGCATTAAGAACAGTCTGTACATCCAGGGACTGGAAGCTAAACGAACAAGACTAGCTGACTCCTTTGACTGGTTTGAGCGATAGTTATCAATAACGTCAGAAGTCGTTTTATTCATAATGAATTCCAGTTTCGGCAATAGGTAAGCGATTGTAGATGGCTGATTTTAGAGGCTTGCCCGACAAGGCATTGACAACGGCGGGGTAGAAGGTATATAGTAGATTGATCCATATTTTTCTTTAAAAGAAACAAAGTTTGACTGCTGAAACTTGAATATTAATTAACTGAAGTTTCGGAGTTGATTACAGAGTTGAGTATCATCAAGATACAAATTTAATACATTTCAAATAATATTATCTAAGTTGTTATATTTCAATTAGTTAATTTAATTTATGAATATTCGAAATTTAGGAAATTGGTTCCACCTGCTATAAATGATCACCGGAATTTCATTCTAATTTCTAATTTCTGATTTCTAATTTTAAGTAGAGTCATATCAACGATATTAAAGAAAATATTTTGGTCCGAAACTTCAGTAATTAGTTCTGAATTCTTTCTATTTGTGCCCCGATCGCATTTAACCTGGTCTCAATATGCTGATAACCTCTGTCTATTTGTTGAATGTTGTCTATTCGGCTGACTCCTTTGGCCGACATAGCAGCAATCAAAAGGGATACTCCTGCTCTGATATCCGGTGAAGTCATGTTGATGGCACGGAAACGGCTTTTGCGTTCCAATCCAATCACTGTAGCTCTGTGAGGGTCGCAAAGAATGACCTGCGCACCCATCTCGATCAATTTATCCGTAAAAAATAGTCTGCTTTCGAACATTTTCTGATGGATCAACACGCTTCCTCTTGCCTGAGTAGCCATCACCAATATAATACTCATGAGGTCAGGTGTAAATCCCGGCCATGGCGCATCATAAATGGTCATGATCGAACCGTCTATAAACGTTTGTATCTCATATATTTCCTGAGCAGGTATGTGAATATCATCTCCTTTTACATTGATCTCAAGTCCTAGCTTTCGAAAAGTGGGAAGAATAATTCCAAGATCTTTGACAGAAGCATTGGTGATAGTAAGTTCTGACTGAGTCATGGCTGCCATGCCGATAAATGAACCTATCTCTATCATATCAGGAAGGCACCTGTGGGTCGTTCCGTTTAGTTTCTCTACACCTTCCACGACAAGTAAGTTAGATCCAATTCCTTCGATCTTAGCACCCATGCGGACGAGCATGTTACTCAGTTGTTGAAGATATGGTTCGCAAGCAGCGTTATAAATGGTAGTCTTACCAGGAACCAGGACAGCAGCCATTAGGACATTGCCTGTACCGGTGACTGAGATCTCATCCATGTAAATATAGTTGCCCTTAAGATTGGCACCATCTATGTAGAAATTTCCTGCATCTTCATTGTACACAAATTTAGCACCCAGCTTTTCAAAGCCATGAAAGTGAGCATCTAGGTTCCGCCTTCCGATCTTATCTCCTCCAGGTTTTGGAAGATAAGCCTTTCCGAATCGACCTAGTAGTGTGCCCAGAAGCAGCACTGAGCCTCTTATTCTTTTGGCTTTTTCCTGATATTCAGCAGATTGAAAATAATCAAGATTGATATCAGCGGCATTGAAAGAGTATTCTCCTTTGCCAAGTTCTTCGATTTTGACACCAAGACCTTTTAACAATTCCATTTGCAGGCGCACATCCAGGATATCCGGAAGATTGCTAATTATAACGGTCTCCGCTGTAAGTAAAACCGCCGAAACAATTTGTAGGGCCTCATTCTTGGCGCCTTGTGGCTCGATACTTCCGGACAACTGAGCTCCTCCGGTCACTAAAAAACTATCACTCATTTACTATTGGTTAACATTTAGGACCAAATCTAACAGGAAATTGATAATTGCCACTAATTTATTTCATAATAATACTATCTCTTTAAAAACTTTGCAATGAGGTTTGGAATGTGTTATTTTACAACATGAATCTGAAAAACAAATAATGTCAAAAAGACAAGGCGAAAGTAAAGGTCTTTTTTATCAATTTATGAAGCAAAAGCCGCGTGCAATTGCCTTAGTTTTTATTATTATTTGTAGTTTCCTTGCTATTTTCGCCTACTTATTTACAGATGATAAGACACCTAACATCAATGAACAAATACCGGCAATTAGTTTAAAACAACCCGGTTTCAGTATTAAATTGATCAAATTTCCTAAAAACAATGATGTTCAGCAATCTTCATGGTTGTCTTTTATTTTAAATGGGGAAGAAGATGCTTACAGATATGTCCCTGTGGCTTGGTATGATACTGAAGGTGATAGTCTAAGATATAAAGTATATGATGAAGATTTGATTCCGGATTCAATTCCCACCATAGCCATACACAAAGCCGCTTGGTATCTGAGGTCAAGTGATATTTCATTCATTGAAAAAAAGGGAAACTCTTACGAAGTTTTAATGACAAATAAGTCCAAACAAATACTCGAAATAGCATCCATAAATAAAAAACTAAATGAAGAACAAGTCGAAAAGAGGACATATTGGTTGGGTACAGATCTCTTCGGTCGGTCATTATTAAGCAGGATTATTTTAGGGATTCGTTTTAGCTTATTTATCGGATTATTGGCCGTATTGATATCGATCACGATCGGCACTTTGATCGGTATGGTTTCGGGGTTTTATGGAGGAAGAGTAGATGATGTGCTTAGTTATATCATGAATGTATTCTGGAGTATACCTACGTTAATATTGGTTTTCGCGATAGTTCTGGTCATGGGGCGTGGTATTCAGAATATTTTTATAGCAGTAGGTCTGACTATGTGGGTGGATGCGGCCCGGTTAGTGAGAGGCCAGGTGCTGGCTCTTAAGAAAGAAAAATATGTAGAATCCGCCAAAGCTATGGGCATGAGTACCATGCGTATTTTATCAAAACATATACTGCCTAATATGTTAGGACCATTGATAGTGATCGCCGTATCAAATTTCGCTTCAGCTATCATCGTAGAAAGTGGTCTGAGCTATCTGGGATTTGGTATTCAACCTCCAACTCCATCCCTGGGTTCTATTCTTAGCGAAAACTATGGATTCATCCTCAGTGGTAAGCCAATGTTAGCTATAGCACCCGTTTTGGTATTATTATTCCTCGTTTTAGCTTTTAACTTGGTTGGCAATGGTGTAAGAGATATCTTTGATGTAAAAACGAATATACAGCCCTGAGCAATGGTAGATGACATGCATATATATCAAAACAAAATAAAGAGTCTCGAAAAGAGCCTCTTGTACAAAGATATACAGGTCAACTCATTGTCTCAAATCACCAAAGAGATCAATGAAAATGCTTCTGCAGAATCACTTTACACCCGTTTTAGTAATTTTCTTAGTGCTGAAATGGCCGTCGATAGGATGATTCTCTTATTCTTTGAAGATGATGAATGGAGAATAAAGACTAGTATTGGGATGCCGGAGATGAATGCTGTCGATTATGCATCTACACTTAAAAATTATTCGAAGCCCTGCTTTTTGTCTAAAAAAGATAAGAAATTCTTTCAGGATCTTGAATATATTATCCCTATCAGACATAAAGATAGCAGCATCGCATATGTCATACTCGGACATTTTGGTATGGAATTGCGAACTCACGATAATTATGAATTTGTAACTACTCTGGCCAATATTATTGCTGTCGCTATAGAAAATAAAAGACTTTTTAATCGCCAAATAGAGCAAGAGCGTTTTAACAACGAGATAAAGCTGGCAAAGGAAGTTCAGCAGATGATGGTGCCTAATGAATGGCCTCAAACGAAGCACTTTAAGGTGTCCTCTATCTATCGACCACTTTGGAATATAGGTGGTGATTACTTGGATTGTTTTGAGATAGACAATAACCGCACTGCTTTTTGTATCGCAGATGTATCGGGCAAAGGCATAGCAGCAGCTATGCTAATGGCAAATTTTCAGGCTATTCTCCACCAGGTCATCAAACCTAGTATTACATTGGACAATTTGGTATATGAACTTAATAAAGCCGTAGTGCGTATCACCAACAGTGAAAAAATTATCACCTTCTTCATTGGAGAATTCAATAAAAAAACTCGCACCCTAAGTTATATCAATGCGGGACACGTACCTCCTATCATGCACATGAATGGTGAGTTGCATTTTCTGAATAAGGGTACGACCCTATTAGGCGCAGTGGAATATCTTCCTACCACGGAGGTAGCTACCGTTGAGATCAGTGCCAATGCTACCCTGGTCCTCTATACTGATGGTATAACAGACTTAAAGGATCCAAGTGACAGGTCATTTGAAGATGAGATACTCTATAAATTTGTATGCCAAAACTGCACAGAGCCAGTCAAGAATTTTAATGCAATGCTATTGAATCAATTGGAAATATTCAATGTAAATCAGGATTTTCCGGATGATATAGCAGTCTTAACTTGTAGGATTATCATATAATTAAATGCTAATCGTCTTGATTTTGTGCCATTTAATCTATTAATTATAGTAATTTTGGAATAATCTTTCCTCCTTTGGTGTTTATATAAAAAAAATGAGGTTATAAAAAAGATATAGATGAAATCCTACAATAACAATTATGTTCAGTCACAACGTGATAAAAATATTGCCAGCCTTTTGGCTATTTTTTTTAGGATGGACAGGTGTCCACAAATTTTATCTTGGAAAGATCAAGTTGGGCGTGTTATATGCAGTATTTTCCTTCACATTTATTCCCTTTTTTCTGAGCGTCATCGACTTTTTAGTGCTAATCACTATGAGACAACAAGAATTTGAATCCAAATACAATGTAGACATACCATTTACTACACCAAAGAATTGGAGATCGCGACAAGTCGATAGAAGGAATCGAAGAAGAGGTAAGACTATTATCTTTTCCGATGAAAAACCTTACTATGACCGTGCACCAGAAAGAAAGCCGGATGTCACTTTTAGAACTACCATACCTAAAGTGGTCGGATTGAGCGCCAATAAAGCTTATCAGGAAGGATTAAAACTTTTTGAAGATTACCAATATAGAAATGCACTCGAACGCTTCCAGGCTGCCTTACTGATTAATAGAGAGAATCCACAAATACTTTTTCAGATGGCATGCTGTAATTCATTGCTTGAACAAAAAGAGGACTTGTGCAACAATATGCAAAAAGCAATAAAGAATGGATTCAAGGATTTGGATAAGATTCAAACGCTTGATGCTTTAGCATATTTCAGGATTCAAATTGAGTTTGATGCGTTTAAGGATTCGGGATTTACTAAATGGCAAATTCAGGATGAAAAAGAAGCGTTAAATGAAATAAAAAGTCCTGAGACAATTGCTCCCGAAGTAGAAATAATTGAGGAAAACCAGGAACCATTGTCCACAGATGAATTATTGGCAGAACTTAAAAAGCTTGGTGAGTTAAGACAAAATGGCGTTCTTACTGATGAACAATTTGCGGCTCAAAAACAAAAACTGTTCGCATGACGTTATTAATCTAACTTTATAACCAACAATACTTTTTATAATGTTTGCATCCGAATTGATCGTATCTGAAATTACTCCGGTTAGCCCTGCTAACACCGGAGATGATGCTCTGCGTATCATGGAAGATTTTTTTATAAGACACCTGCCTATAGTTGATGGTCATGAAGTAATAGGCATTATTTCTGGAGGAATTAATACTTGAACATGACACAAACGAGCCTTTGGAGTCCTACCAAATGCCATATAAACCAGCCTATGTCAAGGCAAACGATCATGTATTTGAAGTTCTTGAACTCATATCGCTTACTAATCTAACTTGTATTCCTGTAGTAGACAGTAACCAAAAGTACCTAGGTGTCATTACCCTGGAAAAATTAGTGCAAAGTTTTGCATCAGAGTTTTCTTTCAATGAAGCCGGCGCCATTCTGGTGCTTGAGATAAATAGAGTTGACTATTCACTTACCGAGATCAGCAGGATAGTAGAATCTGAAAACGGTATGATACTAAGTAGTTTCATTTCACAGAATAGTGGTCCAGACCCCAGCAAGATATATGTAACTTTAAAGATCAATCTTTTAGATGTTCAATACCTAAAAGCTACTTTTGAGCGATATAATTATGTAGTGCTAGCGACATTTACGGAGACTGAATATATCGATACGCTGAATGAAAGGTATGAATCTCTCATGAACTTTCTGAATATCTAAGTAAGAAGTATTAGGTAGTAAAAAATCTTCGTTAGAAATGAAACGCTATAAGTATTTCTTTAACTCATTATAAAGTTAGATGTCTGAAATTAGAAATTATTTAACCTGTAATGCTTTAGTTCCAAAATCAAAAAGATAACTTGATGAGGTAAAAAGTAAAATGCAGTTGAGAAGATTTCCCTCATTTGAGGACTATGGTTTTTACATAAAATTATTCAGATTTAATTTTTTAGGTATTCACCCAAAATAAATATTATTAGCCACAAATTGCACGAATGATGCTTTGCATCTAACACGAATTTATTCGTGCAAATTCGTGCAATTATTTTCGACGTTGCTTGCGCGGTCGTGGCAAATAAAAGCTTTGAGGATTTTATATGTTTGCAAGATCTGCTTGCAATTTAATCTTCTTCTTTTTGCCACTAATTGCACGAATGATGCTTCGCATCTAACACGAATTATTCGTGCAAATTCGTGCAATTATTTTCGATGCTGCTTGGGCGGTGGTGGCTAAAATTTATGGAGTTTTGATCTATTATAAAAGTTAGTGTCATCTCTGTTCCATTTCCATCAAGTTATCATTAGATTTTGGAATCAAAGCATCAGATGTGTACTAATTTCTAACTTAGGTTGAGTAATAGTAAGACTTTTAGAAAATATATATACCACCGAAACTTCAATTATTTATTTATCAGGGACAGAATCTCTGCATCTAAATATTTTCCATCGTAGTGATAACTTTCCTTAAAATATCCTTCCACCACAAACCCATTGTTGACTAATAATTTTTTTGAAGCCCTATTCTCCGGATTAATATTTGCTTCAATAGTGTGGAGTAACATATTTTCCCAGCCATATTTTATAATTCTCTTCAAAGCTTCATCCATAAAGCCTTTCCCCCAAAAGTCCGGATGTAATAAATATCCCACTTCTGCCCGGTGATGTTGTGAATCTGTCTTCCAAAACCCTATCGTACCCATCATTCTTTCAGAATCTTTAGAGGTGATCACCCATAGGATACCTGTGTTATTCTTTGCTGCTGCATCAATGTTATCGATGATCGGAAAAACATCTTTTACTGACTTTTCCGGCAATCTGTCAAGGTAACGAATGACCTGAGGATGTGTCCTTAGATTAAAAAAATCAGTGGCATCTTCATGCCCTATCCTGCGGAATTCTAATCTTTCAGAGGAGAGCACCGGAAAGGGATTGAAGTTAAAATATAACATATATAAAGGCTTATTTTAATTTGTGCATCACATTCCGGACACTTTCCAGCATCTCATTTGCCGTATTTTGATCAATGAATCTGGCATAAACAGCACCCTCAAGTTTTTGCATTATTTGTCTTGTTTCCTCTATAAACTCATTACTGAGCTCAAGCTCCTTCAACTTATCAATGACAGAATTGATTGAAAACTTAGAAAATGGAATTTCCAGTTTTTCAGAAAGAAAACTTCCTAATGTTTCATTAAGACTCTTGAAAAATTCTTTCCAGTTTTCATTAATCTTTAAATTCTCTGCTTCTCTAAGTAACTCGTTGACATTTGTCTCCTTTGGAGGAATTTTGAGGGCTTGGTCAGATTCAAGAATATCTATTTTGGCTTCAGCTCCTTTAGGCTCAGTGCCGGTTAAATTATTATGCTCCTTTTTAGTTGAAGGTCTGAAGAGAAAAGCGATAAATGCCAGCAACGCCAAACTACCTGCGGTAACCAATATAATATTTCTATTTTTCTGAAAATAGGAAACTTCTTTTACCAGCTCCGCTTCATCGCTCTGTGAATCTGCTTTATTTAATCCCTGACTCACCACAAGAGGAAGCGGTTCAGGTGCTATTGTTTTATATTCCTTTGTCTTTGGGTCAAAATATACAAATGGAGGAATATCGATGTTATACTTTCCCGGCTTTTTAGGAGTAAGATCTATGACATAAGATTTAATGCCAGTCCATTGCCCTGATGATTCCTGTTCTGTATCTTCCAACACTTCAGCCGGATAATAGTCGAAGATAGAGTCTGTGCTTAGCGATGGTGTTTGGATTTTCTTCATATCACCATTGCCCGATATTTTAAAATTAAGCATTGCTGCATCATCTGTAGTCAATTCAACTTTATCACTCGACACAGAATATTCAAAGTTACCAACTGCGCCAAGAAAGCCATCTGGGATAGGAGTTGGCAGAGGCCTAACCTCAAATTGCAAACTATTGGTTCTGAGTTGTTTTGGCTTAGAACTAGAAAATAATGAGCCGAATGGATCATCATTGTCCATCGGAATACCCACAGTCAAGATGGCCGGATCTATGACCATTTTTCCACTTTGCTGTGGAAACAGCGCAAGCTTTCTAAGAGTTCGAACCATATATCTTTGACCCCCAAACGATTTAACTTTGACACCCCCATCGAAGTTTTTAAAAGGTTTGACGTATATGCCGGTATATTTTGATTCGCTATTAAAGTTGAATGAGGAAACATCCAACCTGGAATATATTTTATATTCAAGTGTAATCTGCTGTCCGGGGTAAGCGACTTCCGAACTGATCTCCATTCTGGCAAAAACATCTCCACCATTTTGAATTTCATCTGTCAATTTAGCATCACTTTTTCCCTCCAATACTTCCAAAGTTATCGGTTTGGAGGTAAAGATCTTACCGTTTACCTTTACTGTAGCGGGACCAATAGTAAATCTTCCTTTTCTTGTAGGCTCAAGAGTAAATGTATATGAGCTGGATCTGGAAGCTTCTCCATTTATAATGCTCGTCTGTGATGAAAAGGTCGGTGGTCCGAGAACTTTGAAATCCGAAAAGGTCGGAGGAGAGAGATCCACTCCGTTTCCATTTTCAATCTTAAAATATACTTCAAAATAACCATCTAAAGGAACTTCATTAGTCTCTGCTTCAGCATAAAACCTAACTTCCTGTGCTTTTAGAAAGTTAGTGATGGAAAAGAGAAAGAAACTAAAAAAGATGAATCTTTTAATGCCTGACATATAGTGGTTAAGATTAATAATTATAGTTTCTCAGTTTTGAATTTATATTTTGGCTTTGTTGCTTTGATGGGTGCCTCTTGAGGCTGTGTACTAAAAGGTTTTAAGTCTGGAGAATTAAAAAAGTCCTCCATCGAACCAAATCCTTCAAAAAAGTCATTACTTCTTTTCGGTTCATTTTTCTCAGCTGATTCTTTTATTCCTTCTGGGTTGGCTTTCACATAAATTTTTATTTCATTGCTAGAAAGCTCCTTATCAGCACTTTTGTATGTCGCCTTCCCTATGGTCAATTTGCCTATGATCGTTGGTTCAAGTACATATATATAAGTAGTCTTTCTACTTTCACTTCCATTGATAAAAGAATAAGAACTTGAAGTATAAGGTCCGTTTACCACATTGAAGCCATCAAATGACGGTGGGACAAATGAGCCGGAAATATTAGAGGCCACAAAAGTTACTTTAACCTGATTACCAAAATATACGGTATCCTTACTCAACTGCACTTCGAGCATTGTGCCTTGGCCGAATGAAAGAAATGCAATACAAATCAAAATACCTGTTAAAATATTCTTTAATGCTTTCATTTTAAATTGAATTAATCTACCATTTAAAAAAAAACTTACCACTTTGTTTCACCATTACTAATGAGATTACACGAGTAACAACGCAAAATTACTTAGTGTTTAGATAGATTGCAGGTCGATAACAAATAATTCACAATTCATATTAAAGCTTAAAAAAATAGGGATGTCGCAAAACATCCCTATTGTTAATTCTTCGATCAAAAAGGAAGATCATCTGCGTCCGTATAGTTGGGCGCTGCTTGCGAAGGTTGATTGGATTGAGTCGAATTAGAATTATATTCGTTGCCCCCACTTGGATTAGATTCTTTTGAGTCTAAAAACTTAAAAGTATCTGCTTTAATGTCGGTAGAATAACGATCTACACCATCTTTATCCTGATACTTTCTGTAAGTGATTTTCCCTTCAATGTAAACTTTGCTGCCTTTCTTCAGATATTTCTCTACAATCTCTGCACCTTTTCCCCAAATAGAAATATTGTGCCATTCTGTTAGAGTTTTCCTTTCGCCTGTTTTATCTACATAAGTCTCGCTTGTAGCAAGTGAAAAATTAGCAACCGAGTTATTCTCGAATTGTCTTATTTCAGGGTCTTTGCCCAGATTCCCAATTAAAATTACTTTGTTTACCATAATAGTGAGATTTGAATTTTAAAATATTATATAATTAATTTACAATTTTGTTTGTTAAAACCAGCCAAAGATACTGCTATTAATAATTGAACCAATGAAAATACATCAAATAATTTGAACATTTATATCATTGTCCTATTTTTTGGTTAAACTATGCTTTCCATTTCATTTTTAATGGCTCCAAAACCTCCTTCTATTTCTTTGAAATTGTGAATACCTCTCGATTTCAAAATCGATGCTGCCATCATACTTCGATATCCACCTGCACAATGCACAAAAAAAGCATCTGTTTCTTTAGCATCATCAATCCAGTCATTGATATTTTCCAGAGGAGTATTTCTCGCATTTTCTACGTGATTTCCTTCAAATTCTGATTCCTTTCTAATATCAAAAATTACGCCACCTTTAGTGGTCAATTCATCTATAAACTGATTTGAGGAAATTCTGTCTACCTGATCTATTTCTTTACCAGCGTCCTTCCATGATTGGAATCCACCTCCGATATGTCCCAGTTGATTATCGAACCCTACTCTGGATAGCCGTAATGATGTTTCTTCTTCTTTTCCCGGATAAGTCACGAGGAGAAGAGGAGTTTTAACATCCACGATCAATGCGCCCACCCAAGGTGCGAATTGACCTTCTAGACCAATATTTATAGAACGTGGGATAAATCCTTTTGCAAAATCTTCCGGATTCCGTACATCAAGTATCAATGCATTGGATTCATTAGCAATGGACTCAAATTCAGCCGGATTAAGGGCTACTTTACCTTTATCCAGTACATCTTCAATCTGTTCATAGCCATCCCTATTCATCTTAACATTCATGCCAAAATAAAGGGGAGGAGGGGTCAATCCATCTAAGACTTCAGTGATAAATGATTCTTTATCAGGTTGTCTTAGCGCATAGTTCATTTCTTTTTGGTGTCCCAAAGTGTCCGAATTTTGCTTCATCATGTTTTTACCACATGCACTGCCGGCACCATGAGCAGGATAAACAATGACATCATCGGGAAGTGGCATAATCTTATTGTTGAGGCTGTCATAAAGATGCCCTGCCAGATCCTCAACAGTCAAATGGCCTGCCTTCTGTGCAAGATCAGGACGTCCAACATCGCCTAAAAATAAAGTATCACCGCTAAAAAGATACTTAGGTGTGTTATTTTCATCCAAAAGCAAATAGCAAGCACTCTCCATTGTATGGCCGGGAGTATGCAGCACTTTAATCTTTATATCACCAAGTTCAAATATTTGCCCATCTTCTGCTATTATTGCTTCAAAACTAGGATTGGCGTTAGGTCCGTATATAATGGGTGCACCTGTGGCTCTGCTAAGATCTACATGACCAGAGACAAAGTCAGCGTGAAAATGTGTTTCAAAAATGTATTTTATCTTGGCACCATCCCTTTCACTTCTTTCGAGATAAGGTTTGATCTCTCGCAAAGGATCAATAATAGCCACTTCATTTTTACTTTTAATATAATATGCTCCTTGTGCCAGACAACCTGTATAGATCTGTTCCACTTTCATTTGCGATGCTCTTTTAATATTCGATGTGTTTTAACATAGAATATCGATTAAATAAAATATTTCAAAAATAGTTCTTTAAACAATATTGTTATGGCCATGACCAGTACAAAATATCCAAAGATGGGTTTGAGTTTTTCATTACTTATTTTTGTAGAAAAAGTACTGCCAAGCATGATGCCTACAATAGCAACACTAGCAAATGTAACCAACAGTTTCCAATCGATCACCACGTCGTTGTGTAGGTCACCCATGAATCCCATTAACGATTTCACTGCAATAATAATGAGGGATGAACCAATTGCCTTTCTCATTTCTACCTTTCCTAGCAGTACAAGTGCCGGAATAATAAGAAATCCGCCTCCAGCTCCTACAAGGCCGGTCAGAGAGCCCTCAAAGAACCCTGCCATTGTGATTTTAAAGAAATTTAGCTTAGTATCTTCTGTTTTTTGAATTTGACTTTTACGCATCATTGCAAAAGATGCAGCCAACATGAACCCTGCGAAAATTAAAAGAAAAAAAGTAGGTTTTGGCACCTGCATTGCCGTACCGACAAAAACGGGATCCGGGATTAAAGGTATTAAAAGTGTTCTGGTGATAAAGACCGTGGTAATAGAAGGTATCCCAAAGAAAAACACAGCCTTCCAGTTGATATTGCCTAATCGGATATGATTAATGGAACCGGAAAGGCTGGTTAGACCAACAATAAAAAGAGAATAAGCAGTAGCGATCACGGGATTTACTCCAAAAATATAAACTAAGATAGGAACAGAAAAAATAGAGCCTCCCCCTCCGATCACTCCGAGTGAGATACCCATCAGGAATGCTCCTATATATCCAAGTATATCAGTGATCATAGGGCCTGAAAGTATGCACTTGGACGGTATCTGTCTTCAAGATAGTTCTCATAAAGGGCTTTGATCCTCCTATTGATAGTTTCAAAGCCGATCTCTCTTCCCCAAGCCATCAGGCCTTTGGGGTAATTAGTGCCCAAGGTCATGGCTTTGTCAAGATCATCCTCAGTGCAAACATTCATATATACAGTCTCTACTGCTTCATTAATGAGCATGGCCATGATACGATCGAATATACCTTGTTTGGTAAGAATAGCTCTTTTAGGCATCGTTTCTTCCAATTCAGGATGTGTATAAAATCCTTTACCTGACTTTCGGCCTAACCAACCCGCATCCATCAGTGAACGCTGAGTGAGTGAGGGCCTATATCTGGCATCCTGATACATGGCATTGTATACAGACTCAGTTACCCTGTAGTTAACATCATGTCCAATAAAGTCCATCAATTCAAAAGGCCCCATTTTAAAACCACCTATTTCTTTCATAGCTTCATCGATCAACTTGCAACCAGCCAATCCCTCATCAAAGATGCGCAATGCTTCTCCATAAAAAGGTCTTGCTACTTTATTAACGATAAAACCCGGAGTATCACGAGCTACAGCAGGGCTCTTTCCCCATTGTTCCATCAAACTTATCAATATAGACAAAACGTTTGGGCTAGTTTGTAATGCAGGAATCACCTCTACCAATTTCATAACTGGAGCCGGGTTAAAGAAATGAAGCCCCGCAAAGCGATCAGGATGTTTTAATACAGAGGCAAGCCTGGTCACACTGAGAGAGCTGGTATTGCTGGTGACTATGCAATCTTCGTTAACAATACTTCCTACATCATTCAGAATAGAACGTTTTACCTGAACGTCTTCGATGACAGCTTCGATGACCAAATCTACCTGAGCGATGTCTGCCATTTCACCCGTCCATGTGCATCTTTTCAAGAGTGCTTCAGAGTCTTCAGCACTTATTTTGTTTTTCACAATCAAGGATTGCATCGTAAATGAAAGCGATTGTTGTGAGTGTAGGAGCGTCTCTTGGATTACATCAAAAAATATGACTTCACAACCATTGGATGCCGCCACTTGCCCTATGCCTGTGCCCATCGCCCCTGCTCCTATTATTGCAACTTTATTTATCGTCATTATCAATTTTTCTGTTAAATACTTACAAATATTCCTTGAAAATACAATTTAACGCTAGTTATTTTCCCTTAAAAGAAGGTGGACGCTTTTGTAAAAATGAGTCCACACCTTCGTTATAATCGTAGGATTGTCCGGCAAGAGTCTGCAGCTCCTCCTCGATAGATAGCTGCCTATTTAAGTCTGAAGTCAATGAATTGTTTAAAGCTTGTTTAGTTAAAGCAAGGCCATAGGTAGGCATTTCGGCCATTTTTGATGCCAGGGCATTAACACAGTTATCAAAGTCACTATCTTCATATACTTTATATAACATGCCCATCTGCAGGGCGTCTGCTGCCATAACCTTGTCTCCTGTCATCATAAGTGCCGAAGCTCTGTTCCATCCTATGAGGCGTGGTAAAAAGAATGTTCCGCCGCTGTCAGGAATCAGACCAATTTTAGAAAAGGCCTGGACAAATGAGGCACTTTGTGTAGCTACAACGATGTCTCCAGAAAGAGCGATATTAGCCCCCGCGCCAGCAGCCACGCCATTGACTGCACAAATCACAGGTTTGTCTAATGACCTGATTGCTTTGATTATTGGATTATAATGTTCACGAACGATGTCCTGCAGGCGTGGACCATTTGGATCGACGACCTCCTTCAAGTCTTGTCCTGCACAAAAAGCTTTTCCTGAACCCTGGACAACCACACATCTTACCTCATGCGATTTACATAGTTCAAGCGCATTCTGTATCTCAAAAGCCATTGCCTGATGAATAGAATTGTAAACTTCAGGTCGATTAAAAATAATCCTGGCAATGTGGTCCTGGATGTTAAAATTTATAAATTGATAAGACATAAATAAAATAAGGTTATTTCGGGCAAATATAGCAAGAAAGGATGTAAAATCGGGGATGATTAAAGATCACCTTCCTTTAAATTTCATTCAAAATTTCATTAGAAGGATGTTTCTTAATTATGGAATACTATTTAGAAGCCTAAGTTTGGTTCGGCGCGACTTAAATTTCTGATTATCGTACTTCTCTGGATTAAAACCATCGGAGCTCCTAACTTTGACTGTTTTGATAATTATTGTCTAAAAAAAAAAATTAGGACACAATCAAACTTCTCTTTGTTCTATTGATTTGACAACAGCTTTGTAGATCAATTAGTCAATCTCCTCCATAAATCTTACAATGGCCTCATAAGTCTCTATCGGCTTATCGGCGTGTAACCAATGCCCGGCGTCCTCCAAAGTTTCTAAATGTGCATAAGGATACAATGCTTTAATATATGCCATATCTTCATTTTTGACATATTTACTCTTTCCACCTCTCAGGAACAAAGCTGGTCCATAATAAGGTGTATCCGACTTTACTTCATAAGTAATCTCATCATAATTCTTCTTAAGCACAGGAAGGTTCATCTTCCAATGAAATCCTTCCCCTTCACTGTTACGCGAAAGATTTTTCATTAAAAACTGTATGGTGCCATCCTCTTTAATAGTAGAAGATAATGCCTGCTCTACTTCTGAACGTGTAGACATTGAGTCCAGATCGACACCTTCTAAAGCATCAAATATGTCGTCATGTCCCCTTTTATATTCTTTCGGTGCCATATCCATTGAGATTAATCCATCTGTTACTGCCGGATATGCCAATGCAAAATACATCGCCACTTTCGCACCCATTGAATGGCCTATAATGACCGCAGAACCAATTCCTAAAGGCCCAAACATCTCATAGACATCAGAAGCCATTATAGACACATTGAAGGTATTGCTGTGAGGTGAACGACCATGATTGCGCAGGTCAAATGCTGTCACCCTATAATGCTCGCCAAGCTTCCGCGCAATCGTTTGCCAATTATCTAAAGTGCCGAACAGTCCATGAAGAATGACTATGTCAGGCCCTGTCTCTCCGTAATGTTTATATACTAAATCGATGGCTTTCTATTTTTATTCAACAAAGATAAAACATAATATCACTGGAAATGATCTCAAGAATGAGGAAATTCAATCTATGTTTTGCTGATCTTATAAATAAGATAATAATTCAATTTGCAGTAAATGAAAGAAAGCTTTATAAGTATTGCAATTACTCAATTATAAATTAGAAGTTAAAAATTAGAAATTAGAAGCTTGCCAGACAAAATACTGAGACGGCGGGAAATCTCCTATGGTTGCGTTCAGTGAATGTATCCAATAGATCTTAAAATAAAATCTGCTTAAAAGATCTTTCGGCCAAAAGGAAGTCAGGCTTGATTATAGATAAACAGGAAGCAGCTGAATTTTTAATACCTTTGCGTTATAAGGTTGAAAATATTATGAAACAGCAATGCAATTAAAAAATCTTGATAAACATATCCGCTATTTCAAAGCCAGAGGAATTGGATTGTATGACAAATACAAACTGCACAAGATGCAGCGATACCAACCATTTGAATTAAATTTCTTTGGCAAAAAGATCAAAGTTCCAGATTCAGGTTCCTTCCTCGGTGTATATCAGGAAATGTTTGTAGATGAAATATATAAATTTGTTTCTAAGAATAACTCACCGCTTATCATAGATTGTGGCTCTAATATCGGTCTTTCAGTCTTGTATTTTAAACAAAAATATCCAAAAGCAAAGATCATTGCTTTTGAGGCTGATCCACAAATTTGCGAGATTTTGACTCACAATATTAATGAATTTGACTTGACTGATATTGACATCCATCCTAAAGCAATTTGGACACAAGATGGATTTATCGAATTTCAAATAGAAGGTGGTGCGTCAGGCATGATTACACAAGACAAATCCTCTCATGATAATATTATTAAGATTCCATCGGTTCGACTCAAATCACTTCTTGAAGAATTCGATGTCATTGATTTTCTTAAGATAGATATAGAAGGTGCAGAGTATGATGTGATCAAAGATTGTGCGGGTCAACTCCATAAAGCACAAAACATCTTTATTGAATATCATTCGATGGATGATAAGACTCAACAATTAGGAGAGCTTCTTAACATTCTCAAAGTTAGTGGTTTCAGGTATCATATTACGGAGGCATTTACATCAAAATATCCATTTATTGAAAGGAAAACAATGATGGGCATGGATCTACTTTTGAATATTTATGCATATAAGTGATGAGTTATAAGTGAAGAGTAATGAGTAATAGCAAGTTCCATGAACTGCGAATGTTTTCCAAATATAATAAGCTACGGGTCATAAAATTTAAGTGATTGGCCATCAGCTATCATTATTTCTCTACATCCTTTACCAAATTTTCAATTCTCAATTTTCAATTCCTAAATTGGCTTATTCGGTAGCACACTCAGTGCGAATAAATCCGGCAATTCCATCGCCGAAAGAACAGTTTTTGTTCTCAGCAAATAGTCAATTACGTTGGGCATACTGGAGATGGGTATATAGAAGCCAGGAAGTCCGTAGTTGATTTGCATACCAAATAGCCCCTTTGCATGAAGATCATATATCATGTGAAGGGCATCTTTTACCTTTAATGGGATGTAAAGAATGGATCCGTCCTTACTCAAGAACTCCTCTGGATTCAATTTAGCGAAATTATGTGCCATAGTGCTATCGGTAAACAAAAGTACCCAAGTGTTTCCTTCAAAATTAATGATTGATGGATGCCATTGATCTATATCTGCAGCAGCCGGAATAATAAATACCCATTCGTCCAATTCTAAAAAAGGAAAGTAGAGATTTGAATTATCTTCAATCGTACCTTCCGGACTGTTAGCAATGGTGCTTAAGGTTATAAAATCAGGTTTTTCAATCATATTGTTTATTCATTTTGTACAATAAAAAAAACTCCCGGTTTGAGCCGGGAGTTTTTATAATACATCTAATATAAAAAATTATTTAATAACTACAAATTGTTTAACAGCGACTTTAGAGCCATTATCGAAGATCATTCTATAAGTACCATTGCTTAGAGATTGAGTAGATATCTGAACTTTTCCACCTACAAGGTTCAAATTGTTCATTGATACTCTTCTTCCTAGTACATCGATAATCTGAACAAACATTTGACTTTCTTTGCCATCATATTTGACAGTTAAGACATCAGCCGTTGGATTAGGATATACACTAAGTTTAGAAGTGAAATTCGCATCATAAACACTTGAAGGTGTAAGGTCGTAAGTATATGGTCCAAAAGTACATCCATTTGCATCTGAGATATTAAGCACATAAATACCCGACTCCAGATCAGAAATATCTTCTGTAGATGCGAAAGCCACGCCATCTTTAGTCCATGCGAAAGTAAGATCATCAGAAGGACCATTCAATTCTATACCAATAGATCCATCATTACTTCCTAACTGAGGTGTTACAACTTCTGAGTTCTCTACTGAATATACATAAGGTCCATCGATCGTGATCGAAGTTTCCTTAGCACATCCTGAACCGTCGGTCACTATGATTAAGTAAGTACCAGGCTGAACATCTTGTTTTGATCCATCATATCCATTCTCCCATTCATAACTGATAGGGTTAGAACCACCATCAGGAGTGACCTCAATAGAACCAAGTAAGTTACAAGAAGAATTTTTGTGTGTAGCGTTCAATTGCAATTCCAGATCACGGTGAACATTGAATGCACAAGTGTTTTGATTGCCAGAGGCATCAATTATGACATATTCCTGAGACGTGTTTCCAAGTGGAAACTCTACATCAAGAGCCAACCCTTTGATCTGCTCAAAAAGCACTTCTGTACAATTATCATTATAAGATAGATCCAAATCAACCAAACCGCTACAGCTATTTGCAAGGAATTCACCTGAAGGACAATTGTTCCAGCTAGGAGCAGTATTGTCTATTACAGTCACATCAACTGTTTTAATAGTTTTATTGCCACTTCCATCTATGAGTGTTACTTCTACTGATTGAACGCCAAGAGAACTACAATCAAACTCAGAAGGAACCATTGTTACGGTAAAGTCTGAACAATTGTCTGAACTTCCATCATCAATTTTAGGGAAGTCAAGCAATGCTATTCCATTAGCTTCGATAGCTATTTCTGTAGTTTTTAATTTAAGCGAAGGCTTTTCTGTATCCTGAGACTTTAGATTAATTTCTTTTGAAGTACTACAGCCTGAACCATCAGTGATCGCTACCGTATAAATCCCTGCGGACAGACCGTCAATAGAACTTTCTGTAGATCCATTATTCCATAGATATGTAAATGTTCCAGAACCACCTTCTGCAGTTATTTCTATTGTACCTGTTTCGTCCTGAGGACATTGAGGTCCATTAGATGAAATCGCAGACAAAGCAATTTCGTCAGGTTGAGAAATAATGACATTAACTACTGTCAAACATCCCGCTTCATCCTGAATAGTAGCAGAATATGATCCTGCACTTACATCTTCAAGCGTGGCAGAAGTTGCACCTGTGTTCCAAAGAATGCTTGGCGTACCGGTTACATTTGAAAGATCAAGTGTTACGGAAGCGGTCTGAGCGCCATAACAGCTGGCATTTGTTACTGATGGCGCAGCACTAAGTGTACATCCTTGAACATTTATAGCATATGCACCTTGAGTAGAACATCCATGAGCATCAGTGATGATGACAGAATAGGAACCCGGTGATAACCCTGTGATCTTTTTAGTCGTTTGTCCTGAAGACCAAACATAAGTATATGGTCCTGTGCCACCAGAAGGATTGGCAGTAATCGTTCCGTCATTACTGTTAGCACTTGTAGCCTCCGTTCCACTAAAAGTAGAAGTAAGCACTACCGGCTGAGTAATGCTGAAAGATTGCGTAGAAACACATCCGGCATTATTAGTGATAGTTACCTGGTATGAGCCTACAGAAAGCCCTTCAATAGATGAAGTTGTAGCTCCATTCGACCAGGTATAATTATAGTTTGTTTCATTGATAGTGATACTGCCATTAGCGGCACCATTACACTGGATCTGAGAAACGCTAGAGGTTACATTCACGTTATTATCCACTTCTACAACTGTTTCATCTGAAGCCACACAGCCATTTGTAGTATTTGTCACATGCAGCACATAAGTGCCTGACTGATCTACATCGATGTTTACAGCAGTAGGATCTGTAAGAATATTTCCATCTGTAGTGGTCCATAGGTAAGTGTAGTTGTTTCCTGTAGAGGAAGCACTGCCGCTCAATGAAACTTCACCACCGCTGCACGGCAGATATTCATTGCTACCTGCATTAGCTATCGGAAGTCCTACAGCACCGTTGATCTGTATAAAGTTGGCATTAAAGCAACCTAATGATGTATTATATATAGTTAATACATAAAGTCCCGGCGCGCCTACTGTAATATTTGTCAATAATGGATCTGAAATAATCAAACCATTTGAAGTGGTCCAACTATATGTATATTCAGTCCCAGTAGAAGAACCTGCAGAGCTAATAACCAAACTAGGGTTGGTACAGCTTAGTTGTTGGCCATTGTCAGAAATCAGTACAGTTGGAGAAGGAATATTATAAACCTCTAATGATGCAGAAACACTGCATCCTTCAGCATCAACAATATTGACAGAATAGGTGCCCGCGAATAGATTATTTATACTTGGCGTGGAAGCTCCATTACTCCATGAATAGGTATAACCGGGATCGCCTCCTGTAGCAGAAACGCTTACACTACCATTAGATTGCTCGCAAGTAGATTGTATAGCCTCCTGGCTGGCAATAGAAATAAGGCTGGTCGGCCCGTCAACGGTAATATTTCCTGTCGTAATTTGATCACCTTTACTATCTGTGATCAAACAAGAATATGTACCTGTAGGTACGTTACTTAGATTTTGAGTGGTTGCACCGGTACTCCAAGCGTACGTATAAGGTGATTTACCCCCAAAAACAGAAAGATTTATAGCACCTGAAGCGGATAGACTACAATGAATATCAGTTACTTGATAGTTCATCGCCAAAGGTGGAGGCTGAGGACAGTTATTCATAAAGTTTACCAAAGTAGCGAGACCCACTTGACTTACTTCAGTGATCTGACCATTTGGACAGATTCCATATATGGTTGGATAATAACTCAGGGCATAATTATTTGGCATGTTAGGTCCATTGGTAGCCGTTATGTCTATGATTGGATATGGTACACCCGCTGTCCAGTCACCTTGAGATGAAGGACAGTTCTGATCATACAGACAATTAGTAGGAGTGGATATATCTGATTCTATTCCAAAAACCATAACCTGATCAGTTCCGTCAGGTCCATATTGTTCGTAAAGATTTTTCAAAGTATGCGTTTGGTGATAATTCCAACAAGGACCGCACCAGGTAGCAAACATATCTATATATACCGTTTTACCGGCATCAAGATATTCCTGCAAATGGTGTGTATTGCCATTCAAATCTGTAAGAATCCAGTCTGGAGCCTGCGAACCATTTGGTAGTTGCGCTTTCAAACTGCCCAAAGCAAATATTGAAAATAATAGAAAAAGGAAACGTTTTTTCATTGATAGAATGTTTTATAGAAACGAATTATTGGATATTGGCGCTAAGGTAATATTATTATGAAAAATATAAAGACAATTATAGAATAATATTTTGAACATTATGATAAATACAAATTTTAAATTTAAGAATACTACATTTTGATTTTATAAAGTACTGCAAAAATGCCAAATATCTCCTAATAACCTTGGTTGTGCCGAACGAACGCAAAGCAATTGACTAAAAAAAAATTTCAAATGTGGTTTCTATAAATAAACATTTTCGATAAATACTAAAAAAGCAAGTTCAAGGGGGAAAAGGTTAAAAAATGACTTATGATCTGCTAATTCTTTTATAGTTTACTTTATAATTATTTTTTTAGATCCTACTTTCAATTTTCCATCATAGACATTTACTCCGTATGTACCGGAAGCAAATTCGTCTAAATTGATTGACGTATTATCATTATTAGTAGCAGAAAAATGTTTGAGTTTTTTCCCTGTAATATCATACAGTTCGATTGTAAATTTTCGACCTTTGGGAAGATCACTTTCTATAGTGATATTCAGAACATCAGATATCGGATTGGGATATAATTTTATAGAAATATCATACGCACTTGCCTGGACTTTGTCTGTACTTAACTTATTATTGTCGATACTCCAGACCACAGAAGACAGATGAATCTGGTCATGCCCATCGACCCTAATCAATTCAGAGGTATCTTCCACATAGACAGCCAGGAAATTCAGACCAGGCAGCAACTCACTTCCGTTCAGAGAAAATTCTTCACCTGTTACTCCTGTGATTTCTCCATTTAACTCCCATATACTATGGAGTGTATTCGGTTGGGGCTTGATGAGATTAACATTAAAATCTATGGTTTCATTTTCAATGACCAAATCCAAACTTTCAGGATAGTAATGATTAACAGGCGAAACAAGTCGATGTATTCTTTCCACAATAGCCTGCTGGCATACTGAACAAAAAGGAGCACCCAGCATCCTCATCTTACAAGACTGGTGTGGACTATACCACTGAGCAGAATTGCCGCTGCAACAATGTTGATAAATACCTACTTCATTGGTGCCGATCCAATTCTTCCATCTTACTTTCTCTGGATCAGTTTCCTTTGTCATGTTAACATTCTCGCCGGCATAAAAATCACCTGCATAATATTCATCTGACAGTCCTGCAAAGGAATGTCCCAACTCATGTATAGTTACCTCTATAGATTGACTGTGAAGGGAAGCCGTAGCAAAAGTACCACCGCTGCCTCCATAATATGGTGTATTTGCAAGAATTATAGCTTGGTCATAAAGTGGAACATTATTGGCCAAAACACTGAATATCTTTCCCTCTTCCAAGGGGACTAATAGTCTGTGAATATCAAAATAATCAAAAGTTGAACCGAAGTAATTATCTACGCTTTGCACTTCATGGGCAGGTTCTGTAACGTCAGTAGCTGTGCCAGGATGATCTGCACCACTTTCATTAGAAGGTACATTGACAATAAATACATTGAAATAATTGCTATATCGATCAAACGGCTGCACGGTGAAGAAAACATTGACAAAAGCTTCAGCATCTGTTTTGAATTTTGCCAACTCTGATTCTTGATAACCGTCAGGTAGAATTACTATATTGATGAATTTCTCAGATTTTCCTGAAAAGAAGATGGTATCTACCTTAAAAGACTGCGCCTCACATGCAAGACTCATGAAAAACAAAAAGGCAATGGCCAAAAATAATCTCATTTAGATCGGTTTTTATTTATGAATAGTAGTTTTGGTCAGGACTTTTTTCTTGAGATCATCATTAATCCTGGACAGAGTGATCACACTAGTGGCTGGAAGAAGATCCATTCGAACTGATATGAAGGCGCTGTCAAGCTTAAAGATTCTCTTTTGAAATTGGCCTTTATCATCGGCATATTCGACAGATTTAGTAAGGACATCAGCAACATAAATGCTGGAAAGTTCTTTGGATTTTTGGTCTGATTGTTTAATTTGATAATTACCAGAAATGTTGACTGCCAGAGTCTTGTCATTATCCTTCAGCTTTCCGGGTTTTGTAATAGAGTCCACAAGAACGGCACTGTACTTATTGTCTTTATTGTAAACTTTATAGGTTAAGAAAATTAGTTGGGGAGAATCTTCTATGTAAGTTATAGAATTCTTTCTTATTGAGCAATTCATAAGCAGAACGCTCAAAATCAAAATAATTGAATATTTAGTCAAGTTTGAATTTTATAGCATAAAGCTAATAAAATACAAAAGGCCGGGCGTAAATATTTTTAGAAAACCTTTGTTATCACTCACCCTAAAGTTAGAAGTCATTCCATACCTATTGCTCTAAATCAAAAAAATAACTTGAGATGAAATGTAATATATAAAAGAAGGGTAAGAGATCTCCTGAACTTCAAGAAGATACCAGAGAGATTCTTTGACATTCCACAACCATTAGTAACTATCTAGTTCTTTAAATTTACCTAGCGAGTAAAATTTAGAAAATATTTAAAAACGAGCTTTTTTACTGAGTATCATTTACATTCTACCTTTTTATCTGTCTTTTAGATGACTTTATCTAAATCTTTTAGTATAATTTAAATTAATAATTAAATTTGGTGCATCATGGGCTATTCTATAGACTATTCCCTACGTAAAAGCAAAGATTCAAATTCAATTATCATGAAAAAACTATTTTCTTTCGTCCTGTTCATAATGGGATTTACTTCTGTTAATGCTCAGATTGACGCATCTCTTATGAGGTTTCCTGATGTATCCCAGGACAATATCATTTTTACTTATGCCAATGATCTTTGGCAAGTGCCTAAAGCTGGTGGGCAGGCAATAAAGTTGAGCTCACCTCCCGGACTGGAATCTTTTCCAAAATATTCTCCGGATGGTAAAGAAATTGCATTTTCTGCCAATTATGACGGAAATATGGACGTATATGTCATGAATTCAAATGGCGGAATACCAAAAAGACTTACCTCACACGGTTATGGTGACAAGGTAATCGACTGGTCTGTCGACGGCAAATCAATAGTTTTTAGTTCGCTAAGAGAGAGTGGTAAGATGCGATTCAGCCAGTTTTATAAGGTTCCTAAAGAAGGTGGTCCTGATCAAAAAATGCCTTTTGAATATGCAGAATATGGTGCATTCAGTCCGGATGGAAATCAAATGGCAGTAGTCTACATTTCGCAAATATTCAGGACATGGAAAAGATACAAAGGGGGCACGAAAGGAACCATTCAAATATATAATCTTACAGACAATACAAGTAAAAGATTATCTCCGCAAGAAGGAGGTGGGGATGAATTTCCAATGTGGCACAATGATGAAATCTTTTTCATATCAGACCGTGGCAATGAGGAACGCATGAATTTGTGGAAATACAATATCACAAATAAGCGCATAGAACAAATTACTTCTTACAAAGATTTCGACATCCATTTTCCATCTCTTGGCAATGGTGATATTGTCTTTGAACAAGGAGGAAAATTACATTTATACAATATTGCATCCAAATCAAATAAAACTATTTCTGTAAACATTACTTCTGATATGTCTGCCTTAATGCCGCGTTCTGAATCTGTGGAAGACTACATACAGAATGTGAATATTAGCCCGGATGGTAAGCGCATACTCATAGAATCAAGAGGAGATGTATTTTCTTTACCGGCCAAGGAAGGAGTAACGCGCAATCTTACCAACACTTCGGGAATTGCTGAGCGCACGCCTGCCTGGTCTCCTGACGGCAAGAACATTGCTTACTGGTCTGATGCTACAGGTGAATACGAACTGTATGTAATGGAAGCTGGAGCGGAAGGAACTAAAAAGAAATTGACCTCATATGGTGCAGGCTTCAGATATACACCTTACTGGTCTCCTGATTCTAAAAAAATATCCTTTATAGACAATGCAGGTGAAATTAAGATCTTCGACCTTTCCAATTCTTCTACATATGCTGTGGATGAGTTACTGCAATTTTCTCATGGAAGCACTCAGGGATTTACATGTGACTGGTCCTCCGATAGCAGATGGATGGCCTACAGCAGAGACATGCCAAATTCTCATCAGGCAGTATTTTTATATAATCTCGATAGCAAAAAGGCTAGCAAAGTGACAGACGGATTTTACAATTGCAGCAATCCTATGTTCGACCCGGAAGGTAAATATTTATTTATGACAACAAGTCAAGTCTTCAATCCTAATTATAGTGATTTTGATAACACATTTGTATATAACAATTCGAGTCAGATCGGTGTCATTACACTTAGTAAAGATTCTGTCGCTTTCCTGGCGCCAAAAGATGATGTAGTTGCAACCAAAGAAGAAAAGAAAAAGGAAGAAGAGCAGAAAAAAGACGCTAAAAAGGATAAAAAAGGAAAGGAGGAAACTAAAAAACCTGAAAAAGTAGCAAAAATCGACATAGATCTGGACAATATGGAGCGGAGGATGGAGATACTTCCAATTATTCCAGGCAACATTGGATCCATCAATCCGATGAAAGGAAAGATCCTGTTTATGAGATATCCAAATACAGGAAGCGATGGTGGCAGTTCAGCTCTCAAGTTTTATGATTTCGAAAAGAAAGAAGAAAAGTTGGTAATGGATGGTGCTGGTTATTATTTGATAAGTGCCGACAAAAGTAAAATCTTAGTAGAAAAAGGAGGGGAATATGCTGTCGTAGATCCTTCAGAAGGAGCCAAATTTGAAAAGCCAATCAACCGAAAATCTATGATCGCCACCATCGATCCAAGAGCTGAATGGAAGCAATTATTCATGGATGCATGGCGTATACAAAGGGACTATTTCTATGATAAAAACATGCATGGTGTAAACTGGGAAGGTGTAAAAACCAATTATTTAAAAATGCTTGAAGGAGCAGCCAACAGAAATGATGTCAGTTTCATTCTTGGTGAAATGATTGGGGAACTAAACGCTTCACATACATATAATAGTGGTGGAGATCTTGAGCAGGGCAAGATTCATGGTACAGGGTATCTGGGTGTCAATTGGGCAGCAGATGGCAAATACTACAAAATCGCAAAAATTATCCGTGGTGCGGAATGGGATGCAGAAGTTCGTTCGCCGCTGGACCAATCTGGTGTAAAAATAAAAGAAGGTGATTACATACTTGCTGTTAACGGTATTCCTATTACTACAGATGGTGAACCTTTTGCCGCTTTTGACGGATTAGACAACACCACGGTGGAATTAACCTATAATAACCAACCATCGTGGACAGGAGCAAAAAAAGCAGTAGTAAAAACGATGAGCGATGAATCCAGACTGCGTAATTTGGCTTGGATAGAAAACATGCGAAGCCATGTGGATAAAGTTTCTAATGGCGATGTCGGTTATATATATGTACCTAGTACAGGGTTGGATGGTCAAAATGAGCTAATGAGAATGTTCAATGCACAGATGGATAAAAAGGCCCTCATCATAGATGAAAGGTTTAACAATGGTGGTCAGATACCTGACAGATTTATTGAAATGCTTGACAGGAAGCCACTAGTATACTGGGCGACAAGAGATGGAGAATCCTGGAAATGGCCACCTGCAGGTCATTTTGGCCCAAAAGTAATGTTGATCAATGGGTGGAGCGGATCAGGAGGCGATGCTTTTCCTGATTATTTCAAAAAGAGAGGCTTGGGTCCTTTAGTTGGAACCAGAACATGGGGTGGTCTCATCGGCATTAGTGGTGCTCCACAACTTATAGATGGAGGTAATATCACTTCACCTACATTTAGAATGTACAACCTGGATGGCACATGGTTTAAGGAAGGACATGGTGTAGATCCTGATATACCTGTTGATGAAGATCTGGGTGCTTTCTCCAAAGGTATCGATGTACAATTGGATAGAGCGATAGATGAAGCAATGCGGTTATTGAAAGTCAGACCTTTTGTAATGCCTCAGAGGCCCGCCCCTGAAACGAGATAAAATTTGTCTTATAAATAGAAAAATGGAGGTCAGGCGGTAATAGCCTACCTCCTTTTTTTTATACTCAGTTTTTATAAGATGAATTAGCCTGATTCATATTGTCATTCTCACTACCTGAAGTAACTCTTTCTTTCTGCTTTTAAGATTTTTATTTTTTTAAAGAAAATTATCTTATCTTGGATATTAAAATATAGGGTCGTGACCCTTTTCTTTCATATTCTTATTTTTAACTAACTAATGGACGTTAAAGAAGACAACTTACAAGTTGCATTACAGAAATATTTTGGCTTCAATAAGTTTAAAGGCCAGCAGAAAGAAATCATTGAAAGCCTGCTAGAAGGCAAAGATACATTCGTGCTGATGCCAACCGGCGGAGGTAAATCACTATGTTATCAACTTCCGGCACTGCTGATGGAAGGTACTGCCATCGTCATATCACCGCTTATCGCCTTGATGAAAAACCAGGTGGACTCTATCAGGGGTTACAGCAAGGAAGACAATGTGGCGCATTTCCTCAATTCATCGCTTAATAAAGGGCAGATCAAACAAGTCAAACAAGACATTGATGATGGTAAGACTAAGTTGTTATATATAGCACCGGAGACTTTGACTAAGGAGGAAAATCTGGATTACTTTCACAATTCAAATATTTCTTTTGTTGCAGTGGATGAAGCACATTGTATCTCTGAATGGGGACACGACTTCAGACCTGAATATAGAAGGATCAGAACGATGATAGAAGCTATCGGAACTAAAATTCCGGTGATAGCACTTACAGCCACTGCCACACCAAAGGTCAGATCAGATATTGTTAAGATCCTGGACATGGATGATGAAAATACTTTTGTTTCCTCATTTAATCGGGACAACCTTTATTATGAGATCCGACCTAAAGTGTCCAAGGAGCAGACAATTAAGAGTATGCTTCAATTCATTAAAGGACATAAAAAGATCTCAGGTATTATATATGTACAAAATAGAAAGACCACTGAGGATCTGGCTGATATACTTAATGTAAACGGTATAAAAGCAGCTCCTTATCATGCCGGTTTGGATGCCAAACAAAGAGCGAGGACACAAGATGATTTCCTCATGGAGAACATCAATGTCATATGCGCCACTATAGCTTTTGGTATGGGTATAGACAAGCCTGACGTGCGCTTTGTCATCCATTATGATATACCCAAAAGTATTGAGAATTATTACCAGGAAACAGGACGTGCAGGAAGAGACGGTCTTGAAGGAAATTGTGTTGCGTTTTTCTCGGTAAAAGACCTTACGCGACTGGAAAAATTTCTAAGAGACAAACCTGTAGCTGAGCGGGAGATGGGTGCTTTATTGCTCCAGGAAGTAGAAGCTTATGCAGAAAGTTCTGCTTGTAGAAGGAAGTTTTTATTGCATTATTTTGGTGAAGAATTTGATGCAGAAGGTTGTGAAAAAAAATGCGATAACTGCCGTCATCCTAAAGAATTAAAAGATGTCACAGAAGAAATGCAACTAGCATTAGAAATAACCAAAGAACTCAACGAGGGTTATAACATCAAGGTCTTGGTTGATTTCATTACCGGGAATCCTACTCAACAGCTTAAGTTATATAAATTTACAGAATACGATTCTTTCGGATGCGGGAAAGAGTATGATGAAAATTTCTGGAATTCGATATTCAGACAGGCATTACTTCGTAATTATCTATTTAAAGACATTGACAATTATGGCCTGATGAAAATATCAGATCTTGGTCATGACTTTATGAAAGAACCTTCATTGATTCAAATTCCGCTTAATCAGATATTTCCTGAAGATACTACGCCTGATGATGAATCCGGGGGAGGTACCGCAGCCCTTGATGAAGCTCTGGTCAAACTACTCGATGATGTAAGAAAGCAGGAAGCCAAAAAACATAAAGTACCACCATTTGTGATCTTTACTGATCCTTCTATCGAGGATATGGCGACGCAATACCCTGTATCAATGGAGGATATGGCGAGTATCACAGGTGTAAGTAAAGGCAAAGCCGAGAGATACGGTGCCCCTTTCATTAAAGTCATCTCCAAATACGTTGAAGACAATGAAATAGAGCGTCCTATGGACTTTATGGTCCGACAGATCGTCAACAAATCGAAGATCAAGGTCATTATCATTCAATCAATTGATAAGAAAATACCTTTGGAAGACATCGCCAAGGCCAATAATCTCGACAGAGATGAATTCTATCAGGAATTATACATGATCGTAACCTCAGGTACTAAACTAGACCTCTCTTATTATACTGAAGACCTCATCGATGAATATGTCAAGGAAGATATTTTTGATTATTTCATGAATGCAGAAACAGACAATCTGGAGACTGCGACTGCTGCTCTCAAAGATCTTGATATCACTTGGGAGGAGATTGAACTTATGAGGCTTGTATTCTTATCAGAAATGGCAAATTAATATGCACATTGCTATTTTAAACGGTCCAAACCTCAATCTTCTCGGCATGAGAGAGGTAAATGTATATGGTAAGCAGTCATTTGATGATTTTCTTGCTGAGCTTGCCATTCAATATCCCGAAGTGCTATTTTCTTATTATCAATCAAATGTAGAAGGTGAGATCGTTAACGACATTCAGGAAATTGGTTTTATAGCGGATGGCATACTCATCAATGCAGGAGCATACACACATACTTCAATAGCCATTGCTGACGCGATCTCTGCTGTCAAGAGTCCAGCTATAGAGATACATATATCTAATATTAGTGCCAGAGAACCTTTCCGGCATGATTCGTATCTCACTTCCAAATGTGTAGGAATGATCAGTGGCTTAGGCCTTGATGGCTATAGGCTCGGAGTAGAGTACTTTTTAAAAAATCTGGCAAAATAAATCCAATTACATACGATAGTACGTATCTAAAAGCGATATAAGATTAGGAAAGAAGATTATTTTAATTTGCAACGTTTTATTATTCACAGCTTAAGTGATTCTATTTATATCTTTACTTCAGATATATTATAATCATTTGTTAAAAATATGTATCAGTTTAGATTTTAAAGAATTTTTGTAAGCTTTTTCAATTTCCCTCGTATATATAGCCTTAAAGCCTATTTACCAAATATAATTACACTCAATGATATTCAAAAAAGCACATATGCTATTTGGTCAACTTCAAGAAAGCCTCGCTCAGATAAATAATACGCAATATACCACACCTATAGAAACGCTCGATGGAGCCACCATCGGCCAACATACACGTCATGTAGTGGAACATTTCCAATGCCTGGTGAAAAGTATAACTTCTGGCAAGGTTAATTACGATGATCGCATAAGAGATCTTGCCTTAGAATCCAATATATTATCTAGTATTGAAGCTATTGAAGTAGTAAAAAAAGATATGGACCACCCGGATTTTGAATTAAATGTCATGCAGGATTTTATTAAGAGTGATTTGCCGATGGGTGCTATTAAGTCTTCTTATTATCGGGAAGTGCTCTATAATATCGACCATCTGGTACACCATCAAGCACTTTTAAAAATTGGTCTGCTTGAGCTTAAACCAACTATGCACATGAGCGAACATTTCGGTTATGCTGATGCCACTATTAAATATAAGAAGCATGTGCACGCTGAGTTACCTTCCTCTTAAACAAGGCTTTTTCGTAGTCAATAACCGCGACGAAAGTCCACTCAGAGCTGCCACATTTCAACCGGAGCCGATGGAAATTGATGGTGTCAAAATAATGGCACCCATCGACGCGACGGTCAAAGGCACCTGGATCGGCATCAATGAAGCCGGCAGAATGGTTTGTCTAATGAATGGTGCTTTTGAAAATCATGTAAAAAAACCATTGTACCGCAAAAGTAGAGGTAAAGTTACTCTTGAATTCCTTACAAATATTGATGCAATAGCTTGTTTTGAAGCTTCAGATTTTCACGAGATCGAACCTTTTACTTTGATAATCATTGATCAGGAAAACATCAAGGTCTTCCGCTGGGATGAAGTAAAAAAACATGTAGAAATTTTAGATAAAGATGTGCCGCACAATTGGTCATCCTCGACTTTATACGAACAAAAGGTAGCTGAATCAAGAGCTGAATATTTCCTATCTAATATTCAAATGTTCATCGAACAGAAAGAAAAGATAATTGCCTGGCACAAAGATGAGATTCAGGATAGTCCAAAAATAATACTGGACCGACCACAGGTCAAGACTATCAGCATCACGACAATACATCATAATGGTGCTAATTTTGAAATGGTTTATCATGACTTAGTCAATCAAAATACATTTGAAACGTATCTCAATATTAAACAGCAGCCACATGAAATTCATTGAAACCTATCCTTTTAATTATTCCGTAATTTGATGATTAGAAGGATTATCAACAGCAATCCATTTTTAATCAAGCTTCTGCATTGGGAATACTGGCCGATGTCAGTAGTTTATTTTCCACTTTCCATTTATTACATATATCTATCTGCACGTGCCGGTTCCTTTTTCTTTTGGTCGACGTCCAATCCTACCATAGAGTCCGGCGGCATGATGTTTGAGTCAAAGTGGAGCATTTTCAAATTAATACCGCCCCAATATTTCCCAAAAACAATCTTTGTTTCAGAAAATGATACAGTAGAAGATACATTTATAGCCCTTGAAAATTCTGGAATTAAATACCCATTCATTGCCAAACCTGATCGCGGAGAACGCGGCTGGGCAATTAAAAAAATTGAATCGGCAGAGCAATTGAAAGTTTATATTCAAAAAAGCCCGGTGGACTTTCTTATTCAATCATTTGTGGACATGCCCGTTGAGTTAAGTGTCTTTTATTACAGACTTCCTGATCAGGAGAGAGGAACTGTATCGTCCGTTTGCTTTAAAGAATTGCTTAAAGCGAATGGCAACGGAAAAAGTACATTGAAAGAGCTAATCATGGCCAACCCTAGAGCCTTGCTCCGGTTAGATGCCTTGAAAGAACAACATGCAGCAGAAATGGACAGCGTTTTGCTAATTGGTGAAGAAAAGTTATTAGTACCACTTGGCAATCATTGCCGGGGCGCCACTTTTTTTGATTATAATCATATCATTGATGAGTCATTAATAGATGTATTTGACCATATAAGCAAACAAATAGATGGCTTTTATTATGGACGTTACGACTTAAAATGTCAAAGCCTGGAAGATTTGAAGGCAGGAAAAAACATTGCTATTGTAGAACTTAATGGTGCAGGTGCAGAGCCTGCTCATATTTACCAGCCGGATTATCCACTATTGAAAGGACAAAAAGATATTTTCTTTCATTACAAAAAGCTTTGGGAAGTAAGTATGGCCAATGCACGGAAAGGTGAAAAATTTATGACTATTGCTGAATTCAGAGATCTATTAAGAAGACAAAAGGCTTATAAGTTAAAAGTAAATTCAGCCTCATGATCATCAGCTTTTTACTTGGATTCTGGGGTTATCTGATGATCGCCAATATTAATCTTGGAGTATTGGAACTCGCTAAACATGGCAATAAATCAGCATTGACCAAATATCTTGTTGTCATTTTGACTTTTGAATTCATTTACTGTTTCGGATCATTATATTTCATGCAATATCTCATGATTTATCCAAAGGTCATCATAATCGCTCAATATATTGCCATAGCTTTTCTTCTCATTCTCGGTTTTTGGGCGCTGTTTGAAAAACCAAAAGATATAGAAACAGAGCGTAAGAACATTATAAGGCGTGGATACTGGTCAGCCATAATACATCCACAACAAGTGCCATTCTGGCTGTTCTGGGGCATCATCCTAATAGAGAATCAAATCATCAATGGAGATATCGGATCTTTATTGTTTTTTGCAGCATTTAATGTACTCGGGGCCTTTTGCATGTTGATGATCTACGTGGTATACGGAAATAAACTCATCAGTCTAATAAAACTAAATTTGCATATTATAAAAAAGATTGTTGGGATAATATGCCTTGTTACAGCTTTGTATATGACGTGGGAACTGTTTAAGAGCTGATCATCTTACATATTTATAAAACGCTTTCTTATGTGGTGGATTTATGCTTTACTTTCTGCTTTATTTGCTGCCCTTACTGCCATATTTGCCAAAGTTGGTATGCAAAATGTCAATTCAAACCTGGGGACAGCTATTAGAACAATAGTGGTATTGGTGATGATCTGGTTGATCGTATTTTTTAGAAACGAAGCAAAGGACATTGGAAACTTAAGCAGAAATACTTGGTTTTTCCTGGGTTTCTCTGGAATTGCCACCGGACTTTCATGGATCTTTTATTTCAAAGCGTTACAAATGGGCAAGGTATCTCAGGTAGCAGCCGTGGATAAACTAAGTCTTGCATTGACCATCATTATAGCGGCAGTCTTTCTTGGAGAATCCCTGACCTGGAAAACCGGACTTGGTGCTGCACTTATCATTGGAGGAACAATAGTGTTGATCCTAAAATAAAAATATGCAACTTGAACATACATCTTCAAAATCTATTGAATTCATTCTCGACTATCTCACCGACATGGATAAATTCGCCTCTATACATCCTGTGATCTCTAAGATCAAACCATTGGGAAGGCAACATTTTATAGTGTATGAGACACTTCAAATAGGGCCAGTTCCCTGGTCATTCACGTATCCTGCGCAAGTAATATTAGGCCAAGATGGCATGAGCGTGACGATTAAGGCCATCGTGATGAAAGTAACCAAGATTGAAATGGTTTTTGAAATTAGTAAAATTGGCCCTCATAGCCTCATCAAAGAGAAGATCCATATGGAAACACCACTACCTGTTAAAAAAATGATGCAAAAAATCTTTAAAAAGCAACATATCCAATTCTTTAAAACGCTGGAATCATTGTAGATGCGTTGTTTCGGCTGTTGGTTGTTGACTTCTTATTAGTGACTAGAGTAGTTTGAATTCTTAGGAAAAGAGAATTGAAAATTGAAAATGAGGCGAAGATTGTTTTGATTATTTGCAATGGAGATTATAGCTTGAAGTTGAAGGATGTTGGCTACCGGATCTGGGAAATAATAGTATTACTTTTAATAAGAATGGCGAAACTGCGTAAAGATTAACGTTTACTTACAATTTAGGATAAATGAAAACATACTCTCAGATGGCTACATAAATCCAGACCTATTTTACACCAAAAAATATTCGTGCTACTAATTGATTCGTTCTAAATCTCATAACCCAAATTCTTATCATAAAATCGTCTTACTTCTAACTCTATAAACTCTTTTTTCCATCACCCATTATCTTCCATACAAATACCTTATCTTCACGCCCATAAAAATAAAAGAACAATGAATAGACTTATAGCCCCGTCAATGCTTTCAGCTGATTTTACGAAATTGGCTGATGAAATTGAAATGGTGAATAAAAGTGAAGCAGCTTGGTTTCATCTCGACGTCATGGACGGTGTTTTTGTTCCTAACATTACGATGGGCTTTATTGTCATTGACGCCATCAATCAACTGGCTGAAAAGCCGTTGGATTTGCATTTGATGACTGTCAATCCCGAAAAATATATCGAACAATGGCGTGATGCCGGCGCTGACAATATCACCGTTCATTATGAAGCATGTGTGCATCTTCATCGAGTCATCCAACAAATAAAGCATACAGGAGCAATGGCAGGAGTAGCTATTAATCCACATACTCCGGTCAGCGCATTGTCAGAAATAATTGAAGATCTGGACCTCGTCATCTTGATGTCAGTCAATCCAGGATTTGGTGGGCAGTCATTCATTCCGAGAACATACGAGAAAGTAAGAGAGTTATCGGAAATGATTTATCGTAGAAACGCTAAAACCCTTATCGAAGTAGATGGTGGCGTCAGTCTTTCAAATGCCGGCAAATTAATAGAAGTAGGGGCAAATGTTTTAGTAGCCGGAAACACGGTCTTTTCTTCAGAAAATCCAACTGAGACAATTCATTTGTTAAAAACCGTCACATCACACAATATAGAGGTTAGATAATCCCTTCTAATCCTGTTCAAAAAAATTATCTGGATGACTTTTTATACTCGTGTCATTTTATTGACCATTTTTTTACTTCAATTTTTTCGTGCCAATGCTCAGGAAAGCAACACTTACATCATAGGCTATGTCAAAGATGAGGTAACAAAAGAGGGTGTAGAAGGCGCACTTGTCTATGAAAAGTCTCTTCAAAAAGGAGTAGAAACAGATGAAAATGGATTTTTCCAGTTGTCCGTTAATCCTGGTGTCAGTCTTGTTGTCATCATCCGCAGAGTGGGTTACGATCTGGCGAGTGTACAGCTGGACCCTGTAAAAGATGGGGAAGTAAAGAAGCTTGATATTAGTCTCAATCTCAAAGATGCAGGTAAGGGTGTGACTATATATGCAGAATCTATTGGGGACAAAAATATGGTCCGGGCCAATGTACAGGAATTCAAATTACTGCCTTCCGTATCCGGCAATCTTGAAAGTTTATTGCCTTCGATCGCTCTTGGTACGACTTCAGGATCAGGTGGAGAATTAACCTCACAATACAATGTACGTGGTGGAAATTATGATGAAAATTTAGTGTATGTCAATGATTTTGAGATCTTTCGACCACAGCTGATCCGCGCAGGTCAGCAAGAAGGGCTTTCCTTTCCGAATATTGATTTGATTCGTGATTTGGCTTTCTCCAGTGGTGGTTTTGAAGCAAAATATGGCGATAAATTGTCATCGGTATTAGATATCAAGTATAAAAGACCTGAAGAAACAAGGGGTTCATTCATGGCTAGTATGTTGGGTGCTTCAGCACATTTGGAAGGAAGTTTTAAACCTATAAAGAAACAAGGTGGCAAGGTTAGGTATCTACTGGGTGCGAGATACAAAACCACTAGATATATCCTTGGTTCACTGGACACCAAAGGTGAATACTTGCCCAATTTCATTGATCTTCAGGCATATGTGACCTATGATTTTAAACCGAATTGGCAACTTGCATTGATTGGGAATATCAATCAGGCTAAATATAATTTTACACCGACAGAATCTGAGGTGGTGACTGGAGGATTCTTCTTTCCAAACAAATTCAGTGCGGACTTTGAGGGTAAGGAAGATGACAAATTTAAAAACAATATGGGTGGCCTGGCACTCAATTTTGTCCCAGCCAAAAAACAAAATCCTTCCTTTGTAAAGTTTCTGACTTCTGTATATAATGCAGATGAGGTGGAAGCGTTTGACATTTTATCCTATTTCCAGGTGACAAAGCTCGAACTAGATCTGGAAGGTGGTAAGCCGAAAGAGATTGGAGTGCTGGGCAATGGAGTGCAACACAGCTTTGCCAGAAACAGATTGCAAAATATCATCCTCAATGGTGAATTAAAGGCGGGTATTGAGATCCCAAGGTTTAATGATGACAAAGGATATGAAACTTCACATTTTCTTTATGGAGGCATCAAGGTACAGCAGGAACATTTCAAAGATAGGCTCAACGAGTGGGCAAGGACAGATAGTGCCGGCTATTCATTGCCCAATGCAGAGGAAGAATATCAGTTGGCAAGTGTGATAAAATCAGTCAATGATGTGTCTTCGACCAGATTTACAGCTTTTGGTCAAGAGACATTTACCTATAAGAAATTAAGTAAATATGAAATTCAAACGACCATCGGAGCAAGAGTGGGTTATTGGAGCTTCAATGATGAATTTATAGTTTCGCCAAGGGCACAGTTTCTGGTTAGGCCTTTGGGTAGAGAAAATCCTATCACGTATAAGGTGGCAGGAGGAATATATCAACAGCAGCCATTCTATCGTGAAATGCGGCGATTGGATGGGACTTTGAATACAAATATCAAGTCTCAAAAATCTGCTCAAGTCATTGGAGGAATAACTTATGATTTTATCGCAGGAAAGAAGGAACCTGTCAAATTAAAGATCGTTGCTGAGGTATATTATAAAGATCTTTGGGATCAAATATCTTATAATGTGGACAATGTACGCGTGAGATATAGTGGAAATAATGACAGCAAAGGATATGCAAAGGGAATTGATTTCAGGATCAATGGTGAATTTGTTTCAGGTTTTGAAAGTTGGTTAAATCTATCTTTCCTTGATACAAAGGAAAAAATATATGGCGTACAGCATAAGGATGTTACCGGCCAACCTGTGGACTATGTACCTAGACCGACTTCAAGGATATTTGCAGGGTCATTGTACTTTCAGGATTATTTACCTAAAAACAAAAATTTCAGGACTCACTTGCAGTTAAACTTTGGGTCAGGACTGCCTTTCGGACCTCCTGGCGAGAATTTAGTCCAAAGAAATGCAGTTAGGTTCAAGACTTATCAGA
The DNA here is from genome assembly GCA_016711705.1 of Candidatus Brachybacter algidus. Lineage (GTDB taxonomy): Bacteria > Bacteroidota > Bacteroidia > Chitinophagales > Saprospiraceae > Parvibacillus > Parvibacillus algidus. The sequence continues at coordinate 150,898 of JADJSK010000006.1, read as the reverse complement.
GAGTTGACATTGGATTTTCCTACCAACTTTGGGACGAAATAAATCGCGATGAAAAGCCACATAATTTATTCAAATTCACTCGAAAGACCTGGATAAGTTTAGAAGTATTTAACCTAATGGATGTTCAGAACGTCGCATCAGTCAATTGGGTAAAAGACTTTAACAACATTTATTATTTCTTCCCCGTCAATCTGACATCAAGGAGATTTAATCTGAAGTTGAGGATGGACCTGTGAAGGAATGTTGAATGTTGAATGTTGAATGGGACGCTCTTTAAATAAGTAATGGGTAATGAGTAATGTTCACGCATTTAACTAATCTAACAAATTAGGTGAAAGATTTCCATCTTGGACATACTGTTCGCTGTTCGCCGCTCGCTGTTCGCTTTCTCCACCTTCTCACTTTCTCACTTTTCATAGGTAATGGGTAATGAGTAATGAGCGAAGATTGGGCTTAGTGCCTTGATTATAAGGTGTAATTGGTAATCAGTAATTGGTAATTCGAATTACGAAAAGTGTTGTTATGACTGGCTTATCGTAATATTGCAATATTACATTTGTGATATAAAAGGTTAACCAAAAAGAATATATCATGATGTTGAGTAATGGGTAATTTGCTCGAAGATTGGCAAGCTGTTATATTTTATCAGTAATCAGTAATTGATAATTGGTAATTCGAATTACGAAAAGTGTTGTTATGACTGGCTTATCGTAATATTGCAATATTACATTTGTGATATAAAAGGTTAACAAAAAAGAACTGTATCATGATATTGGGTAATGGGTAATTTGCTCGAAGATTGGCAAGCTGTTTTATTTTATCAGTAATCAGTAATTGGTAATTGGTAATTTGAATTACGAAAAGTGTTGTTATGACTGGCTTATCGTAATATTGCAATATTACATTTGTGATATAAAAGGTTAACCAAAAAGAACTGTATCATGAAGTTTTACACCCTTCTCACCTTCTCACCTTCTCACTTTTCATAGGTAATGAGTAATGGGCAATGAGTAATGAGCGAAGATTGGGCTGAGTGCCTTGATTATAGTGGTATCAGTAATCGGCAATCAGTAATTGGTAATTTAAATTACGAAAAACGTTGTTATGACTGGCTTATTGTAATATTGCAATATTACATTTGTGATATAAAAGGTTAACCAAAAAGAACTATATCATGAAGTTTTACCCTCTTCTCACCTTCTCAACTTCTCACTTTTCATAGGTAATTGGTAATGAGTAATGGGTAATGAGCGAAGATTGAGCTGAGTGCCTTGATTATTGTGGTATCAGTAATCGGCAATCAGTAATTGGTAATTGGTAATTTGAATTATGAAAAGCGTTATTATGACTGGCTTATCGTAATATTGCAATATTACATTTGTGATATAAAAGGTTAACCAAAAAGAACTATATCATGAAGTTTTACACCATTCTCACCTTCTCACCCTCTCACCTGCTCACCTCCCCACCATAAACTCAGGATCTTTTTTAAATCTCACCCAATCCCCCTTACATTGCTCCAACATCTCCCGCATCTGAATCTGATCTTTTGTAGACAATCTATCGAAATTACCATCGTCATCCGTGATCCATTTATTTAGGTAGATCATCATATTGAAACACATGGTTAGTTGACCGGTAGCGACCAACTTGTGTAATACATTATTCATGCCTTCAGTTTCTGTAAACCAAAGGGTAGTGCCAAATGAAGATGCCTCAGCGACCGTCTGTGCGATCCTTTGACCAACAAAATTATCATAGGTAATGGTGGAGTTATCCGGTAAACTACTTTTATATTTTGGAAAATCTTCTTCTGTCAGGCATTTGATCAAAGTGGATATTCTGCGCAGTTTGTAATCGTTGTCCACATATAATTTATTGTAATTCAGTCTGCGAACCACTTTTAAAAACACTTCCTGCATGAGAATAGATAGAGAAAAAATGCGATCTTTTAATAGAACTGAAAGCGTTCCGAAAGGCACTCTTGCAATGGAAAGTGGACCGATTTTGCTTTTGTAAAAATCGAAATTAGGACCGACTAATTTTTCAACTGATGATTTAATCTTGTTACTGACTTTTTTGATTGCCCAAACTTTAAAAATTAACACAGCGATTAGAGAAAATGCAAGACCACTGCAAATTCCTTGTAAAAATTCATTGCCAAGACCAAAAATTAGAGGGCACATTAAAGCAATAATAGCGCTAAGTAATATCCAATTAAATCGCACATTGTACTTGATGAAATCCTGAAAAGTCCTCTTTGAAAACCAAGTATCATCAACATTAGTAGCTTTGAAACTGGACATATTAGGAGAGGAAACATCAGAGACAATGACAAGGTCAAAGTAAGGTTCACCTACTTTAGAATTGTATTTCAACACACTTTCAATCCCTTGATTGTCATAGATGCCGCCATCCATGAGGCCGACAGTTCTATTATTTTTGGCGTGTTTTTCCAAGTTAATTGAATCAGCATGCACAAAATCATTTGGCCATAACATGGGCTCAAAACCGCCTGGAAAGCAAGAGGAAGAGGCAAGCACATCAGAGAGTTTAATTTCTACTGCTACCGCATAAGGAACTATCACCCGGGCACTGCCATTGAATTTGCCTTTGTTTCTGAAGCGAAAATTAAGACCATTGTTAAATTCTGTGCTGTTATATACTAATGCTTCGAGATGAGAATCCAAATGTCGGAATTCTTCGAGTGTCTTACCGAAAGTGTAATGCTCATCGTAAATCTCAGCGAAGGCATTGATGATATTACGCCTCTTAGTTTTGTTATTCCAGATACCTTCCGTACTTAGTTTGATAAAACTCTCCTTCAGGAGGTCCAGATTTTCCAATCGGTCTAATAAGAAGTTATATATCTCTTCGAAAGTTTTATCTTCTTGTTTTTGCAGTGCATAGATCACTCCCGGAATCGTACCTCCAGACACAGTCGAGATCATTTTGACCTGATTGAGGAGTGGAGTGCCTCCCCAATTCAATCTGTTCAAATAAGACATGGTGCCAAGATGAAATGATGCTGCGCGATAGCCTCCACCTGAAAAGCTCAGTGCTATTTTATTGAATGGATGAGTAGGGCAATTTGATTCAGGCATTTTATTTTCTATTTTAAATCAGTATTTTAGGATGAAATAAAAGTACGAAAAAGATAGAAATCAGAAGTCAGAAATCAGAAATCAGAAATCAGAAACTAGACGCTAGAAACTAGATAATAGAGACAAAGTGACATGATCACCAAATCACCCGATCACCTTATCACTTGATCACACATCACCCGATCACCCATTTTATATCACAGAGGACAATAACTTCAAAATGAATAACACCAATAAATTGCTCAATGGTGCAAAGATTTAAAGCTGATTTGAGAGAATTTTTTTATTTAAATAAAATAACCACAAAAAGAAAATCTTCTCATTATAATTTAAGAGAGGCCACAAAGAGATTTTAATCTTCAATTAAAATTTTAGCACCGATGTAACAGTTCTAATTATTTTGAGATTTTTGAATACAGACTACCCATCACCTGATCATTTGATCACCTTATCACTTGATCACACATCACCCGATCACCCTTTGATTCTTGAACAACTTCCCCCTTTCTTCGTTTACTTTCTTAATATTTATGACTGGAACCTCTTATTTTATCAATATCAATGACCGACCCATTGAGGTCAAAATCGCCAAAAGCCCGGGGCGTAACATCCGCATGACTTATAAGGATGGTAAAGGACGAATTTCTATACCGCGTGGCACATCACAAGCTGCCATGGAAGCAGCGGTAACTTCGATGAATAAATGGTTGAATGAGTTGGCATTGAAGAAGCCACATTTATTCAAACATGCCTTATCGGGGGCTTTGGAAGGAAATCAAATTAAAATCTTAGACCGAGAATATGAACTTATCATTCTCGCCAATAGAACCGGAACGACAATCAGAGGTAAAAAGAATAGTAATCAACTGATTTTTGATATTCCTCAATCTATTATGCATGACACGGAGGCCAAGCAGAAATATATACCCAGTGTCATTTCTAAAATGTTTGCTGCAGAAATGGAGGAGCGTATCCATTCTATCAATGGCCGCACGATACAGGGAAAACTGGGCAATGTGACTTTAAGAAGCGCCTCCAGTCGCTGGGGTAGCTGCACCGGCAGGAATGACATTATGATCTCCAATCGTTTATTACTTGCCCCCACTGACATCCTTGACCATGTCATCATCCATGAACTGGCGCATATAGTACATAAAGATCACTCAATAAAATTCTGGAGACTTGTGGCTGCTCATGATGTATCTATGAAAGCTCACCATCACTGGCTGAAGGTACATGGCAGCACATTGCTTTTCTGAACCGTTTTTACTTTTACCAAAAAAACATGGAAAGTATCTAAATTTTCACTTTCAATACGTATATCTTCTAAGGGTGAAATTATTAGGAGTAAAATTTCATTCAGAATAATATTTGGCTTGGGTGAATATCCTACATCGTGATATTTCGATCAAATACCTTATTATATCGAATAATATTCGGTTTTTGGCTAAAAACTTACTTCTTTAAGATGTTAAAAATAATTAATTTTCAGCATTAATAATATTTTGTGTAAACTGTAAAACGTTGATAATTATACTGTTTGTGGAGAATTGAAAGAATATCTAACTTTAACTCTAATTAAATTCTAAAAATTATTTTGTTTAGATGGAATCAAAAAAATATATTTGCTACTCATTCTTTGACTTAAATATTCATTGTTAAAAAATTAAAACATATTTTATATGACAAACGCACCAAAGCAAAATGAAACAAAATCAGGCTCTATTCTCCCTTTAATAGTGCTTCCTGCAGCATTTGTGCTGGGCTACCTAATCTATAAGTTTGTATTCGGAGCTGCCAGTCACTTCAAAGATGGCGATAATACAAAAGATCCGCTTGCAGGCGACTACATGGGTATGGTCTATAAAGGAGGTTTTATCGTTCCTGTACTCTTAGGTTTACTTTTCATCACGATTATATTCTCTGTAGAGCGCATGATCTCTATCTCTAGAGCATCAGGAAATGGTCCAGTAGATAAATTCGTAAGAAATGTTCAATATGCACTTTCAAAAGGTGATGTAAGTGGAGCAATTGCAGCTTGCGACAAACAAAAAGGCTCTGTGGCAAACGTCGTTCGTTCAGGTATTACTACTTATGACAAAATGTCTCGCGAAACAGGAATGGACAAGGATCAAAAAATAGCTGCGATTCAGAAAGAAATCGAGGAAGCAACTTCTCTTGAACTGCCTTCATTAGAGCAAAATCTTCCGATTATTGCTACTATCGCTACCATTGCTACACTTGTAGGTCTGATCGGTACAGTACTTGGAATGATTCGTGCATTCGCAGGTATGGCGACCACAGGTGCGCCTGATGCTTCTGCTCTTGCCAACGGTATCTCTGAAGCCTTGATCAACACAGCCTTGGGTATTACTACTTCAGCTATCGCAATCGTTGCTTATAGCTACTTTACTACAAGAATTGACGGTATGACCTACAGAATTGATGAGGCAGGTTATAGCATGCAGCAGCAGTTTGCTTCTCAGTATAAATAATTAGTGTCCATAAGACGTTTAATTATTTGAAAGACAATTCTTTAACAGATAAATAAATTATATGCCTAAGCATAAAATAGCCAGAAAAAGTACCGCAGTAGATATGACGGCCATGTGTGACGTATCATTTTTACTACTTACTTTCTTCATGTTGGCAACTAAATTTAAGCCACCAGATCCTGTAGAAGTGATGACACCGGCATCTATTTCTGATACTAAAATAGCAGAAACAGACCTTATGATGATCACGATCGACAAAAATGGAAGGGTGTTTTTCGACATGGACGGTGTTCAAACTAAACTTGATCTTATTGAGACGATCAATAGGGATAAGAATCTAGGTCTAACAGCAATAGAGAAAAGAAACTTTTCACTAAGTTCTGGTATTGGTGTGCCATTCAATCAGCTTAAAGCTCTATTGAAATATTCCCCTGCTGAACAAAAACAATTCAAGTCGACAGGCATACCCGTAGATACGGTGCTTACTGATAATAATGAGTTGTTTAAATGGGTAGCATATGGCAGGATTAGTAATCCTAAAGCCAGGCTTTCAATAAAAGGCGACGGAGGTGCAAAATATCCTGTAGTGCGTGCAGTGTTTGCCACCTTAGCTAATAAAAAAGTACAGGGACATAAGTTCTACGCTGTTACTAGCTTAAAAGCAGATCCGAATAAACCGGAAGAAGAGAAATAAAATTTTAACTTTTATAAATAGCCGATTCTTATGGCACAAATGGATACCGCCAGTGGTGGTGGAGATAAAGGTAAAACCAAGAAACTATCAACCAGAGTAGATCTAACACCAATGGTGGATTTGGCATTCTTGTTGATCACTTTTTTCATGCTCACTACGACTATGAATAAACCTCAGGCGATGCAGATCAATATGCCGGTAGAAAGAGAAGATGGAGATCCTCCTCCACCGGAGATTCCTGCTGCCAAGGTAATGACATTGATTCTAGGTGCAAATAATACCATCTGGTATTATGAAGGACTTGGAAGCCCTGAGATTAAAAACACTACTTATCAGGACATTCGACAGATTATTCTCGATAAGAAAAAAAGTGTCGAAGCGTCAGTATTGCCTACTGATAAAATAAAATCAGTAGTAATCATTATCAAACCTACCGATGACGCCAACTACAAAAATGTAATAGACATGCTTGATGAAATGGCTATCGATAAGGTAGGAACCTATACAATGGTGCCTGTTACTCCTCAGGAATTAGGATTACTTGATAAGTTTAAAAATGCGGGTGCACCAGAACCTGCAATAAATTAAAAATATAACGTAGAAATAAGTTGTATTGTGAAACATTATAACTTAACTTTGCGTTATAAAATAAAAAGGTAAAATGAAAAGTGAAGAAATATTAAAAGCGGATATGCTCGATCTCATTTTCGATGGTCGCAATAAGGAGTATGGGGCTTATGATCTTCGTAGACGATATCCTAATGCAGTAGCCAAAGCTTTATTGGTAGGAGTACTTATAGCACTTGCTGTGCTGAGTTATTCTATTCTTAAGGACCGTTTTGCTGATCTGATGGCGAGCGATACTGATGTAGAAGTCAATCTGACGGATCTCGAAGCACCACCGCCAATGAAAGAGAATGAGCCACCTCCACCACCGCCTCCTACACCTCCACCACCACCGGAAAGAGCATCTGTTCAGTATGTTCCACCTGTGATCAAAGAAGTAGTAGCTAATGAGACTGCAGTGACAGATGTAAAAGATCTTGAAGAAAAAGATCCCGGTGTTAAAACAGTAGAAGGAGATCCAAATGCTAAAGTAAATATTGATATTAAATCTGATGCCATAGGATTGGTAGAACAAAAGGAAAAAGTGGTCGCAGTTAAAGTAGAAGATGATAATAAAGTCTTCACTGTGGTTGAGCAACAACCAGAATTTCCGGGAGGACAAGGTGCTATGTACAAATGGATCGGCGAAAACCTTAAATATCCTTCTGAAGCAAGAAATAATGGTTTGCAAGGAAAGGTAATCATGCAGTTTACAGTTGAGAAAGATGGTTCTATCAGTTCCGTTAGAGTTGTAAGAGATGCTGTAGGTGGTGGAGCCGGAGATGAAGCTAATAGAGTGGTCAAAAAAATGCCAAATTGGAAGCCAGGTCGTCAGAACGGTAAATCCGTTAGGGTACAATATACACTTCCGGTAACATTTAAGTTGGAAGAATAACGTATTTTGTTAAATAAATAATAAGAAATAGCAATGTGGGATTCAAACCAGTTGCTATTTTGTTTTTAGTAAAAGTCGTAATTTGAAAGACAGAAATAATCCATTGACTACTTCCTACCAGCTGTTAGGAACAGTCCTGGCATTAATTATAGGAATATTTTTTACAGGCTTGGGAATTGGTATACTTACAAACTTTGTTACAATACCGGGTGATGAAGGACCAATGCTCAAAATCTTTGGAGGCCTTCTTGTCGTATATGGATTATTCAGACTCATAAGAGTCTATCTAAAGTTCAAATCCGACTCAAAATTAAATTGAAATGAAATTCTTGAATGTTTTGGTACTGGTTTTAACTGCACTGTTTCTGAACAGTTGCAAGGAAGCTGATAAAACAGCAAACCGTGATACGCCGACAAAAGGTAAGATTCATATTGCCGTGGACGAAACATACAAGACTATGGTTGACAGTGAGATTACAGTTTTCAAATCTGAATATAAGGATGTTGAGATCACTGTGGATTATGTTCCAGAAGCATATGCAGTTCAACAATTGCTAACAGACAGTGCAAGAGCCATTGTAATTGGAAGGGAATTAAATGAAAAAGAACTTTCAAAATATAAAGCAAGAAAATATGATCCCAAGTCGATTCGTATAGCTACAGACGCAATTGCAGTCATAGCCAATCCAAAAAACAAAACGGATGTACTTGATCTGGTTCAGTTAAAAGACATCCTATCAGGAAAGTTGACTACCTGGCCGGATGGAAAGAATATAGAAGTAGTAATAGACAATCCCGGAAGTGGTATCATTAGCTTTCTGCAGGACTCAGTGCTGAAAGGTAGCCCGATGAGCAAATCTATTTTTGCATTGAAGAATCAACAAGAAGTATTGGAATATGTGGGTAGTCATGAGAAAAGTATAGGTTTCATTGGTGTTAATCTGATCAGTAGTTTTGATGCAGATGCCAATCAACAGTTTCCTGCCACGATCAAACCATTGGGCATTTCGAAAGGAGCATTTGATAAAGCATACAAACCTTACCAGGCTTATGTGGCTTCCAGAAATTATCCATTGTTGAGGTTTACTACTTTGATAGTGGATGAGGCTTACAATGGACTGGGAAGTGGATTCGCTACTTTTGTAGGATCAGATAAAGGACAACGAATAATCCTGAAAGATGGACTAGTGCCTGCCAATTCTCCTATCCGTTTGATAGAAGTTAATACAAACTAAAGACCCTTATAATACAAATTGATAACCATAAATTAATCGAAAAATGATGTATAAAAAAATTCAATTATTCAGCGCATTTATGTTGCTGGTTTTCTCCATGGGAGCTCAGGATATAGAGTCCGCATACAAGTTATTGTCATATGGCAAAGCGGAAGATGCAGTAGAAATGGCACAGAAAGTAGTTAGTGCGGATCCTGCAAATCTGGGTAATCAATTTTCACTTTATAATCTCCTGAATGCAGCAGAAAATTATACAGAGGCAGCTAAAGTATTGGAAGGTATAAAAGTCGCAGATGCAAATGGTCCTTATGGCAAAACTGCAGACGTGATTCAGCAATTAGCTGCAGGTGCCAATGCTGAGGATCTTACCTCTGCAATAGATAAGGCCATCAGAAAAGGGAAAAACGCTAAAGGGTTTTTATACAGAACCGTAGGTGAGTATTTCTTGTTCGGCCAAAAGAAAAATCCGGTTAAGGCAATATTTTATATAAAAACTGCTATTGATGATTATTCTTTGAACAATGCATCCACCAGAATGATTCTTGGTGATGCATATAGTGCTAAAAATGATGCAGGTAATGCTGTGACCAATTACGAATATGCAATGGAATTGGACAAGACCAGTGCGGTGCCACATTATAAGATCGGTACGACTTACATAAGAGCAAGAAACTATGAATTTGGAGTTCCTGAATTGAGAAAGGCTATTGAGACAGATCCTAATTATATGTTGGCATATAAAGATCTTGGTAAATACTATTATGATGCCGGCAAATATGAAGAAGCAAAGGAAAATTATGGTAAATATATTGCTTCAACTAAGCCAACATTGATCGAGAATATTCAATATTCAAACATACTATATTTTGCAAAAGACTATGAAAAAGGAGTCCAAGTAATGAATCAAGTGAAGGCTGCAGATAAGGATAGTAAATATGTAGGTATCAACAGATTATTGGGTTATTCTTATTATGAGACAGGAAAATATGATAAGGCTGAGCAACTTTTGACTAATTTCTTCAGCAATCATGATACTTTGAAAATTCTTGCAGAAGACTACATCTATCTTGGTAAAATACAAGATAAGTTGGGCTCTGACAGTTTATCTATGGCTAAGTACGACAGTATGTCCAGATCTAGTTATCTAATGGCTTTCCAAATGGATTCAACCAAAGAAGGAGTTATTAAAGAAATAGCTGACTCTTTGTACAATCAGAAGAGATATGATGAAGCGGGATTCTTCTATTTCGCCAGAGCTAAATCTACCAACCTTGCAGCTGATTATTTTTATGCAACAAGAGCAGATTATCTTGGAGGAAATTATGTCAGAGGAATGGAAGCGGCACAAGGAATAATCAATAAATTGCCAGACGAGCTAGCAGGACATCTTTGGTTGGCCAGAAATGCAGCTTTACTTGATACAATTAATAAAGGAGCAATGGCTGTGCCACTTTACGAAATGGTAATTACAAAAGGAAATATTGATAAAGCTAAGAATGGTAAAGATATACTCGAAGCACTTAATTGGCTTACGGTTTATAACATCAATATAAAACAAGATTACGTTAAGGCGCAGTCCTATAATGACCAGGCTCTGGAGATCGATGCGAATAATGAACAAGTGATGAAGTTGTTTAATTTCCTAACTGATGTAACTACGAACCCACCTAAAAAATCTACCAAGAAAGGTTAGATTAAATTCCAAAAACAGCATGAGGAGCGTTAGGAAACTAACGCTCCTTTTTTTTGTCTATAGATGAAGCGTTGAGTGCATTAAAAAATATTTATATTGAGCCAGTTTCGTCATATTTTGATGAAAAAAATATTTTTCTATGAAAAAATGGCCAATATTAATTTTCTTCTTTGTTTCTCTAGTCACAGCCAGCGCTCAGGAAACTCCTTATGTCCCTTGTCTGGAAATGCCTAAGATCATTAGTAATTATTATGCAGATATTGATGCGCTCAATAATGTGTACATCTTTGGTTTTTCACCTGAAAGAAATCAACGCTTTAAGACGTTAGCCCAGTCTTATCTTGAGAAATTGGCTAAAATAGATTTTAAACAATTGCCACAGGGCTGCAAGGCTGATTATGCTTTATTCAAAAGAAACCTGAATGGCGATATTGAAGATTCTGACAAAGAGAGTATTGACTATCGCAGCATGAATGATTGGTTTCCCTTCGCAGATAGTATTTATTCACTTGAAAAGTGCAAGCGAAGGGCTGGAATGCTAAATGCACAATTGGTCGCTTCCAATTTCTCAAAAGCTATCAAAGACATAAAAGTATTAAAGTCAAAAGCTGATCTTAGTAAAAGTATTAATGTACCTCAGGCAAGAATCGCTAACAACATCATTGATGGTCTAATTGACGCCTTAAAGAATACCAATCGTTTCTATTCGGGCTACGACCCAATGTATACCTGGTGGGTTCCGGATCTTTATAAGGAGCTGGATATTGCATTGAAAGATTATGCTAAAACATTTACCGTCACTGCAGAGAAAAATGCACCAGTGAAGGATAGCACTGGAATCGTGGGATTTCCTATCGGCAAAGATGAATTGATAAGGCAATTAAAATACGAAATCATTAATTACACACCAGAGGAGTTGATCGCCATAGCCAATAAAGAATTTGCCTGGTGCGACAAAGAATTATTAAAAGTTGCTACTGATATGGGTTTTGGCAATGATTGGAAAGCTGCTCAGGAAAAAGTGAAACAAAGCGCTGTTCCTCCAGGAAGCCAGGCGGCAGAAATGGTGAAATTATACAATCAATCCATAGAATTTATAAAAAATAAAGACCTCATCACCTTACCTGATCTTGCGAATGAGACTTGGCGGATAGCTATGATGTCACCGCAGCAGCAATTATACAATCCTTTTTTCTATGGCGGAGAGGAATTTGCCATCTCCTACCCTACGAATACCATGGATTATGATGCAAAGTTGATGAGTATGAGGGGCAATAATCCACATTTTTGTCGTGCTGTCGTGCATCATGAAGTATTGCCGGGACATTATTTACAGCATTTTATGAATGAACGGGTGAATACCTATCGAAGGTATGATACGCCATTCTGGACAGAAGGTTGGGCGCTGTATTGGGAGCTATTATTGTGGGATGAAGGCTTTGCAAGGGGTCCTGAGGATCGAATCGGAATGTTGTATTGGAGAATGCACCGTTGCGCCAGGATCATCTTTTCTTTGAACTACCACATGGGTAAGTGGACGCCACAGCAATGTATAGATTTTCTTGTGGACAGAGTCGGTCATGAACGAGCCAATGCGGAAGCAGAAGTCAGGAGATCATTTGCAGGCGGATACGGTCCTTTGTATCAAGTTGCCTATATGTTGGGTGGATTAGAGTTTATGTCCCTGAAAAATGAAATGACAAAGGGTGGTAAGATGACTGTCAAGCAATTCAATGATGCGGTGATGCAGCAAAATGCCATGCCGATCGAGATGTTGAGGAATATACTACTAGATCTTCCCATCAAAAAAGATTATAATTCTGGATGGAAATTCTATGGAAAATAGGAGTGTAATTATTGAAGATAATTGTGGTAAATGAAAACAAGTTAATTCAGGCATATATTAGAAACTAGACTTCATTCTGCCAAAAGTTCACTTTATCTAAATACTCATTTTCAAAGTGGACAATTCTATTCCTATTAAATAGAATTATAATTTCCTATTCATGCAAATCCTCATGTTGTGGCGGCAATTCCTTGACTTCCTTTTCTATTTCTTTATGTTCTACATAGACAGCATATTCTGCAGGCTTGATGTGACGTCCTTTATATTCTGCATATACTTTGGTGAACTCTGCACCCATATAAAGGATGGCAGCAGTATAATAGATCCATACCATGACCACGATTATAGATCCTGCGACTCCAAACATAGAGCCTGCGCCAGTGCGAGAGATATAGATTCCGATAACAAATCTGCCCAACAGGAATAAACAGGCTGTAAAAAATGCCCCCATGCGTACGTCTCTCCACATGATCTTCGCATCCGGCAGCACTTTAAATATTGTTCCAAAGAGGATCGTGATGACCACAAAGCTGATGACAGTATTCAGCACATTGGCGAGTAATACTGTTAATTCAGGAAATACATTTGATAATCTATCCATCATTGCAAGCAAAGCACCATTAACAAGGAGTGAAACAACCAATAGAAAACCAAGACTTATTATCATCGACGAAGAAAGTAGACGGTCAATGATGAGTTTAAGCCAGCCTTTTTTGGGCTTGGCTTTTACACGCCAGATAATATTAATTGAATCCTGAATCTCTACGAAAATACTGGTCGCACCGATTAATAAAGTAATTAGACCTATGGTAAACGCCATAGTTGATTGATCAGATAGTTGGATGGATTTGATCATTTCCTGGATCTGTAGCGCTGCAGTGACCCCTATTAAGCCATTTAGTTCGACGAAAACTCGTCCTTCGATCGCTGCTTTTCCATAGAAAATTCCTACCAGAGATATGACCAATAAAAGTAAAGGTGCGAGTGCAAATATGGTGTAGTAAGCTAGTGCTGCACTCAGCTTTAACCCGTTGTCGTCAATGAAGTCGAAAAGTGTATTCTTCGCGATCTTAAAAAAAGGAGTTTCGAAAAAGCTGCCCATTTGTTCCAATTATTATTGCTAAAATTATTAAAAAAAAGGGAAAGGTCATCGTTTCGCTCCAAATAAAAAATCCGGACCACTTCAACAATGGTCCGGATTTAAATTATTATTTCAAGTTTCGGTAGTTGACCAACAATGGTAGATGGCTGATGGTAGAAGGTATTTAGTTAATTGATTAATATTTCTCCTCTTATCTGATTTATAAGATAAAAATTACCATTAATTGAGGAAAAGCCATCTAAAATCTACCCCGCCTTGTTTGGCGGACAAGCTTCTACCATCTAACATTTTATTAAGATTCTAATTATTCTTAAATTTAATCTAGTTTTACTACCGAAACTTGAGTTATTATTAATAACTCTTACCTGATCTTCACAAACTTACTCACGATCCACTTATCAATGTCTTTGGACTTCCACCTGATTTGATACACACCGCTTGCAAGATTTGACGTAGAAATGTATCTGTCGGAGGTCATCTTCTGAACTACCTGCATCTTACCATTGACATCATAGATTACATATTCAATCGCTTCATTGCTTTGTGTGTCGAAGTACAATAGGTCATTGGTCGGGTTCGGATAGACCGTGCCCGTTACTTCTGATCTGGTAGTTAATCCATCGCCATCACCATCGATGGTATTTCCACCTTTGTTTGTATACAATACCCTTAGGATGACTTTGACAATGCTCGGACAGCCATTTTCATTCGTGATGGTCACGGTGTAGACACCTGCCATGTAGCGCGTTACTTTCTTGATGAAAGGATTCTGTTGGTTACTTGTAAAACCTAACGGTCCTGACCATGAATAAGCTACACCATTGCTGCTTGCGATAAACTGCACAGGGCTGTTTTCGTTGAAAGGATTTGGTGTGGCATAGGCAAAGGATTTTGCTGATGGTTTTACCACGATGGTAAGTTCTGCGTAACCAAAGCATCCACCTTCATTGCTGATAAACACGTAATAGGTTCCCGAAGCGGCCGGTGTGATATTGTCGATCCTCAGGCCCTGTTCGTTGCTGGTGAAGCCGTTCGGTCCATTCCACTGATAAGTACTTCCTCCCTCTGCATGCAGCTGTAAGCTCTGCCCTTCACAGATCGTGTCCTCTGAGGCTGTAGCAACAGCATGTATCTGATCATAAACTTTCACCTCGATAGATGATATGGAAGTACATCCTGTACTTGCAGTAAGTTGAACCGTATAGGTTCCGCTCATATGCATCGGAATGTTTTGAATGACCGGGTTCTGTTCAGTCGACGTATATGTCGCAGGACCTGTCCATACAAAGTCTCCACTTCCCGTGGCAAACAACTGGATCTTAGAACCTTCGCACGTCTGTGTCAATGTAGGATTGGCTGATAGTGCCGGTGGTGTATTGATAGTAATGTTCAGTGTTGTGGTGGCCGTACATCCATTCGGACTGGTTACCGTAAATGTGTATATTCCACTGTTGGCCAAGGTCACATGTTCTATCTGTGGATGCTTTTGGTTGCTTGAAAATCCATTAGGCCCTGTCCATGCATAACTTCCCGCTCCTGAGCCATGTAGAAGTAGTGTGCTGCCTGTGCATGCTGTGTTCTGCTCATAGGTAGCCTCTGCTATAGGAGGATAGTTAACCTGTAGTGTATCTTTCAATACCAACGGACATCCGGCTGCATTGGTGATCGTCACGGTATATGTTCCACCCTGTTGGTGGCTAGTAAGCAGGATCGTCGGGTTTTGCTGATTGCTCGTCCAACCCTGTGGGCCTGACCAGTCGTAAAACGCTCCACCTATAGCATTCAATTGTACGGTGCTTCCTACACAAGCAGGATTTGGTGCGATGCTAATCGTACCTACCGGTGTCGGATTGACGATGACAGTGGCTGTGATCGCAGGTCCCGGACAACCATTGGCTGTCGGTGTGATCGTAAAGGTCACAGTGACCGGTACTATGCCTGTATTGATCAGGATACCGCTTATATTGCCACTCCCTGATCCAAGGATACCTGTCACAGTGGCCGTATTGTTACGGTTCCAGTTAAAGGTAGTTCCCGCTACATTTCCTGTTAGTATGATCGGTGTAATATAATTGAAGGTACAGATCGATTGGGAGGATGGTGTGGCTACTGCATTCGGAGTTGGATTGACGAGTACCGTTGCTGTGATGGCAGGGCCTGTGCAACCATTGGCAGTCGGTGTGATCGTAAAGGTCACGGTGATAGGTGCGAATGTAGTATTGGTCAAAGTACCTGAGATGTTACCGGATCCACTTGCAGCGATACCTGTGACAGTTGCAGTATTGTTGCGTGTCCATGCATATGTGGTTCCAGTGACATAACCTGTTAATTCAATGGTGCTTATTGCAGTTGCAGAACAGATCGTTTGAGATGCCGGTGTCGCCACTGCATTCGGAGTTGGATTGACCAAAACTGTTGCAGTGATCGGAGCACCACCACATCCGTTGGCCGTCGGTGTGATCGTAAAGGTCACGGTGACGGGGACGGAGGTAGTGTTGGTAAGTGTGCCCAAGATATTGCCTGATCCGCTTGTAGCGATACCTGTGACGGTCGCTGTATTATTGCGTGTCCATGCGTAGGAGGTGCCTGTGACTGCTCCTGTCAGCACAATCGGGCTGATACTTGCAGCTGAACAAATAGTCTGGCTTGGAGGTGTGGCCACAGCATTTGGAGTTGGGTTTACAAGGACCGTTGCGGTGATAGATGCTCCTACACAACTATTCGCTGTCGGTGTGATCGTGAAAGTAACGGTGATTGGCGCATTGGTTGTGTTCGTTAGTGCTCCTGAGATTTCACCGGTACCACTGGCTGCGATGCCGGTTACTGAGCTTGTATTGTCACGCGTCCAATCATATGTCGTGCCGCTTACTGCGCCCGAAATTACAATCGTTGAAATAGAAGCTGCAGAACAGATCGTCTGGTTTGGAGGTGTGGCCACTGCATTCGGATTTGGATTGACCAAAACTGTTGCAGTTATTGCAGCTCCCGGACAACCATTGGCTGTCGGCGTGATTGTAAAGGTCACGGTGACAGGTGCATTGGTTGTATTGGTAAGTGATCCAGTGATGTCACCGCTCCCTGAGGCTGCAATGCCGGTGACAGATGCTGTATTATCTCTAGTCCATGCATACGCAGTACCTGTTACAGCTCCTGTCAAAGATATCGGTGAGATAACAGCTTCTGAACAAATAGTTTGGTTGGATGGTGTCGCGATCGCAGTAGGAGTAGGATTAACTGTGATGGTAAAAGAAATAGGTGTGCCGGTACAGCCAGAGGCTGTTACAAAGTTACCAAATGCGACTGGCCTGGTGCCTACCCCAATGTTTGCCACTGCATTGGTGGCCGTATTTATTACTGATACATTGTGACTTTGATAATTGGCCACATACACCCTGCTGCCATCAGGGCTGGTGCTTACGCCAATGGGGAAATTGCCGACCGCAATGGTTGCCACCACTGTATTTGTAGCCGTATTGATTACTGATAAATAGTTTGAACCAGGATTGGCTACATACACCCTGCTGCCATCAGGGCTGGTGCTTACGCCAAAGGAGTTATAGCCAACCGGAATGTTAGCCATCACTGTATTGGTGGCTGTATTTGTTACTGATACATTGTCTGAACCAAAGTTAGTCACATACACCCTGCTGCCATCGGGGCTGGTGCTTACGCCATAAGGTTGGTTGCCGACCGCAATGGTTGCCACCACTGCATTGGTGGCTGTATTTATTACCGAAACATTGTTTGAAACAGCGTTGGTCACATACACCCTGCTGCCATCAGGGCTGGTGCTTACGCCATAAGGCGAATCGCCGACCACAATAGTTGCCACCACCGTATTAGTGGCTGTATTTATTACCGAAACATTGCCTGAAACAGCGTTGGCCACATACACCCTGCTGCCATCAGGGCTGGTGCTTACGCCATAAGGCGAATCGCCGACCACAATAGTTGCCACCACTGCATTGCTGGCTGTATTTATTACCGATACATTGTCTGAACCAACTTTGGTCACATACACCCTGCTGCCATCGGGGCTGTTGCTTACACCATAAGGTTGGTTGCCGACCGCAATGGTTGCCACCACCGCATTGGTGGCCGTATTGATTACCGATACATTGTCTGAAACATAGTTAGGTATATAAGCCATACCGGCAGTAAAAGGGGTTACTGTTATCGTAGATGTTATGGGCACCGTACCGGTATTTACTGCTGTAAAAGCCGGGATATTGCCCGTGCCACTTGCGGAAAGGCCAATGGCGGGATTACTGCTCGTCCAGTTATATGCTGTATTGGCTACAGGGCCTGTAAAGCTTACAGCTTCTGTATTGCTGCCATTGCATAATGTTTGGTTGGAAACAGGATTTATCGTTGGTTTAGGTTTAACTACTACAGTTGCTGTAATAGAGGTGCCTGCACAACCATTGGCTGTCGGTGTGATTGTAAAGGTCACAGTGACAGGTGCATTGGTTGTATTTGTCAGAGTGCCGGAGATGTCACCACTGCCGGAAGCTACGATGCCGGTGACGCTTGCTGTATTGTTTCTTGTCCAGTTAAAGGTCGTTCCGGAGACGGAACCCGTTAATCCAATTGATGCAATCAAACTACCGCTACAAATAGATTGGGTCGATGGAGTAGCTACTGCATCGGGAGTTGGATTGACTACTACAACCTGGGTCTGGGTAGAGATAGTGGTACCATCAGTTGCGGTCACTGTATAAGTTCCACTTGCAGCAGTGGTCACATTACTTATATCAGGATTTTGCTGTGTGGAAGTAAAGCTATTAGGTCCGGACCAACTATAGCTTGCCCCACTTACTGCGCCAAAGTCGGCGGTAAGATTTAATGTTTCTCCGGAGCAGAGGGGTGTATTTGAAGTGGTTGTTAATGGTAATATATCAGCATTAAAATACCATGGCACTGAACCTATATTTTTAACCTCTATTTGTGTTATACCAGGCTCAAATATAGTCAACATTCCTGCAGCACCCATGAAATAACCTGCTGAAATAAACCCCGCCGGATAATTAGCATCACAACTTTGATATGAGGATAAATTAGAAGGCTGTAATACATAAGGAGTTCCGTTGACAATAATTTGTACTTGAGATCCGGCACTATTTGTTGTGCCATACAATTTGATGCCACTAATTGGCATATTAAAGTTAAAGATGAAGGAACCATTTGTAGAAATAACTCTGTATGTTATAGCAGCATCTAGTCCACACATTCCAGGACTAGCCGGATTAATTTTTGTCACAGCAATGTTAATGCCACCTGCCGAAAAATTTCCCGTATTAGTTCCAGGAATTTTATAAAAAGGCTGCGCAAACGAATTATTTGAAATAAAAGCTAAGGATAGCAGTATTATTACTGTTTTAATGATATTTTTCATGAAAAAAGATTTAATTGTGAATAGTTAATAATTATAATTGTGCATTATTGTCACTTTATATTTTCGTGAAATACCAAAGCTGATTACTGCCCTTATTTTTACTTTGTAAAATGATGGGGGTTCCATTATCCATTTTTCCTCCACTTATGCCCAGGCAAGAATCGGGAGCACTTTTAGGAGAGATAATAAATAAGCCAGAATCAATAATGGTGGATAAAATTTTCCATTTTTGATTATCACCATCATTTTTTTCATTTATGGCTATCTTTGAACCATCTTGTGTTTTGTTTTCGTAAACATCAAGCACCATACCATTGGCATTTAGAGGCTCAAAATAAAAATAGCCTTCACCTGCATCACTTAATTTCCATTTTTGGTTGGTGCCATTATTTGATTGATGGATGATGACATTGGTACCATTTTCTGTACCGGCTCCTGAAACATCCAAGCATTTGTGCACACTCGCTATACTGAATATCTCATCAATGTCAGCGCTTTTAGGAGATTCCTTTAAATAAAGTTTCCCACCATGTTGAAAATTTCCATGTTCAATCATTGAACTAACAAGTAGAAGATCATAGCCTGTGTTGTTTTGAATGTGGATTGTTGCGTTTCGTCTCATGATAATTTTTTTTAAAAAAAATGTGCATTAATAAATCTTACTCTGCTCGATTTGCAACTGAAAAAACAAGAACACGATGACGACCAACAGACCTAAGATGATCACTATTGTCAAAATTGTCCTCCAGAAACTGACCGATTGATATCGTTCTTTCATTGTTAAGATTTTGTCCAAAATTATGGGCGACACCACCCAAATGCCAAATTTCAGGCATGGACATTTGGAGGACAATTCTTTATGTAAGATTTGGGAAGGTGGACATTATGCGGACATAGATTATCCACATTGCACTAAATCAATAGTTTATATATTTCAATTTTAATAAATTAAAATATAACTAAAAATTATTTCGAGTTTGTATTATAACTATTTTGAAGAAGATAGTTCGTGTAAAAAGCTTTCTAAAGAATCATTGGTACTTAAATTCAACTTTTGCTTAAGGCGATATTTACTTTTTACCACGCTACCCGAACTAATTCCAAGGGAAGATGCGAGCTGTGAATTGTTTAATCCTACTTTGATCAATACCGTCAGTCTTAGTTCTGCCGGGCTCAAACTTCCCGTCATGCGTTCTAACTTTCCTAAAAAACTAGGGTTTACAGTGGCAAAACTATGGAAAAAACGATCCCACCCCACGTCGCTGGTGATGGCAATATCAGTGAGTTGTTCCTTTAGATTATATGAACTCTCCGCATTTTCAACGATTTGTATTTGATGCGCAAGTTGCTCTACCATATTACTTTTTTCGATCAGGCTGTGAGTCATGTTATCCAATAGTGCTTTGGAGTCATTGATTTTTTGCTCGGCCATTTGTTGAAGTAGGTTTTGCTCTTCAATTTTATACCGCCATTTATTCCTGTTTAATACATAAAATGTAATTATCAGGAAAGTTGCGAGGATCAAAGAAAGTATTGCAAGGTTGCGTGATATTTTGACCTGGGAAATTATTTTTTTCGAGTGATCCAGTTCATTTTGCACTTTTTCAAATTCAATCTTTGATTCAGCGGCATCCAGACCGGACTGATAGATTATCTTACTAACCTTAGAAGCTTCTTGTAAAGACATTTTTTGAAAATATAAAGCACTGTCAATGTTCCCAACTTTTACATAAACTGAGGACAGGCCGTCGCAAGCTTTAATCACAAGATCTGACTTCCTAAGTGCAGCCGGGTCTGATAGCACAGATTTAAAAAGTCTTTTTGCCTCCTGAATATTTCCTTTGATATTTTGAAGTCTTGCTAATAAATTAGTAGAAAGGAAAATGTTATAGATGTCTTTGTTTTTTTGGTTAAAATTATAATAGGCCCTGACCAAAGGTGCGGCTTCATCAAATTTTCCAAGATTTAACAGATTTTCTCCGATATTTCCATTGACGATCGAATTCCAAAGTTGCTGCTGATAAATATCTAAATCAGGGGATTTTTTTAATTGGTCAGCTAATATTTGATAATAAATAATTGAACTGTCTGCCTTTCCCAGATTTTTGTAAGATGCTCCTATTAGATCCAGTAAATAGACTTTTTGCAGATCTTTGAAGAAAGTCGGTCTTTGTTCCGATAGTTTTAATCCTAATTTACCAAACTCAATACTATGTTGATATTCAGATATTTGATACAGTACCTTGGTCAGGTTGAAGCAATTCTTTTCATAGAGTGATTTATACTGATTTTTGTATCTTTTCAAAATTTGGTGCTCTTTAGTAAAATAAAACAAGGCTATCTGAGGCTGCTTTATCAATTCCAAAGTGATGCCATAAATACTGAAAAACGCTGACAACAATAATTCATCCTCTTGAGAAATAGCAATTTTTAATGCCTTGTTTAATTTCGATAAATCATCAAAATTTCCTCCATATACATTTAGTCTGTTTGCCGAATGGTAATTATCTAAAGACAAAGCCAGGATCATGACCTGTGCATTTGGCTCTTTTTTTATTAAATCATATAGTTTGTCAAAAAACACCTTTTTTGTTCCCGCGCTATCTATTAAATTCAAATCTTCCAAATAAATCAGTATCCCTGAGTCATAATAAACTTCCTTTTGAGCTAAATGGTCATAGATTTGACGGACCTGCTCGTCGGATTGAGCATGCAGTTTAATGCAGTAAATGAATAAAAGAAACAAGATACAGTGTCTCACTGATCAATAATTTTAATTCAACAACATTACAAAATATTTTTTTTATTAGCAATTAAAAGAAGAAATTCCACATTAGGGAGCTATAATTTAATGAAGAAATAAAAATATATGACCTACAAAAAAAAGACCGGAATGTAGTATCACATCCCGGTCATTTATTAATTCAGCTAATTGAATTTACCTGATCTTTACAAACTTACTCACGATCCACTCTTCGCTATCCTTCGCCTTCCAACTGATTTGATAGACGCCACTCGGTAGCTGTGAGGTAGAGATGTATCTGTCTGACGTCGTTTTTTGAACTACCTGCATCTTGCCGTTGACATCATAGATGACATATTCTATCGATTCAGAGCTTTGCGTGTCGAAGTACAACAAGTCATTGGTTGGGTTCGGATAGACCGTGCCCGTTACTTCTGATCTGGTAGTTAATCCATCGCCATCGATGGTATTTCCACCTTTGTTCGTGTAGATTACTCTTAGAACTACGTTGACGATGCTTGGACAGCCATTTTCATTGGTGATGGTCACGGTGTACACACCTGCCATGTAGCGCGTTACTTTCTTGATGAAAGGATTCTGAACATTGCTGGTAAATCCAAGTGGTCCTGACCATGAATAAGCTACACCATTGCTGCTGGCGATAAACTGCACAGGGCTGTTCTCGTTGACAGGATTCGGTGTGGCATAAGCAATGAAATTGGCGGCCGGTCTGACGACGATCGTTAATTCAGCATATCCCCAACATCCACCTTCGTTACTGATGTAGACATAATATTTGCCGGAAGCAGCAGGAGTGATGAGGTCTATCCTCGGGTCCGACTCTGTGGAGTTAAATCCATTAGGTCCATTCCATAGATAAGTACTACCACCTTCAGCGTGCAATTGTAAGCTCTGTCCCTGACAGATCGTATCTTCAGATGCAGTTGCAATAGCATGGATCTGGTCATATACTTTAACAGTGACTGATGCTGTAGAAACACATCCTGTACTTGCTGTCAAATTAACAGTGTATGTACCTGACAAATGGATCGGAATATTGACGATGACAGGATTCTGATCGGTTGACGTATATGTCGCAGGACCATTCCATACAAAACTTCCACTACCCGCAGCAAACAATTGAATCGTAGATCCTTCACATGTTTGTGTCAATATCGGA
Source organism: Candidatus Brachybacter algidus (assembly GCA_016711705.1). Taxonomy (GTDB): domain Bacteria; phylum Bacteroidota; class Bacteroidia; order Chitinophagales; family Saprospiraceae; genus Parvibacillus; species Parvibacillus algidus. The sequence continues at coordinate 127,910 of JADJSK010000006.1, read as the reverse complement.
TTGGCAGAAAGAGATGGAAGATTGTTGATCGTTATATTAAGTGTGGTTGCAGCTGTACATCCATTCGGACTGGTAACGATAAGCGTGTATAATCCAGTATTGGCAGCTGTTACATTTAGTATCTCAGGATCCTGTTTATTGCTAGTAAATCCTGCTGGTCCTGACCATGCATATGATCCTGCTCCTGTGCCATGTAGTAAAAGTGTACTTCCTGTGCAGGCCGTAGACTGTTCGTAAGTAGCTGTCGCTACTGGTGGATATAAGACATCCAGCTTGTCAGTAAGAACCACAAAACACCCTTGAGCATTGGTGATCGTTACGGAGTAAACGCCTGCCTGTTGGTAAGTTGATAGTAAGATACTTGGATTTTGCTGTGCGCTAGTCCATCCTTGTGGCCCTGACCAGTTGTAAAATACGCCACCGGTAGCAGAAAATTGCACGCTAGAACCAACACAACCAGGATTTGGAGCTATTGATATTGTGCCTACAGGAGTCGGATTAACCAGAACGGTTGCTGTGATCGGCGCTCCTATACAACCATTCGCTGAAGGCGTGATCGTAAAGGTTACCGTGATGGGAGCAGTCGTCGTGTTGGTTAGCCATCCTGATATATTGCCACTTCCGGAACCAGCCATACCAGTGACTGTTGCTGTATTGTTTCTAGTCCATGCGAATGTAGTTCCGCTTACCGGTCCCGACAAGACGATCGTAGTAATAGGTTCTCCGGAACAGATCGTCTGTGCAGAAGGAGAGGCTACTGCCGTAGGTGTTGGATTGACTAACACTGTTGCAGTAATTGGATCTCCAGGACAACCGTTGGCTGTTGGTGTGATCGTAAAGGTCACTATGATAGGCGCACTTGTAGTATTAGTCAAAGTTCCCGAGATGTTTCCTGATCCGCTTGCTGCGATGCCTGTTACTGTAGCTGTATTGTTTCTCGTCCATGCATAGGTCGTTCCAGTTACAGAACCTGTAAGGACGATTGTTGCGATAGCTGTTGCCGAACAGATCGTTTGAGCTGCCGGTGTGGCGATTGCATTTGGTGTCGGATTGACAGTTACATTAACTGTAGCTGTGGATGTACAACCCCCGGAACTAGTGACCGTAACTGTATAAACTCCACCTTGAGCAATTGTAAAGTTGGCTCTGGTTGGGTTTTGTAAGTTTGAACTAAACGAATCGGGCCCACTCCATGCATAGGTTGCTCCACCTGTTGCATTTAATTGCAAAGTAGCGCCTGTGCAAATTGGATTTGGTGTAGCAGTTGCTATCGCTATTGGAAGTGCGTCCACTGATAAATATAAGGTATCTATAGCCGTACATCCTGAATTATTTACTACACTAATCTCAAAATATCCTGCTTTTGCAAGGGTAGCCTGATAATTGAAGACATCGTTTGTTGTTCCCTCATTTACCAAGTTATTATTAGATATTTTTCTGATGGTATAACTCAGTGTTTCTTGTGATGAAATCGCATATTCCAACATTTGAAGGTCACATGCGAAGATCGTATCTCCATCTGAATAGTTTGTACCATCGACAGAGAATGTATAGGAAGGGGAAGGATTGACAGTAATCGTGAAAGTGGTAGGTATTCCAGGACAAGAAGCACTTGAAACGCTCGTGATAAAATTACCAAAACTCTCCGGACCATTTCCGACAAATACAGTTCCGGACACACTATTAGTAGCAGTATTAATTATGGAAACGTTGTCCGAAGTTTTATTGACTACTAAAAGTTGACTTCCATCTCCGTTCAAAGAGACTCCATTTGGACTCAAACCTACAGGAATGGTGTTAATTACCATATTTGTGGCAGTGTTTATAACTGAAACCGAACCAGATCCACTAACCACATAAACTTTAGTGCCATCAGGGCTAATAGCTACACCTTTGGGACTATATCCAACGGGTATATTAACAATGACAGTATTTGAAGATGCATCAATAACTGATACATTATCCGCGAAGTTCTTAGCCACATATACTTTGGATCCATTAGGACTGACTGCAATCCCTGAAGGCATTAATCCAACATAAATATTTGTGATAAGCGTATTTGTTGTTGTATTTATTACAGATAAATTATTATCATGTCGATTACCCACATACAATATCGTCCCGTCCGGACTCAAGGCGACTCCCAAAGGATTCTCCCCGACTGGAATTGTAGAAATTACTGTATTTGTTATGGTATTAATGACCGTCACATCATCAGTAACATCATTTGTGACATAAACTCTCAAACCATCAGGGCTCACAGTAATACCTTTGGGATTATTTCCCACAGGGATCGTAGCAATGACTGTATTTGTCGATGTATTGATAACAGATACATCGTCCGTGTTGGAATTAGTTATATAAACTTTCGATCCATCAGGGCTTACAGATACGCCATATGGGAGCGTTCCTACAGGTATCGTAGCCACTACAGTACCTGTTGAGATATTCATAACTGAAACGGTACCACCTTGATAGTTAGGAATATAAGCCATCTCAATACCGTTCACTACTGGTGTTACAGTTATCGCAGCTGTTACCGGCGAATTACCTGTATTTAATGCTGTAAATGATGAGATATCACCTGTGCCAGAAGCCGGCAGTCCTATAGAAGGAGTAGTATTAACCCAGTTATAAGTAGCTCCCGGCACTGATCCGGTAAAAATAACCGGTACGGTAGTGTAGCCGTTGCAAACTACTTGATTGGCTATCGGATCGACATCAGCACCAAGACCAACGGTTACATCCACTGTAAATGGAGTTCCTGTGCACCCGCCAGCTGTTGGTGTTACTGTATATCGAACTGTACCTGATGAAGTACCCGAATTTGTCAAGGTTTGCACAATTGAAGTACCACATCCTGAGCTACAATTACTAAAACCTGTGATCGTGCCACCCAAAGGTGATGTTTGTATTGCTGCTGTCCAGCTAAATGTGGTACCGCCGACAGTCGAATTTAAGTCCACACTTGAGGTTGTTCCACTGCAGATCGTTTGCGGAGATGCTGAGCCGGTAGGAGTAGGATTGACAGTGATAGTAAAGGTCTGAGGTGTGCCGGGACAAAATGAAGCCGAAACATTTCCTATGAAATTGCCGAAGCTATAAGGGTAAACACCGACAGGAATAGTGGCAATGACAGTATTGGTAGCTGTACTAATTGCAGAAACATTATCAGAACCCAAATTAGAAACATATACTTTCGTTCCGTCAGGACTCGCTGATATTCCAAAAGGACTCAGGCCAACAGGGATGGTGGCAATGACAGTATTGGTAGCCGTACTAATTACAGAAACATTAGCAGAATTTCTATTAGACACATAAACTAATGTTCCATCAGAGCTTGTGCAAATGCCAACCGGGCTATCTCCTACATTGATTGTAGCCGTTACAGTATTTGTATTGGTATTGATAACAGATACATTATCTGAAATTTGATTTGCAACATAAACTAATGTACCGTCCATGCTATTACAAACACCAACTGGAGTATCGCCAACTGCAATTGTTGCTAATATTGAATTAGTTGATGTACTAATTACTGATAAACTGTCTGAATTGGAATTGGTTACATAAGCCTTTGTTCCATCAGGGCTCACTATTACACCAATCGGGCTAACACCAACAGCGACTGTCGCCGTTAGAGCATTTGAAATGGTATTGAAAATAGATATAAAATTGGAATAGATATATGTTACATAAATTTGTGAACCATCGGGACTCACAGCTATGCCACTCGGATAATCGCCAACATTAATGGTGCCTATTACAGAATTTGTAGCTGTGTTGATAACAGTAACAAAATTCGAAAAGTTATTGGTTACATAAACTTTTGTACCGTCTGGGCTAATAGCTACTCCTATAGGGCTATCTCCAACCGGTATTGTAGCCACCACAGTGTTTGTAGCAACATTTATAACTGATACATCATTCGATACATTATTTGGGATATATGCAAACGTTTCAACTTGTCCTTCTGTCGATACTGTAATTGTGGCCGATAATGGTGTGTTGCTTGTGTTTATTGCTGTAAATGATGAAATATCCCCAGTTCCTGAAGCGGGCAGTCCAATAGAAGGTGTATTATTTACCCAATTATAAATAGTGCCGGGTGCTGATCCGGAAAATGTTACAGGTTGGGTCGATTCATTATTACACAACACCTGGTTGTCAATAGGGTTGATGTCGAATCCAAGATTTACGGTCACGTCTACTGTAAATGGAATTCCTATGCATCCACCGGCTGATGGAGTTATGGTATATCGAACTACTCCGGAGGACGTGCCGGTATTTGTCAGCGTATGCACAATCGCAGTGCCACAAGCAGAACTGCAATCACTGAATCCTGTAATCGTACCACCCACCGGTGAAGTTTGTATCGCAGCTGTCCAGGTAAATGAAGTACCACCAACAGTCGAGACCAAGGCCACATTTGCAACGGATCCACTACAGACAGTTTGAGGATAAGCTGAGCCGACCGGTGTTGGGTTAACTGTTATTGTAAAAGTTTTTGGAACTTCGTTGCAATTCTCATCCCCGGCTGTTATGAAATTCCCAACAACCTGCGGGTTTTCTCCAACTGCCACTGTTGCTATTACCAAATTGGTGGCGGTATTGATTACAGACACATCGTCATCACTCGTATTTACCACATAAACCTTCGTACCGTCAGGACTCACAGAAACTCCGATTGGGCCATTTCCCACCTCAATCGTTGCAGTAACACTATTAGTGACTGTATTAATCACAGTCACTTCATCAGAAAAATAATTTGCCACATAAGCTTTCGTTCCGTCAGGGCTCACAGATACCCCATTTGGACCATTTGCCACGGCAATAGATGTTATTACTGTATTAGTGGCTGCATTAATGACAGTTACATCGCTGGAATTTCTATTTGACACATAAACTTTCGTTCCGTCAGGATGTACTGAAACTCCGAATGGAGTATCTCCTGCCGGAATCGTGGCAATAACCATATTCGTGGCAGTATTGATCACAGACACATTATCAGAACTATAATTTGCCGTATAAACCTTTGTTCCGTCGGGGCTTACCGCAATTCCGTATGGATTAAGTCCTACAGGAATCGTAGCTGTAACCAAATTGGTGGCAGTATTGATCACAGACATAGTGTGAGAAGAAAAATTTGCCACATAGACCTTCGTACCATCCGGGCTAACTGAAATTCCGGCAGGACCATTTCCTACCGCAATCGTTGCTGTTACTGTATTAGTGGCGGTATTGATCACCGACACGTCGTCTGAGTCAGTATTCGCCACATAAACTTTACTTCCATCAGGGGTCACTGAAGCTCCGATCGGATAATTTCCCACCGCAATCGTTGCTATAACTGAATTGGATGTAGTATTGATCACCGACACATTGTCATCATAGGTGCTTGTAATATAAGCAAAACTACCACCAGCTCCAAATGAAGGATATACAGTAACTGTAGCAGTGACAGGGGTGCTGCCTGTGGTTATTGCTGTAAAGGTGGAAATGTCGCCGATACCGGACACGGGTAGGCCTATCGAAGGTGTATTATTTACCCAGGTATAAACGGTGCCCGGCACTGATCCGGAAAATGTTACAGGTTGGGTCAATTCATTATTACAAAGCACCTGATTGTCTATAGGATTAACATCGGCGACAGGATTCACTGTTACTGTCACACTAGCGAAGTCGGTGCATTGATTGATATCAGTTACAGTGACAAAATAATCACCTGAATTGTCAGTTTGCACATTGGATATTATCGGATTTTGCTCAACTGAGGTGAATCCATCTGGCCCGGACCATAGATAAGTTTCCCCTCCTCCGGCACTCAAATTTAAGGTAGAGCCGACACATAGTGGGTTCGGTAATGCTGAAGCAGTAGCATTAACATCACATAGGATTAATTCACAAGATACTCCACTGGCATTGTCCCCGGTTATCGTCCAGCCTTGATTGGATATGAGTTCCGCATGGGCAGTAGCTGCATTGGTGCCATATTGCAAACCAGTTGCACCAAGTACTCTAGACGTCACTGTTGGATTGTTGGCTCTCCAACCATTAATTGTCGAAGAATAATTATAACAATTCATGCCTGAATTACTCAACATGTCTACCAAAGTCACCGCAGGATTTAATGTCCAATCTCCTATATTCTGATTGAAATTAGATGCTTGGGTAAACATTTCATACATATTGTCAACATTCGATGTATTCCAGCTGGCTATATCTTGATTAAAGATGGAAGCATATGCGAACATGTCTACCATTGTAGTAACATTAGACGTATTCCAATTACCTATATCCTGATTGAAGTTTGAGGCACCATAAAACATGGTACCCATCGCATTAACATTTGACGTATTCCAATTACCTATATTTTGATTGAATGATGTCGCTAATCCAAACATGGCATACATATTTGTGACACTTACAGTATTCCAGCTACCTATATTTTGATTAAAATTTTCATTTAAAAAAAACATGCCTTGCATATTAGTGACATTTTCTGTAGCCCAATTATCTATTTGGCCATTGAATAAAGTACAATAGGAAAATAAAAAACTCATATCATTGACATTTGAAGTATTCCAATTGTCTAAATTTTGATTAAAATTAGGAGCATTTGAAAACATATATGACATATCTGTCACATTAGATAGATCAGGCGGGGCTAAGGGTAATTGGGTCAAATTAGTACAACCTTGAAACATACGACTCATACTTGACCATTCGACTGCTCCCCAATCTTCGACTGATTTTAGACTACTTGCCTCGGCTATGGTATGAAATCTCCTTAGATTATCAGGTGTCATGGATAAAGCTACTTCATCATTTGCTATAATGGACAATCCTGAAAGCGTGACTGATCCATCAACCAAACTAGTAAAAGTCCCACTTCCGGAATTGCCGGACGGACTTGCAGACCAGGTATATCCAACATTCCCTGTAGTGAGTGCTTCGAAAGCAATCGATGTGGTCGCTGTCGGGAATGACCACTTGGTTGTAAACGATTGGCCATTGACCGACCCACAATCTACACCAGAAGGTGCATCGCCATTTATGGTCCAGCCTTGTATAGATATAAGTTCCGAATGGGCTGCTGCTGCATTCGTGCCATATTGCATACCTGTTCCCCCTAGAACTCTAGACATAACAGTTGGATTATTGGCTCTCCACCCATTGAGTGTAGCAGAATAATTAGCGCAGTCCAATCCTGAACTACTCAACATTTGTACTAACAACACAGTGGGATATAATGTCCAACTTCCTAAATCTTGGTTGAAAGCAGAAGCACCATAAAACATGTTATTCATGTTTGTAACATTTGATGTGATCCAATTGCCTATATCCTGATTGAAGGCAGTAGCACCAAAAAACATATTATCCATGTTTGTAACATTTGATGTGTTCCAATTGCCTATATCCTGATTGAAGGCAGTAGCACCAAAAAACAAGCCCCTCATAATCAAAACGTTGGTTGTGTTCCAATTGCCTATATCTTGATTGAAGGCAGTAGCACCATAAAACATATTATCCATGTTTGTAACATGTGATGTATTCCAATTACCAATGTCCTGGTTGAAGGATAAAGCAGTATAAAACATTTGAGATAAACTGAAGACATTCGATAAGTTTGGCGCAGTAACAGGCAAATTTGTCAAATTTTCACAATTTCTAAACATATTACTCATACTGCTCCATTCGACACCTCCCCAATCTTCTACGGATATTAGATCAAATGAATTTACTATGTGGTGAAATGTCCTAAGGCTGCCTGGAGTCATGGATAAAGTTACCTCATCATTGGCCATAATGGACAATCCTGAAAGTGTGACCGACCCACCAACCAAACTAGTAAAAGATCCATTTCCGGAATTACCTGATGGAATTGCCACCCATGTATATGTTACTGCACCTGTGGTGAACGCATCGAAAGTGATCGATGAAGTCGCTACCGGAAATAACCACTTAGTTGTAAAGTTTTGACCATATGATTTGCTTGTTGCTAATAAAACAATAGCACAGAATAACCATAAAGAGTTTTTAATAATTCTTTCCATGTTGCTGATTTTTGAGTTAGTTATAAGATTTAAAGTTTTGCGAATAATATGAAAGAATGATGCCTGCAGCGAATTATCGGTTAATGTTTTTCTTATTGATAAAAATTGATAAAAAATAAGATCCATCTCTTGACATTTTTTGTGCAGTCTCAAAATTATGTTTGCACACAAAAATATTTCTCACCTATTGGTATGATATTTGGGGTGTTTGATGGTTTGAGGTTTGGGGTTTGGGGTTTGAGGTTTGGGGTTTGGGGTTTGGGGTTTGGGGTTTGGGGAGTGGATGAATAATAAATAGAAATAATCCATTCCAGAGTGTTTCTGATATTACATCTTATGCAGGAGGATACTTAAAGAGAAAGATTCACGAGTGGTTAAACCGGAATGGATTTTAAATAGAAATATAATTTTGTAACTTGCTAGATAAATTAGCTCCTTTATATAGAAATTAATGATAGATACATCCTTATATAAAATATTAAATCGTCGCTTAGGCTTTGTTCAAAAAATGTGGATCATCCTGTCCATTATCATCCTGCCATTAATTTTAAATGGACAAATGGCAAGAATGACTTTCGATCAGGCACAAAAAAAACTTGAAAACATTACACCATCTAAAGCAAAATGTGATTCAATCATCATGTACAGCAAGCTGGTTTTCAGGAGTTATGATATGAAAGGAACAGAAAAATTGATAATTGATGGCCTCAAGTTGGCTGAAGAACTCAATTACTTTGAAAAAATCCCTAAATTTTACCTGGAATTAAGCAACATAAAAAATGCGAACAAACAATATCGGGAAGCTGTGAATCTGAGTTTGCTTGGCCTAAAAAAATCTACTTCTACCGAAAGCCTTTTGTATGGTGAACTGCTCTTCAAGTTGACCAGATATTATCAAAAGTGGGGAAAGGTGGATTCAATGATGTTTTATTTCGCTTTGTCTAAATCATGGAATGACAAGCACGATGCCACCAACAATTGGATTTTATATGAGAGTTTATCGGACATGTTTGAACAACAAAATGATTTGACCCAGGCTTACAAATATTCTCATAAGGCTTATTCAATAACTAAGGTAGAAGGGAAATTAAGTGAACATGGAGTTGTATTATACAGCTTGTTGTCAATTACTTCTAAATTGAACAAAAGTGATTTGTACGACCAATACCTTGATGAATATTGTGAGCTCTATAAAAAGAAAGGCAAAGAGCCAAGTATTCACGGTTTACCAATGGAATTTGGCGGCACTGTGGATGAAAAAATAAAAAGTTATTTAAAATTGAAAAACAACCCAAATCTTTTGCAGTTACCGGATTTTATACCGAACATCAATCAGAAATTATCCTATCTCTATACTGAAAAAAAAGACAGTGAAAACGCACTAAAATTTCACAACAAAATCGATACCTCGGATTTTAATGATTTGTCCAAATCTGAGTATCTGTATCAGAAATATTTATTGAATAAAAAAAACAAATCCAGTGATCAGGCATTGTTAGCACTTGAAAGTTATATGGTGGTCAAAGATTCACTTTCAAATGCAGATAAGGTCAATTATCTCCGCGATATTGAGACGCGTTATGAGACCAAAATCAAGGAGGATAAAATTGCTTTTCTGAATAAAATGGATGAAATAAAAACCAATGATCTCAAAAAAGCAACTCGTGATAAATGGATATTGACAGGATTATTGGCACTTCTATTTTTATTTTTCATCGCTACCATTTATTTAATGACCAGGCTTAAAAAAACCAACGGTTTGCTTGAAGTAAATAATCACCAACTATCAAAAACATTGGGAGAAAAAGATATTTTACTTAAAGAAATACACCACCGTGTCAAAAATAACCTTCAGGTGGTATGCAGTTTATTAAGCTTGCAAGGTAATTATATAGATGACAAAAATGCGCTGAAAGCAATAAATGAAGGAAAAGATAGGGTTAATTCCATGGCCTTAATACATCAGCATTTATACACCAAAGAGAATCTGACGGCCATCGGGACGAATGAATATTTTAGTGAGCTCATAGACCAGTTAATTTATTCATACAATGCCCAGGAAAAAAATGTGGATGTTACCTTAGATATTGATAATTTTATGCTCGATGTGGATGAGATGGTGCCTTTGGGTTTAATAACGAACGAATTAATTTCGAATGCATTCAAACATGGTGTTCCGAATAGTCCGAATCCTAAAATTCACATAGCTTTGAAAAAAAATGGCAACGAAATATCTCTTTTAGTAAAAGATAATGGACTTTTGTTCAATAAAGAACAATTTGCCACATCAAACAGTTTTGGTAACAATATGATCTCTGCGTTTGCCAAGAAATTAAAAGGTCAACTTGTGCTGGATGACAGCAATGGAGCAGCTTTTTATCTCAAATTTATTACAGTTAAAGGAAAAAAATTGGCGGCTTAAACTATTTTTTATTTAGTAATATTAAATATTTAGTAAATAATCTATCAAGTACTTTTATGTCCCAAAGAATACTCATAGTAGAGGATGAACCACTGATCAATGCGGATCTCGCCGCCATATTGGTCTCTCAGGGATATACGATAGCGGGGCAGGCATATGACAGTGTAGATGCTTATGACATCATAAAAGAGCATACGATAGATTTAGCCTTACTCGATATAGAACTGGACCATAAAGACTCAGGGTTGGACATCGCCCGCACCTTAAAAGATAAATATCAAATTCCGTTTATGTTTATTACAGCATTTTCCGATGAACAAACGTTAAGTGCTGCTCAGGAACTACTCCCCGAAGGTTACATTATAAAACCATACAAAACAAGAGACATTATAGCTTCAGTTGGAATTATTTTACACCGACTTAAAGCACATAATCAAAGTCCTTATCGCACTTTAGAAGAATTAAACTCCACTATTACAGAACCAATTACCTCCAAGGAATATGAAATTTTGTTTGACATGGCTAAAGGTTTTACTAATATTTCTCTCGCACAAATGCATTTTATTTCTATTAATACTGTGAAAACTCATTTGCAAAATATATTTCAAAAGTTGGACGTCCACAATCGCTCTCAAGCTGTATTGAAATTACTAGTTAATCAAAAATAAATATTTGGGGAAAAGGTATCTTTAAAAACCCTTTCCCAAACATATATGGCATTATTGAATAATTAGTTTTTGGTTTTTCACTACATTTCCTTCAACCCATTGGGCAAGATATACCCCTTTTGCCAAAGCCGTTAAATCTGCATTTTTGCTATTTACTAGAATTTTGCAAACACTTCCTCCTGCATTCATAAATCTTATCTTTGTTCCTAAAGCTATCTTGTCCGTAAAGATCATTCCATTCGAAGGGTTGGGATAAAGCTGTGTAGAAATGACTCCAAGATCATGATCTTTTACCGCCAATGAAGCCAATTCAGTTCTCTTTATAGTCAAGCCGGAACCTATGATGTATAAATATTTTGATGTTTCATCAAAACATGCATTTGTAGATGCGGCAAAACAATCTTCAGCCAATGTTTTGTAAGCTGCAGAGTTTGGTATAAAACCGTATGCACTAATATCACTTGTATTCGATCGTATAATGATGTGCCCGTCTTTTCTTTTAACTATATTCGATATGTAACTCGGTCCGTTACCTTTCTTATATGTTGCACCTTCATCAGTAAGATATCCGCAATAATTGGCTGTTATAAGATATCCATTGTTGACATCATCAAACTGGATGTCATTAATATTAATTTCATCTGCCAACTGATAAAGTAAATTCCAGGAGGAACCATTGTTTTTACTGTAAAATATCTCTCCTTTATTTGTAGCAACATACACGATTCCATCATCGTCAACACTGACTGAGGAAAGGTCATTATCTGTTTCAAAGATGGTTTGTAGTGTAGATCCTCGTCGGAAGTCATCATCAATGTATTAGCTGTTGTTAAATACAATGTATTCATTACCTGTGAATATTCCATGTCAGATGCCCAATGGTCCAATGCTGCCTTAATTGTCACATCAAAATTTTCATCAAACTCAATGAGACCATGGTTGTCCATTCCCATAAGTCGATCGCCCACAAATATCAATCCTCCAATATTATCATTTGTTAATTGTTTTTCTGCCCAGTTTTCTCCGCCATCATTTGAATATACAACCACTCCAAATGAGGACATAGCCACAATTCTATCACCTTGAGCTACGACATAATCTAAGAAACCAACTCTTCCATTTTTAACTGAAAGTGGTATTGTTGGCTTTTTTGTCTTAAAAATTTGACCATGCTCACCTCCAATAAATATGGAGTGATCGGCATGAATAAATAAAGCCCTAGTCCTGTAGATGTTTTGTCCCATTACTTGCGAATACCAGGTATTCCCGCCGTCAGCACTGAAATTAATTCGATTACTTGTAGAGGTTATTAATGTATCTCCCATGGTTTGAAAATTCTCCCCGATCCATAATAATCTGTGGCAGAGAGCTTATTCCAAGTAGAACCACCATTATTGGATGCAAATACTTCATCAATAGTTGCCGCAAAAACACCAAAACTATTTATAGCCATACTTCTAAACAATATGGATCCAACATGCACGGTATCAAATGTTCTTCCGTCATCTTCAGAGCGATAAATATTTCTGTCGCATGTATATATGTCTTTACTAAACAAGAAGAGGTAACTTCCGTAAACAGGTTCTTGATTCTGTACTTTCCAGGTTTCGCCCAGATCTTCACTAATGTACAAATTGTTGTCTGCTAAAAGAACCCAACTCTCATCCTCTTGCAACTTAAAATCTCTAATATTTCCATTTAAGATTGGTGTAACATTTTTCACAGTATTGAAATTGTTATCTGTGTAATAAATGCCACCCTTGTTGAAGTAAATCCATTGATTATCATTAGAAGAATTCACTGAATACAGTTGATTGATACCATATATGTCAGTAGCATCAATATCTATATCGGTTTCTGTCCAGGTATTTCCACCATTATCTGTTTTTAATAAATTGGAACACCTTTGTACTGCATAACCCATGCCCGAAGCATGGAGTGCAATATTGTAAACTGAGCTGTAATTATTATCAGGGTAAAGCGTTTGGAAATCCTGAGCAGATAGATTGAACCCAGCTAGTGTTAATATTACAAGTAGTATTTTTTTCATAATATAGATATTTTTGATGTCACCAAAATTAAAGTGTAATCATTAACCTATACTCACCCATAAGTATGATATTTGGATTTGGCGTTATAATTTACCTCTATTGCTTTCCCTTTAGTCAAATTGGTCTGGGGCTTTGGAAAAGCGTATTCTGTATAATTAAAAATACAAAAAAGGCCGCAACCAAAACAATGGCGCGGCCTTCTATTACTTCAAAAATTTAAATTTACCTAATCTTCACAAACTTACTCACGATCCACTTATCGCTGTCTTTTGATTTCCATCTGATCTGATAGATGCCGCTTGATAGTTGTGACGTAGAGATGTATCTGTCTGAGGTCGTCTTCTGAACTACCTGCATCTTACCATTGACATCATAGATGACATATTCAATCGCTTCAGAGCTTTGAGTATCGAAGTACAATAAGTCATTGGTAGGATTTGGATAGACAGTGCCGGTCGCTTCTGATCTGGTTGTTAATCCATCATCATCGCCATCGATTGTATTTCCACCTTTGTTGGTGTAGAGGACTCTCAATATTACTTTGACAATGCTCGGACAGCCATTTTCATTGGTGATGGTCACGGTGTAGACACCTGCCATGTACCGACTTACTTTCTTGATGAAAGGATTCTGTTGGTTACTTGTAAAACCTAACGGTCCTGACCATGAATAAGCTACTCCATTGCTGCTTGCGATAAACTGCACAGGGCTATTCTCGTTGACAGGATTCGGTGTGGCATATGCAAAGGATTTTGCAGATGGTTTTACCACGATGGTAAGTTCTGCGTAACCAAAGCATCCGCCTTCATTGCTGATATATACATAGTATTTACCTGAAGCTGCCGGCGTGATATTGTCTATCCTTGGATCTGACTCTGTGGAGTTAAATCCATTAGGTCCATTCCATAGATAAGTACTACCACCTTCAGCGTGCAATTGTAAGCTCTGTCCCTGACAGATCGTATCCTCTGATGCTGTTGCGATCGCATGGATCTGGTCATAAACCTTCACCGTCACAGAAGCTGTGGAAACACAACCCGTACTTGCTGTAAGATTCACGGTGTAAATACCTGACATATGGATCGGAATATTCTGGATGACAGGATTCTGATCTGTTGAAGTATATGTCGCCGGGCCATTCCAAACAAAACTTCCTGTTCCTGAGGCAAACAACTGGATCTTAGATCCTTCACATGTTTGTGTGAGTGTTGGATTTGCTGAAAGCGCAGGAGGATTATTAATTGTGATGTTCAGTGTTGTTGTTGCTGTACATCCATTTGGACTTGTTACCACCAGTATATATAATCCGCTATTGGCTACAGTTACATTTGGTATCTGAGGATTTTGCTGATTGCTTGTAAATCCATTAGGTCCGGACCATGCATATGATCCTGCTCCTGTGCCATGTAGCAATAAAGTGCTACCGGTACATGCAGTGTTTTGCTCATAAGAAGCGGTTGCGATCGGTGGATAGTTAACGCTCAGTTGTGAAGACAATACTACAGAACAACCATAAGTATTGGATACAGTGACAAAGTACTTACCAGCCTGCAGATGAGTAGTCAACAAAATAGTTGGATTCTGTACAGAGGATGTCCATCCCAGCGGACCTGACCAACTGTAAGTATTACCTCCTGAAGCAGAAAGCTGAACGGTAGACCCGACACAAGCCGGATTAGGAGCTATTGATATTGTTCCAATAGGTTTAGGATTAACGATGACGGTGGCTGTGGTGGTAGTTCCAATACAACCATTTGCAGAAGGCGTGATGGTAAAGGTTACAGTGATCGGTGCGGAAGTGGTATTGGTAAGTGCTCCGAAGATATTATTACCCGAACCAAATGCTGCGATACCGGTGACCGTTACAGTATTGTTGCGTGTCCATGTGAAAGTTGTTCCGATTACCGGACCCGACAGTGTTATGGTAGTGATAAGAGCTTCTGAACAGATGGTCTGTGTGGCAGGAGTCGCTACCGCTGTTGGCGTTGGATTAACCAATACCGTTGCAGTGATAGCCGCTCCCGGACAACCATTGGCAGTCGGTGTGATCGTAAATGTCACTGTGATCGGTGCACTTGTAGTATTGGTCAAAGAGCCTGAGATGTTGCCGCTTCCGCTAGCCGCGATGCCCGTCACTGTCGCTGTATTGTTGCGTGTCCATGCATACGTCGTTCCGGTCACGTTTCCTGTAAGAACGATTGTTGCAATTGAGGTCGCAGAACAGATCGTCTGTGCCGCCGGTGTTGCCACTGCATTCGGAGTTGGATTGACAAGAACTGTCGCCGTGATAGGCAAACCTACGCAACCGTTGGCTGTCGGTGTGATCGTAAAGGTCACGGTGACAGGAGCACTTGTCGTATTCGTCAAGGTTCCTGAGATGTTGCCGCTTCCGCTAGCCGCGATGCCCGTGACTGTCGCTGTATTGTTGCGTGTCCATGCATACGTCGTTCCCGTTACAGCACCTGTCAAGACAATGGTACTGATCGATGAGGCAGAACAAATGGTCTGTGCCGCAGGTGTAGCGATGGCGGTAGGAGTTGGATTGACAAGTACACTTATGGTGGAAGTATTGCTACATCCGTTTAAGTTGGTCACTGTCACCGTATATATTCCTGATCCTACAGGCGTAATGCCATTTATGACAGGGTTTTTAAGCGCTGATGTAAATCCGTTTGGTCCTGACCAGGCAAATGTGAAGTTGTTGTTTCCATTTACACTAAGTTGTAAATTGCCTCCCTGACAGATCGGATTTGGTGTCGCTTCAGCCACAGGATTTGGAAGGGGATTGACCAAGAGGTAGATCGTATCTTTTAAGATGCAACCAAAACTATTGGTGATACCTATTTCATAGAATCCTTCTCTTGCATTGGTCGCAGTGTAATTAAACGATCCTGGTGTACTACCTGTATTGATCACATTACCATTGGACAATCTTGTAAATGTATACGTCACTGTCACAGGAGAGGTAATCGCCAAAGCTAGGACATCCTGATTACATGCTGTGATCGTGTCTCCTTCTGAATAAGGAAGTCCGTTCGAGGTGAAAGTATACGATGGTGTCGGATTGATTACCACTGTGGCAGTAATTGCCGCTCCCGGACAACTGTTTGCTGTCGGAGTGATCGTAAAGGTTACAGTGATTGGTGCATTGGTCGTATTGGTCAAAGAGCCTGAAATATTGCCTGATCCACTTGCTGCAATGCCTATTGCACTTGCTGTATTGTCTCTTGTCCATGCATATGTCGTGCCAGTCACTGCCCCAGATAAAGCAATTGTAGTAATCGCGCCTGAACAGATCGTCTGTGAAGCAGGGGTTGCCACTGCATTTGGTGTTGGATTGACCAAAACCGTTGCAGTGATAGACGCTCCCGGACAACTGCTCGCTGTCGGTGTGATCGTAAAGGTCACAGTGATTGGTGCATTGGTCGTATTGGTCAAAGAGCCTGATATGTTACCGGTACCTGAGGCTGCGATGCCTGTTACTGCAACTGCATTGTTTCTAGTCCAAGCATATGTTGTTCCACTTACTGCTCCTGAAAGTACAATCGTACTTATAGTAGATGCAGAACAAATGGTTTGAGCTGCCGGCGTAGCAACAGCGTTTGGTGTTGGATTAACCAGAACCGTTGCAGTGATAGCTGCTCCAGGACAACTATTCGCTGTCGGCGTGATCGTAAAGGTCACGGTCACTGGCGCATTGGTTGTATTTGTTAAAGAGCCTGAGATATTTCCGCTACCCGAAGCTGCGATGCCTGTTACTGCAACTGCATTGTCCCTGGTCCAAGCGTAAGTAGTTCCGCTTACAGCGCCTGTCAATACAATGGTACTGATCGAAGCTGCAGAGCAGATGGTTTGTGATGCCGGTGTAGCAACTGCATTTGGAGTTGGATTAACCAAAACGCTTATAGATGATGTATCACTGCAACCATTTAAGTTGGTTATAGTCACCATATACACACCAGTTCCGGCAGTAGTGATACCCGTGATCGTTGGGTTCTTAACATTAGCTGTAAACCCGTTTGGTCCTGACCAAGCAAAACCAAAGCTGTTGTTGCCATTAACACCAAGTTGTAAATTTGCTCCCTGACATAAAGGATTTGGAGTGGCAGTAGCTGTTGGGTTTGGTAGCGCATTCACTTGTAGATAAATAGTATCTTTTAAAATACATCCAAAACTACTAGTGATACCTATTTCATAGAAACCTTCTCTTGCATTGGTCGCTGTATAATTGAATGATGCCGGTGTAGTGCCTGTGCTAATCACATTGCCATTAGACAACCTTGTAAATGTATATGTCGCAGTCACAGGAGAATTAATCGCCAACGCAAGCACATCCTGAATACACGCTTTGATCGTATCTCCTTCTGAATATGGTAGCCCATTGGAAGTGAAGGTGTATGTTGGAGTCGGATTGACTACTATACTTGCCGTAGCCGATGGCCG
This sequence comes from Candidatus Brachybacter algidus, assembly GCA_016711705.1. Taxonomy (GTDB): domain Bacteria; phylum Bacteroidota; class Bacteroidia; order Chitinophagales; family Saprospiraceae; genus Parvibacillus; species Parvibacillus algidus. The sequence continues at coordinate 110,269 of JADJSK010000006.1, read as the reverse complement.
ACAATTAACATCTGTAGGAGTCGGTGAAAGAATAGCATATATAAAGTTATTACCGACTGGTAAAATACTTGTAGTGGTCGTCGCTCCTGTTCCTCCGCCTGTAAGGCTTCCATTAGGAATAGTGGCTAATACTGTTCCTCCCGTGTATGGTGTTGCAGTTGCAGCACTGAAATATTTAAACGTAATGCCATAGCTATTAGGATTCATTGTAGTTAAACCGGAAGCTGTTAGGATTACGTTACTTCCTGCACAAACTGCCGGACTTGGATTAGTTGTAAGCGTCGGTATCGTTGGGCAACAAACATCCACTGTGACATCTACGGTGAATGGTGCTCCAGGGCATCCATTAGCTGTTGGAATGACAGTATATCTTACCACTCCGGATGTTGTTCCTGTATTGGTCAGCGTCTGAATGATCGAAGTGCCACAGGCTGCTGCACAATTACTGAATCCGGTGATAGTGCCACCCGAAGGAGCAGTTTGTATGGCTGCTGTCCAAGTATAGGTAGTACCTGTAACATTAGAACTTAAGGCAACATTGCTGGCCGTTCCGCCACAGATTGTTTGTGGTGAAGCGGAACCGACTGGGGTTGGGTTAACTGTTACAGTTGCATTAATTGCAGAACCGGTACATAATGGTCCAGTGACAGCTGCGGTAGTTAATACGACATCATCTATAGATATTATATCCGAATTAATACCTGATGGGCCACCATTGGTTACAAAATAACGGAATGCAATTCTTCCCGACACCCCTGCTCCGGGCAATCCTGAAAGGGTAGCTGAGAATTGAGTAAACACAACAGGATAGTCTGATGTATTAAGTGTAGGGTTTACAGTTAATAACAAGGTTGTGAAATCTCCAACGCTAGTATTAGTTGCGCCAGCATTTATACTGGCGCCATTGGTGCTCATTCTTACTTCTAGCCTATCCGCGAATGCTACTACATCGTTTGTTCTGGTATAAAAAGTAAGTACATCTCCATTATTTAAATTTACATTTGGTGCAAACAACCAAGCGCTGATGGTATTATTACCTGTTGTACAATTAAAATTAGCACCGACATGATTAGGAGCTGTATTCGCTGCCCATGGTGAGGAGGTGAATGTATTCCAGCCCGCTGTATTGGATCCTATTGGATTACTAAGGTTTTGACTTGCCCATCCTGCCGGCATTGTAGCGCCGGAGGCCGTGTTAAATGATTCATTGATTAATGAACCTGTAACTCCCCCTGATTGCGGAGTAATAGTGAAATTTACAGTTACAGGAGCATTCGTTGTATTGGTCAGCGAACCGCTGATCGGTGAACCTGTGCCGCTGGCGGCAATACCAGTAACAGCAACATTATTATCTCTGGTCCAATTGAAAACAGTGCCAGGAAATGTACTAGATAAAACGATAGGATCAATTGAAGCACCTGAACAAATGATTTGTGAAGATGGAGTAACTATAACATCGGGAGTTGGATTAACCGTTACCACCGTTGCTATTGAGGGAGCCGATGAGCAGCCGTTAGCGGATACAACCACTGTGTAGGAACCTGATGCTGTCGCAATATATGTTTGATTTGTTTCTCCGCCAATTGGATTGCCGGCAAGATACCATTGATTGCCTGTGGCTTCACTCGATGTTAATGTTACCGAACCACCGGAGCAGAATGTTGTTGGGCCGTTTGCCATGATTGTTGGAGTGATATTTACTGCTTGATTTTCGTAAGCGCCCATATCGACCTCATTAACTCGGTTATTGCCATTAATGTCCATGATAGGCGCAGTAATTGTTTGACTGTTTAATACAATCGAACTAACACCCATATTTTTGACAGGTGAAAGGCATTGCAACTGCAGACCATCATCAGCATTCCTCCATTGATTATCCGGTCCATCAGGATCGCTAGGATCAACAAAGAGCGGATCTAAATCAAGGCAATTGGTCTTATGCAAAGCCGCTAGGGTACTAAGATCTTGAAAATTGCTATTACCAGCATATATTGCATTTACATCCCAACCTAAACTTTTTACGTTATTGTTACCGATCCTATTGTTCCAAAACACACAGTTCAAAAGATATAAGTTGGTAACAATATCATTGCTGAACGATATTCCCCCTGCGTCTTGGGATCCTGTGCCTGTAACCGAATTGCTTAAGAAAGTTCCATTAGAAATTCGTGCCGACGATCCAAAAGTTGAAATTGCTCCTCCCCACCGGTCTGCAATATTTTGCAAAAACACTACATTCGATAAATTGGGTCTTGAGTCAGAGATGAATAATCCACCTCCAATTGCACTGTTACCCGTCGCCGTGTTTTTAGAAAATACCACATTGTCAAACACCATTGAGGCGACAACATATATAAATATGCCCCCTCCTGCTTCTGATGCCTTATTACCAGAGAAGATGCAGTCAGACACTTTCATGTAGATGACACCCGAAGGGGTCTCATTATTATTACGGTCGTAAAATGCATAGATGTACATGCCGCCCCCATTATATGCGGCGTTGCCAGTAAAGACACAGTTGATCACTGTGGGAGAAACCAGATTGCCATACATACCACCACCGAGTTTATCGGAAGTTCCGCTCCCATTGGCATTGCCCCCCGACACAGTAAACCCGTCCAATCGGGCATCATTCCGAAGTCCATTGGTATTGTTGTAGATCACGTGATAAGCATTGCCTCCATTATTAGCAAAATTTATACCGTCATTTTGATCCAGATCACCGCTGAGTATAGTTTCATTGGTCACAAAATTCCGTAATGCCAGATCATAGTTAGCTGCTTCGTCACCTACAAATCCCCCATATATGGCTACTGCTTTTCTCATTGTAAAAGCAGCATTGCGGTCATTATTAGCAAAGCTGCCTCCTTCGTCCGGATAGTAAATACCTTTCGCTACCCAGATCTCAGCGACCGGACAAGTATTTGCCGCGGTCAATGCGGCTTGTAAATTGGTAAAAGCATCTGCCCAACTTGTACCATTGTTGGCACCATTGGCAAGATAATTTACGTAAATCCTATTATCGACATAAGAAGCACATTGAATATCATCATTCGTAATGTTACCCAGACCCTGCATCGGATAGAGTAGCACCAATAACATTGGTAACATTTACAAAAAAGGTTTCGTTAGACTCGGATACAATGTCACCATTGACAAGGACATCAAATGTATATGTGGAACTACCTGCCGGTATTGTTTGAGCGGTCAATGATTTGGCCACATAATCGTTGTCGGATGTAGTGGCTGTATTATCCTGCGTGGCTATGTCGAAAGTTACTCCACCTGCGCCAGCCGGCTCACTGAGGCTAACCGTAAATGTAAAAGTGGAAGTTCCGGCATTGCCTTCGTTTTGAGTAACATCATTTATGGTAAGGAGATTTACCTGATTTATTGTAAAATTTGCATTGCCTATATCAAAGAAAATATTACCGACCGCTTCTACTTTTATGCGGGCCGTTGTAGTTGCAATATTAGGAATCAGTAAGCTCTCAGTGCCGTCATTAGGTGTACTGGCTATCAACACAGTTGGATAAGTAAATCCTCCATCGGTGGACAGCGAGATTTTCACATTGGCGCAATTTATCGGTGTAAGGTCGGTGCCAACTACATTCCATGTAATTTGCTTCGTGGAACCCCCATCCCAACTTTCTCCTCCATTGGGCAAAGTAACTGCAAATGGTCCGGGCGTAGCGATGGTATTGATCTGAAAGGTATTGGTCATGCCTATCTGGCAACCTTCACCTCCGGTAACTACTCCACCACCTCCGGCACGGTTATCTCTAACGGTCAACCTGAATTTTAATGCCCTTGCTACGGTCGGTAAAGTTTCCCCTTTTAAACCACCCAAATCTGGTGGAGGGTTAGCCGGGTAACCCGCCAATATTACATTAATATCCGGGAAGGTGCGGCTGCCCGTGGTTTTTGGCACCCTGCTTTTAAATAATGGACTGGTCGTATTGGCATTTCCACCATTCCATGCAGTTGACGGTCCTAAGTCCCATTGCTCCCAGCTATAAGTAAGGGCATCGTTATCTGCATCTGTTGCTGTGCCTGTCAGTGTAAAAGGAGTACTTATTGGGATGTTTACTCCATTGTTATTCATGGCAGTAATGACCGGTAAGGTATTTCCAGTTGCTGTATTTACTCCACAACCTCCTGCTCCAAAATTTATAAAATTGCTGATTTCATCAATACTTATCGTATGAAAAAATGGATCGCTGTTCAGTTGCGTATCATCGTCTCCACATATACCGGCATAAGCCTGTATGCTAGTGCCACTACCTATTTCATAGGCTGTACTTGTGTTCCTGTTTCCTCCACAGCTGCCCATTTGGCTATTAAATGTATGGTTACCACCCCACTGGTGGCCCATTTCGTGGGCGACGTAATCTATATAAAAAGGATCTCCTATAGGATTGGGTAAACCAGTTACACCCCTAGCCTTAAAGTTGGTGCAAGGAGAATTTAAAGTTGCAACTCCCCCGCCACCTGTACTAAATACATGTCCAATATCGTAATTGGCGCTACCTATTACTGCGTCCAGATTGGTTTGATTCTGACCTAACATTGCAAAACCATCATTATTCAAATAAGGATCTGTAGCAGCATTCGTATATATAATAAGGTTATTATTGGCAATCAAAATCATCCTAACGGCTACTTCAGTTTCATAAACACCATTTACACGGTTCATAGCGGTAACCATTGCTGCAAGAGATCCTGCAACGGTTCCTCCCCCAACTGCCTGCGCATACTCACCTGTGCAAGCCAAAGCTAAGCGATAGGTAGATAATTCTGTTCCCCGGCAGAAACCAGGGGTGGTAATTTGTTGAACTGCTCGCTCCGCTGAAGATTCTGTTAAACAAACAAAATTGTCCTTTTTTAAAAAGTCTTTAGCAAAAAAGGAATTATAATGTTCAATATCGCCCTTGACGTAAGGATCAATAAAAATGCGACCCGTAGCTGCAGATAAAACCTGAGCATGAAATCCGGAATAAGGATTATAATCAAAACGAATGGTGGCAAACGGATCGGTGATACCTTGTCCTGCAAAGGTTCTGATTTCGGGATATTTCTCTTGCAAACCAGGCTCCATAATACTGCTTTCCCAGACATGGAACTGCGCAATAGTGCCATCAGGCATGGGTAGATATAAAACCGGGGTACTTTTGCGATTTAATATATTTTTTTCTGCAGGAAGCGATTTTAAAAAACTGACGAATGCTTCATTATCCAACTTGACGGTTCTGTATTTCAATGGAATTATATCCCTTTCTGAAGAACCCTTTTGCATATTGATGGATTGCTCATCCGCATCATTGAAAAAAGAGGCTTGAGCCCATAGCCCATTTGAAATACTGCATGTTAAAAGCAGGATAAAAAATGTTTTGATAAAATTTTTCATAAAAAGATTGTTTGCTTAATAAATTGCTATAAACAGTTGCGTTCTACGCTTTTCAAAAGTTTAATAATTGCTCACCGATAAATTTTTTATTAATCAACTGCCTTAAAAAATTATTTTGCAATTAATGGTCAAAAAATAGATCAGTATGATAAATCCTCATAGAACAGAATTGTGGATTGAGGTTAATTTGCTAATTTATGTTATTTCTAAAACTTTTATAGCTGATCCGGGAAGAAAAGGTGCAAATAATGTCCCAAAGGGGTCATTTATTTATCCGAGCATTAAATTTGGCATATTTATAAAGTGATAAAATTCACTAGAATTAGAGAAGAGGGATAGAAATTAGTTAAAAGTATTATGGTGCATGATAGGCCTAAGGTGGAAAGGTTTTAGCATTTTATAATGAATAATGATTTAGCAATATTTACGAGACTTGAGTCTTTTAATAAAATATTTCCATTCTCAATCCTCCACACATCTGCAGCTATAACCAATAGACTTAACACTTGAATAATAAGTTGGGTCTGTATTTACATTGTAGTTTTGTCCTATACCATTGGTAGAGTTGATCTCAATAATGGTCACTTCTCCCAAAAGTCCAATCCTTGTTGTCCAGAATTTACTCAGTTTTTTTCTGTTGCCGAAGGCCGAACCTCCGGATTTCCATATATAGTGCTCGCCTGCAGGAGTGACATTAAAGGTGTTTTGATCAGGCAGCGAGGCGTTGGGCCATAGCGCAGCAGAGCCAAGTTTCATGTTTTTTCCTGCAACAGTGAATCCACCAAGTGCATTTGCCAAATCGTTCCATTCTGCCAGTCTTGGCAGGTGCCAACCTTGCGGACATAGGCCTCTGATCACATTACTGGAGGTCGACTCGCTATATGAATATCCATTCATTATCTCATCAAAAGTGTAGAGCCTCCCATATAATCTTGATTCATAATTTAGCTCCCCATCATAACTGCTTCCTGCTGTGGATAATCTCAGATTTTCTGCCATCCAATTTAAATTGCCGATTCTTACTGTACAATATACATTGCCTTCCTCATCTGTAACAGATTGCTGACAATCACTTATTGCACCTTCATCGACATACACGTCGTCTAGGTAGCACCCAACAGAAAATACATCTTTTACTGTAATTTTATTGATGACGTCGCCCGTCAATGGCAAATTGAGTGTGTATTCCTGATTATAATTAAAAGTAGGATTGCCCAAATCGGTGATCTGAGCATCATTTATAAGGATGTTGTAAAACGTTCGGCTGGGATCATCATTATTGACGGTCAAAGTAAATGTCTGCAATGCCTGATTATAATTTAAATCGACCGAAGTATAAGGATTGAACGGTTCGACAATTGCAGAAAGATGAAACAAGTCGTATTTATAATCGTCAGTGGACCACGATGAGGACAAAAAATCTTTAATAAGATCAAAATCGAAGAAAAAATTAGTTCCTGCACCGATGTCCATGGTGAGGTCATAGCCCGGCTGCAAGTTGGTAAAGTTGCCGAGATGAGTTATTTTAGGTGTAAAATAACTGAAAAGGCTGATACCACTTTTTACTAAATCCTGCCCTCCAAGAACACTTACGAAGAATTGGGCTCCAAGTTGCAATTCACACTCTCCACTAGCACTCAATGCCCAGTCCTGATATGGTTCCGGATTAAGTGAAGCATTTAAAGTGCTGGTATAAACCGGTGAAATATCACCATAAGTATAAGAAAGATCTATATCATATGGACCAACAGTCTTCTCATAAACTGCACTCTGAAATGTGCCGGTTACTTTTCCGGAAAGGCTGACCAAAGGTGAAAAATACAAGCCAAGACCAGTTTCAGCTATGGGAGAAATTAGAACAGTTGGTAAATTGAAATTGCTTGCCAATTCAAATGATTGGGTCACCGCCACCGAACCTTTAACAGTGAGCTGAAGCCCTTCAAAATGCAGGTGAAAGGTTGGATCCACGAAGCCACCACTTTCAAGCGCCTGAGCTAGTAAAAGAGAATCAAAGAAGGAAGTAAAATAATAATTTTTGTACTTCATCTGTACGTCGAAATCAGGATTGATGCTGCCCCCAAAGGTAACTTCAGCTATTCCTGCATCGATGGAAAAATTATCTGTCCACTCTCCAAATCGGTCTTGAATCGTGAATTTATCAGACCTCGAATCTATTGACCATTTACTATATGCATCCTGTAGTCCGACATTTTTTGTAGTGAGTATCAGGTCACTTCCAACGCTGGAGATTGTCAAAACTCTCCTATAAAATCCAATAGAATCTCCGGCACTTATTCCACTATTAACCAGGACAGTTCCAGGTTTGATCTTCTGACTTAATACCCCATTCGAATTGACAATAACTTCATCTTTTTTTACAGATTTAATTTCGGTTTTTTCTGAAGGAGAAAGAAAAATAGTTTGGTCACGCAATACCAAATAATTATCCTTAATTTCATCTTTTCCACGAAATCCATTTGGGTCCAGAATGTCCTTGGAACAAGAAGAAAATATGAAAACAAAAGACAAAATTATATAATAAACTAAGCCGGAATATTTCATGGTACATATTTAAATAAACTCAATAATAAATAACAAATAATAATTAATAATTTACCACCACTTCATTGGAAAAAGCACTCAGTTGTCCATTATTTTTAATCGATTGAATGCGATATTTATAGGTATTTCCTTTCGCCAAATTTTGGTCGACATAGGTAAAATTGCCCTTTTTAATTGTGGCAATTTTTATATAATTATTGCTACTATTTAATTTGAAAACCCTCATTTCAGCATACTCTTCATTTGAACTTTTCCAATTTAATACTACACGATTTGAATCAATTCCATAATTTAATGTGGAAGCATTTACTATGGACTTTTTACCAGTCAATTCGATGTCTTTAATTGAAGCGCTTTCCAATCCTGTCCGATCGATGGCTATCACTTTATATTTATAATTCACCCCGGCTATAATATTACTGTCTAAATAAAAAGGAGGTATGTTATTGAAAGATGCAACAGCTTTCCATTCATCCAAACCATCTTTTCTTCTTAATTCATGTCGCACTACGTCTCTGGAGCTAGATGGTAGAATGGTCAATCTGATCCCTTCTTCCGAAACACGATAATCTCCTATGATGGCAGGTGCCGGTGGATTAATATCAGGCAATTTTACCTCAAGAATATCTGATGCTTCACTCTCCATATAATCATTGTCCACAGCGACGATTCGGTAAAAACGAGATTGATTTAGTAAATGAAGATTGAGTGAATCAACGTATATTCTTTCACGAATAAAATGACTGGTCAATTTCACAAAATTCCTGCCTTTGCTATCCGCAGCAAAAACATGGTAACCGAGAATATCCTTTTCATCCGTTGCATCCCACCTCAATAACACATGTCCCATGGTATCTACATTCGACAAGGGTAGATGTGGCTTCATTGGCGGTTGGAGGTCAAATGCTTTGACATAAATAGGAGAAGAAAAGGATTCGTTTCCTGCTGTATCGACAGCAATCAATCTATACTTATACATTCCTTCGATCAGGAACGTGTCTTTCTTAAAGTTTTCATTGCCTTGTGCCCAATTTTTTCTCACAAATGAAGCGTCACCAAAGCTCCTTTCCAAGTGAAATGTTTTTAATTCGGCTGGATTTTCAACTTTCCATCTAAGTACCTGGCTCAAATGGGTCATACTGCTATCGGCAGTCAGTATAGGCGGAGGTGGAGGCGTTCGATCTCGACCAATTCCAATAACGGACTCCGAAGCTTCACTAACATCTCCAAAAGCATCTAGTCCCCGGATTCTAAACCAGGTTTTTTTATAATTTTCACAGGGTATTTTGTAAGTATACCAAACAGGTTTAGTGCCCAGATCTTCAGCAAAAAGTTGAACGAATGGGGCATCATTCACTTTGGTGTAATTCTTACCATCCACAGATCTTTCGATCCAATAAGACGAGTAATGATAATCATGTAGTTTTTTTTCCCAGATAAGCGTAACAGAAGATTCCTCCTCTTTTGTATTATACATCACCGGCTTAAAAGGTCGGATGACCGGCGCTACCACCCGATAATCTGTCTTTATTGTATTACCTCTGGCTACAATTTTGTAGGCATATGTCGTTTTAGGTTTTATTTTCTTATCGATATACCGCATACCGCAAGCTTCTGCGGCTTTGATGTCGCGGTCGGCAGCGAGATGAACTAAAGTCCATCTGTTATAAAAATTGTCACTGCGCTCGAGCACTGAATTATAACCATCAAATAAAGTATTGTTCCAATGGCGATGGATATTTTCCAACGCTACGACCATCATAGAAGGATCGGCCATTATGGATGCTGTCTGCTCCATTTTTGTAGAATCCCAAGGTATAAATTCGCCAATTTTTTCATATTTACCATTGTTGGTGACATCTCTTTTGTACAACTCTACACTATGCGTGATGTGGTAATACCAAAGTTGAGGATTGTCATATCCCCATCTTACTGCGATCGAATCACCATAGTATTTGCAATTAATCTTGACTTTGCCATTCAAAGAAAGGTTTGGGTCAATAGTTTTTGACTGCCCTAAAATATTGTTAATGCCAATCAAAACCAACATGGATATTAAAATGCTTCTTTTCATTAGTTTGAGAATTGAAGGGTTTTAGAACTACCATTATCTGTTTCTCCTGCTTCATAGGACTTATTGGCTCTGAATCTTACTTTGTTTGAAAATCCATTTGTTCCGGGACCATTGATCAAAGCACTATTAATAATCGCGTTGGTCACTTCTTCCAGCTCATCGATCAATGCTTGAGCCGCTTGAGCCGAGAGAGTTTGGCTATAATTAAGTCCTCCTCCTGTCGAAAAGTCTCCTGTCAAAGTAATATCAACCCACTCTTCTCCAAAGTCGGCATAAGCCTGTGCATCGGCAAGAATATCTTCCGTCACATAGTATTTCAATGATAAAGGATGATTGCCCATAGTATAATCAATTGAGCCGCCAGCGGCATATTCTTCATTTGTAAATGGATCATTATTCGACGGATTTGATGGTATCGACAAGTAACTACTAGGACCATGCTGTTGCAATGTCGCGATATCCATGTGCGAATCTTCTTCATGATATCCAATGCCATTTACAGGCTCAAAAGGATCATCTTCGTCACCATCTTTCAATATGGTTGCATTGATTACAAATTCATTCAGGTCTTGATGAAGATCTTCTGCGTCTTGCCAATGAAAATTCGTATTCGGCAAATAATTTGGAAAGTCAAGATCTAAAGTCTGGTTGTTTTGATTACTATTATTGTTTTCATTATTGCCTTGACCGTTTGATTGATTGCCACCTGCACCCTGTGTCTGACTGATTATTATTCCGCCTCCCAGATCTAAGTTACCATTTGGATCGAGGTCAAACGGTTCAGACTGCACGCCTGTCCACTCGCCTTTGTATTCATTTATATAAGTGGCGGCGAAATTTCCAAGTTTTGGCTTAGAAAGGTTATTATGGAATGGTGAATCAAAAGGATCTGCTGATCATTACCCTAGGTGGACTGGAATACTCAGCGTCGTCTTCCCATCCATTAATACCGTAAGTATCAAAACCTTCCGTATCATTAATATTAATTCGCTGGTATCCATTCTTTTCCTCCACCGTGACTGTAGCGTTAGCCATTTTTTCATTCAACGTGTTGTATCTGCTGGTTTCGAAGGAGAAAGAATGTAATAATACTTCACCGGTTCCTACAGTCGTAAGTGGAGACAATTCAGGCAGTTCAGGTTCTACTTTATATTGAAAATCAAGGCTGTCAGAAGTATTTGCCAACAAGAGATTTTGATCAATGATTGTTTTTCTGATAAGAGTTTGATTGCCAATGGGGTTATTGGAAACTGATTTCCTAACTACCTGGACAATATATTTTGTATTGTTTTCTAGCGCAGGTTTATTCCATTTTAATTTCTTTTCCCCTTCATCATAGGTTATGTTCTGACGGACTATTTCTTCTCCTTGCATATCTTTGAATACAGCAAAATAATCAAAGCTATTTCCATTATTGTCTGCCGGATAATAATAAGTGCCTGCGATATCATCTCTGGTGTGTACGTAATGTTTAGCTACATGTTCCCCACTCAGATAGAACTTTTGATTGGTGATGGGTTTGGTTTTGCCGATTCTTTCCTGAGGAATTGGATAGGGCAATTTATCAGTTTTGAAAGTCAGGTCGATAGACTCTTCCCAATTCTCTCCATTGATCTTTACTTTTTTCCAGGTACCATTTTTATATTCTTCAGCACTAACTTTGAGCTGCATTTTGTATTGCTTTTTAGTGGTGTCACTGTTCATTCCCGTGAGTGGATTGACTGGATCATATGAGGCAGACCTTCCATCTTCAGCGATCAGGTCATATCGTGTATCCCGTTCAGATGTGGTACAATTGGAGCAATCTTTAATGATTTTAAAATCATTTTCTACAAGGATTGGTCTAATTTGCTGGGTTTTACCATCGACATCAGGGATGTATAATGTTTCATTGATCGGAACGGTAAAAGAGACAGTAGGATTTACAAAAGGGCTAATTTTTCTATTATTTTCCTCATTCGGATAATATTCTGCAATTATTGGGAAGTCAAATGGACTGGTAATTGGAGGCACACATTTTTCTCCGACACTGATCATCATCCTTGTGCTCCCTTTGATGGTACCACCCAGGAGATTGTAAGCCAATACAGCTCTTCCATCCAGCCACATCGGATCGGGACCTCCGGCTTCCACCATTATTGCAGCCACCAATTCAATGATTTTTATATCTATTTCTTTGCCAAAGATCTTTCCTTTGACACCTACTGCTCCTTCTATTCCGGCATATGCTCTGCCTTGGCCATACCATCCATTTACACCCGGTTCATTGACTTCTCCATTCGAGGTAAAGCAACTATTTCCTTCCATATTGACCAACATTAGATCCAATCCTGCGAATATTTTAAGACTTGCATAAAATATGGCGCTGATCTCACAGGAAGCTGTCACATGACTGCCAAAAACTATCCCTTCTCCTGAATTGGCAGTAGTAGCATTTCTTTCATCCTCTTTAGAACCTCCGGAGAAACTTCCTTCATCTGAATTTTTTGTACCAAAAAGTGTCGCCACTTCACCGGGAGGGTTAGGCAAATAATTTGGAATATTTTGACCAACCATGGCATAAATCATTGCTTGGAAAGATGCGTCAATGCCTAGATTATTGCCATTAGTTTTGTTTTTACTCAGATTAAATCCCGGAATGTCAAACACTACACCACCCATATCATTTTTGTAAGGATTGCCTGCATTGAAAAACCAAAAAAGGTTATCGTCATCGTCATTGCTAGGTTCAGTTGGGAAGAAATCCTCATGCCCAATGGCAAATGCAGTATTGATCAATGAATTGTTGAGTCCTGCACCGTACAATACATTGTCTATAATATTTGCCTTAATATTATTTGTACCGAGCAAAGCAACCTTCTTTGGATTATCACCATCATCCATGAAGGTGAGGGTATTCTGGCTATGACCATAAATTCTTGCATTACTTCTTGCGGCATATGTTGTGGCCAATGACCAGAAATCTCCTCCAAATGAAAGTGATTGTAACCCATGGACAGGATTCCAGGTACCTGCTACAAAAGGATCTACCATAAATATCTGGTCCATTATCAGATTCCAACTTGTTCTAAAAGCAAGAGTGCGGCTTCCAAAAGAAGGGGATGGTTTGACATCAGTAGATGCAGGTTGAGTAGGCCCTGTCATCTGGCTTATCTGATCCATGCTTACATTGATGGAAGGTGCTGTCGTATTCCAATAAATTCCTCCCCCAAAACCATTAAAATGAGCAATAGGCGGAAAAGCAGGGATAGGAAGACCCGGACTGACTCTTGCCATGCCGTCAAAATACCACCAACCATAATACTTATTGGTGCCATATCGGCCATCTTCAGGTTTGCCATAACTACCAAAGCCGGCTTTCAAACTCATGGCAAAAAATCCCAAACCAAAATTGACATCTCCGGTAAAGCCTTTACTGCCATCCTGATTCTGAATAAAACATATCTCGCCACTGGCCATAAAAGGATCGATACCAATGCTGGATCCCGGATCACTACCGCCCAATCTTCCACATTCCAATTTGAGCCGTTTTATATTAAATCTATCTATACCCTGTGCATTTGTAGAAATACGACTGATAAGGTTGAGCCTCGTCCCTATCATGATAGAAAGTGGTTCAGCTGATAGGTTAAGATCTAGATCAAAGTCCAGACTAATGTCTTTTCCACTAAATCCAATTTCTATGTCATTAATGCTGATGGGAAATCCGTCAATATTTTCTTGCATGGCATAGTCTTCACTCGGCAGGCCAATGGTCAACAGGTCGTGCATATCAGACACATCATATTCATAACCTTCGAAGCCTTCAAATTCAAATATTGGGCCTGAATATAGGTCACCACATGTAGCATCCTGAATTTCTATTCCGAATCCAAATGCAGAACCCGTGCCATCTGCCACCATATCCGGCGTAACAAAACCCTGAGTAGAATTATAATTCAGCTGAAAATCAGCCAATCGAATCTGAAACCCGGGTATAATATCCGGCAGCTCAATTTCAGCAGGTAGATTTTCAATCACATCCATGACCATTTGCCCTTTGAGAAAGGTAGAAATGGAGGAATGGTCAGGATCGAGCGTGAATGTTACATAAGAATTTGGACAAAGAGCAGCTTTTGCAACGCTGATAGGAACACTAATTAATGTATCCGGCATAGCAACGGCGTAGAATCTAAAGTCATCATCCTCATTTTTATCCAAAATGGCTTTGTATTTAATATAATCTATGTCGCCGGTGATAGGGGGATTGACTTTGCCGAGCATTTGTCCATTAATAAAAGTGTTCTGAACGATGTGCAATTTGAAGGTATCAATAGAAAAACCCCATCCTTCAAAATTTCCATCACCAACTGACAATAAACCAATGATACCGGCATCCATGGTGATATCAGGATCGAGAATGACATTGCTAAAAAAGGCTCCTTGTCGTGGACCTTTTGAAAATTGTTTTGGAGCAAATAATTGAATGTTTGAAAAATGAAATCCACGCCACGTATTTATTAATTGGACATCACCACCTCCGATCGAAGAAAGATCATATTCCGGAGGAAAAACAATATTATCCGGATTTTCAAGGTCTGACATGTCCATAATTCCATTTTCTGGTGCGAAGGTCCAACCCTCCAGTCCTTTGATCTGAAAAGGGTCCATCGACAGCCCCAACATGAGATGGGTGCCTTGTTGGTCACCTTCTCCGTTGTAAGCATATGGACTAGTGGTAGGATCATCTCTGAAATCAAGCGTCATTTCGAAATAAGCTTTGGCCTTACCGGCACCGATATTTCCATTCTTATCGGGAACGATCGTCGAACGAGGGAAATTGACTTCTCCGCGAAGGGCAACTGTTCTGATGCCATCACAATTAACTTCCAGGAAGCAATAGTTTTGTTTGATCAATTCCTCGTCACCCATACCTCCGTAAGTCTTAACCACAAGATTGCCAAAACCTATGCTCTGAGTTTCGAAGGCCTGATGCAGGATGTACTCACCACCGATGCCATCAGGAGTAAGACACATATCATTACCGGCTACACTGATCCACAAGTCTTCCGCAAGAGATTGCATGTCCACCACAGAGAGCATGGCCATATTTGCCCTATCCGGTTCAAAATTCATATCTATGATGCCTAAGGTGAATTGCCTTCCCTGGATAGTTTGATTTATACCTAATGGAAGTCCTGATGGCTGCCCAGCTATTAAATTGGCGACATTTCTGGCCGTGGATATATCATCAGAAATAGCAGCGATGGTGGCAGAAGGGCACTCAGAATTTCCTACGAAAAGAGTGTTATAGATATCTCCAAGATCATAGGCGTTATTGCTTTCATCTATACCTTTGGCATTTCCGGACCAAACTCTACCCTGGCTATTTACCTTAATATTGTTAAATTGAACTGCCACTTTAAGATCATCTAACCATGGTATTTTAATAGTTGCTGTACCTTCATACTCATTAGATACTGTTGAATTCGCCTGGATGTCTTCCATTGTAAAATACCCGATCTTCCACTCAGCAAAGGATGTAGCATCTCCGGCGTTAGTCTTTGGAATCCGAGCCGTATAATTACAATTTTGGTAACAGTCGCTGCCATTTTCTTCCTCTTCCTCCACATCATTGGGATTAAATCCAAACCAAAAGGTGCGTATTTCTGAATAGCCATTATTTGCAAATTGTACTTCCCCAAATGGATCAATTGCCTTAATACGGATGCCATAATGGTGCCCCTCTTCTAATTCTATTGCAGCTCCATCATCATTATAGATATAAAGTTCTTCCTCATTTTCAACTTCAAGCACTGGTTGTGCACTTCCGTCTAGAAATAACAAATCCAGGTCTGCATCAGGGTATTCAGTAAGGTCGATCATTTTGATCTCATATTCCAATTGGGCTCTTTTGGTTGGGTCAGAAATATTTGCGTTATATTGAATTGGAAATACCTGATTTTCAACAACCTCTTCTTCATAAGGAGCAATGAATGTGATTTGATCACCATAATAAATAGAAAATGGGGCAGAACATCCAATGGATAAGGGCGTAAATTCAGAATTATAATCATATGCATTGATACACCATACATATTCTCCCTCGGGCAGCATACCATTAAGATTGAGATCCTGAGGCGGAATACCTTCAATAATAAAGTCTCCAAAGGATGCATCCTGGTACAAATTACCAATTTGATCACCAGAGAGATTTACTACTGCATTAGCTGCAATAATGACAGGGATATCGGATTTAAATTGATCCAATGTTTTAATTAAAACGCCATTGTAAGTTCCCTTTAATTCCCCAAGAAAGAAGACAGTTTGTTCTACATCTGTATGGTTAATTACTGTGATACTGTAATTCTGAGGATCATTAAAATATGCTGAAAATTCACGTGGATAGGGCGGAAAAAAATTGATAATTACCTCGAGAGGTCGCTGACTTAAAAGAGCGCTACAAAAGAATGTAGATATAATAATAAGTATGCTAAATTTATTCTTTTTCATTCTTATTATATTTAAAATCTGTGATTATAACGCAATACGGATCTGACCTCTCTGAAAGATCTATTGACTGTGCTGTTTTGGATTCGAAAGGTGTTGTTGAGGGCAAGTGAACTTTTGCGTCCTACTTTGAAGACGGTATTGAGTGCAAAATTGGAAGACCAGCCATCATTGAGGCCATCGTATTTATTGGTGAATAAATTGGTTCCCAAACTTAAAGAAAGTCTTTTGTCAAAGAATTTTTTGTTGATTTTAATACCACCACCATAGCGAACCTGGGAGATGCCCCGATAATTATATTGATTATAATTAATTGATGGAAAAAGAGACAAGTCATTTTCTTCAAAAGTATAACCATGTGCAAGGCCTGCACTGAAGATGTTTACATCACCTATTTGTTCGAATTCGCTTTGATCCCTTACTGTATTATAATTAATGAATAAATTAAATGTGAGTTGGCGACTGTCCTTTTTAATTAAATAATTAGTGTAAAGGCCATAATTATTGGAGGAAGAAACGAAACGTAAGGTGTCATTTAGTTGTAGAATTTCATTTACTGATTCGGTCTGGAAATTGGAGTATTGAAGGCTTGTCTGGAGTTTTTCAGAAAAATTAATGTTTGCATTTAAATTACCAATAATTCTATCAGTGGTATTGGTTCTTAATTTAGTAAGATTGTTATGTTCGATGCCCAATTGGCCGTCCAATCTTACCTTTCTTTTCCAGAATTGAGTGCCGAGAATGAAGGTATATTGCTCCAGATCATTCTGAAAATAATTTGTGGCAAGAGTAGCATAAAAAGGGTCAACTCTTCTGTATTTAAAACCAATTTTATGTCCCTTAAATCTAAAATTGGCTCCTCCGTCTCCGGCTAAAGTGATTCGGCTGGAAGTATTAGCTTGAAAAATTCCTTTGATAAAGGAAGGAACTTCAGATCCATATGTAATAAGTAGGGAGTCATTCCGATCTGCAGTAAAAGCGCTAACACCTGTATTTGCATAAATATCTAACCTTTTAAATAATGTAATAGCACCATTGAGGCCTATACAGATATTTTCTTTCGGCGTTAAAACTTGATAGCCATATGTCTGGGTATAATTATCCGGATACTCGAAACTTTCGGGATCATCTTCGATCTTAACAGCCATTAATTCCAGCTTATTTTTTGCTTTTCTTAACCCAACTTTAATTCCTTTTAATTTACGGTCGTAAGAAGGAACCAATGATGCACCATATACTAGTGTATCTCTTATGGCTAAAGGATTTCTGATCTTGCCGGCCATAGCTCCAAAATAAAATATACCAGGAGTCAATTCAATTCCGATTCCATAGAAGGGCCGACCGGAATAAGTATAAGGTGAAAAATTTAGATTACTCCAACCGAGGTGCAATTTTATCCATTTATAAGTAGGTGTAATTCCAAATCTATTGAAGGTATAATCATAGCTGAACTGTGCATCTCTATAACTGGCTGAAACAGGGAGGCTAAAATCTTTGTAAGAAAAAACTACATAACCATTCACGTTGTAAGAATAGGGACTTCTTCTTTCAGGAATTCCTGATACATCATACAATTCCCCTCCGGCACTGAAGCCACCGGAAATCTTAAAATCTTTTTTATCCTGAGAGTAAGTATCCAGGAGGCAAAAAATGATCAGGTTAATTGTAAAAAGATACTTCAATGCTATTGTCGAATTTATGCTAAATATAAATATGGAAATTCCTTTAAATTCTTACTTCACACAAAACCAAGACTCGTTAAAAATGTATGAAATCATGGATGTCATAATAAATGGAAAAATGGCTACTTCTTTTATAGATTAATTGTAAATTGATTTTGTTGTTTGAAGTTTGTTGTTAGTTCAAATGTGATGATAATAGGAATGTCAAATCCATTTTTGAAGGAAAAAAATTTAAAAAAAGTTGATACTTTATCGTAATATTGCAATATTACTTCAACCAAATTTTTAACTTTAAAAATCATACCAATGGGAGCAAGCAAAACTTCACATTACCCTGACAGGCATAACGAAATGGCAGTCATTGCAAAAGCCTTAGGCCATCCGGCTAGAATCACCATCATAGAATATTTATTAGACACAGTGGATTGCAATTGCAAAGAGATAGTAGATTTATTGCCACTTACTCAGCCGACGGTTTCTCAACATTTATCTGAATTGAGGAGTGCCGGGTTGATATTCGGTGAAATAGAAGGAAATGAGATCTATTATCGTGTCGATAGCACTAGAATCGAAAGATTGAGAAAGTTTCTGGGGATGATTGGCTTGAATTAGACTAGTAAATGAGGTTAAAGAGACCAAGTTTTTAGGTTTAGGTTATGGGGCAAGTTTATGATTGTAATATTGCAATATTACGATTAAGCTTAGTCCCACAAGCTTTTCAGAGTAAATACCGCTTTCGAATAAAGTATAAAAAGCATAAATGCTATAGAATAAACTTGCATTTTGGTCTCTAATGTAATATTGCAATATTACGATGAAGCTTAGTGTCCCGTGATTTTATAGATCTTAACTGGCAAATTAAGAATCTGATACCTTGGTAATTCATTTTCATTGCACCTCTCATGTAATATTGCAATATTACGATGAAGCCTAGTCCCACGTAGCTTTCAACTGATTGTCTCTCAGATGACCTAATTAATCATTGTTGTTAATAAATCCTGGTATTTCAGTTGAATTATTTCTCCAATGTAATATTGCAATATTACGATGAAGCATAGTGTCCCGTGACTTTTAACAGATCTACCTATAGATCTTAACTGCCAAATTAAGAATCTGATACCTTGGTAATTCATTTTCATTGCACCTCCAATGTAATATTGCAATATTACGATGAAGCATAGTCCCACGTTACTTCCAGCCAATTACCCAACAGTTGAGCTATGGTATCTTTCTTAGTCAAGTGTAAATGTATTTCATATAAATTCAACCTCTCATGTAATATTGCAATATTACGATGAACCTTACTCCCACGTAGCTTTCAACTGATTGTCTCTCAGATGACCTAATTAATCATTGTTGTTAATAAATCCTGGTATTTCAGTTGAATTATTTCTCCAATGTAATATTGCAATATTGCGATGAAGCTTACTCCCACGTTACTTCCAGCCAATTACCCAACAGTTGAGCTATGGTATCTTTCTTAGTCAAGTGTAAATGTAATGCATATTGATTCAACCTCTAATGTAATATTGCAATATTACGATGAAGCCTAGTCCCACGTAGCTTTCAACTGATTGTCTCTCAGATGACCTAATTAATCATTGTTGTTAATAAATCCTGGTATTTCAGTTGAATTATTTCTCCAATGTAATATTGCAATCTTGCGATGAAGCTTACTCCCACGTAGCTTTCAATCAAACAACCTACCTTTCCTCTTAGAGTGCAATCATAAATGCACATGGCCAGGCATTTCCGGAGGCAGGGTTTATCGATGCCTTACCGGCATTGTACGTCACAGAATAAGTCTTTGGCGTCGTTCTTGCAGTCACAGTTATGACATTGTTTGAAGTTGTTAATGTCGTTCCTGTCACAGTGATCAGCATTGATTCACCGGATTGCTCCACTGTAAATCCACTCCCAAATATTACTGCCCCACTCGCATTGACCGCCCCATAGATAATATTACTACTAGCAGGGGTAACAGGTTTCCATTGCCCTCCGGTGTACGTCAAAGTTTGACCCTCGGTCGGTGTAATAGCACCAACAGTTACTCCTTTTATTTTATTGACAGAAATATTATCATACGTACCGCCTACATCACCCCCAAATGTGTCTGAATTGTTGACGTCGTCTGCAGCATTTGTATCACCGGTATTTGTTACTGTACCGGATACGATGCTTATTCCTGTGCCCGCCGTGTATATTGTCGGAGTCACATGTTTCCATTCTGTCCCATTATAGACCATTACCTGTCCATTTGTTGGAAGTCCATCAATATTTTTGCCTTTCAATTTCACTATAGATAGATTATTATAAGTTCCTGATACGTCTCCGCCAAAATTATCACTGTCATTGACATCATCTGCTCCATTCGTATCACCTGTGTTGCTGATCGTCCCGTTGCTAATTAAGATTCCAGAACCCGCAGCATATGTTCCTGCCGGTCCAGGAACACCTTGTATTCCTTGTGGCCCTATTGGACCGATAGCACCTGGAATACCTTGGGGCCCTTGCGCGCCTGTTGCTCCCGCAACTCCAGCAGGACCAGCCGGCCCGGTAGCCCCTGTAGGACCAGGATTACCTGTTGGGCCAGTATTACCTACAACACCCTGAGGACCTGCAGGGCCAATAGGTCCAGCTGCACCCGTGGCCCCGGTATTCCCTGTAGGACCGGTATTGCCAATAGCTCCCTGCGGACCGGCTGGACCAACGGGACCAACAGCACCTTGATTGCCCATTGGACCCTGAGATCCGGTGGCTCCAGGATTACCTTGGGGACCTATAGCTCCTTGAGTTCCTTGGGGACCCATTAAGCCTGCTACTCCCTGTATCCCTTGTGCTCCTTGTGCTCCTTGCGCGCCTTGAGAGCCTTGTGGACCCGGAGGCCCTTGAATCTGTCCCGAATCTGACCATGTTGTGCCGTTCCACACATATCCATGACCATTACTTAACACGATATACATATCACCAATATTCCCATTATACATAGACGGTAAATCACCCGGATTATCAAGAGTCCCTATGATTGATACACCTGTGCCAGCGGGTCCTTGCGCCCCATCTGTTCCAGGATTTCCTTGTGGACCCTGAGAGCCTGTTGCACCAGGAACGCCTTGTTCGCCGGGCTCACCTTGAGAGCCCTGATCTCCGGTAGGGCCCTGTATACCCTTATCACCCTTATCACCCTTTTCGCCTTGGACACCATTCAACCCATCATTGCCTTTATCTCCTTTATCACCCTGAGGACCTGCAGGACCTTGTATTTTACCCAAATTATTCCAGGTCGTACCATTCCAAACATATGCACCCCCATCCGAAATTACAATGAAAAGATCACCAGGGAGTCCATTATATGGAATAGGAAGATCACCAGGTGTATCTACAGATCCTTTGATCGTAACACTTGTGCCATCAGTACCTTTCAGTTCAACTGCGGGTCCAAAAGTACCATCAGGATTCTCAAATTTCAATTTTGTTCCTTCCCATATATGCGCCGGAGCCGGACCTGGTATTGAACTCCCTGAATTCTCAGCAAATAAGGCATAAGGCACAGTAGCGATAGAGGCACTACCAAGATCCACAATTCCCTGAGGGCTGGTTGCTATCACATTGACATTTGCTCCACCTTTCGACCAATCTATTTCTTTAAGCTCCGGACCGCCAATTTGTAAATTTATGACTCCAAAATCATTGGTTTTTACTGAATAAGACTTGTTAAAATCTCCTCCTTTTGTAGTAATTGATATGTCGACCTTAACATCCGCATCCTTAATAGAAGTTCCATTCTTATCTCGAATTACAGCTTGGTAATTTATGAAATCCGGTGTCTGTCCAATAGCTATCAATGCAAAAGAGAGAAAACATGAAATAAGTAAATAACTACGCATCTTATTTGAAATTAATTTTGATGAATAAAATATCCTGCAAGGATTCTATGTCCTCGTTCTGTTATAAATTTGATTGAGTAAGTTCCCGGAGACATCTTTGGAAGTTGGAGTTGTATTTCGGAATTTTTAAGTACTATCTCTTTTCTTACTATTATGTCCTGCATATCTGATATCAGCACATAATGGATCAACAGAGCTGGATCCCATTTTACATTTAGGAAATTATAGGCAGGGTTTGGAAAGTACCTTACTGTATATTTTTGATGTTCAATTCCAATGGTACTTAAAGACTGGTCAAGTATACCTGAGTTAAACCCTTGATGGAATGATACAATAGAATTCATATTACCAAATATGAAAGACTCTCCCAATGTGCCATTGATCGACATACTAGGTGAAATTCCACTCGTGCCCCCCGAAGCAAAAACCTGCTGAGAGATGATGATCTGACCGGAAGTGATACGGCAAATGAGCAAAAATAATATCATGTATAATACCCGCATAATGATAATTTTTTCAAAATTGATGATAATGAAATAGATGACAGTACATAAATCATTTAATCTTAAAAAATCAATGAAATCATCTAATCAACAGCTGAATAAAATCAATATCTATGATTTCATACATTTTTCTGAAAGCATTATTAAACGGCGTATTTTATCTCTATTTTTACATAAAATTCATTCTGTGAATAGATTCAAATATTTGATCCTATTTGTTTTTCTATTAAACTGTACTATTTCGTCAGCTCAGATAGATAGTTTGAACGTTTCATTTCGTGCGGCTCAGGATATTCAAACTTCAAATGAAATATTAAAAAAAATAATTGCTTATTGTAAACAAGATGACGGTTGTTTGAAGTTAGTATATGAATATTTAGCCTCCCCACCGGCAACTGAGATTAAAGCGAAAGCATATCTCACACTTTCAGTTTTTTCATATAGAGCCCGTGAGCTCGTAAAGGCGAAAAATCAGGTATTACATGGTAAAGAAATCGCCGTTAAACTTAAATTAAATGGTGACGCTATTGCGCAGTTCAACAATCAACTGAGCAATGTTTATCGCGATTTGAACGACCAGGATAGTGCCATCATATATGCAGATAAGGCGGAAAAAGTATGGAAAAATGATAAGGAAAAAGTATGGTCAGCTTATTATAATAAATACCTTGCTTACCTCTCATTAAAAGATTATAAAAACGCGGATATATATCTATTCAAAAGTTACGAAGATTTAAAAAATTCAGAAAATAGGATGAATAAAGGTTTCGTCCTTCATAGTATTTTAATTGCTAAAAAGGACAGGGGTACCGCAAAGGAATTTGATAAATGGTTAAATGAATTTTTAATATTCAAAAAACAAGGAAAGGGGCCACTTGATCCTCAACACATGGGGTTGGTTGAAATGTTTGAGAACAAAGAAGAGGGATTGAAGATTTTGGAAGAGAAAATCAGGCTTTTAGAAAAATCTGATAATCCATTTGATCCTCCGGACTTAACCAGAAACATTCTGGCCGATAAATATGATTCTCTAGGCAGGTATGATGACGCTATTACTCAGTATAATAAAATACTTAATTCCTCAGGTGCCAGGTCTGGTGGTAATATTGAGTCTTTTAAGGCAGCACGAATGGGATTGTTCCAACTTTACAAAAAGATTAACGAGCCAGCTAAAGCATATGAGAATATACAAAAATATATAACACTTCAGGATTCTTCTTATGCAGCAATTGAAAAAAAGAACATAGCAGAATTCGAAGTAAAGTACAATACTCAGGAAAAGGAAAAAAATATCTTAATTCAGCAGGCAGAAATTAAGGATAAAACTGATAAATTAAAGACTTCAATAATAATCATTACAGCATTACTATCACTGGCCTTTTTAGCAATAATAGCAATTAGAATTAGAAATAAATTTACCCGCAATATGCATCTAAAAGAAAAAGAATTGCAATTACAAAAAATTAAAGAATTAGAGCAAAATAATAAATTATTATCTCTTAATTCTATGTTAGAAGGACAAGAAGTTGAGCGGCTAAGAATAGCCCAGGATCTTCATGATGGATTAGGCGGCTTATTAACTACTGTCAAGGCACATTTTAATACTATTGAAAAGGAAATAGACAATATTAAAAACATCAATTTGTATGAAAAAACTAACAAATTAATTGATGAGGCTTGTATAGAAGTCCGGCGTATTGCACATGACATGGTGCCACATTCTATCAAGATAAGTGGATTGAGAGGTGCTCTTGAAGATCTAAAAAACAGTATTTCCACACGAGGTTTAGAATGCGAAATTGATATTCATGGTCAAAAACTTGATCATCTATCTGCCGAAAAAGCCAGCATGATATACAGGATTATTCAAGAGACTACCAATAATGCCGTAAAACATGCGAAGGCAAATAAGTTATTCATACAATTATTGGAACATGAAAATAATCTTCATATTACAGTTGAAGACGATGGGCAGGGCTTTGACATAAATAATATACTCTCGAAAAAGGGGATGGGACTTAAAAACATTGATTCAAGAATTAATTACCTCTCGGGAAAAATAAACTATGACTCCTCACCAAATCATGGCACAACAGTAAATATTGAAATACCAATTAATTAAATAATCATGCCTGATCTGATCATAGTGGATGACCATCAAATGGTATTGGAAGGACTCAATTTATTATTGGATAGTCAAACTAATATAAACGTCGTTAATCTATTTAAATCAGCTCAAGATTGTATTGAGTATTTAAGTAATAATTCTGTTGATGTAATTCTAATGGATATTAATATGCCCCATATGAATGGTATTGAAGCATGCAAAATTATCAAAAAATCTCATCCTGATATTAAGATCATTGGTCTGTCCATGATCAACGAAGGTAGTCTGATCAAACTTATGCTGAAAAACGGGGCAGATGGTTACCTACATAAAAACTCTGGCAGAGATGAGATCATCGAAGCCATCAATTCAGTCATGAATGGCCGCACCTTTATCAGCAACGAAGTCACCACTCTAATATTCCACCCCAATCATAAAGATGTCAAAATATCTGAAAGCCCATTTCCAAAACTTTCCCGTCGTGAACAACAAATACTTGAGATGATTATTGATGAAAAAACAACCCATGAGATCTCTACTCAATTATTTATTAGTTTCGGTACAGTAGAGACTCATCGACGGAATATTATGATCAAGTTGGGAGCAAAAAATACAGCTGGGCTTGTCCGTATAGCATTGGAATATGAAATCCTGAAATAGACACCTATTGACATAAAGTACCTTGTTTGCAGGTAATATATAGTTGACAATCTTTTTGACAATATTTATTTAGGTGTGCTTAACAAATTGTTCAAAGGGAAAAACAAAAGACTCAGTGAATTAAGATTCCTCATTTCGCTCGTAAAGCCGCCAAATCGGTGGGATTTGGAGTTAAATGGGCCGGCTCAGTCACCCCATTTTATCCCCCTTTAAGCAAAAGCTTTGTCATTCCAACTGAAGGGAGGAAACTGTCAAAAAAGGCACCTAATACCGAATGGAATTTCGTGATAGGCCCCGAAGCTTCATGGACCTAAACGATTTTCAGCTCGGTATTATATGGTAAAATTTTGGTGTTATTAATATTTGTGTTTCGTATAATTTATTCGTATCCATATATTTATAAATTAGTTATTCAAACGAGTTGAGTTTAAAGAACTTCCGCCTTTCGATGGCCCCCAAATTTCTGAAGAATGTAGTAGTTTTGGATAAGGTGCTTGGCCATTTGAAGGTAATTTAATTTTGAAATTCTGTTCTTTGTCGTTTAGAAAATAAACATTTCCTTCAGCATCTTGAGCTGAGTAGGCAATTCTTTCTGATATTGACCCCTCGATATTTTTATTATCATATACTTTGAAATTTTTTCTATCAAAACGAACGATTCCCTTCTCCGTGCCGATCCAACAGTAACCAGCCTTATCAAATTGGATACATTTTACACTATTCTGTGGTAATCCATCTTTAGTTTTGTAGTTGATTATATTATAAGAAGATAACTGTCCATAAGTCGTTGCACTAATACTATAGAATATTATCGCAGTCAGCCAAACACATTTGTTGAAGAATTTAGTTAACACAAACATTAAAAATTTATTTTCGGTTTTATAACTTTGAATTTTTGTGGCTAATTATCTACAATAATTCAAAAAGTATTCATATTATCTTTGGCTTAGATTTAGAAATTATTTCTATTATATCGACCAACCTCGGCACACATTTTAAATTTTATTTAGAGGTTGTCAATCTTTGATTAATTGTAAGTGTAAGTGTAAGTATAGCCGCAGAATAGTGTTTTTTGCGGCTTTTTTATTGCAATTAATCTTTCCTTCTTTTACTTTTTATAATTTCGTGTATCCCGACCCCATTGTAGTTTATCGCGCATGGTTTTCATGAAAGTGATCTTGGGCAATTTTACAAGATTTATTGCAAATGGTGCCTTCCTTACTTTAATTTTGGTGCTTTGCGATATCACCTCGTGCCTTGAGTCAAGTGTGCATAAAAAATTCTCTCCACGCCCTTCTATAGTAAATTCCAGTATAGAAGAATCAGGTACCACTAAAGGTCTTACGCTTAGGTTGTGCGGTGCTATTGGAGTAATAATAAAATTCTCGGCTGTAGGTATAAGTATTGGGCCTCCGCAACTCAAATTATAACCGGTGGAACCTGTTGGCGTTGACAAAATGACTCCATCAGCCCAATATGAATTGAGAAATTCTCCATTTACAACTGTATGAATTACCACCATAGATGAATGATCCCTTTTTATAAGAGTCATATCATTCAATGCATACGGAAATGCTGAAAATTGGCTTTCGTTGGACGTAAAGTGCAACAGCGCGCGCTTTTCCAAGGTGTATTCCCCATTGATCAACTTGTCAATCGTCTGAGCAATTAACTTTTTTTCTATACTCGCCAAAAATCCTAGTCTGCCCATATTGATGCCGACGATAGGAATTCCACTATCTGCAATGATCATAGATGCCTCTAGCAAAGTTCCATCTCCTCCTAATGAAAATAGAAAATCTATTCCAACACCATTGCCAAAGTCTGTCACAGGCAGACATTTTATATCCTCAGGAATTGATAACCATTTTGATGTCTCCGAGTACATCTTATCAAAAAAGCTCAATTTCACAGATGTAGCAGAACATTTATCAATTAATTCCTTAACGAATACTGCTTGTTCCGCATCTATTGACTTAGCAAAAACAATAATGTGTATCATAATCCTGCATCAAAATGTACATAAAATCCTGTTTGTCCTATATGGTTCCTCGTCACTTCAAATCTTAGTAATTTATTATAATAAAATACTAAATCGAGTCCCAAACCATACCCAATTAAAGCGCTGTTAGATAATGAATTTTCTATTGAATAGAAACGGTCACTGACATATCCTGCATCGACATTTGCTGTGAGAAAAGCCTTGACCGGCATCGTGCGGTATGCCTGTAAAAACATGGCTTTCCCCCATTCAAATTTCTTGTCAAAGAACATAAATCTAATACTATTTTTCACAAATGCATAATCCTGACCATCTACCACATAATACTCGTAGCCCCTCAGATACAGATCATCATATCCAAGCGCCTTATTGAAATAGTAAGGCACCTTCCCGCGATCAAAATTAAATCTTCCACCACCGATATTCTCCAAACTCCACCTACTAGAAATCGATGTATAATGGTATGCTAATAATCCGGCGTAAAACACCTTGATGTCATTATTCTTACTGAATCCGGTCTTATTTACATAAGCAATAATATGATCACCTTTCATGGCATATGGCACGATGTCTCTTGTATCAAATACGGCGGCATATTCCAATTCGAGGAATTTTAGTTTGCTCTGGCCATTAAAATAATCTTTATTGTAGAATTGAGTCAAAGAATCTGAACCTTTGAAACTATAATAATTAAGCAATATGTGATGCCTTATGACCAATTTAGGTCGATATACGGCCCTGACACCCACCTTTGTTCTCCTGAGCTGATCTTTTTCAAGATCTCTTTCGAATTGGAGATAATTGTCTTTTGTTTTATAAGCAATCTCCTTATTTGCAGAATAGAAAGTAGTGAATCCAAAGCCAAGCGTATTGGATTTATTGGCGAATGGAAAGTCGTAATCCAATGAAATTTTTCTGGTAAATCCCGCCTGTCCATATAAGGTCATCTCATCTCCATTGCCGGTGAGATTAATGTGTTTGAGATAAAGACCATAACTCAGTGTCTTCAGCGAACGGTCATAGTTGCGCCACCATTTGTTAAAATCATTGTCCAGGAATTCCAGTAATGGTGCGGGATAAATGAATAGAGCCTCTTTGAGATTGATTTGGATATGAGCTTTTTTTTCTTGCATATCCAAGGCTAAGACATTCATTCTTACTTCGACAAAGAGACCAGTATTTTGAAGCCTTTTTTCATTGATAGCGAATATATCCTGAATGTCTTTAAGAAGAATGGTATCACCTTGCTGGAAGGTAAGTTCCCTTGATAATAGATAGGGTCTTGTTCTTTTTAACCCTACAAAACTAATCGTATCTACTGCTATCTGCTGGGCAAGACAAACAGTGGATGTAAGTATTATCAATACTAATACTAAAAGTCGATTTAAAGCTATGAAGTTGAAAAAAGTAGGAAACAGCCAATTTTTTTTATGCATCAGATCCTGTCTTAGCGCATCCTAGGTCTGCCTTGTTTTGATCCTCCCCTGTTAGCTGCTGCAATTCTGTTCTGCATATTCATTTGACCAGTTTTGCCGATGGCTTGTTTAAATTGTTTCACCTGATCTCTAATCATCGGCTCAGTGATCTTAAGATCATCTGTCTTTTTGACAAACATTGCAGCTTCCTTATAATTTTGCTTAACAGCAGCGAGATTGGCCTGCTGTAGATAGATCATGGCTTTTTCATTGTCTGTGGTATATTTAGAGTTTTCGCTTTCTTTGAACAACTCCTTTGCTTCATTGTAATCCTTGCCCTGCATGGCCAATGAGCCTTTAAGCATATAATATGCAGATCTTCCCGGACCAAAAAGTAACTTTGGGAATATCGTCATATTGAGTCTTTTCTTTGCCCCTTCCATATCTTGAATCTGCATAAGTTGACTTGCAGACTGAACAGTTCCAACCAACAGGTACCCTGCGAGTAATACTACTGCTATAAGATATAAAGGAAATGCATACCAGAAGCCATAAAGCATGGTTAGGACTACTCCAATTATAATACTAGCTACAATGCCTGCTATTCTTAGATATATATTGATGGTAAACATGTGTTATTTTTTTTGCAAAAGTAGCAAAAACCACGCATTTTAAGTTGACAAAACTGAAATGTATTGTTAAATAATCTGAAGATTTGTGATATTTTGTTTAGCGTTAATTTTTCTAGGTGAAAACTGTAGGGACAGGTCGCGACCTGTCCCTACAGTATTC
Source organism: Candidatus Brachybacter algidus (assembly GCA_016711705.1). GTDB lineage: Bacteria > Bacteroidota > Bacteroidia > Chitinophagales > Saprospiraceae > Parvibacillus > Parvibacillus algidus. The sequence continues at coordinate 80,689 of JADJSK010000006.1, read as the reverse complement.
CCCTCGGAAATTAAAGGATCTTATTTTAATGAAAACGCGATCGGCAATGTGTACAATACCCTTACCGGTCTATTGTTTTGCACCCCTGCTTTCCATCCCGGCATTATTCCCACGACTCGAGCAGCTTCGTCACCAGCGCCGCCACCTACACCATCTCTGATTACTTTTACATTGGTCACAGATCCATTTTTTTCAACAGTAAATTGGGTGATTACCTTTCCCTCAAGACCATTTCTAACTGCTTCTTTAGGATATTCCAGATGCTTCGATAACCATAACATTAGTGCAGATAATCCGCCTGGAAATTCCGGCATTTGTTCCACATAATTTCTAACCACATTGTCCTCTTTTTCATCCGGTATATTTGGCACAACATCACCATTTAACCCCGATTCCACGCCTAAGGTAGGATCTATACTCACCGGACCGGATTCTATACCCTCTTGTGAAATAACACCGGGATTGTCATGTTCCAATTCTGCAGCAGAAGCAATTGGTGTTTCATGTATTGGTTTTGTTGAAATTATTGGTGCAGTGAAAGAAATTGTCTTGGAAGCATTTTGTGCAGCAGGTTTTGCCTTAATCACCTCGGGAATAATTTGTTCTGGCAAGATCTTAAACCCACCAGATACATCATAAATAATTTCCGTAGGCGGAATTTCTTTTGTTCCAAAAATGTCATTGTAGTAGGAATAGCCAAAAAATGAAACCGTGATCAGGACACCTACCAAAAGCGCATGGCCAAGATCATTGTCATATTTTCTTCTTAATTCATATGCTCCATAAGCTTTGTTACGACCATCAAAAAGGATGTCCAACATGTCTGATTTTAAAATTTGTTCGCTTGTCATGATAATGTATTTTTATCATAACGTAAACATAAGTTATAACGTTGCGTGATCAACGTATATTTACGTTTATTTTTAAAACATATGATTTATTTGACCTTATCAGGTAGATTTAATAAAAGAGAAAACTTAATTATTGAAATGTAACTTTTGTGTAATTTGGAATAACCAATTAACATTACAAATAGAGAAAACAAATATCCGCCTGTACAAATATCTATTTCTAAGTTTAGTAAAAATTTCTTTCCGACGCTCTTCAATCCAATTAATATTAAAAATTCATTTCTCGAATAATCTAAGTTTCTGCGTTAAAAATAAACTCCAGAAGTATTGATATTACTCAATCAATGATAGAAGTTAGAAGTCAGAAGTTAGAAATTAGAAGTTAGAAGTTAGAATTAGACTTCGATTATTGAGTACAGCAAATGAATTTAATTCAAGATACAAATTTAACCATAGACGGACAGTGTTTTAAATAATTTTATTAGCAAAAACTTATTTACTCAAGTTTCGGTAGTCAAATTTTCCTTTTTGAAGAAAAAATTTAAATTATAATAAAATGTTAGATGTTAGAAGGTAGATTTTAGATGGCTTTCCATCAATCACATGGATATTTTTTCTACTAAACTTATTAAAGAAAAAATATGAATCAATTGACTAAGCTCCATCTAACATCTAACATCACCCATCTACCTTTGTTTCTTAACTGCCGAAACTTGAGTTATTTATTTAAATCATAAATTATCAATGAAATGAGCAACTCCGAAACTATAATTAAACATTAAGAATAAAAAATTAATGAGGTTAAAAACTGAAGTGATGTACAGAATAATAATTAATAATTAACACCTAACAATTAACAATAAACACCTAATAATTAACAATCACCCCTCCCCATCCATCACCTTATTCTGATGGTTAATACTCTCCATGTGCACTGCATCAAAATACCTTGTAATAAATTCTTGGCTCAACCCAAGCATGTCTCCTTTGGCAAATGCAGTTGATAATATTTCATTCCATCTGGTAGTCTGAAGGATGGTAATATTGTTCTCCTTTTTGAAAGAACCAATTTCATCAGCGATCTTCATCCTTTGACCAAGTATTTGCATCAATTCATCATCAAGATGGCTGATTTGTTGACGCATCTTCTCGAGTCTTGAAAGTGAATCTTCACTCTCCGGAGCTTCATGTCTCCAGATCATGGACTCAAGCATTTGTGCCAATCTTTCCGGAGTAACTTGCTGTTTAGCATCGCTCCAAGCATTGTCAGGATCTATGTGGCTTTCTATCATGAGGCCATCATAATCAAGATTTATAGCCTTTTGAGCTGTTTCCATGAGTATGTCTCTTCGACCACAAATGTGAGACGGATCATTGATAAAGATCAATTCCGGATTTCTACGCTTCATCTCAATGGCTAGGTGCCACATCGGAGCGTTTCTGTATTCAGCATTGCCATAGGATGAGAATCCTCGGTGAATTAAACCGATTTTTTAATCCCTGCTTTTGCAATCCTTTCAACGGCTCCAGTCCAAAGTTCAAGATCAGGATTGATTGGATTTTTAATCAATACGGGCACGTCAACTCCTCTTAATGCATCGGCCATTTCTTGTATACTGAATGGATTGACTGTACTTCTGGCACCTATCCACAGCACATCTACATCAAAATGCAAGGCATCTTCCACTTGCTTCGCTGTAGCAACTTCAACTGTCACCGGTAATCCGGTTTCCCTTTTCGCTCGCTGCAGCCAAGGAAGACCTTTGGTGCCGATTCCTTCGAAACTTCCCGGACGGGTCCTTGGCTTCCAGATTCCTGCACGCAGGATATCAACTTTACCTGTGGCTGCAAGCCTGGTGGCTGTTGCAATGACTTGTTCCTCTGTCTCTGCACTGCATGGTCCGGAGATGATCAAAGGCTTTTTGTTTAAGATCTCTTCGATCGGTTTTGTTGTGTTTAATGTCTGTATCATGGTGTATGATTGTTAATTGTTATTAAAAAAATTAGAAGTTAGAAGTTAGAAATTAGAATGGCGTTACGGATGTGATCATGCTTTGTGGTTAATATCCATTGTTCGTTACCAATTAGTATTTTCATGTTTAAAATTAAAATTAGAAGTTAGAAGTTAGTATGGCGTTACGTTTGCTTTCGATTTATATAGTTATCACATCATTTATAATTCATCATTTATAATTCACCATTTCTTTCACGGCAATATCTTCCCTATCCGATTCGCATTTTCAATGAGTTCGTATAGATATTCATAGTTTTCTTTTTCGAGGCAACTTTTAAATTTTCTTAATTGTGAGATGTGCTCATTCAATACATCCAGGACATTTTCCTTGTTCTGCATGAAGATCGGCACCCACATCGCTGGATTACTCTTTGCGAGGCGGACTGTGCTTTCGAATCCACCACTTGCCAACTGGAAAATGGTATCTTCTTCTCTTTCTTTTTCCAGCACTGTATTGGCCAATGCAAATGAAGTGATGTGCGAAATGTGACTTACATAAGCTGCATGAAGATCATGGTCTGCACTACTCATTTTCAAAATATGGAGCCCAAGAATTGAAAAGATAGATTCTATTTTTTCCAGAACAATCTTATCACTGTGTTCAGGATCAGTTATTACAACTGCCTTTCCGACAAAAGCTCCCGAGATGGCAGCATCTGGGCCACTGAATTCTGTTCCCCACATGGGATGACTGGCGACAAAACGCCCTCGATTCGGATGATTGTGGATGGCTTGTAGAATGCTAGACTTGGTAGATCCAACATCAAAGACCATCTGATCGGTAACAAGATCAAGTATTTGCGGACAAAGTTTTACAGCAATATCAACCGGAACGGCTAAAATAATGAGCTCGGAAACATTTATTGCATCCAACAGCCCCCTAGTCTCATCCGCTAAACCCAAGGCCAAGGCCCTCTCCACATGTACATCATTCTGATCTACTACAATTATTTTGCTAGATAGCCCATGTTCACGCAAGGAAAGCGCCAAAGACCCACCGATCAGCCCCATACCTATCACCGTGACTACCATAGATCAGCTGTTTTTATTCGCTTAATTGCTTCATCGAGTTTCTCATTAGTACTGCAAAGACTTACTCTTACAAAATTGCAACCTGCACTTCCGAAGATACCACCCGGAGTTATAAACACATTCGCATTGTACAGCACATCGTCACTTAATTGAAAACCATCTTTACAATCAATAGGACATTTTGCCCAAACAAACATTCCGTTTTGATCGGTATGAAAGGTACATTTCAACAATGCTAGTAATTCGTACACCTTCTCCCTCCGTTCTTTATAAACTTCGTTTAATTGATCGAACCAATCCTTTCCTAGTTCTAATGCTTTTGCTGCAGCAAGTTGGACGGGCAAGAACATTCCGCTATCCATGTTACTTTTGAAACGGATGATCTCATTGATCCTTTGTTCTGCCGCACATATCATTCCAACTCTCCATCCCGCCATATTGTGAGACTTAGACAAGGAATTAAGCTCTATGACGGCTTCCTTAGCTCCATGAATTTCTAACATGCTCATCGGACTATCATTCAAGATAAAGCTATATGGGTTGTCATGAATGATAAGTATATCATGTTTGATAGCAAATCGGACAAGTTTTTCAAAAATATCCCGATCCGAACTCGCACCTGTTGGCATGTGAGGATAGCTGACAAACAACATTTTCACGGGATGATTAGCCGATAAAACAATAGAATCAAGTTCTGCAAAATCAGGTGCCCAATTCTTCGACTCATCCAATGTGTATGCTGCAACTTGGCCACCCGCCAACCTCACAGCGCTGCTATAAGTTGGATATCCGGGATTAGGAATCAGCACTATATCGTCTTTATCAAGGTAAGTCATACATATGTGCATAATACCTTCTTTAGATCCCATCAGCGGCAAAATCTCTGAAACTGGATCAAGTTCGACATTGTACCATTGCGCATACCAATTACTTATGGCCTGTCGCAATATGGGGCTTCCTTTATAATTCTGATAGGCATGTACATCGGGCCTTTGGCTCTGTTTATTAAGCTCTTCTATGACATCAGGATGAGGAGGCAGATCAGGACTACCTATTCCAAGATTGATGATATTCTTGCCGGCTTTATTGAGTACATCGATTTCTTTGAGTTTGGTCGAGAAATAATATTCTCCGATACCATCCAGCCTTGTCGCGGTTTTAATACTTTCTTTGATCATTTATCTTTCTTTTAAATGGTACTTCCCTTTTTGTACACACCATATATTTTCAATTCCACTGTAAGAGATCGGATCATGTTTATTACTTTATCAAATTGTTCGATTGAATCAAACTCCATGTCGACATGAAAGGAATATAGCCATTCACTACCAGGAATCGGGAAGCTCTGCAACTTGCTGAGGTTGATGCCCCCATCAGCGATGGCAGTAAGCACTTTGGCCAGACTTCCCATGGAATGATTGGTGTTGAAATTGACAGAAGCTTTGTTTGCATCCGGTACTGGCATAGCTTGCTTTTCTCTTTCCAGGACCAGAAATCTTGTATAATTAGTTTTCATCGTATGGATGTCCGGTGCAAGAATTTCAAGACCATACATATCGGCAGCCAGTTTGGAAGCGATAGCAGCTATATGTTTGCTGTGATGCTGTCTGATGTGTTTGGCACTAAGAGCAGTGTCTTCTGTTTCTATCACTTTCCAGTCAAAGTCGAGCAGATAATTTCTACATTGTCTTATGGCCATATGATGCGAACGAACTTCACGGACATCCTCTATTCGTACGCCCGGATATACCAGAAGATTTTGGCTAATATTGAGATAGATCTCGCCGGTAATCATGAGCTTACTCTCTTGTAGAAGATTATAATTGGGCAGGATGCTACCTACTATCGAGTTCTCTATAGCTATTACAGCGGCGTCAGACTGGGCGGCATCATCCACAACTTTGAAAACTTCAGGAAAATTATCACAAGGTAGGATAGTTATATGTTCACCAAAGAAATTCAACGCTGCTTCCTGATGGAAACTTCCCTCATAACCCTGAATGGCTATCTTTTTTATTGGAGTATGGTTATTTAAAATTGGATTATTCATTGACTTAAAATGAAAAATCCCGGCTTGCGGCCAGGATTCTTATGTTTATTAATTTATATCTTAATTATAGCAAAAGCGATCCGGCCTACTCTCTAAAGTAAAAATAAAAATAAAAAAATCCGAATCCTTGCGCTGTGTTCATATTGTAAATGTATACTTATTAAAAATAAAATAACCTATTTTTATTTATTTAATTTTTATGACTTTGGTTAGAAATTGGTCAAAAGTCCATTGCTATTATGTTTTATAGACTAAAATTTTTATTCTTTACTATATATTTTCTATAATTTATTAATAAAAATCTTCATTAATAGGAAAATAATGCAGGCTAATAATCCAATATAAAAGATGATTTTCCCTGCTTTGCGATCATTTTCTGTGTAGGTTGGTACCACCTTTCCATCCGGAAGTGTCTTGTTAGATGAGTAAATAATATGGCCAAATGCGATGCCATAGATACCGCTCAATGCAAGGAAATAAGAGACTATTAGCCAACCTTTATTGACTTTCTCGGGTAGGGCGAGCTGGGTAAGTCGTTTCTTTTTGTAAATACTTATCAATTCATCATCTATGTTCTCTCCACGTTCGGTCAGTATTTTTTTTGCAAGTGCAATATCTATCTCACCCCATTCATCATATCGGGCAAGGATCTGATATAATTCATCAATAGTAAATGAATATAAATAATAATCATTCGGCAGGTCATGGATAGCTTCATCAGAGGTTTCTGCAATGAGTAGGTCTGCACTTTCAAAGTCTCTCTTTCTTATTTTGACATCATATTTATCCATCGAAGTATTCCCACTAAATGTCACATCAAATGGAGCTTTATTGTCCCCAAGGATGGCCTCTATGCCACCTTCATCTAATTTTTTAACAAGGGCCAATGCCTCATCTTTAAGAATAAATTGCCTGAATAACAAAAATTCATTTTCTATCAACCTCTTTCCTCTTTAAGTTTTATCTCTATTGCTTCAAGAGCTTTTAATCCAAAATGTTTTAATATGAAACTTTTGCATTTCATAACTGACTCCTTTTCATCGATGGCAAAATCCTTCAACCGACACTTTATCTCCATCTGATAATCGTGTTGATTGTCGGTATATTCACAACAATAAAGCAGCTCGCCTTCCAGATAACAAATGATATGCAGGTCATCCTGCTTCTTCGAATAGTTATTCCAGTTAAATACTGTTTCCAAAGTAATTGATTTAAAGCTCAATATAATATAAAGTCATGGTTCGGCAGTTAAAAACCTAAGGTAGATGGTTGATTTTAGAAGGTAGATGGCGTATCGTTAATTGATTTATAATTTTTACTTTTTATGGATGGTGTGGCTGCGGGAATAGAATTGACACCGCCGTCATGGCATTTGTCGGACAAGCTTTTAATAGCTTACTTTTTTATTTCAATTTAACTTAAAAAGAAATGAATCTGACATATTTAATTTAGGTAAATAATTCAACCTAATTCAGGGTTGGTTGAACGCCTTAATCCACCACGGCTTGCACCCGCGGCTATTGTTATTCAACCCTTTTCAAGGGTTTTTTTTATGAATTATATATAGGTGATAATTTTAACTAAATTGAAAATTTAAGCGTGCCATAATACTTTAGTTGACCAATAGTTCAACTTATGACCTATTTCAAATTTTTGTTGGCAATTTAAACCATAACGGTGAGGTTCGCAGGCTTTTAAGGATATTTTCATGCATCACTTGTTGCAAATTGAGTTATCATTATTCAATCTCTAACAGGGTGTCTAAAAAACGCATTTATTAAGTAACCAAATATTTCATATCACGGTGCGCTGCACCTTATTTCTCTTGCACATTAATTACTACAAATATTTTGGTGCGCTGCACCTTTTTTGCATTGCATTGGTGCAGCGCACCTTTGTATTTATAGAAAATAAAATAAGGGCAGTACCAAGGTGCAGCGCACCGAGATATATGGCTCTATAAACCAGAAGCGGCAAAAGCAGACTCCAAACCAGGTTACTTACCCCAATTCTTACCTCTCTTGAATAACTTAAACTCTGTGCTTGTCCTTAATGATTCAGTACATCAATCCTTGCTAACCCATTAACTCAAAGCCTGATCAAGGTCAGCCATAAGATCTTCGATATCTTCGATGCCTACACTCAATCGGATCAATGAATCTGTAAGTCCAACTTTCAGACGTTCCTCTCTTGGAATAGAAGCATGTGTCATTGTAGAAGGATGCCCTACCAAAGACTCTACACCTCCAAGAGATTCTGCAAGGCTAAACATTTTGAATTTCTTGAGTACTCCGATAGCAGATTCCAATGAATCTTTTTTCAGGTCAAAAGAAACCATAGCCCCATAGTCACTCATCTGTGTAGATGCAAGTTGATGGCTAGGATGTGTCTTAAATCCCGGGTAATTAACTTTATTTATGGCAGGGTGATTCTTCAAAAATTCAGCAAGTCTTCCTGCATTGCGACATGCGCGCTTCATTCTTATATGTAATGTTTTAATACCTCTAAGTATAAGGAAACAATCCATTGGTCCGGGTGTCGCTCCACATGCATTCTGCAAAAATCTCAGTTGATCGTCAATTTCTTTTTTATTGCACACCAATGCTCCAAGGACCGCATCACTATGGCCACCAAGATATTTGGTACAAGAATGAAGAATTATATCTGCTCCCAGATCCAGAGGACGCTGAAGATAAGGTGAAGCGAAAGTATTGTCCACACAAGTGATGATGCCGTATTTCTCAGCGATCTTCGTCACTTTTCTAATGTCGACGATATTCAACATCGGGTTAGTTGGTGTTTCTATCCAGATAAGTCTGGTGCGTGGATTGATCAATTTTTCCAGCTGAACAGTGTCATTTAAATCAATAAAATGACTTTTGATACCGAATCGACCGTAAACGCGTGTCATCAACCTGTACGAACCGCCATAGAGGTCATTGGTAGAAATGATCTCATCGCCAGGATTGAGCATTTTCAGCAAGGTATCCATAGCTCCGAGCCCACTTGAGAAGCAAAGTCCATACTTTCCATTCTCCAAAGCTGCTAGATTGGCTTCAAGTGCAGACCTTGTAGGATTGCTGGTGCGGCCGTATTCGTGTCCTTTGTGCACACCCGGTTCATCCTGAACATAAGTAGACGTCTGGAATATCGGTGTCATGATAGCTCCAGTTGAAGGATCCGGAGATACTCCTGCATGGATGACCTTACTATTGAACTTCATTGATTTGGGTCCGTGAGCTGTTTCTTTCACTTTTTTTAGCCATTATTTTCTTTTTATAACTTTTAGAGCTGCATTGACGATATCTGGCACGTCCAGGCCATATTTTTTCAAAAGATCCATTGGTTTTCCGCTTTCACCAAAGCTGTCCTTGACACCAATAAATTCCATTGGACAAGCAGTATTTTTAGCAGCTACATGAGCCACTGCATCGCCAAGACCGCCATTGATCTGATGTTCTTCGACAGTGACTGCACAACCTGTTCGAGCCAAGGAGGCGACGATAGCAGCTTCGTCCAGCGGCTTGATCGTCGGAATACTGATGACATCACAAGAGATGCCTTGAGCCTCTAATTGTTTCGCCGCTTCTACTGCATTCCATACCATTAGTCCAGTCGCCATGATGCTTACATCTGTTCCACTACCCAGCGTCTGCGCCTTACCTATGATAAATGGTTCGTCCACTCCTGTAAATACCGGCCAGTCAGGTCTTCCGAACCTCAAGTATACCGGACCTACATGATCCAAAATAGCAAGCACCGCATTTTTAGTTTGATTAGCGTCAATCGGGCAGATCACCGTCATGCCCGGAAGCATGCGCATCATGCCGATATCTTCCAGTATCTGATGAGTTGCTCCATCTTCACCCAGGGTAAGCCCAGCATGAGAAGCACAAATTTTTACATTTTTGCCTGAGTAAGCAATAGATTGGCGGATTTGGTCGTATACTCTTCCTGTAGAAAAATTGGCAAATGTACCGGTAAAAGGGATCTTACCAGTAGTAGAAAGGCCTGCAGCGACGGACATCATATTAGCTTCGGCAATACCCATCTGTACAAACCTGTCAGGAAAATCTTCTATAAAAGCTTCCATTTTTAGTGAACCAAGTAAATCTGCACAAAGTGCGATCACCTGGTCATTTCTTCGTCCTGCTTCGTGCAAGCCTTCACCAAAACCGTCCCTGGTGGCCTTTTTTCCTGTCGAAACTATATCGTTGATATTCATATCTTAGTGTTTATGGTTTGGTGCTGAATAATTTTCATTGTAAACAAAGTCATCCAAAGAACTCACCAGTTGTGACAACCCTTTATCAAGTTGCTCTTTGTTTGGTGCTTTTCCGTGCCATGCGTGTGTGCCCATCATAAAGTCTACACCACAACCCATATTCGTTCTCATAAGGATGACAGTTGGAATATCCGTACCTACATGTGTTTTAGCTTCTTCCAAGGCTTTGACGATGGACTCCATATCATTGCCATCTGTGACGACTACTCTCCAACCGAAAGTTCGCCATTTACCTTCAAGGTCACCAAGACTTAATACTTGATCATTGGTACCATCGATTTGCTGGCCATTCCAGTCCACAGTCACTATTAAATTGTCTAGTTTATGAAAAGGAGCAAACATCGCTGCTTCCCAGATCTGACCTTCCTGAAGTTCGCCATCACCAGTGGAAACAAATACGAATCCCGGATCTTTATCCATCTTCTTCGCCAATGCCATACCTACACCGACAGAGAATCCCTGACCCAAAGAACCAGTAGCTGTCCTGATGCCCGGCAATCCTTCATGGGTCGTCGGGTGTCCTTGAAGTCGGGTATTTAATTTACGGAAGGTCGACAGTTCTTCTACTGGAAAATAACCTTTTCTTGCCAGCACACTGTAAAGCACCGGAGAGATATGGCCATTGGACATGATAAAGGCATCTTCATTCTTTGCATCCATTTTAAATTCATCCGATTGGGTCATGACTCTAAAATACAGTGCAGTCATGAAATCTGCACACCCGAGTGAACCACCCGGATGTCCGCTGGAGGCGTTGAAAACCATTTGAAGAATGTCGCGACGCACTTGGGTGGCGATTTTCTTCAATTCATCAATATCTTCTACTTTGTCTCTCATATCCTATGGATTAATTAAGGCGCAAAGGTAAGATAAAAAATAGAAATCAGAGGTCAGAAGTAAGAGGTCAGAAGTCAGACACCAGATTCTAGAGGCTAGAAATTAGAGGCAAAATTTAAAATCAGAAGTAAGTGTGGGTGAGGTGAAAATGTAAGGGGTGATTAGGTGTGGAGGTGTGGAGGTGTGGAGGTGAACGGCGAACAGCGAACAGTAAGAGCCGGCTGAATCTCATGGTTGACGCACCAGGCAATTTTAAAATCATATCAACCTGATTATTGGTACTAAGGTCCATCCGATAGGTAGCATTATAGCAGTCCGATGCATAAAATCATGGCAAGTTATTCAGAGCTATTATGTTAAATCAAAATTATTATCTGAATTAATCTAGTTCAATAGCCTTGAATTTCAACTCAGGGCGAATAGCAAAATATCTAGTTTCAATAATTTGCCGTTGACTAAAGTCAACGGATCAATGGATGTCTATATAAGGACTTTAGTCCCAGCCAATTTATTACTGTCATTAAAAAATTTAACATTTATTCTTTTTAATAATCATAATTTTGCCTTATACTGAACTATTAAAATAGTTAATAATAAATATGACCAGGAAATACCTTACTATACTTTTTGTCATGACCATTACATTGGTTTCAGCACAGATAAAAATTGTCAACAAACTCACAGTTGATCACCAAAATGTAGAAGGCACTAAGATTAGCTTAATTCCGCCTAATGGATTTACAAAGGCTGTGAATTTTCTGGGATTTCAAGAGGAAGTATCGGGATCTAGCATCATGGTATTAAATATTCCGGGACCTTTTTCTGAAACATCTAAAGGTATTACAAAAGAAAATTTATTGTCTACTGGGGTCCAAATGATTAGCGATGACCATATCCTATTGAATGGCCTGCCTGCTTTATTAGTGCAGGGAAAGCAAAGTGCATATGGCAATATCTATACAAAATATATTTTGGTATTCGGAACAGAAAAGGAGACTATTATGATCAATGGTGTGTTTCCCGAACACCTGACTAAGTTATCCGTTGATATTAAAAAATGCTTATTGTCCGCATATTATGAAGCTGAAAAACAGGTCAATATTCTTGAAACAGTTGAATATACCATTGAAGTAAGTGGCACAAAATTAAAATTTGCTGGCAATATGTCCAACTCCCTGATATACACCGTAGATGGTGAGTTGCCAACAAAGTCAGATGACAAGACATCTTTGATAATATCTAAATCGTTTTCAAATGCCAATACAGAGGACTTGAAGGATTTTTCAATTAATAGACTTAAGCAAACACCTTTTGAAGTAGATAGTATTAAACGTTCAGCAGATATCGTCATTGGCGATTTATCCGGGTATGAAATAATATCAAAAGGTAAAAACATAAAGACTGGAGTTCCAGAATATCTATATCAGTTGATATTGCCCACTGACAGCAATTATTACATACTTTTTGGCACCACAAATGACATGTCAGAGGTGAGTATCAATGAGATAAAAAAGGCAGCGGAAACATTTAAGTTGAAATAGTATTTTGCACTATTTGATTAGGATAAATTATTGGGACTGAAGTCCTATCAAGAGTTTTATTGTAATCCGTTGGTTAAAACCAACGGCAAATTACTTGGTGGAATATTGGAAATTTAATCTTAAATCTTTATTAATCTCGTTCAATTGCCTTGAGTTTTAACTCAAGGCCAATTATCACTCTAGTAAAATAAAAAAAGCACCCAAAATGGGTGCCTCTTAAGTGTGGTATTTTCTTAAAATACTAATATTAAATAAGGGATTATTGTTAATTAACTTTTATAAATTTCTTCTGAAGCACGATTGATTCATCCACCAATTTTAAATAATAAACGCCTGATGGCAATTCGCTGATATTTAAATTGTTGTTTGAAAGAGGATCCATTTTGAAATTTTTCACCACATCTCCTTTGACATTCAACAACAGCATTTCCCGCATATTATTGGTCTTAAATCCTGAAAATGTAACGTTAGCCTCTCCATGTGTCGGATTCGGATAGATATTCATATCTATGGCATTATCACATTTTACAATGGCAGTAGCGACTCTTGAGTAGCTAATCGAATTGTCAAGATCTATAGCCTTAAGTCTATAATAAACAGTACCTGAAACCAAAGGAGTATTGTCTGTGAAAACATAAGAGTTATTCACAGAGGCGCCATTACCTTTAGTTTTTACGGAACCTATTGTTACAAAGTTTCTACCATCAACAGACTTTTGAACTTCTGCACGGTCAAAGTTTTCCTCACTATACGTATTCCATGTGACATTTACTGATGAACAATCATCTACTTTGGCGTTAAACTCACCTAGTTTGATAGGAAGGGGAGCGGTAACAGTGAAGAGTGCCGTGGCAGAATTATTATTCCCATTCGTATCACCGATTCCGATCGCTTCATCAGTAAAGGATGCATTGCAAGATATTGCTCCACAATCCTCGCAACTTACACTTTTACCTATAAAAGGAATAGTCATAGAACATGAAACACCATCGTTCATAACTCCCACCATATTTTTGAGTACAACTTCTGTGTTACCATTAATGTATGCAATGTATGTAACAGCCCATATAGAACCGGACAAATAACATCCATTATCAGAAAAGTTAACAGGAAGAGGAATTTCAATTTCACCTGAGATCGAAAGTTGTACCCGAATACCTCCAATAGGCACAGGTGCATCTCCTAAATACCCAACATCAATGAATATCTGTCCTTCTTCACCGACAGCCACCGAGAAAGGTTCAGGGGATACCGCTGCTACTTGAAAATCGTAAGTAGCTTGAGCTTTAGCAAGTGCTGAGCCTAAGAGCAAGAATAAGCAAATGATCAATTTATAATTTTTCATCATTTATAGTTTTTAACTTTTTAATTAAGGTGATTAATTTTTAATAAGTGTATTAGATAATAAATTGTTAGGAGGATTATTTTCTCCACCGGAACCATTAACTATATTCGCTGATGCAGTAATTGTTCCTTTTCCGCCACCGGTTCGTGTAATTCTTAAACCGATTTTTTTGGTTTGACTAGCCCCAATAGATACTCCGACCTTAGATGTGAATACAATAAATCCACCGCTAAAAGTCCAGGTAAAGTCATTGTGATCAAATACATAAGTATCTCCACCTATTGTCACATCAGCATCCGGATGAATTGCTATAACTAAACCACTTGCAGGTGTATAATTTGTCACCCTAAATGTGATTGTACCCGTTGTAGCCGCTGTTCCGATATTTCTTATTCTAACCACCTCGTCTATTGTTCCCGAAACAACAATATTGGTAGAAGAGAAAACTAAAGCCGGTGTCAAATCAGGATACACACCTGGTTCTGTGATCACTACGATATCAGATACTGTTTCACATCCATTGTGATCTCTGACAACCATAGAATAGGATCCGGCCTGTAAAAGCATAAATAGGTTAGAAGTCTGCCAGTTGGCCCCTCCATCTTTACTATATTCATAATCCATTGTTCCACCAGTCGCAATAACTGTAATACTTCCGTTATCACAAGCTTGGCATGTTTCATTGGTTATAATATAATTCACTACCGTAAGAACTGCCGGTTGAGTAATTGTCACAGATGTAGATACAAAGCATCCTTTATCATCCGTGGCAGTGACCATATATGTTCCAGCTGCTAATCCACTTATAGCAGGCGTCATAGTCGGAGCAGAATCATTCCATAGATAATCAAAAGTTCCTGTACCGTTGACAGCAAGAACACTTGCAGTTCCATTACTTTGTCCGTTGCAAAGAACACCTGTATTCGTCAAAATTGAAATCGTAGGTTGCGGATTAACGGTCACAGTAGTATTAGTAGTATTAGAACACATTGTAGCTCCAGTAAAACTATAAGTAATTGTATATGTGCCTGGTGCAGTAGTGCTTAAATCTATAGCTCCTGTTACAGTATTAAGGGAAGCACTTGCCGGCAATATAGAATACATACCACCTGCCTGGCCTGTTTGAGTCACTGTCGCAGTGCCTATCGCACAAAATTCAGCCTGAGCATAAGCTATTGTAGCTGTAGGCAGTGGATCTACGATGATCTGCTGAGGATATGTAGCAGTACATCCACCATAACTTACTGTTACTGAATATGTCGTCGTAGCAAGCGGACTTTCTGTTATAGAAGCAGTAGTAGCTCCGGTTGACCACAGATACGTCGAACCAGCCTTAGCACCTGAAATTGTTAAGGTCACTGATTGTCCAATACAAATGGTTCCATCATCATTGGCAACTCCACCAGTTTCGGTTACTGCCAATGTAGCTGCAGCAACTATGACATCAATTCCGCTAGGGCCATCCAGCCATGGACAGAAATCGACATCCACAGATACCAATACTCCTGTGCCAGTGCCCACTGTACCCGGACCGGAATCATCACCATCACCCCACCAGTTGTGTTTTGCATCTACTTTAGTACCTGTTACATTCAGTACCCCGTACTCAACAAGGCTGAAGTTGTTGTAGTTGATGACTACTGTACCTGCACCCAGGTTACTTTCTACCTTAACAGCTACTGCTGTAGGTACACCTGTAAGGTGACCAGTCACATTATTAATTGTGTTTAGCGAAACAGCTGCACCCGGCGTATTGCCTTCAAGGCCGATACCGTGCGCCCAAAGGCCATCCAGGGCAGTGATTGTATTACTACTAATTACAGGTGATACAATTTTTTCCTGTGCCCGTGGCACCCAGGTCTAATAAAAGACCGTATGCTCCTCTTCCACCACTAGCCCATGGTGTATTCACCGCACTAATGTTCGTTATTGTATTGCCACTGATCGTCAGAGCAGTTACATCAAAGTTATTAGGTTCATAACCTACTGTGATGGCACTTACGCTTCCGAAATTACCACCTGTTAAGTTATCTATTGTATTATTCGTAACCGCAATAGTACTAACTGCATTTCCAGTACCGGAGATGCTGATAGCATTTACCGGCTGGCTTACTAATGAAGCTCCACCAACATTGGTGACGTGGTTACCCGTGATCGTAATATTGCTGTTGTTGTTTGTAAATATTGCATTCTGACCATTTGGATTGGTCAAAGTCAAGTTCTGAACCGTCACACCACTGCTTGTGATGCTTATAGTCGGAACAGCAGGATTGGCACTTGCTATGCTTGACAAGGCTGCACTGTTGCGCGATGTCAAGGTCAATGGCAAATGAATAGTCAGACTTTCAGTGTTTGATCCATCAAGTACCTCTACGGTATTAGTAGCATTTGCATCATCAATTGCTGATTGAATGGTACAGTAATATAAGTCTTTCTGCACGTTGTAAGCTACCGGTGCTGTAACTGTCACTGAAGTAGTAGTAGTCGAACTACATCCATTTACATCAGTGAAACTATATGTTACTGTATAAGTACCAGGTGTGCTGGTTCGTAAGTTAATGTCTCCTGAAACTGAATTGATACTCAACCCCGCTGTGGATGTATATGTACCACCTGTTTGGCCTGTTTGAGTCACTGTAGCTGTGCCTTCAGCACAGTATGGTGAGCCAGAATATGATATCGTAGCCACTGGAAGTGGATTGACGATGATCTGCTGAGGATATGTAGCAGTACATCCACCATAACTTACTGTTACTGAATATGTCGTCGTAGCAAGCGGACTTTCTGTTATAGAAGCAGTAGTAGCTCCGGTTGACCACAGATACGTCGAACCAGCCTTAGCACCTGAAATTGTTAAGGTCACTGATTGTCCAATACAAATGGTTCCATCATCATTGGCAACTCCTCCAGTTTCGGCTACTGCCAATGTAGCTGCAGCAACTATGACATCAATTCCGCTAGGGCCATCCAGCCATGGACAGAAATCGACATCCACAGATACCAATACTCCCGCACCAGTGCCCACTGTACCCGGACCGGAATCATCACCATCACCCCACCAGTTGTGTTTTGCATCTACTTTAATACCTGTTACATTCAGTACCCCGTACTCAACAAGGCTGAAGTTGTTGTAGTTGATGACTACTGTACCTGCACCCAGGTTACTTTCTACCTTAACAGCGACTGCTGTAGGTACACCCGTCAGGTGGCCAGTCACATTATTAATTGTGTTTAGCGAAACAGCTGCACCCGGCGTATTGCCTTCAAGGCCGATACCGTGCGCCCAAAGGCCATCCAGGGCAGTGATTGTATTACTACTAATTACAGGTGATACAATTTTTCCTGTGCCCGTGGCACCCAGGTCTAATAAAAGACCGTATGCTCCTCTTCCACCACTAGCCCATGGTGTATTCACCGCACTAATGTTCGTTATTGTATTGCCACTGATCGTCAGAGCAGTTACATCAAAGTTATTAGGTTCATAACCTACCGTGATGGCACTTACGCTTCCGAAATTACCACCTGTTAAGTTATCTATTGTATTATTCGTAACCGCAATAGTACTAACTGCATTTCCAGTACCGGAGATGCTGATAGCATTTACCGGCTGGCTTACTAATGAAGCTCCACCAACATTGGTGACGTGGTTACCCGTGATCGTAATATTGCTGTTGTTGTTTGTAAATATTGCATTCTGACCATTTGGATTGGTCAAAGTCAAGTTCTGAACCGTCACACCACTGCTTGTGATGCTTATAGTCGGAACAGCAGGATTGGCACTTGCTATGCTTGACAAGGCTGCACTGTTGCGCGATGTCAAGGTCAATGGCAAATGAATAGTCAGACTTTCAGTGTTTGATCCATCAAGTACCTCTACGGTATTAGTAGCATTTGCATCATCAATTGCTGATTGAATGGTACAGTAATATAAGTCTTTCTGCACGTTGTAAGCTACCGGTGCTGTAACTGTCACTGAAGTAGTAGTAGTCGAACTACATCCATTTACATCAGTGAAACTATATGTTACTGTATAAGTACCAGGTGTGCTGGTTCGTAAGTTAATGTCTCCTGAAACTGAATTGATACTCAAACCCGCTGTGGATGTATATGTACCACCTGTTTGGCCTGTTTGAGTCACTGTAGCTGTGCCTTCAGCACAGTATGGTGAGCCAGAATATGATATCGTAGCCACTGGAAGTGGATTGACGATGATATAATATTGTTCTGTTCTAGTACATCCATCAGTATTAGTAACAGTGATGTTGTACGTTCCCTCAAATGCTTCTGCTGCAGGGAAGCTGACGGCAGGATCACCAACTGTACCGGTAACATTTGTATTCGGCCCTGTCAATGTATAATCATTAGCAACTCCTGTTAATTGCAGATTTACCATATCACCTTCGCAATATGTCAACGTCTGCAAGTGTCCTACTGGAGAAGCATTTGCCATTAATGTAAACTGTACAGGTGTAGAATTGAGATTGTCCCAATAGATATCGTACGTCACACCTGCTGGAGTATTGTGTCCTTGTAGGATCACGTTGTCCAGATGTGTAGAGCCATTCACCCCGTGAAGAGATGTATTTTGCGACACTTCGGATGTTGTTGTTTTCACTGTATATCTGAATTCTCCACTAGGCAACAATTGAATCCTTAGTTTCACCCATTGATCATAAGTAAAACCTACAGGAAGTCCCATATCCAACCAAGATCCATCTCCCTCATATCCACGGAATCGTGGAGTAGCATCAGATGTGAATTCTATGATCGGATATCCTGATACTACATGTGCTCCATCATGTGCTGTAGACCATAATCCGGCCATTCTTCTGCCTGAAGTTGCCCAATCCGCCGGAACAAATAGTTCGATTTCTGTTTCAACACTTCCCGGATGTAGCATATATGCCATTCCTTGTGTATTGTAAAATGCAGTCGCCTGACCATCTGCTGCCGCAATACCATGATGTAAGGTATTTATTGTCGCATCTGGGGCTGTAGATTGTGCTGCAAAGATCGCAGGTACATATCTATCTTTTGACCAGATTCCTATGCCTGGTGTAGCTCCTAATTGCAATGCACTGCTGAAGTCAACCAGTCCACAAGACTCTAATACCTGAACTGAGTAAGTAGATGTAGTAATACATCCCAGTGCATTAGTTACAGTCACTGTAAGTTGCAGTGGACCCGGCGTGCCCGAAGTATATGTTATGTTAGGTGTTCCTTGACCTAAATCGATCGTACCATTTGAAATTCCCCAAACGTAGGTACTTGCCCCGCCTGCTGTGCTTGCCGTATTTCCTGCTGTCGCCTCCCAAACTGCATAACTGGCAGTAATAGTCGATACAGGAAGTGGATTGACAATGATGTCCATTGTTATAGAATTATCACAGCCATTGCCATCTGTATATGAGTAAGTAATCGTATGAGTACCAACACCAGCTGAAGCAGGATCAAATAACCCACCTACACTAACTCCTGTGCCAGAATAAGCACCACCCATAGGTGATCCTGCAAGTTGGACCGCTGCATCATTCAAGCATAATGGACCTACCGCTGGTAAAGTTAAAACTGGTAATGGATTAACTTTTACAAGGGTGGTAGCAAAATTAATACATCCATTAACATCTGTATAAGTATAAGTAATAGTATGATCGCCAACACCGGCTGACGCAGGTTCAAATGAACCTGCACTAACTCCTGTTCCTGAATAAACACCACCTGTTGGCAAACCACCTGAAAGCGTTACCGATGAAGCATCCACGCAGAAAGGGCCAATGGCTCCTAAAGTGACAATCGGTAGTGGATTGACAATCAATTCATAGTTAAACACCTGAACGCAGCCGTATTGGCTTGTGATTGTCAACTCATACATTCCGGCATCAACAGGGGCAGCAGTAAAAGTGTATGAATCACCCACATTGCCTCCTCCCACGAGAACATTATCTTGTTTCATTTCAAAAGTACCTCCCGGAGTTCCTGTTAAATTAACAATAACTTCAGAACCAATACATACTTGCTGCACAGAATTATTTGTAATCGGACTTGCATTAAAATTAAACACATATGCAGGCATAGGATAAACCTCCATATATACCTGAGCAAAGTTGCTGCCCGGATCAGGGTCAGTATAAGATGAAAGTAAATCGAAACCACCATTAACAGTAATGCTTACATCATCCATCCCATTACTATGCGTAATAGCAGTGAAAGGAAATAAAAGAATACATGTCCCCCCTGCTGCCAATAAGCCTCCTGTGTTTTTTATAACAATTTCCGTATTATAGTTATCAAAAACAGAATAAGTAATAGTCCAAATGTTACCGCAATCATCCGTTACAGTTGGTGCCGGAATAATAGAGGGAAACTGGATCTCTCCTGAGATGGATAGTTGAATTCGGATATTGTTTGCTGTGACAGGAATTAGTCTCGGATTTGACACAACAAGTTGTATGTTACCTTTTTCACAGACGGCTAGATTAGTAGGAATTACAGAGACAGTCGGGATTTGAAGATCCACCTCCTGAGCCTGTATGGTACTAACCATCAACAATAGTGCTATTATAAATAATGCTTTGCTAAATATATGTTTCATAGAAAGTTCGATTAGGTTGTTCATGATTGATGCTTAAAGTTTTGTGATAATAAATGTTAGACCATTATTTGAATTGGAGGTATCTCCTCCACCTGTACCTGACTCAATATTGACTGAGACATTTTGAGTCCCTTTCCCACCTCCGGATCGACTTAGAATCATGCCTATTTTCAGTACACCACCTGGCGCGATTACGACAGCTGGTTTAGAGGTAAATTTCCAGAATAAACCATCTGATACCATATCAAAGTCATTATTATTGAGTGTATAGTTATCACCTAGTATCGTGACAGAAGGAGCTAAATTTTGTGTATTTGTCATTCCTCCAGATGAGAATTTAGTAGTTCTGAAAACTATTGGTGCTGATGTCGCTCCTGTTCCAATATTCCTAATAAATATCACCTGATTTTTAGAGCTAGGATTAATGAACTGTGCAGAAGATATGATGTTTGCCGGAGTAAGATCCGGATAAACACCTACCTCTGTGATAATTACCTGTTCAGGCGCTGTCATACATCCATTGGCATCTTTGACCACCATTTGGTAAGTCCCAGCTATTAAGTTTGTAAACAAACTATCTGTCTGATAAGTAGATCCACCATTCTTGCTGTACATATATGGTAGAGTTCCACCATGTGCATGAACTATAATGGTACCATCATTGCAAGGCTGACACGTTTCATTGGTTAGACTATAGTTAATCACCGACAATACCTGAGGTTGCGTAATATTATAACTGGCAGTAGCTGCGCATTGATTTGCATCCGTCACTGTAACTGAATAAGCACCAATTATCAAACCACTATTGATTGCAGTAGTCGGTCCATTACTCCAGATATAACTGTATGCTGCAGGTCCTACTGTTCCGACCACTTCGATCGATCCGGTACTTCCGCCATTACATAGTACATTCTGAAGTGATACTAAATCTACAACCGGTACAGGATATACTGTGATCGTATTAGTTAATACAGTAGAACATCCACCATAACTAACTGTCACGCTGTATATAGTAGTCGAAGCAGGATTGACCATGATGGAAACCGTTGTAGCTCCTGTAGACCATAGATACGTCGAAGCACCATTGGCACCTGCTACTGTAAGCGTTACACTTTCGGAAGCACATATAGATCCGTCATTGTCAACAGGTCCTCCTGTTTCAGCAACAGTAATTGTTCCAGGAGTGGCACTTACAGGCATTCCTGTAGGAGCAAAATCATTTAACCAAGGACAGAAATCAACTAATGGACTAACATTGACGCCTGTACCTGACCCAACTGAACCAGGTCCTGAATCATCTGTATCATTCCAATAGTTGAGCGTACCATTCACCACATTTGATGATAAGTTCTCTATACCGAAGTTTGAACCTGAAAGGTTGTTATTAGGAGAAGCTGTTACAATACCTGTATTTGCTGCTACCTGAATATCTACCACGTTTGTTGTAAAGTTATTGCCCATGACAGTCGCTGTGGCGTCACTTCCGACGATCCAAACACCTACAGGACTTCCTGTAATAGTATTGGTATTGCCGACAGTGGCAGTTACAGTTGCACTATTTGAATTGGATGGATTATCATGAACTTTGATACCCGCTATGGAAGCTGATGTAATGGCTGTTCCAGTGATCGTTGCTGCAGTATTACCCGCATTTGATCCAGCTGAAGGATATCCTTCAAAGTTGTTGACATTGATACCAATTTCAACTCCTGTGATCGTTCCACCACTGATCAATGGCGCTGATAGATCATTCCAAACAGATATACCCGTCTTAGGAATAGTAATCGCAGTCGCATTAATATTATTATTAGAAACCGTGTGGCCACTTAGATACAAGGAAGAAAGTAGGATTCCAGTCCAATTGGTTGTTTCATTTATATCGTACTTACCTGTGATCGTGTTATTATCCAGCGCATAAGATGAAGCCGTGCCATTGAACAAGTTGTGGAATATACCCAATTTCCTTGCTTCTATGGTATTGTCGCTTATTACTTGAGATGCTATAGTACCTGGATTAGCCCTTTGGAAATTACCTGTTTGTATACCGATCCTTACATCTGTCATGCAGTTGTCTGTAATGGCTGCATATTGGCTGTTGTACAATAATACTCCACCACCCCAGTTAGGGATAGTTGAAGTGACATCATACGTTCCAAGGTGCCAGAATTTGTTATTAGAGATCACATGACCTGAAGTAGCCGGTGCACTAAATGAAGCTCCATAAAGCGTAACTCCGAAATAAGATAAATTCTGGAATATGTTGTTCTCAACCGTTAGGTTGTTTCTATTATCTGTATATGTAGTAATACCTTCTGCAGCATTTATGTCAGCACCATTTGTACCAAGGAAACCACTAATTAAAGCAGGATTATCACCATCAATGGTAAATCCTGAGATCGTGACATTGGAGGCTTTTACTTGGATCATCTCTAATGTCGCAATAGCATTGGTAGCTGGAACAATGATTGCTTCTGGAACTCTTGTAACACCACATGCATTAATAGCAGCGTTCGGACCATTGATCGTCAATTCTTTAGTTACAGTGATATTTTCAACATATGTACCTGCACCCACTGTGATTACGTTCCCGTTGACAGTATTTGCAGCAGCGATGGCTTCCTGAGTACCACAGAGTTGCTCTCCTGTATTTGTATTGGTCACTAGATTACCACTAGGGCAAGAACAAGCTCCTGCCTGAGGCGTGAACCCTACTGCACCCATATCGCTATCAGTACCAATCGTAAGGAATGGACTATACCGTATAGAACCTGTTCCACCTACTCTTGCTGCAACTTGTCCTGGATTATTTGTACCGTACCAGTTACATTCTGCATCGACACGATTGGTGACTGATGGAATCACATATATGTAGTTCTCAGCATCAAATCTTTCCAAATAGTTTTCATTGATAGAAACATTATTTGGATTAGAAGTAGCTGCAACGCCTACTCTGATTAAATTGTAGCGATCCTTATTTGCTGGAGGTGAATAAGACCCCACTTGCACAACTTTGTTGTTATGGATCATTATATTATCACCACTGTCATCGATGCCTATACCAATAGCAAAAGCAGAATAAGCTGTTCTTAGTTCTGTATTGATCTCATTATGGTGGATCTCTGCATTACTTACTTTTAGTCCTCCCGAACCTATCGCTATACCGCCTGATAATGTATTAATTATATTACCTGCCACTTCCACGTTCTGTGTACCATATAGATAAATAGAACCATATGCACTTGTGGAACCGGAAATATCATTGTTCAATATCTTCTGGCCACTACCTTTCAACGGACTGACATCATATGAAGACATTGTAATACCATCACCAATTGGATTAAATATGTAATTATTGTGGATACTGTTATTGTTTCCAGCTTCCAACTGAATTCCTTCGTCTGTTGAATTAGCTACTATGTTGTTTTTAAAGTCAATGTTATTCTGTGATGTAATGGCTTTAACAGCATCAGCAGTACCGGAACCACCAGATTGTGTGATCTGGAAGCCATTGATAATGACATCATCAGCTTGAATGTTTACTACTATTACATTTTTCGCAGCAACAATTATTGATTCGTCAAGCCCACCGATAGTTCTTGTAGAACTTGCTGAAGGTCTTGGATCTACTCCTTGCTTAGCACCATTTAAAGTGATGGCCTTATTAACTATAAGGTTCTCATTATAGGTACCTGCACAAACATTGATCACATCTCCAGCAGTTGCAGCATCAATCGCAGCCTGAATAGTAGGATAGAAACCAGGTGTAGTAACATTCTCTACAGGAAGTCCAATCACAGTCGCACTAGTAGTAGTTGTGGAAGCAGCAGCATCCGATACCGTGATTGAATATAGACCAGCAGAAAGATTTATAATAGTATATGGACTAGTTACACCAATCGCTGAACCTCCTGTCCATGCAATATCATAAGGTGAAGTACCTCCTGTCCATGTAACTACTATTTGTCCCGGAACAGCACATGTAGCCGATGTAGGAACAGCGCTTACTATTACTATTGGGCTTCCTGCACAAGCTCCTGTAGGTTGGAAGCCAACTCCCGCACCATCAGCTCCACTAACCAGCCATGGTGAATAAGTAACACTACCTGAAATCATAGCAGCAATAGAGCCTGATGCTACAGTACCATACCAGTTGCATGTAGCATTTAAGGTCGATGCGGACTGGTTGTTGATCGCAAACCCAACGTTCCCGGAAAGATCATTGCTATGCACTTCACTTAATGTCCCAGCATCAGCTGCAAGTTGTATTCCGTCAGCCACACTATTGATCACATAATTTTCAGTGATTGTAGCAGATCCATTTGACTGGAGTAATATACCTGTATTGTTGCCATCGACAGTATTACGTGTCAATACTACAGGAAGTGTTCCAGAGAAATTCGAACCCGCAATCCACTGGAATCCTACGTTTGCACCTTGTACGGTGTTTTCGGAGTATGTAGTGGTCGTCGATGCGCTTGAATGTGAAGTCACCCGGAAACCACGTTGCAGATTTGTGGCAGGATCGTTTCCTACCCCTGCATTAAGGAATTGATTATTGCTTACAGTAATATTACTTGTATGTGCATGACCATTTTCCCAGAAACCCAGGATGACCTGTGGATTGGCGGATTGAGCGTTTAGTACATTGATGGTATTGCCTGTGATAGCAAGTCCATCATATATACTTCCTCCGCTTGTATTCGATTGCATAGCTACAGTGCTTGAATAATTGGTACCATCGCTGACACCATCGCCAGGTATATTGAATGTATTATTAGAGATGGTTTGATTCGTACCAAAAGAATAGTGCAACCCAATATTCTGATTGACGTCTGCCGGAGCTGCGGTCGTATTAAGATCGGTAGGAATATTAAATATATTGTTGGTTATCGTGGTATTATTATATGCATCCGTTCCACCGGCTCCATTAAACATACCAATAGAAAGATCTAGACCTGAGTAAGTCATGTTTGACAATGTCCATCCTTGATTATCACCTCCGTCAAAGACCAATCCTCCTTCAAGATTCACACCCGGTAAATCGCCAGGTCCATCTATTGAAGCAGAACCTAAACCTATAGGAGCAGTAAATGTGATGCCATTGAGATTAGCAGGGACGAGAATTGAATAGTCATCACCCGCACTAATTACTCCATCATTACCCAAAGACCATGAAGTAGATGCATTCGATTCTGCCCAGTCAAATGAGCCATTAAGATTAATACTCCAGTTATTTTGAACATAATCTACTGCATTTCGAATACGTGTATAGTCATTGTTGATAGCTGACTGTGCTGCATTGATGTCTGTGACATATGCATTCATTGCTTTTACGGTAACAAAGCCAAGACTTTGATTATCGATCTTATGATCAATCTTGTCTTCCAATGCAAATAATTGAGCAAATGTCATTGCTCCAGGAGAGACGCCACCGAATGTATTGTTCTGTGCGTCAAGATTTACTGCCCATGGTGCCATTGTAGTCACCGGCGCAGCTGTCGGTCCTGTCTGTCCATCGAGATAGATATATGTTCCAATGGTTCCGTCGAAATTATTTTCATTTCCGGCAGATCCAAGTGTGAATGAATTGTATACTGGAGCATCATTATCCCCATTGTAGAATGCAAGACCAATACCACCTGGGGCTCCTGAGCCATTGAATGTATTGTTCGTGATGGTCGCTCCGACTACCGGTGGATAAAATCCACTTGCACTGCTGAATTCTTTTGTATCGACCGTGATGTGTCTGTAAGTTGTTGAGGCAGCTATTGGTGTGAAGCTATTACCATTGATGGTAACATTCTGATAATTCTCCAGACTAATACCCCACTCATGTCCTGTAAATGTATTACCCGCTACAGTAGTAGTTCTTGCCGTGTAATTATTTTTAAGACGAAGTGCATTACTATATGTAGAGCCATCAGCTACGTTAAATATATTGTTACTGATGTCAATACTTCCTGCACCTGCATTAGCATCTCCTATCTCTACGCCACCTTGGTTAAATGTATTGCCAGTAATGGTAACATTGCCAGAGCTTGCAAATCTTACTTGAAGATCCTGATTAAGACCTCTTAAGTTATTGCCAGTGAAAGCACCATTAGATTCATCTGAAGATATCGCTGACCGGAAGATTATCGGATAGACCCCTGTTACTGTATTGTTTAGGAAGTTGATCTGATCTACGCCACCTGTAGCAACTCGATAAGCTGCATAATTGACACTGACTGCATTTCGTTCGCCGTAAGGGCCAGCCGGTGTTCCATAAGGATCGATCAAACTATTCTTAACAGTGATCAAGTCGAGCGTTGGTGATGATGCAATAATTGCACTACGCAATGTTGCAAGATTGACTTGGAAATGAATATTATCTATCGTCACACCATCTACAGAAACATCAAACAATGATGGTTTTCCTGTTACTGCTCCAGTGAAATCGACGATAGGTTGAGTCATACCGACACCTGTAATGGTCACTGATTTGTTGACCAACACTTGTTCGTCGTAAGTTCCTGAGCAAACATCAATAAAATCTCCGTTTGCGGCTGCATTAATAGCTGCCTGAATCGTAGCATACGTCGTACTTGTCGTTGTATTCGTGACCGGTTGATAAAGTATTGTAGCACTTGATGTACCCTCTGAAAGATTCGCATCAGTTACTGTGATACCATATAATGCAACAGCAAGACCTGTAATCACATATGGAGATGTCACCATTGATGCTGAACCACCCGTCCATGCAATATCGTAAGGACCTACACCTCCTGTCCAAGTAACCACTATCTGTCCCAAACCGGCACATGTTACCGGTGAAGCAACAGCACTTGATATTACAACCGGACTACCTCCGCATGCAAATGGTACAGGCTGGAAGCCTGGTGTGCCCGGTGCATCATCTGTGCCACTAGTAAGCCATGGAGAATAATTAGTCCCCGCACCAGCAGCAGCCATTACGTTTGCAGCAGTGGAGCTTCCCCACCAGTTGCATTGTAAATTTTCAGTGTAAGTACCAGCCCCCGTTTTAACAATAGGAGTAGCATTTGCCGTGAAAGAGTTGTTATTGGCAACAAGATTATTCGTGAAACCAGGATTTGCTTCCAGTTCCATCAATTGGTCTGTACCTGTGATAAAGTTATTTGTGAAAATGGTATTGTTGACACCATCACCATAGCCGAAAGTTCCGGTGGTGAAATACCCACCATAACTACCGCTTAGTCCCATTCCATTGACAGTATTGCCGGACATGGTTACAGTAGGAGTTGCTCCTAAAGCACCTGTCGTCGTTAATGCCACATGAACATTGGTAATTGTATTGTTGCTAACTACTGTATTTAAGTAAGGAACAAAGACAAATATTCCATAACTACCGGCACCAGAACCGTTTGTTACTGTATTGTTGGTGATAATATCAGCTGTAGATGGACTTCCATCTCCGTTATTATCTGAATGAATTCCGCTGTCACTGTTGCTGACATTATTACCACTAAAAGTGATACCCAATGAATGATTAGCCGCAATCGCGTCGTTTGCATCTGAAACTATGTTGTTGCTGACAGTTCCTGATGATGCCCAGCTAAATATAGCTATTGAACTTATAGATCCGCGCACATTTGACACAGTATTGTCATGCACGTTCATGTTGGCAGTGTACTGAGGATAAATACCTCTTAAGTAGATATTTGAAATAGTAACATTGTTGATCTCAATATTGCTACGTCCTGAAGTACCATCTGCGATGATACCATTTCTGGCATCGATGTCCTGACCGCCGACTACTACACCACTGGTCAATCCAGGGTTGTTTCCATCAATTGAGAAGTCGTGCAGATGTATATTATTCGCTGCTAATTTTATTACGTTGCTTGCGCCGACACAATCTGAACCAGGGCATCCAGGAGGAGTTGCGCCAACTATAGCAGGCATGATGGTCGTCACACCTTGTCCTGCACCGTATATTTCTAATTGTTTATTGACGAGTACATTTTCCTCATATATCCCTGCTGCGGCAGAAATGACATGACCATCCAAAGTGGTTACAGCGTCTATCGCCTCTTGAATTGTACCATAATAGGTATCAATTGTAACATTGTGGACACGGCCAAGGCAACTTGCATAAGTATCATCTGTACTATACGTACTTAGGATATTGTCACCTGTTCCTGTAGCAATAAGTTGTGCCTGAATTGTTGCATAAACTGAACTTCCATGCCAGTTGCAAGTCAAGACTATATCTGACTGACCGGTATTTATTACTGAATATTTACCGCTTACGAGAGCAGAAAGGTCATTGTTAATAAGTACTGCATTGGATGGTCCCGCTACTGACTCGAATGCAAGCATGTGATTAGGCACAGAAACAGTATTGTTTGAAAATGTAAATCCATTCAGCGTAGCAGGATTTGAATTATAAGAAGGTGAATCGTCCCTTACACTTACACTGATGGCAGGTCTGCCACCAGGATAAGAAGATGTACCAGTGGCTCCGCTATTTGTAATTGTAGAATTCGTAATGGTGATGTTTACGAAATCGTCATATTTTAAATTCAGGTCTATACCGGAATTTGAACCATATGTAGGATCAATTCCACAGTTATTTACTGTGATATTATCAAATGTGGCATTTGATAATTTCTCTATATAAATACCCTTTCTTGAGTTATTATCGAATGTCGTATTTGTAATTGATACATTGTTTAGGGCATCAACACCTGCAGAACTATTTGCTACAGATATTCCTTCGACATTATCTTTTATTATTGAATTACTAATGTTCAAGCCATCAATTGTCGCAGCTGTTCCCATTTTGAAACCTATACCGCTTGAAGATATTTCTGATCCACTTAGAACCACATTGGAAAGATTTCCAGATGTGAAGTTGACACCGTAAGTTGTATTTCCTGTGACTACAAGATCTTGAAGTGTGATATTAGATTGATTGGTAGCAAATCTTATCCCTTCTAAATAATTCTGAATCTTCAGATCCTTAATTATTACATTACTTGCAGCTATTGTAAGACCATATCCTACTCCAGTTCCAGTCAAAGTGCTATTACCACCAGATACTCCCTGAATAGTAAGGGCCTTATTTACCACAGAAACTTCGCCTGTGATAGTCATATCAGCTATTTGCAAGACATGACCTGCTGTAGCAGCATCAATCGCAGCTTGTAGAGTACAATAGTAATTTCCGTTATTTAAATTTTGAACAGCAGAAAGACCCGCTGCTCCACTACCACCAAAGGCAGTAGGCACATCACCCAACCATGGACAGTAAGTAACATTGGCAGTCACTGCTGAACCGCTTCCTGAAGCGACACCTGAAGGTCCGTTCGCTGCTCCCCAATAGTTATAAGAAGCATTAATTACACTTGCGCCTTGATTTTCTATGCCATATGTATCTCCTGCAAGATTATTATTAGGTGTAGCGATGACTGAACCTGCTGTAGCCGTAGCCTGAATATCAGTTCCATTATCATCTACTAAACCGTCGAAATTATTTGTATTGACATTGGCTGTGCCGCTGTTGGTAATGCGGACACCGATTCCATTGTCATAAATAGAATTGTTCGTAACAGTGGCATTTCCACCATCTACATCTATACCGATCGCAAATCCATGTATGGACGCAAGATTATTATTTACAACTGCTGTTGCATCCGATCCGGTGACCAGAATACCTGTGGCAGCTCCACTTCCCACGATACCACAATTGCCTGTGACGGTCAATTGAATAGTAGCATTGTTGGTATTTGACGGACTGTCTTTAACGTGCACTGCAGCTATAGTAGAACCTGTAATGCTCACACCATTAATCCTTACTGCACTAGAGCTGGCATCAGAGTTATACCCGTCAAAATTGCTGGCCACGATACCGTAATTACACCCGGTGATATTTCCTCCTGATACCGTAGTAACAGCAGAAGAAGTGCAATTCCAGAAATCTACTCCAGCATATGCACCTGATATGTTATTATTCAAAACACTAACTGCAACGCTGCCACCGATAGAACTTAGTGATATCCCAAGATGAGTAGTCGCTCCTGCGTAGGTATTTATTGTATTACCGATAATATTAAATGTAGAAGCCGAACCATAAATCAGGTTATGGAATATACCTCTTCGTTTTGAAGTGATTGTATTATTTGATAAATTCCTTGAATTCCCGGGATCCATCTGAGAAAAATTACCAGTCTGAATACCACTTCTGACATTGTTAAAGACATTGTCCAAAATACTAGCATAACAGTTGTTGTACAAAATAACTCCAATCTCGTAAGGTGCACTGGTATTTATCTGATCATTGATGTTTTGAATTTTGTTATACGTAATTGAGTTGCCCGATGTTGCAGCTCCTCCATTAGTATAATTATATAAGTCGATACCAGCATAGGTGATGTTTTGAATGATGTTGTAAGAAATGGCAAGATTACTAACACCATCATAAGCACTAATAGCTTCGACAGCATCATTTCCTGATCCAATACCCGGATTGTCACCATTAAATGATAATCCTGTAAGAGTACTACCCGAACCTGCAGTAGTGATGTACATAATATTAACTGCTCCCGGACTATTATAGTCAGGGTCAGAAGTTGCAGGATATAATATTGCTTCAGCTACTCTCATGCCTGAATTCGGATTAATACCTGCATTCGGACCTTGAATGGTTAGTGATTTATTCAAAGTAATGTTTTCATAATAGTTGCCAGCATCCAATGTGATTGTGTTACCATTTGTGGCTGCATTAATAGCTGCCTGGATCGTACAATAATTATTAGCTCCATTGTGGACCGGTCCTACATTGAGGCCTGTCACTGTTGCACTTGCTGTAGCTGTACAACCGTTTACATCAGTGACTGTCACGGTATATGCCCCGGCAACAAGTCCTGTAGCCGGATTTGTAGTTTGTCCATTGCTCCATAAGTAGGTTACAGCGCCTGCATTCATGGTGACATTGGCGAGTACCTGACCGCTATTTACCGGGCAAGATGCAGGTGTCGCATTGGCTGTTGCCATGATCGTACATGCTGGGCACATCTCTGTCGTTTGGAAACCAGTCGTCCCGAGATCAGAATCTGTTCCGCTTGCCAGCCATGGGCTGTAGTTAACCGGACCGGTTATCGCCGCTGCAATCGTCGCCGGTACAGTAGTACCAAACCAGTTACATGTGGCATTAAGCGCACCTGTTCCACCATGATATATTGCTTTGCCAGCTATAAGGCCGGTTATGCTATTATTTGAAACAGTTATGTCTTTGCCGGTGATATTTTCAGTATTCCTTATTGCCACACCGGTATAACCGCCAGTAATTTCGTTATTTGATACTACAACGGCTCCTGTGAATCCTGATCCATATAGTCGAATAGCTCCTCTGTCGGCCGCTTGAGCGAAATTATTAGCATTGTTTATTTTGTTGTTTAAAACACTTGCAGTGCCAATGACATTAGCAAGTTGTATCGCTTGATATCCAGTACCATCTATATTGTTACCAGAAATGTTAACATTAGGTATTGTTTCTAAAAGAATAGCGCCATAGACAACATTAATAAAAGTGTTATCTGTGATGGTAGCCGTGGATGAGTATTTTACTGAAATTGCACTTACATTAGCAACAGCATTAATATCTTGAAATTTATTATCAGTAATAATAAGATCCGCCCAAGAGGTGTTAGTCCCTGCAAAAATATTATTGGCATTTATAACCAAGTTTTTACTGAAGGTGACGTCAGATGTTTGTGGAAAACTAGTTTCATTTCCATCATGAATCGGCGAACCACCATCAAACTTAAATCCACTTATCGTAACATCTGTGCTACCACTTTTTATAGTAAACGCTCTTCCGGTAGGTAAATTAACCAGGACTGCTTCGGCAACTCTAGTTCCTGTATTTGGAGAGATAGCATTATTCGGACCTAAAATGGTGAGAGATTTAGTAACATTTACTTGCTCGTTGTAAGTACCCGCAGCGACTTCAATCACATCACCATTCACTGTAGCCGCATCACTTACAGCCGCCTGGATAGTATTGAAATAAGTATTCTGCGTGATATTATGTACCGGAAGTGCCGGAGGAATATTATATTCTAAGGTGATGGAATTTGCTCCATAAGTCACTGTCCAGTCCGCCACATTATAAGGCGCATCGAAGGTAAGGGTAACAAATGCACCACTTACTGTTCCTGTTGTGTTGACGATAGTAAATACGTCATTATCTGCTGGGTTGAAACCCATATATTGCGAAACATGAAGTGTACCTGTAGCAGTGAAATTGCCCGTCACATTGAGCTGGTCGTATTGACCACAAACTGTCGTTCCACCGAGCTCGACATCAAGGGTACTGTTGGTCACATCTCCAATGATGGTAAGGCAGCCCGGTGATGCACCAGGCGCTATGGTACCATTGTTTGTGAATGTTCCATTAATGGTAAGTGTGCCATTTCCTTTTAATGTACTAGAGTTATCTAAAGTCAGATCATCAACCTGTACACTTGATCCAACTATTACAGTGCCATTTGAAATAGATACTTGATCACAAGATTGTGGCACTCCATTGGGGTTCCAATTATTTGGTTCCGAAAAGTCACCGGAAGCAACATTCCAGACATAGGATACGCCTTCATCTATATCGCCATCACAGTCATCGTCCTCGCCATTGCAAATATCTACAGCTCCCGGATGGACTTGATCATTGTTATCGTCGCAGTCTGTATTATTTGCGACACCGCAATTGTCAGGGGCTCCTGCACCATATCCGTCACCATCCATATCAGCATACAATATCTGTGTGTCATCACAGTCGATGCCATTATCTACATATCCGATAGGTGGTGTCAATGAGCATGCCGAAGTCGGATTGTCATTATATCCAAAACCGTCTCCATCTTCATCTATATAATATGTATGTGGAGCTTGAATTCCATTGTTATTGTCATCGCAGTCATTATTATTGGTTACACCACAAGCTATCGGTGCTCCTGCTCCTGCACCATCCATATCGTTGTCGGCATACATCCATTGTGTGTCATTACAGTCATCACTATTGGATACATAACCTACGGGCTGAGCACAAGCTGACTGAGATACGGCAGGATTACCAAAACCATCTGCATCACTGTCCTGATACCAGGGCTGTGAAGGAGTAACGGTTATAACTCTGCATCCGCTCGACCACTGTGCACCACCACAATCAGGTGTGCCTGTAAAGTCCACTAATGCAGCATAAGTATAAGTACCCGCTACATTTTGCTGTGGGAGAGCATATCCGGGGCAACTTCCTCCACCGTCGAAAGTGAGAACAACTTCATCCCATCCCATTGGTACCGGATCTGTTCCGGTAGGGCAAACGGCACTTATGCCTGTGTATCGGTACCAAGTGACAGTTACATCACCTGTGCCTCCCTGAATCTGTGAGTTAGGATCACCGTCCGTATAACAGATATGACCGGGCGTACCGCCTTGACATATCGTTTCATTGGCATCGTTCATAGTACCGTAATTCACAGGGTACAATACCTCAATGTTTACTATTGCTGTTGCATCGTTGCAGCTGTTGGTCGCCGTGACGGTATAGTTAGTAGCGGCACCCGGAACTGTAGGAGTTCCTGAGATGATACCCGTATTAACGTCAAGTGAAAGTCCTGCAGGTAGTGCAGGATCGACGGAATATGTCAGAGGAGTAGTGGGAGTATTGGAGAAAGAAGGTGTATTGTCTGTGATGGCTGCACCATGACAGTATTGCGCAGAAGAGACTGTATATGAAAGGTCTTCTGGCGCATAGCACGGTGGTGCAGTTGTCGTCCCGTTTGTTGTTGTACCAAATGCAGTTTCAACATTGTCGCCGTTTCTTGCTTTTACTTTAAATGTATAAACTGTACTCGCGGTTAATCCGGTTACAGTTGTGGTGCCCCAAGTAGCGGCGGTTTGCCAAGCTTCAGTAGCACCAAGCGTTCCGTCTGACTGTACATATTGACTTGTGGTGGTTTCGTAGATAGCATATTCAGTTATTGCCGGATTATTATCTCCGATACCAACTGCCACATTTAAAGAGCTTGCTGTGGCACCATTTACTGTTGGCGGTTTAACAACCTTAGCTAATGTATAAAAATTACTTTCGTTGCCATAAAATTTGCCTAAGTTGTTGGTTACAAAAGCACGGTAATAATATTGTGTGTTTGCAGGGAGCGATGTATATGAAGTTGTAAAATCAGCTGTTCCTGTTCCAACAGAATTATTTGAAGTGGGGTTGGGACTTGTACCAAATGATACACCCTTTGCAATTATTGTTCCTCCACCATCAGTTATTGCGGTACCACCCGAGCTGGCAGAAGTTGCAGTAATAGCAGAAGCTGTTGTGGTGGTTACTGTTGGAGCAACTACCACCGCCCACTGTGCATATAATATTGTGGCTGAATTAATTATGATTGGAAAACCATTAATATAAGCTGTGCCGCTGCCATCTGCTGCGGTGTTCCAGTAATCCCATGTAAAGCCGGCTTTTACCAATGATCCATTACCCACCACATTAACTGATGACCCCGCAGGATAAGGACTATCAGGAGCTACCGGTACAGAACCTCCTGTATTGCCATTACCATCGTATGTGAATGGATAAGTGGGTACAGTTCCAGTAACTGAAATATCATCTATCCCCAATCTATCTCTCGACCCGCTAGCGCCCCCAGAAACCCAGTAAATCCATCTTATTTGAATAATAGCTTGGTTATTTGCGCCTACTGGCAGGATTTGACTATAACTAATCCCATTCGCTCGGAGTGGAGTCGAGGTTGTATAAACTGAGGAAATTGGATTGTCAACATTTATCCAAGTACCACTTTCACCAACTCTATATTGAAGGGCAATTGAATTAGTTAAAGAGGCCTGATCTAGAACAGTCCAAGCCACCCAGTTTACATTTATGTTTGTTAACCCTGTAGTGGCTACTTCTAAAATTATTGCACCAGCGGATTGAGAACCAGAAGCAAGCAAAGGAATGCCGTTAACTCCACTTGCCCCTTCAAGGAGATATCCACCAGAATTGTTTGCCCCTGAAACAGGAAGATCTCCATTTCCATCAGAAGTTGTTCTTGTTGTAGGAATAGCTCCTGAAGATGTACCAAATCTATGAATAGCAATAGTTGAGGGTACAGAAGCTTCGCCTGTAAAAGAAAAAGGTATAGAACCTGTGGTTGGGTTGGTCTGTCCCCAGCTCACTCCACCACTCAACATCATCACCATCATCAATGCGACACTCACTATCCATCGTCTGGAAGAGTGATTTATACCTACAATAGCGCTCATCAAGGACTGACCGAAGGTCGTATCAGATGGCATAGCGGCACTGTGCATAGTAGTAAAAGTGTTGGTGTTCATACACTTAGATTTAGAAATGATTGATGTATTTGCTTGGGTGGGCAATAGGGAAAAGGGGAAAGGTCTTAACATGATAAAGAAGTTAAATGCTTAAAAAAGAAAAGTGTGTTTCAAAAAATTGAAGTTTGCGAAAGTAATGCGCATTTTTTCGCGCTTTGCGCCAATGTTACATGACAGGCTTTTTTTGATCATTATGGGCTAAAAAAAGATAATTAGGGATTTTAGGCATTGATAATCAATACATTGCTGATTTTAATATATGTGGGATGTCAGTGGTCAGTGGTCAGTGGTTAGTAGGCAGTGGTCAGAGGTCAGTGGTCAGAGGTCAGTGGTCAGAAATCAGAGGTTAGAAATCAGAGGTTAGATGATAGACACTAGATTCTAGATGATTGATCTTTGGGGGTTTGGGGTTTGGGGTTGGGGTTGGGTGGAAATTCGGACGGATTTCTAATTTTTTGATTTATTTTAAATGATCTCATTTGCTGAAATCAATCACCGAAGTTATATTCTGACTTCTAATTTCTGACTTCTGACTTCTGACTTCTCCTATTTAAATAAATTTAGTAGGCTGATAGTCAGATAATTGTAATGCATGTGGATAAAAGACTCCCCCTACCCCCCTCAAAAGGGGGAAATCTACTCAACTGCATTTGCGTTGAACATTTTACACTTCAGGTTATCTTTACGATTTTGGAAGCAAAGCAATACAGGTAGACTAATTTTTGTTTGAGGGTTGGCTTTGATTATGATATTGAGCTCGAATGATAGACTATTGTTATACCTTTCGAATAGTTTCATTTATATTATTGAATATAAAACAGTTTGCTCAATTTCTAATTTCTTAGATTTATTTAAACTATCTCATTTGCTAAAATCAATCATCGAAGTTATATTCTGATTTCTGACTTCTGACTTCTGACTTCTGACGTCTGACTTCTGACTTCTGACTTCTAACTTCCAAACCAATAGCTACGTAAATATATTCATGTGTTGAAGCAAGGTTTTTTTGTATTTCTTCGACAATGGAAGTTCAATATTCTCAATAAATACTGCTTCTGAAGTGACTTTGGTCAGATGGTCTATATTGACAACGTAGCGCTGATGGATCCGTTGGAAATTCTGTGCAGGCAGGTAGTGCTCGACATCTTCCAACTTATTGCGCAGCGGAATTTTTTTAGTTTTGGTGATCAGAAAAACATATACATGGTCACTATGGACATACATGATCTCCTCGAAATAAATTTTCACAATTTCGACACCCGATTTAAAAATGCATAATTGCGTTTGAGTAAAGTAGGGGCTTTTACATTATTTAATTCCGGGGTATTGTGTTCAATAATTTCGGCTAAGCCGCTTTAATGGATGTTCATATTTGCGTTATTTTTTAAGGTTAATTGAATCATTTTTATTAATTGATTTATTGTAAAAGGCTCATAGATGGTGTTGGCTGGGTGATATTTTGATAGTTTTTCAGCTAGAGTTTTGCTTTCATTCTTGATATAAAATAGGTAAGGAATGTCTAAAGCATTGCTGCTGATAAAATCAAGACACGACATTATATGCGCACTTTTCTTTTCAATCAGGAATAATATCATATCTCCGGGACTAGAATTACAATGATTTATAAATTCTAGATGATCATAGAAGACACTTACCTGATCGTACCCGGACAATTTTAATTCTTCCGCAAGGATATTAGCAGTCTATGATTTGAGGGTAACAAGCGAGAGATGTATCAATTGGTTTGGTTTTGGTGTTTAAAAATATACATAGATAATCGAGATGAAATTGTAGTTACAACTTCTTCAAAAATATTTATGGTTCAAAATTAGTACTGGAAAAGTCGGTGTGAAATATAACTTTAGTTACATCTACCGGGTGTTTGTTATGTGTCTGATATTTTCATGATTAAGTATGTTATTTGTATGTATGAATTAGTGTAATAGTGTATATAAGTAGGTAGTATGGACTAAAATATTGTATTTTAAAACATTATCAAATTTTGACGCAGTTGCTAAAATAAGATGCTAAGTTTTAAAACATTAGTATATGTTAAGATCCGTTTATTATTAGTTAAGATAAGATTGCTATTTGTTATTCTATTCACTTTTTTTGCAATTAAAATAATTTATAATTATAGCCTCTTTTGTAAAATATTTCAAAGTGTCTATTTTTAAATTTCCGGTTATCTGGGCAAGTCACTTATGCCTTTTTCCGAGAATACAATTATGATAATTTTATCCTAATTAACCTGTAATAAACTGGTTTAAACTGAAATAAACTGATATTGGAAATTATTAACATAGCATATGTTACTGTATATCTGCTGATTATGCAAAAAGAGTAGCTTCGTGATTTTTATTACTTTTTATTGATTTTTATGGATTTTTATGGATTTTAATGAATTTTAGTTGATGAAAAATTGTGTTTTTGTGCAGATCGAATGTGTTTCTGATAAGTATTGGGGGAAAAAGTGATGAGATGTGGGTTATTATATAGTGTTATTTACTCCTGATTGCTGATGGCTAATGGCTGATGGCTGATGGCTCTGTTGTGGAAGGGAGAGTGATTTTTCTAATTAAGGGTGAAATGGGGATGGGGGGAGGTATCACAGAGTTTCACGGAGGTTGTTGTTTTCCGATTTAGATGGAAGTATTCACTTTGCTAAAGGACATTTTTTGGGAGCTCGGAGGGATTTGTCTTGCAGACTAATGAGGGCTGTATCACAAAGTTTCACAAAGGAAGGGAAGTTTCACAAAGGGGATGAGGGGGGGGTATCACAGAGTTTCACGGAGGTTGTTGATATTTGATTTTCTGGAAGTATCTCTAGTTTTTTTAATTCACTTTGCTAAAGGACATTTTTTGAGAGCACGGAGGGATTTGTCTTGCAGACTAATGAGGGCTGTATCACAAAGTTTCGCAAAGGAAGGGAAGTTTCACAAAGGGGATGGGGGAGGGTATCACAGAGTTTCACGGAGGTTGTTGATTTCCGATTTTGAAGAAGGTAGCCACCTACGGGGCATGTTACACCTCCGACTTACTTGGTTACAAACATTTAACACCTAAAGGCGCCAGGTTTGAGATTATTTAGTCTCTCATTTCCCCCATATATTTTATGAAAATAGGAGTGCAGCGTTTTGGGCCGTAGGTCCTTCCTGTTTGTAACAACGTCTCTTGATATGAAAACTTGCCCCGTAGGTGGCTACCTCACAGAAAGTACCTAGCCGGACAGTTCATGTCGGAGTAATGTAGAATAATCTCGTTTACGCCATGTTTTTTAATGACAGCCTTTTCGAAAACGGCAGATGACTTGAAGGCATCAGCCGGCGCTCCGTAGCATGTTCTTGTTCACACCATCCGACGTATCATTACCATCATATTTCTCAACTCACAAAACAGAGATAAGCTCAAACTTTGGGTCGTCGGATGTTTGCGCGTGCAGACAATGCCAGATTCAACGAAAACGTCAGATGACTTGAAGGCATCAGACGGCGCTCCGTAGGATATTTCTGTTGTCCACGACGGCTCATACATTCTCCAAATCTTTTCGATCAAAAATCCCATTATTTCCAAACCAATAGCATACCACACTCCTTTTTTTATTATGTTTACGTTATACACGAATCAAGATGCGCCTCCACCTGCTGTTCTTTTTATTGTTTTTCTCCAATTATTACCTGTCTGCGCAGATAGTATATAGAGATGCAGGACAAAAAACGGATACTATCGAACTCCGTAATATGTACAGCAAAGCATTATCAGTCCTTGACTCCACCAAGAAAAAAGGTTTCCAGATAGACAGAATGGATATTGTGGAGATTAATGAAACCAAATATCTGATCCCCAATGGAATGTTTGATGTTTACCGGTGGACTAATGGTCAGTGGCGCAATATGTACAAAGGACCATTCCAGGGATTCAACTTCGGTGCGAAGATCTTTGTGCACAAAGACGAGATATACGCTTTTGGAGGATATGGATATTGGAGGAATCATGGACTCATTGTTCGGTTTCTGAGGGATCGTGGAGAGTGGGACGTGTTGCCATTTACTTCAGAATTGCCTTTTTACTACGGTTATCAAAATGCGAAAGGCCTGCATGTATTTAATAATATCAAATCTATGGATCTGAATATCGATGATATGTCCGTAGTTGAAAGTGAAGATATTATGGTCAAAAATATCGTCATGCCCAAGCCAACGCACCTCAACAGCATCGAACTGGAAAATTATTACTACCTCATAGAACAGTTGCCCTACCTCATCGACAAAAGAAATGGCGAGGTGCGTACCACCATTGACATCCCTTTTCGTGGTTATGCCAACAGTGCCGGCAATCTCCTTCATATATACAGTGATCTGATCGATTTCTACTCCAATAATTTAAATAACCACTACACCTTCGACCCTTCTGCAGAAATACAATCGCTAAAGTTGGCAGACACTACTCAAGCTGGGCAGATACCTCTGTGGATTTCTATTTCCGGGGGATTTTTGCTAATAGGATTAGTCAGTTACACATATATAAGATACAAAAAGAAGGGCACAAAAATTGTTGACACCGAAGACATCACCTGGGACAATAGATATATCGATTTACTGCTCACACATTCCGGTAGCACATTGAACATGGAAGAGATCGACGCCATCTTCGGGATCTCCGAACTGACCCCACAGGAAAGCCAAAGATTCAAGCGCCATGCGCTGATCAAAGACATCAACCGGATATATCGCTACAGATTGAACAAGGATCTGATCATCAGGAGGAAGGATACTGGAGATGGGAGGAGGTACGTGTATGAGATTGGCAATGAATAGTGAATAATGAACAGTGAATAATAAGAGCTGGCAGAGGGGGTTTTGAGTAGCTATGGGCGATTTTTTGAGGGAGTCAGTATACAATATTTGTGCATTATCTTCGAAGCTGTTAACGCCGTCTTGGGATAAGAGAATGAGTTTTAACACGGAGATTCACAGAGGTTTTTAATTGTAGCTTGATTCGGCAGTGGCTCTAGTTTTTGAATGCAATTTGCTATTTGAAGTGTTTTTGAGGGGCTCAGAGAGATTTGACTGGTGTCAAATGCGGCACAGATTTAACAGAGTAGCATTTTAGGAAAACACATTTCTCCTGTAATTCGAGTCTGATTTTAGCAATGCCTTAAAATAAAAACAAAAATAAAGTCGCATCTTCCCCTCTTGAGGGGTACGCAAAGCGGGGGGTGTTTTTTGCAAGGAGGGCAGAGTTCATTTAGAAATTCTTTGTTTGCTAACACGTAGGAGGGAAGGTTTTCAATTTTATTTCAAGATGAGAGTTGCTTTGGTTTTTTAGATTTCTTTGCTAGTGTTGAATTTTTGAGAGCACAAAGGGATTTGACTGGCATCAAATACTACTCCGATCGGGCTGTATCTATAATTGGAAAGCAACAATAGTTTGCCGATGAATTGTGTCAACGGATCGAAGGATAAAACAGGATAGGACTTCAGTCCCACGCTCATTAATACTTCTTTTTTTAAAGTTAATTGAAACGTGTAGGAACATACGGCACATAAGTTTATTATACACGCACGCCTATGTGCCTACATGTTAATTTAAAAAAATTCAAACTCATAGTTTGCCGTTGACTTGTGTCAACGGATTGAAGGATAAGTATGCTAGGAATTGTGCCCCAGGCTCAATCATACTGCTTTTTAAAGTTGATTGAAACATGTAGGAACGTAGGGCACATAAGTTTATTATACCGAAACGCCTATGTTGATAAATGTAATAACTTATGTAATTTTACCTATTCGAGACTAACTCTCTTAAAAATCTTACCTTTATTGTTGGTTAGCGTCGAATAATCCTCATCAAAGACCCAATCCATGGATATATTTTTCTCATCAGATTTGCCTTGTGCATATCTAGAATCAATTGCTCTCCATTTTCCTGAAACTTCCCCCACTAAAATAAAATCATCCAGATTAGATCCTCCATTCATATTATAAACTGATTGATGAAATATTAATCCTTCAAATATTATTATAGAATAAACTTGAGCTTCCTTATTGATGGACTCCCAAATGTATCCATAGGATTTGCCAATTTCAGGGGTTAGTTCCGAATTATCATCGATAAGTTTGCTGCCGGTTTTCACAGGTTTTTTACTCCCCAGGCATCTCTCCTTTAATAGATCCCATTTTCTATTCATATCAGGTCTTTGAGAAAAATTTATTTTTTCCCAATTATCAACTCCTAGCTCCTTACTTATTATATCACGGCAAGCATCTTCTGTTTTCAAATACCATTCTGTATTAACTGGCTCTGATAGACACCTGCAAAGTTCCGGCTCTTCTCCTATTTCTTGACTATTTGAAGAAACAGTATTGACCGTTTTGGAAGGCTTATTTGAGTTTTGATCATTATTTCCACAACCTAATATCCCTATTGAAAAAAAGAATATTGTTACGGCAAGTGTCGATATAATCTTCATAATTGATGTGTTTCGATTTTGATTAATTTGGCAAATTTGATGAATCTAAGTGATGACATGAACCTTGTTGACAAGATTGCCTTAGATATGTGGAACAAAACAATCATGTTATTACCACCACCCAACGTAATTGTGTGTTACACTTTTTGGTTGATTTTTGCCCCAGGCAACCCCGACATCCCTACTGGCATTGATTTTTGCCTTTTCTAAATCATAGCCATGTTTTTCTTTATAAGCCATATTCCTGTTATCTAATCCTCTCTGATTGTCAGCATTCTTCTCTGATATTGACATATTTCTATTATCAAGTCCTCTTTGATTGTCCGCATTCTTTTCTGACATAGTCATATTTCTGTTGTTAATTGAAAACTGATGATAAACGCCATCCTCTTTTAATACCTGATTTCTATTGTATTTTTCATAAGCCATTTCCCATTTTGCTTTAGCGTCCGCCTTCAATTTTGAAGAAATATTTGAAGCCAATTGCTTTGCCTCAGGAGCACATTTTGAATCCG
The DNA here is from genome assembly GCA_016711705.1 of Candidatus Brachybacter algidus. GTDB lineage: Bacteria > Bacteroidota > Bacteroidia > Chitinophagales > Saprospiraceae > Parvibacillus > Parvibacillus algidus. The sequence continues at coordinate 37,789 of JADJSK010000006.1, read as the reverse complement.
CCGAGACTTCTGACAGATATTGTGCTGTCAATTGAGCATCCATAGTTGCCCAGGCACCCTTGGCCTTGCCCATTGATACCGCACATTTGTGATCTTTTATTTGTTTTATTAAACTTAAAGCATCATTGTAGCACTTTGCATCAGGAAATATTTGAGATAAATAACTAATCGCAGTCGAGTCATTAAAAGTTGCCCAAGCTGCATTGGCTTTAGTGAGATCTTCAGCACATTTATTATCAATGTATCTCTTGAATACATCTTTAGATTTTTCCTGTGCTTTATCGAAACATTCTTTACATACCTCCGGAATAGTAGACAAAATAGCTAATGCCTCTTCAAATTTCTTTTGATTCGCATTGGTCTCAGCCGTTTGAAGTATAAAGTCACATTTAGAATTATAATAAGCTACTATTTTGTTCTTCCCTTCTTCCAAAAATGTTTGATAACGAGGATCTGAAGTTTTTAAGTTTTTCAAAGCTGCCATATATGCTTTTGTTTCTGTCTCTCCAACCCCTTTTAACGAGACCGATGTACTTGAAAAAAGCGTTCCGTCTATACCATCGCCAATATATAATCCCACATCCAAAGTATAGGCATGCATAGGAGGAGCGGTAGGGGTAATATCTTTAGTTAAGACTACAACATTGGCAGTAATAATAAATCTTTGGTCGAGAGAACTGCCACCCATGCCGCATTTGGTTGTGATTTGGTTTAACTTGCTAAGTAAATTTGATTGCGCAGAAGGCGTAAGGCCTTCAATTTGATCAGAAACAACTGAGGTTAAAACAATTCGCGCTGCATCATCTAGCTTTCCCTGACTATTTTGTGCGAATAGATGAAGGCCGTTAAAGATGAAAATTCCAATAAGTATAATGCTTTTAATCATGATAATTCTTAATTCAATATTATTTACTGCCCAATACCAATTGAGCCTGACCCAATCCTTTCATCATTAATTTTGATTCGATCTGATAGGTATCTTTTAAATTTTTTCTTAAACCATTCGCCCATTTTCTAGCATCTAAAGCTTTACCAGATTCATCAAATAGAGGAATACGGACTTGTTCGAACAGCATCATATTTTCAGTGACATTTGAAGTACTAAATCTACCCGACACTGTATTTTGGGATACCCATTTTTCAATAAGGGCGCTAAGTTCATCGTCCCCAAAATCTTCGCTTTCCAAATCAGAATCCCATGAACTCCATGTTTTAATTCTTAAAACAATTTCGCGTCCATTAGCAAACATATCATCAAAATGACTTTGTAACTGAACATTAAAATTATCAACGTGCGCCAATACCGCTTCTTCTAACAAAACTGGCATTTCAGCTGTAAAGGACGGTTGTCCTGTGCCGGATGCTCCTGCGATTTGTTTGTCAGAATAAGCATCCAAACCTTGCAAATTTATCGTGATGGATTTTTTAGGCCCAACGGTATTCACTGTCCATGTCATTTGGATCCAAATATCTGCCTTAGTAACTTTTTTTTAATTTATCAATTGGGCCCTCATTTATATCACCACCATCTTTACTTGACAGCAATGCATCTTCAGCAGATTCATTTTCCAGGGTTTTTAATGAGGATTCGAGGTTTTTAAGGGGGAACCCTCTTTCAGCCATCATTTCATTGATTTTGCTTATAACCAACAATAAATCCGCATTTTCTTGTAATGCCCTTTTGTAGTCGGGCACCTTGACTTTTTTACCTTGATTGTCAAACTCCATCATATATCCATTATCATTACACCAAACATCACTTGGTACAACCATAATTGTTGGTTTTTTAGCTTGAGAAAAAGAAATAAGAGCGTGTAATAAGATGCAAAGAGTTAATACTATTTTTTTCATTTAATAGGTCTAAATTTATTTATTTAAAATCCCGTCTTCTTTTAGTTTTTGTTGGAGTTCGGAACGTAGGATACGCAGGACAATTCCATAGGAAACTCTTTGTCTATTTTCATCAGCATTTCGGTCAGATTTTTGATTACTTTTATCATCAATTACTTTAATAAAATCCTTGTAATCACCCTTCTTTGAAAAGAATTTAATGAAGTATTCCTCATGTTTTAATTGAGCATTAACTTCAGTAATAACAGGTTTTATCTGACAATCCTGCTTTCCATCATAAACACCTTTAAAAATAACATCGCGAACCGCATTTTTTTTTGCTTGCTCAATCGCTTCCGACCTATTAATTCCTGTTCCCCATGCTTTTAAAGTTTGAGAGCCATCCAAATCTAAGCTAAGACATTCAGTTCTAAAAGTATAGTCACTCGAAATTTCTTTCTGTGGTTTACAAGAAATAAGGATGGCGCATCCAATTAAGAAAATGCTTAATATTCTGTATCTCATAAATGAGGTTATTTACTCAAGTTTCGGTAGTCAAATTTTCCTTTTTTAAGAAGAAATTTAAATTTTAATAAAATGTTAGAAGGTAGATTTTAGATGGCTTTCCATCAATTACAAGGATATTTTTCTATTAAACCTACTAATGAAAAAATATGAATCAATTGACTAAACTCCATCTAACATCTAACATCAACCATCTACCTTGGTTACTTAACTGCCGAAACTTGTGTTATTTACTAAAAACCATTACTCAATGATTTAATTATACCTGCATCTTCAAGATCCTTTCTAAGTGCCGCTACATTGACAGAAACGATAACACCAATTTTGTATTCCTTACCAATTTTGATTCTATCTTCTGAAGCAATAGCGCCATTATTGACAAGTGTAACAAACTTCAAATATTTACCACCATCTTGAAAAAACTCTTTAAAGAATTCACTTTTTACTTCCTCCAAATTTGGGTTTTGAGCTAATGCTTTCTGACCGCTCAACCTTTCCTTACTTGGAAATCCTTTAAAAATAATACCATGCACTGCATTCTTTTTTGCTTGCTCGATAGCTGTTTCAGCTTTCTTTGAATAAGACCATACTTTTATCTGATAAGAGCCCTGTATTCCGGTACCAGCAGGTTCTAATTCATATCGCCAAATTGCTGTTTCCTTATCAGCTTTCTTTTTGGATTGAGCAATTCCGTAGTCTAGAAAAGAGAAAAACGCAATTGAGAATAATATTAAATTTATTGATTTCATGAATTAATGTATTAATTGAAAATTGATCTTATCTCTTTTGCTTTAAGAGCATACCCGGCTGTATATTTTTTCCTCCTTTAAATAGTGTAGCAGTAATAGGCGCTCCATTCTTATCCAATACTACTTCTGATTTATCACCTGCGTTGTATCTATTGTCCCATACAATTTTCTTGTCAACAGTTGCGCTACCGACTACTTTATACTCAGTTCTTCCGGTCTTTTGGTTAAGAACCATTTCCAATACATCAAACTGTTCACCACCTTCTAAACCTTCTTTCATTCCTATTTGAGCGGTAATTGGATCGGCACTAAGCACAGGAACTTTAGGCCTAAAAACCTCATTTTCTTTTTGCAATTCAGCAAAAGCATTGTCAACATTTCTGACTAGGGCTAAATCAATAATCTGCTCTTGTGTTCTCTTTTCGCCAATTTTAAAAGTAACTAGACTTTGATTGTATTGAACTCCAACAAATTCTAAACTAAATAAATTAGAATTATCAAAAGCCTTAGGATTAGACCATAGGTCATTGTAGAAAATCGCAGCAATAGAATCATTCCATTTCAATTGGTAAAGCCATGTCTTAGACCATAAAGAATATCCTTCCTTCGCTTTGTCATATGCATTATCAGCCCCCTTAAGAGCTTTGTCAACTAAGAGCTTAGGACTGTTGGTCATGGATTCCTGTATTTCCTTTTTAGCAGCATCTCGAGCCTTCAACGCTGCCGGCTCATTTTCTATAAAATCTAATTTCGTGAATGTTACAAATGTATTTCTGAGCAATTCTTCTCCTGCATCTCCTAGTGAAGCAAGTCCTTTTGCTTGTCCTTTCGCAATACCGGCTTCCATTTCAGAAGCGTTATAAAATCCACGTTCTTGAATAAGCTTCATATTAAACTTTCCATCAGGACTTCTATTAAACCAACTTGCTACTAACTTATTTGCAAGTTTTTCACTTGTAATGACCTTGTCAATCATCATTTGATACTCAGTTTTTTCCATTGGCAATTTACCGGCAACAGAGTTGGCTGAACTCGACAATTTATTAGATGTAGCGTTGTTTAATGTTTTTCCGGCTTGAAGCCCATTGTTCAATTTTTCTTTTTTTAGATTTGCAGCTTCTATTTCTTGTTCTGACAATTTTATATTATCAATATTAATAGATTTAAGATTAGTAACATGTTTATTATACTTATCAGGGAACGGGTAGTTAGTCCACGAACTTAATACAGCGTCTTTGTTAGGTAAGTTTTTGTTTTCAATAATAATCATAGATAATGAGCTTCTTCTGTATTTAAGGTCTGTAGCTGACTCTTGTGAAATTGCTTTTGTTGTAATAATAAGACATAATACAGTCACGAATATTGTTAATAATTTTTGCATTTAATTTAATTTTAGAATGTGCTTAATTTTATATAAAAAAATTGGGGGTTTATCTTTGTGATCTTTTCTCCTTCCATTTCTCTGGAACCAATTTTCTTTTCTTAAACCCTTCATTTAGAAAGTTTCTTTTTTCTGTTCCTTTCGATGTCACAATAATGCATACTTATATCCAATCAACCTGTAATAAACTGGTTTAAACTGAAATAAACTGACTTTTCAACCAAGGATTAATCGTAACTTACTGTATATGCAATATTTATGAAAAAGGCATTCTTATCAGAATATTTAACCTTTTTACTCATTTTCACTATTTCCCATAGATCTTAACAGCATAAAATACCTGTTTTTGTGCAGATGATTCCTTTTTTTGATAAGTACAATTCAAGATTTTTGGCGTAATATTATTATTTTTCAAATCCTTATGTTTTATGATAACTTTAGATTTCTAAAACACCTTTATTTGAAATATTTACTACTTCTTGTCTTCCTTACGATTTCTATCAACGTGGCACAATCTCAGGTAGTCTATAGAGATGATGGCGCACTCACTGACTCGGCCGAATTGCGACTGCTTTATGACGAATCCATCAAAGTCCTTGATTCGACCAATAGAACTGGATTGCACATAGAAAGACTCGACATCCTCGAAGTCGGAAACGATAAATACCTATTGCCCAACGGCGCCATGAGTGTCTATAAATGGCGCAATAATACCTGGCACAACATATGCAAAGGAGCTAATCGGGGATTTAATTATGGTAACAAAGCATTTGTACACAAAGGGAAGATTTATTGTTGGGGTGGATATGGTTTCTGGCGCGGACACGGCATGTTGATCGTATTTCAGGAAGACCTTGGAGAATGGGAACTACTGCCTTTCACAGGTGAACTTGACTTCATGTATGGATGGCAGACACCGACAGGGCTTTTTGCTTTCAATGCTGATAGTTCTATCGAAATTAACATAGATGACCAAAACATAAGAGAAAGTCCGGAGGGCCTCAGAAACGATTTTCCTATCCTGGAACCCTTACATTGGTATGAGTATGATTTTAAAAACTACTATTTAATTTATATAACTAAAGCATGGCTGATCGAAAAGTCCACCGGCCAAATCTACGAATCTGATGTAGTAGCCTTTAGGCATTATGTAAAAAATGGTAAGGGTATGTTTAGAATATTCGGAGATAGTGTTACCTATTTTAAAGGTGATATGGATCATCGATTCGATCTTAGTGTAAAAGATGAATTACAGTTTTTTAATAAAAAAGAACAGAATAGCGACAAACAATTCTATGTCATATTCTTCGTGTCGCTCGCATTGATGTCCACCATTGTGCCCATGATCATATACAGAAAAAGGAAGCGGAAGAAAAGTGAGTTAATAACTTCTAAAGACGAGCCTCACTCCTGGGACAATAAATACCTGGAAGCACTACTCTTGCAACAAGGTAACATACTTTCTGTAGATGAATTGGACACCATTCTGGAAATCATCGATGTCATCCCTGCCGAAACACAGCGATTTAAAAGGTCCAATCTTATCAAAGAAATCAATAGGCTTTATTGCGCTCGTTACGATGTGGACTTGATCTTCCGGAAACAAGACGTGGAAGATGGGAGGAAATATGTGTATCAGATAGGCAATGAATAGAGGATAATGAATAGTGAACAATGAACAATGAATAATAAGAGCTGGCAGTAAGGCTTTTGAGTAGCTTTGAGCTATTTTTGAAAGGAAGACATTTCACAAAGTTTCACGGAGGTTTTTAATTTTAATTCTAGCAACCCCTTAAAATAAGAACAAAAACATAGTAGCATCTTCCCCTCTTGAGGGGTACGCAAAGCGGGGGGTGTTTTTATTTAAGAAGAGCAGAGAACATTAAGAAATCCATTGTTTGCCGATGCGTGGGAGGGATGAGGTTTCACAGAGTTTCACAGAGGTTTTTAATTGTAGCTCGATTCGGCAATGGCTATTGTTTTCTAAGGCCATTTGCTATTGAAATTTTTTTGAGGTCACAAAGGGGTTTGACTGGCGTCAAATGCGGCGGCTTTAGGAAGGAATATTTGCGAGGCGCTGCGCACCTCGCTGGAGTATGTCGCCCTTGCAGGGCTTGAATTGATTTTTATTCTGATCGATCAAATCTCAAGTATTTCTTAATCTCGTTCAATAGCCCGGAGTTTTAATTCGGGCTTATTATTCAACTTCCTATTGTTTTTATTTAATACCATAATTAAATTGAATTAAATAAAATAAACTACTTAAATTCGATCATTTAAAGATAACTTTAGCTTTAAATAAAATCACTAATTTGAAACATCTAATTCTCCTACTATTTATTTGCGTAGCCCACACCCAGGCATATTCCCAAGTAGTCTATCGTGATGATGGTGAGTTAACCGATTCGGCAGAGTTAAGGATGCTTTTCAACGAATCCATTAAAGTCCTGGATTCAACTAATACAACCGGACTGAAAATAGAAAGACTCGACATCCTCGAAGTCGGAAATGATAAATATTTATTGCCCAACGGCGCCATGAGTGTCTATAAATGGCGCAATAATACCTGGCACAACATATGCAAAGGAGCCAACAGAGGATTTAATTATGGCAACAAAGCCTTTGTGCATAAAGGGAAGATATATTCCTTTGGCGGATATGGATTTTGGCGTGCACATAGCATGTTGATCGTATTTCAGGAAGACCTCGGCGAATGGGAATTATTGCCCTTCACCGAAAACTTAGAGACCCTTTTTGGCTGGCTGTCACCTGAAGGAATAATTGCTTTCAATAATAAAAAATCCATCGAAATTAACATAAATAGTCAATACATAAAAGAAAGGCCGGATGGTTTCAAACTTGACTATGCTCAGACCTTTATACTGCATTGGTATACCATTGATTTTGAAAACTACTATGTCATCTATGGAGACAAGTTAACATTGATAGATAAGATCACCGGTCAGCATTATGAATCGATGCAAACACCCTTCAGAGCATATCAAAGCAATGGCAAAGGAATGTTCAGAATCTTTGGAGATAGTGTCACCTATTTCAAAAACGATATGGATCATCGTTACGACCTCTCTGCAAAAGATCAAATACAGTTTTTTGAAATCGTCAAGAAAACAAGAGGAGATAGTTATCCACTTATTATGCTTCTATCTCTAATTCCTGTAACAATTGGAGCCTATTTGATCTATCGAAAACGTACAAAAAATAGAAGTGAAGCAGCTATTTTATCTGACGAAACTATGCCATGGAACAACAAATACCTTGAGGCCTTAATCTTTGAAAAAGGTAAGATCCTTTCTGTAGATGAATTGGATACCATTCTGGAAATCATTGACATCATCCCTGCGGAATCACAAAGATTCAAGAGGTCCACACTGATCAAAGAAATCAATAGACTTTACAGTGGCCGGCACGATGTGGACCTGATCTTCAGGAAGCATGATGTGGAAGATGGGAGGAAATATGTGTATCAGATAGGTAATGAATAGTGAATAATGAACAGTGAATAATGAGAGCTGGCAGTATGGCTTTTGAGTAGCTATGAGCGATTTTTTGAGGGAGGCATTCGCCAATATTTGTGCATTATCTTCGATGCTATTAACGAATTGGTGGCAAAAGAAATGAAGTTTCACAGAGTTTCACGGAGGTTTTTAATTGTAGCTCGATTCGGCAGTGGCTATTGTTTTTTAATACAATTTGCTATTGATTTGTTTTTGAGGTTCACAATGAGATTTGACTGGCGTCAAATGCGGCACAGATCTAGCAGTGCAGCATTTTGAGAAATCACATTTCTCAGTTAATTCGAGTCTGATTTTAGCAATGCCTTAAAATAAAAACAAAAATAAAGTCGCATCTTCCCCTCTTGATGGGTACGCAAAGCGGGGGGTGTTTTTTGCAAGGAGGGCAGAGTTCATTTAGAAATTCTTTGTTTGCTAACACGTAGGAGGGAAGGTTTTTAATTTCTTTTCAAGATGAGAGTTGCTTTGGTTTTTTAGATTTCTTTGCTAGTGTTGAATTTTTGAGAGCACAAAGGGATTTGACTAGTGTCAAATGCTACTTCGATCAAGCTGTTTCTAAAAAATTGGGAAGCAACAATAATTTGCCGTTGACTTCAGTCAACGGATCGAAGGATAACTATGAAAGGACTTCAGTCCCAGGCTCCTTATTCTTTCTTTTTTAATGAATTATTGAAACATGTAAGAACATAGGGCACATAAGTTTATTATCCCGAAACGCCTATGTGACTATATGTTAATTTAAAAAAATTCAAACTCATAGTTTGCAGTTGACTTGTGTCAACGGATTGAAGGTTAAAAAATGATAGGAATTGTGTCCCAGGTTCAATCATACTGCTTTTTAAAGTTAATTGAAACATGCAGGAACATAGGTTTTTACTATTTTAGTGTTTTTAAAGGACACACAAGATTTTACTGACTCCAAATTCTCTTCCCATCCGGCTAAAGCCAAATACTGTCTTTTCAAGCCAACACTTCATGTCAAGCACTCTATAAATCAACAATTACTCATTTTGAATTAAATAAATGTAAGGACTGAAGTCCAATCCAGTGCGACATTCACCTCCGTTGGTTAAAACCAACGGCAAGCTATCTCGTGAATTGATCCTTCTAATTTGCCGTTGACTTCAGTCAACGGATCGGAGGATAAAATAGGATAGGACTTATGTCCCGGATTATAAATATCAGTTTTTTCATGAAGTTACTGATTTATCAAATCTCAAATGCTTCTTAATCTCGTTCAATTGCCTTTGAATTGTGTCAATGTATAAATCAATTAATTATTTGATCCCCTTTATTTTCAATGCCGCATTTAAAATTTATTGACCAATCACAAATTCGCAAGCTACTTCCTCTTCACCTCCGGCCATTTCGTCATCGAGAATGGAAACATTACCTCTTTGTAAATTCTATTTGTAGTCGGAACTTTAGACATATTGAAATCATATTTACCACCCTTCAGCAAGTCAAAATGTTCAAAATATAATTTTTCATAAGGTCGGCCATCCATCGTAATATTATCGATGTACACATTTTCAGAGTTGACTGCAGGAGCATTGATCTGCACTTTTTTACCATTCGATAAGCTGATCGTTATCCTTTTAAATAACGGTGACCCGATGACATACTGAGTAGTTCCGGGAGTCACAGGATAGAATCCCATGGCTGAAAACACATACCACGCGCTCGTCTGTCCATTGTCCTCATCTCCACAATATCCATCCGGACCGGAATGGTACATTCTATTCATGACCTGGTGCAGCCAATACTGCGCCTTCCAAGGTTGGCCTGCATAATTGTAGAGATAAATCATGTGCTGAATAGGTTGATTGCCGTGCGCATACTGACCCATGTTCATGATCTGCATCTCACGGATCTCGTGGATCGTTCCACCATAATAACTATCATCAAAGATCGGCGGCATTTTAAATACGGAATCCAGCATCATTGCCATTGTGTCGCGTCCTCCCATAGCCATAGCCAGTCCATTGACATCCTGAAATACACTCCAGGTATAATGCCAGCTATTACCTTCTGTAAATGCATCTCCCCATTTGAATGGATTAAATGGCGACTGAAACTCGCCATCTTTGTTTCTTCCGCGCATCAGTTTTGTCGAAGGATCGAAGACATTTTTGTAATTGTGTGCTCTTTGAGTAAAAACAGCAATTTCTTCTTCAGGTTTCTTAAGTGCTTTGGCCAATTGTGCTATGGTAAAATCATCATATGCATATTCCAAAGTCCTGGCGGCATTTTCATTCACGCCAATATCATACGGCACATACCCCAATTCATTGTATTCTTTTACACCTGCACGCCCTACAGATTCCATTGGACCTGCATTGTTACTATTCTTTAGCATGGCTTCATACAAGACATTTACATCAAAACCTCTTACTCCTTTGATATAAGCATCTGAAATAATGGAGGCGCTATTGCTTCCGATCATACAATTTCTATGTCCTGGGCTTTGCCATTCCGGCAACCAGCCACTTTCCTTATACACATTGACCATGGCCTGCATGATCTCCGAATTCACTTCAGGATACATTAGATTGAAAAATGGAAAAACCGCACGGAAGGTATCCCAGAAACCGTTGTCCGTATACATAAACCCCGGAAGCACTTCTCCATTGTAAGGACTGTAATGCACGGTCTGATTATTGGCATTTATCTCATGCAGTTTGCGCGGAAAAAGCATGGTTCTGTAAAGACATGAATAAAAAGTTTTCGTTTCTTCATCACTTCCTCCTTCCACAAGGATGCGACTCAATTCCTTGTTCCAAATGGCACGTCCTTTGTTTTTTGTTGTGTTGAAATCATCGTCACCAAGCTCACGGGAGAGGTTTAGTTCTGCTTGTTCAAAACTGATGAAAGAAGACGCAACTTTGGCGTGTACTATTTCACCTCTTTTAGTCTTAAACCCAATGATGGCCCCCGAATGATCAGAAGTCAACTCCAGTTTATCCTTTATGAGTACACTGTCCTGAAAAGTATAAGACAATTCGAATGCCTTATCAAATTTGATAACAAAATAGTTTTTGAAATTTGATGGAACGCCGCCACTGTTGCGGGTGGTGTATCCGATAATTTTCTTTTGAGCTGGTAAAATCTTGACATAAGAACCTTTATTAAAAGCGTCAACGACGATGTAAGATTCATCATTTTTTGGAAAAGTAAACTGGAAACTACAGGCTCTTTCTGTCGGTGAAAGTTCTGTCGTCACGTCATAGTCCGCCAAATAGACGCTGTAATAATATGGTTTTGAAACTTCAGCTTTGTGTGAAAACCAGGACATTCTGTCTTTTTCCCTAAACTTCAAGGTTCCAGTCACAGGCATAATTGAAAACTGTCCATAGTCATTGATCCACGGACTTGGCTGATGCGTTTGTTTAAAGCCTCGTATTTTGTCTGCATTGTAATAATATTGCCATCCATCTCCCATTTTGGCTGTTTGTGGAGTCCAGCTATTCATACCCCATGGCATGGAGGCACTCGGATACGTATTGCCGGAGGAAAGGCTATAGGTGGATAGAGATCCCATGAGTGGGTTAACATAATCGACAGGATCTTTGTCTAATTGAGCGTAGGAAATGATAGAAAAATTGACAATCAGCAGAGCGGTAAATATCAGATAGCGCATTTAAAATACTTTAGTTTAAGATAAAAAGACGGCGAATAGGAATGATGAACGAAAGTAAGGAAAGTAAATTAAATATATAAGAAAAAAAGATATGATGCAAAATAACTATTTGATTTATTGTACATCCAGCTGATAGAAGAATTCAATAATTTGTATAATAAGAAACCATTATAATAAGCAACTCCTAAACTTTAGTATTTAATAACATTAATTTGCCTTGGCAGCCTTTTATATGAATCAAAAAATAAGTTTTAACACAAAGATTCACAAAGGTTTTAATTTCATTTCAAGATTTGAGCTGCTTTAGTTTTTTAGATTTTATAGCTAATGTTGAATTTTTAAGTGCACAAAGGGATTTGACTGGTGTCAAATGCTACTCCGATCTCAGTGTAACTAAGAATGGAAAGCAGCAATAATTTGCCGTTGACTTTAGTCAACGGATCGAAGGATTAGTATGATAGGACTTTAGTCCCAGGTTTTAATTAACAATTTATTCAGTGCGATAAAGCTTAACCTTGTTAGAAATATTTATTAATCTCTTTCAATTGCCCAGAGTTTTAACTCGGGATAAATAAAAAATTAATTATTTTTACAATAATTAAAATTCACACCATGAAAAAGCTAATCCTTTTAATTCCTTTCCTTTCTTGTTTTAATCTTTTAATCAGTCAGAACAGCGCACCTAACCTTACTGATGTGCAGCTCAGCCATGATGCCGCAAATCGTTTAATCACCTTAACTTTTGACCTCTTAGATGTTGAGAGCGACACGATCACAATTGTTTTGCAACAGAGTACTGCAGGAGATAATTTTGTGCCCGTTACAAATGCTACCGGTGATTTTGGATTCCCAATTCTGATAGGAAATTCAAAATCCATTTCTTGGCAGTACGATGCCGGCACGGACCTTAGTAAAATCAAGTTAAAATTAATGGCATATGATCGCCATGCACCTTCCATCGCAGACATGGTCGCTCTAGTCAGCCAAGATTCTCTTAAGAGCAATCTGGAAGCCATCGTCGGCGTAAGACATTATACAGCAGCTCCGGCGAAATTGGCTGAAGTAGAAAACTACATTTCCAATAAAATGAGTGCAGCCGGATTGACTCAGAGAAACCATTCTTTCATGTACAATAACAAAGCCTTCAATAATATCATTGGACAGAAAGAAGGATTGTATAATAACCAACTCTGCCTCATTAATGGCCATTTTGATTCAGCCAGTAATGCACCGGGAGCAGATGACAATGGCACAGGTGTAGTCGGTGTGCTGGAAGCAATGAGGGTGCTGAAAGATTACAGCTTTGAAAACAATATCCAATTTACAAATTTCAATTTGGAAGAGCTTGGCCTTATCGGAAGTAGTAAATATGTGACTGGTGGCATCAAAGCCGGTGACAAGATCAAAGGTCTGGTCAACTATGAGATGATCGGATACTCATCAGAAGAACCAAATAGTCAGACGATCCCTAACGGATTTGAATTTTTATTTCCTACTCAGGTTACCCAAATTATTAGCGATCAGAGCAGAGGAAACTTTATAATTAACTGCGGCAACACGGCTTCCGGCGCATTAAACACGATGTTCAATCTGGCAGCAGGAGAATATGTTCCCTCCCTTAAGGTGATTAGCTTAGTAGTTCCCGGCACAGGTACGATCGCTCAGGATCTCCGCAGAAGTGATCATGCCCCTTTCTGGGATGCAGGATTTCCTGCACTCATGATCACAGATGGTGCCGATACAAGAAATCACAACTATCATACGGCTCAGGATGTGCTTAGCACCATCAATTTTGAGTTCCTCACCAAAGTTGCGGCTGCCGGTATAGCTACCATCGCCACTTTGGCCAAACCAATCAATGCAACTTCAGAAACCTTCGACTTGGCGACCTTAAGTTCAAAAAACATTGTAAAGCCGGCATTTGAGCTCAATATCTATCCCAATCCTGTCAAAGAAATCTTATCATTTCAGATTAAAGGCCTTGCTAAAGAGCAATTCCTGCAAGTAAATATCGTTGATAGCAAAGGAGCCATTGTAATAGAAAAAAATGAAAAATTTAATTCCAATGTCTCTCTGACTGATGTTGATGTGAGCAAATTAGCTCCTGGACCATATTTGTTAAAAATAGGAAGTGGACAAAATGCGATCACCAGTCGTTTTATCATTGGAAAATAAGAATCAGGATCAGGATCAGAAATAAACCATATACACAAAATGAATTTTAAATCAATATTTCTGATCTTGATCTGCGCTAACGTTTTTCACAGTTGTAAGCAAGACACAGCTAAAGACTATGCAGGGACATATGTCGGCATGATAAGGGATAAGAAAATCAGTATGTTTCTTAAAGCCGGGGAGAATGAATCAATCACAGGGACGATCTTTGATAGGGCCAATAACTTTAATGTAAAGGGATCTATAGAAAAAGGTAAATTTATCGGACAGGCGAAAGACACCTTATTGAACTCTCTATTCGAGGTGGAAGGTTATCATCATAAGGACACACTTGTGTTTCTATTATCCATGGTACGTCCCCAGATCAGCCCTCCACTCCCTGTGAAATTTCAAAAAGTATTTATTAGTAGTAGTGCCAATGCTCCTGCATCGAGTGAAATCAAAAAGATACGTCAAAGCCTGAAAAAATTGTAAAAAATGTGAACAAAGGCAATACCGCGATGGACAGACATGATCCAGCGGTCGTGGGACTTTGGGAAATTAAAGAATACTCTAAAGGCAAGGTTCCAACCATCATTTCTGGCAATAAATATCTCTTTTTTAATGTAAATGGAAGTCTTTCTTATCTGGATGGAGAATTAAAACCATTAAAAGATAAAGCTTGGTACACCGAAGAAGGACATCTATTTTTTATAACTACAAAATCGGGAGAATATCCTGAAAAAGTAGGTAACTACACAGCAGACAATAAGGTCATGAACATCATAGGACAAGGTGGATCTAAGATCAACATGATTAAGAAAAATTAATTTGAGGGTTTGGGGTTTGAAGTTTGGGGTTTGGGGTTTGGGGTTTGGAATCAATCTTTGAGATTTGTATCTAAAAATCATAAACATATCATGCAAATCTTAATAAATCTGCGTTCCCAAAACCTAATCATATAAAATCATCCTCCTAAAAACGCATCTTCTGTATTCTCACCGCATTCAAAATGGCGAGCAACGCCACGCCTACATCAGCGAATACCGCTTCCCACATGGTTGCAAGTCCACTAGCACCAATGATTAGCACTGCGGCTTTGACTACGAAGGCCATAGTGATATTTTGCCACACAATACGTTTCGTTTGTTTTCCGATAGCTATAGCCATAGGAATTTTGTCCGGTCGATCATCCTGAATTACTACATCAGCAGTCTCAATAGTCATATCACTTCCCAGGCCACCCATGGCGATACCGACATCACTCAGAGCCATGACAGGAGCATCATTGACCCCATCTCCGACGAATGCGACTATATTTTGAGGATTCTTGATCTGTTTTGTCTTGTCTACTTTATCAACTGGAAGTAATTCTCCATAGGCTTCTTTGATCCCGATTTCTTTAGCCACAGATTGAACGACTTCGTGCTTATCTCCACTAAGCATTGTAGTACTTACACCCATAGAATGCAAGCGTGAAATCGCGTGAGCTGATTCTTTTTTAATCTTGTCAGAGATACTCATGTAGCCGGCATATCTTCCACCTATTGAAAATGCGGTGACCGTACCTGATAATGAATTAATTGAATCAGGGTATATGATTGAATATTTATCCAACAATCTGAAATTACCGACCAATATTTCCTTACCATCGACTTGTCCTTTCAGTCCATGTGCAGCGATTTCTTCCACATCACTGACCGCGAGGCGTGTTTCAGACTTGCCTGCATAGTTTTGAATAGCAGTAGAGATAGGATGTGTACTCATAGATTGTAAAGCACTCAACATAGATATCACCTCAGACTTTTCGAAACCGGCCTCTAATTTTAATTCCTGTACGTTAAATACTCCTTCAGTCAATGTCCCTGTTTTGTCCATCACGACGTGAGTCACACCGGCGAGCACATCCAAAAAGTTACCCCCCTTGATCAAAATCCCGTTTTTACTGGCTGCTCCAATACCGCCAAAATATCCAAGTGGAATACTGATGACCAGGGCACATGGGCATGAGATCACCAGGAAGACCAAAGCCCTATAAAGCCATTCCTGAAAGGAATAGACCTCCACAAAAAGGATAGGAAGCAAGCAGATCATGGCAGCGAGGACAACAACAATCGGTGTATAGATCTTTGCAAACTTGCGGATAAACAATTCAGTAGGCGCCTTACGGGAAGAAGCGTCTTGAACCATTTGTAAGATCCGACTAAGTTTACTGTCCTGATAAGCAGTAGTTACTCTGATGTGAATAGGAGAATTAAGATTAACCATTCCTGCCAATGCGACATCTCCTTCCTTCTTGGTTTGAGGTACACTTTCTCCAGTTAAGGCGGCAGTATTAAAAGAAGCAGCTGTTGAAATTAAGACACCATCTAATGCCAGCTTCTCCCCGGGTTTTAATTGAATAATATC
The DNA here is from genome assembly GCA_016711705.1 of Candidatus Brachybacter algidus. Classification (GTDB taxonomy): domain Bacteria; phylum Bacteroidota; class Bacteroidia; order Chitinophagales; family Saprospiraceae; genus Parvibacillus; species Parvibacillus algidus. The sequence goes on along the minus strand of JADJSK010000006.1, from coordinate 21,568 downwards.
ACCTATAGCGGCATTCTCTGCTTTGATATTTATGACCTCACCAGATCGGAGTATGCTGACTTCGTCCGGGCGCTGATCAAGTAAAGTTTGAATATTTAATTTCGCTCTTTTGACTGCCAGCATTTGGAATCCTTCACCGATTGTATAAAAAAGCATCACGGCAACACTTTCCGGGTATTCTCCAATGGCGAATGCTCCAATGGTAGCCAATGACATTAGAAAAAACTCAGAAAAGAACTGTCCTTTTGTGATACTTACCCAGGCATCCCTAAGCACAGGAAGTCCCACAGGAAGATAGGCTGCTATATACAATATGATCCTTATATAACCGCTGAACCATTGTGGGTGTAGTACATGATCCAATCCAAGACCGACGAGAAGAAGGGCAAGACTTATGATAGCAGTCCTAAACATAGACCAAATGCCAGACCCGTGCTGGTGATCGTGGTCATGGTCGTGATCATGTCCATCATTATGTCCTGAACTTTGCTTTACATTATTGGCAGAATGATGATTGCAACAACCTTCGTCATTATCCTCTGTTGTTATCTTCTGCTTTGCATCCCGATTGATCTTTTCTTCAAGAGTGCAGCAGACCTGGGCGCCGTGCTCGTCATAGATATGCTGGTGTTGTTTCAAAAATATATTTACATTAAAATGTTATAACCAATTATTCAAAGAACAAAGATAACCCATGTTGGTTTGAAGAGCGTGTGTGGCAAATTTTATTTTGCAATCTTAAGAGATAAGATCTAAATTTATTTATGTATTTCTTTAATATCTTTTTTAAGTGTTTTGCTTTTGATATCCTTTTGTTTTTTGATAAAATTGAAATGCAAAAATGATTGCCATTCCATAAGCAGGAATCTTGATGCTTCGCCCGATAAGAAGATGAGCACCGAAAAAAGGAAAAGTAAATTACGAACTTTAGTTACGGTGTCGCTGATCTCGTTATAAAAAGGCCATATAATAAGTATTTCGAATGCCATAAGAACTGTGGTGGTGATCAGCCCCGAAATAAAAAATACCCTTGTAGGTAATACGAGTTTGCGACATTGGTAAAGCATAATCTCTTTGAAAAAAAACCTAACATTTGGTTCATCAGGACACATGGACAATAGTTGCTTGGTAACTATAAGCGATTCATCTGTTTTGTGTAACTGAAATAAGGCGACTGCTTTTTTGAGTAATAAATTAAAATAAATATCTACCCCGAATAACCTGGAATAATCGAATACAATCGCTGTTTCGATCGTATCATCGATGATGAAAAGAACTTCCCTGTACTTGCCCATTTCAAAGAGCGCTTCAACATAGCAGGCCTGAATTTCAAACCGTTTAAGCGCATCCAGACTATATAATCTATCCCGATAGTCCTCATAAAAATGAACAATATCTCTATACGCCCCTGAATCGATGGACAGGAATCGATCGAATATTGTTTGTTCGTATTCAGTTGAAATACCCATTTCAAAATAAATTATATAACATGGGTCGACTTGGAGACACGTCTAATTGTATGTTTAATAACTGTAAATTTAGCAAATAAATTCCATCACTTACACCATCCGGAACAAAAATAAGTTCCGATATCGTAGCATCTTTTCTAACCTCATTCCCAGGGTAATTCCAAAATATTTTGTGACAGCTTACTCTTCCTTCGTCCAACTCTCTGTCGACACTTGGCAAGTCTATTAATAGATGTTTTATCCCCGTCTCTACTATAAAACGCATCGCATCATCAGTAAAATATGTCGGATTGGAATTGGAATAATTCTTTGTGCGCTTTTCCTCGCCGTTCGGCAATGTTCTGATGACCAATGCGTCCTCACCTTTATAGTCCCATAGCTGTTCAAGATGTCCCAATGGTATTGTTTTATCTCCATTTTCTTCAAGTAAAGGAAAAATGCTGATCAATTGTGCCACATGAAAATCACTTTTATAGCACTCATTAATATAATATGGCTCCTTGGCAATATGCCCTACACATTCAGTATGCGTGCCATTTCCATGCGGATTAATAGCTACATCGTAAAAATTAACCGGTGAACCATGCAAGGTAGATCCGACAAAAGATCCTTCCCTTAAAGGCGTAGTGGAAAAAAGTGGCGCATTGAAACAATTGACTTGAGGATATCCTTTGTGCAACTCTATTGACAAGTCTAATCCTCTCTCTGTATCAAAACTTCTCTCTTCGCCAAGCACGTTACAATTGACTATCATCTACTTTTTTAATTTATTATATAATCTATTTCTAATCCTTATGATCTAATATTAGTCGAATTGACACGCTTAATTTTTCAGATAAATTTGTCTAAAATCACTGTATTTATGTCATTATTCATAAAAATGCCGGTTAATTAAAAAATCCAAATTTGTATTAAATAGGATTGATTGTTCCAAAAATATATAATTTAGCAGATAATCGGAAGGTTAATCTCTTCTTCATCGTCAATAAAATTATATTCTTATGTCAAAATCAATGTTTATAGTAATAGAAGGTATCGATGGCAGTGGTAAAAGCACCCAGATCGATCTTTTGCAAAAGAGATTTCAGGCGGAAGGGAAAAAAGCTATGACCACTCACGAACCTACAGATGGGCCTATTGGCAAGCTCATTCGCTCCATCCTAAGCGGTGATGAAGAAGTCGATGCCTCGGTCATGGCAGCATTGTACCTTGCTGATAGATTGGACCATATCAAAAATCCGGAATCTGGCATACTCGCGATGATGGAAAAGGGTTTCAATGTGATCTCAAGCAGATATTATTATTCCTCTTATGCATTTCAGGGGGAATATGTTTCACTCCAATGGCTCATTTCTGCAAATAGTATCTGTAAAAGTTTTTTAAAAGCAGACATCACCTTTTATCTGAATATTGATCCTGTCATCACTTTAAAAAGACTCACTGAAAGTAGAGAGAAACTAGATATCTATGAAAATATAGAGAAGCAGACCAATACTCACGAAGACTTTATGAATGCTTTCGAAACGACAAATGACGGAGAGAATATTGTCATTCTTGACGGGACGCTCAGCATTGAAGATCTGCATGAGGAGATCTGGAAGAAGGTGAAGGAGATGACTTTTTGAGGACAGTAAATAATTATAGCCTCTGTAGGGACAGGTCGCGACCTGTCCCTACAGAGGCTATAATTATTTACACGGTATAGCTGAATTATTACTTTACCTGATGACCATGATCTTGGACGACTTCGGCAAATAAATACATTTCGTTAAACACATCTTTTTGTATTTTTCAAAGTAAACTTTGGTGACACCCCGACGTAGGTTAACCTACGCCGAACCTCACGATCTAAGTTTTTAATTTAAATTTTGTACATCATTCGCTATGAAGTGCTGAGCGTAGGTTAACCTAAGTTCGTGTGTCTGCAAAATTCATTTTGCCTATAATACCCCAAATGTTTGCTCTACACTTCATTCGAAGTTTTATTCTAACTTCTAATTTCTGCCTTCTAACTTTAAATATATTATCTGATCACCATGATCTTCGACGTTCCAAACAATTGTCCATCCGCCTTCATCACTTGAATATAGTACAGATTACCTTGCAGGTTAGAGATATTAAGCTGTGATTCCATTCTACCTGACTGAACTTTATTGCCCATAGCATCATAGATCTTATAAGTGCTATTGACCGGCAATTCAAGCTTTTTATCTAACCATATTGTACCATTTGATGGATTTGGATAGAAGGAAAGTGATTGCACTTTATCTAAGTCTTTCGTCGCTGAAGTGAGCAAGGAATTTTGGAACTTGGCACGGATCATCGGTACACCTTTCAACAAGGGTGAAGTAGATAGTTCCGAAAGCGGCTTCCAGTCTCCTGTAGATTTGTAATAAGTAATTGCCTCCCCGCCTTTGTAATTTCTGTCAAATCCTACGGGGATAAATTGACCGGCAGATGAAACAGTAAATTGCTGCCAACCTACATAATAGTCTCCAGCAGGAATATACAGCGGCTTCGGAATGCTGTCATACAAGTCATCAGTCAATGGATACGTCGTGAATCCTTGCAGTGTATCGAATATGCCATCCGCATAGATCGGCTTTTGCAATTGATACGTATAATCTGCTTCTTCTTTGTTAAGATCTCCTACCCATATTTTGATATTGAAAAGTTGCTTGCTTACATCGTCAAACAATCTTGGAAAATGAAACTGAATAGCCCGTAGAGAGTCCCCTTCATTAAGATGAAACTTAACGGCTATCTGTGATTTTGTGCTATTATTGGCCTCTGCAGCGATATTAAGTTCAGCAGTTCCATCATCATAAGCCATCGTATATCCTACTTCAGTATCTGAAAATGCTTTGTTGTTTTCTTCAAGAAGCGGGGTCTCCTGATCCTGATCAAAGGTATAAGTAGTCCTGAAAATTAATGGAAGCTGGCCTGCGGGAACTGAAGCTATAGCATCTGCTATCTGGCCGGCATCGAATGCATTGGAAAATCTATTTATACCCACAGCAGGGTTAAGTTGAGATACAAGATTCACAAGAGCGCCTTCGTAAATTTGAGTACCTGTGGTAATTTCTTTAATGTTCAATCTCGGATCTACAAGATCTTCAGCTGTCTCAAGAAAATGATTATAGAGCTCTATCTCTGTCGTATTGGCTAATTCTTCATTCTCATGTCCACTCAACTGTTTATAAGGAATGGCCGAATATGTTTTTAAAAATTTGTTTGGCGGCTTAATGAATGCTATATCCATTAAGTTTAACGAGGGTTTCTGATTTACTACCATTTTAACATAATCAAGGTGCCAAGTCGAATACACACCCAATCTATAATTGTAATTCACAAATCTAAATTGAAATCCTCGGTGGTAGAAGCTCTTATCAACTACAATATTGTATTGCTGGAATGGGGGAATGTAATCAGACGGATTATTAGGGCTAATACCTTTGTATGAAGCGACAGATTTCCACTCTCCCTTGTCATTTTTAAACTCAAGCTCTATACTGTCCCTCTGTTGATGATTGTATGTATTGCCCTTAGCTTGTAAAAAATAACTTAGGTAAACTGAGTCATTTGCAGTGATTCCTGAAAGATCTATATAGTTTGATGTTAAATAATCAGCTCTGTTAAAACCTCCTCCATATGGTGTTCCATTAGAATTTAGGCCATCAAAAGTCGCTACACCAATACTAGGTGGATCAACTGCCATTGTTTGATTAATGAATACATTTTTATCCACCCATCTGGCCGGATCCGGTATTTTTGAGTTGTATGCAAAGTCATCGAAGAAAGGCAACACCAATGGCTTGACGATATCAACATATATAGTGTATGACAAAATGTTACCATCACTTGTGACAAATGCAAATGGCAATGACACTGAACTAACAGGCGCATTAGCATGTGCAGAAATAGTGACACAATTCAGATCTATACTGAAGTCAATATCAACAGGTACATTTGAAGACGCATAATAAAGAGTATCAAAAAAGCCAAGATCTGGTCTTTGGATACAAACTTTCTGTGTATCTGCAGCCAGGATAACCAACCTTTGACTTGAAATATAATTGCGCTCTTCCAGTTCCGTATTCTTAACCGATAATAATGCAGGATTCTCTGTCAGGTTTGAGAAAATAATCTGCGCAGAGCTCGAATTGTTAAAGCTTAAAACAAATATTATAGTAAGTAAACTAAGTGAAAGTCGAATCATTCGTGGTAAAATTTTTTATAAAAACGAAATGGCCGCGCTTTTTGTTGCAACCTTACATTTTGGTCATTCAATAGCTTCTGGACATTCCAGTGGTCGGGTATCTGAAAGTATTATTGAAATAGAATCTCCCCTTTCTATAACTGAGCCGGGTGCGAAGGCTGGTTCTTGAGAAATAATGTATTCACCGCCCTCACCAGATCGTATGGCGAGTTGAAAATTGCCTGCTGCCAGGAATATTGCCTCGTCATAAGTTCTGCAGACCAGATCCGGCACTTGTACCTTTCCTCCTTCTTTTGAAGACAATATAAATCTCAACTTACCACCTCTCGGAATATTGATATTTTCTGCAATACCATTTTGATCGATAATCGTATCAGTGCCCAGGATTACTTTGAGTATCTGACCGGGATCACCCTTGTCAAAGAGATATCCAGCGACACTAGACTGTATCTCAAATCCATCTAGCAATACCTTTTTCTTCAGCTCATAACTTTTACCATATAAGGCGGGCAACGTTGAGATGGATATCATATCAGCAGAGAACTTGGTAATTGTTACATAGACTTTTCTGCCCTCTTTAGCAAATGATGCAGGTTCGGGATTTTGCGCTATAATAGTACCACCACGTTGTCCTACTACAAAAACAGAATCTGATACAATCAGCTCGAATCCTGCATCTTCACAAAGATTCGTACCTCGATCTACAGTCAATTCCAGTAGTTTTGGAATAGGAATTTTCTCACCATGATGCGTATACATACCCAGTAAAGAAAATACTATGGCGATTAGTACACAAATGGCAATAAGGATTAGTCCTATGTGAAGCCAGAAGTATTTTGATTTAAACATATTTTGCACTCTCTAAACGTAATTAATCCCAAAAATAGGTACATACTACGTTTTAATGAGGCAAATATAATTTTTTACAATTTGACCAGCCTCTTTTTTGAAATATAATTTCCTGATTTGAGCACTAGTACATAAGTCCCGCTAGTCAGTGAATTAAAATCTAATGTTGAATTATTCCAACTACCGGCGTAATTTTTTGACCAGACCGCATTGCCATTTACATTGTAAATCATCACAGTAGCATCGCTTAGCGCTACTTTTCCTGCATATGTTAAAGTAACCTGACCCGAAGATGGGCTTGGAAACAAAGTCACTAAATGGTCTACTTTCGTAAGATCTTCTTTTGTACTCAACGGGTTTTGATCATTGATATCGATCAGCATCGTGTAAGGCCCTATGAAGGTTGCCTGACTGTCATAAACCAAAAAGTCAAACCTATCAGCTCCTTGATAATCCAATTGATCAGCGTTATAATGCATAATACCGTTGTCAATGTCATCCTGTGTAAATTGTTGTCCTACACTCAGTTTGCTTCCATTTAAATTCAAACTTCCATGACTTGTTTCTGCAAGTAATGTATATGTTAAGTCTTCATTTGGCTCTTGGACAGATGTATGATAAAGATCATCATGACCTATGAACCTTGCATTATTTGTTTTGACCTTAAGTACTTGATTATTGATCTGCTCAAGTGTGTTTGGTGATTCGGCAGATGAAGTCCTGAATATGTTTGTTTCCGACCAGCGTCCCCATCCACAATCCCCCATGGCTCTTACTCTCCAGAAATAAATAGTTTTAGATTCAAGGTTGAAATTATATGTAAATTTAGTTAAGTCAGTTTCTAATCCATATATCACGGATTCCTCATCAAAGGAAGGGTTTGTAGCCAGCTCGAATTCGTACGAAGCAGCGCTGGTTGTTTTATTCCACTGAAAAATTGGCTTAACAGAAACTTCCTGATTGAGATTGATCGGGGAAACGACTCCTGCAAAAGGTTGATCGTCTTCACCGATGACAAGATTTACTGAACTCCATACGGTATCAGCACCCTCTGCGGTAGCCATAAACTTAATGACATAAGTACCTGCTACATCGACATTTCTGGCATCGACATTTAACTTTATGGTCTCCCCAGGTAGGATATTATCTTTTTCGAATGCAATGATAAATTGATCGTTGCCCGGATCTGTGATTTCCAATTTAATTGGAGCGGTAAAACCATTCCATTGGATAGATTTAATCTGATATGCAAATGTTGAATATAAGCAAGTAGCTCCATCATGAGGAAATGCATCAACTGAATATCCGGCATCTGCCGGAAGAACTACACGCATAGACTTTTTGGAAATATCCAAAAATATATTGTCTGCCGCTTTCACTTTCACTCTTCCTCTTGTAGTTGCTTTGTACAACATTATGTATTCGCTGCCATCGTTTGGAGTTCTATATACCAAAGTATCAGGAAAGGTCAAGCCGTCATTGTTGGAAAGCATTATGTTCACAAACTTACAATTGACTGGGCTTTGATCAGTATTCGCTACATCCCATTGAACTAAAATATGTTGACCTACTGTGAAAATTGTATCTATCTCTTTCGAGGGGAAAGTCACTTGAAATGGTCCTGCATCAATTGTAGATTCAAATTTAAAATCAGCTATATCGGTGGCACCAACTTTTTGATCGTTGTCCCGAATCGTCATCTTAAAATTTAGCTCTCTACTCACCTCCGGCATCCGCTCACTCTTGGTGTAAGCTCCTGACAAAACATCTGCAAGCTTAGGAATTAGCCTTGTTGCTCCAGCATTTCTTGGATCCTGAGACGCAAACAGTGGACCTGTTTCGAAATTGGTGCCTAATGGATCACCAGTGCCCAGATCGAACTGTTCCCAGTTATATGTTAATCCGGTGCCATCGATGTCTGTTCCGGTGCCTGTAAGCTCAAAGGGCGTGAGGATTGGAATAGTAAGTACACCTGAAGGATAGGATACTTTTGCTACCGGAGCATGATTTATATCAGTGCCTAAAGTACCACATAATGCTTCTGTTTCCATAGCATAAGTAGTCATCTCTATGATGTTGATCACATGGAAGTAATCTTTTCTTGTACCGACATTGTCGTCACCACAATTATTTCCATATGATAATATCGTACTACCTGCGCCTGGTTCGTAAGATGATTCTGGGTCATATTGTGTACTGCCGTTGCAAGCATTAAAGGTATGTCCCCCATTGAACTGATGTCCCATCTCATGTTTGAATGTAGTGAAAAAATAATCTTCATCACTGCTCCTACAAGATACACCTCTTGCCTTTGAGTTGTCATCGCATGCCCGTCCGGAAACCACTCCTCCTACATCAGAACAAACTTTAGTAAAAACCTGTGACAAATCATAATCTTCCGGAGAAAGTAGGCTATCTATGAAATTCTGATTTTGTCTTAATAGTCCAAGTCCTTTAGTTTGATCTACAAAGTAATCAGTCGCAGCTGAAAGATTAAACAATCTTTCATTATTGTCAATGAGTGTCATACGGAATCCAAAATCGACATGATACCTGAGATTTAATAAGTTTACCGCTTCCACAACCTTTGCCATTACTGCAGATTCTGATCCGCCTGCGATGGTTGCAAAGCCAGAGGTGCATGAGATGGCAAGACGATAATTTCTCATCTTCCTTATTTCATCTCTTGTCTGAAGGACATCGAAATTGTGTGATATTTTTGGTTCACTGTCAGTACCACAAACACCCAACAAGAGTGGGTCCACCAATGCCATCTTTCTATCCAAATCATAGATAAAGACTTTATCTTTCTCCTCTCCATTACCGTGGCGGATAATGGTCTGACCATCCTCAGATTCAAAAATGCCATAAAATCCAAGACTAGAAATACCAATTCGACCTAACTTACCCTTACCGTCTGTTGAAACAGCGCGGAATGTAAGAATATCTGAAAACTTCTTTTGATCCATAATTCCCATGATAGGATCATATGTCATATTAAAAATCTCCTCTTCTCCTTCTGGTCCTAGCGGCAGAGCCATTTGAATTTGTTCTGAAGACCGCGCATTCATCAAGAGGTTATTGATGACAGAAACATCTACAAGATATGCTTTCGCATCTGATGGCAACACCAGGTCTGCATTCATTCTTGTTGAAAGTTCGGACGTCAATGGCAGTTGCTTCCATGTACCTTCTAAACTCTGTCCCTGAAGTAATAAAGGCAGAGAAATAAAGAGATAAGTGATTTTTAATAAATTATGATTCATCTGAGATGCTTAGATTTTAATTAATTTTTGCTTTGCAACATAGTTGCCGGAGATAATATTAGCGAAATACACACCAGATGCCACTTGACCAAGGTCTATGTTTACGGTTGCTGTGCCACTTGAAAGTACTCTGGATAATATCAATTTACCTGATAGATCCGTGATATTTAGTTTCGCATTGCCTGACCATTTAAAGTCACTCATATCTATTGTAATCAGATCTTTCGTAGGATTAGGATATAATCTGATTAGATTGGAAACATCATTGACCTTAGGATTAGACTTTAATATATTTGATTTATTTAAGTCAATCTTAAATATCTCTGGAGCCAGATAACCAAACTTATTATCTCTGACCAATAATGTTACTTCATCAGCTCCTTCATATACATCATCGAAAGGGACATATTCTAATGCCCAGTCGTTCAGGAATGATTGTAAGAATCGATCACCCTTGTAAAGTCTCTGACCATAAGAAGTAAAATAGCCATGTTCCGGCTCGGAAAGAAGGAAATACCAGATATTGTCTTCTGTGGTTTGGTCAGATTCATATTTCAGATCTTTATTTTCAACAGTTTGAGCAAAGCCTGTTTTTACCTTGAGTACATTATTATTTATCTTGATGATCGGTGAACTCGTTACACTTGCACACAATTCAAAATCTAGACTACTGATGACACCCGAAGACCCACCTTTTTTAGTAGTAATTGTTACAGACCAATCTCCCTGGACCGGATCCCCATTAAAAGCACTCAAAGCTTCTCCAGGCTGAAAAGTCTTGTCGGCTTTTATTTGTCCACAAGAGATCGGAAGTGGAGAAGAATCATCAAAAGAGGTATTCATTCCAGAGATGCCGGAGCAACGCTCACTTATAACCTTAACGATTTTGCCGGAAGGCGATTTTGCCGAAATCTCTAGTTTTGATATATCACCATGGCTTATATTGATGTTTTTGAGATTTATATCTGCTGTAGTACCTACCTGATTTGAAATATCAAATTTGATCTCAACAGGAGGAATGGTTACATTACTTGAAATATTTTTAGGTAATCCCAATGCCGAGATCGTATTGCATTCATACAAAATAGTCTGGAATGTATTGTAATCTGACCATGGACCTTCAAAACATCTGTTGATAGCCCTTACTCTCCAATAGAATATAGTACCCGGCGCTAATACAAGCAATGTATTAAAATTAGGCTGCACTCCGACATATGAATCAATAATATTGATAAATCTTGAGTCAGAAGATAGTTCGAAAACGTATTGGTCAGCACCCGGTATAGGAGCCCATCCAAAGGTAGGTACCTGAGGAAAATTTACAGTGCCCGGTAATGGATTGACTGCAGAGACAAATTCCAGTTTTGAAGGCAAAACCTCTACCGTTACATACCTGTATAATGTATCGAATCCTTCTGAAATTCCTCTCAATTTAATCGTGAAAAAACCGGCTTCATTGACATCCTTCGTGTCGATAGATAATATGACATCTTCGCCCGGTGCAAGTGCTGATTTGTTAAGAGAGATGATCGTATTGGCCGGCCATCCGTCCACGAGCTCGACCTTGACAGGTGTGGAATAATCTTTCCATGAAATACTTTTGATTGTAAATTCTTTTGGACTTGCCGGGCAGAGTAACGCATTGTGAGGATATACATCATATGAATAACCTGCTTCAGCCGGTTCATTTACCCTTAGAGCCTTTCTTGAAATATCCAAAAAGATGCTTCCTGCTCCTTTAATTTTAAATCTTGAGTTAACAGCTTTAACCGGTAACATAACAAATTCATGACCATCATTCGGTGTATTGAGCAAAAGTGTATCTGTAAAATCAGTACCACCATTGATCGAATAGTAAATATTTACTGCTTCACAATTTACTGGAGCTTTATCAGAGTTAGCTACGTCCCACTTTAATTCAACATATTGACCTAATTCAAAAATCGTATCCGTATTCTTGGCAGGAAAAGTAAATTTGAAGGGTCCGGCATTTGAATCAACTTTGAATTTAAAATCAGCAATACCTACACCGCCTGCATTTGGATTGTAATCTCTGGCGATTAATTTCCAGTTCATTTCTCTGGTCGCGGATGGTATCCTATCAGCAATATCAAATATATCATTGATAATGTTATTTATCTTTGGTATAATCCTATAATAACCTTTAGCTGATGGTGGATAAGGTCTGTTCAATGGTCCTGAAGCAAAGTTTGTACCAAGAGGCTCTCCTGATCCCGGATCGAATTGTTCCCATCCGTATAACAGGTTGTCACCATCCATATCCGTTGCGGTTCCTACCAACTCATAAGGTGTATCAGCGGGTATGGTAAGTAAAGATGAGCTGTAAGTCGGTAATACGATATCAGGTACATGATTTATCTCAGTGCCGAAGGTTCCACAGCCAGGATTATTGGCGTGGTGATTTCGCACCTGAAGGATGCTGATCACATGAAAATAATCGTCGGCATTATTTTGAATATTGTCGCTCGCGCAAGCTCCCGGATAACCCATGATTGTACTGCCACTTCCCGGTTCGTAGGCACCTTGTGTAGCTATCTGATCGGAGCCGTTGCAGGCATTGAATGTGTGGCTGGCACTGAATTGATGGCCCATTTCATGTTTAACAGTAGTAAGAAAATACCCTACATTTGCAGGTCCACAAGAGACTCCTCTTGCCTTGCTTTGATTATTACAGGCAGAACCACTTACGACACCTCCAACATCAGAACATCGCTCCGTCCAGGTCTGAGCATAATCATATTGATTACTAAGAATTGTTTGATTAAAGAAGGCTTGACTCTGACCCAATAGTTGACCACCATTGTCTTGTATTGTAAAAAAGTCTGTAGTTCCCGGCACATAAATTAACTTGTCTTCATTTGCGATTAGATCTAGCTGCATCGCATGATCTTTGTTATATCTTAGGTTGACATTGTTCATAACCTGCACCACTTTTGCCAATGTAGCTTCTACACTTGTAGAACCAATCTCTTCACCGAAACTTGATGTCGTGGCAATACCTACCCTAAAGTGCATCATTGTGATCTCATTTCCTCTAATGTTCAAAGCATCTGCAGCGGCAGGCTCGACCATAGGTATATCCTCAATATGTGCGCCACAGGCCATTGGTGTTAATTTATCTGACCCTATAAGATCGTCAACCAATTTGAATACAGCGTAGTGGTCATTGTCTTTTTTACTTACCTTATTAATAAGGACTTCAAAGCCATCGATATCTATGATAGCAGACAACCCTTCAGGAGTAACTGCCAATCGACCTTGTATTGATCTATCAGTTATAGATCTTAGCATAAAGGTCCTTAACGAAGGATATTTATTTTGTAATGGTGCTTCCATAATTGACGAATTTGTCAATTCATACTTTTCCGTTTTTCCATTCAATACAGGCATATCGATGATCAAAGCAGATTTATCATTGATATCATAATTCAGTAAAGTTTGATTTAATGATTCAAAATCGACCTTAAAAAGGTTATTGATTGGAACATTCTGATCGTTAGCAAATCCTTTTTGTAGAAGTTGGTTTTTAGAAACAGGCTGCCATTTGAAGGCGGCTGTCTCTTGACTCAAGGCTATTTGGGAAGAAAATAAGATTGTCAGAAATAAGAGGAAAAACTTTTGCATTCGTTAGAAAACTTTAATGATAAACAATGACTTTTACTTATATCTTGTTGTAAATGAGAAAGATTTGACAACAAAATAAAACACTTAAATTTCAGTAGTATAATAATTCAATTTGGAAATAGTTCGGCAAAGGTATCTTTTTATTTGGATTCTAACCAAATAAAGGTATTTTGATTGGTTAGGCAAAATGTTAATTTTTTATTATTTTTCCAACAATAATATACAATAGGACAGCAGATAAAACTCCCGTTAGGTTGGCTATGATGTCTGCCACTTCAAAGGCGCGGCTTTTTTGAAGGATATGCTGAAAGAATTCCATAAAAATTCCATAGAATATCAGTCCTAAGATGATCTTAACTCGATGTTTGTTTTCTTCCCAATGAATACTTAAAAGGAATGAGCCTGTAGCAATAAAAAGTGAAGTAAAATGGACCAATTTGTCAATTGGAATACCCAGATCGAGGTCTATTTTGGGTATATCTCTGCCCGGCAGCAGCAGGAGTATGGTCAGAATAGCTAACCATACCCAGGTGATGATTCTAAATAAGCGATGTCGCTCTAAAGGTTTTTTGATCATTATCCCACTAAGGCGGCATATGCTTCACTGTCCAACAAGGTGTCTAGTTCAGACGGATCCATGATTTCGATCTTTACTATCCAACCATCTTCGTAAGGTGACGAATTAATTAGACCCGGATCATCTCCACCACTTTCAGTGATTTCTGAATTAACCTCAAGTATCTTACCTGTCACAGGAAGAAAAAGATCCGAAGTGGTTTTTACAGCTTCCACCGTACCGAATATTTCGTCTTTTTTAACCACTTGACCTACAGTATCTATATCTACATACACCAGATCTCCAAGTTCACCTTGAGCAAATTCAGTTATGCCAATAGTTCCTATATTTCCTTCTACACTTATCCACTCGTGCTCTTTACTGTATTTTAGTTCTTTAGGAATGCTCATCTTCGTTTAATTTTGATTTTTGTTATTGTTGATAAAGTCTTTTACATTTTCAAAGGTGATGGATTTCGGTCTTTCTAATGGAAGGCCTAACACTCTTGACCAGCATAACTGAGCCAATACTCCAAGAGCCCGGCTCACACCAAATAAGACTGTGTAAAATCTTGCTTCAGTGAGGCCATAGTGTATAAGTATAGCACCTGAATGAGCATCTACATTAGGCCATGGATTAGCAACTTTGCCCAGTCCGCCTAGTATTCCCGGCACTACATCGAATACTTTCCAAACGATCTGTACATAGTCATCGTCAGGGATATATTGTTCTGAAAATCTTTTCTGTTCTGAAAATCTTGGATCCGGTTTTCTTAGCACTGCATGCCCATAACCCGGTACCACCTGTCCTGCCGCCAAAGTCGTATTCACGTAGTCAGCTATTTGTTCTTTTGTTGGTTTTTTAGTCCCTATTTGCTCTACCATTTCATTGATCCAGTTTACCACTTCCTGATTTGCAAGACCATGCAATGGACCAGATAAGGCGTTTAGCCCTCCACTGAAGGATAAGTAAGCATCACTCAATGTGCTACCTACAAGGTGTGTAGCATGCGCACTTGCATTTCCACCCTCATGATCAGCATGAATAGTCATATATAATCTCAGCAAACTCGTGAAGTCAGGTGCTTCAAACCCAAGCATATGAGCAAAATTTGCCGCCCAATCCAATCCTTTTTTAGGAGCGATGTGGTCACCATTTTTGAATACCTTTCTATATATGTAAGAAGCAATGACAGGCAGTTTAGCTATTAGATTTAGAGTATCCTCGTATGTTGGATCCCAATAATCAGCTTTACTCAGGCCTTCGTCATACTTTTGGGCAAAGACGCTGGACGGTTGCATCGCCAGAACAGCAATACTAAACATGGTCATTGGATGCACATCGTTGGTGCAGGCATCTATCACTGCAAGTACTTCAGGACGAACTTCAGCCCTCCTTTCGAATTCTGCACTTAACCATGTTACATTTTCTTTAGATGGGATATCTCCTGTGAGCATTAGCCAGAAAAGTCCTTCCGGCAATGGCTCTGTATCTCCTTCTGCCTTTGGAAGTTCTTCGATAAGTTGAGGGATAGAATAACCTCTGAAGCGAATGCCCTCCTCAGGATCGAGCAGGGAAGTTTCCCACAACATAGATTTAATGCTGCGCATCCCACCTATGAGTTGACTAACTTTAACATCGGCGATTTTTAATTCACCATGCTCTTTCAAAACGGCCTTTAATTCATCTCTGACAGGAAAAGCTTTAGCTTTAAAAAGCTCTTTCAATGGGTCCATAAATTAGTATATATTTTTTTATGATCTAGTTAAAGTTGGTTAACACCAATACTAAACCACATGTTTAATCTTAAAGACGCTAATATACAATTTTTTATTTCCCAACAAATTATTCTGTTTTTGAAACTAAATAAATCATTATAGCGTTATGATACCAAATTGATATCATATTACTATCTTTACTTAAAAAATTAAGCATCATGTTAAAAGAAAAACTTATAAAACCAATTTCAGGATTCATAATGATCCTTTTTCTAGCTGTATTAGTGGCTGCGACTATTTATTTAGCCGCTAATGAAATCTTTCCTCCTCAATTTTTAATAATTTCAGGAGTGCTCTTTTTCTTTCTTGTTCCCGGATTTAAAATCGTCAATCCAAACGAAGCGATTGCACTGATTTTCTTCGGAAAATACGTGGGAACGATCAAGGAAAATGGGTTCTTTTGGGTTAATCCTTTTTACATCAGTAAAAAATTATCTTTAAGGGCTAGAAACCTCAACGGCGAAAAACTTAAGGTCAATGACGGCGTGGGCAATCCTATAGAAATTGCAGCAGTAATCGTTTGGAAGGTTTCAGATACTTTCAAGGCATTATATGAGGTAGATGATTATGTCAATTTCGTTCGCATACAGAGTGAAGCTGCTATCCGTGTCCTTGCCAATAAATACCCTTATGACCAATTTGAGGATGAAAATGCTGATTTGACACTATTATCAGGTGCTGAAAAAGTAAATGAAGAGTTAGAAAAAGCGCTGCATGACCGTTTAGAAAGTGCCGGAATAGTCATCATCGAAGCCAGAATCAGCCACTTGGCATATGCACAGGAGATAGCTGGAGCGATGCTTCAAAGGCAACAAGCAATAGCAATCGTAGCAGCTCGTAAGAAAATTGTTGAAGGTGCTGTGGGTATGGTCGACCTCGCATTGACAAAGCTACAGGAAGGTAAGATCGTTGATTTTGATGAACACAGCAAGGCTGCCATGGTGAGCAATCTGATGGTAGTATTATGTTCTGACAGGTCAGCACATCCTGTCATCAATGCAGGAACGCTTAATCACTAAACAGTGGTCAGTGATCAGTAGTCAGATATCAGACACCTCTGACCACTGACGACTGACGACTGACGACTCACTTCTAATTTCTAATTTCTAATTTTATAAATATTTTGTCAAAAAAATCATTTGTCTTAAGAATAAATCCTGAAACAATGAAACTTCTGGAAAAATGGGCTGCGGACGAATTCCGCAGTACCAATGGTCAGATAGAATATTTGCTTCAGAGATCGCTGCTTGAATCAAAGCGATGGAAAGACCATATAAATCTGTCCGATACGGACAAAAGTGAAGGAAAAAAAAGTTAATTATTCCCTAAAAGAAACTCCAGTGCAATAAAAAGTTGTTACCTTCCATTTTTTAAAAGCGTCTAAAATGAAGTTAGCAACTATTCTCAAGGGGGAAAAAATTCAAATATTAATTCCGGTTATATTGTTTTTCCTCTGCACTGCTTCTATGCAGCAATTGAATGCTCAATATTCAATTTGGTCCTTCAAGGCAGGCCCATCCCTTGGATTTCAAAGGTGGAATAGCGTTGGTTCTACTCAACCACTCTTAGGGTTGCATGGCTCCGTTGCTGTAGAATCATATGAACCTGGAAAACCATTTGCATTTTTTGCAGAGCTGGCATATCATCAGCGTGGTAGCAGCCAGAGAGTTAATGGAGGTCAGACCCAAAATGGAGTTAATTATGATGGATTCACTATAAAGAATAGATTTCACAATCTTTCCTTTGCCCTTGGAGGCAGAAAAAGCTTTGGCCCTGATTTTAGATATTTTTATTCGCTGGATTTACGAGCAGAATACACATTAGATTACGAACTCTCAAACTACTTTCAGGGCTTTGATGATTTTGTAAGAAAATTCAATTACGGCCTGGATGTGGGTGGTGGAATCAATATTCCATTAGGGTTTCACATGGGTTTCATCGACCTGCAATTACAACCGGATCTTTCACGTCAGATCTTTTATCTGAGATTCGCCGGTCAGGATTATCAAGGAAATAACATCATCTATCCGGAACAAAAGGTGGTTAATTATTCGCTGGAATTATCGGTTGGCATCAGGATTAATGGCAATTTGGACGCGGAATAATTGTTATTTGACACTATCCCACAAAGTGTGTAAGTTGTTTTTTTGGGCTCCCCTAAGCTTTCATAAAATTGGTTAATCTCTCTCCAAAGATAATAATAAATTGATTGGTTACCACGCCCCAGTTATGAATAGGCATGGACCATTTCCTTGTAGCTTCTCTATGGCCAGATAAACTGATTTCATAACAGATTCATCAGTTGGAAAAGAAAGCTTGTTTTTTGTATATTTTCTGATTTTTCCATTCAGGTTCTCTATTAAATTAGTTGTATACATAATCTTACGGATTTCTAAGGGGAAGCTGAAAAAGTCGTTAATTCATCCCAGTTAGTCCTCCATGATTGTACTGAATACGGATACTTATCTTCCCAAGTCATTGCAAAGTCCTTAAATGCTGCCTCTGCTGATTGTTTCGTTGGCGCTCCATATATTTTCTTCATATCAGCTGTAAATGGCTTTCGGTCTTTATATGACACAAATTTGCATGCATTTCTGATCTGATGGACAATGCATATTTGAGTGTTTGATTGTGGGAAAACCGTTTTGATCGTTTCCGTAAAACCATTTAAATTGTCTGTAGCTGTTATGAGTATATCATTTACACCACGTGCTTTCATGTCTGTCAATACACTCATCCAAAAGCTGGAGCTCTCTTTCCACCCTAGCCACAAACCCAACACTTCCTTTATACCATCTTGCCTCAGGCCGATCGCTATATAAATCGTCTTGTTTATTACCTTGGATTGTTCTCTTACCTTAAATACAATTCCATCTAACCAGACAATCAAATAGACATCTTCCAGCGGCCTATTTTGCCATGCTACAATATCCTCTGTTATAGCATTTGTTATTCTTGAAATCGTTGAAGTTGATACTTCTACATTGTATAGATCCCTGATCTGGTTTTCTATATCGCTATTACTCATGCCCCTTGAATACAATGAAATGATGATATTTTCTATACCTTCAGCCATTCCTTTTCGCTTTGGAACAAGCATCGGTGAAAAACTACCATCTCTATCTCTTGGTACCTGAATGTTATCCTCTCCAAAACTAGTTTTAATCTTCTTATTACTAAACCCATTTCTTGAGTTTGGTGCACCGGTTTTATCGTGCTTTTCATATCCAAGGTGGCTATCCATTTCGCCCTCTAGTATCTTTTCTATCCCTCGTTTTTGAATCGATGTTAGAAAACTCATCAATTCATCTCCTGTCTTAAATTGCTTTAAAATCTCATCACTGATAAAATCTTTTGAATCCATTTGATTTTTTGTTTTTCGTTATAAATTTATTCATTTTTATAACTTACACTTTATGGCTTAGTACCTGTTATTTAGAATATTATTCAACTCTAAAACTCTATTACTGTCCACTCTAATACTGGTTAACTGGTTAACTCTAATACTTTTCCTATATAAACTACATAAACGAAAAAGCTTTCGCAATTCGCTAGGAGAAAACGCTCTTTCAAAGCTTCTTATTGATTAATTCTATATTACGATCAAGCTTAGCCATGTACCTAAATCCAGGTGCACTAACAACTGGTACACTCTCACTGATTAACTCTATTACTGTCCACTCTAATACTTATTAACTCTATTACTGATTAACTCTAATACTTTTCCTACATAAACGAAAAAGCTTTCGCAATTCGCTGGGAGAAAACGCTCTTTCAGAGCTTCTTATTGATTAATTCTATATTACGATCAAGCTTAGCCATGTACCTAAATCCAGGTGCACTAACAACTGGTACACTCTCACTGGTTAACTCTATTACTGTCCACTCTAATACTTATTAACTCTAATACTGGTTAACTCTAATACTTTTCCTACATAAACGAAAAGCTTTCGCAATTCGATAGGGAGAAAACGCTCTTTCAGAGCTTCTTATTGATTAATTCTATATTACGATCAAGCTTAGCCATGTACCTAAATCCAGGTGCACTAAAAACTGGTGCACTCTCACTGGTTAACTCTATTACTGTCCACTCTAATACTTATTAACTCTAATACTGGTTAACTCTAATACTATCTTACTTCCTCCACTCCTTCAATACTTAAATCTTCTAACTTCTTCTTCACATCCAACCCCAACACATAATCCATCGCCTTATTTCTGCTAATGACATCATATCCTTCCGGTGTAAAAAGGGTCTTTTTAAAATGGATGATGGCCCAACGATGATTATCACTTATATAAATAATCTCCCACTTGCTTTTGGCAATGAAGAGCAGCCCCTTTCCTCTCCAGATAAATCGGGTATTGCTATCATCCAGAGTCTTATCATATCCGACTATGGTTTTATTCTTTCCTTTTTCAGATACTTAACTTCATCCAATAATACGGTATCGCCCTTCCCTTTCCATGATGGTGTAATTAAATGTTGGGTTTGTTTTTTCCCGGAAAGCCACATAGGAAAGTTGGATTGAATGACATACCATCGACCTTGGATATCGGTGAGTTTTAAATCCTGAGCTGTTAGAAAATGAATAGAAATAAAAAAGAATAATATTGCTTTCAATGAAACTTGTTTTTAAAATTTCCTAATAATAAGTATTGCGCTTTAGTTTGATATAAGTTTAAAGAATCGGATAGATTCCATTTTCAAAATGTAAATATTCATTTACGATTGGTATATTCAAATTAAAATTATTTTGATCGCCTTCAAATGTAAGTCTATCTATTAAATATTGTCTACTGTAACTTAATTAAAATATATGAATTGCTTGTAAGAATCATTTTTATGCTTCGCTTTTCCTGAATAGAAAGGCCTTGATTTTCATGCCAAGAATTATTTCACATTAAAGAATTATTTGTCTTAAATATCTGTTTCAATTTTAGAACTATTTAGGTTGAGTAAAGAATGGCTAACATGATAAATATTAAAGTGACTATTTATTAAACCGCCGACAATTGATTTAAAATAAAAATAAATAATAAAAAATGAATGCATTAGAAAATAAAGTTGCTATTGTAACAGGAGGTGGATCCGGTATTGGTCGTGCGAGTGCGATATTGCTCGCTACAGAAGGTGCCAAGGTTGTCATAGCTGATATTGATGTAAAAGGTTCGCAAGAAACTGTGAACCAAATTACCTCTTCAGGTGGAGAAGCTATATTTATCAAAACAGACACTTCAAAACCGCGTGAACATGAATTGCTCGTGGAGCAGACCGTAGAAAAGTATGGAGGACTTCATTGTATGCAACAACGCAGGTATTGGCGGCCCATTAGGACCTGTCAGCGAATACCCAATAGACGGTTGGGATAAAGTAATTGCAATTAATTTGTCCGGGGTATTTTATGGAATGCATTATCAGATACCTGCCATGTTGAAATCTGGAGGCGGAAGCATTGTAAACATGGCATCTATACTAGCTATTGTCGGTACCAGAAATAGTTCAGCATATGTGTCAGCAAAACATGGAGTCATTGGTCTTACTAAGACTGCGGCATTGGAATATGCTGATCAGAATATCCGTGTAAACGCAATAGGTCCTGGATATATTAGTACACCATTGCTTACTAATGCGTTGGACGATGATACATTAAAAGCAATAGCGGCAATGCATCCAATCGGCAGATTAGGTACTTCAGAGGAAGTGGCAGAATTGGTTCTTTGGCTCAGTTCTTCAAAATCCTCCTTCGTCACCGGCGCATATTATACAATAGACGGCGGCTATA
>JADJSK010000005.1 GCA_016711705.1 Candidatus Brachybacter algidus | reverse complement strand
AACCTCAATCAATAAATTATCCAAAAAAGATTTTCAAATATACACGGATTTTAGAAAAAATGTAGTCCAGATTAAAGCTACATGAAAAACAGGGATTTATTTATTGGAATATTCATAATTTGATATGATGCGATGAGAAGAAAAATTAAGCGGCTCATGTCGAATGTAACCCATACTTGACCGAATGAATGGACTAAAATGATACGTTCAGTATTTTGGTAGAATAATGATCGAGTAAAATATTAGTTTTGGCTTAAAGTGTTAAAATTCAAATATGTACATGAATGGGTCAGGCAATAAAATACGTAAAGTAAGTATAATAAAGCATTTATAGGAAAGAAGAAAAAAGTTCCCAAAAATGAAAATTGAACATTTTTAAAACAATTGATTTAATGACAAAGGAGTACCATCATCCCATTTGCAAAATTTTCAAATAATACAGATTGCCACAATCCAGAAGTATGAGTTTTATTAAAATTGCAAGTGCATCAACATACTTAAAAGACTATTATCTATGTTTCAATAAAAGCAATTTAGAAAAAAGCAAGGATCATAAAAGTCAAGGTTTCAAAACCGCGTCTTGCGGAAACAACTGCTTCGCCACAAATACGATAATTTAGTTTGAAAAGGATCAGCACCTCTCAGTTACCAGGTCTACTGATGGTTATTGGATTAATTTTTTTATTTATTTCTTCAATCTATTTTACATCTAATCAATATTAATGCGTTAGTATTCCAACCTACTAATATTATTGAATAGCGGTGTTGTCTTTCTGGGAAATATCAATTCTGAATGTGGCAAATTTACTTTATTATGGGAAGTATCGTAGTTGTAGTCTAATTTATTTGGAGTTATAACTACCTTGCTCATAGAGAACCGGGACCCGTGTAAAATCACTTGCCTACATCATGATTTTCCTATTGTTACCAGGTGTGGGCTAATAGTATATTTTTTGATAGGCAGAGATCACAGAAAGCAGAAAAAATTTACACTGAAGGGCTCACGGGATCTAATGCGTTTGAGAGAATTTATAGATGTTTACAAAGAATATTTTATTCATATCCGTCAAGAATTAGAGAATAAATTCCTTTGATAAAAGTTTAAGTGTCGTAGACCTCTTTTATGCCAAAGCAATCAATCCTTACAGAAAACAATGATGTTTCCAATTCTTGAAAATGGCGAAGAGAAAAGTAAAAAATTGTTGGAGACATATTAATAAACAACCAAATACATATTCATATAGAGTATTACATTTTGATCGTGATAGATAGGAATGGAAATAGCACAAAGCATTGGTGGAAAAAAGCCTCGGAAGGTGTGTTAGTAAGATTTATATTGATGATTTTGGAAGTAACAACATCGGTGATATTCCCAAAGTTCTAAAAATGGAAATGTTGAGGTGATTCCCTTTATCCATTGTGGATGAAATTATATACCAATGCAAACTATAGAAATCATAAAATAGTGGGATCGATGGGAATTGAGGTATGTGAGGTATCAATGTTTCAAATAAATATGACATTACTAAGAAAAACTCAGTTTTCTGGCGGGATACACACATTAGAATAGAAGGCAATGCAGTGAATTTCTTAGCAAATGCAATTTCTGCTGAGCTATAAATATGCTTCTGGTGAATTGACTTTTCCCATAGAATTCTCCTTTAATTATAATCAGAATAAAGGTGACGCTTTTGTTATTGTAGGCAGTGGTCCAGATAGCAACGAACCATATAATATGTTAGGATCATTTCGGCTATCAATACTGCAAAAGTGAGATCAACATTACAAACCCCCTTTTATTCCTAATGCACAGATCATTACCAGTTAGAAGTTGCCTCGCTATGCAGGAAAGAAAGTCAAATTGATTGTACCTAAGGAGGCGGATTCTAAGTTTTATGCAATTCGCTATGAACTCTTACATGAAGAAGATGCTTGAAGTTGGCGTAGAAGTTTATGTTTATAAAAGGTTTTATTCATGCTAAACCATTACCGTTGATGATGATATTTCAATAGTAGGTACAGTTAACTTTGACAATCGTAGCTTTTTTTCATCAATTTGAAATTGCAGCCTTTGTTTATGACAAAAAAAGTAAATTCCGGGCTTAGAGAATTGTTTGAAAATGACATGGAAGATTTTTTAGATAAATTGAATACTTCTCGAATGGCAGAAGAGACCTATCGGTACAAAATTTATGGAAAGTCTTTGCAGATTGCTGGACTCCTTTGTTGTGATTAAGTCTCACCAAGTTTTGAATTTTTACACTGTAGGGACAGGTAGCGACTTGTCACTACAGTGTAAAAAATCAAAATTAATTTGAAAATCATGTATTCTGAACAATTTATTAAAGCTATTGAATTGAAGAAATAATGAGTGTAAAGCCTTCAGGATGAATTAAATGTGCATTTTTGACACCAGTCATAAAAAGCCTTATTAAGTTATCATTTAATTACTGTAACATCTCCTTTGAATATTTTTGTATCACCATCTGTGAGTTCAACTTCTACGAAATAGACAAATACCATTGGGTTTCCTCTTTTCCTTTGAATGTTCCATTCCAGCCGAAGTTCTTCCTTATTTGGTTCGAAATTATTTCTTTCGAAATACCAATCCGCCCCACCTATTAAATATGCGGAGAGTTTTGACTGATTTAATATTTTCATCAGCAAACACTGTGAATCCATCATTTATTCCATCATGATTTGGAGAAATCAGCATTTGGGATAAATACATTGGATCTTTTTTTCGGATTCTTACCTCTATTATTCCTTCATCCATGCAACCTTGACTATCCATTACGACAACCTTATATGTTACATTTGAATCTGGTTTGGCAGTTGGATCTGACAGTCATCGCAAGAGAGCCAGGTAGCAGGAGTCCATGATATAGTCTCATAATCACCCAGAATGTCAGTTTTAAGGACTCACACTCTCCCCCTTATCAATAATATATATTGGATTAATATTTAATTCAACAGAACTATTGAACTTAAATTCAATTTGTTTGGTGACAATACAGCCTTTAGAATCAGTTAGAATTACATCATATATTCCAAAGTCCAACATCTCAAATGTGGCAGGGAGAGAAGTAACAGGAGATTTTTTTTTCACCGTTGATCGTGATCTGATAGGGTAAAGTTAAATTACTGGTCTGATAAAGGACAAAAGAGTTATTATCATCATCTGAACATGCAGAAGATTTAATAGTCCAAATGCTTCGCTAATCGGTAATGTTGCAATTTTGAAATCAAGAGTTGTCTGACAATCAAACCCGGGACTTTGAATTATGAGTTGGTAATCATTAGGTTCAATATTGTCAATTGATAAGTTCGCGGTAAATGTTAAACCATTGTCGATAGAATATAACAGGTTTGGCCTGCTAGTACGTTATCTTAAGACTTCCCAAAGGTTTGTTACAAGAGGGTAGTGTGACAGGAGTAATACTTCTGGCTGTGGTTTTAAAATTATATTTTTTGATCTGTAGCTTAAGACAAGGTCCGGCACCATCAGGATCCACAGTTGTATAAGTAACTACTATAGTTCCATTCAGAAGGTCCTGTGGAGAAGGAGTATATATCGCATTTTTTTTTATGTTAGAATTGTTGAAATTCCCAGATCCATTTGTGGTCCATGAACCGTTTGCAATTCTGATATTATTGGATTTAATTGCACTGGATTTAATTGACATATAGTCGTATCAGGTCTACATTTACGGTGACGTTGTTTGTGCAGTCACAATTGGCTACATTAATAGTTATTGAGGTCTATTGAAACAAGTCCCAACGTTTGCCTTATAAAATATTTTGTGTGTACCTACACCTGCTATCATTGGATCAAACTGATTGCCGGATATTCCATTACCAGTAAATATTCCTCCGGTAGGAGTAACCGTTAGCGTAATAGGTAGATCGTCCAAACAAAGCTCTGCAACACTTTGAGACACAATGACAGGAGGAGTATTTATTGTGATCTTCATAGTATGCAGGGAAGCGGGATTGCAAGGGCCTATTCCATCAGGATCTTCGGTAGTCAGCGTAATAATAACTTCGAACCATTTAACACATCATTTAGTCCGGGAGCATAGCTGGTATTCAATGAATTTGCGTTACCAAATATCCCATCTCCGGCAGTAGTCCAGGTAGCACTATTTGCGTTTGAGATGATACCAGCCAAAGAAAAGTTGATCCCTTGCACGCTGCTTGATCGATACCTGCATCCAGTAGCTTGATTTGGACAGGCAATCATTGACTTTAAAACTTGTAATAGCTTGGTTAGTACATGGAGAAGTGCCAACTATGTAGGTTATAGTCTGAGTGCCTATCATACTTGGATTGAAGGAAGTAATTGCATTTACCAGATCTCCGTTTAAGTAATATGAACCACCGGCCGGACTACCTATATTTAAGACTATTGCAGGATCGCCAATGCAAAAATCTGCCAGTGTTCCTATTGAAACAGCAGGTAGATCAATAACATTCACTTCAATATCATCACTGCCGTCACATCCTCCGCTACTCACATCGTAAGACAATGTAAAGCTTCCGATTCCTGCAATAGCGGGATCAAAGGTATTGCCTGTTACTCCGATACCTGACCACGTTCCACCGCCTGGATTTCCTGTAAGGGTAACAGGATTAGCGCTGATACAGATCATTCACAGGATTGGCAACAACGGAAAGCATCGCTTGAAAAGTAATGACAGTCTGATCAGTGGCTGCTGAGCAGGGTCCTGCCCCATCAAGGATCCGATGCTGTTAAGGTTAAAGTTACTGAACCTGCAAGTATATCTGCCGGACTTGCATTATAAATAGTGAGTGCCATATTCGGATCATCAAAAAATCCGGTGCCGTTGGTGCTCCACAAAGGAGTTGTATTTACTGTTCCATTAAGCAGAATTAATTGGTTGCCGCAGACTTTTAGGTCACTACCTGCATTTGCCATAGCAGGATTAGGGCAATTGCAATCAGTTACAACTATTTGAATGTCTTCGCTTGCTGTGCAATTATTTGAATTAATGAAAGTATAATTGATAGTGTGGGTGCCAGGTCCAGCCGTAGAGGGATCAAAACTATTACCGTTTACACCCGGTCCTGACCATAAACCACCAATAGGAGTGGCTGAAAGTATTACACTTGGATCACCATCGCATAATTGACTTACCGGTGAAATATTAATCACAAGGAAATCAAAGGTAATGACCACTTGATCCCCAGCACTTACACAAGGACCAATTCCGTCAGGATCAGCATCTGTTAAAGTTAGAATTACTGAACCAAAATTAATATCTGCCTGACTTGGAGTATAAGTTGCGTTTACATCGTTAATATTTGAAAAGGTGCCACTGCCTGAAGTGGACCATGTACCTGCATGGTTAACAGTACCGGAAAGTATTGCGGCATCACCTGCACAGACTATATCGTCTGGTCCTGCATCGGCGAAAGCCATATCAGCACATCCACAATCAAGCACAAGAATCGCTAAAGTTTCAGCATCAGAACAATCGTTTGCATCCGTATACTCATATATTAATTGTGCAGTACCAACACCAGCCACAGAAGGGTCAAAAATATTTCCTGTGACGCCGGTTCCCGTCCAAATTCCTCCTGGAGGCGTTGCTGACAATGTAATTGGAGCATCCGTCAAACAGATATCAGCCACGGGATCGATATTTACTACAACTGTAGTGAAAGTTAGGACAATTTGATCACTGGCAGAACTGCAAGGACCTACACCATCCGGATCAGTAGCAGTCAAGGTCAATGTAACTGTTCCAGCTATATAATCAGAGGCACTGGGAGTATATGTTGTAATGGCGGAATTAGGGTTTGCAAATATTCCGCTTCCACTTGTTGACCAAATTGCTGTACTACTAACACTACCGGTTAGATCTGCATCATCACCATTGCAAATAATTAAATCCATACCAGCATCAGCTATCGCAGGATTTGCACAACCACAATCCGAAACAACAATACTTGTGGAATTGCTTCCCATACAACCATTCGCATCTGTATAGTTATAAGTTACTTGCCATGATCCGACACCTGCCAGTAGTGGATCAAATGTATTACCAATTACTCCTGTCCCAGACCAGATTCCTCCTGAAGGACTGCCTGATAATGTTACGGCAGGGTCATTTAAACATTGAGTTGGCACTGGAGTAATACTTACTGCAGGATTAGAATACAGCGTTATGCCGAGATTATTGGGCATATTAATAGTTCCAGGGCAACCAGTATTAGCATCTTCAAGTGATGTTACTGTGATATTTAAAACACCAGGAGGCACAAATGATGGAATGGTAATAGTATTGGTGGCAGCATTATAGGATGAGAAAAGTCCAGAGTAGCAAAAAGTAAAGTTATTAGAAGCTGATAGTGCATTATCGCTGAAGTTATAACCAAAAATGGGCTGGTTATTAAGAAATCTACGTTGTACAGCCCTGATCCTCCTCTGATATTGAAGGATACATTCTCACATTCTCCGGGGCAAAGACCTGCTGTGCCGCTGAGGGTAATGCTTGGATTTGAATTTACGCTTACAGTAACTGTGTTAGGTGGATTAATAATGCCTGGACATGTAGTAAAATTGTTATCAACAATTAAGGTGGCAGAAATTATAAAATCACCTTGGCTAACTGTATTTGGAATATTTAGGGTGTTAGTTGCAGCATTATAGGATGACGTAGCTCCACCATAACATACATTAATGTTTTCTCCATTTGTTATGGACGGATCCATAAAATTATAGTTGAAAGTACCGTCTGTGATATTAAAAGATAATTGATATGTGCCGCCGGTTCCACCTGTTATGAGGATTGAAAAAGTTCCACATTCGTTTATACATGGATCTATATCTCCAGCAATAGAAATCGTTGGTTGCTGAACAATATCAAGGATAAAAAAAATCATCAACGGATGAACAGGGGCCAGCTCCATCCGGATCAGGTGCCGTCAGCGTAATAGTAACAGTCCCGCCGGCAATATCTAACGGGCCAGGATTATAATTTGTTGTCAGGGCTGCATCGTTATCAAAGGTACCGTCACCCGAGGTAGTCCATGAAAAAATGGCTGAGTTGACGACGATGCCAGAAACTTCTGGAATTTCATTTGCGCATATTTGTTGATCAGGACCTGCGTCCACTGTCGCTGGATCGGTGCATGAACACAAAATCACATTGATAATTGTGCTATCAGCACTGCTGCAAAGGTTTCCATCTTGAAAGGTATAAGTTATTGTATAAGGGCCCACTCCTGCAGCAGTCGGATCAAAGCTATCTCCAGTAACAAAAGGTCCTGACCAAGATCCTCCAGTTGGCAAACCACCACCGAGCAAAAAGGTGGATCAGTAGTACATTTGTCACTTATGGGTGGAATAGTAACTACAGGTAGCGGATTTATTGTTACTGCTAAAATAGTTGTGGTAGCACATATACCAGGAGTTGGTGTAAAAGTGTAAGTATCAGAAGCATTAGGATTAAAAGGAGGCATCCAAGTACCTGTTATTCCATTATTATCTGCATTAGGTAAAGGGGTACTGCCTCCAGCACATTGTGAAGGAATAGCATTGAATATAGGAGTAGTAGGAGCTGTAATTGTTACTGCTAACATAGCTGTGGTAGCACATAGTCCAGTGGTTGGTGTAAAAGTGTAAGTATCAGAAGCATTAGGATTAAAAGGAGGCATCCAAGTACCTGTTATTCCATTATTATCTGCATTGGGTAAGGGGGTACTGCCTCCAGCACATTGAGGCGAAATAGGATCGAAATGAAGGAGTAATTTTACTGTTGACAGATATCACTATTGCCTTTTCATCAGTACATATTCCACCAAAAAGTCGATTTAACATAATATGTTGTTGTCATTGTTGGCATCACTGTAGTGGAAGGCAATAAATTCCCGGGCGTCGTGGGCGTTCCACTGTGGTAAGTTGTTGTAAGGGCCAAATTACCGGATGTTTCAATAACCAATGTCGTTAAATCTATGCTTTCTCCTTCACATATTGCCAAAGGTGTTACCTGCAAATCCGGACAAATTACATTATATTGAAATTCAGGGGTGGTCACATCAGGACAACCTGCAACTGATATAATTCCCTGGATATATTGAATTCCTGAACATTCGGCTGAATATGTTCCTGGAGTTACTACGGAATTATAAACAGTAGGGACATCGATCAGGGTCTAGTGCCGGTGAATTGCATCCATTGTTACCATATTGTGTCATCCCATTTTCATCAATATAAACGAAGTCTCCGTCTTGTTGAGGGTCTATGGCAGGGTTATCAGTATCGTATGTTAATGATGTTGAACATCCAATGGAAGGTACACCTATGTTCGTTGTTCTTAGTCCAGTGCCATTTCCATTCGTAAAAGCACCAATAGTCCTGGTGCATGAGCTTTGATATACATAAATATCGTAACCGCTATTGCATAAGGAGCTAAAATTATAATCTATTGTAGGAGCATTGAAACTAGTGAAAATTACCACATATGCATTTGGTGGGATTGGAATTGAAGGATTGGGGAAGAAGAATAGGCCTCCACAACCTGCATCGCCACTGGTGACTGGTTCAGTAATAGTATAATTGGTTACGATGAAATTGTCAATAAATAAACTGGCTACACCTATTCTACTAACGATCTTGACTCTTATCTGGATATTGTCACCATAAATATTGACGAATTGACTAAATGATGCGTACGCAGGAGTGCTACCTAAGGTGGCTGGGCCTAAATTGAACCAACCATCGCCTTTGTTATATTGTAATTGAAACGTTATGGATGTTCCTGCACCAATTTTTCTATGATCAAAACTGATGGATCCTATTCCACAGTTTTTAGAATTATACAATAAGTAAGATGTTCCGGAATTTAAATTTACACAATTTCCTGGGTTGCCACCTGCTGCTTGAAATGTCCCACCAACAATTGACCAACTTCCATTACTTGTTCCTGTAAATCCTGTAAATCCTGTATTTATTGGACTTGTAGCACAATTACTCCCGTTTTCAATACATCCACTACCAAATGCAGCGCCAGTAATTGTAGGGCATTGGCTATAAACAGAAGTTAAAGAACCAATAACTGTAAATAGTAAAAGGAGGAAATGGCGCATAAAATTTAGGTATATAAAAGGAAGTCAATTACTATTGACTTCCCTTTTTAAATAATTACTTTTTAACTATTTTAAAACTCATGGTTAACCCGGCAGAATTTACTTTTACAAAATAAACTCCTGCAGAGAAATTTTCAAGTTTAATATAATGTGGTTCAGAAGAATTCAAGAACACATTACCCTCATAATAATTCACACCATTTATTCCGGTAATGACGATTGAAACTTGTCCTCCATCAAGGTTAGAAATTGAAATTCCATCTTC
This sequence comes from Candidatus Brachybacter algidus, assembly GCA_016711705.1. Taxonomy (GTDB): domain Bacteria; phylum Bacteroidota; class Bacteroidia; order Chitinophagales; family Saprospiraceae; genus Parvibacillus; species Parvibacillus algidus. The sequence goes on along the minus strand of JADJSK010000005.1, from coordinate 252,054 downwards.
AAAAATAGAAGGAAAGACTTTGAATTCATTTACAGAAGAAACATTATTCGATATAGTATGAGTATATTTCACTGCGCCATCGTTTTCAACAATTTTAAGTCGGTAATAATTAATACCCTTGGCTTTGTCTTGATCCAAGTAAGAGTCTTTAATTACACCATTGTTTGTTTGGACTTTATTGTTAATTGTCACGAAATCTTTTCCATTTATGCTTTTTTGAAGTTCAGATTTCGAAAAACTCTTGTCCGAAAGATAGGTCCAATTTACTAGAAATCCTCCGGATACTTCACGACCTGAAAAGTTTAATATTTCAATTGGTAATGCTCCGCTAAATGTGCTTCCCGCACCTGCACCACCACCACTAAATCTTGAAACAATGTATTCTGCAGAGAAATTCGAAGCTGAACCTCCTAAGGCCCATGTGGATGTGGACGCACTTCCGCTTTTATATTGCCAGTATCCATCGTTGTTATAAGCAGTAGCCAAAGGAATTCCTGGATGACCGGTTGCTGGATCTCCATTGTAGCCCGTCCCAATACTATTAATTTTGTATGTGTATGCATTTGAAGCTGTTATTACAGGTATTCCATGCCCCGCAGCTTCTGTATTCACTGCATCTATGTCATTTTGACTGAAATAAAACTTAACTGAAACATCACTAGTGGGTTGTGTCAAAGGATTTACATTCCAATAACGATTCATCATAACCCATCCATTAGATTTGTGACATAGTTGCCAGATCCTGAAGGAACATATGTTGCTCCTGTATTTGCAAAATTGGAGACCAGAAATCCTGCATCACCTTTTCTTCCGATATTATTTCCATTTTTCTTGATTGCCAATACTAATTTTTTGTATTACAATCATAGTAATCAGTCCAGCCATTTGATGCAGTCCATTCGTGAGTCGCATTTATTGTTCCTGTACCATACGCAGCACCTTCTGTCGGCATCAGGCAGTTAGAGCATGGTGTCGTATATCTGTTTAGGCCCACTTTTAGTTGCGGAAATATACCATTCACTTAAAATTAAAGCTCCTTCTTCCGCATAGTAAGATTGGATCTCTTTGAGTATTTTTATCTGCATAATTCCACGAAACATTATTAGCGGGTATTTCACCAATTACACCATAAATGTCCAATCTATTTGTTCCATTTGTAAGCTCAACAACATCATCCCCATTGATAGTAACACTTCCTGAACCCAGCATATTTAAGTACAAAGTGAATAAATTGCCGGATTAGGCTCCCTGCCACTGGTTCCAATTACAAAACTGCACCTGCAGCAATCATAGTACTAACCGGAATTGTGATTTGCTGTGGGGGTAATACTCCCATTTGAATAAATATTAACTTTTATAACCTCCTATATTGATCGGGAAACTCGATGCATTGAATATTTCTTACGTATTTATTATTACCTGTTGTGTCTTGATCTGCTATCTCAGAGATAAATATATCACTGCATGGTTGAGGTAGTACATTAATATTAAAACTTGTGAAAAAAAATCAAAATTATCGTCATAAAAACTCACCAGCCATTCCTACTTCAGTTGGATTAAATGTATAGGTAAAAACAAGGGCCAGTGCCGGAAGTATTTGTAAGGCTGAGTGTTGTATTTGGAGATATATCCACTATTAATGTAGCATACATTGGCGCAGATATGGGATTGCCAGCGCCATCTGTGAAGCATAAATTAACATCAAATTGTTCTCCTAAGTAAACACTTGCAGCTGGGGCTGGGAGTAACTCAATATAAGTTGGGGTATTTACTACAATTGGTAATCCCTGTGATTACTTTACTAAATGAACAAGTTGGTGTCTCAGAGAATTTAGCTACGAGCTGTATGTTATTTCCATCCGCCGGTAGTTGAACTCCTACAAAACATGAGTGATTGGAGCTAATGATCCAACAGGAATAGATGTTAGTAAAGTCAGTCCATTGTCTTTGTAAAGACCAAGTGTTCCCGTGGCAGGAGGATTTGAATAACTTACTGAAATGTCGGTTGTAAAATAATCATCAACTGGATTTGAAGGTGTGCCATTATCGTTACATGAAGAAGAATTTGCGTTGGTGATGTCCGAAATATCACAAGAAGTAATAGATATATTGGCACATTCGGTACTTTTTAGGACTATATTACTTACTACATACTGTGATGATCCGGCTGCAAGTCCTGTTGCTGTATATTTAAACCAAATACTACATTTGAACCTGGCGTTATCGCTGGGACAGCAATGTTTAATGTTGCAGAAGCAGTATATGAACCAATAGAAACCCAAGTTGCCGTGGCAGGATTTCCTGAATAATTTGTTGAATATAGAACTTCCAAGGTTGAACCATCAAAAGTTTCAACTACATCAGCTGTGAAATTTGCATTAGTGGCATTCCAAAGGTATTGTGGTGAAACTAACCATAATTCACTCGGACTAGCCGTGGTTGAATATCCATTCACTGTGTAAGACCCTGCTGAGCAAGTCCAGTTATCATTTTCTATATTTAATGTGACGGGAACAATAGAATAGTCACAGTTGTCGGTGTAACAGGCACTTTGTCCTTGTATTACATTAATATCCAGAAGCATCTGAGTTAACATGCCGCTGTCGTACTGAAACTTATGATTTCATTTGGAGCAGTTGGTGTAATTGTATAAGTTATACACCCTCCTACCGGTACTTGTGGTGAAGTCGGAGTGATGGTCGCAGGAGTACCTGCAGTTTGAGTAAGTGTAATTGGAGACACATAGTCACTTTGGGGTATTATTCATGGCATCCTTGAGCACAAATAGTGACATCAAAAGAACTCCAGTTTCAGCTGTAGGAGGGACTCCACTCATTACTAGTTGGGTTGCAGTGATAGTAGGGCGCTGTAAGTAGTTGAAATACTTAAAATTGTCTATAGCATAAACTATGTGTCTGTTCCAGCAACATTAATATCACTCCAACGAAACCATATTTTAGCTCCATTTGGGATATTTAAGGCTGTAATAGTTGATGTTCTTAATGATCTATTTGGTGCAACATTCCCATTCAAGGCACCTGCAGTTCCTGTAGTTATTGGAGCCTTAAAATTTAATTGAACATAATTAGTCCATGTCCCAGTTGAAATACTGGTAGCATCTAAACTATATTGAAAAACAATACTATCTTGTGTTCCAGCTACCCCCATACGCCATTGCTCACCAGTGTATTCAACTATTAAAGTAGTAAGTGGGCTACCTGTATTGTTTTGAAACGATACACCTATTTGAGTGGTTAAGTTATTTGAAGCTAAGCCACCAAATGCCCTTTTCAGAATTAGCTGCTGCTCCAAAACTATAAGTATTTCCTCCGTTATCAGAACCGGTCCCTGCTGCATATGTAGTATTAGCACTAGACCCAGATTCTAAGAATACCCATTCAGCTGGGACAGTTGTATTAGTGGTTCCACTGTTTGCTAAAGAGTTAAAGTCTTGATTATAGGTACTTCCAGTAAGCAAAACTTGGGCGGATAATCCAAAAACGAAAGCACTAAAAAATAAAATTATTAGTAAATTTCTAATCATTTGTAATGTTTTTTAAATTAAGAATAATAAACCAAAGGTAGAAGGTTAATGTGAACTTAATATTAATTGTGGTATGCCACTTATTATATCATTTGACATACCGATACGCTGCAAATATATTACAAATAATGCGGATGTTTTCTTTTAAATAAATATATAAATACTTGATATATGTATCGTTATGAAATAGGTATGTTTAAAAATTACTAAAAAATTGAATGCAATTAATACCGGTTTTTCACAATCCCTTGATGTTCTCATCACTTCTTGTGAGGTTCCCGATTATTGTTGTATTTAGCTAACTCAATAAAAAAGAGCATGAGTTGCCCCATGCTCCCTGGAAATTTATAAAAGTAGTTTAAAGATTGATCTTATAATATGAAGTAATGTTTTGATGCTGACCATAGTGTTGATTAACAATGATATACCATTTATATAAACATTGAATAACTTATTTTACTATAAATAAATTTTTGGCAGTTATCAGCGATAGCTGTTTACCACTAGCGTATTTGAATATTGTGCTTTGAAGTACTAAATATATGCCATCATATGTATTTCTAACTCTATTCATAATGTGTTGAATATCAAAACCATAATTTCTTAAATTTATTTTTATTTGAATTATAGCTATTTACATATTTAAAAATAAAAATTTATACATTAATAATAAATACAATGGGTATATCATTAATTGATAGCTATATTTGCATTATAAATTTATTTAATATGTATCAAAAGTTTACAAACGTCCTTCAGGACATCAAAGATTTTCTTCCCGGAGGCCCAAATAAAAAATACATAGCATCCTTCCTCTTCCTCTTCATCTGGATGGCTCTATTCGATAAAAACAGATGGGTCACTCAATGGCAACTCCAAAGATCAATCTACAAGTATGAAAGAGAAAAAGACAAGTTGTCAAATGACATCATACGCACCAAACAAATGACAAAGGATGTCAACAGCGATATAGAAAAATTTGGCCGTGAAGAATATTTAATGACCAAAAATGATGAAGATTTGTTTATCATTGCAGTCGAATAACGGTATCTGAAGATCACTTTAAGTTGTTATATCCTCCTCTTTGTTGAGATTACTGCTTGATTGTCATTTAGATATTGTCGTAAAAAAAATATCAAATGTCAGTAATAGTTAACAAAGACTCCAAAATCATCGTCCAAGGCTTCACCGGTAAAGAAGGTACTTTCCACGCAGAACAAATGATCATGTATGGCACTCCAGTAGTTGGTGGTGTGACTCCTGGTAAAGGTGGCGAAACTCATCTTGGCAAACCTGTCTTCAATACAGTTCAAGATGCTGTGAATCAAGCTGGTGCAGATACCTCCATTATATTCGTTCCACCGGCTTTTGCAGCCGATGCTATTCAGGAAGCAGCAGAAGCAGGAATCAAAACTATCGTCTGCATCACTGAAGGTATTCCGATCCAGGACATGGTCAAAGTAAAAGAATACATAAAAGATAAAAACGTACGTCTTATAGGACCGAATTGCCCGGGTGTAATTACTCCGGATGAAGCTAAAGTAGGCATCATGCCGGGTTTTGTCTTCAAAAAAGGTCGCATCGGTATTGTTTCAAAATCTGGTACTTTGACTTACGAAGCTGCTGACCAGGTGGTCAAAGCAGGGCTTGGTATTTCTACCGCTATCGGAATTGGTGGTGACCCAATCATCGGAACTTCAACTAAGGAAGCAATCGAATTATTTATGAATGATCCTGAAACAGACGGCATCGTAATGATCGGGGAGATAGGTGGTAGCCTTGAAGCTGAAGCCTCAAAATGGTACAAGGAGCATGGCACTAAACCTGTAGTTGGTTTTATAGCAGGCCAAACTGCTCCAAAAGGTCGTAAAATGGGTCATGCCGGCGCCATCGTAGGTGGTGAGGACGACACTGCAGCAGCTAAAATGAGGATCATGGGGGAGTGTGGAATACATGTCGTTGTTTCTCCGGCTGATATCGGAAAGACGATGGCTGAAGTGATGGCAAAAAAAGCGTAGTAATTTTTTACTTTAAAATATATTATTCCCCTTGGTTTGAGATATTGACCAAGGGAATTTTTTGTTAATATAGCTCATTTATTGGAGGAATTTATTATTGATATGAAGATGTGAAGTATAGAGAGATTGCTTTTTATGGAGTGCTTTGGTTAAAACCAAAGGCGCGTGAACTTTTTTTCTGTCTGAATCACAGATTGTAGTGATTACTCGGATTACACTGATTATTACCAAGACCATTCAGTGAAATCCTTTCATCTTTTAAATCCCGTCATTGTTGGCAGTCAAGCAGATTCTAATAAAATTTTTATAGCCCCTATCGGAGACTAAGTTTTCACTCTTCACTTCCATCTTAGCGTCCTTAGCGCTTCTTCCTCACTTTGCGTGAACTTTTTTTCTGTCTGAATCACAGATTGTAGTGATTACTCGGATTACACTGATTATTACCAAGACCATTCAGTGAAATCCTTTCATCTTTTAAATCCCGTCATTGTTGGCAGTCAAGTATGATTCTAATAAAATTTTCATATCGGAGACTAAATTTTCACTCTTCACTTCCATCTTAGCTTACTTAGCGCTTCTACCTCACTTTGCGTGAACCCTTTTTTCTGTCTGGATCACAGATTATAGTGATTACTCGGATTACACTGATTATTACCAACACCTTTCAGTGAAATCCTTTCATCCTTTAAGTCCCTGCCTCTGTAGGCAGGCAAGCGTGATTCTGAATAAATTTGCGCGCAAATCTTCGCTTCTCACTTCGCAAACACACCAAAATGCCACAAAATACCACTCGGATCGTGCACAAAACACTCGCTGCCCCAATCCATCCGCTGAATAGACACAGTGCGCACTCCTTTATATTTGGCAGGAAGATTCAATACAACCAAGTCTTTCCAGAACTGATCAAGATCTTCTACTTCCATGAAAACCATCGTATTATCTACCCATTCTTTTAAATATGCATTTTGCAAATAAAAGCCAAAATTCCCAATTGTGAATAATGACATATTATGAAATAAAACGACTTCTTCGAAACCAAGATCTTGATAGAAATTGCGTGAAATTTCAAAATTCTTTGATCCGATGAAGGGTCTGATTGCCTTTGCCTTTATATTCATTGTTTGATGTTTGTTGTTTGTTGTTTGTTGTTGTTGTTTGTTGTTGTTGGTTTTTTTAAAATTTACTTCTTTTTAGACGACTTCGCTCTTTGGTTATATTCTAAACATAGATCAAGCCAATATTCAAAGTCGTTTTTCTTGTCAAATCCATCGGAATGGACATAGCAATAGCCCTTCATCGCCTTACCTTTCAAAATCATTGGCTCGAATCCTGGCTTTTCTGCGATTTCTTCTTCTAATACTGGATCATATCGGCACATCAGTTTTTCTCCACTGATATTAATGCACATTTTTTCATTTACCATAAATCCAAGTCCACCAAACATCTTTTTTTCTTCCACATTGATTTCAGGGAAATTACTTAGATATTCTCTTACCATTTCTGCTAGATTATTATCATATGCCATAAATCAATTTTATAAAAATTAATATAGTATTTCTCTTTTGATCAGAGCGATATTTGATGACCTGATTAGCAAAAAAAACTAACCTCAAATTTCTAACCTCCAACTTTTTAGAAAATAATTAAGGCAATTCATGACCTTCAGATGCATTATAAATCTCAAACCATTGTTCCAAACTCATGTTTATATTTAGCGCGTCAACGGCATGTTTCAATCTTTCAAATTTCCCTGAACCGACGATTGGCATGATTCCTGAAGGGTGCTTAAAAAGCCATGCATAAATGACTTTATCTATACTTTCTATTCCTATTTCATGTGCCACTTTATTCAAAGCTTTACCCAACCTTGCTCCCTTGTCGCCCACCTTATTCATTATTTCTCCTCCGGCTAGTGGTGACCAAGCCATTGGTCTGATCTTGTTTTTCATGAAATAATCTATGTTGCCATTTTTAAAATGCTCCAAACAAAGTGGAGATATTTCAACTTGATTTGTGACTAGTTTTTCCTCAAGATGTTCATTCAGCATCTCGAATTGAAGTGGATTGAAATTCGAAACGCCAAAATTAATTACTTTACCACTTTCTCTAAGATGCGCAAATGCCCTGGCAACTTCCTGTGGGTCGAAAAAAGGAGACGGCCTGTGCAATAAGAGTAGATCGAGATAATCTGTTCCAAAATTTTGTAGAGAATTGTCCACCGATGAGATGATATGTCTAAAGCTGTAATCATACGTTTTCAACTTTCTTTCAGGGTACTTTTCTGAGACAAGCTTGATACCGCATTTTGTTACGATTTGGATCTCTTTTCTCAATGATGGTTTCAGTCCCAATGCCTGACCAAATAGTTTCTCACATCTATAATCGCCATAAATGTCTGCATGATCAATACTTGTAACACCCAATTCTACAGACTTTTCCGTGAAAGCCAATATTTCCTGAGCATTCATATTCCATTCACGCAATCTCCAATGTCCGTGAATAATTGGGGAAAGTTGAAGGTCAGAAGAAAGTTTTACTTTATGCATATTGCTAATTATCTATTATTTTTTTGTGCTCTAATCTTTATTTCTTTGAATATAATTTAAATTCTAAAGTTTAATATTATCATTTTAATCGTGCCGTTAATTTAGTATTAAAATTTTATCTAAATGTTTTCATTTGCTAAACATTATCATCTGAGTTTCATTCAAACTCCAAACTTCTAACTTCAAATTGAGTGAAGCCAATAGTTTTATAGAAATTTATTGTTCTGAAACTTCCGATATATATTTAGCCACATCTACCATCGTTGCAACCCAAATATTTCCTTCATTCTTCTTAAGATATTCCAAAAGTTTTCGATGCTCTTCAAGATCCACATTCAGCGAATGCTCACCACCCACTCCATGAAAAATAAATACAACAAATGATCCTGCTTTCTCTGCATTTTTAACTTGTTCGATCATCTGTTCGGCCGTCGACCCAATGGCAGCAAAAGCATTTACATTCGACAGATCTACTTTATCCATTGCTAAATAACCTGTTTCAACTCCTCGAGCACACACGAATTCTTGTTCAGAATATTTATAAAACAACGTATCTCTGATCATCAAATCACCGCACGGATAGGCAAAAGTGCGTTCTTTTTTACCATCAATCGCTTCCAAAAGAGTGTTACAAACTTTGATCTCGTGTGTTGCACGATATACGGAATATCTAGTCAGGTCATTTTCGCCTTTTGTCCAATCCCTTCCAGGAAGGTCTCCCGCACAGGGATGGTTGAGCGTGTGATTACCGAGTTCGTGGCCTTGAGCGGCTGCAGCGCGCCATTCTATAATGCGATTGGATACATTGGGTGAAGAGCCAATTAAATAGAAAGTCCCCTTGAAATTGTAAGCATTTAATTGCGGAATAACTTTATCGAGATGTACATTAAGTGCGTCATCATATGTGAGGACTACAGCACATTTTTTGCCATTCCAATTAAGGGTGTTTTGTGCTTTACATTGAATACTTGCCAATAATATAACTAGCAATACCATTGTGTCTTTCATAGTTTTTACAATTCTGAAGTACTTAATTTTATTCAAAATTGATCCATTTATCTGCTGATCTTCCGGACTCGACCACCTTATCTATAAACATCATACCCCTTACTCCCTCTTCAATCCCAGGGTAATCTAACCATTCTTCTTTTGGAATTTCTCCATTCATATTCGCATTGATGGTCAAGAAAAAATTTCTGTAGTGATTTGCAAATGCTTCAAGATATCCTTCCGGATGACCGGCAGGCGCACGTGAATTGTGTGATGCAAAGGATGAAACATAAGGAGTTCCGGTTCGGTATATTTCAGCAGCTTTGTCCGGCCGCATTACTTTAAGCGTATTGGCATCTGCTTGTTGCCATTCAATGCCACCCAGCTCTCCATAAACTCGAATCTTTACATTGTTTTCTTCTCCGGCTGCAACTTGTGTGGCAACTAAAACTCCACTTGCCCCATTGTCGAATTTCAATAAAACTGCACCATCATCATCTAACATTCGACCTTCAACAACTGAATTAATGTCTGCACACAATTTTGAAACTTGAAGCCCTGAGACGTATTCAGCAAGATTAAATGCATGTGTTCCGATATCGCCCATTGCTCCGGCTTTTCCACTTTTTGAAGGATCTGTTCTCCAGGCAGCCTGGGCATTTCCTGAATTTTCGAGCGGTGAACTTAACCAGCCTTGTGGATATTCTACATAGATCTTTCTTATTTTTCCAAATATTCCGGAAAGCACCATCCGCCTGCCTTGTTTGACCATTGGATATCCTGTGTAGGTGTGGGTTAATAACAATGATTTCCCTGTAGAATTGACTTTTTCTGCCAATTGTTTCGCTTGTTCGAGATCAAAAGTGACTGGTTTGTCAATGGCAACGTGAAAACCAAGATCGAGCGCCATCATTGCCGGTTCGAAGTGCATATGATTAGGTGTGACAATGCAAATAATATCCGGGCGTTCATTTTCACACTTAGCGGATTCAATTTCAAGCATGTCTTTATAACTCGTATAAATTCTTTCTTCATCCAAAAATAGATCTCTTCCGGATAGCTTAGCATTTTCGGAATCACTACTCAAAGCGCCTGCTACCAACTCGGCTAAACCATCCATATTAAATGCCAACCTGTGAATACTACCTATGAAAGCATTTCTGCCTCCACCGATCATTGCCAATCTTAATTTTCTGTATTGAGCCATAGTTGGTTATATTATTTTGTAAAATTATCATTAATAAATTTAAAATTCTGATATTAAAATCATTACATTTAAACTTCCATCGAATTAATTATACAATTCTAATACTTTTTTAACATAAAATCAATGCAGTCTACCACACGTTTTCAGTTATCCTCCATGATGTTCCTCAATTTTTTTATTTGGGGAATGTGGTTTGTAACCTTGGGTACTTACTTGATTAAAGGGGATATTGGAGCTACGGATGCACAGTCAGGATTGGCATATGGCACACAATGTTTGGGTGCTATCATCGCTCCATTCATTATTGGTTTGATTGCGGATAAATATTTCGCAGCACAAAAGATATTGGCAGTATTACATCTTGTGGGTGCTGGACTATTGTACTTTATTTCTCAAAATTCTGAATTTAGTTCTTTTTATGTTTTACTCCTTATATATATGGTCCTTTACATGCCGACGCTGGCATTGACCAATTCCATTGCATTGCATCAGATCAGTGATGCGGAGAAGCAATTTTCCGGTATCCGTCTTTGGGGCACAATAGGTTGGATCGCCGCAGGGCAAATCGTTGGCTACATGGCCTGGGAAGCTAATCCTGGTAGTCTGGATATTACCTTTCAAGTTGCAGCTGCCACGTCACTTATTCTAGGAGTTTATAGTTTTTTCCTGCCAAATACACCACCTTCTAAGTCTGGTCAAAACGTTAGTATTAGGGAAGTGTTAGGACTCGATGCATTGAAAATCCTTGCGAATAGAAATTATTTAGTATTCTTTATTGCCTCCATTTTAATATGCATTCCATTGGCTTTTTATTATGGTCTTGCAAACCTTTATTTGAATGAAGCAGGAATGATTGGATCTGCTCAGAAAATGAGTTTCGGTCAAATGAGTGAGGCGATTTTTCTATTTCTAATGCCATTATTTTTTCGAAAATTTGGCATTAAACAAATGTTATTAATTGGAATGATAGCCTGGGTCGTAAGATACCTTTGTTTCTCTTATGGCAACATTGATGCTAATCTTTGGATGTTGTATGTTGGGATTATTCTTCATGGCATTTGCTACGATTTTTTCTTCGTTACCGGCAATATTTATACAGATCAGGAGGCAGGGCCAAAGATCCGTTCGTCAGCCCAAGGTTTGATTACGCTTGCTACCTATGGTATCGGGATGTACATTGGTTTTTGGGCTGCAGGCAAAATTTCCGGTGATCATTCGATTCTGGATGCTACCGGAAAAGTTGATAACCATGACTGGCAGTCAATATGGATGTATCCAACAGTGTTCGCAGAAGTAGTGACAATTTTATTTCTAATATTTTTTAAAAACCCAAAGGCTAAGTTGCCTCAAACAATATAATATGGAAGAAAATAGCAGAAGGTCGATGTTGAAAAAAATGGCTGCGGGAGGATTGGCATTCGCTGCCGCCCCTTCCTTAAATGCATTTGCAAAGTCAGAAAATGAAGCTTATCAGTTAAAAGGAAATATCAACCATTCTGTTTGTCAATGGTGTGTTTCATTTGTAACATTAGAAGAAATGTGTCAATGGATCAACTCAATGAATGTCAAGGCTATCGACCTTATTAAACCACAGGACTGGTCAATGCTCCAAAAGTATGGCATTGAATGTTCCATGTGTTACACAGATGGAAAAATTAGTTTAACAGAAGGGTGGAATCACACGGAAAACCATTCCTGGTTGATTGAAGATTTTAAGCGGTCTATTCCATTAGTTGGAGCAGCTAAATATAAAAATCTTATCTGTTTCAGTGGCAATCGAAATGGCATGGACGATGAAACCGGCATGAATAATTGTGTCAAAGGTCTTAAAGAAATCATGAGCCTGGCAGAAAAGAATAATGTCATCATCCAGATGGAATTATTCAATAGTAAGATCGATCACAATGATTATATGGCAGACAAAAGTGCATGGGGTGTCGAATTGTGCAAAAGAATTGATTCTCCTAATTTTAAATTACTTTATGACATCTATCACATGCAGATAAATGAAGGGGATGTGATCAGGACCATAAAGGATAACCATCAATATTTTGGTCATTATCACACAGCCGGTGTTCCGGGTCGTAACGATATAGATGAAACTCAGGAACTATATTATCCTGCAATTATGAAAGCAATTCATGAGACTGGTTTTACAGGTTTTGTCGCCCAGGAATTTATTGCGAAAGGTGGAGACAATGCTACTAAGTTGACTGCCCTTCAGAAAGGAATTGAAATTTGTGATGTTTGAAAAATTTAAAAACTAATAATATTTATGGCTAACAATACATATGATGCCATCGTCATTGGCTCAGGAATTTCAGGCGGCTGGGCTGCGAAAGAACTGACAGAGAAAGGACTTAAAGTGCTGATGATCGAACGTGGAAGAATGCATGAACATATCAAAGATTACGTCAACGCTTCGAAAGATCCATGGGAATATTCTCATAGAGGTCAACGAACTCAGGAAATGATCAAAGACTATCCTGTATTAAAGCGGGATTATCCTTTAAGTGAATCCGTTCTGGGAATGTGGGCGAATGAAAAGGAAAATCCTTATGTGGAAGAAAAAAGATTCGATTGGTACAGAGGTTATCAATTGGGGGGTAGATCTCTTCTATGGGGGCGTCAGAGTTACCGTTGGAATAAATGGGACTTTGAGGCAAATGCCAAAGAGGGTGTTGCTGTGGATTGGCCAATTAGATATGATGATCTGGCTCCTTGGTATAGTTACGTAGAAAGATTCGCAGGTATTCAGGGTTCTAAGCAAGGCCTTGACGTCCTTCCGGATAGTGAATTTCTTCCTGCTATCGACATGAATATCGTGGAAAAGGATTTGGCAGCCAAGTTAAAAGATCACTACAAGGGCAATCGTCACATGTTCATAGGTCGCAGTGCCAATATTACTTTGCCAAAACCTGAGCAAAATCGGGTCAATTGTCAATACAGGAATAAATGCTGGCTTGGATGTCCGTATGGCGCATATTTCAGTACACAGTCTGCAACATTACCCGCTGCCAGAGCCACGAATAACCTCACTTTGGAAGTAAATAAGATAGTAAAGCGTCTTATCTATGACAAGGATAAAAAACGAGCTACGGGTGTGGAAGTAATCGATGCTATTGATAACAAAACATATGAATACAATGCAAAAATAATTTTCGTTTGCGCTTCGTCTTTCAATTCTACCTGGATTCTGATGAATTCAGCGACTGATGTATGGCCGGAAGGACTTGGAAGTAGTAGTGGTGAACTGGGGCATAATGTCATGGATCATCATTTTAGACTTGGTGCAGGTGGCGTCGTGGACGGCTACGAAGAATTTTATGAATATGGAAGAAGACCTTCAGGAATTTATATTCCTAGATATCGCAATATATATGATGATAAACGCGACTACCTCAGAGGCTTCGGTTATCAAGGCGGAGCTGGACGTGGCCGCGGTGTAGAAGTCGCAGAAATGTTAGGTGTCAAATACAAAGAAGCCCTTTGTGAACCGGGTCAATGGAGCATGGGTATGACTGCATTTGGAGAAATGTTGCCTGATCATTCCAATACCATCAAACTTGATAAAAACATGAAAGATAAGTGGGGAATGCCGGTGTTGAGTATGAATGTGGAAATTAAGGAAAACGAACTGAAGATGCGAAAAGACATGCTAGAGGATGCAAAAGAAATGCTCGAAGCAAGTGGTGTGAAGGATGTGTATTCATATGATTCTGGGTATGCCGTCGGACAGGGTATTCACGAAATGGGTACAGCGCGCATGGGTCGAGATCCCAAGACTTCTGTGCTAAATGGCAACAATCAGGTCTGGGAAGCACCAAATGTTTTCATCACAGATGGAGCTTGCATGACATCCTCATCTTGTGTGAATCCTTCATTAACCTATATGGCCATGACAGCTAGAGCAGCGGATTTTGCTGTCAAAGAACTTAAAAAAATGAACTTATAACCTTAGATCATGGAAAGAAGAGAATTATTAAAAATAATAGCAACATTTACCGGAGCAGCTATGATAGGTGGTGATCTGATATTGAGTGGATGTAAAAGCGAAGTTTCAACAGACCTCACTTTTTCAGCAAAAAATTTGACTTTGTTAAATGAAATTGGTGAAACTATTTTACCAAAATCTGATACCCCGGGAGCTAAAGATGCCAATGTAGCAGAAGTAATGAAGACTGTGGTGACGGATTGCTACACACCGGAGAGCCAAGCTGCATTTATGCAAGGAATAGCTCAGATGGATAAAGAAAGTCAAAAGAAATTTTCGAAGGATTTTATGTCTTGTACCCCGGAACAAAGAACTGAGCTATTACTAGCTTTGGAAGAAGAAGCTAAAACATACAATGAAGCTCAGAATAAAAAGGACGATCCGCGCAGAGAAGCATTAAAAAAGGAAGATAAAGAATTCAATTTTGTGAGTTCTCCAAAACATTATTATACGATGATGAAGCAGCTGACTTTGTTGGCATTTTTCTCATCAGAAGAAGGAATGACAAAGGCGCTGCGATATTTGCCTATTCCGGGAAAGTTTGATGGTGCTTATAAGTATGTGAAAGGGGAGAAGGCGTTTTGTTCGTAATAGGCGATAGACGCTAGACATTAGATTCTGGAAGATAGACTTTGAATAAACAAGGGAAAATAATCTGCAATTAATTTTAAATAAAATAAAATGTCAAAAGATAGAAGAGGTTTTGTAAAAGACATGGTGTTGATAGGTGCTGGGATGGCCATGCTGCCTTCTTGTTCTATTTTTGCAAAATCAGATGGGAGCTTAAGTGGGCTAAATATACCCGGAATTGAAAATTTTGGACTTCAACTCTATACTTTGAGAGATGATCTTCCGAAAGACCCAAAGGCTGTGCTGAAGACTGTAGCCTCCTATGGCTATAAGGAGATCGAAGGTTACGAAGGTGGCATGGGTCTATGGTGGGGAATGAAGAACAATGAGTTGAAGCAATATTTAGACTCACTTGGAATGAAGATGGTTTCCTCTCATTGTGACATTAATAAAGATTTTGACAGGAAGGCAGGAGAAGCTGCGGAAGCCGGTTTGAAATATTTAATTGCTCCATGGCTAGGTCCTCAGAAATCCATAGATGATTTCAAGGTATTTGCAGAGAAATTTAATGAGAAAGGTGCTATTTGTAAAAAGAATGGAATCCGATTTGCATATCATAATCATGATTATTCATTCAAAAAGGTAGATGGACTTTTTCCGCAGGACATTATGGTGGAAATGACTGATCCTACACTTGTAGATTTTGAAATGGATATGTATTGGGTGCACGCTGCAGGGCAAGACATTGAAACATGGCTGAAAAAGTATAAAGGCAGATTTAAATTATGCCATATAAAAGACTATAGTAAACAACCGGGTGAGGATAATGGTAAAAACTCAGTAGATCTGGGCCGTGGTGTAATCGATTGGCCAAAAGTTCTTAAAACGGCGCACGAATATGGTATGGAGCATTATATTGTAGAGCAGGAGGCATATCCATTTGGAAGTCCTTTAGAAGCTGTCAAAGCAGATGCAGATTTTATGAAAAAACTGAACTGATAATTAAGTATTTCTGAAAATTCTACATCAAATTACTTTTATTTTAAAAACCGATTAATGG
Organism: Candidatus Brachybacter algidus; assembly: GCA_016711705.1. GTDB lineage: Bacteria > Bacteroidota > Bacteroidia > Chitinophagales > Saprospiraceae > Parvibacillus > Parvibacillus algidus. The sequence goes on along the minus strand of JADJSK010000005.1, from coordinate 236,125 downwards.
TGTAGAATTTAATTATGAGTACGAGCTATTATTCTTCAATTTTTGTAATTCACTATTGACCTATTTACAAAATTATTTAGGAATAGAAACAGCAATTTCTAATTAATAACGATTGGTTTGGAAGCCCTTTATTCTCCTTTTGTTATTTGTCATCAATTACAATAATTAATGCTAATTATTAGTTTTTTTATTCAGGTTATAGAATAAAGATATTAGTAGCAAAGTGCTAGGTATTAAAGAGAATAATAACAGTTTATTCGCATAAGTCGATAAATTAAATATCTTAATAATAACAGTTAATACAGTGTACCCAATTGAAATTCCCAATAATAAATAAAAACTCGGTTTCATGTTTGTTGATTTTAGAAGTTTAAAAACTAATTAAAGTTAAATGATGAATAAGGTTTGCAATTATTGGATTTTCAACTCTTGAAAAGTAGCAATTTCTGCGCATTAAAAATAGATAAATTTCGTATAATTTTGATGGAGTATTATAATTTACCATGACCATGTAGGTAAAACTGATGGACGTTTAAATAATTTTCACGAATAAATTCGTGTTAGATGCATTAGCCTCAACAAAAAGTATAATATTTAGATTTGAATGACTTCTGTATAAACCTTATCCTTTTGATGGAAATTGTCAAATTCGTAGAGTTTACTTATACTTTAATATTTATCTCATTGACAAAATTATTTATACTGTTGATACACAGCAAAATAAATATATATTAAAATTATTTTAGCCACGACCGCGTAAGCAGCATCGCAGATAATTTCACGAATTTTCACGAATAAATTTGTAGATGCCTAGCATCACAAGTGTTATTAGTGGTAAAAAATAAATATGAAAAAAGCCCTGTCATTCAACAAGGCTTTTACTATTGTGTCTCAAAACTCCAAACTCCAAACACCGTCAATACCTATCCCAGAAAAACGGAGGCTGTATCCCGAGGGCACGCAGGTAAACATATGCTTGAGCTCTATGATGAATCTCATTGTCGTATGCATATTGGATAGTTCCTAAATTAGTGTTTTCATAAGCACCAAATGCTTTGTCAACTTTCATAAAATGTTCCGGTTCCAATTGTGGCCAAATGTGATTAATGTGGTCTGTTATTTCGTCCCATTTTTTCAGCAAAGCAGTTTTACTTTTTTCTCCATCAATTCTGTCATTACTTGACTTCCTTCTACAGGATTCCAGACTCCGGTTAGAATACCATTCATGCCTTCTTCAGCTATGATCATGATCTCCTCCACCATTTGGGCAAAAGTCCTCATTCCTCCTATTGAATAAGTAAAAAGTTCTTTTTCAGGAAAAGCATAAATTATTTTTCTGGTCAAATTTCTGTGACCCATCCAATTTGATAAAATTGAATCCGTTGAAATGCTTGCTGATTGTTTAGTTTCTAGTAACATTTTATATTATTTTTTTTATTAATAATACAAATGTATAGCCCCAAAGTGACAGCCCTATGTCAGGGGTGTTTTAAAAGTTTCGATATTTTTCATATTATTCCTGCATAGTTATTTTGTGCGGTTCAAAATGGCCGGTCAAAATGTCAATTTGTTGCATTCTATCAAGGCGAAAAGTCCTGAAATCATTACGCAGTCTACACCATGCAATTAGGTACCAACCCATTTTGGAACTTGTAACCAATGCGAATGGCTCGACATCTCTTTGTGTCACAGATTCATTGTCAGAAATATATTTTAATTTAACAGGGTTAAAATTTGTTAATGCTATTTGGATCGAAGAAAGGATATTACTGATGTTAATTTGGTCATTTCTTTCCCATACGAACACCCTGGAAGACAATAATTCTGCTTTATCCTTAGAATCATGCCTTAATACTGCCCTGATTTTATTAATTGCTTCTTTAAGATCATAGACAAATGATTTATCCTTGTTCAGCGAAAGTAATTGTTCTGCTGTGATCAATGCATTGGCTTCCTTTTCAGTAAACATAATAGGTGGCAGACGATATCCTTCTATGATTGAATAACCTCGTCCTTCTTGCGTTATTATTGGTATTCCTGACTTTTCCAGGGCACGGATATCTCTATATATGGTCCTTACACTTACGCCAAACTTTTCTGAAAGCATCGTCGAGGTGATCAATCTTTTTGTTTGTAATTGTGTAATAATGGCTGTTAGTCTTTCAAGACGCGAACTATCAGTTTTAGGCATGGGGGAGGAGGTTAGAAAGTGAGAAGGTTAGTAAGTTAAGAGTTGAAAGTTCGATTTCTATCACGATTTTGAATATAATCCAATACAGCTTGCTTTGATGTCAGCCAATTCCTTCCTTCCTTGAATGAATCAATCTTTCCTTGCCTTGCGAGTAAACTCACATACTCGTGACCATAGGGTATGTGAGGATCCTCGACTATTTGTGAAACAGGAAGGTAATCTTCGTAGGTATTCGTAAGTGAAGCCAGATATATATCCAGACTCCTTTCTAGTGCCTGAAGTACGAGCAAAAGTAATTTGGAATAATCTCCATTATTTGAATTATTTAGTGCGTCATAGTACTTCTTTCTGTCATTCTTGAGGATGATAGCAGGTGGGAAACCGGCTTGCATCAAAAGCAAATTGAAAATAAGACGCGCAGTTCTGCCATTTCCATCAAAAAATGGATGTATCCAAACAAAACGATGGTGAAAGATTGCAGCCTTAATAACGATATCAATAGGATACTCATTTACCCAATTGATTAATTCTGTCATTAAATCATCAATCTTCAGAGCATTTGGAGGCACAAAATTAGCCCCTGAAATCCTAACCCCTGATGTCCTGTAGCGCCCGGCGTATTCTTTCTCAATATTCTGGAGTACCACTCCATTCACAATTAATATATCATGGACATTAAGTAAATGATTTTTATCCACTAGGGATTCAATCATCTCAATTGCTACCTGATGATTGACCGCTTCAAAATGCTCTCGTAGTGACTTCCCTTTTATGGTTATTCCTTCTTCAATGATTAATTTGGTTTCTACCAAAGTAAGCGTATTCCCTTCTATACTATTGGAATTATAGGTCCACTCGAGAGTAAGACTCTCCTTGATACTCTTCAAGGCAATAGATGGCAAAGGGCGCAGTCTGTCAAGAGCAATTTTCTTTGATGAAATACGCTCCAACATCTTGTCTAGACCTTCAAAATTATATGGATATTCCTGCCACCTCATTTTTCTTTTTCACAAAGGTAGTCATTCTTATTTAATATCGGATAGGCTAAAAAAATTTATCATCCGATATTTAAATTTTAGAAGTCAGATGTCAGATGTCAGATGTCAGATGTCAGTAATCAGTGTCTTGTCCTGACCAAGGTTGACAGTTTTTTAAACAAAATAACTGACAAAACATGAAAAAGGAACAAGGAATTACAATTCGGTACAGTATTAGCTTTAAACAAAAAGTAGTGAGGGAATTTGAAGATGAGGGATTAAGTATAGCCCAGTTATCGCGACGCTACAAGATTAAAGGAGGGGGTACTGTTAAGAACTGGGTTATTAAGTATGGTAATAATGATTTACTTAATAAAATAGTACGAATAGAAATAGCAACTGGTATGGATGGACGACTGATGAAGCACATAGGTGGCAAGAAGCTGTATGAACAGTTGAAGGATGAAATCGCGAAGATGGAAGGCCCAAAGATCGGAAGGGATAAATTCTTCGACATCTTAAGAGAACGACATTTGCTAGTCAAAAGAAAGCGTAATTATGCAAAGACTACAGACTCTTATCATCGCTTTCATACATACGAAAACGCGAGACGTATTTGAGGACAGAAAAATGTTTCTTGTACCTGAGTTTACAGACTGATTTATATTCCAGAATGATCACGGGATGGGACCTTTCCTATAGTCTAAGTGTAGAAGGGTCAATGAGGGCGTTAGGGATGACTATAAAGCAAAGCCGAAACCCGAATGGCATGATACACCATTCTGATAGGGGAATACAATATTGTTGTAAAGCTTATATAAAGAAGTTGAAGAAACATAAAATGCGAATAAGTATGACAGAAGAAAACCATTGCTATGAAAACGCAGTAGCAGAGCGGGTCAATGGAATACTAAAACAAGAGTTTGAATTGGATTGTACATTTAAAAATTATAAAGAAGCTTACAAAGCAGTAAAACAAGCTATATTTATATATAATTATTACAGGAAGCATTGGTCGTTAGGGCTTTGCACTCCAGTACAAATACATAAAGCAGTTTAGTATAAAGTTACTAACAAAATAATGTGAAATTAACAAAAGAAAAAAGAAGCAAAAAAGAAAATATTAACAATAACAGTAATATATTATTTGTCTACTTTTTTTAGGACATGACACAGTAATCAGTAATCACTGTCTTGTCCAGAAATCAGATGTCAGATGTCAGAGTCTCTTCAATTATTCACCTTTTTAATAAAAGAGATCAAACCAGCCATATATACTTTTTGATCATCATAGAAACACATGTGACTGCCATTGGGGCATAACAAAAACTGGCCTTGCGGAAGCTGTGTGCTCATCCATCGCATATATTCCGGATCCATGGTGTCATGAGTTGCGCCGATGACAACGGTAGGGGTCTTGATGTTTTTTAGTTCTCCACTTACATCCCAATTGGTCAACTTGCCGGAAATTCCAAATTCAGAAGGACCTTGCATGGAAACATAAAGATCCTGATTGATTTTTGCAAAGGATCGATCGATCGGTTCGGGCCAAACCGGTAGTCTGCAAATGTGCTTGTTATAAAAGTGGGGTATGAGTAAACCCATATATTTCGGATTTGAGAAGTCGTTATTTTTTTCAAGAGCTCTAATGGTATCAAGAACTTTTGGATCCATTAATTTGGAAAGTACTTCATCAGCATATTGGCCATATTTTGGCGCGCTGGCCATCATGTTGGAAATGATGAGTCCTTTGATATTTTGCTGGTATTTAAGTGCGTATTGCATCGCGAGGATTCCACCCCAGGAATGGCCCAACAGGTAGAAATTATTTTTATCAAGTTTAAGCGCCTGTCTCACTTGTTCTACTTCTTCGACATACCTCGCCAAATCGTAAAGAGAGGTATCTTTTGGATTGTCAGAATTTCCGCAAGCCAATTGATCATAATATATGAATTCGATATTTTCCTGTGGCAGAAAGTTTTCGAAGCATTCGAAGTATTCATGTGTAGCGCCCGGTCCACCATTGAGAAGGAGAACTTTCATGGTAGGATTATTGCCAAATCTTTTGGTCCAAACTTTGAATATGCCTTTCGGAGTTTCGATAGGAACCATTGTTATTCCGCCATCTTGAATTCCTGTGTCAATTTTTTCGAAATAAGATACAGAGGAAGTGGTTGTATTTTCTTGTGAATTACTTTTACATGTTGTAAAAAAATATCCTACCACAGATAGAATAAAAAAATATCTAAATTTTACTTTCATAGTTAAATTTAGTTATTCCTTTTGTGATAGAACTATTTTTTATAATATTTATTTCAAGAGCATGTCGATCGATTTTTTAAGAAATTTAGTAAATGAGATTTATCCCACTTTTGATTCATTTTACAAGTTTTAATCTTACTTTTAAGCCTTTCACGACCTAATACAAAATGCACTATTTAAAAAAAGCACTAGCGACTGACATCGATTTTATTTACAACCTGGCGCGAGATATCTGGCAACAAACATACGTGGAAACCATCGGTCAGGAGCAGGTAGATTATATGCTTGATTTATTTTATTCCCCTATTGCTTTAAATGCAGGTCTTGAAAATGGTCATCAACTATATTTGATAATTATAGATGGGCAAAGGTCTGGTTATCTTGATATTGAAAATAGAGGACATGATTATTTTATTCACAAGATATATTTGAAGAATCAGGGTCAGCGGAAAGGTCTTGGCTCCAAAGTGCTGGAAGAGATCATTCAGGAACTAGTCCCACCAGGGTCAGATCTTAGATTACATGTGAACAGACAGAATTATAAAGCAATAAATTTTTACTTTAAAAATGGCTTCACTATAGAAGCATTGGGAGATTTTGATATTGGAAATGGTTATTTTATGAACGACTTCGTCATGAAGCTTTCTTAATTTTATAAAATTTATTTAAATTATTTAACATGAAATATTTTTTAAGTTTCGTCTTACTATTATTTATAACTGGAGTTTTCGCTCAAAACGTGATGTCCCCTGAGTTACTTTGGACACTTGGAAGAGTGAATGGCTCTTTCGTGTATAATAATGGCAACTCAATTTGTTATAACGTAACTACTTATGATCTTCAATCCGGCAAGCGAAGTAATTTTATTTCCAGCATGGGTATTGATGGCAAAAGTGTAAAGTCAATTACTCAAGGTGTTCCTGCTGATAATGCTACACTTTTGGCGGATGGTCAGGTTTTATACACCGTAGAAGGCAAGTTGAAATCTACCGGAACTAATGTTCCCGGTGGCCTTGAAAGCGCTGAAGGACCGATATTTTCTTCAAAATCCGGGAATAGTGTTTGGTCACAATCTGTTAAAATTGATAAAACTGCAGCAGATCTGTATCCTGAATATAAATCGAGCACTGCACGTATATACGATGATTTGATATATAGACATTGGACTGAGTGGGAAGATGGAGAATATAATCATATTTTCGTAGGTATCAAACAGGCAGATGGTTCTTACAAAGCTACAGACATCATGGCTAAGGAACCTTTTGATGCGCCCACTAAACCATATGGAGGATCTGATGAGTACACCTTTAATGCTGCAGGAACTACTGTCGCATATGTTTCTATCAAAAAGTCAGGAAAAGAATATGCTCAGAGTACAAATTCTGATATTTACTTCTACGATATCGCCTCCGGCAAGACAACCAATTTTACACTTGGAATGATGGGATATGATAAAAGCCCCTCTTTTGCTCCAAACGGTACACATTTCGCCTGGACTTCTATGCCTCGGGATGGATATGAGGCGGATAAAAATAGTCTTTGGGTTGCTGATTTAAGGTCCGGAAAAAAAGTAAATATTACACAGAATTGGGATGGAACTGTAGAGCAACTGGTTTGGACCGACAAATCAGATAAGATATATTTTGTAGCTCCTATGAATGGCTTAACTTCTTTATTTGAAGCAAAAATTTCCTATGCTAAGGACGGCACTCCCAGTGCAATTATCCGCCAAATTACTAATGACGAACATGATTATAGTGCCATAGTAGGTGTGGCAGCTGATGGCAATATCATTGCACAAAGAACAGATTTTAATCACGCTGTAGAGATTTATTCTGTCAATCCGACTAATGGAAATGCAGTTCAACTGACCCATGTAAACGATGGAATTTACAGTACTATTGGTTTAAGTAAGGTAGAGCGAAGAATCACAAAAGCTACTGATGGAAAGGACTTACTTTCATGGGTAGTTTATCCACCTAATTTTGATCCTGCAAAGAAATATCCCACGTTGCTTTATTGTCAGGGTGGACCTCAAAGTGCTTTGACACAATTCTACTCATTCAGATGGAATTTGCAGCTTATGGCAGCGAATGGATATATAGTTGTGGCTCCAAATAGAAGAGGAATGCCTGGTTTTGGACAGGATTGGAATGAAGCGATTTCTGGTGATTGGGGAGGCCAGCCCATCAGAGATTACCTTTCAGCTATCGATGATATGGCCAAGGAGCCATATGTAGACAATTCCAGGCTTGGTGCTGTAGGAGCTAGTTATGGAGGATATTCTGTTTATATGTTGGCAGGAAAGCATGAGAAGAGGTTTAAAACATTTATCGCTCACTGTGGACTTTTTGATATGCAGAGTTGGTATGGCGCAACGGAGGAACTTTGGTTTGCAAATTTTGACTTGAAAGGTTCATATTGGCAGAAACCTCAACCTAAAGCGTATACAGATTTCAATCCAATGAATTTTGTTGATAAATGGGATACTCCGATTTTAATCTTTGAAGGAGAAAAAGATTTTAGAGTTCCATATACACAAGGTCTTGAGGCTTATCAGGCGGCACAATTAAAGGGGTTGAAGTCGCGTCTAGTGATTTATCCTGATGAAGGACATTGGGTTTCAAAACCACACAATAGTTTGGTGTGGCATCATGAGTTTTTCAGATGGTTAAAAGAAACATTGTAATCATATAAATTGAATATAAAAAGCAGAGCCATTTGGTTCTGCTTTTTACTTTAGTCAACTTATGTTTATAAGTTTTTGCCAAATTAATTTTCATTCTTCCATATTGTACCTCTCGATAAAAAAATTTCTTTGAGTAACCTTCAGGAAATTAATTAATTAAGTAATATTGATCCTTTGAAAAAATGATGTTAAAAAAATGATTTTTGTCATCAGATTCAGCTACCAATTCCCAATGATGGTTTATATCTTTGTAATACTTCTTTTCACCTCCTGCCGAAATGGAGATGTGATCACTACTTGTGTCTGAAATAATAAGGCCTTCCGAAAACATTGTTGCACGCATGTCAATCAAAGTAAAAGGAATCTCCTGAATGAAAATATTATGAGCGTATACATTAGCAAGGAATTTTTTTAAAGCTAAAATGGAATCAAATACATTCAAATTATTAACGGCAGGAGCGGGTTTTAAATGTAATTCTTTGAACAAGATCCTGCCTAGCGTCAGTCCTGGATAAGGAAATGCTAATCCATACACTTGACTACCTCTATGATAAGTGTCTGGAAGTTTCTGATTGCCAAAAGCAAAGTCCAGCATATATACCCATAGACCTGACTCATGTCCCAGCATCCAGATCTTTCTGGTGAGTAAACTATCTTCTTTTGTTATCTGGATGTTTTTGACTGTCCATCCGTCTTGTATAGGTGTATTCTTGAGTACCAATTCTTTGGCTATAGTTCCTCCAGCTACTTGCCAGAGTTCGAGTTGGGCTGGAAGTGTTAATTGGTCAAATTTCTTTATGTAAGTTGCTATATGACCGAGCCATCTTAATTCGCACTTATAGGTTTGGAGATTTTGGGGGGAGAGATCCATTTCTATCAGCCCTTTCACTTTTCGGGCTGCTGTCGGAATCTGTGTATCTATAAGTCTGGTGGATAATTCAGTTAAGTTCTCTGTGGAAAGTAGATCACTTCTTAAGAGGCCTTGCGAGAGTGCAATATTGATGAAATTAATGATGATCTCAGAGCCGGCCTGCATTTTTTTAATGCGTTCTGGATTGAATTTAAAGTCTTTCCAATGATCTAGATCTAAGCCTGTTAGGCTCATATGATCGTAAGTTCCGCATCTTCTAAGTTGAGAATACCCATTTTTAACATGGCTTTTTCTGAAGCAATCTGTTCGGCATTCTTTTTATTATAATCTTCTGCCTCTGCGATAGCTTGTCCTTCTACCATGACAGCTATTCTAAATCGATCTCTTTTATCGGATTTGTATTTCGATACAAGTTCATAGGTTATTTCTTTGCCATTTTTTTGGCACCATTCAAGAAGTTGGCTTTTAAAATTGTCATCTAATAATTCCAATTCATGAATATTAAGGAATTTTCGAAGGAGCTTGACGACAATAAATCTTCTTGTATAAGTATATCCATTTTCAAGATAAATGGCGCCAATCAATGCTTCAAGAGCATTGCCCAACATCGACTTACTTATATGCGTCTTATTCATAATGGTCATGATCTCATCCAATCCCATTTTATAACCTATAGCATCCAGCGTTTTTCTTTTTACGATTTTCGAACGCATCTTTGTCAGAAAACCTTCATCACCATTTGGGTATTTTTTATAAAGATATTCAGCCACAATTCCATTTAAAACTGCATCGCCAAGAAACTCAAGCCTTTCATTATGCTGTCTGTGACCATTCACTTGAGCGGAATTAGACTTGTGCATAAATGCAGTAATATATAAATGGAGATGCACAGGTGTGTATCCTAAGATGGCTGATATTTTCTCTGAAAAATGTTTGTCCTTTGACAGATATTTATTAAAAAACCGGAATAATCCTTTCACAATACTTGTTTATTCAGTATACTTTTTAAAAATGATCGATGCATTATGGCCTCCAAAGCCAAATGTATTGCTCATTACGAAATTTAGTTCTCGGTGTTGTGCTTTGTTAAAGGTAAGGTTTAATTTCGAATCTATCTCAGGATCGTCAGTAAAATGATTAATTGTTGGTGGAACGTACTGATCTCTAATCGCCAGAACGCTTGCTATACCTTCGATAGCACCTGCTCCTCCGAGTAAATGCCCGGTCATGGATTTAGTGCTTGAAATATTTAATTTATAAGCATGTTCTCCGAATATCTTCTTAATGGCTGTAGTTTCAGCGATATCACCAAGTGGTGTAGAGGTGCCATGAACATTCACATAATCGATTGTTTCCGGCGATAGGCCTGCATCATTAAGTGCCATCAACATCACATTCTTTGCACCAAGACCTTCCGGGTGCGGTGCGGTAATATGATAAGCATCAGCTGTAGCTCCACAACCCATTACTTCCGCATATATTTTAGCTCCGCGCTTTTTCGCAAATTCGTATTCTTCAAAAATCAGACCGCCTCCGCCTTCTCCTAAAACAAAGCCATCCCTGTTTATATCGAATGGTCGTGATGCTGTCTTAAATTCATCATTCCTTTCGCTTAATGCTTTTGTCGCACTGAATCCTCCCATTCCGGTAGCAGTTATAGCTGCTTCAGAACCGCCTGTGACGATTACATCAGCTTTCCCTAAACGGATGTAGTCAAAAGCATTCATCATAGCATGCGTTGAAGAAGCACAAGCAGAAACAGTACAGTAATTAATACCTCTGAAACCATGCTTGATACTGATATAACCTGGTGCTATGTCAGAGATCATCTTTGGGATCATAAAAGGATTGAATCTAGGTGTTCCATTGCCCAATGCAAACTCTATGATTTCTGCTTCAAGTGAACGCAGACCGCCGATTCCTGAGCCCCATATTACACCGATTCTGTCAAAGTCTAATTCGTTGTAATCCAGCAATTTGCTATCAGCCAGCGCTTCATCTGCACATACCATCGCAAACTGCGTAAAGAGGTCCATCCTTCGGGCGTCTTTTCTATCGATAAAATCATCCGGATTGAAGTTTTTTACTTCACAAGCGAATTTGGTTTTGAATAATGAAGCGTCGAAACGGGTAATGATGTCAGCACCACTAACTCCATTTTTTAATCCTTCGTTGTATGCTTCTAAGTTGTTTCCAATCGGTGTAATGGCACCAAGCCCAGTTATTACGACTCTCTTCATAGATAAATTTTTCTTTCTTTATGGAAGTATCTGATTAAAAGCAACTTCATTTTTTGAATAATTCGCAAATATAATAACAAAATTTGCAAATTTCTCTAATGCCAATTGGAAATGCTTTATCAGACAAAAAATCAACTAAAGTTGGGTTATAAAAAAAGCGGAAGAGTTTTCCCTTCCGCTTATAATTTAATTTTTTTTCACAAATTATCTTCCTGCGATTCCTACATTATATAATGCTTTGATCTCAGTATCTGAAAGGCTTTTGTTGAATACTCTGATATCATCCATCTGAGCAGTAGCCATTTTAGACCAATCTGGAGCAGCTGGAGCAGCAGTAAAACCTACACCGGTAGTTGCAAAACTTCCTAACATTGCCTGACAAGGAGTTCTCATTACCATTGCTGTAGTATTTTCACCTCTATCGCTATAACCACCAACATTCACACCATTTGCAAAAATTTCAATTTTATGTGTAGCGGCTGTAAATCTTACAGTGATAAGCGACCATTTACCGGCACCTTTGAAGAAGCTACCACCATTATCACTAAATACAGCAAGGTTATCCTGTCCATTAGTAGAACCATCTTCTTTCAAAGAAGCATAGTTCGTTTTAATTTCTAATGTGTCAGAACCAGCAGCATGGCGTGATGCTTCAGCACCTACAGAGAAATTACCCCAGAAATCTGTATTATCTGTAGGGAATAGACCAAAATATTGTTGGAATGAACCTACATTCTTTGCATTCAACCACATAGAAACTGTGTAATCGCCAAAACCATTTTTTTGATTTAATGCGTCAATTACAGGATATACCACAGCAGCCTGACTAAGTGAGATCGCCTGACCGATCTGTCCTGTAGTATAAGTTACTGTACCATATGTTTTTGTAGAAGCCGTGTTTGAAATAACTTCTTTGTCATTTCCTTCAAAAGTCCAGTGACCTTTTAGGCTTGTAGCAGCAATCTCATCTGAGTTGTTGTATCCATCAATTGCTGGAAGTTTTTCATCATCCTTACATGATGTCAAAGAAAAAGTTATCGCTAGTAAAAATAAAAAAGATAACTTTTTAAGATCGTTAATAATCATTGTTTGTACGTTTTAAAAATTTTGTTAAAATATAAAATAATTTTAGGTTAATAGCTTAATATAGTTTTATTCAAACCGTATTAATGGGCAGTAAATATACTGTTTATTTAAAATCTACTTTGAAATAATTTAATATCCATTGTTTTGAGTTAGCTTACCACCACTCAAGGCGATCTGTAAACTAGGTATTGGCAATAATTCATTTTTGCCTGGAATAAAGTTAGGCTTTACAGCTTGCATCACTTGAGCTGCCCTACCTGTTCTAATTAAGTCAAACCATCTGTCATGCTCCATAGCTAATTCAATTCGTCTTTCGTGGTAGACTGTTTCACGCATCGATGGTTGTGAGGAGGCAATAATATCCGCAAGACCCGCTCTTTGACGGATCATATTGATCAACATAGCTGATTCCCCAGAATTACCTAATTCATTTGCAGCTTCGGCAGCCATTAATATAACGTCCGCATACCTTAAAAGATGTATATTTTTTTGTTTACGATCTCTATTTCCCAGGAAAGATTCCACTTCTTTGTTCTCACTATGATATGCTTTATAATTATAACGCGGATTTGCAACGCTATCCTGACTAGGTATGCGGAAGCCATCAAACAATACAGTGCCGACATGCTGAGGACTTTGGTCGATAAAAATAATTGTTGATTCTTTCCTTTTATCGCCTACTTCATAATCATTTACTAGATTTTGTGAAGGAGAATTAAAACCACATCCCAGATCCGTCCACCCCTGAAGGCCACCTACCCTTGGACCTTGCCAAACACAATAATTAGGAACACCATAATCTGAATTATTATATACACCAGTTTGTACTTCGAAAATTGCTTCGTTGCTTCTGTCTCCAACTTGACGCCAGATTTCAGAATAATCCGGAAGAAGTGAATAAGAACCGGAACTAATTACCTCCTGACTCAATGTGTATGCTTCCTGCCAATTTTTTCTTGTTAAATAGACTTTAGCCAACATTGCAGTTGCCGTGCCTTTGGTTACACGCCCTACAGGCATCACCCCTTTTATTAGTAGGTTTTCTTTAGCGAAAGTAAGATCCTCAATAATCAATGCATATATCTCGTCCGGAGTTGCTCTGGTTTGGTATACAGGATCATTATTAGCTTCATAGGCATCCAAAGGCACTTTGAGGACTTTTGGCACCCCACCAAACCATCGAACCAAATTAAAATAATAATATCCTCTGAAAAATCTGACTTCTGCCTGATATCTTAATTTCAGATCTTCGTCTAATTTAGCCGTTTCCAGTGCTTTCAATGCCTGATTAGTCTTAGCTATTCCATTAAAGTATCCTGTCCATAATGCAGCTACAAAATTATTAGTTGGTGGGAGATCGAAATCATCCATGTCCTTCAATCCTTTTTGATCACCAGGTGTACTTCCTTTATCTGAATCGTCAGTAATGATAGTTGTGGCAGCGATCATACTGATGCCATTGATATCTCCAATTCCTCCAAAAGCACTGGAAGCATGAAGACTGGCATATACTCCTGTGACAAGTTTGTCAGCTACGTCAGGGTCAGAATCCGCTGTCGCCTGGCCTTGAACAGGTACGTCAAGGAAATCTTTGGAGCAACCATAATTCAAAACTGAAACTGCAGCAATGAGGAGTAATAGTTTGTATTTTAATATATATTTAAACATGTTTCTTTATTTTAAGCCTTTAATTAAAATGATACATTAATGCCACCACCTATCGTTCTTGAGGTAGGATATGCATTTAACTCAATACCTGATCTTGTCGGATCTCCCGGTAATTCTGCTGTAAAACCTGAATATTTCTTCAAGGTAAAAAGATTTTGGGAAGTGATAAAAACTCTGGCGCTACTCATCTTTAATCTCTCTATCATTTGTTGAGGAAGATTGTAAGAGAGAGAAACGTTATTAATTCTAATAAAATCACCTGACTCAACAAAGTACGTTGATGCCGGTTGATTTCCAGAATTAGCACCCGGTTCATCCTGAATGCCACTACCTCGTGACCACCTGTTGTATGCCACATCTTTTTCAATATTATCTTCAGCTTGCTGTCTGAATGCTTTTTTGCCATTGTACACTTGATTTCCCGCATTTCCATAGAGGTCCAAGCTAAAATCAAAGTTTCTATATGAAACAGTGAAATTCGCTCCATAATAAACTTTAGGTTGATATGATCCTACGAAAACTCTGTCAAGGTCGTCAATTACACCATCTCCGTTTGTATCCTGATATTTAAAATCCCCGGCGATTGAAGCAGGTTGGATAGTTTTACCATCACTAGTGGTGTAGGCAAGCACTTCTTCGTCTGTTTGGAAAACGCCTAATACCTGCAATACATAGAAGGAACCAACTTCCTGTCCATTGTCAGTCTTGGTCGTGTATTGTTGACCTGCTCCAATACCTCCATCGAGGATCGGTTGGCCCCCATTAAGTCCGATTACTTTGTTTTTATTAAAGGTCGCATTTCCTCCGATCGAATATGAAAAATTCTTTTTAGCAACACTTCTATAGTTAGCTGCTATTTCTAAACCAGTATTTTTTATTGATGCAGCATTAGTAAGCACCAAGCCGTCAGCATCACCTACTACTGAGGGCACATTTACATTGATCAATAGATCTTTGGCAGTCTTGGTGTAGTAGCCAATCTCACCTGTTAGTCTGTTTTTGAGAAAGCCAAAATCCAAACCAAAATCTAGTTCTTCAGTAATCTCCCATTTAAGATTCGGATCTTTGATTTGGGTAATTGCGCTTCCCGGCACAGCGAGCCCTCCTCCAAATGGATAGTTTTGATTGGGTTCGAGTGTCACTACAAATGCATCTGTAGGAACGCGGTCATTACCTACTTTTCCCCAACTTGCTCTCAATTTTAAATTGTCAAGATAATTCACGTCTTTGAGAAAAGATTCATTCGTAAGTACCCATCCTGCTCCAACAGATGGGAAGAATCCCCATCTATTATCCTTCGATAATCTGGAACTTCCATCATATCTCATAGTTCCTGTAAATAAAAATCTATCGTCAAAATTATAATTTAAACGCGAGAGGTATGCACTACGGGTCCATTTTTCTCCACCTCCGCCATTGGTAGAAGTGTTGGCATCGCCCGTGCCTATGTACCATAAGTTTTTATCTGCGGGAACGTCTTGTCTAAATGCTCTGATATTTTCGGCGGTATATTCTTCCGCAGTAGAACCAACAAGTAAAGTAAAAGTATGGGCATCAATTTTCTTATTAAAAGTTACAGTATTGTCCCAAACCCATCTGAAATTATTCTCTTTATATACACTAAGATTGCTTTTTGGGTTTAATTGATTACCTCCTGCTGTAAGGAATGTAACTTCATCATTAAGAAATCTATAGTTGTAGTTTTTATCCGAATATGAAACTAATTCTCCTCCCATACTACTTCTTAAGGTAATCCAGTCTAAAGGTTTTACTTCGAGGTAACCGGTTGCCTGTATTCTATTGCCATATGATCTGGCATTATTATTTTCAATATCAAGTATTGGATTTCCAACATTCTGATAGGATGAAGTATTTCCGTATCGTCCATTCTCTTTTGCTTGAATGATTGGAGCTGCGCGATAAGCATTGTTGTATGCTGTGCCTAAGTTGACCGTTTTATTGTTGATATTGGAAAAGTTAGTGATTATACCAGTTTTGACCATTTTATTGATCTTAAAATCAAGATTTGTACGAAGATTTAACCTTCTGAATTTGTTGTCAATAACGATACCTTGATCTTCAATATAACCACCACTCAGGAAGTAAGTCATCTTATCTGAACCACCTGACAATGATAGTCCATGACTTTGATACCATGCTCCTCTAAGGATCTGATCATACCAATCAGTACTAAATCCTGGATTAGTAACACTATTGCCTGTAGCTTGTCCAACATAGTTAGCATATTCGCTGCTATTGGCCATTTGAACAAGATCAGTTGCATTTTTATATCCTACAGTGGTATTATAATTTATAGTCATGGCACCACTTGCACCTTTTTTGGTGGTAATGATGATGACACCATTTGCACCTCGGGCCCCATATATAGCAGTCGATGAAGCATCTTTGAGGATGTCCATGCTTACAATGTCATTTGTGTTGATATTGCTGATATCATCCGTAAGAATTCCATCCACTACAAACAAAGTAGCCGTGCCGGCAATAGCTGAACTAACACCTCTTACTCTAACGATAGGGCTGCTTCCCGGTTCGCCGCTGCTGATGATCTGAACACCTGCTGCTTTACCTTGTAAGGCTTGAGTTGCTGTCAAAACCGGTTGTTTTGCCAATTCAGCACCTTTAACACTGGAAGTTGACCCTGTGACATCCACTTTCCTTTGGGTACCGTAGCCAACTACCACGACTTCCTCCAATAATTTTGTATCAGCTTTCAGGCCAATATTGTAAGTACTTTCAGCCGTTACAAAGATTGTTTGACTTACAAATCCAACATACGTAATGGTGAAAGCATTTTCATCCGGCTCTAGCGACAATTCGTATTTGCCATCAATATCAGTCACGGTTCCTTTTAATGTGGGAACATATGTCTTAATATCAGTCCCTTGTCCTTTGTAAACCATGATGCTCGCTCCAATCACACCGTCATTTGTGCCACTTTCCACGATGCGTCCGGTAACAGTCCGTTGGGCATGAAGGCTAAGAACCAAAACAAAAAACTAATTGTAAATATTACTTTTCTCACACAATTTAATTTAAGTTGATTATTAATTTATACCAAGAAACATTCCGTGCATTATTACAACATTGTGAGAAGATAAGAAGAAGAAACTCTGAATTAATAATGATGCGACATTAAACAGTAAAAATCACACGTTTTATTACCAGCTCTATCTGCGTTGTAAAGCGACACGCTTTGTTTTATTGATTACAAATTTGGCGATTTTATTTGGAACCTTATTATTTAAATTTCGTTGGAATAAAAATAAAGCATAAAATTATATTATTTGGAAGAAGTCAAAATTGCTAAAATTAAATACTACTTAATAGAATTCGATACAAAATATAAGTTTAATCAGTTTTAATTTGATAATTGTTTCGATAAAGCTATTATTGTGATGAATTTTAGGATTGAGAAAAATGCTACCAATGAACCAATTAGTATGAAATCTTCGTTATCCTAAAGTAGTTAATTTTTACCTTAGAATGAATTTAATATAAATCAAAATTTAGATTTCCGTTTGAAATACTACCTATACATTTCCATCTGTGCCTTAATAACGATTCTTGTCAGTGGCTGCACCACAGCGAATTACTTTAAAATGCGGGAAAGTGACAAGACTTTCAATGCTTCCTTTTGTGACGGTGACTGCAAACCTGAATTTGAAAGATATTGGATAAAATCGAATAGAGTTCGCTACTGCAGCATGGGAAGCGATACACTACCGACAGTACTTTTTATTCATGGCGCTCCTGCCTCAATATCATTCTGGAAGCCCTTTTTTAAAGATAGTGCCTTACTTTCGATGGCAAAAGTAGTAGCAGTTGATAGACCGGGATATGGATATTCCAGTTTCGGTAAACTCTACCTTTCCTATTATGCTCAAGCTAAAATGTTGGCTCCGGTAATTGAAAAATATGGACAAAAAGGCAAATTGATTTTAGTTGGCAGTAGCTATGGTGGTCCATTATGTGCCTTACTTGCTGCTCAATATCCTGACATAGTCGATGGCCTTTTGTTGATATCTTCTTCCATAGCACCAGGAGAGGAAGCAATATGGGATATTGCAAAAGTGATAGATTCTCCGATTGGTGAATTTTTTCCAAAGGTTCTGCAAGTTGCTACTGCAGAAAAACTCAATCATAAAAGAATGCTAGAAGAGATAGAAGGTGAGTGGGATAAGGTGCGTTGCCCAACTATTATGTTGCATGGCTCCGCTGATGAGTTGATTTATCCCTCCAATGCAAGTTTCGTCTTTAGTCATTTTAAAAAGGCGAAGAAATCTATTTCTATATTGGGCGGCCTTAAACATAACATTGTGGTCACGAAGCCGGCCATCGTAGTTAAAAAGATTGTAGAGTTGCTGGGGAATCCGATGGTTGCGTGTAAGTGAGAGACCCGTCTATCCTTATTAATGTCATATATCGTTAGAAAAGTTTTTTCTCCTTAAGAATAGAAAAATAAATAATGTCTCCAATGTGATATTCTCTTCTTTGAAGATTGATTAAATAGTCTACCCTCGTATTGTCTTGGGATCAAATTCTCTCCTTACAGCTCTTTGTTGAATAATGGAATTTACTGTTAATGGATGATAAAAAAAGCTACGCATCATCATGGAAACGCAGCTTTTTTTTGAAAAAATTATATTCTGTTCTGGCTCTTATTTTGGTTCGACAATTAGAGTATATCTATTCCTATAATTATTTATATCAGAATTAATTTTTAAAATATTGTCATATATTTCATTATTGTTATTTCCGTTTGCATAAATCATCCTCGTTATTCTTTCATCTCTGCATTTTTCATTTTTATTTGAAATAATACCAAGTGAAAATGGACTAAAGGCAAATACACCTGGCTTAGTAGCTATAAGCCCTAAATTAACGTGAATAATGGTTAAGCAACATTCAAATATACCTCTTTAGAGAGTTCGGTTGTGCTTAATTTAATGCTAGGTTTTTAGGAAAGAAATGATATGCACAGAGAGCAGAAATCGCATTGTTCAAAAATCCTTGCAGAGCTCTATGTCTGGTGTGCTGTATGTTACATTGGTTTTTCAATTCGTCATTGACACATTCTATTAGTGCTCGTTTTCTCAGCAGCACCTTATCGTTATCAGATAAGTTCATAGACTTCATGTTTTTACGTCTTTTAAAGATCAAGTCTACACCATCATTCCATAGGAATTGGGCTAGTTTGTCAGATATATATCCTCTGTCGCCGAAGAGTTTTCCGAAAACTTTTTACCATTACGGAGAGAATGTCTTGATTCCTGTCATCTACATTTGCCTTGGACAGGTAGAAGTTCAACAACTCACCTTTGTCATTAATGATCAGGTGAAGTTTAAACCCAAAAACCAGCCCATTGTGCTTTTAGATTTAGTCGCAAAACCTTTGAAAACCTTGTTCTGCTTTTCTCTTTTATGTGACAAACATTTAAGGTTGTTGAGTCAATAAAGCTAATTCCGGTGCATGCTCCCAAACATCTGTCTTTCAAAAACATCAACAATGGAACAAAAAAGTCGGTTTTGTGTCTGATTAAATCGCTCATATGTAACCAATCCAGGAAACAGATCTCTCCAATGAACTAAAACCAATTCATTATAGTATCTTTTAAAATTGGTATAAGAACTCAAATGAAAGCAAATGTAAATCGTCATCTTTTCTGATAGACACAATGATGATTTTCTATTTCTGAATTTCTTATTTCCAGTTGAAATAGCCCTTTTGCACTCAATTTCATCAAATCCTTTGCAAAAATCGTCAACAGTAATGAAAATTTCTATAACTTTGTGCTTATCCATAGGAGAATTATTTGATTTATATCGTTGTTTGTCAGACACTAATATATTAAATATTCTCCTGTTTTTATAATATTTAGCCTTTTTTCTTATCCATTATTCACGTTAAATTAGCAAAATATCTCTCCTTTTCATTTTTGAAAATAAAATGTACAATGTTTTTGTCTAAGAGCTCTACACTGTCTTTGTTAGATATAGGGTTTTGTTCACCATCAAATATTATATGATTGAAATATTTTGCACCTGGGAATTGATATGGAAATGAATCTGAAATCAATTCTGCGCATGTAATTTGGGACACTAATTCAACATCTTGAATTTTGCTATAGTCACCGGTAAATAAATTGCTTTTAGAAACCTCTGAGGTAAAATATATTGTGTCACCTACCTTATATTTAAGTAATTCAGGTGAAAGGTAAAATACAGAATCTACTGCTTTCACAGGTGTTTCGATACACTCTTTGCAGCAATTAATAAAAAGGACCAAAGGGATAAAAAATAGTTTTTTCATTACTGGATGTTATAACTGGTAAATAAAGCATTAACATTAGCCTGTTGATTATTACTTAATCTGTTTGCATTCTGTCAAGATTAAACTTTTAAAGGGTTATAGAATCCTAAATATAAATGAGAATAAATTTATTAGCATTATGACATAATAGCCGCAAACCAATAGAAACATTCGTATAAAACACAAGTAAGTTCGTCATAGTGTTATATTATTTCTTTTGATTTAATACTACATACCAAAACTAACATGTCTTCTATTTAATAAAGGTTTCTTAAAGAATCTAAAATCATAATTATGGTATAACTCTAAAAAAATACCCTGAATATTGATATTGACCATATGGGGGTTCAATAATATCCGTATATAAATGATAATGGTTATCTGTATTGCCATTTAATATGGAAAAAGTATATCGAGTTTCACAATCAGATCCTTCATTTATCGTAAGTCCTGCTGAAAAAGGAATATAAAAATAAGATCCAGTATCTCTTGGGATTAGTCCTATTTCCACTACATATTCATCACCAATTAGCCTCCAAGCGAAATTGACTATATTTCGCTCTGGCAGTTCACCAATATTTATTTGTTTGCCTTGTATAAAAAAAGCATCAAACTTTTTTGCAGCATAAGGAAAAGTAGTTGAATCAGTATCTTCTAGAAGCCTGCATGTTATTTGAGAACTTAAAGTCTTATGAGACAAATCCGTTCCTAATGGAAAAATCTCATCAATACCTATTCTCGATTCAAAAACCATAGTATCACCTAATTTGTAAGAAACTTTCTCTGGAATAATTGAATATTTAGATTCAAATTCCAAAATTACTATCTTATCGTCCCCTTCACAGTTTTTACATGTGTCACATGTACTTGCAGTAAATACAAAAAAGCAAAATATACCTATACTTTTTATTATTTTCTTTAATCTAATATCCATATTCTTGAAATAATTCAGATACTTGTACTTGTTGATTATTCGCATTCTGTTGCAGTAATCTATTTCTATATAATAAAGGGTCAGTTATATCATTGTTTAAAGCGTTGAATATCTGTGGAATTGTATAATTTGAAACATTATCGGTTATCGGGTCACTTATATTTGTATTATCCCTTAGGTCATGCATTAATCCTTTTGGTATCCATCGATCCTCATCATCTACCCAATTGGGGTTGAAAGCTTCCATTGCCGTAAGGAAGGAACTTTATAAGAATAAAAAAAGGGTTTCAGCCGTATGGCCAAAACCCTTGTCAATACTCGTCGGGGTACCAGGATTCGAACCTTGGACCCCCTGCTCCCAAAGCAGTGCACCCTCAATAATCACAATTATTCACAATTGATCAAAATATTGCTTGTCAATACTTTACAACATTTTATACCTCCAATATTCAACATTCGTAGTCAATATTTATCAATATTGTTTAACCTAATGTTTAACCTAACCATTATATAATGTACCTTTGATAGTATAATATCTATGCAATATGAAACACACAACTATTAAGCCAGTACTTAAAACTTGGGTAAAGCCAGACTCCAACAATGAATTCGGACTCTATTTGAGACTGACCAAGGATAGAAAGACTAGCTATGTCTATTTAGGCATCAAGTGTAATCAAAAATTGTGGAATGCCGATAGTGGTAAAGTTAAGAATGAACATAAGCAGTCGATGCTCCTTAATTCAATAATAGACCAGAAGATTCAGGAGTACAGAATTAAAGTACTTTCAAATGTTAACTCTAAAACTGACCAGTCAGTATTAGAAATCAAAGCCGATGTCGAATTTGAGTATACTAACACTTCTGTTGGCATATTACTAACTAATAGGATACAGCAACTGCATGAAGCAGGTAAAATGGGTAATAAAGCAGTTTATAATGATTTACTTAAGAGCCTATCCAAGTTTACGCTCTCTAAGAAAAATATTCCTAAATTGGCGACTCTATCATTTATACAAATAGACTATCCTTTCTTAATTGCTTATGAATCATTTTTATACATGCAGAAAAACACAGCGTCAGGAATATCAATAAAAATGAGAACACTTAGAGCCTTATACAACGACGCAATCAAATTGAAGGTAGTTGACAGGGAGAACTATCCATTTACCTCATACAGCATCTCTAAACGTCTCAAATCTGATGCAAAGCATGTAGCCATCACCAAGCTTCAAATTGACAAGATCAAAAGCCTCTCCTTAACTCTGCACTCAGCAAAATTTGAAGCTCAACAGTATTTTTTGTTTAGCTACTATGGCTTAGGGATAAACCTAACTGATATTGCGAATTTAAAGTGGTCATCCATCTACGGCAACAAGATTAGCTACATACGACAGAAAACTGGTAAGAGGATCAACTTCCCCATAACAGACAACATTACGTTAATCTTAGAATATTTTAAACCAGTAGGTGCTATTGATGCTACTTCATTCATTTTTCCTATTCTCAACCAAGACATTCACAAAAGTCCTTCACAGATAAAAGATAGGATCAACAAGGTCAATAAAAGGGTGAATAAAGATTTAAAGGAGTTTGCAGTAATATGTGATATTAATATTAACTTACACTTCTATGTCGCAAGACATACTATGGCATCTACACTTAAAAAGGCTGGACAATCTATTACAGCAATCAAAGAGATAATGGGACACGAAGATGAGAGGACTACACAGGGTTACCTTGATTCTCTCGATGATGAAATATTCACTGAAGCTGCAAATCTACTTTAATGAAAGACTTTAACAATTTTATATTTGAGACTGTGTACGATTTTTGGAGATACTTTTTAGTGAACGGACACCCCATTTCATTTAAGGTTCTTGAAAGCATTGTTGCTGACGGTGATTATAACCTAGATTTGGTAAACGAATACAATAATTTAAAGACAGAGTATGGCAAAGGTTTTAACAATGAACTAGAAACTGAAATTGTGAACAGGAATGTCAGACATTTGATAGAGATTCAAACAAATGACTTTGACTTTTCTTTATTCGGAGGCATAGATGTTTCGAATCATTCTAAATCTGATTTTGATCCATCAACCTATAAACAAATTAGCAACGAGTTTGCTTTTAGACTTGACTACTACTTTTACAACCATGCGGATTTTAATATCCTACCTGCCGAAAATCTTAACAAACTACTTAGAGATGGATTCATTTTCATTTACCAAAATAGATTCAAAAGTTATAGTAATTCATATGGGGAATTTATTGAATCCGAATTAAGTATTTTTAGGCAGGTCCTGGTTAAAAACAATCTAGATTACGTTGACATCATCAATACTTTTCAGGAAGATATATTTACAGCTATCCAGAAGGAAGATATGACGAAGGATGATATCATCATCCTTAAAGAGTTTGATTATAACCTAGAAGATCTCAACAATGAAAACGACTACCTAAATTATCTTGGAGTTGCGTTTAAAATGACGTCAGAATTCTCTGCTAAAAAAATAAGGCAGTTTGTATTGTCAAAATTAAAAGCTGCACTCAAAGCCAGAATAGAAGAAAATAACAATGAACCTAGATCTCCACCTAATAATTGGATTGATGATAATTGGAACTCAATAGGGTTAGGGAAAGGAATAATCAAAATTGCTTCAGTCGATCATACTATCAGTGAAAAAATGAAAGTTGAAGATTCAATTGATGCGATGCCAACAAATGAGTCTAAATCAAAAGACCTTGCAAATAAGCAAATACAGACAACAAAAGAAAAATATAAACTTCTCAATGAAAACTTGGAAATAAATGGGTTTCGAGGTCTTCGTTTAGTTAATGCCCTATGTGATGAAAATTACAACAAATTAATATTAAAATTTCATTCAAATGACTTGCCATTTAATATTGCCATGCTTAGTTTTTTAGGATTTATCCAACATCTGGACACTGTTTTTAAAGTGAAATCAAAAAGAGATGCAGCGATAGCATCATGGTTCGATACTAAGGACCGCACAGTTAAAGGTAATATTAACGTATTGAATCCCAA
Organism: Candidatus Brachybacter algidus; assembly: GCA_016711705.1. Taxonomy (GTDB): domain Bacteria; phylum Bacteroidota; class Bacteroidia; order Chitinophagales; family Saprospiraceae; genus Parvibacillus; species Parvibacillus algidus. The sequence goes on along the minus strand of JADJSK010000005.1, from coordinate 211,825 downwards.
ATCTACTGAAGATAGAGACCGTTATACATCTCATTCCCACATAACAAAAGTCACTGAATTCTATGCTAGCATAAAATAGGGGCAAACATCAGGAGTACTCCTACAATAATGCCCTTAAATGACCCTCTCATATTTGTCCATTAATTAATCCATAAAAATTAAAAAATGGGAAAAATAACTTTTGAGTCTCTGCCAGATCTGGTAAGTGACATGAATCAAAAAATTGACAGACTTGAAAAATTGATCAGTTCTACTATCATATATAGTGATGATAGCAACCAGGTATTTGATGTAAATCAGGCAGCCAAATTTCTAAACCTCAGTGTAAATGCATTAAGAGGCAAAATACAGTGTAAGGTTATACCTTATTCCAAATCTGGTAGAAGAATATTTTTCATAAGAGCGACGCTAGTAGAGTGGCTTAAGGGAAGATCTGTTCCTACAGTGGCTGAAATTGAGGGTGATGCGAAAGAACATATAGCCATTAGAAAAAGGGCAGTATAGGTCAAGATGTTAAAATTTCAAATTACAATTTAAATGCCACTACCAATGAAGGATGAGAATAAATCAAACGAAGTAAAATTTAAAGTGGGCACTCAGTATGTACTGAGACAAGAAGAAGAACCACAATCAATTCCTCCCTTATCAATTGAAGACATTAAAAAGGATGTCACAGAACATATTCAAAAATGCCAGGAAAATAATGATGAGGTAACAGGAGAAGAATTGCTAAACATGGAAGTAGAGAACGAGCCACTGCTAATTGATCCTATGTTACGCACATCAGGCATTGTTTGCTTAGCTGGGAGCTCAGATACTGGCAAGAGTGCCTTTCTAAGATTTATGGCTATTGCAATAGTTGCAGGTAAAGAAGAGTTTATTGGGTTTAGATTAATATCTAGGCACAAATCAGTCCTGTATGTATCCACTGAGGATTTAGCAAAGGATACAAAAAGGCTTCTCCATATTCAGGCTTACAACGTTGATCCTTCGCACCTACAACGCTTACGATTTATCTTTGATTCAGAGAATTTACTAGCAAAAATTGATAAAAGTTTAAGTAGAAAACCTGTGGACCTCGTAATATTGGATTGCTTTTCAGATATATTTGACTATGATTTAAAAGACACTTCTAAAATTAGGGGATTTTTGAAGCCTTACCATCAGCTATCTCAGAAATTTGATTGTTTATTCTTGTTCCTACACCATAATGGAAAAAGAACTGAATTTCTTGATCCAAATAAAAATCACTTATTGGGTGGCCAGGGATTTGAAGCAAAAATGCGACTGGTGATCCAATTTGTAGCTGATCCAAAGAAATCGAATATTCGACACCTGTGTTTAGTCAAAGGCAATTATTTAGCGTCATCTGCTAAAAAAGAAAGCTATGTTTTAGAATTTGATGAAGAGCACTTATGTTTTAAAAATACTGGAGCAAGATTACCCTTTGGTCACATCAATAAGAAAGAAGATTATGAAGCCAAAAGAAAGCTTCATGACATGGTCTTAGAGCTTAAGAATGAAGGAAATACCTATGATCAAATAGCAAATCAATTAGATATGTCTAACAGGTCCGTACCCTACAAATTATTACAAAAGGGTAGAGAGAATGGGTGGAATACTGATGATACTGATGAAGTGGATGAATCTAAAGATGAAATTCAAGAATAAGGATGTTTAAAAAGTTTCTCGTTTCTAACCCCTTACGTATGAAACGAGAAACACTTTTTTATTTATATGATAAGCCTTAAATATGACACAAATAGGAATCGAGTATTGAGTTGCCCATGTGGTAAAAGTAACCAAGATGGAAAGTTCGCACCGTATATCGGATATATAGATAAAGGCTATTGTTTTAGCTGTTCTAAATCATTCTTTCCTGATTTTGTAAAGCCTGAAATAAATGTTTCCATTTCCAATTTATATAGGGATAAGAAACAGGAAACAACAAAAACTCTCCCTCTTACATACATCCTGACATACTACAACAAAGCCTTAAGCCCAATATAAGCAACAACCTAATTTCTTTCCTGCTTGGTATATTCGATACTGAAATAGTAAGTCAGCTTATTGATAAATACCGCATCGGTACATCTAAGCATTGGGACGGAGCCACAGTCTTCTGGCAGATCGATATTGAAGGCAATGTAAGGACTGGTAAAATAATGCTTTATAACGCCAATAAAGGTCGTAGAGAGGATAAAATATCATGGGCTCACAAAGTACTTAAGCTTCCAAACTTTGCTTTACGACAATGCTTGTATGGAGAGCATCTATTACACCTAGATACTAAACCAATTGCAATAGTGGAAAGTGAAAAAACTGCCATTATAGCTAGTGTCTATTTACCTCAATTCACCTGGTTAGCATCAGGTGGTAAAGCTGGGTTAACAAAAGATAAACTCGAAGTTTTGAAAGGTCGTAACGTTAATCTTTATCCTGACAGGAATGTGCTGAAGGCCGTACTTTTTTACCTTAGATGGGTTTCCAAGAACAGGGGTAATATATTATACTATCTCTTGAAACAGATATCTTAAGGCAACTTTATATGGCACTTGTTTATTAAAAGTGGGGAGTTGCTTTAAGTGCTGGCGAATTATGACAAAGTAATAAGATCCATTTTTAATAAAATACATGATAAACTAATGACAAATACTTTGAAATCGATGGACATCATTAATTTTATAACTTTTACCCCCATCTAATATATTTACTAAATATACATTAGTCCTCTTACGTTTACTCATAGAGTTATCCACAAATGTTACAAATACATTAAAATTGCCATTAGATAGTTTGCGAGCCGTATAATCTAAAAATTGTATTTCATCAATACAATTCAAATTGTAATCATTGATATGTGTCTTTGTAAATCTAATCGCATCATCTGTAGTAACAGAATTTTGTACAGGTTCAGGATCTGGTTTGTTTTGAACTAAGTTTAGCTTTAAGGTCTCTAATTCGCTGATTTTTGCTTCAATGATAAGGTCTTTTGCTTTTATGATATCATTCAATGATGCTAGTAAGTTGATTTTTACTTTCTATCTCGGCCTTAAGCCTTAAAACGTCTGAGTTTAATATAGCATTCTCATTTTCGTAATTTTTACAGGAACACAATAATATAATAACACAGAAGAGACAAATCGTATTAGGTTTAAATCGCATATATTTAAAATTAAAACAGTAATAAGAAAATAAACCTAATACTTACTGTAAAAGGCATTGATAGGCATCCCAAAATCCTTTCCAGTTGTTAACAGTAAAATATGTATCATTTATTTCTATTCCAATCACATCAAATTTTGATAATATTTTAAGTTCGTCAGTTGTCCTTGAATATCTAAACATCCCTTCATATGAAATCTCTGTTTTACCTTCATTAGAGAAGAGCTCAGTCTTACACAATTCCACTGCACCGCCCCATAAGAGCATCTTAAATACATCACTATTACCCTGAACTAGGTTAATATATCCATAAACCATTCCAGGCTCAGGGAATGAAGCAAAAATTATTAATAAATTATCATTTCTGTCTGCAATTGCTTTATTTACTCTTATTTCCATAGTGAATTCTTGGCAATTTGGGCATTTTAGAAAATTCCCTAATTTAACTATTTGTGACTTTTCAATAGTTCGTTCTGTATTGTATTTTAGATTACATTGACTATAAGCTACTATGGGAAAATATAATACCATTAATAACAATAATGTGGATTTAATGAGGATTTTCATATAGATTATATTTTTAGCTAGATCGTTTCACTTATTTGTGACTTCACAATGCCACAAATATAAAAAAATACAGTTGTTTGCAACTGATTATTTACAATCACTTATTTCTATCTGCTTGATATTATTTTTCCATCATGGGAAAAAGGATGAGGAAATCTGAGATACCACCTATTGTCAAAGAACTTGGTATAAGAATATTAGAAATAATTCGAGATAAAGGCTTAAAGCCAAGGGAGGTTGCTCACAATGCAGATTTAGATATTGAAAATTTACGTAAGTACATTAAAGGTTCTCAAGAAATGAAGATTAGTACTATGGTGAAAATCGCAGATTCTCTTAATGTGACTGTAATAGAACTTTTCACATTTCCAGAAAGTAAATATTAGTGAAGGGACGTATTAAGACAAAGCAGAAATACTCGAGAATCTGACTTTGGTGGGTTTTATGGATAGTACCTAATCCTGTATGTCCAAGTGACTTTAGGAAGGCAAAGATGGAATGGGTGATTAAAAAATAATCCATTTTCATTACAGCTACGACTTTTTATCCAGAGGGAAGGAAGATTGCAGGGTGATGAATTTTTCAATTTTATCTATCAATGAGAATGAGTCTATCACTATTTTATGATAGCTTTTACCGTGCTTTTTACAAATCTTATTTCCTTCCAGAATATGTCTAGTATATCTTCTAAAATGTGGACGAAGCAAAAAAGCATATGTATTGCTAACCTGCGAAAATAAGTACTTTTTATCTGCTAATTGAGCACTTTCAATTTCACTAAACAAGTTTAATATCCTTTCTAGGATAGAAATAATTAATGTGAATTCAGTCGCATATAAATTATGTTGATATGTACAAATGTGATCTTTTAAAGTCGATCTAACAATATTAGCAATTGCCATTGATCCTTTTGCTTCGAATCTCTCAATTTCAACTGCACTACCCTTAACACTAGAGGATTTCTTGGTAATAGTTGAGTAATTCATTGATTGTATGTCTTCTCGAACAATTTTTACTTGATCATTAATATAACTGTTTAGGCTTTGGTATTTAAACTGATCACGTATTTCTTCATTAGCCCGAATTTGCGATCTAAAAGCTAAATAAACTAGTACTGCTCCCATAAAGCCAATGATAGGAGATGTTATTCCACCAATAGCATCACCAATATTAGCAGGATTATCAGCTAAGCCAAAAAGTTTATAAAAAGTAGGAAGGCTAAAAATTAAAGGGGCAACAAATGTCAAAAGGAGTCCAGCTAAAATTATCCACAAACCCCATTTCCTATCATCAGTGTTTTTTTTATTTTTTTCTTGACCCATAAATAATATCCATTAGTGGATTTACCTCATACCCCTATTATGAGTTCTTAATAATTTTATTTAAAATGTAAATATAAGAGAAATATTAACTTTGTCACTAATTTGGTTACATCGTTCTAAAGATATATGGATTCCTAAAATAATAATAATAAAGAAATGATAAGAACAGGCGAAAAATTTGATTATTTCCAATCATTATATGAACAATTATACTACATTATTACACTTTCAAAAGATTTAGAGTATTTACATCCCACAAATCCTAATCTTTATCATGAAGCCTTTTTGCATTCAAGAATGTTAGATGTTTTATTGGAAAGCTTAAAAATAAATTTTAGTCTAAAATTGCATTCATTTCTGAATCACACAGAGGATAATAATATTGTAAGCTTTCTGGGTCAGTTGATTAATGAATATCCAGAAGCAGAATGGCAGGTAGATATAGAATTAGGAGAGCTAATGGAGCTTAAAAGAAGTGTGTCTATTGTAAGAAGATCAAAAGAATTTAAAACCATTGAATGGTTTAGGAATAAGATTTATGCTCATGTTGATAGTAATTCAGCTAATACAAACCTCAAGACTGACCTGGACACTATTTTACCTCGATTAAATGAGCTTGTGAGAGTTTTGACAATTTTAGGGCGGAAGTTATTTCAAAGATCTTTAAGTTTCACTCTTCTGGAAATGGATAAGGACCACAACATAGTTCAAGATCTGTCTCAATTTTATGAACTTAGAGATTATATTAATAATTTTAGATACGGACCAGAAAAACATGAATCCTTATCAATAGATACTATTTTGAAGTGCTTTGATAAGTATCCTAAATAATCAGATTATTTAACCTAATATTAAACCTAAATAAAAAAGGGTTTCAGACTTTCGTCCAAAACCCTTATGAATAGTAGTCGGGGTACCAGGATTCGAACCTGGGACCCCCTGCTCCCAAAGCAGGTACGCTAACCGGACTGCGCTACACCCCGAATGTGTTTTTTTAGTGGAGAATTCTTCTGGAACCCTCCCGATTCCTTCGAATCGGGATACGCTAACCGGAATGTGCTATATCCCCAAAAAATATAAGAGCGGAGAGAGAGGGATTCGAACCCTCGGTACAGTTACCCGTACGTCAGTTTAGCAAACTGGTGGTTTCAGCCACTCACCCATCCCTCCTTTTTTCACTTTCTTTCTAAGCGACTGCAAAGATAGAGTTTAGTTTCTATTTTCCAAGTTCTGTGATGTATTTTCAAAATATTTTTTTCTAAAATTCTAAAGTCGTTGATTTTGAAACATTTGTGATTTAGAGAATGTCATTTATATTTGTGAAATCCAAAGGACGAACAATTACCTATATCACATCCCTCAAATAAATCGTCTTCTTCATTTTAACACCATCCCTTATCAGGACCATTTTAATTTTCTTTTTTCGGCTACTTGACAATCTTGAATTTAAATCAGATAAAGTAAATATCCTGATTGTGAGACCATTGAATCGATGGATTATATCACCGGGTAGAATTCCGGCATCTTCTGCGGCTGAACCTTTTATGACATCTTTTACCACATATTCATCAAGGTTTGTTCCGGTAGCGATGATGAATAAGCCGCTTCGGTCAACATCCATTTTTTTGTTGGAGGTACTATTTTTCTTAAGATAGAGCTTTTGATTGGAGAAATCAAGTGCCACATTAAAGTGCGATATGAGTGCATTGCCCATGATACCGTGTTTGTCAGACTCATCGATGTTGAGTTTTGAAGAGTCTAATTTTTGGTAATGGGTAATAACATTATCAAATTTAAAGTCCTCCATAATTATATTGTCTACTCTGCCAATATATCCTTCGATTGGTCCGCCTAGACCCATGCCCATTGCGCCAGTAAGCAATTTATCCGGGATATCCGATTTGGTCAGAAAGTTGGTATATAATAGCAGTCCGATTGATGCGCCTGTATCGAAAAGCAATGTCGTAGGAAATGGAGGGAGCGATAGTGTGGTGCTGATTTCGGGGAGCACATATGGTTTGCCTTTGATCCACTTAGACGGAATTTCTTTGAATTTCAACTTTCCCGGGTTGAATTGCTCAATTGCATATATTTTAAGCAGCGACTTGTCATAATCAAGTTCAATGATTTTATTTCTAAACATACTGTTACCAATGATACCGCTGATCTCAATACCAAAGTACTCGTTCAGTTTAAAAATATTTTCATCCAAAACAATGATATCGGATTTTAATACTTGCTTGTTTTCTGTTTCAAAATGTATTCCTGAAGCTACTGTTGCATTGATGGGCATTGAAAGATCTGAACCGAAGATCTGAATCGATCTGATAAATTTGAACTGTAGATATTCGGCAATACCTTTTCAAAGAATAAGCTGTGCTCAGACCCACTGTCATAAATAAATTTTAAGTTGACAGTAGAATTGATCCTGAAATTAAGGATAATAAAATTGTTTTGTATCTCGAAAGGGATAATAAATTCAGGCTTTGCAGATGGTGGGGCTGCATTCGTACTTAGATTTGTGCAAAACAAAAAGAATATGCTCAAAGCCAAATAAGTAACAAAATTAATATTTGTGCGCATTTTATTCATGATTGGCAGCACAATATAAGTCTTAATTTTTTCACATAGACTTATGAAAATTATCTTAATCTCATTGATTCAATCTAGATCAATGTATCCTATCTCCTCTCACTGCAAGATCATTCATGATAGTTTCTTCATAATCCAGAAATTCCTGCCATCTGGCTTTCACCACTTCTTTTTCGCCGAAGAGATGAGCAAGATCCAGAAACATTCTGTAATGACCGGCTTCTGAGACCATGAATCCATGATAAAACTCTTTTAATTCATCATCATCCAAATGTACGGAAAGTACCCTGAATCGTTCACAACTTCTCGCTTCTATCAAAGCAAATATGAGAAGCTTCTCTACTAATTGGCTATGACGGTCGCCCCCATGACGCTCAAATGCTTTAAGTTTATTGACATAATCATCCCTCCTCTGTGGTCCAAGAAGTAATCCTCTTTTTTTAAGCATCGCCAATACCGCTCTGAAATGTCCCCATTCTTCTGTAACTACCGGAGCTAATTCATCCACTACTCTGATCTCTTCAGGATAAGATTGGATCAAAGAGATCATTGAAATAGCAGCTTTTTGTTCGCAGTAAGCATGATCCGTAAGTATTGCCTGCACTGAGATGGCAGCCAGATCAGCCCATCTGGGGTCAGTCGGTAATTTAAGTCCTAACATGCTTTGTTATTGATTGTCCAGACAGCGAATCTGGTTTGAGAAAAAGTCGATATTTGTGACAGAATATTCTTCATAACCAGTGGACCACACGATCTTAATTTTATCCACGAGTGAATTCATCAAGGTCTTTTGATTCTCTCTGGTTACCGGAAAATTGGCTTTATAGACAGTTAGATTGTTGTTGTTATCTACCTGACCCACATCACTTCCATTGCTGAACAATGTAACCGTCTCACCATTGAGCATTTTGACACTCATGAGAGTATTACTATTCAAATAACCATATTCCGCTCTTGCCATCCTGCTGGCCACTGTGATTTTTAATGTTAATATTCTAATGTCCCCTATAAATTCAACAAAATTGGCCTCACAAGTTACATATGATCTACCCTTAAGATAGGTAGCTACTTCCGGGTCTGTGTAATCAAAGAGGATCTCTTTTTGTAAATCAATTCGTTTTTTCTTAGTATATTCATCTGTTCCTGCAAAAATTACGTTGCATTTGTATTCAGGTGGATTCATCATGACATCTACTACTTTGACAGCTTTGGTGTTTGAGCCTTTTTTATTGGAGTCATTTTTTGCTTTTTTGCTTTCTGACTTTTGAGACTGATTTGAATTATTGTCTAAAGGCATCGTTTCAATAACTTGTTCAGAGATTGCATCACTCTGATTCCGTGATTCTTTTAGAGGTTCGGCAGCTTTAAGAAGTATAGAATCACTGTCCTCATAATATCGCCATGAGCCATCATCAAAAACGACAATTAATTCTCCACTTTTATTTTTTTCAACCACTTGTCCGGAGGCTTGCGCCAACAGAAAGAAATATAAAATTGAAAGAGATATAAATTTAAAAGCTATAATCTTCATCCTTATTTATTTTTTGCAATGGCAGAAGAAATGGACCATCATATATGTCATGTTAAGTAAAACGCCGGATCTAAAGGGAAATTATCTGAAACACCTTATTATCCATTATCTGGAAACGCAAACATACTAATTTATTAATAAAAGAACATTGACATTTGTGCAGATACAACCTATAAAGACCGGTATGGAGGTCGATAATATCTTCAGAATATTTTTGTCATAAAAAGTCATTACTTTTGAACTTTCGCATTCATAATAAAACCAAGGCACATAGACCATCTCTTCGAAATAGGATTCTTGACCATACGTTTATGGGATCTACTAGATATACTTATAGTAGCATATATTATATTTAAGGTATATAAGTTGCTTAAAGGCAGTCTCGCTATTTATATTTTTGTTGGAGTCATATTTCTCTTTGCTACTTGGAGATTGGTTACCGTGCTTAAAATGGACCTACTTTCCACTTTACTAGGCCAATTTGTGAGTGTCGGAGTGATCGCGGTGGTCATTATTTTTCAACCGGAGATTAGAAAATTTTTATTAGTAATTGGCAACAATGCTGTGAAAGGGAATTTTCCATTTTTCAAACGATTTCTGAATAAAGTCATAAGAACAGAGCAGGAAGAAAATCCTGTCGTGACACAGATCCATAGCGCCATGGTTAGAATGGCCAAGGATAGGACTGGAGCGCTCATCGTCATCGTAGACGATTTGAATTATCCTGGATTGGAGGACAGCGGCATTGATATCAACGCCAATGTAACTAAACAATTGATCCTCAGTATTTTCAATAAGGAATCTCCACTCCATGATGGTGCGATGTTGATTCAGAAAGATAAAATCCTAAAGGCGAGTTGTATTCTTCCGGTTTCTGACAATATTAATGTTCCTCCAAGTGCAGGACTCCGTCACAGGGCAGCCTTAGGTATAAGCGAAATGAGCAGTGCAAGGACTTTTGTCGTTTCTGAAGAAACGGGAAAGATGTCTTACACTGAAAGAGGACGCATAGAAATGAACATCGACGAAGAGAAGATTCTTCAGTATCTTAGGGAGGCAATGGGGTAGGAGGTAACTAATAATGGACAATGAATAATGAACAATGAAAAATTCTGCCAAGTAATGCAGGTTTAAATTAGAAGTAAGAATTTAGAAATTAGAATGATCAGTTGAAACCGGGTATTTGTTGCTATTGATTACTGAAGAAGTTTTCTATCACAGAGGCTATTTAATTCAAAATTATACATACATATGAATTGAGAAGAAATACGAAGATTTGAGACTTGTTAGAGAGAAAGAATTTTACTTATCGTTCTTAATTAAACATTTATAGAAAATTACTTCTGACTTTAAAAATTAAGAGAGTTCACGGAGAGATTTTAATCTTCGACTAAAATATGTGCCTATATGTAAGCTTCCCTTTTATAATGATTTCTGATTTCTGATCACTGATATCTAATTCAAAATTCAACATCCAACATTCAACATTTTCCTACGTCTTCTGCTTCTGCTTCTTAGCTGCCGGGAATAAAACATTATTGAGGATCAATCTATAACCCGGGCTATTTGGGTGTAAGTGAAGGTCAGTAGCAGGATCTCCCACCCGGTGCTCATAATCTTCAGGGTCATGACCACCGTAAAATGTCCACTGTCCTCTACCATATTCACCATGAATATATTTGGCCTCGCCAAGTGATTTGTTCTCGCCCATGATCAATACATTTGGTTTCACATATTTTCTCATGAAGGCTGTGGTCTGGCCCATGAAGGCCTTAACAGTTCTTGTATGATTCTGTGTAAGCATAGTTGGAATAGCATCGTACTTAGCGGAGAAATCAAATAATGTAAAATAGTCATTCTCCGGCTCTACAGCTCTATTGCGAGGATCAGTATCTATACTTGAAAATTCGTAGATCATTGGATCTGTGACAAGTGTGAAATTTTGAAAAGCGAAACATTTATCAAAATTCAACTTTGACTGAGCAGCTTGATCCTGACCATCCCCATCAAACATTTCACTGCAAATGTCAGTAGTAGAAGCTGCTTGCGCTATGTCATATGAATCTGTAGCACTGCACATAGCAAACATAAATCCGCCGCCACCTACGAATTCTTTGATAGCATCTGTGACTGCAAGCTTCAGCTTGGATACTTTATCAAAACCAAGACTTTTTGCTAAATCTTCCTGCCTCTTTTGGTTTTCTCTATACCATGTAGCTCCGCGAAAATTGGAATAAAACTTGCCATATTGTCCCGTGAAATCCTCATGATGTAAGTGGAGCCAATCATATTTGGTCAATTTGCCTTCTATAATCTCCCTATCGTACACTTTATCAAATGGAATCTCTGCATAAGTAAGCACCAATGTCACCGCGTCATCCCAAGGGTTGATCTCTTCACCTCGTTCATTCACAGTAGGAGTGTAAACAGCTATTCTGGGTGCCTTTTCCATCTTTATAGCTTCCATATTATTTTCCGGATCATTGATGGTAGTCAGAATACTGTTGAACGCTGCATCACTTATGACTTTATAACTTACTCCTCTTGCTTTGCATTCTTTCTCAATACTGGTGCTGTTGGGCAATACAAAGCTTCCTCCTTCATAATTTAATAACCACCACGTCTCGGCTCCTTGCTCCAGCACCCAATAATCCAATCCGTAGGCTTTGAGATGGTCTGTTTGATCTTCATTCATAGGAATAAAGATATAAGAAGCAAAAGTTGTTATATTGCTACCAATAAGAAACGATAGAATAATAAAAAGTCTACTTAGAGCCATTATTGAGTATATTAATTATACTGAATGTAACGACACAGACAGCGAATTTGTTCGGTATCACCTCCTAAGTGAATGTTAATTATTTAAAGTCAGTGATCCTTTGTTAAAATAAGGCTTTATTTTTTATAAAGCTTAGTGTAATATTCTTTAGCCATTCTTCCGGATTCAAACTCAGGCGATATTTCCTGCATTGCCCTTGCTACCACTTTGAACCAACCTTTTGGGTCATTATAATATAGAGGAGTAATCTCATCTTTAATTATTTTGAACAGATTATCCATATCAGCTTTGTCCTGTTCCTCTTCGCTCAGCTTCTCATAATCAACAGGAGGCACTACAAAACCATTTTTGCCATGCTCCACAAATTCCGGAATCCAACCATCCCATGTTGAAAGATTGACACATCCATTCATTGCAGCAGTCATCCCACTAGTGCCGGAAGCTTCCTGAGGTATTCTTGGATTGTTTAGCCAAACGTCACTACCTTGTTTCAAAAGTTTAGAGAGCCTCATTTCATAACCGGTCATGATCGCCACATTTGGATAATTGGAGCAAAAGACAACTAAGTCATTAAACATTTGCACAGCGCCTTGGTCCTTTGGATATGGCTTGCCCGCCCAAATAATCTGAACAGGCATCTTGGCATTGCAGATGATTTCTTTAAATTGTTCAATATCTCTTGTGATTAAGTCTGCTCTCTTATAGCCGGCAAATCTTCTTGCCCAGACTATGGTCAGTACGTTTGGATCAAACCATTTACCTGTTTGATCCGCCAGATTGATGAAAAGTCTCTTTTTAAGTTCCTTTTTTCTTGCATCAAATTCCTTAATATTCTTTGAATTTGCAGCATTATTTAGTTTCTCATCAGCCCAATAATTATGATTTTGGGAATTGGTAATGCTGATGATAGGTGCAATATTTTCATATTTGCCCCACATTTCATTGGCTACTTCCCCATGTATTTTACTTACACCATTTGCCATTTTAGCCATTCTAAGGGCGACGAGTGTATGGTCAAATGTTTCACCTTTAATCCCTGAGATTTCTTTCACTTCCTTTAAAGTCAGATCTTGAAAAAAGCTCATTTTAAACAATTGGTCTATGTTATGCTTCTCATTTCCTGCATCTACAGGTGTATGTGTAGTCAGCACCAGTTTTTCACGAACTGATTGAATATTATGATCTTTGGCATAAAGGTAAAAAGCAGCTGAAAGGCCATGCGCTTCATTTAAATGGTATACTTCAGCACCATAATTGATCTCGTCCAGCAATTTCGCTCCACCTACACCAAGGATTATGCTTTGAGCTATTTTCGTTTCAGGATTAGAATCGTAAAGACAATTGGTAATGGTCTTAGATAGGTAATCATTTTCTTTTACATCTGTGGTCAAGAGGAATAATGGTGCACTGCCAAATCTTTCAGGTGGAAGATACATTGCTTTCACCCAAACCGGATGGTCATTGATGGTTATCTGGAATTGAATGCCGGTATCTTGAAGAAAATTATAGGATTTTTGCTGCCACATGACCCCATTTTATTGTCAGGGTCCCTAACCTGGTCGTAATAACCATATTTCCAAAGGATACCGATACCTATCATATTCTGCTCTAACTCATAAGCACTTCTCATATGCGATCCTGCTAAGAAACCTAGGCCTCCACTAAAAATTTTGAGCGATTGGTCTACAGCAAATTCCATTGAAAAATAAGCGACTTTGGTCGAATAGGCCTTGGCCGGAGTGAATGGAATTGTATAATTTTTAAATAAATTCATAGGTTTTTTCTTTTAAGAAGGCGCAAATTTATAATATATATTTAAATATGGCCTGTAATTTCAATTAATACAGCGAATTAGATAAAAATGAAGCCTATAGCTCCACATGATTTTATGAAATTTTAAACTTAAATTGTAAATGAATGGCGCATAAAAAGAGTTTATGCTCAAACATATTATTAAAAAAATATATAATTTTAATAGTAGCCTGAATTACTACTGTCAGTATAAGTACATTTTTATTATATTTGTATTATAAATAGTTCTCATATGAAAAATCTAAGTTTTGTCCTTGTTATTATTTTGATTTCATTTGGCCAACAAATATCTGCTCAGAGAGCAATCAATCCTAAAATTGGATTTAACTATTCAAGACTTGCCGACGAACCTACAGTTGGTAAAACCAAAACAAAAGGAGGTTTCAATATCGGTGCTGATTTTAGATTTGGTGACAGATTTCAATTTGTTCCGGGTATTCATTACGCTACACACGGGCTAGCATTCAGTGGCTCACAAAGCCCCGATATTGACAATAAAATATCAGTCCATTATCTAAAAGTACCTATAGTTGGAAACTTTAATATTTTTAACAGCGATCTATTCAAGTTAAGAGCCTATGGAGGTTTTGTAACAAACTTTGTTCTAAAAGTCGATGCCAGCTCATTTATAAATAAAGATAATTTAAGTCCTATTAATGGAGGAATAAGATTGGGCACAGGTATCGACCTGGGTGCATTGACATTTGACCTTAACTATGAGATAGGAATGTTAAAATACTTCGATAAAGGTGCTGTCCCTGCACTCTTGTACCCTAATAATACCTTTAATAATGTACTAACTCTATCGGTAGGGGTGCGCGTGAATAGATAGTTTTAAGCCTCTTTTTAATAAGGATTGAGGAAACAGATCAATTGAATTTTTGGAAGTTCAATTTTATGTCAAGATGTATATATATAACTAAAGTTTCGACGGTATAAATATATTTTAAAAGACATGTTATTACTCAATCTAAGGGAGAAATTTGAAATTAGAAGCTTTCCCGACTAAAGTAGTGACGGCGGGCTTGCCCGACAAAGTACAACGGAGGCGGGGAAACTTCGATTGTTGAGCACAGCAAATGAAACCAGTTAAATAAATCGAAGAAAATCGAAAATTGAATTAACTATTTAGCAACCAATACTTTAGGGCATTGTATATTTTAATAGTTATATATTTATACTATTGATTATTAATGGCATAATCAACTCCGAAACTTAAGTTAAAGATTAAAACTCTATTTTTTTTAGACAGGACCTTATAAGCAGCATCGAAGATAATTGCACGAATAAATTCGTGTTAGATGCAAAGCATCATTCGTGTTATTCGTGGCTAATAATATTTATTTTTGAGCAAATGCACAAATCAGAGTCTAAAAATTAAATCTGGACAACTCATGTTAAAAGTCTGAAATATAAAAAATCAGTCTTAGTTTTATAGAAAATATTAAATAGCAAAAGTTCGGTTTAAAAACGAATATCGATTCGTAAATAATTTCTTTAAAAATACATATTATATTTTTTCAAGATTTGATTTCACACCATCTACAAGAGCTTTCTGTGCATCAATTTCTGATTGTTTTGCTGCTTGATCTTTTGTATTTTGTTCAATCTTAAGCTTAGCATCGGCAATTTTTTCTTCGGCCTTTTTAATGTCTTTTGCAAGACTGACATTGGTTTTTACCAAATCTTTCAAATTGCTGTTAAGCTTGTCAAGTTTACGTTCTTCTACTTTTAAAGACTCACTGATTTTAAATCTTTCTATTTCTTTTAGAAAGCCAATCATAATGTCTGAACCGGCTTTATATCTTTCCGGATGTGCTGCATTTGAAAGATATGCTCCACCTAGATCAAACCATGATGCAAATATGATGTCATCACCCAATTTTTCAGCCTTCCCATATACATCTACAGTGTTTTCACTGATGGTAGGTAAACTGGCATTGTCAGTATATAACTCACCTGATTTTTTATTGAATTTGGATTTACCTCCAAATTCATCCATATATTTTTTCCAAATTTTCTCAGCATCGTTCTGCGAAACACCTACAAGTGATACTACAAGTGCATTATTATTTCCCTGAGACATGGAACGTAAACCTTCGGAGACCTGACATTGAGCTGCATAAGAGTAAAGAAAAAAGCAAAAGATGGAAATATGTTTCATATTAATTTTAGTTTTAATTGAATGATAATAAGACGCCAACTATGAATCTAAGTAACATCTAGTTGGAAGATCCTTGGCGTAAGAACTCAAAACAAAATTTATCGATCAAATGTTTCCTTCTATTTTATATTGTTCAAATTATAATTAGCAGAACTATTAAATTAATGTTTTATGAGTTGTGATTATTGAGTTTAAATGCCATGAATATTTAAAGATTATTCTTTTACTAATATATCTTATTTACATTTGTTGTCCTAATTAACATCCATGACTGACCGAATTAAGCTTTTGCCTGATGTACTTGCCAACCAGATCGCTGCAGGCGAAGTGGTTCAGCGTCCGGCATCTGTAGTCAAGGAGTTGATGGAAAATGCAATTGATGCAGGAGCTGATAGCATATCATTGATCCTAAAAGATGGTGGAAAATTACTCATAGCCGTTACAGACAACGGGATGGGAATGTCACCAATGGATGCAAGAATGAGTTTTGAGAGACACGCTACTTCCAAGCTATCTTCTGTTTCTGACCTTTTTGCTATCCAGACCATGGGCTTTCGTGGGGAGGCACTGGCATCGATCGCTGCTGTAGCTCAAGTAGAAATGATCACCAAGAGAGCTGAAGACGAAGTAGCCAATAAGATAATAATAGAAGGCAATAAAATCATTTCACAAGAAGCAGTGCAAGCGCCTGTCGGTACTTCAATTGCAATAAAAAATTTATTTTTTAATATTCCGGCCAGAAGAACATTTCTGAAATCCAATGATGTTGAAAAAAAGCATGCTTACGAAGAGTTCAACAGATTGGCATTGTCTCATCCACACATCAAATTTCAACTTGTTCACAATGACGAACTTATACACCACCTGGAGGCTGCTACCCTGAAGTCGAGAGTGGTAAGTGTCTTCAGGAATGATTTGTCGAAAAGACTATTGGCGGTAGAAGAGATCACTGACAAACTTAAAATTTCCGGGCTGGTAGGTACACCTGAGCAAGCCAGAAAAACAAGAGGAGATCAATATCTGTTTGTAAATAACAGATTTATTAAAAGTGCACTGCTAAATCATGCTATTGTTTCAGCTTTTGATAAGATAATATCTTCAGACAGCTTTCCTTTTTATGTGATTTTTCTGCAAATCGATCCTTCTAGCATCGATGTCAATGTGCATCCGACTAAGCAAGAGATCAAATTTGAAGATGAGCACCTGATTTATAATTATTTAAAATCAGCTGTCAAACATACATTGTCATTCAACCTTGTCGCTCCCGCTATTGATTTTGAGAAAGACCAGCATCTGGCTTCAGCATGGAATAATACACAACGATCACCGCACGTACCATTGCATGATTCACCATCAAGACCTAAAGAAAATTATAGAATTCCTGGTGATTTTTATAAGGAGAATGCGGGTAGATGGAAAGATCTTTATGAAAATATAAGCATTGACTCTAATCCGTCTCAGCCGTCCAATCAAGCACTAGTATTTAACAGCAGTATTAATGAAACGGAAACAAAAAGTAACCCCTACAAAGATGAGTTTAGCGACCGGACTTATATTCAGCTTCACAAATCTTATATAATTTTTCAAGTAAAATCTGGTCTAATGATCATTGACCAACAGCATGCACATCAGCGTATTTTATTTGAAAGGTACTATTCCAGAACAAATGAAGCTACTGTTTTTACTCAGACAGATTTATTTCCAACTACATTAAAGCTTGATGTTGTAAAGGCTGATATATTAAAAACAATTCTTGATAAGCTAATTAATGTAGGATTTGATATTGAAGTGGTTGAGCAGTCTAATTTTACAATTCACGGCTACCCATCTTTTCTGGAAGAAGGTGTCAATCTTGAGCACTGGTTTGACGAGATCATAGAAACAGTACAAAATGAGATCGAACCTGATATTGATTTTCATCATGTGATGGCGATGACCTATGCTGACAATTATGCCATCAAACGAGGGAGCGAGCTCAAGAACAGGGAGATGCAGGATCTGGTGGATCAGCTATTCGCATGCAAGGATCCAGCCTTTGATCACAAGGGACAAAGGTGCTTTGGCATCTATACCATTAATGAAATAGAAAATTTTTTAAAATTTAAATAGCGTATGTTACAGATCACGAATGTGGTAAAGCAGTTAATCATTCTGAACGTCATTATGTACGTTTTTTGCAATGTTCTTTTTCCAGATTATGGGGCGATGATGAACCTTTATTTTTATACTTCTGAAAATTTTAGATTTTGGCAGCCTCTTTCACACCTCTTTATGCATGCTAATTTTTCCCACCTCTTTTTCAATATGTTTGGTTTGTATTTCTTTGGAACTTTGATCGAATCAGTATGGGGAGAAGGAAAGTTTTTAAAATATTACCTGATCTGCGGAGTGGGTTCATTTTTATTACAGTGGGTATTCTGGTATTTTACAGCGGGAGATTATATTAATATGGTCTCGATGCTCGGTGCTTCAGGAGCTGTCATGGGTTGTCTGATCGGAACGGCTATGGTTTCTCCAAATATGACTGTACAATTATTGTTTCCTCCTATACCTGTAAAGATGAAGTATTTAGCTGCTTTTTACTTTGTAAGTGATCTTGTCATGGGATTTGGACACGTGGGAAATATTGCCAATTTTGGGCATATTGGCGGTGCTTTGACTGGCTTGGCAATCACTTACTATTGGAAATCTCGTGGAGAATTATACAGGTAAGTAACCGTATTTAACAAAATGCATCATCAATATTTATAATCAAAGATGTTCGATTCGGTTTTTAAAGATATAAGATATGAGCTGACCAGAGGGAATACGCTGACAAAGATCATTCTGATTAATTGTGCAGTATTTATTGCTCTGTTATTAGCAAAAATAATAATTACCACTGTCAATGGAGGTGATTCCAATATTTATTATCTTTTTACAAATTGGATTACTCTTCCAACGTCTTTTGGACAATTGATGTACCAGCCATGGAGCCTCTTTACTTATAGTTTTGTTCATGAAGGCCTGTTACATATTCTTTTTAATATGTTGCTTTTGTATTGGTTTGGAGCTATCGCTGGTGACCTTATCGGGGATAGAAGGATATTTCCTATTTACTTCTATGGAGCTTTTTTTGGTGGACTTTTTGCTGTATTATGTTTGTATATTTTTCCTATTGGCAGTATATCAGGATTTATGGTGCCTGGTTCTTCTGCTTCAGTTATGGCGATACTATTTGCTGCTGCCACCTTGGCTCCTGACTATATGATGAGATTGATACTAATAGGTTCTGTGAGGATAAAATACATAGTACTTGTATTGCTTTTCATCAATGTAATTAGTATTTCGGCAAGCACCAATATTGGAAATTCACTTACACATATAGGTGGAGCATTGACAGGATTCCTATTTATATTTATACTAAGGACAGGTAGAGACCCTTCTTGGATATTCCATAGGAAAAATCGAAACACAGTAATCAAAAAGAGAAGAAAAAATGAGAAATCAAAAATAATTAGCATATTTGATACTGTAAAAAAGCATGAACTCAAGGCTCAGTTCAATAAGGATATCAGATCGGAATATCAGCTAGACCTTATCCTCGAGAAAATAAAAAAAACAGGGAAGGAAAGTCTCACACAGGAGGAGCTTAACTTTTTAGAAAAAATTAGTAAATCGTAAGTTGAAGTATTTTAGAAGGATCTTATTGGTTTTGAATATAATAGCCGCTATGGGTCTATTGCTTTCATATTTTGCACCAGTAATCAACCCTTATAAATACTGGCAGTTCGGAATTCTAGGATTGATGTTCCCATTTATGATCTTTATTAATTTGTTTTTCTCTGTTTTTTGGTTGCTCAGGAAACGATGGTTTGCCCTTATATCGTTGCTGGTAATACAGAGTTCTGATCCTGATGATAAAGCGATCAGAGTAATGTCTTACAATATTAGAGCGCTATCTAAACTTGCCAATTATCCAACAAAAAGCCCAAAGGAAAATAAGGAGAAGTTTGCCTTCTTCATGGAGGAGAATAAATTGCCCCATATTCTTTGTGTGCAGGAATCTACAATGCCTAACATAAAATTCCTTCAATCTTCAATGGCTTATCCATATTATTGCAGATATCCGGGTTATAACAGCAATACAGCCATTCTAAGTGTTTTTCCAATAGATAATAGCGGTGTCGTCAAATTCGACAAAGGAAATGGTGATTGTGTCTGGGCAGATATCAATTTGGATGGGAAGATCATTCGATTTTATAGTGTGCATCTACATTCAAACACTATAAGTATTCAGGCAGACACGTTGATAAAAATAGATAATATTGAAAAGAATAAAACAATAAAAGGTGTCGAAGGAATGTTTCAGAAATATAAATTTGCTACTAGGGTAAGATACGAGCAGGCGAAGAAAATAAAGAAACATATGGAAAGCTCTCCACATCCTGTAGTCATTTGCGGAGATTTTAACGATACGCCTCAGTCTTTTATTTACCATGTCCTTACTGAAGGTATGAAAGATACTTTTAAAGAACGCGGTATTGGTTTTGGCACTACATGGGCTGGAAATTTACCAGGATTAAAGATTGATTATATACTTGCCGATCCCTCAGTAAACGTGATAAGCCACGATATATATCGCCGGCAATTTTCTGATCATTATCCAATTACTACTACCTTACTTTTTCAGTAAGATTTAATTATAGATTTCAGCACCCTACACAATTCAATATATCCATGGAAGAAACCACAAGGTTATTAATAGACAAAAGATTGGAAGTGTTCCAGGAGGGACAAATGTTATTGTTCGACAAACCTTTAAATTGGACTTCCTTTGACGTAGTCAATAGAGTAAGAATTGCGTTATGCAGATATTTCGATGTTAGGAAACTAAAAGTTGGGCATGCCGGTACGCTTGATCCACTTGCTACTGGTCTATTGATCATTTGTACAGGTAAATTCACAAAAAGGATTGATGACATTCAGGCTCAGGAAAAGATATATACTGGAACGATCAGAATAGGGGAGACCACTCCTACTTATGATCTTGAAAGTGAGCCGGATACGACTTATCCAATTGATCATATTAATGAAGAAATGATCGAAATTGTGAGGAAGCAATTTTTGGGACCTATCATGCAGCAACCCCCTATTTTCTCTGCAATAAAGAAAGATGGAAAGAGGTCTTATGACCTTGCAAGAAAAGGAATTGATGCCAAGTTAGAGCCAAGAGCAATTACTATTAATAGTTTGAGTTTTGACACTTCAAGTTTTCCCGATTTAGGATTTGAAGTAAATTGTTCAAAGGGGACTTACATACGATCTCTTGCTTATGATATTGGCTTAGCGCTTGGAAGTGGAGCCTATTTAAAATCGCTACACCGTGCAGGTATTGGTTCATATTCTAATGATGATGCCTGGGTATTGCAAGATTTTTTAGATGAGTTTAAGATTAGCCAAATGCCAAAGGATTTGTGAAAGACTTGTCGTCTGATGGCTCAAAGAAATCTGACGGCATTTAGAGCTCGCATATGGCTCAATGACCTTTAATGCATGTCACCAGCGCATTGGCCGCATTTCTAAAATTCTGACCAATAAAAAATTGAATTAAAAATGACCATATAAAGATTTCGGTTGTAGCTTCATTAGTAATTCCTTATCCTATTGTGAGAATAAGACTAAGTCATTATTTCAAGCTATTGTATCATCGAAGAGTTCTTTAGCTTTTATTATAACATAGTGTTAAAAAACACTAACCAAATTATCTATTGAGCTTCACCGATAAATGTCTAATCTTTCGAATCTTTAGGTATAACAGCATATTCAAACGCCTATCTTGCAAATATTATTCGGGTTAAACGAATTTATAATTCTTAATCCTGTATTTATCAATACATTATTGCTCAAGAATTTTTTTATGGAGTATATAAGTTTATGGATTTTGATTTAAGTTAAATTTTATTTTTAAAAACTCATCATATTATTTTAATAATAAGTTAATCTAACTTACCTTCGCATATAGTAATGTGTACAATTTACACATTATAGATTTTATTTTTGGGACAATAAATTTATAAAGCAAAAGTTTAACGTATGAAGCAATGTTTATTTACAATGCTTGCACTTTTTACCTTTTCTTTTCTACAAGGTCAAAGCACTGTCGAAGGTGCAGTTAAAGACAGTAAGGGAGAACCGGTAATCGGAGCAACAGTTTTATTGACAGGTACTAGTCAAGGTACAGTTACAGATTTTGAAGGGAACTACAAACTTGAAGGTTTGACAGGAACGACCGCTTCACTGACTGTTTCTTATGTTGGTTTCCTTTCTCAGGTATTGGTTGTCGACCTTACCGGAAGATCGGTTAATGCAAATTTTACCCTTCAGGAGGATACAAAAGTTCTTGATGAAGTAGTAGTGGTAGCATATGGAACACGGAGAAAGGAAGATCTGACTGGTTCAGTTACCTCAGTGACTACCAAAGACTTTCAAAAAGGAAATATCGTTTCTTCTGATCAGTTATTGGTCGGAAAAGTAGCCGGTCTTCAGGTCACAAGTGGCGGAGGAGCTGCAGGTGGTGGAAGCAAACTTCGAATCAGAAGTGGCGCTTCATTAAATGCCAACAATGATCCTCTTATAGTAATAGATGGCATCCCAGTTGATGGCAATCAGGTTGCAGGATCTGCCAATTTTCTGAATACTATCAATCCAAATGATATTGAATCTATTTCAGTTCTAAAAGATGCCTCAGCCACAGCCTTGTACGGCTCAAGAGCTTCCAATGGTGTGATAATCATCACAACTAAAAAAGGACAAAAAGGAAAGCTTCAATTCAATTTTAACACGCAGGTTTCTCTAGGTACAATTGCTAAAAAAGTGGATGTTTATACTGGAGACGAAATTCGAAAGATTGTTACTGACATTAATAGTCCTATTTACGTGCCTCTTTTAGGCACTGCTAATACTGACTGGCAAGATCAGATTTACCAAAATGCCTTCGGTAATGATAACAACTTAAGTGTAGGAGGAACTGTCGGTAATATTCCTTTCCGTGCATCAGTAGGTTATCTTAATCAGGATGGTATCTTAAAAACAAATAATTTTAAAACATTATCAGGTAGTTTAAATCTTACACCTTCCTTCCTAGACGATCATTTGAAAGTAAACATAGCAGTGAGAGGCATGCAAACTAAAAACGTGTTTGCTGATGAAGGCGCTATCGGTTCAGCAGTATCGTTTGACCCAACTAAGCCTGTGTATGCAGAAAATAAATTCGGAGGTTATTATGAATGGCTTCAAAACGAAAATACAGCTTCTCCCCTCGCTACTCGTAATCCATTGGCATTATTGGAGTTGAGAGATAATAATTCTACGGTGAACCGTTTCATTGGAAATGTCCAGTTGGATTATAAATTACATTTCTTTCCTGACCTTCATGTACTTGTCAATGCAGGAATGGATAAAGCTGAAGGTAGCGGTAAAGATGTTTTTAGCCCGCTCATGGCTTCTAACTATCTGACAGGTGGTAGGTCTTCAGAATACAAACAAGGAAAGAGTAATACACTATTGGATGTTTCTTTATTTTACGAAAAATCAATAGGTAAAAACTTTACATTTGATTTATTAGGAGGACACAGCTATCAGGATTTTTATACTAATATCAATAATTATCCTTCTTATTCTGTGGCTGGAGATTCACTTATTTTAGGGACGACGCCTACATTTAAGACAGATAAACCACAATACAGATTGGAATCTTATTTCGGTAGGGTCAATCTCTCGTTTTTCAATAAATATTTGTTGACAGCATCCATCAGAAGTGATGCTTCGTCCAAATTCTCAAAAGAAAACAGAGTTGGATACTTCCCGGCTGTCGCTGCAGCTTGGAAACTACGTGAAGAATTCTTCAGCCAATCCAATGTAGTTTCAGACCTAAAACTTAGATTTGGGTACGGAATCACAGGACAGCAGGACATCGGATCATATTATTCATATCTTCCAACTTATTCAGCAAGTCAAAGTACCGCTCAGTATCAGTTTGGTGATGCATACTACTCATTTTTACGTCCGGGAGCATATGATTCTAATATCAAATGGGAGACTACAGCTACTACTAACCTAGGTTTAGACTTTGGTTTCGCAGATAACAGAATCTCAGGTTCATTGGACTTCTTCCAGAAAAAAACCAAAGATCTGTTGAGCGTAGTTCCAGTTGCACCGGGTTCAAACTTTGACATTTCATTATTGACGAATGTCGGTAATATGGAGATCAAAGGTGTTGAATTTACTTTAAACACAACACCGGTATTACGTCAGGGGCTGATCTGGAATTTAGGATTTAACATTACATATAATGAATCCAAGATCACAAACTTACTTAGAAATCAAGATGCTTCTTTTGAAGGGATCAATGTTTCTAACATCAGTGGTGGTAGAGGTAATACAGTAGGTAAATTTGAAGTTGGTTATTCTCCATATACATTCTTTGTATATAAACAAGTATATGATGCTGCTACAGGAGCGCCTATAGAAGGGCTTTATGAAGATAAAAACCGCGATGGTGTTTTAGATGATAAAGACAGATATTTATATACTAAACCTGCTCCGGATGTGTTATTGGGTGTAAGCACTCAGGTTATTTTAAACAGATTTTCTGTCGGACTAGCCGGTCATGCTTCTTTCAATAATTATGTTTATAATAATGTAGGATCAAATACTGGTACACTTAGGAATATCCAAAATCCTCTGAACTTTATCGGTAACGCTTCTACAGATTATAGCGAGACATCCTTTGCAAATAATCAGTTCCTTTCTGATTACTACATTCAGAATGCATCTTTCTTCAGATTGGATAATATTAACTTAGGTTATAACATTGGAAGTATTTTGAAAGATAAAGCATCTTTGAAAATCAATGCGAGCATTCAAAACGTATTTATTATTACAAAGTACAAAGGGCTTGATCCTGAACTATCAGATGATAGAGGAATAGATAACAATATTTACCCTCGACCTAGAGTGTATTCATTCGGCATCAACCTGGATTTTTAATTTTATAAACAACAAAAAATGCAAAAAATTAATTTAAAATATATTTTTTCAGGTTTGTTACTGAGTTTATTAATAGCATCATGTGCTAACAAACTCGACTTGGCTCCGGTCAATGATGTAACACCCGAAAAGGCTTATTCAACAGCTGCCGGATATAAATCTGTTTTAGCAAAGATATATGCAACTTTGTCGATTTCGGGTAATACAGGCCCAGCCGGATCTCCTGATATAGGAGGTGGTCTTGATGAAGGGTCACAGGTTGGTTTTATCCGAAACTTTTTCAACCATCAGGAATTGCCTACAGATGAGGCCGTTGTGGCATGGAATGACCAAACGATTAAAGACTTTCACGATTTAAAAGTAACGTCAAGTGATGTTTTCGTATTGGGCATGTATGCTCGAACGATCTATAACATTACATTGATCAATGAATACTTAAGAGAATCTACTGATGCGAAAGTCTCCGCTAGAGGAATTTCAGGTGCTGAGGCTGCTGATATTGCAAATTCAAGAGCTGAAGCTAGATTTCTTAGAGCATTCAACTATTGGGTGATGATGGATCTTTTTGGGAAGTCCTCCTTTATTACTGAGGAAGATCTTATTGGAACTAACCTTCCAAAAGAAATCAGTAGAGTTGATTTGTTCAATTATATTGAATCAGAACTGAAAGATATTGATAGCAAGTTAGCTCCTGCACATACTATTGAGTATGGTAGAGTAGATCAGGCAGCAGCATGGGCATTGCTCGCCAGAGTTTATTTGAATGCTAAGGTATACACAGGAAATGCTAAATATACTGAGGCTATTACCTATAGTCAAAAGGTGATTGATGCAGGATATACCTTACAACCTGGCTATGCAAAATTGTTCATGGCTGATAATGATAAACAAAGGAACGAATTTATCTTTGCTATTAATTGTGACGGTCTGAGAACTAAATCTTACGGAAACACTACTTTTCTCGTGCACGCTGCTTGTGGAGATGATGCTTCAGCTTATGGTGTTGGTTCCGGTTGGGGTGGTTACAGAGCTACTAAAGGCCTAGCTAACTTGTTTTCTGATCTATCCGGAGATAGTGATCAGAGAGCATTGTTCACTACATCGGCTTTTGGTACGTCAGAATCTCAGATTGCAATACCTGATATTGGTGATTTTAAAAATGGTCTTCATGTAGCGAAGTTTGTAAATGTTAGATCTGATGGAGGTGTTACTTCTGATCCTTCTAAAGAATTCGTAGATGCTGATTTTGCAGTATTCAGATTGTCTGAAATGTACCTGATTTATGCAGAGTCTGTACTAAGAGGAGGCACAGGAGGAGATGCAGGAACTGCACTTCAATATGTCAATAATATCAGATCAAGAGCATATGGAGGCTCTAATGCCGGGCAATGGTCTTCAAGTGACATGACGCTTCAGTCATTACTTGATGAAAGAGGTCGTGAGTTATATTGGGAAGGACATAGGAGAACTGACTTGGTCAGATATGATCAATTGACTACAAGTACTTATTTATGGCCCTGGAAAGGAGGTGTTAGTTCAGGTACTGCGGTTGATAGTAAGTTTAATCTTTATCCTATACCAAGTAGCAACCTTTCGGCCAATAAGAATCTTACTCAAAATGCAGGTTATTAATTTTAATTAAAAAATTATCAAATGAAAAATATATTTAATTTGATCTGCCTTGCTTTATTTACAATGGGATTTCTATCCAGTTGTGAAAAAGATGAAGTGAAAGCAGAGTTTTTAGGGGGCACGGCGCCCGTACTCACTAGTTCTACTGATGCAATTGACATGAGTTTTGCCAATGCCGACAATATTGGTATTAAATTGGATTGGACCAACCCTGATTTTAAATTTACTACAGGAAGGAGTTCACATAATGTGGTTTATAATCTGGAGATCGATACATTAGGAGCTAATTTTACAAATCCTTTTAAACAGACTATCGTATTACCTGGAGACTTAGGTACAAAGATCAAGGTTTCTGATCTGAATAACTATATGTTGAACCAATTGCAACTTAGACCTGGTCAATCTCATACCCTCGAAATGCGAGTAGTGGCTTCTGTTAATAATGCTACTTTGACAAAATTAGCTTCTAATTCAGTTCAAGCGACAGCAACGCCATACAAAATACCGCCTAAAGTTAATCCACCATCTACAGGTCAATTGTTTATAACAGGATCTGCAACACCAGGCAACTGGCAGACGGCCGGTATGCCTGAGACGGTGCCTTTAAATCAGGAATTTACCAAAGTATCAGAGTTTGTCTTCGAATTGACAATGGATGTTGTTGCTGGAGGAAGCTATAAATTAATCGCAACGAGAGGTGATTGGACAATACAATATGGCATTGCTGTAAAAAATGATGCAAATGCTGTAAATGGTGGTGATTTCAAAGAAAATGGAGAAGATGTACTTGGTCCGGCAACAGCAGGAACATACAAGTTTGTCTTTGATTTCCAACGCGGTAAATACACGGTTACTAAAATTTAAACAATCAAATGAACATGAAAAAAATATATAATTTAATTTTCTTGACCGCTTGTCTTGGAATCTTTTTTACCTCGTGTAAAAAATTTGATGACCTGGAGACATTCGGTGATGGTAAGGCAGTAGTCCTTACCAGTTCTTCTGCGGATGTGAAACCACCTGCTTCAGATTCAGATAATGTAGTATTAACTTTGAATTGGACCAATCCAGGTTATGCTACTGCTGAGGCGAATTACAAATTTGTTATTGAGATTGCAGAGAAGGGTCAGGCATTTGCCAATGCAAGCCAAACCACTGTTGTTGGTGCATATACACGTGCTTTTACTGCTCGTGAATTGGATACAATTTTAGCAGGATTCGGTTATCTATATGATGAGCCTCACGACATGGAAGTGCGTGTAGTTTCTTCCTATAAGAATAACAATGAGCGTTATTTCTCTAATGTAGCTGATGTAAAGATGACTGCCTATAAAGGCCCTGCGACTTCCATTGATGCTACTACCATGAACATCATTGGTGAGGCAGCACTTGGATGGGACACAGATGTTCCTTTGAATTTTATTGGAAACAAGAAATTTACCGGAGTTGTTGAGCTGAATTATGGTCAGGAGTTCAAATTAAGACGTGATGCAGGTTCTTGGGATATCAATTGGGGTATAGCTGATGGTGTTGCATTTGAGTTAGGAGTACCAATGGCATTGAAACTTGGAGGAGCCAATTTCAAAACGTTAGATGGCACAGGTAGGGCTGCATATTTAATCGAAGTAGATATTAATAATAATACTATGACGGTTTATAATGTTGCTACTACAATGAATATAATCGGTGATGGCGCTCTTGGCTGGGATATGGATGTTCCGATGAATAATGATGGTAATGGTAATTTCTCATTGATCACCAATTTGATTGGAGATAAAGAGATCAAATTCAGAATGGTACCAGGTAGCTGGGACGTCAATTGGGGAATTGCAGAAGGTGAAACTTTTGAAGTTGGTAAAGCATTTCAAATAGCTTATAATGGAGGAAATCTAAAAATTCCTACTGATGGTAAGTATCGGGTGGAAATAAATCTTGGGGCTAATACAGCCAAAATTACTGAAAGTAAATTCCCTGAACAACTATACTTAGTTGGAGGAGGTGTTCCTGCAGGTTGGACGCCACCAAATTCTGCACCTTTTATGAAGTTAGCTGACGGAGTGTTTGAAATTTATACTCCTATTACCGCCAATGGTGAATTTAAGTTTCTTCAAGTCCAGGATTGGGCAGGAGACTGGGGTGATGATGGAAGCGGTGGAGTAATCCAAGAAGGTGAAAGTAATGCAAAAGTAACGGATGAAGGCTTCTACAGGATCAATGTGGATTTCACAACCGGAAAATGGACATCATTGAAAATGGACTGGGGAGTAATCGGAAGTGCCAGCCCGGGAGGTTGGGATGATGAAACTGCTATGTCGAAGTTAGGTAATTATTCATGGACATGGACAGGAGACCTTACAGCCGGTGAGATTAAATTCCGTGCCAATCATAACTGGGATTACAACTTCGGTGACAATGATACCAATGGCACCCTTGAAGGAGGCGGAGCAAACATCCCTGTCGCAGAGGCAGGAAACTATACAATAGTTATGAATTTAGAACCTTTGGGTTACACATATACCGTGATAAAGAATTAATATTTGATTGTTAGTTAAATTATTAGCTAGGTTGTCGAAAGATAGCCTAGCTTTTTTTATTTCTTGAAATAAGATTATATTAGTGCTGTTAAGAAGACCATATGAAATAATTTAGTGGGATAAATAGATTTTGCTAAAATATCTTTCAATCAAGTATTACCTTACTTTGCTTTAGAAATTGTACTATCTCTTAAAGACTATTACTTTAATAAAGCTAATTTCAAAAAGATTATATATAAATCAAGTTAATTTCTAACTCTAATAAATACATACCAAAGATCGGTCAACTTCATCTTTTTCGGCAATTATTTTGTTGGAATTCTTGCTGTTATGTTGAGCATAGAAATGGCCTTCCAACTAGGTCTCCCATTAAATGAGACGGTATATTATATCGGTCTTTTTCTGGCACCTGTGATTTATTACACCTATGCCTATAAAAGTATCAACGATTCTACACCAATAGCCAATCAAAGGACTAGATGGTTTCGTGAAAATAAGAAACTCGTTCATTGGAGTCAAGTAGGAATGATTTTATTATGTATCGGCATATTTTCTTTTCTAATTTTTAAGCATTTCAACGAAATCATTAGGTTACCTCTCATTTACTATTCAATAGGCTTTGGTGTGCTTTTTGTCGGCATATTTTATTATGGACTGATTTCAAAGAAATTATTTGGATTTAATTTGAGGAATAGTGGTTGGACAAAAGCTTTTATTATTGGTTTTGTTTGGGCGTGCTGCGCTAATATTTTCCCATTGATCATGTTACGGATCGAAACGGGACAAGATTTTTTCCAAACAGATCTGTGGGTTTGGCTATTTATTAAAAATTGGTTGTTTTGCACCGTGAATGCAATCATGTTTGATATCAAGGATTATCCAAGTGATTCAAACTTATACCTTAGAACTTTTGTCGTTTCATTCGGGCTCAGAAGAACAATCTATTTTATTATTGTGCCACTTCTTCTAGCTGGCCTGATTTCTTTTTGCATTTTTGCCCTTATAAAAGAGTTTTCTATCATCCAGTTTTCCTTTAATCTGATCCCATTTTTATTAACTCTTGCCATTGCATTTTCAATGTTGCGAAGGCATAGCATATTTTATTACTTGATTGTCATCGATGGAGTCATTCTAGTCAAAGCCCTATGTGGAATCTTGGGGGTATTATTAACCAGATAACTGATGAAAGCTAATTACGATAAGGTTGCACCTTTTTATGACATTTTAAGCAAATTGGCCTTTAATAGATCTCAATTGTTAGGTCAGATAGAACAATTGAAATACCTTAAACCCAATCATAGTTTACTCATATGTGGTGGTGGCTCTGGAATTATATTGGACGAAATTTCAATGATAATCCCAAGGGGCCTTAAGATAGTATATTTAGACTCTTCTCAGAAAATGATCGAAATCGCCAAGACGCGCAATCGAGGAAGTAATATAATTGAATTTGTTTGTCAGGATATTCTAGATTTCGAAACTGATAAAAGTTTTGACATCATCATTACTTCATTTTTTTTCGACAATTTCCCTGAAAACAAGGCAATCTGCGTATTCACAAAATTGGACAATTTATTGGTAAACAATGGATTGTGGTTTCAAAATGACTTTACACTTTCATCAAATAAAGGGATTTGGTGGAAATCCATTATGTTAAAGATCATGTATTTATTTTTTAATTTGACAAGTAATCTTGATAATTATAAGCTTGTAGAAATGGAGTCGGTTTTTGATGCACATTCATATGTATTGATAGAAAAAACTTGTACTTTAAAAATTTTATTGTGAGTCTTACTTATCGTAAAGTTTTACAATGAAATATGAACCACTGAGATTTTGTGTTTAATTTAATTTTTCCACGATCCTATTTTCGAGATCCATTTTATCTTCATAAAATTTGAATTGATAAATTTATAAGGAGTTTTATCAGTAAATTCATCGTTTTATTCCACCATTCTATCGAAAAGGGGAATTATACCTATCTTCATTTTGTTTTTGCTAAAATATTAATCAAAATCATATCAGAATGAAACGTTCAATTATTGTTATTATCGTTATTGCAGTTATTGCTTTGATCGCCTATTCTTCCTTAAAGGGAGGTTATAATAATATGGTGTCCAAAGATGAAGCTGTCAAATCTCAATGGTCCCAGGTAGAAAATGTTTACCAAAGAAGGTTAGACTTGATCCCAAATCTAGTGAATACTGTAAAAGGTGCAGCAGATTTCGAAAAAAGTACCTTTACGGCTGTTGCAGAGGCAAGGTCCAAGGTTTCACAGATCACAGTAGATCCAAATGACCTGACTCCTGAAAAGATAAAAGAATTTCAATCTGCTCAGGGAGAATTGTCTCAGGCTTTGGGAAGATTAATGATGGTCACTGAAAACTATCCAGATCTTAAAGCTAACGCTAATTTCCGTGATCTTCAGGTTCAACTGGAAGGCACTGAGAATAGGATCACACAAGAAAGAAGAAAATTCAATGAAGTAACTCAGGACTATAATACTTATGTAAGGAAGTTCCCTAATAACTTGATAGGAGGAATGTTTGGCTTTGGACAAAAAGGGTATTTTGCCGCTGAGGCTGGCGCAAACAAAGCTCCTGAGGTAAAATTCTAAATAAATTATTTGTGCCGGAAATATTTATTTCCGGCATAATTTAAATCACTGCTCATGGCAAACTTGTTTACTGCAGAAGAGGAAAAAATTATTGTAGATCGCATAGCTTATGTTGAAGCTAATTCTACCGGTGAAGTGCGTATTTATATCGAATCTACATGTCCTACGGAAGCCAAAGACCGAACATTAGATCTCTTTGTAAAGGATGGTGTTGATAAAACGGTTCAGCGCAATGGTGTACTTATTTATATAGCTTATGAGTCAAGAGTCTTTTATATATGGGGAGATGAAGGTATTCATGCAATGGCTGGTCAAAACTTATGGGAAGCAATAATTAAGGAAGTAAAAATGCACTTTGCCAAAGGTGAATATGTGTTGGGCCTTTGTCATGCAATTGATGAAATCGGCTTAAAATTAGCAACATTTTTTCCTCGTGGAGAATCGATATTAAACAATGAATTGCCAGACGACATTATTTATGGCAATCAAGATTAAATAAATGAGATTACTTAAATATATTTCAATTTGTCTATTTTTTGTTAGCTCTATTGTAGTAAATGCACAGAGTGATGCTGACCTTTTTCCGGTCCGTCCGGAACCGGCAGTTTATGTGAATGATTTTTCAAACTGGTTGACAAGCGCTGAAAATAATTTGTTGGAACAGCAGCTCAGAGCCATGAATGATACGACGTCGACTCAGATTATAGTCATCATCAAACCTGACATCGGCGACTTTGACAGATCGTCATATGCTATTGAAATTGGAAATAGATGGGGAGTAGGTCAGAAAGATAAAGATAATGGTATTGTCATGTTGATCGTGACAGCCGGGTCTCAAAGAGGCGTGTTTATCAGTACGGGTTATGGCCTTGAAGGTGCATTGACTGATGTCGTGTCTGCCAGAATTGCACGAGATGAAATGGTTCCTTACTTTAAAGAGGGGAGAAACTATGAAGGTATTTCAAGAGGAATAGATGCAGTAAGTGCCGCTGTCCATGGTGAGTATGATGCAGATTCTAGTGGTGAAGGTGGCCCTATCAATCCTTGGCTTGTCATCATAGGTATTTTCATAATAATTATAATTCTTATGACCATATTTGGTAAAGGAAATAATGGAAGGATGCTTACCGGAGATGGTACTTCATCCGGTGGTGGCTTTTGGGGTGGTGGTTTCGGCGGAGGATTTGGTGGAGGTGGTTTTGGCGGTGGTAGTTCATCAGGAGGTGGAGGCTTTGGTGGTGGAAGTTTCGGGGGCGGTAGCTTTGGCGGCGGCGGCGGCGGTGCGAGCTGGTAGTTCTTATAAATAATGAGTTATATATAATGAATAATGAGAACAAGCAGAACTTCTAGGTCTTAAATACAGGCGACTTTTAAAGTATTTACTTCGAATAATAACTACTACCCGGTGACTTCCCCTCGTGCTGAGAGGTGCCGGTAGGGAAATAATGAGAGCAGGCGGTACTTCCAGGTCTTAAATGCAGGCGATTATTTATTTGATAATTGATGACTGTTCAAAGTTGAAGATTGAGTCTCTCTACTTCCTTTCTTCAAAATAATATGATTATATTAAATACGTCAAAATATATGAACAACTACCCGGTGACTTCCCCTCGTGCTGATGCTTGCCCGCGTGAATAGGCGGGGGTGCCGGCAGGCGGGGTGAGATTCACATCCCCATAAAATAAATAAACAATCTCTACAAGTGCTGAACAACAATAGCCTCGGGTGAAACCCGGGGATGCAGTAGTCTCTCAATCACCCCTGAATTGGATTGAACTATTTACCTAAAAAACTAATTTGTTTTTAAATCCAAGTGACTTTAGCTGGTGATAGCATATTTCTTTGATTTGCGCGCATTTTATAATTAGCATTGAATTGTAGATTAATTGTTGTCATTTATCAATATATAATGACTTTTTAATACAAATGAAGTTTACTTTAAATATGCTGTTAAAGTAAAACTTCTTTGATTTAATTATTTTGTATTTGAATCGACATATCTAGATTAAAAATTTGGCAACAATGGAACTACTCTTCTGATATAGGATTCTCTAGTCTCTAGTCTCTAGTCTCTAGTCTCTAGTCTCTAGTCTCTAGTCTCTAGTCTCTAGTCTCTGACTTCTGACTACTGACCTCTGATTTCTGATTTTATTCGTACTTTTGCACTCAAAATTATATAGGTTTGGAAGAGACGGATTTGAGGATAAATATTGAGAAAAGTCAATGGCTTAAGGCATTTGAGACCATGTGCACAGCTAAAGGGCTAACTGAATTGTACGAAGAACAATTCAAGACTGTCTCTAAATATGTGCACGCTACCTCAAGGGGTCATGAAGCCATACAGATAGCTTGTGGTATGCAATTACTCCCCAACGATTATGTATTTCCTTACTATCGCGATGACGCAATGATGCTTTCTATGGGAGCAACACCGCTTCAGATGATGTTGCAATTAATGGCTAAACGTGATGACCCATTTTCCGGAGGAAGAGCTTATTATTGTCATCCAAGTTTGAAGGATGACGACAAACCAAAGATCCCTCATCAGTCCTCTGCCACTGGTATGCAGGCCATTCCTGCCACTGGTGCCGCAATGGGTATGTGGTATAAAGAAAAACAAGGCATTTATCAAGGTGATATTCCACCTTTGACCGTTTGTTCTCTCGGTGATGCGTCTGTGACGGAAGGGGAGGTTTCGGAGGCTTTCCAAATGGCTGCACTAAAGCAACTTCCTATACTTTTCCTTGTTCAGGATAATGAATGGGATATCTCAGCATACAAAGATGAAGTCCGCACCTGGAATGCAGCGGAATATGTTCAAGGTATAAAAGGATTGGAATCAATTTCTATCGATGGCACTGACTTTGAAAGCTGTTACAACACACTTAGAGATGTAATTTCCAAAATTCGGACTGAGCGCAGACCTTTCTTGGTTCATGCCACCGTTCCATTGCTCAATCATCATACCTCAGGTGTCCGCAAAGAATGGTATCGGGATGACTTGGAAGTGCAGGCTTTGAGAGATCCATATCCTAAATTGGTTAAGGCTATACTTGAAAATGGCGTGATGAGTCAGAAAGAATTGTCTGACTTGGAAGAAAGCATAAAAGCTAACTTATTTGTGTCATTTGAAAAAGCTAAAAATGCTGAAGACCCTCGTCCCGAAGACCTTTATACCCATGCATATGCACCTACAGATATTAATGAGGTGCGGGGAGAGCGCTTAGGAACAAATGAAGAACTCAAAAATATGGTGGACTGTGGCATCTTTGCCATCAGGGAATTAATGGAGAGCCATGATGAATGTGTCTTATATGGACAGGATGTGGGAGGAAGATTGGGCGGGGTGTTTCGTGAGGCAGCTACTTTGGCACAGCAATTCGGAGATCATCGGGTATTTAATACGCCCATTCAGGAAGCATTTATCGTGGGAAGTACTGTCGGAATGTCAGCAGTTGGTCTCAAACCAATTGTTGAGGTGCAATTTGCAGATTATATTTGGCCGGGGTTAAACCAATTATTCACTGAAGTTAGCAGGTCATGTTATCTTACTAATGGCAAATGGCCGGTCAGTATGGTCCTTAGAGTTCCGATAGGTGCTTATGGAAGTGGAGGACCTTATCACTCTAGTAGTGTCGAAACAATTGTTGCAAATATCAGAGGATTAAAAGTGGTATACCCAAGCAATGCCGCCGACTTTAAGGGACTTATGAAAGCTGCTTATTACGATCCTAATCCGGTGGTGATCTTTGAACATAAAGGATTATATTGGGCGAAAGTAGCTGGAACTGAAAATGCAAAATCTATCGAACCGGATGAGCATTATCTCATTCCGATTGGACAAGCGTCTGTCCTCTTGCCATCAATTGATGCTGTATCGGATCAGCCAAAATTGACCATTGTTTCTTATGGCATGGGCGTTCATTGGGCATGGAATGCTGCAAAGGAATTCGAAGGTCAGATCGAAATTATTGATCTTCGATCTCTGATACCGCTGGATACTGAGACAATATATGAGTCGGTTAAGAAAACGAATAGATGCCTAGTCATCACAGAAGAATCTGTTGATGGTTCTTTTGCTCAAAGCATTGCGGCACGTGTTCAGGAAAACTGTTTCAAATATCTTGAGGCTCCAGTTATGACTATTGGTTCAGAAAATATGCCGGCAATTCCATTGAATGAAACGTTGGAGAATACGATGTTGTTGTCTTCTGATAAAGTTAAGAAGGTAATTGAGGAAATTTTACAGTTCTAATCTGAATTATCTTCTTAAATCCGCGCCGCATCAATACATAAATATCCACCTTCCAAATAAGGTCTAATTTCCTTTTTTCTATTAACGAGATAAGCTTTTCCTTCTTTTGTAATCTTATTGTGGACAGTCGAAAAAACTTTACTCAGTCTATCACGCTGATCTATTGTACACAAAAGACTTGTGTCTTTGGGCAAGTAAGATATTGTAGCAATAGAATTGAGCAAATGTCGAAATATTTGGGGTTCTCTGTCTCGAATCAAAATTGAATGTAGTTGGATGGTTTTTAGTCTCGATCCCGAAGGAGGCAAATAAGGAAAATAGAAAAAACGGGCTAGTAGAAAATTATAAAATGGCCTAATATATTTCAAACGACTTGAATAAGATTTTACAACAGTTTGCTTGATATCAGACATATCCCAGGTGCCACAAATGCCATAAAGTGTGTCCTCTTTAAAAGCCAAATAATAATCGGACAACTTCAGCCCTTCATAATATGGATCCTCACCAATATTACCAAAATCATAAAACGGATGAAAATCATTTTTTCCAACCTGTGACTGCAGTTGCATCATTTGGTGAATATCCTCTTTGGTTGCTTGTCTGACTTTGATTACAGCATTATTAAGCTCCTTTGTCTTCTTCCACCTGAATATGTAGGTATTCAATGTTGCTATTTCATGATAAAAGGGGATAGAACTGCCATCAAACTTTGATCTTCTGTTGATCATATCTATCATTCTGTAATTATCAGAAAAAACTATTGTGAGAGCAGGCATATTGTCCAGATCTGTACAAACTTCATTTACAAATTTTATGATCCTCAGTAAAATTGTTCCTTTTTGATAATTAGGGTGAATCCTCAGATCACAAAAATATGGTACATAGACCACCAGTCCATCTACAATCGATCTTCTTTCACCCACATTAAATACACCAACGACTTGCTCATTGTCCACGCATAGAAATACTTTTGGAACTTCTGTTTGAATTAATGCACCTTTGAAATAGTTGTCTTCCCGCTCAAGACTCAGCACCAGATCTCCCGAAACAGGAATAGCAAATAATGCCTTAATGCCAGCTTCATATGCTTCATGATATGGCAGAATTTTAATCATTTATATCCATTTCTTTAAAAATACATCTAAAAACCCAAATGGAAATAGGATGGGTAACTTCACATCTCCATCCTTAATTTCTTTTTGTTTTTTGTAATAATTTGATAATTCAATTGTCAATCCAGGGCGAAAATATTTTGTAATTAGTGGTTTCAATTGTCCTGTATTTCTACTTTGTTGATAGTATGGATTTTGCAATAAAAATTCTTCCACAATTGATCTAATTTCTTCAACAAATTTTTCAGATGCTGCTTCGACAATTAATTCATATTGAATTTGGTGATCTGCTTTTACAGGATGGAGAAAGAGCCCTGAAACTTCAAATAATTTGTCAGAAATCAATTTATTAAGAAATGGGTATAAATGAATCGCCGATATTTTTTCACCCGTCATGTCCGTAATTTCTGATGACTTGCCTATGAAATTCAGATATGGCAATTGTTGTTCATGTGCTGTTACACTTACCACATCACCGGTCACATATCTATATAAACCCCCTCCCGTTGTAAGGATCACCTCATAGGATCTCCCCTTAATTAATTCATGACAACAAAATATTTGGCGTGTTTCGACTTCCCTGAATTCATAAAAGTGAGATGTATAACACAATATATTCCCATCATTAAATGGAGTAGTTACAACGCCTTCTGTGGACAAAAGCCCCTTTGCTTGTATTTGGATTCCTTTTGCATATTTTTTTAATTCAGGTATCCAAAGAGCCGACTGAGCCTCGGTCCAGCAGCTGATTAAAATTAGATTCGGAAATAATTCTTTCCACTGAAGTGAAGTCCCTAGGGTAGAAAGGTATGTTTTTCTTTTTTCCGATAAATAGTTGTTATTAAATAAAACTTCGCGATTTTTTAATATAAAATTATGCAGCTGAAGAAAATAGTTTGGACTCCAAACAGATATAAAACTGAGGCTTTCATCAGCTAATAAACGGGAGCATAATTCCATATAAAATTCCTCCGATGATGATGCTCTTATATTCTGGGCCGGAACAGACAATACCATTGACATCAATTTTGCCATCCATGGATTTAAATATTCGGTGTCAGATTCTATCCCGATGCGCAACCCACCCGAGGTAATTCCATTCGATTTCAGTGGTGGAGAAATGGACCAATAAGCTTTTCCAGAGAATGCTTCAGGATTTAAACGGTGACTTTCTGTCATCCAAACTGCCAAGGCTTTTTGAAATTCGGATCTTAATGAACTTGTATATGGGATGAATTTGCTGGCTGCTGAAGTGCCCGAGGTGGTTTCCATAAACAAAACCTTTTCCTTTGTAAGAATATTGTTTTCGCCAAGTTTAATCCTGTCAATATAAGAATCAAGCATTGAGTAATCCTCAATTATGGGTACTTTTTCACAAAATTGCTCATAAGAATCTATACATCGAAAATCGTGATCAATACCAAAAGCAGAATTGGTATTTTGACCAATATATTTCATCAATAATTCTTGTTGAATGTGGGATGCGTTTGAAATATTTTGAATAAAGTATTTATGGTCATTTCGCTGGCTACTGAGCCATAATTTATTTACGATTCGGGCAAAATTTATCATGCTAGTTCAAGTGGGTGTTCCATTCCTTTAAGAATATATTCTCTTGCGGTGCGGATGAGATTGTCCGGATGTAAATGAGCGATGCAGACTAGCTCATCTCCTTTATGAAACTCAGGATTGCGTTCAAGAAAAAATCGAACAAATGGGCTGTTCCTTTTCTTGAAAGTTGCATCTGCCAGCTCTGTATTTAATGCACTATGATAATTGTCAAAGCGGATGATGCCCAAGTCTTTTTTCCAGCTATCTCCATAAAGCTTTGTGGAAGTGATATCGGCTATTTCCGCAAGGCAATCATGATTTTCAGCAGGCAGTGGAGAAGGATAATAATGCTTAAAAAACAAGGGCAGATACATAAAAGTCCTATGACCTTTTGATAACAGATACCAGTACCAGTTTTTGTTATTATCTGAGGCTATCAAACGGCCTATCGTATGGCACCAACCCTTCATTAATATTTGAGTACCCCAATGTTGCGGGTCGATAATAGTATCCCCTGAAAAGATAATGTGATGATCATTTCCTCCGGTTCCAGCAGGATCTACTGCATAAGTTGTGAATCCTTGAATACGATCAGACACATCTTTTATTAAGCCGATTAATTGTTTTTTGTCCAGGTCCTCTTGAAATATTTTGGGTGTAACCTCACTGTAATTGGAAGTCATCAATTCATACATCCGATGAGTTTCGTCTTCTTTTAGGTCCTCTTTTTGCACCAGAATATAATATAAATGGTCGTCTTTTATGATCATACTCTCAATTTAAATCTTTTTCCCAATTCATAACATCCTTTTTTAGTTTCTTGTCTATAAAATGATGCGCCAAATCAAAAAGTGGACGAAACATCTTATGTTCATTCATAGCGCGAAACTGGAATTCGAGCAAATCCTCTCTGTACGAAGGGACGTAATGACTAATATTGGTATAAAATACGGAACCGTCCAAGGATATTTTTTCATTGCATAGTTGTTCATTAAGATACCTTACGTGACCGCCCACTTCGCTGCAGCTCATAGTATTATGTTTCCAATATGGTGCAAATGTAAATGGATTTTTCATGGTATGCAGGCCAAACTTCTGCCTGTTTTCAACATTGAGGACAGGCACATCTTCCACTCTCACGCTGAACGTAGCCAGAAAATGAAAATCTGGTTTGGCTTTTTTCATAAATTCATATGTTTCTCTGATTGTCTCGGCTGTTTCTCCCGGAAAGCCAACGATCAATGAAACTAGACTAGTAATATTGTGTTTCCTACACATTTGAATGGCAATCAGATTCTTATCCACTGTACATTGTTTATTCATCGCATCGAGTAGTTCCTGATTACCTGATTCCAAACCTATCTGAAGATGATTCACTCCCGCTTTTTTCATCAATGCTACAACGTCGTCTTCCAACAGATCATCTGCCCTGGCATAACAAGCCCATTTGATGTTGATATTTTTTTCAATTAATAATTCACAAAACTTGATCAGCCGTTTTTTGGGCATCGTAAATAAAGAATCTAAGCAGATGATGGATTTCACACCGTGATCTGAATAATACTGCCAGTCATCTGCCATTTTCTCCGCACTTTTTACCCTGAATTTATTATCATCAAAGAGGTATGGATAGTTGCAAAAGCTGCACCGGTATGGACAACCTCTTACACTTTCATAGTAAATCTCAGTAAAGCTTTTGTTGTGATATTTTTCAGCAACCCGCCAGTCAGGTGTAGGTAAGTTGTCAAGATTTCTGTCAAGAGGTGAACCGCTGAATAAAAAAATGGTATGATCGTTTTTTAATAATTTCCCTTGGGGTGGGCTGGTCAGTTGCTCATAACCGTTGTACATCCAATCTACAAGATGGGGAACTAAAAATTCACCATATCCTATAGCTAAAATATCTACCATCGGATCCCCTGGCCAGCATTTATATAAACTTCCTGTCAATGCTCCTCCCAGAACGATTTTAACATTGTGCTTTTTGATCCTGGTAAGCAAGGGCATGGCTTCGGAAAGATCATGTAATAAAGTACTTGAGGCAAATACAACGTCACAAGATGAAAGAATGAAGTCGGCTTTTTTAGTGTGGCTAAACAGATCATCATATGTCAATATCTCAAATGGCACATTCAATTTTGACAATTCGTCAGCGAGAACCACTTCTGTAAGTTCCGGTAGATTTTCATTACCTGAGCTAAGGAAATATTCCTTTACTTTTTCGGATTTTTTAGTCATTCGTGACAGTAAGATCGGCTCTGCGCTCAGTAATTTTATCTTTAGCTCCAGCCATCTGTGATTTCCTTGACTAAGTTGAGATATTTGTTTTCTAATGGCATTCCATGCCGAACTTTCATGCACATTAAGTAATCCACCGGTGATGATGCAAATTTTCTTTTTCATAATTATTATTTATACCCAGAATTCAATTTCTTTGGTGATTGGCCCGGGGATTCTATCTCCTTTCTCAGCTGCTTTTCTCAAAGATTCGATATACAAATGCATCGTATCACATTGGGTAGATCTGTAATCTGACTGGCCAAGCTGTCTGATGTTCTCTCCGTGGAGTTTCATGATCCAGACATCCTGGTTGATCACCTTCCTCGTGTATGCATTCAAGCCTAGTCGGGCAATGGGTGTCAACCAACCAAATTTATAAGTGATGAGTGTATAAACGATCGTCGAAAATGGTTTGACCGGCGAACAAGTGCTTGTAATGATAAAACCTCTTTCTTCTTCTCCAAATATATAGTCTACTCTGGTGTTATTGGGCATGTAGAAATTGTCCGTATGTTTCATTGGGAGTTTTTTTGGATTGACGAGACGACCGTTGAAACCTATGGAATCATTGGATTGATCATAAGTCACCAAAACACTGTCGGCTGTGCGCTCCACTGTGGCTCCGATCCTGATTTGTTTTCGATCACGAAACCATCCTTTGTGTACATATATCGTGTGCGGTACATCCATAAAATTTTCAACCAGGTCAGTGACATTATTCTCAAAATGGGTTACCATATAATAACTGTGCCATTTTTCCTGTATCATCATAGGCATAGGGAATGGTTCTTTGTCGGGTGCTGTATCCCTTCCCATCCATATCCAAACCAAGCCGTGAGCTTCTCTTGTGGGAAAATATTCTACTTTTTTCTGAGGAATTCTTTCAGTATGCGGTCCTTCTGAAGGTATCTGAACACATTGTCCACTGCCATCATAAGTCCATCCGTGGTATGGACACACGACACAATCATGCACTATTTTACCTTCACTCAAGGGGGCATTCCTATGGTTGCATTTATCCAATAATGCAACGACACTTCCATCTGATTTTCTCCAGCAGACCAAAGGGATCTCGAATAATTCGACTTTAAGAGTTTTTTCTTTTTGAAATGAAGAGGCGAGTCCGGCAGCATACCAGCTGTTTACAAGATCTCCGGAAGAATGGTACATATTCATAACTGAAGTTTCATTAAGCAAATTAGTTTTTTTTTATTATAAATTTGAATCTTAAACTAAATGTTAGATGTTAGATTGTAAAATTTAGATGGCCCTTAGCAATAAAAAGAAAATTTGTCCTAATCAAAGGAAAATTATGAATCAGTCAACTAAGTACCATCTGCAATTTAACATCATCCTTCTACCATTTTATTGTATCTTCAAAATCATGTATTCATAATTTAATTCCTGTGTCTTTGAATGATTGAAAAATGAGTTTGTGTGCTGGAATAGATTTTGCTACTCTCACCCAATCTGTCCAGAATATTGTATTTTCTTCTGTATCGGCTACTTGATTCAGGTAGTAGAAAGGTACCCAGGGAAATTGATGATGAAGCCCGTGTCTTGAGCTGAAATAAAAAAGATATTTTTCAATAAAGAATGGATACCTGACACTTCTTGTATAAAGTGGTTGTTCGATAAATTTTACCGGTTTAATC
This sequence comes from Candidatus Brachybacter algidus, assembly GCA_016711705.1. Taxonomy (GTDB): domain Bacteria; phylum Bacteroidota; class Bacteroidia; order Chitinophagales; family Saprospiraceae; genus Parvibacillus; species Parvibacillus algidus. The sequence goes on along the minus strand of JADJSK010000005.1, from coordinate 169,227 downwards.
TGGTCCGTATTTATATCGTTATAATCTAGGTGTGTATGCTGACTTAAAAGCATCGGATCTGAAATAGAAACAAATATAAAAAATGCCAGAAGCCAGATCTTCAAAAATAGAAAACCTAACACTATTGTTGCAGTTAAATAAACTATTACAATAAAACTTATACTAAATACATTGTTGATTTTCTGATTGGCTTTAGGGTAAAGTTTGTTTAATTTATTTAAGCTATAGAAAGTCTGAATAGTATAATTAATCGCAAATATGGGTATCCAGAATTTCCAACAAAAGTTAATTATGGATATTTGATGTGGTTTTAATTCTTCAAATGTAATATCTGGTATGGTAGGGTCAAATTCACGCCATCCCGTCCATTTGTGATGAGATTGATGGATATAATCCCATGGAAAAAATGGAATGAGACAAAATAAAGAGGCAACATGCCCAATGATGGCATTCACTTTTTCATTGGGGAATAGACTCTGATGAGCGAGTTCATGCATCAGAAAAAACCATTGTAACATATTAATTGACAGCAATATTTGTCCACTAATCCAAATCACTATATTATCTGAGAAAGAAAGATAAATTGAAATGGTGGAAAAAGTCAATTGCCAAAGAATGATGCCTATGGATTTGGTGATTGTGAATCTATATTTTTTAGCTTGCATAATTTTAGCAGTTTTATCATAAATAGCATTTAACTCATTATTCATCACTAATTCAATCTTGATTTACTAAATACTACATATCTCAGTGCACTCCAGAAGCCCTGGTGATTAAGTTCTTTTTTAATTTCATTTCTAATTTTGTCAAAAACTTCAGGGAATTTACTCCAATGAAGCTTTGGATATAGATGATGTACCGTATGATAACCTACATTGAAATAAAGTAAATTAAATAGACTTCCTGTGATATTTCGTGAAGAATTCATCTCATTACCGGTTTCGCATTCAAAATGTTGAAGGAAATTAAATGAGGTGAGCACACCCTGTAACATTATAAAAGGTAAAATAACAGTCAATATGCAAGCTATGGGGTCCGCAAAACATAATATTATGTAAATGGACAGAATAATATACATTTCCAATCTCATATATCTTACCAATGGATGATTAACATGCTTTCTCACCCAGTCTGATTTACCCTTGAAAAATGCAAATGGTGTAAAAATGGTATATGCCATAAAAGAATATAATAAACGGCCTTGTCCAGATTGGGAAGTTTGCCCCCAATCTAATTCATTGTTATTGTGGGAATGATGGTTAATGACGTGAATGATTTTGACTGATGATGTTGAAGTTCCTGTTAATAAATTCAATATCTGATCGAAAATAATGTTTGTGATCTTCATTCTGAATACAGAAATGTGGATATGATTATGTTTAATAGAAACTGCTATCATATTTAGAAAAAGTAAAAAAGGCAATGTAATATATATTGGCAAAATTGAACAGTTAATAAAAAACCACACTCTTAATAAAAGAATTATCAAAATTGCACCTAAACTGAAAATATCTTTAGAGTAATTCATAATTTATCTTTGGTTGATCTCTAAATACTTTTCTAATTTAGGAATAGTAATTACTTCTTCTTTCCCATTGTGCCATCTGATCTTTAAAACGACATCACTTAATTTGTTCTTTCCATCTCCCATTCCAAACAATAATCTGGTATCACCCATTGCAGAAAATCCATTTACTAGTCTAACCTCTTTGTATTGGGTCACTTTCTTCCCGTTTGCCATATAAGTTAACCAAACCTTTGTTCCTACAGCATCTTTATTCGTACTAACTCCATTGCCATTGAGTTTGACACCGATCCAGGATTTATTTTTAACTTCATTTTTATAGAAAAATGGAGCGCCAAATTGATTTGTCATGAGAATATCCAGATCTCCATCATTGTCAAAATCCGCCAATATCACACCCCTTGTGTTGGCTTTGTGATCAAAATGTAAAGCTTCAGCTGCGTCCACGAAATTTTTACCTCCAATATTAAGAGAAATACGGTCAGGCTCATTGGCGTAAATATAACAGCCTCTGATGTCAGCCCATTTGTCTGCATAACTGTGGATCTCAGGTCCTGTTCTTGCGATTTGAGCTTGATAATACCAGAAATTCTGTGCTTTGTCCCATTTTTTGTCCCAAATATCATCGACCATTCCGTTGGCCTGAACTCCGTCCGTCCATCCATTTAAATCCAAATCGCCCATGGCTGCACCCCAGCCAAAACGATTGGTATTCAAAAGATTATATCTTTGGGCTCGTTCTTTAAAGTCAACAACTTTAGCACCATCACCTGTTTCATTCATCCACAACAAACTCCCTTCTGCCTGCATTTCATGATGGACATTGCTGATGTAAATATCTTCTTTGCCATTGCCATCCAAATCTCCCGCCGAAGCATTCATGCCTTTATAGGTATCCAATCCAATATCACCAAAAAAAGTGCCTTGTTGTCGAACCAAAGATTTTCCATGTTCATTGAGATACCAATCGTCTTTTCCAAAATCATTTGCTATGAAAATATCCGTATAACCATCGTTATTCATATCTAATGTTGCTACTGCAAGGCTCCATCGTGTCTCCTTAAGACCGGAGATCGATTCATCCACGACTTTAAAAGCAGAGGAATCAGCCGTATTTAGCAGCAAATAATTTTTTCCTCCATTATTGGCATTGTGCCAACTCTCATGCATGAAATGAAACATGCGACGATCTCCGTCAAATTCGGGATCTGGCAAGTTGAAAATATTAAGCGGTTGCTTTCTGTCCTTATATTCAGGTAGATATTGATGCAGGGTATTCGTCAGGATCATGTCGAGACGGCCATCATTATTGTAATCAAAGCTGTTGGCTGCCAGGCAGATTGTGTTTTGTTCCTTTAGAAATGGCACAATAACCTCCTTGAAAGATAGTTTTTTGTCAGGAATGATCCTGTTTTCGAACAAATGTGACTTGCCAAATCCGAATCCTATAAAAAGATCTTTGTCGCCATCATTATCATAATCCAGAAAATATGCGAATCCGGGAACACCATGTGCTTTGAAATCAGTCAGGTATCGTTCCAGATCAGGTATGACGACTTTTTCGAAAGCCAAATCACCTTTGTTTAAATATAATTTGCCCCTGCTATCGATTGATTTAAGAGGCTGAGTCATAAAGAGATCAGGCAGCCCATCCATATTGACATCGGCAACTGCAGCCGCATCTCCAACAGATAATATCCACTTAGCAATATGCTGGATGGCCGGATCAGTAGCTTCAAGCACCTGCCCATTTATCCCAGTCAACCCACTGTGCTGCTCAGAAACCGGGACCAAACGCATATCAAGTTCTTGTGATGATAAGGCACTGTGATTGTTATGCCTGAAACTCCAAAATACTGGAATTGCAAAGAGGAAAAGGATCAAATATTTTTTTAAATTTGGTTGTATAATTTCAAATGCACCGTTTTTCCATTGTTCATAATAAATCTTAGAATGAAAATATATGAACCTGACTGTCGCCACGGTCATGCCCGCGAAGAAGAAGGTGTATAAGCTAAACTTCATATGAAAAAGAAAGTCAAGTAAGGCAATGGAAGTGCCTACGATGATTTGTTGAGATTTGGTTGGAGGACTTGTAGCCGGGTCTGTGATCATAAAAAAAGTGAACAGATAAAAAGCAGGAGAAGTCAAAGCACCTACGAATAAGGTTTCAAAAGGAATGATGTGTTGCATGATATAAGCACGCACGGCGGTTTGCAACAAAAAAACTGTTAGGAAAGAAATTATTAGCCAACCTCTATTAATCTTAAAAACAAAAAGTAGAAATGCTCCTGTCATCATGAAATAAAGCATGAACCAGGCGCTTTGGGCACTGCCATACCACTGATAACTTGGTGAAAGAGTGATGTATTCATTGCCTAAGACAATACAGAAAACTATGGCAAACAAGGACGGATTGAAAAAGTGTTTACCGCGAAGAGTAAATATATATTTGGAAGTGATGCATACGAAAAGTGGTAAAAAAAGATTGTAAATGTCAAATGACCAGTTTAAAATAATGGCCATGGAGCAGCATGATATCATCGCTGAAAGTGGAAATATCTTTCGCTTCCTGATAAGAAGATTCAACACAAGATCAAGCAGTGCTCCTCCGCCTATCAGTAATAAAATATGAAGTGGCTTTCTACTGAAGCCCAGCATTGTCATGCCGAGAATGAGATAGAAAAATAGCAGCATAAAAATTCTCCAACGCATGTCTGACAATGGTGGGGGCCGGAATGATCCTATGAGGTTTTTAGTAAACATAACTTCCATAATTGGTGAAAATTAAATATAAAATTAATCCAAAGAAAATAAAAAAGAAGATATTCAGTCTACTTGTTATCCAGTTAATTTTTCTAAAGGCCGGATCATCGTCAGAGGCAAACCAAATACCATTCTCACCCATAGTCCGCAATCCAACGATCTTGTAAAACATCCACGCATAGACAGAGTCTGTCGCCAAAATGCATAGGATAAGGACTGTGTATAAGAATGCGACTCTATCCCATACAATCCATTCAAAAATATTACACGACATAAAGTGAAATAGCATCGAAATTATCACTAGAAATGAAACGATATTCATAGCAATGCCCATCGGTGGTCGCCATTTTTTGAAAAAGTACATGATTACAAATTGAAGGATGAACCTAAGTAAAAAAAAGCCACATGCTGCAACCAATACAGGCGTGAGGAGTGTTCCAAAGCAAAGTAAAAGAACGAATACAGAAAAGAAATAATATTGAAATAGCGCAAAAAATAGCCAAATTGTTTTAGCCTTAGAGATGGCGCCTCCTATGGATTTGTTTCGCCTTTGTTTGTTATAAAAATTAAAGCCGAGACCTATGAATAATAAAATACATAAAATTAGGGTGACAAGCATCTATTTTGATTTTATGATGAGTCAGTTGATTTGGTGATCTTAGACAAAACTACTTTATTATTCCGGATTGTGATCATAAAATTTTACTTACTGCAGTTTCCGCGTTAAAAATAAACTCTAAAAGTATTGCAATTACTCAATCAAATTCAGAAATTAGTTAACCTGGACTTCTTTGCTTCCAAAATCAAAATAGATAACTTGATGTAGATGGAATGGAGATGAAACTAATTTTTATAATAGATTAAAACTCCATATATTTTAGCCACTACCACGAAGCAGCATCGCAGATAATTTCACTAATTTTCACGAATAAATTCGTGTTAGATGCAAAGCATCATTTGTGCAATTAGTGGCTAATAATTCTTTTTTGGGCGAATGCTCAAATGAGAGTATAAAGTTTAAATCAAAACAACTTATGCCAAATACTTGAAAGTTAAAAATTTAATTTTAGTTATATGAAAGAAATTAGAAGCTTGCCCGACAAAGCTTTAGCGGCGTCCGGTCAAAATAATACTTTGATGATAGAGTCCGGCAAATGAAATTATTTAAAGAAATTCAATAAACTAAACTAACTATATGATATACAGTTTTTTAACCAATTCCATTTAAGAATCATTATATATTTAAATTATAGATTTCAATTTAAAAAGCGACTCCGAAACTTTAATTATTTATTTACAAATGTGAAATTATTACCAATCTAAAACTTCTAATTATTACATTTGGAAATAAAAAATCGCAGTTCAATATGACTCCAATATTTTTTTCTGATCCATCTTTATTCCGAAAATGGCTTGAAGAAAATCATCAAAAGGAAACTGAGGTTCAAGTTGGTTACTATAAATTATCGGCCAGAAAGCCAACTATGACGTGGTCAGAGTCCGTTGATCAGGCTTTGTGTTTTGGTTGGATAGATGGCATCAGAAGATCTATTGACCATGAAAGTTATACCAATCGTTTTACACCTAGAAAATCTAATAGTATCTGGAGTGCCATCAATATCAAAAAGATTGAAGTTCTGACCAAGGCTGGTCTGATGCAACCTTCAGGGATGGATAGTTTCAATCACCGGGATAAAAGCAAAGACGTTAATGAAGTGCGGGAATTTTCACTCGAATTTGAAAAAATATTCAAAACCAATACTATTGCCTGGGATTTCTTTCAGGCTCAGGCTCCATCTTACAGGAAAATAGCAATTCATCTTATAATGACAGCTAAGCAAGAGAAAACGCGTATTTCCCGTCTTGAAAAATTAATAGAGGCTAGCTTGAATAGCAAAAGAATCTTGTAGAGATCTCTATGCTGAATTCCTTCCTCCATTGATGATCCCAAATGCGCACCTAATTATCATTTTCTGATAAGAGTTGCTTAATTCTTCCTCTCCACTATTATCCATTTCTCTCAACTTGCTAAGACCATATTGTTGAATAGTAGCGAGTGGGATCATGATTTTCTCCCTCATTTGTATGGAAAGTTTATCGACAGGATATTCTTCCATAAGTGTTGTGTGATTCCCTAGTAGTAACAAATTTGTGGAGGTTAATTCATATTCAGCATTGATTCTTTGCCAAATATCTCCAAATATAGGATGCTCGGAAATCTCCGAAGTTAGCGGCATAAATGTTTTTATCAATGACATTTCACTGTTGTCCATAAGCGTTCTGAAGAACAATGACTTCTTGTAGATCGCCTTCAATTGTTCAAATTGTCCTTTTTCAATGATCGAATTTATTGCTGTGCCTAAGCCATAGAATCCCGGAACATTTTGTTTTATCATATTCCAGGATGCGACAAACGGTATAGCTCGAAGGTCTTTAATAGTTAATTTTTCCACCTTACCTCGCTTTGCCGGTCTGCTGCCGATATTAGCCATCCCAAAATACTTCAATGGGCTTACTTCAGACATATAGTCTACAAAGTTTGAATCATTTTTTAGGGCCAAATATGTTTTCAGGCTGATCTCTGCCATTGATAATATTAATGACTCTTCCTCCTTCGTAAAATTGTTAGATTCATCCTGAAAAATATTGTTGGTCACCCCCGCATTTATCAACTGTTCAATATTAAACCGTGCCGACTCTTTGATACCAAAATTTGTACTGATGGTCTGGCCCTGGATCGTCAATTGAATTTCTTTACTGGAGATTTCCTTGTTCATAGATGCATAGAACTTGTGAGTCTTACCACCACCTCTGGCAGGAGGTCCGCCGCGTCCATCGAAAAACATAACATCAATGCCATATTCCTTTGACATTTTGCTTAATTCTTCTTTGGCTTTATAAATCATCCAATTAGCCATTAGGTATCCACCATCTTTCGTCCCATCAGAAAAACCCAGCATAATAGTCTGTCGGTTTTTTCTTCGTTTTAAATGAGATTTGTAAGATGGCAATTCGTATAGACTTTTCATGACTATTGGTGCTTTAACAAGATCATCTATTGTCTCAAATAAAGGCACAATGTCCATATTTACTTCATTAATATTCCAACCAGAGATCTTAAACAAAGCGAGCACTTCGATAACATTAAGCGCACTCGTGCATTGACTTATGATATACCGGTTACAGGCTTCCTCACCAAAATCTTCCTGTATCTTGCGAATTGTTTGCATTGTAAGAAGCGTATCGCTAAATATTTCATCCTCGAATTGATCAGGTGTAGCATCAAGTTTTTGATCGAGGATGAAATTGATTTTTTGAATTTCAGGCATTTCTTCATAGGATGCAGTACTAAAACCATTATACTCCATAATGGTACTTAATAAGCTAGTATGCACCTCATTCTCCTGCCTTACATCGATAAAAGCAAAATGCATTCCGAAACAATGCACCTTGTCAATCAATTCGTCCACATTTTCTATGAAGAGACCATTATTTTCAGTAAATAATATTTCACGAATCAATTTTAATGGACCTATGATATCATTCATAGTCCTGATGGTATTGATCGTCCTTAAAAATGCCTGCTCATAAAGGTCTGATTCAAGTTTGGCGATAATGGTATCAATATTTTTAAAGGTGAGTCTTCGTTTGAGCTTTCTCACATCCCTGTAGTAACATTTGAGAATTGCTATATTAAGAGAATTTGCCACTTTGTAAGTTGTTTCTGCCCTAACAAATGGATTACCATCCCGATCACCACCAGGCCAGAAACCCATTTTTATAATGGGATGATCTGCAGGATCCATGAAAGGCATAGTAGATTTAAATTCGTTTGCAATGCTACCGATAGTGTGATAAAAGACATTTTCAAGAAACCAGATCAGACTGACAGCTTCTTCATATGGACTAGGTTTCTTTTTGTTCAGAAAAGGTGTTTTGCCCAACTGTTGTAAAAGAATATTTATTTGGTCAGTTTGATTGTGTTGAAGGGCCTTAGATAGATCTCCTATTATTCCCAAGACAGAGCCCGGATAGAACTGCGTCGGATGAGCGGTCATAACAAGTCTGACACTGAAGTTTTCAAGAGTCTTTTTTTCGGAAGCTGTGTATTGATGATCACTGAGTTTGTTTTGTAAATGCTTTAAAGTACCTGGCCCACTGATGTCATTAATTCTGTCATATGCCGCATCCTCCAATGCATCAAATAATACGATCTGTCTTTCTATGTATTGAATAAATCTGAACAACAGGTCAAGTGTTTTTTGTTCAGAATCAAAATTTGTTTGGTTCTGAACGAAGGAATTAATGATTTCTTCAGCGTTTTGACCTTGAGCATATCCTTCTTCACAATAATTTTGCAACACAGATAATAACAATCCTGTCTTTTCAATTTTACTGAATGGTAGGGAAAGAAATAGACTGTTATATAGTTGAAATTTGATTGCTATTTCGTTGTGGAAATGTTCTAATGATTTTGGAGAAAATGTAGACATCCTTAGTGTTTTAATTACATTAAGTTCAAAGTTAGCTTTTAATTGATATAATTAAGATTGATTACTTAAATAAAAATCAGTTATTTATAAAAAATGTCTTTCTTTTTTTACTTCTATACGAAGGAACTTTAGATCGAAATATCTGGTTTAAGTGATTTGCATCCCCGCAAAATTGTGACAAATCCTTCAATTTTATATTTTTAATACCAAACCATCATTAAGAATGAATGGTTAGAGGTTTTATTCCATAATTATTCATCCATTCAATACGAGACTTAATTCAAATTTTAAAAGAAATTTGATGAGCTAAACATCAATTATTTATTATAAATATCTTAACATGAGAAAAAATTACTACCGATTAAACTTTACCCATCTGTCAACATTGATATTGCTTTTCAATTAGTTTTAATTTCTCAAGCCCTTTTAGCCCAGCCTGTACTCTCACTTTCTGCTTCAGTGATACCTAGTGGTTTAAGTCAGCCAATGCAATTAGTAAATGCAGGGGATAGAACAAATAGGATTTTTATTGTTCAAAAAGGTGGCACTGTCCTCGTCTATAATAGTTCTTTTGTCTTGCAAGGTACTTTTCTTACGGTAACAAATGTAAGTACTGATGGTGAAAGAGGTTTGTTGAGTATGGCTTTTCACCCTGATTATGAAACCAATGGTTTTTTCTATGTTTATTACACGAATAATACTATGGGATCCGTTGGTGATCTGGAGATCGCCAGGTATCATGTAAGCGGAGATGCAAATATTGCTGATGCGGCTTCAAAAGTGGTACTCATTACAATTCCTCATCAGTATGCAAGCAATCATAATGGAGGCCAGTTGCATTTTGGGCAAGACGGATACTTATATCTTTCAACCGGAGATGGCGGTGGAGGTGGAGATCCAAATAATAATTCCCAAAATACAAGCGTGCTCTTAGGGAAAATGTTACGATTTAATGTAAATACCTCACTTACACCACCATTTTATACAATTCCTCCTGGCAATCCATATAGTAACGAGATTTTTGCACTTGGACTCAGAAATCCTTATAGATGTAGTTTTGATAGGTTGACGCATGATATGTGGATTGGTGACGTAGGTCAAAATTCTCATGAAGAAATTAATTATAGGGCGGCAGCTAATACACTTGGAGTAAATTATGGATGGAAGTGTTATGAAGGGAATGTCCCTTATAGTTTAACAGGATGTTTACCCATGTCTAATTATACATTTCCAGTTTTTACATATCCTACAGTAAGTCCAAAAAGTATCACCGGAGGGGTAGTATATCGAGGGACTGATTATCCTCTTTTGAAGGGCTGGTATGTAGCTGCTGATTTTTATTCAGGTATTTTTTACAAATTAAAATCTAATGGTGTCGGTGGGTTTAACACATTTACGCAAAACTTAGCGCCAACGGGGATTGTTAATTTTGGTGAGACAGAAGATGGAGAAGTATATGTGGTATCCAACACAAATAATTCTGTAATGAGGTTAATGGCAACATCTTTTCTGCCTCTTAATTTGATTTCTTTTACCGGAGAAAGAAATACAAAAGGTGTGCAATTGAATTGGGCAACTTCAGCAGAAAAAAATGTCAAAGAATTCGAAATTGAATACAGTTATGATGGAAGTAGTTTTAATTATCTTTCAAACATAACTGCTAATAAAGGTGAAAAAGGAGGTAATTATGGTTATTTACACGAATTGAAAATGAATGGGGATATATTTTACCGGTTGAAGATAGTTGAAAATGACAATGCAGACATTTCCTATTCATCTGTTGTGAGGATAAAAATGAATAATGTAAGTAATGTAATAATTGCTCCAAGTATTGTAAATAGAGGTGAAATAAATGTGAATATTTCACCAGGAAGTTCTTACTCATATTTAGATATTGTAGATATTAATGGAGTGACATTAATGAGAATGGATATTACAGGTCGATCAAATTTATTTACTATTCCACTTGACAACCTTGCCAAAGGTATTTATTTTGTTAGAGTCTCTGGACGTGATGATCTAGTTGTTGAAAAAATTATTGTTCAATAAAAAAGCTAATTTCATAAGGAGCCCGAAAACTTATTTGTCTTCGGGCTTTTTTATTTTCTTAATATTCCTTAAAGGTTATTAAATTAAATGCTTTTAATAAATTTAATTTTAACTTTAATCTATCTAAAAACATTTCAATGAAGATTTTAATATTCATTACGCTCTTAGTTTTTTCAATTGAAACTCAAGCACAAATCACTAATCCTGATTATGACTCTACACTCGTCAAAAAACTAAACGGAGATGAACGTGGAATGAAAATGTATGTTTTTGTTCTTCTTAAAACTGGATCCAATAAAACTACGGATAAGGAATTTATAAATACAGCCTTTACCGGTCACATGAAAAATATGGGTGTTCTTGTAAAGGAAAATAAACTTATTGTGGCTGGTCCTTTTGAGAAAAATGAAGAAGATTTTAGAGGGTTATTTATCTTGGATGTAAATAGCTTGGAAGAGGCTAAGGTTTTGTTAGAAACTGATCCTGCCATCAAAGCTGAACTACTTAAGCCCGAAATGTTTCTTTGGTATGGTTCTGCGGCCTTGCCAATGTATCTCCAATTCGCTGATAAACTTAAGAAAAATAAAAATTAATTAAATAAAAATGGAAATTATAAAATTCATTTTTGTTTGTTTTTATGTACTTCTTCTCGACCGTGTAAATGCACAATCAATACCATCTTTTCCCGGCGCAGAAGGTTTTGGGGCTCAAGCTTCCGGCGGTCGTGGCGGCCAGGTTATTTATGTTACCAATTTGAATGCAAGTGGTGCAGGGTCGTTAAATGCGGCTTTACAAGTGGCCGGGCCTCGATACATACTATTTAAGGTAAGTGGTGTAATACCTGCAGCTGCTGAAGTGCTTTTTGGAGATGTTACAATAGCGGGGCAGACTTCGCCTGGAGGAATAACGGTGAGAGGTATGATTATTGATGAAGTATATGAACCTGAAGGAACAGGAGACAATATCATTATTCGCCATATGCGCTCCAGACCGCATGATGTAAATTTATATCCCAGTTCCAATTATGTGCTAGATGATGCCTTGCGACTAGATGGCGCTAATAATACGATTGCAGACCATTGTTCCTTTGCGAATGCAATCGATGAAAATGTGCAGATTTCTCAATCCAGCAATATAACCATACAAAATTGCAGCCTTGCTGAAAGCATTGGCGGACATTATGATCTTGGTGGAATGTTATTGAATTATTCAACCCAGGAATTACCTCAGGATAATATTTCGTTGCACCACAATACATGGAATAGGATAGGGGGTAGGATGCCTGAATTATCTTGTGAATCCCCATACTGCAGCGCCCGAAAGTTAAATCTCGAATTATCTGATAATTTACTTTGGGATCCTGGTATTAATATTTGGTATAATTCCAGTATAGATCCCGGTAATGAAAATAATTCGTTTTTTATTAATTTGAATTGGGTTAATAATCAAGGTTTTGCACGAAATACCTTTACGAATGGGCTCATGTCAATTGATCTTTTGCGATTTGGGGGTAATAATATCTATGCTTCCGGAAATAAATTAAATTTATATCCATCATTGAGTGATTATGAATTGTTCTATTGTTGTAATGATTTTAATGAACAAGATAATCATCCGAATACTGATCTTGGTTCAGCTAATTTACTTTCTTCCCGTCATTCTTTTCCATCCATAAATTATATACCTGCCAGTGAATTAGTTAATTATATGGCGAACAATGTTGGAGCTTTTCCCAGAGATCAAATGGATAAAAGATTGAATGCTCCATTAGTTTCAGGAGTTATCGACCCTAAACCAATCGATGGCACAGATTATTACAATGATGCTTTTATAGTAAATAGCAATCCTCCAGCAGCACCCATTGATAGTGATAATGATGGTATGCCAGATTATTGGGAAAATATGCATGGTTTAGATCCCAATGTACAAGATCATAATGGATTGAATCTTTCAATAAGTATTACTGATATTGAGGGTTATACTAATCTTGAATGTTATCTGAATTGTCTTGCAAGCATGCTGGTTTCTGGTCAGACGAGTCCATCGTGCGGAATTTCTCTTGGTCTTAACAATGATAAGAAAAGTGATTTAAAGGTATATCCAAATCCAAGTGATGGTCAATTACTTATAGAATCGAGTGAAGTTAACTCAAGATTAATTGTGAGGGACCTGTTCGGTCAAATTGTATTGGATAAAACAATTAATTCAAAAAAGGATCAATTCGAATTAGGATTGATTAATGGTATTTACATCTATCAAGTCGTAAATAGTGAGAACAAGATAGATAGTGGGAAGTTGATAATTCGTTGATGTTTGAGGTTTGAGGTTTGAGGTTTGATGATTACAATTTAAAGGTTTTACCCAGCAGTTTATGTATGAGAGGTAGATTCTCTACTTCTCTTGGGATGAAAGTTAGATTCTTGCCTTGATTTCGGATGAAACTTAGATTCCTCGCACATCTTGATATGAAACTACAAATAAAAAACGAAGCACAGTTGCCCATGCTCCGTTTTTTTGGAAATAATAATTGAAAAATTATTCTTATTCTGCTTCCACAGCGCCTGAGCCGCCCTTAGCTGAAATTTTTTCTTTGATCTTTTTCTCGATCTCATTCGCAAGTTCGATATTGTCCTCGATAAATTGCTTAGCTGCATCACGTCCTTGTGCGATTTTAGTACTTTCGTATGCATACCAGCTACCTGACTTCTGAATGATGTCCAGTTCAACACCAAGATCGACGATCTCTCCTGATTTAGATATACCTGCACCAAACATGATATCAAACATAGCAACTCTGAAAGGTGGAGCAAGTTTGTTTTTCACAACTTTCACTTTCACCTGGTTCCCTAGAAGATTGCCGTCTTTATCTTTTATTGGACTTCCTGAACGACGGATATCTATACGTTGTGTCGCATAGAATTTCAATGCATTACCACCGGTAGTAGTTTCCGGATTACCGAACATGACGCCAATTTTTTCTCTCAATTGATTGATGAAGATACAGCAACATCCTGTTTTACCGATAGTTCCTGTCAATTTTCTAAGTGCCTGAGACATTAAGCGAGCTTGTAAGCCCATTTTAGAATCTCCCATTTCTCCTTCGATCTCACTTCTTGGCACTAAGGCAGCTACTGAATCAATGACGATGATGTCGATAGCACCTGATCTAATAAGGTTTTCAGCTATTTCTAAAGCTTGTTCCCCGTTGTCAGGCTGAGATATTAAAAGGTTTGCAGTATCTACACCAAGTCTTTCTGCGTAAGATTTATCAAAGGCATGTTCCGCATCGATAAATGCTGCTATACCGCCTCTTTTCTGACTTTCGGCAATGGCATGAATTGCCAATGTTGTCTTACCTGAAGATTCCGGTCCGTAGATCTCTATCACACGTCCCTGTGGAAAACCGCCGGTACCTAGTGCGATGTCGAGTCCAAGAGAGCCGGTAGATATAGCATCTATGTCAATTACCGGCTTGTCGCCTAGCTTCATGATAGTGCCTTTACCATAAGTTTTTTCGAGTTTGTCCAGGGTAAGTTGGAGGGCTTTTAGTTTAGATTCTTGCTCTGTTGACATTGTATTTGTTTTATTAAATTTTGAAAAATGATTAAAGTTTTTGAATGATAATTGTGATGCAGAAGCATATGTCTCTGCAATAAACAGCAAATATATATAATAAACAATAAATTATTACAAAGTGTTATGTTTATTTTTTCGTCATGTTTTGGACAGGTTATTCGTCATTGTGAATTTCGACTTGACAATCCTTTGAAAGCCCTTTGTTTTATTGCTTTTCAATAGTTTGAAATATTTTATCTTAGATTTACGTTTTTTTAAAAAAAGTTTGAATCGATACATGGTACAAGAGAGAAGTGACAGAATTCCGCTTTTAATGTATTTAGTTACCACGCTTATTATCACACTGTCCCTATTTTTCGTTGATGAAGGTTTTTACTCCTTCAGTTGGATGCAAAGTTGGGGCAATTGGTTTGTCTTCTTCATTTATGGAAGCGCTATCTATGCAGGACATTTGGTTGTTTTTTAATTGCTAATAGGGTTTTCAAATGGCGTATAAATAACATGGCAGTAATTCTGATTGGAGCTTCTCTGGCTGTTTTTCTTCTGGCGACATTGATTTTTGCTTAAGTCCACCAAAATGCAGAATTCAATCATATTGCTTTCCTAACCATTTTTATAAATTCACGTTACTCCAGAGATTATATCTTCAAGCTTCAATTAAATAACCCTTTTCTTAACATATAGCCTTTACCCAACCTTATCTTAGATAATTTTTCTATAACTTTGGCCTTTCAAAACTTATAAATATGGCCACACCTCGAAGTGTCGCATTTTATACACTTGGTTGTAAACTAAACTATTCTGAGACTTCCTCTATTTCGAGGTTGTTCGAAGATAATGGTTATGCCGTATCTGAATTTCAAAACGGTGCAGATGTATTTGTGATTAATACATGCAGTGTCACCGAATCAGCAGATAAGAAATGTAGAAACATTGTGCGTCAGGCATTGAAGAAATCCCCGAATGCCAAGGTTGTAGTCACTGGATGTTATGCGCAACTTAAACCTGAGGAAATCAGCAATATCAAAGGTGTAGATTTGGTACTCGGTGCCGCAGAAAAATTCAGAATCGTAGAATTTGTTGAAAGCATCGGCAACGCTTCATCAAAGGGTATGGTAGCTGCAGGAGATGTGCACGAAGCGAATCAGTTTGTATCTTCATTCTCAATGGGTGACAGGACACGCTCCTTTCTCAAAGTACAGGATGGATGCGATTACAAATGCACTTTTTGTACCATTCCCATGGCTAGAGGCGCTTCCAGAAGTGATACTTCTATGCAAGTCATTCAAAATGCTCAATACATAGCCTCACAAGGTGTCAAAGAGATCGTGTTAACCGGTATAAACCTCGGTGACTATGGAAATGGAACAGAAGTGATTGAAGGCGATAAACCTAAGAAGAATGAATTGTTCATTGACCTTATCCGTCATTTAGATCAAGTAAAAGATATAGAAAGATTCAGGATATCTTCCATAGAACCAAATCTGTTGACGAATGAAATAATAGAATTTGTCGCAGGAAGCGATCGTTTCGTACCACATTTTCATATTCCATTGCAATCCGGAAGCAATAAAATTCTTTCAGGAATGCGTCGCAGATACAAAAGAGAATTATATGCTGATCGAGTAACACAAATAAAAACGCTGATGCCACATTGCTGTATTGGTGTCGATGTAATCGTTGGTTTTCCTGGAGAGACTGAAGAAGATTTTCAGGAAACGGTAGATTTTCTTAAGGGATTAGACATTTCTTATTTACATGTTTTTACCTATTCGGAAAGGGCGAATACGCTGGCAGCGGAAATGGAAAGCCCTGTGCCAGTGCACATCAGAAGACAGAGAAATGAAATACTTTCTGAACTTTCTGAGGAAAAAAGATTGAATTTTTATAAGCAACATCAAGGTAATACAAGACCTATACTTGTCGAACATGGCAGTAATAAAGACTATTTGACGGGATATACAGATAATTATGTCAAAGTTAAAATTCCATTTGAGGCAAATTTGATTAATAAAGTTGTCTCTGTTGAACTGCAAGGTTTTGACACAGAAGGAAATATTAAAGGTATGCTTTCATCAACAAAAGTAATAGCTTAAAGATGTGTGGTAGAGCTACTTTGACAAAAAATGAAAGTGATATCGAAGAACGATTCGGAGCAACATTTTATACAGAAGACATCGAGCGATACAATCCTATTCCGTCTTTCAACATTGTTCCAACTCATCCGCTACCTTTTATTGGTCAAGATGATGAAAAGCATATACAGATGGGACTTTGGGGTTGGAATGTGCCGTTTGGTGCAGAATCAACTAAGCTTGTGATCAATGCAAGATTGGAAGAAGTCGATCTTAAAAAGACTTTTATTCCGAGTCTGGATCATGGCAGATGCATCATACCTTTGGACGGATATTATGAGTGGATACGCAATGACAAACAAAAAATACCTTACAGAATTATATTGCCTGATGGAGAACTATTTTCAGTGGCAGGTTTGGTGAGAGAGGAAGTGGATAGTAATGGAAAATTTGTAAAAAAATTGAGTATAGTTACTGTAAAAGCTACAGATGACATAGCCTTCATCCATGATAGAATGCCTTTGATACTGACAAAGGAAGAAGAAAAGACATGGTTGGATGGTAGTTTTGAACCGGATTGGAAACAATACTATTCAGATCCCGGAAGAACAATAAAAAAGAAATATTACAAGGTCTCAGAGCGCATTAATTCGGTAAAAAATAATGATGCGGACCTCATTAAGCAGGACGATTCACCGATTTATATTCAACAAAGCATATTTGATTAACTAAAATAAATATTATGAATTTAATTAAGATTTTTACCTTTTCTAGTATCACCTTGCTGAGCGCAGGAAGTGTCATGGCCCAAGGTGGCTTTTTTGTAGGCGTAAATGCTTCTGGCAATGCGACGATTGTAGCAAACCAAATGAATTATGGCCAGAAAGAAATGGACTATGATGGAGTCACATTTCACCCTTCATTCGGAGTAACGCTAGGTTATGACCTTGATGGAGGCAATCAACTTTCAATCGGAGCAGGTATTCAACAAGGCGGTCAAAAATATAAGGACGGTTATGGCAATGGTGATCAACTTGAGAAAGAAATCAAATTAAATTATATAGCCATACCATTAGCTTATACCCATGTTTTCGGCGGAGCTAAAGATCCAAATAATGGAACTAAATTTTTCGTGACTTTAGGTCCACAATTTAATTTGCTACAAAGTGCAGAGGTAAGTCACACGGTGAATGGTAAGGATGTAACATTATCTGATTTTGCTAATCACATAGCTGGCGGAGGCAATGCTTACCAGTTCAACCAAGCAGAAATATTAAAACTGACCACAAACGGTGAGCCCGCTGACGACAAAGACCTTTTCAATTCAATGGATATTCAGGGCTTTCTAGGTATAGGTATTCAAAGCTATCTTTCTGAAAGTTTATTTCTTACCTTCGAATTAAGAGGTGGTGGATCTATTACTGACATCAATTCTGACGAATGGCAGTTGGACGGTTACAAAGATGGAAAACGTCAGGACTATGAAGCTTCAAGGAACGTATATGGTGGATTGAGGATTGGGTTGAATTATAAATTCTAGACTGAGGTTTGAAGTTTGAAGTTTGGGGTTTGAAGTGTGATGTTTGGAGTTTGTAACTCTCAACTTCTCACCTTCTCACGTCCTCACTTTCTCACCTTCTCACTTTTACAAAAACACATGGGTAAAAAACTTGCATTACTATTTTCATTGATCACGCATCCTTTGCTGATGATCACTTATGCGTTGGTTATTTACCTGAAGGTCAACCCATTTGCCTTTGGTGTACCGAATATTGGCTTGAAAATGCCTTTAGTACTCATGGTATTTGTGTTGACCTTTTTTTTTCCGGCATTGGTGGTCTTTTTGTTGAAGAAACTGGATTTTGTTGATTCAATTTCCTTAAACACATCAAAAGAGAGGATCATCCCTTATATTGGAACTGCAGTATTTTTTCTTTGGATGTACATCACTACGCGGAGCAACCCTGAGATTCCAACATTATTCAAATCTTTTGTATTAGGTTCGATTATTTCATTATTTCTGGTATTCTTCGTGAATAATTTTTCTAAGATCAGTGCGCATATGGCGGGTATCGGCGGTATTGTAGTATTTTGTTTTTCAATGATGTATGGGTTAGGCGGCAATACAGATATGACTTCCCTTTTAGGCAATACTTTAGGTAGTCGACCTGTGAACTTGCCATCGATCGCTATATTAGTTGGAGGTCTGGTCGCGACAAGTCGTCTGTCACTCAAGGCTCATTCATACCAGGAGATCATAGGAGGTTTAGTGGTTGGTGTTTTGGGCCAGATCATTGCGATGAGGTCGTATTTTTAAGAAATTAGAACTCAGATGTCAGAAATCAGAAGTCAGAGATATAAACAGCTATAATTTATTCGAATTCATGGTTTGTAACTTCGATTTGTTACATCATTTATAATTTATAATTAACAATTAACAATTTTAAACATAACTTCGCATTTCCTTATTTTACACCTGAATGGCAGAGAAAATAAAAACTATTGAGATTAAAAACAGGAAAGCTTCCTTCGAGTTTTACCTGTTGCAACGCTATGAAGCGGGAATGATACTGCGCGGCACAGAGATCAAAGCCATCCGTGAGGGTGCTGCCAACCTTTCCGATGCATTTTGTTATATGAGAGGAGGAGAGATATTTGTGAAGAATTTATTCATTTCTGAATATTCTCAAGGATCCTATTACAATCATGATGCACGTCGTGAACGTAAACTTTTATTGAATAAGATAGAGATCAAGAAGATCGATCGTAAATTAACTGAAAAAGGATTTACACTTATCCCTGTGCGATTATTCATCAGTGAGAGAGGTTTCGCTAAGTTGGAAATCGCTTTGGCACAGGGTAAAAAATTGTATGATAAGCGCGCCACGATTAAGGAGAAGGACAACAGGAGAGAAATGGATCGTATTAAAACCATAAAATAATGTTGTTATCCCTCATCGTCCCAGTCTATAATGAGGAAAAGAATTTAAGTCTCTTTTTTGAAAGGAGTCATAAGGTTTTAGAGTCTCTATTAATTCCATTCGAAATTATCTTTATTAATGATGGCAGCAAAGATGAGTCTCTGGCATTGATAAAATCCTTTTCTAAAAACTACGATAGCATACGGTTTATTGATCTCAGTAGAAATTTTGGGCATCAGATCGCAGTCAGTGCAGGCCTGGATTATGCCAAAGGTGATATTATTTGCATCATAGATGCTGACCTGCAAGATCCACCTGAACTAATTCGTGTCATGCTAGATAAGTTGAAGAAAGGATATGAAGTGGTATATGCCAAGAGAAAAACCCGCCAGGGAGAATCAGTTTTCAAGACCTGGACGGCCAAAATGTTTTACAGAATACTTTCCCGATTGACGACGATAGAGATCCCTTTGGATAGTGGTGATTTCAGATTGTTTGATAAAAAAGTATTGGATGTGATCCGTCAGATGCCTGAGAAAAATAAGTTTCTACGTGGGCAGATCGCCTGGGCCGGCTTCGAACAAACATATGTTGAATATGACAGAGATGCAAGACATGCAGGTGAAACCGGTTATAATTTTCGAAAAATGTTGCGTCTAGCACTTGACGGAATTACTTCTTTTTCTAATGCACCATTAAAGTTGGTGACTTATTTTGGTGTCATCGTAAGTGTATTTGCCTTCATTGCCACACTATTTGTGCTTTATAGTATTTATGTCATCAAAAGCTTCGTTCCCGGTTGGGGTTCCCTATTAATTAGCATTTTATTCATTGGCGGTGTCCAAATGATCGCCATAGGCATTATCGGTGAATATCTGAGTCGTATGAATCAGAACTTGTTAAATAGGCCGTTGTATGTGGTAAGGGAGAAGAATTAATTGAAAATTGGGAATTGAAAGACGAAATCTCATCATCGCTTGAATTTTAAAATTTCTGGGCATAATGAACTGCATTCAGAAGAAAGAATTATTGTACCACTTTATTGCAGTAATTTATTACCGATTACCGTTATCTACTATTTAATCTCTAGTCAAATAATTCATCGCCGTATCATTCAGCGCACCTATTATAGACATCAATTCTATGTATTCATTAGCTATTTTGTCATCTAGTTTGAGTCCTTGCAATTTAAGTTTGATTACAGATATTTCCATATCCATTATTTCCAAAGGTGTAATTTGATCTTTGAGTGATTCGTTTTTTAGCAATTTGAGTATAAGATTATTGTCAAACATTTTCTGCCATTGGTCCTTTGCATCTATTAGTTGTAAGATCTTCGTGCGTTGAAGCATGATATCAGCTTTATACTTTTCTCTCGTGAGGATTGCATCATTTTTATCCTCATACAATTTTATTGCAGCTTCACTTCTTCTTAGATTATTATTAGCTCCAATGGGGACGTTTACGCCGAATCTGAATGTAAGGTCATTACTGGGATTAAATTTTGTTTTTGCCTCTTCTGAAACGACTACCGGGCTATATCCTGCCTGAAAATAACTGAATATTTGTTTGTTTCTACTTTTTTGATAGTTTAGCTCAGCCATAGATAATTGAGCTTTGTATTTTGTATAAATAACTTCAGGAGCTAAAACTACGTTGCTTGTATCCACTGTCAAAACTATGGTGCGTATTTCATCTGAACTAATAAAATGATCAAAATCTACAAATATAGAATCGCTTACATTTAAAAATCTTTTTATTCTCTCATGTTCTTCATTGACAATATTGGAGTATTCAAATAAGCTGCTTAACAGATCGTTTTTATCATATTCAACATCTACGACATCTTTGAATTTTATATCTAATCCCTGATCAAGCATTTCATTTAATAATGCTGATTTCTTAACCAAAAATGGTTGAAGTTTTGACTTTTCCTTTATAAATATCTCTGCATAATAAAGCTTAACAATGCTTTGATATCTTTCGAAGATGGCTTCTTGCATGAACATGTGATCATTGCTTTTATAAAGATCGGCCTGTGCAGGTTTTAATGCGCGTTGGTATTTTCGCTCTCTAAGACTATTGGGTGAAATTTTAATAGCATAGTAATCTTCATTCCTAAGATATCCATCGAGTTGATTTGGAGTAGCATTGCCATTTATTCCGAGTCTTATTTCTGCCTCCCGTATCAATGGAAGGCTAAAATTTTGCTGATTTATGAATTCGGTGGTGCGTTGATTTACTAATAATTTGCTATCCGCATCAGCAGTATGAATAATACTTTCAATATGAATGCCCTGTGCCGGCACTGAAGTAGATAAATAGAAAATAATTATTATAAAAATAAAATATTTCATTGTCGTTTTAATGCATTTGTATCATCACCTTTTCCCCAATTAGAAAGCCATTTTCTGGAGGTAGATTTATGTAGATCTCTCTTCCCCAGGCTTTTATTTCTGCATATTTTCGCAAACGAAAAGGCAATTCTACAAGCTTATGACTAACACCAACCAATTGAGCACGAGCGGTCACATTAGGTCTGGTAGTAGAAATTAACTGCAGTGTATCGCCCAGATTATATGCTATATTTATTGATTCATGGATAAATCCGGTAATCTTGTTTGGCTCCTTGGGATTGATTTTTATTAAGTCCTTGAAATCTGTCATCACCTCGTTCTCTGATGCATATACACCCTCTATAAAACCATCATAAGGGGCAAGTAGGACTAATTTGTTACTTTCATCATCGATGAAACGCAGCGCATTGAGCATCTCCTGTGTTCTGGAACCTGAGATATTTATGTTATTAATCTTTTCTGTTCTGAAAAGATTTAGTTGTGCTTTGGTTTGTAACTTAATTTGTTCGATATCATCCTGTAAGCCCTTAATCTCCTGATGCTTGAGACTATTGTTTGATGTTTCTTTATCAGAGATTGCTTTTTTTAAAGTATTTTGAACTTCAATCTCGTTTTGAAGGATTTTTATTTCGCCTTCTAATTCTGTGATTTGGGCCTGCTGCGTTTGTTCGAAAAGCCTGATTTCTCTATTGAGTGAATTATTTTTGGCTACTTGTTCCACCTTAATCTGATTTGAGGCAGTATTCTCTGTTAGTTTTCTTTTTTCTATTGTAGCATCTTCGAAGATCATAAGCGTATCGCCAGTTTTGACTTGTTGGCCAACTATAACATAGCATTTTTTGACTCGAGCTCTATAGTCCAATTTCAGCATAAGCCCTTCTGTATCAGCTATTCCAAATAACTGTCCTGCACTTTGAGTTTGTAAATTTCGGAAGATTAATATGAAAGCAACAAGTGCGATAACCCAGAAAATGTATAAGATATTTACTTTCATATTATAACAATAGATGGGGTGTTTTGCTCTTATTAATTATTAGTTGTAAAGTCTGAATTTTGTTTGTAAAATCTTCTTACTGAAATTCCTTTTTTTTCGAAACTTTCAAGAAGCATTTTATATTTGGCATCATCTTTAAGAACAACAATATAATCGATCTCCAAAAATGGCGTAGCATCCAACTTATTGTTGTCATTTTTCAAACCGTCCGTTGACCATTTTTTTGCGTATTCCTCTATTATTTGTTCTGCGATTTTAATTTTTAAGGGTTCGTCATTGGTCCTTATTTTTAATTCCCAGATGACATGATTACCCAAAGTGAAAGGAGTAAAACGCAACATAAATGCGACCAGGCAAAACCCTACAGAACCAATAACTGCTGGTATGAAAACAAATGAACCACATGAAATACCTGCGCTTACTGAGGCGAAGATGAATATCACATCTCTTGGATCCCTGAATGTACTCCTGAATTGTATGATCGTCAATGCACCTAATAAGCCAACACCCGCAGATATACTATTATTTGTGGATTGAACTACAGTAGCAGAGATCAGGGCGCTAAGAATAAGTGCCTGGATAAAATTAGTCGTTTTAATATTGTTGGGTGTGGTGTTGGCATAGGTAGCTGCTATCAAAACAGATAGAAGGAATGCTAACAAATATGTAAACACTACCATTTCAAAGGTAGGATTTTCAATATTAGAGTATAACGAAAGGAATTCTTGCATAAAATCGGTTGTAATGTATAACCTTTTTATGCTTTTTTAAAAAATATTGACTACTTCTTCTTTCTTTTCTTAGAATCCCTTAATTCCTTCTCTTTTTTCAATTTTTCGGTAACTGCCATTTGCTTTTTATAATAATAGTTGGCCAGCTCTTCAAATTGAATAGGTTTGTCGTTTAATTTTCTGTGGTAAGCTGTGATCACGCAGTCAATCATGTCGTCAAAGTTGTAGATCTTGCATTTTTGAAACCATGCGGTGAGCCGACTTCCTTCCTGAATAGACCATCTGGCATTTATATATTTTCCAAAAGAAAAATGAGTCTTAGTGCGGGCATCTTCTTCTGTATAGGCTTGAAATTTTTTCTTTGCCCCTTCCTCCATGATCTTGTCCAATTCCATCAAGGCATCATTCAGATCCTTCGGAATATATTTTCCATCTATCCTGGTAAGCTTGGTCCGACGCTCATATTCTTTGATCTGAGCTGAATCTACCGGAATATTAGATACGACCTGTGAGAAAGAAAAGGCATAAATTGAAGTGCAAAAGCATAATGTCAAAATAAATCTGTTCATTGTTTTCATGGTTAGCAAGATAACGATGTAAACTTATAATAAATTTTGTGGTATTCAGGATGGTTTTCGATTCAGTCGTTTAAATTTATTCATAATCTGATTCTCAAACTCTATCTTTATTTTATAATCAAAATAACAAATGAAAAGTCATAAGGGAATGTTCAGCAGAATGGCCAATTCCAAACGGATAAACGGAAGAACAGAAACGGACACCGGTTTTGGTAATAATGGTTCGGCTATGGGCGATAGAATGATATTGCCCAATGGGAAGCCAAATATCACTGTCGAAGGACGCAGGCACACTTTCGATGGGTATTACCACAGCCTTTTGGAGATATCTGGAATGAGATTTATTGGGGTACTTTTATTGACTATTTTCAGTTTGAATATCTTTTTTGCCTATATCTATTATTTGGTTGGAACCCATCAGATCGCCGGAGCTGTAGGAGTTACTTCAGCAGAAAGATTCGAGGACGCTATCTTTTTCAGTATTCAGACATTTAGTGGTCTGGGTTATGGTAGGCTCAATCCGATGACCATCACAGCAGGTTGGATATCATCTATTGAAGCCATCGTTGGTTTTATGAGTATTGCTTTATTCACCGGATTATTATTTACAAAGTTTTCTATGCCAATAGCCAATCTGGCATTTGCCAAAAAAGCATTGGTTGCACCTTATAAGGATGGAAGGGGTTTGATGGTAAGAATTTGTCCTAATAAAGGCAATTTCTTCATAGATCCGGAAGTGGCATTTACTTTAATGATGCCTCAACAAGAAGAAAATGGTAGTATGGCATTAAAATTTTATACACTCAAGGTTGAAATGTCCAAAGTGAGTATGTTGTCAACTAATTGGACAATAGTTCATCACATCGATGAAACTAGTCCTCTTTTCAGTTTAACAAAAGAAGATTTTGAAAATCTTCATGGGGAAGTGATTCTCAATTTTAAGGCGTTTGATCACCTTTATTCTAATCAAGTAGTGACCAGAATCTCATATACATTTGATCAAATCGTCTACGGAGCAAAGTTTGATATGATGTACAAAAGATCAGATGATGGAAAGCGGACGATTTTGATGCTGGATAAATTGAGTGATTTTGAAAGGGTAAAAGTATGATAGTATAATAGTTAACCAGTTAATCAGTATTAGAGTATGGAAGTATGGAAGTATAGAAGTATTTTCAAAGATGGGCTGTAGGGATAGGTCGAGACCTGTCCACACAGTCCATCTTTGAAAATACGGAATAGATGAAGAATATTATAGTAGATAGTGTTATAGTTTTATCTTAAATATCATGATGGTAGGGAAAAGGCTTGCCCTTGTCCGCAATACTTGGCAAAGTATGCCAATATAAGTATCATATTTTATTACTGTATATGATTAACACTATATAACAAAGTGGTAGCAAGATAACAAGGCTGTGGCTTTCCCTTGTCCGTAATTAAAATTAGAAAGTAAAAATTAGAAATCATAAGCTGGCCCAAAAAAGTACAGAGGCGACGGGAGAAATTCATTGGTAGTGTATCGCAAATACATAGAATTAAAAAAATAGATAAAACTACGATTCAGTTTAAATATATGATAATTAGTAAGATATATAGTTATATTCAAAATATATAAATTTTATATCATTGATAATCAATATTATAGCCAAATTGAAACTTGACTTCTCAACTCCAATACTAATCTACTCTAATACTATCAAACTGGTTAACTCTAATACTTTCAACTCTAATACTATCAAACTGTTCAACTCTAATACTTTCAACTCTAATACTATCAAACTGGTTAACTCTAATACTGATCCACTCTAATACTATCTTACTATTCTAAAAACTTGCTTACATTTGAAAAATGAATTTTAATAAATTTTGATGAGATATCTGGGCTCCATTGCTACTTCGCTAATTTTGATTTCACTAATTTTTTTATTGAATAAAAAATGGGGCGCGACTCCACCTCTGGGCAAATTACTCAGTCCTACTCACGGTTATCTGGAAGATCCGGAATTGTTTTCTATGCCGGATAAAATGACGATAGACCTATTCGGGCTTAGTAAAAAAGTACAAGTATATTTTGACGAAAGAATGGTTCCACACGTTTTTGCAGAAAGCGACAATGATGCTTTTTATGTTCAAGGCTATCTTCATGCTAAGGATCGACTCTGGCAGATGGAGTTCCAAACACATTTTGCAGCAGGTCGCATCAGTGAAATAGTCGGAGCCAAGGCAATGCCGTTGGATAAAGCAAATAGGCGATTGGGCATCACCTACAGTGCAGAGATTGGTCTAAGAGAGATGGAGAAGGATACAACTTCTATTAATGCTATGGATGCATATACTGCTGGTGTTAATGCCTATATAAATTCACTTTCAGAAAAGGATTACCCTATAGAATATAAGTTGCTGGATTACAAACCTGAGGCATGGTCTAATCTAAAAACATCTTTATTGACCAAATATATGGCCAAGGATCTTGCTGCTTATGACGATGATTTTGAAAAGACAGCTGTCCTCGCCACCATGGGAAAAGAAGTGTTTGACCTCATGTATCCGAATAGAGAAGATTCATTAGATCCTATTATACCCAAAGATCTAAGGCCACCATTTTCCAAAGGATTTCCTATTAGCAAAATGGATACAACCTCAGCATATTTTCATCCTGATATGCCTGATCCAATTGTGACTGACAAGCCTGATAAGGATAATGGAAGTAATAACTGGGCACTGGATGGGACTAAAACAGCTACCGGAAAACCAATCTTGTGCAATGATCCGCATCTCAAGCTAGGTCTTCCTTCCATTTGGTATGAGATTCAGTTGACTACCCCGACCAATTCATGTTATGGAGTTTCATTGCCCGGTTCACCCGGTATAGTGATTGGTTTTAACCAGGATATTGCATTTGGTTCTACAAATGCTATGCGCGATGTCCTTGACTATTACAAAATAACTTATAAGGATAGATCTCATGATCAATATCTATACAATGGCAAGTATGTCCCAACTACTAAAAGAGTTGAAAAGTTTATCATTAAAGGTGCTAATACCCAGATAGATACAGTAGTTTACACCCATTTTGGACCAGTCATCTATGATGATAATTGGAGAGGTCTTCGTGGTGGAAAACCCAGAGCTAATCAATCGACTTACTATGCAGTTCGTTGGAAGGCGCATGATGCATCCAATGATCTGCTTCCTTTTCTTCGCCTGATGAAAGCTAAAAATTATGATGATTACAGGGATGCGATTGCTTCTTTTTCTTGCCCTGGACAAAACTTGATATTTGCTTCAAAATCGGGAGATATTGCCATCACCCAACAAGGAACATTTCCTGCTAAATGGAAATATCAAGGCGAGTTTTTAATGGATGGCAAGGACAGCACTTATGAGTGGCAAGGTATGATTCCCGCCGAACAAATGTTGACAATGAAAAACCCAAAGAGAGGTTTCGTTAGCAGTGCCAATCAACTTCCGACCGATCCAATTGGATATCCGTACTATTTAGGTGGTGATTATATATATGAGCGGGGGTACCGGATCAACAGTATATTGAGAGGGTTGCGTAAAGCCACGGTGCAGGATATGATGAACCTCCAAAAACGATAATTTTAATACGAGAGCACATCAAATTCTTCCGTTGATATTTGAGACATTGGACAGTATGTCCCTTATCAGGAGAAGAAAAAGAGTGGCTTAAATTATTGAAAAACTGGGATAAACTTAATGATGCTGAATCTGAAGGAGCTACTATTTATCAGACACTCATGGACTCATTGGAATACAATATCTGGGGGGATGAGCTTAAAAAGTCAGTTATAGGACTTATGCCGGAGCATAACACCATAGTGCAGGACCTTATGAAAAATAAGAATTTTAAATGTGTGGATAATATTTTTACACCTCAGAAAGAAACATTTGCGGATCAATTAAAGACAAGCTTTGTTTCTATTTTGCCTGCACTAAATCAAATGAAAAAGGAAAATAAATTGAAATGGGGTCTGCACAAAGGAACATGCATTCCTCATTTGATCGATGTGAAACAGAACATGACGTCGCTGAGCAGGCTTGAACTCAATGTAGGCGGTGGAGAAGGTATCGTAAATGCAACTAAGAAAAGCCATGGCCCGTCCTGGAAAATGATCATATCTCTGACTGATACCATCGAAGCTTACGGTGTATACCCTGGCGGCCAATCCGGTCATCCCGGCAGTCCTTATTATGATACAGGAGTAAGTACCTGGGCTGCGGGTGAGTATTTTAAACTATGGTTTATGCGAGCAGATGAGGCTGCGAGCAAGAGGATACTTAGGGCGATAACGTTTGAACCGTAAGTTGCGGTTATCGTTATTGGCTATTGGCTACCAGCTATTAGCTATTGGCTGATAGCTCCATTGTGGAAATAAGATGACTATTCTTCATAGTGAATATAGAAATTTTAGAATAGATAGAACTCTTCTTATAATATTGGACTTTTCGATTACTGATTACTGATTACTGATTACTGATTACTGATGATAAGCTTGAGTTTTTTAATAAATAATTGCAACTTTGCAAGTAAACCAACTGCTTCGAACAATTCATGGATGATACACTATTATTGAAAGAAAAATGGGACAGCCTCCGATCGGAGCAACCGGGTCTAAGGATCAGGTCAGCTGCTTCCATCATAGGTGTATCTGAACTGGAATTACTAATCACTCAACTGGGAAGAGAAGTTACTATTTTGAGACCTGAGTTTAATGAAATATTAATACGTGCAGTTGGTCTGGGTTATGTCATGGCACTGACTCGCAATGATGACTGCGTAATGGAGCGAAAGGGATATTATGCAAATGGTATTCTTGACAAAGCGCTTGTAGGAGTTTTTGTAGGGGAGGCGATCGACCTTCGGATATTTTTTAATCACTGGGCATATGCTTTTGCCTCGATGGAGCAGACAGAAGATAGATTGAAATGCAGTCTTCAGTTTTTCAGCAAGGAAGGAGAGGCCATGCACAAGATTTTTCTGAATGATAAAAGCAATGTGGAGCATTTTCACTTGCTGGTGGATGAATTCAAGTCACCATCTCAGCAATGGGAAGGGATAATCGCTCCAAAACCTGAAAAGGAAGCTGAAATTAGCGATGCGCTTATTGATGTGGAAGGATTCCGACATGAATGGATATCCTTACGTGATACGCATGAATTCTTCCCAATGATTTATAAATACAATCTGACCAGAACTCAGGCGCTTAGGTTGGCTCCAGTCGGAGGTTATGCTGTCAGAGTAGAAGAAAAAACACTCCGAAACGTATTGAAAGATGCCGTCAAAACACAGCTTCCAATCATGATTTTTGTGGCAAATAAAGGCGCATTGCAGATTTTTACGGGGCGGATTAATAGCTTGGTGGATCATAATGAATGGTTGAATGTGCTGGATCCGGAGTTTAATCTGCATCTGATAGAAAGTTCAATCGATCAGTGTTGGATTGTGAGAAAACCGACATTGGATGGCTTTGTCACTTCAGTAGAATGTTTTAACAGCCATGGTGAACAAATACTTCAGGTCTTTGGGAAGAGAAAGCCGGGAGTAGAGGAATTGCAGGAGTGGCGGAAGTTGGTGGAGGTTTATGGGTAAATAGATACGAAATTAGAAATTAGAAATTAGAAATTAGAATGAAGCTCCGATGTATGTGAGCAGCAAATGAAATAAATTTTTTTCAAATTTCTGGCATTCTTCGCGATCACCTTTGTGCTCACATCGCTCTTTACCTATGTCGGACCGTGGTGGCTCATCATTATCGCTCCTTTGCTTCTAGGCTTCTTCTTTAAGATCACCCAATTTCACGCATTTTTGATGGGTGCTTTTAGTATTATTATTTATTGGGGTTTTCTGGTTATAATTTTATCAAGTAAAGTGGGAAGTTCCATCCTGGAAAGAGTTGCTTATTTACTTCCAATTAATGGGTCTAAAGTTGGGTTGATCATCATCACACTTTTGATAGGTGGATTGCTTGGCGGTCTGGCGGCATTGAACGGTGCTTTTTGGAGAAAGAGTATGAGGTTGGTGTATAAGTGAGGTTAAGGGGTGAGAAGGTGAGGAGGTGAGGAGGTGAGAATTTGAGGGTCGAACTGTTTATGTTGGAAAGCGAGAATTTCAAAATGGTTACTGTAGGGACAGGTCGCGACATGTCCTTACAGTAACCATTTTGAAATTTTATTTTAAGGCGACCCTATCCTGTAGGTATTGTACTTATCGCAAATTTAAGTGAGACCAAAAAATATTTTGGTATTACTCAATTCGCGAAAAGCTTTCGCAATTCGCTTGAGGGAGGCGACCTTTCAGGCCTTTTTGTTATTTTGTTATTGGATTTTTTCCCTGACTAAAGTCAAGGGCTATTGAACGCGAAGACTGAAAAGTCATTATAATTTTTTTCTTTTCCAGAATAATTATTGATTATGTAATTTTGAATACGTTCCCTGACTAATTATTTTGATTACTGATTACTGATTACTGATTACTGATTACTGATTACTGAATACTGAATACTGATTACTGATTACTGATTACTGATTGCCTTTTCACATTTAATACACATCCCACATAAAATTTTACTTTCCAGTTTTATCAATTCTCCTATCTTTGGCTATATGAATAAAATGCGCGCCTTAGGCTTGTTTGTGAGTGCTCTTGTATTGGCCATAACCTCCTATATGATGATGCACCGGCCACTATGGGGATTTATTCCACTTTTTAATTACGGTAGCATATTCGCTATTGTGCTGCAATTAAGTTTTAAAGCAATCGCAAAGGATTCAATGCACCAGAGATGGTTAAAACTCTCTTTGTTTTCAGGGGTCCTGCTCACTATTGGTTTTCCGCCAAGCCCTTTATTTGTGGGTATGATCGTTGGATTTATTCCCTTGATGATGGTCGAAAAAGAAATGATTGGCCATTTCAAAAAAGCAAAAACAGGTCTCCTTTTCAAATATCTTTTCTTTGGATTTTGGTTATGGAACTTACTAACAACCTTCTGGGTTGCCAATACAGCGTATTTCGCTGGCATGGTCGCCAATGTAGCCAATGCACTGCTGATGACCCTTCCATGGCTGGTTTATCATAAATTAACACATAATAAATCCGGTATCTGGAAATATTTTCTACTTGCTGGATGTTGGATCATGTTCGAATATATTCATTCCTTCTGGGATATTTCATGGCCTTGGTTGACGCTTGGGAATAGCATGGCTACTGCATATCCATTGATACAATGGTATGAATACACGGGCTATTTCGGAGGTTCATTGTGGATTTGGATCTTAAATATTGTTATTTTTACTTCGATATTTGCGATACCTTCCGATAAGAGGAAATGGGTGGGAATCAGCGCTGCTGTGCTGATCATACCATGTCTGATCTCTATTTTAATGTATTTTGGGTATAAAGAAAAAGGTGAAGCAGTGGATGTAACTATCATCCAACCAAATTATGAGCCTCACTATAAGAAGTTTGACATTCCTGAAGAGGTGCAAATAGAAAAGATCATGGCGCTTTCGCAATCAAATATCGATGATAAAACGGATCTGATTATATATCCTGAAACAGTATTCGATCCAGTTAATTTGGATGACCCTTATGGCACCAATCCCGCGATTCAGAAACTTCATACCTTATTTGGACAAGCACCAAATGCACATATTCTAGCTGGAATAGGAGGTTACCATACTTTTCGGGAAAGACCTGATCGTTCTACGGTAAGAGCGCAGGGCGAAATGTACTATGAATTATACAATGCAGCGCTGATGCTGGAAAAAGATAGTTCAAAAATTCAGGAATACCATAAATCAAAGTTTGTTCCCGGTGCCGAATTATTTCCTTTTAAGCATGTGCTTCCATTTCTTAAACCTTTGGTTAAAAAGCTAGGGGGAACTTATGAAGGCTTTGCTCCACAAGATGCTCCATCCAATTTCACTTTTGGGAATAAGTCGATTGCACCTATTATCTGTTATGAAAGCATATATGGCGGTTGGGTCAGCGGATATGTCGATAAAGGCGCAGGATTGCTTGCCATTGTAACTAATGATGGTTGGTGGGACAACACACCCGGGCATTTACAGCATTTGGCCATCGGAAGATTAAGGGCTATTGAAAATAGAAAAGACATCGTAAGATCTGCCAATACAGGTACTTCGTGTTTTATTAATCAACGAGGTGATACCAGAATGGAGACGGAATATGAAGTGGATGCTGTGATCCGGGACAAGGTATATTACAATGAAAGCAAAACGCTTTACAGTAAATGGGGTGATTACATTGTATATTTAATTGGGTTAATGACGTTGGGACTGATTATTTTTTCTTTTATGCCACGTAGTCGAAAACTTTGACCTTATATATAGTTGTTAAAAGAAGTAAATTTTTACCTTTGAATCGTGATATATAAAACGCATCCTAATCCGGAGTCCATGGTTGAAGTTAAATTGTTTTCGTGTGCAGCATCAGAATATCTTTCTGAAAAAATCAGTGACTATTATGGTCAGCCGCTTGGCTCGAGGACTATCAGCAGATTCAGTGACGGAGAAATTCAAACTGTGATCAATGAATCAGTCCGTGGAGCTTATGTCTTTTTCATACAATCTACTTTTCCGCCATCGGATAATTTGTTCGAACTACTATTGTTTATGGACGCTGCAAAGCGCGCTTCAGCAGGTTACATCACTGCCGTAATACCATATTTTGGATATGCCCGTCAGGACAGAAAAGACAAGCCAAGAGTCCCGATTTCCGCTAAAATGATCGCCAATATTCTTCAGGCGTCAGGCGCTGATCGTGTGATGACAATGGATCTTCATGCGGAACAAATTCAGGGATTCTTTGATATCCCTGTGGATCACTTGAAATCTGAGGCGATCTTCATGCCATATATCCAAAGTCTTGATCTTGCTGATGTAAAGTTCGCTTCGCCTGATGTAGGGGGAGTTAAGAGGGCAAGAGTGTATGCTAAATACTTCAAAAAGGATTTAGTCATTTGTGATAAATATCGTGAAAAAGCGAATGAAGTAGCTGGGATGACGGTCATTGGAGAGGTGGAAGGTGCTGATGTGATTCTGGTAGATGACTTAGTGGACACTGCCGGTACTTTGTGTAAAGCTGCCGACGCATTATTAGCAAAAGGTGCTAAGAGTGTTCGTGCACTATGCACGCATCCGGTCTTATCCGGTAAGGCTTATGAAACTATTGAGAATTCAAACTTACTTGAATTGATCGTGACTGATACTATACCTCTAAAACAAAAGTCTTCCAAAATAAGAGTGCTTTCCACAGCAAAATTATTTGCCAGAGCGATTCGCAATACTCACGAACATAGATCTATCTCTGCATTGTTTGTAGAGTAATTAAGCATGACTTTTTTCTACATTTATAAAATTGAATACTATGTTGAAAAATGGTCTTTTCTTCTTCCTAACAATATTTTTTGTTCAAACTGCCATTTCACAGCCTTGGGTTGATTCGGAATACGATATTGAAATACACAAGGATTCTGTCTATGGTTATGCCATCGATTACACCGGAAAAGAACAGGCATTGCGCTGCGATATTGCATTTCCCATAAATGATACTATTCCTGAATGTGGTCGACCACTTGTCCTGGTGGTGCATGGAGGTTCCTTTCTTGCAGGAAATAAAGAAGAATATGACATCCAGTTGTGGATGAAAGAATTCGCTAAAAAAGGATATGTGGCAGTGGCTATCAATTACCGGCTTGGCATGTTTCAAACGGAAGAATACATCACATGTGCTGTTCAGGATTGGGGTTGCCTTAATATGGCAGACAGTGCTGAATGGTATCGTGGCAACTATCGTGGTATGCAGGATTGCAGGGGCGCCATTAGGTACATGATTTCCAACAAAGACCAATTTAATATTGACCCGAACAATGTTTTTTTAATTGGAGAAAGTGCCGGAGGATTCATAACAATGGCAAGTGCTTATCTGGATGATGAATCAGAAAGAAGTGAGTTGACAAAAGAAATAGCTGAGGTTTCTGCTCCCGCTATGCAATATCAAAATGCTTGTGTGCCACCTGAAGCCTTTCCAATCGGAATGATGGATCTTCGGAGGCCTGATTTAGGAGGAATTCAAGGAACTATTCATTTGGAAAACAATAATTACAGAATTAAAGGTGTAGCTTCATTTTTCGGTGGAATTATGAATGACTTCTTAGCCTCACAAGACAATACTTATCCGCTCCCTGCATTATATATGTATGCGCAGCCGAATGATCTAATTGTTCCTTTTGGACGTAGTAAGGTCATGGCAGGGCTATCTGCATGCGCTGTCCAATACTCAGGTTGTAACTATCTTAAGAATGTTCCGGAAGTATATGGCAATGGAGGCATTAGAAACTTAATTGTAAATAATGAAGCTAACGGAGTTACGATGCCTACTTTCAATGCAGAATTTACAGAGAACTATGCAGATTGCTTGCTTCAGGGTTTATTTCCCGGATTAACAGGTCATGCAGTCGATGATATATTTGTTCGGACAAAATCTCTCGCTACTTTTTTTGCAAAGCAAATTGGGTCGGCCAGTGATTGTTTATCGTCGAATAAAACCGTCAACGATTTGAGCTTTGAAATTTATCCGAATCCAGTTCAAAACGTCATTCAAGTTAAAGTATCAGATAATAAGGATCGTCTCATTATAGAGGTTTTAGATATGAGTGGACATATGCTGTCAAGAAAATCGGTTGATACAAATTCGGATATTGAAACTATGGATATGACTGCTTATGGAAAAGGATTCTTTATAATTAAGTTGATCGGACCATCTTATATTGCATCGCAAAGGATTATAATTCAATAGCTTATTCTAATCTATTGATATTTTTTATTTCTAAACCATAAATTTACCTATTTTTATCCCGTTTCTAATTCTAAACAGGCAAATGACTTTTATGAATTTAAAGAGTTTACCATTTTTGTTGTGCATCTGTCTATCATGGACCAATCTGATTGGACAGGATATTCACTTTACCAGATTCTATGATGCACCGATTACCTTGAACCCGGCTAAAACAGGGGATTATCTAGGTACCTTCAGAGCTGGTGGTATCATACGGGATCAAAACTATAATCTTTCACATGTATATGTCACGCCTTCCGTTTATGTAGATGCGCCCATCATAAAAGGATTTAGAGCTAATCATTGGGTAGGTGTAGGATTAACATTTCTTCAGGATCAGGCAGGAGCTGCAGGTTTGAAAACCTCAAATTTTACCGGTTCAGCGGCATATCACATCGGTTTGAATAAGGATTTAACATCCTCAATAACCATTGGAGCCTCTTATGGTCTGGTCGCAAGATCTGTAAGTGATAAAAATAAGATCTTATTCGAAGATGGGATCAACAATCCTGTGCCATCAACAGATCTCATGAGCATCAATGATCAGAAAGTAAATTATGGGGACATTAACGCAGGTCTGCAATATACCCTAGGACTTCAGGAAGGTGGTGTAGTAAAGATGGGCTTTGCTGTCATGCATATAAACAAACCGAAATATGGCTTGGTCACATCAAGTGCAAGCCGAATGCCAATGCGCTTTAATATATATGGTACGGCTGATGCACCTATTGCAGAGAAAATTGACATAATACCTGCATTATATGTCAGCACGATGGCAGGCCAAAGAGATATCGCCCTTCAAATCGCCGGAGGTTATAAATTAAATAGCTTAAAGGGCAATCGAATCATTGGTGGAGTGGGATACAGGTTTGGAGATGCGGTCCAACTTCTTGCAGGAATGGATATTAAGAACACAAAAATAGGTATATCTTATGATATCACCTTGAACGCTATCAAACCTACAGGCGGCTTTGAACTATCAGTGAGTCATATTTTCATGATTTACAAAAAGCCAAAAGACAACCCCGTAATTTTATGTCCAAGAATCTAAAGTTTAAAAAAACATTCATGAAGGTTTTAACCATTATTATATGTATACCTATGTTGGTATTTGGAGGAGCACTACTTGCTCAGCCTTTGACAACAATTCCTTATCAGGCTCATTTGGAAAAAGCATCAGAATATTCTGAAACCAATAATTATGCCAGCCAGTTAGATGAGTTAGAGGAAGCTTATAAGAAAAAAAGAGATAAATCTATGATTCCTCTGATGGCGGATCTCAACTATAAATTGAGAGATTATGCTAAAGCAGAGACCTTATATAAAAGGATCGTAGATGCCGATAAATCAGGTAATAACATGGAAGCAATGTTCAAATATGGACGTATGCTTAAGATGAATGATAAATATGGGGAAGCTGCTGAAGTACTAAGAAAAGTTAAAGACTCTGATGATGAAAAATGGTCATCTTTAGCTATTCTGGAACTGAAAGGGATATTATTAGCAGTTCAGACTGATTCCACTACCAATCAGGTTGCAGTAACTTCTGCAGGTCCAAAGATCAATTCTAAAAGTGGCGAATATTCTCCATTTATATTTGAAAATGAATTGTATTATACATCTACTGCTTTAGAGAATGGTGCAGATCCAGGGAAAGTATATCTTGTTAAATTATTAAAATCTCAAAGAGATAAAGAAATGGCTTGGGCTAAGCCAGTCGAGGTTAGTGCAATGCTGACAGCCTCAAGTCCCGCCCTCGGCAATGTCGCGATATCCATGCAAGATCAAGTCATGTATGTTACCAAAGTGACATTCAATGGCGAAGAAGTAGCTACTTCTAGAGTTTATTATTGCGTTCGCGATGGCAATGGTTGGTCAGATCCTGCCATTGTACAAGGCCTTCCTGACTCATCCATCGTTAAACATCC
Organism: Candidatus Brachybacter algidus; assembly: GCA_016711705.1. Taxonomy (GTDB): domain Bacteria; phylum Bacteroidota; class Bacteroidia; order Chitinophagales; family Saprospiraceae; genus Parvibacillus; species Parvibacillus algidus. The sequence goes on along the minus strand of JADJSK010000005.1, from coordinate 132,352 downwards.
GATGCCGGGAGAATTATACGGCAGGGATGTTTTATTTTTCTCTTCTGATGCACCAGGTGGAACAGGAGGATTCGACTTGTATTATGCAACAAAGCTTTCTACTGGAGTTTTTGACTCACCAGTCAATCTGGGTTCGATGATCAATACGCCAGCTGACGAAATAACTCCGTTTTACAAGGATGGAAGATTGGTATTCGCCAGTGATGGATTGCCAAGCTTTGGAGGACTTGATCTTTATTCTACTGAATGGAATGGTACCTCATGGTCACTTCCTGTCAACATGGGTTTTGGTTACAATTCTCCGGCTGATGATATGGGATATGTGGTGGATGAAGAAGGATATGAAGGCTTTTTAGTATCGAATAGAGTAGGGACAACTTCATTGAGAGGTAAAACGTGTTGTGATGACATCTTTACTTTTCAAAAGTCAAAACCTGTCATAGACCTCGACGTATATGTTCTGGATGAAAATAAGCCTTTAAGAGGAGGTAATTTAACCATAGGAGAGCAATTCAAGCCTGAAACCAATATGACTGAAGGGAATGACAATAATTATAAATTTTCATATGAATTAGAAATCAATAAAGGCTACTTTATAAAAGTCGCTAAACTTGGCTATTTCCCTGATTCAACTTATGTTAAGACAACAGATATAAAGGTTGATACAGCTTTTGTTGTAAAGATCAATCTTGTACCAAAGCCGGAGATAGAGGTAATTAGTACGAACCAGCCGATTAGACTGAATAGTATTTATTATGACTACAATGATGCTAAGATCCTCAAAGCATCTAAGCCTGATCTTGATTATCTAAATGAGTTGATGATCCAGTATCCTACTATGGTTATTGAATTATCATCACACACGGATTCACGTGGTAATGATGAATTTAACCAGAAGCTATCTCAACGAAGGGCTGAATCAGCTAAAAACTATTTAGTAGATAAAGGTATTGATACCGCCAGAATTCAGGCTGTAGGATATGGAGAAACTATGTTGCTTAATAATTGTGTCAATGATGCCAAGTGCACTGAGGAGGAACATCGTTTTAACAGACGTACCGAGTTCAAAATCATTTCAGGCCCCACCAGCATCGAGATCAAAAAACAAATTACAAAAGAAAGAGGTAAGGTCATAGATACCAAGACGCTCGAAACTAAGGCAAAATAATTGTCAAAATTATTTTATTCAAAATATTCAAATCTGATGGAAAGGAGAAAGTTTATCAAAAACTCAAGCATTGCTATGGGTTTGAGTACTTTAGGTCTGAATAATTTGGATTTAAGTTCGATGAATAAAAAAACTGAAAAACCTGTTGTAATTTCCACTTGGGACTTCGGACTTGCAGCAAATCAAGATGCCTGGAAAATATTGAGTAAAGGTGGAAGAGCGCTGGATGCTGTCGAACAAGGAGTAATGGTTCCGGAAGCTGATGCATCAAATTCTTCAGTTGGATTAGGTGGAGCGCCTGACAGAGATGGGAGGGTCACATTGGATGCATGTATCATGGATGAAAAGGGCAATGCCGGCTGTGTCACTGCTTTAGAACATATTGTCCACCCGATAAGTGTTGCCAGAAAAGTAATGGAAAATACCCCTCATGTTATTTTAACAGGTGAAGGTGCATTGCAATTTGCGCTGGATCAGGGTTTTAAAAAAACCGATCTACTAACTGAGAAATCCAAAAAAGAATGGCAGAAATGGTTGGAGACTTCCGATTATAAACCTGTTATTAATATAGAAAATCACGATACGATCGGGATGTTGGCCATCGATAGCAATGGTGACCTTTCAGGTGCCTGCACTACAAGTGGTCTGGCATATAAGATGCATGGTAGGGTAGGAGATTCACCGGTGATCGGAGCCGGCCTCTATGTGGACAATGAATATGGTGCTGCTGTCTGCACTGGGTTAGGAGAGGTTGTTTTGAAAAATTTGTCTTCTTTTCTAGCAGTAGAATTAATGAGAAATAAAAAATCTCCGCAAAAAGCTTGCGAAATAGCTATTGAACGGTTACTGGCTAAAACACCCAATTACAAAGATCTTCAGGTTGGAATGATCGCAATTAATAAAAAAGGAGAGACAGGTGCATATGCCATTCATCCAAATTTCACCTATGCAAAAACAAGTAACACTATCAATAAAGTATTTGAAGCAGCGCATAAAATTTAGTGTGTGGCATACAACTCATTTAGGACTTTCGCATGGAAAAATTAAGTGTAGTAATCATTGATGGAAGCGAATTGTTCGCCCAAGGAATTCAAAACCAGCTGGTTCAAAACAAAATCGCAACCTTATCCAATATTTTTATATCAACTCACAGCTCAAATGTTGATCTTCCTTCTAATATTGATTTAATTATTGTAGGTCAGGCATGTCTTGATAATATTCAGTTTGAAGATATACTCAAAAATCTTAAGTCACTTAAACAAGAATCACACGTCCTTTTAATTCCTGAGATCATCAATTCTAAAACTGCCAAAGGATTATTCTCAAATAAGTTAGTTGATGGTATAATTTCCAGAAATTGCAGTCTGAATGACTTCAGAATTGCTATCGAAACGCTTACAAAAGGAGATGTTTATATCGGACCGGACATAAGTTTGCACCAAAGTAATGAAATGACCGTGCAGGTAACTAAAAAGGATAATCCTTACTACCTACTTCAAAAACTAACTATTCAGGAGAAAAAAATTATGGAGTTGGTCATCGAAGGAAAATCATCCACAGACATCGCGCAATTATTGTTCAGATCAGTCCATACTATTAAGACTCATCGAAAGAATATGCTGCACAAACTTGGGGTTAGTAATACAATAGAGTTGATTAGCTTCCTGGATTCTGTAGATTACAACAAGTAGACTATTAAAAAAATAAAAAGAGAGAACTGATTAGATTAATCAATTCTCTCTTTAAGTGCAATTACTGCTAGGTATATCTCCTCGAAGGAGCCTATTATTTTAAGATCAGGTCAATTATTTCTTTACCAAAAATACTGCAGATGCAGATTTCAAAGGTATGTTAACAGTTGGATTTAAATTTCCTCCTTTTGTAGCGCCATTGAATATCAACAAACTTCCACCGCCATTGCCGGCTTCAGCTATGTAAGCGATATCTTTTGAACTATCATATGCCACATCAACAGGATTTCCAAGTAGAGTAGCAGCTCCTGAAACTCTTGTTTGTTGTGCTAATGTAATCATACCTCCGTTAGAAGCTCCATTGAATTTAGTCAAAAAGTCCTTGATAATGTGGAATCCTCCATCATCTGTTGTATTCATTGCATTCCCTATATCAGTCATGATCATCGTGGTTCCATCATATGTTAGACCATGAGTCCTGACGATGCCTTCTACTTCTACTCTTTTTGTTGCTGAGAGTGTAGTATTGGATGTATTCGATAAGAAATTAGTATAAACTGCGATTTCATTATCAGCATCTACTACTGCATAAAGATCATTACCTATAAATGTAATTCCCCACAATTTGAAATCGGTTGTAATTACATTTCTCAAGGAGAATGTGTTTCCGCTTTTCGTATAAATGTATAATCTTCCATCTGCTGTTGCTGTATTGCCATCGGCATCAGCATTGTCTGCTACTACATAAGTATTGCCAATTACTGCCGTCTCTCTAGGGCTTTTCATGTCCAATGTTCCAACTATTCCTGTTACACCACTGGCGCCACTTGATAATGAAGATACATTAATAATCCCCTCTAAGCCAAACGTTGTCCTGGAAGCTTGAACGACAGCATCAGATGAAGCGTCATAAAATATGCCATCTGCAGCTACTGAGGGAGTCACTATATTTGTTGCAATGACATTTGAAAGGTCGGTGACGTCATAATAATTAATATTACCATCTGCATTGTTAGATGTGTAAATATAAGTTTTTTGACTTTTTACTACATCGTCATCCTCTTTACATGAGGTAACTGAAGCGGTTAGACTTAGTGCCAAAGCACCGTACATCATCATTTTTGCATTTTTTCTAAATTTCATAAGTATTTTATTTTATTGTATAAACTTCCATACCTACGAACTCAATTTTATTTCGGATTTAAATGGAGAAAAAAATAAAAGGTTATTGTGAAATTTTGAGTCAAGTTTTTATGGGGAAATGTCATCCGTTTGCCTTTTATTATTCGATACTCACCATTTCAGCATTCGACGTCCAAAATTCATCATTTCAAAATGTCACGGCCTTCGGGGTTTTGATTCCTTCACAAGATATATATTATAATAACGTCGCCGCCTTCGGGGTTCAAAAGTATTTGGGCTTTCATACTTTTGTTGGCTAACATCCAACTTCCAACTCTCTAAATTCATTATTTCAAAATGTCACCGCCTTCGGGGTTTTTATTCCTTCACAGGATATATATTATAGTAATGTCACCGCCTTCGGGGTTCTAAAATCTTTGGGCTTTCATACTTTTGTTGGCCAACATCCAACATTCAACTCTCGAAATTCATTATTTCAAAATGTCACCGCCTTCGGGGTTTTTATTCCTTCACAGGATATATATTATAATAATGTCACGGCCTTCGGGGTTCAAAAATATTTGGGCTTTCATCCTTTTGTTGGCCAACATCCAACATCCAACTCTCTAAATTCATCATTTCAAAATGTCACCGCTTTCGGGGTTTTGATTCTGTCAGAGTATTTATAATATAATAATGTCATCGCCTTCGGGGTTCAAAAGTCACTGGGCATTAATACATTTGCGATACTATTCAACACTCTTAACGCCTGCTATAAAAAAGCAGAAGTAACAATTAACAATTAACAATTAACTACTAATAATTACCGCTACATATTCCTCCTATATTGTCCACCCACCTCAAAAAGCGCATGCGTGATCTGTCCCAAAGAACAATATTTGCCGACTTCCATTAATTCATGAAATAGGTTTTTATTTGCAATGGCGGCTTCCTGTAATTTTTTAAGGCCATCTTCGATCAAATGACTATTAACTTCATTTAATTGCTTTAAAGTATTGATCTGGAATTCTTTTTCTGCTTCTGTTGCACGGATCACTTCTTTTGGCAAGACTGTTGGGCTGCCATCATCTGATAGGAATGTATTGACTCCGATCAATGGTAATTCTCCGGTATGTTTTAGTGTTTCGTAATACAAACTTTCATCCTGGATCTTACCTCTTTGGTAACCTGTCTCCATAGCTCCTAATACGCCACCACGTTCAGTAATGCGGTCAAATTCCAGCATTACAGCTTCTTCTACAAGGTCAGTTAATTCTTCTATGATAAATGATCCTTGAGTTGGATTTTCATTTTTAGCAAGACCTAATTCGTGATTGATGATCAGTTGAATGGCCATCGCGCGACGAACAGATTCTTCCGTTGGAGTGGTTATTGCTTCATCATAAGCATTCGTATGCAATGAATTACAATTATCATAAATGGCATAAAGTGCCTGAAGTGTGGTACGAATATCGTTGAATGAGATCTCTTGTGCATGCAATGATCTACCTGAAGTCTGAATATGGTATTTTAATTTCTGAGCACGTTCATCCGCACCATACTTGAGTTTCATAGCCTTTGCCCAGATTCTTCTTGCTACACGTCCTATGACAGCATATTCAGGATCGACTCCATTGCTAAAGAAGAAGGATAGATTTTTTGCAAAATCATTAATGTCCATGCCTCGTGACAGATAGTATTCTACATAGGTAAATCCATTGGACAATGTAAAGGCAAGCTGTGATATAGGATTGGCGCCCGCCTCAGCTATGTGATAACCTGAGATCGACACAGAATAAAAATTATTTATTTTATGATCGATGAAATATGATTGAAGATCACCCATCAATCTCAAAGAAAATTCTGTTGAAAAAATACACGTATTTTGCGCCTGATCTTCTTTTAAAATATCTGCTTGGACAGTACCCCTGACGGAATTTAAGGCGCGCTCTTTTATCTCTTCATACACATCCGCTGGTAATACTTTATCACCTGTAAGCCCAAGTAACATTAGTCCTAAGCCATTATTTCCTTCAGGTATATCTCCTTTATAAGTCGGTCTTTCGATTCCTTTGACATCGTACGTGTCCTTAAGTTTTTGTTCGACAAGATTTTCAAGTTGATTTTCAGTGATGTATTTTTCGCATTGCTGATCGATGGCCGCATTCATAAAATAGGCGCAAATCGTCGCTGCAGGACCGTTTATGGTCATACTCACGGAAGTTCTTGGATCGCAAAGGTCAAAACCTGAGTACAATTTTTTGGCATCATCGAGGCAACAAACCGAAACCCCTGAATTGCCAATTTTACCATAGATATCTGGTCTGTAATCTGGATCTTCACCATATAAAGTAACAGAGTCAAAAGCTGTAGACAACCTATTGGCAGGCATTCCGATACTAACATAGTGGAATCGCCTATTAGTCCTTTCTGGATGACCTTCTCCTGCAAACATCCTTGTTGGATCTTCTTCCTTTCGTTTAAAAGGAAAAACTCCTGCTGTGAAAGGGAATTCTCCAGGGACATTTTCCATCAATATCCATCTTAGCAGATCTTGCCAGCTGTGATATTTCGGTAGGGAAACTTTCGGTATGGAAATGTGTGATAGGGATTGAGTGGTTGTTTTTAATTTTATTTCTTTACCACGAACGAAGTAAGAGAAATATTCTCCTTCATAGTTTGCTTTTTTAGCAGGCCATGAAGTAAGAATTTCTTCATTTTCTTTGGTGAGTTTGTTACTTATTTCTGCTAATGAAGATTTTAAAGATCCGACAAGCGTTTCATTATTTTTTAATAGATCAATCGTAGTCTGAATGGACTGAACCTGACCTGCTATTTCGGCTTGAGATGCAGTCCAGGCATTGTATTTGCGACTTTCTTCTGTTATTTCTGAAAGGTATCTTACTCTTGAAGGTGGTATGATGTATTGTTTTTCTGAATCGCCATATTCGAGTTCCATTTGGCTGGCGAATTTCCCATCTGCTTTTATACTTACTAGATCCAAGATCTTTCTGTAAAGTGCATTTGTGCCCGGATCATTGAATTGTGAAGCAATGGTGCCGAAAACAGGCATTTCTTCGAGAGGATCATGCCATCGCTGATGATTGCGCTGATATTGCTTGCGAACATCACGGAGTGCATCAACAGCGCCTCTTTTATCAAATTTGTTGATGGAGATGACATCCGCAAAGTCAAGCATGTCAATCTTTTCCAACTGACTAGGTGCGCCAAACTCAGGTGTCATGACATACAAAGAAATGTCAGAATGATCAGTGATCTCTGTATCAGATTGCCCAATGCCACTCGTCTCGAGGATTATCATGTCGAATCCTGCGGTCTTCAGGATATCCAATGCGTTTTTAACCTGCTTAGAAAGAGCAAGATTGGATTGTCTGGTCGCCATGGAACGCATGTAAACATTGGATTTGTTGACTGCATTCATTCGAATTCGGTCACCAAGCAGTGCGCCACCTGTTTTTCTTTTACTTGGATCTACAGAAATAATTCCCAGTGTTTTTCCTTTGTATTCCATGAGGAATCGGCGAATGAGTTCGTCGATGAGACTTGATTTTCCTGCACCACCGGTGCCTGTAATACCGAGAACTGGAATCTTTGTTTCTGCAGCTCTGTCATGCAATTTGTCGAATAGATCCTGATGCAACTCCGGATAGTTTTCGGCTGCTGTAATGAGTCTTGCGATATTATGTGGGTGCTGGATGTTGAGATGGTCAATTTCATTTTTTAATGATTTACCGATTTCATAATCACATTTTCTCAATAGATCGTTGATCATCCCTTGCAGACCCATCGCACGACCATCATCTGGTGCATAAATTCGAGCGATACCATATGCATGGAGGTCAGCTATTTCTTCAGGAAGAATGGTACCACCACCACCTCCGAAGAGTTTGATGTGGCCGGAATTTCTTTCTTTAAGTAGGTCGTAGATGTACTTGAAAAACTCATTGTGTCCACCCTGGTATGAAGTGATGGCGATACCCTGAACGTCTTCCTGGATGGCAGTATTGACGATCTCGTCGGCCGTTCTGTTGTGGCCAAGGTGAATGATCTCTGCGCCTGATGCCTGAAGGATCCTGCGCATAATATTAATCGCAGCGTCATGGCCATCAAATAACGAAGCTGCAGTGACGATGCGGATCTTGTGGGTGGGTTGGTATGGTATGGTTTCTATAGACATGTATACGCTTTGTAGTCTTTAAAAGTCGACTTAATGTAATATTTACAATAAGAACGGAGCTTTAAGATTTTGGGCAAATATAAGAAATAGGGACTCAAAAGCAATGTAAGGCGGAATCATAAGTTTTAATTAAAAATAATAAAACTTGATTTTCAACTTACAATAAATCAATCCATCATATAATTGCGACCATTCGTCATGCAAATCGGTATATCCATGTAATTCAATTTTATAAATAAATTATTAAATCAATATTGTGCTGAATTTAAAATTAGCGACCATGAATCAAAATACTATTCATCATAATGGAGAGAGAATTTTACCTCTGTTAAAAAATAAAATAGTTTGTGCATTAATGCTATTTTGTTTCTTTTCGACTGATGTATCTGCTCAGAAGACTGTAGTAGATTGGGGAGAAGCAATATCATATACAGGATTCGCATTTTTTAACACTAGCGCCATAGATAAATTAGGTAATGTTTATTATTTGGGCAGTTTTTATGGGACAAATGACTTTGATCCTGGTCCGGGTATTCATAATGAATCCTCTACGAGTTCAGTCTCTAATTCCTTCATAGTGAAATTGGATAACCAGGGTAAATTTAAATGGGTAAGAATAATTCGGGGTGGTTATAATGAAGCGAGAGATATAAGTTTTGATTCAGAAAATAATTTGGTGGTCGTTGGGGATTTTAGATCGACTATAGACCTGAACCCTTTAAGTGAAAGTTTTAATATTACTAGCGCTCTACCTAATGTCAGCGATGGATATGTGGTTAAGTTAAGTTCGTTTGGTTTATTTATTTGGGGAGATCAGATCAAAGGCATTAAAGAAAAGGGGCTAAGAAAGGTAAACATAGATACATCCGATAATATTTATTTTGGCGGATATTTTGCAGGAAGTGTAGATTTCGACCCGGGAGCCGGCGAGGTTTTGGTTATGAATGATGGTGGTGCAGATGCTTTTCTGTGTAAACTTGACAAGGAAGGCCATTTTTTATTTGTGAAAAACTTTTTCTCGTCTGGCACTAATATAATGTTGGGTATTGAATTTGATCAGCAAGGAAATACCTTGTGCACAGGGACATTTTATGGGAAAATAGATCTGGACCCTGGTCCTTTAAATGATTTTCATGAAGTTTCCGGAGATGATACTCATCCTTTTTTGTTAAAACTAGACGCTTCCGGAAATTATATTTGGGGAAAGCATTTTGAAGGGACAGGATTTTTTGATCCACAAAATCTGTTTTCTAGCCCTGATAATGATATTATTTTGACAGGCACATTTAGTGATAAAATTGATGCAAATCCCAGCACAGGCACTGTAAAACATAATTCACACGGCAAGGTTGATGTTTTTGTAATAAAGTTAAATTCTACGGGCAAATTAATCTGGTCATTGACCTATGGTGGACCAAAGGCTGATGCAGCATATGAGGCCGCAATTGATAAGTTTGGAGATATTTATCTGACAGGATATTTTTCGGATAAAGTTGATTTTGACCCCAGCACAAATGTTTATGAATTGCAAACCTATGGCATTGTAGGAGATAATGCCTATATTTTAAAATTAGATCGCAATGGAAAATTTCTATGGGTTAAACATATTGGCAGCCCTGGCGTAGCGATTGGACAACAAATAGCTGTCGATCAGAACCTCTCAATTTATTGTACAGGTGAATTCGCACCGCAAGTGGATCTTAATGTAGGTGGGGCCCCTATAACTGTAACCGGCACCGCGGAAAATGATGATTATGTAGCGAAAATTGATCAATTATATGGAACTCAAAATATTACTACTTGTCACGCTTATACTTGGATAGACGGTAAAACTTATACTGAAAGTATTAGTCCCGCTAATTATTATTTTAAAACCACTAGTGGTCAGGATACTATGGTGGTGTTGAATTTAACTTTTGTAAATCCAGATTTATCTGTTACACTTGATGACAATAAGCTTACGGCCTCTGCATCCGGGGTTAACTATCAATGGTTGGATTGCAATGATGGCTATAATCCGATATCAGGGGCTACGCAACAAACATTCAACCCCACATATAATTCTTCCTATGCAGTTGAAATTAGTTCAAACGAATGTAGAGATACATCCGAATGTTTTGATGTTAATGTATTGAGTTTAAATAATGATGAACAAAGTATCAATATTTATCCCAATCCAACAACCGGTAGAATTATTATAAATGGAATTAATAATATTAAGATGGCGCGTATAACTGATGTATTCGGACGATCACAATTTATTAAACTAACAAATAATGAAATTGAACTGTCAAATCAAATAAGTGGTTTTTATTTTGTTGAAATACAGGATGGAAGTAATAACAAATATTTTTGCAAGGTGATGAAGTTGTGATACATCTCGATTTAAGCTTAATGATAAATAGAGAAGATTACCTATTTGTATGAATTTAAGCTATTAAACCTTTAGCTAATGACTTCCATTGAGGATAAGAGAAACCAACTTTGGCACTCATTCCAACTATCATGTTCCTAAGATTGTCGGATATGATGCTTGTTTGCGAATTTACAATTTCATTCCTGCCATGCACTTCAGCTTTGACAGTATTGCCGGCTCGTGAGATTATGAAAGTTGAAGAAGCATCTGCTGTGTAAAAGTGCGATGTTTCTTGCCCATTGTTTATTGGATTTGGTGCCGGTTGGACAACAATATAAATAGCTTGATAATTTATTTCCTCAATATAGGTGACGTTTCGGATGATAACCCAGTCGAAGCCTGCACCCATTTTGGTAGCGGGACCGGGAATGTCGATTTTTATATATAGCCCAATTATTGGATCACTTTCTATTAATTGATTATAAGAATCTACGAGGTAAAATTTTGATAAAGTTGACTTACATACTTTATGCCAGTTGTTAATATCAAGTAATCGAACTTTCATATTTTTATAAAATAATATGGCTTCTGAATCTAATCCAAAGGTTTTATTTTCAAGAATGTCAACATGACTACCTTTCTCTTGTTTTGGTATAAGTTCCTGATTTATAAGCACCATATGTTATATAATTTAGGATTTAAGTAAACTAATTTTGAATTTCTAGCGTTCAGATTAATAGTGTTTATATTTTGCCAAAAGCTTTTATTCTAACATGTTTTTTTAATTCATCGTTTCTTTCCAAATCAAAATAAATAAATAAATTATAAACTTCATTTGAATTCTTAATATTTAAAAAAATTACTTATCCATGTTGAAAATTATTGATAACCTGCCTGAATATGTATTTGGATTGAGAGCCACGGGTGATGTATCAGGAGATGAAATAAAGAATGTTTTAGTGCCTGGCTTAGAATCATTATCTGCGAAATTTGGTGAAATTTATTATATCTTAGTTCTTGAAACCAAAGTTGAAAATTTTAGTGCAGGTGCATGGATAAGAGACATGATCACATCTATCAAACATTTCACAAAGTGGAAGAAAATAGCCATAGTTACCAATCAAACTGCCGTTAAGAAATTTGCTGACGCCTTTAATTATGTTAGCCCGGGACATGCAAAAGGCTTTTCGCCGAACGATTTAGAGGAGGCTCTTATTTGGGTTAGTTTAAAGTTATAATCTATTGCCATTTCTGAAATCAACAAAAATTGTTTTATACAAATTCTATTTATGAGATTACCGATTGAAAGAAAAAATGTTAAAGTACTGCCGGACGTAAAGAGAGTAATCGCCAGATATTTTTTTAATGGAGAAGATAGGGCGAAGGAAGTTATAAAAAAGGTGATGGCATTGAGGGATGAACGTGTTTTTGCAATTATCTCACCACTCCTTCAGGAATATTCAAAACGTCACAGAAATATCACAAAAATATTGCTCAGAAATGGCCAGAAACTCGCCGAGTTGATGAAAACCATGGATATAGATTTTGAAGCAATCGACCTTCCCAAAAAATTACTTTTGGGATCTTACTTTACACATGAATATTCTATTGAATCGGCAGCATTCTTTAATCCATCCATCGTTGAAGATCCTGACCAAAGCGACCTTGAGGATGGTGAGAGGAGGCTGATTATTAGTTTCAGAGCTGTGGGTGAAGGCCATATATCATCAATTGTATTCAGAAGAGCATTAATAGATAGGAACAATGATATCACAGTGCTCCCGGCAGGTGATTATATCGTAGAAGCTGAAGTAATTAATAATGCTATTTATAATAAAAAACATTTTATTAATAAAGGTATTGCTGCACTAATAAGTGAAAATATCCTAGCAGAATTAGATGGCAGGTTAGGCGACCATTTTGAGTATCAGACGCTTAAGGATGTTATTTCGAAACTTCAAGAAGATGATCCGGATCCTGAAAGGGACCGAGAATTTGAAAAAGTATTATGGCTTTCAGATTCTTATTATGAAATCATTTTTTCAATGGATACAGATATTTCGGACAGAGTCATCTTTCCAATATCAGAATTCGAGAAGAAAGGAATTGAGGATGCCCGTTTTACTAAGTTTCAAAATGATGATGGCACATATACCTATTATGCTACTTACACTGCTTTTGATGGCAATATCATCATTCCAAAACTATTGAAAACAAATGACTTCTACGATTTCAATGTGGGACCATTATTTGGAGCAAGCGTTTTAAATAAAAACCTTGCACTCTTCCCAAGAAAAATCAATGGTAAATATGCCATGCTTTCCAGAATTGATGGCATTAATAATTATATCATGTTTTCAGATAAGATTAATGTCTGGGAAACTGCCACTAAAATACAGGAACCGAAATATAGTTGGGAATTTGTTCAAGTTGGAAATTGTGGGCCACCGATCGAGACATCGGAAGGTTGGCTGGTCATAACTCATGCGGTAGGGCCAATGAGGCGTTATTGTTTGAGCGCCTGTTTGCTCCAATTGGATAATCCTTCTATTGAGATAGGCAGGTTGGATTCGCCTTTATTGGTGCCAAATATGGACGAGCGGGAAGGTTATGTGCCTAACGTCGTGTATAGTTGTGGTTCCATAATTAATAATGGTCAGGTCATAATTCCTTATGGTTTGTCTGATTATTCTTCCTCTTTTGTAGCAGTGGATCTTGATAAATTGTTGGCGAGGCTGAAAAGAAATCCTATTTAAGATTAATCAATGGAAGGTTGGAGATCAGATTTATATCTATAAAATTATTAATTGATTTGGAACAGCTAAAGCAGTTAAGTCTAACAAATTTATAGACCGACTAAAGTCGGGAGTTTTTGTGGGATCTTGGACCGTTGGTTAAAACCAACGGCAAATTATGGATGGATTCATAGAATAGAGAATAGAAATAAATAATGCCAAAAATCAAAATTTTGAAATGCAATATTGCAAAATATAGGATCAATATCTCCTTCGCGTTCAATTGCCGTTGACTTTAGTCACCGGATAAAAATAAAAAATTTATACATAATACTCCATAAAAAATACCCTGCACATCACTATACAGGGCACCTGAGATTATTATGTTACTATTGATACATGAGTACCTTTTCTTTCATTGTTCCAATTAGTTTCTGATCATATTGGATAGCCTTGATTACAGTCAGATGAGATAGCAGATAAGCCAAGGTGCTTTCAGCGCCTTGGTTTTTATTGACTCCATTTGATTGAAGTCCATCGCCACAACCTTTAGATTCGCTATCATAAATCGGCAGCTGCAATGAATTTTGTCCAAGGAACCATAAATGACAGTTAAACATCGTCTCAAGATGTTTGCTTTCTTTTGTCACGATGAAAGCTTGGTAATACATAAGCACCATAGCCATAACATCTATGGCCTGTTGATCATATAGAGCCATTTTGTTTGTATCTTTGAAATACCAACCATTATTTCCGACAGGATTTATAGTCCCGCTTGTAAATGTGAGATTTTCTAAATGTTTTAATGCTTCATCTGCTATTGTGACCAATTGATCATCCTCAGTAATTTCTGCTGCATGATATAATGCAAGTGGTAAAATGCCATTGTCATATGTCAAATGATTTTCAAACCAATGCCAGTTGGAATCGCTTGCACTTTGGTAGGAAGCAACTAATTTATTTATTAAATTATTTAGCTCACTATTCACGCGCTCATCTCCTGGGCAACTTCTTAAAAAATACGTAATACCAATTATTGTATTAGCAATTCCTCTAATATGAGTTAGTTTTGAAAAATGTTGTATCGAGTCCTGAAATAATTGCCTTCCAAAATCCGCGTAATGCTTATTGGGAGCGTTATTTACAAGAAATCCCAAAGACCATATAGTACGGCCAAAAGAATGATCGGAACCTTCCTCGTCTAAAAACCTTCTATCAAAACTTAGGAAGTTTCTGAAATTTCCATTTTCCAAATGCATATGATGGATATAACTCATATATACTGGTATCATTTCCAGTGATTCTATACTAGCAGTCTCCTTATATGCCATCAATGCAGTGATCAGCGCCCTCGAATTATCATCAATACAATATCCTTCATTTCTATTAGGAATGCCGTATTTAGCATGCTGAAATATTCCGGTATCATCAGTCATTCTTTTGATATAGTTTAGACTAAGATCAGGCAGAGCACTTCTGTCAATGATAGGAAATACTGAGGCATCATGTTCTACAGCTTCTTCAATTGACTTCTTTATTACTTTAATGAATGCTTTTCCAATTTTTGGCCACCTTATTTGTTTCCCATAATTGTAGGCATTCTGCTTAATTTGTTTTAATTTTTCTGGTTTTGAAAGCAAATCATTTACCACATTGGCAAGTCCAACTTCATCTTTAAATCCAAAATAAGCGCCTCTATTATTGTCAAGTAATTCTTTAGCATGCCAATATGGAGTAGACACGACTGCAGCTCCGGCACCGACTGCGTAGGAAAGAGTACCACTTGTGATTTGTGCTTCATTAGGATAAGGTGTCACATATATGTCTGCAGCTCCCAGATATTGGATAAGTTCAGCTTCTTCCACATACCTTTTTATAAATACCAGATGGTCTGACACATTCAATTCTTCAGCTAGATCCTTAAGGTAATCCCGGTATTCTTCACCGGAGTGTTTAAGTATTCCTGGATGTGTATTTCCCAATATGACATAGACCGCTTCAGGATGTTCTTTGGTGATAGCAGGAAGTGCTTTAATTACAGTTTCCAAGCCTTTGCCTCTACTTATTAAACCAAAAGTGAGAAGTATTTTTTTTCCTTTTAATGCCGGCAATTCTCTAACTGGATTGTTTTCAGGGACTTCAAGGTCGGGAACACCGTGTTCTATAATCTGAATCTTATGTCTTGGGACATTATATACCTCTGTGAGAATAGAAACACCTTTCTTACTCATCACTACAATCTTTGAAGAAACCTTCACTATTTTTTTAATAATAGATTTTTGAATAAAAGATGGGTCATCAAGAATGGTATGAAGAATCGAAATGATTGGCACTTTAATTCTATTAATGAATGGCCAAACAAAAATTCCATTATCACCTGCGTAGATACCAAATTCATGCTGTAGAATACACGCGTCAACATCACTTGAATTGATATAATTAGCCGCTTTAATGTAATCTTCGTTGACGTTTTGTCCAACGACAAATTTTACTTCAGGAGGATATACCAACTCTTCACCACCTTCTATATTGTTGAGAGCGATCACATAACTACTATCTTCAAGGGTCTGGTTTTGAAAATTACCACTTATTGCCTTTACCAAATTCTGATTGAATGTGGCAATACCGCATTGACGGGGAGGATATGTAGAAATATAAGCTATTTTCATAAATCAATTTGCTTTTAATATTCGTTAATAAATAAGCTATAAAAAAATGCTTCACAGGACTGATGCTCAAAATGAAAAATGTTTCAAACTTATATTAAGATATAAATAAGTTTGAAAAGGTCCGTGATTTGATGAAATTGAAGTCGATAATGGATTATTGTATTGTCAATCAATACTTTAGAAACGTGAAATCCAATAACGATGATATGATTAAAAAGCAATTTGACTATATTTAGTTCCAATTAATTGTTATTGAAAACTAAATGCAATACTAGAAAGGAATAATATATCTTTTTATTCAATTAAATTTTTAAAAAAAGGCTCCGAAAATCAATTCGAAGCCTTATTAATTCTATTACCGTAAAATTACTTTTTGAATGTCGGTTGATAACCCATATTATACCATATAAAGCTATAGATGTACGCCATTGTTTCTATATTTTTTTTCGTATTACTCGCACCATGTCCTGAATTGACATCTACTCTGATCAGCAATGGGTTGGTGGTAGATTTGCCGGCCACTTCCTGCAATGTCGCTGCATATTTGAATGAATGTGCAGGCACCACTCTGTCATCGTGATCCGCTGTAGTAACCAAAGTAGCAGGATAATTTACTCCAGGTTTGATATTGTGCATCGGAGAGTATCCATAAAGTGTTTTGAATTCCTCCCCATTATCAGATGAACCATAATCAGCGACCCAGTTAAACCCAATCGTAAACTTCTGGAAACGTAACATATCCATTACGCCAACCTGTGGAATAGCCACTTTGGCGAGGTCAGGTCGTTGATTGATGACTGCTCCCACGAGTGTGCCTCCATTGGATCCACCTCTCAATGCCAAATGTTCTGTATCGCAATATTTTTCACTCTTTAGATATTCACCGGCAGCTATAAAGTCATCGAATACATTTTGCTTCTTAAGCTTCATGCCTTGCTCATGCCATGCTTCCCCATATTCTCCACCACCACGAAGATTGGCTTGCGCATATACACCACCTTGTTCAAGGAAGGGAATTAATAATGGATTAAATCCGGGGTTCAAACTAATGTTAAATCCACCATAACCATATAGCAATGTTGGATTCTTGCCATTCATCTGAGTACCTTTTTTCATGACGATAAACATGGGGATCTGAGTACCATCCTTGCTAGGATAGAAAACCTGCTTCGTCACATAGTTGTCCGCTTTAAAATCGATCTCCGATTTTCTATAGACCTTTGACTTTTTTGTCATAATGTCATATTCATATATCGTAGAGGGGCTTGTAAACGACGTATAAGTGTAAAATGTCGTCTTATCCTTTCGCTCTCCGCCGAATCCTCCCACGTTGCCTAGTCCGGGAAGCTCTATTTCATTTTCCAGTTTGCCATTGTAGTCATATACATATACTTTCGAACAAACATCCTTCATATATCCTACGAAAAGTTTGCCACCTGCTGCACTTACAAATTGCAATGGTTCCTTAGCTTCAGGAATAATGGTCTTCCATTTTTTTGTTGTTGTATTATAGCCTAATACTTTTTTATTTGGCGCATCTTCATTGGTCATAATCACAAAATCAGCCCCAGTATTGTCCACAATGCTGTAATCAATATCTGTGATTTTTTCCACGATAGGAGTCCATGCAGTTCCACCTTTTTTCATATAAAATAGGGAATTGCCATCGAGGCCTTTTCCTCTGTCTGATCTAGATAGGATAGTATAGAATTCATCTTCTGTGGTATATCCAAAGTTGAAAGCCTGCGGCATAGAAGCATCTTCGAATATCAATTTGTCTTTATCCTGAGATTGGCCGACTTTGTGAAAATATACTTTGTGATTTTCGTTGATGGAAGCTAATGCACTTCCTTCCGGAGCGGGATATCTGCTGTAATAGAATCCATCGCCCTGCCATGAAGCTCCTGAAACTTTGATCCAGCTTAAAGAGTCTTTCAAGTATTTAAGTGATGTCATATCCATTACTTTTCCGGTACTCCAGTCTGAACCTCCTTGTGAAAGGTACACAGCGGCATATTTTCCGTTTTTAGAAAGTGAAAATCCGGCCAGTTTTGTGGTGCCATCAGCACTAAGATTATTTGGATCTATTACCAACTCCGGCTTTCCTTTAGATCCTTTGGTGCGATATAATAAAGATTGGTTTTGTAATCCGGTATTATAATAGTAATAATAATATTCTCCATTTCTGAAAGGAGAGGAATATTTTGGGTAATTATATAAGGCATTGAGCCTGTCTGTCAATGCACCGATGTAAGATATTTTGTCAAAATATGCTGAAGTGACCTTATTTTGTTCGGTCACCCAATCTTTAGTTTCCTGTGAATTGTCATCTTCCAGCCATCTGTAAGGATCAGCAACAGTCGTGCCATGATAATCATCTTTCTGGTCCGATTTCATGGTGGTTGGATAGGTATATTGTGCCTGCATACAATAGGGAAGAATTAGTGCAATAATTAATGTTTTAAAATTCATATGTAAATTTTTTTGTGAGGATACAAATATGGTCAAATAATTTAAATTATTGATCTACAACAAATTTCTTGTTCAACATATTATACCTGGATGTAAAGTTTCTAACCAGGATAATGTTTAGATACTTTTATTGTTTGTATAACAAATTGCACCTACACATAATTTTTTTTGCAATTTGATTTTCAGATGAGGGCATTTAAATTTTGCTTTGATGAATTAGAATCAAAATATGATGCAGTGCAGTGTAGTCTTTGTGCCTATGTGTTTCAGGAATTTTTATAAAACACATAGGCGTTCTAATAATGAGTATTTGTTTAGAGATTATTTAAATTTTGCTTTGAAGAATTAGAATCGAAGTATTATGTAGTGCAGTGCGGCCTTTGTGTCTATGTGTTTCAAGTATTTTTATAAAACATATAGGCACATAGGCGTTCTTATAATGAGTATTTATTTAGAGATTATTTAAATTTTGCTTTGACGAATTAGAATCAAAATATTATGTAGTGCAGTGTGGCCTATGTGTCTATATGTTTCAAGTATTTTTATAAAAAACTTAGGCACATAGGCGTTCTTATAATAAGTATTTGTTTAGAGATTATTTAAATTTTGCTTTGACGAATTAGAATCAAAGTATGGTGCGGTTCAATTTGGCCTATATATGTTTTCAAAATAATTTAATGAAACACATAAACATAGAACACATAGCTTCAGGTTTTAAATTATCCCATAAAATTATTTCTAAACCTGAAAAATAGCAAAAGTCTTTAATATTTGGCGAACGGCCTATGTGCCTATGTGTTTCAAGAAAAAATTAAATTAACAAGTTACAGTTGTGAAAGAACACAGGTGTCAACATGCCATAATACCTTCTTGCGCATTAATTGTATAGATTATTATCCACACACTTTTAATTGAAACAAGTGCCTAATGTTTCATTTTCCCAAATGAAATTGTATTTTTAGCAAATATAAATCAGAAATTACGATGGGCAGTTACAACATTAAAAATCTCGAGCACTACTTCAAACAATACAATAAATCAATAAAAAACCCTGCAAAATTCTGGGGAAAAATAGCTGATAAAAACTTCGACTGGCAACAGAAATGCGATAAAGTGGTCGATTTCGACATGCGGGAAGCTCAGTTCAAATGGTTTGAAAATGCCAAACTTAACATTACTCAGAATTGCATCGACAGGCATTTGAATGAAAGAGGTGAAAAGACAGCCTTTATTTTCGAGCCAAACGATCCGAATGAAGCAGCACAGCATATCAGCTATCAAGAATTATATAGTCGGGTGTCTAAGATGTCCAATGTACTTATCTCACATGGAATAAAAAAAGGTGACAGAGTATGTATTTATCTTCCCATGATACCTGAGCTCGCGGTGGCAGTGCTTGCTTGTGCCAGAATCGGTGCTGTCCATTCTGTCGTTTTCGCCGGATTTTCTGCTTCAGCAGTCGCAGCAAGGATCAATGATTGCGATTGTCGGATGGTCATTACCTCAGATGGCTCTTATCGTGGAGCTAAAACGATCGATCTTAAGGGGATAATTGATGAAGCATTAAAAACATGTCCCGGCGTGTTGTCCGTGATGGTTGTAAAGCGCATTAATTCTAAGATAAATATGACAGAAGGCCGCGATCATTGGTTGCAACCTCTGCTGGATGAAGCACTGGGTATGCATGTGGCAGAGGTCATGGATGCCGAGGATCCACTATTTATATTATACACTTCTGGTTCTACAGGTAAGCCAAAAGGCATGGTGCACACGATCGCAGGATATATGGTTTACACCGCCTACACTTTTAAAAATGTTTTTAAATATGATTTGGACGATGTTTTTTGGTGCACAGCGGATATTGGCTGGATCACCGGTCATTCTTATATTGTCTATGGCCCATTACTGAATGGAGCGACGACGATCATATTCGAAGGAATTCCATCATTTCCTGATTATAGCAGATTTTGGCAGGTTATAGAAAAACATAAAGTCAATCAGTTTTATACAGCGCCGACAGCCATCAGAGCATTGGCAAGAGAGGATGTTGAATTTGTACAAAAAAACGATCTGACTTCTTTAAAAGTAATAGGTTCTGTGGGCGAACCGATAAATGAAGAAGCGTGGGACTGGTACAATGAACATGTAGGTCATAGAAGCTGCCCGCTGGTTGATACCTGGTGGCAAACCGAAACTGGCGGTATAATGATTTCTCCAATTTCTTTTGTCACACCTACAAAACCATCCTTTGCGACATTACCGTTACCGGGCATACAACCTGCTCTAATGGATGAATTAAGCAATGAATTGTCAGGAAATCATGTAAGCGGTTCGCTATGTATTAAGTATCCATGGCCGGCCATCGCAAGGACTATTTATGGAGATCATAAGAGATACAAGGAAACATACTTCACTGCATATCCCGGGAAATATTTCACAGGAGATGGCGCATTAAGGGATGAAGTTGGCTATTATCGAATCACGGGTAGGGTAGATGACGTAATAATTGTATCTGGTCATAATCTAGGCACAGCGCCCATCGAAGACGCTATCAATGATCACCCTGATGTGGCGGAAAGTGCTATTGTCGGTTTTCCTCACGATATTAAGGGGAGCGCATTGTATGGCTTTGTTATACTGAACGAATCAGCTGAAGACCATGATCACGAGACTCAAAGAAAAGAAATCAATAAGCACATTGCTGAGCAAATCGGAGCCATCGCCAAACTCGACAAGATCCAGTTCGTCAGCGGACTACCAAAGACCCGATCCGGAAAAATCATGCGTCGCATCCTCCGCAAAATTGCTGAGAATGATTTTTCAAATCTTGGAGATACTTCCACTTTGTTGAATCCGGAGATCGTTGAGGAAATTAAGGATGGGAAAGTATGAGTTTGAATGATAAGTGGTTAGTGATAAATGGTGGAGGATAAATTGTTGGTTATGATTAATTGTCACATTTTGCTGAATATTTATTATTGATAATTTTTAAGCAGAATGGGCTTTATTTGAAACCTTTAACATATATTTATATGAATTATTTCTGCATAAAAATCATCACTTTGGTTCATATAATAATACCTGCTGAATTATGTCATTTAATAGATCATTAATTTTAATTGCCTTACTATTGTCTTTGACTACTAGGGTCTTCGGACAGACTAAATTTGGACTTTCAGAATATCCCAAAATGGTTAATTTATCTGATTCCCAGATTTCTCCTGATGGTAAAAGCGTCGTTGTAGTGGTCTCGCGCCCGGATTATGATAAAAATAGAAATAATGCTGAGTTGGTAATGATCGATGTGAATTCTGGTAAAAAGAGGGTTCTTACTCAGAATAGATTCGCTGTGTCCAGCCCTAGATGGTCTCCAGATGGAACTCTATTGGCCTTTATTTCAAAAGCTGGACTGACTAAAGAATCCTTGAATCAGATATTTGTACTTTCCATGAATGGGGGAGAGGCTCGGCAGGTAACTCATGCCATCAAAGGAGTCCAGCATTTTGCATGGAGTCCAAATTCGACAGACATCGCCTTTGCAACTCTAAATGAAGCAACAAATAAAGAAGAGGTTGAAAAAGGTTATACCGCATTGGAAATAACAAATAATGATATGTTTGTCAGCAGCAAACCTTTAGTATCTCATATATGGTTAGCAAATACTGAAACAGCTGAAACAAGAAGATTAACAGATGGCACCTGGACGCTGCCTCAAGTTATTCCCCCTAGTGCACCATCTTCTCCCTTTTCATGGTCTCCTGATGGGAAGAGTATTTTATTTGTTAAGGTGGAATCGCCCTACTCTGGAGATGCGATGACGAGAAGTATACAGTTGTTGAATGTGGCAGATAGTACTTTTAAGCCATTGACAAAAAGAACAAAATTGGAGGCTTACCCTAATTTCTCTCCTGATGGCAACAAAATATCATATTGGTATAAACAAGGCGATCATATATCAAGCATTAATGAGCTTTGGATCACTGATTATTCTGGGAATGAAGGAAAGGTTATTAGTTCAAATTTGAACCGGGATCTATATCTTTCTGCTTGGCTGCCTGATAGTAAATCTTTTTTGGTAGGAGGGCATAATGATAATAAGACATCATTATGGTCAATGACTATGGATGGGAAAACTACACCTATTGATCTGGGAAATATTTGTCCTTCCTGGGGTTTTTGGATGGACGCGACAGTTAGTAAAGCCGGGTCTATTGCTTTTACAGGATCCGAACCTGATAAACCGATTGAATTATATTATCTGGCATCTACTGCTTCAAAACCTAAGCAATTGACTAATTATAATGAACCAATAAGCAAGATGACTCTTGGTAAAACTGAAACTATTCGCTGGGAGAATGACAAATTTAAACATTGCGGCATAGTTACCTATCCTGCAGACTATGTCAAAGGCAAGAAATATCCTTTAGTTTTATTGATTCATGGAGGGCCGAATTCTGCATCTGTGGAGGCTTTCTCCCGCATGGGACAGTTAATGGCTAGTGAAGGATTTTTTGTTTTTGAACCAAACTATCGAGGTAGTGACAATCTGGGGTATGAGTATAAGTTGGCTATCATTGAAGATATGGGAGAAGGGCCGGGAAGGGATGTAATGGCTGGTCTGGAAAAATTGAAATCGAGTGGTTTGATTGATGTAGATAGAATTGCTGTTACTGGATGGTCTTATGGAGGATTCATGACTGTCTGGTTGGCAGGCCATTATGGCGGTTGGAAGGCGGCAGTCGCAGGAGCAGCAGTCACGGATTGGGTGGATCAATACAATCTCAGTGATGGAAATGTCATGCGTATACGCTCGCTCGGTGGATCTCCATGGGTAGGGGATAATATGAAAAAATATATTGCACAATCACCGATCACCCAGGCCAAAAATATAAAAGCTCCTACACTGATTTTATCAAATACTAGCGATCCAAGGGTTCCAGTTACTCAGTCCTACAAGCTATACCATACATTGATCGATAATGGAACAGTCACCAAATTTGTTGGCTGGCCAGTTGCTGCTCACAATGCCTCCGATCCAATCACTATACGGGAGCGGGACAAAGAGTGGCTTAATTGGTTAAAGGAATATATGAAGTAATAAAAAATTAAAAATTAGAAATTAGAAATCAGAATTTTTCCCGTCAAAGTTCATGGACAGCACGGAAATTACTTTGAATTTACCTGGCAAATTATCTGGCAAATTATACAAGGCAGGGAAATTAATTTATTCCTTAAGGCTAAATTTATCTATTTGATATGCTTTTGTCAGCTCACTTTCTCGCTTATCGCTAATTGCTACTGGCTGATAGCTGATGGCTTCGTTTTGGAAACGAGATGCTCTTATTCATAAAGACTGTTTGTGAATAATTCCTCCTCACCTTATCACTTCCTCACCTTCTCATCATACCGCCACTTTGGCTTTGGCAGGCAAGCTCCTCCATTTTCAACACATTTCTTTCATATTGCTATTATTACAAATAAAGAATAATCGATATATATGCTTTAAATACATGCTACATATAATAAAAATTCTATCTTTATTCCCAAATTGAGCGCTGTTTCGCAATTTCGAAAGAATTGATTGCTTAGAATTTTATTAAATGATGTTAGATGAATAATATTTCTACAACTATTATCTGTTTTTTGATCTTTTGTTCTGCTGTGATTACTTCTGCCCAGAATGGTCAAATAGACAGCACATACGGAAATTATGGAAAACAAAATTATGCTGATTTCCATCCTTATTTATATTCCATTGAGGAGATAACAAAGTTGCCACAAAGTGAAGAAAGTTTTCTATTGCTAGGGAATATTATTTCTAAAGACGATGAGGGGAAAATGTGGTTGCCGGTGAGTACATTCAAGAATGATTATTTGGTTAGTGAGAAACAAATGCCTTTGAGTGAAACTCAACAAAATTTTAATCTTAAATGTGCCATTGCTTCTACAGCTGGATATGCCAGTAGGTTTGTGATCGCAGGAGGTCGAAATGGTAATTTGTTTTTAAAACAATTTGAAGTAGACGGCACTCCTGTTGATAATTTCGGTATCCACAGTGAGGTGGTTAGAGACCTTGGAAGTGATGACTATGTAAGTTCTATGGTCCGGTTATTCGACCGTACATACGTAGTTTTTGCCAGGACAAAAAATAAGATTGTTTGTTTAAAATTGGATGATGCCGGTGAATGGGATCCTAGTTTTGGTGTGGGCGGGAAACTTGAATTTCCAGTTTCGGGAGACTTTAAAGTTTATTCAACTATTACTTCGCACAATGATATTTAGTTTACAACAGGAATTCAGCAACTGCGCAAAATGAATCAATATGGAGTGGAAGATTTAGAATTTTTCTCATTAGCAAATCAATATGCAGATCTGAAAGTATCGAGCATGCAGATAATGGATGATGGGAATTTATTGTTAGGCGGTAATGAATTATTCAGCCCGAAATCACTTATTTTACTAAAATTAACCCCGGATGGAAGTCCTGTAAATTCATTTGGTAACCAGGGAAAAACGTTGATCAATTATCAAGGTAATTTTAATACAATTAATTCTGTTCGCATCTTTAAAAATAGAATTTTTGTAGTTGGGGGTATTGACCTGAATTTTTTTGTAGCCAAAGTTTCAATCGATGGGTTGCTTGTTCCTGAATTTGGGGTGGATGGGATTGTAAAAATCAAATATGGCAATAGCATTACAACTTGTCTTGACATAAATTTAAATAATAATGGCACAGCATTGTTAATGGGTTCAAGGGAAGGCTGGCTTGCCACTGCAAGGATTAAAAGTGGTGCGCTTCCAACAGTTAATGCTTCTATTTCGGCGGAATTTGTCTGCCCGGGAGATGTATTTCAACTGTCAGCAACTGGCGCTGACAGCTATCATTGGGTAGGAAGCGATGGTTTTGAAAGTTTTATTGCCAATCCAACTATCAGTATTAATGACACATTCTCAGGCGCAGACGTCCTTTATACGGTGACGGGACAGAATGCTGATGGCTTTTCTGATGAAGCTCAAACTGCAGTTTTTCTGAAGAATGATATTGAATTTAGTTATACAGAAAAATTACCATGTTTTGGCTCGGAAGCTGGACATTTAGTGAAGATTTTGAAAGGATCAAACTTTGACTCTAATATCCAATTAAATTACAATCCAGCATTCGCTACCAAGGTCTCAGAAGATGATGAAAGTGTTATTATGGCTTTTAATTTTGCAGCGAGCCCACTCGAATTATCCTTCAATGATTCTGAAGCGAGATATTGTCCTAAGACGTTGTCCGTAGATTTTAGAACGCATGAGGCAATACTGGCCACATTGGAAGTTAACTCCATTGATAGCACATGTATAGGTGTGATAAATCCACTTGATGAATCAGATCCATTGACTTATCTATGGACCAATAGCAGTACAGGAAAGATTGCGGCCGGCCTATCTGCTGGGCCATTTGAAGTAACTATAACTAATACAGTGACAGGATGTACCGCAACCTTTGGCGCTGAATGTGCACCTGTATTAAGTTCTGATAATCTTCAAAATAGTATAAACGCAATTTTCCCTAATCCTACATCTGATGAGGTAAGTGTTGTATTAGACAAGTCATTCAACGATGCATCTTTAATGACTTTCATGGATAGTCAAGGTAAGATCATTGTAATTCAAAAATTAAATAATCAAGCTAATGGAATTTATAAGATAAATGTCGGGGAATTTAGTGCCGGGCTTTATTTTGTAAAAGTCCAAAATACTGAAAATAAGCTCTTTACTGGCAAATTTATTAAGATAAGTAATTAGTATATTTACAATAGTCTTTAGCCTTAAGATTTCTTTTATTTAGAAATGATTTTTAATACATCAATTATAAATTCAAACAAATAAAACATGAAAAACTCAATGAAACTATTTTTATTTATTTTTTTTGTATTTCCATTTATCGCTTTTTCTCAAAATGAAATTTCAGGTAATATTCAATACAAAAATTTCTCAAATTCTGCCAATTTGCACTTTATGGAATTACCTACTTCTCCAGACATTTTGTTGGGCACCAACTATGGAATGAAGGCTCCAAAAGATAAATGCATCACTTACAAGAGGATGAAAACTACAGGGCTTATACTTACTATTGCAGGTTCTGTTGTAATGGCTGGTGGTATAGCTCTAATCTTAAGTGTAGTTGAAACAGAAAATCTTCTAGGATTAGATGATGGTGATGACACTGATCTCAACAGATTGATAGCAGGATATGGATGTAGTTTGATGGGCGGTGCGAGTCTATCTGCGGGTATTCCACTTTTGATAATAGGAAATATAAAATCTAATAAATTCTGCTCCGGAAAAGAAAGCTCTTACTTGAGTGCTGGTGCTCAGGATAATGGAGTTGGGATGAAATTGACGTTTTAGTCGATGTGAGATGTGAAATGCCTCAAAGATTGGGGAGTATTATTCTGAAGTCTGGTTGTGGCTTTCAATTAATTATTATTAATTTTCTAATGCGCCACCCAGTCTTTGGCCCCCCCGCCTGATTAGTCGGGCAAGCATCCGACCGGAGGGGAAGTATAGTCGTAATTTTGCTAAAATTAAAATTTTGAAAAGATAAAGTTTATTTTTCTAATTGAGAAATTCTTACTAAATTGTTTAATATTTATTGATATTTAATTTAAATGTAAATTATAACAAATGAAAAATAATTCAAACCCCCTTCTTTTCGTAGTATTTCTTTTTCCAATATCTTTATTTTGCCAAAAAGAATTAGCCTCTTCCACTAATTATAAATCATATTCATCTTCTTTGAACAATGAATTTTCAGAATCGAGTACAACTTTAGTTTTACCCATTAATATGAAACTAAACTTAGTAGCCAAAGACAAATGTAGAACCTATAAATCGATGAATACAGCAGGAGCTGTTATGACAATTTTCGGTTCAATTTTCTTTGTTGGAGGAACTGCTATGCTATTTATTTCTGCAGGTGATAATTATGAAGATAAAAGTGGCAACAAAATTGGTGGATTGGTGATAGCAGGAGTGTCAGGTGTGGTAGTTGGTGGAATGGCACTGGGTGGCGGTATTCCTCTAATGATCATTGGCAAATTGAAATCTAGGAAATATTGTAGCGGAAAAGAAAGCTCTTACCTGAGTGTGGGTGCTCATGATAATGGACTTGGGATGACATTGACGTTCTAGTTGATGTGAGATGTGAGATGTGAGAGGTGTGAGATGGGGCAAAGATTTGGGAGTATTACTATGTGGTCTGGTTGGCTTTTTAAAAAATTATTATTAATTTTCTAATGCGCCACCCCGCCTTTGGCACCCCTCCGACCGGAGGGGAAGTATAATCATACCTTTTATAATATTTTGAACTACAGTTGTAACTAGATTCTTCCCATTTTCGAAAGTATTGTTTATTCCAGAAACGAAGGCCATACTTCCCCTCATGCTGAGGGGTGCCGAATGGCGGGGTGAGATCTTTTTTTTGTCAATAGACTTGACTAAGGGCAGATGGTTCTGATGTAAAACCGAGATTAGTTTTTCTTATTCTGACCCGCCGCCGCTAAAGCTTTGTCGGGCAAGATTCTGACTTCTAATTTCTTCCTTTAATTTCGTAATTGTAATACTTTTAGGATTTATTCATTAGAAAGAAAATTCAGTTGTTAATTATCTAATACGCCAGCCCGCCTTTGGCCTCCACGACTCTATGCGCAGGCAAGCCTCCGACCGGAGGGGAAGTATAATCGAATTTTTGTTAATTGTATCTACCTAATTTGCATCTAAATAAAATAATTATAAGCGAAAAATTAGAATTTAGAATTGCGTTCCCTAAAACATCAATCTTTGTGATTACCACTCATCATTTATCATTTATAATTCACCATTTATAATTCTTTGCCCATCACCCTTTTCTCAGCTCACTAATACATTTATTTACATTATTTTTCAAGTCACCATCCTGAGAAAGTGCATTTACAAAATGACTACCAACGATAGCTCCACTAGTATAATGGCCAAGTACCTCAAGGTCTTCCTTGTTTTTTACACCAAATCCTGCGATCAAAGGATGTTGTAAATTCATTGAATTTACCCTTTCAAAATATTGCTGCTGATCTGCATCATTTTTTAGTCCTCCTCCTGTCGTTCCCGGAGCTGTAACCATATAAATAAAACCTCCACTTGCTTCATCTATTGCTTTAATACGCTCGGGAGAAGTGTTAGGTGTAATTAAAAAGATCATGTGAAGTCCATGTTTTGCAATAATTGGCTTCCATTCTCTTTCGAAGACGATGAGCGGAAGATCAGGAATTATGAATCCATCTATACCAACATTTGCCGCCATCTTGCAAAATTTTTCAATACCAAATTGCATCACGGGATTGATATACCCCATCAAGATAAGAGGCAGTGTTGTTTTGGTTCTGATTTCTTTTAATTGATCCATTAATAGATCGATGGACATCCCATTAGCTAAAGCTGCCATGCTGCTATGTTGTATGACAGGACCATCAGCTATTGGATCAGAAAATGGAATTCCTATCTCTATCATGTCCACCCCTGCTTCATACAATGCTTCTATGATGCTGACTGTATCGTCTAGATTAGGATATCCAGCCGTCATAAAAATGGACAAAATGCCATTGTCTTTTTTTTCAAAAAGTAAGTCAATTCTATTCATTATTATTTCATTTATTTGGAGCATGTTCCATGAAAGCAGCGAGGTCTTTGTCCCCACGGCCGGATAAACATAATACTATTTTATTCGATGGATTTAGCTCAAGTTTTTCAAGAGCGGCGATGGCATGAGCTGATTCCAACGCTGGAATGATGCCTTCGAGTTTCATTAATAAATATGCTGCATCCAGTGCTTCCGTATCGGTAACTGAGACGTATCTGGCACGACCGGTTTCATTCAAGTGTGCGTGAATAGGTCCTATGCCTGGATAGTCCAAACCGGCTGATATGCTGTATGGTTCTATGATTTGACCATCTTGTGACTGTATAAGCATTGTTTTGGCACTGTGGATGATTCCAATTGAACCTTTGGCAATGGTTGCAGCATGTTCTAAAGTATTTATTCCTATTCCTGCGGCCTCTATTCCAATTAATTCTACTGAAGGATTATCAAGGAAATGAGCAAATGATCCGGCAGCATTTGAACCACCACCTACACAAGCGAGCACGGTATCAGGAAGTTCAGAACCAGTTTGCTCTTTAAGCTGGGTTTTGATTTCTTCACTTATGACAGACTGAAAATGCATTACCATCTCAGGATAAGGTGCTGGTCCAACTACAGACCCAATAATGTAGTGCGTATCAGAAGGATGGCTGATCCAGTACCTTATGGCTTCATTGCAGGCATCTTTCAGTGTTTTATTACCACTGGTGGCAGGAATTACTTTCGCTCCCAGTAGCTTCATCCGATCTACATTGGGTTGCTGCCTTGCAATGTCTGTTTCACCCATGAATACCGTGCATTCCATATCCATAAGTGCGCAGACAGTAGCTGTAGCGACTCCATGCTGTCCAGCCCCGGTCTCAGCGATGATCTTTCTTTTCCCCATCCTTTTGGCAAGAAGTACCTGACCGATGGTATTATTGATCTTGTGAGAACCTGTATGATTCAAGTCCTCTCTTTTTAGAAATATGGAAGTTTTATAATGATCAGAAAGTCTGGTTGCTAAGTAGAGTGGACTTGGCCTGCCTACATAGTCCTTTAGTAATGCATCAAAATCATTTTTAAATGAAACATCATTTTTTAATTGATCAAAATGAAGATTTAATTCTTCGATATTATGATGTAATATTTCAGGTATATATGCACCGCCAAAGTTGCCATAATATCCAAATACATCAGCTGTGTATTGCATGTACGAAAGATTTAATTTTATCAATATTTTTCATTCCCGGCTTTGTTTCGAACCTACTATTTATATCTATTCCCCACAAAAGAGGTAAACTCAATTGACTGATCCTTTGGTCAAGGTCGGCATGGATTCCTCCAGAAAGGATAAAAGGCAACGGTATATTTTTATTGTCTAACAGTTCCCAATCAAACAGTTTGCCACTGCCGCCTTGCTGCAAACTGTATGTATCGAAAAGTATATAATCGCAAGAGGTTTTATATTTTTCCAATATTTTAAAATCAAAGAACTCATCAACTCCAAAAGCTTTGATCACCTTAACTTTATTTGTAAAAAGTGAACAAAAATCAGCGCTTTCCTGGCCATGCAGCTGAATATAATCAAGCTTATACTGATCTATTTGCTTTGAGACTAGCGCAGCAGATGGGTTGACGAAAACACCAACTTTCTTTACTTGAACTATTTGAGAAACAAAATCAATGATAGCTTTCTTGTCTTTTAAAAATCTTTTTGATGTGGGGACGAATATTAAACCGATCATATCCACGCCAATGTCCAATACCTTTTTTATATTTTCTTTTGAGGTCATTCCACAAACCTTGATCTTAATTTTCTCCTTATCACTATTCATATCCTCATTTTTAAATTTTAATTTTGTTGGTGCAGCTGTTGTACAAAGCTGGAAAAAGCTAGCCCGGGATCCGGGTTCACTCATAAACAACTCCCCGATCAAGAGTCCCGTAAAACCTGCATCAAGCAGCATTCTGGCATCCTGTACATTTCTAATTCCACTCTCTGAAATACATGGTTTATGTTTCGGAAGCAGCTTTATTAATTCCAATGAAGTATTCAAGTCCGTTTTGAATGTTTTAAGATCCCTGTTATTAATGCCAATGATGTCCACCGATTCATGATATTTATTTAATTCTAACTGATCATGTATTTCCAAAATTACTTCCATATCCAATGCATGGGCCAATTCAGTAAAGGAAATTATTTCATCTTTATCCAGAATTGAAGCGATCAAAAGGATGACATCAGCACCGATAGCTCTAGCCTCTATGATCTGATAAGGATCAATGATAAAATCCTTACGTAACATAGGGCATAATGGATTAACTACTTTGGCTGAAAAAAGATCTTCTACAGAACCGCCGAAAAATTCTTCATCGGTCAGAATGCTAATCCCGCTTGCCTGGGCCAAAGCATATTTGGGAATGATATCAAGTACATCCGCGAATTCATTCAGAAATCCCTTTGAAGGGGACTTCCTTTTAAATTCTGCTATAATTGATGTCTTTAATGGGTCTTGAAGTGAATTTACCATTGAAACTACAGGAGCTGATTGCATGGCTAATTGCTCAAGAATGTCCATTGGTGTATGTAATTCTTTTTCTTTTACTTCTTTAATTTTCGACTCAACGATCGTATTTAATTGATTTACCATCTTTTTTCTATATTAAGTATTACTGATAATTTTTTTGAAGGTATTAAGTGCTGCACCATTTTCAATTAATTCTCTGCTTAGTTCTACAGCGTCAGACAGAGAAAGTTTATGATTAATTAATTGCATTGCAATGGCGCTATTAGCAATAACTACATTAATCTGTGCCGCTGTAGCATTGTTTTCCAAAACTTCCATAAAGATACGCGAAGCCGAGTTAGCAGTTTCTCCGCCAGATATTTCTTCCGGTTTTATTTTATTAAAGCCGAAAGATCTTGGGTTAAGGAGTTTTTCTTCTTTATTGCTATAAATCTTGCATTCTGCTGTCAAAGAGATCTCATCATATCCATCTATGTTGTGCAATATGAGGTAATCTTTTTTTGTATCCTGAAGCAAATAGTGATACATCCTGGCGATACTCAGCGAATTCGTGCCGAGAACCTGGTAACCTGGCTGAACAGGATTAGTCAATGGCCCTAATAGATTGAAAAATGTTCTTATTCCTAGGTTTTTTCTGATAGTTGCAACATTTTTCATCGCAGGGTGGAAGAGGGGAGCATGAAGAAAACAAATATTAGCCTCATCTAACTGTCGTTGTAGAACATCCTGCTGATTAGAAAATTTATAGCCAAATGATTCTAGTACATTGGAGGAACCACTTATAGACGTCGAGCCATAATTTCCATGTTTTATTACCTTTTGCCCCGAAGCTGCTAATACGATGGAAGTCAAGGTTGAAATATTAAAGGTGTTTTTGCCATCTCCTCCTGTCCCCACGATGTCGAGTGCAGCCTCCTGGCCATCTAGTTTTATCTTGAGACATTGATCCAATAATGCTTCTCTAAATCCTTTCAACTCATCAAAAGTTATCCTGCGCATTACGAATGCGGAGATAAAAGCTATTGTTTGCGCCTCATTGATGAGTCCATTAGTGATGCCCTGCAGTGTATCATAAGCTTCATCATGCGAAAGACTGTCATAATTGGCTAGTCTGTTAAGGATCTTTTTCATGAAATGTGGTAAGACACCTTCTGTATATGTCGTTGTTTGTACCATGTTATATTTTTATCCAGTTTTGAATTATTTTTTTTCCATCTCGTGTCAGAATGCTTTCAGGATGAAATTGTACGCCTTTTATATCTAATGAGTTATGACTGATGGCCATGATGAGCCCTTCATCATCAACGGCAGTGACGCTAAGGTCGACAGGCAAACTTTCAGGATCTATGATCCAGGAATGGTATCTACCTACTTCGAATCGCGATGGCAGACCTTCAAATAAATCATCTGTACCTTTATGTTCTATCGGTGTGGCAATGCCGTGAAACACCTTTGAAATATTAATTAATTTTCCGCCAAATGCTTCCCCTATAGCTTGATGTCCGAGACAAACCCCTAATATGCTTTTGGAAGAGGCATAATGCTTTATTACATCAAGTAAAAGTCCTGCTTCTTCCGGGATTCCCGGACCTGGAGAAAGTACGATCTTATCAAATTGGTCAAGGTCGCCTAATTCAAACTGATCATTGCGCAAGACGACAGGTTTACATCCTGCGACGACCTCAACGAGTGAAGCGAGATTGTAGGTAAAGCTGTCATAATTATCAATAATGACTATGTTCATTTTATTCGTTTTTATGTTAGTTGCATTTAATGCACTATTTGTTAGTTGTGACATAGCTAGTTGGTTGATGTTTCCTGAGCTAATTGAATAGCTGTCCTCAGTCCGCGCAACTTATGACTGACTTCATTTAATTCATTCAAAGGTATTGAATTAACGGTGATGCCGGCTCCAGCCCTGTAGTGCAATGTATGCCCTTTGCTAAGGAATGATCTGATCATGATAGCTTGATTTGTTTCTCCTTGCGGCTGAATATAACCAACGCAACCTCCATAAAAAGAACGGTCTGAATGTTCTAATTTATCTATGAGTTGAATTGCTTTATATTTTGGTGCTCCTGAGAGTGTTCCGGCTGGAAATGTTTCAGCGAGTACTTTTAACGAATTATCATGCGTCATTTTTTCACCAACCACTTCAGAAACCATATGGATGACATGAGAGAATTCTTGAATATTTTTATAGTAAGATACGCTCACCTCCTTGAAAGATTTACTTAGATCATTGCGCGCCAGATCTACCAGCATCACATGTTCTGCATTTTCCTTTGCATCATTTTTCAAAGCAATGAGTGCCGCATTATCTTCTTCTGGAACACCGGTTCTACTAGCTGTACCAGCTATAGGATGAATAATGGCTCTTCCTTCATTGACCTTAATTTGTGCCTCAGGGGAGGACCCAAACAACCTGTAATCGCCGTAGTCAAAATAAAATAGATAAGGTGAAGGATTGACCATTCTCAAAGCCCTGTAAACATTAAAATCATCTCCTTTAAAATCAATTTCAAATGCTCTTGATAAGACAATCTGGAAGGTATCGCCCCTGCGACAATGATCTATGCCTAGATTTACTATGTCCATATATTCCTGGTCATTGCAACTGGTTCGTTCCTCCCCGGAAACTTTGAATCTGAAATTATTAAAATAATTGATCCTGAGTGATGACTCTATATGTATCAATTCGTCTTCAGCTGCTTCAGAAAAATTATGTTGCGTCAAATAAATAGCATGATGATAATGATCAAATACGATTACAAACTTATACGCATATAGTCTGATGTCAGGAATATCTATTTTATCATCTGCAGCAGTAAGCGTCATAGAATCGAAATACTGAACTGCATCATAATTAAAGTGACCAAAGAAGCGACCTTGGGTGGCAGGTCTTTGTGCTTTGATGAAATGAAATGATGTTAAGTACTGATTGACCTCTTCCAGGACCTCAGCATTGGGAGTGGTCTGCTTTTCAGAATATGGTAATTCCTCATTCAGATAAACGATCTCTCCATTTTGCACACTTATGCCACATAAGGGTTGGAAACAGATATAAGAGTAGTTTTTTTCATTGCCATAATAATCTGAGCTTTCCAGCAGAATGCAGCTAGGGTACAGATCGCGCATCTTGAGATACACACTCACAGGAGTGTGGGCGTCAGAAAGGATTTTCTTTTCAAAGTGGTATATAGTATTTGACATTTTAATATTTTAGAGTGGAATAGGCATAAAAAAAACCGACTGGCATGTACAGCAGTCGGTTTAATATTATTTTAACTTTCTATGATTCTTTCAATATAAATCGCTGTCCATGCCTTGCCAGGTTGGACGCCACCATATATTTAGAAGAATAGAATGTTTCATTAGACTCAATTTCGTGGTAAAGATAGTTTTTAATTTAAATTATGGTAAAAAAATAAATCTTTGAATTTTTAAAGCACTTATTTAAGTTTCTAAAGCCAAATAAATGATTAATTTTAAGTTATAAATATATAAATGGACAAAGTTAGCAGGGAATTAAGCAACGATCAAAAGCGAGATATACTTAAAGTGCTGCAAAGCCGTTTTGAAAAAAACATAGATCGTCATAAGGGAATTAACTGGGCAGATGTTCAAGCAAAATTGGAAACAAAGCCATCAAAACTTTGGTCATTACATGAGATGGAACTAACAGGTGGAGAACCGGATGTGGTTGGAATGGATGAAACTTCTCATGAATATATTTTCTTTGACTGTTCGCCGGAAAGCCCTAAAGATAGAAGAAGCATTTGTTATGACAGGAAGGCGCTTGATTCCAGAAAAGAAAATAAACCAAGAGATAGTGCTTTGGACATGGCGGCAGCAATGGGTATTGATTTGTTGACAGAGGCAGAATATAGATCGCTGCAAGAGTTGGGTAGTTTCGACTTGAAGACATCAAGTTGGGTAGTGACTCCGCCTGAAATCAGAAGACTGGGTGGAGCATTATTTTGTGATCGGCGATACGATACAGTATTCACCTACCACAATGGGGCAGAATCCTATTATACTGTCAGAGGCTTTCGTGGAGTTTTGAAGGTTTAATTTAGAATATGAATTTAATTTAATTCATGTTTCGGCAGTTGATAAACGATGGTAGATGGCTGATGTTAGAAGGTAGATGGTAATTAGTTAATTGATTAATATTTTTCCTCTTATTTGATTTATAAGATAAAAATTCCCATTAATTGATGAAAAGCCAGCTAAAATCTACCCCGCCTTGTTCGGCGGACAAGCTTCTAGCATCTAACATTTTATTAAGATTCTAATTTTCCTTAAATTTAGGCTAATTTGATCATCGAAATTTGAGTAATTTAATTGAAATGAATTCCAAAGTAAGTATTTTTATAAGCGAGTCTAAACAATGGCGCGCAGAAATGGAGGCATTGAGGTCTATTCTGCTTGATTGTGGTTTGGAGGAGGAAGTTAAATGGAGCAAGCCATGCTACACGTTGGCCGGTAAAAATATCGCAGTGATTCAGCCATTTAAAGATTATTGTGCACTGTTGTTTATGAAAGGGTATTTGCTAAAAGATAAAGACAATATTCTTGTTAAAACTAGTGAAAATACTAGAGTTGGAAGGCAAGCTCGTTTCACAGAGGTTCAAGATATTTATAATTCAGTAAATAAGCTCTCATCAATAATTCGTGAGGCGATAGAAGTTGAAAATTCAGGAAAAAAAGAAGAAAAAATTGAAAAAAGCAAGCCTGAATTTACAAAGGAGTTGACTGAAGAATTTGAAAAAGATCTGTTATTCGACAAGGCTTTTAAGGCCTTGACTCCCGGTCGTCAGCGCTCTTGGATTTTTTATTTTGCTTCAGCTAAGCAATCCTCAACCCGCATATCTAGAATAGAAAAAAGTAAAAAGAAAATCTTTGAGGGTAAGGGTTATAATGAGTATTGAAGGGAGAAATCCTAAAGCGAAATTTTAAAATTTAATTTGGATGGTTTTTGAAAGATTTCTCAAATATCTGCCATACTATTAAGATTATAATCTGCTTATTTGGCCCTCTAAAAAATCTTTCATTTTCCGACATTCTTTCAAATTATATATATTTGCCTTATAAAAATACTTGACTATGTCTATTCTCGTTCTCGGTCTTATTGCCTTTTTGGGATATTCAGTTTACTCGAAGGGATATTTCACATTTCAACCTGAGGGTAAAAGATATCAGAAAAATTCTGGCTTGGTGCAAGATTATTTATTAAGCCAGCAGCCATATCTTGTAGATTTCGGTGATGATGAATTGGAATTACTTTCCGGCAATAAACAAAGGGAAAAGAATCGTTCCTTTTTTAGTCAACCGACTGAAGGGATATTACTTTCTATTTATCATGAACCATTTATCGCTTTCAAATCAATCTTTCATACCAACGAATTAAAAACTGGTGTCATTGGTGTTGCTACACAAAAAGAGCAATATGTCTACATCCTCAAAAAGGACCATGTAGATATTTTTGTCAATAAAAAACCATTCGGCACTATCAAAGGTGATGGTCAACTCATTAGTCCAAATGATAAAGAGGCACTCGCCAGCTATACTTTAAAAAATGATACTTCCTATCTTATCCGAGTGAAAAATTCTCCAGAGGCTGAAGTCAAACTTAATATAGAATCTAATAGTTTGCCACAAAGAATCCTCGATCTATATGGCCCCTCCACACCTGAAATAAATGATCTTGTGAAAATTTTGTCATTTTATTTAATTGGGTTGGGCGTTAAGTAGGTAAAAAAAATTGAAAATTGAAAATGAAGATGAGAATGGGCGTTACTGTTCGATCTATTTCATAACTTAAAGCCTATTTCTATGGCTTATGGAATATAGTGATGGTTGATAGCTCCGTTGCGAAAATGAGGTTAGTTTTTCAAAATAAGGACTATAAAAAGTTAGAATTATCTCACAGAAGGAACTCAATTGGCTATGCTTGACTTTTTGATTACTGATTACTGATTACTGATTACTGATTACTGATTACTGATTACTGATTACTGATTACTGATTACTGATTACTGATTACTGATTACTGATTACTGATTACTGATCACTGACCACTGATTACTGACCATTGAGCCCTGATTCCTGACCACTGATCAACATCTTCTTCTCGTATGATTTCTATTTATTATCTTCACCATATGTTAATCTAATTTCTATGCAGTTTATTAAAGCATTTTATTATACTATTTCTGTTGCCCTGCTAATGTTTTCAGTTGGTTGTAAAAGTGACACCAAAACTTCTATTGACATTATAAATGTTAGGATTAATGAAGGCCCTGATGGTTTATTTCCGCTCACTTCTAAAACTGCAGTGGCGGGACAAATTAGTTCAAAGGTATATTTGCCTTTGGCAGATTTTAATCCCGAAACACTCGTTTTGGAGCCTGTATTGTTAGAGGAGATACCTGAACCGCGCATTGATACCTTAGGCGAGACTTATGATATGAGGATCCTTAAGGATGCAATATGGAGTGATGGAAAACCAGTTACAGCCAACGATGTTTTATTTACCTTGAAACTGATCGCTAACCCTTATTCAGAATTTGGTTCTATCGAATCAACCGTTAAAAATATTGTGTCTTTATCTTCAGCAGACCCTGCAGGAAAGTCTTTCAAGATAGTTTTCAATGGCAAGTATCATCTTGATCTTGAGGCTTTTACAAACCTACCTATTTTGCCTGCACATATATTCGACTCCAAAAATAGTATGAGCAATTATGATTATTCCTCTCTTGTGGAGCATGGTGATTCTCTCAAGACAACAGCAGATTCAACGATATTTAAGACAATCGCAGAAAATGCACTTGTACAAAATAAAGATTTCAAAAATATCATTGGCTGCGGAGCTTATAGTATCTCAGAATGGATGCCGGGACAGCGCTTGACTTTGATTAAAAATAAAAACTATTGGGGAGATAAGGAAGGGAAAAAACGAACTGAACTGCAAGCATTCCCTAAGACAATCAATTACCTGATCTTACCTGAAGAATCTACTGCCATGGCGGCGCTAAAGGCAGGACAAATTGATATCTTATCAGATGTACCTGAAGAAAGCGTGGATCAGATCAAAAATGATCCAAATCTTGCAAGTCATTATGAAATAGCAACTCCGGATGTGCTTCAGTATTTATATATTGGTATGAACAATAATGGAATCATACTCCAGGATGTAAATGTTAGAAAAGCGCTGGCCCAATTAGTAAATGTAGATCAGTTGATTCAATCTCTTATGGGGGGGGAGGCCACTAAGGTATTTAGTCCAATACTTTCACAAAAACCATATGCAGTAAATAATTTAAAACCTGTTGTATATAATCCTGAAATGTCTGCTGCTATTCTGGATCAAAATGGTTATTCAAAAAAAGGAAAAGACGGCATAAGACAATTTGTGAAAGATGGCAAGACCTATAGAATGTCTTTCTCCCTGCTGACCACAGGAAAGCAACTTGGAAAAGACATCGCCGGATTATTTAGTGAAGAAGCTCGAAAAATAGGCATCGAAATTAAGTTAGAAGTAATGGATTTTCCGAAGATTCTTGAGCGCATAAAATCTGGTAATTATGATATGGCCAATCTCGCTGTAAAACAATTTCCAGGATTGGATGATCCTTATCTCGCATGGAATTCAGCTAACGCATTTGGTAAAGGGAGTAATTATTGTAATTTTTCAAATCCACTTGTGGATAGAATTACGGAGTCAATTAGAACTGTAAAATCAAATAAGGAGCGAACTACACTTTACCAAAATTTTCAGAGAGCTATTATTTCGCATTATCCTGTAATATTTCTTTTTACTCCTAAAAACAGGATCATAGTTCGAAAGGATTTGAATCCTGTGTTTTCAGTTAAAAGGCCAGGTTATTTTGAAAATACGATGCATTGAATACCTGACCAAATATATTGAACGTGAAAGCTGGTCTCATCAGGTATAGTCTCAAAGCATTGCTGTCATTCTTTAAGGTAGTGCTAAAGGTAACTTTAACTATACTCACTCTTTACTTTCTCTCGATAGTCGTAAGAAAGGAGGAGATGATTGAAGTTACTGCTTCCTCCAGCGTATTATTCAAAACTCAACAACCCGCTTTTTATTTTTCTTTGACTCCATCCTGGTATGATGCAAAATTGTCACTGATAGCTCCTTCTCAACTTAAAAAGACCGGGATAGCTCTCATGCGTAATGGAATGTCATATGAGGATTGGATGAAGTGGCAGGATTATGTCACCCGATTAAGTAATATTGATGGTCAGGGAAGTAATGAATCGTTAAGGTATATTGATGATTTAAATGTTGTAAAACAAAGGGTTAGTGAATTAATAAGTCCGACTAATGATGGTGTAAAACAGTTGGGAGCACAAATGCTTCAGTTGGTCAGTAAAGTTCGGCCATTAAAATTTTCGGATTGGTTTCCGGAGATTCATTATTGGGGCAAGAAAAATGAGTTTCATCAAACTATGTTCAATACCTTTGATGGAGAACGCTTATCGGTCTTTAGACCTGCATTAAAACTCTCAGCCATCCTTAGTTTATTTGCTTTTTTATTTTCGGTAATAGGAGGAACATTAATTGCTTTAATTTATATGAATTGCTCCGGAATGTGGCAAAAGATAATCAATTTCAAACTTCAGCTTTTTTATGTTTTTCCGGTATTTTGCCTAGCAATTTTAGCAGTCCAGTTTTTAACTTCATCTTATTATAGTCCGCTTTTAAACTTATTTCCCGGTCCCGGAGCATTTTTGATGTTAAGCTCAGATAGTTCTTTTTTGAGTTTGTTAGTCAATCAAAGTGCTTATATGATATTACCTGCCATAATTATTGCCATTCCATTGAGTGCCGGTATAGCCTTGCGATGGATAGGAGGAATGAATAGCGAGATGACAAATCCATATATTACGACGTTAAGATCGAAAGGTCTTTCTGAACGTAAGATTTATAAAAGACACATTCTGCGTAATGTTGCAATTCCAATGGTCATTTATTTCGCCATGTTGCTTCCTGCGCTTTTGAGTGGCTTGGTCTTAATTGAAAACATTTTTGCAATTGGAGGTATCGGCAGATTAACATTGCAATGTGTCATGAATAGAGACCTTAGTTCACTTCTATTGATCGTTGGATTTATTGTTATTGTAAGTATTGTTTTCAATAAGATTGGTATTTTTTTCACGAGGATTGTCGATCCCAGACTAAAGGAGCGCGCGTGAAGAAGTTGAGTCAGGGAAGAAAATACAAACAATATGGATGGCTTATATTCATACTGATATTTTACATAGCTGTTAAAATGGTTATCAATTCAGAGCCATTGATCTCTATATCAAACAGTTCATTGAAAATAGGACTATTTAATTTTTATAAAAAACCTTTAGCGGTAGAGCCTGAATATCAATTTGCTCTGCGTCCATTAATCCAAATTTCAGCCTACCAGACTGATTTAACGGGCAATCATCCACTTAAGCCTTTTTCTAATGCTGATCAGCATGGTGTTAGACATTGGCTTGGAACAGATAAATTGGGGCGCGATGTTTTGGCAGGATTTATTGGAGGATTTGAGTTAGCTTTGATAATATCCTTGAGTGTGGGCATATTGAGTGGATTAATCACTGTTTTAGCGGGTGCTATGGGAGCTTATTATAGGCGGTATCCCAAAAAAACTACCAAATTAAGACGTTTTATTCTGGTTATTTGCCTTGTAAAATTCGTATTTCTGTCAGCATGGTATCTGTTGGGAATATATTCAATTATTCCCTTTATTATGTTCACATTAATTCTAT
Organism: Candidatus Brachybacter algidus; assembly: GCA_016711705.1. Classification (GTDB taxonomy): domain Bacteria; phylum Bacteroidota; class Bacteroidia; order Chitinophagales; family Saprospiraceae; genus Parvibacillus; species Parvibacillus algidus. The sequence goes on along the minus strand of JADJSK010000005.1, from coordinate 90,973 downwards.
TAGGAGCTGTCATTTTAATTTTGAAATTACCTATAAAATCGAATAATGTAAACGTTACTATTCCGATTTCATCATTTAACAGACGGTTTTTAGAATTTTTTCAACCTATTCCTGATTTAATATTTTTGATGCTTTTTGCATTATTATTTGAACGAATGAGCTTGACAGGTCTGATATTCATATTAATCATTCTTCGGGTTCCATATGGATCCTACTACCTCCAAAGTCTTGCTCATCAATTCGTTCATAAGCAGCATATCGATCAGGCAAAGTCAATGGGACTTTCATCCATGAGGATTGTATTTCAACACTTGATCCCATTGATGATACCCGGAACGGCGGTTTTTATGGTACTTTCTGGATCCAGGGCAGTATTGTCGGAAAGTGCTCTTGCATTTCTTGGAATTGGACCAACAGGAGATTATATCACCTGGGGCTCGATGATCAGGCTTGGATTAACGAATCTGGATATGTGGTGGGTGAGTTTCTTTCCAATCCTCGGACTTGTATTGCTTTCACTTGTTTACCAAAAAATAGCTAAAGCATTTCAAAAAGTGCAAGCTAAATAAGCTAAATTAATTATTTCTTATGTCTAAAACTTTTTATAGAAGAATTCTATAAAACTAATTTTATAATTATGATAATCAATTGAATACAAAATTATAAGTTTTTAATATTAATTGTTGTTAAAGGAAGGTAATTTCACAATGAAGTATAATATTTGTATTAAGAAAATGACTGAACGGTGTAGCTGTGGCCTTATAAAATTTAGTGAATGAATGGAGAAAATCCCAATAAATAGCTTAGCCCTATACAACGGAGGTACGGAGCCTTATAGGGTTAAGCGTAATTTATTGAGTATTTTCGAAGTGAGTGAGCGTTAAAAATTTTGCTTCCCCTCTGGTAGAGGGGTGCCGAAGGCGGGGTGTCTAGCCTTGACTTTTTTGTTACTTTTTGTGTCAAGACAAAAAGTAAAGAATAAACTTTCGAGCTTTATCCTTTTGATTTTGGAACCAAAGCATTACTGGTTAACTAATTTCTTATTTCTAACTTTAAGTTGAGTGATATCTAAATGTATATAGAAATTTATTTCCTCCGAAACTTTATCTAATTATATTGAATCTAAATATCATTATTAGTCAACTCTAACGAAAATATCATTTATCTTTATAAATTAAATAATCAAAAAAAATTGACTTATGGATCGTAGAGAATTTATCGAAAAAGTAGGTATGATGAGCATTGCAGGCATCGCAGCAGGTTCCATTATTTCTTCCATAGGCTGCAAAGCTCCGGCATCTTTATATACCAAAAGTGCATTTGTAGGAAACAGGGTTAAGGTCATTAAAACTGATTTCCCGGCCAATACTTCCTACATAGTTGTTCAGCATCCAACCAACGAGCACCCCATTTACATTCATAGGGAAGGCAATGATTATCTGGCACTGCACATGGAATGTACGCACAAGGGTTGCGGATTAAAAGCAGAAGCTACACAATTGACATGCCCGTGCCATGGAAGTATATTTGATACAAACGGTCAAGTTACTGAAGGTCCTGCTAAAAAGCCACTTGTTAGATATAATACAAGCGCTGACGCAACTTCTATCTTCGTCGAAATATTGTAATATCATCTAGAGATAATAGGTGGTTTATAAATACGAAAACAAAGGCATAATTATTGAGATCCCAATTAATTAAAAGGCGAGATGAATTTTTGAGAGCCATTGAAATAGGTGACTTGATAGTTAAAAATAGTGATTGGACTGAAGCAAGAAAAGTAAATCACTTTGAATACTCACAAACATTTATTGGTTACGTCTCGGGTTCAAACTTAAAGGCAGTATCTTTAAATAGCACAATAAGCACCTACTTCATTATCTGGAATGAGTCTGTAAGTGTTGAATGCGAACTCTTCTGGCAAGCACTTGAACATGAAGGTTTAAAATTTTTAAGAAAAGAACCTTTGCGATTCGCATTAAAAAAAGGGTGGTTCTACAATGTGCATGAGGCTATCGAGATCAGAATAAATTGGGATGCAGTTATTGAAGGGAAATATCTAGAAAGTCGTTATTCAGCCAAAGAAATAGAATTTCTTAATAACTTGATTAAAGCGGAGGAATTAAAACGAGTAAAAGAAATAAGACTTGCTTTAACTAAGAAAAAAATAACCTTTAGAAATATATTGCGATTTGGTGATTCAATGGCATATCTAAGACAATGCGGTTTAATAAAAAAATATTTCACCTTTTGGGAAATAGATGAGGTGATTCAAATATGGAAACATACAGGTCCAAATTAAAAAATTAGGATCAAATGTTAGGTTAAAATCAGCTATTAAAATTGAATTTTATGAAGTATTTAATTGCTGTATTTTATTTTTTAGTCGTTCAAAACTCTTTTGCCCAAATTATTGAAGGTAGGTACATTAATAACAATCAATTTCTTGAATTTAAAGGAGATTCCTTAAATTTTAATATTCAAGGAAGTGGAGGCCTAATCATAAATTATAAGGGTATTGGCAGCTATGAATTAATTGAAAATTTCCTTATTATACATACAGGTGAATTCAATGGACCCAAATCTAGTTTTCAAAAAATTGATAATCAGGATGTTTCCTGTATTATTGTTTCTGATATAATTGGTAATCCAATTATAGGTGCTACGATTCGTTACCTCAAACTCGATTCAAAAATTATAGGAGGAACCGTTACTTCTGAAGATGGAGTAGCTAACATTGATAAGGATAAAAATATTGCTAAATTAAGTATCAGTTACTTAGGCTATGATGGAATAATTATTGATTATAGTCCATCATATGATTATCAAGTAAATATGAATGATGGCGAAATAATCGAATTTAAGGCAGTAGTTTTTAGAATAAATAAAAGTGACGGCAATTCACTCAACTTGACTTTGTTAAGTGTAAATATTGATGAAAATCTTTTATTAAAAGAATTAAAAATGATTGCAAATAAAGAAAAGGATTATAATGTTGATAGAATCAATTTTGTCAAATATTAATGATTAATTTTCTCTATTATTAAAAACTTATATTAATTGCTTCCGTCCTTGTTGCATTAATTTTAGTGAGCATCTTTCTTCCTTTTCTTTGAATAATTTTTTACACGATACCTGTAATACGGAATGGAAAAATTGAACCTAACCAAAAAAGGAAAGACTTTGCGAATAAAGATTCCTCGCTTCGCTCGGAAAGACGCAAAGTCGATAGGATAGGGGTAAAAAATGTGGCGGCTGTGCCAACACATTTTTTACCCCCTCAAAACTAATGTTTTGTCATTCCGACTGAAGGGAGGAATCTGCCAAAATAATGGATGAGCCATTAAAGCTTGATCTTAATTAATTGCATAACTTACTTAAGTTTCGGTAGTCAAATTTTTCTTTTTGAAGATTTTTTTTAAATTTTAATAGAATGTTAGATGCTAGAAGCTTGCCCGCCGAACAAGGCGGGGTAGATTTTAGATGGCCTTCCATCAATCACATGGATATTTTTTCTAATAAACCTATTAAAGAAAAAATACGAATCAATTGACTAAACCCCATCTAACATCTAACATCAGCTATCAACCTTTGTTTCTTAACTGACGAAACTTGAGTAACTTATAAGAAATTAAATTATATAATTGGTCTTGTTTATATTTGCGTTTCGTATAAAACAAACCTATGTCTGGGCTGTTGCACACCTTATCACCTTATCACCTTATCACCTTATCACCTTATCACCTTATCACCTTATCACCTTATCACCTGATCACCTTATCACCCTCTAACTCTCTCACCCTCTCACTTCCTCTCCCCCTCAACTCCATTCAAAACTATCACCAAGTCTAGGCATCTCAATATTACTGAAACCATTACTTTCCAGGTGTGCCTTGAATGAGATCATGGCATCCTCATCTCCGTGTACGAGAAAGATCTTTTTGGATTTATCCTTCTGATTCATCAAGAATGCTGTCATTTCATCCCTGTCTCCATGCGCGGAAAAAGAGTCCATCACCTTTATTTGAGCATTAACTACTTTGGTCTGACCATGAAGTGTCAACGTAGAAACTCCATCCCTCAACATCCTGCCTGGTGTTCCTGGGGCACAGTAACCAACGATAAGAATTGTAGTATTGGGTTTTTCAACATTGTTGATGATGTGATGCTGGACTCGGCCGGCATTTGCCATTCCTGATGCAGATATTATTACACAAGGTTCATTTGACTCATTTAAAGCCTTGGATTCGTCTACATTTTTAATATAGGTCAATCCATTAAACCCAAATGGATTTTCATCTTTTAACAAATACTTCATCAACTCTGCATCATAGCATTCTGTATGGGCTATATATATAGAAGTAGCATTGACAGCAAGAGGACTGTCTACATAGACTTTAACATTATGAATCTTCCCGGCATTTGCCATTTGATCCATCATATAAATTATCTCCTGGGTTCGGCCAACACTAAAGGCAGGAATGATGAGTTTGCCTTTATTGACGATGCATGTTTCATGGATGATAGCTTGCAGTTGATTGCTATCTTCCGGAGCTGAGTCATGGAGTCTATCTCCGTAAGTCGATTCTGTAAGGATTATATCAGCTGGATCCATAGGGACAGGATCTCTGAGTATTGGTCTGTTTGGTCTTCCAATATCTCCTGAAAATGCTAGTTTGGTCTCCTTTCCGTTTTCTCGGATCTTAATATTTACCGACGCACTTCCCAGGATGTGTCCGGCATCAATGTATTTGACTTGGACATCTTCGTGAATATTGAACCACTTGTCATAACCATAGGAGATCATTAGATCCAATACAGGAGGAACATCATCAGGAACATAAAGAGGCTCCATGATGCGGGTATGATATTTGATACCTTTTTTTAGCCATTTTTTATTGGAATATTCCGCTTCCCTCTCTTGTATCATGGCGCTATCCATCAACAAGATGGCAGAAAGGCTGCGTGTGGCATGTGTACAAAAGATATTTCCTGAAAAACCATCTTTGTGAAATTTTGGAAGTCTACCTATGTGGTCGATATGTGCGTGACTCAAGACGACACAATCTACATTGGCAGGAGGATATAGCCATGTCTCATTGAATTTTTTCATATCATCGTCATGTCCCTGATACAAACCAACGTCCATGGCAAAGGTAAAGCCGTTGTCTAATTCAACGACATGGCAACTACCTGTTACCTCTCTGTTTGCTCCGCAAAAATGTATTTTCATTTTAAATCATTTTAAAAGTAAAAAGATTGATTAATTACCTTGTTTTTTTGATAAGATAAACCTAAATCCAAGACCGAAGGCGATATAGTCATCATTATCCTTACTTTTCAAATATGTGCCATATTCAAGAGATGGTTCAATGATGAAAATGCTTCCGGCATAAAAACTATAACCAACGATGCCTTGAAAAAGATTACTATTTAAATTATTAAATAAATAGGCAGCCTGAATATTTAATCCTGCCAGTAAATATTGTCGGATAAATATTCCGCTACTATATGTCGACGTAGATTTTCCCGAAATTGTTCTTCCGCTTTCCAAACCTGCCTTCAATCCAACAGAGGTTTTTTCTAAAAAATTATATTCTAATGAAAGATTTATGCTAACATCATAGGCAAAGCCCGATTTGTAAGCATCATTGTTGCCACTGAATGCAACGCCTGTTCCTAGGATGAAATGACTTTTTTTATTCACCTGAGCATGAATTCCAAATGGCAAAAAGAATAATGCGATAATTAATAATTTCCTCATAGCCTTTATTTAAAGAAATAACTTGCGCCGATGGAGAAATTTGTATGAAAGGGTCGGGGTGCGTATTGGTAAAAATTATGGTTAAATTCGATTAATGGTGTGAAAGCAACCCTTTTACTGAAAAAGTGGCTATATCCAAGTCCCCAATGTATATTTACCTGATAGTTGAATTCAAGTACATACTGAGTGCCGGCAAAAATGGATAATCCTTTGTAGAGAAAATACTTCAAGTAAGGCTGCAAAATTTGATTGGTGCTGATCTCAGTAAAACCATTGTTTGTCAACTTTGAGTAATCTATTATACCTTTAAATCCAATACCTAAATTATTGATGGGGTAATATTCGACGAGTGGTGCGATATATATACTGCCACTCGGGTCAGCAGATTTAAGTGTAAAATAAAGAGAAGCATCTGCTCCGACCGCCCAGGTTCCGGAAGGAATGATTTGGCTGAATCCATTGTGCACTATCATGAATAACAATGCCAGTATGATATTTATTATTCTAAAACTTCTTAAATTCATTATTAGATGTCATTATCAAATATACAATTATCATAGAGTAATCCTCATTTTAAAGATTAATTTGTGCATAATTTAGTGAATTTCAAGCTTATGATGCCTTCATGGATAATACTTAAATCACTTTAGATCTCGGGAATGGCCGATTTTCAACTAAATTTGTACATTTGACATTCAAAATAACTTAACCTATGTCAGCATATACTCCGAAAGAAATCCTTGAGATATACAATACACCTTTAATGGATCTTGTATATAGGGCCGCAACGGTGCACAGAGAAAATCATGATCCATTAGAAGTTCAAGTCTCTACCTTACTCTCAATCAAAACGGGTGGATGTCCTGAAGATTGCGCTTATTGCCCTCAAGCCGCAAGGTATCACACTGGTGTGGAAAGCCAAAACCTTATGTCCCATGCAGAAGTATTTGATGCAGCATCAAAGGCTAAAGAGATTGGTTCTTCCCGCCTATGTATGGGTGCAGCTTGGAGGAATGTAAAAGATGATAAAGATTTTGACCATGTGTTGGGCCTTGTTTCAATGGTCAATGATATGGAAATGGAAGTATGCTGTACTCTTGGTATGGTAACTGAAACTCAGGCTAAGAAGCTTTCAAATGCAGGACTTTATGCATATAATCATAACCTTGACAGTTCTGAAGATTTTTACAAGGAAATTATTTCTACCAGAGGATATCAGGATAGACTTAAAACTATGGATAATGTTCGAAAGGCAAATATTACTTTGTGTTCAGGAGGCATTATTGGTATGGGAGAAAGTGCAGAAGATCGATGCAGTATGTTGTACACGTTGGCCTTATTAGATCCTCAGCCTGAGTCAGTTCCTATCAATGCACTGGTGCCTGTAGAAGGTACTCCTTTGGAAAATCAGCAGGTGGTTGATAGCTGGGATATGATCCGCATGGTTGCAACGACAAGAATAGTACTACCACAATCAGTCGTAAGATTGTCCGCAGGAAGAACAGAAATGTCTAAAGAGGCTCAGGCACTATGTTTCATGGCAGGAGCGGGTTCTATTTTCGCTGGTGAAAAATTGTTGACTACACCTAATCCAGATACGCATGAAGACCTCGAAATGCTGAATGCCTTGGGTTTAAAGGCAAAGGCTCCATTCAAAGGAGGAAGGAAGGAAAAGCACTTATTCGATGTTGAACAGAACTCTGAAGAGAAAATTCGCTGGTCGCGACCAGAACATAAGATAGAAGCCAATGAACTGTACAAAAGAAAAACAGTAGTGAAGCAGGAAGAATTATAAAAAACAATTGAAATCTCATTAAATAGCTGGATACATGATTTTATCTGCTGGACAAAATTATCGAAGTTTCATTCTAATTTCTAATTTCTAATTTAAAATTGAATAATATCAATGGTTTCATAGAAATTTATATACTCTGAAACTCCATATTATAATTAACAACTAACAACTAACAATTAGTAAAAGTGCGCAGAAAAATAATCGCAGGCAACTGGAAAATGAATACCATACTCGCCGAAGCAACAGATTTAGCTAAGGCAATTTCTTCAGGAGTTAACCCTGAAAAGTCGACTGTAATATTTTTTCCACCATTTCCCTTTTTACAGAATGTAAGAGAAGTGATCGCAAATGCTAGCAACTTTAGTATAGGCGCACAGAATCTAAGTTCCAAAGAGGGTGGGGCATATACTGGAGAAGTATCCGCAAAATGCTTACATCCATTGATATGGAGTATGTTTTGGTTGGACATTCTGAAAGGAGAGAGTACTTTAACGAAGGCGACAATATTCTCTTTGAAAAATTAAATCAGTCTTTTGAAAATGGTCTTAAACCGATCTTTTGCTGCGGCGAACCTTTGGGGGAAAGATCATCAGGTAATCATGTGCAGTATGTAGGTGACCAAATTAGAAATGTATTATTTCTTTTAACTCCTCAACAGCTGAACTCAACTATTATAGCATACGAGCCAATTTGGGCTATAGGCACAGGGCAAACTGCATCACCGGAGCAGGCGCAGGAAATGCATTTATTGATCCGTGATGTGCTAAAGGAGAAATTTGAACCTGAAATGGTTGAAAGTATTTCTATTTTGTATGGTGGAAGTGTCAATGCAGGCAATGCTTTAAGTATTTTTGGGCAAAATGATGTAGATGGTGGATTGGTTGGTGGGGCTTCCTTAAAAGTAAATGACTTTTTAGATATTATAAAAGCAATGGAATCAATAGGGTAGTGCCTTATTAATTAAATTTTTTTTAAATAAATAAATAACTCAAGTTTCGGCAGTTAAGAAACAAAGGTAGATGACTGATGTTAGATGTTAGATGGAGGTTAGTCAATTGATTCATATTTTTTCATTAAAAAGTTTAATAGAAAAAATATCCATGTGATTGATGGAAAGCCATCTAAAATCTACCCCGCCTTGTTCGGCGGACAAGCTTCTAACATCTAACATTTTATTAAAATTTAAATTATTTCTTCAAAAAAGGAAAATTTGATTACCGAAATTTAAATAAATACTAAAATATGAATCATTGGCTCGTAAAATCAGAACCTGCAGAATTCAGCTTTGATGATTTGAAGAACGATAAAACTACTGAATGGACAGGGGTCAGAAATTATGCTGCCAGAATTCATTTGAATGGCATGAAGAAAGGCGATATCTGCTTGTTTTATCATAGCCTAACAGAAAAAGCTATTGTCGGCCTTTGTAAAGTTACCAAAGAGGCATATCCTGATCCTACTGACGAAACCGGCAAGTGGGTTGCTGTGGAATTGGCCTTCTTAAAACCACTAAAGAAGAAAGTTCTATACAGTACATTAAAAGAAATGGAACATATGAAAAGTTTCGATCTCATCAGGATATCCAGACTATCTGTCATGCCTGTAGCAGATGTATATTGGTATGAGATAATGGAAATGGCCGAAACGCCAGCTGATTAATGACGTATGAAAGGTTTGCTATTTATTTTTATAAGTCTTACTTGTATTTTTGCAGCTTGCAAAAAGAAATTGCCTAAAGAAGAAATTGTATTGCAAGGGACTTGGAGGGCAGGTAATCTTGTCATAGGAGATAGTATTTCTCCAGTAGATTTAAGTCCGGTTAGACTAACCTTTTCGAAGAATTCTCGGTATAATTATTTAAATAATATCGGCCAGATGCAAGCCGGAACCTATTTTTTAAAAGACAGCTTACTAATCACTACAGATACTACAATAAAACCTATCAAAGAAACAGCTGTCCATATTATTAAATCAACAAAAGATACCCTTGTCTTAAGAATGAATATGGATTCCGTGGAAACATTGATGTATCTACTTAAGGAAATTTGAAATTTATCTAGACGTTCCTAAAAATAAATCCCCCAAAAAAATGTTAGTTAATACGTACGTATCGTCTTATTATTGAAATATTATTACTCCAATGTAGGATAACGGTTTGCAACGGTTGAGCACGGTTCCAATTATGACCGATCATCTATAGCCCAGGCACGACTTAACCCAAATGGTTTTTAAAAATAGCCTTGAAAAGGAGTTAAATATTCGAACGAAGCACATTGTAAGTACTTGGTTAACAGTTGAGTATGGACATAACGGTTCGCAACGGTTGGGAACGGTTCCCAACGGTTATAATATTAGCATAACCAAGAGCGTCCGAGAACAAGTCATACCAATGACTTTGAAAAAATGGCAGTAAAAAGGAGGTATATTTGCGAACGAAGAACCTTGTATGTACTTGATTAACAGTTGAATATGTACATAACGGTACGCAACGGTTGGGAACGGTTCCGAACGGTTATAATATTTGCCTATCATTGCCTGTCTGAGAACAAGTCACACCAACGACTTTGGCAAAATGGAAGTAAAATGGAGGTATATTTGTGAATGGAGTATCCTGTAAGCATTTGATTAACAGTTGAATGTGAGTGTAACGGTTCGCAACCGTTGGGAACGGTTCCGAACGGTTCCGCGAATTCTCGAACATTCAGCGGTTCTAAAAAGCTATCACCGCTGGCTCAAGTTTTTAACTTGTGACCTAAAAAAAAAGACCGGAATAAATCCGGTCTCTTCATATTTTTTATTTGCTTTCTTCCCCTAAAAAAGGATATCTATAATCTACTGGAGTTACGAAAGTCTCCTTTATAGTTCTTGCGCTGACCCATCTGTATAGATTTAATACAGAACCGGCTTTGTCATTAGTTCCTGAACCTCGAGCCCCTCCAAATGGCTGTTGGCCAACGACTGCACCTGTCGGCTTATCATTGATGTAGAAGTTGCCGGCACAATTTTCAAGAGCTTTTACTGCTTTCTCTATGACATATCTGTCTTTAGCAAATATCGAACCAGTCAAAGCATATTCAGAAGTCTGATCAAGCAATTCCATCGTTTCCTCAAACTTATCATCAGGATATACGTAAACTGTTAAAACTGGTCCGAATAACTCAGTACATAGTGTGTCGTATTTTGGATTGGTGGTTTCGATGACTGTTGGTCTTATGAAATAACCATCTGAATCATCATATTCTCCTCCGATCACTACTTTTGCATCTGATGAATTTTTAGCTGCCTCAATATATGAAGTGATGAATTTAAATGCTTTTGCATCAATAACTGCATTGATAAAATTACCAAAATCTTCAGTAGAACCCATCTTCATAGATGCCACATCTTGTTTCATCCTTTCCAATACATCAGGCCATAAAGATTGTGGAATATATGCTCTGGATGCGGCTGAACATTTCTGTCCTTGATATTCGAAAGCACCGCGTGACAGAGCTGTAGCTACTTGTATTGCATTTGCCGATGAATGAACCATGACAAAATCTTTTCCACCAGTCTCTCCCACGATACGCGGATATGATCTATAATCATCCAAATGACTTGCTATCTTGCGATAAATAGTGTTGAAGGTATTTGTGCCGCCTGTAAAGTGTAATCCTGCAAATTCTTTATGGCTAAATATAATATCTCCTGCCACAGCACCTGATACGAAAACAAGATTAATTACTCCGTCCGGAAGTCCAGCCTCCCGCAATACTTCCATTATAACATTAGCGGAAAATATCTGAGTTTCTGATGCTTTCCAAACTATAGTGTTGCCCATTAATGCAGGAGCGCACGGCAAATTGCCAGCTATAGCTGTAAAATTGAAAGGGGTCAAGGCAAAAACGAATCCTTCTAGCGGTCTCCATTCCAGTCTATTCCATATTCCTGTGGATGACTCCGGCTGCACATTATAGATCTCTGTCATATAGTATGCATTGAATCTTAAAAAGTCGATCAATTCACATGCGCTGTCGATCTCTGCCTGATAAGCGTTTTTAGACTGACCAAGCATGGTCGCAGCATTGATTTTCATTCTGTAAGGGCCTGATAACAACTCTGCTGCTTTCAAGAAGATGGAAGCGCGATGCTCCCAAGATAGCGCTGTCCATTGTGGTTTTGCTTTCAAGGCCGCATTTATTGCCATGTTGATATGCTCTGAGCCACCCTTATGATAATGGCCTAGTAGATGTTTTGTCTCATGTGGTGGACGCATTTCAACCTTCTCACCTGTACGGACTTCCTTTCCTCCTATAAACATTGGAATATCATGTGTTATGGATTTTAAATGAGCTATTTCTGCCTGGAGATCTTTTCTGTCAGCACTGCCTGGAGCATAGCTCCTCACGACTTCATTGACAGGTATTGGTGTTTTAAAAATGCTGTTTGACATGTCTTTTAATTATTAATTGTTATTTGTTAATTATTATATTATCCTTGGTTAAACCTACCTGTTTGATGAAGTCAGAAATTAGAAATTAGAAATCAGAAATTAGAATGAGACTCCGGGAGCAGTGTTATACATTACCCATTACCCATTACCCATTAAAATCCCCCCCTCTCCCCCCCGGGGGGGGGCGCCCCCCCTCATTATTCATTATTCACTGTTCATTACTCATTACTCATTAATATCACAACTCCTTTAGGTAAAAATGGTTCAACATTACCATTGCCTTTAATAACCTCCCTAACGATAGTAGAACTTATGTGACTATATTGAGGATTACTGATGAGGAAAACGGTCTCGATGCCATGACTAATAATCTGATTAACCTGTGAAATGGTTTTTTCATAATCAAAATCAGAAGAGTTTCTTAATCCCCTGATCAGAAAATTGGCATGCACCTTAATACAATAATGTGCTGTTAATCCTTCAAAATGATCAATGCTTATTTTCGGATAATCCTTAAACACAATTTTTAACCAGCCAAGTCTTTCTTCGAGAGGAAACAAAGAACTCTTAGTAGAATTCGTGCCAACGGCGACAATAATCTTATCGAAAAGAGGCATTGCTCTTTTGATCAGATCATAATGCCCAATGGTTATGGGGTCAAAAGATCCCGGGAAAACAGCTATATTCATAAGACTTTGATAATTTATACAAGACTATAAAAAAAACTTTAGTGAGAAATAGTCTAATGGTATTCAACTTGCTTTTGGTCTTTTGTATTTTTTAAATAATTTAAGTGGAAAGATATGCCTTTTTTAATTTTTATACAAATTAGAGTTTTTATGGATAAAGCTTTCACAAGCAGTGAATTGTATTTTTTCATTTCATTTTTTTTGTTTGGCAGAATTGTCAAATAGAAAATAATGTTAATGTATACACTTATGTAATTAAATTAATTGAGAATATTGTTACCTTTGGCAGAGTAAAAAATACGACTAATATAAAATGCATCACACTTAAGAAGTTTTTATATTAATTTAAATATTTTTGATGCAAATCCAGTGTGGTTTTCGATTATTTATTGTGCTTCTTGCTTCAGTAATTTACAATTCAGTTCTTTTAGGGCAATCTATACCTTGGTTTGCACTCAATGGTCATGATGCTGTAAAAACCATTCTGATCAATCCGGCATTCCAGTTTGAGGATAAAATGAAATCTTCCATTCAGGTAGGAACTATCTTGATGGATTATGCCAACAACTTTGGGTATTTCAAGGATCAAAGATTTATCAGCCTTCCTTTTAATATTTCTTCTATTTCAGTACCTGAATTGCAGTTAAAAAATGATGGTAGCAATCCGGCTATCGGTCTTGAAAGAGATGTGGTCGGTTATGAATTGAAATTGAATCCATCCAATTCTAACAAAATATTCTTTTCGACACAGATCTCCTATGGTGGTCCAGGATGTATCAGGGTTTTTAAAAATGGCTTTTCAGCCGGATTAATTTCAGGTATGGAGTTTCATGGAGGGGTGAATGACTTTCCGCAGCAAACGACCTACGCTGCTTATAGAAATTACAGGGAAGGAAATACGATAGAAATACCCTTATGGAATGTGCTCGGCTATGGATATTTTTATGCTGGTTTATATGGTTCCAAGGTATTCGATATCAATGAAAAAGGCAAATTAAGTGTCGGGATCAATACTAAATATTTAGGTGGATTAACATACATGGCCCTTGAGAATGCAGAGCCTATAGGTAAATATACTTTTGGTAAGGATGAAGATGTGATTGTTTCCAACTTATTATTAAAATACAGCTATACACATGGTAGTGATGCTGATATCAGATCTTCCATCATCAAAGGAAATGGCGTAGGGACGGACTTAGGTATATACTATGCGCAGAAAACTTCAAGTAAGCTGATCACACATTTCAGCGGTGGAATATCTATCAAAAATCTTGGATTTATTAAATTCAATTCAAGTCTTCGCTATGGTGCGCTAGAGATCAATGAGGATACAGGAATTAACTTCAGTCAGATCGACAGTACAAAGTCACTGGATCAGTTTGTCGATAGTGCGTATGTAATCTTGAATACAAAACCTTTGAACACATATTCTCAAAGTCTGGGTAAGACCATTTTTATTCCTGCGGAATTGAATGTGTTATTGAATGTTGATATCAGTACTTATGCAGGTCTGCATGTTTTTTTTGGAGTGCCATTGTCAAGAATTAGTCCGGATGCCATCCAGTTTGGATTTGTGCCTGAATTAAAGTTGGATAAGGTCAACATAATGGTACCTTTCTCATACAATCAATTCACCGGATTTAAGCTGGGAGCTGGCATCAACCTTGACTTTCTTACTTTTGGCACTGATGATATCAGGTCCTTTTTCAAACGCGACAAACTTGAATCGGGTTCGATCTACTTTGGGGTCAATGTCAGGAAGTTTGAAAAGATTCAAAAAAAGAAAAAGAATATTTAACCTTCAATCAAGGACAAGCAAGCTTATCCCTGCAATCATCCTATTGCACTCTCATACTCTAATACTCTCCACTCTAATACTATTCTACTCTAATACTAATATCCTACTATCACATTTTCTCTTATTTTTCGTTAATATAGTGTTCAAGACAAATACTTACCTTATCTTTGCGCACTTATGAAAAAAAGGAATCTTATTTTCTTATTATTAATGTCGGTTTTTAGCCTAAGTTCTTGTAAATCAGAGTATGAGCGCTTACGTGCCAGCGGAGATACTGAACTTGTTTATAAAAAGTCCCTAGAATATTATAACAAGAAGGATTATCTGAAGGCTCAGACACTATTTGAGCAAATACTAGGAAGATATAGAGGAAAGAAAGAAGCCGAAGAGCTTTATGTAAAGTACGCATATACGCACTATTACCTGCATAATTATATTTTATCGGCTAGTTATTTTCAAAATTTTGCTAATACTTACATCACTAGTCCTCTTAGGGAAGAAGCTGCTTATATGTCTGCTTATTCCAACTACCTGCAGAGTCCGGATTATAAGTTAGAACAAGGCTATACAATAAAAGCAATCGATGAATTGCAGAATTTCATCAACGCATACACTAAAAGCACAAGGATTCCTGAAGCCAACAAGTTGATCGATGAATTAAGACTAAAGTTGGAAACTAAGGCCTTTGATGAAGCTATGCTTTATTTCAACCTTAAAGAATATCAGTCTGCAACTATTACATTGAATAATATGTTGAAAGACTTTCCTGATTCTCACAATGCTGAAAAGATTAGGTATTTCATAGTTAAATCAAATTATACACTGGCTGAAAATAGTGTGTATTCGAAAAAATTGGAACGTTACGAAACCACCCTTATAGCTGCAGAGCTTTATTTGAACAAATTTTCAAAAACTAAGGACCGCCGTGAAGTTGACGGTATTTTAAAGTCCACTAAACAAATCATTAAAAATTTAGAAAAAGATGGATATAAAGACAAAAGTACAAGGGATAGATCCTAACAGCAGAGCTAGAGATATTAAAACTATGGCTGGCGTAACTGGTAATATTTATGAGTCTATAGCCATTATAGCTGGACGTGCTAAGCAATTGCAACTTGGTATAAAGAGAGAATTAAACAGTAAGCTTGAAGAATTTACAGTTTCTTCAGATACTATTGAAGAAATACAAGAGAACAAAGAGCAGATTGAAATCTCTAAGTTTTATGAGAAACTCCCCAATCCTGCAATCATTGCAACTGAAGAGTTCATTAATAATGAATTATCTTACAGATATAAGGAAATTGATCTGGATTAGTCTTCTGTGAGAAGAATTATGCTATTTTTAGCATAATATTATTAACTGATCATATGAATCTTCAGGGAAAGAAAATTATTCTTGGCATCTGTGGCAGTATAGCAGCTTACAAATCTGCTGAACTATGCAGATTATTTGTCAAATCAGGTGCTGAAGTTAAAGTCATCATGACTACTTCTGCGGGAGATTTTATTTCACCACTTACCTTATCCACATTATCTGGATATGAAGTAGTTACTTCAGTTCATGACGGTAGTAATTGGTCTGGTCATGTAGAACTAGGTTTGTGGGCCGATGTTTTAGTCATTGCACCCATCACTGCCAATACAATTGCACATTTCGCTAATGGTTTGTGCGATACCATGTTGGATGCAGTTTATTTGTCGGCTAAATGCACTGTGCTATTTGCTCCTGCCATGGATCTTGACATGTGGATACACCCTTCTACCAAATCAAATGTTGAAAAACTGATTTCATTCGGTAACGTTCTGATCCCGGTTGAACATGGAGAACTAGCATCAGGATTGGTTGGATATGGTCGTATGGCAGAACCTGCTCATATTTTAGATTTTGTAATCGCTCATTTCAATAAACACTTGGATCTTTCCGGTAAAAAGATCTTAATTACAGCTGGTCCGACTCATGAAAAATTGGATCCTGTAAGATTCATAGGAAATTCCTCTACAGGTAAGATGGGACTTGCTTTAGTTCGAGAATGCTTAGAACGGGGTGCATCTGTAGAATTGGTGTTAGGACCTGTAACTGAAAAGATTTTCACGCACCCTAACTTATCTGTGACCAACATAATGAGTGCTGATGATATGATGAAAGCCTGTGCAGTACATTTTCAAAATGCGGATATTGCAATAATGGCTGCTGCAGTAGCGGATTACAAACCTGCAACACAAGAATCGCAAAAAATCAAAAAGTCAGATGACGAGATTAGTCTTAAATTAGTTAAAACGACTGATATTGCAGCTTCTCTTGGTGCTATTAAGCAGCCCGGACAAGTGTTGGTCGGATTTGCTTTAGAGACTGAGAATGAACTAGAATATGCAGAAAAAAAGCGCATCAAGAAGAATTTTGACCTTATAATACTCAATTCAATGAATGATAAAGGTGCAGGAATTGGGACTTCGACTAATAAAGTAACGATCATAGGGTCTGAAGGCATTATACTTGCAACGCAATTACTTCCAAAGTCAAAAATTGCAAAGATCATTATTGATGAAACAATCAAACACATTTAAACTACGTTTATCAGACATGAATATTAAATACATACTCTATACTTTTGTTTTCAGTGCTTGTTTCTTCCACATTGCATCTGCACAAGAAATAAAATACAACGTTTCTGTCAATACTCCTACACTTCAAATGGCTGATCCTGCTGTTTTTAAATCATTTGAGAAATCAGTTAATGAATTTTTAAACAACCAGAGATGGACAGATCTTGAAGTTAAAGAGGAAGAAAAAGTTAATGTCAATGTACAATTCAATTTGGTAAAGGAGTTTTCTGAAAGAGATTTCTTGTTTAGTATATCCATCCTTGCTACCCGCCCAGTATATGGCACTTCTTACGAATCTGTAATTTTTCAATATGTAGACGAAAAGTGGCATTTACTTATGAACCAGGTTTTGCATTTATATTCAATTCAAACTCTTATAATGATGCATTATCTTCAGTAATGGGTTATTATTCTTATATAATACTTGGGTTAGATAAAGATTCTTTTGCTGATCATAGTGGAAGTGAAATGTATTCTCTTGCCCAGACTATTATGACCTCACTTCCCAACAAAATTGCAAACGGTGATGATTTTGGTTGGTCAGTTTCTAAAGTAGGTTTGAATAAGGTACGTTCCTCTTTTATTGAAAACCTCCTGAGTCCCAAACTTAATGATTTTAGAACAGGATTCTATGAATATCACAGACAAGGATTAGATCTTTCATCCACTGATATTGTTAATGCAAGAAAAAATATGATCAATGCTATGAAACAAATAGAGAGTTCATATGATTCATACGTCAATTCTCTTGTAGTGAATCTAATGGGTAACATTAAGGGAAAGGAACTTGTGGAAATTTTTAAGCCTGCTGACAAAGCTGAAAAACAAGAAATTTATAAGATCCTAACTAAAATCGATCCTGCAGGTCTTCAAAATTACGTTGACTTGAGATGATCTCAGAGACACCTAAGATTAGACTTGCCATTTTTGCTTCCGGAGGTGGAAGTAATGCGTTAAAAATATTAGAATATTTCGAGCAACATAGTACTATAGAGATTGCTTTGATCCTCTATAATAATAAGTCTGCAGGAGTCATCCAACACGGTTTAGCTTTTAATGTCCCCACCATATATTGGAATAAAACCAAGATGAATGATGCGAAAGCTACTTTGTCTATGCTCAATTATTATCATGTCGATGGTATTCTTCTCGCTGGATTTCTAGCGTTGATACCCGAATATCTTGTACAACGTTTTAGTGGGAAAATTCTAAATATTCATCCTGCCTTATTGCCTGATTTTGGTGGACATGGAATGTATGGTCACTTCGTCCACGAAGCAGTCAGTGCCAGCGGAAAGCTTTGTTCAGGGATCACTATTCATTTGATTGATGCTGAATATGATAAAGGCAAGATTCTCTTTCAATATCCTGTTTCAATAAACTCGAATGAAGACCCCGTTTCTATCCAAAAAAAGGTCTTGGCTTTAGAACATTTATATTATGCTCCAATAATTGAAAAGTATTTTATGAATCCTGAAAGTTTATAATTGGAATTGATTGAAAAAAATGCTCTCTTAGATTGCACTATTGATATACCCAACTACAGCTTATTTTATTTGTTTATTTAAAAAGTGGTGCTTCTTGTTCCCTTTTATAAGGACGATTTATAGTCTTCGTCTATTAAAATCATATTTTGAATTTTATTTTTATACATTTGAAGTATAACTTTATATTCAATATTACTATGGTACGTATATATACATTCATATTGTCAGCTTTTTTATTATCATTCCAATTACAGGCACAAGACAAAGCAGAAGATAAAAAACCAAAAGAGGAGAAGGTAAATAAGCTCGATAGGAGTCTTGACTATGATTATAAAGTAGAAAAAAGGCAAGAAGCCATGATCAATGGAAAGAAAATATCATATACCACAACAGCTTCAGTCTTACCGGTGTGGGATGATGATGGAAAGGTTATAGCAGGGGTGTTTTATACATATTTTGAGCGCAATGATATTGCAGATAAATCAGGTAGACCGCTGGTTTTTTCTTTTAATGGTGGACCCGGAACACCTTCAGTTTGGATGATGCTTGGATATACCGGACCCAGGTTGCTAAATGTCGATGATGAAGGTTACCCTGTTCAGCCATATGGATTAAAAGATAATCCGAATTCAATTCTTGATGTAGCAGATATCGTTTATGTGGATCCTGTCAATACAGGTTTTTCCAGACCATTAGCTAAGGATTATCCAAAGGATAAATTTTTCGGGGTGAATGCTGATGTGCGTTACCTTGCTAATTGGATCAATACCTTCGTGAATAAATATCAAAGATGGGCCTCTCCAAAATATTTAATAGGTGAGAGCTATGGCACCACAAGAGTCTCTGGACTTGCTTTGGAGCTACAAGGTAACCATTGGATGTATTTGAATGGAGTTATTTTGGTTTCTCCAACTGATCTTGGCATAAAAAGAGATGGCCCTGTAGACGATGCGATGATGTTGCCTTATTATGCAGCTACAGCATGGTTCCATAAGGCTTTGAGTCCGGAATTTCAACAAAAAGATTTATTGGATGTCCTTCCTGAAGTTGAAAAATTTACGATCGATGAATATATTCCTGCATTAACACTTGGGAGTTCTATCGATCCTGTACGGTTAAAAAATATCATCAGTAAAGTCAGTAAATATAGTGGTATTGCAGAAAAGCAGATAGCTGAGAACAATGGTATCATCAATGTTAATTTTTTCTGGAAAGAATTATTACGCAGTCGCGGTTACACAATAGGCCGACTCGATTCCCGGTACTTAGGAATTGATAGTAGAGATGCCGGAAGTAGTCCTGAATACAATGCAGAACTCACTAATTGGCTGCATTCTTTTACACCGGCGATAAATCTGTATTTGAGAGACGAATTGGGATATAAGACAAGTCTGGATTATAATATGTTTGGTCCAGTACATCCATGGAATAATGATGGAAATAATACGGGTAGAAATCTTCGGGCTGCAATGGCACAGAATCCATTTCTCCATGTGATGGTCCAGTCAGGCTATTATGATGGAGCATGCGATTATTTCAATGCAAAATATAATTTGTGGCAATTAGATCCAAACGGTAAATTGAAAGATCGCATCTCTTGGGAAGGTTATCGGAGTGGTCATATGATGTATTTGCGCAAAGAGGATTTGAAAACGTCAAATGATCATCTTCGCAAATTTATACTTGATGCCATTCCCGGACCTAATCAGCCGGCTAGATATGATTTAGTCCCAAAAGGAAAATAATAATAAGAAAGTAGATAACAGCAGGAAAAGAATATTCTATTAAATGTTGCCTAGCAAGTTGGCCATTTGGTTCCAACGATATATTTTTACTTTTTCCTCTTGATTGTTGGATGCCTTGTTTATTGCTTTAGCGATATCTTTTCCATCCATTCCTTTATATTTACTAAGGTTGCCAATTAAGATAGGATTAATGATGGAGAATATGCTTATAAATATCTTTTCCATTGGTCGGTGTGCTTTCCTGCTTCCTAAGATCATTGATGGTTGGAAGATATTCGTATGTTCATAATCTAAAGCAATAATATCTCTTTCAGTCTCACCTTTTGTCTTAGTGTAGAAGATACTTGAATTAGGATTGGCGCCTATGGCAGTCACTACGAATACAGATTTCGCACCGTTTTCTTTTGCCATCTTGGCTGCGAGCACAGGGTAATCATGGTCTATTTTATAGTATTCGATCAAGTCAGGAGTTTGTTTTTTAGTTGTACCCAGCGCTATGAATACGTCATCTGCTTTTATCTGTTCCTTTAACAATGGTAAGGTGTTTAAGTCACCAATAAGCGTATTTAATTTGGTATGTTTGATATTTATGTCCTTCCGAACGACAATGGTTACCTTTTCATAAGATTCATTGTTTAAAAGTTCAAGAAGTAAATGTGATCCTATAAAGCCAGTTGCTCCAAACAAGATTGCTTTTTTCATTTTTGAAATAAATTTATAATTTAATTTTAGATTAAAAACTAGTAAGAATTTATTTTTCTCAGGTTAACTCTCTGCTATCTTATTGATCATCCCTTTAAAAATAAATCCATGAAATGGTAGGACTGTATACCAGTATAATCTTCCAAGTAAACCAAGAGGCCTGAACGTGGCTGTCTGTTTAAGTATATTGTTATTGTCGATTTTAAATTCCAACCAGGCTTCCCCCGGCAGCTTCATTTCTGCATACAACAATAGTCGTTTTTCTTTTTTATCTGCAATAAGCACGCGCCAAAAATCAAGTGTGTCTCCAGAAACTATTTCAGTATCGCTTTTTCTCCCCCTTCTCATGCCTACTCCGCCTGCAATCTGATCCATAAAACCATTTACAGGCACTTCGATGAACTTAGTAAAACCTGTACTAAATATATCACTTGTTTGGGCATCTTTCCAACTTGACAAAACTTGATTTTGGGAGATTTTATCAAATGCTAATCTTATCGAAGAATCGTAATCTATATAAGTGATGCCAAGCAAATCTGC
This sequence comes from Candidatus Brachybacter algidus, assembly GCA_016711705.1. Classification (GTDB taxonomy): domain Bacteria; phylum Bacteroidota; class Bacteroidia; order Chitinophagales; family Saprospiraceae; genus Parvibacillus; species Parvibacillus algidus. The sequence continues at coordinate 69,417 of JADJSK010000005.1, read as the reverse complement.
CAAGTTGTTTGGCTTACAAATTACTTCTATCTTCATGCTGTTGACCAGATTCTGAGCGAGAGCATAGGAAGTTGAGGTAACGAAGTATAACCAGTAGGAGGATAATTTTGGTGTCATAATCGGTACGATAAAGATCCGCCTCTTCAATTTACGAACTTTTGCGAATCGCATCAGCATTTCTTTATAAGTCAAGATGTCAGGCCCACCGATATCGTAACTTTGATTATAAGTGTCTTGTCGTCCTATCACACCGATAAGAAATTCTACCACATTGCGTATAGCGATTGGCTGGCATTTTGTCTTTAACCAGCGAGGCGTGATCATAATTGGTAGCTTTTCTACCAGATCCCGAATGATTTCAAATGATGCGCTGCCCGAGCCAACTATTATGCCAGCTTTAAGGGTGGTAAGTGCAAAATTTGAACCGGATAATATACTTTCAACATTCTTTCGCGAGGAGAGATGTTTTGACAAATCCTCCGCATTGCTTATTCCACTTAAGTAAATAACCTGTTTTGCATTTGTCTTTTCTATGCAATTCTTAAAATTTGTAGCACATATCTCTTCCATATTCTCAAAATCCCCGATTTGAGTTGACATAGAATGTATGAGATAAAAAGCTACATCAATATCATTAGGAATATTCAGTAAAGTCTCCTTTTTAAAAATCTGCTTCAATTACTTTGACATTTGAAAGAATATCAAACTTGTTATTGAACCTGTTCTTGTCTCTGACACAGCATATAACCTCGTGTCCATTTCCCAATAAAACCGGTAAAAGTCTTTGTGCAATGTATCCCGTAACCCCTGTTAATAATATTTTCATAGTAATATTTTCATAATAATCGAATGAAATATACCTTTTTCATTCTCAATAAATCCTTTCATTCATAATTCGCCATTTATCCTTCACCATTTATAATTTATAATTTACCATTCTCCATTTATCATCTACCATTTATCATTTTAAACTAGAGATTCCACCATCTACATGCATGATCTGACCTGTGATCCAGCTTGCTTTATTAGATAACAAAAACTCTGCCATGTTAGCAATATCTTGTGTTGTACCAATTCTTTTTAAAGGATGTCGCAAGGCATTCGCTTCCCTTTTTTGATCACTATTTAATAAAGATGCGGCCAGAGGAGTATCAGTTAGTGAAGGCGCAGTGCAATTAACCCTTATCTTTGGCGCATATTCAGCAGCTAAAGCTTTTGTTAGGCCTTCGATTGCACCTTTAGAGGCAGAAACTTGAGAATGAAATGGCAATCCTGTTTGAACTGCAACAGTGGAAAACAAGATGATAGCGGCGTTTTCACTGTTTTTTAATTTTGGTATTACAGCCTGGATAGTTTTAATTGCACCTACTACCTGTAAGTTAAAGTCATTCACAAAATCAGCAGGTTTGATTCTTTCAAATGGTCTTAAGTTGATACTACCCGGGCAGTAAATGATACCAGTCAATGCATCTGGTAATGACTCCAGTGATAGATCTTCCTCTAACGCATTGTAATTGAAGTACTTAATATTCGTGTGCTCAGAAGTCAATTCATTTTGGTTGAAAGTTCCAAATACATGATGGCCTGCTTCAGTCAGTTGATTTGCCAGTGTTTTACCAATGCCTGAAGAGGCTCCAATGATTAAATAGTTTGCCATTTATTATATTATTTTTCTAATAATACAAATAACCAAGCTTCTATTTTGTTGCAAATCACTTGTAATAAAGTATAATCGATATCACCATCTTTATACGAGGCAAGCAAGAGATGATTTACAAGTTACTTTCTCTCTTGTTATCTAGTGATATTTTGTCTTTAAAAAAATTCTTTGACTAGTAGTCGTTTAGGATTTATGTGGTTTAGTGGTTTTCATTTGAATGATATCAACAATAAAAGCAAATGCCATAGAAAAGTAGATATATCCTTTTGGAATCTCGAATTCAAATCCTTCAGCAATTAAAGAAACGCCGATCATCATAAGAAAGCATAATGCCAGTATTTTAAAGGATGGATGCTTATGTATGAAATCACTTATAGGTTTAGAAGCTATAAGCATAATTATCACAGTTACTATTACGGCAGTGTACATTACCCATAGTTCTTGAACCATGCCCACTGCAGTTATGATTGAATCTACTGAAAATACGAGATCAAGAATTATGACTTCAGAAAGCAGTTTGCCAAATTTTTTACTTTAGTATTACTTATATTATCACTTTCATCATGCTCTGTTTTGTGGTATATCTCTTTCGTACTTTTATAAATCAAAAATAGTCCACCGACTATTAGGATTAGCCCTTTTCCAGAAAAATCAATTTCATTTATCGTGAAGAGTGTTTGATCAAGTTTTAAAATCCATGAAATAGCCGCTAATAGTAAAAGTCTCATGAGCATAGCAAGCCCAATACCCCAGTATCGCAACTTATTTCTATCTTTTTCTGGCAACTTGTCGGCCAAAATTGAAATGAAAATAATATTATCTATCCCTAGAATTATTTCCAAGGCTATCAATGAAATTAAAGGAATTATTGATTCAATCATGTTTGCTTATTGTTATGTTAACTTATATTAAGCTAAAATTTATAGAGCATAACCTTCTCTTGCTTTAAGGTTATTAATTATTGGGGAAAGATATATTAAAAAAATTATTGAGTTTAAAAAAAAATAACGGTTATAAAAAATCAAATCAGTAAAGTTTATACCTTTCATTTTCACTCTTTGCTTCGCTATGGCGAGGCGCAATTCATTGTTGAAGTCCGTTTTCTATCTTTTCTTACCTTCGAGGCGCAATGCATTGTTCAAGTCCGTTGTCTATTTATATTTGTGGTGAGGCGCACTGCATTGCGTCTGTGACATTCGAGCAAAACTCCTAAATCTGACTGTACTATTTCGGAATAAAATAGGGCAAAGCGCCGATTCGCAAAATTTTTCAAAATAATATTTTGCGATAAAATATTGATAATCAGGATGGATAGGCTGCTCGAGAAATATTTTAGTAAAAAAGATTAAAAAATATTTGGAGGTAAAGGAAGTAGTTGTATCTTTGCATCCGCTTTGGGAGGGTAACGAGGTTGGAAGCAACCGAAAATAGCCTTCTAAGGGATAAAAAGTTCTTTGATAGATTGGAAGACAAGAAAGCACAGATTATGATGGAGATCATGATCTAGTGAATAAAAGATAACAAATTTTTAAGTAAAGTGTTATTTACGAAAGTGGATAATATAAAGCTAGAAGATAAATCCGAATAAAAGAGAGAGGAAGAGTTTGATTAGTACAAATTTTTTTTTTAATTTTCAACAGAGATTTTAACTATCCGAATGGATATGATTATAAAGATCATACAATGGAGAGTTTGATCCTGGCTCAGGATGAACGCTAGCGGCAGGCCTAATACATGCAAGTCGAACGGAATATGTTTTCGGATTATATTTAGTGGCGCACGGGTGAGTAACACGTACATAACTTACCCTCAAAGAGGGGGATAGCCTTGGAAACTGAGCGTAATACCCCATAGTATTATTGAACGGCATCGTTTGATAATTAAAGCTACGGCGCTTGAGGATAGATGTGCGTCTGATTAGCTAGTTGGTAAGGTAACGGCTTACCAAGGCGACGATCAGTAGGGGCGTGAGGCGTGGCCCCCCACACGGGGTACTGGGACACGGACCCGACTCCTACGGGAGGCAGCAGTAAGGAATATTGGTCAATGCCCGGAAGGGTGAACCAGCCATGCCGCGTGAAGGATGACTGCCCTCTGGGTTGTAAACTTCTTTTGGATGGGACGAAAAAACGGGATTTATCCTGGACTGACGGTACCATCAGAATAAGCACCGGCTAACTCCGTGCCAGCAGCCGCGGTAATACGGAGGTGCAAGCGTTATCCGGAATCACTGGGTTTTAAAAGGGTGCGTAGGCGGTTTTATAAGTCAGGGGTGAAAGCATGCAGCTTAACTGTATAATTGCCTTTGATACTGTAAGACTTGAATAAGGTTGAGGTTGGCGGAATGTGACATGTAGCGGTGAAATGCTTAGATATGTCATAGAACACCGATTGCGAAGGCAGCTGACTGGGCCTTTATTGACGCTGAGGCACGAAAGCGTGGGGAGCGAACAGGATTAGATACCCTGGTAGTCCACGCCCTAAACGATGTATACTCGTTGTTTGCATCTTGAATGTGAGCAACCAAGCGAAAGCGTTAAGTATACCACCTGGGGAGTACGCCCGCAAGGGTGAAACTCAAAGGAATTGACGGGGTCCGCACAAGCGGTGGAGCATGTGGTTTAATTCGATGATACGCGAGGAACCTTACCTAGGCTAGAATGTGCGTGAAGAATTCGGAAACGGATTCGTCCTTCGGGACACAAAACAAGGTGCTGCATGGTTGTCGTCAGCTCGTGCCGTGAGGTGTTGGGTTAAGTCCCGCAACGAGCGCAACCCCTATTTTCAGTTGCCATCCTATAGTAATATAGAGGGACTCTGGAGAGACTGCCTACGTAAGTAGAGAGGAAGGCGGGGATGACGTCAAATCATCATGGCCTTTATGCCTAGGGCGACACACGTGCTACAATGGCCGGTACAAAGGGTTGCGAGACTGTGAAGTTAAGCCAATCCCAAAAGCCGGTCCCAGTTCGGATTGGGTCTGAAAACCCGACTCCATGAAGGTGGAATCGCTAGTAATCGCGCATCAGCCATGGCGCGGTGAATACGTTCCCGGACCTTGTACACACCGCCCGTCAAGCCATGGAAGCCGAGGGTGCCTGAAGATGGTGACTCTACTGGGAGCTATCTAAGGTAAAATTGGTAACTGGGGCTAAGTCGTAACAAGGTAGCCGTACCGGAAGGTGCGGCTGGAATACCTCCTTTTAAGAGTCAATACTCTTCCTTCTTTTTTCGGTATTTTATTTATCTTTTTTGATCGTCTTCAATCTATTTATGATAAAATTTTATAGCCTTTGCCTACTGAAGGCGTAGACTATAAACAGTCTCGTAGCTCAGTTGGTTAGAGCGCTACACTGATAATGTAGAGGTCCCCAGTTCAAATCTGGGCGGGACTACTATTTTGATCTGAAATGTCAGATTAAATTTAAAATAACAATATTGCCTGGTGACAGGATTTAGCCGGATCGTATGCGGGATATTGACCGAAAGGTATGCTTCGGCATAATCATGGTGATTAGTAGCTAAAAGCTGTGATGACTTTCGATAAAGGTATACAAGAAGCTCTTTGACAAGATGGGAAAGTAATAAAAGTTCACGTGCGTGGGTAACCACGTATGTTGAAAATCGAGTAAAATTGAGCAAATTAGGATACAAAAATATAATTTTTAGTATAAATTCTGACATACGAATGATTGAAGAGCTAGGAAGCTTAAAAGGGCGTATGGTGGATGCCTTGGCTCTTGGAGAAGACGAAGGACGTGGTAAGCTGCGAAAAGCCGTGGGGAGTTGCAAACAAACTGTGATCCGCGGATGTCCGAATGGGGCAACCCATCTAGATGAAGTCTAGATATTCCATGAATGTGGAAATAGAACCCGGGGAACTGAAACATCTAAGTACCCGGAGGAAGAGAAAATAATAATGATTCCGTAAGTAGTGGCGAGCGAACGCGGAAGAGCCCAAACCGCAGTGTACTAATGCTGTGGGGTTGTAGGACCCGATGTACGAAGCTAAAATGAATGAGAACACAACTGGAAAGTTGGACCATGAGGGTGATAGTCCCGTATCGGTAAGTTTTAGAATAGTTAGGGTATCCTGAGTAGGGCGGGACCGGAGAAATCCTGCTTGAATCTGCCGGCACCATCCGGTAAGGCTAAATACTACCAAGAGACCGATAGTGAACCAGTACTGTGAAGGAAAGGTGAAAAGAACCCCGGGAAGGGGAGTGAAAAGAACCTGAAACCATACGCCTACAAGCGGTCGGAGCTGGATATTTATATCTGGTGACGGCGTGCCTTTTGCATAATGATCCTACGAGTTACTCCTCACCGGCAAGCTTAAGTGTTTAAGACACGGAGGCGGAGCGAAAGCGAGTCTGAATAGGGCGCAAGTCGGTGGGGGTAGACGCGAAAACCATGTGATCTACCCATGGGCAGGTTGAAGCTTCGATAGTATCGAAGTGGAGGACCGAACCGGTAAACGTTGAAAGTTTTCGGATGACCTGTGGGTAGGGGTGAAAGGCCAATCAAACTTGGAGATAGCTCGTACTCCCCGAAATGCATTTAGGTGCAGCGTCGGGTTGAGGTGTCATGGAGGTAGAGCTACCAATAGGGCTAGGGGGCTTCACCGCCTACCAACCCCTGATGAACTCCGAATGCCATGACATCATACCGGCAGTGAGGCTACGGGTGCTAAGGTCCGTAGCCGAGAGGGGAACAACCCAGACCAACAGCTAAGGTCCCCAAATAGATATTAAGTTGATTTTAACGATGTGAGGATGCAGTGACAGCTAGGATGTTTGCTTGGAAGCAGCAATTCATTTAAAGAGTGCGTAACAGCTCACTAGTCGAGCGTTCTTGCGCGGAAAATAATCGGGCATCAAATATCTTACCGAAGCTTTGGATACCAGTCTAGGACTGGTGGTGGTAGGGAGCATTCTAAACTGCAGTGAAGGTGTGTCGTGAGATGCGCTGGAGTGTTTAGAAAAGCAAATGTAGGAATGAGTAACGATAAAATAGGTGAGAAACCTATTCGCCGTAAGACTAAGGATTCCGGGATCTATGTTAATCAGAACCGGGTTAGTCGGGGCCTAAGGTGTAGCCGAAGGGGCGAAGCCGATGGGAAACAGGTTAATATTCCTGTACATGTATCAGCTGTGATGGGGTGACGAAGGAGCGTAAGGTTCGCCCACTGACGGAATAGTGGGTTGAAGGGAGAAGGCGTTGAAGATATAGGCAAAATCCGTATCTGAGCTGAGACCTGATAGTACACAAGTCCCTTGGGATGAGTGATAGTGACTGTAAGCATACTTCCAAGAAAAACCTCTAAACTTCAGGCTGACACATCCCGTACCGTAAACCGACACAGGTAGTCGAGGAGAGTATCCTAAGGCGCTCGAGTGATCCGTGGCTAAGGAACTAGGCAAAATGGTCTCGTAACTTCGGGAGAAGAGACTCCCCCTCGTGAGAGGGGACGCAGTGAAGAGGCCCAGGCGACTGTTTAACAAAAACACAGGACTCTGCAAAATCGTAAGATGAAGTATAGGGTCTGACACCTGCCCGGTGCTGGAAGGTTAAGGAAGGGGTTAGTGCGTAAGTGCAAGAGCTCTTAACTGAAGCCCCAGTAAACGGCGGCCGTAACTATAACGGTCCTAAGGTAGCGAAATTCCTTGTCGGGTAAGTTCCGACCTGCACGAATGGTGTAACGATCTGGGCGCTGTCTCAGCCACGAGCTCGGTGAAATTGAAGTATCGGTGAAGATGCCGATTACCCGCAACGGGACGGAAAGACCCCGTGAACCTTTACTACAACTTCACATTGAGCTTGAATACAGGATGTGTAGGATAGGTGGGAGGCTTTGAAGCTGTGACGCTAGTCATGGTGGAGCCAACGTTGAAATACCACCCTTCCTGTATTTAGGTTCTAATCCCTAAAAAGGAAACAGTGTGTGGTGGGTAGTTTGACTGGGGTGGTCGCCTCCAAAAAAAAGTAACGAGGCTCGCAAAGGTACACCAGCATGGTCGGTAATCATGCGAAGAGCGTATTAGTATAAGTGTGCTTGACTGAGAGACCGACGGGTCGATCAGGAACGAAAGTTGGCTAAAGTGATCCGGTGTTTCCGCATGGAAGGGACATCGCTCAAAGGATAAAAGGTACTCCGGGGATAACAGGCTGATCCTACCCAGAGCTCATATCGACGGTAGGGTTTGGCACCTCGATGTCGGCTCGTCACATCCTGGGGCTGGAGAAGGTCCCAAGGGTTGGGCTGTTCGCCCATTAAAGTGGCACGCGAGCTGGGTTCAGAACGTCGCAAGACAGTTCGGTCCCTATCTGTTGTGGGCGCAGGAATATTGAAGGGAGCTGATTCTAGTACGAGAGGACCGAATTGGACGTACCGCTAGTGTACCGGTTGTGGCGCCAGCTGCACCGCCGGGTAGCTATGTACGGCAAGGATAAGCGCTGAAAGCATCTAAGCGCGAAGCCATCCCTAAGATGAGTATTCCAGCACGTAAGTGTAAAGGACCCCAGAAGACTACTGGGTTGATAGGTTATAGGTGGAAGTGCAGTAATGTGCGTAGCCGAGTAATACTAATTGTCCGACAGCTTCCTTTTTTTTAATTACTCTTTAATCATTCATATGTAAGCTCAATGAGCTCGAACAGAACGAAAAATTACTTCCCATCTATGTCATTTAGCTTTTAGTCTTTAGCTGTTGGTCTTTGGCCAAACCAACTAAAGACCAAAGACTAAAGACCAAAGACTTTATAAAAGAACAACATCAAACGAACGCGTTTGAGATAAGAATTTCCGGTGATTATAGCGTAAGGGTTCCACCTTTTACCATTCCGAACAGAGAAGTTAAGCCTTACTGCGCCGATGGTACTGCACTTCGTGTGTGGGAGAGTAGGTCGTTGCCGGATCAACATAATTAGCCTTGTAGTCGTAAGATTGCAAGGCTTTTTTGTTTTTTACACTTAGTGGCCCTTTGAACCTTATCGTTCAGACAGCTTGCAAGCTGTCTCATTCTACATTACAGTCATCATATTACCGTTTAATTTTTCTTATTCCTCAACCCAATTATTTCCCCCGCTATACTCACAGCGATTTCCCTCGTAGTTTTACTGGATATATCTAATCCTATTGGGGCATTTATTTCTGCCAGAACATCATCTGAAAAATCATTTGATAAACTAGATATTAAAGTTTCGATCTTTTTTTTACTTCCTAGGACTCCTATATATCTATAACCAACACCAAGTAATTGATGTAAAACAATAGCGTCTTGCCGATAACCGATAGTCATGACCACTAAATAACTATTTCGATCAGGAATTAACGGTATAATATCTTCATAAGTATCTACTATATTGACATCGTGAGCAAATATATTCGAAGTTAATGTATTGATATGCTTTCTGGTTTCGATTATCTTTACCCTAAAGTCAAGCCAGTTTAACAGCTCAGATAACGCTAGTGAACAATGACCACCACCAATAATGACTACAGTTTCCTTTTGTCCAATGACTTCGTTGAATAGGTAACTTTCCTGAGAATATTGAGTGAAGGATGTTAATTGTTGCGCTTCGTTTATAGCTTTTAGTTTCGTTTCATTTTTAGAATATTGGATAAACAATGAAACGATATTATTTTTAATAAGGGAGTCTTTTATGGTGGTGATTGCTGTGAGATATTCTGGCATTAACGGGAGAATCAAAATTGTTTGAAAACCCGAACAGATCATTCCACTTTGATTGACCGGACTATCTTTATTATGTTGCTGTCTTATCAGATGGGTTTTTAGTTTGCTGTCCTGTAAAGCTTTATATACTTTTTCTACAATTTTGACTTCCATGATGCCTCCGCCAATACTGCCTGACATTTCTTTTTTATCATTTACAGCCATCTTAAATCCTACTCTTCCGGGACTACTGCCTTCACTTTCCACAACTATAAGCAGGGCAGTTGGAACAAAATTATGGACTTGTTCTTCCAAAAACTCCCAAAACTTGAGACTGGAATTTTTCATAAGTCCTTAGATCCATATAGAGCCAGCAAAACTTTTTCAGGAGTATACGGAGCATTCATCCGACGTGGCACTGTAGGGTTAAAAGACTGAATTGCATTTTCAATTGCAAAATATGTTCCAAGTCCATATCAATGGTGGTTCTCCGACAGCTTTGGATTGCAGAATAGCTAGATTTTCTTTATCTGTTATTAATGGAATAATATCTATTTCCTTTGGAGCAGCATAAATATCCGGTATCTTATATGTCGAAAGTGCATTCGAACGGAGTTTCCCTTTTTCATCATAAAATACATCTTCACAAGTCATCCATCCAATACCTTGGACTATACCGCCTTCGATCTGGCCCAAATCTATCATAGGATTCATAGATTGTCCATAGTCATGTACAACTTTTACGAAATCAATTTCATAATTTCCTCTTATACAATCGACAGTAACTTGAGTAACTGATGTCCCATATACATGGTAAGAAAATGGATGACCCTTACCTTTACTCCAATCAAAGTGTACATCCGGAGTGGCATAATGCGCATGTTCACTCAAACTGACTCTTTGTTCAAAAGCTTTTGAAATAAGTTCTTGCCATGTTATTTTAGTTTCAAGGCTATCAAGAAATACTAATCCATCTCTAATTTCAATGTCAGAATTTTGTTCTTTAGTGTCAGCAATGCTTATAACTACTTTTTTTAATCTTTCCTTAATTGCCTCACAAGCCATAAGTGTTGCTTTACCATTCAAGTCAGCCGTAGCAGAAGCAGCTGAAGGAGAGGTATTTGCAATCCGTGTCGTATTGGTGGAATAAATCCTGATTTTATCTATTGGTAAAGAAAAAATATGAGCTGCAACCTGAGCGATTTTTGTATTCACACCTTGACCCATCTCTACTGCTCCTGTAGTTATACCTACAGAACCATCCGTATAAATATGGACAAGAGATCTGGCTTGATTCATGAGTGTTTTCGTAAATGAAATGCCAAAACAAATGGGCTGCACAGCAAGTCCCTTTTTTAAATGTATATTTTCTTTATTGAATTGATCTACATCTTGCTGCATTTTTTTCAGATCAAAACGGTCTTCAAACTGTTGCCAAGAAGTTTCTGCCTCGCTTTCTGCGAGTTGCCCATATGGAAATACATCTCCTGTTGTGATGAGATTTGCTTTTTGAATATCTGATGCTTTGCAATTCAATTTGGGTGCTGCTATTGCTATAGCACATTCTATGACAAACATACCCTGAGGTCCACCAAAACCCCTAAAAGCTGTGTTGGGGGTAGATTGGTTTTGCAACAATGAGCTATTGCGTTGACATTAGGTATAAAATAAGCATTAGTGCAGTGGAATAAAGTGCGCTCAAGTACAGCCGGTGAAAGGTCAGCCGCAGCTCCTGCATTCTGAAAAAACGTAACTTCATAGGCTAGGATCTTCAGTTTGTTGTCAAAACCTATTTTAAAATCCGCACTATATGGATGCCGCTTTCCTGTCATGTAAATATCTTCCTCACGACTTAAAGAGTATTTTACAGGTCTTCCTGTGATGTGAGTACCTAATGCGCAAAGTGCAGCCCACGCATTTGCCTGGTCTTCTTTGCCACCAAAACCACCGCCAATTCGAGTTACATCAACCTCGATACTATGCATTTCCATTCCAGTCACTTTAGCTACAGCGCGCTGGACTGCGGTGGGACCTTGAGTCGAAGAGTATACCTTTATTTTACCTCCTTCCACAGGCTGCGCGTATGCGCCCTGCGTTTCAATATAAAGATGCTCCTGACCATTGATATCTGCTTTACCTTCGAAAATATGGCTACAAGAGGACCAGGTTGATTCGGTATCGCCTAGAATAAATTTTTTAGAAGGTATGATGAGTGCTCCCTTTTCATAAGCGATGCGAGGGTCAGTAATTTCTTCAAATGCTTCTATTTCGCATTCAATAAGTTTACATGCTTTTCGTGCAATACTTTCAGAATCTGCCAATACAAGGGCGATGGGCATCCCAATGAAATCCACAATGTTCTCTGCCATCAATGGTTCATCATCGATGATACCACCTATTTGATTAATGCCGGTAATATCAGATGAGATCAATACCTTATGAACCCCTTCCAAATCGCGCGCTTTGGATATATCAAGTTTTATGATCCTTCCATGCGCAACATTTGAAGTAAAAACTCTGGCAAATAAAGTACCCTGAATCAGTGGAATATCGTCCAGATAAATGGAGCGTCCTTTAACATGATCGTGTATATCAATGCTGCGCATATTTCTTTTGGATTTCGATAAAATGAGCTTTAATAAGCTGAAAAGCTAGCAAACGTTTGTATTTTTCCGAACCTCTGATATCTGAAATGGGTTTAATCTCATCCTGCAGCACATCATTAAGCACTTTGTATTGCTCATCTCCTAAGGGCAGTACAAAACCATTGATAAATGAAGACGTGTTTCTCAGAAACATAGGTATAGGACCTACTCCTCCCATAGATAGCACAGCTTGTACAATTTTATTATTTTCAAAAGTTAAAATACAAGCAGATGTAACAGAAGCGATGTCAAGGTGAGTTCGTTTGCTTACCTTTTCGAAATTGAAGAAGGAAAATGCACTAGGTTTTCTGAAGCGAATGGATAGAAGTAGTTCGTTTTTATCTTTCCTTAAGGACTTATAGCCAAGATATAATTCACTTAAGGGCATCCAGTTTTCTCCAGCATTTTCAAGTAATATTTCAGCTTGTAGTGCAATAAAAAAAATCGTCATATCACCAATAGGTGAGGCATTTATAAAATTGCCTGCTAAGGTTGCCATATTGCGTATTGGTGTAGAAGAGACAAGTTTAATATGTTTATCCAGATCAGGAAATATAGACCTGATAATAGAATTATTTAGAAATTGACTTACTGTAGTACCCCCGTCCAATAAAATGAAATCATTCTCTTGCATTATCTCAAATGTCGAATTATCTAATCCTTTGAAATTTGCTTTTGTCTCTAATAATTCATGTCTTTCATGCACATAGAGATCAGTGCCTCCTCCTATAGTCGGAAGATTGATGTCAACATGGTCTGTTATTGCTTTTTGTGACAATTCTTCCAATCTTTGAAAGATAGAACTGAAATAAGATGGTACAACATTTAATGAATAAATAGCATTCTTTTTAGAATTATAATTCATTGAAAGAGAAGCTGATAGTTGATTGGCAGCTCTCTCTATTGATTTATAACCAGTGCATCTGCATATGTTACCATCAATACTTTTCACCGCGTTTAACAAAGATTTTTCTTCCTTTGAAATTGCAAAGCAAGTTAATGACATAATAAAACCGGGAGTGCAGAAGCCACATTGGCTTCCATTATTGTCTGCCATACAACTTTGAACAAGACTTAATTCCTGGCTTTTTTGGGAGATGCCTTCTATGGTGACAATATGTTTGTTTGTTACATTGCCCATGGGCATTAAACAGGAAGTCGCTGTAGAATATTCCATCTTTCCTGATTTTTTAGTACCCACCATGACCGTGCAAGCACCACAATCACCTTCTCTGCAACCTATCTTGGTACCTTTTAAATGTTTTTGGTACCTGATAAAATCAAGTACTGTTTCTTCAGGCGCGCATTCCGCACTGATAAGTTCGTCATTAAGTATAAAATTAATCATATGATAAATTACGACAAGTTACATAAAATCAATTATATCAAAACGGAGAATTCTGCCTAAAAAAATTGGATTGTATTTCTTTTCGCTTGAATTAAACATTTACGGTTATGATTAGGACTGCCTGGTGATCTTTCTACTCAAAATATACTGGTTGAATCTTTTCAATCATTAAATTATTTTCTTATTATTTCACTATTCATTCCCCATTTTTTCTTTCAGTATTAATCATCTGCACCTTTAAATCCGCCCTCTTGCAAATGTAATTTTCTTTATGTCATTTATTTTTAATATACTGAATGGCATTATTTTCGTATTTTTGATGACAGCTGTATATTAATTCCATCTTAGGTGGGTAGAGAGATTAATTTTTTACCTTATAATCTAAATGAGTTGGTTATAATATTATTAAGATATCTATATGATATCTAATATGTTAAGTTTAATCTTGAAGCTACCCCAGATTTCTTCATGTAACTCAGCTATTTTTTTTTGATTATTAACACATTTACTTACTATCCTTAATTTCATTGTAATGAAACAAGTTCTACCTTTCTTTTCAAATTATTTTATTTTAATCTCTAAACGATTTGCATTAATTTTTGCAATGGTTTTGTGCTCATTTATCGGTTTATTCGCTCAAACTTCTTGGACTGGAAACGCCGGTACTTTATGGACAGATCCGGGCAACTGGACTGCTGGTGTGCCTGAAGCCAATGACACCGTAGCTATTTTTGATGTATCTAATGACCCAACGATTAGTTCAGCAGATGCTGTAGCCAAGCTGATAACTGTTTATTCAGGGGCTGTTTTAACCATTTCTTCAGGTGCTACCTTAGCTGTTAATGGCTCTTCCACACATGGTATTCTTAATTATGGTACTGTTACTAATAGCGGTGTTGTAAACATTGGGTCCATTTCTTCTTCTGGTTTATATGGTATTCGTAATCATGGTATTTTTAATAATAATACTGGTGGTCAGATAAATATAAATCGAACGAATTTTAGGGGAATTTTAATACTTGCCGGAACATTCACTAACCAAGCTACAATAAACATAGGCTCAACTCACTCTATTGGAGCTTATGGTATATATACTATGGGAACATTCAATAATAATACCGGAGGTATGATTAATATAGATAGGTCTTTTGGGTTCGGTGTATATTGCGATACAGGTGGTTCTTTTGACAACAATGCCAGTTTAATAATCGGAGCTATATCACCAATTTCAAACTTAGTATCCGGCGTTGGAATTTTTAATAATAATACAGGAGCTGTCCTAAAAGGAACCGGTTCTATTTCAGCAGCAGTTTATAATACAGCAGGAGGAACTTTAATAACTGGATTTCCGATAGGTAAATTAAATTTTGACGGTAAGGAAAACTTCAATAATGGCACACTGAATCTTGATATTAATGGTAAAAGCTTGGCTGGAGGAGACTTTGACCAGATCGCAGTTGCCGATACAACTACATATGGTGGTACTTTAGCCTTAAATATTAATTTTCCCGGGGCTACGATCGGAGATGAAATTCCTATTATTGCAACTAGTGGCTTCAAAGATACTTTTGATGTGATCACAGGGTTGACTGCCAATTGGTTTATCAATTATCGATCCAGTGGTATCGTATTGAGATATGGTGCATTGACGGAAACTGCCTGGATTGGGGATAGTAGCACAGTATGGTCTGATGTAGATAACTGGTCTGCAGGTATTCCAACTGCTCTTTCAGATGTGTATATTAATGATACTAGTGTTTATTATCCGGTTTTGACGGGTGTAGGTATTGCAAAGTCGGTACATGTAAGAGCAGGTGGCACTCTTACGATTGCTGCTACCGGAACACTGAATATTGAAGGATCTAATGATTTGGGGCTTATTAATGCTGGAACTGTAGACAATAGTGGTGTTATTAATATTGGGGCTAGTATTAGTCCTGGTTTTATTGGTATTTCGAACGGATCAACTTTTAATAATAAACCAGGAGGCCAAATCAAGATCGACCGAACTAGTTTCTTCGGATTGTATAATGAGGCGGGTACTTTTAACAATGAATCAATCATTACCATAGGAGCATTAGCGAGTCCAGGAGGCAATGGATTGTGGAATGTTGGTACTTTCAATAATATGACTGGTGGGCAGATTAATATCGATCGCTCGACAGATGGTGGATTTCTCAATGATTCACTTTCTACATTTACCAACTTTGCAAATATTACCATAGGATCTAATTTTAATGTGGGTGGTTATGGATTTAGAAATAAGGGCACATTTACAAATAATAGTAGTGGCTTAATCAAAATAGATCGCTCAGCTAATTTCGGTCTTTATCATACATTCAGCACTTTTGTAAATAATGGAAGCATCTTAATCGGCTCTTTGGATTCAGTAGGTAGTTATGGAATTAATGCAATTGCTTCCTTTGATAATAATGCTGGTGCAATTATCAATATAGACAGGTGTAGGGTCTCAGGTATTTTTAATGCTAAAGGGACGTTTACTAATAAATCTTCAATAACAATTAAAAGCCTTGGTCCTTTACCTAAGCTCATATCAGGTCCTACTGGAACATTTGTCAACAATACTACAGGTATTTTAAATGGTTCAGGTAGCATCGCAGCCAAAATCTTTACAAACTCAGGAGGAACACTTTCCCCGGGATATTCGCCCGGTATAATGACGTTTACATCAAGCGAAAATTTCAGCAATAGCACCATCGCTATTGAAGTTAATGCAAACGGTACACCGGGAGTTAATTTTGATAAAATAGAAGTAGTCGATACAGCTACTCTAGGTGGTACTTTGGCCTTGACATTTCCATATGCTGGAAACCCAGGAGATCAAATAGTTATTCTTTCTGCTTCACTTATCTCCGGTACTTTTGCCACAGTGACAGGTCTTCCTGTAGGATGGACTTTGGATTATTCTCCCACTAGTGTTACTTTAACATATATCACTGCAGGTAGCACTACATGGACAGGAAGTGTAAGTGTAGGTTGGACCACACCTGGAAATTGGTCTGCCGGAGTGCCTATCTCAGGATCTGTCGTCGTAATACCAGATGTCCCTAACTTTGACCCTACTATAAGTACAACAGTTTCTGTAAAATCATTAACTATTGATGCATCAGCATCACTTACTATAATACCCGGAGGTACATTGAATATAGATGGTGCCGCAGCTCAGGGCTTACTTAACAATGGAACTATTGCAAATGGCGGTACGATTAACATAGGTAGTACTCTAAATGTTGGTGCTTATGGGCTTAGAAATAATTCTATATTTAACAATAACGGTGGAGGCCAACTTAACATAAATAAGTCAACAAATACAGGACTTGAAAATACAGGTACCTTTACAAATTTGGCAACAATCAACATTGGTAATATTGCTGGTGTAGGTTTGAATGGTATTTTAAATACCTCCATTTTCAATAATAATGTCGGTGGCCAGATCAATATCGATCGTTCTGCAGATGCCGGTCTTTATAATAATACTGGTGGCACCTTTAGTAATCTTGCAATCTTATCAATAGGTGCAGGATTTGGCGTAGGCGAATATGGTATTTGGAATAAAGCTACCTTCAATAGTAACGGAGGTTCCCAATTGACTATCAATAGGTCTACTGACGCTGCTATTGAGAATTTAGGCACATTTACCAATCTCACAACGATCAACTTAGGCACGATTGCTAGTATTGGAACTTATGGTGTGAGAAATTATCTGACTTTCAATAATAATGCAGGAAGTGCTATTAATGTCGATCGTTCTACTGATGCAGCAATAAACAATGAAGTAGGTGGCACTTTTAATAATCTTACATCAATCGTGGTGGGTGCCAATCAAAACATTGGACAATATGGTGTTTGGAATTCTGCAATTTTTAATAATTCAGGAAGTATTACAGTGAATCGTTCTTCAGTATACGGACTGTGGAACTACCTAGGTACGTTTACAAACACTTCAGCTATTAACATAGGAAATGCTCAAACAGTAGGTCAATTCGGACTTTACAACAATGCTATTTTTAACAACAATGCAGGAGGCGCTATTACAATAGACCGCTCATCTGAGGCAGGGCTATATAATTATGGAACAGGTAATTTCATAAATCTTGCTACAGTCAGTATTGGTGGAACAATAGGTGTTGGAAATTACGGAATTCGAAACCTCTCTATGTTTAATAACAATGCAGGAACAATGACTGTCAATGGTTCAGCAAATTCCGGAATATACAATGACAACGGCACATTTACAAATATAGCTGCCATTAATATTGGTTCTACATCTGGCGTAGGTTCATATGGGCTTAGAAACAGAAATGTATTTAATATTACAGGAGGTCTGATCACGATCAACAGATCGACTGTGTCAGGTATATTAATTGAAGCCGGTGATATAAGTAATACAGCAGGTGTCACAGTAGGCAATTTAGTCGCCATGACGGACCTGATCACGGGTGTCAGTGGTAATTTTGCGAATAATACAGGAGGAGTATTTAAAGGAACCGGTAAAGTACAGACAGTATATTTCTCTTTTGGGGGTGGTACGATCGCTCCGGGATATTCTCCAGGAATCATGACCTTTACAGGAAATACAAATTTTGGTAATAATATTATGAATATCGAGGTGAATGGCAAAACTACAGCAGGTGCGGATTTCGATAGGGTAGTAGTAGTTGGTACAGCCACTTTAGGAGGTACACTCAAGGTCATCAACAATTTCCCGGGAGCCATAGTCGGTGACCAGGTGACAATACTTACAGCAACTGCAGTATCCGGGACTTTCCCAACGATCATAGGCTTGCCTGCCAATTGGTCAATAAGCTATACTGCTACAAGTGTCATTCTTACACTTGGGCCTACACTTCCTGTGGAACTTTTGACATTCAAAGCCAGATTGCAGAATGATAAGGTATTATTGGATTGGAAGACTGCTTCTGAGACCAATAACAAAGGATTTAATATAGAACGAAGTGTTGATGGCAAGACCTGGAACACAATAGGTTTTGTTGTAGGCAATGGCACTACCACTAAAGTTCAAACGTATGCTTTTACAGATGCGACATTGATTCAATCAGGGCTTATGTCTAATGCAGTGGCTTATTATCGCCTCCGTCAGATTGACTTCAATGGTAAGGAGGACTTGTCTAAAGTAGAAAGTGTTGACATCACAAGTCTTAATCGACTATCCAATATGGTGCATATTTTTCCAAATCCTGTGAGTGGTAAGCTTATGAATATTGTCCTGAATGCTAGCTTGATAGAGGAGGTTACGATCCAGCTATATAGTCCTGCAGGAGCATTAATCGGAAGCAAGGTACTTGTGCCTGGAAAGAATGAAATGGACGTCACAGGCTTGAGCGCAGGGCTTTACATCGTGAAGATCTCTGGTAAGCAAAGCAGTATTATGGAAAAGGTCATTATAGTATATTAAGGTAGCCCATTACATCCATTCTAAATGATTTATACATAAAAAAAGGGAGCAATTTATCAATTGTTCCCTTTTTTAATTTCTTAACCTAAATTAATAATTGAGTGATTAATTCCTGTAATTATGGATTTATCTAATAATTATTTGGAATAAATAAATATTAGAATTATATTTGAAATATTATTAAACACCTTTACAATTAAAAACTTTATATGGATAAACTTAAACACTTCTTCTCTTAATTATTTCATAGATATAATTATTTATTGAATCATTTACTTGATAATCCAAATTCGGGTTAAATTACCTTAATGTGTATTTTATTGAAAATGAGCCCGAATGCTCTGGTATTTGCATTGCCTTCGTTAGAATTTTGAAAAATATCAGTTAGAAAGTTATCCCCAAAAGTTATCTCTATTATTAATTGTATTGGGAATGTTTGCGGTTACTTAAACTTAAACACCATGAAAATTTTATTTAATTGCCTTGTTATTATTTTAAAGTCAGTATCTTTTACAAAGCATATTGAACAAAAAAATGAGAGCTTTAACAATCGCAGGAAGCACATTTCAATCTACCCAGATAGTAATATTGACGCTAACCATATTTATTGCAATTCTTCTGGAAGTTCGATTATATTTTCCCTTGCCCTTATACTCGTCCTGAAAACAACAAGGGAGCATGACAGATTTCACCAATTAAATATTCTATAATTAAAATTAATTATATGAAAACTATATTATTATTTGTGTTACTGTTTACCTCCTTTTGGATAAAGGGGCAAATTCCAATCGCAGTTAACCCAGCACTTTCTTGTCCGGAATTTTCAATTCTTTCATTTGGTCAATTTGTTTCAAACTGCGCTCCCACAGGACAAATTGTTTTTACCGTAGATGGTGATTATGGAAGTTACATTCAATATTCTATTAACGATGGAGCTTCATGGAGCTTTGATAATCAATTTATTGGTCTTTCTCAAGGATATTATAAATGCAAAATAAAAGTTAATATTAATGGTCAGACTTGCATCAAAGATTATGCTTTGAACCCTGTAAGAGTTACCTATCTTGATTTTGAGACTCAATATTGGGACCCGATTACTCAAGAATTAATCACTGTCGGTAAAAATCTGATAGATACAGTTTTGGTAACTAATCCCTTAACGTGCGCTGCAACGGGTTCCATTCAAGTAATAAAAACAGGAAGCCCGAACGGAGGAGAATACTCATTAGATGGGGTTAATTTTCAGGTTTCCAATACATTCTCAGGGCTTTCTGTTGGTATTTACAATGTGTTTATTAGAAAACCAGGATCTACTTGTATGGTTCAGTATAGGAATCAAGTAAGTATTTGGCCCAAAGGATTTATTGATAATTATTCGGTGGTAAGTGAATACGGGTGCGAAACCGGTAAAATAACATTCGCAGCAAGTCCATCCTCTGGTCTGGAATATAGCATCAACAATGGTGTTACATGGTCCTTTAACAATGCTTTTACCGGCTTAAGTCCAGGTACTTATATTCCTAAGTTTAGGAAGAGTGCCTGCATACTTGCTTTGCCGGATATTCCATTTATAATTATAGGTAATTTTAAACCTCAGATATTTGATGTGGTATTTACACCAGGACCTTGTGATGGAAATGGCAATGTCGCATTTAAAATGTTTCTTAATTCTCCTTATAAAAGTATAAATGATATCAATCAGGTAAGTGTAAGTTCTGACAATATAAATTTTACAACGATTCCAAATTCTCCGGATGTTAATTATGATGTTCCGACAAATACGTCAGCCATTTATATTAAAGTGAGATATGGCCCTATACCTTACCAATTTTGTACTTATGTATTTAGTATTCCTGCCACACACGGTTTATTACCTAATGTTGTGAATAGTTCTCAGAATCCCCAGTGCCTTATGTCTAATGGCAATATAACGTTCACACCTCCTGATGGAAAGCCATATTTCTACAGTATCAATAATGGAAGTACCTGGCAGACCAGCCCTGTCTTCAATAATGTGGGTCCCGGTAATTATAATTTAATATACAAAAGACAGGATGTTAATTGTATTTCTCCTGTCAAAAATGTGATTCTGGTAAATGAAAATATTCCTCCACAAATTGTCAATGTAATTTCAGCAAATATCTCAGACTGTGGGCTTACAAATGGAAGTATTACAATAAATAGCCTTACCGGAACAGGAGCTGTTCAATTCTCAATAAATAATGGAATTGATTGGT
This sequence comes from Candidatus Brachybacter algidus, assembly GCA_016711705.1. Classification (GTDB taxonomy): domain Bacteria; phylum Bacteroidota; class Bacteroidia; order Chitinophagales; family Saprospiraceae; genus Parvibacillus; species Parvibacillus algidus. The sequence goes on along the minus strand of JADJSK010000005.1, from coordinate 48,415 downwards.
CTTTCAATAATTTATTTAATAATTTAAACACTGGAAATTATCAGATCGTAATTAGAAATCAGAATGCGACATGTTTGGTTACTTATCCATCTAACCCTGTTGTAATAACTGCCCCTTTACCTCCTGTAATTAATAGCGTGAATTCCTCAAATGTTACCGATTGCGGAGCCATGAATGGTTCTATAAGTATTAATGCAGCTGCCGGTTCCGGTAATATTTTATACAGCATCAATAATGGAAATACATGGCAACTTTCAAATGTTTTTCCAAATCTGAATGGCGGAAATTATCAGGTTAAAATTAAAAACGAAAACGGAACCTGTATTCAAAACTACTTAAATAATCCAGTGGTAATTACCTCTCCGATTCCTCCTGTGATTAATCAGGTCACATCTTCAAATACTACTGACTGTAATTTAAATAATGGGATTATTTCGGTTGCATCCACTGCCGGAAGTTCCTCCACTCAATATAGTATTGACAATGGCATTTCCTGGTCTAATTCTGGCAATTTTAGCAATTTATCTCCAGGAAGTTACATAATCAAAATTAGAAATAGTAATCAAACTTGTGTAATTAACTATGTCAATAATCCCATAATTCTTCAGGGTCATATCGGCCCAACGATTAATTCCGTGATTTCGTCAGATGTTAGTGACTGTGGACTTTTAGATGGACAAATTACTATCAATGCGACAGCCGGTGAATCCGCCCTCCAGTATTCAATCAATAATGGAACTAACTGGTCTTCTTCTAATATTTTCAATAATTTGAATCAAGGTAATTATCAGATTAAAGTCAGGAATAATAATGGCACATGTGCTGTAAACTATAATTTAAACCCTCTATCGATTTCAGCACCAGTATCGCCGGAACTATTGAATATTGTAAAAAATAATGTGACTGACTGTGGACTAAATAATGGCTCAATCTTAATAAGTGCAAATCCAGGTTCATCACCGCTTCAATATAGCATAGACAATGGAAATACATGGTTTGCAAGTTCTAATTTTACAGGCCTAGCAGCAGGTAATTTTAATGGCAAGATCAGAAATGATAATGGTAGCTGTATCGTAAATTATGTCTCTAACCCGATCGTAATTACCGGTCCATCCGCCCCACAATTTCTATCTGTGAATTCAACTAATGCCAGTGATTGCCAGTTGTCGAACGGCAGCATAAATATCACTGCCCTAGCGGGATCTGCGCCATTGGAATATTCGATCACCAATGGTAATCAATGGTCTAATAACGGCAGTTTTAATAATTTAGCACAGGGAAGTTATTCAGCAGCTATCCGGAATAACGATGCTACTTGTGTTGTAAATTACCCTTCAAATCCGGTCATTATAACTGCACCTTCTGCACCTTCGATTACCGGAATTAATATTGTCCAACCAACGGACTGTAATAATCCAACAGGTAATATAAGTCTAACATTTAATTCAGGCTCCGGCAACCCTCAGTTTACCAAAGATGCTGGAAATACGTGGCAGAATAATGCTACTTTCTCCAATCTTCCTGCCGGACAATATTTTATTGGCATTAGAAACCCTGATGGATCTTGTAGTAATATAAGTTCAAGTCCAACGGTAATAAATCAATTGGCGCTTCCTCTTATTTCTCAAGTGCTGTCGGAAGGCCTAATTGGTTGTACATCCGGCTTAGCAAGTATTACCATAAATGCAAGTGGTTCGAATGGGCAGACATTGCAATATTCTATAAATGGTGGCTTGAATTATCAGAATTCTAATGTTTTTATGTCGCTAGGTGCAGGTTCTTATAATGTAAAAGTCAAATACATTAATGCGAATTGCGAATTAAATTATGCTCAAAATCCAGTTGTCTTAAATTTCGTTCCAGCCCCAATAATACAGGTTGTCAATATAAATCAACCTATTTCTTGCGAAAATTCTAATACTGGCAGTATTTCTATTTCTAGTTATGATATTAATAGTCTAACTTTATTATATAGTCTTAATAATGGTTCCAATTGGTCAGCGCAACCTAATTTTACAAACCTAAGTGTAGGTAATTATCAAATAGCTGTAAAAAATAGCTTGGGTTGCCAGACGAATTATCCGGCTAATCCGGTTCAATTAATTGCCCCATCTCAGCCTTCACTTTTAGCGGTACAATTAATAAAAACTCCGGATTGTGGCACTTCCAATGGTGAATTAATGGCCACATTTACATCTTCCCAAAGTGTGGAGTTTAGCATCAATAATGGAATTACATGGCAAGAAAGTCCAATGTTCAATGGACTTACAAGTGGAAATCATTATTTGAAGATCAGAAATGCAAATGGACAATGTGAGAATTCTTTTTTTCAAAATCCAATTGTCATTGGTTCTGTCATCGATTTTCATATCAACGATGTCAGCATCATACAACCTACATCATGTGAACTGCCAAATGGAGAATTGATCGTGAATGTCAATGAACCTCAACTGTATCAATACAGTATTAATGGTGGAATTAATTTTAGTGATAATTTTGTATTCTCAAATTTATCATCTGGAGTTTACCAAATTGTAGTAAAGAAAAAAGTCAGTAATTGCATTCTTAATTATTCTAATCCGATCACACTAATTGCGCCTGAATCACCTCAGATCGTCTCACTTGAAATTAAGCAACCAGAGTGCGGTAGTAATTTTGGTTCGATCGCATGTGGTGCCAATAAACCAAATGTAGAATATTCTATTGATGGCATCAATTGGCAAGTCAATCCGCTTTTTAATAATTTGCCAACAGGAGTATATACTTTGCGTATTCGTAATGTTGATGGGAGTTGTGAAAATATATATGATGAATTAGTTTCATTAAATTCGAGTGCCACTTTTTCTATAGCCAATGTTGAAATCATAGAAAATAGTAATTGTCAATCACCTAATGGTAGTATTGAGATCATTACAGGTACTTCAGGTTTGGAATATTCCATTGATGATGGAATGAATTTTCAAGCAGATCCTCATTTTGAAGGACTTGGTGGCGGTAGCTATAGAATTAAGGTGAAAGATCCTAATACTAATTGCATAGTTACATACCCGGTCGATGTCATAGTTGGGTCTCCTTCAGGACCAAAGATCAGCATGGTTGACCTTGTTTCAACAAGTAATTGCGAAGGTTTAGATGCCTACATTCAGATATTTGCTGAAGGCACTGGATTGGAGTTTAGTATCGATGGAGGACTTACTTGGGCTAACTCAAGTCTGTTTAAAGATCTCGGTATTGGCGATTATAAAGTTGCAATAAGAAATTCCGGATGTATAAGTTTGGGTCAGGAATACCATTTTGAAGCATACAAAAGCCCTGAATTATTATCTAAATCAGTGCATTCTCCAGAAAAATGTGATGTAAACGACGGCAGCATTGAGCTTAATGCAAATTATCCTGAATGGGTTCAAACCTACAGCATTGATGGGGGATTAACTACACAGCTTGTAAATAGTTTTAATGATTTAAGTATTGGTACATATGAACCTTTATTGACTTCTGTAGATGGATGTAGCTTTGTTTTTAAACAAATATTCTTATATCCTTCAGCAGCATTATTACTTGATTCAGTTGTCGTGATCAATCCTGAAAGCTGTCAGGATTCTCTTGGGAATATTAAAATATTTGCAGGTCCTGAATTTAATTTTAGCATTGATGGCGGTTTAAATTGGCAGAATAACTCGGAGTTCATTGGTATACAACATGGGATTTATAATTTATTGGTAAAAGATATTGAGAACTGCACCTATGTTTGGCCAAAAGATATTGAGATCATTAGTGGAAAAATTCCAATTATTACAGAAGTTCTTACCTCCACAGAACTTAATTGTACTAACGGATTTGGTAAAATTACTGTAATTGCATCCGGTGATAATTATGTTTATAGTATCGATAATGGTGTGACCTTTCAGAATACGCCATCATTCGATCATTTGTCAGATGGCATTTATTCTATAATAATCAAAGACACTCTTGGTAATTGCATATCTGATGCTTTACAGAAAAATATAAATTTTAGCACACCACAACTACTATCCTCAGATGTTGCTATTGAAAATCTAACAAACTGTAAGCCTGCAAACGGCAAAATTATTTTTGAAACTGCTGACGATTTACTTTTTAGCATTGATGGAGGAAAAACCTGGAGCCAACAAGCTGTATTTAATAACTTATCAGCCGGTAATTACAATGTTTTGACAAGGAACAAAATTACGAATTGCATCAGTGAACCTCTTTCAATTGTACTGGATCTCCCTGGAAATGTTATCACAAACATTCATCCTAATACCTTGGAAGCTGTATGCGGTGACAACGGTCGGATAGATCTTGGTTTGACATCTCCCGGGTTGATGTTTTCAATCGATACCGGATCTCATTGGCAACCGGAATTTGTATTTAATAACTTACCTAGTGGGGATTATGAAGTTCGAATAAGGAATGTTGATGGTTGTATTTTTGCACCTGGAATTCCTTTGACTATCACTCAGAAGAATACTTTCGCTGCGGAAATTATTGAAGTGAAGCCCCCAACTTGTGAAGGTATGAATGATGGAGTAATTAAGGTTGATTTTCCAGATAATATTGATCCTTTAGTGTTAATCAAATGGCAAAACGGTTCCGGCGGAAAAACTTTTTCCGGCCCATCTGGTATTGTGAATTTAAAAGCCGTCCTTGGAACTTGTACCTTGAATCAAAATTATGAGATACCACTCAGTCCTCAAAGTAATATTGGATGGGTGAACCTTTCAGATACAGTTTTATGTGCTCCATCTGGAGTTAATTACACATTTGATGACAATACGTTGACTTTCTTATGGAGTCAAAATGGTGAAATAATAGGAGATCAGCCACAGATCAATATTTCGGAAATCGGAGATGTTGCCCTGCAGATTTCAGATCAAAGGGGTTGTATCCTTCAAGACAATTGGACAATAAATCTTGCAGAGAAGTCCAACGATTACGATTTTATTGTTGCAGGGGAGGGAGTAATTAATATTCCAATAATCGCTGTTGATGTCACCTGGCCCATTCCTGATAGTTTGCATTGGATAATTGAATCACCTTATCTCATCCAATCACGTGAAATAGAGAATCAATTTCATATGATATTTGATACACCCGGTTCATATAACGTTGGTCTACTTGCTTATTCGGGCAATTGTGTGGTGCTAAAGGAAAAACAATTCAGGGTATTTGGATCCATTGATAGCCTTTCATTCCCTATACACAACTTAGGTTTACAATCCTTACTTTCAATGGACCTAAGACCCAATCCCAACAATGGAATTTTCAAAGTTAATTTCGAATATCTGCAACCAATTCCTGGGAAATTATACATATTTAATAATTCCGGAGATCAGATTTTTTATAAAGAATTAAATCCATTATTTGCACTAGATGAAATAAAAATAGAACTTCCCTCCAGGACTCCAGGTGGCATTTATTCTTTGATTTATACTAACAGAAATGGACAATTTCTATGGCGTAATTTTGTGATAATTAATTGAGATAATGTTGGATATTTAAAATAAATAAAGTTGTCAACACAACAGTATAATACCTAAAATTCTTTCAAAAAGCAACATTCTATTTAGTATTATTTCATTAATCCTAAACAAATAATCATAAGTTTATGATCTAAGCAATATTCAATTACTTAATCTTGTCAAAATGCAAACAATAAGAGATCGCCAATCTTCTACAAATAATAATTTCGAACATGCTACAATTACTATTTTGTCACCACTATTTTTTGAATGATGACAGAATTCTTGTTTGAAATTTTTACTAGATACTGTCCACTGTACAATGTTTGTACATCAAAATAAGCGATGGTGCTGCCTTGTAAAAGACTGGTAGTTTCAACTAATCTTCCGGTCATGTCAAATAATTCTACTTTTAAATTTTCTTTATTTATGTCTATTAATTGAATTATTATTAAGTCGTTGGTAGGGCTTGGAAAGACTTTTACTTGTGTCGCCTGTAAATTGATTTTATCATTACTTGCTGTAGATGAATAGGTTGTAGTGCCACTTGGCACAGATGTAACTTTTGCTGCATTCCTGGTGCCATAAAAAGTAGGGCCTACTACATAAGGATAAGTTGAATTCCAATTGGCATCCACAGTAGCGAAATAACAGTAAATTCCAGAAGGATATTCCGGCGTTAAACAAAATCTTCCATTGTGTTCATCTAAATAATCCGGTGTGCCAGCAGAAGTTGCATTGTAATGATAATCTTCTCTAAAATATCCTAATGGATAGGTATTGCTTACATCAGGACCCAACGTCCTTGTATTTCCGCTATTGAGCGAGTAACTAGATTTTATTCTTACTATGGGTCCGGAGCCATCAGCATTTTGGTAACCATAGGCGCCATATATAGGAAACCCATCATAAGCATAACCTATTAATGGTGAGTGCAAAGTGCTATCTATGGCATATAAACCATCTGCATTATATAGATTACAAATAGTGGAAATCACTACCAGGTCTAAATTGAAGGCACTAGGATTCTGATGATGATGGTAATTGCCCATTGCCGGGTGCGCTTTTGAACAATCAAAACCTTTTTTCTCAGCCGGAATAGCATCTCTATTCCAATTTTGAGTTGCGCCCATTCCACCGGGACATGGTGAATTTCCAGGTCCTCCACATAATGATTGCGTTGTATTATTCCATGCCACACCATCCCTATAGTCAAACAAAGCAACCCCATTTATAAAAATACCAATATTCCCACCTGTTGTATTTACCGGGGTTCCGGTATTTGGAACGGGGTTTAAAGGAATTCTAAAAATTGCATTTTGATTGGTCGCTATTGAAGGGTTACCGTCCAAAAATGGACCTGTAACATAACTAGGTAAACCAGTAGTTGTTACATAAACATCTGTAGTATTATACTGCACAGCTTGACAATTAACGGGCGATGAGTCATTGATGGGTGTTGAATTACCTGCCACATAATGTCTGGCTGTAATGGTAGTGTTTTGCATCCAGGAGGTTATAGCAGGATTGGTTTGTGCATTTATTACTCCTAGAATAAATACGAAGGCAATCGTAATCCATTTTTTCATGTTATTTTTTTTATATTAGTTTTTAATAATTTCTACCTTTTTTGTAGCTATAACAAAGCCATTCTCGTTGGTTGCTTTGAGAATGTATAGTCCACTATAAATGCCTTTTGTATCGAAATATGCAATCGTACTTCCTTGTAAAAGACTTGTTGTTTCAATTAATTTTCCGTTAAAGTCAAACAATTCCATTTTTAGGTTTTCCCTATTAATGTCTAATATTTGAATAACTAGTAGGTCACTCGCCGGATTTGGAAATATTTTCAAATTATAGTCTACTACAGAAGCCTCTCGAGTTAAAGATATTGTTTTTGAATAGGTAAAATTATTATCGAAATTGACTTGCTTAAGTCTGTAATAGCATTGCAGGGCTTTACTTTCGAAGTCTTTATAGTTATATGTTGAAATATGGCTCGTGGTCCCTGCACCCTCAACCGTTCCAATTGTAGTGAAAGTAACCCCATCCACAGATCTTTCGATTTCAAAATATTTATTATTCAATTCACTAGCTGTCTCCCAGTGTAAATCATTGTAAGAAATCTTATTAAGGCCATCAAATCTTATTAAATTTATGCCAAGTGGAGGGCTGGGTAAATAAGCAGTAGTTCCACCGGGCACAGATGTAACTTTTGCGGCATTTCTATTGCCATAAAAAGTTGGTCCTACTACGTAAGGATATGTTGAGTTCCAATTGGCATCCACAGTAGCGAAATAACAGTAAATTCCGGAAGGATATTCCGGTGTTACACAAAATCTTCCATTGTGCTCATCTAAATAATCCGGTGTGCCTGCAGAAGTTGCAGTGTAATGATAATCTTCTCGAAAATATCCTAATGGATAAGTAGTGCTTACATTTGGGCCTAATGTCCTCGTGGTGCCGCTATTGAGTGAATAACTTGATTTTATTCGAACTATTGGACCTGTTCCATTAGCATTTTGGTAACCATATGCACCGTAAATAGGAAATCCATCATATGCAAAGCCAATCAATGGTGAATGTATACTACTATTAATTGCATACAAGCCATCTGCATCATAAAGTGTACAAATTGTGGACAACACTACTAAATCCAAATCAAAGGCGCTTGGATTTTGATGATGATGATAATTGCCCATTGCAGGATGTGCTTTAGAACAATCAAAACCTCCCCTTTCAGCCAATATTGCATCTCTGTTCCAGGCTTGTGTAGCCCCCATGCCACCAGGACAAGCAGGGTTTCCGGGTCCACCACACAATGATTGAGTTGTATTATTCCACGCGACACCATCTCTGAAATCGAATAAAGCAACACCATTTATGAAAACCCCAATATTTCCACCTGTTGTACTCGTCGGAGTCCCTGTATTTTGTACAGGGTTTAACGGAATTCTAAAAATTGCATTTTGATTGGTCGCTAATGAAGGATTCCCATCCAAAAATGGACCTGTAACGTAGCTTGGTAGGCCAGTAGTAGTCACATAAACATCAGTAGTGTTATACTGCACAGCTTGACAATTAACGAACGATGCGTCATTGATGGGTGTTGAATTACCTGCCACATAGTGTCTGGCTTTAATGGTAGTGTTTTGCATCCAGGAAGTTATAGCAGGATTGGTCTGTGCATAAACAAAAGCAGTGTTTACAAACAATACAATTACCAAAATTATTTTTGTCATTTCTCTAAATAAATTTCATAAATGAGTACTCAAATGGCTTAGACGACTGTTTTATTCGAATCCCTCAATAAATGTGAAATTTATCTTGGATATTGAAACTTTGGGTTAAAAACAAAGTCTTTATCTGAAAGTGTTAATAAGAAAGTGATCAGGTCCACCTTTTCATTTGAGGTAAGTAAAATGCCATGTTTTAACTGATTTGCTAAAGTGTTTGACTGTTGAATACCATTGGTATAATGATTCAATACTTCTGCCAATCTTTTGAATCTTCCATCGTGCATATAAGGGTAACTGTATTCTATATTGCGGAGCGTAGGTACTTTGAATTTTAATGAATCTTGAGATAGTTTAGTTACTTTCATTCTTCCATTATCCCTTAAATCAGCATCCTTGGCAAGACCATTATTCTCAAAATTTCCATTGCTGAATAGTGGTTCAGTGTGGCACGAGGAACAATTAATCTTGAACAATAAATATCCATTTGATTCTTGCTCGGTAAAGCTTAGTTCTTTGCGCATTACCTTATCATATTTTGAATTGGCACTAACCAATGTTAGCATAAATTGCGAAATAGCTTTCAATGTTTTTTCACCTGTTACGAGGCTATCCTTATAAGCTTTGTAAAACAAAAGACGATATTTTGGAGAAGTATTTAATTTATCTACTACTTCTTGTATACTGCTTCCCATTTCGGCAGGATGAGAGATAGGTGCCAGCGCCTGCATATCTAAATTGTTAACAGCTCCATCCCACATGAAAGTCTTTTGCCAAGCCAAGTTCATAAGTGCTGGTGAATTTCGAGTGCCAATACTATCGTGGATCCCATGACTCAATTGATGGTCAATATGTGTAAATGCAGAGAAAGGAGAATGGCAACTTTCACAAGAAATTGTATTGTTTTTGGATAGTAAGGGCTCGTAAAACAATGTTCTTCCTAGTAGAATTTTATTTTCAGTCAATGGGTTCTTAGAAAAGTCATATACAGGATGAGGGAAATTCTCAGGTACCACGAAAAAGTCTTCATTTATGGTAAAAGCGAACAAGAAAAAACACAACAATGCAATGACACTCTTTTTCATCTTATGCGAAAACATTTTGCAACCTGTCGTGAAAGTAAAACCGCGTCTGCACAGGGCGACATGATACTTTTTTGTCTATCTAGATTAACTGCATTAAAAAATTGACCGAGATCCAAGACGATGTTCCAATTGTTGTCGGTAGTTGTTAACTCAACAGTCTGCACAGGATTATATGGATATTGATATCCACCTAAATGAAATTCGAATTCATTTTTGAGATTATGCTTATTGGCCCATCTGCCTTCCATTTTGAAATTAATATAACCACTTTGCCATGTCCAATACATTCCTTTTGTGGGATCCAAATCTCCGCCCATTGCTCCGGATACATTGGTGACACTATCAACACCGAGACTAAATTTAATTTTATTAAAATTAATATTTTGTTGTGGAGTTAATAAAATATTTAGCGATGCCGGATCAGAGATATCTATTAGATGATAGCTATTTTGTTCAGCAAAAACCACTTTGTCGTTCTTCAATAACTGAATTTGGCTGATATAAAATTTGAGGGTTTCAAATTTTATTGATGTACCATTGTCTGTTTGGTAAACAGGATCATCTAAAACAATATTGTCATTATTGAATACAATTTCTAAGGTAATATTTATGTTTTCGGGCTTCTGACAATAAACAAGCATATAGAAAAGTAGAAACGAGAAAGATAAAAATATTTTTTTCATTGATAAGTGAATTCTCCAGAGAAGGAAGATAAATTTCCAAATAAAATAAGCACTCCGATGTAATTATGTGCTGTCATGAATATTGTTAGACGACAATTTGTTGAATATCCTTCAATTTTCCTATAACTATAGGAACCTCTATTCATAACTAACTCTTTTATCACTACGGCGTAAATGTTTTACTTAACCTTTCCTTTTTAATTCCCACTTCCACAATATACCAAGTTCCTTTCCGTCTGTCTCATCTATCTTTTCAAATCCACAACTCAACAGTACTATGACCGAAGAATTCAAATTGCCCAATGTATTTGCTTGAATTGAAAGCACAGTTTCTAAGTTAGAAGCATTTTCTATAAGTACTTTTGCAAGTTCTGTAGCAAAGCCCATATTCCTGTATTCAACTTTAATCTAATAACCAATTTCAACCTAACCTTCTTCGTTCGGCTGTCCTTTATACCCACAAAGTCCGGAGTAATTGCTTATTTGTTTCTTGGATCAGCGGCTATTTTAATGACATATTCTTTTGGAGGCACAGCATGCATTAGGTTTTGTACAAAGTAGTCCCAGCGTCTGCGCATGATATAATAACTATCCTTTCCATAACCATGTCGTGCATTTGGCAATAGTATGAAATCAAAATCTTTGTTTGCTTTGATCAAAGCATCCACTACTAAATAAGAGTTATATGGAGGCACATTATCGTCCATTCCACCATGTATCAGCAGTAATTTGCCTTTTAGATCTTTTGCAAAAATTTGATTTGCTTGTTTTTCATAGTTAGAAACACCGTTATTGTCTTTAGTTTCTAAACCAATATATCGTTCCCCCCAGTCGTCTTCGTAATTTCTGTTGTCATGATTACCAGATTCTGAAATCCCAACTTTGAAAAAATCAGGATACTTAAACATTGCTGCCGCTGTGGCAAATCCACCTCCTGAGTGTCCCCATATCCCTACGTTATCTAAATCAAGAAATTCATATTTCTCTTGTAATTGCTTTAAACCTGAAATCTGATCAGGCAACGTATTTTCCCCCATGTTGCCATAGCACGCATCATGAAATGATTTAGATCTATTTGGATTGCAACTACCTTCAATTTGAACCACTACAAAGCCTAGTTCTGCAAGTGCTTGATTATCTCCTCTGGATGCAATAAAGCTCCAAGAACCAACACTTCCACCCTGAGGCCCCGGATAGATATTAACGATCACTGGCAGCTTTTCGTCAAGCTTCATTGCCTTAGGTGTAAATAACAGGCCATATAGATCCCATTGTCCCTGGGCAGATTTAACTGTAAAAGGAGTAGGTGGCTTCCAACCTGTAGCTGTCAGCCTGGAAATATCAGTTTTCTCTAAGGTGCTGACAAGTTTGCCATTCATGTCTCTAACTTCATGGATTGGAGGTAAATCAACCTGCGAATACGAATCGATAAAATACTTTGCATTGGGTGATATAGTAATTGTGTGATCACCAATTGAGGGTGTTAACATCTTCAGGTTTTTGCCATTAAAATCTACTTTGTAGAAATAACTAAAGTATGGATTGCCTTGGCCTTCATTTTGGCTCCCTTCAAAATAAATTACACGATTTTTCTGATCAACATTTAAAATTTTACGTACCAGGTAATTGCCAGAAGTGATTTGATTTTTTACTACTCCAGTGCTTGCATCATACAAATACAAGTGACCCCAATCGCTTCTTTCAGAGTACCAGATAATCTCATTGGTTTTTGAATAGTATCTCCAATTAATTCCGCCCTGTCCGGATTCATATTGTGTATTCACTACTTCTTCAAAGATGTCCGTGACTTCACCAGTCTGAGTATTGGCTATTCTTATATTTTCTTTTTTGTGATCCCTACTCGTGGATACGAAAACAAGTTGCCCACTATCATCACTCCACGCCGCATCATCAAATCCACCCTCACATGAAATATCATCACATAATGTTCCGCGTCTCGCATCAGCATTCATTTGAAGTTTGATAATTTTTGGTTCATCACTTACATTAATTATAAGCCTGTGAATGCGAATAATGTCCGAATCACCGGGAATAGGATATTTCCATTGCTTCAATTCTGGTGCGCCTACTTTTGTTTTAACTAAATACATATTGCTTACATGTCGTTGATCTTGTTGAAATGTTGCTATTTTTTTAGAATCTGGCGACCAACTAAGGATGGGAAGGTCACTTTGCTTCCAACCTGCATTATCTGTAGCATAACCAAAATCCTTTATTCCATCTGTGGTTAATGCTTTTTCATTGCCATTATGAACGTCCCTTATCCACAGATTCCAATCTCGAATAAAGGCGGAATAGTTACCATCAGGAGACAATACTTCATTTTGGGATCCTTTACTGATATCTAATTTAACTGCACCTTTCTCGAAAAGATCTTTTTGAGAATTTGCTACAATTTGATTTTTTTTGGTAGGATCAAATAATTTGAATTCAGTCTGGCTTTCTTTCAACGATCTATACCAAAGTCTTCCATCCGGCAACCATTGTGGACGTATATCATTATCAATCAATTTGCTAGTATTGCCGGCTAACATTGTTGTTGCTCGATCATAGTCGGACTTTGTATAGGTTGTTGCGTTTTGTCCTTGTGTATTATTAATTGTTGAAAGAATTAATAAAATAAATAAAAGAGCAATTTTATTATTCATTACGAAGATTTTAAAAGATTGTAAAATTTTTAGTTGACAAGAGATTCTACTTAAAATATTGACACGGATATCACTCCAATACTTCTTCTCTACATGAAAAATTAATTCAGGTGGAGAAGCACAAAGTTTCATTTAACCACTGAACTGATGATTTATTGTAGCCTCTGAGTTTGCCCCGTATGGCAGACTCTTCTGTAAAAGTAGCTAATACCGTATGGAAAATGTGAATAATTCAACAAATTTTGGTCAAAAGACTATCAGCACGGCATTATAAGGTAAAATATTGATCAACTAAATATTTCCATTTCATATATCTTGTAAGTAATGTAACTTGATTGTTTTCGGATTTTTTCACATGATAGATCCGCCAGATATTGACTTAGCCGATCTTCAATACAACTAAATATATTTTCAAGAATAAGAAAGTGGGTAAGGGAAAGTATTCATAACTATGGTTAAAAAGGGAATGGACTGCATCAGTAAAAAAAATGAAATACAAAGCAAAGTATTAAGTATTAACAACTTCAATCGGGATGTCTCCATAATATACGTTAAGAAATACAGATCCATTCAACCTGGTTTTTTACGTACACGCCGGATAAGCTTTTCAAGCCAAACGAATACTTAGTTGTTGTTCATTGGTTTTTATCATTCTATTATATAGTTAAAATTGTAATGGTGGTCCTAATACTTTCATGTCGTGGTCAGCAAAAATTTTAGCTCCTTCTTCGGGGGAAGGCGGAGAAGTTAGATTGCCTAATGCTTTGAAAAAATCTTCCATTTTTCCTGATGGCTGAAAAAGAAAAAACATTTTTCCTTTGTCGGTTAGTTGTGCAAAGGCATGTGGCACTTTTCTTGGCAAAAATATAGTATCGCCTGCTTTTAAATTATGTTTGTCTTCGCCAACTTGAAAAAGGTATTCACCTTGAACGATAAAAAATATTTCGTCTTGATGTGGATGAACATGCAATGGAGGCCCACCTTTTTCATTTCCAGTATATTCAAAAACTGTCAAGTCGCCGTTTGTGTCTTTTTGGGAAACTTTAATGTCGTTTGGGTTTTTTCCACCAATTAGTGTCTTCTCGTTAAATCTGCTTTCTGTCGCTTTTATTACAAAGCCTTTTTTAGGACGGTTTGTTTTTTGTGCTTGAACATTTTGTCCAATCAAGAGAGCAGGAATGGCAGCAATTGTCGTCAGTAAAAAATTTTTTCTTTTCATTTTGCATTATTTTATTTTTACAATACAAATGTCTAGAAAATGGAAAGTAGTTAGGTGGTAAAAAACGACATTTTAATAGGTGTCCGATTCACCAAATTTTCTCTCAGGAGAACCATTGTCAAGAAGGTGAAAGTTTGTTGGGGTTTGATTTGTAAGCTCTTTGTAGTCCTTCACCAAATGCTGATAATCATAGTACCCGCACCTAAATGCAATAGATGGCCAATCTAAATTGGGCGCTTTGTTTTTCATTCTGAAAGCATTTTCAAAACGAACGACTTTACTGAAATGTTTTGGAGAAATGCCCATGCGTTCCATAAACTTTCTTTCGTATTGCCGTAAACTTAAACATGATTCTTTAGCAAGCCATTCCACATTTAATATTTTATCTGTATTCAAGATTATTTTGCTTACTTGATCTAACCTATGGAATTCCTTTACGTTCTTATTTATTTGTTTTAATAAAAATGATTCTACCACAACAACCATTTCATTAAAATTAATACCATCGTTCAGTTTGTCATTTACCTCTTTAATATCCTTATTAAAAATAGTTTCAGCATCATAGTAGCAATTATTTAATTGATGGGAAGGAATACCCGTTAAACGAAAAAGCCCACCTGGACTAAAAACTACTTGAAATACTAAAAAGTCTTTCCCTACAAATCTATTTGTAACCTGCGTTTGCTGTCCAATCAAAACAGTATTCAAGTTTTTTATTTTTGTTCCATTGTTTACATACTCTACAGTTTCAGTATCTCGAGGATAAAAACTTAAACAATGTTCTGGTCTCGGGGGGTAGGGCTTGTAAGGGATTGTTGAAATGTCGTCAAAAACGAAATGCACCACTCTAAATACCCTAACAAATTCAGTTAAATAGGGACTTGGTATAAACTCAGATAGTACCATAGCATTTATTCGTTATTGTCTCTGTTAGAATGTGTGGGCAAAGTTACGTATAACATCTGAATGTATGGACAATTGCCAATTTATCCCACTAAACTATCAAAAAGTATAGATATTTGATTAGTTGTTTTAAGTTTTGAATTACTCAGAAGCCATCGTAACTTATATACTTTCTAGTTTGACAATTTCTTTGCTTTGAATTTTTAAATTTTGTTATATTTTTATTCATTTTTTAGTGTCAGGTAGTCTGGTACTTCGAGTGGCGAACGTGTCTCTAAACTGGAGTTAAACATGTCTGTTTGAAGTCGCCATTTGTTATCTTCTTTTCTATAAATGGCCATAAATTTACCTAAATCAAGAATTTCATTTTGTTTATTTCGCATGGCGTATTTACCATTGGCAATGAGTAAGTCATCCGAAATTTCTAAATCTACCAAATGCAGTTGCAAAGAATGCATCCCTCTTTTGGCCACTGTACGCCAAAAAGTAGCTATTGCATTCTTACCCGTTATTGGTGGCGCACCAGGTGCATAAATAGTGCCATCATTCGTATAAATATTGGACATGTCATCCCACTTTGCATTGTTCGCCAATCGGACAAGCTCATTTTCTATTCCAATAACAGCAGCTCTAGCCCTTAGATAGGGATTCCCCTTCAAGTCATCGGGCAGAATAACTCCTGCACCAAATGCATCCATCATCGATTTATCGGGTGTTTTGCCTTGTAAGAATGTTTCAGCAGCTATGAAAAATGCAGCAGGCTCATCAGAATTCGGAGCATGTCCGGCTCCATGGAAATTAATCAACGTGCTATTGGGTAAACTTTTGTTCCAGTGCTCAAAAGAGGCAAATGGTATTGCATCATTGTCACCCACCAGCAGCAGCACTCTTGCCTTAACATTTGCAAGTTGGGTAGTAATATCCCAGTTACCTATCGATTTCATAATGTAATAACTAAATGGACTAGTCAAATTAGCCTGATTGCAGTTGCAAATGTTTCCCCAAATATTTCTACCCGATACATAGGATGCTGCATAACCGCGCATCCAAAGTGAATAGTAATCCCAACAGGCTTTGGTTGAGTCGGCCGGATTGTTTGCATATATTTTTTTGTTTTGTTTTGCGAGGAGTGTTGTAATGCTGTCATTTTTGTTCACCCAACCTTTTGTCATACTAGCTGCGGCCGGTAAAGGAGCCACTAACATCATGGATTTTATTTTGTCCGGATAATTAGTCGCATAGTAACCGCAGATTAAACCACCTGTAGAATGACCAAGAAGGTTTAATTTTCTCAAATTGAAATGTTTTCGGATGACTTCAATATCCTTGATCGTATTATTTATGGAATACCTTGTAGTATCTTTTACCACAGTGGAATAGCCAGCGCCAGCTTGATCGAAAAACACCAGGACATGATGTGCTGCCAATGGCGTGAGGTCAGGAACTAAATATGCTGAACCAAAAACCCCTCCACCATGAATCACAACAATAGTGTCCTGGCCTTGACCAAGAATTTGGTAATGGAGTTTTACATAATCTTCTGTTTGTACAAATCCTTCTACAGATTTCAATTTTATTATTTGGGCATTTCCAATAAAGTGTATTGAAAATATTAATGATAATACAATTAAAAATGATTTCATTTTTTGTTTCGTTTAGATTTGATTCGGATTAGTGTTACACAATGCCGAATGGTGGCTGGTGTTTTATCTATCTTTATTATATGTTAAAGTCAGTATTGTTTTAACACTGCTAAATTACTAAAAATTAAATCCAAAATGAAATCCCGGTTCTCCGAAGATGAATTTGGGCCATTTATCGTCTAACTGTTTAAAACCATCAGGCAATATAGTATGATAAGCTCGGTGGGTAACTGCAACAGATGGTTGAATAAAAAATCTGTCCTTAAATAGTTTGATGTGATATCCAACACGGTAGGTGTTGAAAATCTGAAAACCATTATCGATTTTTTTGCCTTGGTCGTTCAGGAAAATTTGCAAAGTAGGCATTACATTAAGTTCGGCATATAGACCTTTCCACAAAAAACGTTGGTAAGATACAGATATACCAAACTCGCGAACATAGCCTGGAAATTTTTCTTCCGGCTCTCCGTATGACTTATTTAAAAATGGATGAATGCCATTTGGCCAGGCATATTTCCAGGTTTTTGGTTCTAGACTAATTACATCTTTTCCTGTAAGGCGGTAGCCTAAATTGAGTTGAGCAAAGTTGGGAGGGTTTACGGAAGATATGTTACCCAATAAAAAGATGGTACTGCCTATGAACCACCTATTGTAGGTGGTGTCAGTTTTAGCATACTGTGCGTTAAGCTGGATTGTACTTGTCAACAATAGCACAAGACCTATCCATAAAATTTTCTTTTGCATTTCTTTTTTGATTGATGTTAAATGATGTGGCAAAAGTAAAGTGGCGTGGTGCCTGAATACGTTCACTTAAGTTAAGAAAGGAAGGTATTCTTAATTTTTTTAGTTAAAAAACTCAAGGCAGTAAACGCCGCCAGCCGACACGCTTCTAGAAGCTAGGGTTTATACACATCATTTTTGCACATTTCAAAGTAAACTTTGATGACACCCCGACGTAGGTTAACCTACGCCGAACCCCACGATCATAGTTCATCTTTAAATTATTGTATATCACTCGCCATGGAACGCTGAGCATAAGTTAGCCCATCCCGGATCGTACCTCTCAGGAATATGTGCGTTTTAGTGTCTGCAAAATTATTTTTGCTTATAATCAACCTGAAATCAAATAATTATCTTGCTATTTCAGGAAAGGCTTCATTGAAAAAATACGTATATATAAACTCTAGCTATATCAGAGGGGAAGTAATTGGATTCATTTCTCATTTAAAAATTAAACCCAAAATGAAACCCTGGTTCCCATCCAAAGTAGTTAGGCCATTTATTTTCTACTGATTTAAAGGATTCCGGTACATTGGTTTGCACAGGCCAATGAGTCAAACCAATGGATGGTTCAAAAAAGAAGCGGTTTTTAAACAATTTAAGCTGATACCCCAAGCGATAGGTCATAAATAAGGTGTATCCGTCTTTTATTTTTATATTTTCCTCATTATAATATTTTTGAAAAGCATTTAGCGCATAAACACCTGTATATAATCCTTTCCACCAAAACCGATTATATGCTATTGAGGGTACATATTGGCTTATATATCCTGGATAATTTTCTCCCTCTGCATCAAATGATGGTCCCCATGGAATGCCTAGTGGCCAGGCAAAACGCGATTTCTTAAACTCAATGCTAACAACATCTTTGGGCGTTATTCTATATCCAACATTTAATTGAAAGAACTTAGGTGGATTCGGGTCGTCAGGAATTAAATTTCCTAACATCAATAAAGTACTCCCAACAAACCATTTTTTGCAAGTACTATCATGTTTGGCATATTGGGCATTCGCATGTAAAATGCTTGTAAAAACCAAAACAAGTCCAATCCATATTATTTTCTTTTGCATTTCTCTTGTAGTTTATGTTAAATAATGCTACAAATGTAGAGTCACAGGACGCAATCACTCGTTCACTTAAGTTAAGTAATTTGAAATTTATAGAGCCTGCTTATCCAACTAGTAATGCGAAGACAAGGATTCTTTGCTTCCTTACTTTTTTTCAAGAAAAATGGTAAAAATATCCTTACGAAGAACAGTTATGCATTTGGTTATGGAAGCTAAGGTTTACAGTATGACTAACTTTAAGTTGAGTGCTATCAAGGGTTTTTAGAAATATATTTACCCCGAAATATGAATCAATATTTAATTCTTACTCCTTTTATAATTCTGAAAACTATTGGCTCAAGCAAACCTTTTCTAATAATCTTTTTTAAAAATCCCGAATTTGCAATTATTGATGCAAAAAACGGTGAAACAAAATAATACACATCAACTAAGGCTTTGCCCCAAATAGTTTTAAGTAGAATTCCATCCCGAAATTTTCTTAAAATTAAAATATCCGGTGCATCATTATTACCATAACACACGGTGGCGATAAAACAAGCTTTATTGCTTTCAGGGATCATTATACCGTACTTAGATATTAATCCATCTACATAATCTTTACTTTCTTTCAAAGCTGCCCCTGTTAACTCTTTATGTAGTTTGATAGCTTCAGCTACTTTTCCATCCCTGCAGAGTTGAAGTATTTTGTTGTCATGGGGGTCCTGTGTAAAACTCATGAGATTTTTTAATGATTATGGCTCAATAAACATTTCGGAGCAAATAATTTTTTATCGAGACTATTTAATCACTCAAATAAAGATAGAAGTTAGAATGAAACTTCGATGATTGTGTCTGGCAATTAATAAAACTCAGAAATAAATAAAATCTTATAAAATTAAAATAAATATTTGATATTCAGCATTATTGAAGACGCTATTTATAAATTTAATAATATTTATTTCGTTGATTACTAATATAAATAACAACTCTGAAACTTTAATAAAGTAATGATTCTTAAATTTTATTTTTCTCTAAAATTCGTGCTCTTAACCTACTCAATGATTGAGGTTTAATTCCTAAAAAACTTGCTAATTGATGCTGTGGTACACGTTGAATAAGGTCTGGTCTTTTTAGTTGCAAATTCAAGTATTGTTGTTCAGGTGATGAAGTCTTAAACTCGTCAAAATTTAGTTGTTGTCCTGCCAATATTTCTTCTGACAATTTTCTACACATTAATTCAAATTTAGGAAATTTAGTAAATAATTCAACTTCCATTCCCGGGTTTGCAACAGTTAAAATGCAATTCTCAACACAACTTATAAAATATTCAGACGGGGCATTATTTTTAACGCAATGGGGCGTTAATCCTTCCATTTCTGTAAAAAAGGCTGTAGTTCGCTCTTCACCATCTATGATGTAATATTTTCGGATGCATCCTTTCAGAATAAAATATTCATCCTGTGATTTCTGCCCTTCATTAAGTAAAATGGTCCCTTTCCTAACAGATCGGAATATGTCTAAAGAAAGTAATGCGTTCTTCTCCTCTTCTGTCAAAGAAATGTATTTTGATATAAAGTCAAATAGTATGTCTTGCATTATTTTTTATATGGTTTTATGTTATTGTTTTCCGTGTTACACAAATGATTAGCTAAAAATTGTATTCATCGTACAGGATGGCTATGAATTATTTTTATCGATTGCTGTGTGCAGTCATTATTTATTATTTTCAACTTTATTAAAAAATCTACTAACGGCTTCATAAACTTTCTCCGGTTGATCGATCATTGTCTTGTGACCGGCATTTTCTATAATTTCAACACTTGCATTCCTTGATAATTTTTGATATCTATACATCGTTTCCGGTCTAGCTTCATCAAATTCACCTGCCATGAAAAGTATTGGTTCTGTGATCTTATCTAAATCTACTGACCGATCAAAATCCTTAAGGGTACCGGTAATATTGAACTCCGTTGGTCCCCACATATATTCATAAATTTGATCGTTGAAACCTGGTACATTTTCGCATTCTACGTTTGGATGAATAGGCCAATGCTTTCGGGATAGGTGCCTGGCATAAAAAGAATCAGTTGCGGCAAGGTATTCAGGAGCGATGTAGTTTTTTAAGGCATCATATTTAGAAATTGTGTCTTGAATACTCATGGGGAGTTGAGAAAGTAAAATTTTGGCATCTGCCATCCAATCAGGACTGCTGATATGTGGACTTGAGAAGATTACAGATTTAACTCCTTTGGGTTGCTTAGTAATCATGTATTCAATTAAAAAGTACTGCCACAAGAATGACCCATTATGTGAACGTTGTCAAGTTTCAAGGCTTTTCTTAAAAAATCTATTTCGTTTACAAATCTTTCCGTTTTCCAAAGGATCGTGTCAGTAGGCCTATCGGAATTTCCAGAACCAAGTTGGTCATAGAATATTACTGGACGGTTTTCAGCCAGTAATGATAACCCGGGAATCATTGAACAACTCCTTGAGCCAGGTCCTCCATGAAGAATTAATAAAGGAATTCCATCACCTTCTCCCACGATTTTGTACCATATTTTACCACCTTCCACATTTACATAACCTTCACTTTCAATGACTTTTTTACAGGAGGAATTTATCAAAAGGGAACAAAGACACAGTGCAGCAATTACTACTTTCATGATTGATTATTTTAAAATTGTTTGTTTGTCATTTTTTTTATTTTAATCAAATGGCTTTGCCTTGCGACGGTTTTTGGCAATATCCAAAACTTGCGTTAAAGCACTGGTTGTCATATCTTATTTAATTTCAATTTTCTAATTTGAATCTTTAAAAATTTTAGATATGTTTAATTCAAAAATTTTCTGCTCTTTATTTGCAATTCCATAAAAACTGATCAATTCATTTTTAACTTTAAATAACACTCTACTAATATAATTTGTGCCTAATAATGGAATTATATTTATGCCATGGGGATTTTCTAGAATATTAATATCCATCAAGTGTATCTTCGTAGATTCTTCACTATTCTCAGAAAACAATAATACTTCTTTGGTCAAGTTTTGGTCTATCCATTCCACTTTCTTGACTTGAATCGTAAATTAACGGCCTTAATGCACATATGCCATCAAATTTCACAAATCGCTTATCAATACTATTTTTATTATCATAAAGTTTAATTGCAACCACATCACTATTATCCAAAAATGTTACACAATTCGTGGAATCCACTAAAGTTTTAAAATTAAATTGAATTTTCAAAGGGTTACATTCACCATATTCCATTGAATACTCTGCCAGAAAGTCCTTTTCCTTTTTCCTAAAAAAATGTGAAACTGAAACTAGTTCATCAATAAAGTCCAAATTATTTATACTGGTGGGACTTGTATTTTCTTTAGTAAAGGTACTTAAAGACGAAATTAGAATTATTTGGCCTAAATAAGGTTCTTTAGACGTGACCAATATCCCTTGACTTTTAGCAATTGAAGATTCAATTAAAATAACGGGACTTGCGAGATTATTTAAATAATACTGCGCGAAAAGATTGGTTTGAAACAATAAAGAGAAGATAATAAAAGTAATCTTTCTTAAATATATCATTTAAAGTTTGTTATAGTTGATTTTAATATGAGATAACGTTTATGAATGTGTTGTTGGGGGATTTTGAAAAACCAAATTGTCCCATGCAACAAAACGTTGTTTGAAAACGACCTTACAAAGTTAAACTGCACCCTACAAAGTACAAATACATTTCGTGCGCGCAACGTATTGGCAAACTCCTCTGTAAAAGTAACTAAAAGCAGAGATAGTGGGGATGTCTGAGAGGACATTTATTTACGAATGAGTGAACGTCTCCTGTATGAGGAATAACGACCTGAAGCACTAGCAAGAGGCTGGCGTATAGCGCGAAGCCCATACTCGGTACTGCAGTGACCGTTAATCGTTTCAAGTCTCGTGGGTATATCTGCATGCTTGAATACTATCAACAAATTCGGTCAAGTTAATGAAGGTTGTGTATGTCCACGAGGTATAATAGCTTTGATAAACCTATTTTCGAAGGGGATGAGCACAACTCGCTTACGCAGGTTGGTGTGAGCCGAGCAGGCATCAGGATAATCTGGTGAGCCTTCTACTCGATTATAGGGCGCTTTTCTTTTCATCGAGTCATTTGTCGAGTTTTGAAAGTGTCAACTCCTGCGAACCATATTTCCAAATACTATTCCCTAGATCAAACAATTTTTGTTTGTCGGTATCAACCACTTTCGCAAATATATTACAAGCGTCTAACCCTTTTCCTTCACCGTAATAAATACCAAAACAATTTGCTGTCTTTGTCCTGCTTGGTTTTGTTGGTCCGAATACAACTTCTCCAGGTTCTGCAAATACTGAAGCATTCTCTTGAATAATGTCTAGTTTTGGAACATTGTCTATCCAAATTTCTTGTCCAGAAACTCTTGCGTGGTTAAATGTTCTTGAAAATGGTAAAATATTTTGAAAAGCTATAGATGTAACTGGTGCAGTGTCGACATAAAATTCAAATTTTATTTCCTGTCCATCTTGAGTTGTTATTTTAAATCCATTCATATTATTTTCTCTTGTCGTTAATGTTTGTTTCGTCAGCTAAAATGCTCTATATCGTTTTGAAGCTAATCAAAGGAGGGGAATTTTGCCACAAATGTTAATACGGAAAATTGAAAATTCGGTTTGCACAATTGTGTCTGCGAAGCATGAACCCCGCTTTTGAGGTAGCTGCTGTGTGTACCAGCAATGGCAAACTCCTCTGTAAAAGTAGCTAAATTCAGAGAGAGAAAGGATGTCTGAAAGGGCATTTATTTACTAGGAAGTGAACGTCACCTGTGTGCGGGGTAAGGACACGAAGCACTAGCAAGTGGCTAGCGCCTACCACGAAGCCCCATACTCTGCAATGCCGTGACCCTTAATCGTTTCAAGTCTCGTGGGTATATCTCCATGCTTGATTACAATCAACAAGATCGGTCAAGTTAATGAAGGTTGTGTATGTCCTCGAAGTATAATAGCTTTGGTAAACTTATTTTCGAATATGATGAGCTTAACTCGCTTAATCATGCTGGTGCGAGCCGCGCAGACATCAGAGTAATCAGTGATGGCGTCTACTCGATTATCGGTAGTAGTTCTTTTATTTCGTCTGGTCGGCGTTTTTCCAATAAATTACTGTCGCAATATATCCTGCGATACAAGTTAGAATTAAAATTAAATAGCTGTATTTGTCTAGCAAGTTTTTGAATGCACCACCAGCTCCGCTATAAAGTCCTGGGATTGACCAAGGAAAATAGGATCCATATCCTATGGCTGCAATAACCTGTGCTAGCACTAAAGTCAACGCAACAAAGCCTAAAGGTGCGAGATAACCCTTGCCTAAAAGAGCAAAGAAAGGAATTGGAACACCAATTAAAATTGTGAGAATTGTAGTAATAAAATAGTCAGTTAGGAGTGGGTAAAGAACATTAATTTTAGTTGACGGCAGTTGCAAAATTATTCCGATGAGCAGTCCAATTATAAGGTTAGAAACCACAAGTGCTAAACACCAAATTATATAAATAATAAATTTTGCGTTCAAGATTCTTGTTCGAGAAGTAGGTAGCGAAAGTAAGTCCTTTACAGTTCCGTCTGAATATTCACGTCCGAAAAGCCAACTTGCTACAAATCCAAAAGCCAAAACACCACTAACCCCGACGGTTTGTGTCAATAAATCTAAATAGGATTTCCAATTAGCTTCCATGTTCATAGCTTTAGCTTTGGCTGCAAGTCCACCTCCTTGGGCAACAGCATCTGGGTCTTGAATAATCATAATAAATGCGCCTCCCATAATTGGAGCTAAAGCAAAAGCAATAAATGTCCACCAAAGCGTATTGGCATATTTCACTTTCATTAATTCAGACTGAAATGCTAGTAGCTGTTGTTTCATTTATACTTTGTTTCTGATAGTTCTTAAAAAATACATTTCTAAATCTTCAGTAAACAAATACAACTGTTTCGGTGGAAGATTTTTTTCAACTAATAACTTTGAAATATTTTCAGGATTTGCAATCGCCTCACTATTGGTAATTTCTATTTCATTATTTTCTGTCAATACTGCTTTATAATTGGAACTTATCAACTGTTGAACAGCTTTTCTATTGTCAACGGTCGTCACTATAATTTTTTTGATTAATTGGTCTGTCAATTCGTTTGTGGTCAATTCTTTTACCAATTTTCCTTCATGAATAATGCCTATACGATTGGCAATTTTAGAGATTTCACCAAGTATATGGCTTGAAAGAAAAACTGTTGAGCCATTATTTGAAAAGTCTTTGAGCAATTCCCTTACTTCTACAATTCCTTCGGGGTCTAAGCCGTTAATTGGCTCGTCAAGTATTAAAAGTTTTGGTTTGTGCATCAGTGCTTTTGCTAAACCTAGCCTTTGTTGATTGCCAAGTGATAAAACATTCGCTTTTTTGTCTTTATAGTTAGTTAGTTTTAATTTTTCTATGATGTCGTCAATTAATTTAAGATTGGTTAATTGTCGCAGTTTAAAATAAACCTTTAAATTCTCGATTACTGAAAGGTTGGGATAAGAGTAGGGTGTTTCCACCAAGTAACCGATGTCATTCCATTGGTTAAATCGCGGCGTAAGTTGCTTGCCGAATAAACTAATGTTGCCTTTGTCCGGTTTAATCATACCAAGAAGCATACGTATTAAAGTCGTTTTACCAGCACCATTTAGTCCAAGAAATCCATAGATCTCACCTTCTCTAACATGAATAGAAATGTCGTCAGAAGCAGGAGTTGTCCCGAAGAATTTTGATAAAGTATCTGTCTTTATTATGTCCATTTGATATTTTGTGGCAGTCGTTTTACAATTACATCTAATGTTTTTTAGCTTGGCGAAGTGGTGGAAATCGAAGAACTAAACTTTCAGTTTTGCATTCAAGTTCAAATGAAAAATTGAACTTGAATCTAGCACTGAACTCGTTTTTTGCCAAACGCCTGTGTGTGCCACGAATGGCAAACGCCTCTGTAAAAGTAGCTAAAATGAGAGAAAGTAGGGATGTATGTGAGGACATTTGTTAACTGAGGATTGAAAGTCTCCTGTATGCGGGGTAACGACCCGAAGCAATAGCAAGTCCCAAGGGTGTGAGCCGAGAGGTTCGGTCTGAAGTAAGGGGGACTGCCCAGATGAGCGCTAAAGAGGCTGAATCTCATGCGGTTGGGAGTAAATCCAAGTCATGCTTATGCATGGGGTAAGACGAGGAAGGGTGGCTGGCGCATAGCTCAAAGCCCCATACTCGGCACTGCAGTGACCGTAAATCGCCTGAAGTCGCGTGGGTATATCTCCATGCTTGAATATTATCAACAAATTCGGTCAAGTTAATGAAGGCCCTGTATGTCCCCTTCGAAAAATAGATTTGGGAAATCTATTTTTCGAAGAGGAGGAGCGCAGCTCGCGCACGAAGGGTGGCCTGAGAGGCGCAGACATCAGAGAAATCTGGTGAAGCCGTCTATTCTATTCTAAACAGGCCTTTTTTACTGCTTCAAAAATTTCAAAGTTAGAACACCACCTTCTCCTATCACTTTTATGAAGTAAAATCCATTATTGAGCTCCGTACATGTTATAGTTTGGTATTTTAGATTGTTGGAAGAGAAATTAGGATCTAATACTCCTGTTTTTACAACTTGACCGGATAAGTTTATAATTTGATAATTGCTACCTTTATCAAACCCTAATATGAAATTTCCTGTATTTGGATTAGGGTATAATCTTAATTGATTATCCACTAACGGAGTAACGAAAATATTACTGGTCAAATCTTTATATTTTTTGACACTAATTCTACCATTTTGATCCCCATCCCGATAAGCAACATAGGGCACACTTTCAGTATCCACTGCTAGTGATTGGTTATCTGCGATAGTGGTAAAACCTGGTAACCCCATGTATTTCCAATTGATCCCATCATATTTCATAACACTAGTTTTGCCACTATTGCTTTCGTCCCGGAAAGCAACGATAAGGTTGCCATTGGCATCTGATTCGAGGTTACAAGATGCTGTAGCTCCTCCGGCCAGGTTTTCTTTGATTAATTCCCATTCGCCGTTAGTGAATTTGTAGATATTCAATAATTGAACGCCAACTCCAATAGTTAGTGCTGCAAACACGTCTCCATTTGAAGTGACAGCAACATCATGATCATAATAGGTTTGACTACTTGGTTCAACGTAACCTCCTAATTGGTTCCATTGACTACCATCCCAACGAGTTACTTCAGAGTAAGTAATATTCTGACCGTCCGTTCCATAAATCAAAATGGGGTTACCAGATTCATCTAAATTAAACCGATTCCATACGGCATAATTGTCTGAGGCCTCTCCTAGAGACTTCCAATCCGTCCCATCAAATTGATGAATAATTGTAGAAGCAGGAGGAGCAAAATGCACAGTAAACAATGTTCCGTCACTTGCTTCTATTACATCGGTCATTAGAAAAACATCACCTGGAAGTTTACTTCCTAATTGATCCCATTTACTTCCATTCCATTTTGAAATTACCCCTTCAGAGAAAACAATAGGCATTCCATCCATTCCGACAGCCATTGAAACATCAAAAGCACTGGCCGGCAAACCATTTCCCAATTGCATCCAGGTGTCATTTAAGAATTCATAAACGAAAGCCTGATTTTTATCCAGGTCGGCACCAATTACAAAAGGTATTCCTTCAGGGCTGATTTTTATACCAATTGAATAAGCTTTAAAATCATTAAAACCTTCTTTACCAACCTGAATCCAATCCTCTTGTGGTTCACCTATGGTTATTTGAAAGCTTTGTTCTACATCCCATGTTCCATCATTAACATTAAGCGTAACATCGAATGTACCTAGTTGGGTAGGGGTGCCGGTTAATGAAGCAAAACCATCTCCCAAGTCATTCAAAGAAAGTCCCGCAGGTAAACTTGTCAATGCGGAAATCGTCAAATTACCATGCTCGGGGTCATGTGTTACAATTGCATATTGATAATTCAAACCAAGAAACCCTTGCTCTTGTGGTGAAGAGTGGAAGAAAGGTTTCGCATTAGCGTAGCCAGGCAAGTAATCACTTTTACCTGCATTAAGAACAACACCGGAACTAGCATCTACTAATATTCCAGCCACATGAACATATTCCTCATTATATTCATTTGGCAAAGTATAAGTATAGGTATAACTATGGGTCTCACCGCTAATAATAGAGTTGGGCAAGCTGCTTGGGGCACCTAGAAGTCCACCTGGTAAATACCGACCAACATGGTTATACACCATAATAGAGGCAGATACAGGATTGGGTAAATCCTCATAACCTCCCATTGTCCCTGCATTGCCACCTGAGTAAGAATTAGATTGATCGTAAGCCGGGGCTGGTCCAGTTACACCATCTTCTATTACGATAGCAGCCAAGCGATAATCACCATTCAGGTCTGCTTCAAAATTGGCACTTACTGTCATGGTTAATAAACGAGTAGAGGCTTCCCAAGTGGTGGAAACAGAAATTCCAGCAGGGGGTATCAATGCCAATTGCTTTGCCATGTCTTGTGGTAAATCTGTAAAAGGATCCAGATCACTTATAGATGTTCGATCTAGCCATCCATTGGGTATCCCTATAAAAGGCATACTATTAGAATAGTCCTCATCATCCATTGGATCTCCTTGGTGAACAGCAACAAATACAAATTGTCCAGGGTAGTTGGCCTGAAGTTCTTTTCCATACACATCTCCCCTGGGGCACCACTGGCACCAAGTACCTGTTCCTTCTTCAATAAGTACTACTTTTTGAGCTTGAGCGAAACTTGCAACTGAAATAATGGTAGATAAGATAATTGTAATTAGTTTTTTCATGCCTTTTAGATTTAATATTTTGATTAGTTAACTATTATTGATATAAAGTATTCATTTATTCAAATACATTTCAAATATCTAACCAAGGCTTGGATTCTCCCAAAATAGGACACCTATGGTTAAAGCTAAAGGTATAAAATATTATTATCAACATATTTTTTTGACACTTTTTTTCTTTTTAGTTTCCACATTTTTAGTTGAAAACTATGCAGCCGATCTATGCAATTCACAAGGTCGTTTATTATCAATTTTGAAATTGAATTGATGGTAATTCTGCTTGGATTATAGCCGTTTTCCGATTCCATGTAACCAAAACCAAATTAATACCCACTAGAGTAATTTTCTTTGAACGTTTGTTGAGACCGCTGTGTGTGCCACGAATAGCAAACTCCTCTGTAAAAGTAGCACAATTCAGAGAGAGTAGGGACGTCTGAAAGGACATTAATTAACCAGGGAGTGGAAGTCTCCTGTGTACGGGGTAACGACCCGAAGCACTAGCAAGCCCCAAGGGTGTGAGCCGTGAGGTTCGATCTGAAGTAAGGGTGAACGAAGAGAAGTTTCTGAAGGAAACCAAAGACATATTGATGTCTTTGTCGGAGAGAACAGCGAAGCGGTAGCAAAGTCGGGTACTGAGGAACACGAACCTGATAAAAATGGGAGTAGATCCGGCTCATGCGTATGCATGGATTAGGACGAAGGAGGGAGCGCAGCACGCCCACTCAGGGTGGTGTGAGAGGTGTAGACATCAGAGTAATCTGGTGAGGCCGTCTACTTGATTAGGCAAAGTTATTTAACTACTCGTTTTTAAAAATATTTAGATAATAAAGATTAAAGTCATCGGAATTAGCAATTGCAATATCTATCCAGCCGTCAGAATTAATATCTCCTATTGTCACACTATAGGTTCCTGAAGATCTTTCCGTTAAATTGATTTCCTCAAAAGTATTTCCATTTTGGTTTATGAAAACAGTATTTGGTTTATGGTAATTACCAGTAACAATATCCATAAAACCATCTTTATTAAAATCAGCCAATGCAATACTATAGGTGTCTATGTCCTTGCCACCAAATGCGAGAGTGTCTTTGAAGGTGAATTTTGTACTTCCAAAGTATATAATATTGGCAGCATTAATATTCCCCGTAACAATATCCAGAATGCCATCATTGTTCATATCTGCCACTCCAACAGCACGGGTTTCAAAAGTTCCTGTACCAAAATCTAGTTTTTTTTCAAATTCCCGATTGCCATGGTTAATGAAAATTTCATTCGGAACATTATCTCTGTTGGCAAGTACAAGATCAAGCAGGCTATCACCGTTTAAATCACATATGGCAATATCAATTGTAGAGTTTTGCTTGGTTTGTAATTTTACACAATCAAATTTCAGTTTTCCATTGTTATAGCAAATCATATTTTGTCCACCTCTGTTGGTAATAATAAAATCGATGAACCCATTATTGTCCAAGTCCCCCAACGCGATATTCCTGGCATTAGAAACTGCCCCAACTTCTGAGTGAAATGTAAACCTTCCAGAACCATTGTTTAGATAAATTCTATGAGGTGCATTGTCGTTTATTTCAACAATGTCTAAATCTCCGTCGTTATCCAAGTCAACCAATTCTGCTGCATAGCTAGTTGAGCTCAAATCATCTAATGGACGCATTACATTAAAACCCTTACCGGAATTGTAGAAAATATAATTTGTTTCAGACCAATGTCGTCCATTAGCAATTATTGCATCAATCTTTCCATCATTATTAATGTCCCCCATGTTTAGTAGTGCCAAAACTGAACATAGGTTCGTTAACGTTCATATCGTTTACCGAATAAAACCCCGGTTTTGAGCTAATGCTGACATGGGAATTAGAAGAAAAGAGAAATAAATAAGTTTTTTCATATAATTGTGCCTTACGTTTCGCGCATAAACCCAGTTGCAGAAATGTAATCTGATTCCGCTCGGAGTAAAGCAAATATAATTGAATTTTGTGAACAGTATTCTACTCAAAAGCAGCAATTTATTTTATGCGTTGTGTGTGCCACGAATGGCAAACTCCTCCGTAAAAGTAGCTAAATTCAGAGAGAGTAGGGATGTCTGAAAGGACATTTATTAAC
Organism: Candidatus Brachybacter algidus; assembly: GCA_016711705.1. Lineage (GTDB taxonomy): Bacteria > Bacteroidota > Bacteroidia > Chitinophagales > Saprospiraceae > Parvibacillus > Parvibacillus algidus. Next base: position 17,687 of record JADJSK010000005.1, on the reverse strand, counting down.
TATGAAGTGAGAGTCTCCTGTGTGCGGGGTGAGGAACCGAAGTAATAGCAAGTCCCAAGTGTGTGAGCTGTGAGTTTTGAAATGAAGTAAGGGGGATTGCAATGGTTGGTACAGAAGAAGACGAATCTTACACGAATGAGAGTAAATCCGGATCATGCGTATGCATGGAGTAGGAGGCAAAAAGGTTGCTGACGCTCAGAGCAAAGCCCTAGACTCGGTACTTCAGTAGCGTAAATCAATTGATGTCTCGTGAGTATATATCTATACATGAATATTATCAACAAATTCGTTCAGATTAATGAGGGTCATGTATGTCCTTGAGAAATAATAGCATTGGGAATCGTATTATCCTAAGAGGAAGAGCTCAGGTCTCGGACGTTGGGTGGTGTGAGAGGCCTAGGCATTGAATTAATCTAACTAATCATCTGCATCACCCGACTCTCTCACCGAAGATGTATCGTTTAAAGTTTACATTAATTTTATTGATTCAAAAACACACGAATAGTTTTTAGATAAAGTTCAGGTTGCTCCACTGAAATGGAATGTCCCGCATTGGGAATTATTTTCAACTGATGATTTTTAAACAGTTCTAAATACTCATTGGTAAATCCCCACGGTTGATTGTCACATTGACCTTTCATTATTAAAATTGGAATTTTACTGTCTTTTAATTTAGGTCGTGTGTCTTGAATTGAATTGAAACTTTGGGCTGTCATTATTTGCGCATAAAATCCTCCGCCTCCTTCTGCTTTTAATGCTAGCGAGGTATCGCACACTGTCGCTTTGTTCAATTCACCATTAAGATAAGTTTGAAAATCGTCTACCTCTTTATCAGATGCTAATTTCCTGCCGAATTTTTTTGCCCAAAATGTAATTGCTTTAGATCTTAAGCTTTGGCATTTTTCATTTGCCTCTCTATTAGAGTATGATGGCTTTTTCAAATTTAAACTGTCAGGTGGATATGCGTGCAATTGTTCCTCACGCATTGGTTGAATAGAACCTGGTCCAATGAGAATAATTCTTTCAACTTTGTCGGGATTGTTGGCAACGAATAAAGTAGCAAGAATTGCTCCCCATGATTGTCCAATTAAAATTACTTTTTCAGCAGCTATTTTCTTTATTATTTCTTCCAAATCTTTTTTGTGTCTGTCCGCAGTATATTCATTGATGTTTGTTAATCTTTCAGATTGTCCGCTACCAATCTGGTCGTATAAATAAACATCATAGCCGTCTTCTGACAATTGAGACAGGTTTTTAATATTCCTATTGGAAATAAAACCACCTGGTCCTCCATGCAAATAAATAATTGGAAAAGGTTTCTTCGCACTTTTTGAGGGTATGAGCGTATAGCCAATCTTTGAACCCGTAACCAAGTCCCAATATTGCGTGCCTTGTATCGTTTGTGATTGTGGAACATCGTATGTTCTCGGAATGAATGCTACTAGTAGATATATTGTTATGATTAACGGCAAAGCATACTTGATAAATTTGAAAAACTTTTTTTTCATAATAATCTTTGTCAAAATTAATTTCTTACAGTCAATTTAATGTTAGAAGTGTCCTCCGTATGACCCGCAAAGGTTTGGCGCTTGGCGAAGGTAGAGATATTCACCACAAATGGGTCTGTGGAGCACTAAGCCGGCAATTATTTTTGTAGGTACTGAACGGCAAACTTCTTTGTAAAAGTAGCTAAAATCGGAGAGAGAAAGCATGTCTGAGAGGACATTTATTAAGATGGTAGTGAAAGACTTCTGTACATGGGTTAATGACCCGAAGCACTAGTAAGCCCCATACTCGGTGCTTCAGAAAGCGTAAATTACTTGAAGTTTCGCAGTTACATCTCCATGCTTGAATGCTATCAATTAAATCGATCAGGTTTATGAAGGCCTTGTGTGTCCTCGAAACAAAATAGATTGGGGGGATCTATTTTTCGAAGGTGAGGAGCGAAGATCGGGCACTCAGGATGCTGTGAGCCGCGCAGACATGGAAGCAATCCGGTGAGGCCGTCTACTCGATTATCGCTATTATTTCTTTCATTTCGTCTGGTCAGCGTTTTTCCAATAAATTACTGTCGCAATATAGCCTGCGATACAAGTTAGAATTAAAATTAAATAGCTGTATTTGTCTAGCAAGTTTTTAAATGCACCGCCAGCTCCGCTATAAAGTCCTGGGATTGACCAAGGAAAATAGGATCCATATCCTATGGCTGCAATAACCTGTGCTAATACTAAAGTCAACGCAACAAAGCCTAAAGGTGCGAGATAACCCTTGCCTAAAAGAGCAAAGAAAGGAATTGGAACACCAATTAAAATTGTGAGAATTGTAGTAATAAAATAGTCAGTTAGGAGTGGGTAAAGAACATTAATTTTAGTTGATGGCAGTTGCAAAATTGTTCCGATGAGCAGTCCAATTATAAGGTTAGAAACCACAAGTGCTAAACACCAAATTATATAAATAATAAATTTTGCGTTCAAGATTCTTGTTCGAGAAGTAGGTAGCGAAAGTAAGTCCTTTACAGTTCCGTCTGAATATTCACGTCCGAAAAGCCAACTTGCTACAAACCCAAAAGCCAAAACACCACCAACCCCAACGGTTTGTTTCAATAAATCTAAATAGGATTTCCAATTAGCTTCCATGTTCATAGCTTTAGCTTTGGCTGCAAGTCCACCCCCTTGGGTAACAGCATCTGGGTCTTGAATAATCATAATAAATGCGCCTCCCATAATTGGAGCTAAAGCAAAAGCAATAAATGTCCACCAAAGTGTATTGGCATATTTCACTTTCATTAATTCAGACTGAAATGCTAGTACCTGTTGCTTCATTTATACTTTGTTTCTGATAGTTCTTAAAAAATACATTTCTAAATCTTCAGTAAACAAATACACTTGTTTTGGTGGAAGATTATTTTCAACTAACAACTTTGAAATATTTTCAGGATTTGCAATCGCCTCACTATTGGTAACTTCTATTTCATTATTTTCTGTCAATACTGCTTTGTAATTTGAACTTATCAACTGTTGAACAGCTTTCCTATTGTCAACGGTCGTCACTATAATTTTTTTGATTAGTTGGTCTGTCAATTCGTTTGTGGTCAATTCTTTTACCAATTTTCCTTCATGAATAATGCCTATGCGATTGGCAACTTTAGAGATTTCACCAAGTATATGGCTTGAAAGAAAAACTGTTGACCCATTATTTGAAAAGTCTTTGAGCAATTCCCTTACTTCTACAATTCCTTCGGGGTCTAAGCCATTAATTGGTTCATCAAGTATTAAAAGTTTTGGTTTGTGCATCAGTGCTTTTGCTAAACCTAGCCTTTGTTGATTGCCAAGTGATAAAACATTCGCTTTTTTGTCTTTATAGTTAGTTAGTTTTAATTTTTCTATGATGTCGTCAATTAATTTAAGATTGGTTAATTGTCGCAGTTTAAAATAAACCTTTAAATTCTCGATTACTGAAAGGTTGGGATAAGAGTAGGGTGTTTCCACCAAGTACCCGATGTCATTCCATTGGTTAAATTGCGGCGTAAGTTGCTTGCCGAATAAACTAATGTTGCCTTTGTCCGGTTTAATCATACCAAGAAGCATACGTATTAAAGTCGTTTTACCAGCACCATTTAGTCCAAGAAATCCATAGATCTCACCTTCTCTAACATGAATAGAAATGTCGTCAGATGCAGGAGTTGTCCCAAAGAATTTTGATAATGTATCTGTCTTTATTATGTCCATCTGATATATTGTGGCGGTTGTTTTACGATTACATCTAATGCTTTTTAGCTTGACGAAGTGGTGGAAATCGAAGCATTAAACTTTCAGTTTTGCATTCAAGTTCAATTGAAAAATTGAACTTGAATCTAGCACTGAACTCTGGTGAGGCCTTATACTCGATTGTACATCGTTTATTCCGTTTCAAATTTTTCCTAATTATTTGATAACGCTGGTTGTTGCATACTTATACAATGAATTCCGCCACCTCCCAAATTCACAGCTAGGGCATCAATCATAATTACTTTTCGGTTGGGGAAAACAGATTGTAAAATTTGGGCAGCCTTTTCATCTTTTGATTTTAACTCTAGGGGCATTCCTTCTCTCCAACACCTCTGACCAATAATTACTTTGTTGGTAATGATAAAGTTGAGATAGCTTAACGCAGCCATAACTTTTACACTTTCCCCATCAGGGAACTTAATTCCATTTCCATAATCAAGCGTTTTAATGTATTCATATACATAATCTCCAGGATTCAATGTATTGTAAATCGTTCCGGGTAGTGGCATTCTAATGATAGTAAATGGTTGACCATCATGGTCAGTTGCTTTGGATAATATTTCATAATTTTCCTCAATTCGTTTGTTGTTTTCAAAAGCGATTGGGTCATCCAATTCCTTGCTATCTATTTGTGCCAAAAGGATTGTGGAATCATTTACAAAACGAACAAATTCATCTACGTGACCATTTGTAGTAACAACCGTATAAGCTTTTGTTCCATCTGCTGTTGTAATAGGGCCGAGGAAGGTGTGGTCATCTTCAACCAAGCCTTGTTTTAACCAGATTACTTTCTTTGTTCCTAGCAACCGTTTGTATTCGGCTTCCATTTGCAATTTGCTCATATTGGGATTTCTGCCTTTTTCGACAGCTTCTGAAGTTATCAAAGTACCTTTTCCATTGACCTCTCTATTTCCACCTTCACTAATCATTGAACTCGAAATTACGGGCAATTTAAAATGTTTTGCAACCCGAACATCATACATTTCTTCCGTTTTGGTGTCAACATCCAAAGTGTCCGCATATCCCCAAGAATTAAAATTAAAGTCTGCAATAGCAAATGTCTTTTGATTGGTTTCTACAAATATGGGTCCCATATCTCTTGTCCAGATTTCAAAAGAAGCTATTTCCAAAAGCTTCAGTCGTTTCTGTTCTCCAAAACGGTTTTTTAAAGTTTCACTAGCTTTGTTAAGAAGTTCTTTGTTTTTGCAGGTTACTACGATGTCTATATCGTCAATTAAAGCTTCTATAATCGAAAGGGTGACTTTTTCAACAGATTCACTTTCTTTATGATTGGTAGCTGGCCATATCAACCAAATTGCTTCTTGAGTTTCAAACTCGGCTGGTTGATTTATAACCACTAAATCTCTATTTTTCTTTGGCGAAGCACAAGAAATTATTAATAAAAATATAAAACTGGTTAAAATTGATTTCATAATGTGTGTTTTAATGATGTACAACGTTTATGTATATGAGCTGTGGTGTGTCTTAGCACGAACCTCTCCAAATAAAAACTGGTTTTGGGAAATCTATAGATTTTCCAAATGTGCAGAGACCAAGCCATAGTTTATTCACGGTGTGTGTGCCACGAATGGCAAACTCCTCTGTAAAAGTAGCTAAATTCAGAGAGAGAAAGGATGTCCGAAAGGACATTTATTAACTAGGGAGTTAAAGTCTCCTGTATGCGGGGTAAGGACCCGAAGCACTAGCAAGGCCCAAGGGTGTGAGCCGTGAGGTTCGATCTGAAGTAAGGGGGGCTGGCGCATAGCGCAAAGCCCCATACTCGGCACTGCTGTGACCGTAAATCGGTGTACATCTCCAATCTTCAATACTATCAACAAATTCTGTCAAGTTAATGAAGGCCCTGTATGTCCCCGAGACAAAAAAGATTTGGGAAATCTATTTTTCGAAGGGGAGGAGCGCAGCTCGCGCACGCAGGGTGGTGTGAGCCGCGCAGACATCGGAGTACCCCCGTGAGTCCGTCTACTCGATGATAAGATGGCCCGAAGCTAATGCTCACATTTTTTTACGAAATGCAAATTTCTATTTTGAGTTAATATCGAATATGGCTTCGTAAATCGTCGTGTCCAAATCCGTAAAAAATATTCTCCTATTATCTTTCTCTTGTAGCTCGAATTGTCCATTCACCGTAAATTTGACTTCTGTAAATTTGTATCCGGTAACTAATGAAAAAACTACAGTGTATAGACTGTCTTTAACTGCTGGTTTTAATTCCATATCATAATCCCAACTCAAAGGTTTGTCCTCTCCTCGAATTCCAACAGTTTGAACACTATCTAATGATCCAACATCTAATTTTACGATAATTGTCTTCTGACTTGATTTTTGAACGCAACTTGACAGTGCCAAAATGATTGACGTCAAAATAGCAAATGATAAGTTGACCAATCGATTATCTCTCATCTGTCAAATTTTTTAAATAATAAGTAATCGAGTCCAAAACGACCAGACCCGATTGTCAAACTGTAGATACTAACCCATAAAAAACCAAGAGCAGGCAGCGTATTCCACATTCCTTGTTGAATTTGCTGCAAAAAAATTGCACCCATCATAGTCGTAAGAATCAATAGTGCTGAGATTCGAGTTTGAAATCCAAGCATAAAAAGAAATCCGCCAACTGCCTCACTGAAACCTGCCATCCAAGCAAAAAACACAGGAATTTGGCAAAATTCCACCATAATTAGAGACGTCTTCCGGAAACCAGAATACAATTTCGAACAAACCTAAATTTCTATCTGCTGGAGACCAAGGTAAACCAAATTTGTCCGCCCCAAAACTTGATGTTAAAAGATAACCGCAAACAACACGTGGTATGGCAAGCAAAAGATCTTGCCACCAAAAAGGAAGTAAAACAGGTTTTGTAATTCTGCGCATTAATAATTCTTATCTTCTTTTGTTTATGAGAACTTAATTTCTGAAAAGGTAACCAGAAATCTACAATTAACCTAAAAAGATTCAATGGTACCGGAATTAGGGCTTTCTTGTAACGGTTAGTTTAACAGCTGTAGCGGAATAAAATGCACCCATTTTTCGGCAAGTAATATACTTAAATAAAAGCAAAAACGGTTCGAGTTTGCACCCAAACCGCTATTGCTTTTATAAATTATTAGCTTTTGTTATTTATCAATTTGATGTTCCCAATAAGCACCACTTATGTCTGTAATTTTAAGCGTATACGTGCCTTTGGGCAAGCCTAATAAAACTTCATTATCTAAGTTTAGCGTTGCTTTTGCACCTAATGGCACTATTAAACTATGCTTTCCCGGTTTAATTTTGGCAACATAATAGTTTGAGATACTATTGTTGTTCAAGGCTGCTAAATCTTCCTGAGTATATTTTAGAATGTTGCTTTTGTTGTTGTCAAACAATTCAATGCTAATAACCCAAGAGCCATAAACATCAACACCTTCCGTCCTGAAAACATCAAAGCTCAATCTATTCTCAGTGATTTTTCCATCTGTAATTTCCAGTTTTGGCTTTACGGATTTATTATGAAGTGTTCCCCAAACACCACCATGAAATATTTGGTTTGTCATTAAGGTCATTCCTAAAATAAATAGAGAACCTATTAAAACAACTCTTGGAAAAACACTTTCTTTTATCGGCAATATTCCTGAACCCAACCAGGCAAACCATTTCTTTTTGGTGATTGTAAAATTATTTTTCATTAAATAATTGTCTAAAGAGTATTTTCCACTTCCCGTCAGAAATAAGACAAAGCCTGTAGCGATTCCTAGAATTCCTATTTGCCATTCGTCAAGACAAGTTGTGCCAATCCAACCGGAACCTAAAAGGATTCCCATTGCTAATCCAAAAACACCTATGCTCATTATTCGAGTAAACAAACCGAACATAATAGCCAAGCCAACAATTCCTTCAACAATCGTGAAAATCACCATATTAATCCAAAGTGCATCTGGATTTTCTACCAAGTATTTAATGATTGGTTTTATTCCCAAGGCGTTGGGTAAAAAGGCATTAAATTTTTCGCCTATATAACCCGCTGTTTCCGGATCAAGTTTATTTTCTAACGCTACTCTTCTCCAAAAGGCTGAGAAATAGGTCCAGCCTATCGGTTTGGGGCTTTGCGTTCGGGCGGGTTTCTGGGGGCAAAGTTTCAGTTTATAACTAATATTCATAGAAGCACAATGATCCAAGTATGCACATCAACCCGCCTGACGCAAAACCCATGTTAGTGGGTGCCTCGTCCTATCAAAGAGCCAATTTTTTGTTATTAATTTCTACATTGAAATTTACCTTTGCACCTAAAGCTTCAAAGACTTTCAAAATAGTTTCAAACCTTGCATTTTTTACGCTATTTTCAATCTTAGATATTTGTGCTTTTTGAACACCTACAAGTTCACCTAATTGTTCTTGTGTCAGATTTTGTTCTTGCCTTGCTTGTTTTATGGCTTGCCCTAACAAGTCAATACGTAATTCGTTCTCAAAAGCCTCACGTCTTTCTGAGCCTCGAATTCCAATATGCTTGTCTATCATAGTGTCAAGCGTAACGGTTCTGAATTTATTTTCCATGACTATAATATTTTGTCTTGTTGTCTAAATATTGTTTTCTGATATATTCGGCATTTTTAATTTCTTTTGATGGAGTTTTCTGTGTCTTTTTCATTATTCCATGTGTTGCTACAACTAATGTTTCTTTATTATCCGATCTATCCCAGAAAGAAAATAACCTATATGCTTTGCCTTCATAAGAAGTTCTGAATTCCCAAATAAGCTTGTTGAGTTTTTTGAAAAGTTCGTTGTCATTAACAAGTTGAGATTTTTTGATATTATAGTAAATTTTTTCTCTTGTTTTGTAGTCAAGATTCTCCAAAAATTCAACAGCATCAGGTAATAACACAACGTCAAATTTTGGCTTCATTCCAAATATTTTTTCAAAAGTATATATTTCCTCATTGGGAAACAAGTATTTTAAATAAAATGTTGTAGAAGTTGTGAATAGAGGTTGCCACTAACGTTTCGCGGCTTTGCGAAGGTGGCGATTTTCACCACTAAACTTCAATCGAAGCACTAAATTTTGATTAACCACTTCACTGTCATACGAAGCACTGCACCGCCACTTTTGCAAAACCGCTGTTGTGTGCTGGCGTTCTGTCGTCCGTCCTTGTAAACCATTGTCGCTGTTGAGTTTCCGTGTCTTTGTCGTGTTGGTCTGCGTGTCGGGTGTTTTAATTTTTTTTGAAGGGCAGGAAAAAATATTTTGAATTTTCTCTTGCGTTGGGGCAGGCATACTCTTTGGCAAGCTTTGGTCTGTGCGTTGGCTTGTGCGGCTTGCCAATGTGTATGACTGCTGTGCGTTGGCTGTATGTGTTTGTTGTCCTGTCATTACGCTGCTTTCTGTTTGTAAAGATGTTCTTGAAATTCTATAAACAGTCTGCTGATGTTTGCCACGTCTCCCAAAATTTCTTTTGCATCTTCCAATGATTGATACTTGTTCGTCAGCAAGATTGGTAGTTTCTCTTGGTCGAGTTCGTCAACTCCTGTTTCAATGTATTTACTTAGAACAAAAGTGATAAACTCTTTTTGCTTGTCGTTGAGTAAAGCAAAAATTGTCGCTTCTGCTGCTTTGGCTCTGGCTTCTCTTGTCATTGCTATATAGTCGCCATTAAAAACGTATTCCAACACATCATACAGGTCACTGTTTTCCATATCTACTAACTTTTGTAAAGTCAATAAATCGTCTTTTGGAAAACCTGCTGCATTTAAATTCTCTAACAATGTTTTTCGGGTAATTGGATTACTCCAAAGTTTCCGCAATTCTTCTTCGTCTTTGAAAAGTTTAGGTAACTCACCAAACAAGCTGCTCAAAAATTCTTCTGCTGAAATGGGGTTACCATCAGCACTCCAAAACGAAGTAGAAACCATGTGTTTGATTTCTCTTTCTTTTCCGTTTCGCAGTTTGATTTTGATTTTCTGTTTGCGTTCGGTTTCTGTTGTCTCTTTGGGTTCTCTTGGTTTGTATTCTCCTTTTGGTTCTTTTACTCCGCTTGGTTCTTCTTCTAAAGGTTCTCCGTCCCATTCGGGGTCTGAAAAATGTTTGTAAGCATCTACAAAGTCGTAAATGGTAAAAAACTCTTTACCGTCAAACAAACGTGTGCCACGACCTACTATTTGTTTAAATTCAATCATTGAATTGACAGGTCGCATCAAAACTATGTTGCGAATATTTCTTGCATCAACTCCTGTGGAGAGTTTTTGCGAAGTAGTCAGAATGGTTGGAATTGTTTTTTCGTTGTCCTGAAATTCTCTCAACAGTCTTTCGCCTTCTTCTCCGTCATTGGCTGTAACACGAACACAATAAAAAGGGTCTTTGCTTTTGGCATTTTGATTTATCAAATCTCTTATCAAAGCTGCGTGTGCTTGATTAGCACAGAAAATAATTGCCTTTTCGTTTTGGTTGGCTTCATCTAAAAAAATATTTACTCTTTTCGCTTCTCGTTCTACAATTTCAATCGTGCGGTTAAAGTCCTTTTCTTCATACAATTTGCCTTCTTCAATTTCGCCTTCCACAATGGTATCGTCCGAGGTGTAGCGGTAATCGTCCAAAGTGGTTTTGATACGTTTTACTTTGAAAGGCGTTAAGAAACCATCATTGATACCTTCTTTCAGCGAATAGATGTAAACAGGTTCGCCAAAATATTTGTAAGTATCTATATTGTCTTTTCGTTTAGGTGTAGCTGTTAAACCCAACTGAACGGCTGGAGCAAAATATTCTAAAATACCCCGCCAATTGCTTTCGTCATTTGCTCCGCCACGGTGGCATTCGTCAATGATGATGAAATCAAAATAGTCGACTGGATATTCGCCAAAGTAAGGGGCTGGTTTTCCTTCTGCGTCCGTGCCACTCATAAAAGTTTGAAAAATGGTAAAAAATATACTGCCATTGGTCGGCACTTTTCCGCTTTTCTTTATTTCGTTGGGTTTTATCCGCACCAAAGCATCTTCGGGAAAAGCCGAAAATGAGTTGTAGGCTTGGTCGGCTAAAATATTTCTATCTGCTAAAAATAAAATACGTGGTCTGCGGCTTCCATCACGTTTTAAGTTCCAACGGGTTTGAAACAGTTTCCATGCAATTTGAAAAGCAATAAATGTTTTTCCTGTGCCTGTAGCTAATGTCAACAAAATGCGATTAGATTTATTTGCAACCGCTTCTAAAGTATTGTTTACTGCTATTTCCTGATAATATCTTGCTCCTTTTGTTCCGCCAATATCTTCAAACGGAATGGCGGAAAATTTTTCTCTCCAATCGTTTTGATCCGCAAAAGTTTTACTCCAAAGTTGTTCGGGACTTAGAAAATCCGTTACCAAACCTTCTTCGCCTGTTTTCATACAGATGCTATAAATCTCTTTTCCGTTGGTACTGTAAGTGGTTTCTAATTGTAGTTTCTTCGCATATTGTTTGGCTTGCCTTACGCCTTCACCCACTTCTAACTCATCACTTTTGGCTTCAACAACTGCCAATTTAATGCCTTTGTAAACTAATACATAATCCGCTTTTTCTTTTTTGCCACGCCCACCTCCTGTTTGTATTTTACCATCGGTAATATAGTGCTCACGTAAAACCTTAGAGCCTTCTACAACGCCCCAACCACAAGCTTTTAACTTGGGGTCTATGAGTTCTGCTCTTGTTTCTGCTTCGTTCATAATTTTACTTTTATCAAATAACCATCAAATAAAAAACAATTGATAATCAGTTGTTTAGTTTTCTTATTAACAGCGGATATCAAATAACCATCAAATAAGATTTTAAGCCCAAAATGGTACATAACTTCTGTGTTTACGTGATTTATTTTCAGGGTCATCTTCTTTTATCATTCCTGCTTCAAAAGTGTCTTTAATAATTCGGGATGCGATTGCGGCATTTTGGTCTTCAATTTGAAATCGTTCTCTTAAACTTTGATTGGACATTTTTTCATTAGACACCCATTTTAAACAGGCGTGCTGATAACAGGCTCGTATTTTTTCTTTTTTATCTAAATCATTCAATTTTTTGTAACCGTATAAAGTAACTCTTGTACGATTTTCATCTGTAATCACATTAATAGGAGGAAGTTGATACAACTCGTTGTAAAAAATCACTTTATCTAACCCACTGCCTTTTTCTTCACAAAATCCCATTCTTCTCATTAAATCAGCCAATTTTTCGTTTCTTGAAATGTATGAATCAATAAATCGGTCGGGAGTAATTAAAGGATTTCCTGGATTGGATATTTCTATTCTATCACTAAAGATTTCAACCATTGGAAACCCTTTAATGGATAAATCCTGATGAATTAATGCATTTGCTACTAATTCTCTAATTGCTATTTCTGGATACATACGGGATTCTTTTCGTAAAACCTTACCTATTTCTTCATTAGCAGGAAGTTGACTATTTATCCAATCCACTAAACCGAAAAAACCAAGTGAATAACCTTTTGAACCCATTTGCTCTCTTATTGTTTCAACCTTATTTTTACCCTTATAAACAATAACTCTTACAGACTTACGCTGAACTGATTCAAATTCGGGAAGGCTCTTAGCAAATAAAATGGCACCTAGATTAGTTATGGCGTAACTTTGAGATTTTACAACCAGATTATCATCTATAAATTTTTCAATTACTCCATTTTGGTTGGATGGATAAGGCAGTTTCATCAAATCAAAATAAGTTTCTGTACTCAATAATCGAATTACATCAGAAGCAGAAAGGTTATCTTTAGCTATTTCAAGTTCGTAAGGTTTACCTGATTTACGCCAAATTTTGCGTTCTTTATCTGGAAAGTCCGACAATTTTCTGGTGATACTGCCAATACGAATATAAGCCTGATGAAAGAAATCTACAGGCTTGTTTTGAGCACAGGGTATAACAAAAACAGATAAGTTTCGTGTATCGTCATAAGCAAATTCATAAATTCTAAAGTCAATTCGAGGGTCTAATCGTTGAGCCAACCAATGTTCTAGTTCTTCATTACCCTTTTTATGATGTTTTGGTTTAAATGCGGTGCCCTTGATAATATGAGTTTCATCTTCTACTCCAAAAAACAAATAACCATAATCCTGATTATGAATAGCTGCTCCGTTTGCCAAAGCAGAAATGCGTTCGCCAATTTCCTGTTCCGAATGAAAATTCAATTTGAACTCCACCCATTCACTTTCCTTTGGTTGTTTCACCAAATTGTTTAGCAATTCTATGAGTTGTTGTTCTTTCATACTGCAACCGCTTTTTCAGTTTTCAATTCTCCTGCAAATGCTTTTTGCAAGATGGATTTTTTCAGTTCTTCCAAATCATCAAGTTTTTTTTGATACACCGCTTCCAACTTTTGTGTTTCGGCTCGCAGGGCATCTAATTGTCGGACGATGGTTTGTTGTTCTTTGAGAGTTGGGAAAGGAATTGGAAAACTTCTTAATGCTGTCAAACCAACAAATTCCTGTGCTCCACCATTTGACATATACAAAACATATTTCATTGCCAATGATGATTTCAGAAAGTAAAGTAAGTAATTCATATTGATGCTATCACTTGATTTAATCAAGCCAACATTCTTTATACTGAAAACTCTTTTATCATCAACTATTGCAGCCATTCCCCTGTTTGCTCCAATCATTGAAATTAGTATATCACCATAAGCCACATTTGAACGCTTGTAAAACTTTTCGTGGTCTGTATCAGTGATGAATTTTGTATCATCAAATGAAAGACCATTTGGTTTGATATTCTTTTGAGTAATAAAAGGAATTCCTTCTTTAATGTATTTTGGACTGTCGTGTGTGCCGTCCTTTACTTCGGTAATTTCATTTAAGGTTTTCGTTTCCCAATTTCCATTCTCAAACACCCCTTGCAAATAACTTTCAAAAAGTTCTTTGGCGTTTTTGAGGTTTTGTTCGGCATTGGCTTTTGCCTTGGCTATGGCGGCAAAGGCTTCATCTAATATGGAAACGATGCGTTGTTGTTTGGGGAGAGATTTTGGGTAAGCAATCTTGATGTTTCTAAATGCAGGGACGTCAAGATTTCTTTGTGCCGTTCCCCTTGATAACGAATAAATATGGTCATTGAGGAAAAGTATTTGTAAGTTCAAAAAATCAGGAAGTAACTCTTTATCATTTTTTGGTCTTACTGTTAGTCCGCTATCGTTCAGAAAAAATTTACCTTCAACAAATCTTGTACATTGGGCTGACATTGCGAAACGAGCTACAACCAAACAATCTTCACGGTTAAAAGTGTCCATAAAAATGTAGCACCACCGCCACCATATACAGGATAAATTTTGCCACCATCTTTTTTTGAACTACTCTTGTTCCGTATTCTACTTCACAAGCATCATCAAGTCTTTTTATTTCCCAACCGTGCTTCATATCAGTTCCAAAATTGAGTTAAGGATTTTTGCACTCTCAATGTCCAAAGCTTTCATTTCTTCCAAAATGGCTTGCGGTTGGCGTAGGGCAGCTTCTTCTTTTTTATTCGGGTTCTTTACGCTTAAATCAAAGGTGCTTTGGTCAATGTCTTTTACATTTACCGTCCAAGAGTTTTCGCTATCGGCAAAGTTTTTTTGCAGTGCTACAAATTCTGCCAAATCGTTTTCATTCAGCGGGTTTGTTTTGCCTAAGTTACGGTCGAGGTTCAGCGAGTAAAACCAAACTTTTTGTGTGGCTTTGCCTTTTTCAAAAAACAACACTACGGTTTTTACTCCTGCACCTGTAAAAGTGCCGCCCGGCAAATCCAACACAGTATGCAGGTTGCAGTTTTCCAATAAGGTTTTGCGTATGGCAACGGTGGCATTGTCGGTATTGCTCAAAAAAGTGTTTTTAATAACCACACCTGCCTTGCCACCTGCTTTCAAAATTTTAATAAAGTGCTGCAAAAAGAGCGAAGCGGTTTCGCCTGTTTTAATCGGAAAGTTTTGTTGCACTTCGGCACGTTCCTTTCCACCAAAAGGAGGATTGGCAAGCACCACATCATAACGGTCTTTTTCCTGTATGTCGGCAAGGTTTTCGGCAAGTGTGTTGGTGTGTATGATGTTGGGAGCTTCCACACCGTGCAAAATCATATTCATAATGCCAATGATATACGCCAATGATTTTTTCTCCTTGCCGTAAAAGGTGTGTTTTTGCAGTATCTCAGCTTCTTTGGTAGAAAGTGATTTGCTGTTTCGTAAATAGTCTAACGCTTCGCAAAGGAAGCCCGCACTACCAACAGCACCGTCATAAATTTTGTCGCCAATTTTTGGGGCAACTACTTTTACAATGGTCGTAATGAGCGGTCGGGGAGTGTAATATTCGCCACCGTTTCGCCCTGCATTACCCATATTTTTGATTTTGTCTTCATACAGGTGGCTCATTTCGTGCTTCTCTGCGTGGGTGCGGAAACGCAACTCATCAATGCGGTTAATCACTTCACGCAAATTGTAGCCACTTTGTATGCGGTTTTTTAGTTCGCTGAAAATTTCGCCAATCTTGTATTCAATAGTGTCGGCACTCTCGGCACTTAGCTTAAACTTTTTGAGGTAAGGAAACAGTTTGTTGTTTACAAAGTCGGTGAGGTCGTCACCTGTCAGGGCTTTGTGGTGGTCGAGTTTTCCGTCTTTGCCTTTCGGCATTGCCCAAACTGTCCATTGGTAATCTTTGTCAATAATAGGCGTGTAAGTCTTTGCTGTAAGTTCCGCAGCTGTGGCTCGGTCTTTCTCTAAGTCGTCCAAGTATTTCAGGAACAAAATCCAAGAGGTTTGCTCTACATAGTCCAATTCACTGCCGCAACCTGCGTCTTTGTGAAGTATATCGTCAATATTTTTAAAAGTCTGCTCGAACATTATTTATCTCTGTTTTTATCAATTTGTAAAGTTATCATTCTTTTTGGTGCGTGGGCAAAAAATGGCTCTTTTGGTTTTGCTGAAGGGTCGGCTTGTGGGTGGGGCAAAACCAAATGTGCCATTTGTGCGGTGGCAATTCAAAATATTTTGTGCGGTGGAAAAAAAATTAAAACACAGGAGGGTAGGCAATGAGTGTCGGCTTACTCCTTGTCCGTTTGTTGTATCGTTTTTATGTCTGTGTTCACCTGTCAAAATGGTTTACTTTTTCTGTTTTTCTGTCCGTTATTTTCTGTCGGGTCGTTGTCTTTTACGCTTGCACACAACGTTTTGCAGCTTGGCGAAGTGGCGGATTTTGAAGCACTTACTTTCAATTTAACACTAATGTTTATTTGAAAACCAAATGTTCAATTTAGCACTGAACCCGCCATTTTGCCAAACTGCTGTTAGCGGTTCGTTGTTTTTTCTTCCAAGTCAGTCATTTTTTTTCCCCATTCTTATCGTTCCCAAAATAGATAGGGGTTCAAATTTTCAATTATTCGTTGAAAGTTTTCTGCCTTCTCTTTTTTGTAAATTTTTGTTTGATTTTTATTTCGGTAGGAATTATTTTTATACCTAATGCTCCTCTCTCATTTCTTTTTCAACAAATTCAGTCCCCATTTTTTCTAATGTCATTGGGCATTTTTGAGGTAATTCAAAAAATTCAGTCAGTTTTTTCAAATGATTGTACAATTCATTATCAGACATTATTTCAACAAGTCCATAAATTTGCACTTCTTCATAATTCCAAGTTGAAACGTTTATGTGGTCATACCAAGATGAAGAAATATAAGAATGTGCTCCTAAAAAATCACATAATACTTCGTCGCCTACCTCAATTTTTCTCGCAACAGGATTAGCCCTATTTTTATGAGTTTCAATATGAAAAAGGTCATTTTCAAGTTCATTCAATTGCATCATAGCTTTTGTAGACATAATTTTTTCCTTGTAAGATATTAAACTTGAAAAAGCATTTTCTTTGATGATTTCTTTAAGAAGATTATAATCTTCGGATTTAAAAAGTTTTGGTAAGTGCATAATTGAAAAAAATTGTTATTTTTTACTTGATGTTTCGTTTGTTAAATTCTTGGCTGTGTCGTCTTTTACAATGACCGCTAACGTTTCGGGGCTTTGCGTTCGGGCGGGAAATCGAAGCACAAAAGCTGGTTTTATTACTAATGTTTAATTGAAAAACTACTGTTGAATTTTGCACTTCAGCCCGCCTGACGCAAAACCCTTGTTAGCTGCCGTTTTTTTGTTCAATATAGTTTTCAGGTTCATAAGTTACTCTTGCGAAATTTTTTGTTAATAACTCTGTGTCAATAATTTTTCCGCTTTCAAATTTAAGAATTTTCTCTCGCCAAATTTCGTTCTTGCGAAAGAATTGTCCGTCAATTTTTAAAAACTGATGTTCTTTTTCAATAACGTGATATGCGTAGTCAAGTTCTTTGTCTATACGAAGTTCTCCTTCTAAACACTTTTCAGAAAACCACAGATTTATTTGGAACGTGTGTTCAGTGTTGTTCGTAAATTGATAGTCACGATAATTATAAAAAACAGTTGCACCGCTACCAAATGGTAAAACTCGTCCATCATCTGGAAATGGGTCAAATGAGTGATGATAACGTTCTGTAACTGTCAAAGGACTATGAATTACTAACCAATGAATTAAATTAGAAATTTGGCAAATTCCGCCACCAATTCCAGCTCTGGCTTCTCCAAAAGACAATTCCATTCCTAATAAATATCCTTTTCGTTTTGTTGGAAGTCCAACAAGTTTGCAAAATGAAAAAGTTTCGCCTGGTTTAATTATAATTCCGTCTAATTGTTTTACTGCAATTTTAAGGTTTGTTACTTTGTTTAGTTGCAGTTGCTCATTATTGTCCCCAAGTTTTTTTAGTAATACAGATTGATGTTTTTTTATTCGGTTGGAAAGTTTTTCAGAACTTTTGGTTTTTGAATATTTTTTGTTGTCAAAATTCCATTCGGCAATACGTTTCAAACGTCTTGTCCAAACTGCTAAAAAATATAAAATTGGGTGTCTTTGACTTATTAATTT
>JADJSK010000004.1 GCA_016711705.1 Candidatus Brachybacter algidus | reverse complement strand
GAATCCGGTGTAAAACTATAATTCCGATCTAAAAGGGAATTACGATGTTGGAGATGGGTATATATACTATAAGCAAAGAATTAACACAGGTTCGGAAAAATTTATAGACTAAGTAAACAGACTTTAGATCTTGAATTATTTACAATCTCCATTGATTTGCCCAGTAATACTTCTATTAACGATATTGACTATTATAATGGCTATTTCTATTACACAGTAAAGTCAAGTTTATATCGTATTAGCTTGGTTAATAAAGAAATAGAACTAGTTTCCAAATTAGAGTTTTATGAAGCAAAAGGTGTAAAGGTTTTTAAAGATAAAATTTATTTACTTGCAGATAATGATGATGGAAACTACGGCTTATTTGAATGTACTGGAACTGCTGCGTCTATAAAACTCATAAAAAAATTAAAGCCATTTAATGGTATATCAGATCAAACTATTCATTGGTTTGAATTTAAAGATAAATTATATTTTCACTCTATTTTACGACAGATGAACCGGGTTCAATATATTTTACTGATGGCACGGAGAATGGCACCGGTAAATTGGTAGATTTGCATTATAATTCATTTAGTGATTTTACAATTTATTTAAAATTGGAAATGTAGGTGACCGTTTTATCTTTTTAACATGTTCCTGATGGAGGCATTGTTAGCGTTAGGGTTGTATGTGGCTCGGATGGCACACCACAAGGAACCGGAGAACTCCTGCCGGGCACTGTTTTGAAATTTCTATCATATAATTTTGAAGTTGTAAATAATGAATGTTATTTCATCAGTGAGAATACTTTATAAAACGGATGGCACAAAGAGTGGCACTGTTCAAGCACATAGCGAAAATATTAAAGAGTTTAATTTCTTGGAGGAAACATTATATTATGTAGCAGATGATTTTTCAGTTTATCGGAAGATAAAGATGGAAATTCAAGCCAGGTAAAATATAATGGTTCAAGTTTTACTACTTACGAGAAGTTATTTAAATCCGGAAATAAATTATATTTTACCTCTTCAATTAGTGGTGATAGACGTTTGATAGCATTGGAAGAAACTTCAACAAATGCAACAGTTGAACCAATTACTAATAGAATTCTCATTTCACCTAACCTTATTTCTAATCAATTAACATTGGATGAATCCTTAGTTGGATATGATATAATTGTATATGATAATTTTGGAAATCAAAAATTGCAACAACCTATTAGTCAAGCTTATTTGGATTGCTCCGCCTTACCTTCCGGCATATACTTCGCCATATTTTTGGATAAAAAGAACAATAAAATATTTAAATCAAACTTTACCAAAATGTGATAAAAATTGATTGTGCTATTGTTCATTTAAAAGTATTGCTGATTCGTTAGTAAGTAAAATACATAGATATTCTATTCATACTTTACAGTTGGTGCCAGTCCATGAGTGGTAGCCTTCTGTAAAAGTATTAATCCCAATTGTTTTCTGCTACAACATATTGTTCCAAATTTCATGAATTTTTACTGAGCAATTGCTTTTGGATGAATCACGCTGGCCTGTCCACAATGAAATTCAAGCGTGATTCCGATGAACTTGGAATATCTTAGGCACCTTGTCCCAAAGTAATCGAGAATCTAAAGTTGGGCACTGGTTATTGGAAACTTATCACCCACTACTGTGTTTAAACATAAAATGATTATATTTGTCTAATGGAAAAGTTGAACAATTATATACACATAGATGCATCCATTAGATTTGAAAAACTGTGATCATTGGAACAAGGATCACGGTGGATGATATTCTGTCTTGGTTATCTTCCGGTATGACGATTGAAGAAATTGAAAGTGACTTTCCCTTACATAAAAAGAGAACATGTTCTTGTGGCATTAGCTTTTGCTGCCAATCGGGAACAATCGCTTAGATTGTTGAAAGTAGTATGAAAATTTTAATTGATGCGAATATTTCATGGAGATTAAAAGAGGCTTTAAAGGATTTTTTGAAATATGTACTCATGTAGATTCCTGTGAATTGAAAGTACCCGCATCTGACTTAGAAATATGGAATTTTGCTTTGAAAATCAATACACAATTCTTACAAACGACCTTGACTTCATCAGACTATCTAATCTTTATGGTTTTCCACCCAAATGTATAATTATCCGTACCGGAAACCAATCATCTAAGTATATTTCAGAATTAATCAGACACAAAAAAGAGGACATAAGGAATTTTGAGAGCCATATCGCATTTATATTAGAGATTTATTAGTATAATAAATCTCAGGATGCCGGTTTCAACGCACTTAAACTATTCAAATTAACTAATTCAATCTGAATCACTGATCAATCCGATTACACTAATTACACGGATTCTTTAACTACCCATGGTGAAATCCTTTAATCCGCTTAATCCCAGCCTTTAAGGGCAGGCAAGCATGATTTAGAATTTAAATTATTCCCACTCGCCACTGTTTGCAACTCGTGACTTTCATTTCGTATGTTTTTTAACCCTAAAACTCAATTCCTCCATTCAGCAAAGGATTTGATCAATCTTATTAAAATATAATCTCCAATAATTATCTTCGGATTCTGACTTCTGATTTCTCCTATTTAACTAATTGCAAAACATTGTTAATAAATTATATGTAAATAATAAAAAGTATGAACATCAAAGACTGCCCCTTGACCTCCTCTTCCAGAAGCTAAGGTTTATACACATCTTTTTTGTTTATTTCAAAGTAAACTTTACACACCCCGACGTAGGTTAACCATGCCGAGCCTCACGATCTAAGTTTTTACTTTAAATTTTGTACATAATTCGCTATGAAGTGCTGAGCGTAGGTTAACCTATCCTGAATCGTTCCTCTCGGGACTGTGAGCGTTCGGGTGACTGCAAATTTAATTTTGCTTATCAGCAACTCAATAACAAACAATTATATTAATATTCTAATTTAGCCTTTTATTGAAAAAAAAAATAATTATGTATAAACCCCTATTACAAAAAGGGGATATTGTGCTAATCGACATTTACATATCACATTTTACCTTATCTAGTTATAATTTTGATTTTGGTAGCAAAAGCAATACAGGTTAACTGACTTCAAATTTCTGATTTCTGACTTCTGACCCCTGACAACTGACAACTGACTACTGACCACTGACCACTGACCACTGACCACTGACTTCCTAATTATGCTTCGCTGCCATCTCAAACACCAATTCCCCACCTTGCAATATCATACTGTGTCTGATGTATTTTCCTTCCATGGGTATCCCTGCCATGTAATGCTTTTGACATAGACATTTTTGGACTTTGATTTTTAACCCTAATGGAGAATGTTTTACCATTTTCAAGTTTGATATCTACACTTTCTACCAATGGACTTCCTAATTGATACTCGTCTGAACCGGAAGCAAACAGGATAGAATCCCATCGCAGAAAATAAATACCAGGCGCTCATCTGACCACAGTCATCATTTCCACTTAGACCATCAGGACCATTTTTATATTGATTCTTGATGATCATGCGGACTTTCTCCTGTGTTTTCCAGGGACTGTCTGTCCAATTGTATAGATAAGCAACGTGATGAGAAGGCTCATTGCCATGTACATAATTCCTATGATGCCATCTCGTGTTATGTCTTCTGTTTGAGCGAAATACTTATCCGGTAATTCTTTGTTAAACAAATCGTCCAGATACTTTTCAAATTTTTGCTTTCCACCTAAAAGACCCATTAAGCCTGGAACATCCTGAGGAACATACAAACTGTAATTCCATGAGTTGCCCTCTGAATCCCTGACCATCCGTGTCCAATGGGTCGAATTCTTTTTTGAAAGTCCCATCAGCTAGTTTAGGCCTCATAAACCCAACAGAGGGATCAAAGACATTTTTGTAATTATTTATTCTTGCAGAGAATTCTTTTAAGATATCATATCTGCCTAATTTTTTTGCCATCTCGTGAATACACCAGTCATCATATGCAAATTCAAGCACTTTGGAAACAGAGGCCCCGGACTTGTCCTCCGGTATGTAATTCATGTCGATATAATAGCCAAGACCATCAAACTTTCTATTTCTTGCTGTGGTCACACATGCCATAAGTGCTACATTTGGATCTCCTTTGTAGGTCTCTTTCATGATAGCATCAGCGATGACGGATACACTGTGATAGCCGATCATACACCAATTTTCATTGGCATAGTGACTCCATACCGGCAACATGTGCATGGCACTTTGTGAATAATGAGCCATCATAGACTGGATCATGTCATTGTTGCGCTGCGGCTGTATGATATTGAAAAGAGGGTGGAGTGCGCGGTAGGTATCCCAAAGGGAAAATATGGTATAGTTCTTAAAATTTTTGGCATCATGGATATTCTGATCGATACCTTTATATTTTCCATCTACATCCTGGTATATAATAGGAGTGAGTAAAGAGTGGTAAAGCGCTGTATAAAAATTGACCATATCATCTTTGGCACCTTTCATTTCTACTTTGGCAAATTCTTTTTCCCATAATTTTCTGGCATTAGAACGAACTTCTTCAAAACTTTTACCACTGGTTTCTGCTCCTAAGTTTGCCAATGCGCCTGCAGGGCTTACTGACGATAGTGCCATTTGTACTTCTATGGACTCACCTGCTGCCATGTCAAAGTCGAAATACATACGGAGTTGTTTGCCTGCTTGTTCCGGGAAGTTATTTTGTTGGTCAAATTTCCCCCAAAAACCTCTGTAAACATCACTTTTATCGTATTTTCTACAACCATAATTCGCAAATGGTTTAGAAAATCTCATTGCAAAATTCACCGTCCTGGATCGTGCCCAACCATTAGTTTGTCGATATCCTACCACCGTATATTCATCAATGACTTGAACGAAGGTCCACACATTTTTTGCCCTCATAATTGTATATGCCATGCATCAGATCCAGAATGATGTGAGACTTTCCTGCCTGATTGAAGGTGTATTTATGCACACCTACTCGCGGTGAAGCGGTCATCTCAGCCACTATGTCATCATCGTCCAGTTTCACTTTATAATACCCGGGAGAAGCCACCTCATTAGCATGGGAAAATCTTGACCTGTAACCGTCTTGAGGGTTTTGTGCAGTGCCGGGATTTAATTGCAACTCACCTTGCGTCGGCATGATGAGGAAATCACCCAGATCTGAATGCCCGGTGCCACTGAAGTGAGTATGACTAAAACCAACTATCGTCTTATCATCGTATTGATATCCTGCGCAATATTTATAAACATCAGGATTGTATTTGCCATCGACAGCATACTGCAACGTATCGGTATCGGGACTTAATTGTACCATACCAAAAGGTACCGTGGCCCCCGGAAATACGTGACCCATACGCTGTGTTCCGATAAAGGGGTTGACATAATCATATGGTATCATGTCAGAATTCTGGCCGATCAAATTATTGCAGGTTAAGAGTGTGAAACAGAATAGAAGGTAGCGCATACATTTTTTTGTAAAGATAGGAAAGATGTAGAAGATTTTAAAATGGATATTGTAGGGACAGGTCGCGACCTGTCCTTACAATATCCATTTTAAAATTCATGTCACATGTATTGCTTTTCTTCCAAAATCAAAAAGATAACTTAAGAAAAATTAAAAGCAGGTGACGCAGATATTTTATGATCAATTATGATATAAAATGCATTATTACACAAATTCCTCTTCGAGAAGCTAAGGTTTAAATATTAGTTATTCAGCTTAAATATAAGAGTCTCTTTTGGGCATGCGCACAAAATAAATATTATTAGCCACTAATTCCACGAATGATGCTTTGCATCTAACACGAATTTATTCGTGTAAATTCGTGCAATTATCTGCGATGCTGCTACGCGGTCGTGGCTAAAGAAATAAGAGTTTTAAAAATGGTAGGAAATTTGACAGATCAATATCATTTTTCACATGGCAACAAATTAGTAAATAGGGCATTAATTTAGTTGTAATGAAGCGTAAAAAGCATAAATTAACTACCATGATTTTCAGGAAGTTGCGACTGGTTATAGAAGATGAAACTTCGATCATTGAGCCTAGTAAATAAAAAACATTTAAATAGATATAAAAATTTTAATAACTATGCTAACTAGTTGATATACAGTGATATAATTATTTATATTCACAAATTATATATTTATATTTTTGATAACCAAAGCAATAAACAACTCCGAACCTTTAGTTATTAAAAAGGGGTGATTATAATTTGCTTTTAATTCCTCATTCCAAAAAACCATATTCACTCAAAAATGCCGGAAAAGATCACTCTCTACCGGCATTTATTAGTTAAATTAAATAATTCATATTTATTGCAGTTGATAGAATCCTCGGGTAATTAAAGCCTCCCCTTCATCGTGCTATTTATAGCATCCATCTCTCTGGCTTTTTTTAATTTCTGATTGCCAAAATTATAGGTGACTCTTACATTCATCTGCCTGTTAAAATCATCATTCTCTACATTATTATAATATCCATCGCTTTGTTCGCCGGTTATTTTTTCAACATTAGTCCTTAATATGTCCTCAATTTCCACCATGAACGTCCAGGATTTCCATATCTTTTTGACATTTACATCCAGACTTTGCAAAGTTGCCAACTTGCCCAATTCTATTTGTTTCGGAGATAAATACCAATAATTAATTCCCAGAAATAAGTCTTTCTTCGAAGTAAGTCTGATATTATTATTTATTTGCAGAAAGAGATTGGTATTGGCATTGTCAACACTATAAGGAAACAATGTCTCAGTGATTCCTTCTTCCGGTAAATATGTAGGATCGCTAGTGACAGTGCCTTTGAAACTATCATATTCTAAAGCCGCCATATAATTGGCACTCCAGATGCCATCAAACCAGGATTTATTCATGCCTAAAGACAAACTAAGTTCTTCTTTGTTGCCATAATTGGTCCTTATATAACGCAAAAACCTTGTCTCCTCCATTGTTGCATTATTGATCTGAATTCCTTGCATCGGAATCTGACCTGATGCATCTTTGACTATTTGATATTGTACGATGGCATAATATGCATTTTTGAACATGTAATTCAACTCCTGATTATAATTTTTTGATGCAAGAACAAATGGATTATTTTGGAGATAGTTATTGGGTGTAAAATATCGTCTTATCGGATTTAATTCCCAGAATGTCGGCCTGCGCACCCTACTTGAAAATGAATAGGTTAGACTATTGTCCTCATTTATAGAATAATTTACATTTAAATAAGGTAATATATTGTTGTAATTTCTTTTGAATCCGATCGCCTTATCCAACACTCTACCTTCACTGTTTGTATTCTCAAATCGTGTACCTACTTTTGTTGAGAATTTTTCATTCATGGTCAATTCCAAAGTGGCATAAAGTCCAATGATGTTTTCTTCGTAGACAAAGTGATTGGACCGTGCTTCATTGTTGACGTAGCCATTTTCTGAGATCATATCTTGATTCGTATCATTATCCGTCTTCGTATTGTTATAACTACCCCCAAACATCCACGTGGTCTTGCCTTTGGTTTTGTGGACATAGTCCAGAAGCGCACCCACGTTGTCGATATATTGAGGAACAGATTGGTGAAAAATACTTGGTATTCCCCCGCCTGCAGGCGCGGATTCATTCGTACTGTTCATCTTACGTTCATACTTTAAAAATGAAATATTAGCGGACAATTTACTTCCAAGAGAATCGGTTTTGATCTCATAATTTAAGTTTGCAGAATGATTTCTAGTTAGAGCATTTTCCTTATTGGTGGTTCTGTTATCCAGGATTCCACTGGAATAGTTGTCGACTTCGAGAAGGGAATTGTAACTTTTATTGAACCTGAAATTATATGTCATACCAAGAGATTGCCTTTTCGTCAATGAATAATCGGCACTAATATTAACTCCAAAATTCAAATTTGGATCAGTTGAACTCCCGAATGTTTCATTTCGGAATTCATCATTGCCATTGGAAAGTGCATATTTTTCCTGGTCTTTAAAAGAACCTGCATTAATGCCTGTATTGATCGCCAACTTGTTTTTTCGAAAGTTGAAATTGGCTCCTGCCCCCGGATTGTTGTAATATCCTTGATTGTCTGATAATTTTAAGGTACCATTATACCCATCACTCAATTGTTTTTTCATGACGATATTGATGATGCCGTCATTGGCTTCCACCTGAAATTCACTTCCTGGAGTGGTGATGACTTCGATGCGCTGGATCTGTTCAGATGGAATATTTTTAAGGTATTCCGTAATTGCCTCGGCATCCATGTTGGTTTTTCGACCATTAATATAGATGATGGCACTTGACTTACCCAGAATTTTTAAAGATTTTCCATCAGTACTTGATACCAACGGGGTCTCTTGCAATAAGCCAAATGCATTATTTCCTTTGGCCTTTGATGAAATAGAAACATCATAAACGAAACGATCAGATTTCTTTTGAAAAACTTTCTGTCGCACGACGACTTCGTTCAATTGTATTTCTTTGATCTTTATTTTGAGATTTTTTTCAAGATCTGATTCAATTTCGATACTCTGATTATAAACTTGTTCAAAATTGTAATTGACTATTAATTGATACATTCCCGGAGCTAAGTTTTCAAAAATATATTTACCCTGCTCATCCGATAAGTTGCTCCACTCATTGTCTGGACTTTTCAATATTATTTCAATGTAGTCCAATGGAGCAGAGGTAGTTGAGTCTGTCACTTGGCCATTTAAGCTGTATTGCCCGAACGCACGAAAGCTGCTCATTGCAATGAAAAGTAGTAGTAGATATTTCATATTATTCGTTTTAAATGTATTTGATCATTTATTAGGCGTGTAATGCTGTTGATTAGTTACATCCACTTCATACACTTACTGTTATTTACATAGTACTGCAAACATAATACTACTGTGTAAGACATAGTACATTGTTTGGGATATATTAGATAAGTTGGCTTATTCTAAGGCATGAATGGAGTAAAAATGAGGATGAAAATTTTCTTGGTATTAGGTAAAGAAGTGGATAATAAATAGACAGAATATCATCGTTCGAGATTAAAATGATCGTGTAAAAAAAAAGTAAGAAATTAGAAGTCAGAGGTCAGAAGTCAGTAGTCAGTAGTCAGTAATCAGTGTCCTCTCATAATATAGGTTGACAAGCTACTACCTAAAGCCTAAAGATTGTTAATAACTTTTATTGTTATTTAGTTGGCAGTAATTTAATTTTAATAATCAAGGTCAAGCGGAAGTGAGCAATGCTGGGGAGCAACTCACCAGGAATAACCTTGTAGGACAAAAAATGTCTTATAAATTGGGCCTCCTAATCTTTTTTAGGAGGTCTTCTTTTTGTGCTAAACCAAAGATATACATTTTTGGACTTTTTATGCCTTTATAAACCCATTGTCTAAATGTGTTTGATAGTTAAATATTTGCATCTCTGTTCGTATTTTTTGCTCACTAATCTCATTCTCAAACTCAAGCGGCGATTTCCATCCCAGCCTGTTTTGTTTTCTATTTGTATTATATTCATACTGTATCTCAGCTAACCCTTTGTTAAATTCTATTTCGTTCCGTCCTCTTTTGAGTGGTAGAAAATGATGCTTTATCATGCTGTTTCTTTGCTCAGCATAAGCATTGTCCAGACAATTGCCAGATACACTTATTCTCATTTTAACAAAGTCCAACAAGTCCATATAACGGTTTGAAAAATATTGTGACCCTCCATCCGTATGATGAATGCAATATTTGATTGCCTCAATGCCCCTTAAATTAATCAACTGCTCTAAAGGTCTTATGCCCTCAATAGCCCGCATTCTCTCCCCTCCATATATCCCAACCATCATTGCACTATACAGGTCAACAGGCTGATAACAAAAAAATTTCCCCCCCCCTTTTTATACATAAGTTAAATCACCCACTATAACCTGATTAATATTATTGACTTTTAATCCGGCAACAAGGTTAGTATATTTTTTTTTCTTTTTGGTAGTCACTATTCTTGTATAAACCGGCCGGAGTCAGGCCATAGTCGCTCATCAGCTTCTCAAACTTATTGACCCCGATATTATATTGCTCTTTAATTTGAGATTATAATACAAGGTACGCTGATCTGCATTTGCATCCTTTGTGGAGCGGTATTGATCGACTTGACTTTCTACTACTTCCATTGTAGCCTTCAGCTTACCCATTCTGGCCACCGCTTGAAAATAACCCTGCCTCTTGCCAAAATAGGCGTAAACCTGTTCAGCTCGGATCTGCATCAGACAATCTGCTTAGCACATTTTGCATGATTTTCAATTCTTTTTTTCGAACCTTTCTCCAAGCCTTCCCTTTGCAAGCTTTGCTAACTCTTCAAGATGAAGCGATCTGCTGTTCACCAATGATGGTTTTAAGCTTTTTGGCCTCCTTTTCTAGTTCCAAAACCCGATTGATTTCTGCAGGTTTTGAATAAGAATCTGCACAGGAAGAGGCTCTTTACCATACTTCCGTATCCAGTTTCTTACATTTTCAGCTTTGACAAAATATAGTACACTTACTTCTTTGACAGAAATGGCACCTGATTCAATTTTGAAAACGATTTCTTTTCTAAATTCTTCACTAAATCTTCTACGTCTCCTCTCTTCTATTGTCATTTTTTAGTACTTTTATTCAAAGTTACTAACATCTTTTCTGTCAACGTATTTCATGAGAGTACACAGTGTCAGTCAGTAGTCAGTTTACCTGTAATGTTTTGCTTCCAAAATTAAAGAGATAACTAGGGAAAAAGGGAACGCAGATGACGCAGATTATTTATGATAAAGGATGTCGATATACGAATTTCTATTTTTTGAGGGGGGTAGGGGGAGGTGTCATTGACACACATAGCTTAACTGATTAATTAGCAGCGAATTAAATTTAGTTATTTAAGAGAATGAAACACCGAATCGAATGCGCTGTAAATTTATCATTTATCACTTATGAGAAAATTAGAAATTAGAAGTTAGAAATTAGTTAACCTGGAATTCTTTGCTTCCAAAAATCAAAATAGATAACTTGATGAAAAGGTAACGGAGATGACACTAATTTTTATAATGCATTAAAACTCCATATATTTTAGCCACTACCTGCGAAGCAGCATCGCAGATAATTTCATTAATTTTCACGAATAAATTCGTGTTAGATGCAAAGCATCATTCGTGCAATTAGTGGCTAATAATTCTTTTGGGCGAATGCTCAAATGAGAGTATAAAGTTTAAATCAAAACAACTAATGTCAAATACTTCAACTGTAAAAACTTAGTTTTAGTTATATAGAAGAATGACGCTCCGAAGTATTGCTGATTACATATTACCGGTATTACTCATTACCCATTGCTTATATTAACATCATAATCCTTCAACGATGTCTCCAAATGCTCCGTGAGATAAAATGAATTACATGGTAACCAAGGGATCTTGCCGCATCCGCATTTCTTTTATTATCATCGATAAAAAGAGTTTCTGAAGGTTCCAGCCCATAGCGGTCGCGAAGAAGATGCCAGATATCAGGGTTTGGTTTGGCCATGCCTTCTTCGCCACTGATGAGGCGGCCATCGAACCAATGAAGGAAGTCAAATTTATTTAAAGCAATTGGAAAAGTCTCTGCACTCCAATTGCTCAGCGCATATAACTTGAATAAATTGAGATCTTTTAATTTTCTGAAAACCTCAACTGTGCCATGTATCCTATCGCCAAGCATTTCTTCCCAACGACCATAGAAATCGCGGAGGGCCTGATCCTATTCGGGAAAGAGTTCGATTCTGCTCCTCTGTAGCTTGAGCAAGAGGCTTTCCTGCGTCCTGCTCTTCATTCCAGTCGAATGTTGCGACTTCATTAAAAAAAGTATCCTGCCTTTCTTTTGATTCGAAGTAGTTCTCATAGACATACATTGGATTCCAGTCGATCAGGACACCTCCGAGGTCGAATACTATAGTTTTTATCATGATTTGAATTAAAGTTAAAGATAGTGGTCAGTGGTCAGTGGTCAGAAGTCAGTAGTAAGTGGTCAGTGGTCAGTGGTCAGAAGCCAGTGTCCAACAAATAGCATCGATAGCGGGCTTGCCCGACTAAAGAAGTGACGGCAGGAAAATTCCGATAGTAATGTCCCACAGATCAACATATTTGAGGAAATTCTAAATTCTAACTTTCTATATGATAATCAATATTATACAAATAGATATACATTACAGAAAGTGCGAGCTCAAAAGATATAATTAATAGAACCGACAAATACTATTTAGTCAGTAGTTCCTCCGTACTGCTTGTATCATTGCCGGTAGCTTTACCCAAGGCAATAGCTTTTTCGGCGGTTATTCTTGCATTTTCTTTATCTCCAGCTTTGAAATAAAGCCATGCCAAGGTATCATTGTTGGCATACTGAGATAGCTTGTTTACAGATGCCTGAGCCCAAACAATGGCTTGTTTGATCTTTGCAGGATCATCAAATGATTCATAAGCATACCAAGCAAAACTGTTCAATTCCTGAGAGTCAAACTTGTCTACATTTTCAGGAGTAAGATATTCGGTCAGTGCCTGATTATACTGCTCTGTTTCTTTATTTTTCTTGTGATAAAATGTAGCCAGATAGAAAGAAAGAATACCGCGCTCTTCAGGATAAACTGCGCTTAAATGTTGTTGAGCTGCAGGCAAATAAAGCTTTTTATTATAATCGCTTTTGAAATAATTGTATGCAAGATTACCAAGGAATTCGCTGTGTAATTTGGCAGTAATAGCCTCTTTGTTCTCAAGTAAAGTAGAATGATTCACCGAATTAGGATTGATGGCAAAAGCATTTAACCATTTTATATTTTCATCAGTGGTCAAATCTTTTTGAGTTTTGAAATATTCCTGAGCTACTGCATCTCCTTTTGGATCGCCAGTCTGATACAATAGATTGAGATAATTCGACAGGAGTGTTGCATCTCTGTCTCCGGCCTCAAATTTAGTTTGTAATGTAGCATATTGTTGCTTGGGATCATTCGCCTGCTTGCCAAGGGATACGAATTCTACTGCATCCATGTAACCAAGACTAAGGTGGATCAATTTACCGCTTCCATCTATAAATAAATGAGTTGGATAAGCATTGACTTTGTAAGTTTTGGCAAGTCCGGTTCCCTCACCTTTTTCCATATCTATCTGAGCATTCACAAAGTTTTCATTGAAATATTTACCAACCTGAGCATCAGGAAAGATACTTTTTTTCATCATTTTACAAGGACCACACCAGGAGGTGTAAGCATCCAGATAAATCAACTTTTTCTCTTTTTTAGCTTTTTTAAGAATTGATTCCCAATTGCCTGTTTCGAATACTATGCCTTGCCCAAACATTGTGAATGAGCCCATAACTGTTAGTAGTATGAAAAGTATTTTTTTAGACATGATGTAAGTTTTGAAAGTTGAAAAATAATTATTTGGAATTGATCCTCAAGATGGTGTTGTCATATTTTGTGGTGTCCTGATTTTTTTTCTCAGCTTCAGATTTAGCCTTTAATGCTTCCTTTAATGCATTGTCTTTATCTTTGGACCAATCCAGAAAAATAGCATATTCAAGTCTTTTTGATGGATCGTCACTTAAATCCGCCTGTTTGCTATATAATAAAGCAGCTGCTGATTTCATATCTTTTTCACCAACATACAAAGTTGTTAGAGATTTAATGATAGGATCGATGTCGATGAAACTTTTTTCGTTAAGTGCTTTTCCTATTTCGCTTGCTATTGAAACATATTTAGGGCCATCCTTCGCAGCATCAGCTTGAATAAGAGTTGATTCCAATTGGAAGATCTTATTATTATCTTTATCAAGTACTTTTTTAGCAGTTTCTTGTGCAGAAGCAAGCAAGTCCGGGCTTTCGTATTCAATTGATTTGCGCACACTGGCTATAAGTGCAGCATACTTTCTTTTATTAAAATCTTGTTGAGAATAAATCTTTACGATCTTTTTTTCATTTGCTATTAATTGATCGAAAGGTTTTGAATCACTTGAAGTTGCTGCTTCATAAATGATTTTATAGTGAATATCACTGCTACCAGTCTTATTCTCATTCAAATAATCATTTGCTACTTTCAAACTGGATTTGTTTGCAGCATTCAATGCTTTGATGTAGTCCAAAATAAGTTGAGGACTTTTATCACCCTCCTCGTACTTTTTAGCATAGACCGGACTTCTATCAAATTTGTTGACTGCAGCAGTAGCCATTTGGATAAAGCCTGCCGCATCTGATCCTCCAACCTTATTAAATACCAAATTGCCTTCACCATCTATAAATACGAAAGTGGGATATGCTCTAATACTATATTTCTTTGCGAAGGCAGGTCCCTCACCTTTCTCCATGTCCAATTTGAAATTAATAAAATTCTTATTGAAATAGGTGCCGACTTCTGGTTGTGGAAATATATCTGCTGCCATTCTTTTGCAAGGACCACACCAGGAGGTATAAGCATCCACGAAAACCAATTTATCAGATTCTTTGGCCATGGCTTTTGCCTCGTCCCAACTCCCATGAAAAAATTCAATACCTTGACCAAAAAGGTTAAAGCCACTAAAGGTGATCAGAGCCAAAAGAAATATTTTCAAATTCATTATTATATTTTTAAAGAAAAGGGATGTATTATTATTTTCTGTTTTTTCTTTCAAATTCTTCTATGAGCTGTGCATCAGTCTTGTCCAATGTAGGTATAAGTAGTTTTATATCTTCGGCTAATTTATGATTAGGATAGGCTTTTAGAAAATCTTCGTAATATTTTTTAGCAAGTTGTTTGTCATGAAGATCATTGTCAAAAGTAAAGGCTTTCTGAAACATTGCATCTGCAACCCATTTTGAGTCAGGATATTTTTCAGAAATCAAGCTCCAGATACCTATAGCTTTAGCTGGATCTTTCCTTCCTTTGACTAGCGCGCCAGCTTTGAATAGTAATTCAGGTGTGGTGCTGTCTCCTTTTATTCCATTGGACATCAGCTTTGCATCTTCATAAATTTGTTTTGTGCTATAAGAAGAATCTTGCTCGGCAGAGTTAGTCAGAAATACACTATCTATATATTTCTGCACTCTTTCATGAGCGGCAGATGAGGATTCACTCCCCAGATTATTTCCATCTGGTACTTTTGGTTCCGGACGACATGCTGATAAGCAGAAAACTATCGTTGCAAAAGTAATTATCAAATATTTGTAAATCATGAACCTCTATTTATTTTGCAAAAATAGTCAATTTCAAAGTATTACTTGTTGGCAAGCTCTTTGATCTTCTCTTCAAGTTCATTTTCATCACCCGGAACGTAGCCTGAATGTGTCCAAACAATTTTCCCACTTTGATCTACTAAAAAAGTTTGAGGCACTGCCTGGAAGTTAAATGCCTTCTGCAACTCTTGATTGGGATCTGACAGTATAGTATATTCCCAGCCTTTTTGTTCTACCATAGGTTTGATCTTGGAGGATGATCTTGAATCATCAGTAGATATTGCAATTAATTCTACACCATAAGTTTTTTGCCAATCTTCATATAAATCATTAATTGCGTCCAGTTCTTTCTTGCAAGGTGCACACCACGTCGCCCAAAAAGAGATAACGGTAATTTTGCCGTCCTTAATATAATCTTTTAACGTGACGTTTTTACCATCAAGAGATTTGATTTGAGTGGTAGGAAGGTTTGATTGTGCAGATAGAACACCAGAATAAAATATTACAAGTGCAATAAAAAATAAGTTAAAAATTTTTTGGATTCGCATGAATATGATTTATTAGAATTTTTGATTTAATTATTAAGTTGCAAGGCACTATAACATAAAGGAAATACAATTTATAATAAACATCACTCTATTTAACTAGACTTTAACCATTATGATAGTGAAAATACCTTATTATGATTTTTAAGCCGCAAAACTAATTTATTTTTTACCAATTATTTATTGTTTGAATCGCTCATTTCAAAAAATAAAAATATACTTTTGCCTCAATATTTAAAATATTCGCAAACCTCTATATGCAAAAAGTAGTTTTACCCTTTTCCTAATGGTGTTGTTTTGGAGCAAAAGTGATGGTCAGGGCATTACTGCCGGCAAGATCTCTGGAAGTCTCCAGACTAACCTGAATTTCTTTATGAAGGATGAGTCAATCAATGCTGCAAATACGCCGCAATATGAGACTCAGCTTTACGGTGCGGATTCCTGGCTCAATGTCAATTATAATGTCAAAGGCTTCGATGCGGGCATTAGACTGGACGTTTTCAATAATTCATATCTTTTTAATCCAAATGGAGGTTCTTACACTGCGGTCGGTATCGGAAACTGGTATGTCTCCAAGCAGATAGACAAATTGAACATAAAAGGTGGATATATATATGATCAGATCGGCTCAGGTATAATATATCGTGCTTATGAAGAAAGACCATTGGCCATAGACAATGCGCTATTCGGAGTGCGGGCAGTATATGAAATAGCGCCGGATTGGAAGATCAAAGGATTCACAGGTCAGCAAAAATTTCAATTTGATCGTTATGGAGCTATTATTAAAGGAGCAAGCATCGAGGGTTACTTATCTACTAATGATACTACAGGTAGGGCTTCACTTTCTATTTCTCCGGGAGTGGGCATTGTAGCCAGAACGCTCGAAAATTCAACTACTGACGCTATTAATAATGTATTAAAATATTATGAGCCTAAAGACAGTATTCACTCTTACAAGACGAATACTTATGCGATGACATTATATAATACCTTGAATTATGGTCCGATCAGCTGGTATGTGGAAGGTGCTTATAAAACAGCAGAGATCATGAGGTCGCCGACAGCGTTCCAGCATATTGGACAGGATTCTTCTGCAGGTAAATTCATTAAGGACGCAGGGACTGTATTCTATTCAAGTTTT
This sequence comes from Candidatus Brachybacter algidus, assembly GCA_016711705.1. Taxonomy (GTDB): domain Bacteria; phylum Bacteroidota; class Bacteroidia; order Chitinophagales; family Saprospiraceae; genus Parvibacillus; species Parvibacillus algidus. The sequence goes on along the minus strand of JADJSK010000004.1, from coordinate 11,244 downwards.
AGCTATGCAGATCATGGACTGGGTATTTCGGTGGAAGGTAAGAGAACAGAGAATTTTTCATTTAGAACAGATCCAAATTTACTACTCAATAGAGGACTTGTTAACTACATCCCTGCGATGTCTAAGGTTAATACCTACAGACTTACTTCGAGATACAATCCAGCCACACAATTCATGGGAGAAGTAGCCTTCCAATTTGATGTTCAATATAAGTTCAACAAAAAGGTGAGTGCTTTGGTTAATTATTCACATATTAACTCGCTGGAAGATGTCAAGCTCTATAGAGAGATTTATGGTGAAGTAACTTATAAACCTAACAAGAATAATAACTTTATCATTGGGTTACAAAGACAGGTTTATAACCAGTTTGTCTATGAAGGTAAAGTCAATGCTCCGAATGTAGAGACTTATGTGCCTTTCTTGGAGTATCTTCATAAATTCAATAAGAAGACAGCTATTCGATTGGAAGGGTCAGCCATGTTCACTGATCAGGATTACGGAAGCTGGGTATATGGCCTTGCAGAGTTTACTATAGCTCCTCACTGGAGTTTTGTCGTCTCTGATATGTATAACTACGGGTTCAACTCTGAGAAAACCAAAAAGGCAAATAATTATCCTTCAATCGTTGCCTTTTATAACCGTGGACCTAATAGATTTTCTGTGGGTTACATCAAGCAGGTGGAAGGAATTGTTTGTACAGGTGGTATTTGCCGATATGAGCCTGCATTCAGCGGTGTTAGAGCAACATTATCTACCTCATTTTAATATTATTATAATTAAATAATGATGATCAATATTTTTAGACTTTCATGCTTCCTTTTCATTGCCGTTCTATTTAATGGTTGCTCAGAGACAGAAATAATAGTGCCAAAGGCGGGTGAAATTATTTCAGACAGAGTTGTTCTAATTGAGGATTTTACTGGAGTAAAGTGTCCAAATTGTCCAAATGCTGCAAGAGAAATCACTTCTTTAATGGGAAGATATCCCAAGAATGTTGTGGCTGTTGCTTATCATACAGAGTTTCTTGGATCCCCGATCACAGAACCTGCTGAGTACAAAAGTAAATATGATTTCAGAACTACGGATGGAGAAGCTCTTGAAGGGCAAATGGGATTCTATTTGGGTAAACCTGCTGTAAGTTTGGACAGAAAGATCTATAATCCATTGGAAGATTATATTCTTACGAGCACTGCAGTGCTGGGAAATATTGAAAATGAGCTGCGATCTATACCTAAAGCAAAGATCACGATCAATAATACTTATGATTTCAATACAAGAAAGCTAATAGCAAATATTACCATAGATCCGGTAGTTCAAACTTCCGGAGAGTTCAGAATACATGCACTTGTGACCGAATCGGATATCCTTGATTCTCAGGAAGATAATATTATTTTTGTCAAGGAATATCAACACAATCATGTATTTAGACAGATGCTGACTGAATTGGCAGGTGATCCTATCGGTTTGACACTTACTCCTGGGTCTCAGATTAAAAGAACATATGAATTTACCCTGCCTCCAGAGAATGGATGGTGGGTTGCTAAGAATTGTCAGGTGGTCGCATTCATTTCTGATCTTTCACAGAAGACTTATTCAGTGGGTGCTATCGTGCAGGCTGCAGAGCATCATGTAATTGATTAATAGTTCAACTTTTTTTAGGTTGCAGGGTATTTGAAATTAGAAGTCAGAAGTCAGAAGTCAGAAGTTAGAAGTCAGAAGTCAGAATGAGGCTCCGATGGTTCTGTCCAGCAATTGATGTAGTTTGGAATCATTGGGGTGGATCTGCCTTGATAACTGGATATTGCACTTTATGATATCAGTCTTACTTAAGAGCATAAAAAAAGGGAAATATTTCTTCAAATATTTCCCTTCTAAAAATTTATTAAGCATCACCCTTTCCGTAGTTGTATCGAATAATAAAACAATTTTTTATCTTTCAAAAAACCGGTGTTTTATTTTCCGTTTCGATATGTTACAAAGATGACATCATATATTCAAGAATATCTCATCCTTTTCAGCCATATTGAAAATTAGTAGTTTTACTGTATGTTTTACGAAAGTAATCACATGGATAGTGGAGCTCTTTGTCTATATTTGAAGAGTAATAATGAATAGATATTCTTGTTGGGACAAAAGAATTTGTTCAGAAAAGAGTTCAAATTGAGTTATACTGCGAAATAGTTGTCAATTAAGTATTCGTATTTCGAATAAATAAAAAGAATGGGTCGTCTAAGTGCTTGGATTTTGAAAATTTTGGGTTGGAAGATACAGGGTTGGAACCCTTTATTACTCCGACAATATATATTGATCGTAATCCCTCATACATCCAATTGGGATTTTCCACTGGGATTGTTGACCAGAAGTGCGCTTTCATGGCACATTAATTTTGTAGGTAAAGATACCCTCTTCAGATGGCCATTTGGGGCAATCCTCAGGTGGATGGGTGGATATCCGGTAGATCGACGCAAGAGTAATAATTATGTTGATGCCGTTGCTGAGGTATTTCGTAATAATCCTGATTTTCGACTCTCTATCGCTCCTGAAGGAACACGAGGAAAAGTAGAAAAGCTTAAGTCCGGTTTTTATTATATAGCTCAGAAAGCGCAAGTACCCATTATTTTGGTAGCCTTCGATTATGGTAAAAAAATTGTAAAAATTGGCGAACCAATCTCTCCAAATATAACGTATGATGAATTGTATGTTCTTATGAAGCAATTCTATCATGGTGTAACTGGCAAAAATAAAAATTTGGGCTTTGATTTTCAATGATAAATTTGTGATTTACAGCGTTTTTTGCTCTTTTATGTGATTATAAAGTCATCTTTTTGGATTTATTTGAAGGATTTCTAATTTTATTTATTTTAAATTATATGCAGCGAATTGACTTTGCAGAGCATCTTATCCAAGAATGAAATGGTTTATTTCCATTCATTTAATTTATTTCACAACATTAAAATAGTCAATCAATGTTTAAATCTACAATCGGAGTCCTTACTATCGGCTTAATCGCCATGCTCAGTATGAGCAATATGGGAGGCCGGGCAAAACAAGGAGGCGAAGGGAATACCGGAGCTCCGGGAGATAAGTCTTACAACTGCTCGGAATGCCATTCCGGGGGCGCCTACAATGTTTCTACAGCTATCACTCTTAAAGATGAGGAGGGAAATGTGGTGGATAAGTACAAACCATCTACGCTGTACAAACTTAGTTTTAGTTTTACTACCATTAGCGGATCCAATCCAAAAGGATATGGCTTCCAATTAGTTAGTATTGTGGATGGAGCTAATACCAATGCAGGTACGATGGCAAATCCAACAACAGATGCACAGGTTACCTCAAAAAATGGCAGAAGTTATTTTGAACACAAAAAACCATCTTTCAACTCTACATTTACCGTCGATTGGACATCTCCCGCTGGTGGAAGTGGTAATGTCGCTTTTTATGGTGTCGGGAATGCCAATAATACAAATTCCAGCACTTCCGGTGATGTAATCAAAGCAGCGGATCCTTTATTTATAACAGAACAATCTGCCTCATCCGGCTCTATCACGCTGTCGAAGCTATTTTTATTTCCTAATCCGGTTTCCAATGAATTAAGATGGAACGCACCCAGCGGAAGGTCTGACTTAAATTACACGATATACCGCCTAGACGGGACAATTATTGAAGTACCTCTGAGTAGCGCAGCAAACGGAAGTTTTGATGTAAGTAAATTTTCTCCGGGGTACTATATTTTAATGGCAAAAACAGCACATGGTGAAACTATAGCGAAGAATAGTTTTATAAAAATATAGTCGCAAATCGCCTATAAGAAATTTTGAAAAGAGATAGTTCGTTGTAACTATCTCTTTTTTTGTTAGTAACTATGAATTTATGATCCTCAAACCCTCCTCATATTCCTTATATTTATTAATATTGTGCTCTATTGCAGAAAAGCGATATACTACAGATTTAAGAAAATATGGGTGCATTAATAGTGATTTTTACCGGAGCCTTGGTCGTTTTATTTGCAGGATTATTTGCAAAAAGATCCATACTTCAGGGAATTGGTTTAGTTACCGCACTCGGCGGACTTGTACTGTCTTTAGTGGCATTAAATAGCGAAGTCTTTGACCTACGGCATATGTTGATCTTTGATCATTACGCATTGGCCTTTACAGCTTTAATGTGCCTGGCGACCTTTCTTGTATTTTTAGCTTCAGGATATGGATTCAGGCAACTTGGGGAGACACTTGGCGACAATTACGGCTTGATCCTATTCTCTTTGTGTGGGGGGATTTGTATGGTCTCTTTTCAAAATATGGTAATGTTATTCCTCGGAATCGAAATACTCTCTATTCCATTATATGTATTAGCCGGAAGCAGAAGAAACGACCTGGGATCAAATGAAGCCTCTTTAAAATATTTTTTGATGGGCGCATTTGCCACAGGTATTTTATTGATGGGTATGGCTTTATTGTATGGCGCTACAGGTACATTTGACGTCGTGGCTATGGGTGAAAAGTTGACTTCCGGAGGCCTCTCAGGATATGGATATATTGGATTCATGTTGTTAACTATCGGACTGTGTTTCAAAATTTCAGCTGCTCCTTTTCATTTTTGGAGTCCTGATGTGTATCAGGGAAGCCCTACGATCATCACTGCCTTCATGGCATCTGTTGTCAAAATTGCAGGATTTGGAGCATTGGTAAGAATATTTAGTATATCGTTTGTTGGTGTTGCCGGAGAATGGATGACGATGCTGGGAGCAATCGCTTGCCTCACTATGACTGTAGGCAATTTTGGAGCACTTATGCAGAGCAATTTCAAAAGGTTATTGGCTTACTCTTCTATCTCTCATGCGGGCTACCTTTTATTAGGTGTAGTCTCCCTCCAATACAATAGTGTGAGCAGTGTATTTTATTATTTAACAGCGTATTCCATAGCAACCATAGTAGCTTTTACAATTTTTATGTTGATAAGCGAACAAAAAGCTTCTGAGAACATTTCTGTGTTTAATGGCTTAGCTAAACGAAAACCATTGTTGGCATTTGCAATGACGATAGCCTTGCTTTCAATGGCAGGTATACCTCCTTTAGCAGGATTTTTTGCAAATATTTCTTGTTTACCAAAGCTTTAGAGGCCAATCCTGTCATGGTGATAGTAGCTGTCATCAATTCTGCCATAAGTATAGCATATTACTTCAAACCTATCACAGCTATGTACTTTACGAAAGAAGAAGATGTAGACAATGAAGTCCTTTTACCTGGCTTGATAAAGACTTCTATTGTGCTTTCACTCTGTCTGCTCGTCATTATGGTAATATTTCCGGGTTGGTTGCAAGGTCTAGTAGGATAGAAATGTTGAATATTGAAGGTTAAATGTTGAATTAAGCATGATTGAGATTGAATCGGCGATGCATGATTATTTTTATACTTTACCGGGAACTTTCATTCACAATTACGAATTTTGCCTAAAGCCTAATGTACTCTCATGAAATACGTTGACAGAAAAGATGTTAGTAACTTTGAATAAAAGTACTAAAAAATGACAATAGAAGAGAGGAGACGTAGAAGATTTAGTGAAGAATTTAGAAAAGAAATCGTTTTCAAAATTGAATCAGGTGCCATTTCTGTCAAAGAAGTAAGTGTACTATATTTTGTCAAAGCTGAAAATGTAAGAAACTGGATACGGAAGTATGGTAAAGAGCCTCTTCCTGTGCAGATTCTTATTCAAAAACCTGCAGAAATCAATCGGGTTTTGGAACTAGAAAAGGAGGCCAAAAAGCTTAAAACCATCATTGGTGAACAGCAGATCAGGATCCTTCATCTTGAAGAGTTAGCAAAGCTTGCAAAGGAAAGGCTTGGAGAAAGGTTCGAAAAAAAAACGAATTGAAAATCATGCAAAATGTGCTAAGCAGATTGTCTGATGCACAGATCCGAGCTGAACAGGTTTACGCCTATTTTGGCAAGAGCCGGCAGGGTTATTTTCAAGCGGTGGCCAGAATGGGTAAGCTGAAGGCTACAATGGAAGTAGTAGAAAGTCAAGTCGATCAATACCGCTCCACAAAGGATGCAAATGCAGGATCCCGTACCTTGTATTATAATCTCAATATTAAAGAGCAATATAATATCGGGGTCAATAAGTTTGAGAAGCTGATGAGCGACTATGGCCTGATACTCCGGCCGGTTTATACAAGAATAGTGACTACCAAAGCCAGCTCAAGAAGTAAAAAATATACTAACCTTGTTGCCGGATTAAAAGTCAATAATATTAATCAGGTTATAGTGGGTGATTTAACTTATGTATATAAAGACGGTCAGAGATATTTTGTATTCAGCCTGTTTGATCTGTATAGTGCAATGATGGTTGGGATATATGGAGGTGAGAGAATGCGGGCTATTGAGGGCATAAGACCTTTAGAGCAGTTGATTAATTTAAGGGGCATTGAGGCAATCAAATATTGCATTCATCATACGGATGGAGGGTCACAATATTTTTCAAACCGTTATATGGACTTGTTGGACTTTGTTAAAATGAGAATAAGTGTATCTGGCAATTGTCTGGACAATGCTTATGCTGAGCAAAGAAACAGCATGATAAAGCATCATTTTCTACCACTCAAAAGAGGACGGAACGAAATAGAATTTAACAAAGGGTTAGCTGAGATACAGTATGAATATAATACAAATAGAAAACAAAACAGGCTGGGATGGAAATCGCCGCTTGAGTTTGAGAATGAGATTAGTGAGCAAAAATACGAACAGAGATGCAAATATTTAACTATCAAACACATTTAGACAATGGGTTTATAAAGGCATAAAAAGTCCAAAAATGTATATCTTTGGTTTAGCACAAAAAGAAGACCTCCTAAAAAAGATTAGGAGGCCCAATTTATAAGACATTTTTTGTCCTACAAGGTTATTCCTGGTGAGTTGCTCCCCAGCATTGCTCACTTCCGCTTGACCTTGATTATTAAAATTAAATTACTGCCAACTAAATAACAATAAAAGTTATTAACAATCTTTAGGCTTTAGGTAGTAGCTTGTCAACCTATATTATGAGAGGACATAAAGCCTAAAGCCTAAAGCCTAAAGCCTAAAGCCTAAAGCCTAAAGCCTAAAGCCTGTCATTTATCTAGCTATTGCCTTAGTTTGTAGAATTAATTTTACTACTTAGAATATCAATAGTATCATTACGAAAATATTGAATCAGATGTACAAATTGTTGATATTTCTTTTGATCCCTTTCGTTATTCCGAATCAGGCCATTGCTCAAGAAGTATGGACATTGGATCGGTGTATTAATGAAGCAGTGCAGAATAATCTCCAGCTAAAGCAGTCTGATCTGATGATTCGAAGGGATGCTATTAGTTATACCACGGCTAAGGCGGGAAGATTTCCTGATCTTAATGGTTCAACTTCCTTTTATGAGAGTTTTGGACGACAGATAGATCCGACTACCAATAGTTTTAACAATCAGAATTTCGGAAATCAATCATATAATCTACAGTCAAGTGTTACGCTGTTTAACTTTAATAGGATCAATAATACGATCAAACAAAGTCAATCTAACCTCAACGCTTCTGAAGCTGACAAAGAACAATTAGTCTACGATATCTCACTTAGTGTGGCCCAGGCATATCTTATTTTGTTGGTCTCAAAGGAAAACCTCGAAGTAGCGAAAAAGAGTATGGATCAAATTACTGAACAACTTCGGGTGACAGATAAAATGATTAATGCAGGTTCAAAAAAATAAAAATTCACGCCTTGACATACTTGCTCAACAAGCTCAGAATGAAACCCAAATTATAACTGCTGAAAATGATATTGCGAATGGATTATTAAATCTGAAGCAACTAATGTTTGTAGATGCAAGTGTTAATATCGATGTAATAGCGCCTGCTGTGCCTATTCCTGTGGAGAATCCGGATATGATCGATTATGAACTACTTGTCGCCAATTCATTGAAGACACAACCACAATTTCAATCATTTTCAAGTCAGATCAACAGTGCTTTATTGGGAGAAAAAATTGCAAAATCACAAGGACTCCTAGTCTTGGTGCACAAGCATCTGCCGGAACTAATTATTCCTCTCTTAATCAACGAATCCTTAGTTTTAGTACAGTAGAACAACCTGTAAAGGTTAAATTTAATAATGAATTTGTAGATTTTGCTATTATCAACGATGTTCCTATCACAGGGAATAACCCATATTTCTCTCAGTTAAATCAAAACTTTGGATATGGTATTGGAGTTGGATTACAGATACCTATTTACAATAAAAATGCTGCACGTTCAGCTATACAAAATGCAAAATTAAATACCGAATCCATACGAATTCAGGATACACAGGCTCGTCAGAAACTCTGAAGTGATATAATGAAATCCTTAACGGATGCACGTGCAGCAAGAAGAACGCTGGACGCATCTATTCGCAGCCAGGAAGCATTGGAAGGTGCATACAATGACGCCCAGAAAAGATTTGAAATCGGAACAGCCAATTCATTCGAATTAATATCCGCTAAGAATAATCTGGACAATGCTGAGCGCAGCATTATTATTAATAAATATGACTATACCTTCAAGATGAAAGTATTGGATTATTATGCTGGAAAACAAATTACATTTAACTAAAGAATACAAGCTAATAAATGCCTAGAAATAACAAAAGAAAATGGTGGATCATTGGTTTGGTCTCCTTGTCGTCATCCTCATAGTCGCAGCTGTAATAAATGGAAAGAATAAACCTAAAGGTCAGGCTGTGACCTTTGAGAAAGTTTCGGAAAGAACTATCAAAGAGATCGTTTCTGCTTCAGGTAAGATTTTTCCAGAGAATGAAGTCAAGATCAGTTCGGATGTGTCCGGTGAGATCATTGCACTTTATGTCAAGGAAGGAGACACCGTCAAGGCTGGACAATTGCTTGCTAAGATCAACCCAGATAGCTACCTGCCTTCTGTGCAAAGAGGACAGGCTTCTGTTAAAAGTTCAACTACGCAAGAGGCAGTTTCTCGGTCGCAAATTAACAGTGCAAAAGCACAGATAGAGGAGGTGAATGCCAGGTTGACCAATGCCAGACAAACTTATAAAAGAAACAAACAGCTTTTCGATGACGGTGTCATTAGTAAAGCTGACCTTGAAGCATCTCAGGCATCACTGGATGGACTCATAGCTAATGCCAAATCTGCTGAGGCTGGCTTAAAACAAGCTCAGGAAAATGCCACTGCCAGCAAGTATGGTACACAAAGCGCAAAAGCTTCACTGGATGAATTGAAGACGAGTCTAAATAAGACATTTATTTATGCACCTGTAGATGGTGTCATTAGTTCACTGAATGTGGAAAAAGGTGAACGCGTCGTTGGAACAATCCAGATGTCGGGTACGGAAATGATGACCATAGCCAACCTGAATGTCATCGAGGTTCAGGTAGAAGTTTCAGAAAATGATATTGTCAGAGTAAGTAAAGGCGATCTTGCAGAGATCGACGTAGATGCATTCTATGGTAAGAAATTTACAGGAGTGGTAACTGAAATTGCTAACAGTTCATCGACAGCATCTACTGCTGCAGCATCATTAAACAGTGATCAGGTGACTAATTTTGTTGTGAAGATTAGGATGGATTTTGATTCGTATAAAGATATGATTAAAAAAGGTCAGCCATTTCCATTCAGACCAGGTATGTCCGCATCTGTGGAGATAAATACTAATACGGAATCAGGCATTGTAACAGTTCCAATTCAATCAGTTACAACCAGAGAAGACCCTAAGATGAAAAGTGATACAGCCTCTAAAAAGAAAGCTAATCTTGTAGAAGTTGTTTTCGTTCAAAGTGCTGATACTGCCAAAATGGTGCAGGTTAAAACCGGTATTCAAGATGACGAATTTATCCAGATTCTCGAAGGATTAAAAGTAGATGAGATAATCATTACCGGACCCTATAGCACTGTTTCAAGGATACTAAAGCAAGGTGATAAAGTACATAAAGAAGAAAAGAAGACGGAAGATAAGGATTTTAAGAAGTAATTTTTAATTTTTAATTATTACTTCGCTGCAGCATTATTGATTGTTCATTATTCATTAAAAAGTCCACTCCCTAACTCCACAGAAACACAATTTCGTAACCTGCCTTCATGCTTTCGGCAGGCATGCTCAATTGTGTTCTGACTTCACTTTGTGCAAGTAGTGACTTGCACTTCGTTTCGTTTTACTTCCTTAAAAGGTCGCTTTGGCACCTTTCTGTGTCGTTCACCCTCTCCAAAGAGGGACATCTGCAGCTTATCATAGTTTTGATTAATGATGGATAAAAGTAAAATGTTCAAAGATAGCCTGATACAAGCATCTTGAAAATTGCAGTTCGTCTATTTTTCATTTTCAATAGAAAGCCTCCCTCTACCCCCTCCAAAGCTAGGGTTTATACACAAAATATTAACAATGCTCATAAGTGATTGATAATTAATTAGATACATTGATATATTTCAGTATTTTAGGATAATTTAATTGTTTTACTTACTTTTTTTTCTTGGCAAAAAAAGTAACAAAAACCCAGGGCTAGACACCCTGCCTTCGGCACCCTCCGCCAGAGGGGTAGCAAGATTCTTAACGTCACTTCACTCCGCAAAAAGTTTGGATTACGCTAAGCCCTATAAGGCTTCGTTCCTCGCTGTATAGGGCAGCTATTTTTGGCTTTTGCTCCAATCATTCACTAAATTTTATGAGGCCACAGCTACACCGTTCATTCATTTTTATAATGCAAACTATCTACGTTATAGTAATTCTCCAGTTTTAAGCCTTCTGAAAAGATATGTATAAACCCTAGCCCTCCAAAGGGGGAAATCACTGTTCCTCACTTAATTTTGCTACTTATTGAATGGCAGGAGTGTTCAAGAATAGCCTGCAGTTAAAGATCAAGCGTTACTGCGTGCTCTCATTATTCATTATTCATCAATCATTGTTCATTACTTTACCGCTTTTTCCTTCAGTAGATTTTTCAACCTCTGCGAAGCCTGTCTTACCTTTGGCAAATTTTTGACCGATAGTTGAAGCTTGAGAATATTGCTTCGAGCTTCAGCCAGCTTACCTTGTTTTTCTAAAAACTATTCCCTTCGCGTAATATGTTTCCGCATGTATCTTATCCAATTCTGTAGCAATGGTCAAGAATTCAAGGGATTTATCCAGGGAGTCCATTTCCCGATACAATACACCAATATTAAAATAGGGCTGTGCGTCTTTGGGAATACCAAATTCTATCTTCTTATACCATGTGA
>JADJSK010000003.1 GCA_016711705.1 Candidatus Brachybacter algidus | reverse complement strand
AATAATGTTAACGGTATCGATCTACTTTCAGATGCATTCATAACAGGTTTAGGAACTCTAACTTTTGTTAATGGGCAAGTGCGAACAAACGGGTTTACATTTTATATATCATCTTCCGTTACAGTTGCAGGAAATAATTCATCAAGATACTTCTGTACTTGTGACAATACAGGTTTGATTCCAGCTACTACAGGAGGTCTAATAATGGATGTAAATACTGGAACTTCGATATTACATCCTGTTGGGCCAACAAGCACATTATATATGCCTGCTACTTTAATTGCCTCACCTACATCTACTTTTGGCAATTATATTGTTAGAGTACAACCTCTTGGGTCAAATGGTGTGGTTCCTGTTGATGCTACTAAATGCATACAATATCAATGGGAAATCGAAGATCTCGATCCATCAACGCAAAAAGATTTAAAACTTCAATTACAATGGGTAGTAGGTACTGAAGGTGTTAACTTCACACCAGACCTTCATTGGTCATAGGGCACTGGAATGGTACTAAATTTAACATTGTAAAATCCTGCCACATATAACTCTGGTGACCCTTCTGGCAAGCACAATTGCTTTTATCTACTTTCTTTCTCCTTTTGTGGTTGCATCTGAAACATCGCATTGCCGGTTACTTTGACGCAATTTAATGTCTTAAAAATATAACAATGGAGCGATGTTAAATTGGCTACTACAGCTGATTATAATCATAATAGTTTCAGCCAGAAAAAGTAAAGACGGCAAAATCTTTGACTATTTAGGTGCTGTTGCCATTAATAATACGAGTTCGAATATCAAAAATATTCATATTATGACTTATCTCCCTTCAAGGATTGACTATTATAGGTTGAAAAGTATTGATAATAATGAAGTTATACTTGCATCTTTTTCAGAAACAAGAACAATTCAATTTAATGTGAAAGGCGATCTAACTTTAGTTAATGTGAACAATGAAGTTGTGATAAGAGGAGTTGAGTCAGTTGCCACAATGATTGTCTACGACTTTAATGGAAAAATTGTTTATCAAAAAAATGTAAATAATGGATATTCAATCTCATTAAATGAGCTTCCTAAAGGAGCGCTATACTTTACAGTGAATGAATCTGACAAAGCGAATACACTCAAAGTAATTAATTTGTAAAATACAAAAGGAGCTTAGCTGATTCTAAGCTCCTTTTTTTAGGATAACCGTATGAAGAACCTCTTTTTAGTATTTAGCCTATTACTTCTTACAAATTCAATTGTACTTGGTCAAATTATTTTAACCCAGGAAACCTTTAATGAAGCAGCCAATTTCTGTAAACGGAACTATGACCGGAGGACAGCCATGGAGTGTGACTTCTGTTAATTCATGTTCAGGGCCATTTACATTTAGCGTACAAACATTTTCTGGAATTAATAGAGCATTTAAAGAAGCGGGTGCAACTGGCTTTGGATGCTGTTATTGTGTTTCAGGAATTCCTGACCCAATGGGCACATGTGGTGATGTATCGAATTTTTTAAATTTTGGACCAATAGATATAAGTAACCGATGCAACGTTGGTATAAAAGCAACTATTTCCTCAGTAAATCCTGTCGGAAATAAAGAATGCTATAATGGTGGCGCAGCTCCAATTAATGCCTGTTTAAGTGGAGGAAATGACCAATTGCTTTGCGAGTACTCCTTGGATGGAGGTCCTTGGACTTTATTCGGATTCATGTGCGGCGACAATTTAATCCAAGCTGCCAATACTGGTAATGTATTAACTGGAAATACACTTAGCTTAAGGTTTATGATTGGCAGTCAAACGCCTGATGAAATTTATTGGATAGATGATGTTCAGGTCTCATATATGCCTAAAACAACTCCTACGTTTACTCAACTTGGTCCATATTGAGTTGGCTAATCCCCAGCAGTATTGCCCGGTACTTCAATAGAAGGAAATGCAGGAACCTGGACACCTTCGACAATTAGTTAATCGCTATGTCAGGTAGCATAGTATATATACCTTCAATCCAACCAAATACTATTTGTTTCAACCCTACTACTATGACAGTAGTAGTAAATGCTGCTGCTTCACCTACTTTTACTCCAACCCCGTCATATTGCGCCGGAGATCCAATACCCGTTCTGCCTACGACCTCTAATAATGGCTATACAGGAACTTGGAGTCCCGCTATAGACAATACGACAACCACCACTTACACTTTTACACCTACTCCCGGTCTATGTGCTTCAACTACTACTCTGGCAATAACAGTTAACCAACCCACCATTCCTACTTTTACACCACCTCCAAGTTATTGCGCGGGCGCTGTGATTCCGGCTCTTCCAACTACCTCCCTTAATGGAATAAATGGATCCTGGTCTCCTGCTATTGACAATACAATGACCACTACTTACACTTTTACACCAACTCCCGGACTTTGTGCTTCAACTACTACTCTGGCAATAACAGTTAACCAACCCACCTTACCTACTTTTACACCACCTCCAAGTTATTGTGCAGGCACTGCGATACCAGCCCTTCCAACTACTTCCCTTAATGGTATAAATGGTACTTGGTCTCCTGCTATTGACAATACAATGACCACGACTTACACATTTACACCCACTCCCGGACTATGTGCTTCGAATACTACCTTGTCGATTACAATTAACCAACCCACCATACCTAATTTTACAGCACCACCAAGCTATTGCGCCGGCGCTGCGATACCAGCCCTTCCAACTACTTCTTTGAATGGAGTAAATGGTACCTGGTCTCCTGCTATTGACAATACAATGACCACTACTTACACCTTTACACCCACTGCCGGACAGTGTGCGTCAACTACGACCTTGTCGATTACAATTGATCCACAAACTGTACCCGACTTCGGCGCTCTAGGTCCATTTTGTCAAAATTCAACGCCACCTGTTCTGGTTACTACTTCTCCGAATATGGTCAATGGAACCTGGTCTCCACCGGCTATAAATACAAATGTAACCGGAAGTTCAAGCTATATTTTTACACCTGACATAGGTCAATGCGCGTCTGGTCAGACTATAAGTATATTGATAAATACATTACCTTCAGTTAGTGTTAACCCGGCTGGTCCTCTTTGCACTATTGATGCTGCAATCACACTTACCGGATCTCCGGCAGGCGGCACATGGACTGGAACTGGAGTGAGCGGCAACTCATTCGATCCTGCAGCAGCAGGTTCGGGAAACTGGTTGATTACTTATTCTTTTACGGATGGAAATGGATGCAGCAATACTGCCAATACCTCCATCTTAGTTTCTGATTGTGGATGCTTAAACCCAATAATGGTGGACGCAGGTCCTGATCAACAAATATGCGCGAATGAAATTCCTATAGTAAGTGGAACAGTGGTTAATTCAGCCATTTTTACATGGACTACCTCTGGTGACGGTACCTTTGATAACGATGCAGCCTTGACAACAAATTATAATCCAGGTCCATTGGATATTGCCGGCGGGACAGTTACTATTACGCTCACGGCACCTGATCCGGATGGAGCTGGCCCCTGTTCATCCGTTGATGATTTTTTTATCCTTGATATTGTTCAGCAACCAACGATTTCTATTGCTGGAGATATAGATCTATGTATAAACGAATGTGGAACTTTTTCAATCCTCATAACAGGTGGAACCGGGGGCACATATCAATTGTCCTTTAATATCACAGATGGTACTTTCAACTATAATTTTATGGATCCGTCCATAACAAATGGAGAAAACATTAATGTATGTTATGTTGGAGCCACGTCATCCTATAATGCCGCAACCAACACCCTAAATATTCCAAATACAGTTAGCCAAGGTGATTTTATAATTTCTGCTACCTTAATTGTTGATAACAATTTTACTACATGTCCAGGCATTATTAATCCACCTAACACAGTTACTGTAAGCGTAAATTCAAATCCAAGCATTACCCTCAGCGGCACAGCAGGTCTTTGCCCCGGAGAATGTGAGAATGTATCCTTCAATATCAGAGGAGGATCAGGGCTGTACAACGTAGATTTCTTAATAACCAGCCCATTTTTTGGTTATAACTTCAGCGATAATGCACTATCAGCTTCTAATAACTTTACTTTTTGTTACTCTGGGCTTTTCCCATCCTATAATGCTGCCAACAATACTATTACCATTCCATCATTTGTTCCTCCGGGCGTCTTAAATATTACTGTAACTTCATTAGAAGATGCTAATACTGGTTGCCCGGGAACTATTAATATGCCCAATAATCTCGGCATTACACTTTATTCAAATCCTGCCGTAAGTGTTACTCCAGTGCCAACTCAATGTTTAAATGACCCTGCCGTAACATTATCAGGCAGTCCTGCAGGAGGAATCTGGTCTGGGACAGGAGTAATTGGTAACACATTTGATCCCCTACTGGCAGGTGTCGGATCATGGCAAGTAACTTATAACTATACAGATGTAAATGGTTGCATGGGAAGCAGCTCCACAAGTATTGTGGTTTCAGATTGTGGTTGTGCGAATCCTGCGATTGCCGATGCTGGTATGGATTTAATTATTTGCAATGGTGATGATGCAGCGCTCACCGGCAGTGTAAGCACCACAGCGATTTGGGCAACAAGTGGAAGCGGAATATTTGCAAACCTTAATTCCGCCATTACAACATATTCTCCCAGTACCGCTGACTTCTGGCAGGAACAGTCACATTAACCTTAACTGCTACCGATCCGGATGGTGTAGGTCCTTGCAGTTCTGCCAGTGATCAAATTGTCCTAACTTTCACTACAGTTGTAGTAAATATCGATCCCGTGGCTGATATCTGTTTGACGGATGCTCCAATTACATTGTCAGCAACGCCTCCAGGAGGAATTTGGACAGGAACAGGTGTCACAGGAAATATTTTTGACCCTTCTGTGGCTGGTGTTGGTAATGCACAATTAATATATGAGTATACGGATGCAAACAATTGTTCTGATGCTGAAACTTTAGCGATTCTTGTGGTTGATTGTGGATGTGCGGATCCGGCTTTCGCCAATGCAGGACCAGACGATATAGTCTGTGCAGGTGATGCCGCAATACTTTCCGGTACTGCTAACCATGCAGGAACATGGTCCACTTCAGGCAGTGGTACCTTTTCAAATATAAATGATGTAAACACTACTTATACGCCAAGTCAGGCTGATATTAATTTTGGTTCAGTAATTCTAACTTTAACAGATGCTGATCCTGACGGAATTGGTCCTTGTGTAATTGCTGATGATCAAGTTGTTATTACTTTTGATTTCCTTGTGATTAATATTTCACCGGTAAGTCAATTATGCGATGGGGATCCCAGTGTAATACTTTCAGCCACTCCTACTGGTGGCTTATGGTCAGGAAATGGAGTTACAGGCAATAGTTTTGACCCCTCCACAGCTGGACCTGGCACACACACTATCAACTATACTTTCACTAATTCAAATAATTGCACAGCAAGCGAAAACATCCAAATAGTTGTAACTGATTGCAATTGCCCTAATCCTGCTATGGCAAATGCAGGAAGTGACCTAAAAGTCTGTGGCAATCAATTAATTCTGCTTAATGGAACAGTAAATACAACTCCTTTATGGAGTACAAGCGGCACCGGATTTTTTGATGATCCGAATATGGCTCTGACTATTTATAATGCAAGTCCGGCAGATATACTTGCAGGTTCAGTAACTTTAACCTTAACAGCATCGGATCCTGATGGGGCAGGACCCTGCTCAGCAGCCACTGATCAGACTGTCATTACTTTTCAAGCGATGCTTTCCGTAGTTGCCAATCCTGTGAATGATCTGTGTATCAGCGCTAATCCTGTTACCCTTACAGGAAATCCAGGCGGTGGAACGTGGTCAGGTATCGGAGTAACAGGCAATACCTTTGATCCCGCTATTGCAGGAATCGGAAGCTTTACATTGTCTTACGATGTGAGTAGCGGAGGATGTGACGGCAGTGATGATATTGTAGTGAATGTTATTGATCTACCTGCTGTTTCAATAGGAACACTGGCAGATTTTTGCATTGGCGATCCTGCAATAGTCTTAAATATAGGTAGTCCGGCCGGTGGTTCATATTACTTAAACGGAGATCTGGTAAATGCAATTACTTCCTTCAATCCAAGTATGATAGGCACTCAGACTATAACCTACATAGTTGGTACTTCTCCATGCACCAATCAAGCTATAACAAGTTTTAAAGTCAATGACTGCGCATGTCCAAATCAAGCTACTTCGGATGCAGGTATCGATCAAGCAGCGTGCAAGGGGTCAACTTTTTCTTTGGTGGGTATCATCTCAAACGCAAATAGTGCTACCTGGACTACTGCCGGAGATGGGATATTTGGTAACGCAAATTCATTGAATACCAGCTATGCTCCCGGACCAAATGATGTGTTAAATGGTTCAGTTATTATTACGCTGACTACCGAAGATCCTGATGGAATAGGCCCTTGCAATCCCGCCTCCAATACTATGAAGATCACAATCAACACTCCTCCTGTGATTGTATTTCAAAGTGTTGCAGATCTTTGTTTGGACGATCTACCTATTACGCTAACGGTTACTCCTACCGGAGGAATATTTACTGGTAATGGAATATCCGGCAATCAGTTTGATCCAATGATAGCAGGTGTAGGTACACACAAAATATTTTATAAGGCAAACGTTGGGACTTGCGTTTCAATAGACTCAATAACTATTAATGTAGCCAATTGTGACTGTACAAACAACGTCACCGTAAATGTAGGACCTGATACGACTATATGTCAATTAAATCCAGTGCAATTAAATCCAATAATATCAGGAATTGCAAACGGTTCATGGACCACAAATGGATCTGGGAATTTCAACAATTCTAACATAAAAAATGCGATATATACTCCTTCTCCACAGGACCTTCTGAATGGAACTATAGTAGTTACTTATACAACTGTGGATCCTGATGGTGCTGGACCTTGTCTGAGCGCCACAGATCAAAAAAATATAATTATCAAACCACAGCCAGAAGTATTACTCCTCGTCACCCAACCCTCTTGCAATAAACCATTGGGGAGTCTTAAGATAACGGTATTGGCAGGCCAAAACCTGTTATATTCTATCGACAATGGTTTAACATTTACCGCGAACTTATCAATTGACAATATTGAACCTAATGATTACCAACTCATAATTCAAAGTCCCGGGTTTGATTGTCAGACAACTCTTGATTTCAAAATTGCAACATTACCGATTAGCGAAGCATTTTGGACTATTAAATCTTCTGCATGTTCAGATGATGATAATAACTCTTTTGTCCTTTATCAGACCAGTAATTTAACTTTACCTTATCAGATCACGATCAACGGTGAAAAAAAATCTCCTGTTACTTCTCTCCCTGCCACATTTGAGATGTTGGACTTTGGAATATATGATGTAATTCTAACTGATTCTAAAGGCTGTATTGTCACTAAACAAATTGAATTTAAGTTCAATAGTTCTGTTGAATTAAATATTAATCCAATATATATTATTGATAAGGGGGAGAGTGTAGTCCTTAAAACTGACATTCTGGGTGATTATGAGACTATATCATGGACTCCTGCTACCTGGCTCTCTTGCGATGACTGTCCGGATCCAACTGCCAAACCGGATTCAAATGTAACATATAAGGTTGTCGTAATGGATAGTCAAGGTTGCATGGATGAAGGAATAATAGAGGTAAGAATCCGAAAAAAGATCAATGTATTTATCCCAAATGTGATTTCTCCAAATCATGATGGAATAAATGATGGATTAACAGTGTTTGCTGATGATAATATTAAATCAGTCAAGACTCTCCGCATATTTAATAGGTGGGGCGGATTGGTATTCGAAAGAAATAATTTCGAACCAAATAAGGAAGAACTTGGCTGGAATGGAACATTCAAAGGAAAAGAGGAAAACCCAATGGTATTTGTCTATTTCGTAGAAGTTGAGCTCACAGATGGTGATATAAAAATATTCAAAGGAGATGTTACAGTAATTAAATGATAACTTAATAAGGCTTTTTATGACTGGTGTCAAAAATGCACATTTAATTCATCCTGAAGGCTTTACACTCATTATTTCTTCAATTCAATAGCTTTTTAATAAATTATTCAGAATACATGATTTTCAATTAATTTTTGAATTTTTACACTGTAGTGACAAGTCGCTACCTGTCCCTACAGTGTAAAAATTCAAAACTTGGTGAGACTTAATCACAACAAAGGAGTCAGCAATCTGCAAAGACTTTCCATAAATTTTGTACCGATAGGTCTCTTCTGCCATTCAGAAAGTATTAATTTATCACAATCTTCCATGTCATTTTCAAACAATTCTCTAAGCCCGGAATTTACTTTTTTGTCATAAACAAAGGCTGCAATTTCAAAATTGATGAAAAAGCTACGATTGTCAAAGTTAACTGTACCTACTATTGAAATATCATCATCAACGGTAATGGTTTTAGCATGAATAAAACCTTTTTTATAAACATAAACTTCTACGCCAACTTCAAGCATCTTCTTCATGTAAGAGTTCATAGCGAATTGCACAAACTTAGAATCTGCCTCCTTAGGTACAATCAATTTGACTTTCTTTCCTGATAGCGAAGCAACTTCTAACGCAGTAATGATCTGTGCATTAGGAATAAAATAAGGGTTTGTAATGTTGATCTCACTTTTTGCGGTATTGATAGCCGAAATGATCCCTAACATATTATATGGTTCGTTGCTATCTGGACCACTGCCTACAATATCAATAAAAGCGTCACCCTTATTCTGATTATAATTAAAGTAGGGAAATTCTATGGGAAAAGTCAATTCACCAGAAGCATATTTATAGCTCAGCAGAAATTGCATTTGTAACAAATTCACTGCATTGCCTTCTATTCTAATGTGTGTATCCCGCCAGAAAACTGAGTTTTTCTTAGTATTGTCATATTTATTTGAAACATTGATACCTCCCACATATCCAATTGTCCCATCGATCACCACTATTTTTCTATGATTTCTATAGTTTGCATTGGTATATAATTTCATCCACAATGGGTCAAAGGGAATCACCTCGACATTTCCATTTTCGAGTATTTCGGGAATATCACCGATATTGTTACTTCCAAAATCATCATATATAAATCTTACCAACACACCTTCCGATGCCTTTTCCACCAATGCTTTGGCTATTTTCATTCCTGTCTCGTCATGATCAAAAATGTAATACTCTATATGAATATGATGGGTTGCATTATTAATATCCTCCAACAATTTTTTATATTTCTCTTCGCCATTTTCAAGAATTGAAACATCATTGTTTTCTGTAAGGATTGATTGCTTTGTATATAAAAAGAGGTCTGATATAAAACTTTTATCACCGAATTTATTCTCTAATTCTTGACGGACATGAATAAAATATTCTTTGTAAACATCTATAAATTCTCTCAAACGCATTAGATCCCGTGAGCCCTTCAGTGTAAATTTTTTCTGCTTTCTGTGATCTCTGCCTATCAAAAAATATACTATTAGCCCTACACCAGGTAACAATAGGAAAATCATGATGTAGGCAAGTGATTTTACAGGGTCCCGGTTCTCTATGAGCAAGGTAGTTATAACTCCAAAATAAATTAGAACTACAACTACGATACTTCCATAATAAAGTAAATTCTGCCAATCAGAATTGATATTTCCCAGAAAAGATAACACCATATTCAATAATATTAGTAGGTTGAATATAACCCATTAATATTGATTAGATGTAAATAGATTGGTATAAATGAAAAAAAATTAACCCAATAACTAAATTAGACTGGGTAACTCAGAGGTGTGATCCTTTCTAAACTAAATTATCGTATGTGGCGAAGCTGCTGTTACTGTAAGACGCAGTCTTTGAAGCCTTGACTTTTATGATCACTTCTTTTTCTGAATTGCTTTTCTTGGAAACAAAAAATAATAGGATACCAAATAATGTTATTGCACTTGCAATTTTTAATAAATGTCTCATACTTCTAGCTTGTAATAATGTATCATTTGAAAATTTTGCAAATGGGATGATGGTATCTGTCATTAAATCAATTATTTTAAAGTACAAATTTTCATTTTGGAACTTTTTTCTTCTTTCCATAAATGCTTTTATTAATACTTACTTTTAATATTTTTTATTGCCTGACCCATTCATATATTTCGAATTTTAACACTTTAAGCAAAACAAATATTTTAATCGATCATTATTTTACCGAAAATTCTGAACTGACTGTCATTTTGACCAAATTCATTCGGTCAAGTATGAATTTACATTCGGCCATAGACCAACAATTTTTTCTTCTCATCGGACATCATATCAAATTATGAATACCAATAAATAAATTCCTGTTTTCATGCTTTAATCTGGACTACACATTTTTTCTAAAAATCCGTGTATATTTGAAAATCTTTTTGGATAATTTATTGATTGAGGTTTTTGCGCTATTAAGCTTTAGTTCATATTTTAAAAACATTTTTATATGTATAAACGTATTACCACATTATTCCTAATTTTCATTTCTGTGAGTCTTTTTAGCCAGGAGGCAACCTTTAAGGCTGGAGAGTTTATCATCCTTTTACAAAAAAACTCTAGTTTCGAAACGTTTGTACAGCAATATTCAGGCAATGGCAGAGATGTAATCATAGATGAATACAAAAGGCTTTCTGCTTCTGAACCAGTTTATCTGATAAAAGTCATTTCAACCACTGGGAAAGAAAAGCAAGAATTAAGTTTTATAAAAAATCTTTCTGCAGTAGCACTCGCATCCGCTGAAACAGCTTGGGAAACTACTACCGGAGGGAAGACTGCCAATGGTGATACAATCGTTGTCTGCATAGTGGATGATGGCACAAACTATGAACATGAGGACTTAGCAGCTAATATTTGGTTTAATAGTAAAGAGATCCCAGGTAATAATATTGATGATGATGGCAATGGTTTTATCGATGATGTCCATGGCTGGAACTTTCAGAATAATGATAGTAATGTTAATGAAGGTGGCCATGGAGTGAATGTCAATGGCATGATCGGTGCTGTCGGCAATAATGGTATAGGTGTCTCTGGAATCAACTGGAATGTCAAGATGATGAATGTAGTCTATGCCGGTACTGAAGAATCTTCCGTAATAGAAAGCTACGACTATCCTTTACAAAGCAGAATATTATACAATAATACAAATGGATCCGAAGGCGCATTCGTAGTCTCCGTCAACTCTTCTTGGGGTATTGATTACGGCAAACCCGCTGATGCTCCAATCTGGTGTAATTTTTATGATGTCATGGGTGCAGCAGGTATATTAAGTGTAGCAGCTACTTCAAACAGTAATGTAAACGTTGACGTTGATGGCGATCTACCTACCGGCTGCACAAGCCCTTATCTCATAAGTGTAGGTCGTACAAATAATAAAGATGCCTATGCCGCTTGTGGATATGGCGTAGTATCTATAGACCTCGGCGCTCCCGGAGTAAATATTGTAACTACAAGATCGAATAACAGATATACCACCACCACAGGAACTTCCTTTTCTTCACCATTGGTAGCGGGAATGGTTGCCTTATTATATTCGTATCCTTGCGAAGGAATCGGTCAACTAATGAAATCTGATCCTACAGCGTTCGCGTTGACAGTAAAAAATGCCATCCTTCAAGGGGTGGATGTGTTTCCTTCTTACGCAGACAAGGTGCTATCCAGTGGTAGGTCTAATATGGCTAAAGCCCTTAATGTAATGAGCTTAGCTTGTTCAGCTTGTCAACCGGGTTCAGTTCAAACGTTTGAATATCTTACGGATGATACCTATAGATTGACATTTGATGACAGCCAATTGCAAACAAATATAAGATATCGTCCATTAGACAGTGTTGATTGGATTGTATTGAATAATGTAGACTCTCCACTCGACGTGCTGCTTCCGCTGACGTGCACGCTGTATGAATTTCAGCTACAAAGTATCTGTGAACCTAATGATACAAGTTTATGGGGCATCTCAACTACTTTTCAATCAGAAAGATGCTGCCAGCCATTCTTAGGTATTACCATAGCTTCGAATTCAGAAGGAACGATTACTGTTGAAAACGTAGACCTTAACCAAAATGAAAACAGTATAATCCATTACATAAAAGATGGAGATTTGAATTATAGTACTCTGGAGGCAACAAGTGACAGCATGACTATTAATGGTCTTGAATCTTGTGCATTTTATGAAGTATTTGCCACTGTGATTTGTGTTGCAGGCGATACAATCACCAGCGATACATTTAGAATATTCACACAGTGCCCATCTACGTGTGAGACAAATGTCTGTACTACAGATGCTACAGCATTATTTGGCTATATCGACAGAACCGTAATTAATGGGGCCGTCGCTGAATCTGGATTGAACCGCGGTTATATCAACTTTGGAGATTTTCTAAATATAAGTTTACCGGAATATGGTGTATTCCCAAATACAGTAGATGTAAAAAAACTTCCAGGTCAGAATGGCCGTATAAGGGTCTTTATAGACATCAATAAAAATGGAACATTTGAAACCTCTGAAAACTTATTTACGCAAGTAATAGGAGTCAACAATACTTCGATAAATTATAATATGGATTTCAATGGGGCATTGGACCCGGGTACGTACAAAATGAGAATGATGCTTACCTTCCTTGCTACAGCGCAGCCTTGCAATGGCGATCAGGGAGAGGTTGAAGACTATTGTGTAAATGTGTATCCTGTATTGGTCAATGAATGTGATCAAATAGACAGTGTTTTTCAAGCAAACAAAACATTCACTACCATCGATCTGAGTTGGGAAGATCCTGAAGACGATGTAATAGCTTATGCTTACAGATATCGTGAGTTACCGGGGGGTGATTATACTTATCTGAGTGATACTGCCAGAAGTATTACGCTTCAGGGATTAAAAGAATGTAAAGAATATGAATTCGGTGTGATTACTGTTTGTCAAACTGACACCAGTTTTTTCAAGACAATTCATTTCAAAACTGATTGCTCAATGGCTTCCAATACACTTGACAATGATATCACTTGGAAGGTGTTTCCAAATCCATTTGGCGAACGGATTAATGTAATTCTTACGTCAAGGAAAACTACAGATTCTAGGTTGAGGCTGATAGATTCAAAGGGTAATACAGTTGTAGACAGGGCTCTAAAATTAACTACCGGTGATCATTACTTTGACCTGGATACGGATGCCAATCTACCTCCAGGCATGTACATACTGACGCTCACAGATAAGGATGGAATTAAAACTTCCAAGTTGATAAAACAATAAGATAAAAAAGGCGATCAAATTTATGATCGCCTTTTTTGTTATGATAACTAAATACTAAAGTTTCAGACTTGCTTTTTGAAGATGTAATCAAGGTTAATTGCATCCCAGCCAGGATAACGCATTGGTTGACATGATTTTTTTCTTTGTTACTTCAGAAAGTCCTGATTCATTGATAAATTTACCTCCAGTGAGATCACCAAGGGGGAAAGGATAATCCGACCCGAAAGCAATCTTATCTTCTCCAAATAATCGAAGGTTGTATTCCAGCGCATGGATATCATGCACAAGAGAGTCGATCCAAAACTTTCCCAAATACTTTTCCGGTGAAATATCATTGTCAATCGCTACCAAGTCCGGGCGGACGTCAAAGCCATGCTTTATCCTACCTATAGTGAATGGAAAAGATCCGGCACCATGGGCAAACGCAAATCTCAACTTAGGAAAAGCTTCAAAAACACCGCCAAATATCAAGGAG
Organism: Candidatus Brachybacter algidus; assembly: GCA_016711705.1. GTDB lineage: Bacteria > Bacteroidota > Bacteroidia > Chitinophagales > Saprospiraceae > Parvibacillus > Parvibacillus algidus. The sequence continues at coordinate 362,763 of JADJSK010000003.1, read as the reverse complement.
CAGATAGCGAGGGAAGATTCAGCGGGCATGCCAACCAACCATGGCAACCAATAACGGCTCATATTTTTTTCACCCATCATATCCCATGGATGGACAAAAATACAGGCCCCTAATTCCTCAGCTTTTGCATAAACAGGCCATAATACTTTGTCATTCAAATTCCAATCATTGATATGAGTTCCTATTTCAATGCCTTTCATTCCCAGGACTTTCATGCATCTTTCTAATTCTCTGCAGGCCAGATCAGGATCCTGCATAGGGAGCGTTCCAATTCCATAGTAATTTTCAGGATGCTTCAAACAAACCTCAGCGATATGGTCATTGTAAAACATGCTCGTCTGAAGACAATGTTCTCCCTTAGCCCAGTAATTAAATAGTACAGGTACAGTAGATAATACTTGCTTACTGATGCCCGTTTCAATCATTTCCTTTTTCCGGGTATTTGGATCCCAACTATTCTGATCGACTTTCCTGAAAAATTTGTCCCCTATCATCATGTCTGCCTGACAATTGGTCTGGGGAATAAGATGAACAAATCCTTCATACCCAAACTTATCAACCCATTTGGGAATGGAAGGGGGCATGATATGAGTGTGTATGTCTATATGACACATATATTCTATTTATAGATTAAAGATAGGAAAGAAAAAGTAGAAGGATTTTAAATTTTGCTAAGATCTTTCATTGTCAAATACCGATAATTATTTGGTTAATACATTATTTCACTCCATATTATTTTATTAAATATGCTGAATTATGAAATTACAATGACAAATTTTATATATTGTGCGTTAAAATAATTCTGAGATATCGCAACCTATGGAAAATAATTTAAGCTTTAAAGAACGGAATGAATCTGAGTTACAAAATTGGAGAAAAAAGGAAAAACTTGCTCTCGAATTACTCAGAAAAGCCGGAGAATTAAGATTTGACAGATCAGTTGAATTAGTTCTTTTCAGAAAGGACGTTTACGATACACGTCCTAGCCAATTGCTCAATGAACATCAAACAGCCACAAATTATGGAAACGAATTAGTAACCATAGAGGATACGATGGCTATTGTCAATGAGATCATAGCTATTCCTGATTTCAAGCAAGCTAGATTGGATATCGGTACACTTGCTTTGCAATGGAAGCAGGAACAAGCTAAGTACCCTAATATTAAAGAATTTGTTGCAGACAGACTTCAAACAGCACAAGGAGCACAGTCTGAAAATATTCAACCGAAGGATATTATTTTATATGGATTTGGTAGAATAGGAAGACTTGCAGCAAGAAGGTTGGTGGCTCAAACCGGCAAAGGAGAACAATTACGATTAAAAGCTATTGTCATCCGCCCACAGATGAAAGACAGAAAGCTGGATGCAGAAAAACGGGCAGCACTGTTAAGTAGTGACAGCGTACATGGTGAATTTGGGGGGTCAGTCAATGTAAATGAAGATGGTTCGGAATTGATAATAAATGGGAATCGTGTCCTCCTTCTATATTTCAACAAGCCATCAGAAATAAATTATACTGATTATGGAATTAATAACGCTATAGTCATCGACAATACGGGAGTTTTCAGGACTAAAGAAGAACTCGCAGAACATCTTCGCCCTGGTGTCAGCCATGTATTACTTACCGCCCCGGGCAAGAAAATTCCAAATATCGTCTACGGTGTCAACCATGAATCTTTGGATATAGTAAACGATACAATATTATGCGCTGCATCCTGTACCACAAATGCTATTGTGCCACCTATCAAGATTCTTGACGATGCATTCGGCATAGAAAAAGGGCATGTGGAAACAATACATTCATATACAAGTGATCAGAATCTTTTGGATAATTTCCACAAAAAACCACGTCGTGGCAGAGCAGCTGCTATCAATATGGTTATCACGAGTACGGGTGCTGCAGAAGCCATCACCGCCGTACTTCCATCCTTGGATGGTAAGATCACAGGGAATGCCGTAAGAGTGCCAACACCAAATGTTTCACTTGCAATAATCAACGTTACTTTCAATAGAACTGCGTCTGTAGACGAGGTGAATAGCCTGCTCAAAGAAGCCTCATTAACTGGACCTCTTGCAGAGCAGATACAATATTCAAACTCTCCGGAATACGTATCCAGCAACGGCGTAGGTATGACTACAGCCTGTGTCATAGACGGTCCATCGACGATCGTGTCCAATGATGGTAAGACTGCGACGGTATATGCGTGGTATGACAATGAATATGGTTATACCTGTCAGGTAGTTAGAGTAGCAAAGCATGTTGGCCAGGTAAGAAGGAAGACTTACTATTGATCACTCCAAATAAAAATAAAAAGAAATCAAGACTCTAGACAAAATAAGAACCGAACGGTCTCCATTTCCTTCGACAGATGATTTTTTTACAGCAATATCTGTTGACTGTGTCATCTTTGGGCTTGATCATGAATCCTTAAAAGTCCTACTCATTAAGAGTGACTATCCTTTATATGAAGGTAAATGGTCATTACTTGGAGATCTGGTAACAAAAGATGAAGCTATAAACCAAGCTGCTGACAGGGTTTTATTCGAAAGGACCGGACTCCAAAATCTATTCCTGGAACAAGTACTTTGCTTTGGAAATGTCAACAGACATCCATCAGGAAGAGTGGTATCCGTAGCATACTACACACTCGTGAATATTAATCATATTAATTTAGCAGTACAGGATCATGAGCTGCACTGGCATTCGATACACCAGGTGGGAAATATGGCTTTTGACCATAACGAGATTCTAAATACATGCTTAATAAGACTTCAGGAAAGAATAAAGGCAGAACCTATTGGCTTTAACCTCTTACCTGAAAAATTTTCTATGCGATCGCTTCAGCTTTTGTATGAATCTGTGCTGATGGTAGATTTAGATCGTCGTAATTTTAGAAAGAAAGTAATGGGCACCGGCTTGCTAATAGATATGAAGGAATTAGAATCAGATGTCCCTCATAGACCCGCTAAATTATTCAAATTTAATTCAGAGAAATATAGGCAGCAGGACATCAAGGGTAACTTTGTGTAACAATCTCAGTTAATTTTTTGTTAATCTTGATTTACTGCTTTAACTAGAAATGAATTCTCTGCGTTAGAGTATTGATTTTGAAATTTTATTTGAATTTCAAAAAATAAGTCATTAACTCATACAAGTAAATATTATAAACATGAAGCAATTCTTTTCACTATTAGTAGCAGGCCTCATCGGTGGAGCTGCGACAGTAGGAGGTCTTAAATATTACGAGGAAAAAAACAATCCTAAAGAGTCTTTAGTAAAAACCGAAATGCCAGTAGCAAAACAAGTAAGCTACGCGCCTGTCAATGTTCCTTTCGATTTTACGTTGGCAGCAAGTAAATCTTTGGAAGCTGTGGTGCATATTAAAGCTGCTGAAAGCCGCGAAAGTGCTTACAATAGACAGTTACAAGAGCAAAGAAATGACCCATTTTCCTTTTTCTTTAGCCAGCGAGGTCCTGCACAAGGTTCAGGTTCAGGAGTGATTATATCGGAGGATGGCTATATTGTCACTAATAATCACGTGGTAAGTTTTGCGGATGAACTTGAAGTAACTCTTCATGATGGACGCACATTTATGGCAAAAAAAGTTGGGACATATCCAAAAGCGGATGTAGCTGTGATCAAGATCATTGCGGATGACCTTCATCCGATCACATATGGTAATTCTGACGATGTCAAAGTAGGAGAATGGGCATTGGCTGTGGGAAATCCATTTGATTTAACATCTACAGTTACTGCTGGCATTATTTCTGCTAAAGGGAGGTCTATAGACGTCATTCATGAAAAGGATGCAGTTGAAAACTTTATCCAGACAGATGCTGCAGTAAACCCGGGAAATAGCGGTGGCGCACTGGTAGATGTCAATGGAAATCTGATTGGTATCAATTCTGCAATTGCTTCTCCTACAGGCACATATGCAGGATATGCATTTGCTATCCCTGTCAACCAGATAATTCCGATCGTAGAAAATATTATGAAGAACAAAGGGAATTATACCGGACCTAATCTTGGAGCAAAAGCAACACTTGGTGTTCAGGTAGCCAATGTGCAGGACATGTCCGACGAGAATAAGGAAGAATATGGAATAGATGTCAAAAGCGGTGTCTTACTATTGGAGTTATTCAATGGTGGTTCTGCACAATATTCCGGATTACTTCCAAATGATGTTATTACCGGTATAAATAATAAAGCAATAAATACCATTGATGATTTAAAAGCTGTTATGACAAAGTTAAAACCTGAAGATGTGATCTCTGTAGCCTTCAAAAGAGGTGGTCAAAGTAAACAATTGCAGGTCAAATTGCGTTCTTAATAGTATAATATCTCGAGTTAAAGAATATTTTTTGTAAAATAAGTTTTCGTTTTGTTTTTGATCTGAGCTGCCTGTAGCGTTATGCGACAGGCAGTTTTTTTTTGTGAAAAGGGGAAAGTGTGAAGAAGTGAGAGTGTGAGAATGTTAGAAGGTGAAGACTATTTTAATTCCTTTTGAAAAGATATATAAAACCCTAGCTTCAACAGGGGGAAATCTCCAAAACTGCATTTTACTTTTTACATTTTACATTTAACTCACCATGTTATCTTTTAATTTTTGAAACTAAGCATTACAGATTAACTATTATCCACCATTCAAAAACATCTAGCCCAGAATATCAAGTGTCTGATTACTGACCTCTGACTTCTGACTTCTGACTTCTAATATCTTTATCATTAATTATTTCGTTATATATTTAATGGCCATTTTTGACTATTTTTGTTTTAAATAAATGAAGGAACATGTCCACACAACAGAATGAATATTTGCACAACATATATGCTGATACATTAAGAGCCAGCAGATTTAATACTTTTAAAATTCTAAATACGCTCATTATTGCATTATTTGTTTTATTGTTTTTAAATGTTTTGTTTACACCTCCTGATAATACGTTGAGCTACTTACTTCTGATCTTGGCAGTCGTATCGGTTTTATTTATGTTCTACAGACTCACCAGAGAGAAGGCTGGTATGAAAAACATGCCTGAAGACATTTCTAATATGGATGGAGATATTATTCGAGAAAGTATCAACAAGATCAGAGATAATCAACGAAAGTTAAGGTGGCAAATGGGCTTGTTTACGATCCCTTTCTTTTTATACTTTATAGCAGATATATTTATTTCTTCGACAATAGAGGTTGATAAAAAGAATTTAATTTTGAAAATTGCTTTTTTCTTTGTCCTTCTCCTACTCTATTATTTTTTGTTTTTCAGAATAAGAAAAGCGAATTTTACGAAAGATGATAATGTTTAGAAAAGATAGTTATCAACTTAACAATTTGGAATACATTAAACGTAGCTATATTTCATCTTAATTTAACTTTGCAAAGTGTATCTTTGCGCCCAATAACAACCGATACACAAAGTGAAATTACAAGCAGTATTTCTTTTTCTTTTTATATCCTTGATGTCTTTTTCTGCCTTTTGCCAGGATCAATATAAAGTTGTCAACATAGGGTTTTACAACCTTGAGAATTTATTTGACACGCTGGATACCCCCGGCAAACTGGATGAGGAATTTACACCAAAAGGTACAAAGCTTTATAATACAGCAATGTATACGGATAAACTTACCCGATTGTCTACCGTAATTTCAATGCTGGGAAAAGATGTGAGTCCTGATGGCATCGCAATGCTTGGTGTCGCAGAAGTGGAAAACAGGAAAGTATTGGAAGATCTGGTTGCCCAACCACTATTAAAAGATATGGATCTACATATAATCCACTATGAATCAGAAGATTTCAGAGGTATAGATGTTGGGTTGCTATATCAGCCCAAATATTTCACTCCTATCAGCAGCAAACCCATTAATCTCCCTATTTATAATTCAGAAGGCGAAAAAATATATACCAGGCAAACACTTTATGCGGCAGGTATAATGGATGGTGATACTATTCATATCCTGGTCAATCACTGGCCATCGCGAAGGGGTGGCTCTGCCTCTGAACCACTCAGAATGCAAGGCGCTGCTATTTGTAAATCTGTCAAAGATTCAATACTCGCTGTAAATCCGGGAGCCAAAGTCATCGTAATGGGAGACTTAAATGATGACCCAACAGACAAATCACTTGTCAAATCTCTCAAAGCTAAAGGAAGCAAAAAGGACTTAAATGCTGATGAGATGTACAATCCGTATGTTGATTTCTATAAAAAAGGAATTGGCACCACTGCCTATCAGGATGCGTGGAGTCTTTTCGATCAGGTAATCGTATCACCGGGATGGATATCTGACACCACAGGTTATAATTATTATAAGGCTAGGGTCTTCAACGAAAAATTTATTACTGAGAAAAGTGGTAAATATAAAGGCTATCCCCAACGAACCTTTTCAGGTGATTCATACAATTTCGGATATAGTGATCACTTTCCTGTATATCTTTCATTCGTAAAAAAACTTTAATACCCACAATTTCATTTAGATAAAAAATATATGATCATATCAATTTTAGCAGGAAGTCAAAGCAGTAAAAGTATATCAATAAGAATAGCCAAATTTCTAAAAAATCACCTGCATCAGATTTTGCTTGAGGATGAAATAAATATTATAGAGGCAAATAAGTTCGAAATCCCAATGGATATTGCAACTTACAAAAACGATGGCTCAGCCCCCGAACATTTGAAAGAATTGGTGGACGATATCTATCGCACGGATGGTTTTATTTTGCTCACACCAGAATACAATGGAAGTTATACTCCAGTATTGAAAAATTTGTTAAATCATTTCCCTGAAATGAACCGCGAACCATGTGCAATTGTCTCTGCATCAGATGGCGCATTGGGAGGTATGCGTGCTGCACAGCAGCTACAACTATTGATCGGTGCACACTTTGGGCTTATGTCTCCTTATATGATGGTCGTACCGCATATGCATACAAAATTTGATGAGGAGGGTGTACTATTGGATCCAAAATTTCAGTTGGCAATAGATAAATTTACGGAAGAGTTTTTGTGGCTTCTGAAAACTGTCACCCGACCATAAACAGAATTTATGCATCTGATCCTCTAATTCACGATCAATGCATTTCATAAACAGGACTAATGAAAATAGGAATATTGTGTGAAGGCAAAGTGCCACATGATGACAGAGTGGCGCTCACACCAAAGCAATGTAAGTTGCTCATGGGCAATCCTTATAATTTTGATATCGTCGTCCAACCTTCCTCTCATAGATGCTATACAGATGAAGAATATTTTGCTTCAGGTGTACCGGTAATGCAAGATATTTCTCAAAGTGACATTATTCTTGGTGTCAAGGAAGTTCCAATTAAAGACCTTATGCCTCATAAAAAATATTTCTTTTTTTTCACATACTATCAAAAAACAGGCACACAATAGGAAGTTATTACAGGCCATCCTTCAAAAAAACATCACACTTATTGATTATGAAACACTGGTAGATGACCACGGTGGCAGATTAATTGCCTTTGGTAAATACGCAGGAATCGTCGGAGCACATAATGGTTTGTGGACTTATGGACAAAGGACCGGACTCTTTGACTGGCCCAGGCTAAAGGACCTTCATGACTTTGAACAAGCAAGAACAATTTACCACCAAACAACTTTGCCACCTGTTAAAATCGTACTTACCGGCAGCGGCAGGGTGGCCTACGGAGCAATTTCGGCTTTGAAGGATATGAACATTCAAGAAGTGAGTCCATTAGAATTTCTAAAACAGGAGGATTTTGAAACAGCTGTATTTACGCATCTAACTTCTGCTGATTATGTTAAACATAAGGATAATAAAATCTTCGTCAAGAAAGATTTCTACCAGAATCCACAAGATTATGTTTCTATATTCAAACCTTATGCTGAAAAAGCAAATATTTTTCTGAATTGCATATATTGGGATACCAGGGCGCCGGCGTTCTTTACGATGGAAGAAATAGCTGATGCTTCCTTTAATATTGAGGTAATTGGCGATATCACCTGCGACATAGCACCTGAATCCTCCGTTCCTACTACTTTAAAGGCAAGTACGATAGATGAACCAGTCTTCGGTATAGATACTGAGTCTTTTGAAATAACAGCTCCTTATAAAGAAACCAGTATTGATGTGATGTCTATTGACAATCTTCCAAACGAATTACCTAGGGACGCATCAAGATATTTTGGCGATCAATTTATCAAGGTTATTATTCCAGAATTAATGGCAGAAAATAGCAAGATTTTAGACTATGCTACTATTGCTAAAGATGGAGCTCTGACGCCACATTTCATGTATTTGAATGAGTATGTCCATGAAGCAGCCGGTTAGTAATCAAGTCTAATCTCTAGGATCTTGTGTATAGAATCTATAACTGAATTATAAATCATAATTTATAATTAACAATTAACAATTAACTCATATCTTTGAAGCTGTAATGCAAGAAGGTAGAGAAATTATTTCCCATCAGAAATTCGATATAGTCCTGAGAAGGCTATGCCATCAATTGATGGAAAATTATGATCAGTTTGAGAATGCCTGTATCATAGGCCTGCAGCCTCGTGGCACCATACTTTCTAATTGCCTCGTAGACATGTTAATCCGGGATTTTAAAGTACCTGCTATTGAATATGGCCAATTAGATATTACATTTTACAGAGATGATTACAGGGATCGTACCAAAATCCTGATGGCCAGTGAAACCAAAATGAATTTTATTGTTGAGGGCAAAAAAGTCCTTATGGTGGACGACGTACTTTTTACAGGTAGATCTGTTCATGCAGGTATATCTGCTTTAACAAATTATGGCCGCCCTGCCCACATTGAACTATTATCTTTTGTGGATAGGCGTTTTAATAGAGATTTTCCGATTCAGGCTAATTATCTTGGCTTGACAGTTGATGCGCTCGATGAAGCATATGTTAAGTTAAGGTGGAATGAAAACAAAACATCTTCTTCAGTATTTATTTATCCATTTAAATCAGATTCGATATGAGTGAAAGTCCAGGCCAGTTAAGTTCAAAACATTTGCTTGGCATTAAAGACTTGACCGTTCAAGACATCGAACTGATTTTTTCCACTGCTAATAATTTCAAAGAAGTGCTCAACAGGCCTGTTAAAAAGGTACCTTCTCTAAGAGATATTACTGTGGCAAATCTATTTTTTGAAAATAGTACAAGAACAAGGATCTCTTTTGAATTAGCTGAAAAAAGACTCTCTGCAGACATTATAAACTTTTCAGCATCGGCATCTTCTGTTACTAAGGGTGAAACGCTGCTGGACACAGTTAACAACATTCTTTCCATGAAGGTGGACATGATCGTCATGAGACATCCGGCTCCCGGGGCATGTGCTTATCTTTCAAAAAAAATAGGTGCTTCCATTTTGAATGCGGGAGATGGCACTCATGAACATCCGACGCAGGCATTGTTAGATGCGTATTCCATGATCGAACAAATTGGTGATCTAAAAGGAAAAAAAATCGCGATTATCGGTGACATTATACACTCAAGAGTGGCATTGAGCAATATATTTTGTTTAAAAAAACTGGGAGCACACGTCAGAGTTTGCGGTCCTCCAACATTAATACCCAGACACATTAAAGAACTTGGTGTAGAAGTATCCTATAATCTGGAAGAAACTTTAAGCTGGTTCGATGTGGCCAATGTCTTACGAATTCAACTTGAGCGACAAGACATTAAATACTTTCCTTCTTTAAGGGAATATTCACAGTATTTTGGTATCAATAAAAAATTGTTGGACAAGATAGGCAAGGATATTGTAATTATGCATCCAGGACCTATTAACAGGGGCGTAGAAATGACCAGTGACGTCGCTGATAGCCCGGCATCAATCATCCTTCAGCAAGTAGAAAATGGAGTTGCAATCAGAATGGCTGCACTGTTTTTGCTTGCAACAAGAGTTTCCTGATAGTTTTGCAAAACGTTAAGACTTTATATGTCAATCTTTGCGTTAATTTACATCAATTTCTAATTAAAGCAAATGCACAAGATGCGCACATTACTTATACTTCTATGCTGTAGTATCACCCTTTCAGCCTTCAGCCAGTCAGGATATAAAATCGATATCAAATTGGCTAATTACAAATACGACACCTTATTGTTAGGTTACTACATGGGTGATAAGCAATTTGTAAAAGATACAGCTATATCAAAAACAGGCAACTTTACTTTCAAAAGTAGTAAGGATCTTGACCCGGGTGTTTATATGGCTGTCCTATTGCCACAAAAAAATGTCTTTCAGTTTCTTGTTGATAAAAACAATAGATTTTTTAGTGTAGAAGCTGATGCTGCCAGATTAACTGGTAAGTTGAAAGCAAAAAACTCAGAGGATAACACTATCTTTTTCAATTATATCCACTATCTATCAAGCCAAAAACCAATGGCTGATTCATTAAGACGTCTGATGCGAGAGGCGAGTGATACGACAGTAGCTAAAGCTATAAGTAAAAAAGTCGAAGCAATTGATAAGAGTGTTTTTAGTATGCAAGATGAATTTGTTACGAAATATCCACAATCATTTACTGCTGTGCTTATCAAATCCTCGAAAGAACCTCCACTTCCGGAATATGCTCCTGATGCTGACATGGCTTCAAAAATCAAAGGATACAACTTCTACAAATCCCATTATCTTGACAATGTAGACTTCAAAGATGAAAGGCTATTCCGCTCGCCCGTTTATTTCCAGAAGGTCGATGGCTTTATTCAAAACATAACTTATCAGCAACCGGATTCTATCATTAAATCACTGGATATAGTGTTGGCCAAAACGAAAGAGATCCCTGATGCATTCAAGTTCTATCTTAGTCACTATTTCAATTATTACCTCAAAAGTAAGTTTGTTGGAATGGATGCCGTTTATGTGCATCTTATTGATAAATATTATTCAAAAGGTGAAGCTCCATGGGTAGATAAGGCCAATCTTCAAAAGATGAAAGATGCTGCCAATGATGTGCGCCCTACGCTACTTGGAAGATACGCTCCCAATCTTACCTTTCTTAATCAGAAAGATAGCACTGACATCAAGGTACATGATATACAATCGCCTTATACGGTGCTTTTCTTTTGGGCACCTGACTGTTCACACTGCGAGAAAGCTATACCGCATGTCATAGACTTCGACAATAAATATAAGGATCAGGGTGTGAAAATCTTTGCAATTTGTACCGGTCTACTTGACGAAGCGAAAGATTGCTGGAAAGGTGTTGAGAAAAAACATATGGAGCACTTTGTCAATGTTTATGACCCTGTATTAATGTCTAATTTTAAAATCATCTATAATATTAAGTCCACTCCTCAGTTTTTTATTCTGGACAAAGACAAAAAGATCCTTTCAAAAGGTATTGGTGCAGAACAACTCGATGAAGTCATGGGTAAGATCATCGAATATGATAAGAATAAAGGGAAGGAGGAGTAGGGAAAAGTATTAGAGTGGTTAGTATTAGAGAGGGTAAGTATTACAGTGGATAGTATTAGAGTTAATCAGTAAAGTGCAGCAGTGCGCCAGTTTTTAAGTGCACTAGTGATTTACTTGGCAAACTTCGAATTGTAATTCTCGGACAGAGAAAATTAGACAAGCATATTTTTTCAATTCATTTTTGGCTCATTCAATTAAAGAAAAGATTAACTCTGAATATTCCAGGATAATAATAGCCTCGTTTGAAACCCATGGCTGGTGTGATACGAAACGTCAAAGTAAACAAGACCAATTATATAATTCGATTTCGTATAAGATGTTCAATCAACCTTGAATTGGGCTCAATTATTTTCTCAAAAAAATAACTTATTAATAATCGCTGCCTGAAGACAAAGGAAGGCAGTGTGCCCCAAGTTCATTCATTACTTCAAATTCTAATTTGGTAGTTAGAAGATAAATATTCAAATGAGTTTTTAGAATTTTTAAATAGCTTGTATAAACCAAAGAAAAGACACCCCGACCTTTGGCCAACCCCTCAATAGGCTAGGTTTTATACACATCTTTTTTGTTTATTTCAAAGTAAACTTTGGTGACACCCCGACGTAGGTTAACCTACGCCGAGCCTCACAATCTAAGTTTTAACTTTAAATTATTGTAGTTCATTTGCTACGTATTGCTGAGCGTAGGTTAACCTACGTTCGGGTGTCTGCAAAATTAATTTTGCTCATAAGTAGCTCAATAACAAACAATTATATTAATATTCTAATTAATCCATTTATTGAAAAAATACTTATGTATAAACCCTAGCTGAAGAGGGGAAGTCGCGACTAAAATTTTGTAAATTGAGTATTAAGACTTATCTATTAGTTAATTATGCATATAAAATATTACATATTAATATTATTTCTCAAATATATTGAATCTAGTTTCTAGTTTCAGACCACTGACAACTGATTTCTGACTTCTGATTTCTGACTTCTGATTTCTAACTTCTAATTCAACCCTCTCTTCTTCATCAAAGCTTCAGTCTTAGGTTCCCTGCCTCTGAATTGTTTGTATCCATCTGCTGGATCTATAGTATTTCCAACAGAAAATACGTTATCAGTCAAACTTTTAGCAACAGATTCGTCATACGGACCTTTCCCTTCGATAAATGCTTGGTAGGCATCAGCTGTCAAGACATCTGCCCATAAGTAACTATAGTATCCAGCCGAATATTGATCGCTACTGAAAATATGACCGAATTGTGGCGTGCGATGTCTCATTACTATCTCTTTAGGCATGCCAAGAGATTCTAGTGTTTCTTTTTCGAACTTATCAGGATCAGTTGTTGGAACTTCTGCCAGATGAAGTTTCATATCGATCAATGCAGATGAAAGATATTCCGTAGTTGCGAATCCTTCATTAAATGTGGAAGCTGCATGAATCTTTTTAACGAGTTCCTCAGGAATAGGATTACCTGTCTTGTAGTGCAAAGCATAATTCTGTAGTACTTCTGGTGTAGACAACCAATATTCGAGCAATTGAGATGGAAATTCAACATAATCCGTAAAAACATTCGTTCCGGAAAGCGTTGGGTAGATTACTCTTGAAGATAATCCGTGCAAGGCATGCCCAAATTCATGAAATAAAGTAGATGCATCATCCCAAGAAATAAGGACTGGCTCTCCGGGGCGACCTTTGACAAAATTAGCATTGTTGGAAACTATTGTAGGGATGTCGCCAGACACTCTTTCCTGATCACGAAAGGCATTCATCCAGGCCCCTGACCTTTTACCTGCACGTGCGTAAGGATCAAAGTACCATAAACCAATATGTTTGCCGGTTAATTTATTTTTTACTTCCCAAACTTCTACATCCGGATGATAAACGGGGATATTTTCAAGTTTGGAAAAGCTCATGTTGAAAATTTGTCCAGCGACCCAAAACATACCTTCTTTCAATTTATCCAGTTGAAGATATTCCTTGACCTGATTTTGATCCAGATCGTACTTTGCAAGTCTCACTTTTTCAGCATAATATCTATAGTCCCAAGGTTCAATTTTTATATTATTTCCTTCTTTATCAGCAATGGCTTGCATATCAGCTACTTCTTCTTTCACCTTAAGAATAGCCGGTTTCCATACGTCCATCATCAATTTCATAGCATTTTCGGGTGTTTTAGCCATCGAATTATCGAGACGCCAATCCGCATGCGTTTTAAAACCAAGGAGTTTTGCTCGTAATGCTCTGATTTTCAAAATTTCAACGATCGTGGAATTGTTATCATTTTTATCTCCATTATCTCCACGACTTATAAACATCCTCCAAACTTTTTCTCGCAAATCTCTATTCTCTGCATAGGTCAGAAATGGATCAACTGAAGAACGTGTATTGTTGATAACCCATTTTCCTTTGTTTACCCCTACACCGGCAGATGCAGCGGCATCGACAAGATCTTTTGAAAGACCTTTCAGGTCTGTCTTATTCTCTATAACTACGATTTTATCATTTTCATCTGAAAGTAAATTTTGGCTAAACTTAGTATATAAAGCCGCTAATGCTTGATTATAATTAGATAGCTTCGCCTTATCAGTCTCGTTCAATCTTGCTCCGTTTCTGACCAATCCTGAGTATTTTAGATAAGTAAGTCTTTGGGCCTCAAGACTCAATGTTTTATACTCTTCCGAATTATAGATCTTTTCTATTCTTTTAAAAAGTTTCGAATTCTGTGCTATTTTATCTGAATATTCGGATAGCTTTGGCTCAATAATTGTTTCGACATTTTGAAACTCATCACTATTCATTGTTGAGCTCCAAACACCATAAATGGCGATAAGCCTGGAAATAGAATGACCGGACTTTTCCAATTCAAGCATCGTATTGTCGAAAGTTGGAGGAGCTGGATTATTTGCAATTTTTTCAATTTCATTAAGTCCTTCTTTCATTGCAACTTCGAAAGCAGGTAAAAAATCTTTAATTTTTACTTTATCAAATGCAGGATAACCACCATAATTTCCTGACCACGGCTGAAGCAAAGGATTCTGATCTTCTGAAACATTTTCGGATGAAACGAATGTAGTTGGAATAAGATTATTTTGATTCATATATATATCATTGAAGAAAAAACCAAAAATGGTAAATACACTTAATAATGATAATGTCTTAAACATAGTCTAGCCTTTTTTTCTGGTTTTAAAATAAAATTTAATGGATACTATAATTTAATGAGGAAAATCTTAAATATGCCTTTCTGCATGATAGGATGACCTTACTAATGGACCACTCTCCACGAAAGAGAAACCCCTTTTGTCGCCTTCTTCTTTATAAAAAGCAAAAATATCAGGATGTATATATTCGGCAACTTCAATATGCATCTTAGTCGGTTGAAGATACTGACCTAATGTAATTACATCACAATCATGCGCCCTGAGGTCATCCATAGCTACCAAAACTTCATCTTTAGTTTCACCCAAGCCAAGCATAATCCCTGATTTGGTGCGAAGACCTGCTTCTTTGGTACGTTTTATCTGTTCAAGACTTCTATCATATTTAGCTTGAGGCCTTACTCGTCTATATAGTGACCTGACAGTCTCTAAGTTATGAGACACTAATTCCTGACCACCTGTGATCATTCTGTCGAGCGCAGACCAATCTGCTTTCACATCCGGGATCAATGTTTCAATCGTCGTAGTTGGGCATAAGTTTTTGACAGAAACTACTGTTTGATACCAAATCTCAGCTCCCTTATCCTTCAATTCATCTCTATTTACTGAAGTGATGACCGCATGCTTAACCTGCATTAAATATATCGCCTGGGCGACTCTTATTGGTTCCTCTTCATCATATTCAGGAGGCCTCCCGGTTTTTACTGCACAAAAAGTACACGATCTTGTACAAACGTCGCCAAGTATCATAAATGTCGCTGTTCCCTCACCCCAACATTCTCCCATGTTTGGACAATTACCGCTCTGACAAATTGTATGAAGTTTGTATTGATCTACAAGAGATCGAACATGTCTATATTTTTCTCCTGTAGGTAATTTAACGCGCAGCCAATCGGGTTTTTTCTCTCTTTTTCTTTCAGTGACTGTAACTTCAGACTGAGGAAGATTTGAAATTATTGGAAGCTCTATCATTATTAATATTTAAAATGCAAAAGTAACAAATGCCTAGAAGTCATTATAACGATCTTAAAACAAAATATACTAAGCGCTATTATACTCTCTTACCAAACTGAAGTGATAGGTAAAAGTTCACTAAAAATGGTCTTTTGGGTTGATTGACCATAAGCTCAATGGGTTGAGTAAAAACATTAATCATTGTGCCAACTTCAAGAGCTTTAATAAAATTATCATATTTTCCAAAATCGCAATGTATACCAGTTTGAAAATGAACACCTGGCACAAGTGTAGATTCAAGAATTCCTTTAAAAATATTAGATCTGCCAAAGATTCTTGAATTATCAAGATACTTAGCTTCATTCCCACCACTATAAGTGATCTCTTTGAGAGATGGAAGACCGGTTTCGGCATCAATTTCAGCAACTTTGAGATAATATGGTTGCAATATTCCTAAAGTCAATCCACCTTCCACTATATATCCAACCATTACGCCTCTTTTAGAAGCTTTATCTGACCAATATCTTTTAATACCCTTCCCAGCCTTCAAAGAATATAGTGAATTTACTTTTCCGTAAACAAATGGAGTAGAGGTTTCATTGGTTCTAGCGAAAATCACTTTATTGTTCTGGCGATTCTCTCGCGGGTCTTTGTGAAGAGTTATATCAAAAAAGAAGGTACTAGTTTTGTAGAATGTTTTGATCTTGCCTTTTGTCAATCCTAAAGTATATCCGTTTGTGTTGATACGCAGATCTATATTGTGTTCACGATTATATATAACTCCTTTTGTCTGAGGCAAAACAAAGGTCGATTGAATCGATTCCTGACCGACAATAGTCCCGGCCAAAATAATAATCATTGAAACGATAAAATAATATCTGGACAAAATCATTTAATTAGGAATGTGATTAAATCTAATTATTGAATAAATATAACACAATAATTCGATACGCAATAGAAATTGAACGATTCAAATAGCTGTAAAGTTCATGAGATCAATTAAATGATTTCAACTACAATGTATAAAAAGACATCGTGTAGACATTGAAATGGAATTTAGTCTAAACATATTAAAAATTATTAAAATTTAATATGGAAAATTCTTCCTGAATTTATAATTTTATTTAATATTGCATCAGTTAATAGAATTTTGTAAATTTTTGTAAACACTTTTGCTCTTTCAATTTTTGGTGAATTTTAATTGAGAGGCATTCAGTACATCTTTTTAGTTGAAAATAAATTTTTTTGAAGTCGGAAATACTATCCTCGAGAATGAAAGAGTAATTCTCAAGCCATTGTCATTGCACGATTTCGAACAACTCCTCCCTTTTTCAGAAAACGAATTGGATATTTGGAAATTTACATTAGTACATGCTAATGGTCGCGACGCCTTAATCAACTATATTAATAATGCTCTTGAGGGAAAAAGTGCGAATACTCAGCTTCCGTTTATTGTAATAGACAAATTAACCAATTCTTATGCAGGAAGTACAAGATTTTATGATATAGATGTACAGAATCAGAAGACTCAAATTGGCTATACCTGGTATGGCAAAGAATTTCAAGGCACAGGCATCAATGTCAACTGTAAATATCTTTTACTTGAATTTGCCTTTCATACATTAGGATTCGAAAGAGTACAGTTCATGGCAGATAGCAGAAATTCAAGAAGTATAGCAGCTATGAAAAAAATTGGTTGTACAGAAGAAGGCATTTTAAGAAGCAATTATATTACTTCCGATGGATTGCGACGTGATAGTATCGTTTTTAGCATTCTAAAAACTGAATGGGAGAGTCATGTCAAACAACATTTAATTTCTTTAATAAATAAACACCCCAGCAAATGTTTAAACTGATAGAAGAGAATATTTCAAAAAATGTACACTTTACAGATGAAGAGGTTAGTCAGTTTAAATCTTTCCTTGTCCTTAAAAAACTGCCTAAAAGGCATTTTCTTCTAAAACCAGGAGATATATGCACTTTTGAGACATTCATAGTAAGTGGCTGTATAAGAAAGTATTATGTGGACCCTCAAGGTATTGAGGTGACACTTATGCTTGCCATTGAAGACTATTGGGTTGGCGATTTAGATAGTGCGACAAACCATACACCAACAAAGATTTATTTGGAAACAATAGAACCCTGCACTGTTTTAGAACTAAGTTCTGCCTCTAAAGAAAAGTTATTGGTCCAAATACCCAAATTTGAAAGGATATTTAGAATCATGTTACAAAATAATGTAGCTAAATATCAGGATCGTTTAATTACAATTCTATCTAAATCTGCCACTGAAAAATATCTGGACTTCATGGATACATATCCTAAATTTGTTAATCGGATACCTCAGATTTATATCGCATCATTCATCGGTATTTCTCCTGAATTCCTAAGCAAAGTTAGAAAGAAGCTTGCCACCCAGCACTAGCCATAAAAAGTTTAATAAATCATCCACCCTAAAATCAAAGTATGATCTCTGAACAATTTTAGGAAAAACACTAAAGGCATTTACAAATAAAAAAAGCATCCTGTGTTGCAGGATGCTTTTTTTTAATAAATACAGAAAGTCTTAAAGGACTTTGAGTAATTCCTCTTCGAGTGTATTTCTTGGATTAACTGCCACGATCTTGCCATCTTTTCCAATCAGGAAGGTTTGTGGTATGGAATTAACACCATATTGTTGTGCCGCAGAACTTCCCCATTTCTTAAGATCACTTACATGACTCGTCCAGGCAAGTTTATCCTGAGTGATTGCGGCCAACCATTTTGATTTAGAAGCATCCATTTGTGCTTGATACTGTTCTGGTGACATTTGAGCTTTATTACGCTCATCAACTCCATCAAGAGAAACACTATAAACAGTAAATCCTTTATCTTTGTATTTGTTGTATATCTCAACTACATGAGGATTCGCCTGACGGCAAGGTCCACACCAGCTCGCCCAGAAATCAAGCAGAACGATTTTGCCCTTCAATGAAGAAAGTGCGATCTCTTTTCCTTCAGGATTTGCCAATTTAATGTCAGGTGCCATTTGGCCGACACTTATGCCGCTTCCTTGGCCCGGTTGTTGCTGAGGTGCAGTCAATTGATTGATCATTGATTGGTAGCCACCTATAAAATCTGAAGTTGGGTCAAATGCTTTTAATCTTTCCAATACAGCTTTATGTGTCTCTACATCTGCAGGCTTTCTAAGCGTGATCATAGCTATTTGCATCGCAGCATAAGGATTGGTTGCATTTTCAATTGCTTTTTTAGCCGCTACATCGTCAAGTGTTTTGTTCATTAGACCTTTAATTGCATTTGCAAACTCTTCTGAACCCTTAGCTCCTGTGATTGTAAAACTTAAGTCGTCAAAAGAATTAAGTGTACCTTTGATCGTCACTTCCTTTTCCTTGCCATTTAATATGATTGGAGCAATCTTAGCACCAATAGTCAATTTATAAACACCCGGAGTAAGTACCTCGTCATTCGTTATGGTAAATTTTCCTTGTGCATCAATTTTAGCTTTTGCTACCGGAATAGCATTGTTTTGCATCCCAAGTTTATCGAGACTAGCCTCCATATTAGCAGCATCCTTAATCTCTCCTGTAAGCGTGAAGCCTTTAGTAGCACTGATAGCCGCGCATCCTACGACAAGAGTCATTGAAAATGCCAGAAAATAAAATAATATGTTTTTACGCATCGTAATAGAAATTGAATTTTAGATTTTATTTATTGCTCAATCAGTTCTTTCAAACGTGAATTAAAAGTTTTTTTGTATTCAGACAACGTGCCAAAGTTAATATTGTTGATGGACATATGATCTTTTCTTACTGACCCTACCCTCCTACAAGGAACTGAATGCCTTTGGCATATCTCTTCAATAGAAGATGATTTGTCAGAATTTAAGCTTAAGACAATGCGGGATTGGGCTTCTCCGAATAATGCAGCATCCATTCTAATCCCATCAGTTAATGATATGTCAAAGCCCAAATCATGAGTAAATGAAGATTCTAATAAGGATTGAAATAATCCACCGTCAGCTGTATCATGTGCCGAATTAATTAATCCACCTTCAATAATTTCAATTACAGCCGCTTGCAAAGCCATTTCTTCCACTTCATTGAAATGAGGTGGTGGGGATGAATGAACACCATGAACTTCTCTAAGATATTCTGAAGAGTTGATATCTTCCTTTTGATTTCCTAATAAATAGATAACGTCGCCTTCATTTTTGAAATCCAGTGAGGTAAAATGATCCACATCTTCAATGATACCGACCATTCCAATAGATGGCGTTGGATAAATAGGCTCGGTAGTATTTCCAATGACTGATTGATTATAAAAACTAACATTCCCGCCAGTCACAGGAGTATCTAACAATCTGCAAGCTTCACCCATACCTCTGATCACTTCTACAAATTGGTAATAAACACCTTCATTGTAGGGGTTACCAAAGTTTAGGCAATTCGTGATGGCAAGTGGTTTGCCACCTGTGCAAACGATATTTCGTGCAGCTTCCATCACGGCTATTTTGGACCCAATATAAGGATCACTATATACATAAGTTGAGTTGCAATCTATCGTGGCAGCTAATGCTTTTCTAGTATCTTTGATTCTAATAACACTTGCATCAGACTTACTTCCGACGGCCATAGTATTAGTTCTAACCATAGAATCGTATTGCTCAGATATCCAATGCTTTGAAACTAAATTTGGCAACAAGCTCATTTGCTTGGCGACGGCAACAAGATCTTGTGGTTCAGGGATATTTGAAATATCAAATTCAGTATTTTTCTTTAAGTAGTCAGGTTTTGAATATGGTCTGTCATATACCGGAGCACCACCGCCTAAGACAAGACTGTATGCGTTAACTTCCGCTACTAGTTCGCCGTCCATGAAAAACTCAAGCATTCCTGTGTCAGTAACTTCACCGATGTCATCACAAGGCAGATCCCATTTGTCAAATACAGCTTGCAAGATGGCTTCCTGACCTTGTTTGCATACGATCAACATTCTTTCCTGACTTTCAGAAAGCAATAACTCCCAAGGTGCCATATTTTGTTGGCGCTTTGGCACTTTGATAGATCGATGCGCATTCCTGCTTCTCCTTTTGCACTCATCTCCGAAGTTGAACAAATGATACCTGCGGCACCCATGTCCTGCATTCCGACCATAGCGCCTGTGGCTATAGCTTCCAGAGATGCTTCTAATAATAATTTTTCCTGAAATGGATCACCTACCTGTACAGATGGAAGGTCTTCTGCACTATCTTCAGTTAAGTCTGCAGAAGCAAATGTAGCTCCGTGAATACCGTCCTTACCTGTAGCCGCACCTACTATAAATACCCTATTACCGGCCCCTTTCGCGATGGCTGAGACAGTATCTCCAGCCTTCATCACCCCAATACTCATGGCATTGACAAGGATGTTTTGATTATAGCATGGATGAAAGTAAGTCTCACCACCAATAGTTGGAACACCCAGACAGTTGCCATAATCTCCGATGCCATGGACCACTCCTTTGACTAATCTTCTGGTATGTGCCAATGAAAGATCTCCGAATCTCAATGAATTAAGCGCTGCAATAGGACGTGCGCCCATCGTAAATATATCTCTGTGAATACCTCCTACTCCTGTAGCTGCACCCTGATAAGGTTCTAAGGCAGAAGGATGATTGTGACTTTCGATCTTGAAGGCACAGGCAAGTCCATCACCGATGTCCACCAAACCTGCATTCTCCTCCCCTGCTGCTACAAGTAATTTTTTGCCTTCTCTTGGTAATGTTTTGAGGTACTTGATAGAGTTTTTGTAAGAACAATGTTCTGACCACATGACAGAGTAAATACTCAGTTCATTAAAATTGGGTTCACGACCCATTATTTCAATGATTTTTTCAAATTCTTCTGCGGTTAAGCCCAGGTTTTTAGCTGTCTCAACGTTTACTTCTGCCATGTAATTTGTTTCTTGTGGATATTTCCTGCAAATGTAGTACGATAAAGTAAGAATATATATATAAATTTTAGAAAAGTGTGCTAGAATAAAGTATTAGAGTGGATAGTATTAGAGTATTAGAGTATTAGAGTATTAGAGTTAACCAGTTGTGATTGCACCAATTGGACCAGTTGGATCAGCCCACAGAGACATTCATGCGCTAGCGCATGAAGTTGGAAGGATCCCCGCAGGGATCCTTCCATCCAATGGGTCATGACCCATTGGGACGCTGCGCGCTCCGCACAGCGTCCCAGAATTATATTTTTTCGTAATTTGCACACTGAATAAATGATCATCATGTCCAACTACCTATCCTTCCTTCCAGATATGCTGCTGCAATGCAATACACCGATGGCACCACTGCGTGCCAATCCTTCTGAAACCGCCGAACTGGAAAGTCAGATATTATACGGAGAAAGTGTAACAGTGCTGGAATTAGGCCAGAAGGATTGGATCCGCATCCGCAATGAAGATGACAAATATGATGGCTGGACAGATAAAAAACATTTTGTGATCGCTTCTGAACCAAAATCCTTATTATTCATGGACCTTTTAGCCCCTGTGCAGACATCAGATGGATTAAAATATTTACCATTTGGTTCAAAACTTGGCAATGCTGAAAAAACGATAATTAAAAATCAATCCGCAGAAAGGAAAATGTACGAAGTATCCAAGATACTTGAATTAGTCAGTAAGTTTGAGAATGCGCCATATTTGTGGGGTGGTAAAACAATATTAGGCATGGATTGCAGTGGACTAATGCAACTCATTCATAAACCATTCAGTATAGATCTTCCAAGAAATGCCTCTCAGCAAGAGATGGCTGGTGATCTGATCACTTTCGGAAGTCATAGGGCAGGTGATGTTGCATTTTTCGCAAATGAAAACAATAAGGTCGTGCACGTAGGAATACTTTCATCGACTGATTCGATCTGGCATGCCAGTGGCTGCGTGAGGCTAGATGGTTTTATACTAGAAGGAATTTTAAATAGGGATACCGATTTGATTAGCCATCGTCTTTACAGTATTAGAAGGTTTGCCTAAGGCCTAGAATTTAGTTTGCTACCTCTTTAAAAGTCAATCATATTATAGGTCTAACCTTGCAATTGCTCTTCTATATTCTCTTCAGAAGAATTATCGCTTTTCCCACTTTTTATTGCACCAACCATCATGAATAAAGAAGTAAAAATAATTACCTGGACAATCAGAGATTTATTCACTATACCAATTGCCTGACTAGCTGGCAAACTTAGAAATAATAGGATAGTGATGAGTCCACGTGGTGCAATAAATCCCACTGGTGAAATTGGTATTTTTAGAATTTTCAATACCATAAATCGAATCAATACAATTAATCCAAAGATTGACAATGACCATGGAAGTGTCTGTAAATTCAATATTTCCTTTGTTTCCAATAAAAAACCAAACAATAAAAAGAAAAATGCTCTCACTAAAAATGTTGCTTCGATAACAATTTCTTTAAGTCGCATAGCTTCATTGTGCAGCATTTCAGGGTTAAGCTTATGTATCCATTTTACAGAATCCAATCTTTCAAGATTACCTAGAAATAATCCAAGAATGAGTATAAACAATAAGCCGGGCAGATGCAGATATTTAGAGATGAAGTAGATCATGATGATGATGATAATCATCGGAGTGAATTTCACATGATTTTCGATCTTATTAAGCAAGTATGCAAGCAGAATGGTAAACACAAATGAAAGCACCAACATTACCAGTATCTCCTTTCCAAAATCCAAAAATGAAAATACATCAATGACCTCATTATATATTATGAAATTGAAAAACAAAACACCTATTATATCTGAAAAACTGCTTTCATAGACTACAAATTCTCTGGATGCTTTATCAAAATATCTAACTGTTGGTATCGCTATCGCGCTACTAATGACACACAATGGTATGGCACTTAATAAGGATGCCCGCCAATCATTGTTTCCATAATAACTAAATAAAGCAGTCAAAATCAGCGCTAAAAGAATGATAGGAACAATTGATGAATAAAATGATTTCTTGACCAAAGGTATTTTGGAACGGTCAAACTCTAGTTCCAGTGAACCTTCTAATACTATGAGCAATAAACCTATATTACCAATCACCGGCAATAAAGATGAAAAATCGGGTGTTTCGACTCCTAAAAGATAGCAACCTTGCTGCATCGCCCAACCCAAGAGCAATAATAAAATGACAGATGGGATCTTTGTCTTAGCAGTACTAAGGTCGAAAAGATATGCTATAAGCATGAGGATACATACAGCTATGATAATCGATGTGGTCATAGAGTTTTTTTAGACAATGTAAAATCAATGCTTATTTGGTGCAAAAGTAGAAAAAGAAATGAATTACTTGATGAGTGTTATAAAATTGCAGAAGCTGATTGCCTTTTATCACTCAAATTTAGAAGTTGGCGAATATTGCATTATGCCACTAAATTACTATTTTGTTTTTGTCAGGAATTTCACGAATTTTCACGAATGAAAAATTCTTGAATTAAAAGCATTCCTTTAATTTTTGATCCCAGAGTATAGCTTACTCCTCCAAGAACCTCACATAATTCGGGTCAGAAAGTCTTTTATTAATAGCATCCTCAAGTTTTTTATCATCGGGAAATTCCCACTTTCCATAAACATGTTTTTGAAGCATGAAAGGCAACTTAGTTGTTTTGGAGAATCTGTATTTTTTTATTGCGCGGTCAAGATCCTCCAGATAATATTTCGCCCGATTTTTATTGACCTGATCTTTTAAATTGCAGCAACATGTGAAAGCATCCTCACCGAATGATTCGATCACTGCGAATATTCTTCCTTCACAACCCAAATTTGTTGTATCGCTTCTCTCCCCAAATGTTTGTGCTTGGGAAAAATATGTTAAAGGATTTATGTTATGGTGCTCGAGGTTATTAATATAAAACTTACCGTATTTTTCAAGATCATCTCTGACTTGGTGAATCATTAAAATGTGAAGATTTGGTGTAACTAGGATAGTGTCCCCATAAATTTGCACCCCAACTTCATAAGATTTTGGAAGAAGTCCATCAGTAAAAATTTTGTCTTCCAATATCTTTTCATTTATCATATCTATCGCCAGAATAGCTGAATCCGGCATATTATTCACCCTAGGATATTGATCTGTCACCAACATGCTATCAATCAATTTTATTTTGAAAGAATCAATCTTAGTCTCAAATGGCTCATACATAACATCAAAAATCTGAGAATCTACAAACCTACTGAAGTAGTGCTTCTTTTCAAAATAACTTCTTGGAACACCCTGCTTCAATAATTCAACAATGTACTTTCCTGTCAGTTCATACCTGTCAGCTTCAATGGCACAGATGAGGGCGTTGTTCAGATCAGTAACAAAATTCTCCGGGAACATTGCAAATGCCTTCTCATAATAATATATGGAGCTATCGAACTGATTGGTTAGGATAAAGTCTTCTGCTGTGTATAGAGATTGGTAGTAAGTGTTGAGTTTGGGATTGAGCTGGGAGAATAGCGGGCTAAGATTGAAATAAATCAGGAATAATGATATTAGTATTTTCATAGTAGTTTGATGTTTGGTTGACCAAGTTACTAAATAATTAAAACATATAATTAATTGAATAATTATCGTGCATATCAAATTGCACAAAGCCGAAAAAGAAAAGACTTAGCACATAAAGATTCCTCGCTTCGCTCGGAATGACGTTATGTCGATGGGATGGGGGTATAAAATGGGGTGGCTGCGCCACCCCATTTTATACCCCCTCAGGACAAGGATTCTGTCATTCCGACCGAAGGGAGGAATCTACTAAATAAAAATCAACCACTATATTAGTATCCATCTTTTTATAAAATATGTAAGTTGTTGTGCAATTAGTAATACACACATAATTATCTTTCCCAAATTCTAGTTTTCTACTATTAATTCAATTGAATATAATGGAATATTTGTAAGCCAATCTTCCTTCCTATAGGGACTCATCGAAGTTCTTATGGCATTTTGGGTTTGATATCTCTCGACAAATACTTTCAAACTCTTAGCCTTTAGGTTTTCTTCTGCTTTTACCTCCACCGGAATTATTTCGTTGCTTTGTTGCAATACAACATCAATTTCAGAAGTCGCATTGGCAGCTGTCCAATAATATATGTCTATTTTATTGTTTAGTTGCTGACATACGTATTGTTCAGTCAAAGCTCCTTTAAATTCTCTAAGTATATTATTTTTTTCGAGTAGAATCTGTTTGTCCAGATTCGCGGCGGCATTTAATAACCCTACATCCAGCATATATAATTTGAATGAATCATAGTCCGCATAAGCATTTAATGGTATTGTAGGTTTTTCAACTCGTGACACTTTCATTATCAATCCTGCATCGACAAGCCAATTGATGGCAGTTTCAAAATCCTTTGCCCTTGATCCTTTTCTTATTTGTCCATATATAAATTTTTTGTTCTCCTTAGCCAATTGGCTTAATAGTGCATTCCAAACCAGCCGTATTTTTGGTACAATTTCTATTGGAGCATATTTTGCAAAATCATTTTGGTAGCCTATTAATATGGTTTTTTGAATGGCCCTTACATCATCTAGATTTTTATATTTAATATAATTCGAAACTGCTTCCGGCATTCCTCCTATGAAATAATACAATCTTAACAACTTCACCAATTTTTCATGAAAAGAGGCTATAATGTTCCATTTCTTTAGTATCAGAATATCCAAAAGTCTTTGTTCTCCAATATTTTTAAGAAATTCAAAAAAGCTCATAGGGAAAAGCTTCATGAAATCAACCTTCCCAACAGGAAATGAATTGTTTTTTTGCAATGATATGCCGAGTAATGACCCGGCTGAAATAATATAATACTCAGGTGCATTTTCATAAAAATATTTCAAAGCTGTCAGTCCTTTTTCAACTTCCTGTATTTCATCAAAAATCAATAATGTATTGTGAGGCTCAACTCTAATATTAGTTTCAAGTTCAATAACAGCGAGGATTCGCTCCACATTGAAATCAGATATAAACAAATCTTTTAACCTGGCACTGCTTTCAAAGTTCAAATACACTACTTGCTCGAATTCCTGACGTCCAAATTCCTTCATCAACCATGTTTTACCAACCTGTCTTGCGCCTTGAATGATTAATGGTTTTCTGTTTGTTGAATTTTTCCAATCCACCAATTTTTGAAATAAATATCTCTTCATGAAATTCGCTGAATATTGCATTAAAAAGGCAAAAATACACTTTTTCAAACGAATAAATGTGTTTCGCCACACTTTTTCAAATGAATAAATGTAATTGTGAACACTTTTTCGAAGGAATGAATGGATTATAACTAAAGTTTCGGTGTTATAAATATATTCTAAAAGTCTTGCTATTACTCAATCTAAGGTAGAAGTCAGAAGTCAGAAATCAGAAGTCAGAAGGAAACTTCGATGGTTGAGCCTAGCAAATGAAACCATTTTAATAAATTGAAGCAAATGGAAAATTGATTTAAATGTTTAACAATCAATGTTTTAGATTAATGTATATATTAATAATTATACATTTATACAATTGATTATCAATGACATAATCAACTTAGAAGCTTAAGGATTATAATTGATAGTTTTTTGTATTTTTTTAATGGAAATCCCTTGCAGACCATCAAAATCGTTTACATAAGGAAAGAATTTGTAGAATCCAATTTGAATTCCTGGGCTGAGCACATAACCGAGAAAATTGATAGAAAGAATATGCTAAGTAGAAGTTTGAGCATGATCTGATTCATAATTTTTCTATATAGAATGGAGGATTTTTATTTATTCAATTCCGCTCTAATTTTTTGAACAAACTCCATGCTTACTTCGGCTATATCAACTATATTCCTATCTGAAAAGTCAAATTTCATAATCATATTTTTGACCATGCTAGTTTTCGCTCTTCTGAAACCCTCCTCAAATCCAATTGAAAATCCTCTTTCATACGCCTTCCTTTCAGCATAAGCTTTAGAAGTTTCATAATACCATTCTGCCACCTGACTCGATATAATCTTAATTTTCATTTCACCATTATTAAAACTTCTAGGACACAAAAAATATGACACTGGTTAACTATAATACTATATTACTGTTCATTCCTTTCTCCTTAATTCCGCTCTAATTTTTTGAACAAACTCTAGACTTATATCCAAAGACTTGGCGATCTGCTCATCTGAAAAGTTTAATTTCAAAATCATACTTTTTACAAAACTTAATTTTGCTTCATGAAATCCTTCTTCCCTGCTTTTAATTAATGCCTTCTTTTCAGCATAAGCTATTGAATTGTCGTAATCCCATTGTGCCATCATCAACGATATACTCTTCTTATTCAATTCATTATTAATACCGAACGATTCTTTTGAATACAATGATCCTTAATACTGGTTAACTATAATACTATTTTAATCCTGTCTCCCCAGTTCTTCTCGAATTTTCTGAACATACTCAATACTTATTTCCACAATTTCTGAGATCTGCTCATTAGATAGGCCAGATTTTTGAATCATATTTTTTACTACTGCTGCATTCGCTTTCTCGATTCCTCTCTCCATTCCTCTCTCCGTAGCCTTCTTTTCAGCATAAGCTATTGAATTGTCATAATCCCATTGTGCCTTCCGGCTTGATTCGTAACTCATGAGTTCTTCATTTTTTAAATTTACAATCTCTGCTATCTTAAATAACACCGAATAGAAATTCGTAATAGTCCATTAAAATGGACAAACGACTTTCAGCTCGGTATTATACGGAAATATATTGATAAAATATACAATTCCGTATCGTATAACTTCTTAAATATCAGTTTGTTTAAAAATCCCGGAGCCTTATTCAAGTGGCTCAAATGTTTCAACACATATATCCACTTATCAAGTTCCGAAATATCTTCAATACGATCGGTTGTCGTAAATTCTTTGTCAAAATTAGGCAATTCTATGTAAATGTAGCCCAACTTTTCATAAAATTCTTGCCCACTCGTCCTGTCTGTCAAGTGTATATCATGAAAGTAATTTCTATCTGGGTTATCATTGAACCGAAAATCCATGATTCCAATAAAATATACTTCCGGTAATTCGTAATTCCATTTGCGCTTTTTGCCAACTAGCCGATTGATAACCCGCGATGTATAATAAATACTCCTGTCCTTAAAGTATTCCTGACTGCCTCTTTGCATTTCAATTATAAACCGCTCTCCATCCTTCCCGGTACAATACAAATCAACCGTCACACCGCGATGTTTGGAGAAGTCGGCAATTTGTTCTGTTGCTCCTATTTTGAGGTCCTTGATTATTTTCCTACCCTGAAAGACACTATTGAGAAAACTTATGAGCAAATCCTTGTGTGGCTCATTACTAAATAAATACTTAAATCCGAAGTCGGTTAGTGGGTCTATATAGCGACCAAGCTTTGGGTTATCCATGGTGAAGTGAATTTCCTCAAAGATAAATAAAATTATGCAATAAGAAGATTGATCTTGAAATTAAAATTTGATATTGCTTTGAGTGCTACCGCTTTGAATAGCGAATAAAATCTTCAATAGAAATTACCTTAACAAATGGCTTTGAAATGAATAATTCATTCAACGTTTGAAGCCCAAGGTTATTCCTTAAAATATCAACCTCCTCCCGGTCAACATCAGGATTTAAAGGCCACCACACTCCACCTACTTTCTGATCGATGTAATAATCCAATGTTCCATAATTGCTGTAATAAATTTTAAGAGATTGGTCCATTAAGTTATTATGACCATAAGTTATGATTGAATCTCGCTGAGAATTCATTTTTAAAAGGACATTCTCGTCAATACTGGAGCGTTCCAATTGATACAGGTAATTTTCATTCGCCCAAAATTCTCCATTCTTGATAGCCTTTATTATAAAAGGTGAAATAGCCAGCAATTGATCCAATTCAAAATGAATTAGTAAAGTTTTAAGTGCATCACTTCCCTCCATTCCTAACTGTTCATATGACAGCATTTTATTACCATTAAACTTTATTAATTTCAAAATCGCATCAAATGTTAAAGCACCTACAATTTTCGAATATTTATCAAATTCATCCCGGCTTTCTCTTATTTTCTGATCCAAAGAAACCAGATCTGTCAGCACTTTGATATAAACAAAATTTAAATTTTCATTATAGTTTTTACTAATACTAAAATATTCATCTCTTGGGACAACATCAAAAATGGTACTTAAACCCACTTCAGGATGCTCTTTAAAATATTTTGCATAATAACTCGTATCCAAAAGTCCTTTTGTTAGACTAACTTTCAGCAACTTTTTTGCAAAATTAAAACTATCACACTCAACTGCTTTAGAAATTGTATTCAGGCTATTAGCAACATTTCCAAACCGAGAATTATTATAAGCTTTACTATAGTATATTATCGCACTATCTTTTTGATCATTGTAAAAACAAGATTCTCCTTTCCAAAAGTTCTCATAGTTATTGCATATCGGCCCTTGTGTATAACCATTGATTGTAAAATACAAAATTATAACTGAAGTAAAAGTATATGCTCTCATTGTATTTTGCTGATTTACTAGGAATTAGAAGAAAATATGATTGGATAAAGTAAAGATAAAAATAAAACCAATCCATCCACTCTCCTCCAAAAATTTTCCAATCGTGAATATCCTTACTCGTCTGTGCCAAATTAGCCCTGTCGATCGGATACTCAAGAAAACACTCCATAATGGCAGACATGCCTTCAATTATCGTCCATTTGCTGCAGGCAATTCAATAACATATGGTCTTAATTCCGGCATGATTTCTTCCGGTATCCAAGGCACCTCATTCTGATTGTAAAAAGCATATTCAATATTCACCAAATTAAAACTGATTTTTTTCCTGTTTTCATCGGTAGTTTCAAGGTTAAATTTTGCTCTGGCACTATCAATATCGCTTTTCAAGGATATGTCATCCATTTTTATCATGAATGCTAGAGTGTCATTCCCAGTTATTCTTAGAAATTGACTTGCATAATATTTATTCAAACGACCATTAACCGGAACAAAACGCCTTGGATCCAACTTACCTTCAGAAATTTTCCTTTCCAACACCTTATCCATCCAGTCCCTGCGCCACTGATAATTGTGAATCAAAATAATATGTCCTGGAAGATCACCCCAAGGACTATTGCTCCCAATAGAATCATCGTGAGGATAAGAATATTTGCCATATAGAGTTATCAGCTTCATTAAATTTATTGAATCTACCTTTTTAATTAATGTATTAATAGAATCATTTTGGTATGCCAGATTACCCTGACGAATAGCCTGATCACTTATCATTAATTCTTCAACTTCCAAAGCCAAACGATCAACTTCCAAGATGATCAGCTGTATTGAATCTCTGTAATTTTTCCAATAGGGAATTTCCCATACAAATTTCATCCTCTTATTAATTAAAAAGATGTTTTTATCCACTGTCTGAAGCAAAACGTTTAGTGACTTTTTACCTTCAAGGTTTTTACCTAATTTCACTTCAAGAAGCCAATTATTGTATAGATCCCTTGTAAATAATTGGTGGATTTCATTTGCCTGATTGTAGTATTTATATGCATCAACTAATTGACCATCACAAATAGCAATCTCTGCTTTATTTATTAAGTAGAAGTAATCACTCTCTTTGCTTTCCGAAAAAGTCAACATGAATGTAATTAATATAGAATTTAAAAGGGAGATCAGCATTGTTGATACTTTTGAAAATAATTCATTAAAGGGTATAAAGTTATTTATTCAAGTTTCGGCAGTCAATTTCCCCTCTTTTTGGGTTAAATTTGGATTGAAATAAAAATGTTAGATGTTAAACCCTAACTTTCTTTAATTTACGTATTATACAATTTACATGCCAAATTTTTTTATGAGTTTTTGTGTATAGTTAGTAAATTCACTAAAATGCCAGGTATCGTTTATTAGAATTTTTTTTAACATCTGTAAGTAGTTGAATATAGTGATTTACTGAAATACTTTTTATGAGGTCTTTTAATTGCAGATATAGACGTTGATACCTTGCTGTTATTTATTTGAAAAACAAAAGTACCTTCGTGAATGCTTATTTTGATAATTTTAATATGATCTTCTCCTTTAAACAACAAAATAAATTTATGACCTAGGTAAAGCAACCATTCACAAACCTGTTTTATATTATAGTCATCTTTATTTGCACATATTAAGATCATTTCTTAACTAATTTGAATGTCCTAAACGGCCCCTCATAATAAAGGCTCAATCCAATTTGCAATCTATTCGTTCTTATTATATCTTTACCACATTTGGATTTCGTCCATATACCATAAGTACAATCGTTGTTATAAAGTATCTTTTCCAATCTATCGCACATTCTGGCATACCAAAAAGGGTCCAGATGACCTATTTTCACTTCACGCAAAAGAATAGTTTTATATTTTAAGTAATTTTCTTCTGAAAAATGAATAAGAATAGTAGTTAATAATTCAGAATAGTCTGGCCACCCATATTCTTCAACATAATCCATCAACTTTTTTTGAACTATGTCATCATTTACTTTCATCAACTTCAATTTTTGCTCCTCTGTTATATTTGTGGAATCTTTAAAATCGCTTCGATATTTTTGGTCCATAAATAAAAGAGAATCAAAAAAATTGTAATTCATCGTATTAAATTTACTATTTTCATACAAATAATAATTTAAATTGGTAGTTATTACAATTGTATCTAATAATCTATTAAATTCAAAATTTGTAAAAACATTACTAAAAATTGCAGAATCTTCCTTTAACCATTTCAATGAAATACCATTAAGTACACAAGAAAATTTTAGCAAATCTCTTGTTTTTTGTATATTTTCATTTTAGCACTTACAACTGCTGCAAAATATACGTCTTTACCTAACGGTTTAACTTTTTTAAATGCTACCGTAAGAAGACTATCGGCTTTTTCTAATTTCCCTTCATAATAATTATGAATAGCTTCATTTCTATCGTTATAATAATTCGTAAAATTCTGTGACCAGCAATTGATACTTGTCACAGAAAATAGAATAATATAGAAAAATATTCTAAAATAATGGTGTTCCATCACCACAGTCGTATACTCCACCAGTACAACCATTTTGCTATTATGGCCCTCCACAGCCTTCATCATAAGCTTCTTGAAGTGAGGAGTAAGTGGTAACTTGCTCTTCATCAATACTTGAAGTTCTGCCCAAATAAGAGGCTGAGGAACCATCCCTCCAAACAACACTTCTTCCTCCAGAAATATCTTTTAGATTGAATGTAGAAAATTCTTGCAAAGGATCTAAAACTCATAAAATAATTGTTTTCATTTTTATAAAATTTAATTAAATAAACTATCCGTTACATTCACACTCCACCTTAGCAAAAGTTTCAAGTTGGCATTGATGGAATTACCATATAATACATGTGACTTGCCAATCAAAAATGATTATCAATTTAATATCTTTTAGTTTAAGTGTTTGAAATCCTTGATGATTTCCTTTCTATAACGCTAAGGTATTTCTTTTCTTACAAATAAATTTCCTTATTATTGGGAAATTTGAAAAAATAGTTATAAATAATATGGCATATTCTCAAATATTATCGCTTATATTTGCAGCAACACCACACTTAGCCTACATTATACTTTACAATATATAATCTTCAAACAAATTATGAACAAAAAAATAGGAGCCAAAATACGCCAACTATGAAAAGAAAAAGGATGGTCACTCGAGCAGTTAAGCAGCAAGTTGCACATCTCAAAATCAGCTTTACAAAGGATGGAGATGGGGGAGACGGCTATGTGGGCTGTCTATATTACTCAGCTTTCAAAAGTGCTGGAAACTAACTTTTCAACGATTATGTCTTGAAGAAAGAAGAAATGTATAACTAATACCTAATAATATATTACCATGTTTGTCAATACTACCAATTGTAATTATTCTAATAAATCCAACTTGTTCTTAATTATATAAATTGTTATTGACACCCCGGCCTTTGGCCACCCCTCAAGAGGGGAAGTTCTAACTTTATTTTGTTTTTATATTTATGTTTGGGTATTTAAAGAATTTGGAGAAAAATATTAGTTTTTTAGAAATTAAAATCTTAAATGAACCAGGTCGATTCACACCAACTCCACCACCCTCTTCGCATAATTCTCCCAACTCATATCCTTACTCGTCTCCGCCACATTCGCCCTGTCAATAGGATGCACTAGAAAACGCTCCATCGTTGCAGCCATGTCTTCGATATCATCAGAAGCGGCCAGGTAACCATTGTAGCCATCGACAACTGTCTCCGGAAAGTGTCCTACACGCGTAGCAAGGATGGGCATCTGAAAGTTGTAACCAATAGATTCTACTCCGGACGGCGTGGCATAATCATAAAATAATATAACAGCATCACTCACCTGGAAGTATTTGTGCACTTCTTCATTTGGTACAAACGAATTAAATACAGCGACTTTATCCTGTATTCCTAATTCTTCAATTAAGGCAAGTGGATTGTACTCACTTTCGTCATCTGACTTTTTGAGGAAGATCTTTTTTGCCAACCCGAAAAGTCCTGTTTTGATACGAGTCGATAATTTTGATTTATCCAAAGTTTTCCAAAAGGATTCACCGCAAATAATCAATGATACATCATCTCTTTTTTGAGCCAATAAATTAAATGCAGGAATAACGTTATGAAGACCTTTGTATTTCCTAATAAATCCAAAAAATAGAAATACATGTTTTTCAATCCATGCACCGCCTTGAATGTTTCGATGTCATAATTCGGCACCGGCTTGAACATATCATACACCGGATGATATAAATTGATCACAGGTAATTGACCATTCGATCTCAATTTTTCAGTTTCAATAACTTCATTTTTATCAAATAATTGAAAATTGGTTTCGGGAAAAACTTCCTTTAATTCATTGAATGTTTTGAGGGCATGGGTGATGAAATTCTTACCATTTTTTAACGCAAATTTTGTGAATCTTTTATCGATCGAACTATGCTCTTTCTGAATTACAAAGTGCAGATCAAACACGGTTTTAACGCCGGCTTTATTTAATTTTTTTGCTATAAAACCAAGTGGGAGCCCCTGAATCGCTATCGCCCATTGAAATATAACCACATCAGGTTTTAGTTTGATGATCTCATTCGCAGTATTGGTCCAGGTCAACGGATTGTTGTAATTGGTCAGGTAATGTACCTTGATATTAGTACCTTCCAATTGATCTTTTTTACTTGCAAGATCTTTGAATTCTCTTGGGATAATAGCAGGATACTGCTGCGTCCACGAGACAATGTGCACTTCACAATCACTCCTTTTATCAAAAGCCTTTGCAAGCGATGTATTGTAATTGGCTATTCCACCTTTAAATACAGGGCCCGGACCGAAACAAACGATGACCATTTAATCTTCCTTTAATGCTTTTAAACATTTGTGCAAACTGGCTGACCAATATGGCATTTCAAGGTTAAAACGCTCTTTCAACTTTGTCTGATCGAACACCGAATAAGCCGGACGCTCTGCAGCAGCCTGGTATGAAGCAGACAAAATAGGATGAACTGTACAGCTCTTTCCTTCTAAGTGGAATATTTGTTTGGTGAAGTCATACCAACTCGTCACGCCACTATTGGCAATATTGTAAGTACCTCTTACCTCTTCTATATTGTATAATTTATTTGATATGCCATCGACTATTTTTAAAACTCTATCTGCAAGATCCCTCGCATAGGTCGGGCAACCAATTTGATCAAAAACTACGTTAAACTCCGTTTTGCTATTTGTCGCATTCAGAATATTCTTGACGAAATTAGTGCCGAAACTTGAATACACCCATGAAGTTCGGAAGATCAAATGATTATCACACATTTTTCGGATCTCCTCCTCCCCTGCCAGCTTTGACTTAGCATATACACCTTTTGGTGACGTAACATCTTCTTCTTTCAGCGGGCGACCAAAGTCATTGTGATATACGTAATCTGATGAAAAATGCACGAGCGTAATGTCATTTTCTTCGCAGTATTTAGCTAAGTTTTTTGGGCCTTCCTGATTGACTAGATATGCTTTTTCTGATTCTGTTTCTGCCAGATCGACCTTGGTGTAAGCTGCGCAATTAATCATGAAGTCCAGATCATATTCTTCAAGTTCATCATCCAGCTGAAGCCAGTCAGTGATGTCGAGTTCTTCAGAATCGAAAAACACAAAATCATGTTTCGGGTAATATTGAGAAAGCAGGGCAAGTTCCTGTCCTAATTGTCCTGCTGCACCGGTGACACCTATTGTTGCCATGTATTGAAGTTTATCGTTGTTTTATTGATCTATTGAAATATGTGTTCCTAAAGTGGGTAAAATCAGATCCTTCTCACTCACATTTAATTCATTAGCAGGAAAGCCCCAATCTATGCCCACATTTGGATCGTCGTATCTTAGCCCTCCTTCGTGCGATTTGCTGTAATAATTATCACATTTATAACAGAAGATGGCATTTTCTGACAAGACAAGGTAACCGTGAGCAAAGCCTCTTGGAACATATAACTGCTTATGATTATCTCCTGATAAAATGATTTTATAATGCTGGCCAAATGTCTTTGATTCCGGCCTGATATCTACTACCACATCCAGCACTTCACCCAGTAAAACTCTAACTAGTTTTGCTTGTGCATATGCTCCTGTCTGATAGTGTAGTCCTCTTAATGCCCCTTTGGTTGAAAAAGCCTGATTGTCTTGTATAAAAGGTCTTGTGATGCCCAAATCTTCGAAATAACTCGACCTGAAGCTTTCGAAAAAGTATCCCCGTTCATCATTGATTACCTTCGGCTCATATATCAGGACTCCTTCTATGTCAGTGGTTGAAAAAAGCATGTTATTTCTCTTTAAATACAATGCTGATCTTAACACCACTGAAGTCAAAGTTCTTACGCATTTGATTCTCCAAAAACTGCTTGTAACTTTCCAATATGTGATCCGGATAGTTGCAGAAAAATCCAAACACAGGGTGAGATGCGTGCAGTTGTGTGATGTGTTTGATCTTGATCATCTTACCTCTGTAAGAAGGTGGTGGCGTCTTTTCAATAATTGGCAACATGACATCGTTGAGTTTGGACGTCATGATCTTTTTCTGCTTATTCTCATATATGTCCAAGAGCACTTCGATAGACTTGAAGATCCTTGTCTTTTCCAAAGCTGATATGAAAATGACGGGAACATCATTAAATGGTGCCAATCGTTCTTTTACTTCAGCTTCAAAATCACGTGCAGTATTGGTTTCTTTATCTACGAGATCCCATTTATTGACAAATATGGCGATACCTTTATTTCTTTTTTGGACTAACCGGAATATACTCATATCCTGTGCCTCGATGCCTGTCTGCGCATCTATTAACAAGGCACACACATCAGCCTCTTCAATGGCTCTAATGGCGCGCATCACAGAATAGAACTCCAGATCCTCATTGACCTTTTGTTTTTTTCTGATACCCGCAGTATCAATGATATAAAATTCTTTGTTGAATAAATTATAGCGGGTGTGGATCGAATCACGCGTAGTTCCGGCGATGTCCGTCACAATATTGCGTTCTTCACCTAATAAAACGTTGGTATAGGATGATTTACCTACATTTGGTTGTCCAATAATTGCGATCTTAGGAAGGTCCGTGTTCAAGGTCTCCGGGTCAGTGATCATCGGCATCAGATCATCAAGGATCTCCCCTGTACCACTACCTGAGATGGAAGAAAGGAAGTGCGTATGCTTGAATCCCATACCCCAGAATTCCTGTGCTTCAATGAATCTGGCGGCATTGTCTATCTTATTTACGACTAAGATGACATTCTTATTGGATTGGCGCAGCATCTTGGCTACTTTACTATCCAGGTCGGTTTCACCTGTTTCAAAATCTACCATAAAAATGATCGCTCCTGCTTCTTCTATGGCGATATGGACTTGGTCGCGGATGGCTTTTTCGAAAACATCATCACTTCCTTGAACGAAACCTCCAGTATCTACGACGATAAAAGACTTACCATTCCAATCAGCTTCGCCATATTGCCGATCTCTCGTGACACCACTCACATCGTCTATGATGGCCTGTTTCTTACCGATCAGTCTGTTAAAAAGAGTGGATTTACCGACATTCGGCCTGCCTACTATAGCTACAATATTACTCATGAAAGTGCGTTATCAACTGCGAAAGTAGAATAAATTAAGGAAAAATATATATAATAAATCAAAAAAGACCGTAAATTGCCATTCATTAAGCTCATTCGAACTTTATTTACACAACTTATTAATATATAAATTTACATGGCGAAGCCTAAGATTCAGGTAATGATCGTAGATGATCACAAGATGTTTGTGGAAGGTGTTCAGGCTATTTTCTCCAATTCAGCTGAGATAAAAATAGTTGAGACAATTTTCGATGGGCAGGATGTCATGGGCGCTATTGAGAAGAATCCCAATATAGACATTATTTTACTTGATATAAATCTACCCAACCTGAATGGACTGGAATTGACTAAGCAAATCAAGAAAAAGTATCCAGCTATCAAGATATTGATATTGAGCATGTACAATAATGCCGAGTATATCAAAGAAGTGTTAAAAGAAGGTGCATCCGGCTATGTGCTGAAAAATACAGATCACGAAGAGTTGGTCCAGGCCATGCAGACCGTGTTTAATGGCAGTCAATACTATAGCCAGTCAGTGACCCAGACCATGATGAACAGTTTCGCAAAGAAAAATCAGGGCAATAACATGGACATCCTTCAAGTAAAGATCTCCAAGCGAGAGAAAGAGATCCTTGGCCTTATCATCAAGGAGCATACAGCTCAGGAGATCGCCAATATGTTATTTATAAGTTTGCACACAGTAGAGACACACAGAAGTAACCTAATGTCAAAACTTGGGGTAAGAAACAGTGCCGGTCTGGTCAGAGTGGCGCTCGAGAATAGCCTTGTTTAGCGAATTAATATTCACTCTTTCTATTACGCCCCATCTTTTGAATATTAAGTTTGATTTACATTACAAAAAAATAAAATGAGGACAATAAGTGTTCTGATAATTTTATCCTTCTGCATACCATGGTGCGTTTTGAGTCAAAATGCCTTACCAGTTAATAATACCGATTCGATTAAAAATGAATTAATCGTTTCAATTAAGAAGGTTAAGAATTCCCAAAACGAACAGGCAGCAATTCTTTTTAAAAAGCTAGCTGAAGCATATGAGGTCGAATCAAGACCGGATAGTGCAGTTAGTTACTATCAAAAAAGTTCTGCGATTTATAAAACACTTGGAAAAGATGTAGAATATTATGCCATGCTTGAAAAGCTGGGCGTTCTCTATCTCAATTTATACAATTACAAGTTTGCTATTAATAATCTGAAGGAAGCAACGGATTTTTACCTTGAAAATAAGATGTACAGGCCATATGCCATTGCCATGAATCAACTTGGATTGGCATACACTAATGACAATCAGCATGTTGATGCCAGACTATGTTATATTAAGACGCTTGAAATAGCAAATGATATCCTCCGAGATACCAATCTTATTATGCAAAATAATAACAACCTGATCCAAAATGATCTTAAGGAGAAAAATTATGACAGAGCATTAAAGATCGCCTTCCGAAATCAAAAACTAGCTGAATCTTTCCTTAAAGACAGCACCAATGCTTTCAATGATTTTTATTTAGGAAAGATCTATTTCGAAAAAAAGGACTTTCGTAATGCAGAATTGTATCTGGAAAGAGCAGAATCTGGCCTTCTAAAACAGGGAAAGGAACAAGACTTACCTGAATTGTACAAGATTTTATCGTTAGTTTATATTGAAACAGGAAGTAAAGAAAAGGTAATAAGTGTACTTGAGAAGTATATGACTGTAGTCAATAATGTCAAGAATACAGAGATCTTAAAGTCAAGCCAGGAGATTGCCCAAAAATTCGACTCCGAGAATAAAGATCTAGTCATCAAACAACTTGAGAATGAAAATGAGCTGAAAACCTTGAACGGAAAGCAACAGCGGGTAATGATATATATATTGATCTTTGCATTTCTTGCCACGATCCTCGCTGTATATTTGACTTACCGTAATTATACAAACCGCTTTAAAACCAATCAAATCATAAGCCAGCAGCGCAACGAGCTCCAGGATCAACAACTCAAAGAAATAGAAAAAGATAGTCAGATCAAAGCGATGGAGTCGATGCTAATGGGTCAGGAGGCTGAAAGAAACAGGATTGGGAAAGACCTGCATGACAGTTTGGGTGCAATGTTAAGTACGATAAAGCTCCAGATGAGTGCAAGTCAAGGCAAGGAAATAAACGGAATCAGCCCTGCTATGAAAAAGGCCAAGGAGATGATCGACGATGCATGCGAAGAAGTGAGAAAGATCTCACGAGATATGATGCCCATTACACTTTCTAAATACGGCCTTCATACTGCTTTAGAAGAATTGATAGAGAAATATACATTCGATGGTGGACCGACTGTCATATATCAGGCATTTGGGATAAATAGAATTTCGGATAAAGACTTGGATCTATTTGTGTTCCGGATCGTACAAGAATTGGTCAATAATAGTATAAAACATGCCAAAGCACAGGAGATCATTATTCAGATCAACTACCTGGAAGACCTCATGATGATTACCGTGGAGGACGATGGCGAAGGATTTGCATATAATCAAACTCAGTATCAAGGCATGGGACTTAAAAATGTAGAATATAGGGCACAATACCTCAAGGGTAAATTCAGTGTAGATTCAACACCTGGCAATGGAACAATTATGGTCGTCGAAATACCTACCAAGGCGATTAAACATAAAGATATTTCGTTGTTTAATATTTAAAATTAAACATATAAATTTTCCACAATTTTAAATTGAATAAGTCAACGGTTATTTTTGTAGTAACTGTTTGATATCTTATCTATATTTGAATTTCATTTGAGAAATGAATTTAATATAAATGGAATGAAGAGAAGCCAACCGGATTTTACAAATACAGAGATCGCATTTGCAACTAAGACGAATGCAGAACTAAAAAGAATGCACTGGTTATTTGACAAGATGAATAGACCTTGGCTGGTAAGTTTAGGAACAAAACTTGGAATGTGGGCCATGAAGGTCAATTTTCCTTTTACTCAATTAATACTTAAAAATACATTATTCGCTCAATTTTGCGGTGGTCGAACACTTTTGGAGTGTGTGCCTGCAGTTGAGAAACTTGCTTCAAAAGGGGTTTACACCATCCTGGACTATGGAGCTGAGGCAAAAAACTCTGAGGAAGACTTTAATCTAACGATGAACAACACTATTCGTTCTATCGAGTTTGCTGCCACACAACCTAATATTACAACAGTAAGTGCTAAGCTAACCGGATTGGGCAGATTTGAATTACTCGAGAAAATGGATAGGAAGGAGCAACTAAATTCGAATGAAGAGGATGAATTTAATCACCTAATCAAAAGGATTGATTCTATTTGTCACAATGCTCAGAATCATAACATGAGCATCTTTATTGACGCTGAAGAAACCTGGATCCAGGACACAGTTGATGAAATTACGGATAAGATGATGGCAAGATATAACAAAGAAAAGCCTGTAGTATACAATACTTTTCAAATGTATCGCAAGGTAAGTTTAGACTTTTTAAAGAAGTCCCATGAAAAGGCCAAAAGGGAAGGTTATATTCTTGGTGCAAAAGCAGTTCGTGGGGCTTATATGGAAAAAGAAAGAAACAGGGCGACAAAACTAGGCTTACCATCTCCAATTCAAGACTCTAAAGTGGATTGCGATAGAGATTATAATGCAGCAATCATCTACTGTGTTGAAAACATTAAAGAAATTGCTTTTTGCTGCGCAACGCACAATGCTGAGTCTTCAGCACTTTATTCTTCGCTTTTAATGGACAAGGGTATATCAGGGGATCATCCACACGTGATGACAAGCCAATTATACGGCATGAGTGATCATCTTACCTTTAATCTGGCTGATGCCGGCATTACTACTGCCAAATACATGCCATATGGACCATTGAAAGATGTGATGCCCTATTTAATGCGGAGGGCACAAGAGAATACTTCGGTCACAGGTGACATGAGCAGGGAATTTCAGTACATCGATAGTGAGGTGAAGAGGAGAAAATTATAAAATTATAATTTCAACATTCACTACTCAGGCTCAAAGCTATCAGTGAAAGCGTATTGGCACCAATCATAAGACAATCCTCATCAACATCGAAAGTGGCTGTATGTACGCCACTTGTAATGCCCTTAGATGAATTTCCAGTTCCCAATCTAAAAAAGCATCCCGGGATTTGCTGAGTATACCAAGCAAAATCTTCAGAAGTCATTCTGATATCAAGGTTTATCACATTTTCTGTTCCAAGAATCTGACTAGCGATTTGTTTTGCTGATTGGACCAGATGTTCATCATTGATCAGGACAGGGTATCCATGGACAATATCAACCTCCGCACTACCTCCGAAGCTTTCAGCTATTCCTTCGCAAGTTTTTCTGATAAGTAAATGTGCTCTCTTTCTCCATGCTTCATCCATAGCCCGAAAAGTGCCTTCTAGTTTAACTTCTGAGGGTATGATATTCGTAGCGCCGCCTACACTATTTATTTTACCAATAGTAAGAATGGAAGGAGAAGCTGGATGACTTTTTCTACTGATGATCTCCTGCAAGCCAATGATAATGGAGGATGCTATGTAAATTGGATCGATCGTGTCCTGAGGCATTGCACCATGTCCGCCTTTGCCTTTAACAGTAATGTATAATTCATCTGAAGAAGCCATATAAATTCCTGAGTGAAAACCGACAGTTCCGACTTCCATTGATGGCTGGACATGCAGACCGAATATTCCTTTGCAATTATTTACATCGATAGCACCTTCTTTGAGCATGATGGATGCGCCACCCGGGAGTTTTTCTTCACCAGGTTGGAATATAAATTTTAAATTTGATTTTAATTGATCTTTGTTATTCAGGATCAATTCAATAGCTCCAAGCAAACATGTCGTGTGCACATCATGACCGCAGGCGTGCATTATTCCTGGAGTTTGAGAGCAATATTCCCTGGGGTTTTCTTCCTGGATAGGTAAGGCGTCCATGTCAGCGCGGAATGCATAAAACTTTGGATCATCTTTATCAATGATGACTGAAGCAACTATTCCATGACCTGCCCATCCTGAAGTGAATGGAATATCTCTTTCTCTCAACCATTCCTGAATGAAAAGTGAAGTGTTTTTTTCTTCAAAGGATAATTCCGGATGTCGGTGAAGGTGTCTTCTCCAGCTAATTAAGTTTTTCTGCAAATCGTTTGTTGTATCCAATCTTGTTTTGATTTACACTATAACTAATTCGTCTGTCCCATTGCAATAATGCCCGGCAATTCTTTTCCTTCGATCATTTCCAACATGGCACCACCACCCGTGGACACAAAACTCACATCATCTTCAAGTTTTGCCTGAGTAATTGCAGCGACTGAATCTCCTCCTCCTACTAATGTGTAGGCTCCTTTGTCAGTAGCTCTAGCCAAGGCGTTCGCTATGGCTAATGTGCCTTTAGCAAAATTAGGAAATTCAAAAACGCCCATTGGTCCATTCCATAGGATAGTTTTACTTTCCATTATTGCCTTTTCAAAAAGAGCTATAGAAGCATCACCTATATCTAAGCCCATCCAGTCGTCTTGAATTTTATCAATATCGCAGGTAATTGCAAGTCCATCATTGCTAAAACCCTGAGTGATTTTGGAGTCTACTGGAAGAATTAACTCGACATTTTTACTTTTTGCTTTAGCAAATAACTCCAAAGCCAAGTCAAGCTTATCCAATTCACAAAGTGATGATCCTATACTTCCTCCTTGAGCT
Organism: Candidatus Brachybacter algidus; assembly: GCA_016711705.1. GTDB lineage: Bacteria > Bacteroidota > Bacteroidia > Chitinophagales > Saprospiraceae > Parvibacillus > Parvibacillus algidus. The sequence continues at coordinate 319,414 of JADJSK010000003.1, read as the reverse complement.
TTTATGAAAGTAAATGCCATTCCCCCACCAATGATGATCTTATCGACCTTATCCATCAGGTTTTCTATGAGTGCAATTTTATCAGAAACCTTCGCGCCTCCTACGATAGCACAGAAAGGACGGTTAATATCGCCAAGTACTTTAGATATGTTGCTTACTTCCTTATCCATAAGAAGTCCAAATGACTTATGTGTCGGATCGAATTGGCGGGCAATAGTCGCAGTAGAAGCATGTTCTCTATGAGCAGCTCCAAAGGCATCATTGACATAAAAATCAGCGAGTGAAGCCATTGTTTTTGCTAACTCTTCATCACCTTTTTCTTCTCCTTTATAATATCGGGTATTTTCAAGAAGTATAACATTCTTAATGCTAGACTCACTTATCTCTTTAGAAATTGATGGATTTGTAACCGGTGTTTCAATAAATGTAACTTCCATACCCAGATTATTTTTTAGAGCATCTACGACATGGACTAATGAGTATTTTTTCTTAACTGATCCGTCTTCATTCAAGTCTTTCAAGGGCCTTCCAAGATGGCTCATTAATATAACTTTAGCTTTCCTATCAATCAATTCTTTAATAGTTGGAATCGCACCCTTAATTCTGGTATCATCTGACACCTTCATATTTTCATCAAAAGGTACATTGAAATCAACTCTAACTATTACTGTGTGGCCTGTCAGATCAATATCTTTGAACATTTTTATTTTTTTTCAAATATAAGCGTAAAATCAAATTAAACAAAGGGTGTAGTTTAAATAAAAAAGGGAGCCATGAGACTCCCTTTTTATTGTATCATAATCTGATTCAGATTAATATCCTGAATTAGAATTACCTGAATATTTGGCACCTTTTCTAGAAGAACCAGGAGTGTTTTGTCCTGCATTCGGTCCAGAGGGAGCATCTTGATCTTTATCTTCAGGAGTTGCTACTCTAAACTCAACTCTACGGTTGATGTATTGTTGCATTTCTTTCTGCTTCGTGATATTGTGTGAAGTAGGAAGATTAGGTATGATAGGCTCGTCCATTCCATTATAGTTGATAACAAATCTTTCTCTTGGAATATTGTAAGTACCTACAAGGTAATCAACTGCAGCCTTAGCTCTGTTAAATGACAATACTGTATTATAATCAGCTCCTAGACGTGTATCAGTAAAACCTGTAGCAACGATCTTCATATCAGGATGAGACATCATTACTTCAGCAACTGATTTCAGTTGAGGATAGAATTCTGGTTTAACATAATATTTATCCAAATCGAAATGTATCATAGGCAACCACCAGTCATTTTTAGCATTTTTCAATACTTCATTTAATCTTGACTCAGTAACCGGTTTGTCAGGTATAACTGCAACACCTCTAGTGTCAACTTCGTATCCAGGAGGAGAGTAAGGCTCATCATCTTTGTAATCAGCAATACCGTCTGTATCACTATCCAAAGTAATACCTCTTGTATCTACAGCCGCTCCAGATGGAGATTCTTTCTCCTGATCGATCATATCGATCACACCGTCACCATCAGTATCAGTAAGGTCAAATTTTGGTCTTTGCTTAAGTTCAGCAACATCATTAAGAGCACCATCTAACGGATTCAACCAATAAAGTGGTTCAGTACGTTTGTCAAAGCTACCAACATTGATACCTAATCTTACTGAAGTATATTGACCCTTGTCACTATCATTTGATTGATCTTGTGCTGATCTGTATACAAAACCGTCCCAAGAATCATAATCAGCCCATATAAATTTATGTTCGATACCGATATTAAGTCTTTTGTTGATTTTTCTTGAGATTCCTATAGAAATAGGAACTTGAACTGCGATCTTTCCATTATCAGCAAATCCACCAACACCTCTTTCGTTTTCGACAGCTGTCTCATAATCATCATCCATTGCATCCTTAATTTTTTGAACATTGTCTGCATATTTATCATCTGCATTCAAATTCAATGACTCCCAGTTGATAATTGCACCACCTTTTTGGTTGTTCACTTTAGTGTCAATAGAAAGTACACCTATACCAAGGCCTGCGTATAGATTCCATTTGTTACGTTCTTTATGAAATAACAAATTACCGATATTGACAATACCTTCAAGAGAGCCACCAATGGTAGTATTCTTGTAGTTTCTGTACATACCATTGGTTACTGAACCAGTATTTGGTAGTTGTTCCTGAGCAATAATATCTCCCGGTGTATATCTGTCATCAAATCCTTTCGAAGTTGAATAAAAACCATCAACTCTTACTGACAAAGCATAAGTAATTGCTTTGCGGATATGGATACCTGCGCCCCATCCTGGAAGTGCTTTAGTTGGTACATCACCACTAATGCCAAATCTACCTGCGTGAAGGCCGATTTCCCACATATTTTTAGGCTTAGCTGAATATTTACTTTGACCTGCTCTCCATTCTTTGTTCTGATCTGGATTAACGGTCATTTCGTCAGTTATTACCGGCGACTTGAATGATTCACTTTGTGCATTCACTTTATTGAAAGTGGACATCAACACAACTGTGAACAGGAATAAATAAATTCTTTTAGTCATAGGGATTTATTTTATATTATATATATATATTTATACGAATTAGAAAATACGAATTTGAAAGGCAAAAGTATTATTAATTTTCAAAGAAAAAAAGTTTTACGAATTTTAATATGTTTGCAGTATATAAATTAATTAAAAATGTTTGAAAAATTTAATTTTAAGCCTTCCATTTTGATAGAAAAGGCAAATAAAATAAATGCTAAATCAATCTCAGACTTAATTACTAACCCCAAAAACGTCCTTATCGTTTCTTTTGAAGTAAAAAATATCGAAAAGTTTGCGAAAAGATTAAATAAATTTAATTTCGAGGAATTTAATATTCACTTAATACAACCAGGCACACTTGAGGATGATGCCAACACATTTCAGCTGCTCAATGAAATATTATCTGAAAGCAAATGTAAAGTATTTATTTTACAAAATCATATTTCTGACTTAAAATATTTCTTCCAGGCCGCTGATTTATCTAATTTTTATGCCAATATCCAAATATTTCACAACTCTTTATCCGAATTACAAAGAGAATTTTCAAATTTTATTGAGAAGTCATTCCGAACTATACTTAATCTAGGAGTGAGCGGTCACCAACAGCATCTTAGTGAAAATGCAAAGATTCCCAAGTCCTCCTTTGATAACTATCGTCTTGGAAATCTGCTCCAACAGATAGAAGTAATTCAAAAACCAATACAGTATTCAAATTGTGTAGTAGTAGATCTGTCTATAGTTAAACAATCTGATCTTCCCTCTAAGCTAGAACTAGGTGTGAGCGGCTTTACATCAGAAAGTTTCAATCAAATAGCTCGATCGATTGGTAGTAGTGAAAACACCAAGATGACTATTCTGACAGGTTTTTCAAAGCAAAATGAAGGAATAGATGAGGTGTCCGTAGATACCATCGCCCAGTTCATCTATTATTACATATCGGGTGTCAATAAATCCGGCAACACACATGGCACAGTTCAGGAGACTACCTTTATCATTGATGAATGCCTACCTTATCACAACGTAAATTTTACAAAAGATGAAATTTCAATGGAATGGTTTGCAAATTATCCTTACCCACTTCCTGAAGAACTCAAACATCTTAGCAAAGTACCTTGTACTTACAATGATTATATATATAGCGGCAAAGGTGAATTGTCTCCCAGGTTGGAGGACATATTCTCATGGCTTGATGAACTACGGGAGCAAACTCTCTAGTTTTAACCCTCTTGAACCTTTTATTAGCAAAGTATCTCCATTAAAATCTTTCCAATCTAAATGATGTGAAGCATCGATGGTTGTCTCATAAAAATTATATTTAGGAAATTCATATCTAAGTTGGTAAAAAGCAGCCCCTACTAAAATTACTTTGTTCAACCCGGATAATGAAGCCAAATCAGCCAAAACCTTCCTGTGGAAATCTGAAGATGCTTCACCCAGCTCCAGCATGTCACCTAATATGACAGACTTTCTTTCAGCAACAAGTGTACCAAAGTTTTGAATGGCATGATGCACAGAAGTAGGATTGGCATTGTATGCGTCAAGAAGAATGGTGAGATCCCCTAATTGATATTTCTGAGACCTGTTATTGGTAGGTTGATATTGAACAATAGCTTCAATCATTTCAGAAATATCACACCCGAAATACTTTCCAACTTCAAAGGCAGACAAAATGTTATTAAAATTATGCGCTCCGAATAATTGGGTTTCATACAACTTATCTTTATAAATAAATCCAAGATTTAAATTATCCTGATCATCATGAAGAATTAAAGACTCATTATTTTCATTGCCAAATAAAATTTGATTCTCAGTGGATTTAGATAAGAACCTTAAACTTTCTTCCCTTAAGTTAATGAACTGGACCCCACCCTGATTCGAAAGATGATCCATCAGCTCAGACTTGCCTATTTTAACACCTTCAGCACTTCCGAAACCTTCGAGGTGGGCCAAACCAATATTTGTAATTAAACCATGAGTAGGCAAGCAAATTTCACACAACTCCCTGATCTCACCGATATGATTTGCCCCCATCTCAATGATTGCAAATTCAGTATCGTTAGGCATAGCTAAGATCGTCAATGGAACACCTAAATGATTATTAAAATTACCCTTGGTCATATGCGTTTTGAAACGCGTAGCCATTACCCTTGCCAATAACTCTTTGGTTGTGGTCTTTCCATTGGACCCAGTGATTCCGAAAAAAGGAATATCAAAAGTTTTTCTATACGCTCGCGCCAAATCCTGAAGTGCCTTCAAGGTATCCTCAACTATTATTACAGAAGGATAGTCTTTATATTTTAGATCTGATGCAACACAGTATGATGCTCCCAGTTCAAATGCATTTGAAATGAAATCATGGCCATCAAAATTATCGCCTTTAATTGCAAAAAATATCTGCCCTTCATTAATATTTCTGCTGTCGATAGTGACAGAAGGATGCTTTATAAATAAATCGAGTAATGAATTCACCTGTTAGTCATATTAAAAAAAATCCCCACAAAGTTAATTGTGAGGATTTTATATTTTGAAATATTATAATTAATATTTTCTTTTGCTTTTCTTTTGCTTACCAAAGTAATTTCCGCCATCTGAATCATTTCCAGCTGAACTACCCATTCTAGTCATAGCGCATCTAAACCCGATCATTCTGTCAGCTTTATCTTCATCTTTGAACTTTCTTGCTCCAGGAGACAACCAAAATAATCTGTCTGCCCAAGAACCACCTTTCACCACTCTTGCTTTGTCTGAGATCAGAGATGTAACACCATAGTCATAAAATCCGTCTACAGCACTATCACCATCCAGGTAGTTTCTTACATCTGCCTTTTTAAAATTCTCTCTTCCGGCGATCAAAGAATCTTTCATCAAAGCAAATTTTAAACGACCCATACTGTCTTTTTCAACTGGAAGACCGTCATCACCTACCACCATTTCTTTGAATTCATTACCCCTGAATGGGTTAAGATCCTGATTGTCAACATCTCTCAATGTAGTTGAGTTGGTTGGACGATATACGTCAGCTACCCACTCACTAACATTTCCAGCCATATTATATAAACCGAAATCGTTAGGATAATAAGCCCTTACAGGTGAAGGAATAGGGGCATTGTCATTCAAGTTACCCGCGACACCCATGTAGTCACCACCAGCAAGCTTAAAGTTGGCAAGCATGTTACCCATGTATTTATTTCTTTTCTGATATCTTGGTGAATCACCATTCCAAGGAAGGATTTTCCTATCAGTTACGATCTCATCTTTGGCAGACAACATATTACCTTGAAGTGCAAGTGCTGCATACTCCCATTCAGCTTCTGTAGGCAGTCTGTAAGCAGGTAGTAAAATGCCATCTTCATAAGTTACTTTTTTCTCTCCTCCTGTAGAAGCATCCTTAAGATTTTTCTTTACGCTTCCTTCATACTGACCATATAGATAAGCCTGAGTATTGAAGTTATCGCCATCCTTTTGTTCAGGATTGGGATTTAAAATTCCTTTCTCTATCAACAACATTTCATTCACACGATCAGATCTCCACTTGCAATATTCATTTGCCTGAATCCAAGACACACCCACTACTGGATAATCATCATAAGAAGGGAATCTAAAATAAGTCTCTACGTAAGGCTCATTAGCAGCCAATTCCTCTCTCCAGCATAATGTATCAGGAAGTGAATTTCTCCAAACTTGCGGATAGTTGGCACCGAATACTCTCTTAGTCCAGAAAACATATTCTCTGTAATCGATATTAGCTACTTCAGTTTCATCCATATAAAACGAAGAAACAGTTACCCTTCTCGGAACATTGTTCCATTCATAAGTGACGTCTTCCTGAGTCGTTCCCATTGTAAAAGTTCCACCTTCTACAAGTACCAGATTGGGACCAGTTTCCTGATCTTTAGCATCTGATTTTGAAAAACCACCCCATTTCTGGTCGTTGTAAACCCATCCTGTAGAGCCTGATCGTTCTTGTTTCTTTTTACAAGAAGCGAACATAAACATGGTAGATACTAAAAGTACAAAAATTTTGAATGCCTGATTCATTTGTTAATTTATCTGTTTAAAAGGTCAGAAGCACATTTCCAATTTTAAAAAGTCTTTGCTATTATTAGCTTTCAACGATTCAATTTTAGTTCTATCTGCTGATAATTCTAATATTTTTCGGTTAAGAAGGTCAAAGATACAACTTAATAATTCTGTGCAAAATTTTGTTGACACTTTTTTAAACGTATTTTCTGACCTTTTATGATATTAAGTTTTGTATAAATGCATATTTATCTAAATATCTTTGTGCAGTCGCTGTATTTGGAACCATTGTCCTGATAAAATACTACACTTAAACTCAATTCATGAGTACCACCAGTATTAAATCCGAGTCCCGAAACTGTTGCATCATAGCTGTACCCAAACTTGAATTGTCCTGTGTCAAAACCCGCTGAAACGATTATTGCATCAGGATTTTTGAATCCATTCCGATAGTACAAGCCTGCATTAAAGGATTTCATTTCCAGGATTGCACCCAAATTGACCTGACCTAAAGAAGATTGTTTCACAAAGAGGATGTTTGGAAGTATGGCATAATTGGATTTCCTTCCATAGGATTGTATGCCTATAGGTATTCTGTATCCTGCCATGGCAGTGAGCCTTATTGGAAGACCTCTTTTAGTATTACTTTCGGTCGTATAAAAATTAAGATCAGGACGATTCAGATGTTTCATTGCAAGTCCTGCGTAAAAATTTTCGTTATTGATAACTGCTCCGAAACCAAGGTCTAAAAGTGTTCTATTGGTAAATTCAGGCGGAGCTTCATTGGTTGGGTAGGGCAATCCACCAGGACTTGTCGCCCCATTGATAGGATCAATCTGATCAATAAATAAAAGTTTATCATAATCCAATGCAACACTAATGAAGCCTAGCTGTACTCCCATTTTGATCTTAGTATCATTCTTCATTTCGATTTGGTAGGAATAAGAAAATTCACCGTTAATAGTTCTATATATACCCTGACCTGCTTCATCTGCCATCAAAGAAATACCTATTCCACTATTGTAACCAAACAAGTATTGGTCAGCACTTACTGCATAAGTTTTATAATCTGAGCTTAATCCATTCCATTGATTCCTGTAATTCAATCCTATCCTGGTCCCTCCACTATTGCCTGCCAGAGCTGGATTAAGTTCAAGTGGATGTGCATAGAATTGAGAAAACACCGGATCTTGTCCATATGCAGCCACACTTGTAAGCAGTGTAAGGATGAAGCAGAAATATTTGTAGAAAGGATAAGTCATAAATAGTACATTAAAATTCAAATGTAATATAATTTTATAGTCATGGGCAAAGTAAAAATGTTAATTGTTGACTATTAAATTATGCTGACGCAAAAAAATAATGCTTGCAGGTCCACCTAGTCAAATCTGAGACAAAAGATTTACTATAACTTATGCACTCAGGATATTATTTTATTGAATATTATTTTAAAATCCAAAACTGCTAATTTAAAATGACAAAAGCAAATCCTTTGAATGAAAATCTAATCCTTATGAAAACAAAAACCCTTTATCCTCTTTCCCTTTTGTCACCAGAATATGTTAAAGTTTTAACTTTACTTCACTAACTAAAAATAAAATCTTTTGTTAATCGTTTGTAAAATGTAATTCCGGTCGCATTTTTGCATGGAAACACCCTTAAAATACATTATTAATATTTATTTATGCTGAAGCCTCCTTTTTATAAATTCTTCAAAATTAGTTTTGCTTTAAATTTATTTCTTGCATTTATATTTATAAATCTTTTGACAAGTCAGTCTTTGAAAGCTCAAACAATTGAAAGGACTATAGTGCTTACTGAATTTAATGCCAAGGCTGTTGAAACTTTTAAAACAAAAAATATCCTCTATTATCCTAGTAACGTATCAAATCCTGAAAGTTCATCTATCCCCTTAGTGACCGGAGGATTTGAATTGCCTTTAGGAAAGAATGTAGAAATTCGTGATTTCAAAACCTTTTATAGTAAATCAAATATCACAATAGCATATAGTGGTGCCGGCATCAGAAATCCTGATCCAATAGTTACTGTGAATAAAGGCAGGAGGGAACAATCTGTCACAGTCACTTTTTTACCGGGACAATGGACCTCTCTGACAAATTTCCAATTATTGGATAGTATAAAGATCACTTACAATGTATTTGATCAGTTGGAGGCAAGAAATAATCCTCCAAAGTATGCTGATAAGTCCATCTTTAAAGATGTCCCAACTTACAAGCTATCCACTACTGAAGCAGGGATTTACAAGGTGGACAACAATCTATTGAATTCGCTTGGAGTAAATACTTCCAATATTGATCCATCTAAAATTCGGTTATTTGGTACTTTACCTGGTCCTTTGCCTGAACTTAATAGTGGTATCCGAACGGATGATGCCCAGGAAATAGCCATTCAAATGGTGGGAACAGATGATGGCACTTGGGATAAAGATGACTATTTCCTTTTTTATTCGCCAGGTGCGCACAATTGGAATAAACTTGCTGACAGCAGCATGACCAGAAAATCAAATATTTATGATGATAAGAAATATTTCTTTGTTCAATTCAATGATCAGGGCGGCAAAAGAATACCGGTCAAGGAAAGTCTAAGCACCTTTGATATAGAAACAGACAAATACGACTATGTAAACCGATATGAGGTAGATAAAACAAATTTACTTCATGAATTTTCCAAGATTGGAGCCGGACAGATATGGTTGGATGAGATAATCCAAAATGGCAATCGAACAAAAAACTTAACGAGCGCCTTCGACCTTAACAACCTTGTCCCAAATGACTCCGGTCAAGTTAATATGGCTTTCGCCACAAGATGTAAAATTCCAACGAAGGTCATTTTAACAACTGATGGCCAATCAACAGATATATCGTTTGGCGGTACTATGATAGAAAGCTCTGAATCCAGAGTTGCTTCATACAACATTAAAAAGTTCAAGTTCAAACAAATAGGAGGGAATTGGAACATTTCATTCGATTTTCCGCAGGTGAGTGTTGAGAGCATGGGATGGCTCGATTATTTGGAAGTAAATGCAAAAAGAAATCTCATTAAAGGTGGAAAACCAATGGATTTCAGATTGCTTAGACCCTCGGTACCGGGCAATATTAAATATAATCTTTCTTCACTCCAAGGAGACGAACAAATCTGGGATATCACAGATATGTTTAAGGCCAATAAGATCAATATGTCCATATCAGGCGGTAAGGGTTCCTTTACTGCAGCTTATTCAAATGCTCGTCAATTCATTTGTTTTAATAACACCGATATCAAAAATCCAGGTAAAGTTGGACTAGTAAATCCCCAGGATATCCATGGATTAATCACACCGGATATGATCATAGTGTATCATGCTAAATTCGCGGATGAGGCAAAACAATATGCTGCCTACAGAAGTAAACAATCATCGATCATCGTTCATGCCATTGATGTGGAACAAATAAAAAATGAATTTTCAGGTGGAGCACAGGACCCTACTGGCATTAGAGATATGGCGAGAATGTTCTATACACGTGACCCTCAGAAATTCAAATTCTTATTGATGTTTGGCGATGGATCCTATGACTATAGAGATCTAACGATAGCTCAGGGATCCAATAAGGAAAATTCAAATTATGTGCCAGTTTATGAATACCCGAAAGCAATATTCGAACCTATCAGAGCTATTCCTTCTGATGATTATTATGGCTTCATGGATGAAGATGAAGGCGAAATAGAAAAAGGCCTTATTGACGTATTTGTAGGAAGATTCCCTATACAGGACAAGAGTCAGGCACAGACGATCATTAATAAAGTAAAAATATATGAAACTGACAAGGCCTCATTTGGAGATTGGAGATACAATTTGCAGATCATAAGTGATGATTGGGATGATATAGGAAGCGATAATTTCATCAATCAATCAGAATCACTTTTCACAAGAGTCAGAAAACTAAATCCTGAACTTAACATATCCAAGGTTTATCTTGATATTTACAAACAGGAAGCAACTGTGGGAGGCGAAAGCTACCCGACTGCAGTCACTGACATGAATGACCAGTTCAACAATGGTGTTCTTGTATCTAATTATATTGGACACGGAGGTGTAGATGGCCTTGCTCAGGAAAAGATCATTGATCGATCAACGTTGAATGGCATGAAGAATCGGAACAGAATGCCAATGTTGATCACGGGGACTTGCTCATTTTCTACCTATGATGATCCTGAGATTACATCCGTAGGTAAGGTTTGTATTACTAAACCTAATGGTGGTATGATCGCTTTGATGACCACTACCCGCTCAGTATATATAGCTCCTAATGAGACTTTTGTAAATAAGTTGTTTCAAGTACTATATTCAAAAGTTGATGGCAAATACCTTACAAATGGGGAGATCCTTGCCAAAGCCAAGAACAGCACTACCGGAGCTGATCGATTGGCTTTTGTATTGCTAGGCGATCCTTCAATGACCTTGGCTTTCCCAAAAGAAAATGTAGTGCTGGAGTCGATGAACCAAAAGCCATACATGCTTGAAGGAAATGATACGATTAAAGCATTGGAGAAAGTTAACCTTAAGGGCTCAGTGCGAAATGCGCAAAATGCAGTCATAACAGACTTTAATGGCACTATGACCTTAACTGTATATGATAAGGCATATAATTTGTACTCAAAAGGTAATGATGGAAATGGTGCCAACATTCCAGTCAGGTTCCAGAACAATATTATTTTCAAAGGGAAAGCTACAGTAGCATCAGGTCAATGGAGCATTGATTTCATTTCACCTAAAGACATTAATTATGCCATCGATACTGGCAAGCTTACTTTCTACGCAGATAATGGTGTATATGATGCAGGCGGATATTCAACTAAGGTTAAAATTGGTGGCGAAAGTAGAAATCCTATTGTGGACAATACACCACCAGTGATTGAGCTTTTTATGAATGATCTTGACTTTAAGAATGGAGCTACTGTGGGCACTTCTCCGATCTTGCTTGCAAAACTCTCAGATGACACAGGCATCAATATATCTTCCAGTAGTATCGGTCATGAGATTGTATCTACATTAAATAATGATCCTTCCAAAGATAAGATAATGAATGACTTTTATACCGCTGAAAAAGATAATTACAAAGCAGGTGATTTACAATACCAGTTTGATCAGTTGGAACCGGGTAACTATACACTAAAGGTAAGGGCATGGGATCTGTCAAATAATAAGAGTGAATCAGAGATCGAATTTATCGTTTCCAATTCAGAGCAAAATACCATTTCTAACTTATTGAATTATCCGAATCCGTTTACTACAGCTACTTCATTTATGTTTGAGTTTGATTCTCAGAACAGTTCTATAGTAGCACAAATAGCTATATATTCTGTCTCAGGCAGATTGATCAAAACCATTTCAGAACCATTGAGTCCAATTGGCAAGCGATTTAAGACGTCAATTTGGAATGGGTTGGATGATTATGGTGATCAATTAGCAAAAGGGGTTTATATATATAAAGTTAAGGTAATTAATACTTTGGATACAAATAAAAAGGTAGTTCAAAGCGAATTTCAAAAGCTAGTTTTATTAAAATAAAAGCCTATGTTTAAGCAAAGGCAATAAATTAAAGATATTTCAGTTTATATTTGCGGTCGATTAAATCAAAATGCAATCATTTCTTATTATATATGAAGAATTATATCCATTTATTATCATTCCTTTTTTTCATTTCTTATTCTAATTATTCAAACGCCCAATGTGTTGAAAGTCCTTTAGGATCAGGTAATTGGTTAGAACCGGATGGTTCACCTTGCAGAAATTCTATATCCACAGTCGTATCCTTTCTGCGAATCGTACCAGATGCTAGAACTTCCGGCATGGGTAGTGTAGGTTTGGCCACATCAGCAGACGCAAACGCTATGCACTTCAACGCTGCTAAAATCGCATCTTCCAAAGGAGACGGTGGTATTTCTGTATCATATGTTCCTTGGTTAAAAGGCCTTGGATTGAACGATATATATATGGCATACCTTTCCGGCTATTATAAGTTCAGTAAAAAAGAAGCAATCTCTGCATCAATACGATACTTTTCCTTAGGCGAATTTACATTCACTAATACTCAGGGAGATGTCATTGGCTCAGGTAAACCAAATGAGTTTGAGATAGCAGTAGCTTACAGCAGAAGCCTTGGAGACAAATTATATGGTGCCTTGACAGGTAAATTCATTAATTCAAATCTTGCTTCCGGACAACAATTAAATGGTGTAGATATTGAAACAGCCCGAACTGGAGCCGCAGATATTTCAGTATTCTATAGAACTCCACTTAAGACAAATACCAAAAGTAATCTAGCAATCGGCGTTGCAGTGAGTAACCTTGGGGGTAAGATCTCTTATACAAAAGCCTCTACAGTTAGAGATTTACTTCCTGCGAACCTAGGAATTGGTGCTGCATGGGATGTAGATTTTGATCAATACAATAGAATTACGTTAGGCCTTGATGTTAATAAATTATTGGTACCCAGTCCTGATCCAGGGTATACAGACGCTGACCAGAATGGCGTGCCGGACTATAGAGAAAAGGCATTACTGCCATCTATCTTTGGTTCATTTAGCGATGCAAAAGGTGGATTCAGTGAAGAATTGGCTGAGATTCAATTGGGTATCGGTGGAGAATATTGGTATAATGATCAGTTTGCCATTCGTGCAGGGTATCAATACGAAAACCCAAGAAAAGGGAATCTGAAATATTTCACTTTAGGTCTAGGACTAAAATATACCACCTTTGGATTGAACCTTTCATATCTTGTCCCTACAGGAAATACCAGAAGTGCATTGGATAATACGTTGAGATTCACATTGAATTTTGACTTTGGTGCATTTGAAGTGGATGAAGATCCGAATCTAAACTAAGAAGTCAGATAGTAATAATTTAGGTTACTTCTTGCCCATACCCTCATAATAAAAACAAAAAAGACCACCGCTCGCGCGATGGTCTTTTTGTTTTTAAAAATGCATTGATATAAGCCGGATTCTGTCATTCCCGAAGGAAGCCCCGTCATTTATCTTGGATGTCTGTCGCCAGACACCTCTTTACTGCCTACCCCTCCGGCGTTATGCGAGCCGCACTTACATTCATTCCGAAAAATGAAATGATCCGGATATACTTGGCATTTCAACACGTAAGGTTTATCCCATCTTCATATTACTACAAAGAAGTGTGCGCTCTTACCACACATTTTCACCCTTACCCCGATTGCTCGGAGCGGTTTAGTTTCTGTGACACTATCTGTTTCCGATCTTCATCGGAACCCATCCGTTAGGTGGTACGCTGCTCTATGTTGCCCGGACTTTCCTCACACCGCCATTGCGGAGCGCGACGAGGTTCAATGCATGAAGGTGTAAACATGATTATTTTGCATAAAGTTTCAAAGATGTGAGAAGGTGAGAAAGTTAGGAGGTGAGAAGGTAAGAAAAGCGAACAGCGAGAGGTGAACAGCGAACTGTTGCGAAGATGGGAACCTTCCTCGTGATTTGCTAGATTTATTAAGTGGGAGGAGGTTAGAAAATACGTTCATCCTGATATACTTCCATACTGGTTTACTAAAATAACTGGTTAACTGGTTAACTGGTTAACTGAAAAACTCTAATACTATTTAACCGATTAATTTCAATATTTCACGAATGGTAAAGACACCTTTTTTATCAAAAATATATTCTGCTGCCACCACTGCACCTAATGCAAATCCATTGCGATTGAATGCAATGTGTTTGAGAGATATTTCATCTATCTCATTTCTAAAAACAAGTTCATGCGTGCCTGGTACATCTTCTTCTCTTAAAGCGTAGATGGGCATTTTAGCATCGACTGCTTCTTCATTCAAAGAAAAGCCATCGAATTGCTCTAGTACAGAACTTACTTCCTCGCTCAGTGTAATAGCGGTGCCACTTGGTGCATCCAACTTTTGCGTATGGTGCGTTTCACGGATTGAAACACCATATCCTTCTTGATTTTTCATGATTTTACTTAAATCTTTGGCTGCCTCGAAAAACAAATTTACCCCAATGCTGAAATTGCTAGCTGCCACAAAAGAAGTATCATTCTTTACCGCAAGCTCTTGTATAAATGTAAGTTCGGAGTACCACCCGGTAGAACCACATACCACAGGCATACCATTTCCAACCAGAATTTCAAGGTTGGCCTTCGCTGAATTTGGGCCTGTAAACTCTATGCAGACATCCGTATTTTCCCTATTGATATCCTTCAATTGATGAAAATTCTCTTTATCTATTTTGAAAGAAATAGAATGTCCTCGTTCGATAAGAAAACCTTCAATAATCTTTCCCATCTTACCATAACCAATGATTGCTACTTTCAATTTTTTGTATTAAAGGTTTATTAATCTTAAACTAATGGTGTTTGAAGACTCCACATAATTATACCTTGACATTGTCGATATACCTGCAAGATAGGTAGAATCTGAAAAAATATTGTACTTTTGCAGCATCATTGACCGTGTTTTACTTGCATAATAACTGGCAATCAAAGTTTTAATTATTTGTACTTAATTATTATTCTTAAATAAATAAGATTGAATGAGTTGGTTTAAAAGATTAAAAGAAGGAATTCAAACCACTACCAAGAACAAGAAGGAGGCTCCTGATGGGCTTTGGTACAAGTGCAAAGAATGCAAGGAAGCCAGCACGATGAAGGAATTCAAAGAAAATTATTATAAATGCCCTAAGTGTGACTACCACGCCAGGATAGGTTCTAAAGAATATTTTGAAATTATTTTTCCTCAAGGCCATACTGCCTTATTTAATAATATTGAGTCAGAGGATTTCCTGAATTTCGTTGATCTAAAGCCCTATAAAGACAGGTTGGTTGATGCTAAGAAAAAAACCAAACTGGATGATGCTTTAAGCGTAGCATATGGACAATTAGGTGAATTTAAGATCCCGTTGACAGTAGCATGCATGGATTTTAGTTTTATAGGTGGAAGTATGGGTTCAGTTGTTGGGGAAAAAATAGCGCTTGCCATCGAATATTGCATAGAGAAAAAGTCAGCGTTATTAATTATATCCAAAAGTGGCGGTGCCAGAATGATGGAATCCGCATTTTCATTGATGCAACTTGCCAAAACTTCCAGTATGCTCACATTGCTGGCTGACGAAGGACTACCTTATATATCATTAATGACTGATCCTACCACCGGTGGTGTCACTGCATCTTTTGCCATGCTTGGAGATCTCAATATTGCTGAACCAAAGGCGTTGATAGGATTTGCCGGCCCAAGAGTCATCCGTGAAACAATAAAACGTGATCTTCCTGAAGATTTCCAAACGTCAGAATCAACTTTGGAAAATGGTTTCCTGGATACTATAGTCAATAGAAAAGATCTTAGGTCAACATTGGAAAATATGTTGAGCATGTTGATGACGAAATAAAGGTCAGTAGTCAGAATATCAGTACAGTATATCAGTATATCAGTATATCAGTATATTAGTAGTGAGATGCAAGTGCAGCCATAGGTTCCCTTGGCGCAATGTAGAGTGTATGGAGTAGCACTTGATGTCTTTTCTATGAATCACGTATTTAATGGATTATATTGATTACGCAGATTTTTTAAGGCAGGATGCTATACTTATTAAGATTTAGGTCGTTAACATGACTTTATATTGGACTGCGACTTTCACCTTATCACTTTATCACCCTTTCGCCCTATCAGCCTAACTTCCTATCAACTATCTCTTTACATACGACCATAATTATAGCCTTACTTATGACTGTTTACTGACTACTAATTACTTACCTGATGACTGACTACTAAATACTGACCACTAATTACTAATGACTGACCACTGACCACTGACCACTGACCACTGACTTCATGCTACCGACCACTTCTACCCTACTCCTCAATAACCTTGAATGAAATATCTAATGGATTCGAGGCATTGTAAATTTTCTCAAACAATGAATTGCCCATTTTAATATAAAAGCTCATAAAACTTTCATTGCGCTCCTGGAGGCTATTGGCAGGAAAAAACTTTTGTTGCAAAGTGTGTAACTGTTGGAGTTCAATATCATGTTTGGAGGAAAGTGATTTTTTGACTCTCGCTTCTATATGTTCGATTGTTTTGAAGAATGAACTAGTCTCAGAGCCAACAAAACCTGAAAGTGTAGGATCAATACTAGCAACTTTCTCTTGCATCTTTTTAATTAATTCTGCCAATTCCTGATTTTCTTCATTAAAAGAAATAGCTGACTCAGCATGCATATTTAAAAAATATGTTTTTAAATCATGTGCATCCTTAAACAAATCCTGAATCTTCAATTGTAATTTCCCCAGTTTCTTCATTGATCCCTGATCTACGATCATCATACTATCTCGCCTTACCAACACGGGCATATGCACCTTAAAATACTCAAATAATGGTTTTCTATCTATCCAATAAGCTAATTCTCCCCCACCGCCAACGAATGCTACTGATGGCAAGAGAAACTCTTCATAAATAGGTCTCATAATGACATTTGGGCTAAACCTTTCAGGATGATCGTCCAGCTCCCGTTCCATTTCAGAAACTGTGAATTTAATTTCTGTATTATTGATTAGAAAATTTCCGTCCTTTTTTATGATCCTATTTCTTCCTTCGGCGGATAGATAAAAAAAGTTAATCGGCCGGACAAAAGCCTGAGGCTTAAGACCCATTTTCTTTAACTCTTCCTGTTGGGATGTCACTAAGGCTTCAGCCACTCCATTTAAAACCTCATCTCTAATGATATATTTAAATGATTGCTTTGCTTTTAGATCGTCAGCATTGAGAACAAGCAGCTGAAAATCAGCTAGTACATTGTGAATAAAGCAGGTGATGGCATGATTAATATCGTTTCCCGCTGCATAACATGCTCTCAGATCCTCAGCCAGCTTTAGAGCATTTTCACTATTACCCAAAATAGTTATTATCTCTTCCAATGAGGCAGTAATATCCTGAGTCGTCATTCTTCCAACCGGGCCAGTTTGATCCGTATTCCAAACAACTTTTTTGTTAAAAACAGTTACATTATTAGATTCATCAATGTCATGATCTTCACCTCCTATGTAAAAAACAGGAACAAAATTATAATCCGGAAATGCTGTTTTACATTGTTCAGCAAGCTTAACTGCACTGAGAATCTTTAAAATAAAATATAAGGGCCCTCCGAATAAATATGGCTGATGGGCGGTAACTATTGTGAATGTATTTTTATCTGATAAGCTTTTGATCAACTCATCCCGCCCATCAATACCATTCGTCTTATACTGATTGGTCAGAATTTCAACCAAAAGCTCACGGTTAACATCCTTATTTTTTCTTCCTTCGATAGAGGCAGCTATACCTTCCATCGTGGCAGGATATGGCAATAGTGAAGAGAAAAGCTGCTGATCAGCAGCGTATAATTGGTCGAAGTGACTTAACTGATTGACTTTGTCAAATGCTATTTTCTGGAAGTCCATAGTTTTGTTATGATAAGTAACAGGAACAAGGGTCTATTAAAATAGTTTTCAGATAACGTTCAATTCCTTTCCTACTTTTGTAAATGCTGCCACGGCTTTGTCAAGATGTTCGATCTCATGTCCTGCTGACACTTGAACTCTTATTCTTGCCTTGCCCTGAGGAACGACTGGAAAAAAGAATCCGATCACGTACACTCCTTCTGACAGTAATTTATTTGCAAATTCCTGAGCCAAGGGAGCATCATATAGCATGACAGGTGTAATTGGATGTTCGCCCGGCAGAATATCAAAGCCAGCTGCACCCATTTCCTTTCTGAAATATTGAGTATTTGTTTCAAGTTTATCTCTGAGGTGCGTTGAAGAAGAAAGCAAGTCCAGCACTTTAATTGAAGCTCCTACAATGGAAGGTGCGAGGCTATTTGAAAATAAATAAGGCCTGGATTTTTGTCTTAACATATCGACAATCTCTTTTCTGGCTGCTGTAAAACCACCAGAGGCACCACCTAGTGCTTTTCCATAAGTACCCGTGATAATATCAATCCTATCCATGACATCATGATATTCGTGAGTTCCACGTCCTGTCTTACCCATGAATCCTGAAGCGTGACATTCATCGATCATTACCATAGCGTCATACTTGTCTGCAAGGTCAGCTATATGATTGAGTTGAGCTATGTATCCATCCATTGAAAACACACCGTCTGTCACTATTAGCTTTCTTCTGGATCCGGACGCAGCCTTGAGCTGAGCTTCGAGATCGTCCATGTTATTGTTCTTATATCTGAACCTCTTAGCCTTGCAAAGTCTGATTCCATCTATGATAGAAGCATGGTTTAATTCATCAGATATAATAGCATCGTTTTCACCAAGGAGGGGCTCAAAGACTCCCCCATTTGCATCGAAGGCGGCAGCATAGAGAATGCAATCCTCCTGTCCCAAGAACTTTGCGGTCTTTTCTTCAAGTTCTTTGTGGATATCTTGTGTTCCGCAGATAAAACGAACAGAGGACATGCCATAACCATGCGAGTCGATGGTATCTTTAGCAGCTTGGATGACATCAGGATGTGAAGACAATCCTAGATAATTATTGGCACAAAAGTTGAGCACTTCACCTCCTTTATCCGTTTTTATTAAGGCAGATTGAGGTGTAATAATAATTCTTTCTCTTTTGTACAATCCTTTGGAATCAAGCTCCTTCAATTCTTCTGAAAGTCCAGTTCTTACACTACTAAACATATAATGGTATTATTAATTTTTAGAATTTATTTTTAATGTTGATATTTTTCAGACAAATGCTCAATCATGTCTCTTGTCATGGTAGCTAAGTCATATTTAGGTTTCCATCCCCAATCTTCTCTTGCCTGAGTATCGTCTATTCGCTTGGGCCAAAGGTCTGCTATTGCCTGTCGAAAATCAGGTTCATAGGATGTTTCAAAATGAGGAAAATACTCCTTTATTGCAGCGGCTACTTCTTCAGGTGCAAAGGAACAACCAGCAATATTATAACTGGTTCGAATCTTAACTTTTTCTTTCGGGGCTTCCATGAGTTCAATCGTTGCTCTCAAAGCATCCTCCATATACATCATAGGCAGAAAAGTCCCTTTATCTAAAAATGAAACATAGTTAAAACCTTGTACTGCTTGATGATAGATGTCTACAGCGTAATCAGTGGTGCCACCACCCGGCATACTTTTATATCCAATAATGCCCGGATATCTAACACTTCTAACGTCCAGACCGTACTTCTTGAAGTAGTAATTGCACCAATTTTCTCCGGTAACCTTGCTTATTCCATAGACCGTCTCAGGTATTAAAACTGAAAATTGTCCGGTATTCTCGCGATCATATTCTATTCCAAAAACAGCAATCGTAGAAGGAACAAATATCTTATTTAATTGTAATTCGCGTCCGGCCTCCAAAACATTGATTAAACCAGTCATATTAATATCCCAAGCCCAAAGTGGATTTTGTTCACCTCTTGCTGAGAGAATTGCTGCTAGGTGATAAATTTGGGTTATTCCTCTTTCTCGAACACAATTGAATAATTCTTCTTTATTGGTAACGTCTATTTTTACATAATTGGGTACATCTATGCTTTGTCGGATATCACTAGCTATCACATTGGCTTCTCCATGTATCTCTCGCAGTGCTTCAGTAAGTTCTGTTCCGATCTGACCTCCGGCGCCTATAATGAGTATCTTCTCAATCATGACTTTATTTGTGGCTGCAATATAGAAAAAAAAGTTTGGAATTATTTGATAAGAACTAATGCTAACTATCTTTGTGGTAGAGGGGAAGATATGAGAAGGTGAGAAGATGAGAAGGTGAGAAGGTGAGAAGGTGAGAAGGTGAGAAGGTGATAGAGTGATAATAAAAAAATTACCCATTACTCATTACCTATTAGCCATTACCCATTTTTTAAAACAACAAAAAATCAATATATGTCTAAGGTATTAATAATAGGTGCAGGAGGTGTAGGAACCGTTGTAACGTATAAATGCGCACAACATCCTGATATTTTCTCTGAAATTTTATTGGCAAGCAGAACAAAGTCTAAATGTGATGTCATAGCCGCCAATATAGGTTCTGATAGAATTACAACTGCTCAGGTCGATGCTGATAATGTCCCTGAGTTAGTCGCCCTGATTCGCAAATTCGAACCTGTTCTTGTCATTAATGTAGCCCTTCCCTACCAGGACCTCACGATAATGGATGCTTGTCTCGAAACCAATGTAGCGTATCTAGACACAGCAAATTATGAACCTAAGGAAGAGGCAAAATTTGAGTACAGCTGGCAATGGGCTTATCATGATAGATTTAAGGAACAAGGACTAACAGCTATTCTTGGTTGTGGATTCGACCCGGGAGTGACAAGTGTTTTCACTGCATATGCTGCTAAACATTACTTCGATCAGATTCATGAATTGGATATCATTGATGCCAATGCGGGAAGCCATGGAAAAGCATTTGCCACAAATTTTAATCCGGAGATCAACATCCGTGAAGTCACACAAAAAGGTAGATATTGGCAGAATGGAGAATGGATAGAAACTGAACCGCACGAGATATTTAAAGACATTAACTACCCGGACATAGGACCAAAAAGGTCGTATCTGATCTATCATGAAGAGCTAGAATCTTTAGTCAAAAACTTTCCAACTTTGACAAGAGCGAGATTCTGGATGACTTTCGGTGAAGAATACCTTACACATCTAAGGGTGATCCAAAATATTGGAATGGCAGGTATTGAACCTATTAATTATCAAGGAATGGAGATCGTACCTCTTCAATTCTTAAAAGCTGTTTTACCCAATCCAGGTGATCTGGGTGAAAATTATACAGGTCAAACCTCCATTGGCTGCAGGATTAAAGGAATTAAGGACGGCAAGGATCGTACCTATTACATTTGGAATAATTGCAGTCACGAAGCAGCATATAAAGAAACCGGAACTCAAGGTGTCAGCTACACGACAGGTGTACCTGCAATGATCGGAGCTATGATGTATCTGAAAGGCGAATGGAATACCCCTGGTGTAAATAATGTGGAAGAGTTCAACCCTGACCCATTCATGGAACAATTGACATTAAATGGTCTTCCTTGGCACGAGAAAGTGGATGTTGATTTGGAAATGGACTAAAAGTAGAAGAGTAAAAGAGTATTAGAGTATTATAGAATTATTGCAGGGATAAGGCTTGCCCTTGTCCTTCACATAGTATTAGAGAAGAAAGTAGTAGAGAAGAATAGTATTTTCAAAGATTGACTGTAGGGATAGGTCGAGACCTGTCCTGAAAGATAATTTTGAAATACGGTAAAGAATAATAGTATTAGAGTATAATAGTTTGATTGCAGGGATAAGGCTTTGCCCTTGTCCTTAACATAGAATATAAATATTAAAGTTTCAGACCATACAAACATCAAGAATCAATGAATAAAACTGAGGCAGAAATATACGCTTCATTGCCAAAGGCCGCATATGTTTTACATGAGGATAAATTGATCAAAAATCTTGAACTTATAAAAAGAGTTAAGGATGAAGCCGGCATTTCAATCATTCTTGCTTTGAAGGGATTTTCAATGTGGAAGATGTTTCCGCTGGTTTATGATTATCTTGATGGCGCGACAGCCAGCTCACTATATGAAGCAAAATTAATTCATGAAGAAATGGGTTGTAAGGCGCATACTTATTGCGCAGCTTATACAGATTATGACTTTGATGAATTGGCTTCCATCAGCGAACATATGGTCTTCAATTCTGTTGGTCAATATTTTCATTTCAAGAAAAAATTAAAAAGTGAATATCCAGATGTCTCATGCGGCTTAAGAGTTAATCCCGGCTTCTCAAAAGTGGAGGTCGATATGTACAACCCTACAGCGCCAGGATCCAGATTGGGTATAGATGCGGATCAGTTAATACATGAATTACCTGAAGGAATAGACGGGATTCATTTTCACGCTTTATGCGAATCTTCTTCTTATGATCTTGAAGAGACTCTGGCAGTCTTTGAGCAAAAATTTGGTCATTTACTTCCTCATGTCAAATGGGTCAACATGGGTGGTGGACATCTTATGACGCGCAAAGGATACGATACGGACCATTTAATCAAGATTCTAAAGAATTTCAAAGAAAAATATAATGTCAATATTATCCTCGAACCAGGAAGTGCAATAGCCTGGCAGACAGGTGATCTTGTTTCTAACATCATTGATATTGTTGAAAATCATGGAATCAAAACAATTATGACCGATGTATCCTTCACAGCTCATATGCCGGATACACTTGAGATGCCTTACCGCCCTGATATTGCAGGAACAACTGATGAAATCAATGATCATCGATACAGAATCGGAGGTACCAGTTGTTTGAGTGGTGATTTCATGTATGAATATAATTTTGATTTTGAACCGCGTATTGGAGATCAGATCATATTTCGAGATATGATACACTATACCGTTGTAAAGACAACCATGTTTAATGGGGTAAATCACCCAGACATTTATCTTCTAAAAAAAGATGGTACGCTCGATTGCATGAGGAATTTTACATACAATGATTATAAAAAACGAATGAATTAATTTTAAATAAATAGCTTCAAAATAGTTTAAAAACACATTTCTAAGCGATTGTTTATCAATAATTATTAAAAACTTTGTTTCTTTGCATATTATTAAACTAACATTGGCTTAAGATGGAGATCACACTAGGCGAAATAACTGATTTTCTAGGTGGTACAATTATTGGAGATCGAAATTCTAAGATAAAAGGTGCCAGTACTATTGAAGGAGGTAAGACAGGAACTATAAGTTTTCTATCTAACTTAAAATATGAAGAGTATGTATATTCTTCAGATGCATCAGCAATTCTCGTAGATAAATCATTCGAACCTTCATATCCCGTCAAAGCAGCTCTAATCAGAGTAGACAATGTGTACGAATCACTGGCAAAGCTCCTCGACAAATTCAATGTAAATGATGAAGTAGTCAGAAATATTTCTCCAAATTGCTCCATCCATCCTAAAGCAATATTAGGCAACAATGTTGGTGTCGGTACTTATTCAATCATTGATGAGGATACACATATCGGCAATAATGTTGAAATAGATAATCAGGTATATATTGGCAAAAGATGCGTCATTGGAGACAATACTATTCTTAAGCCAGGTGTTAAGATAATGGATGACAGCGTCATTGGCGCCAATGTCATCATTCACTCGAATACCGTGATTGGGAGCGATGGATTTGGCTTCGCACCTACTGGTGAGGGTAATTATGTCAAGATCCGCCAACTTGGAAATGTTATTATTGAAGATGATGTAGAGATCGGCTCTAATTGCTCCATAGATCGTGCCACTTTTGGCAGTACATTAATTCATTCAGGCGCAAAACTTGATAATCTTATACAGATTGCTCACAATGTAGAGATTGGAAGTCATACCGTCATAGCCGCCCAGACAGGAATAGCAGGTAGCGCCAAGATCGGTGAAGGATGTAAAATCGGTGGCCAAGTAGGTATAGTTGGGCACATACAAATAGCAGACGGTACACAGATACAAGCTCAATCAGGCATCCAATCTTCTGTGAAAATTAAAAACAGTAGATTATTTGGCTCTCCGGCCTTGGATTACAGCAATTACCTAAGATCTTACGCTATATTCAAGAATCTTCCCTCGTTAGCAGAGAAAATGGACAAACTTGGGAAGGCAACTTTAGGTCTTTCTAACGAACACGATTCGTAATATTATTTGGCAAATCGTTTTGATTGATTACTTTTGCGTTAATTTTTGAAAAAAACTAGTTGGCGTAGGGTATTTATGTTGCAAAAAACGATTAAAAACAAAGTTTCCTTAAATGGGATTGGTCTTCATACCGGAAAGAATGTCACTATGACTTTTCTTCCTGCCCCTGAAAACCATGGAATAAAATTCCAACGTATCGATACTCCTGAAGGAGTTATAATTCCTGCAGACATCACCAGAGTTGTTTCAACTAATCGCGGAACAGCTATAAGTTCAGGCGCCATAGTAATCAATACTGTCGAGCATGCGCTTTCAGCACTCGCCGGATTGGGTATAGACAATGTCCTGATTGAGATCGACGGACCAGAAGTGCCTATCCTGGATGGGAGTGCTATTCCTTTCGTTAATGCGATCGAAACTGCAGGTGTCATAGAGCAAACTGAAGAGAAAGATTATTTCATTGTTACAGAACCAATTTCCTTCAAGGATGAGGTGACAGGCAGTGAAATGCTTGCGCTACCAGCCGACGAGTTTGAAGTAACAGCTTTAATCGATTTTGGCTCACCTGTTTTGGGTCAACAATTTGCCAAGCTGGAAACCCTTGATAAATATAAAGAAGAGATCGCCCCATGCAGAACTTTTGTATTCCTGCACGAACTAGAGAAACTCCTTGAACAAGACCTGATCAAGGGAGGTGACCTTGATAATGCTATTGTAATAGCAGATAGGGTGATGAGTCAGACTGAACTGGACGTACTCTCTAAAAAACTTGGTAAACCAAGTATTAAAGTTGAAAAAGAAGGGGTTCTGAATACGATCAATCTACATTTCAAAAACGAACCGGCAAGACATAAATTACTTGATGTCATAGGTGACCTTTCTTTGTTGGGAAAACCTATCAAAGGAAAAATCGTAGCGACAAAACCCGGACACTCTATAAATATAGAATTTACAAAAGTTCTTCGAAAAGTAGCTCTAGAGCAAAAGAAGCTAAAAGGTAAGCCGATCTATGATGTTGATAAAGAACCTATACTTGATACTAATCAGATAATGGGTATGCTTCCGCACAGATTCCCTTTTTTATTGGTTGATAAGATCATAGAAATGGAAGAAAATCATGTAGTAGGCATCAAAAATATTTCATTCACTGAGCCTTGTTTTCAAGGTCACTTTCCTGGCAACCCTGTTTTCCCGGCTGTTTTACAGATCGAAGCACTGGCTCAAACCGGCGGTATACTTTGCCTTTCGAAAATGCCGGATCCTGAAAATTGGGACACTTACTTCATTAAGATTGGCTATGCTAAATTTAAACAAAAAGTAACACCGGGCGATACACTTATCTTAAAGATGGAACTCCTTGAGCCTATTCGCAGAGGTATATGCCGCATGCAAGGAACAGCTTACGTAGGAAATAAAATAGTCTCAGAAGCTGACATGACAGCTCAAATTGTAAATAGGACAACTCTAAAATAATGATCCAAAAATTTGTCGACGTACATCCTAATTCCAATATTGGCGAAGGGACCATTATATGTAATTTTGTAACAATTGAGGAAGATGTCGTCATTGGTGGCAATTGCTGGATCGGTTCAGGAGCTGTTATTATGAATGGAGCAAGAATTGGAAATAATGTAAGAGTATTTCCCGGCGCTGTGATCTCCGCTGTTCCTCAAGATTTGAAATTCGACGGAGAAGCATCTAATGTAGAAATAGGTGATAATACCACGATCAGAGAATATGTCACGATCAATAGAGGCACTTCTGCTTCAGGCACTACAAGAATCGGTAAAAACTGTTTGGTCATGGCTTATTGTCACGTGGCTCATGATTGTATAGTTGGAGATAATTGCGTATTGGCCAATAATGTATCTTTGGCAGGCCACATAGAAGTAGGCAACTTCGTAGTATTGGGTGGAATGGCAGCTGTGCATCAATTTGTAAAGATTGGAGACCATGTCATGGTAGGAGGATATTCCAAGGTAAGAACGGATGTACCTCCTTTCGTAAAGGCCGCCAGGGACCCGCTTGCTTATGTCGGTATCAATGCTACCGGTCTGAAGCGCAGAGGTTTTGATCAAAATAGAGTTCACCACATCCAAGATATTTACCGGATACTGTTTGTCCACGGTTCAAACGTCAAAAGATCTATAGAAAATATAGAAAATAATATCATTGCTTCTGATGATAAAGACTACATACTTACCTTCTTAAAGGACTCAAAACGCGGTCTGATCAAAGGAATCTAAGATGCCTGAACACCCACCCTTGACAAACTTAAGGCTATCCTATTGACCTTATTTAAAGCTGTGGCAACAATATTAGTAAAAGGTTTACTGGGGGGTTGAAAAAGGTCTTAATAGATTTTATTTATACTTTTGAGATAGCATAAAATCTTCCTTTTAAGGTCTTTCAAAAAGCGAGGTCAAAATGGAAGGCGGCAAATCCACTTTGAACAGGGGGGGCTTAAAGTCACAATGAGCGGAAGCGTTTTCAACACCTAGCCCAAAGCAGAAAGTATCTTAATTTTCTGTCAAAGGTCAATCCCTAAAGGTCAATATTTCTGAAACTGTAAGGTTCAACCTGCATTAACACAATACATTGCAGCTCCTTATATCGAACTTATTGACGAAATGACTGTGGATGAACTTTTGCATTTCCATCATGGATTAAGACCATTCTATAGTTACGACACTTTTAAGGCAGTATAAATGTCAAAAGCAAATTACCATTAAAGCAATATTCTTAGCAAGCGTATCAAACGTGAATTATCTTCAGGAATGAAGCAATTGAATTAAGTTGATTTTAGCCTTATTGGCAAGGGGCTCCATTCAACGAAATTGTATTGATTGGATGAACCCGGACTCCAATCTGGATGCCTCTGGAATACCCCAGAGGATCCGTGGGTTTTTGGAAGAACAGCAGCTGCGTCCTTAGGAACAAGTCAAATAAAATTGATTTAATTGCTTCAAGGGCCCTCCATGGTGGAAAGACGATCTAAGGCAAGCTACAGAATTTGTTTATCTATCTTGATTATGAAAAATAGAACTAATAAAATCAAAATTTTGAAATAATTTAGGAGTTCAATTCAAAGACCTTTTTGATCTTAATGGGGGTTAATCTTTCTAGCAAAAGGTCATTTATTGCAAATTTAGGAACTTTAAAACTGAAGATTTCCATTAAAAACACCTTTAAATTCATTCTTTGCTCCCTTCATAGCTCCCCCCCTTTTTTTATTGTTTTCATTTTGGTAGATAGTGAATTTATAGACTGAACTCTCTTCTTGTTTTTGAGTTCATTTTTTGCTCCTTCAAGCGTAAAACCACGCTCCTTCACAAGATGATAGATTAGCTGCAGCTGCTCAATGTTTTGCTTGGTAAATCTGCGGTCGCCTTTACTATTTTTATGTGGTTTTAGAAAACTAAATTCAGTTTCCCAGTAACGTATGAGTGATGTGGAAACACCAAAAGAGTCTGCTATCTCGCTTATGGAGAAGTAGAGCTTTTCGCTATTCATTAAACTGTTTTCGGTCATAAGCTAACTTAATAAATACTTTTACTAAAAGCCATTCTAGCATTTAATATCAGGGAGTTAGAATACAAATGTAAAACAATTTGTTTAAAGTATATAAAATTTTAATATTAATTTAATCACTATACGATTAGTCGTTGCTAAAGGCATAATGGTCGATATAATTAGCATGATGGTTGAAAATAGGAACTTTTCAATTTGTCCGGCGCTTTTAATGCAATCAAAATTGAGAACACACCGAAGTCTGAATTCAATAAAGAGTTTTGGAGTAAAGCAATTTTTATTACCTTAGCTTAAATATTTTTGCATAAATTATCTTAACAGAAGAAAAATTATAAATTAATGATTCTTCGAAAGATTAAATATTGAAATGAGTGATTTTTTCAAAAAAATGAAATCTGTTTTTCTGGAACCTACGGGGTCCGAAACTGAGCTTGCCGAAGATATTTCGCAAGACAATCCAGAAAATGGTGAAAAAAAAGATAGTGGACAGCTCCCAACATCTAAAACACCTTCAGAACAGGCCACCAAATATTCTGACGTAAGCGGACAGCAATCTGATCAGTTTTATAAAGTACTCTTCGACGCCCTTGAGAGAA
This sequence comes from Candidatus Brachybacter algidus, assembly GCA_016711705.1. Classification (GTDB taxonomy): domain Bacteria; phylum Bacteroidota; class Bacteroidia; order Chitinophagales; family Saprospiraceae; genus Parvibacillus; species Parvibacillus algidus. The sequence continues at coordinate 291,031 of JADJSK010000003.1, read as the reverse complement.
ATAATCAGGCTGGATTCGACTATTTAGAGTTTAAAAAAGCACTGCAATCATTAGAAACAATAGGTCTGGATGAAAAAACTAAATACCTAAGCGCATTCGCCGGAGCTCAGGCATCAGGAGCTAATGTCAAGTTATTGACAGATAGCGCAACCATATATCTAGAAATTCTAGACACTGAAGCTACCAATTTCAGAAATGCTGTCGAAATGCAGCGAACTAAACAAATCAGTAATAGAGAAAATGAAGCCAAACAACTTACTAATCTAATCACTGGTAAGGAAGAGCAAATCAAAAAATTAAATGCAGAGATCGAAGAACATAAGAAAATGCTTTCTTCTCTGGATAATGAAATTAAAAGTGCCCAGTCTAAGATCGAAACTACTAAGGCAGACTTTTCTGTCACATATGACGGTTTGGTCAAAAAGATCCGCGACGATGTGGATCGAATCAAAACTTATTTGTCAACTAAATAACTTATTTATTAATGGATCAACAAACTATCTCTCCTAAGACATTCTGGCAAAGACCAGAGGGTAAGACGGGCACTATTATTGGCCTTGGCATATTGGCAGGAGGAGCTGTACTCTTATATAAAATTCTTCCTTTTCTTATTACTCTTGCTTCAAACACACTTTATCTTGCCGGTATTCTGCTGGTTTTAGGTGCGCTAATATACATGGTTCTTGACCCTAAGATGAGAAATCTGATCTGGTATATGTACAAGAGTGTGATGAGATATATCACCGGAATTTTTGTACAGATAGACCCCATTGGTATTCTCAAATCATATGTAGAGAGTCTTAAAGGCAATCTAGGGAAAATGGATCAACAGATCTCAAAACTAAGAGGTCAGATGCACAAACTTCAGGAAGTCATCCTTAACAATAAGAAGCAGATCCAGAGTAATTTAAGCATGGCAAGCGAGGCTAAAGAAAGAAACAAAGAATCGATGATGATCTTAAAGTCCAGACAGGCTGGTCGTTTGACTGATTCTAACCTAAAGCTTGAAGATCTTTACAAAAAGATGGAAGTACTCTATCGAGTATTGACCAAGATGTACGAAAATTCTGAGATCATGATGGAAGACATTACGGATCAGGTAGCAGTTAAAGAACAAGAAAGATCCGCCATCAGAGCGAGCCATTCTGCGATGAAATCTGCTATGAGCATCATCTCAGGAGACAAAGATCAGAGAGCTATGTTCGATCAGGCATTGGAAGCCATAGCGGATGATGTAAGTGCAAAAGTAGGAGAAATGGAAAGATTCATGGAAGTATCTTCCAACTTTATGGACAGTGTAGATCTTCAGAACGGCGTCTTCGAAGAAGAAGGTATGAAGATGCTGGAGAAATGGGAGACTGAGGGCGTATCTTTATTGTTAGGCAATGAAAAATCCGTATTGATTAATAAAGCTAATAATGATAGTGATATACTGGACCTAGATGCACCTGTGGCTCGGCCGGAAAAAGCAGATAATCACAAAAATCAATACGATACATTTTTTGAATAATAATTATATTACAAAACATACAACTTAATTAAAATAACATGGCTACACGTCTGACCCCCTTTTCACGACTATTGATCGTAGTATTAATCTTGGCAGCAATCATCTTCGGTGGAAGATATCTCATCAATAAAGGTACCTTCGGTGACATTATGAATTCTGATAAAAAAGAAGCTACTGATGGCACAGATACTAAAATTACTGAAGGCAAAGCTTTACCAGACAATGGTGATGTCCTGAACGTACAATTTTTTACATTCGGTAATGCTGCTCCCGGTTTATACTTTAACAACGGTACTGAGCCAAATGAAAACTCGCGTTTCTTTAAAGATTACGGCCTAAAAGTTAAATTTCACATTATTGACGATTTTGATGCATCCAGACAAGCCTTTAAGGGCGATGTAGTGCAACTTTTCAACAATGAAACTAGTGCTATGGCTACTGAAATGGAAGGTCTAGCGCCATTTAATCCTCAGGTAGTCATGCAACTTGACTGGTCAAGAGGTGCAGATGCGGTAGTGGCTAAAAGAGGTATCAATAAGATCAATGATCTGAAAGGCAAGAAAATAGCCGTTACTTATTATACACCTTCTCAAACCTTACTGCTGTTCATGCTTGAAGCAGCCAACCTAAAGCCTTCTGATGTAACGATGGTGGAAGTACCTACGACAGCTGAAGCAGAAACTGCCTTCAAAAGTGGAAAAGTAGATGCAGCAGTAGTTTGGGATCCACAAGCTTCATTGCGTGATGTCCCTGGTTCAAAAGTGTTACAATCTACTGTGACTGCTTCAAATATCATTGCAGATGTATTGATGGGCAAAAAAGCCTGGATTGATGCAAATAAGGATAAAGTGACCAAATTTTACAATGGCTGGATGAAGGCTGTAGCCGAGATTAATTCTAACGAAGCAAATAGAGATAAAGCTGCATCAATTATGGCTGCCAATCTGCAAATGAGCAAAGAAGATGCATTAGGTATGATGGGGGCACTTAGATTAACCAACCACGGTGATAATGTAAATTTCTTTGGTCTAAATAATAGCTATAGAGGAATTACAGGAGAAGCTCTTTATACTAAAATGGGCAACAAATATGAGTCTCTTGGATTTGCACCTGCCAACAGACCTAATTGGAGAGCTCTATCAAACAGTTATGCAGTTGCAAATTCTGAACTGACTGCCACCGGCACATCAGAAGGAGAAGGAAACTCAAAATTCACTCCGGCTACATCTGACCAAAAGAAAGCACCTGCTGTGGCTATTAAAACTGTAAGTATTACATTCCCTACAGGAAGCTATAAACTTGATGAAAATTCAAAATCTTTGATCGATCTTCAGTTTGCTGATGTAGCAAGAGGATTCGCTAACGCAAGAGTCAGGATAGAAGGTAATACCGATAATGTAGGCGATAAGCTTAAGAATATTGAACTGTCAAGAAAAAGAGCAGAATCAGTAGCTCAATACCTTCAAAGTACATACAGTATGGATTACAATCGATTCATAATCATAGGAAATGGACAGGACAAACCCGTAGAAGGATGCGAAAGCAATTCAACGGCTGATTGCAAAGCTAAAAATAGAAGAACTGAATTTCAGTTAATCGGAGAATAATAAAACTTAATGGCGATTTATTCGGAAGAATGAATCGCCATTTTCATTTAAATAACATACACACTTAATGAATTTATTCGAATTAAGAGGGAATCTTCCAGTAAGGACCAAACTCATATTAGAGATCATAGGTATATGTATGTTGCTTTTAGTGTGGTATGTTATAACAGCAGGATTAGAACCCATCGTTCCTTCAGGTATTCTGCCTTCCCCGGGCAGAGTCATTCAAGCCATGGTAGCTGTTTTTTATGAAAATGATTTAATTACCAATTTATTCAGATCTATAGGACTCAACTTATCAGGATATATCGAGGCTGTAGTGATCTCCATCATATTTGGTTTCCTAGTTGGATTGTTTCCATTATTCAGAGGATTATTTAATCGTCAGATAGAGGCTTTCAGATTTATACCACTTACTGGTGTGATTGGATTATTTATCGTTTGGTTTGGACTTGGAACGGAGATGAAAGTGCATTTTCTAGCATTTGGGATCTTGATCTATATGCTGCCAGTTATTGTGACAAGAATCAATGACGTAGAAGAAGTCTACCTCAAAACAGCCTATACGTTGGGAGCATCGAAATGGCAAACTATTAAAACCGTATATTTTCCGCATGTATTATCAAAGTTTTCAGATGATATACGTGTGTTGACTGCGATTTCATGGACTTATATTATTATCATCGAAAGTATTGGGAATCAGGGTGGATTAGGAGCTTTAATGTGGAGGACAGGAATTCGTCAAGGCAACATTGATAAATTATTTGCAATGCTATTTATCATTATTGTTATTGGCTTTCTGCAGGACAAATTATTCGTCATGCTTGATAGAAGACTATTTCCATTTAAGTATTTAAAAGAGGCGACAAAGACTGCCGGGATGCTTAAGAATGATTCCCCAATTAAGAATGCAGTTAATCACATTACTCCCTACATAGGTATAATCATTGCAGCTACGATCTGTATACTGCTTATTAATGAATACACAGGCTTTTTGGGCAAGGATAATATATTGAGTAATGCTTTCGGGGATACATATCCCTTGATGGCTATTTTGTTAGGAGCTATTTCTACTTGGATCCTTTACGATTTTATCACAAAAACGAATGTGATTAGAAAACCAAAAAAAGCTTAAGAAATGCCGCAGGAGTTATTAAACAAGCTTGAAATTGAATTGAGTCCAAAAATAAACGAAATTCTGAACCATCCTGTCATTAACAGCATCCAAAAAGGTGAACTAACAAGGGATCAACTTCGTAAATTCGCTATCCAATATTCTATCTATTGTGGCTATTTTCCGAGATTTTTTGTGTGCATGCGCCGCTAATATTCCTGATGATCAAACCAGAATGTCACTGATTGAAAATCTTTGGGAGGAGCATGGGTCAGGCCTTCTTTCAGGTTCCCACCGAGTTTTATTTGAAAAATTTTGTTTGTCCCTTGGTATTACTTCTGAAGAATTAAAGCATGCTAAACCACTACCCTCCACTCAGATATACGTAGAATATGTTCTTAATATGTGTCAGGACGGGAGTTTTATAAAGAGTCTAGGTGCACTTGGACCAGGTACAGAATTTTTTACCTCTCAGGAGTATGAATTAATTTATAAAGGTCTTCAGAAAGTTGAAGGATTGACAGAATCAGACCTTGAATTTTGGTCTATTCACATCACTTTGGATGACCACCATTATGCTGATATGCTCACATCTATCATTCCTTGGCTGAATACTGAAGAAAACAAGGAATTATTCAGAGAAGGTGCTGAACGTGCAGTCGATCTCGAGATCCTGTTTTGGGATGGTATAGAAGATGATTTATTTGGAAAAGACTAAAATTACATGGCAACATATATATATCCTACGCACAAAGAACCGAAAAAGATCGTTGATCTGACAGGCATTGCTCAGTCTTACAATAATGGGCAGAGCTATATCATCAAAGACCTGAATTTTGCAGTTCAGGAACAAACTGATAAAGGTAAGTTTATTGGCCTGTTGGGAGCTTCTGGTAGTGGTAAGTCCACTTTACTTAGATATATTGCCGGACTTCAGATACCAACTGCTGGAAATGTCCTCATTAATGGCGCCACTCCTTCTGCGGATAATAGAGTGAGTGTTGTTTTTCAGGAATACAGTTCCATGCCTTGGTATACTGTACTCGAAAATGTAGCTCTAGCGCTTACTTACAAAGGTATGTCAAAGAAAGAACGCAATGAACGCGCCATGGAGATGATTGAATTGGTTGGTTTATCCGGTCATGAAAACAAATATGCACAAATCCCTGGTCTATCCGGAGGCCAACTCCAACGTGTGGCCATCGCCAGGAGTTTACTTGCCAATAGCAATATTCTTTTGATGGACGAGCCATTCGGAGCTCTTGACATCAACACCAGACTGCAAATGCAGGATTTACTTTTAAGTCTACAGGAAAAATTCAAGATGTACGTGATCTTCGTTACCCACGACATATCTGAAGCAGTCTATCTTTCGGATGTCATCTACATGATGAAAAAAGCCCCTTCTCTAATCGAAGAGGAGATCATCATTAATTTACCGGATCACCGCAGCCGCGACCTGAAACGGGACCCCAAGTTTATCGATCTGGTGTATCAGGTAGAGGACGTGATGGTGAGATTGTCGGAGGATTAAATGGGTGATGGGTGATGAGTAATGAGTAATGAGTAATAAGAGCAAGCTGAACTTCTTGATTTATACTTCAGGCGATTATTGAGATATTGGATGTTAAATGTTGAATGTTAGAGCTGGAAGAACTTCATGATATAAATATAAGGTGATTATTGGACTTCAGAAAAATGTAATAAATTAAATCCCGCCTAAAGCTTACAACCATCGTAAGGCCTGAAAGGTCGCCTCCCCTCAGCGAATTGCAACAGCTGTTCGCGTATAAACGAAACGTTTGTGATTTAAAAAAATCCGTGTAATCCGCTTAATCCCTCTAAAATCCCTGCCTTATTTGGCAGGCAAGCGTGATTCAGAAAAAATAGGTAATCAGTAACCAGGGAACGTATTAGCATTTAAATAATCAGTAATTATTACAGAAAAGCTTAAAATTAAAATGACTTTTCATTCTTCGCGTTCAATAGCCCTTGACTTTAGTCAGGTGAAAAAATCCAATAACAAAATAACATAAAGGCCTGAAAGGTCGCCTCCCCTCAGCGAATTACAACAGCTGTTCGCGAAATAATGAAAAATATTACAAATAAAACAAATCAGTACAATCACCATAATCATCCAAATCAATGGTCCAGACAAATTGATAATAGGTGATCGGGTAATGAACTTCATGATTTATATTTAAGGCGATTATTGAGATGTAGAAATATGAATTATTCTCTATAATTAAATGCGAAATGGATCGTAAAATTTACAAAAGGAATCTGCAAGGACAGGTCGCGACCTGTCCTTACAGATTCCATTTGTAAATTACTATAATACTATTCAACGGACAAGGGCAAGCCTTGTCCCTACAATCATCCTATTCAACGGACAAGGGCAAGCCTTGTCCCTGCAATCATCCTATACTATTATACTTTCCCTAACTCTTCTTCCTATTAAACCTATTAAAGTTGGTCTTTTTCGGGGCCTTCGGTCTTGACTTCCCTACCCTGGCACCAGTAACATCTTTACTGTCTTTTTCATCTTTTTTACCGGCATATTTTGAATATTTGGAAGGAAGGGTTTTGCCGTCTTTGTCTTTAGCTTTTCTTGGATTGGAATTTGCATCGGGTGTAACTCTACGTTTAGGATTTTCTTTGGTGAAGTTTACTTTTTCTCTTGGCTCCACGGGCCCCATAGTTTCCATCTTTTCAAGATAGGCGGCACGATCTGATGGCTTAAATCCTCTGATCATGGCGGCTGTGACCGGAGCTCTACCTTTTGGCTTTTCCTTTACTTCAGCAGAAGGAGCCGGCTTCTTCGGCGCAACATTCTTTTTGAAAGGCGCCTTTTTTAATGGCTCTTTACGAGTACTTTCCTTCTTTGACCCATCTTTTTTGAGCCCTGCCTTCTTCACTTCCTTTCCTCCGTCTTCGAACATACTAAAATCAGGTCTTGCGTCCTTATCTTTTACCTTTCTAATAGGCTTCACACGGCTGTTTTCTTTTTTAATATCAGCTTTATCGCAGATCTCCAATAATTTATCTACTTCATCATTATCGAGTACACGCCATTCACCATTACCTATTCCTCGAAGCGTGATATGCATGATCCTGGTGCGTTCGAGCCTTACAACTTCGTAGCCGAGATATTCACACATTCTTCGGATTTGCCTGTTCAGACCCTGAATCATAACGATTCTAAAGGAAGTTGGGCTAACCTGGGTGACCTTACATCTTTTTGTGACCTTCCCCAATATTGGCACACCCTGAGACATTTCGGTAATAAATTCTGGCTTTATGGTATGAGCGACATGTACTAGATATTCCTTTTCATGATTGTGCTCAGCCCTAAGGATTTTATTGACGATGTTACCATCATTGGTGAGGAGGATCAGACCTTGCGAATCTTTGTCCAGTCTACCTATTGGAAAAACTCTGGAAGTATGATTTACATAATCTACAATGTTGCCCTTCACACCACTTTCAGTAGTACTCGTGACTCCGATCGGTTTATTCAAAGCAATATATACGCGCTCTTCTCCTTGAAAGTTATCCAGTTCTATGCCATTAATTCTAACTTTATCACCTATATTGATCTTGTCGGCTTTCATAGCTAATTTGCCATTAACGAAAACACCTCCTTTCTCTATATATTTATCTGCCTGCCTTCTTGAACAAATACCATTATCACTGATAAATTTGTTCAAGCTGATACTTTCCTTTTTATTCATGACGCAAAGATAAACAATCCAATTGGAACTGGTATCAGACAAATATCATCATCTACTTTCACTAATTCAATCATTAATATATGTAAATATTATTACATATCATATTTCGCACTATCTTTGATGTTATAAAACCATATCCATGTTTTCCAATAAAAGTCTGTTCGGCATCGCATTTATCCTGATGTTGTCCATCATATCGCTCTCTGCGCAAGAGATACAAAACGATTACAAACTGATCAAAGTCGATTTAAGAGATATAAATATGTCAGAATTAGCCGCGCTAGGATTGGAAGTCGATCATGGAATTCATGCTCCGGGCAGATATTGGATGAATTATCTGGGAGAAAATGAGCGGAATCTTTTGTCTTCAAAGCATATAAAATTTACCATCCCGGATCCTGAAGAACTGGCTGCAGTAAGGCCAAGAGAGGATGTTTGCCCAAAACCTGAGCAGCTAGAGCATCCGGATCCTAATAATTTTAGATTGGGTAAGATGGGTGGCTATTATACTTTGGCAGAAATGAATTCTATCTTTGACTCCATGCATTTGCTCTATCCAAATCTAATTTCTTCCCGAATTGATATTTCTAATTTTAAAACATTTGAAGGCCGTCCTATCCAATATCTTCGCATGTCAAATCAACCAAATACTGTTCAGAACAAACCGAAGATTCTATACACTGCCTTGCATCACGCCCGTGAACCGATGGGCCTTACACAACTGATCTATTTCATGTGGGATCTGTTGGAGAATTATTCGAAAGATCCAGAACTAAAAGAGTTATTAGATAATTCTGAATTATATTTTGTTCCATGTATCAATCCTGATGGATACGAATATAATTATGCTTTAAAACCAAATGGTGGTGGAATGTGGAGAAAAAACAGACACATTGACAACCCAAATGGCTCTCAGGGTGTAGACCTTAATAGAAATTACGGGCTTACATGGGGCTATGATGATACCGGATCCAGTCCAACAGGAAATTCTGATGTTTATAGAGGAACAGCAGCTTTTTCAGAACCAGAGACACAGGCTATTGCCTTTCTTATAGATCAATATCCATTTTCATTGGCTTTAAATTACCACACTTATGGCAATTATCTGATCCATCCATGGAACCATATAGACGATCCTTGTCCGGATGATGAGTCTTTTAAAAATATTGGAAGAACTTATGCACAACAAAATAAATTTGCAATTGGAACCGCTCAGGAAACTGTTGGTTATAAAACAAATGGCGGTTCGGATGACTGGATATATGCACATGATGCAGGACAGAAAGTCTATTCTATGACGCCTGAATTGGGACTGCAGGAGGATGGTTTTTGGCCGGCAAAATCGAGAATAAGAGATCTGGCGAAAACAACACTTAAGGGAAATCAATTGTGGTCAAAAATGGCGCACCGATATTTTGAATTATCCATATTAGATCCGCTATACCTTATCAAATCAACTGACAATCAAATTGATATACTCATAAACAGAATTGGGGTAGAGCCTGGTCCGATAACAATAAAAGTGAAAGTACTGAGTGGCAATGCACAGATAAGTAAAAGCATTTTTAATTATTCACTCAATACTAATCAGAAGAAAATAGACTCATTTACCCTAAATCCGGATGCTTCTGCGCAAATTGGGTCAGAGATCAAAGTTGAATTAAAAAAAGAAATGGGTCTTATCAATGAATTTGATACCGTCACCTATATTGTTCAGGGAAGTAAAATCTCAGAAGTTGATTACTGTGATGAATTATCGACAATTGAACCACAAGGAAAATGGGGATTAGATACAGAGTTTTATTATTCGGCGCCAAGCTCATTTTCAGATTCTCCAGGCAATGATTATGAGAATGAAAGTAATTCATCAATGATCTTTAATAAAGAATATTTTATACCAACAGACGGTCAATCATTTCTAACTTTTTGGACAAGATGGGATATTGAAGCAAACTATGACTTTGCACAAGTGTATGCTGTCACAGAAGAAGGTAATATACCATTGTGCGGCAAATATACCAAATCCGGAAATTCATTACAAGATGATAGCCAGCCAGTATATGATGGAAACAATACGCAATGGCTTAAAGAACAAATGTCCTTGAAAGATTTTGCCGGCCAAACTATTAAAATCGGGGTAAGATTTGTGTCTGATGAACTTGAAGCAAGAGACGGTTTTTTTATCGACGATGTCGAAGTTTCGACTTTTTCGGAAGTCTCTGCAATTAATGAATATAATCCTACTTTCAATCTAAATATCTATCCCAATCCTGCAAGTTCTGTTTTAAATATAGAAGCAAATCAACAAAACTATTCTGGTCAGATGATAATCAGAGATATACTGGGGAAACAGGTGATTGGGAGGAAATACGATTCATCTCAACCTAATTCTATTGATATTACGCTATTAAGTCCGGGTATTTATTTCCTTGAACTAACCCTCACAAATGGACAGAAATTAATTAAGAAATGGGTGAAAGGCTGAATTATTTAACTTCGATTAATAATATATGCTAATTGAAATTTGAGATTTCTGCTTCGATCAAGGATTTATTATATTGTTTGGAGTTTGAGGTTTGATGTTTGAGGTTTGTCAATAAGCAACAAAAGTTTTGTTTGATTGAGAAAAATATTAATTAACCATAACCGCGTAAGCAGCATCGTAGATAATTACACGTATGATGCTTCGGATATAACACGAAACGCAAATTTAATCAAGACCAATTATAAAATTTCATTTCGTATAAATTATACAATTAATTAAGATAAAGCTTTGATGGCTTATTCATTATTTTGGCAGATTCCTCCCTTCAGTCGGAATGACAAAATATTTTTTACCCGTATCCCATCGACTTAGCGTCATTCCGATCGAAGCGACGAATCATTATTTACTAAGTCATTTCTTTTTCCCTTTGTGCAATTTGTTATAGACACGATTCTATTGAAATAATCTTGATATACGCTAAGTGTTGAAGTATTGTGAAAAAATATACCCACTTTAAAATTAATATTAGTTTTACGTTCTTTAAAAGTAAATTGAAAACGAACTGTCTAAATTTTCTATTCAATCTCAATTCTAATTTCACATATTTTAAATTAATAAACATGAAAATCATCAGAATCTTAGCTATCGTTATTATCCTGGTTGCAGCAGCACTAATAGCTTACTTTGCATTGACTCCTAAATTAGCCCCTGAGTTCGTTTCGGTGGATAAGATATCAGTCGGGAATGTGACAATGCTGCCCACACCTTCATTCGACCTGGCAGCTGAACTTGAATTTAATAATCCCAATTCTTTTGGGCTCAATATTGAAGAAGTCAGTTGCGAAGTTTTCATTGAAGACCAAAATGTCACCAAGATTACTCATAATAAAAAGATTGAAGTACTCCCAAACGCGCACTTCTCGGTTCCCCTGGATAATAATATTAAATTGAATGAACAGGTTTTTAAAAAAATATTTGGAGCTAACCTTTTTCAAAGCTTACTTTCCAATGAATTGAAAATGAAGTTTGTAGGAGAAATGACTATTTCAAAGTTTGGTATTTCGAGAAATGTTCCTTTTAGTTACGATTATAAATATAATATATTACAATAATTTATCATATTACATAATTTCTTAATACATTTGCCTCTCAATATTAAGTCATGGCAGAGCGCAAAAAAATTATCCCTACAAAAAAACCTCCCGTTAAACGCAGTCCAATAGCGCGCAAACCGTCAATGTTAAAGACGAAAACCCCAATCAGCGAGAAAAAAATCATTTTTGGAACAGCTTTTTTGGTTTTGATAATTATGGTTATGATCCATCTATCAGGCTGCCTCAATGAACTTAAGGCTGAGAAAATAGCACAGTCATACATAAAGTCTAAAGAATTTGGAATACATATGCCTACGCTTTATCCAATCAATGGAATAGATGTTTCAATACATCAAGGCCAGATGAATTGGAAACTTTTGAAAGAAGTAAGTTCTGATGATATAAAAATAGATTTCGCCTTTATAAAGGCTTCGGAAGGTAGGACCAGAGTAGATCCCTTCTTTAAGTATAATTGGGAACAAGCCGAAAAATATGGATTCATCCGAGGTGCTTACCATTTCTTTCTACCAAATAAAAGTGGAAAAGAACAAGCAGCATTGTTTTTAAAAACTGCCAATCTCGAAGATGGAGATCTCACTGCGGTATGCGATATCGAAATCACAGGAGGCGCTGATCAGGAAACACTCAACCTTAACCTTGCCGAATGGCTCGACGCAGTTGAAAAAGCCACCGGTAAAAAACCATTGATCTATTCCTCTAAGAAATTTTATGAAAAATATCTAAGAGAAGAATTTTCTGATTATCCACTGTGGATAGCCCATTTCAATGTTCCCGGACTTGAACTTGAATCAGGTTCAAAATGGCATTTCTGGCAACATAACGACAAAGGGCGTGTGAAAGGAATTAAGAAAAATCTGGACTTCAATGTATTCAATGGTTCAATGGAAGAGTTGGATCAACTACGGATTTAATTGATAATTGTTATTTGTTATCTAACGCTTCATAGTTGGATATCGTATTAGTAATCAGTAATCAGTAATCAGTAATCAGTAAAAACTCAAATAAGAGATATCTTGTTCATAATCAGATAGTATTTGTTGCCTATAAAAATCAATATTATCTCTTTTGCTCATAAAAGCCATTGGCCATCAGCCAGCTATACGCTTATCAATTTACAATACGGAGTATTCATTTATAATTTATCATTTACAACTTATAATTAGCAGTGAAAATACATCTCATAGCAATCGGCGGAGCCATCATGCACAATCTGGCCATGGAACTTCATGATAATGGACACATAGTCACAGGGAGTGATGATGCCATATATGATCCGGCATTGTCCAGACTTGCCGAAAAGGGCATTTTGCCGACAGAATTTGGTTGGCATCCGGAACGTGTCACGAATGAACTTGACTTGGTAATATTGGGTATGCACGCCAGGATAGACAATCCTGAACTGTTAAAAGCACAGGAGATTGGTGTTAAGTTGATGTCCTTTCCTGAATTTATGTACGATCATGCTAAAGATAAAAAACGCGTCGTAATAGCCGGAAGTCACGGAAAAACGACTACTACTTCTATGGTATTGCACCTTCTGAAAAGTGCCGGCAGAGAAGTAGATTTCCTTGTTGGGGCACAACTCGAGGGTTTTGGAAATATGGTCAAGCTGTCCGATGCGCCAATAGCTGTGTTCGAAGGAGATGAATATACAGCTTCACCGTTGGACCTTCGACCAAAGTTCATGCATTACAAACCTGATATTTCAGTTATTACTGGTATAGCCTGGGATCACGTCAATATATTTGACACCCATGAGAAATATATGTACCAATTCGAACTCCTCATACAGGATACATTAGAACGAGGAAAACTTATTTATTACGAACACGATCAGGATCTTGCCCACCTTGCCAATCATTATCAGGGTATCAAGCAAGCATATGAAGCATTTGACAACAAAGTCTCAGGATCAGGTAGTGAATTGATTTTCGGCGGGCACTCCTACCCTGTTCAGTTTTTTGGTCAGCACAACTTTGAAAATGTGAAGGCGGCCTATTATGTAGTGAAAGAATTAGGCTTGTCCGATGAAGAGTTTATAGCAGGAGTGCAAACAATGCCTGGGCCCGCACGCAGACTGGAGGTGATCAGAAGTTTGGAGTCACACACTACATATTTCGACTTTGCGCACGCACCATCTAAAGTCAATGCCACAGTCAAAGCAGTGAGGGAAAGACATCCTGAAAAAAAGCTGATAGCCATCCTCGAACTGCATACTTTCAGCAGCCTTGATAAAAATTTTATTCCACAATACGCTCACACTCTTGATCCTGCTGATGAAGCTTACATCTTTTACAATCCCGAGACAGCGAAGTCCAAAAGAATGGAGATCGCAGAGCCGGAATTTTTGATTCATGCATTTGAGCGCGATGATATTAAAGTAATTCAGGAAAAAGATGAATTAGAGCAGCTTTTATTGAATGTTCCTACGAAGGATACTGTCCTGTTAATTATGACTAGCGGTAATTTTGGTGGATTGGATGTGAGGAAGATGTTTTAAGTTGCTATGCTAAACTTATTTTTTTTCCAATTTTGCAAGACGTATCTTAAATAATTCGTCTGTTGTCAAAAAGTTCTTAAAGCCCTTTTTTGCAAGTCCTTTAATAAGTTGTTTATCCCCACTCCAAATTTTGCATTTGAAATGTTTTGAATAAGCTATGTAGTGCGTGTCTTTAGGATCAACATCTATGACGAGTTTTTCCGCAGCAATCCATGTTGATTCTTTGATTTGTTCCTCTGATATAAATTTTACGCCCTTACAAATGTGAAATTCAGCTTCTCTAACCTGGTCAGAATCCATGCCAGAAATTTTGCAAAGCTTCGATAAATGATTTTGAATTTCAGTTCTTAAAAAATTAGGAGCTATAAATTCAAAATGCTTTGATGAGTTTATCAAAAGGTCTCCAATTTTCCCATTGGAGTTCAGTATTCCACTAAAGACGATATTGGCATCTATAATTACTTTCACTTAATGAATCGATTCCGGTTTTGTGACCACCATGAATCATTAACCTCGTCAGCAAGTTTGTCTACATCTGATTGTTTTGCTTTGCTCTTTGAAGTTGCTTCCAAATATTTTACATAATCGATAATACTTTGAAGCCCAAAGCTGTCAATGTTAGAAGAAACTGTAATTGTTATTTGGTTGCTATCTGTTCGCTCGATTAACATAAGCTCAATGTTTTAATACCCAAAGGTAATAAAAATAATATCCAAATTGTTGCTGATTATTTGCGCTATAGGAAACAAAAACAGGAGTCTACCTCAATTCCAGAGATGGTTTGTTAAAATTAAGCATCCTTCATGACCAAAAAGTTAATTGTCGTATGATTAAAATTTTTGACCAATTAGGAATTCTGGTATTATATAGAAAAACATTTTAAGATGAGAAGAAAATAGACTTGGAAACAATTGTTTCTATCGGCTTATTTCAGTATAAAGTATCTCCATCCTGAGAAAAATTACTTAATTCCGGAAAATTGATAATCACCAGATAGGGCAAAATTCAATTAAAAAAGAAAAGACGCCGCAACTGCAACGTCTTTTCATTTTGAGCAAAAAATAATTCTTTTCGTGGTTCAGGCCACAAATTTCTTTAATCTATTTTTATAAATTTATTTATAAATTGCTCCGCTTGGTCCTTATCCTCAGACCAAATTATTGTAAAAAATCCATTGCTCAATTCTTGAACATTGATCTGTTCGCCCGGAGCAATAGTACTACTTTGAACTACGAGTCCTGAAGCATCAATAATCCTGTATCTAACTTGTGCATTCAACTTATGATCCAACATGATGAATTCCCTGCTAGGATTAGGATAGAGATTTGACTTCTTAGAAGTAGCCTTGATATTGCTATCAGTATCAATCACTATGCTAGAATTTTTAATACTTACATTTACAAAATAAGCATATTCACATCCTCCTTCATTGTAAACTAGGACAACATAAGTTCCTACATTTTTAGAACCTGCATTGTAAATAACCGGGTTTTGTTCAGTTGAAAAGAATCCATTAGGACCAGTCCATTGATAGGAACTTCCGCCTGTTGAGGATAGTTGCAATTGTTGACCAGTAGAAATTGGATTTGGACTTGCATTTGCTGATCCAAGTATCTGATTGTACACTGCTATATTGACACCAGCCGTGGCTTTACAACCCGTGGCTCCGGTAGCAGTCACATTGAAAATACCAGACATATAAGAAGGAATATTTTCTATCCATGGATTCTGCAATGTGGTTGTGTATCCATATGGACCTGTCCATTTATAGGTTTTTCCGCCAGAGGACAATAATTGAACAGCACTACCTTCACAAACTGTTAGATCGCTTGCATTGGCGGTAACAGCAGGAGGGGCAACTATATTGACGTTGGTAGAAGCAACATCTGTGCAGCCATTAGGACTGGTCACAGTGACAGTGTATATTCCTGAATTCAATACAGTGACATTATTAATCACAGGATTAGTTAGATTTGATAAAAATCCATTGGGCCCGGACCATGCCTTACTTCCATTTCCTCCGGAAGTTAGAGAGAGGTTATTACCTATACAAGCAGTAGACAAATCATGACTAGCAGTAGCAACTGGTGGAAAGTAAACTTGTATTGCTACCGTTTTGGTAACAGAACATCCAAATTGATTGGTGATTATAACAGAATATTTGCCACCTTGATTAAAAGCATTGATCAAAAGACTGGGATTTTGTTGAGTAGAACTAAAGCCCATAGGTCCGCTCCATTGATAAGATACTCCCCCTGAAGCAAAGAATTGAACTACAGAACCTACACAAGGTTTCACCGTACTGACTGAAATTACTCCCACTGGCAAAGGATTAACAGTCACATTCACATTTGTAGCTGCAGGACAACCTTCAGCACTAGTTACTGTAACAGTATATAACCCTTCTTGATTCTCTGAATTCACAAGGAATGCAGGATTTTGTTTTCCTGATGTGAACCCATTAGGTCCTGACCATTGATAGGTAGCTCCACCTGTGGATGAAAGAATTAGAACACTTCCTACACATACAGGATTAGGATTAGCTAAAGCTGTTGGCACAGGTGTTTGATTGCTTAACGTTAGCATTACACATTAGCATTGACTGGAACAACCAGACGCCTGAATATTATTAATAATAGTGGATTTAAGATTACTCGCAAATCCTCCTGGGCCAGACCGTTCCACAAGAATTTAAAGAAGTCATTACCTGACTGGATGAGCAGGTGTTTGGTTACACTACATTCCATTAGTGTTACTTAAAGCCGCCTGGTCCTGTGACTTATAAAGACCGTTGATGAGTTGAATGTCATACCTTGGAGATTGATATTACTGCAAAGCCTGCCGGACCCACTCATGTAATCCCTGCAACAAATTTAGGATAAGATCACTGCCTGTGCATATAGGATTAGGGTTTGCAAATATTTGTGCTACCGGCAGAGGGTTGACAATAACATCAATACCAACCGTTTCTTCACATCCATTAGAGAATGTTACTGTCACTTGATAATAACCACTATAACCTGCCTGCGCATTATTTCGTACAGGATTCTGATCAGTTGAAACAAAGGCAGCTGGTCCTGTCCATGCGTATGATGTTCCGCCTGTAGCAAATAAGTTGATTGGCTTTCCAACACAAACTGTCGGATCACCTACACTAATACCCGCCTTTGGAAAGGCATCTCCAACTCCCACCGCATGCCATGCATTCATGACAGCTTTCATCTCAGGAGAACAAACTCCCCAGATATCCGTAACTGCAGCAATGGACGCATCTCTTGCATCAGCATAATCACTTGTCGGACCTAAATAACTTAACAAACAATTGTATGCAATTACAGCTGCTTGATTAAATCCTATAGCAGGTACATCGTAATCATCTCCATTATCGTTGGTGCCTGTTCCCCCTACTGCCATTAAGTAAAACCAAAAATTCTGCACTCCGCTGTTGGTGTGAACACCTCCAAAATCGTTTGCACCATTGTACCAGTTAGTTCCCAAATATGTATCGGGTTGGCCCTTATCTTTGGGGTTTGATAAGTTTCTGATATAGCCACCGTCTCTTTCAGCGCCCATCAACCAATCATTCGTGCCATTTGAATATAGCTCCAGTGCTTCACCAAAGATATCACTAAAGGATTCATTCAATGCACCGGATTCATTTTGATATTCCAATTCAGCTGTTGAACCAGTTACTGCATGGGCATATTCATGCCCTATTATGTCAAGCGTGGCATAAGAATTAGTAAGAGGACCTCCTCCACCAGAACCTACCTTCATAGTTCCACCGGTGAATGACATAGAGGCATTGTTAGAAGAAGGCTGACACCCTGCCATCGAACTATTTCCATCAAAAATAGCATTTATATATCCATTTACAGCACCGTCAGCATCATCGTAGCTATCACGCAGGTAGACATTTTTCCAGAGCTTATAGGCTTGCTTTGTATACCACATTACTGAGCCGGCAAATATTTCGCTTTGAGTATCCCAAACATTATCAGTGTTTGTGATTTCAAAAGGAGCACTAGTACAATCAGCACTACCCCAATCCCTAACATAGATGACAGCAGCGTCACAATCATCGCGCATTCTGTAATCATTGGCTGTATATTTGTCTGTCGAGATATT
The DNA here is from genome assembly GCA_016711705.1 of Candidatus Brachybacter algidus. Taxonomy (GTDB): domain Bacteria; phylum Bacteroidota; class Bacteroidia; order Chitinophagales; family Saprospiraceae; genus Parvibacillus; species Parvibacillus algidus. The sequence continues at coordinate 272,838 of JADJSK010000003.1, read as the reverse complement.
TTTAACTCCGTTAAATATTGTATTAGTAGTCGCTGGGGTACAATTTGATTCCAGAGGAACGACATTTTCAACAACTCCAGATGACGCGTTGACCAACATTCTGAATGCTCTATCCGGGCTCGCAGAATAAATATCAAACTGGTATATTTTTATACGCTTTCCATCATTATTGATCCACCACATTAATTCACCCTTAGGAGCGTAAGTGGCCTTAGGATCATTTTTATGTTCTTTGATCTCCTTTTCCCAATATGGAACTTCTGATTTCAATTTAGATACATCTTGAGTTTCAAGTCCTAATTTTAATGCCTCGGTTGCAGTGATGATATCTGACCTTGCTGGTACATTATCTGCAACCACTGCAAAACCGTTAAAAGAAGTCACTCTATTATTTTTTATGTGGACTAAATAGATGGCATTCTTGACTGGAATACCGTCAATGCTTTGCTGTAAGGTTACATGTTCGATACCTTGCTTATCAATCTGTGATTTTGTTATTGCAAAATCAACACCAGGCTTGGTCTTTAAACTTTTCTTAAGCCATGGTATAAATTGACCCTTTGTGATTTTAATATCTTTTTTTAATCTTACATTGGATGGCATATTATTTCCTTCCTTCATAGTGATTTGATCTGCTTCTGCAATCATTTTAGAAGCTTGTTCTGCAGAGTAAACTGTAGATTTTGAATTCTTTTGTTGGGCATAATTTTCTGTTATTGAAACAGAAAGAATTAAATAACAAATAAGTAAGTATTTGCTTTGAAAAATTGCTTTGAAATTTAAAATTTTTAAGTAAGTTACTGTGTTCATTTTAAAAAAATTAAAGTGTTATTAAATAATAAATTTAATAGTGTTATAAAAAATAATTCACAAGTATCTGCCAGCTAGTGCAGCATAAAGGATGACAAAAAAATGATGTATTAAAGTGGAATGTAGATCGATAATTAATTATCTCCTTAATTTCAATGCAAAGTTATCGCAGAGGTGAATGGCAAAATATACTTCAAATGTAAAAAAGTGTAAAAAAGTATAAAAATGGATATTTGGCACAAGATGGCGGGTGATGGGTGATGGGTAATGGGTAATAGGAGTTGGGGTTTTTTATTTATTCAGGCATGATAAGGATGATATAGGTGATAAGGTGCCCATCTAAGTTGATAATTTAATTAAGTGGAAAGGTGATAAGGTGATAAGGAATCATGAAATAGGGTTCAGACAAGGGTGATGGGAGTAATGGGTAATAGGTGAGTAAAATTTAATCTTTTAATATTACTTAAATATTAAAAGAATCATATTAATTTGATATTTCCAATCAAGTTGACAGTTTTTTTAAGCAAAAGAAATAACCGTTATAGAACATAACGTAAATGCAATAAAAGTAATTAATGTAAACTTACTGAATACTATTAGCTTTAATGAATTGTAGATATCTACCAAAACGAAATTGCAAATGCAGAATGCTACAAAGAGCAAGACGAAAATTTTGAATAATACAATTGTGTTCATAAATCATTCTTAATATGAATAAATCTTAATTCAATTGAAAAGAGACTTAATAAATATAATCTAGTTGACTAGCCCTAAAACCAGACAAAAAAGATGAAATACTAAAAGTGTGTGAACTAAAATAAATTGAAAGAATGTCGGACTCAAAAAATATAAGTTAAGATAGATGATAATATTCCTAAAGTCCTAAAATATATTACAAAGCTAAACAAATTATCAGATCTCCGTCAATTTAAATTCCTTAATTCTATGGAATTCATGAAAATCTTGAACTATGTTAAGAATATAAGCTGATCATAATGTAGGAAATATTCTTTCAGCCATCTGCATTGCAATGCCAAACTCCTCCAGATCAATGCCTGCCAACCTTTTTTTCTCAGAAAGATAAGCTATCACATTCTCTGTGGCCATATTTCCAACGAGGTCATCTTTGGCCATAGGACAGCCACCAAAACCTTTTATGGCTGAGTCCATTCGTAAGCATCCACTTGAGAAAGCAGCATCTACCTTCTCAAACCATTTATTAGGACTTGTATGAAGGTGTGCTCCAAACTCTACTCTTGGATATTTGGATATCAGCCCTGAGAACAAATAATCGATACTCTCAGGATTCGATACACCAATGGTATCCGATAGAGACATTATACTAATACCCATTTTATACAGTCTGTCAACCCAGTTTTCAACGATCTCCAGATTCCAAGGATCACCATAAGGGTTGCCAAATCCCATACTAAGGTACAAGACTAGTTTTTTACCTCTTTTTTCACAGATCTCATGGATGTCCTCAACTCGGATAAGAGATTCCATAATGGTAGCATTCGTATTCCTTCTTTGAAATGTTTCTGATATGCTAAAAGGATAGCCCAAATAGGTCACTTTGTCCTGTTCTGATGCTTGCAGTGCACCTCGAACGTTAGCTATAATGACTAATAATTCAGTCATGGATGAACCGATATCGATCTTTTCTAAGACTTCAGCAGTATCAGCCATCTGCGGAATTGCTTTGGGCGAAACAAAACTTCCACAGTCAATTGTATCATAACCGACTTTCAGCAGTTGATTTATAAATGCGATCTTGTCTTCAGTTGGAATGAAGTCATGAAGACCTTGCATGGCGTCCCTTGGGCATTCTATCAACTTAATTTTTTTGGACAAAACGTTATATTTAGCTATTACTATTTTTCAAAAGTAAACATTTAACTACAATCTAAACCGTCTTGAGCAATAAACTTAATGTACATTAAGAAAGAATAATTTTTGAAACAATATTATTGATGTTATGTTACCTCTTTTTGAAAAATCGCCCAGTTTAATTTGAATTAATTTACAAAAAACAATATTTTATGAAGAAATTTTCTTTTTTTAGCAATGATGATGTTATTTTCAATAGTAACATTTGCACAGACATGGAATGTAGATGGAGTCCATTCAAGATTAGGGTTTAAAGTGACTCGAATGACAATCTCTGAATTCCAGGGCAACTTTAAATCTTATGAAGCAAAAATTATTGAAGGCAAATCTGGTTTTGAAGGTGGAATGATCGAAGTAAAAATAGATACAAGATCTATCAATACAGATAATGAATCACGAGATAATCATTTGAGAAGTGCAGACTTTTTTGATGCAGATAAATATCCGACTATAACTTTTAAAAGTTCTTCAATCAAAAAATTAAGTGACAAGATGTACAGTGCGGAAGGGGATATGACTATGAAAGGTATAACTAAGAAGATCATGCTTAATATTAAAGTAAATGGAACGACTGTTAACGAAAGGAATAAAAAAGAAATCGCTGGTGTGACAATTACAGGAGATTTTAAAAGGAGTGATTTTGGTATTGCAGCAGAAATGCCAGAGGCGGTGCTTTCTGATACAATTAGCCTATATGCCACCGGAGAATTTTCAAAGGGGTAATTAAATAATAAATCTTGGTGAGAAGCTGTTATAATAACGGCTTCTCACTTTCTTAAATTAATAGATCTCTATAAAATGAAAAAATTAATATTCATTGGATTTGCCATATTCAGCCTGGTTTCCATTTCTGCTTTTACTTTATTGTCAGATTGGAAGATCGATTCAGGATACAGTATTAGTTTTGATAGTGATGATGCAAGTGGTGATTTTGAAAAATTCTCAGGCAAGATTTCATTTGATCCAAAGAATTTGAAAAGCAGCAATTTCGATGTAGTAATTGATGTGGCCTCTATCAATACAGGAAATTGGCTTCAAGATAGGCATGCAAAAAATGATGAGTGGTTCGATGCAGAAAAATTTCCAACTATCACCTTCAAATCCTCGAAAGTATTTAAGACTGCCTCTGGTTATTTCACAGAGGGTACACTGACCATCAGGGAAATATCTAAAATTATAAAGATTCCATTCACTTTCACCCCAAATGCTGGAAATGGCATATTTGAAGGAGGATTTACTGTAAACCGTATGGATTTTAAAATTGGAAAGGAAGGCAAAGTAAAGGATCAGATCAAAATAAAACTTAAAGTTCCTGTTACAAACTAGCATTGATCTTCTTTGATCTCTTACAATTCATAAGTGTTTGCTATTCACCTACATATGACTATTATTATCAATATTACTGAATGTAAAGTCCTTCATAGTTGAATAGTCTATCCAGGATATTTCACATAACAATAAGAATTATAGTACCTTTGACGTTTATTTATAAAATATAGCGTGGTAAGATTATTTTTCTTTTTCACTTTCATTATTATTTGTCTTCAATTATCTGCTCAAAGAGGTTATGAGGTCGGAGGAAGTATCGGCTCAGCATGGTATTTCGGTGACATAAATAATGAGTTGAAACTTAACAGTCCGGGAGCAACGATCGGCGTAGCATCAAGATTTAATTTTGATGAAAGGATATGCTTCAAGCTGGGTATTAATTATATTATGCTCAGAGGTTTCGACAGCAAATCCGACAATTTATATCAACAAGCGAGAAATATTAGTTTCAACAATCACCTTGGAGAAGCTTCAGGTCAAATTGAAGTAAACTTCCTTACCTATCGCCATGGAAGTCGGGACGATTGGTATACTCCTTATATGTTTACCGGAGGATCTATTTTCGCACATGCTCCCAGGGCAAAATATGATGGAAAATGGCAAAACCTTCGGGCATTGGGCACTGAGGGGCAGCAAAACGGGAATGAATATTCCATTACAGCACTTTCTTGGTTGTATGGTATAGGATTTAAAATGGACTTTTCTTATGAGTGGAGTCTAAACATTGAAATATCCTCACGTCAGACATTCACAGATTATCTTGACGATACCAGCAATAAATATGTTGATAATCTACAGCTAATATACGACCGGGGCCAGCTAGCCGCGGATCTTGCTGACCCTTCCATAATAATCCCGGGATATAATGACGCTAAAATCGGTACTGAAGGTCGTCAGAGAGGCGATAAAGATTCAAAAGATGGATATATGACATTCAGTGTCGGTCTAATGTACTATTTTGGCCAAGTTAGATGCCCTGAGATCTTAAAATATTGATAAAGTATTTAAAAAATGGTATCGATTTGAACCATTTGATGTACATTCGTATCTAATATTATACTAAAAAATAGTATTATCTTTTCGTTAATTCTTGTATTGGAGTTGGTTTTGAAATATTAATTGTAAAAACATGCTTTAAGTTAGGATTATCTACGAAAATTATTGAATTTCAACATTTTAACTATCGAATAAAAGGTACGCAGTGTTAGGTCATTTTGTAGAAAAAGCTTTCAGGGTTGCCAATATTTTACGACGGCCCTTAAAAAATCCATCTCTAGTTCAATCGCAGATACTAACACAACTGATGCTTAAAGCTCAGAACACCTCATTTGGAATACATTACAATTTCTCATCCATTATTTATAGGCCAGACGCAGTCGCTGAATTCAGGAAGAATGTTCCAATCTTTGACTATGATAAGATTTATAATGAATGGTGGCATCTTCTTTTAGAATGTAAGGGAGATGTGTGTTGGCCGGGAAGAATTAAAAATTTTGCACTTAGCTCCGGAACATCTGGCGCTTCATCAAAATATATACCAATCTCAAAAGATATGCAACGCTCGATGCGGAAGGTTGGCCTAAGAATGTTTATGTCTTTGCCCAATCTCGGCATTCCTGCACCTATGTTTAACAAAGCCATGCTCATGATCGGCGGTTCTGCTTCTCTGACTGAAGTACACGATTATAAAATGGGGGATCTCAGCGGCATCAATGGCGCTTCTCCTCCATTCTGGATCAAGGGTTATTATAAGCCGGGTACAGAAATAGCTAAGACAAAAGACTGGAATGAGCGCACCAGAATCATTGTAGAAAATGCTCCAAAATGGGATGTAGGATATGTATCAGGAATTCCTTCATGGGTACAGATGACCCTTAAAGCTATTGTAGATCATTACAAACTCGAGACGATCCACGATATGTGGCCTAATCTTTCCGTATTCGTCACTGGTGGGATTAGTTACAAACCCTATGAAGCAAGTCTTAAGGAGATCTTCGGTAAAGAAGTCCTTATGCTTGACAGCTATTTGGCCTCTGAAGGTTTTCTTGGTTATCAAGCCAGATTAGGAACCTCGGCCATGCGTTTAGTACTAGACAATGGGATTTTTATGGAATTCGTCCCTTTTAATGAAGAAAATTTCGACGAGGATGGTAATATCTATCCGCATGCAAATGCTCTATTAATAGATGAAGTGGATGATAGAACTGATTATGCACTGCTTCTATCTACTAACAGTGGTGCTTGGAGGTATCTAATAGGTGACCTTGTTCGATTTACCGACGTGGCAAAACAAGAAGTGGAGATTGTTGGCAGGACGAAGCATTTCTTAAGTGTTTGTGGCGAACATCTTTCAGTAGACAACATGACCAAAGGAATCCTGGATGTGCAAAAATCAATGGATTTACCAATTCATGAATTTACTGTGTCATCAGTTAAATGTGGCGAATCATTCTGTCATAAATGGTACGTAGCTGTAGATCAACAGGCATCTGCTACCGAAGTAGGAAAGATTCTTGACCACTCACTCTGCGAGATCAATGATGATTATGCCACAGAGCGAAAAGCAAATGTACTGATAGAGCCAAAGATCGAACTTATTCCGACTCAATGGTTTTACGACTACATGGAGAAACAAGGCAAACTCACCGGCCAGACAAAATTTCCCAGAGTGATGAAAAACAAACTTTGGGATCAGTGGGAAAATTTCATTAAAGAAAAAAAGGGATTATTAGTATCCCAGTACGACTAACTTATCCATGTCATCAGCCTTTGTACTTAATAGCCTTCTGGTAATCACCTGCGTATTGGTAGCGCTCGAGGTGGGCTTTTCAATCTATGAAAGGAAGTCGTTTTATACAGTTAAGGATACGTTGTACAATTTCTATTTAATGATCCTCAATACTGCACTTGCCTTTGGAATGATAGGCATCACAATCTGGGTTTTGGATCTATTTTATGCTCATAGTATTAATAATCATCTTACAGGCTTTTGGTACTGGTTTGCATTATTGATATTGCTTGACTTTGCTTATTACGTGCTGCATGTGGTAGATCATCAGAGTAGGTTCTTTTGGGCTATTCATGTCACGCATCACAATTCGGAGTTATTTAATTTGACTACAGGTTTCAGATCTTCGGTCTTTCAGCCATTGTACAGATTTATTTACTTTATTCCACTTGCGATGCTGGGATTTAGTGCAATCGATATATTATTTATGCATTCTATCTGTCAAACCTGGGGAGTCTTAGTACATACCAAATATATAAAAAGAATGCCTGCATGGGTTGAGATGATATTCGTGACACCTTCTCATCATCGAGTACATCATGCGTCGAATATCTTGTATTTAGATAGGAATATGGGCATGTTTCTAATTATTTGGGATAGAATATTTAACACATTTCAGGATGAGGTAGAATGGGAAAAAGTAAAGTATGGTCTTACAAAAAATGTAGAAAAGATCACTCCAATTACCGTTTGGAATCATGAATGGATAGCTATTTGGAAGGATCTGAAAAGGTCTGACAAATGGTCTGACAAACTTAAATACATTTTTTATCCTCCGGGATGGAGTCATGATGGAAGTAGTAAGACGACGAGTGAATTGAGGGAGGAAATCAGCTTAGGTTTTACTCCAGAGCATTTGAAAATTTAATTTGATTTATTTTTTTTTAAACTTCAAAAATAAACATGATGTTTAAAGCTAAGATCATTGAAGATATTTCGCTTTACCAAAAGCTAAGAAAACAGATATTCTGGGCTCTCATACCATTGGGGGTACTATCCTTTTTCACAAATGTGGCACAAATGCCCTTAATTCTATTCATTTTTTCATGTGTGTTATTAATTGTTGCATTAATCGCCGTTCGAAAAAAAAGGTATATTTTTGAACATTTGACATTAGATAAAACGATTGAGGCTGACATAAGTAATCTCACTATTAAAGAGAAGGGCGATGAAATAGTCAGTTTTTCAATTTCTGAATTGGACAAGATCAGGATTAAAAGTGTTGTAGATATTGGAGAAGGAGCAACTGATCTAATTAATATAGCCAAAGGAAATATTCCGACAAGTTTCATGGAGATCGAAAAAAAGGGACATAAGGAGCGGTTTGAATTTATCATAGAATCGCACTATATGATGGTGCAGATTAATAAGTTAATTGAACAATGGAAGGCGAACCAACTGCAAGTGGATAAAGTAATTTGAAAAAATTGAGACTAGACAATCATACTCAATCTTTTGAAAATCAATGCTATACATGAGTTAACCGTCTAGGAACCGTTGAGAACGTTTACAAACGTTTACAATCGAATAAATCACCCCATACTCCTGCTAAACAATAATTATAATTAGAAATACGAAGACAGGAAGATGTTTACATCACTAAATTCTCAAAATACATATTACAATTAGGTGTTATGTTTTTTCCAGCTATCAAATATTATTCTTACCTTCCCAACTCAAAACAATAAATCGATATGTATTCAGTATTACAACCTCTCCACTCCTACCTGGCATACGTTTTGCTTGCTGTCCTTGTCATTGCGATTGCATATAACGGCTTCTCCTTTGTTCAGGGAAAAAAATATTCAGAAATGAATAAAAAAATGTCCCTTTATGGCTTGATCGCCACACACTTGCAAGTATTTATAGGGTTGATTTTGTACTTTGTGTCACCTCTCGGCATGAGCAATATTTCAAAAGCCGGAATGAAAGATGGAATATCGAGGCTATATTTTATGGAACACCCTTTGATGATGATCCTTGCTGTAGTACTGGTAACTATTGGTTATTCAAAAGCGAAACGATTGATTGACAGTGACAAAAAATATAGAACGATGCTTGCTTTTTATGTGATCGGACTTATATTCATCTTATCAAGAATTCCTTGGACCGCCTGGTTAGATTAAATTTTATATTCCAAATACCTTCTTTTTCATGTAAATTAACATATTTGTTGTCCTGTATAACAAATAATATTCTAGTTATTTCAAAAAAACCTATTTATCAGAGCCAAAAACAAGTTTTTAATTTATATTTGCGCCTCATTCCCCTACACTTTGTTCATTAATTAAAATAGTTGTTCCCCATGAAAGGTATCGACATTCGCTTATTTTGTATTTGGATACTTCTTGCTTTTCCCATTTTCTCCTCTGCTCAGTCATATTTTCAGTTTACCTCCAAGGAAGGATCGGCTTTTATAGATGACACTAAAGTCTTTATCAAACCTGAGAAACAACAGTTTGTTAACTATAACATCGATGCTTTAAGAAATCTTCTAAGAGGTGCTCCACAAGAATCCAGATATAATGATGGCATGCCGGGGGCTAAGCTAAATCTCCCTTCTCCTGACGGAAGGATGATAGAATTTGACATCTATGAATCTAAAATTATGGACGAACCTGATTATAGTAGTTTTCCAAATATCAGAACCTACATAGCAGTTAATTCAAAAAATAAAGTCGAACATGGTAGAATTGATGTTACAGAGCAAGGATTTCATGCAATGATTTTTACTGATGGAGATACTTATTTTATAGAACCTGCTTCATTGAATAATCAAAAAACCTTGATCTCTTATTATAAAAGGGATAATAAGGAAAAGGGTGATTTTAGTTGTGGAACTCAAAGTTTAGGAATAAATGAGGAAGTTCTTGAAGAAAGAACTCCTCTGTCATGCAATAGTAGCATGAATCTAGTGTCTTATAGAACAGCAGTAGCGTGTACTTTTGAATATGGAGCATTTCATGGTGGAACTGTGGCTTTGGCATTGTCGGCTATTGTAACTACTGTCAACAGAGTTTCCGGGGTTTATGAAAAAGACCTTGGCGTTAGACTTATTTTAATCGGAAACAATTCTCTTATTCTTTATACGGCTGGTAATGGTTATACTTCCAGCAATGACCCCTATACAAATGGGAATGGCTCCGCTATGTTGAGCCAAAATAAAACAAATCTAAATGCAGTAATACTAACGGCCAATTATGATATCGGACATGTAGTAAGCACAGGAGGAGGAGGTGTAGCTTCTCTTTCATGCGTATGTACAACAAATAAAGCACAGGGTGTGACAGGTTCAGGAACTCCCATTGGCGATGTATTCGATATAGATTATGTAGCACATGAGATGGGCCATCAATTTGGAGGTAACCACACTTTTAATGGCAGTACAGGAAGTTGCAGCGGCGGCAATAGAAATGGATCTACAGCTTATGAGCCTGGAAGTGGATCTACTATTCAGGCATATGCGGGTATTTGCAGCCCACAGGATATACAACCTCATTCAGATGCATATTTTACCAATATTAGCTTGCTTGAGATGCTGACTCACGTCAATACCACCACAAGTTGCAGAACTAACGTGTCTGGAACCAACAATACCACTCCGCAGATCACTTCTTATACTTCAGGTAAATCAATCCCTGCCAACACACCTTTTTTCATGGATGCAACTGCAACTGACCCTAATGGTGATGTCATCACATATTGCTGGGAAGAAAATGACCTTGGCTCAGCAGGGGATATTGATGCTGCCTCTACGACTAAACCAATCTTCAGGACTTTCAATCCTACTACTTCAGGCAGAAGATACTTTCCAAGAACTCAAGATGTTTTAAATAATTTAGTTACCTATGGTGAAGTATTGCCTAGTGTTGCAAGAACATTAAGTTTTATTGTAACAGCTAGAGATAACCATGCTACCGGCGGGGGTATCTGCAGACAAACCACATCCATCGCTGTAGTAGCCAATACAGGTTTCGCTGTTACTGCACCTAATACAGCAGTGACATGGGCCAGTCCAAGTATGCATGATATAACATGGAATGTAAACGGAACAACATCAGCACCTATCAGTTGCCCGAATGTAGATATACAAGTTTCTTTTGACAATGGATTATCATTTTTTACCATAGCGAATAATACACCAAATGATGGTACTTTCTCATGGAATATCCCATCAGGTATAAATTCCAATCAAGTTAGAATAAGAATAGTATGTTCAAATAATGTATTCTATGATGTAAACAATGTTCCTTTTACCATTGGAAATCCAGATCAAAAGTGTTTTACGTACACCAATAATTCTCCTGTTTCTATTCCTGCCAACTTACCAGGGATATATTCATCATCTATCTTTACTTCAGGATTCGGACCAAATGAAATTGTAACAGATGTCAATATTACAAACATAAATGCTACCCATACTGCAATTGGCGACCTTCAAATAAATCTTACTTCTGCATTAGGCGCAAGTAATATTCTTGTATATGATAAATGTAGCAGCAGTGATGACATGAATATTGGATTTGATGATGAAGCAAGTTCATCTACTGTGCCTTGTCCACCTACTGGAGGCGGAAGTATTAATCCTCAAGAATTCCTAAATATACACAAAGGTTTGCCTGCCAATGGTCAGTGGACGCTTTCATTAAATGATTGGTATTCAGGGAATGGCGGCACATTAAATTCGTGGTCTTTGGAAATCTGTGTGAGCCAAAAAACAGTTCTTCCTTTGACTTTGCTTTCATTTACTGCAGAAAAGTCAGGAGAAAATTCCTTGCTTAAATGGACTACTACAAATAAAGATGAAGTTCGTATGTTTCAAATCGAAAAACTTGAAAATGGTTCTTATAGACCAATTGGCAATGTCAATACAGCAAACAATTCCAGCAAACAATCATACAGTTATATCGATAAAAGTCCTTACACCGGAATTAATTATTACAGGATCAAAACTATTGATTTAAATGGCAGTTTTGTTTATTCTGAGATTGCTACTCTAAACTTTAGTAATAGAATCGATGCATCAGTATATCCCAATCCTGCCTCAACTGAATTGCATGTAAAAACTAATTCTGAGAAGGCTGTAATTAAGAATATTCAGATCTTTGATCTTACAGGAAAGGAATATTTTATAAAAGCGAATAAAGGAAATGGAACTGAAGTAAGCCTGGATATTTCCTCACTTAAAAATGGTGTATATGTACTTCAATTGAATACGGGTGAGGATAATCAATTGTATAAATTTATCAAGATCTAATAATCTTTTAGAGAGAAATTACATTAAAATAGTTTTAATAAAAAAACCTTGTGTTGTTGTCGACACAAGGTTTTTTTTGAAATTCAAGTACAGATCAAATTCTATTTGAAATTAAAAATTATTCATGTTATCCTTTTTTCGAAACAACTATATGCCTATTTTTTAAAAAAAATTGAAACACATAGGCACATAGATTCACATAGTGTTCAATCCTTGGTTATATTCGAGCCGCAAGTTGAGCCTTAAATAAAATGGCCTTGTTTTCTGATTGAGGACAAGGCCATTTTTATTCATTAGAATTATAATCAGGCTTTCGTAATCTTGATCTTAATCTCAACCCCTTCATACAATTCTATAATTTCTCCATCATTGTTCCCCAAAGCGATCGAATCCGCCAATACCTCATTGGCAATATATTCTTTATAACTTGTTACAGCAGCTTCAGTCATTTCTATTGACTCGATCACAATATTTATCCTGTCTGTGATCACAAAATCTGATGACTTGCGGATGTTCTGTATCCTGTTGACCAATTCTCTTGCCACACCTTCTGATTGCAATTCCGGTGTAATGGCGATGTCTAATGCCACAGTGATCTCGTTGTCTGACGCGACCAACCAGCCCGGTATATCTTCCGAAGTAATAATGATGTCTTCCTGATTTAGCTCAAAATCGCCATCAGGAGTATTTAAAACGAAAACATTTGTTTTTTCAAGGTGAGAAATGTCTTCTTGCGTCATATTCGATATGACTTCCTGAGCAAGTTTCATTTGCTTGCCCAACTTTCTCCCTAAAGTCTGGAAATTAGCTTTGGCACCTTTTTTAATCAAACCATCCGTATCTACTGTCACGATCACTTCCTTGACATTGATCTCTGAAAGGATAAGATCCTGCACTGCTTCTACCTTGTCTTTGAAGTCCTGACTCAAGGCAGGGACGATCAACTTCTGTAGTGGTTGTCTCACACGGATCTTCTCTTTCTTACGTAGTGACAATGCCAGTGAACTGATGCGCTGCGCATATTCCATACGCTTCTCCAAGTTTACATCAATAGCTTCATCCTTAGCCACAGGAAATAATGCCAGATGGACAGAATCACAAGTTTCAAGATTAGATCCTTCATTTAATTGTTTGAACAACCAATCAGAGAAGAATGGAGCGATCGGCGCGATCAATTTTGAGATGGTAGACATGCACTCATACAATGTCTGATAAGCTGCGATCTTATCCTCTGAATATTCACCCTTCCAGAATCTTCTTCTGCAAAGACGGACATACCAATTACTCAGGTTTTCATCCACAAATTGTTCGATCTTACGACCAGCATTCGTCGGTTCATAATCCGTAAGGCTCTCCCCTACTTCTTTTACCAGGGAGTTCAACTTGGAAATGATCCATCGATCGATCTCCGTGCGATTTTCAAGCGGAATGTATTTTTCTGAAAAAGTAAAGTTATCAATGTTGGCGTACAATGCGAAGAATGAATAAGTATTGTAAAGCGCTCCGAAGAATTTACGTCTTACTTCATCGATACCGGAAAGGTCAAACTTAAGATTGTCCCATGGTTGTGCATTCGTGATCATGTACCAGCGGGTTGCATCGACACCATATTGGTCCAGAGTTACAAATGGATCGACGACATTTCCTTTCGACTTGGACATTTTCAAGCCTTCCTTATCCAGTACTAAGCCATTAGAAACTACATTTTTAAAAGCTACACTATCGAAACACATTGTGGCGATGGCATGCAAGGTATAAAACCAACCCCTGGTCTGATCTACCCCTTCAGCGATGAAATCAGCAGGAAAATTCGCTTTGAATTTCTCCAGGTTATTAAATGGAAAATGCCACTGAGCATAAGGCATAGCGCCACTGTCAAACCAAACGTCAATAAGGTCAGACTCCCTTTTCATTGGATGCCCCTTTTGACTCAACAAAATCACCTCATCAATATATGGTCTATGCAGATCAAATCCATCACGATACTCCAATTCGTTATTAGAGTTGACTTTGAATATGGTGCCTTCTTTTTCAGTTGGTGTGTAAAAACCTGCTTTGTAAGCTGCATTTGCTTTTTTAAGTAGTTCCTCTTTTGAACCGATGATGACCTCTTCCGCGCCATCTTCTGTCCTCCAGATCGGCAATGGAATACCCCAATATCTGGATCTGGAAAGGTTCCAGTCAAGCACATTTTCCAGCCAAACTCCAAATCTTCCGGTGCCGGTATGTTCCGGTTTCCAGTTGATGGTTTTGTTCAATTCTACCATTCTTTCCTTGGCAGCAGAAGCTCTTACAAACCATGAATCCAGCGGATAATACAAGATCGGTTTGTCTGTACGCCAACAGTGTGGATAATTGTGGACAAATTTCTGCACATTGAGTGCCTTATTTTCATTCTTCAAAAGGATGGCGATATCTACATCGACATCTTTAAAATCTGCTCCTTCATTTTTGTAATCTTTGACATAACGTCCACCGAAAGGCCCAACTTCATCTACAAATTTACCTTGACGATCCACAAGCGTTAAACTACCAATTCCGTTTGCCATGGCCACTCTTCTGTCATCTGCACCGAATGATGGCGCAATGTGTACGATACCCGTACCGTCAGAAGTCGTTACAAAATCACCAACGATTACCCTGAATGCATCTCCTTCTTCCGGCTGAACATATGGCAATAATTGCTCATATTTGATAAAGGCAAGATCTTTTCCTTTATATTCAGCCACGATCTGATATGGTACGACCTTGTCAGAAGCATTGTAAGTCATTTCTGCACCGAGACCTTCCGCTTTAAACCAGTTATTGACCAGATCTTTAGCAAGGATCATGCTCTGAGGCTCAGCAGTATATGGATTGAAAGATTTGATTTTTACATATTCAATGTTAGGACCTACCGCTAATGCTGTATTGGAAGGAAGTGTCCATGGTGTAGTGGTCCATGCTGCAAATCGAACGTCCTCTTCAGGGCTATCGAATAATGATGCCGCATTGTCATCATGGATGACTTTGAAAAGTGCTGCGACCGTCGTATCTCTCACCTCCTTATATGCTCCCGGCAAGTTCAATTCATGTGTACTCAGACCTGTTCCTGCAGCCGGAGAATATGGCTGGATACTATATCCTTTGTATAAATAATCTTTAGTATAGAGCATCTGAAGCAAATACCAAACCGTCTCGATATAATTATTGTCAAAAGTGATATATGGATTGTCCAGATCGACCCAATAACCCATGCGCTGCGTGATGTCGTCCCATCTATCCTTAAACTTCATGACTGTCTCGCGACACTTGGCATTGTAATCCTCTATACTGATCGACTTCCCGATATCATCTTTAGTGATGCCAAGTTCCTTTTCCACATTCAATTCTATCGGAAGACCATGTGTATCCCAACCACCTTTACGCTCCACTTTCTCACCGAGCATGGTGTGATATCTACAGAAAATATCTTTCACAGTCCGACCCATGACGTGGTGGATGCCTGGTTGTCCGTTGGCAGAAGGTGGACCTTCATAAAATACGAATGGTTTCGCTCCTTCACGCTCTGAAATACTGCGTTCGAAGATGTTTTGTTGCTGCCAGAAATTCAGTATGTCTTTATCTATCGCTGTCAGATCCAGCGACTTATGTTCTTTGTATGCCATGGAATATGTGTAAATTCTAGAAATAAGGTGCAAAGATAATATTTTCAAACAAGTGAGAAGGTGAGAAAGTGAGAAGGTGAAAAGTGAGAAGTGAATTGTGAATTGCAAACTATGAGTGTTTGTTTGATTAACGGATCAAAGTTAGAACTTCCCCTCTGGCAGAGGGGTGGCGATAGGCGGGGTGTCGCTTTTGGCAGAATTCCAGCAAATAAAATCATCTGTATTTTAAAAATTAAGACTATCAAAAAAGATTGAACTGTCGGGACAGGTCGCGACTTGTCATTGCAGTTCAACCTTTTTTTTGACTTTGATAATCGATCTTGAATCAATAAAAGCCATTGCTACCTCTTGATATTTATCAATTTTACTTGGAAAATATTTAAAATATCAAAACAATGTAATAACTTTGTAATCACACAAATGCTAAAAAACATGGATATTTCAGTGATTCCTATTGGAAATTCGAAAGGTATAAGGTTGTCGAAAACGTTGCTTGAAAAATATAATATCACAGATAAAGTTGAGCTAATACTGGAAGAAGATTTTATTATTCTTAAACCCAAAATAGAGCCACGTAAAGGTTGGGAGGATGCTTTCAAAAAAATGCATGAGAACAGTGATGATCAATTACTTTTAAATGACGTTTTTGAAGATGAAGATATGAGTGAATGGAGTTAAAACAATACCATATTGCCATAGTAAACCTTGAACCAACTTTAGGCAGTGAAATCAAAAAGACCAGACCGTGTGTCATTATTTCTCCGGATGTAATGAATAAATATTTAAACACGATCGTAATCGCACCTATCACCAATGTTCAAAAAAAATATCCGACAAGAGTTGAAGTAAAAAATAAAAATGCAAAAGGACAAATCGCTCTTGATCAGATCAGAACAATTGACCGAGTGAGAATCATCAACCTTTTCAATAGTATTTCTGAAAAAGAAATATTAAGCGTCAAGCAGGTATTAAAAGAAACTTATGTTGACTGAAGATCTGTTCATTATCAAAAATAAAACGGTACTGTAGGGACAGGTCGCGACCTGTCCCTACAGTACCGTATTATTTTTGCCCACGTCGTTCGGCGTAGTTTTAACTACGTCGCGGTGTCACAAGAATTTATTCTTTAACAAACTTAGTTTCCCCAAAAACAATTCCCTTCTCATCTTTAACCGTCGCAAAATAAACACCGGTTATTAATTCTGAAGTATTTATCATAGACCTAGCATCCGTCAATACTTTGGAGATTACTTTCTGCCCTGCAACATTTGTAATTTCAACAATTGCACCTTTTTGAAAATCATTTTGACCGATTTTTATTGTCAAAGCGTTGACTACGGGATTTGGGAACAAGGAAATGGAAGCAACTTGCGCTTCTTCGTTTTTTGAAGATGTATTACAAATCACCTTATTCAATTCAGTCCAAATCTCCCTCAAATATGCCGGAGTCACTAACGCTCCGGAGCCATCCGGCGGAAGGCCCATCCTTACCATTACTATATTTTGAGAAGGTATGACGCAGATGATCTGACCATTTTTACCCAATGCCATCTGCATATCATCAGGGGCATTTGGAATGATAGACCCCGGAAAATCTATCTGAAGTCCTGGCAATTTAAAGGAAGACTTTCCATTGAGCCACCATAGGTAACCGTAGGATTTATTGAGTTCCTGGGATGTGCTGATCATTTGATAGAAATAATTCGGATCGTTGAGCAGATTATTACTATCCCAAACCCCATTATTTAGTGTAAGAAGTCCAAATCTTGCCATGGAACGCACATTGGTAAAATACAATTCACCACTACCTGTAGAAGCCCAGATTCCTTTCATACCAATGGGATTGGCAGTATATTGATTTATAAATTGATTTACATTTTTTCCGGTGACTGCCTCTATGACATCAATAAGTAAGCCATAAACTCCGGTGTGATAGGCCCACCTGGTGCCGGGTTCCGCTTTGTATTGAAGACATTGTGGTTCATCGCAAAACTGGTCAGGTACATTATCATCGATACCTGTAGTCATGGTCAGCATATGACGGATCAGGATTTTTTCTTCTTGTTCAGCAGTCATTGATGTCCAGCCTTCGCCTAAGTATTTGGATGCACGATCTTCGATATTTAATAGACCTTGTTGTTGTGCCTGACCGATCAGAAATGCTGTAAGCGATTTTCCGGCGGAAGCCCAGTACCAGGAGGAGTCTTGAGTAAAGGTCCCGAAATATTTTTCGATGACGATCTTGCTATCTTTGAGCACCAGAAAACCTTTTGAATTTGAGGTTTCAAGATAGTTGTATAAGTTTGGGATCTGGTCGGTACACCAACCAAGGCTGGCAGGATCGGTGGTCTCCCAGTTGTTACCTGTGGTGGGTGGGAAGTAGGTGGATTGAGAGGAAAGATTGAAGGTGATACAAAGTTGGAAAAGAGAAATTATGTTAAGTTGCTTCATAAGTTTTATTTACAATTGAAAGACGATGAATTCTAGAAAAGGTTTAAATTTCATTATTATTTACTATAGAAATATTTGAATTATTGTTATTCTCAAAACTGAATTTTTTAAATATATTTACCCATCACAAAAACAATATAAAATGACCAATCTTGACATCGTCAAACAATACTACAACCACTTCAACTCCCAAAACTGGCAAGGTATGCTGGATCTCGTATCAGATGATATTCAGCATTTTCCCAATGAAGGCAAGCTGCGTGCAGGAAAGGTATTGTTTACCGAATTTCTTCAAAGTATGGATACTGCTTACGAAGAGCAACTCAGCGAAATGACTTTTTATACTGCAGAGGACGTCTCAAAAGTCGCTGCACAATTTACGGTCAGTGGTATTTATAAAATAGGCGATGAAGGTTTTCCTGTGGCTCATGGACAGAAATACGTGTTACCGGCAGCAGCATTTTTGGAAGTTGAAAATGAAAAGATCATTAAAGTGACGACGTATTATAATCTGCAGGAATGGATTGAATTAGTTTCATGAGGGGGTTTGATGTTTGAGGTTTGTTGTTTGGGGTTTGTTTGGGGTTTGATGTTGAGGAAGAAAATGCATTTGATTTTTAAGTATAAATTGTTGTGGAAATGTCAGACTCATTGACTTACATTAAAAGAATTGGCGCCGATACTTCATCTTTATTTGAAGAGTTGGCGGCATTAAGAATTGAAGTGTTTCGGGATTATCCTTATTTGTACGAAGGTAGTTTGGAATATGAAAAGGAATACCTCAGGACATATAGTCGAAGTGCCGATTCTATGATATTTTCAGTTTATGATGGAGGAAAAATGGTGGGCGCCACGACGTGCATTCCACTAATTGATGAATCAAAAGAAGTCATCGAACCATTTATCA
Source organism: Candidatus Brachybacter algidus (assembly GCA_016711705.1). GTDB lineage: Bacteria > Bacteroidota > Bacteroidia > Chitinophagales > Saprospiraceae > Parvibacillus > Parvibacillus algidus. The sequence goes on along the minus strand of JADJSK010000003.1, from coordinate 253,759 downwards.
ATTCAGGTTACAAGTTGGATGAGGTCTTTTATTTTGGAGAAAGCATTTTGCTAAAACCTTATCGGGGCCTAGGTCTTGGACATCGATTCTTCGATGAAAGAGAAAAACATGCATTAAGTTTTGGAAATTATAAGTTTACTTGCTTTTGTGCTGTGCAACGTCCTGATGACCATCCGAAGAAACCTGATGGCTATAGACCGAATGATAAATTCTGGTTGCACAGAGGATATGCCCCGGAGAAGGGATTGGTAAGTGAATTCGAATGGCTGGATATGGGAAAAGAAAAGCCGACTAAAAAACCAATGATGTATTGGATGAGAGCAACTCTTGATAATCTATAGCTTTATGAATCCGTAAAATTGGCTAGTGAATCTCTTCCTAATTTAGTTAAAGAAGAGAAATATTAATACCTTTAACAAAACTTCGTTGAAACTTTCAAGCAAACCTTTAATTACCAAATTTATGATTAAAATTAATCCTTATAGTTACATCAATAAATTAGGCATTTTATTTTTTTTTACAGTAATTCCTTCCTTCAATTTTGCCCAACAGATAAGTTATGATGAAAGCTTCGCTGAAAGTGGAAAATTGTTGCTTGATGATGGCGGCAGTCAGATTAGCATACTGCAGGAAAATTCAGAAGGAGATATTTTTACATTTGGTACATATGAGGAGGAGGAGAAAAGTTATATCATTATTCATAAACTGGATAAGGATGGACACGCCATCCAAAATTTTGGACAAAATGGCCAACTTCAAAAATTATTACCAGCAAACTTCTTTACCATAAACTCCTCGTTAACAACAGAAAACAGCGAAATGTTTCTTTCCGGAGTTATTGGTTTCCCTGAAAACAAAACCTATTTTGCAATCATAAAAATAAGCCCTGAAGGAATGATAGATGAATCGTTTGGAACAGATGGATATTTTGTAGATTCTTCTCAACTAAGCAGCTTTTCAACTAAAATATTGTCCTATGGAGCAGGGAAATTATTAATAATAAGAACCGATGGAAGTGATGAATCCAACATAAAATTACAATGTTTAAACTCAAATGGAAATTTGGATACTTCCTACGGAAACAATGGGTCAATACTCGTATCGCCTCCGACTCCATATGTAAAATTGAATTTTGATGATGCCGTTCTTGATGGAGCAAATAACTTATTTTTGCTTACTAAAGCACACAATAAATTTAGTGAACACGATTTTATCTTATATAAGTTAAATAATTTAGGGGAGGTTGATAATTCGTTCAATAATCAAGGGTTTAAAGTCATTGATATCGGTAGTTTTGAAGCCGGGAGTGCACTCATTTTAACCAAGCAAAACAAATTAATAATTTCCGGTCAGACTTCCTACTATGTTTCTTCTATAAAAATGTATAAGAATAAGATGATCGTGCGTGGATTTAATATTGATGGCACGACAGATCAAAATTTTGGAAATAAAGGTAGTATCGAATATTTACCTGATAATGCCGGAAATTTAACTCCATACTCAATTAAAGAAATTAATGACAATACCCTTATCATTAATGCTTTGAATATTGTCAATTTTACAAGTTCCAATATTATACATACTTTAATCAATAATACAGGAGCTAAAATCGTAATGAATAATGGTGATTTATACTTTTCAGAAAATTTTCAAAATGCGAATAGTTTTATCAACAATGAAAGTCAGGATTCAAAAGGAAGAATTTTGAGTTTTGGTCGTTCTTATTCAACCGGTGTGTCTAATTCATTCTTGTGTAGATTATTGATAGATACTTTTAGCTCCTATGATCAGAACAGTGATTTAAAAAATAAACTTGAAATTGTCCCAAACGTTGTAACAAATAATTGTTTTCTAAAGTATCAACTATTTAGTGATGGAGTAATTTCTTTGTATCTTTTAAGTGCAGATGGAAAATCTATTAAAAACATTTTTCCATCACAACCGTACAAATCCGGTTCTTATCAATTAGACATAGATACAACGAATCTAGACAAAGGTGTTTATTTCTGCAAGCTAGTTACAACTAATGGAATAACCGGCGCCAAATTCATTAAACTTTAATTCAATATTTTCTAAAATATTGAGTATACTTTCATGTTTGCTTTTTAAAAAATAAAAATCAAGCAGCAGATTCATAAAAAACAATTACTTTTGGCACGAAAATGAACCTATATCGCAACAATGTGGTTATGGTCGCATAGGATTCTAATAAAAGCATTCTATATTTTTACATTATTTCATAAATACATAATTACATTTGGCTAAAAGAGAAAGACAAGAAAGAGCCCCTGAAAAGGCTTTATTCAGAATTAACGAACTAATCAGAGTACCCGAAGTTCGACTTATTGGAGACGAATTTGATACCGTCAGCGAAGTTGCAGGAAACGCAGTTGAAGCCGGCATTTATTCTACAGGATTATTATTGGATTGGGCTCAGAAAGCAGGTTTAGATCTGGTTGAGATCTCTCCAAATGCCCATCCTCCGGTAGTTAAGATCATCGACTACCAAAAATTTCTTTACAACAAGAAGAAAAAAGACAGAGAACTTAAAGCTAAGACTGTCAAAACTGTCATCAAAGAGATCCGTTTCGGTCCTAACACCGATGATCATGACTTTGAATTCAAGGTAAAACATGCACGTAACTTCCTGGAAGAAGGCGCTAAAGTGAGAGCTTATGTACAATTCAGAGGTCGTAGCATCGTATTTCAGGACAGAGGTGAACTACTTTTACTTCGATTCTTAAAGGAACTTGAAGACATTGGCACAGCAGAATCTTTACCTAAATTAGAAGGTAAGAGAATGGGTGTGATGTTGTCTCCGAGGAAGGGGAAGTTGAAGCCGGCGTAGGATGGCTTTTGGCTGTTAGCTATTGGCTATTGGCTTGTTAGTATAAATATGGTAGTTTGTTCGCTGAAAGATACTCCACTTTGATCGTGAAATTTGGCTTTTATATTTTGAGGAATATTATTCTTTGGCCATAGGCTTGCTTCAGACTGGATGTAAGTTATTGACAGGATTTATTACAGTAATATACTTGCGTTCGATATTACTCATTACTCATTACTTATGGAAAAAGAGAGAAGGTGAAAAGAAGTGAACGGCGAACAGCGAACAGCGAACGGTAAGAGCTGGCAGAGTAGCTCCATTTTTTACTGAGTAGCGAATATTGTGAGAAAGTTAGAATGTTAGAAGGGGCGTTCCCGAATTATACTTGCGTTCCATATTACTCATTACACATTACACATTACACATTACTCATTACCCATTACTTATGGAAAAAGTGAGAAGGTGAGAATGTGAAGAGGTGAGAAGGGGCGTTTCAGAAATAAACTTGTTTTCCATATTACCCATTACTGACCACTAACCACTGATTACTGAACACTGACCACTGACCACTGAACACTGACCACTGAACACTGCCTTAAAACATTGATAATCAGCGATAGCTAGCTAATTTTTAATTTTTTACAAATTTACTTCCTGATGTAAGTATTTTATTTACCTTTGCACCCTAATTGTTTAACCATACTAAATACGCATAGACATTATGCCTAAGATGAAGACACATTCCAGTGCTAAGAAGCGTTTCAAGCTTACAGGTTCGGGGAAAGTAAAAAGATTTCAAGCAAAGACTTCTCACATGATGAGAAACAAATCTAAGAAAGCTAAACTTGCGCTACGTGACAGTACGTTGGTGAGTAAAGCTGATGTAAAGAGAGTAAAAGCTTTGCTTTGTATCCAATAAGACGTACAATTACGACTTATTAAGACAACCATTTTTTTTAACGAGGATACAGGACAAAGATTTAATAAAATTAAACTCTGTATCGTACTAAAACCTAATTATTATGCCTAGATCGGTAAACGCAGTAGCGTCCAGAAAAAGAAGAAAAAAAGTATTAAAAGCTGCCAGAGGTTTCTTTGGAGCAAGATCAAAAGTCCTTACAGTTGCTAAAAATGCAGTTGACAAGGCTAACGGTTATGCATTCCGTGACCGTAGAAACAAGAAAAGAGCATTCAGAAGATTATGGATAGCGCGTATCAACGCTGCTGCACGTATGGAAGGAATGTCTTACTCTCGTTTGATCAACGCACTGTCTACTAACAATGTAGGACTTAACAGAAAAGTTCTTGCAGATTTAGCAATGAATCACGCAGATGTGTTCAAAGCAGTCGTAGCTAGCGTTAAGTAAATAATACTTTTCAAGATATTTAAGGAAGCCATGTCGGGAGATGTGGCTTTTTTTATGGCTGAATCTTCGATTTTATCTGAATCTTCGAATCAGGTGGGAATCCCAGGCCTTTGACCTGGGTTATGGGAAGTCGCCCTTTCAGGGCTTTTGGTGGCTGAAATCCATTATTATTACCGTGGTTAAATCTATGGGCTATTGAACGGGGAGAGGGTAGATTATCGTCATTTATTGGATTTTTGATTCGGATGGAAATCCCGGGCCTACGACCCGGGTTAAAATATGTCGCCCTTTCAGGGCTTTTTATACTTTCATTATAATACCCCTTTTTAAAAAATTAAATTCCTTGGTTAAAACCAAGGGCTATTGAACGCGAAGATGATAAATTATCGTTAACGGTTGTCATACTCCAATAATATTCACTCTAATACTATTATACTGTCTACTTATATTCTACCAGGAGGACAAGGGCAAGCCTTATCCCTACAATCTCCTGTTATACTCTAATAATATTTTACTATCTAACTATAGTCACACTCCCTTTTTTTACCAGCCTCTCCCCTGTCACTAATTCATATTCTACAAGATAAACGAAAACAGCAGGATTCATTTTCTGTCCTCTCATAGTTCCATCCCATGTATCAAGGATCGGAAGTGGTTCTAATCCATTAGCACTGTAAACATTATTGCCCCATCGGTCGAAGATCTTGATGGAGTTGATAAGTTTGACAGATTCGTTTACACTTATCTGCAAAATATCGTTTACGCCATCTCCATTGGGAGAGAATATATTCGGCACAAAAAGATGGTCATCCGCATTTACAAATACCTGCTTCTCATCTTCGTCGATACAACCATCAGCATTATAAATAATAATTTTGTAAGTCGTTGTCTTCAAGGGGCCATCAATAAATTCAAGGCATTCACCGCAGTCTGAAGGGGCGTTGACCCAAACCACTTTAATTATATCTGATGAATCAACTATAAATTCAGGCTTGATCAATACTTTCTGCCCCAAAGTAATAATCGTATCAGGTCCAAGATCCACAGAAATAGGGTCTTCAACACCCATAGTGAAACTTTGCTCAAAAGTACATCCATATTCATCTATCACTCCAATAGTATATTCACCTGCGGAAAGTCTATTGAAGTAATTGTAGTCCCCATAAAAACCAGCTATGATGCTATATTTTAAACTCCCGATAGAAAAAGGAACAGAATCTACTGTAATAATGCCATTGCTAAGTTCTTTGCAAGAGGTATTCTTAATATCAACCAATATCTCATCGATACGATTTGGTTTCTCTTCTATATCTTCACTATATGCAAAGCTGCAGCCATTTCTGAGATTAAAAGTGGTCAGTGAGTAAAGTCCCGGATTCTTTATGGTCACATTTGTATCGATTTTACTTGAAATAATTTGGCCACCGTTTGTATTCCATGAATAGGTATAATTATCCCCTATCGGTGGAACATTGCCAAATAGCTCGATGACTCTATGTTTGCACACGATTGAATCTGTAGCAGTGAATAAGGCTTCCGGAGGAGAATTATCCTCAATAACATTTATTGAATCTCTAGTCTCACAGCCATTATCTCCATAAGCTGTCAAATAGTAAAGTCCGCCGTTGCTTGCTGATACATTTGATAGCATACTTGTAAACCCCTGTGGTCCAGTCCATTCATATTTCTCCAATGAATCTGTATAAATGATACCTATGGGAACAAAAGGGCTAAAACAAGTGATAGAATCTGCAAATAAACTAAACTGAGGATGTGGCGGGTCATCATCTATTTCGATCGTATCCACATTCAGACAACCATTAGCACCTTTTAGGAAAATATAATAGGTACCAACTTGATTTGCATATGTAAATTGTTTGTCTGAAAAGAAGTTATCCGGACCAAACCATCCAAAAGTGCTGCCAATGCTTGAAGTATTTGCTGCAAGTAAATAATTACTGGAATCACAGGATAATGAACCATCTGTTGTGACCAATTCAGGAATGATGTAATTGGAATCGACGCGGACTAAAGAATCTGAAATACAGCCATTAGCGCCAGTCACCTTAATCATATATTGTCCGACTTGATCTACAATATGTGTCCTATTGGGCACCACTACCCCATTAATATTCCACTCAAATTGAACACCAGGAGTGTTGCTATTCGCCACGAGCTCAATTTTGGTATAATCACAATTCAATTCGCCACCTATAGCTTCAAGATCAGGCTTTTGATAGTCAGTTATAATATTAAAAGGGGTGATATTAGCACACCCATTGAGACCCGTCAATTTCAATGTATACAAACCTGCATCTGTGATCAATTGTAGCGAATCATTACCAATGGTGGAACCAATTTCATTGAACCATTCAAAAGAATAAAAAATAGAATCACTTGCCTTAAGCATCAATGAATCATTATTACAATCCAGGAAATAATTATCGAGAATAATGGAAACAGGTCGCAAAGTATCTATACTTATAAAGGCTGTATCGTAAAGAATACATTCAAAGGCATCGGTTAAAGTGAGTGTATAAATGCCGGGTTGAGAGACGATCAAACTATCTTCCGTTGAAGTGCCGCCAGAAGGAGTTATCCAATTAAAATTTGGATCTAACGCATTTGTTAAAGGTTTTATGACCAATGGATTCTGCTTACAAGTGATGCTATCATCCTTAAGAGCCAAGTCCGGCAATTTATCAGATAATGTTACAATTGAGGAATCCCTACCGATACATCCATTTATCGAAGTAATAGTCAATACATAATTACCTGAAACATTAACTTGTGGTGATGGGTCATTTGAAATAAAATTATCAGGACCTGACCATTCGATCGATCCCATTAAACTGCTATTAAATCCAAGAGTAAAAAACTTCTGCTTACAAGTATAAGTCCCACCAAATACTTTTACATCCGGCGAAATTGTATCCGGTAAAACCCTCATTGTAGCCGAATCGGCGCATCCATTTGCCCCACTAATCCTAACCTTATAAATTCCGTACTGCGAGGTTATAGGATTTAATGCCATACTTTGACTTCCATCTGGAAATGTCCACAATATATTTACAATTGGCTTGGAAGCACTGACTTGCAAAGTAACAAAAGGGCTCGCGCAAGAGATGAACTGATCATTGATGTTGATGACGGGCTTACTTGCATCTACAGCTATATGAATAAAGGTGTCTATCCTGCAACCGTATAAATTAATCACTACCAATCTGAAGGTATCAACAGTGGCTGAAAACAATTCAGTTTTATTCCTTATCGTGTCACTATTGGGAAGAATCCAGTAATAATCCGCAATCAAAGGATCCGGAATGAAACCAAATCTTGCCTGATTCCTATTACAATTCAGACTATCCTGATATAAAACTATAACCGGAGCCGTTGTCAGATCTGTGATTATCACAGATTTATTAGTAAAACAACCAGTTGTCGGATTGATCACCTTCACCCAGTATTTCCCAGGAACATCCACAAATGGTGCGGGGATATTAGAGGAGAATCCACCTGGCCCTGTCCAACTTACGACACCGTTCGCCGGGCTGAGGATTTTTACGAATAGTTGAGCCGAATCTTTTGTACATGTCAATGAATCGTCCTGCACCATGATGTTGGGATTCTGAGGGCTTAATCCGACAAGGATGCTGTCAGATTTGGTGCATCCATTTTTACCAGTAACTGTGACATAATACCAACCCGTTTCATTTATTGTTGGATCTTCTAAGTTCGATGTATAATTTTTAGGTCCAGTCCAGTTATATACCACATTCATTGGAATTGGTGTGGTGTTAAGCACAAGATTATTCTGCATACATCCAAAACTTGCGGGTGGAATAGTAAGCTTCGGTTTTATAAAGTCTTCCGTGATGACGATCGTCACGTCAGAGCTACAACCATTAGGCTCTGCAGCGACCGCAGTATAAGTTCCTCCTACTGAAACCAGAGGTGATACCTCAGTAGATGTAAAGCCACCTGGTCCGTTCCAAATAATAGTAAAATTAAGATTTTGAGCAGTTACAGGAAGGCGTAGTTGAGGAGTGGTACAATTAATAAAAGTATCTCGCACAGCCAGAATTGGATTTTGATATAGAAACCCAATATTTAGACTGTCCGTATATTTACAACCATTTGATCCAGTGACAGTCAAATATGTCCAGCCATTCTGTGCTGTAGTGATCGCAGACGTATTGGCGTTAGTGCCATCTGGCAAAGTCCAACTATATTGAGTAATAGCAGCTGTTGTTGTGATACTAATTGTTGCAGTTTCATTAGCACATGTCTTCAACGGATAAATAAAATCAAAGGCTGGTGGTTCGAAGTCACCAGTTACCTCAATCTGACCAGTTATACTGCATCCATCCGTCTTGGTAACTTTAACATTATAAATTCCCGGGAACATGACTGTAGTGACTGCTTGTGTAGAACTATATCCATTAGGACCTGACCATTGAATTGTCACATTCAATGGATTTGAAACTACGCTGATGGTGCGAATGGGCATAGCACAACTCAGTTGGGTCGAAGTCATTGTGATTTGTGGAAGGGTGATATCAGACTTGACATTTATAGAAATTGTGTCTCTGCAATTGTCTTTTTCCAAGGCTAGAAAATAAATACCGGGAGTACTTACGAGCAATGAATCAACATTGATCCCACTGCTTATCACACCACTGGAAGAAATCCAAGAATAATAAGAATCAACTGGAAAATCTACACTATTAGTGCGAATTGTAGCAGAATTATTCGTACAAGTCAAGACATTTGAAACAGTTAAAACAGGATTAAAAGTGATAGGTAAAACATCATATGACAAACTACTATCACATCCATATTGATTTGAGTAACTAAAGTTGTAGACACCGGCAGCAGTGATACTTTGCCCTTCAATTATGATAGGCCCGGCGCCACATATATATTTTGTAAATTCCTGAAGTGGACTACTTTCCAGAATATGAAAACTCAAACATGTTTCAGTAAGATCACCGCACAACTGAGGTGTGCCGTTATAATAAAGATTTTTAAAGGTTGTAAAAGATTCTGTAGAATCTGCCTTTGGAAGCAAGTTGGAATTATTGCTATCATAGGCAAATCCACAAACGGTATAATCTCCTTTTGGAAATGATTGCAAGTTAATAGCATCTAATAGTGCTATAATCTTATCATTTGAAGAGGACACGATGAACTTATATGAAGTGTTAGGCCCATTGGACCCATTAGGGAAAGTTGGGTTGATATTGGTATTCAATTCAGGACTTCCTGCACAAGCTGTGATATCTTGAGTGGGTAAAACTCCCGCTTTTTTCTAACAGGAAGAACAATTAATGCCAGCAGGCTCGCAAAACTCTATTGAAAAAGATAATAGTTCTCCGACATCAAGACTGGATCCATCAATGAGTTCAATAGTCCACAAACCATTGACTGTCCCCGAATTGATTTGTCCAAGATTATTTCCTGCTACAGGGAAATATGTACCGGAATAATTACTATTTGCTTGCCAGTTGGAGGTATTGGACCATATCGGTAGAATACCAATATCCGGCATCGGTGGACCACCAGTTGGAATAAAATGCACATCCCATAGGCTTCCTGTCGTATTCGCACTATTACCGACATTGCCAATAAGCGTAATTACTTGGCCGGATGGGCTATGCAGCTTGATCGAAAGATCTCCTACATGAGAATGTCGGAAACTTATATTTATCTTACATATACCTTGTCCGGGTGTAGATAGATTATTACTAATTGCACCATTGATACCTAATGAGATCTGGGTGGTACTTGCGTCAGGAATTAATTCATTACCTACAAATCCGCATTGGGCATTGATGTCCCAGGAAAAGAATATAAAAGAAAATAAAAAAAGTAGGATATACCTCATACTAATTAACTGTGCATGTTAAAAGAGGTTGAGTCTTAATATGGCAAAAGTACTAAATATTTACGGATCAATATTAAAAATAATCGGTATATATACAAAGTTACGTTGTTGTCTTTTTCTATTTTACGTTATTATTTGAAGTTTAAAAATGAGTGTTTACAGTATTTTTACTCATTATTTATTACAACATAGTTTTTAATTATTGAGAAATTTATGCTTGGACTTTTAACTGGATCTGTATTTTTTAACCTCTAAGCAAACACCATAACAGACAAATAATTACCAATGAGTGAATATTTATCTAAATTAACTGTATTTCTCTTCAATCACAATTAAGCATTAAAATTGAATAGCTGCAGAAAATATATACCTCCTTAATTCAAGCTTTTTATGACTGGAATTCCATTCGTTGCTAAATTTTTGTTCAATTTTTTGAAAATTAACTCCCACTCCGATATGAATATTAAAACCGGCACTTGTAGGGATCCGCAGGCCTATACTTGGTGTATAGTAAAACCCTCCTTTACTAAGGCCATATTCATTTATGTTGCCGTACTTAAAATGATTATATCCTAGTGTATTATCTATAAAAAATGATGGGAATCCAGTAAAAAAATAATTGGTCATCGAAACTGCTACCGGCACATTAATCTTCAGTTCATTCTGATCTAAGATAAAAGCTTTTTGTATACCGAGCTTGATACCGGCAGAAAAGTATTGATTAATATACTTATGAAGTGCATAATCCAACTGAAATCCACCAGAAGAATAGTCAGTAAAATAAAAATTATTATAAGTTGCCTGACTACTCGGAGTGATCACCGTTAGCCCAAATTGATGGACAAGGCCGAATTTTCTCTTGTTTTCTAAAGACAAAGAATTTGATCTATTATCACCAACTACTTTTTGAATAATTTTTTTTACCTCAGACTTTTCTAATTGCAATTGCTGACCATCCTCAAGTGTCAATGTATATTGTTCTGTATCGAAAGTCACTTTCCCAATTAAAATAGAGCCATCCTTCATATAAACATAGTCCATAACCATTGGGGCCTCCCGCTGTGCATGCAATGATGCTGTCAATACCATAAGAAAGAATAGACCAAATAAAGTTTTTTTCATCACCCTTGTTTGACCGCTATGACTGATAAAAGCTTAAGTTCATTGCCTTCCATCCTATATTGAATGATACCTTTGCTTCCTATAAATATGAGGTTTGACCCAACCCATATTACATCCTGTGAAATAATATCTGGATAAGACTTTATTTCAAGAGGAGCTTTTGTCCTGTCTGAAACGTCAAATAATTTAGCCCCAAATGACTCTTCGCAAACGATCAATCTTCCATCACTGATAGAGAGACCTCTTGGACTATTCATAGCTATAGCATTTAATTGCACAGGATTATCCAGCTGTGAAATATCAATGACCTGAAGTTCGTTTCTACCATTTCCGCATTCAGAGCCATTCCACAATGTTACATAAGCGGTATTGCCTGATGCTACCACTGGGTCACAAGATTTAATATGTTGGATTGACCCCTTTTCAACAGGGGCAAGAGGATTATCAATATTCACAATCGTCATGCCATTCGCACCACCTACAAGGAGATTTTCATGAAAAGGAAAAAGCGTCTCAGGATTTACTTTCATTTTCAAAGTATTTGAGTAAACAGGGAGTCCTGCGGAAATATCGAAAGTTAGTAAATCACTATATTTTAAGGTATACAAGGCATTTCCTACTATTGTAAATTTAGCTGTTGATCCACCAATTCCAACATTGCTTGGAGCCCCGAATGCGTCATTGAGGACACCTGAAGAAGCTACATCAATAAATATTTCTGCTCCATTTTTATAATAATAGCTATAATAATTCTGGCCACATTCCACTTTTTCGGTAATCTTGGTGGGGACATAATCGACAATAAGTTTGGCTTGAGCTGTATCATATATACCGAAATTATCTCTGTAAGAATCCATAAAAATAAATTCTTCCACATCGACCACTTTGATATTCAATGGATCTGCGATATTAATGGTCAATAAATCAAGAAAATTATTAACATAAAGTAGATCATCTTTGATGGACAACTGAGCATTGCCGGGGATTGAATAAAATGCAAGATTGATTGGTTTGGATGGGTTTGAATTGTCAAATATATGAATGCCTTTTCTGAATTCGTTGATAAACAGATAATTCTTATAAATATAGATTTGTCCGGGATTAATCAATTCCTGTGGTGCATCGGCACTTACACTTCTTATTTCATCCAGGTTTTTGTAAACCGGTTCATACATTGTGTAAACGTTGACCTCATCGCATGTATCTTTTAGGCATGAGGTAAATAATGTAGCAGAGAAGGCAAGTAAAAACAATAGCTTTTTCATATATTCTGTTTTAATACTTTAATGACGAGGGAGGATTCATCAGGGTTGGAATGAGATGCAAAATACTTCTAACCATTTTGAGAAATGACAACGAAATTGATTCCTGAGGTATTTTGAATTATTTGTAATAGAAAAATCTTCCATTTCTTATATTTTTACTCAAAAAAAGCAGCATGGAAAATTTTCCATGCTGCTTTTATAATTCATTTGATCGCCTTTATTAAGGCTTTCAAGTCGAGTTTAATTGATTTTTTTATCGATAAACTTACCAACTGATTTACCTGCTTTCGCATATGCCTCTTCGATCCTTACTCCGGTATCATAATCAAAACCCATCGCATCACGTCCCGGAACCTTCTCAATGGTCATAATCGCCAATTTTTTCCCAGCCTTATCAACAAATGTAATTTTCAAGTTGATAGAAGCGACTTTACTCATGACACCAATATTATAGCCTGGTTCAGTAAAAGTAGTCTCAACGATCATTGTGTAATTCGACTTATTGTTCTGGTCAAAATTTATCAATTTACAATTTTGGTTCAATAACTCCTCAAATTTTGGTTCGTATCTTTCTGATCGGTCAGCAACCCATGATAATGCCCATTTATCGCCTTTTCCAGCTTCCTTCTCATTATATTCACTTGTCTTCTTTGCCATATATTCATCACCATTTTTGAATTTACCAACGCCCATTTTATCGTACTTGTATTCAAGAGCAATTTTATTTTCGCTTTTAAGGAATTCTAGATCTCCGTCAAGGTTGACTTTTTGGCAATTACCTACCAGGTTGAAAATCACCAAGAAAGCCACTGTCAAACAAATTGATAACTTTTTCATACTTTTTTTAATTGTTTATTATTAATTAATAAGATTATAATTTTGTGATAAATGTACGTTATACCGATGATATTACATAGGTCAATGTTTTTACTTTTTTGTATTTTAAATTTTTAAACAAACACGCTAAAGCAATAATTCCCAATTAGCTTGAAAATGGATCAATAAAAAACTTCAAATAACATGTTCAAGATCAGAAGAAAAAAAATAATAGGAAACTTGCTTTTTTATTAACATTATGTTAAGAATGTTTATATTTGTATAATATACATCAGATCTATTCAACATAAATCATTTAAGTCTCACCTTATGAAAGTATACATCATCTTAATACTTTTAATATGTAGTTCTATTACAAGCTTTTCTCAGAATGCAGAAAATTCCTTTAAGTACGAACTTTCAAATATTGACCTTGCACTTAAGCACGGCGAAACAGGCAAAATTGTCTATCATATCCAGCAGGCAGAAAATCTGAAAGAAATTGGGGACAGCTTATTATTTGAACTTGATATAAGAAAAATTATCATTTCTGCAATTGATAAAAAATATATTGATGCCAATATAATATTAAAAAAAGTCCAATCAAGTCTTTATTATAAAGAAGTTCAATTAAACGAAAGAGGAGTAGACATTGCATTAATTGCTAGAGAAGCCAATAAAGAAAGTATTAGTTTGATTTATCAAAATGAATTAATGGCTAGTTTTAATAATACAAAGTCAGAAAACTCAATTAATAGTTATAAGAAATTTATAGATAAATATCCTAATTCTAGTTATGCTTCTGAAGTAAGAGGACTTTTATTGAAATTATTTATTAAATCAAACGAAGAAATTGATAAAGAAAATCTAGATTATCTTAAATGGTATTCTTATAATGACTTAAATATAGAAATAGAAAATGATAAAGTAGGTAGAGCATATTCTAACAAAACTAAAATAAGAAACGAATTTCCAAATATAATACAGTTTTTAATATGGGACGCTGAAATTAAATCAAATAAAGACTTATTTAGTCTTTATAACACATTTAATCGTATTCAAAGTTTGACACTAAATAAATGCCTCGTAGATGAAAAAGTTCTTAGCTTAGGTAAAAGCAAACAATTTGGATCAAAAGTTGATAAAAAGCTAACAACCTTGAGTATTTTCGATTGTGGCTACAAGGCTATTGATTTATCAAATTTCAAGAGGTTAAAAAGTGTAGAATTCTATAAAATTCCGTTGGTAAAAGCTCCAATAATTGGATCAGATTCACTCGAGTCAATAGTAATCAATAATTGCCCAATTACTAAAATATCAAAAATAATCACCTCACATAAAAAGCTTAAAACCTTAGTCCTTCTTGACACAAAAATTAGTATAATACCAAATGAAATTTTACTTTTAAGTAATTTGGAAAAACTTGAAATTAATTCAAAGGTTACTATTATAAGTCCAAATTTGTTCAAACTACCAAATCTTAAATTTTTATCTATTAAAAAACTCTCAATTTCTCCAAATTTTAAATTTGATGTTTCTAATCTTCCAAAATTAGAATCATTAATGATAGGAAGTGATGAAATTACTGTAATACCAAAAGAAATATTTCAAATAAATGGTATTAAGGTATTAGAATTAAGATTTCCCAAAATTAAGGAATTAAATTTTTATGATATTACAAATTTAAAGAAACTAGAAGATTTTCGATTACTTAATTATTCTGGAGTAATCCCAGAAAACATTCAAAATTTTAGAAAATTAAAAAGCTTAACCCTATTCGCTTGTAACTTAGAAACTTTTCCAGACCTAATTAACAAATTTCCAAACCTTAGTGAACTTGACTTAAGTGATAATAAAGTTGCTATTTTTCCTGAAGATTTGTCAACAATTATTTCACTAAAGAAATTTACTTTTCTAAATAACCCGGTACCGATTTATGAAGTACTTCGTTTACGATTAACTTTGCCAAATACAGAATTAATTTATTCTAATACAATTGGAGCTAATGCTGAAAAGTCTAAACCAATTGATTTAAACCAGATTGTAAAACTAAAGAAGAATTATGAAGAATATAAAGCAAACAATCTAGAAAGTCCATACGAGTTGGCAATGTTTTTCAAAGAGAGAGGTGATCTATCCATAGCCAAATATATTCTTGAACCGGAAGCCAATAGTTATAATTTAACTGGTTCGACAAATTCATTAAGAAGCATGTATGAAATAGCAGAAATTTACAACAAATATGAAAATCCATTAGATTATATTAGAAATATTAGTAGTATTTATTATGTAGATCCGATTAATTACTATCGACAATCAAGTGCATACAAGAACTATGTAAAAACTTGTAATTGCAATGCTAAAGACAAAGATGGACTAATTTATATAAGAAATAGTTGTGCAATGGCACTGGAGATGAACGGCCAAGCTCGAGATAGAATAAAAAGTATTTTCCCTCAACTTGAAAGAGAATTTGATGGATTAAATCAAGATGCTGATAGTCGCTATAACAATCAAAAAACAATAAAAGATTTAGGTGCTGCAGCAGATTTGGGAGGTTTAGACGAATTAACCGGGGGATCTGGAATCGGCGCTGCTACAGGAGAAATATTTGGATTAATTGCACAAGGCCAAGCTGAGAAAAAAGAGCGAGCTGCTGAAGTTAAAAAGAAGAACAAAAGAAATTAATATCCTTAGTTACACCAATTATTAATGATCTTAAATATTTTGAAAATAGATTAAATCAATTGAAATAACACAAAATTCTTAAGAATGTGATCTTTAAAAGTTACCAAATTTATTTTAAATCTGAGAAGTTTAAAGTAATGAGAAATAATTATTTTCAAATCAATTAAATACATGTAAACAATGAAATACTTTTATCATTTTACTTTTATAATTATTTCAGTAAGTTGCTTAACTCAATTAGAGGCACAATATCTTTGCGGATGTCAAGAAAGATACCAAACAGAAATGGAAGCTGCATCAGCAGCCAAAAATTCTTGTGAATATGCTAAATTAACTGAAAAATTAGCAATGTGTTCTTTAAATTGCAATGAAGTTGATGAAAAGACTAAAACGACAATAAGAGAATTATTACCAAAACTTCGGGCGGAAATCCAAAAGGAATGTACAGGAAAAAATACTGATGGGGAAAATAATGAAAAAAATGAAACCTCAAGTGCAGGAGAAGTTAAACAGGATGATTATCAACGATTGGGAAATTTTAACAACAAATTGGAAGGCAACTTAACTAATTATCAAAATCAGCAAAATAATCTTACAAATCAAAAAGAAAATTTTAAAAACGCTCAAAAGTATGCAGATGAAATGATGTCTCAGGAATGGAAATCTGTTAAGATCGAGTTGCCAGATTCGAAAAAGGATGTTACAAATTTTAGTAATAGGGACTTTTCAAACCCAGATAAAGGTTTTTACGGGCCAAATTTGGGAGAATTAGGAAGTAACATTAATGAAAGATCCATTCAATTTACAAGAGACCAATCTTTTAGTTCAAATAGATTATCATCTATTTCGAACAACATTTTAGGGCAGAACTACAACTCAATTGTTGATTTACCGAACATTTCTATAGGTAAAATTGCATATAATAGCGCAAAAATTGCATTTGAGCATATTTTTGGTGTAGATCTTACTATAGTTGATAAACTGGAAAGTCAACTTGAAGAGCCATTAAACATATATGATTTTGTTGTAAATAAAGTTTTTCCAGAAGCTATTAAAGTTTGGTCAATTGATCCTAATTCCTTGGATCCCATTCCTACAATTTCATTTAAGGAGTATATGCAAAATTGGGCAAAATCTTTCATGCCTGCAGGAAGTGCTAATGGCTTATCATGGGCAATGCAATAAATGAGCATTAAAATAAAACCAAATGATAAAAAAAATAGTAACCTATTCATTCTTGATTATTTCATGTTTTAAATTTGAAATCTTAGATGCACAGGATAAAGAAATATATAAACCATTACTAAATAAATTTACTACATTCTATACGTACAAATATCCAGCAAACATTTTTCCAACACTTCATAAATCTCACTGTGATAATGATTTTATAGCTGTACCTCTAGAAAATGGAGTATGTTTAGCTGGATGGGACAGCTGGATATTGAAAATTAAAGACTTCTACGTAACTGGGGTATATCTTTGTAAGGAAAACAAAACAGTGTATTCTACTCTTTACAATGGGAGGAATTCCGGACTTTACAGACTAGATAAGATTGTAGATATTGATACAATTTTTAAAGAAACTTTATTGAAGGATCTTGGTTCTGGTATTTATACTTTGGGGGGTAAATCTAAGGATTGTATGTTTATTTGGGGATGCGACTCCACTCATTGTACTGTAAGTATATATGATGGAATTAATGTAATTGAAATTTACAATTCTGAAGTTCCAATTACTGATATATGTTATTCTCAAAGTGGCTATGCTTTAGCCACAAATTTCAATGGTGCGATTTATTTATTAGCTCTTAATGAAAAACCTGTACTAATAGCTAATACAGGACTCAAATTGAATGGAATTGAAATTGCTTCAGATGGAAGCCTATTTTTGTCATGTGACAAAGGGATTTTTAGAATGTATTCTCTGGATGATTTGGAAGACGTAGAGTTAATCGCAAATGTAATAAATGGTCCGTTACTTTTGAGGAATGATAGATTATATGTGGACTGGATTGATCAAAGTATGATTTTTAGAATTGACTTACTTAAATAATTATTTAAAACAAAATATATGAAAATTGTAATGCACACCAAATTTATTCATGCTTTGATCTTGGTATTAATAACATTTAGTTTTTCAACTAATTTAGCAGCTCAAGCTAATAATATAGCGTATCAAAATGAAATCGCACTAGCAAAAGAAGATCTTTCATTAAATAAATTCGTGAGCGCCTCAAAACATATTGAATTAGCAAAATCTTTCTTGCAGAACACTTCTACCACCCCTGAAGTTGAATACCTATACTCTGAGGTATATATAGGAGTTGAAAATTTTGTTTCAACAAGAGAACATTTGAGTCGATTTTTCAAAATAGCTTCTGAAAATAATCCTTATTATTATAAAGCAATAAACATTTTAAAAACATTGGAGGTTGTAGACCCTAGTTCAGATAAAAAGCACGATAACCTTGCTCCAACAGATATTATAAACCAAGAAGTTGGAAAACTGGCATCAGAAATTAATTCAGATGAACATAAAAATTTCTTTTTCGAAAGCAATAATTTATCTTTAAAAGAAAGAGAAAACCTCAGAGTCCAAAATAAATATTATAAATTTTCGCGATTCCCAAAAGTAGCCGTCTTCGGTGATTTTTTGTTTGACTTTGAAAGTGAAGACTATACTTGGCATGCTAATTTAGATTTAAGATATAAGTTTTTTTTCAGTTACAGCTGGAGTAGGCCTATTTTATCGGTATGCTTATGATGGAAATCAATATAATTATGATTTTAAAAAAGTAAGTACACCAAGTTATTCTTTTAATCTAAATTTAACTATTGGTCATGGTCGATTTACACTGAATCCAGCTATTGGCATACTTATGCGAAATGAGATTATTAAAACTGGATCTTATCGGGGTAAAGAATATAGAGAATATTATACTGAAGAAATATTTAAAATTCGCCCAAAATTATCAATTTTAGGAAGATTGCAACCTTTTAAATCGGGAATCTTTTTACAGTTCGGAATTAATGCATCTATTTATGATGGTTTTGATGATGAGACAGCGATCATAGATGAAGAAGATGAAAGTGTAACTTATCTTTTCTATAACAAACCCACTTTATATATCTTAGGTCAAGTTGGTATTGGCATTTCGTTTTGATTGAGGATTACAAAAATATAATTTCAAAGTTCTAATTAACGTTTTTTATAAGAAACTTTCCGAGGGTTGCCCCTGCTCTGGAATATGCGCCTTCTATTCTTGGTCCTGGTGCATAACTTTTTACATCCCTGCCGGGTACTTTTTCCATTTTCAGTACGGCCATTTCTTCTCCTGAATCTGAAATAAATTTCATTCGAGGTCTACCATTGCAGGCTTTCGTTCGATATATGCATTAAATCCAGGTTCTGTAGAAACTGTCCTGACGATTAGTTTAAACTCAGATTTATTATTTTCATTAAAATCTATTGCAGTATACTTTAGAGAAAGGGCTTTTTGAAAATTAACTTGAAATCGCGTAGTTCTGTCTGAAAGCCATTCATTTTCCCACTTGTCACCTTTTCCCGGCTCTTTTTCATTGTATTCCTTCTTTTTCAATGCAACATATTCCTCACCATTCTCAAATTTTCCTACGCTCATACCTGAATAATCAAACACAAGTTGAACGGATTTGACCTCTTTTAAAAAACTCAAATCACCATTTAATTCTATTTTTTGTCCATTAGAAATAAAACTTTGAACAAGAATCATTGCGATAAATAAGCATTCAACCTCTCCATATATTTGACAATGATATTAAAAATTAATTGTGAATGTAAATAAAAATACAAATTCTAGTTTACTTAACCATTCAATCTGTCACTTCGTGCCCAAGATTATGAAACATATTCTCCCATGCAGATTTTGAAACAATTTTCTTGCTATCTTTAAACTTCCCCTTACTATATTCCAAAATATATTCGCCCCGCTCCCGACTGTCAGGATGTGTACTGATCCAATTCAAATAAGCTGCAGCAGCATCTTCGGAACCGAGATTGTAAAGAAAATCTGCAAATGAATTCGGATCTACTTGTGCTTTGATCAAATAATCACAAGCTTGAATATCTGCTTCCTTTTCTAACGTCCGATCGTAAGCAGAAGAAGAAATATGGCTGAGCATTTCTTTTAAAACTTCGGAACCTGCCCCACCGGAAGTCATGGTCAGAACGGTGGAAAGACCCATCTCTTTTATCAACTTTTTCATCACATGGCCTTTTTGGATGTGTGCCAACTCGTGGGCCATCACACCTGCTAAAGCGGCTTCATCTTTTGATGCTTTAATCAGCCCTGTATTTACAATCAAATGACCATCAGGCAAGGCAAAAGCATTCACTTCTTCGTCCATCATAACGTGTATATGAATGTCATCCACATCAATGTTATTGGCTTGGCAAATATGTGCAAAAATGCTATCTACACAACCGGTTACAACTTTGTCGTAAACGACTTGATCAGATGCTTTAATTGCTGACCAGATCATATCTCCGACCTTTTCTTCTGTTTTATTGGCCAGTCTTTCGACTTTGAAGATCTTCAACCATTGTACCTGGCTCAATAAGTACCAACATGCAAAAAACAAAACTAAGGAGATTAGCCCTTGGAATATTAACTTCTTCATGCGTCAGGATTTACAAAGTTGATTTGTCAAAGTTCCATAAAACCACCATTCGACATGACGTCCTTTTCTGGTTTCGATCGCAGTGTAAATCGTCGCAATGAATTCAACCATATTGAACAATACAGCTGTGATCATGTAAGCAATGTAACTGTTTGTCATCTCGCTGTCACCAAGAATGAGGGAAACTGTCCACCAAAAACCATAACTATTAACTACCAAAAACGAAGCTTGAGAGACCAGAGCTTGCGTACAATGCCAACGGACAAAGTAACTTCCCTTTCGATTGCCCATATAGAAAATCAGGGTTGCGATAAGGTTAATTATAGGTAGTGGCAGCCCTGCAATAACTGCAATAAGAGACATTAGATAGCTGTTTGAAGCCTTTTCGGCTTCTTCCTCAGTTATCTTGTTCAGAAAGATTGTTTGTGATTTCATAATCCTTTGTAAATATTCCATACCCAATTGATAGCAATTAAGCCAATAAGTATAAAAGCAACACTTTTAATATTAATTGTTTTCTCAAAGCATATATATGCCTTATAAAAGAATCTTTTCTTTGCAAAAGATCCAGTGTGATCCATATTGGCGCCAACACTATGATTCCCCCAACAATAAAACTAAGCGGGTTTGTCATAAAAGCAGCACCTAGATGGCCTGTAAACAATAGTTGCAGCGCCCTAGTGATTCCACATGAAGGACATGCAAATCCGGTTAGACTTTTGATTGGGCATCCTAAGGTATTAAAGAAAGTATCCGATTTAAAAACCCATATATTTAACACTAACCAAGCCATACCGCCGGTACAGGCCGTAAGTACAATAGCATTAATTTTATGAGCGGGAGTCATTGGCTTTACAGCTCCTGCATGATCTTTATAATGTTCTTTTCTTTAGTTGCTGCCTGAATAAGAAACCAGTCAATGATAGCCCAGATTCCAAATCCACCGCATGTAAGTAATTTACCTACACCAAGACCTGTGTCGCCCAACATGAATCTATCTATACCAAGGCTACCACCGAGTAATGACACGAGAAGCATCGTCGTTGGATCCTTAAATTGCAGGGTTTGGATGACCGGCCAATTGCTATCGTCGATCTCCAACATACGGTCACGGATCTGCGCTACGTGATGACCTTCAAAAAATTTGTTGTTTATCAGGATGAACATATCCACTTTCGATGATTCCATTTTTTCGTTTTATTTTTGATTTGAATAATGAGCGTATTTACCTGCTAATTGTTAAGTGAAGCTCATTTGAATTTTAAATGTATGAATAATTTCATAAAGTGTTAATAAAAATTGAATATTCTTCTACTTTTGAGCTCAACTTAGAATAATTTCATATGAATTTATGATGAATTTTGCTCATTAACAATTTCAAATAATTAATCCAATAAGACCAATATGTCGCCTATGTATTCTACCTTTCTTTTAAAAATTACTTCACTCGGTATAATGCTTTCTTACAGCACTATAATTTTCTCACAACATCTTTCTGCCGGCATCAAATTAAACAACCCGGCTTGGAATTATCTCGCAGTAGAAACCAAGATGGACAAAGAATATAATGATAGTGACAAAAAAGATCTTTTCAACAAAGGCAAATGGTGGTATGGGGATACACTACAATATCAAACCTATTATATGGAAACTAGTATCATTCACAGATATAAGTTTGAAAGACCCAAAGGAAGATTGACAGGTTCGTCGATGTGTATCTATCAGGAATATCGGACGGCTTGCGACAGATGTGGGGATAAATTGGTAAATCGACTTATCTCAGGCAAAAAATATGGTTTCAGACTAATGCCGGATGGTAGTTATTTGTCTAAGATTAAATACAGAACCAAATTAGTGATTACCAACGCGGATGAGGAGGAATCTTGCCTTAGGCTTATTTTTTTACCGATGGTAATTACGGATGAAGAATATGATGATTTATATAAGTCGATTAAAAATTAGAAATTAGAAGTCAGAATGAAACTCTGATTTTGTGTACCGATGTTGTAACAATACAAAGAAATTTTAAAACCAGAAAAACACAACTACTTGCAATTCAATACATTCCATGTATTACTTACCTAAGTCTCGGTAGTCAAATTCTCTTTTTTGAAGGAAAAATCTAAATAGATAACTTGATGAAAATGGAACAGAGGTGACACTAAATTTTTAAAATAGATTAAAACTCCGTAAATTTAGCCACTACCGCGAAGCAGCATCGCAGATAATTGCACGAATTTGCACGAATAAATTCGTGTTAGATGCAAAGCATCATTCGTGTTATTTGTGGCTAATAATTTTTTTGGGGCGAAACAAGTGGCAATAAAATTATGCCAAATTCAAAAGTAATCTATCAAGAGGAATCTATGAGCTGTGGTCGTTGTGCAGAAAAAATAGTAAAATTATACAATTCATCTGCAAAATCAGGCTTCCGACATTTAGCCGGGAATGAATACTTGTCAAGTTATAAGAAAAAAACCAAATTAATTATGTTGGAGGAAGAAGGAAAAGAAACCTGTTTAACATTGATGTTTATTCCTGTAGATTTAGATAAAAAAGCATACAAAAAGCTTTACAGATCTCTACCGAAGTCTAATTAAAACTTAACCCCTTCAAAAGTCAGACCGCACGAGGGCACAGACAATGCATGAGGTAAGCGCAAACCTTGCTGCGCATAAGACTGAAGCTCTTCAGGTTTTATTTTGCCTTCTACTACATTAATGCAAGCACCTACAGTCAATCTAACCATACCTCTGAGAAAACGATTCGCTTCAATGTGCAATTCATATTGACCATCATTCAATTGCCATTCACAGCGCATCATGCGACAAATATTATTGGTATTGTCCGAACCTGTTTTCGAAAATGATGCAAAGTCCCTCAAAGATGAGATGATTCGTGCAACTTCATTTAATTGCTCTAAAGTCGCACCATAGAAATTTTGCTTATACCAGCTGTATTGATTCCTGAATGGATCTTTAAAAGTATGTATTCTATAAATATATGATCTTGAAACTGCCGAAAAACGTGCATGGAAATTGTCTGCTACTTTAGTAATCTCATTAATAGATATATCATCCGGTAGTAACTTATTGATTTTATATATAAATTGCTGCTCGTCAAAATCAGTTTCAGCCTCAAAATGAAAGCCATAATGCCTCCCATGAACTCCTGCATCTGTCCTTCCACAGCCCACAATATCAATCTTTTGCTGAAAAAAAATGCCCAATGCCTCTTCGACAGAGGATTGGACACTTATACCTTTGGTTTGCTTCTGCCAACCTACATATCTGGTGCCATCATAACTACAATAGACCAAATAACGCATTTACGCTACTTTAAGACTAGCTTCAATTCTGGAACCTGCAAGCTTTGATTTGGCATATTCCAAATCAACAACAACTTTTTTAACTTCCTTTTGGGATGGTAATTCATACATGTCATCCATGAAAATCGCTTCACAAATGGATCTTAGTCCACGAGCGCCCAATTTGTATGTCAAAGCTGTTTCGGCAATAAATTCCAATGCATCATCTTCTACTATCAATTCAATTTTCTCATATTCAAACAATTTGATAAACTGCTTGATGATAGCATTTTTGGGTTGTACAAGAATCATCTTCAACATATCTACGTCCAAAGGATCCAAATATGTCATCACTGGCAACCTTCCTAACAATTCCGGTATTAAACCGAAATGCTTAAGATCCTGGTGGAGAGCGTATTGATACAGGTTGCTCTGATCTACTTTGTCTTTGGCTTCATGGCTATAACCAATCACCTGAGTGTTTAATCTTCTGGCGATCAATTTATCAAGTCCATCAAATGAACCTCCACAGATAAATAATATATTTGTAGTATTGACTTTAATTAGTTTTTGCTCAGGATGCTTACGACCTCCTTGAGGCGGTACATTGACATCGGTTCCTTCTAACATTTTCAACAATGATTGCTGAACACCCTCACCTGAAACGTCTCTGGTAAGTGAAGGATTATCACTTTTACGAGCTATCTTATCTATTTCATCAATATAAACGATGCCTTTTTCGGCCATTCTTACATCATAATCGCACACCTGAAGCAATCTCGTAAGGATAGACTCGACATCTTCACCTACATAACCAGCTTCAGTAAAAACAGTCGCATCTACAATAGCGAAAGGCACATTGAGCATTTTTGCTATACTCTTGGCAAGTAAAGTTTTACCTGTACCTGTTGGTCCGACGAAAATAATATTTGATTTTTCTATCTCAACATCCTTATCGTTCTGATTCAGCCTTTTGTAGTGGTTATGGACAGCTACTGCAAGTGTTTTCTTAGCTTGATCCTGTCCAATTATGTAGTTGTCAAGATATTCTTTGATCTCACGAGGAGTTTTCTTCAAAGAATCTTTAGGACTATCTACCTCTTTAGTTGATCTGTCGAAAATCTCTTGCTCGATGATGTCATAAGCTTTTTCAACACATGATTCACAGATATGACCATCCAGTCCCTCGATTAAAAGTATGGCATCATTTTTGTCTTTACCACAAAATGAACACCTGTGTGAATCTTTATTTTTAGCCATTATTAATTTTTTGATAAAAAATATAACGAGGACAAAATTTACTTTCTGTCCTCGAAATCTTTGGTTTTTATATTATTCCTTTTTAAACTTCAAAGGATTCGCCTTATCTAGTACTTCATCCACTAGACCGTATGCTTTAGCATCTGAAGCAGTCATCCAGTTGTCCCTGTCACAATCTCTTTCGATTGTTTCGTAATCTTTGCCGGTGTGGTGCGCAAGGATATCATATAATTCCTTCTGCATTTGCTTAATAAGTTTGTATGAGATCTCCATATCAGACACCTGACCTTCCATTCCGCCTAATGGCTGATGAATCATGACCCTGCTGTGATATAAACAAGTCCTTTTGCCTTTTGTTCCGGCTGCAAGTAATACTGCTCCCATAGAAGCTGCCAGACCTGTACAGATAGTAGCTACATCCGGTGTCACGTATTGCATAGTGTCATAGATACCAAGACCATTGATCACAGAACCTCCAGGGCTATTGATAAACATCTGGATGTCGCGCTTAGGGTCTGTACTTTCCAAAAACAATAATTGAGCCTGGATCACATTGGCTACATAGTCATTCACCGGGACACCCATGAAAATGATCCTGTCCATCATAAGTCTGGAGAAAACGTCCATACTTACCACGTTCATTTGTCTTTCCTCAATCACTGCAGGTGTAAAGCCATTTATATTTGGTACCGAGACTTTCATGTATTTGTCCAGGTGCATACTATTCATATTTAAATGCTTAGTAGCGTATTTTCTAAATTCATCTTGTGAAAACATAATTACTGTTTGTTTATGTAAGTTAATTCAAAGGATAAAATAAAAAGTAGACAAAAAAGTTTAGGCAACAGACACTAGATACTAGAAAATAGAGACTAGAATGTCTAAAATTACAGTCTTGTCTTGAGCAAAGTAATAATTAACAATTAATAAATAACAATTATTTCACTGTTTCTTCCGACAACAATGGATCCTCATCATCTCCACCATCTTCTACAAGATCATGCCCATGAATATGTTCGTGTGCTTCATTGTGCTCATGGTGACCATGATCGTGATTATTTTCCTCTTCTGCCTTTTTAACAAGTTTGTCATTGAGGGCCTCTACTTTTGCTTCATAATCGGCAATCGTAATGAAGGTCTCTTCGATTTCATTATTTTGTTTCATGAAGTCAACCAGGTGTGACATATAGATCTGATCTTTCTTACGTTCCACCATTTTAGGATTTTTGTAAGCATCGTCCAGGAACTTCTTATACATGTGTTCAGGAAGATTGACACCTCCAAAATAACTATTGATCTCTGCGATTAAAGCACGAGTAATTTCTTCATCTTTTACTTCGATGCCATATTCTTCATCCAGGTAACCTTTTACCCAAGACCACTTGTAGTCATCTTTATATCGATCAAGATGGAATTCAAGAGAGTGATCGTCCATGCCGGCGATCTGCTTGAAGAATTTTTTATAATAATTATCATCAAGATCAAGATCGAATTGCGCTAACAAAAAGTCTTTGAAGTCATTGAAAAATAAAACGTCTGAATTGTTTCTGTAAGTGTTGTAATAATTCTCTGTCAGGATCTTCGTCAGGTCTTCAACAGTTTTAACTGTGCCATTCGGGTCAATTTTTGTGAAGAAATCTTCATCGATTTCTGCAAGAAATTTTTTCTCAACTTTATCGATCGTTGCTTTGTATTCTTTACCGACTGAATCTATCTTAGCATCACCTTCCAACTTAAGCACTTGCTTTTCAAGCGTATATTCATTGTCTGTAAGATCCATTATGTTCAGATCAAAGGAATGCCCTTTAGATTGTCCAATAATACTTTCACGCAATGTTTCATTCGCTATTGCATTTACCACGTAGCTAAAAGTAGAAGTAAGGCCTTCCGATTTGTCTGCACCTTCTTCCTGTTCAATAATAGAAACAGTGATAGAACTATCGGCATCTATGGCTTCTTCGCTTTCCTGAAGTCCCCCGATATCCATTCTAATAGAATCAATCTGCTCATTCAATTTTTCAGGTTGTGCTTCCGGAAGGTAATATTGAAGATTACCTTTCCAATCAATTGAGTCCAATTCTACTGCAGGTTCCTTTACAACAAGCAGACTCGCGGAAAAGTCTTGAATATCGTTAGGAGTAAATTTATAATTGAAATCTTCGGTATCGAAAACAAAATTGCTAAAAGTCTTAATCCCTTCTTTGTCAAGATATTCATACACTTGGCTAACTAAGTTTTTATTGACTAGTTCGACCATCATCTGAGTACCGTAAAGATTCTTAACGAGGTTAGTAGGAGTTTTTCCCGGGCGGAAACCTTTCATTTTAGAAGTCTTAGCTGTTTTATTCAGCTCCTTCTTGAATAGATTATTGATTTCACTAGCTTCCAGGACAACATCCAATTGAAGCAAATATTTTGATTTTTCTACCGGATTGATAATCATATAATGAGATTAAGATTTTATAAAATGAAAGTAATTATGCTGTTAAAAGCTTGTGGATAAAGCTTTTACAAAGAAAAAACGACTTTCTTCTTTCTTTCGAGGTGCAAAGGTAAGATTATTCTTACAATTTATTTATGAGTTATTGGAGCTACTTCATTTTACATCTATTATAATTCATAACATTCCTTACATTTGCGGCATGGAACTGATTAGAAATTTTTGTGTTATTGCGCATATTGATCATGGCAAGAGCACCTTGTCAGACAGGTTGTTGGAATATACCAAGACCATTGCTGAGCGTGATATGCAGCATCAGGCGCTTGATGATATGGACCTCGAAAGAGAACGTGGTATCACTATTAAGAGTCATGCTATTCAAATGTATTATAATCATGAGAATGGCAACAGGTATACCTATAACATGATCGACACACCTGGTCATGTGGATTTTTCTTATGAAGTTTCCCGGTCAATTGCGGCTTGCGAAGGTGCTCTTCTCCTTGTAGATGCAAGTCAGGGAATTCAGGCACAGACGATTTCAAATCTTTTCATGGCCATCGATCATGACCTTGAAATCATACCTGTTTTGAATAAAGTGGATATGGACAGTGCTATGATCGACGAAGTATCAGACCAGATTATCGATCTTATAGGATGTAAGCGGGAAGACATAATTCTGTCAAGCGGGAAAACAGGTATTGGAATAAAAGAACTTTTAGATGCTGTCGAAGCGCGTATACCTCACCCTAAAGGAAAAGTGGATGCTCCATTACAAGCACTTATTTTTGACTCAGTATTTAATTCATTTCGAGGTGTAATCGTTTATTTCAGGATATTTAATGGCATCATCAAAAAAGGTGATAAAGTCCGTTTCTTTCATACTCAGAAAGATTACCAAGCTGATGAAGTAGGAGTGCTTCAGATGACACTGCAAGATAAACCTGAGTTGAGAGCAGGAGATGTAGGTTACTTGATCACGGGTATAAAAGTTTCAAAAGAAATAAAAGTTGGTGACACAGTAGTCCTCACAAAATTCCCTGACACACCGGAAATAAAAGGTTTTGAAGAGGTAAAACCAATGGTTTTCGCTGGTATATACCCGATTGACAATGATGATTTTGAAGATTTAAGAGATAGTCTTGAAAAACTGCAATTGAATGATGCTTCTCTGACATTCGAACCGGAGAGTTCTGTGGCCCTTGGTTTTGGATTCCGTTGTGGCTTCCTCGGAATGTTGCACCTTGATATCATACAGGAAAGACTTTCCAGAGAATTTGATCAAGAGGTAATTACTACAGTTCCTAACGTTATGTATCATTCATATATGGCCGGTAAGCCTAATGATTTGGTCATCATCAATACACCAAATGATCTTCCGGAACCCAATGTACTAGATCGTGTAGAGGAGCCATATATTCATGCTCAGGTAATTACCAAGCCTGAATATATCGGGGCAATTATGTCGCTATGTCTCGACAAAAGAGGTTTTCTCACAAAGCAAACTTACCTTACTACTAGTCGTGTCGAGTTGTCTTTCGAAATGCCACTTGCAGAGATCGTTTTTGATTTTTATGATAGATTAAAATCAATTTCAAGAGGTTATGCTTCTTTTGATTACCACCCATTAGATTATAGAAGATCAGAATTAGTAAGGCTAGATATCAAATTAAATGGCGATAATGTAGATGCACTTTCCGCGCTGGTACACAGAAGTAAGGCAGAAGAATTGGGTCGAAAGATCTGTTCAAAACTTAAAGATCTGCTCCCTAGACAACAATTCGTAATAGCTATTCAAGCTGCAGTAGGAGCAAAAATCATTGCGAGAGAGACTATTTCAGCGATGAGAAAGGATGTAACAGCCAAGTGTTATGGTGGTGATATCTCCCGTAAGCGTAAGTTGCTCGAAAAACAAAAAGAAGGAAAGAAGAAGATGCGTCAGATTGGAAATGTAGAAGTTCCTCAGAAGGCTTTCCTCGAAGTCTTAAAACTTAATGACTAAACTCAGATAAATAATAACTTAATCTAAAACTCAAAAAATGAAATATTTAACATTAGTGCTGGCAAGTTTATTACTCTCTTTTAGCTCCTGCAAAAATGAAACAACTAAATCTGTCGATGGTAAGGAAGTTTCAAGTCATGAAGAAGCCTACACCAGTTACAACGGCAAGGTTAGGAATGTAGCCTTTCAGGATACTATGAAAAACAACAAAGGTGTCGAGTTCGAACTTACCTTCAGAGGCGGTATGGTCGATGGTTCAGCACAAATAAAAGTCAGAAAAGACGGAAAGCTACTTGAAAACAAAGATTTCAAAGCAGATGGAAGAGTAACTCAGCAGTTTATGCATGATATAAACGGAGATGGTGAAGAGGATTTTATCTTTTATACGAAAACAGAAGATCCAACCGGAATTGGCAATTTATATGGTGTAATCAATGATAATGGCACTATCAAACACATTTATGTATCTCCCTTTTTAAAACAACCATATATTACAAATTATTTCGGTCGTGATTCATTTTTTGTTGCAGACGGAAACATTTACCGATCGTTTCCCAAATATGATTTGAATAAATTAAATCAGAAGAAAGATTCAGGAAAAGATTGGGTTTTGACTTATAAATATGAAGGAAAAGATACGATTGCAGTATCAGATGGCGTAGTGAAATAAAGAATTCAAGCATAGGTATAGAAATAAATAATTAAAGAATTGCTATTATTTGATTTCAAGTTAGAAGTTAGATTTCAGAAATTAGAATAGAACTCCGATGGTTAATTTCTATGAAAGCAAACAATTATGTTAATTTATATGATTCTATAATTTAAATGACTTTTTGATATATATAAAATATTGAAATACATTATTAAATTCACGTAAGCACCTTGAGCTTATTATAGAAAAAGGGAGAAATTTGTTTAACCAAACTTCTCCCTTTTTTGTGTGAATATTTAAACATTTAGCTCACTTTCTTTCATTGCATTATAATCGTATGAAAGTTTTTTAAATAGCGATAGCATGCTGACTATTACTCACTTTATCATTTAATCTGAAAATAAAGAACAAACCAACAGAGGTAAATATTGAAATCACCATACAAGCTTCCCACAATACTTCGAATCCATATTCTTTGATCGTCCACATACCTAACACGGGTGATACTATCATCGAAGCAGAATAAGCAAAAGAATACCAGGCCATGTATTTACCAAGGCTTTTCTTGGCCGCACGATTCGCCACAAAGGTTTGCATGAAAGGCATTGCCATGATCTCTCCAATACTTATGACCACCATGCCGAGTATCAACCAATATAGACTATGCACCCAATTGAGCATGATGAAAGATAAACCGACTGTGAGTATTCCCATCAAAATGAGTGAGGTATGTTTGGCTCTTTTTCCCACTAAGTAAACAAAAGTCATTTCCATGATAAAAACGATCAGGCCGTTGGAGGCCATTAAAGCACCAACTCCAAATTCAGACATTTTATAAACGTCTTTGTAATAGACAGGAAGGGTAAATAATAATTGAAAAAATACTCCTGCAAAGAAAATAACGCAAGCAATAAACGCCATAAATAATCCGTCTTTCAAAGGGCTAATATTGTCTGACATTTGCTCATCTAGTAGCTCGTCCACTACATTTTTTTTGTGGATATTAAAATATCTTCTAAACAAAAATAAAAAAACAAAGGCCGCCAAAATGCAGGTCACTCCGTCAGCATAGAACAGCCATGTATAGGAAATAGTGGCAAAAACACCTCCGATAGCAGGCCCGACGGTATAACCCATATTCATAGCCATCCGATTAAGGGAAAATGATTGAGTCCTGCTCTGTGGTGTGGTAAACATTGTGATAGAACTCCCATTGGCTGGTCTAAATGCATCAGATACAGTGCTTTGACAAAAGACCAATATCATCAGCGAATAATAATCTGTGACATGAGATAACATTAACCATCCACAACCACCAAGTACAAGACTTGCAAACTGCACTTTGAAATTTCCATATTTATCGGACAACCAACCACCCATCAGTGCTCCGCACATAGATCCCAAACCAAAAGAAGAAAGTATCCATCCTGCCTGAATATTGCTATACATTAGATGATGAGTAAGATAGATACTCATAAAAGGAAAAACCATAGACCCTGATCTATTAATGAGCATGATCAGTGACAGCCACCAAACCTCACGCTGGATGCCTGCGTAAGAATCGATGAATATTTGACCGACCCTTCTATGTATTGGTTTCATGGAAAATATTGAAGAGGCAAAAGTAAATTATTGCATGAAATTTTTTTTTAAAAGATTAAAGAGATTGGGTGTCTGGAGGCTTAATATGGTGATTAATCAAATTAAAAGTAAGGGAAATAAGTCTTTACGTGAACGAAGAGCTTCGTATATAATTGTATATCAATTATATATGAGCACAACGGTTGGCAACCGTTGGCAACCGTTCCTGAGACAAATGCAAAACCCCACATATTGGAATAAGTTATACCAGTAGTCTTGACTCAAATTGATAGAAAATATTGGCTTTTCGTTAACGAGCCTCTTCGTATACTACTGTAAACCAATTAAATATGAGTACAACGGTTGGCAACCGTTGGCAACCGTTCCTCTATTTTGTAGAACGGTTATGATGACACACCATTTTTGGAACATCTTAGCTCCAAAGCCAATTGACATCCGAACTAACTTCCAACACTTCAATAGTTTAATCTTATATATTAAACATTTTATGCTAAACAAGCATTTATTATCGTTAACTAAAAACTAAACGCCATTTACATCTTAGGTTTATTTTCCAAAATATAAATCCTACATTTGGCGTTTCAATCGACAATAATTTTCATGGTAGATGCACATCTTTCTTTGCCTTTTCCCTGGTGGTACACAGCACTATGTCTGTTGGTAGGCCTTGCATTTGCGACTTTACTTTACAACAAAACGGCATTTGATCACCCATGGGCTAAATATGCCAAATACCTACTATTCACATTAAGAGCTCTGGCAGTTGCCATTATTTGCTTTTTACTTTGTTCTCCAATTCTGAAACACATTTCCTATACTGAACAAAAACCTTCCATCGTCATTGGTTTGGATCAATCTCAATCCGTTGGCTTTGCATTGAAAAACAGACAGGCTCAAATCACAAAAAAAATTGCAGAAATTAAAGATGCCCTATCAGGCGATTACAATGTTTCTGTGCTTTCAATAGGCAGTGATCTCAAAAATGAAGTTACCGATAAATTTGATAAAAAGGCGACCAACATCAATCAGTTTTTCGAAAACATCAATGAATCGTCCTCCTACTCCACTCTTGGTGCTGTTGTACTTCTGAGTGATGGCATTTTCAATACCGGCCCTAGCCCATTGTTTGAAGCTTCGCGTATCAAAGCGCCCATTTATTCAGTGGCTATAGGTGATACAACTCCGGCTAAGGACCTGACTATTAGAAATACGATCCATAATGAGATCGGATTTATGGGCGATATCAGCAAGGTCCAAATCGATATTCAGGCTTTCAATCTTCAAGGAAAATCTGCCACAGTATCTGTAAATCAGGTCAACGGCACTTCCAATCAACAGTTGCAATCCAAGACAATTAATATTGCTAATTCCAATTTCTTCCAAACTTTGGAATTCGCCATACCACTTAATAAAGCAGGACTCCAAAAGTATGTTATCAATGTCTCTCAACTACCTGGTGAAGCTACTTTTGATAACAATTCGAAAGAGTTTTTCATCGATATTCTGGACAGTAAGTTGAATATTGACATTGTGGCTTCTGCACCACATCCGGATATATCTGCATTGAAATACGTCATCGATGAGAACAAAAATTATGATCTCAAGATCTCCTATCTCAACCAAACAGTGAAGATACATGAGAAGTGCGATCTGCTCATCTTATATCAGGTACCGACGATCAACCAATTTTCCTCCGCTTTTGAAAATCTTTGGAAAACCATCGAAAACAGAAAGATTTCCACCCTTTTTATTCTTGGAGGGCAGAGCAACCTTAGCAGATTTAACCAACTTCAGAATGTCATGCAGGTGAGTCCCGGTCAGGCGAATATGAATGATGTTTATGGTATTGTACAGAGCAATTTTCCAATTTTTTCAGTGAAAGATGAATGGAAAACTGCACTTCCTACTTTTCCCCCATTGCAGATCCCATTTGGCAATTTCATCTCCGGTCCCGGTGCGAATGTCCTTATGTATCAGAAGATCGGGCGAGTAGAAACTAAATACCCACTTTGGAGTATCGGTATGATGGACGGACAAAAAGTTGGCGTCATCGCAGGTGAAGGACTTTGGAGATGGAAGATGAGCGAATCTGCCAGAACAGGAAGGACTCCGGTCTTCAATGATATTGTTTCAAATACAATGCGTTATCTGGCTACGAGAGAAGACAAACGGAAGTTTAAAGTACGTTCGGATGAGACCAATTACGAAGAGAGTGACAACATCGTATTTTCAGGTGAATTGTACAATGAAAACTATGAACTGGTTAACGAACCTGAAGTCAATATGACTTTGACGGGAATTGATAAAAAAGAATTCAAATACGCTCTGGACAGAACGGAACACGGATATAAACTTGATATTGGCCAACTGAACAGCGGTTCTTACAATTATACTGCACGAGTCAAATATCAAGGAAAAGAACTTACTTACACCGGTAATTTCAATGTCAGAGTCATTGGCAAAGAAATGTTTGACCTGGTGGCTGATTTTGGATTGATGAGACAGCTATCTGCGCAATCGGGCGGGCTTACTTTGTATGAAAATCAACTGGATCAGCTCGTGGAAAAAATCAAATATAATGAGGCAATAAAGCCGGTCATCTCTACCAATAAAAAGACTGATCCATTGATAAATCTGAAATGGATCTTTGGATTATTAGCGCTTCTGCTCGCTGCAGAATGGTTTATTAGAAGATATATGGGTAAATATTGATCCATGGATTTCGGTAAACTTGAAGATATAACGGATGTTGACTTTGCCCTTCCTTCTGAGGATAAATTTTATTTTAAAAATAAGGGCAATAATCATTTAGATATCCTACTCGGTGCTACAGGATGGAGTATGACAAAATGGAAAGGCAATATCTACCCACCTAAAAGCAAAACGGAGGATTTCGCCAGATTATATAGTGAGCAATTTGCTACTATAGAATTTAATACTACTTATTATCAGGTGCCACCGGAAGCATTGATGGAACGATGGTACAATAATACAACCCCCGATTTTGTATTCTGTCCCAAGATGTTTGTGGGCATCAGTCAGAGTTCTAATATAGGCATGGGAAGCTCTATCTTACCTGATTTTCTGCATAGAATGACGATTTTTAAAGAAAAACTTGGGCTGATATTTATGCAGATGCCACAGAGTTTTTCCACAAAAAAGATGGACAATTTGGTCAAATTCATTCAGGCATGGCGACCCGGAATTCCACTTTCAATAGAATTGCGACACGAAAGCTTTTTTGAGCCTTCAGTTACAGAGGATGTCGCTGAATTAATGGCTAAATCAGGTATCAATTGGATGATCACAGATGTGGCGGGACGTAGGGAAGTGAGTCATGGTCACATCACCGCACCATTCATGGGAGTTCGTTTCGTGGGCAATGATGATGAAAGTGATTTGGAAAGAATAGATGATTGGATTGAAAGGTTGTTGAATTGGCAAAAAAATGGTGTTGAAGTATTGTACTTTTTCATCCACACTCCGCAGAATCTCACACCACATAGATTGTGTGATTATTTTGCAGAAAAATGGATGGAGAAGACGGGTAGGAAGCTTAAGGTACCTGTGGTAGAAAAAGGGTTGTTTTGAAAAATTTTATTGTTATCTTTGGTGAGTTAAGCTATACTGATGTCATATAAAAGGACCGCCATATTAACCAAAGTAGTAGAGGCAATGGAATTAGTCCATGATAAACTGATTGAACACAAGAAAAAGATCAAAGGTGAAATTGTAGTGATGAAAGATGGCAAGATCGTAAGGATTAAATTCTGATTTTTTTCCAAAATTTAAATAATCAATTATTTTGTTAACCAGCAATAATTAATTTCAGAATAAAATCCAACAAATTTGAGATCACTCCGTCTACATCTATTGTTCTATTTTGGGTTTGCCCCATTTTGCATTTTTATTTCCATACTAAGCTGGTATTTAATTTATTTGAATGGTATTGCTGCATTCAAATTCTTATTTTATTTCAAACTTATAACTCAAGGCCTGGTATATTATTTTGTAAATACTCAGCGGTCAAACGAACTTTATTACTATAAAAATTTGGGCTTTGGCAAATTTAGGCTATGGACTTTTGCTTTCGTTGCAGACATGGCCTTATTCATCCTTTTTATCATGCTGATCATAAAAATACAATGAATCACTTGCTTGAAATTGACAGCCTAACTCTAAATTTCGGCACGCGTAATATCTTAAACGACATTTATCTGCATGCAGAGACGGGTAAGATCACTGCACTTTTGGGAAGAAACGGAAGTGGCAAATCCAGTCTTTTCAGATGCGCCTTCAGTGATTTGGAACCACAAAACATTTCTGTCAGGATCGATGGTAAAAAACTAAAAGGTCTGAATAATAAATTTCCTGACATTGCATATCTGCCACAATTTAATTTTATTCCAGGCAGATTGACAGTAGAATCAGTATTTCAACACTTTGAACTTGATCTCAAGCATTTCTTTAGCCTTTTTCCCGATTTTGAACCGTTGATCCATCATAGATTCCGATTGCTATCCGGGGGTCAGGCAAGAATAATTGAGACCTACATTGTCATCATGGCAAAATCAAGCTTCTCTATCCTTGATGAACCATTTTCACACCTTATGCCAATAAATGTGGAAATTTTCATTCAACTTATCCTTTCTGAAAAAAAGAAAAAGGGTTTCATCATCAGC
Source organism: Candidatus Brachybacter algidus (assembly GCA_016711705.1). GTDB lineage: Bacteria > Bacteroidota > Bacteroidia > Chitinophagales > Saprospiraceae > Parvibacillus > Parvibacillus algidus. Next base: position 217,180 of record JADJSK010000003.1, on the reverse strand, counting down.
GACCACATGTTCAGATATATTCTCGATTTATATGATGATTTGTATCTTCTAAAAGATGGTCGTTGCATTAAATTGAAGGATGAGAAAGAATTAGTTGAATTGGGATATCTGAATTGGATTGATTGAGTACTAAATTTTCTACTAGCGTAATTTTTAAAAATGTTTATTAATTCACTGCTGTGAATATCATGGAATTTAATTTTTGATATTTTATTCTATTAAGAATTGTGTTCCTTTTAATGATCTCCTGTACTTAAGAAAGTCCCAATGCTTCGAAAGGTAAAGGCCAAGCTCAAGTAAATTACAAAGTTTACCAACTCAGAATAAAAATGTCTTACTAGCTATTCCCTACTCTATCCTTCTAAAATAATTATCAGATCCATCTATATAACTATCATTAAACTCAAGGAGATTCCCACAGAAAAATATTCTCCCACGTACTAGTTCAGTAATTGCAGTATCAAGTCCTATTCCATAACTATCAACATCTAATATTCCTACGATCCATTTTGCCCCACCATTTAATGTTCCATCCTCTGTCAATCTCATAGTTGAATCACTGAATAATTCTAAAATAATGTTTCTGGATTCTGTACTCTTGCCGTTTTCTGGTGCCCAATAACTTTCAGAATAAATCCACTTCCATTTTCCAATCAATGCATTCGCCACTGAAGTTTCATTCCACTGCTGCTTATTGTGACAATTAAACATTGTAGCTTGATTTATTGGCACTAAGTCTCCATCATTTTTATTACAATTAGCGAAACACAGGATGCCTGTGAAAACAAAAGAAAAAATAATTAATCTCATAATTTGAATTTTAAATCGCACTAAAAATAGATAAACGGTTTTTAATAACTTTATGTATTATATACAATACCAATAATCCGTGTCATCTGCGTGATTCAGACAAAAATATTTGGAATCACTGATTCAACGGATTATAGGATTCCACTGAAATGCTGCTCCAATAATCCCTGCCATCCGTGCAATCAAACTAATCCCTGCCTTTGTTGGCAGGCAAGCGTGATTCAGACAAATAAAAATTCAGAATCACGGATTTTAAGGATTAAAGGATTCCACCGAGTTAGCATCATAATGTGTCATCCGAGAAATCAAATAAATCCCTGCCTTTGTTGGCAGGCAAGCGTGATTCAGACAAATAACATTCAGAATCACGGATTTTAAGGATTAAAGGATTCCACCGAGTTAGCATCATAGTCCGTGTAATCCGTGCAATCAAACTAATCCCTGCCTTTGTTGGCAGGCAAGCGTGATTCAAACAATAACATTCAGAATCACTGATTCAACGGATTAAAGTATTCCACCGAGTTAGCATCATAATCCGTGTTATCCGTGCAATCAAACTAATCCCTGCCTTTGTTGGCAGGCAAGCGTGATTCAGACAAATAACGTTCAGAATCATGGATTCAACGGATTAAAGGATTCCACCGAAGTAGCATCATAGTCCGTGTAATCCGAGTAATCAAACTAATCCGTGATTCAGACAAAAACCATTCAGAATACCATTCATCTCCCATTCACATCCCATTAAGACCCAATTAAACCGCCATTTCTGTATATTTGTCTCTTTAAAATAATATATTTCATATATATAATTTTACTCAAACGTAATTCGTTATCTTACAAATAAATATAAAAATGCGCTTAAAATTCCTACTGTTTTCCCTCCTGCTTTCTACAGCCTTACTGGCTCAGGAAAAACCTTTCATGGTATTCGAGAAGACCTCGCTTGACAAAAAATATAAATACACAGAAATATTTGGTGATCCGGCTAAGTCTAGATTTTATACTTTGAATAATGGGTTAACTGTTATCCTTTCAGAAAACCATCTGGAACCACAGGTCATGGCTTTAATCACCACAAAAGCTGGTTCTAAAAATGACCCCGCAGACCATACCGGCCTCGCTCACTACCTTGAACACATGCTTTTCAAAGGAACAGATAAGTTCGGTACTAAAGACTATGGTAAGGAAAAAGTAGAGTTAGACAAAATTGATGCCCTTTATGAAAAATATGGTCGTACGACAGACGAAGTTCAGCGTAAGAAAATATATCACGAGATCGACAGCATCTCCAATGTCGCTTCCAAATACGCCATAGCCAACGAATATGACAAGATGATGGCAGATGTTGGAAGCAAGATGACCAATGCCTTCACCAGCTTTGAGAACACAACTTATATGGAGAGTTTTCCGGCAAATAACCTGGATAAATTCCTCCAAATCCAACAGGAAAGATTCAGAAATCCTGTCTTAAGATTATTTCACACTGAGTTGGAAGCCGTATACGAAGAGAAAAACATCTCATTGGACAATGGAGATAATAAGATCTTTGAGTCTATGTTCGCCTCTCTTTTTAAAAAACACCCATACGGTACTCAGACGACCATCGGTACCATTGAGCACTTAAAGAATCCTTCTCTATTAGAAATCAGAAAATATTACGATAAATATTATGTAGCAGGCAATATGGCCATCATTCTATCGGGTGATTTGGATCCGGATGAGACGATCGTCCTTATTGATAAATATTTCGGGAATATGCCTGCTAAGACAGCTCCTGCATTTACATATCAAGATGAAGATGAAGTGGATACAGTGACTAAAATTACTGTTTATAGCCCTGATGAAGAAAAAGTAGCTATTGGATATAAATTTCCAAATGCACTAGATAATGAATCCGTTATAGCTGAATTAGTCTCAGCTATTCTATATAATGGAAAGAGTGGACTCATTGATAAAGACCTTATTATCGATCAAAAAATTGGAAGGTTACGCATTTACCTATCTTTTAAAAGACCACGGAATCTGTTGGTTGCAAGGAAAACCACAAGACGGACAGACCCTTGATCAGGTTAAAAACTTATTCCTAGAAGAAATAAAAAAATTAAAATCAGGAGATTTCGATCCATCCATTATTCAAGGTACCGTAAATAATCTGAAGATCCAACGTATCCAGCAGATGGAGAAGTGCACCAATACTGCATTCTTACTCCATGATGCCTTTGTTTTGGGCAAACCTTGGGCTACATATTTGAATGACTTACAGACCATGTCAACTATTACCAAAGAAGATATTATGCGCTTCTCTGCTAAATACTTCCAGAATAATTATACGGTCATCTACAAAAGGACAGGTGACAATGATAAGTCTGAAAAGGTCCAAAAACCTGAAATTCATCCGGTAGAAGTGAACAGAGATGATCAGTCCGATTATCTGAAAACAATGTTTGCCACGAATACAAAGGAGATTCAACCAAGGTTTTTAGACTTCGATAAAGATATCCAGAAAAGCAGTTTGAAGAAAGGCATTCAGCTATTGTACGTGCCAAATACGATAAATCAATTATTTTCAGTTTACTACAAATATGACTTTGGTACCAATTCAAATCCTAAACTGGAGTTAGCTATGGACTACCTCAATTACATCGGAACTACAACTAAGACTAATGAGCAATTCAATAAAGAAATGTATAATCTTGGTTTGAACTGGAGTGTAAATGTCACTGAAGAAGACATGAGTATTTCATTGAGCGGTCTCGAGGAGAATTTTGATAAAGGAATTATGCTGGTTGAAGACCTGTTAAATAATCCGAAAGCCGATAAAGGAGCGCTTGACAAATTGGTAAATAATATGCTAAAATCCAGACAAGACAACCTCATCAATAAAGAAGTGATCCTTTATGGTGGAATGCAAAATTACCTTAAATATGGTGCTGTAAATCCATTTAATAGTGGCCTTACGAATGCTCAGTTGAAAAAAACAACTCCTGAAGAATTGATTGCCATCATTAAAGGAAACAATAAAATAGAGCATAAGGTAATGTATTGTGGTGCAAGACCCATGGACAAGCTTGCTACCACCTTAAAAACGAATCATAAAACGGCTCCTACCCTATCTCCAGCGCCAAAAGCTAAGAATTTTACTCCGGTAAAATCATTTGAAAATACTGTTTATTTCGTAGACTATGATATGGTCCAGGCAGATATTAATTTCAAAAGAAATGCTGAAATGTATGATCCAAAGTTGGAAACAGCAGCTAGTGCTTTCAATGAATATTATGGCGGTGGAATGCAATCAGTAGTCTTCCAGGACATCCGTGAGTCAAGAGCTTTGGCATATTCTACTTACAGTAATTTCGGTGTTCCTTCCAAAAAGGACAAACCTTTTACAGCGACTTTCTATGTTGGTACTCAGGCAGACAAAATGAATGATGCAATGGGAGCTGTGCTTAATCTTTTGGATAAAATGCCCGAAACAGAAAAACTGTGGGATATTAGTAAAAAATCTATTCAAACGAGTATTCAGACTCAAAGAATCAATAAGGAAGGTATTCTCTTCGCTTATGAAACGGCTCAGGACAAAGGACTAAACTACGATATCAGAAAAGATATTTACAAAAATATTGCCGGTATGACACTTGCAGATGTGAAAGCATTCCATGCAGCTAATTTCAAAGGCCAAAACTGGAACATTGGAGTGATGGGTAGTAAAGACAAGATTAAACCTACTGATCTTATGAAATACGGTAATGTGAGGGTCTTGACTTTGAAGGATATCTTCGGATATGATGAGAAGGATTTTACGCCAGCGAAGCCTTAAAAAATATAGGTGATGTGTGATAAGTGATGTGTGATTTCTCACCACTTATCACTTATCACTTATCACTTATTTTCAAAGAGTATAATAAAAGCCGATCGTAAATCTATTACCCAGAGTATTTATATTCAAGCCGAAATCTGAAGAAACAGATTTTTCTGAAGCACCATCTGCTTTCACAGAATGTGAGTTAAATCCTAAAGCGGCAAAAGAACCTACTACCATCCATTTTGGAGAGATAGCATATCCAAAGCCCGCATTTAAATTTACCCCGAAATCAAAAGTTTTCGTTACAGAATCAGTACCAGTGCCACCTGTAAAATCTGTTTTGACCTTACCCGGGAGTGCATCAATATTTAACCCGATGAAAGGTCTAAAAGGAGCACCTGGTTTGAAAAAATATCTACCATACAAAGTTGCACCTGTCCTTGAAGATGTTACAGTATAATTAAGACCTGATTTATAATCATCCTTTGTACCACTCAATTTCAGCCCGATACCGACCTGTAAGTTATCAGACAACCACGTACCCACTTCAGGAGAAAAAGTCCAATCCGAACTTTTGGTATCAGAGTCTTTTACACTATGGGCATTGAACCCTGCAGCTCCACCAATATAGATTGATCCATTTTGGCTGATAGCAAGGGTGGAGACGAACATAAGTGAAAGAACTAATAAATGCTTAATGTGTTTCATATTAATTAATTTTTATATTCAAATATACTAAATATGTATACATAAAACATGTATTTACATTATAATTATTCAATGCAAAATAAAATTTTTAATGTGAGTCACAATTGTCATAGTTTTACATCGTTCTAATAAATTAAAATTGAATTTATGCACCGGATAATTTTGTTAATTATATGCTTCATTGCTTCAACTCAAATGTATAGCCAAAAGATCAAGGCAAAAGATGTTCCACCAAAGGTATTAAACGGACTTACAAAGCACTTTCCCAATTCGAAAAAAGAAAGCTGGGAATTTATAGATAGCCAGTATGTCGTCCAATTTGAAGTATTTGGGAAAAAAGGTAACGCGACTTTTACTGAAAAAGGTCGCATCCTTAATTCAGAGATCCAAGTCACCAAAGATGATCTACCCTTCAGTATTGGATACTATATCAAGAAAAATCATGACAATGAAAAAATCCAAATAGCATCCAAGTTGAAAGATACTGCTGGTGCGATTAGTTACCATATAGTAATACCTGACTTTATGCTGACATTCAATGCAGCAGGCGAATTTGTAAATGAAGTTTCCACCACTACTGAAGAAGTAACTGAAGAACAAACTGAAACACCTACTCAAAACTAAATATTAACTGCAGCACTATAAAACTATAATACTATCCACTATAATACTATAATACTTTCAACTATTACACTTTTGCAATTTTTCCTTACTTTGGCATCATGATTCAGGCAAGCAATATATTCAAATCTTTTAGTGACGTTCAGGTATTGAATGATGTCTCTTTCAATGTGAAACAAGGAGAGGTGGTGGCCATCGTTGGAAAAAGTGGTGCCGGGAAAAGCACTTTGCTGCACATAGTTGGTACTTTGGAGAAACCCGACAAGGGAAATGTATTATTCGAGGGTCAAGATTTGAGCAAATTATCAAGTAATAAATTATCAGATTTTAGAAATAAATCTTTGGGTTTTATATTCCAGTTTCACCATTTATTACCCGAATTTAATGCACTTGAAAATGTTTGTATTCCTGCCTTCATACAAAATAAGCCTAAGATCTCTACTGAAAATCGTGCAAAAGAATTACTCGACTATCTTGGACTTTCTCATCGACTCACACACAAACCGAAAGAATTATCCGGTGGTGAACAGCAACGTATCGCATTCGCACGTGCACTTATCAACGAACCTAAACTAATCCTCGCTGATGAACCTACAGGTAATCTGGATGAAAAGTCAGCACATGAATTGCATGAACTTATTCTTAAATTTCGTGCAGATCTCAACCTCACTTTTATTCTTGTCACACACAACCCCCTCTTAGCAAACCGATGTGATCGGGTTATTGAAATGGCGGGAGGTGAAATTATTTGAAATTTAGAATGCCGAATCATTAATCATAGCATATTGTAATAATCTACATATTTCGTTGCGCTGAAGATTTACCCTTCCTTCCGGTTCAGAGCACCGCAATATTTATAAAAAGTTAAAGTAGGCATGTTCATCCGATAATCATTGATTTTTCATCTTTCATTTTTCATCTTTCATTAAGTTCATCACCTCACCTATCATACCATCTGTAATATCCCTGTGCAACACAAATCTTACACTGTGCGCTCCAAACGGTGCCGCATTTATTCCTTTTGATTTTAATTGAGTAATGAAATCTGAAGATGTCCTTCCATTTGCCAATTCGAAAATCAAAATATTGGTCCGGACCGGTAGAACTTCCTTTACAAATGACTGCTTAGCAAGGAATTGTCCCAGAATCTTTGCCCTGTCATTATCTACTTTCAATTGTTGAATATTATTATCCAATGCATATATTGCTGCTGCTGCAAGAATCCCAGTCTGACGCATACCGCCACCCATGACTTTACGAACTCGTCTGGCTTCTTTGATAAAATCTTTTCTTCCAATTAATATAGAACCACCCGGTGTACCCAAGCCTTTAGAAAGGCAAAGCGATATTGAATCAAAATAGCTTCCAACATCTTGTGTACTTTCTCCAGTTTCCACCAGGACATTCATTAAGCGGGCACCATCTAGATGCAGTGCCAATCCCCTTTCATCACATAAGTCTTGAATTGGCTTTATCTCATCCAGCGTATAATAATTGCCTCCTCCTTTATTAGTTGAGTTTTCTAAAACTACTAGAGTAGTTCTTGGCAACCAATCCTCTTCCGGCTTTATTGCTTCTTCAATTTGTGATGCAGTGATTTTACCATATTTACCGATGAGTGGATTGACTGCTATGCCGCTATGAAATGCATATCCACCCACTTCGTATTGATAGACATGCGACCATTGATCACAGATCATTTCGTCCAATGGCCTAGTATGCACTTTAATCGCGATCTGATTGGTCATTGTCCCTGATGGACAAAACAATGCGTCTTCCATACCGAACATCTTAGCCACTTTTTCCTGAAGCGCATTGACAGTCGGATCTTCCCCAAATACGTCATCTCCAAGTTCTGCGCTCATCATATATTCGAGCATTTCACGGCTTGGCTTCGTTACTGTATCACTTATTAGATTGATCATGAATAATTGTTAATTGTTAGTTGTTGATTATTAATTGTTACTATTATGAGACACTGAAAAATATTATTGAGCAGATTTCCCCCTTTTGAGGGGCCAAGGGGGAGTCTTTGACTTCCTCATTTTTGATTAAATGCAAACAATATCATTTATTATTCACAGTCCATCCAAAAAAAATCAAACTCTCTAAACAAATAATCGCTAAACCCAATCAACAAGAACTACCGCCCACTCACATTTTTCATTCTTCATTCTTCATTCTTCCTTAAAATCACCTTCCCCATCCCACTCTAACTCCCACCTCCAAAATAGAAGGTTGCAATTTCGTCTTGTAAAGAGCATTTTCCGTTAATGAAAAATTCCTTTTGTACTGAACTATTGGTGCAATTCTTATGATTTTTCCAGCCATAATGTTAACTCCAGCACCTATTCCACCAACGATGAAATGTTCAATGATGTCTTCAGCGATGGCTCCGGGATCAGTCGTCCAGTTGCGTATCTCATATCCTATGACAGGCTGAATAAAGAAATTATCTTTAAGGAAATTTTTTCTTTTAAAACTAGGACATTCATCGCATTGATTGAAATGGAAGACATACATGGTCACTGGGATATTTATACCAAAACTTCTGATTTCCTTTACCTTTCCAAGTTCGATACCACCAACGTCATTTACAGGAATTCCTTTTGCTCTGATCATTTTGGCAAAAATTTCCGGACCAAAATTAACACCATAGTCAACGATCTTAACCCGGTAATCCATAGCGATTACACCACCGTGTTGTAATGACCGCTCATTAGTTTGATTAGGGACAGCACTTGGTATGTCTTCATAATCAAAAGCGTGCTTGATCGATATGCCAAACTGCGCATTTGCACTATAACTGAAGCAAGAGATTAAAAAAACGAGGGTGAAAATATTCAAAGGACGAAAACTCATAAAACAAATTTTTTGATTAATATGTGAACGCAGAACCACACTTCATGTTGCCAATTCTGATAAACATTTCAAATAATATCCCAATTTACCTCAGGATGAACCAACATCTGCAAGAAGCGTTATCTTTGCATTTCAAATTTACACTGATTCATGGAAATTAGGTAAATTATATTTCAGGCAGTCTCTTTTTTGAGCTACCGATTCATTTTTTTTTAAATTATTTCTTATTGAAAACAAAAACGTTAAAGGCGAATAAAGTCAGTGTCATCACGCTAGGTTGTTCTAAGAATCTCGTAGATTCTGAAGATCTGATCACGCAACTTAAAGGTAATGAATATGAAGTTGCACATGATACAGTGGCAAAAGATACAGGTATTGTCATCATAAATACATGTGGTTTCATCGACCTTGCCAAGGAGGAATCTATTAATACCATACTCAAATATGCACAAGTAAAATCAAAAGGCGGCATAGAAAAACTATACGTCACAGGCTGTTTATCCCAGCGTTATAAAGACAATCTGGAAGAAGAAATACCTGAAGTGGATGCTTTTTTCGGTACACTTGAATTGCCAAGATTATTAAAAACACTCGAAGCAGACTATAAATATGAACTTGTTGGCGAACGGGTTCTTACCACACCCTCACATTTTGCATATCTTAAGATATCTGAAGGATGCAATCGCACATGTTCCTTCTGTGCGATTCCACTCATGAGAGGTGGTCATGTATCTAAGACAATAGAAGATCTTGTAAAAGAAGCAACTAATTTTGCTAAATATGGTGTCAAAGAATTGATACTAATTGCCCAGGAATTGACTTATTACGGTCTTGACATTTATAAAAAAAGAGCACTTCCGGAGCTTCTCAGAGCATTAAATTCCATAGATGGCATTGAGTGGATTCGTCTGCAATACGCCTATCCAAGCAAATTCCCGATGGAAATAATGGATGCCATGCTGGAACTACCAAAAGTTTGTAATTACCTGGATATTCCATTGCAACATGCAGCTGATCCTATTTTATTGGCCATGAAACGCCAGATCACTCTTGCTCAAACAAGGCAATTAATACATGACATTCGCGCCAAAGTACCTGGAATAGCAATTAGGACAACATTCCTAGTCGGATTTCCAGGTGAAACGGAGGAAGATTTTGAAGTACTTTGCGACTTCGTAAAAGAGATGAGATTTGAAAGATTAGGTGTTTTCCAATACTCTCATGAAGAGGATACAAGTGCTTTTCTATCAGAAGATAACATCCCGGATGAAATAAAGGCAGAAAGGGCTCAGCGCCTTATGGAGATCCAGCAGGAGATAAGTTTGGAACTAAACCATGCCAAAATTGGTAAAATTTATAAAGTTTTGATCGATAAAAAGAAAGTGGTTTCTACTATGGAAGAACAGAATTTGATTCTGCTGAAGTCGATAATGAAGTCATTATCGATGCCTCATCGAACTATTGCTCTATAGGCGGTTTTGTTGATGTGCTGATCGAAGATGCTACTGAATATGATCTGATCGGCAATGTTATAGATTTAAATCCTAATTAAAGCATGGTTCGCAAAGTATATGATTATTTGTTCAATCAAAACCATCCTTTAGCTTGGTCAGCTGTCGTTATTATATCTTTTGGTCTGGTGATGACAATTAACTTTTACTGGATAAATGCGCAAGATGAGCAAACTACCTTTATTATTGCCTCCACCGGTATTTTGTTATATAGTATCTATTGCGCTGTCATGATGCTTTTGGCAAAATCACTTGTTCAGGCATGGAATCATACTTTGTTCGGAATAATAATTACTGCCATCGGATTGACTCTTATAGGAATGTTGATCACAAGTCGCAACTGGAGCGAGATCGATTACTATACAAAGATCCTTAAAGTGATTGTATTCGTCTCCCTAGTATTTATGAGCATTGCAGTAAGTATGCGGAAAATCGTAGAATATGCGCAAAGGCCAAATAAATGATAGATAATTGTTAGTTGAAATTATTCTCTTAAACATTCTCACTTTCTAACCTCCTCACTTGAAAAAAATACACGCTTTATCCTTCTTAAAAAAATCACTGCTTGAAGACACTGATCATTGGAATAGTGTCATTGAAAATGCCTGCGATCACAATGCATGGTTTATCAGAAAAAATATAGAACAGTCTATCGAAGCCATCACTAACGAAATGCTTGATGCTGAAAAATTAGAAAACTGGATAGGAAATTATAATTTAAATGCTACAGAAAATCCTAAGAAAATTGGTTTGATCATGGCAGGTAATTTGCCCTTAGTAGGATTCGCTGACTGGCTTTCTGTTTTTATGTCAGGAAATATAGCGCTGGTAAAATGTTCAGATAAAGATAATATCTTGTTTCCTGCTTTGATGAATAAATTGAATGAAATCGACTCGGAATCAGAAAATAAAACTCAAATTATTGAAAGGTTAAAAAACTATGATGCAGTGATAGCAACGGGTAGCAATAATTCTTCTATTTATTTTGAAAACTATTTTAAACATGTACCGCACATCATCAGAAAGAATCGAACCAGTGTAGCTGTCCTTGATGGGACAGAATCGGATGAAGTTATTTTAAAAATAGGAAATGATATTCATGCTTATTTCGGTCTAGGTTGCAGAAATGTTTCTAAAATATATCTTCCAGTTGGATATGATGTAAAGAAACTACTGGCTGTGTGGGAAACCCAACAAGACAATATTAATTTCAATAAGTACAAGAACAATTTTGACTACAACCTTTCCCTTTACTTGCTCAATAAAATTCCATTCTATACAGATAATAGCCTTATTTTAATTGAGGACAAATCGCTTTTCAGCAGGATCTCTTGTATTCATTTTGAATTCTATGATTATAAAGACTCATTAATAGATTCTCTTACTCAAACCCTTGATGACATTCAATGCATTGTAAGTGAAAGGCCTCTTGCTAATTTAAAAGTCACTTCACCTGGTGAAACTCAGCACCCTAGCCTGATGGACTATGCTGACAATGTGGATACTATGCAGTTTCTGTTAAATTTATAATTGGTAAGCTATGCCAAAAGTAATTTCAAAAAAACAACAAAAAGCAAATGATATAAGGCAAATATTGGAGGCATTTTACCCTGAAGTTCCAATTCCGCTTGACCATAAAGACAAATATACGCTTCTAATTGCCGTCCTTTTATCAGCACAATGCACCGATATTCGTGTCAATCAGGTCACTCCTATTTTATTCGCACAGGCTGACAACCCTGTTGACATGATCAAGTTGGGGCAAGAAGCCATTCAGGACATCATTAGGCCATGTGGCTTATCCCCCATGAAATCAAAAGGTATTTATGGTCTTTCTCAGATTATCCTAGAAAAATATAATGGTGAAGTGCCTTTTGGTTTTGAAGCACTTGAATCACTTCCTGCTGTAGGACATAAAACTGCGTCAGTAGTGATGAGTCAGGGTTTTGGAGTGCCGGCATTTCCTGTAGATACACACATTCACCGGCTTGCACAACGATGGGGGTTATCCTCTGGAAAATCGGTGGAACAAACAGAAAAAGATTTAAAAAAATTATTCCCCGAAGAAAGTTGGAATAAGCTACATCTCCAGATCATTTATTATGGCAGAGAATATTGCAAAGCAAGACCGCACGATAAGGAACTTTGTCCGATTTGTAAGAAGTATGGGAAGTGATTAATTGTTATTTGTTATCAAAAAAATTAGAAGTTAGAAATTAGAAATTAGAATGGCGTTCCGTTTACTATCGATGTATGTGGATATCAATTAAACTATACTGATTTGAAATAGAAATGTCTATTATTTAAATTTGCTTATTAGATGCTTGGGGTTTGCAGTTTGCTGTTTGATAGTGGGTTAAGAATAATTTGCAGTTTGTTATGAAATTAATTAAATGGTCAGACCCATTTCCGTTTAGTATATATAATTTACCGCACATCATTTGTCATTTATAATTATTTATTTATTGCTCAATATTAAATATTATCCGCTATCATATTTGAAAATTAAAAATTGGAATGGTGTTATATTTGCTATTACTTTATTATCACACATAACCCGTCACATAACACATATCACGTCAAATAACATATCTTATCCGATCACCTGATCACCCTATCACCCTATCACCCTATCACCCTATCACCCGATCACCTGATCACCCTATCACCCTATCACCCGATCACCCAATCACCTGATCACACTTTCACCTATAAAAAATCACCACATCCTCTTCGGGCTTAGATTTCAGATGTAAAGGATTTTGCTTCCAATACTTTTCTTTGCGATTTTTTACAATTAATTCAGGAATCGTTTCAGATATATTTGCAAAAAATTCTGATAGTTCAATGGCATTATCTTTATTGATATCCGCTTTATTGTTTTCCAAAGCTTGTAATACAGAATATGTAAAAGCGCCATTTTTCAGATTCTCTAATTCATAACTTTTTTGCCCAAGATCTCCGGAAAGTACATAGTCAAAATTATTAAAAGTCTTTATAGCTTTCACCGTTTTATCTACCAAATCATAGTCCTGTACTTCTTTTTCTTTAGCATCGGTCAGCTCTTCTTTATTGAATATATCCAGCATCAGAATCTTCTTACACGGAAGTGGGTCAAGATAATAAGGTATAAAATATTTTGTCAGGTGATTACTATACAATTCAGGAGAAAATTTCCTTTTTTTATCGCTAAAAAGATCAGAGCCTTTGACCAAGATATTTCCATCTGCTGCGGCAAAACCCTGCGCTACCCAATAAATGATGATAACATCATTGGGCCTAAATTGATTCTTCTTTTTTAAAATCGACTCGAATAATCCATTTATATTAACCGCGGTAGTAGTCGTGTAAGTATTATATAAAGTTATATTCACCTTATTTTTTTCGTTTAGACCTAAACTCTTAATCTTATTGTTGAAATCATTGACATCTTTTAAACCGACTTTCAATACCGGATTCCCCTCTTCATCTTTGATATCTGTACCTATTACATATATGTAATAATTGACATCACTCTTTTGGACATTTATCTTACTAAGGATCTTTATTGACTTATCTGAATTATCCTGAAAAGCTAATTCATTATTTCCGTAAATTAATGGTACATTAATTATAAAATTACCATCGTTCAAATTTGTAATTATAGAGTCTGTAGGTATTTTTTTTTCATTTATTAAAAAGCTATATTTTGATGTCAGCAACTGAAGATCTGTTACACCATGAATATCTACTTTGTAAGATCTTCTATCGGTCAAATAAATAATCGATTGCAAATTTGGAAAAACTATATCAATATCTTTCTGTTCCAGTGTCACGACTTTCGAATCATCTATAAGCTCACTCATATTCACAACACTAAATGATCGTCTGACATTATGATATTTAATTTCCTGATCCTGAACTCTTAAACCTGATGTTTCACCAATTTTAATATTAATTACAATTAATTCATTTCTAAAAAGAGAATCTACATAACAATTTAAAACAATTTTAAGCCCTTCTCCGCTCTTTAATACGACATTTGTTGGCACTTCAAAGTCTTTTGACAAATACACATTCTCATTAAAACTAAAATTCAGATTATTAAGTGTTGCTGTTGAGTTTCCTAAATTTTTAATTTCAATAGGGATACTAATTTTTTGACGATTTTTTAAGTCTACAGTATTTTCATTTGCCTCAAATGTAAGTATGGGACTTCTTGTTCCCACTATTTGAGTGGTAATATTCATGGAACTATAATTAATGTTACTAGCACTTACTACAGTACATTTTAACTGAAGATCATTCTCCTTATAATTATCAAAAATACTCACAGGAAGATTTATTTTCTTTGTCTCCCCTTCCTTGATTTTATCAACTAATAACAAATCCGGAATTCTAATATTCAGACTATTGATATTTAATTCTTCAATTTTCAACTTAAAATTTGTTATATCCTGGCCCGATTCATTCTTTAAAGTTATTTCGATATTACCTACATCATTTCGATATAAATCCGGTCTTGAGATTTCAAGAATTTTTACTTTTTTTAGAATAGTCATTGACTCAATGTCCCTTTCAGAAGGTTTCAGCGCATACAAATAATAATCCTGGTTAACAATATTACTTGTGAAACCTGCGAGGACAACATTTCCATCAGAAGTACAATATGCAGTATTACATTCATCTGTAAAATCACCCCCGAAAAAATAAGGTTTCCTCCAAACCAATGATCCCTGATTGCCGGGATTCACTCTCACCGCGAATGAGGAAGTTCTTTTAGCTCCCCTGACATCTGACCCAATGCCAGTAAGAACTAAATCGCCACATGGCGTTATGGCCAAGCCTGTTCCTCCTCCTTCAATGAACGTTGCAAATGTTTGGCCATACAATTGAATACCATTAGCTGAGAGATAAGCTATGGCAGGGGCATTCATTCTATTTCGAAAACCTGTTGCTGCTATAGCAAACGCACCTGTCGGCAATTCAATTATATCATTTCCGATATAACAATCATCTTGACCATAATTCCAAACAGCTAGTTCTTTAAGGTCAGAATTAAGTTTTACGATCAATACAACTGCCTTATTAAATGCCTTTCTATTTTCGGTTGAACCCGTTACAACTATATTTCCATCCTTTGTGTAACATAAAGCCTTGCCACTGGATTCTCCTTCACTACTGAATTCATAATTTTTGATTAGTTTACCTTCCCCATTAAACTTAGACACAAACATCTTCTTACTGGAAGTTCCACATACATAAAAATTTTCGTCCTTATCGTAAATAATATCATTATACTCAGAATTATTTCGAGTTTCATCCAGATAAAAAAGCTTCGTACTATAATCCTTATTTATCTCCAAAATTACTCCTTGCCTTGCATTTTTGGAATCTGAAAATCCACAAACCAAAGTTCTTCCAGTTGGTGTATAAACTACTGAATGTGCTTCTTCATCGTTTCTTCCACCTACAGAAGCAGCCTTGAGTATCTGGCCGTTTTTACTAATTTTGGTGAAATAAATATCTTTTCTTCCCTCAGAACGATGTGTAGAATATCCAACGCCAATCAGATCACCATTAACTATTTCTGCCAATTTGAGTATATTTTGACTCTTTCTTTCGTTGTTCAATATTTTCCAGGCATAGTCCCCCGGATCAAACTGTGCTTGGATCTTAGAAATAATTAGCACTAATAATATGGTTATAGTAAATCGCACAACTTAATTATTTAAACTTTGTAAATAATTTGAATAATACTCTCTGACATTCCTGAATAATTCAATTTCGAATGGTTGGATATGAGCTGAAAGAGGAAACTTTTCTTTCAGAAAATCAACTTGTTCATTATTTTTCCACAACCTAAGGCAAACATGGGGCCCAGTGGCCAGTCCTGTCTGCCCTACGTATCCTATCACATCCCCTTGCCTTACAGCCATTCCTGCATGGATACCTTTTTTAAATTTTGATAAGTGAAGATATTGAGTAGTATAAATCTTATCGTGTTGAATTTTAATGAAGTTTCCGTTATTAGAAGTGAACGATGCGACAGTGATTTTTCCATCACCAATTGCAAAAAGAGGACTTCCTTCTGGAGCTGCAAAATCTGTCCCTTTATGTGCTTTGAAATATTTGAGTTTAGGATGAAATCTTCGTGGGCTGAACCGTGAAGAAATTCTTCCATAGTTGACAGGTGATTTTCTGAATGATTCCTTCAAGGGCAAACCCTCGGCGGTACAATAGACTTCTTTACCAGTTTCATCAAATTTGCCTGGGATAAGATATGCTTTAAAAATTGTATCCCGATGGATCCATTCCAGAGCTAATAATTTACCTATACCCATGAACGCTTTTTAAAATAAAGCTCTTCATAGGCAACTTTAATAATGTTCCCAGAATCTATTCTATTCATGTCGATTTTCCATGCAAGCACATTTTCTACCTTCGAGAGTAAATCCTCATGCGATTGGTCAATGAAAGATTTTATAGCATCTTTACCAATGAGAATCCTTTTCTTTTTTAATATGACAGATAATTGCCTCGGATACTTTGAAATTCTTGGAATTGTTTCCTTAATTGAGATAATCTCATAGTCTTTTGGATCACTTTCAATAATTATATAAACCGGAATATCAGGATAATTCTTTTCGGATAGCAGTAGGACTTTTGTTCCATCCGGATAAATTTTGTCTTCATCAATAATGCGCTTGATAGCTGCTTTTTTAGTTGCATGAATCTGCACTGAATCGAGTATATCTCCGATTTTCATTTTCTCTTCCAATAGAATTAACTTAACCATGAAATTCTTCAAATCCACTTGATAAACATTAGGGACTATTGTTTCCTCACTAATCTTATCTTCAGTTTTATTGACTTTAAGACTATTTGAAGTCAACCCTTCTTTCGTTTGGAATAAATTAATAATAATAAATGTAAATACCAAAAAAGCTATTGTTCCAAAAACGATATATAACAATTTTCGAGACAAGAGAAAAGGTTGACCCTTTTTTTTACCCGGTTTTGGTTTAATAATTAATTTTCTTCTATCAATGCTCATTTCATTGATCAGGAAATGTTTTTCTCATCCATTGAATCTGCTGATTTACCAAATGCAAATCTATTACCAACATCATTTATTCCACTATTTTCATAAGGAGAAGAATTGGTATTATGCATTTTAGCTGTCAACTTGAATTGTGGTGGCTGACTCTGAGCTCCCTCTATCATTTCTTCTTCTTCAGGTTCACCTGCCTGACTATGCGTATTAATTGGTTCTAATTCATTTCCCATGTTTATTTATTTTCAGTGTCAAAGAAAAATACAAAATTTATTTCGTGACTTATTCCTAGATTTTGAGCAAGTTCTCCTGTATTTAGATCCGCTGCATATCCGATCTTCATATTAAAATTATTAAAATTAAAATATTTACCCAATATGGTTCCAGCTTCGATATGAATCATTCCAATTGTTGAAATTCCTGCTCCTACCCATAACTTATCAAACATATACATTCTGGCATTAAAATCGATGACCGATTTGGATCCCTTGGCGTATTTATACCACAAACTTCCTGAAAGATACATTTTTTCAGACAATGTTTTATAGTAGCCTGCATGCGCATATATGTGAGGAATCCTCTTGATGGTAAATGACTGCTCTCCATTTTTAACCACATAAGATTGATTCATTATCTGGGGAACAGAAATGCCGGCATATAACTGATCTCCCTTAAGAGCACCTTGTCTGATTGTTTTGTAATAATACGCTCCGACACCCACATCTACATAACTCGTTCTGTCGACACCATCAATAGAGATATCAAAAGGGTCAGACAGTTTAACTCCCCCAAAATTAAATGAGTTCCAGACCATTCCTAAGTTCATTCCTATTCCAATACCGCTATTTGCAGGATTTTGAGAATAGATAGTTCCCAGTCTTAAGTAAGCACTTTGTTTGTTTGTAAGGCCGGCCTTATCTGACAAATAATATGCACCGGTCAACAAGCTAAAGGTTGTTTTCTCCGGTACAATGATATATTCAGCTCTTACAGCACTTGTCACCGGATGACCTGCGATATCGTTCCATTGACTGCGATATGTGGCACCTGCACTCACATTATAATGTTCCAGAAAGTAATCATGATTGACAGAGGCAGGGTTGATCAAGCCTTGAACTTCACGGTATTGAGTGAAAAGTGGAAGCTGCTGCGCAAATATAGATTGTGATCCAATCATGATAAGCATTATTATCATGAATCCTTGCCATAACTTTGTTAATTTATATTTCATAAAAATTAATTTATTGGTAATTGAATAATATTTATCATCTTATCAATTCTACAAAATTTTTAATTACATGAGTTTTACCATTCTTGGTTTTTAATTGCAGCACATAATAATAAGTACCTTCAGGCAAATCAGTACCCTGATCATTTTTTCCATCCCAATTATTTGCATAATTTTTTGAATTAAATACGACCTTGCCCCACCTGTTAAAAACTTTAAATTCTGATGCCTGAACTGAACATTCAGGAAATTGAGGAAGCACCAACACATCATTTTGACCGTCTCCATTCGGTGTGAATGTATTTACATAATCCTTGTTATTGTCTATACATTCATATTTACTCAATAATACTATAGTGCCCGTATCGCATGCTCCCGGGCACTCCTCTGTGCACAATAGATAGTAGATTAATTCTTTGTCCATTGGATAAAACAATTCATATTTTTTTGTTATGCTATTGTAATTTCCATGATAGTAAAATTCAAATTCTCCACTGACTCCCAATGCATTGATGATTGTACCTATTGGTTCGAGTTTACTATTAAATACTTGCTTATTAACCGGGTTAACTTCAAAATTATTTATACCATTCAATTCGTCATTTTCTATTACATTGAATATTACAGGATTTGAATAATAATCAAAGTAAACAGTGTCTGTCACTGCTTTAAAACTAATATCCGCAGTAGTCAGAATAGTACTGTCTCTTCTGCATCCATTTGCATCCAATACTTCCAAAAGGTAATTTGTATTAGAAATTAAACCTAAAAAAACAGAGTCCATAGTAGCTTGGCCATCATTTAACTTATAACTAAAAGGCCGACTTCCTACCACATTATTTATAGTAATTGTGCCATTTCCACCACCACAACTAAACCCAGAAAGACTTGCTTCAAAACTTATTCTAGTGCTATTATTCACTGTAGCTAAACCCATGATATTGCAATTTTGTCCATCCACTATATTGTAAGTGTATTCACCAGCCGGTAGGTTCTCAAAAGTGAATAGGGTATTTTGAATTCCATTTATAGAAGAAGTCACTGGACCGGTAATAGAATATGAAAAAGGTGCCATCCCATCAATGGAAGCTAATGTTATTTTTCCATTTGAATCGCCACACCTTGTTGAAATTACTGTCATTTCAGACTTAAATCCACTTTGATTTTCAACATTTACTTGCAATTCAGCAACACATCCTTTTGAGTCAGTCACTTTGATATCATATGGCCCGGCCAATAATTTTTCAAAATTGAATGAAGTAGAATTTACCGTTCCGCTGGAAATAATTGTTGCCCCTAATAATTCATATACAATCGGAAGACTGCCACCATTTGATTCAATCAAAATAGCTCCGGTTGCACTAACACATTCTGATGGCGAGGCTGTTGCTGTGATTAATAGTGTATTTAATGATAAAATGGTATCCATTTCTATATAAATACAACCCATGGAATCCGTTATTTTAATTTCATATATACCAGATAACAATCCTGAAAAAATGTAGTTATTCTCTTGGATACTGCCAGATGATGCTGTTGTAACTCCCGACAATTCATAGACAAATGGCGCTATGCCTCCAACTGCTTTGACATTCAGAACACCATCAGGAGAATTACAATTTGATCCCGTAACATTTGTAACTCCACTGACACCATTTTTGTCAGTAATAATTATTTCCAATGCAGATAAGCAACCTGTCATATCAGATACGGAGGCGGAGTAGCTTCCAGCGCCAAGACCAGAAAATGTAAAAATCGAATTATTTACACTTCCGGAAGTCTGGGCGGCTTGACCTGATAAAGTAAATACATATGGAGGAATGCCTTGCAGGGCTGTGAGTGTAATCGACCCATTTAATTGCCCACAATCACTTTGGACGAATTCAGAGTTGAGATTAACTCCGGGTAAGTTCTCAATAATAAAATCTTTTGTAATGATGCAGCCTGAGCCATCAATGATGTTATAGGTGTAGTTGCCTGGAAGTAAATTATTAAAAACAAAAGTATTCATTGGTGTAATCGGACTGCTCATTTGAACAGGCCCAATAATTGAATACGTATATGGTGAATGGCCTGTAGTAACAGAAATTTCGATACTTCCAGCAGCTTTTCCGCAATGCGTTGGTACTATAATCTCATTACTCGATAGATTATTCTCAAATGAAACACCAATATTTGATAAAAATAAACATTGATTAACATCAAGAACTATGACTTGATAATTACCTTGAGGGATAGCATTAAAAGTAAAAGTCAAATCATTAATAGGAAGTGAAGTTGCTTGTACTGGACCATCGATCGAATAAATATAGGGAGGACTGCCTCCTTGAATATTAACAGTTATCGATCCATTCACATTACAAATTACCGGTAACGAGGATGAGGTTCCTGATAGCCCACTATCATTAATAAGTGTTACTATATTTTCAACAATACAGCCAATTGAATCCGTGACTCGGTAAAAATAATTACCGGCGGGAAGGTTATCGAAAGTATAGTTATCTTCATCTAATGAATTTGAAACAATGTGGACAGGACCGATCAATTCGAAGATGTATGGACCAATTCCATTCTGGACATTGATAGATATAGCTCCATTATTTTGTCCACAAAGAGGGGATAAAGTATCAAAATTCGAAGTTAATTCAAGCGAAAATGCAATAAAAAAAGAAGTATCATAAGTACATTCGTTATCATCTGTAATCGTAACTGAGTAAGGACCTCCCGGAAGGTCCACTAAATTAGAATTATTAGAAAAATTACTCCATGAATATTCCAAAGGTGCTGTACCTCCTATCCCTATAGCACTTGCAGTACCGTTATTGAGGCCGCAAGTCGTTGGAGTAAAATTCAGATTAATTGTAGAGATTCCAATTATATTTTGAACTACGACAGTTTCAATTTTTTTACAATTGTTTATGTCAGTAACAGTCACGGTATAACTTCCAGAAACCAAATTGGATATTGTCCCTGTCAATCCCCCATTACTCCATTGATAGCTATACGGAGGTCCTCCACCTGAACCCATTGCAGTCGCAGTTCCGGTAGGGTGATCACAGCGCGCAGGCGTAGAAGAAGTGGTCACAATAACATTGATAACATTCAGTGTCAAATTGACAAGGCTGTCACACCCTGAAAAAGCGACATAACTTGCACTATAATTACCACTCAAAGTGAGTTGCTGTCCATTGAAGTTATATGTCTGACCTGAACAAATCGTTGCGCTAATATTGGTAGGGATGATATTGCAGATGTCTATTTTCGCTAAAAAACCTTTTCCTAACTGAATGCTCCTGTTATCTTCTTCTCCTTCCAATCCAATGGAAAAAGCGTTATAGCCACAGAAATAAAGTATATCTGAATTCAGACAAGATATGCCTACAAGTTGCTCTATCACGTTACTGATTCCATAATAGCTAGACCATATTCTGGAACCTCCACTGTTAAACTTAACTAAGAATGCATCCCCTCCATTATTAGTATTTTGAAATCCTTGATAACTTAGCCCACTAGATTCTGCATAACCTCCTGCATATATGTTATTATTTGGGTCACATTCTATGCTATATCCTTCTTCAAACCCTACACCTCCAAAATACGTGCCCCAAATTCTTGTTCCATTGTTGTTAAACTTAACTACAAATGCATCATAACCACCTCCATTGCTATTATCAAATCCTCCGGATGCAATATTACTTATGCTGGTAGTTGTACCTACTCCCACAAGATTATTGTTGCTATCTGTAGTTATCTCTGTGAAATAGTCTACGTCTATGCCTCCATAATAGGTGCCCCAAATTCTACCTCCGCTAGCGTTAAATTTCGCCAGGAATCCGTCAGTGCCTCCATTATATCCCGTATCCCATGCGCCGGGACTTGCGATACCATTTCCACTGCTTGTGCTGCCTCCGATAAATACATTCCCATCAGTATCCTCTGCGATTGAATAACAAACGTCGATCTCATTACCACCATAATATGTTCCCCAGATCCTACTTCCTGCACTATTAAATTTTACCAAAAAACCATCTAATAATTCAGACCTAACCGGTTGAAAGCTTCCTGGAGTAGATATGCTTGCAGTCGAACCAGTCGTTCCAGCAAAGTATATATCACCGGAAGCATTGGTTGTAATATCTGCAACTTCGTCACCATTTGTTCCACCATAATAAGTCGCCCATATCCTTGCCCCGGAAGTATTAAATTTTACAATAAATCCATCGGTCGTGCCTGAGCCGAAAACATTGTCCCAACCACCGGATGCAATCCCAGCGTCACTTGTCGTCGAACCACAGATCAATACATTATTTGAAGGATCTATTGCAATTCCTTTGACAAATTCATCGCCACCTCCACCATAATAGGTGCCCCAAATTCTTGTTCCGGCGCTATTGAATTTAGCGACAAATGCATCATAGCCTCCATTAAAAGTATTGTCGAAGCCTCCGGATGCAATGCCGGTGGAGCTAGCTGTATTACCGGCTAGATAAAAGTTACCACTCAAATCCACTTTACAAGAAGTTGCGTCCGTCCCTGAATCTCCATAGTCCAATTGCCATACAATAGTTGGATCAATAGTGAGGCTTTGGTTCAGATTATATTTTTCTATTTCAAATGAAAGAATATTAGTATTCAAATTGAAACCACTTTTTATAGATACTCCATCTTGGGTGAAAGAATTAGGGGCAGATTCGCTTACCTCTCCAAGCGGAGATTTGATTTTTAGACTTCCATCTTCGGCTATTTTCAGGTCTATAGCTCCATCATATTTTATCTTAATATTGTCAATATTTGCCCCGGGTCTCACTACAAAGTCATATTCTATGGCCTTTTGATCTTTCACATAGACGACCCAATCAATACCCGGATACACCTCCTTGATCGTGATTTTATTATAACTTTTAACGCCAAGAATACCCTGCGGGCAATGTGGTAAATAAAAATTCGTCACGCCGGCTTGTTCACCTTCTACTTCCACCAGAGCATTTGGATTGCTGCCCGATAGTTTCATTTCAATGCGGTAGGTGTGTAATTGGCCGGTATTATTTTCGGTCAATGAATTTTGACCCATAGGCAACAGTTTGCTGCCGACACGCTCCTGGAATAAATATATAATTGAATTATTCTTAATGTAAATATTCATGCCTTTTTGCATAGAACAGAATAAGATGTCAGGTCGCAGATTTCCTTTAAGATCAGTTAATTGTCCTTTATTTTCAGTGAAGGTGAGGATTTGATCAATGGCGGGTAGAGGATTTACTCCACCAGAGGACGTCCTGATGGCCATCCCAAAATTTAAAAAAAATAAGGTGGGTAGCAAAAATGATATCTTCTTCATTTTTAAAAGTTTCAGAGTAGAGTTTACAATATTACGCAGTGATGCACAACGTTCCGCAATGTTGTATGAAACTTAGTGTGAGAAGGGGAAAAATGGTGCCTAAGGGGGGGAATATTAGTTTCCAATTATTTTCACAAAAGAAGAATTGACAAATTTAAATAATAGTATCAATCTTTAAGTATTCCACCCGCCTTACCGACTCCTGATGCACACTCACCATCTCCTGCACAAAAGGATACAGCAGCCCATCGACATAACGCCAGTCCTTGTACTTGATCGTCAAAGCGATATTGCTGTCAGACATATCACTCAGATGAATTTCCTTTTTTAATCCATCAGCAACATTGAAGATGTAGGTGTATAAGTAAGGTGATCTACTGAACTTTAATATTTTCTCTTCGCCAATAATTTCTAAACTGATATCAGAGATGGAATTGATGTATGCTTCCTCCAGAAATAAAACCTCCGGAACTAACATGATAGTGCTATGGATGGTTGCCAGTTCTTCAACACTTATTTTTTGTGATTCTTGGTTGGTTCTTCGGACTGCTTCAGCTCTATTTCCTTCAGTGGTCATGAATGGGGCGCCATCATTTTCTATGACAATCTGAAATTCCCCACTTTCATAATTATATGATTCTTTCCATTGTTGATGGATACCTTTTGCCGTGATGGAACACCATAAAGAGTGGCTTCTGAGGTTTTTAATGTGCGATAGTCCACCAATGGCGGCTAAATAATTGGAAATTAAGAGCTTCATGTGCTTTTTACAGATTGTACTTATTGCAAACTTAATGAATTAAAAGATGACTGAAACAACTTATGAATCTATCGAGGCTTTGATACAGGATGTAGAAGTCAATGGTTCGCAGGTACGGTGTACTTTTTTGCATGCCGATGGCGAAACGATTGACTCTTCAGCGACCATCCCCAGAGATAATTCCGTCATGGGTAAGGTCGGAAATACTGTCAAGAGGCAACTCGTAAATAGGGCGAGGTCCACTGCCTCCCGATCTATATTTCAGTTACTAGGTGGCGGAATGCTCGGCAGAACAGGCTCTATTATCATCAGAGCAACCGTCCCAAGCAATGTCTCCAATCACAATGAACCGGATGAAGATGATATTCATGAAGCCGTGGTTAAGGCATTTGACAAGGTCTCTTCCAAATATATGTATGATGAGCAAAGCGGCACATGGGCACCAAGTCTTCCTGATAGACAAAAAATTTCCATTCTCCCTAAAGAAGAAAAGCAATCCAGACAAAATACCCCACCTGAAAAATCAAATGAATCCGGTTTAAACAGATTGGAAAAGGAAGTTCTGGCGAGATTGCTTGTAGAAATATGTGATGCAGATGGTAAATTAACTTCTGAAGAAGAAGATCTATTAAAATCAATTATCCCAAAAGAATTGGGCAATGCAGATAAAATTAGGCAAATGGATTTCATTTCTCCCATGGAGATCAAATCGCTGTCAATGAATGCTAAACAACAAATTCTTAAATGTGCCTTTCTCATGAGTTATGCTGACTTTCAGCCCCATGAAAGTGAAATGTCAATTATACATGAATACGGCCAACAGATGGGTATGAATATCTCACAATTAAAACAAATAGAAAAGGAAGCCAAATTAGAAACACTGAGTGCTTGCATCGATGAGAACACTTCAAGATCCGATGTTTTCGAGATCGCATCACAGATAAATATTCCCAATGATGAGGCGGAAATGGTATTGATTAATCTGAAATCAAACATCCGCTAAATGTATTATTTGCGTCTGCCCTATATTCAAAAGTTGATCGTGATCTATGTCGCATGGATCATCCTTTGTTCATTGTACTATTTTTTCTTTGTCGCAGACAGGAATGACGCTCCTAAAGACAATACCTTGCAATTCGCTTTAAATAAATGCCGGGTGCATTCACTCGAACCGGAGCCTACTATTCTGAAAGACTTAAATTTCTCCTATCAACTGAAAGGTAATATCAGGTGCATGTGGGAATCGAGTCAACCGCAATTTTACTGCCCCGATAGTTTTAAAATTGATTTTAAGATCATCAAACAATACCTGACCTCCCATCCAAATAAGCAATTAAGGATCATCGGAAATTATGAGCAAATCGAATTGAATGAAGAAAAACTTGGTGACCTGGGTTATAAGCGAGCTCAGCAATTAAAAAGTTATTTTATTGATTCACTTCAATACGATCCGGAGCGCATCATCATTGGCTCAGCATCGATTGATTCTTTTGATCTGGATGTATACCACGAAATGATATTTAATGCTTACGATTTGAGTATACAAGATTATCACATCGTGAGTGCTCCGGAAGAAAGTCGCTTATTGGCTATCGTACAACCAATTTATTTTTCACAAAATTTCTCGACGATGCTGGTATCTGATTCACTCAAGCAATACCTAATTGATGTGGTCAATTTTGTAAAAGGAAAAGACAATTTTGTTTTAAATATCGTAGGAAATACAAATGATGACGGAAGTGATGAGAAAAATCTGGAACTGGGAATGGGCCGCGCCAAATTCGTTGAACTCCAAATAAAAGATCTTGGTATAATCTACACAAAATGCGAATCGAAAGGAGAAAAAGATCCGCGATATGACAACAATACATCTGAAGGGAAAGCTAAAAACCGAAGGGTCGATCTACAAATTCAAAAAATCATTAAATAATATTATATGAGAACATTTTTCGAATTATTAATCATGCTTTTGGGCACCACACTGCTGGGATTTATGGCTGGGTACTATATCGCCCGCATCAAATTCAATTTAAAGACAGATTCATTTATAAAAATGCGTAAAAAGAGAATTTGACAACGCTATGATGAAGAAGTTAGCTCTGTTTATAATTTTACTGTCTGTCACATTTGGTCGGAATGCCATTTCGCAGCGCCCCGGGCAATCGTTTCTGCGCATAGATTCCATTTATCTGCCAAAAGATAAAAAAGGAAGATTGGAATTAAATTTCACACGATTCCTAAAAGACAAAAGTTATTTAAGCAGTGCACTGGATTTTGAAGTAAATGAAACATTTTTTGGCTATAACAATGCATTAAAAATCACAGATATTAGGCAAATCCCAGATACGCACAATATAATTATGCATGTCAGCTACGGCACTTCTGACCAAACAGCTATTTTTAGAAGAGTCAACGAGCAAATTAATAATATTAATAAAAAGAAAATAAGCGGATATTTTACTCCAATTCTGATCTCTGATAGTCTCAATTTTTACAAAATACTTAAAGGTAAAAAAGCTGTTGATACTGCCTCGATCCGCAATTTTGTGAGTAGTCCCTATTTATTAAATATCAATCAACTCCATACCGAGGAAGGAAATTGTTTTGAAAACGCATGTTATCTATACTTTATAAATTCAGACAATATAGGCAACAGTGACGCCACCATTGATAAAGTCATGCCCTCCAATACAAAAAAATATGTTGGAAATGCAGCGCCTGTAATTGTTCCTTATTTGATGGAAGAAATAGAAATTCCTGCTTATTTGAAAAATTATATTCTAAAGACCCCATGTCCCTATGATACAATTATTACAGATCCAAATTTAACCAGGTTTCACAGGATTTTCCAGAGAGTCTTAATTTCAAATTTCAATTTTAAATATGCGCTCACACTTGATACGCGAAAACCTAATTACAAGGGGGAACCCCGAATATTAAACCTCCTTTGGAAAGGGACTGGATTAAAGGATACCATTTCCTATTCTTTTGGCAGTAGTGATTATCCGCTTAATATAAAAGAACTAAGTAAAGATTGGATATTCTGGCTCTCATGTATTTTCTTTGGAATACTATTTCTTCTAACCGTATTTTTTGTATTAAGCATCTTGTATCCTTTTTTGGAAGAAAAAAGATTTGTCAAAAAATATGTATCCCCCTATTTTCCAATCAATAACATCGTAAAATTGGATACGATGACTAATGAACCAATTGAGAAAGGTAGCCTGGTCGTCACCAGATGTAAAGAAATAGTACCCTATTATATTTGGAAAGGTCTTGGGAATCAATGTCCATCTTATCCGGAATGTATGGATTATCTGGGATGCGATGGGTGCGGAAAATCAGATATTAACTATAAGTTTTTTTCGCAGTCAGGCAATATGAAAAAATTCAACTGGCTTTTTTACGGGACATGTGGAGGTTTCATCGCTTGGATGCTGACACTGCTCATCATTCCTTTACTATCCTCAATAAATTTTGGCGGAATATTCGTAGGTCTTTATGACAGCACTGTCAATCCGAATACTGATTTATATTATTTTAAAGAAAATATAGTTCATCAGACAAGTATTGGCTTTGGTATTGGCCTTGGGCTAGGAGCAGCATTAATAATGGCTGACTATTTCTCTAGTATCATTAGGCCACATCTAGCTATAAGTATTAGTAAAATAATCTTGTGTGGTATAATAAATGCATTCATTTTTGGTCTTATAAATGCGTTAACTTTCAAATTTCAGATTAATCCATTTCTAAGTGGGTTTATAGGTTGGACGTTTTTTGCAATAATTTTATCATTGGCATTATCAATTTCGAGTCCATCCATTCATTTTAAGAGATCGATCATTGCTACAAGTGCCGGAGTTTTATTGTCATTTTTTATCTATCATTTAAGTTCTGAATTAACCAATATTGGTTATAAAGATTTTTCGAGTAATCGGCAATTGTTTATTGAGTTTATTAATATTCTCAGACTGATAATTCTGGGTGGGCTTACCGGATATATTGTCACGAACGTTCTCAACAAATTAGAGGAATATGAACTGACCTTGCAATCTCCGGATCAAGTGAGTGGACGGGTGATTCCGATCAGTAAGATTCTTAATTCCAGAGCTACAGTTACTATTGGTTCTTCACCTAAAAACGTAATTTTTATTAAATGGACAGATCCCGGAGCGGAAGAATCGCACGCTTCTATCAACCTTACTAATGAAGGTGTCGTGCTCACTAGCCATGCAGAGATAATTATTAATAAAGAGTATCTAAGTAAAGGTTCGCGACACTTACTAAAGGACAAGGATGTAATTCAACTCGGCAGGCATAGTTCGACTTTGATGCAATTCAATATAAAATATACATAATATGCGGTTAAGGTTAATCCCAAAATATTTGATATTACTGCTTTCAGGATTTATTTCAACATCTTTTCAGGCGCCCAAAACTTCAAAAATTGAAATAAAGAACCTTGGACTTTCAAAGGCAGAATCAGCTAAAGTTTTATTGGCTTTAAAAAATGATGATGTCTTAAAACTTACTTTCAGAGATAGGAATGGAAATATAGTAATTGATAAAAATGTTGATTTTACGATAAAAAAAATACCAAGTTTAGAAATTATTCGAACAGGCAAGATAGGAGACAGACTGCCAAACTTGAATATTTCTGCTAATGGGGATTATATACTTGAAGTCAATACTCAAAATAAAAAAGATCAATTTTACAATGTTACTCTAGAAAAGATTTCAGGTAAGTGGCTGGGAGATAAACCACCAATCACCGTAAAATCAACACTTTTAGAACCTCCATCTAAGGGTCTTGATAATAAATTATGCATCAGCTATCCTGTTTCAAAAAATACAATTACTGCACTTGTCGGTGAAGGTAAAAATGCAAATGGGATAACGGTCGAAGTTCCTCAATTTCAAATAAAATCCACCATGGATAAGGGCTTTCAGCAAGCAATTACAGAGCCTCTTCAGTTGGATGTTTTCATGTATTTGGATCCGAAAAATTTAAAATCGAAAGGAGTAATTGATAAGATAATGTCGTTAGGCAAGAAAGATAAAAAAGCAAATTTGAGTCAATTTTGTGAAGTAAAAACTTTTATTTCTGAGACAAAACAAAACGATGCGACAGGCAATCCACTTTCGTCTAAACCCGCCAGCGCAGGTGGAGGAGGTGGAGGTGGAGAATTTCCAAAAACTAGTGAAAAGCCTCTTTCAATAGCAGAGATGAATGCACAACTTGAACAAGCTCGAAAAGATAGTCAGGAATCTCTAAAACAAATGGTGGAAGGAATGAAAGACGTGATGCGTTCAGACCAAAAAAGTAATGTTATTACCAAAAATACAACCACCTATCATCCAAAACTTATTGAATCAATTTGACTTCACGGTCAATGAGAAAAGAAAATGTACACCTGTTCCATATATTAATGAAAGCGATTCTCAGTTTTTTGGTTATTGGATTGGTATATCCTCAGAGCATTATAGAATATATAGACTAATTACGCAGGAATTAAAATTGAATGATCCGATAAATAATCCAACTCCTCTTTCTGAATATTCGAATGGAATATTTTACCAAAAAGGAATACACGATCAAGCCACTAACCTTGAAACTCGCCCATTTCCAATTCCTTTAGATGATGGAAGTATAGACAATGTTGAGATTGCCCTGGTCGATAATTCAAACAAATTACTTTTTGAGAGCGGCCTTAATTATGCATCAATGACTAATGGATTGTCAGGCAATACAGGTCAGTTATTCGGATTTAAATCCATCACCAATAATAGTCCGGTTTTTTTATGTAGTTGCAATCATAATAAGCAAAGCCCGGTGAGTATTTATGCTATTTTCGAGACATACACACTTCCACAAATACAATAATGAAATATCGCAAACTATATATTTTATTATTGATATGTTGCTCTAGTTTAGTGACTGAAACTATTTTTAGTCAAGGGTTAAGTAGTCTTTTCAATCGCGGAAATACCAAGAAGGCTGCAAAGGGACTTAGTAACATGAAGAATGGAAGCGAAGATCCGGCAGATTATATTTTACGTCCTCAATATAAAGTGATCGCTGATGAACCGCTATGGCTTTTAAAGAAAAACTCTTATGAAAATTTCTATTACAACTTGCTTACGGGATCTATTATTGGAAATTATGATCTCAATTTATTAACTGGTAACCCAAGAAATAAGGAAGAACTTGATTGGATTAGCTCCAGACAGGAAGCTAGTAAAAGTGGAGATAGTGTTAATATTTACCAATATTTGATCCAACAAAATAGAGATATCGATCTTTATTTTCAAGTTTCAAGTTATGGAGACGTAGGTGGAGGTTTCTCTAACCAAGCTATTTACTATGGATTCCTAACTAATAATCATAATGTCCAGGATACTTTGATCGACAGAATCAGAATATTTCGCAGAGATATCATAAAAAAATATAAAATTGAAGAAAGTCAATTCGGACTCATTCTTGATATTCAAAATATCCCGGCGCAACTAACTTCTCCCGAGGATATTCAAAACTTTAAGACGTTCATTGAAAAGATTAAGAAGAAATTGTTTCCGGGTTCTGAAGGAGCTAAACTTGGTATAAAGCTTCCAATAATACACGAAGAAAATAATTTCTATTATGTAGGAAATGAATTACTTAAAAGAATCATACCAATGTTTGATTTGGTGATCTACAAAAATTATAGTCGTGACCTCGAAGAAATCAATGACGAACAATTGCAGTGGTTCGTAAAGGGAAATTATAATTTTTTAAAGTTTGATGTAGATTCTTTACAAAAACTTGGAATTCCACTTTCAAAATTGATAGTAGAATTTGCCTACCTAGGCCTCAATCTAAAAAGGGATTCAACTATTGATAAATTGGTTTTTGATCGCATGAATCCAATCGTTTCCTACGACAATATGAATAAAATGGCCGATAGATCATTTGTCAAAGAATCTGCGAATGAGACTGATTCCAGTATGACCAAATTTAAGTTCAAAAATGGGAACGAATTTCACTATGATGATGAACACATAAGGCTTTTCAAGTACGACCGGCTGAAGTCTCTCGGCATTTTAGGAATTAGTTTACATGGCATTGGGTACAATAATATCGAAAAAGGTACTAAGTATTGGAAAGCTATAGCAGATGTCTTTGGAAGGATCCCTGATAAATTGATTTGGTATTTCTTTGGGACGCTTCTTGGGTTTCTGTCATTTGGATTTCCATATTCCGTAATTAAATTTTGGCAAGCACGGAACATCCTTGCGAAATATAAGAAATATTTACTTCATACACTTGGGGGATGGTTGATTGCGACATTTGGCTTTTTATTTTGCTTAAATATAATACCAAGAAATACAGTCGGAGTTTATGTAGGGCTAGGTATTCTGGGGTTTATTAATTATAATGATTCTTGCAAGAATTTATTTATCCAAGTTAATTAGATTATTTAGAAAATAATGGGACTTTTTTAAGAAGTTATATAATAAAGTAATTATCCCTGTAATAGCTTTCCTTTTGCCGGGAATCACCTTGAGGAAATTATTTATAGCAATGGGCTTGGGTCTTTTATTTTCAATTTTCTTTTATTTAATGGTCTTTCCAAGGGTGAATAATAAAGGATGGGTAGTTTTTATTGTAGGATTTGGTGCAGTTTTTCTCGGAGTATTGTTTACTCGCACTATTGCCAATCTGATCAATAACATTTTATGTAACAGAAAAGAAGTACTTATAGCAGCTTCAAAAACAACAAAATCAAATAAATGATCCATGAAGTAATTCCAATTATAGCAGGTGAACTTAAAGATTATCTCGAATCCAAATTTGGTTCTTACGAGGATGTCGTCATCATTTCAAACCTAATCAATCAGGATGGAAGTATTGCCATAAGAGAGGACAATAAAATTGTAGTCACCTTACTTAATATTGAAAGAGATGGGTCTAATCTGAATTTTGGAGGAGGAATGATTCGGACTGATATGCCTTTGCATATTAATCTATATATGCTATTCAGTTCTTATTTTACTGATTATGCCGAGTCCTTGAAATTCCTTTCAGGTGTTATCGGTTTTTTTCAAGGCAATCCACAATTTATGATTGATGACAATACCATTAAAGCAGAATTATTCCATATTGATTTCAGAGAATTAAGCAACTTGTGGACATGCCTGGGAGCCAAAATTGTACCTCATGTTTTATTTAAATTCAGAACATTAAATATGGATGAAGGCAGAATAAGAGAAGAAATACCGCCAATAACTGGAATTACTATTTAATTCTAAATGATTAATGATAAATGATGAATTATAAATTATAAATGGTGAATGATAAATTATAAGGACCGAAGGATCTGCGCTTCCCCTCGAGCTGAGGGGTGCCGACAGGCGGGGTGTGACACCATAGCTTGAATAACTTTTAAAAAAAATACAAACTCAAACAAACTCCAAACAACATACTCCAAACTTATAAATGATAGCACCAAATTCATATTTAAGTAAATGGTCCAGATGGATTGCATTGAAGCTTAGACATAGAGCGCCCAACGTGAAGGTGGTGGATCTTATAGATTTTGAACCTGGTGAAGTAACTGTTGACTTTCTTAAACGAATTAATTGTGTATTCAGAAAACACAATGATACTTATGCCATATTTATGAATGACCTTCAGTCAGAATCGATGGCTTTGACTTTAAAAAACCCAACGAATAAAATCAATTTGGAAGGGTTAATCAACAATAAAGATTTTTTATTGGTAAGCAACACAGAATACCTGGCTAATAGATTGAAAATCAGCTATATCAACAATATCAAGCAGTTCCCAATCGATGACAGTTATACCTCTTTGAACGAAAAAGAATACATTGATCCAGAGGCGTTAGAAACACTAGAATTGATGACTCCTTTATGCTCTTTTAAAGTTTCTGAAAAAATAAGTACTGAGGAGGTAACCTTTTTTGATGCCATGTTACAAAGATTAGAGCATGTAAAATTTGAATTACAAAATGTTGACAATAAAACAACATTTCTTAATTGTGATTTTACGAAAAGCAATCAGGGAGCATGTATAATTAAAATAAATGGCAAAGAGTTTAATCGTTTTTATGTCACTAACAAAAAACAATTAAATATCGCTGTGGAAATATTTTTTAATCCACCAGGTAAATCAAAGACAATTTGGGATGGAAAGAAATTCGAGACTCAAAACATGCAGATATCTTTTGATACTAAAACTACACATTGGCAATATATTTTAATCTCAAGATCAGAAGAAAAAAATATTTACGATATCAATGAAGTCTCCTTCGATATGAATGGAGAAAAAATTCAATTGTTGCCTTTAGAAAGAACTGAATTGGTCAATGGGGTAAAATGTATACATGCGACATTTAAAGAATTAAAGCCATTAAGGATAAATACTTTCAATCATGAGATTTTGAAAATGAAAATAAATAATGCAAAAAAATGGAATCAGTCTTCTATAAGAATGCCGATTCCTACATTCAAAAATGTACAGCGCATTGACAGAAAGTCAGGAATGACATATTCTTTGATGTATGTGTATATATGAAATTAGTAGTCAGTGGTCAGTGGTCAGTGGTCAGAAATTTGAAGTCAGAAATCAGAAATTAGAAATTAGAAGTCAGAAATTAGAATAAACCTACGAAGTACATTTTCTCCAAAAGAAAATATGTCCCCCTTTGGAGGGGGCCAAGGGGGTGGACAAAGATAAATGTTAGATGGATGTTTCGTAAAAAATAATATTAATTACAAATTAGAAGTCAGAAATTAGAAATTATACCATTCTAGTATAAATAAAACTTAATTATAATAAACTATAAACCTTTTAACTTATGATGCAATATGCAACGCCGGGTGTTTATATCAAGGAGAGAAACGCCTTTACCAATTCAGTAGTTGCCGTGCCAACGGCTGTTCCTGCATTTATTGGTTATACAGAAAAAGCATTGAACGGCAATTCTTCACTCCGAAACATGCCGACAAGGGTTTCTTCCATGTCAGAATTTGTGACATTCTTTGGTGGAGCACCCCGAATTCAATTTAACCTCAAAGCAAAAGGGAATCTGGAATTTGATCTCCGGGTAGACAAACCAACACAATACCTATTGTACAACAGTATGAGATTATTCTATGCGAACGGTGGCGGTACCTGCTACATCGTTTCTGTAGGTGATTATACAGGGGGCGTCAACTATCGTGATCTGAATGATAATGAAAATAACAGTGGGCTTAATACACTTTTAACAGAGCAAGAACCAACGTTGATATGCTCTCCAGATGCGACTTTACTTCCTAAAGCGGAATGTATGTCATTTTATCAGGATGTATTAAAGCATTGTGGGTACACGATGAAATCACGTTTCGGTATTTTCGATGTATACGACGGTGATCAAAAGAGGTCATTTGACAAAGTGGATGTTATTACTACTTTCAGAGAAGGCGTTGGAAATAACTTTTTAAATTTTGGCGCAGCTTACTACCCATGGTTAAATACAACTATAGTTACAAGTTCCGAAATATCTTATAAAAACGTCAGCAATACTCCAGAATTAATTAAAATATTAACTGCTGAAGCTGAACAAAATTATCTACAAATAGCGACAGCATTTGAGGATGTTGCAGAAGCACCGGAAGGCGCTCCGGACGAAAAAGCCAAGCCGGACGACAAAGTAAAAAAAGTAACAACTCCTGCCAGTAGAAACCTTAAGAACTATGATGAGCGCTCTATCAGATTGTTCGAAGCCGCTAAATTCGAAATCGACAAACTTAAAGATAACTCTGCGGATACACTTGTATTGGATAACACGCTGAGAACAATCAGTCCACTCTACAAAACAATTCTCAATTCTATTAAAGAAGCGATAAACATACTTCCAGCAGCAGCAGCTATGGCAGGAATCTACACATTAGTAGACAACACCTCAGGTGTTCATAAGGCTCCGGCTAACATTTCAATGTATGGCGTTACTTCTCCTACAATTCCTATAACTGCAGAAAACCAAGAAGACTTGAACCTTCCAATCAATGGAAAAGCAATCAATGCCATCCGTACATTTATCGGAAAAGGCATATTGGTATGGGGAGCCAGAACACTAGATGGAAACAGTCAGGACTGGAGATATATCAACGTACGGCGCACTATGATCATGCTAGAGCAATCAATCAAAAGTGCAGTTGAAAATTATGTATTTGACCCTAACACAGCTCAGACTTGGGTTAAAATCAGAACCTCTATAGAAAACTTCCTTACGCTGGCTTGGAGAAGTGGTGCCTTGGTCGGCAACACCACAGGTGATGCTTTCGAAGGTCATGTAGGACTCGGCATTACGATGACACCTCAAGATATCTTGGAAGGGTTACTCAGAGTTTTGGTAAGAGTTGCAGTAAGCAGACCTGCGGAATTTATAGAAATTACATTCGAGCAAAAACTACAGGAAACAGGTGGTTTCGTCACTGAACCAATGGGTGTTTAATTCAATCAATTATTTAGTAAAAAAATTAAAATAAATAAACAATGGCAGATTTCGAAAACCAATGGCCGGTTGCAAAATATCATTTTCGTGTAACGATAGACGGTGAGCAGATAAGCTTTCAGGAAGCATCTGGCTTACAAGCTGAGACGACACCAATAGAATACAGGAATGGAGACAGTGAAGCTTTTCATGTGATAAAGCAAGCAGGTCTCGTCAAGACAAGTAATCTAGTACTTAAAAAAGGAGTATTTGAAACAGACAGCAGATTGCTGGATATCTTCAATAAGATCTACGATAAAACCTACTATACTCAGGATGACAGAATTGACATCATTGTAGAGTTATTGGATGAAACAGCCTCCACTGTAATGACTTGGAACATATCCAGAGCTTTCCCTGTCAAATTCAGCGGAACGGACCTTAAATCTACTGCAAATGAAGTCTCCATAGAGACAATCGAATTTGCTTACGAAGAGATCAAAACTGAACTTTAAACTAGATCGGCCCTGAATTTTGAAAATTATTCAGGGCTATTTTTTCTAATTTAATTACTAATTTATCCTTTCGTATATATTGTCTAGCATCTAGTGGCTAGCATCTAGCATCTGAATTATGGCAAAAACTGAAGAACGAAAATGGCCGGTTGCAAAATATCAATTCCGGGTGACTATCGCTGGTGAAGTATTTAGCTTTCAAGAAGCTACAGGGTTACAAGCTGAATCACCCATCATTGAATATCGTGTAGGAGGCAAAGAAATTCATACAATGAAATTAACAGGCTTGCTAAAAACAAGTAACCTTATTTTAAAAAAAGGAATTTTCGATGGTGATAAAGCACTGAGAACGTTATTCGATCCTGTATACTTAAATACATTTACTGACGAGACAAATAAATTTGACATTCTAGTAGAACTACTTTCTGAAAGTGGCGCCCTTGTCATGGATTGGAATATAAAACAAGCTTGCCCTATTAAATTTACTGGAACGGATTTGAAATCTACAGAAAATGCAATTGCAATTGAGACTATGGAATTCTCTTATGAAGAAATATTAACAACATAAATATGGCATCGTATAATAATCAGACTTCATTCAATAAGGTTAATTTCATTCCACGGTCCTTTCATTATTCTGTTACAATAGATGGATTTCCAAATCTTACGTTTACAGAAGCCAGTGGCTTACAAGCGGAACTTACTACCGAAGACGTAATTGTTGGCGGTAGAAATAACAATGTTTACAAACTGCCATTAAGAGTAAAACACGGTAATTTAGTATTGAAAAGAGCTTTTAATACGAAAATAGTTGCAGGAGCTGTAAGTCAAAACAACGAGTTTTATACAACTTGGCTTAATGATATACTGCACAAAGATGGTAATTTTGATACACCAATTGTCCTTAAAAATATAAACGTAATTCTTGAAGACCCTCAAGGTGAAAAATTAATGAGCTGGGATATAGTTGGTGCATATCCTGTCAAGTGGCTTATTTCCAATTATAGTGCTAAAGAAAATACAGTTGCAATAGAAACAATTGAATTTGCATATCAATCTGCTAAAATGAATTTCTAAAACTAAAATTTTATGCCAATTGAAATTAAAGAATTAAAAGTAAATATACAGGTGACAGATAAAAGTGTTACCCTTCGGGAAATTGAAAATCTGGTGGCGAAATTATTGCGAAACCATGATGAAATTATTAAGCAGGATTTTATGACTACAATAATCAAAAAAGAAAAAATTAATAGTAGCAGATAATTATGGCCACAGCACTTGAAATACGCACTTATACCGACGCAAGAATGAGTGGTGACGGCACACTCGGTTACAGCATAGATCTAGTACCTGAAAAAATCACTATCTCATATGGATTAAAATTCAAAATAGATAACCCTAATACAAATAAAAGGGTTACAAAGTTTGAAGGTTATGATGATAGTAAACTTAACTTCGTTTTTGTAATAGATGCTACCGGTGTTACCGGGAAACAAGTAGTTATTAAGGATGAAATAAAGAAGCTTGGAGAGGCAATTTATAATTATGTAGATTCAATTCATAAACCACATTACCTTAAAATTAAATACGGATCGATTAATTTCAAATGCCACCTTAAGAGTTGTAATATCGATTATGTTTTATTTAAATCTGATGGCACGGCGCTGCGAGCAAAAGTCACACTCACCTTTGATGAATTCGTCTTACCCGCAGATGCAGAAAGCCGCAAGATGTCATCACCCGATATGACACATTTAAGGTATTTCAAAGAGAGTGACAATATATTTACTTATTGTGAAGAAATTTATTCCAACCCAAACCAAGCAGTCCAGATAGCTAAATTTAATGAAATAATTAATTTCAGAAAAATATCTGCAGGTACTCAATTGCTATTTCCACCTTTAGAAAGAATATAATTATGGCCGGCCAATTAGTAACCCCAAAGTCGCCTTTAATAAGAGAGGTCGATCTATTATCATTTGAGGTCATTGTTGACGGTGAGATTCTTAGAGATCAGTATATAGTTCAGTCTATTAATGTTCACAGAAAGATCAATAAAATTACTACTGCAGAATTTGCTTTTTTGGATGGAGACCCTAGTATGGTGGATTTTGAGCTGCCAAACAAAGATGTAGTAACTCCCGGAAAGGCAATCATCATAAATGCAGGATACCACCAAAAAGATATGGCAAAGATCTTTGAAGGTGTTGTGCTCAAAGTTGGAGTTTCAATAAAGCCTGGCGGACATTCTGAAGTAACTTGTTATTGTGTCAATAAAGCACATTATTTAACCGTGGGCAGGCATAACAAATACTTTACTGATAAAAAAGATAATGAAATTTTTTCTGAAATTATTGGTGAATATGGGATTGATAAAGATGTCGAAACTACCAAGATCAAACATCCACAAGTTATTCAATACGGTTGTTGCGACTGGGATTTTATTATATCAAGACTTGAAATTAATGGACTTATACTTTTAACAGAAGACGACAAAATTAAAATTAAAAAACCTGATTTTGATTCAGCTCCAATTCATCTACTTACTTATGGCACTGATATAATGAAATCAGAACTTGAAATAGATGGTGGATTTCAATTAAAAAAAGTAAAAACAATTTCATGGAATCCAGATGAACAGCAGCTCAAAGAAGCTACAAATAGAAACGTAAATGTAAATCTACAAGGCAATTCAGGGCTGATAGAACATTCATTACTTGCAGATAAATTCAATAAAAAAGAATTTCTATTGCAAAGTACCGGAAACTTACCTGAAACGGATTTGGAGGAATGGGCGACAGCTCAATTTCAAAGAGCAAAAATGTCTAGAACCACTGGCTCAATGACCTGCAACGGAACAGAAAAATTCAAACCAAACACGATTGTTGAATTAAAAGGTCTTGGAAGATGGTTCGATGGAAAAGCATATATCCGGGAGGTCAATCATGTCATTCAAAGTGGAAGTTGGATTGCAGAGATCTTTCTTGGCTGGGAAAAAGACTGGTACATTGATTCCAGGCACGACATCATCAATCCTTCCACCACCGGCCAGTTACCTGCTATGGAAGGGCTCTATATCGGGAAGGTAAAGCAGTTGGAAAATGATCCTGAAGGTTCATTTCGTATCAAATTGGACATTCCTGTAGTAACTGAATCGTCAGATGGCGTTTGGGCAAGGCTTTCGACCATGCATGCTTCGAATAGTCATGGCACTTACTATGTTCCGCAGATAGACGATGAAGTAATTGTCGGCTTTTTAAATGCTGACTCAAGATATCCTATCATTCTTGGTTCAGTTTATAGCGCCAGTCATGAATCACCATATGGACATAAAGACAGCAATAACATTAAGGGTTTTGTCTCCAGATCGAAATTAAAACTTACATATGATGAATCTGACAAATCCATTACATTAGAAACACCTGGAGGAAGAACTTTCTGCATGGACGATTCCGGACAGAAAATAACCATGGAAGATCCATTTGGAAATAAAATGGAGATGGGAGCTTCTGGTATCAGTATCGATTCTAATGGCAAAATAGATATCTCTGGCAAGTTGGGAGTATCAATATCAGGCACCACAAACGTCGATATTAGCTCCATAGGACCTACCAATGTCAAAGGTTCTATTACAAATGTCACCGGTAATATTTCAGCAGTTATGTCTGCACCCACAGCTACGGTATCTGGACAGATGGTTGCGACACTAACAGGTATGGCCGTAGTTATTGGCTAAATTCATAATAAAATGGCGCTAGAAAATATAACAATTAAAAACAATAGTGAAAAACTATCTTTTCTTGGCACAGGATGGGCATTTCCGCCTCTCTTCAGTATTGCTGATGGAAGTACTGAAATGGTTTCTGATTTTAAAGATATTTCTGAAAGTTTGCAGATACTATTCGCTGTTAGCCCTGGAGAAAGAGTTACACAACTTCGCTACGGATGTGACCTGTTTAACATGTTATTTGAGCCAATTAGCACAAGCCTAGAATACAATGTCAGAGATATGGTCACCGCTGCCATAGACGAATTTGAACCAAGGGTCGATGTTCTTGAAGTAAATACAGATATCACTAACTATATTGAAGGTTTAGTTAGAATAGAAATCATTTATAGAGTCAGAGCAACCAATACACGACACAATATTGTATTCCCATTTTATAAAAATGAAGGTACAAGCTTACCTGAAGATACCATATGATAGAGAGGGACAATACATATGGTGATACCAAATTCATAGGTACTACGCAAAGTACGAGATTGATTAATAAAACCAATCCTTTGGACATTGCCATTGATGATAGGAAAAAAGAAGAATTAATAGCAATCCTTCAGGAATATTCAAGACTACTTAGATTTCATGATAAAGAAGGAAATTCTGATGCAGATTGGCAACCATTTTTCAATGCCAATATTTCAGCAGTTATTTCGAGCTTTATTTCTAAAGATCTTTCAACGGCTCAATTTAATTTCAATGAATCTATAAAAAATTTTAATTCAACTACTGATCTGGCGAAAAAATTTGATCATCTTAAAATTATGATCAATATCATCTACTTTCAATTGTCAGATTTTGAGGAACTCAGGAATAAATTATTGAAAATTCAATACAAAAATGGAGATTTAGAAAAATATTCATATTATGATGTGGAAGCATACTA
Organism: Candidatus Brachybacter algidus; assembly: GCA_016711705.1. Classification (GTDB taxonomy): domain Bacteria; phylum Bacteroidota; class Bacteroidia; order Chitinophagales; family Saprospiraceae; genus Parvibacillus; species Parvibacillus algidus. The sequence continues at coordinate 175,848 of JADJSK010000003.1, read as the reverse complement.
TGAACAAGCTGTAACAGGATATATTCAGGAATTCGTCACAATACTTAGAGGTACTGTTCCATTCACCGAGAAACTCAAAATAGAATTTGAAGCAGCGCATAAAATCCTTGAAAGTAATAAAAATATAAAGATAGATTCGTCAGAAATTCCTTCTGAATTAGATTCAATTTACATTAGATTGAGAATCCTTTACAATAAACTTACTGAAACAACTATTTCAGTAAAAGAAAACTTAATGCCTTTTCTTCGCAGATCGCTTGAGGAAAAAAATGATCACCAGCCGCATATAGGATTATTATATGGGTTCTTAGACCAATATAAAAAACTACAAAACTCTATTAATAAAATTCCAGAAAAATTTCTGCATATCTATTATGTGGATTTTCTGAAACAGGAGCGTCAAAAACATGTTGCTCCATATGCTTATGTCAATTTTGAAATCTCACCATATGTGGACAATAAGCTGATTGAAGAAAAAACAGTTTTACTGGCATCATTAGACAAAGACGGCATACCACATAGATTTGAAACTTTATATCCGGTAAATGTCGGTCATTGCTGTATCTCTGATGTAAAATCTCTGTATTTTGATAAAGGTTACAGAGAGACAATTACCAATAAATATGCATTAATTACTGAGTCATTTATGGCTCCTGTGGCTAATTCTCAAGACGGGATGGGAGCCCCATTTAACCCGGATAAATTAGCTTCCTGGCCGACTTTCGGTGAAGATCAAATGGATAAAGAGCCAAACCTTAGAAATATGATCGATGCCAATCTTGGTTTCTCGATATCTTCCCCTGTTCTATTTCTTAATGAAGGAAAACGAAATGTCTCAGTCAGGCTTAATTTTACAGAAAAGTCCACAAGAGATTTGGTGAAATTATTTAAAGACATATCCTCAAAGGAAAAGGTAAAGAGTAGTATGATGGATATTTTCTTCAAAATATTCAGTTCTAAAGGAAAAAAACGGAATATTACTATTTACTTAAGCAGTCTTAAAGGCTGGTATAAAGTGGATCCTCAGACGATAAAGATATTCCAGGATCATGAAGAGGAATGGAATCCCGGACATCTTTGCTTCTCTTTTTCATTAGACCCTACCGCTCCTGCTATCATTCCATATGATGAACGCTTACATTATGGGAAATTTGTATCAACTGTTCAGCCGACAATGGTCATTTTACTAAATAATGACAGAGAGCCATATTTATATTCATTTCTACAAAAGCTTATCCTTCAAGACGTTGTCATTGATGCCAAGGTGGAAAATATTCGAAATCTATCTATTTATAATGAGTTTGGGCTAATAGATAGTGCCCAACCGTTCTTTCCTTTCGGACCAACTCCAGGTAAAAATTCATATTTTTTGTTAGGAAGCCAGGAAATATTTAAGAAGAATATCGCAGAACTTGATATTGAAATTGAATGGTTCGACTTGCCAAAGACTCCCGGTCTATTTAATCAAAAATACGAAGATTACAATATCAAATATGATGATTTTAATGTTCGGATTGGTAATTTATCAGATGGTGAATTCAAATTAGAGCCATTCATAAGGCCGCTTTTTCAAACCATTGATCGTATAGGAAGTGATAAATTGAAAGATGAATATTTATATACACATTATCATTTGAATCATGAAGATTTGAAGAATTTGGGATATAAAACAAATGATTACCTTGAATATCAAAATGAATTTAATTCCAAGACGAATTCAGGCTATTTAAAAATTATCCTCGAAACGCCGGAGGATGGATTTGGTCAAAAAAGATATCAGGAAATTCTGTCGAAACACATGCTGAAAAATGCACGGCTTATCAATAAAGCACTCGTGACTGATGAGAATGAAAATGAACCGGATATTTATTTTCCTTCCATGCCTGAGGTGCCATTGATCAGCAATATATTTGTAAAATATACCGCCAAAGATACTATTGATTTAACTCAAGAGAATGAAACGTTTCAGGAGGTAAATCACATTCATCCTTTTGGTTATGAAAAAATTTATCCAAATTTGAAATATCAGGATCAGTTGCCGTTTTTACTCCCACAATATGAAGAAGATGGCTATTTAATTTTAGGTCTTGAAAAATGCAAAAAAACAGAGATCGTTTCCCTATTATTTCAGATGACTCCTGTATATTATCAAGATAAAGATCAGTATACACTTCCCGTAATAAAATGGCAATACTTAACTTACAATAATGTATGGCGACAGTTGCCGGGCGAATATATTCTCCGGGACGAGACAGATACTTTCACTCGGACAGGAGTGATACAGATCAAGATTCCTGCAGATATCTCTCATCTATCCCATGTCATGGAAGGAGGCAAGTTTTGGATAAGGATCTGTGCTACCGGTGACATTCAATTATTGAATCATACGATAGCTATATTTCCAAATGCTACACTCACAAAGTGGATAGATCAGTCTGACCCTTCAGTACTAAATGAAGCATTTCCGCCACACTCCATTATTTCTCTGGATAATAAAATTCAAGGAGTTACTAAAGTGAATCAACCGTTTGAAAGTTTTGGAGGAAAAGCTGAAGAGACATTTATTGAATTCTATACCCGGGTTAGCGAAAGGATTCGACACAAGAATCGTGGATGGACAGCATGGGATGTTGAAAGGATCATCTTAAATAAATATGATGATATCGAGCAAGTAAAATGTATTTCTGGTTTAGGCGAAACCGGAGAAAGGGTATATGAATATCTCGACCTGGAGGAAGAAAAAAAATCCTACGAGATCAATTACCGTTCAGAAATGGATGAATTTAATTCTAATAAGGTAATTATTGTAATTGTCCCCAGGAAACTGAAATACCTGAAAGAACACATCACAATTGCCAACTTTAGAAAATTGGAACAAATTAAAAAATACCTTGGCGATAAGATGTCACCATTTGTCTCCATAAAAGTGAGGAATCCTGAATTTGAATATTTACGCATTCAATGCGATATAAAGTTTGCAGACAGAGGAAATGAAGGTTATGACATTGCTAAATTGAAAAAAGAAATCGCCAATTTTATTTGTCCTTGGTTTATTGACCAATCTAATGCTTTGGAATTTAATAAAGAGATTCATGTAGATGCTTTAAAGGATTTTTTAAAGTCACTAGATTTTGTCACTTTTATTACGCGTTTTTCTATCATTCAGATTATCGAGGATGGATATCAGTATCATATGATTGATAGCGCTGATAGTCATGACTTTATGCACATTCTAAAGCCTACCAAACCTTGGGCTACATTCATACCTGATCAGGACCACATCATTAGTATCATTGAAGACGAATATGAAGAAGAACCTGTAAAAGTGCAGGCTCCCGTGCGATTTAAAAATGAATACAACATCCTAAAAAAGACAAAAATAATTCAATTAAAAAGATCAGATGCTCCTAGAACCGATAATAAAAAAGTTGACAATAAACCCTTTAACCCATTTACATTAGAATTATAATATGGAACGAACGGCACAACAATTATATAGGGAGAATTTAATTCAAAGATTCAATGATCCTGATCTTCAGGACTTTGTGCAATCGACAATCAATATCCTAAGTGATGGAATTGATATTGACGATATAAATGGCTTAAAATTAGAGTCAAAAGGAGGAAATAAAAAACTGATTAGTTTCTACGAAAAAATAAAAAACAAATCCTCTTTGTGGGATATTAGTCTTGGGCAAACTGAACAAAAACACAATTCACTTAATATTGCTGCCAATGATAAAACCTTGCTTAGTATCGTCGACAATGGATGTGTAGGAATTGGCAAAGTAGATCCATCATTCCAGCTCGACGTAGACGGCTTGGTGAGCTCAACCGGACGAGTTGGAAGCTTTGCCGTTGGAAAAGTACCCGCAGATGGGGAATGGCATACACTATTGAACAACCTCAGTGGAACCATTGGGTTTGAAGCATTAGCGCACATCATAAACGGAACAGAAGAAAGATATGCATTAACTTATGGCATCTTATTGATGTCTGAAAAAAAAGGTAATAAAAACAAAGTGCGTTCTGTAGATGCAGCAAGCAGTTGGCTCTGGGGAAGATGGCTAAATAAAATATTATTCAGATGGACGAAAGATGAGGCGAGCAGCACAGACCAAGATTTAAAATACAAGTTGGAAATGAAATCAAGGACCAGGCAAGGGATGCCGGGTTTAGAAACCCCCTACGTTTATTATCGCCTTGCGAAGATTTGGGACAAGCAGTATGAAACTGGAATTGACTTGAATGTTTCTAATATATACAGCACTACATACGGTAAGGCTGCTAGTCCAGAAAATAAAGAAGTGGAAGTAAATACTCCATTAACGACAACAACTGTACCTAAAAGAACCATCAGTATCAAACCAAAATAATTTAAATCATAGTGATGAAAGAATACCAACTAAAACTTACCCCGGACGAGATAAAACTTATTCTGGATGTCCTGTTTGAAAAACCTTTCAAAGATGTTTTTGATCTTATTGGTAATATAAATGAACAAATTGTCTTTCAGGAACACAAAACAATGCGAGATCCTAAATCAAGTGTGGACAACTAGTAATGAATGATGAATGATGAATAATGAATAATGAACAATGGGCAATGGGTGATCAGGTAATGGGTAATGGGTAATTAGTAATCAGTAATCGCGTGATGAGTAAACGGGGGAAAGCACTGCAAATGAAATTTATCTATCGTATTAATCAAAAACATGAAAGGGTGACATTATGATGGAAAATAATAAATAAATGATGGGTAATGGGTAATGGGTAATAGTTAAAAAAAACTTCAAATAACAAACGACAAACAAAATAAAATTGCAAAAAACATTCACAATAAAAAAATTTCCTAAATACTCCGATTCAACGGATTATGATGCATTAGTGCGGGATTATATCGATGAATGTCAAAAATATTCAAGTCATATATGGACAGATTATAACATCCATGATCCGGGTATCACTGCACTTGAATTACTTTGTCTTGCAATAACAGAATTGGGATTAAAATCTGAACTGGATATATTTAGAATTATTTTTAATTCACAAAAATTAAATTTTAACCCCGAAGAATATGCACTTTACAGCGCACTTGATGTATTTCCCACCCTGCCTGTGACAATTTCAGATTATAGAAAATCCATCCTGGATAAATTTATAAATTACGTGGATAATGTTTGGGTGGAGCCGGTACCATTTGCAGAAGACGGAGCTCGCTATAAAGGATTGATTAATATCTTAGTCAAGCCAAAATCTGACATTGATAAAAAAAATTTAGTTCAAAACATTAGTAAGTATTACCTCTCAATAAAAAATATGGGAGAGGATCTTTCATCGGTAATTGTAATGGATGCCGTTAATATTAGTATCAATTTATCAGCTAGGGTTAAAGGGAATATGCTTCCTGAAGAAATTCAAGCTGAACTTAGACAGATATTATATTTAGAAATAGAACGACCAGTAGAGTTCGAAAGTTATCTTTCAGATATTCAAAAAGGAGGTAGAATAGAAGACATTCTTTCAGGACCACTTCTGGACAATGGAAGGATCAAAGATGCTTCCATTGAAGATTCCGGTATAGAAAATATTACCAATTTATATAAATCTAAATTACTATATACAATTGCTTCTTCAAAGTATATCGATAAGATTGAATCCATTGAAATATTAGTAGATGGAAAGCCTATTGAATCAGACCATATTAAAATAGGGAATAAATATTTTCCATCATTCGATTATAATGGTTCCAAATTCAGCTTGTATAAAGAAAATAATTTATTGCGAATCAATAAGGAAACTCAAGAATACATTTATAGATCAACTTACAAGACCAGAAAAATATTTAGTAAAAAAAGTCTTGAAGATTATCTCACTCCTGACCTATCGTCCAATATAGCTTTGGGCGATATAAATTATCTTTATAGTATTCAAAATCAATTTCCTAAGATCTACGGCATATCTTCTTATGGCCTCGTATCAAAATCAGCCAAGTTCAAGACAAGTAGCCTACAATTAAAGGCTTACCTTTCTTTCTTTGAACAAATCATGCAGAATTATCTGGCTCAATTGTCTAATGTCGATAAGTTATTTTCATTAATAAGGACAGATGAATCTACTTACTTTACAAAATATCCTGAATACATACCTGAGTTTGATAAAGTATCGAAAGAAGGAATAATGGAATTTGGAAATTCAATACAAGCAATTAGTGATAATTTCGACAATAAATATAAACGTAGAAATGAGTTTATAAATCACCTTTGCGCGCGATTTGGAGAAGAGTTTCCACAAAATATATACTCTGGAGATATAATTGAACAATCAAATGACCCACTAATAAGGCATCTCAAGGAAATCAGGCTTAAAAGCAAATACCTGCAAAATTATGCGACATTAAGTATGCAAAGAACCAAGAGTTCGATATCAGACAATAATCTAAGTTCAACACTTTCAGCATTTCATATTAAAATGCTGATACTCTTGGGTATTGAAAACTTAGAAGAGCGCGACACGACTATGTTTACTCTTGGAATAAATACAAAAACTAAACATACATTAAAATTTGAAGTAAAAGATAATGACGAATTAAAACTATTATTTTCAAATATCATAAATGAAAACAATTATGGTATCGAGAATGAAAAAGGAAAATACTGTCTATATTTTTATTGGGGAGAAGTAAAGAAAATAAAAATCACAGATTCAAATCGTTATTCTGAATGTGAGAAGGTAATGGAGGAGATAAAAGAAAATGGTATGAAAATAAATCAATATAGTGAATACTTTCACTTAATTGAAAATATTTTGTTGAGACCCGACAAAGAGGGATTATCCTCCATGGATCCTTTTAGCAATATCTGCACCATCATCCTTCCTGACTGGCCTTACCGATTTCAACAATCTTCATTTCATAACAATTTTAAAAACCTGGTTCAAGCACACACCCCTATTCATATAAAATTCAAAATCCACTTTTTGAATTTTGGAGAAATGCAAAAATTTGAAAAATTAAATAGAGAACTCAAAACATCAGAAAATAAAACATCTACAGAATCAGCAAAAAAGAAATTAATAGATTTTCTAAATTCTTTACAAACCATCTAACATGCACCATATCAGAAAGATAGATGCAACGATACAGGTTGACGATCTGAATGATGGTTATGAAATAAATAATGCGTTGACAGCTCTCTTGGACGGGGAGATGGAAATTGATTTAGAAAAACTTTTTGATGCCCATAGCACCAGCGATTATGTGACTATCTATGATCAGATGACGCTGAATATATTACTCGAAAGCGCAGATCAACCCAGAAACACCCTAAAGCAGCAAATTCTGCAGCAAATTGAAAGTAATTTGATCAAACATGAATTCAACCAGGAGTCGAAAGTAGTTTCTGATATCAACTACGATAATAACTCGGATTCAAATGCGAATATTAATGAACAAGGGGTATCTTATAGAGAATTAGCCGTTTCGACTTACTTTATTGAAAACTTATTGCAATTCTTTAAAACAGGCGCTATCACATCTCTATCAGATTTAAGCCATGAAGACTTACAGCAACAAATAATAAATATAATTGAAAAGGAACAGTTCTATTTAGTCGATCAATTATCATTTCATATAAAAATAGATAAAAGCATCCTTTATAGAATAATAAACTTTTTTTCTTTAAGACAAATTAGATTACTAATAAAATTTTATGCGAAAAAAATTGGACTGAGTCTGGATACTTTTGAGCGATTTGAAAGTACCATGTTTCAATTGTTTCCAATAAAAAGCGCATTTGCTGAGAAAATAATACTTTTCAATTCATTAATTTTCATCCACGAAAACAAATCGTACAATGTAAACAATGAACTATATAAGTTGGAAGAAATTATAAAATCCTACCACCTAAAAAAAGAATTGTCAAGCGAAATTGGCATGATTGCAATGTCTGAATTTAAGTTGCTCGTTGATTCAAATGAAAGCAATCCTTTTATAAAAATGATTTCCAACATACAAAACTATTTGTCTACCGCCGCTGATTTGTTAATTTCTGAAAAAAGTAGCAACAAAGATTCTATTAAAAGTAAAGAGGTATTAGACAAGCTCCGTTACTTTGAAGTAATTTCCGATATATCAGACCAAGAAGACTCAGCTGAGTTCACTGAAGATTACATCAATTATCTAATCAATACTTTTAAATATATTATTGTACAAGGGTCATATCCTTATTGGATTTCCACTGAACCCGAAGTACAAAACCTTTTTAAAGAAGCATTAAAATTACTTTTAGTTAGAAATAAACGCGATATCAGATCTGAAATAGTATCTATATTTAGTGAGATATCATTTATTCCCCAATTAATTAAATCTTTGAATAGTCATTTTGATTTTGAAACAAGATTTGCCTTACTGAATGTTCTGGATGAAGAGACCAGCCATAAATTGGATATTTTTCAGCATTTATTCGTAAAGTTTAAAGGATTACTTCAAAAGATTGAACTTGTAAGCCCACATATATTAAGTTTAATAAATAAGGGGTTTAATAGCTACAAAAGTGAAATCACCGAATTTTTAATGATTGCTCAACTTACAATTAAAACGAGTGTAACGGTCAAACAATTATTTGCACTTTTTATTATTAAATCAGCCCAAAAAGAAAAGGAAAGCGAAAAAAATATTCGGAAGGATCTAAAGGATCTATTTAGTGAAAAAGATGAAATTGATCTTGTATGGGCATTGTTAGAAGAACAAAGTGTAAATATAAGTGATGTAGCACAAAAAACATTAGAAGATCCTCAACTTTTATTCACGCGACAGAATCAAACTTTAGGTTTGAATTTGAAGGTGGATCTTGAATTTTTTATAAAATATTTCATCCCGGAATACAAGAAGAATATCTCAATAGAATCAGAAAAATTAAGTTTTGAAAGCCTTAAAAAAACATACCTGAGTCTGGGGCAGATAGATCACTACAATTTGCCCGAAGACATAAGAACTTTCTATTTTAGAGCGCTTCAGACAAAAGACGCCAACCAAAAATATGAATGGGCCTATTTTATTTTCAGATTATTTAAATCTGAATTCGAGGGAACATATTCAAAAGATGTACAAGAAACATTGTCTATTAAAACGGCGCAACCTCAAGTAGGAAGTGCGTCAAAATCAATAGATGAGGCACCAGAAAAATATTTGGACAGGACTCAATTACTGGATGCCTCTATTCAGGTAGTTTACAGGAATTTTCTCGATGCAGTAAATGAAATAAATGATATAAGGGTAAAATCCGGGGTCAATCCTGAAACTAATGGTAAAATTATAAAATTACTTTCTAAAATTTATAAGCAATCATTCAATGAATTCGACCGGGCAATTCAATATGTCAAAGAGTTTAGTTTACCGGAACATCTGGTAAAATTAAATGAAGTAATCCCCGGCAAGAAGATCAACGAATATAAGTTGAAAAGCGAATGGCATACTCTATTGAGTGAGGCTCACATAATTCTACTGGATGAAATTCTATTTTTAAAAAATAACACATCTTCGGATAATTCTGAATTGACAATACAGGAAAAACTAAGTGAACTACAGGAAATTTATCACAAACAAATTGAATTTAACAAAGTAATTGAGTTGAGTATTGGTAAGAGAATCAAGGATGAACAGCATTATGATGAACTGCTTTTTCAAAAACTCCGGGATAAATTCAATGATTTAATAATAATTCATGGCAAATCAATCAATACAGCCCAATCTGACGAGTTATTGAATTCAATTGGCATATCAGAATTATTTAAAATATCACCCTATTATAACTCGAAGTCTTCTTTTGATAACAATTTGAAGCAAATCATTATTCAGTTGAGTAAGCAGAAAAACATTCCGATTAGATCCATACTTGCTTCAATTCTGAAGATATATTTTCAAAAAGAACGAGTTCCATCACATTTTGAGGGCAATGAAACTATTTATTATCAGTCGGCCTTCTCAATTTTTGAATTATTCATTCAATCTTTGACAGTTGATGAAAAGCGTGTTGATCCGACCGAAAGCCGCAGTGAATATAGCCCTACGAATATACCTATGGGAGAAGCCAAAGAGCACGAAACATTTTTGGTAAGCAATGCAGGTTTGGTGATTTGCGGCCCATTTATTTCCATGTTGTTTCAACGACTAGACCTTTTAAATGAAAAGAAAGAATTCAAGGATAATTATTGCTTGAATAGAGCGGTCTTTATATTGAATTATTTGAGTTATGGGACACTTGATGTCAAAGAATATCATCTTTCGCTCAATAATGTCTTGTGTAATGTTCCCAAGAATTTCATTTATGATTTCTCCATTAAGTTAACAAAGAAAGAAAGAGATACTTGCGACTCTCTTTTGGAAAATATTTGCCAGCAGTGGTCTGCACTGAAGAGCACGAGTCCTGACGGTCTGCGGTACAACTTCCTGATCAGAGATGGCTCATTGAGTTTTGATGGCGCATATAAACTTGTCGTCGCCAAAAAACCTTATGATCTATTATTATCACGAATCCCTTGGACTATTGGTACGATGAAGCTGCCTTGGATGAAGGAATTTTTGTTTACGGAGTGGGAGTGATGTATTTATTACTTAAGTTTCGGTAGTATAATTTTTCTTTTTGAAGATTTTTTTTAAATTTTAATAAAATGTTAGATGTTGGAAGCTTGTCCGCCAAGCAAGGCGGGGTAGATTTTAGATAGCTTTCCATCAATCACATGGATATTTTTTCTATTGAACCTTTTAAAGAAAAAATATGGATCAATTGACTAACCTCCATTTAACATCTAACATCAGCCATCTACCTTTATTTCTTAACATCCGAAACTTAAGTTTATTACTTTAATTCATGCGAGGAAACTAAATCCGTATTCAAGACAATCGAGAAACCTAATTGGAATACCAAATTAAGTGAGCAATCCACCCATCATTTCTAAACCTTTTGGTAAAATCTGTCATTTGAAATCATCCATCAAACCCCAAACATCAAACATCGAACCCAAACATCATCTAATCAATTCCACAAAATTCTTGATAACAAATGACTTGCCATCCGTGGTTTTCAGATTCAGCACATAATAATAAGTTCCGCCAGGTAATTCCTCACCATTGTCGTTTTTCCCATCCCAATTATTATCATAATTTGCCTTGCTAAGGACTGGTGCTCCCCATCTGTTAAATACTTTGAAGTCAGAGTGCCCGATCTTGCATTTTGGAAATTGTGGCAATATTAAGACATCATTTTGTCCATCTCCATTTGGTGTAAAGGTATTTACATAATCTCCATTATTATCTATGCATGTTGCATCATTGATCATCAAGATAGTACCCGTATCACAAGCTTCCGGACAGGATGCCAAGCAGATGACATAATCCATCCTTTCCGATTCCAATGGATAATTTAAAGTATATTTTTTCGTAATTGGATCGTAGTCTCCATGGAAATAGAATTCCATAGAATTTTCATTATTGCTCTTAAGCAACGTACCAATAAATAATCCTGCACCATTAAAAACGTCCTGACTAACGGAATTTAAAATAAAACTTGTTTCTCCATTTAATTGATCATTTGATACTACATCAATGATAACCGGATTGGAATAAAAATCAAATTTTATTGTATCATCTACCGCCACTATATTCGATGCAGCATTCGTCGTGAAAGCACTATCTTTCGAGCAACCTTGAGCATCAGTCATCCTTATATTGTATTGTCCCGGAATAAGACCGGTAAAAATTCCCGTATTATTTTGACCTATATTGTTAATCGTAAAACTGAAAGGCGCTGTTCCAGACTGCGCTGAAATGGTTAATGTTCCAGACTTTTGCGCGCACTGAAACCCTTGTTGACTTATCACAAAATCAACTGATTGACTATTCCCTAATATAAATGTTCCTGATGTAGAACAGCCATTTCCGTCCAATATTAAGTAAGAATAAGACCCTGATGTCAAAGTTTCAAATAATGATGACGAATTGACCTCATTATTCTGAAGTGGTCCTGATGGTCCATTGATAGTGAATTGGAAGGGAGATACACCTCCCGAAATTGTTAGAAGCACAGTGCCATTATCAATTCCGCAACTGGTAGATGTTACAATTGATTGGGCAGTAAGTGTGTTACCAATGGAAATTATTTCTACTGATTTTATTGTAATACATCCTTGAAAATCAGTCACAGTAATTTGATAATTACCTGGTAAAAGGTTACTTATTTCTGCAGTGGTAGCTCCATTACTCCAAAGGATAACATATGGATCTAATCCTCCTGAAATTGATGCAGAGGCCGTACCCGAAGCTGAACCGCAAATTGCATCATTTTTAGTTATTTCTACTGAAGGACCTCCTATAGAATTGATCGTTGCTGTTGCAATTTCAATACAATTATTTGCATCGGTAACAGTTAAGGTATATTGGCCGGCCATGAGTCCGCTAATGGCCGAATCAATAGATCCATTGCTCCAAATAAACTTGTAAGGTTCCGCTCCTAAAGTCACGATAGCTGCAGCACTGCCATTGCTTTGTCCACAAATAGCATTTATTATAGTTATTTCAACCGATGGACCTCCTGTAGAATTGATCGTTGTTGTTGCAATTACAACACAACCATTTGCATCGGTGACGGTCACTGTGTATTCGCCGGCTATAACACTTGAAATTGATGAATCCATAGAGCCATTACTCCAGAGATATTTATATGGAATGGCTCCTAATGTCACATTAGATATTGCACTTCCATTACTTTGTCCGCAGTTTGCGTCGGTTTTTGTAATTTCAACCAAAGGGCCTCCGGCAGAATTGATCGTCGCTGTTTCAATATCAATGCAATCATTTGCATCAGTTACAGTCACAGTATATTGTCCTGCTATAACACCTGTGATTGATGAATCTAGTGAGCCATTACTCCAAAGATATGTGAAAGGTGGTAAACCTGAAGAGACCACCGCTGTTGCACTTCCATCATTTTGACCACAATTTGCATCTGTGACATCAATTGTAACATTAGGTCCTGGAACTGAATTTATAGTGATCATTTCACTAGCCTGACACCCGGCAGCATCAGTGACCGTAACTGAATATAGACCCGGAATTAATCCTTGAATACTTAAAGTATTTTCTCCATTGGACCAATCAATAATGTAAGGAGTTGCACCACCATCAATAGTTATGGTTGCTGTACCATTAGTCAGATCACAGCTAGCATCAGTTTTTGTTATGTTCAATGTCGGTCCATTCTCGGAATTAATGGTGACATCACCTGTGACCACACAATTATTATTGTCAGTTACAGTAACAGAATAAATTCCTTGCGCCAGACCATTGATGGTAGAGGTAATCTCGCCGTTTGACCATAATATATCGTAGGGAGACATGCCACCAGTGATCTGAACCGAGGCACTTCCGTCACTATTTCCGCAAGTGGCATCCATTTTTGTTATGATGATTGCAGGCCCATCAGATGCATTGATCGTGATAGAATCAATCGCTATGCATTGATTAATATCTGTGACTGTAATGCTATATGTGCCTGGTTGTAAATTTGTAGTTGTTTCTGTAGAGGCTCCTGTTTCCCATAAAAAGGTGATGGGAGGGGCACCACCCGTTACGACTGCTGAAGCACTTCCATTATTTTGGTTACAGGTGGCATCGGTTTTAAAGAGCGCCAGCATTAAACTTGAACTACCTTCAATAGTAAAACTCATTGTCGTACTGCAATTGTTTGCATCTTGAACAGTTGCAATATAATCTCCTACAGGTATATTGGTAAAGTTATAATTATTCTGAAATATGGATCCTGATGTTTGTGGAGGAATCGTATTAATAGTGAATACAAAAGGAGATTGGCCGGAACTGACGGAGACACTTGCACTTCCAAAATTATTATTACAATCCGCATTAACAGGTGTAACAGTTAAGTTGATATTTGGGAATTCCACTATCTCATCCAATTGGTAACTGCAACATTTATAGGTAACTCTTAGGGTCAATGTTCCTTCATTTAATACACAGACTTCAGGGGTATATTCTTCACCAGAACCAGGAAGAAACCATTGATAACTAATATTCTCTGAATTACTAACAGGAACTCCGTTTTGAAGCACTGTTGCATCATAACACATTTGGATACAGCTTTCTAATGTATTATTTATAGAAATATCAAGAGTTGGGCATTGATCATTGGCATTATGGCAACCAGTAACAAAATCCGAAGTGTTGCCTTGATTATTACCAATAGGGGGCATTATTGAATAGCCGGTAATATAGTCATCAGGAATAAGCGTTAAACTTGTGGGATAATTGAGACACCAGTAGCCCTTATCGTTAACTTCAGCTGTTCCGATAAATAAATATCCATTAGTACAAATATTACATCTGGGATTATTAAAGTCAGAACTAAAAGTACCTGATTGGTATATATAGACGACCTCGCCAGGCACGCCTGAACCACCAGCAGCATTGCTATATACGTAATCAATCGTCATAGATGCATCACTATTCTGAATCGGGACAGTCAAACAGTCGAAAGAATTCTCATAAACAAGAATATTACTCACATTATCACAGCTTATTCCCACATCATAGTATTGAGTTTCACTAAGGCCGTAAATAAGATTTTCGTTGCCTGCACCTCCAAACGAAATATTCATAGAATTTCCAACTATACAAAAATATAGATTACCAAATCTTGATATTTGTCCATTTATAAACCGCGTTATATTGGAAGTTATATTAATTGAACTTGCGCTGAACAGTTCGATTCCCTGATCGCATTGATGTATCTGATTATTATTAATTTGAATTAGCGAACAATCATTATAAAGTGCTATACCTTTGGTATTGGTTACATTATCTGGTTTACTTCCAAAATACTGAGGTAGTATAAGATTATTATCTAATTGACCAGTATTGGATTGTCTGCATTCAATCATAGTATTGCCACCACTAAGAAACATTGATGTACAATAAAACTCACATTCCGTTGCAAGAAAGTTTGTTGAACCTTGAAACCTTAAAGGAATTAAAAATTTATCAAAAATGACATTATTTATTGAGTTATTCAAGTTGGAGTTTGGCATTGAATTGTCAGGCCCAAATGAAATACATTTGTCACTTATTTCTTTATTTCCCAAAAGTCTAATCTTCGAATCAGTTGTTGAGTTATATCCATTAATGGTTACATTATTATTAAGAATGTGTGGCAAGTCATATTGAAATATCATATTATCTGTAGGCAGACCGTCATCAGTTAGTGCGAAATTGATGATTTTTTGAGTATTTGATGGAGATTCATTAACCAGCCTAATAGCTTCCCGAAGGCAATATGGCGCAGAGCCATCATCATAGTCAAAAGCTTCTGTCACCGTAAAGGTTTGGGCGGCTGTTGAATACCCGATAATAAGAAATAGAAGAACAGAAAAAAAAGAACAACAATATTTCATATTCGACAACATTATAGATTAATGTCTGTGTCCTATATTATTTAAAAGTTCCACAAAAACATTCATCCAAATAAAATATTATATCCTATATATAATAATCAGGGAGTAATTTTTAGGTTATTCTTTCTTTTTAAACGTAAGTTTAGTGCGAGGTGGAGGTTCGTTATTTGTTTCATCCTGTGGCCTTATAGCCATTGGTTTAATTTTAAAAGATCCGGCAGGAGCAGGATCTACTGATGAGGTTTCTTTATCCGCATTTTGTGCTTCAACACGTTTAGAATTCTCTGTGATGTTTTCTAAAGAACTCATTTGATCTGAGTCTTCAAGGTATGTATCATTTTCTCCAAGGCTACTTATTTCATCTGTCGATTCGACTAAAATAGGTTCATCTCTTGTGGCAAAATTGAACGCAATTGCGTCAGTTTCACTATTTACTTCCAAATTATGAATGTCAATTTCCTCTGAGATATCCTCTAGTTCTACAAGATCTACATCAGTAATTTCTTCATGCTCGATTACATCCAATTGCTCAGAAATAAGGAGTTCATCTTTTAAAATTACATCAACTGATGAAGAATCATCGTACAAATTATCTTCCGGATGATTAATATTCTCATCGTTTAGTAATGAGTCTGAAGGTTGGTTTATTTCGGATGGAATATCTTCATTCTTTAATGAATCAATTAAATTTTTCTTATCAACATTTTCTAAATTAAACGATATTTTTTTATTATCAGCACCAAACTTAATTTTGGGGATTTGCATTTTTTCTTCCTCACTATTCTCAACAATAGGAGGTTTCAATTCCAACAGTAACTTAATATTTTCGGTAAGCCCGGGATAATTATTAATATTAAATCCCAAATAAAAATCCAAATCTCCAGAATCAATTAATGACCATTCTTCTGATGCTAAATTTGCACTGGTATTTTCTAATGAGGACATTAAAATCAATTCTGTAATCTTATCAAACAAAAGAGTTAGAATTTGATTCTGAGTAATCAATTCCACCAAAAAAGGCCATTGATAAAAAGCATCGGGATTTAAATATCTGATTTCACTTTGGGCATCAGGATCATAGGAAATGTATTTATTTTGAATAAAAGGATGAATTGCATTCAATATATCCTTTTCACTGATCCTCAATGCGGCAGTCAATTCCGTGCCATTTAAGTCATTGTGATATAAACTTTTGTCTTCAGAAATATGAAAAGCGTATAATAATATTTTTTTGAAGTTATCTCTTTGGAATCTTGTACCTATACCTTCGAATAATTTATCCAGTTTAAGGGCAATAATACTCTTTTGTATAATGGTTGACTCGTTGTTTTTCTCAAGAATAGGATCCTCGTCTTTGTCTTTTAAGTTAATTTTAAGTGCCGCTTCCTTTTTTATTTGAAGTGGTTTGTGAACGACTTCACGAACAGGCATAATTCCCACACTTATTTTCCTAATGGCATTCTTTAATTGGAGTAAAATATTGCCTGAATGAGCAATATCCTCAATTAAGTCATTTTTGACATCTTCCTTACTATTTCTAAACAGCGGATATTCATTGAGTGAAGCCCCAATATCCTCAAAATTTAAAACAGGAAGTTGAAAAACAGAATCATCAAAGTAAACAATGGAAACCAATTCTGGTTTTTTCTGAAGTAATTGAAACTGTGCATCACTAAGAGATAGTATACAATATAATGGCTCCACTTTGCGCCTGACAGCGGTCTCGAATATCAAACTTATGTCACGTATCTTTTCGTAAAAAATATCTTCATTTAATTCCTCCAAAAAAATACAAAAAAGATAATTAAATTTAAAAGCATATTGAAACGACCTATACAGTTTGTTTAGAGAAGTCTTTTGTTGCCTTAGATTTTGAATCATTGTCGATTCAAAATCCAGACTGACTCTCATATCAGTAAAATTATTTTTTTCTAGGATCTTTTCAATGGTCTCAATGTAAACATCATCTTTTAAATCAAATTCAATGACTTTCCATTTATTGTTATCGCTGATGTGCCATTTTTTTGTCTGAAGTAATCCTGAATAAAAATATTCAATGAATTCCCGAGCATCATCGGAGTGAGGAGCTACGAAAAAAACAAATTGTTTTTCACGTACTTTTAAAAGTAATTCTTCCGCCTCTGCAAATTTCTTTTTTAAAAAGGTCATTTTATCACATAGGAATTAGTCCCCATAATTGAGGTCAAATATATATCATCTTTTTGTGTCCTTAGCTCGTTAAATGTTACCTTTTGAAAACATCGAAGTAACCTAAATCGCAAAATTGAGAAATTAAATATAGATATGCCCTTCTGAAAAATTTAGAAATTATGAATCAAATGCTTAGCTGATTCTTTTCGACGGGTAACATAATAAATGATTAGAACACTAATTTCTAAGATAAATTGTACAAACAACAATCATAATAAATTATATGCCGCCAAATGCCAGAGTCAGTGATATGACTATTTGCCCGCTCTTTACTCCGGTCCCTTTTGTAGGATTGGTTCCTCATGTAGGAGGTCCAATCATAGGTCCTGGCGCCTTCATGGCTACTATCAATGGCTTACCTGCAGCATGCGTTGGGGATATGTGTTATTGTAATTTATCAATTAATACCATAGCTACAGGTTCCTTCAAGAGCTTAATCAGAGGGCGGCCAGCTGCCAGATTTGGCGACATGACTGCTCATGGAGGTTTTATAATTACTGCCTCACCATCCTCAATGGGTTAAAATATAAAGCGTGGCAAAAAACAAAAAACTTTCTATACAATCAGGTGAAGCATGGGATTCAACCTTTCAGTTAATGTCCTGGTGGGATGCGGATTCAGTTAAAAATGGTGTGGTGCTGGTCGTAGGCGCAGGTGCTTTAGGCAATGAGGTACTGAAGAATCTAACACTAATGAATGTCGGCAAAGTCATAATTGTCGATTTTGATACGATTGAAATGTCAAATCTCAACAGATCAATACTATTCAGGGCTGACGACGCAAATAAAAATAAAAGTAAAGCTCAAATCGCTGCTGATAGGATGATGGAGATAAACCCCAACATCAAAGTAATAGCTATAAATGCAGATATTACATACCAATTAGGCCTGGGATTGATTAGAAGATGTGATGTTATTATAGGGTGTCTTGATAACCGGATCGCAAGGCTCTATCTAAATAGATTCTGCTCAAAAGTTAACAAACCATGGATAGATGGGGCAATTGAAAATCTTGCAGGAACAATGACAGTTAATCAATTGAATAAGAACTGTTATGAATGTAATCTCAGTGAAACAGAATGGAAAAATATTAGATTTAGACTAGGATGCCCGGATGTAGCAAGCAGAAATATTAAGTTCGGAAAGATCCCCACAACACCTATCTCCTCCTCCATCATCGGCGCTATGCAAGTTCAGGAAGCTATTAAAATAATTCATGGCAATACAAAACAGATTGAATATCACAGGAAATTCTATTACGAAGGAATGAATAACATCGCTATGTGGGTAGAAGGGGGAGATAGGAATGAAGAATGTGAGAGTCATATGCTCTTGGATCCAATACTTGAAAACAACAAATTAAGCAATGATATGACGCTTAAGGACTTTTTTAAAGAAGTTAGCGATCAAGTTCGACAGTCATTCAAATTACTTCTTGACACAGAATTAGTGCTAGAATTAACTTCGAAAAGTACTGAAAAAAGTTACGATGTAGTGATCACCAAAGCTGGGCTCAATGATGAATTTTTGAATAAGTTCAGGACACAAATCAGTGAAGATTTTATGATTACGAAGAGTGTAGCATCAATTGAAAATGATTCAAATTTAGATAATTATACCCTTCATCAGATTGGCATCCCACCTCTAGCCATAGTCGATATTGAAACAAAAGATGATATTTTACACATTGAATTAAGCAAAGATCTATCTAAATATACATTATTAAATAATTAAACCGTCATGGCAAAAAAATCGAATGAAATAAATATTATAATCAGGATCCTACCAAAAGGAGAAGAAGTTGACGTAGAACTTGACGTCACCACTACTGGCAAAGAAATAATTTCAGAATTAATTTCGAATGGATTGACTCCAAAAAATGACCCTGAGGGCAATCCCTATATTTATGAATTGATTTCAAAAATGAATAATGTGAAGATAAATGAGGATAAAACTCTTTTAGATTCAGGCATTCAAGATGGAACAATCATTTATGTAACACCTAAGTTGGTGGCCGGTATTCACTAATTATTAAATCAAGACGACATGTCAAACGTTTCGTATAATTTCAAAGACCCAATATTTGAAAAGAATTTCCTGTATAGAAGATTGGCAAAAGAACATTTGCTATTGCAAGAAATAGAGTCAGACCTGATAAAAATTGAGGTAACTGACGTAAGGGGCCCATTGAAAATTCCTGACACCTATTATATTCATTTTTATCTAAAAAGCATCACAGGCATCAATGATGACCAATCACCGAAATATGGAGATCATCATATAGTAGAGCTCCACCTTCCATTAAAATACCCCATGGAATCACCAAGAATTTACATGAAAACAGAAATATGGCACCCCAATATCAAATGGGAGGGGAAGTTCAAGGGTCGAATATGTGGTAATACCAAAGAATATGGAAAGGGTTATGATCTGACACAGTTAGTATTCAGGATAGCCGAAATCCTTCAATTTAAAAACTATCATGCAGAAAACACACCTCCATTTCCTGAAGATAGCCTCGTGGCCAAATGGATAAAAGAATACGCTGAGCCTAATAATATCGTGAACAAATGGAAGGAAATATACTCCGATGATGTAGATCTATCCAGACATGTTGCCGCTGAATTGAAAGAAGAAAAACCTGCCGAAATAGTACAAGATTCAGAAAATACAGCACATGATAAAAATTCAAAATGTCCTTCTCCAAAAACCTTGAGACATCTTCTGAAAAAGATGATGAAAATAGTCAAGAGAATGACAAAAAAATAAAATTCAAAAAGAAATAATCTTTGAAATCGCTTCCCTGTATAATAATATTCCTAATGGCATTTATTTGCTATTCGAAACCAGCCTATGGACAAATGTCTCAGGAAGATAAGTCGTGGATGCAAATAGAAACTTTCTCAGGGAGCAATGAAAAAAAGATAATCTTACTGAATTCATATATTAAACAATATCCTAATAGCGAACGTAAAAGATTAGCAATAACATACAGAGACGAGCTTAAAAATATATATGCTGATGCGATTTATGAAAAAGCTCTGACCACCAATGACCCACAAATAATCAGGGATGCAATCACAAAATACCCAAATCAAAAAAAAGCGCGAATAGCTAGACAGAGATTAAATCTTCTTGACCAAAAAGCATGGTCAAAAACAGATAAAAATGACAGTCTTAGCTTAAGAAATTATGTTTCCAACTTTCCGGGAGGAATACATAAAAAAGAGGCGATGGCAGGAATGATTAGGTTCGACCCACAAATCAATATACCAGAAACAGCAAAAGCAGAAAATAATACTGATTTACAGAAAATGGGAGTTAAAACACTTCAGAAATTTATAGTTCAGAATTCAGGATCTCCTCTTGTTGTTGAAGCTCAAAAAATCCTGGTTCAAAAAGAACTGTTCTACTATAAAATAGCAATTTCCAATAAAAACAATATTGTTAATTATAGAAATTCAGTCAACAAATTTCAGGAATTATTTCCAAAGAGCAAAAGACTAAATGAACTTCAAAATGACCTAAAAGCCCAACAAGTAATCTATGATTCAAACAAGAACAATCCTGCTTTTGTAGCTTGGACCAAACTAAACAAAGATGACTTAGACGAATTGAGAAAGTATAATGAGAAGTTTCCGGACAGCGAATTCAAAGAAAAATTAAGAGTATTAGAGCGAAAACAAGAAGAAATATTATACAATAAAGCATTGAAAAGCAATTCATTAGCAGAAATAGATCTTTATCTGAAAGCTTTCCCTAATGGCAAGTATTCAGCAAAATTAACAAAAGATAAAAAGATCCTTCAGGAAGATAAAAAATATGATGAAGTTAAAAAATTGATAGCAGAGGGAAATAAATACAAACTTTCAGAATTTATTAAAAATAATAAAACCAACCCCCTAAAAAATACAATAGCAAATACGATTGAAAAAAAATCGGACTCGTATTATCTAATCAATCTTACTGATACCGGAATGGTCATTCAGATAATGAATTATGACCGGCCAAGCATCACTGTCTTCGATCCCAATCAAGACATTACAATAGATAGCACTCAACTAAAAGCTAAAGGTGTGATCGTAGCTAATTTTGATATATATAACAGCGAAGCATACTTGATCATCAAAGATTCAAATAATCGAGAGAGAAAAATAAAAATAGATAGGACAATCCGAGCTTCGATGAAGCAATTAAAGGATTTAATAGCATTAATCATAGAAGGTGGCATCCCACCTTATGTACTTGAATTTAAAAATATTGATGTCGGCTATATTGAAAGATCATATGAAGAAATTAATACCAATTCAAAAAATGAATATATAATTTCAACAGATTCACTAAGTGACCTTTCAGGACAGTATGATCTACTTGTAAAAAACAACGACAATGGACAAGCAGTAGTTCTCTCCGGTTTGGTTTTTGAAAATTCAAATAATAGAACTATTTATTTTTCAATTCTTGCGGTTGGAGTCCTGTTTTTGACTATTGGAGTTATAAGGTTGTATATAAGGAGGAGTAACAAGAAGACGATTTTTGACGAATACGAATAAGATCATGATGGTAGAAATATTAAAAATATCTGATTTTCTTACATTGATTATAGCCTCTATTGTCATGTTGTTCATAATATATTTTATTATCAAAAGAATTAATAAAAAGAAAATTCAGTCTAATATTGCTCAAATCAAAAAGTCTGTAGTACACTCTGTAACTGAGCCAAGTATAACAATATTGAAAAAGAAAAGTAATTATGAAATTCCAGACGTTCACAAGGAAAATCAGCGTCCCAAAATTAATATAAAGAAAAAATCTACCCCTGAAAATCTCAAAGGTGTATCTGTTGAATTTTTTAATAATTTAATCAATTCAAGTGCATTTTTAAATTTTGATATGTCTGAATTATGGCAGAACAGTGTGTTAAGTGATATATATATGAGTGTAGAATGCTGCAATCGTCTTGATGCCTATTTGAAAAAAGAAAACCTGGAGCAAATACAATTTGAAGCGAATATGATTCCGGAAATTGGTGGAATATTACTTGGCAGATTTAATGAGGAAAAACCATCTTGTTTCAGAATTACACTAGAGGAGTTTATAGCTATTGAAAGCGTTAATCCAAATCTATACACTTTGGAATTTTGTACAGATAGTTTGGTAAAAGAGTTGGGGGATGCCGCCGATACTCATCCTGCTCTCTCTGTGGTTGGGTGGTTCCATACACATCCGGGTCATGGATTATTCCTATCTATACCTGATCTTACTATTCAAATGGGATTTTTCAGAGAATCATACCAGATCGCCATGGAGATTGATAGTTTATCAAGCCAGCTGGATACAGGTTTTTTCACCCAGAAGACAAGCGGAATCATGAACAACAGCATAGATAACAGACCTGCCTGGTATTCTTGGAAGGCTATTATTGATGCAATTAGTTAAAAGTGTGTGCAAGAAATGAAAAGTTTTGAATTAATACATAAAAAACAGAGTTCACAAGGTCATTCTAATGCAGTAACATTGAGTAGAGAATTCAACTGGGTTTCAAAATTTATAAATTCTCAGATGAATAGTTACTTTCAAGCAACTGATCCTACTTCCGAAATCAATGCAATAGATCTCACAAATGACGAATCTACTTACGCTGAATTCATTAAATATTATAATTTTAATATAGATGAAAGAATCATTCTACTGATTGCTATGGCACCTCATGTATGTCCACAGTTGTTAGATTGCTTTTTTTTAAAAAATAGCACTTATGCCAGGTCTTTTACCGAATTCGGTGGTTTGAAAGGGACCACCCACAATGGCTTCCTGCCAACAGGGGAAACTACAATTTTTATATTGTCATTGAATGACCTGATGCATCGCTTTAATCTGATACAGTATTTTGCCGGTGATCATTATTTTCAAAAACATAAAATAATAACTTTAGAGAAGGATAATTCAGCCGAGCCCCAATTAAGTGGAAAATTAGTCATAAGCAGAGAATATTTATCCTTACTAACAGAAGATAAAGTTTATGATCCTGCCTTTTCATCAGAATTTCCGGCATCAAAACTTGAAACTAAATTATCCTGGAATGATTTGATTCTTGAAGAAACAACAATACAGCAGGTCACAGAGATAGAAAGTTGGATCAAACTAGAATTGGAGATCATGAACAATCCTGGTTTGGCAAAATTTATAAAACCTGGTTATCGATCACTATTTTACGGCCCTCCAGGAACTGGCAAAACACTGACAGCTAGCCTTATAGGACGGTATACCGGACTCACAGTGTATAGGATTGACCTTTCAAAGGTAGTTTCTAAATATATTGGAGAGACTGAAAAAAACCTTGCGCGCATCTTCGATCAAGGAGAAAATAAAATTGGATATTATTCTTTGATGAGGCTGATGCCCTATTTGGAAAACGAACTAGTACCTCTGATTCTAAAGATCGCTATGCCAATCAGGAGATCGCCTACTTACTGCAACGAATGGAAGAATATTCCGGGGTTATAATCCTTGCTACAAACCTTAAAACTAACATGGATGAAGCTTTTAGCCGAAGGTTTCAATCGATGATATATTTTCCCATGCCCAAGCTTGAACAAAGATTGCAGCTATGGAAAATAATGTTTCATGCACTAAAGCTGGATGAGGAAGTCAATCTTAGAAAAATAGCTCAGTCGTATGAATTGGCTGGAGGGTCCATAATCAATGTGCTAAGATACTGCGCCTTGCAAAGCTTGGCCAGGAAGGAACAGGTAGTTTACTATGATGATATAATTTTAGGAATTCAAAAAGAACTATTTAAAGAAGGTAAGACACTGTGATGATGGGTGATGGGTGATGTGTGATGGGTGATGGGTGATGGGTGCAGTCAGTAGTCATTAATCAGTAGTCAGTAATCAGTAATAAACTAAATTAAAATTTTTAACAGAATAGAGCCAATGGCCAAAAGCTAAAAGCCAATAGCTAATAATTGGTTATCAGTATTTGGTAAAAAAAATACTATAAGGTCAGTTAACTAACGGAGGCTCATTTTAACTTCTAACTTCTAATTTTTAACTTCTATCTTCTAACTTAAATAAAAAATACAATGATAAAATCAATAATTATTCTTACCCTAATAACTTTTATTTACAATAATGGTAGTTCTCAAGATATCATAAAACTGGGTGAGAAAACTGCTAAAAAAGTTCAGCGAAAGGTGGATTCTGGAATAAATCGGAGTATCGATAAAACACTTAATGATGCAGAGAAAGAAATTAAAAATAGTGGCAAGAAGACACCTGACAAGAAAACAAGTAGTTCCTCAAAAACAACAAGTTCGTCATCAACGGGAACCAGTCCTTCAGGAGTTCAGGAAAAATATGATTTTAAACCTTTTGATAAAATCAATTATAGTTTCAAAGCAAATGATATAAAATCACAGGAGGAAACCAGCAAATATTTTAATCAAACAGTGGAATTGGTGCAATTGGAAAATCAAAAAGGAAACTGGATCAAGTTGGAGCCAAATATTGCATATTGTCCATTAAATCAGAAATTATTTTCCAATAATTGGGCGATCGAGATAAATATGATACCTCAACTAAATTTTGAGGCCGCCAACGAGATTAATTTAGGAATTGCATTGGTCGACTCAGTTGATTTCGATAATTTTACAACAAATATATCCTTGGAAGCTGGCATATTGGACAGTTTAAAAGATTTTCATTTGATCCAACTAAATAAACCAAAAAGTAAAGAAGAAATAAACATCGTGGTAAAATCTAAGAAAGCCACAAATAAATTACCGGTAAATAAAAAAATTAAATATACACCTGTAGACGCTGCAGTTAATAAAAATACCTTTGCAATTAGCAATTCCGGAACTATAGCTAAAATATATTATTGTAACAAAAAAATCACTTCCTTTCAGAATTCCAGCAAAAATCCAAAAAAAATGATCTTATTTGTTCTGGATGATAGCAATGAATCTTCGCTTTACATACAAAGTCTTTCGGTAACTGTGAAGTAATATCATCAGTGGTCAGTAATCAGTAATCAGTAATCAGTAATTAGTAGTCAGTAATCAGTAATCAGTAATCAGTAATCAGTAATCAGTAATCAGTAATCAGTAATCAGTAATCAGTAATCAGTAATCAGTAATCAAAAAGTCTAATATGATATGCAGAGTTCTTATTGAACCAATATTTATCAAACATTTTGAGGCCCGAAAGGTCCTTTTCCCCTATCGAATTGAGAAAGCTGTTTGATCAAAAGATCAATAACGACAAGGAGCAATTCTACCAAAACACACTACCGCCCA
Organism: Candidatus Brachybacter algidus; assembly: GCA_016711705.1. GTDB lineage: Bacteria > Bacteroidota > Bacteroidia > Chitinophagales > Saprospiraceae > Parvibacillus > Parvibacillus algidus. The sequence continues at coordinate 149,878 of JADJSK010000003.1, read as the reverse complement.
TTCTTCGAGTCATTTTCAATTTTCCATTTTCAATTTTCAATTCTGAACTTCTCACCTGCTCCCCATCTTCCCTTCCTCATTCAGATCTTCCAGACTGATTCTTTGTCCATTGCGATAAGCACAAATAAATGCTTCAGGAAATCCTATTTCCCTAGCCTGGGTCTTTACTTCTCCTGCTTCATCCAGCGATGAGCAGATCACCTGATATTTCAATAAATCACTTTCATTACGGGCAATAATATTTTTGAATTCAGACCATTTAGGTGCAGACATGTCAATAATATTCTTTGTTACTATTAATTGAACGCAAATCTCAACTCCATTTTTAGCAGTTGTGAAATCTTCAGCTTTCATTGGCGTAACTTTTTTAGCAGGTTCCTTAACCTGGACTTTTCGTTTATCCACTGGTTCAATCTCTTTTACTATTTGAGCCACAATCTCAGGCTCATCTTCGAAATCCTTTGCATCAGATTGAGGTTTACTTTTCGCAGTTTTTATAGTAGCTAACGGACCTTCCGCAGAAAATTCAATTGAAGCCTTGTATTTTTCAAATCCATGAAATATGTTTTGCACTATTTCTTTCTTGCCTTTACTAGAAGTCATGTAATCTTCTTCTCCATTGTTGCTGAGGAAACCTGTTTCAACTAAAATAGCCGGCATAGAAGTAGCTCTCAGCACAAGGAAACCAGCCTGTCTGACTCCCCTGGATTTTCTTTGAGACTTGACAGCAAATTCTTTTTCGATCTTTTCAGCTAATGAAATACTTTGATCAAGGTGCGCATTTTGGCACATAGAAAACAGGATATTTCCTTCAGGTGAATTCGGATCAAAACCATCATAGTTTTTCTCGTAGTTATTCTCCAGGTATATGGATGAGTTTTCTCGTTTAGCAACTTCAAGGTTATCTTTGGCCCTGTGCAACCCTAAAACGTATGTTTCCGTGCCATATGGAGATGTATTAGGATTCCAATTGCAGTGAATACTAATAAATAGATCTGCTTTATTTTTGTTCGCTATGTTAGCACGCTCATATAATTCTATAAATTCATCTTTCTTTCTGGTATAGACGACATTGATATCCGGATATTTGGCAGAGATCATCTCACCTAAATTCAACACATACTCTAGTGTCAGATTTTTTTCTTTAGAATCCGTCCCGGTGCAACCACCATCCTTTCCACCATGGCCCGCATCCAGTACGATAGTTCTTAATCTATATTCTCTTCCATTCTGAGGTACTTCCTTCATTATGGAGTTTAAGACACCCTCGTTTATTATTTTAGAAAAATTTAACACACGCCCAACTTCATATCCTGTCAATCCTTTCGTTACTATATGGTCATGCTTACAATTGTTGGTATGACTACATTCTTTAATATCTGTAGCAAAGCTCTTATCGGCAAAAATGAAAGAAAATGTCAGAACTGAAACTATTACAAATCCAGTATTAATTGAATTTCGAAGGGAAGTCATACGCTATATGGTTTTTTGTTTAGTTTTGTGTTTCAATAAGTTCGATATATTAAAATTATTTATATTATAAATAGCAATAGTAATCAACTCATTATAGATTATAAAAATGTATCACAAATATATAGCCATTATCTGAATTGACCAATATATCTACCATATTATTATTTTTTTTAATGTGTTTTTGTGTAAATATTTTTGCGCAGGTCGATTCATTGTCTTTAAATAATGCTGGAAATAGCTCAGATAGTATTAATATTCAGTTGTTTAAGAGAAATTTAACTCGTAATGATTCATTACCAGTTCCTATTGCCCAAAGAGGCATTGCTAAGATAGCAGCAAAGCAGGATTTGGATGATGTGGTGGAATATGGTTCTAAGGATTCAACAGAGCTAGACAACAAAAATCAAATACTTAGATTATGGGGAGATGCTTATGTGTTCTATCAAAAATATAAGATCAAGGCTCACTATATACAGATTGATCTAAAAAATAATATAGCTACTGCTGAAGTAGGTAAAGATGCTAAAGGAAGACCAATCGGTAAGCCTGATATTCTAATCGATGGCGAACAAGTGGTTGCCAATAAATTATCCTTTAATTTTAAAACTAAAAAAGGCATCATCTACGATGGTAGGATGAAGCAGACAGACCTTTACATCAATGGATCCAGAATTAAAGTTATTGCCGGACCAATTGATAGTGTAAATACAGATGATGTAATATACCAGCAAGATGCCCTCATAACGACGTGTAATCATCCTGAAGCTCACTTTGGCATTCTGGCATCTAAGATGAAGATAGTTCCTGACAGAGTTGCAGTAATTGGTCCTGCATATGTTAAAATAGGTGGTGTTCCCACTCCCCTCGTCATGCCATTTGGTTTTTTCCCAATGAAAAAGACAAAACAAACAGGCATACTATTCCCGAATGACTATAATTTTTCTCCTTTGTGGGGTTATGGGTTAAAGAATATCGGCTATTATTTTCCCATTAATGATAGATTGGACCTTATTCTACAAGGAGATATTTATTTAAGAGGATCTCACCGTGTAGGAATAACTGCAAATTATAACCGTAGATATAAATTTAATGGAAATGCGTCTTTAGAATATTCCACATATTATGGTGAAGCTGTCAGTGACCGCAGATATAGTAAAACTAGGGAAACCGCTTATCGCCTTACCTTAAAACACAATCAGGACCCTAAAGCCAATCCATACCATAAGTTCAGTGGGAATGCTGATATCCAGTTCGGTAAAAGTAAATTTCAATCGTTGAACTATAATGATGCCAATTCCGCATTGAATAACAACTTATATTCTAACATAACTTACAGCAGAATCTTTAGTGGCAAACCTTATAGTTTCAGTGCAGCAATGTCCCATTCTCAGCAATTAGTAACAAGGGATTTTACGCTTGAACTTCCCAACTTGAACTTCAATACACAATCCATTTTTCCTTTTAAAAATCCTAAGAGAGTAGAAGAAAAATGGTACGATCAGATCAGCTTTACGTATTCGGCAGAGTTAAAAAATCGATTTGCGACAAAGGATTCCATCCTCTTTACACCACAGACATTGAAGTCCTCAAAGCAAGGAATGCGTCAAAATGCCAACGTGACCTCTTCTTATAAAGTAATGAAGTATTTCAATATTAGTCCTAGCTTTAGCTATAGCGAAGTGTGGGGATTCAATGAAGTCAAACAAAGTTTTGACCCAACCCAAATCTATGTAGATGACACTACTTTTTTTAATGTCGAAAAAGATTCATTCACTATTAAAGATAAGCTCTTATTCAATGGACGAGCAAGTAAAGACACCCTAAATAAATTTGGGGCCTACAGAACATTTAATGCATCCGTCGGTATCAATACACAATTATTTGGCTTGATGCAATTTAAAAAAGGTTTTTTGCGTGGCATAAGGCATCAGATACGACCAACAGTAGCTTTAGCATTTGCACCCAATTATCAAAGTTATTATGATTCTATCCAGGTCTCTAACAATCCCAATGTATCAAGAAATTCTTACAATAGATACCAGGAATATATTTATGGAGGTCCACCTAATTCAGGACCTCAGCTCGGGCTTAATTTTAATATTTCTAACACGTTGGAAGCTAAGGTCATGGGTCGGCGAGATACAGTAGCGCGAAAAGTTAAAATTTTTGAATCTTTTGGGATAAATACCTTTTACAATTTTGTCGCGGATTCTCTCAAGTTAAGCCCATTAAGCTATAACGCTACTACTCGATTATTTAAAGGCTTGTCCACCTTATCTATGAATGGTAGTTTCGACTTTTATGACAGAAATAGTAAAGATCAGAAAATTGATGTGTTCCTATGGAATTCACAAAAGAAAATAGCAAGATTTGTCATATTTAGTGCTACACTTAATACATCCATGACGGTCCAAAAGATCAGAAAATTCTTAGCAGGTGATCTGTCTGAAAGTGAGGCCGCAACCAGAAAAGACAATAATAAAATAGATCTGAGCAATCAATCCTTTTGGGATTTACTGGATAATTTTTCTATCAATCACACATTGAATGTAGCAGCACGAGACGAGATCGGCAAAAACAAATTTAGATTCAATACCAACTCAGTTACATTTTCAGGATCTATAGCAATAACGGAGAAATGGGGAATCAATTTCAACTATTTTGGGTATGATTTTAAGAATAAAAGTATTGTCTATCCTGATCTTGGTTTCAGCAGGGACCTTCACTGTTGGCAGATGAGTCTCAACTGGCAACCAGTTAGAGGTACTTATTCCTTTACTATCGGTGTCAAACCGGGGACGCTCGACTTCATCAAGATACCAAATAGTAAGAATCGTGCTGATGTGTTTACCAGTTTCTAGATATGTATTGATTTTTTTAATATGAGGGTGAAAAGAAGGTGGGAGTATGGTTCATCGTAATATTGCAATATTACATTTGATACTACATATTTGTGAATCGCCAATCTATTAATATTCCAAAAAATCACTCAAATAATTGCTCAAACCTTTGTAAGAGTAAGGTTCATCGTAATATTGCAATATTACATTTAATACTACATATTTGTGAATCGCCAATCTATTAATATTCCAAATAATCACTCAAATAATTGACCAAACCCTTGCCAGAGTATGGTTCATCGTAATATTGCAATATTACATTTAATACTACATATTTGTGAATCGCCACTCTATTAATATTCAAAAAATTCATATAGAAATTGCTCAAACCTTTGTAAGAGTAAGGCCCCCGGTCATCTATTAATATTCCAAAAAATCACTCAAATAATTGACAAAACCTTTGTAAGAGTATGGTTCATCGTAATATTGCAATATTACATTTAATACTACATATTTGTGAATCGCCACTCTATTAATATTCCAAAAAATCATACAAATAATTGCTCAAACCTTTGTAAGAGTAAGGTTCATCGTAATATTGCAATATTACATTTAATACTACATATTCGTGAATCGCCAATCTATTAATATTCCTAAAAATCACTCAAATAATTGACCAAAACTTTGTAAGAGTAAGGTTCATCGTAATATTGCAATATTACATTTGATACTACATATTTGTGAATCGCCAATCTATTAATATTCCTAAAAATCACTCAAATAATTGACCAAACCTTTGTAAGAGTAAGGTTCATCGTAATATTGCAATATTACATTTAATACTACATATTTGTGAATCGCCAATCTATTAATATTCCAAAAAATCACTCAAATAATTGACCAAACCTTTGTAAGAGTATGGTTCATCGTAATATTGCAATATTACATTTAAGGTATGCTTCTCCTTCATACCCCCAAACCATCACCACCCTCCCAAAACTTATCATTCCAAGTAATGTTCTCGAATAAAAGAAATTCAATAAAATGGAAGTCAAAAGAAATGACAATGGAGTTAAAGGTTCATTTGACGCCTATGATTCAGGCACAGGAGCTGGCACAATGACTTATAAATGGGATGGAGAAGATATTTTCATCATCGAACATACGGAAGTGAATGAAGCATTTTCAGGAAGAGGAGTCGGTAAAAAATTGTTGATGGCAGCTGTTGAATTTGCAAGAGAAAATAATAAAAAGATAAACCCAGTTTGTTCCTTTGCCAAAAGTATGTTTGAAAAGATCGAGGCGATAAGGGATGTTTTGAAATGAATGCTCAGTGTGTCAGTGGTCAGTGGTCAGTGGTCAGTGGTCAGTGGTCAGTGGTCAGTGGTCGTCTTAGAAACTGATTGTTTCGAAGTAAATGACCTTTGTGTTAAAAAAACTTCCTAATGCCAATCGGCAATCAGTTATTCCCCTGTAATGAACTACAGATATTTTTTCATCTTTCATTTTTCTTCCTTTATTTTCCCTCCCCTTGCCAAGCTTTTTCAGCAAGTGCACTCGCCACATATTCAATAAAATAACTACCGGCCACAGGGTCCTGTTCTTTGCCCAAATTTGATTCTATTAAGGCAATATGTACCGAATTCCTTAGTATCCGGGCACTATTCTCACTTTCCTTTTTCAAATCAAGAACGATATGATCTGCTTGCGCCATAGTTGCTACAATCACATTATTGGTATGAAAAAGTGTTTCATTGGGATAATCACCTGTAAGATCCCATGTTATTTCACACAAGAAGGACCTAATTTCCAAAGATCTTGCACTTAGATAATTCAACCAAAATATTTTGATAGCACGCGACTTTACCAGGTCTTCGACAAATTGACCAGACAATTTTATCCTTATTATAACATCTGAAGGGTTAAGTGCTGAGATTTGGTCAAGCTTAGATTTTAACGCTGCCAAGAACTCAAGTATTGAAGTGGCAGTGTCAAATTCAAAAATAAAATTTTGAGAGGAAGTTGAATCATTTGAAGAATTGTAATGTCTAACAATATTCCATGTGACATTTTCGTATTGTTCTTTTAGAGCATTGATCATTGCCTCTGACTCAGCTTCATAAAGCTCAAACCTTGGTTGGATAAAATCCATATGAATTTCTCTAAGCTGATCCGAACTTAAAGTCCCATCACATAAAAATATTGGGGCATCATATCCATGCTTCAAAGAAGATAGAATCTCTTGAAGTGGTAATTTACCATTTCTCAAGTCAAAAACCTCACCTAACCGAATTTGATTATAGCATTTAGGCAAACTGCCCATATATTCCTTAATATCCTCACTACTATAATAAGGAGAGAACTTCATGCCATCGATTTCAAATAGCATCGCATCATATGATTCAACACCAACTTCTTTTATAAAAGCTTTCTTCCAATCCTCATTAGTATATGTTGGGATCTTCAATAAATCAATATTTTCCATAGATTATTTATCAAAAAGGTAAATGTATGAACTATTTAGAAAGGAATTATTAAACATTCTCCTCTAAATGTAGTTATATTTGCATCACTTTTATTTGGATTATATTAAAATAACGATGAACAGAAAGTTAATCTACCTGGATAATAACTCCACAACACCCACCGATCCTAGAGTCGTAGAAGCTATGTTGCCATATTTCTATGAAAAACCCGGTAATGCAGCAAGTAGAAACCACCCTTTTGGATGGGTAGCGGAAGAAGCTGTAGACTATGCAAGAGAGCAGATCGCTGATCTAATACATGTAGATCCTAAAGAAATAATTTTCACATCAGGCGCGACTGAATCAGACAATCTAGGTTTGAAAGGGGTGTTCGAGATGTATCAGTCTAAAGGCAATCATATTATCACAGCTAAAACTGAGCATAAAGCGATCCTGGACAGCTGTAAGAAAATAGAAAAAATGGGTGGCCAAGTCACTTACCTTGATGTGAAAGGTGATGGAATGGTAGACCTTGAAGCGCTGGAAGCGGCTATAAAGCCAGAAACTATTCTTGTCAGTATAATGTGGGCAAACAATGAAACAGGTGTCATTCAGGATATGAAAGCCATCGGTGATATTTGTAAGAAGCATGGTATACTCTTCATGAGTGATGCCACTCAGGCTGTAGGAAAGATAGATGTCAATCCTAAAGAAATGGGTGTACATCTTATGGCTTTTACCGGGCATAAAATGTATGGACCTAAAGGGGTTGGCGCATTATATGTATGCAGAAAGAATCCTCGTGTGAAAGTTACTGCCCAGCAAGATGGTGGTGGACATGAGCGTGGAATGCGCTCTGGAACTTTGAATGTTCCTGCTATAGTTGGTTTTGGCAAGGCCGCTAAGATAGCAAAAGAAGAAATGGTAGCAGAAGCTGCAAGGCTTTCTGCTATGAGAGATGACCTTCAAAAAAGATTGATGGCCAACCTTGAAGAAGTATATATCAATGGCAATGTGGACAGCAGAATGCCACATGTCACTAACCTTTCATTCAAACATGTAGAAGGAGAAGGTCTCATGATGACTTTTAATCAAGAGATCGCTGTATCATCAGGCTCTGCCTGTACTTCGGCTTCTTTAGAGCCTTCTTATGTGTTGGTTGCACTTGGATTAGGGGATGATCTTGCACATTCTTCAATAAGATTTAGTCTTGGAAGATTTACTACAAACGAAGAAATAGATTACGCAGTAGAAGCCCTTACTAAAGGTGTATCACATATGCGCGATTTAAGTCCTATTTGGGAAATGTATCAGGAAGGTATAGACCTGAATAGTGTTGTCTGGAGTGAACATTAACTCGCAGATATACATGAACTATCCAATTTTTTCAATTTAACTATACTCTTTTAAAAAAACATATATTATGGCATATTCAGAAAAAGTGTTAGAGCATTTTACTCATCCTAGAAACGTAGGTACGCTTGATAAAGATAAAAAAAATGTAGGTACAGGCCTGGTTGGCGCTCCCGAATGTGGCGATGTTATGAGACTTCAGATCGAAGTTGATGAGATCTCAGGTGTCATTTCTGATGCCAAGTTTAAAACATTCGGTTGTGGATCAGCTATCGCTTCTTCTTCGCTTGTTACAGAATGGATCAAAGGAAAAACAATTGACGAAGCAATGAGTATTGACAATATGGACATCGTTGAGGAATTGGCTTTACCACCGGTTAAAATTCACTGTTCTGTTTTGGCAGAAGATGCTATTAAAAGTGCTATTCTTGATTATAAGAAGAAGAATGGTATCACTACAGGAGCTACTGTAGAAGAAATGGTGAAGTAGTTATTAGTTGTTAATTATTAATTGTTATTTTTCGTGTAACAATTAGTATCCAACTATCTGACATTTAATATTCTTTGAAGAATCAATTATTATTTTGGATTACCAGAATAATAATTAATAATTAATAATTCACAATTAACCAATGTTATTCGTCTCAGACCTTGCCAGAAATCAGATTGATAAGATAAAAACAAGCCAATCAATGGCTGATGATTATTTTATTCGTGTTACTGTGATCAGTGGTGGCTGTTCCGGCCTTTCTTACAAAATGGATTTTGACAATTCTGATCAGCCTCAAGATCAAATATTTGAGGACAATGGAGTAAAAATCGTCACCGACCTCAAGAGTTTCCTTTATTTGTTTAATACCACACTCGAATTTTCAGGCGGCCTTGAAGGAAAAGGATTTTATTTTCAAAATCCAAACGCTACGAGGGAATGTGCATGTGGGGAGAGTTTCGCAGTATAATTGTTAGTTGTTAATTGATAATTATTATTCCTCGACGCAAATAATAAGTAATGGGTAATGGCATGGATTGAGCGGACAAGCTTGATTTGGTTATGGTACTGAAGGTCTAACCCATTTATAAAACTAATATTTTTTTACTGCCGCTTTGTTATTAGGAATTGTTCAAAATTCTAGGTTTTAAATCAGAAATTTTTAGCAGAAAAAAATTCCGATTTAAACCATTGACAGAACCCCGAAGGTGGTGACATTATTATAGAAAAAAATCAGTAAGAATTTTCGAAACCCCGAAGGCGGTGACATTATGACTTTAATAATCGTTTTTCATTTTTGATCAGGTAGTTCAGCTCGCTCTCATTACTCATTTCAAATTACTCATTATTCATTACTCAACACTTTCTCCGCTGCTTTCTTCGCCACATTCACCCCATCAATTCCTGCAGAAACAATGCCTCCTGCGAATCCGGCACCTTCTCCGCATGGATAAAGATTCATTATCTGTGGATGATTCAATAATTCTTTTACACGGGGTATTCTAACAGGACTGCTGGTCCGACTTTCAACACCGACTACTACTGCATCATTCGTCAAATATCCACCAAGTTTTTTTCCGATGGTCCTAAAACCTTTTATCAGTCTTTCCGTAATAAATTCAGGCAATAATTTATCTAATCTAGCCGCATAAATACCAGGAATATAAGAGCAAGCCGGCAAATCCAAACTTTCTTTTCTATCCAAAAAATCCATCAACCTCTGAGCTGGTGCCTTTTGTGAACCATCACCATTGTTGAAAATCGTTTTTTCTATTGATGCCTGAAAAGCCAAAGCCGAAAAAGTGCTTTTACCAAATCTTTCCGGAATATCATCGATTTCAACAGAAGTAACAAAACCACTATTGGCAAATGCACTATCTCTTCTGGAAGGTGACATTCCATTGACCACGATCTCTCCTTCCTGCGTTGCCGCAGGCACAATCATACCTCCCGGGCACATACAGAATGAAAATACTCCCCTACCCTCTTCTTGCGCTACCACACTGTAAGGAGCTGCCGGCAAACCTTCGGGTCTCTCAGGACTGGAATATTGAATCTGGTCTATAAGTGCTTGAGGATGCTCTACCCGGACACCCAAGGCAAAAGGCTTAGCCTCAAGCAATATATCTTTCGAGTGCAATAAACTATATATATCTCTTGCACTGTGCCCGGTAGCAAGAATCATAGCATCACAATGAATTTCTGATCCGTCTTCAAATATACCTTTAGTTATTGAATCATTTTCTATTTCAAAGTCAATGAGCTTCTTTCCAAAATGAATTTCACCACCAGCTTCAAGAATTGCTTCCCTCATAGATGCAATGATCTTGGGAAGTTTGTTGGTACCAATATGTGGATTGGCATCGATCAGAATGGATTGCTCTGCCCCATGATAACAGAACGTATGTAGAATCTGTCTTACATCACCTCTTTTAGTAGATCTTGTGTATAATTTCCCGTCAGAATAAGTTCCAGCTCCACCTTCCCCAAAACAATAATTACTATCCTCATTAACGATACTTTCCTGCATAATAGCGCGGATATCACGTCGTCTGGCCTGGACATCCTTTCCTCGTTCTACTACTATTGGCTTCACCCCGGATTGAATCAACTGAAAAGCAGCGAAATAGCCTGCAGGTCCGGCCCCTACGACCAAAACTTTTTTTAGATCAGCTGCTTCCTTGAGCGGTATCAAGTTTTCGAATCCATTTTTTATTGGAATCAAATCAATCGATTGAAAACGAAGAACATACTGAACTTTTCCTTTTCGTGCATCAATCGAACGACGTGTAAGTCTTAACTTTCCAAATGGAATTTTCAGTTGTGGAAATTTTGAGTAAAGAATCTGTTCGTGAACATATTCGTTATCAACCTGATGAGGCGCCACACTTATCTCGTAAAAAGCTTCTTCGTTTTCCTCCATTTCCTAAATTACTGCATTTCTTACTTTCACTAATTGATCCAACAATTCCTCCAACTTGTCTAATTTAAGCATATTGGCACCATCGGAAAGTGCAACTGCCGGATTTGGGTGAGTTTCAATAAATAATCCATCTGCTCCAACTGCAATAGCGGCTTTTGCAATCGTTCCTATCATGGCAGGATTGCCACCAGTGACCCCACTCGATTGATTTGGTTGTTGCAATGCATGAGTACAATCCATGACCACTGGCACTTCAAATCCCCTCATCACCGGGATACTTCTATAATCAACTACTAGATCCTGATAACCAAACGTGGTACCTCTTTCTATTAGCCAGACATTATCATTGCCGGTAGTTTTTACTTTATCCACAGCGAACTTCATGCCTTCTGGACTTAAAAATTGGCCTTTTTTAATGCTTACTACTTTTCCGGTAACTCCTGCAGCTTTCAAAAGGTCAGTTTGGCGACACAAGAAAGCAGGGATTTGAAGCACGTCGACATATTTTGCAGCCATTTCGGCCTGATAAGATTCATGAATATCTGTCGTAACTGGCAGATCAAAATGTTCTCTAACCTGGCGGAGTATATCGAGTCCAAACTCATCTCCCATACCCGTAAAACTATCACCTTTCGATCTGTTTGCCTTTTTAAACGAACCTTTAAAAATATAAGGGATATCACGTTCTAATGTAAGTTTTTTGACTTTTTCTGCCACTTCAAAACAAAGATCTTTACTTTCAACAGCACATGGTCCTGCGATTAGGAAAAATTGACGATGATTGCCTTGCTTAATAACTTCCAGTGTATTCATTTACTATTTTTGTAGCTGCAAAATTACTATAATTATTGGATGAAAGGTTAGATGATATTTTTCCAACGATATAAATGATCTTTTCAAAACAGTTTTTAATTGCCATTCAACGGATTTCTATTTTTTGTATGGGTATCGTTAACTATTAAATGTATATTGATAATTTATTTTACTTTAAGAAGGCCAGGAAGATTCTGATAATGGATAAAGTTGCACCTTAGTCAGGTCTTTATATGTCATTAATCGAAAAAACGAAGAAGCCTTTAATTAAATGTAGTTTAGATTTGTTGTAATGAAAAATACGCTGTAAAGATGATCGGAAGACTGAAAAAAATGTTGGGCATAGACGGACTTAAAGTAGAAATAATTGCATCGGACATATATGATGCTGATAAAGAATATATCGATGGTGAGTTAATTCTCCTTTCTAAATATCAATTAGTGATAGAATCAATTGAAGTCAGAGTTATTGAAAAATACACCAGAGGCCGTTTTAGGACTAAAAAAACTGATGAATATGACATTGGTTCGATCAAAACTGGATTTTCACTTCCTATGACTACAAACAAGTTAATCACAGTTCCTTTTAAGATCCCGGTAGATTACTTAATGTCCTCAATGGACAAATTCGGCAGCAAAAACTTTCTTTTCAAAGGCCTTGCCAAAGGTGCTAAAATGCTTAAAGGAGTTAAGTCTCAATATAGATTAGAGGTAGAAGTCAAGATTCAAGGATCTGCTATTAATACATTTACGAAACAAGATGTGACGGTAGTGTGAGAGTGTGATAGTATTAGAGTATAACAGTTGACTGTAGGGATAAGGCTTGCCCTTGTCCGTCAAGTAGAATATAAGTCGATAGTATTAGAGTAGAATAGTATTATAGTATAACAGGTGTTTTCAGGGATAAGGCTTGCCCTTGTCCGCCAAGCAGAACATAAGTAGATAGTATTACAATCCCCCAATCCTACGTATATATTTATCATTTATAATTTGTCATTATATATTTCCTTACTTTTGCAGCTTCTAAAAAGAAATATCATGTATAGAACGCATAATTGTGGTGAATTAAGAAAGGAAAATGTTGGTCAAACAGTGACTCTGAGTGGTTGGGTAAGTACTAGTAGAGACTTTGGAGGACTGACATTTATTGACCTCAGAGACAGATATGGTATCACTCAATTAGTATTCGACACGGAAACAAATAAGGGCTTAGGAGAAAAAGCTCAAACACTTGGACGAGAATATGTCATTAAAGTTTCTGGTAGTGTGCGTGAACGCTCAAGTAAAAATGCTAACAGACTTACAGGTGATATCGAAATAGATGTAAATGAACTTGATATACTTAATATATCAAAAACTCCTCCTTTTACAATTGATGATAATACGGATGGTGGTGATGACTTACGGATGAAATACAGGTATCTCGACTTAAGAAGAAATCCTGTCCAGCAAAATATCATCTTTCGATCCAATATAACTATAGAAACCAGAAAGCATCTATCCGGAGAAGGATTTATAGAGGTAGAAACTCCTTTTTTAATAAAATCTACACCAGAAGGTGCCCGCGACTTTGTCGTTCCTTCCAGAATGAATCCTGGTACTTTCTATGCACTTCCACAATCACCTCAGACTTTCAAGCAATTATTGATGGTAGGTGGTCTGGACAAATATTTCCAGATTGTAAAATGTTTCAGAGATGAAGACCTACGCGCTGATCGTCAACCGGAATTTACACAGATAGACTGCGAAATGGCCTTTATCACTCAGGAGGATATCCTGAACACTTTCGAAGGTCTAACAAAACACTTATTTAAAAGCGTTTTGAATATTGAACTTCCCTCTTTCCCAAGAATGACCTATGATGAAGCTATGAGTAAATATGGTTCAGACAAACCTGATCTTAGATTCGGTATGGAATTCACAGATGTGAAAGAGGCAATGAGTGGAAAGGATTTTGCAATATTTGATCAAGCAGAAGCCGTGATTGGAATTTGTGCCAAGAGTTGCGAAGCTAACTTTTCGAACAAGGACATGAAAGAGCTGACTGAATGGTTGCAAAGACCTCAGATCGGTGCTAAAGGGCTTGTTTACATAAAGTTTGGCGCGGAAGGTGTTAAGTCCACAGTTGGAAAATTCTATTCAGATGAAGACCTTTTTGGCAATTGGTAAATTATTCGGTGCTGAGAAAGGCGATATGTTACTTATCCTTTCAGGTGAGTTAGAGAAAACTCAAAAACAGCTTAGTGAATTACGCCTTGAAATGGGTCGCAGGCTCGGTCTCTTAAAGGATGGAGATTTCAAACCATTATGGGTAGTGGATTTTCCGCTACTTGAATGGGATGAAGATTCTCAAAGGTTCTATGCTATGCATCATCCATTTACATCGCCGAAAAAATCAGATATTGAAAAATGAAGTCTGGTGACAGGGCCACATTAACCAGCCTGAGAGCAGATGCATATGACTTGGTTATTAATGGCTCAGAGATAGGAGGTGGTTCTATAAGAATCTTCGATAAGGAACTACAGTCTAAAAACTTTGATCTTCTCGGATTCACTAAAGAAGAAGCAGATATACAGTTTGGGTTTCTGATGAATGCCTTCGAATTTGGCGCGCCACCTCACGGAGGTATTGCTTTCGGGCTTGACAGATTGTGTGCAGTAATGAGCGGCAGTAATAGTATCAGAGATTTTATTGCATTCCCAAAAAACAATCAGGGAAGAGATGTAATGATAGAAGCTCCCGCAGCTATAGATAAAGCGCAATTGAAAGAACTAGGTCTGGAACTTGGAAATATTTAAACTTTTGCAAAAATAAATAGGCAGTCTAGGTCAAGATCTGTCTTGATGATTTATTGAAATATTAAGGACTGTAATTTATCAAAACATCTATATGATAAATACTATGGGAAGGAATAATGGTAAACTGAATACTTATGCATAGCATTTGTTTGTAATCAAAATCACCGCACGACTGTTTTCATAAAATTATAGTTTATGATGCAAACTTACCTGCAATTGATTCTTTTTCCATGAATTTGTAGTTTGATTCATAACACCGAGCCGGACTTGCACCCCATTTTGTATGAAGTAACCGATTGCCATGTATAATCTATTCCTATCGAAGATTTCTACATGATTTCCATTTCCGATATTTCGCTGACCATTGATGAATATCTCATCGTAAAACGCCAGATAAATAGTTTTCCTCTCCATCCTTGTCTTATTTAAGGGAACATTTATCCCCACCCTGTATCTATATCTGGTTCGTAAGTTTTGATCCTCAACAAATCCTTGCTCAAATCGAAATCTATGATTTGCATATATACGGCTTCCTAACTGAACAGGAAACATTGCGTCTTGATAAATTCTACTTTCCATGGTAGTCAAATTATTTTTACCATATGCTCCTGAATGGACATTGGTATAACCTAGTCCGAAATTTAATTTAGTACTTATGGGGCTGAACGTAAGCCCACCTGAAATTAATAACTGTTCAAGATCACCTCCAATATTCCAGTTACGATATTGCACATCTCCTTGAAATCCCCATTGACTATTATTAAAGTTGGTAGTAATAAAATACATATACCAAGCACCTAATTTGTCATTATTTAATTGTGCATTTCCCGATTCAGGAATGAGTATATAAATAATAAGCACAAGCATAAATAAACGAGTCATATATAAAGTCAGTGTTTTGCTGCTGATACGCAAATGTAAATTTCCAAATGACCTAGCTTTCCTCCACCTCTCCATCAAGTGTGAAGTTCAGCCATAAATACCCGATTATTCCCGCTATAACTGAAGATATAAGAATTGCAATTTTCGAATCGTTTATTATGGATGTATCATCAAAAGCAAGGAGAGTAATAAAGATCGACATTGTAAAACCTATACCCGCTAAAATACCAGCCCCGATAATATTTTTCCATTTTAAATCAGTCGGTAATGCACAAAGTCCTAAACCAGCACCAATAAAAGAAAAAAGAAAAATGCCCAGGGGTTTACCAATCAACAGTCCAGCCATGATTCCTACACTACTTGTATGTGCCATGCCGCTCTGCCAATTGTCACCAATAGCAATACAAGTATTAGCGATAGCGAATAACGGCACTATAAAGAACCCAACCGGTTTATGCAAAATATGTTGTAGGATATAAGAAGGTGATTTCTCTCCTCCATCACCAAAAGGGATCGCAAAGGCTAATAAAACGCCTGTTATTGTGGCGTGAACACCGGAATGTAACATAAAGTACCACATAACAATACCCCCAACTAAATAAGGAATTAAGTTATGCACTTTCAATCTATTTAGGACAAGTAATGCTCCAAATACTCCCATTGCTATGGATAGATCCACAAAAGAGATTGATTTCGTATAAAAAATTGCAATTATCATTATTGCTCCTAAATCATCCATTACTGCAAGTGCTGTAAGAAATACCTTTAATGATGTCGGAACTCTATTACCCAGAAGAGATAAAACACCGATTGCAAATGCAATGTCAGTTGCCATAGGAATCCCGGCGCCTGACTGTGTATTTGTTCCATAATTAAGAATTAAATATATTCCTGCCGGGACAAGGATCCCACCTAGTGCTCCTATTATAGGTAATGAGGCACTTTTTAAATTTGACATTTCTCCGTGATACACCTCTCTCTCTAATTCCAAACCAATCAATAGAAAGAAAATGGTCATCAACCCATCATTAATCCAATGTATTAAATTGTGTCCGCCCAGATCAAATTGCCAAAAGTTAATATAGCTTGTTTGCCATACTGAATTTGCAAAGACAAGTGAAAGAACTGTTACAAAAATTAATATCAGCCCACTTGCTTTTTCGCTTTCAAAAAATTCGTTAAAAAGTTTTGTTAATTTCATTCGTATTTCATTTGCACCATCCTCTGTTATCTTTAAGATAGCATCAAGGATAAAATCAATAGGCAGAATATGTATTTTAGCTATATTTCAATCATAATTACAGCAAAAAATCATAAATACTTGTCAAATATATTAATTCTTTTGATAATATTTTCCAATTCCAGACTTAACCAAAGTCAAGCATTCCAACCACCTTAATAAATTTACCAATGCAATATGCAACTCCAAAACTTAAGTTTAATCAGTATGTTTTTGGAAATTTTTGGATGCTATTTGAAGCAAAAAAAAGTGGCGGTTTAGGAAACTAAAACTTACTTAAGGCACCTGGATTTACTGGATACACTGAGATTTTTAGATAGACCTACCCGCCACTTTTAGAAATTACTTTCGAAAGCGCTTACCACTTATAATTTTAATTCACTAATATTTATCCCTAATGCGTTGGCAACACCAGTTCCATAAGCTGGATCCGCCTTGTAACAGTTAGAAATATGTCTTTCTTGAATAAACCGCTCAGCACCGCCAACTTCACCGGCTGTATTACTAAACAAAACTTGTTTTTGCTCATCTGACATCAATCTGAATAAATTGCCAGGCTGAGTGTAATAGTCCTCATCCTCTCTATGGTCATAATGAAAAGCAGCCCCTTGTAATTCCAGAGATGGTTCAACAAACTCCTTTTGCTCCTGCCATTGTCCATAGCTATTTGGTTCGTAATGGATAGTAGAACCTTCATTTCCATCTACACGCATTGCTCCATCTCTATGAAAATTATGAAAAGGACATTTAGGTGTATTTACAGGGATCTGATAATGATTTACTCCCAATCTATATCTCTGTGCATCTCCATAAGAGAATAATCGGCCTTGTAGCATTTTATCAGGAGAGAAGCCAATACCGGGAACCACGTTTGCAGGATTAAAAGCTGCTTGCTCAACATCTGCAAAATAGTTTTCAGGGTTTCTATTCAGCTCCATTACACCAACATCGATTAGTGGATAATCACCATGTGGCCATACTTTGGTTAAATCGAATGCATCAAAACGATAAGTTTTAGCATCCGCTTCAGGCATGATCTGAACTTTTAATTTCCATCTTGGGAAGTCACCTTTATCGATTGAATTAAATAAATCTCTCTGATTACTTTCTCTATCCTTTCCGATTATTTCAGTTGCCTCTGCATTAGTCAAATTTTGGATGCCTTGCTCTGTTCTAAAATGAAATTTCACCCAATAACGCTCATTTTTAGCATTGATAAAACTAAAGGTATGACTACCGAAACCGTGCATATGTCTGTACGTCTTAGGGATTCCTCTTTCACTCATTACAATAGTTACTTGATGCAGTGCTTCTGGAAGAAGTGTCCAAAAATCCCAATTGTGATTTGCACTTCTCAAGTTTGTTTGAGGATCACGCTTTACTGCCTTGTTAAGATCAGGAAATTTATAAGGATCTTTTAAAAAGAAAACAGGAGTATTATTTCCGGCCAAATCCCAGTTTCCTTCCTCTGTATAGAATTTTATAGCAAATCCACGAATGTCTCTTTCTGCATCCGCTGCTCCACGCTCTCCGGCTACAGTTGAAAAACGAACAAATAAATCCGTCTTTTTACCAATTTCAGAAAATATTTTGGCCTTTGTATATTGGGAAATATCATGTGTAACAGTAAATGTCCCAAAAGCACCTGAACCTTTAGCATGCATTCTTCTCTCGGGAATTACCTCTCTGTCGAAATGAGCAAGCTTTTCAAGAAACCAGAAATCTTCCAATAGCATCGGGCCTTTTTTCCCGGCTGTCTTTACATTTTGATTTTCAGCTATTGGTCTACCAGAAACCGATGTTAACTTTTTCTTTTCCTCATTCATGTTGTATAATTTTAAGTATTTAATATGTTATCTATCTTCAATTTAAATCTTTTTACAAGTGCGAAAATATGCATAATTACTTATTTACTAATGGGTCGTGTTATAAGTAATATTTTTTCAACCATTACGAAGAATGCTGAATGGCAATGAGTAAAGACTTTATTTATTTTGGGTTAATACCCATTTTGTTATTTCTTCCAAAGCTTTTGGCGAAAACGTCTGTTCAATACTTGCATATTCTTCGGGTAAGCCCGTTTGGCATTCTTGAAACAAATGATTCAAGTTGGGAAACTCCATTGTCGTTAAGTTTTTATTTCCTGCGTTTTTAAGTATATTTTTTATTGCTGTCAAATTTTCTTTTGGTGGCACTTGCAAGTCTTTTTCACCATTTACTGCCAAAACCGGACATGATACTTTTCTTAAAGCATCTGCCGGATCATATTTAATAAAATACTGCATCCAGGGACTAGAAATTTGATTAACCTGGTAAGTAACAAATTCTTCTTGTGTCATTCCATTTGGCAATTTAGAAATTGTGTCTTTGCTAATTAAATCGTTTAACTCATTTGTCAAGGCTGTTTTGAGCTTAAGGTCATTCTCAGAATTATTAACAATTTCAAATAATTTTGAATTTGTCAATATTGTTTTACTAATTTCCACTTCAGATGTACCTGAAGCTCTGGCAATTAGCTCTTGTTGAAGCAATAATAATTTATCTCCTTGAATTCCCGGGCCGGCCAATAAGACAATAAAACTTACATCTTGTGATTTTGAGGCAACTATAGGTGCTATTAAGCCACCTTCACTATGTCCGATTAAACCAATTTTCTTTTTATTAATTTCGCTTCTGGTTTTCAGATAGTTAACAGCACTCTGCACATCAGTTGCAAAATCAGCTGAAGTTGCAGTTTTAAAATCACCCTTTGATTGCCCAACTCCTCTGTCATCATATCTAAATACAGCAATGCCATTTCTAGTTAAATAATCAGCAATTACAAGAAATGGTTTATGACCAAGAATCTCCTCATCTCTATTTTGGGGCCCACTTCCAGATATTAATATTACAACTGGAAAAATTCCATCCTTTTTTGGCAAAGTCAATGTTCCAGCTAATGAAATGTTTTCTATTGTATTTTGAAAAGTTATATCTTCAGAATAATAAGGATAAGGTTTTATGGGTTCTTGTGGTCGATTAATGACCACTTTTTCAATGTCTTTTCTTGACAAATTCATCGGGAATTCTTGCCCGCCTTGTTTAAAAGTTCCTTTAATTTCATTTTCCTTTAATTCCCCATTATATTCAATTCGCGCATTTGAAACTTCAAATTTTATTTTTGAATTTTCAAAAGTTGTGTTTGTAACCGGAATACCATTTGCGCCTTGATCAGGGCTATCCATCGTTGAAATATAGCCTATATCGGTCTTTGCGACATGGAAAACTAGTCTTAATTGCGTTCCTTGAACTTTTAGAACTCCATTCCATTGGCCAGTAATATCTTGGCCAAAAGAGTGAAAAGAAATTAAAAAAGTTAATAATAAAATTGAAACCCTCTTCATGGTAATTTTTTCTATTTTAAGTAAATACAGTAATTGTTAACATTTCGAAATCATATGCAAAACTTTCATGCTTCCATCAAGATTAATTATAATCTAATATCTTAGAGAAGATTATTGAGCTTCAATTATACGAAAAAATTATCACTCGAATTTAAAAATAAAGATTAATGATTTGGTAAAAAACTAAATGATACTGATTCATATAAGTATCAGTATCATTTTTGAACGTTAAAATGCAATTAATGTATCATTACTATCTAAAGTACCGCTGAGTAAAAATATTTAATAGGTTGAATGTTTATAAATCACCTTGAATAAAAAATTAGAAAGCTTCTCTTACAATATGACTATCAGTAATTTCCAAGACTGATAAATGATTTTCTACAGCCTGCATCATTGGCTCGGGACCACAGATATAAAAGTAGTCATTCTCACTTTTGATGTGATTTTTTATTAACTCTGCTGTAATATAACCATGCTCATAATGGTCCAATCTTTCAGCTGATAGCACATTTATGAAATTACAGCCTAAAAGTGTAATAAATTTGTCAGCTTGAATAATATCTGCTTTGGTTTTATTTGCAAAAATTAGCTTATTATCTCCAACTTTATGATCTTTTTCGAGTTGCTTAAAAATGGCAATAAAAGGCGTCACCCCTGCTCCTCCTGCAATAAATATGCCTTCACCTTTGTAACTTATATCACCAAAGGGATCGTGGATTAAAAGTTCATCACCTACTGAAAGCACAAGTAATTGCTCTGTAACTCCATGGTGAGAAGGGTATGTTTTAATCGTAAATTCAATATGGTCTTCATTTGGTAAAGAAGTAAATGTAAATGCACGCAATTTCTCTTCCCAACCTTCTTTATTTATAGATACATCTACTGCCTGGCCTGGCTGATATAGCAGATGCTCAGGTTTCTCTGCAACAATTTTTATTACATCATGCGTAAGATGTTCAATTGAAATAATTTTTACTACTTGTGCCATTACATATATTTATAATTTTAACAATTAAAGTTCCGTAATTGTTTGCATTACATGGTCAACAATTGCATCACAATAAATTAAATTAAATTCAAAAATTTCTTCTGCTGAATATGATTTTTCAATTTCTTTACGCAGCATAGTTTTTGCTCTATTAAGTCTAACTTTTACATTGGCTTCACTTATCTCTAACGCTTTGGCAGTCTCTGAAACATTTAATCCATTCATTTCACGCAATGAAAAAACCATTCTGTAATCAAACGGCACACTTCCCAATGCCTTTTCAATAATACAATGTAACTCTCTATTAGCTACCATCTTATAAGTATCATTTTCTGAGCGTTTGAACATTGGTTCTGAGCTATCCATAATTTCCGCCACGATTTCATTTTTAAAACTAAATTTTTGTTTCTTCCTGAAACAATGATTGAGCATTATTTTTATTATCCAAGATTTAAAACTTGAACGATTTTCAAATTTTGATAAATTTTTATATGCATCAATGAATGATTCCTGCATCAAGTCTTGGGTATCTTCGTGGTTGTAGTTGTAGGATCTTCCAACCTTGTACAAGAAAGGATTATTCCTCCGAATAAATATTTCATACTGTGCAATTTCTCCACTCAGAATATTCTCAATAATTTTTGCATCCGTATATTGTGTAAAAGATGTCATATTTTCAAAAATTAATTATGAGATAAATTTAGCAAAACGTCCCATTGAAAAAGCCGATATAGCCATTACAAAATCACGAACTGCTACATCAATAAAGTTGAATTCTCCTAAAAGTGTGAGTGCAATCAATGTAAGCCATGCAGCAACAATGTATCCTCCTAACTCTGTCTTTATCAACACAATTACACCAGCAATAATTTCTATTATTCCCACTATCATCATAAATGTTGAACCGGAAAACGGCAACATCTCCAGAAAGGCCGGATTAATGTATTGGGTCCAATCTGTTAGTAAATTTGTGAATTTATCAAGACCAGCTACAATGGGTACTATTACAAAAGTAAATTTTAGAAGATTAAATGGGTGCTTAATTGATTGTTGTAGTGTTATACTGTCCATGTGTTTGTAAATTTGAATTGAATAAAATTGATTGCTCTATTATATTGGAGTAAATGAAATATAGAAAGGTTACAATTTTATTTAATTAAAAAACTACAAACTAAAATATAACAACTTAAATTGCTGATATACAACAAACTAACACTTAAGAGACAGACTTTTTTTTAAAAAAAATTGGATAAAATGATACTTCTATTTTATTGACCTTGACCATACGAAATATATCATTTAATAAGAATTCTAAGACATCGATTATTACCAATTTATGATTACAAATGATAATACTTGGGGCGTGTTTAATAAAAAATGCCAGGTCAGAAATTATCCTTCCTGGCAATGAAAATTTTCAATTATATTCTAATCAACTTTTATAAAAAGTTTCTGACCAGTTTTATTTTCTGAGGTAATTATCATTGCATATGAGCCCTGTGTGCACGTGAAAGGAAGTGTAAGTGTTATAGTATTATTGCCTATAGATAAATTAGCCTCCCGTTCCAGTATCACTTTTCCTTGCATATCAACGACTTGAAGTGTAGCTTTTCGACTTGTCTCGGAAGGAATGCGGAGGAAGACCATTTGATGAACAGGGTTAGGATACAATGCGAAATCGATAAATCTATCTTCTTTGACATCTTTTGTAGCACTTGTAAGCGTATGTACCTCAAAAATATTATCTTTAATAATAGTCACCGGGGCGTTACGACGGATTACATCTGCAAGCCTTGTGGTTTTCGCTAACAATTTGTCTAAAGGTGATAATGCATCATCATTGAGATAATAGTAACGATCTCCGTCCCTTAAAGATATAAATTGCTGTTTTACGATTGTCATTGCTGTTTCACCGAAAAGTGCATTATGCATATGATTTTCAGCAAGCATACCAACCCACGGATCAATTTTGTTAACATCGCTGTACACAAACTTCAATGTTTGGTTCATAATCAAATCCGAAGACATTTGGTTGAAATCGTTAAGGCGCTCCAATCCAAAATCATTGCGCACAGTATTGTAATCCGGAAGTCCCCGTTCTCTGCCCCTTTCAATATTAATGACTGCCAAATCCATACCACCTGCTCCTGGAGCACCAAAAAGGAAGTTGCGAAGATCATCGATGATCTTGCAATCAAAATCTTGTTGAATCACCGTTGACATGCCAATCAAATATGGCTCTATACCTCCAATATCTTTTGTCGCTCCAGGATTAAAATAGGCATCTCTCAATAAGATATCACCTTCAGCCATGTAGTTCCCCGCATTGTCCATCCTCACCAACACACTATTGATAGTGGTATGACCATACCTGTAAGCTGCTGCAGAAAATACATTCATAATACCAGGATCAACTGAGGCATTGTAGCCCAGGTATGTATCCAACTCCATTCCTAGTTCAGGTAGCCATTCCTCGTAAGTAATAGCTTGGATTTCAGCACCTACAAGTTTACGGGCTCGCTGATATAATTCTTCATCATTCCATGATGGGAATTCATTAGCTAGTTTTGTACAAAGTCTGTTATGCTCTCGGGTAAATAAAGTATGCATAGCTGTAAGAAATGGATTCTCATTTGCTCGGACATCACCGGATACAAAAAATTTAGTTACATTGGGTAATGGCATTGCCATCTCGGGCGCAGATGGATCAATCACGTCATTATACTCGCCGGTAATGGTGTTCCATGGAAGAAGATTACCACTTGATACTTTGATTTTACCTCCTATGAATGTTCTTAACCATTTGGCACGTGACTCATCTGATCCATATATAGTCGAGGCATCTACAAAAGATGTTATATGGTTGATATACTTTCTTGGATTGCTAGGATCAGTTCCCGTGTTAGGATCAAATAGATTGCGTAATATATTCATTTTGGCAGTGCCTGTGGCCTGTGGATCGAAATAAACATCACCTTTAGGTATGGAAATTGCCAAACCTTCATTAGGATTGTCTGTAACAAGAGTGATATCGTGATCAATAAATTGGCCCCAAACCCAGCAGTAAGCACTAAGATTACGTGGATCGTTTTCAAGTGTATTTTGAACATTAAGCATATTGCTGATGTAACGGGCGTTAGGTCTGTCAGAACCCGCCGGTGAAGAATAGCCGTCACCAAAACCGATGGTACCGTATTCTAATTCATTTGAACCCGTCGTCCCCCACTCTTGATGGAGAAGATTGTTGCCCTTGCCATCAATAGTACGATTTAACTGGGCATAAGATGGAATTATCCATAAGATAATCGCCACCATGACTATGTAATTTGCTAAAAACTTCATGTAACATAAATTTAAAATGGATAAAATATAAAACTGAAAATACAGTCAACCTAATTGATTTACAATTAAGGACATATTTGTCCTAAATATATGAAAACTAGTTTTTAGATTTATTATAAATAATACTTTAGGGACATATATATAATTACATATGTATATTCATTTACTATACAATGTATTTTATATATCAAATATTCGATACATAAATTTTTATTGTGGATACCTACTTATCTTAGACGCTGGATGCTACTATTTAAGACTACGTTATTGATCTTAGCTATATTATGAGCACTTGAATTAATAGACGCACGAGGATTCCATTCTTTCATAAAAAGAATGGCTATTAATTTACCCATCTTCTCAATTTTGATAGTGGGCAAACAATCAATTTAATCAATTTAATCAATTTAAAGTATTCAAATGGCTAAAATATTCAATTAAAGAATCTATTTTACGATTACTAACCTTTTATATTTAATATTTGAACCAGATTCAAATCGAATAATATAAATCCCTGGTGAAAAATTGCGAATATCAAATTTGAGCGCATGGCTTCCACTATCCTGCATTTCCCCTTTTACAGATGCAACTGAATTACCTAAATAATTATGCATACTCACCTTAACTTTCATAGGTGCTGACAATGTATATTCAATCTGAACAAAGTCAGAGGCGGGATTAGGAAAACATTGAAGTATTTCAGAAAATTCATGATGATTTGATCCGCTAACAGCAGGTTTGCAGAGCCCGGGAATATTCTTATCAAGCCAATCTAGTCGCAAACTAATCCAGCCCTTCAAAGTATCCAGCACTCCATCATACGTGGTGGCTATGTCCCCGATTTCTGGGGCAGGTCCACTCTTACCAAGTATTGGCCATTTTTTAAAATGACGTGCCTGAGCGTTTTGCACTAGATTCTTGACACTATCTATATATGAGAAAATATAAGAGGTATCTAAAATTGTTTGCCTGTAATTTTCATAGGTGCAACGCAATTCATTGCTAAATGATGTATCCTGAAGTAAACGGATATACCAACCAGTAGAATAATTATCCGGAGAGCAGTCATTGACATAATGCGCCCAGCCTGAACCGTCTAAGTTTTCTGAAGTACATCCACCAATATTTTTCCATGCCCAGTCAAAATCCCATACAGGGCCAGCTTTTAACTTCCCTCCTTTTGAATTTTTGTCTTTGTTATAAAAAACACTCTTCTTAAATCCATCTCCATTTCGCGACAATTCATTCACAAGAAAATAATCAATAAAAGATTTTACATCCATGTACTTTCTGTATCCATTTGTGGTATCTGTAAAGTTTGAACTATAAAGTGCTGCCTCCAAACTATCCACATAGGATGCTATATAAGCCTTTTGAATTGGCAAAAGATTCTCCGGTTTTGGATCCTGGTATAAAAAATGGATATCAAATCCTGGATGATCAATAGGGGAATAGTTGGATTGAAAACTATTGTCTGCATTCCAGTGATTTTGTTGAAGAATATAACCACCTGTAAGATCATCTCCAGAAATATCCGCTTCAGTTAAGTTGGCTATATTAACTCTGTTTTTATCACGTTTAATTTTCTCTCCAAATACATAAATTCCCTTATACGAACTGTCAATTAGTACTTCACAAAGACTTGTCCTTACACTATAATTGCCCATCGCCCCAAATAGATGATATGCCAGAGGATTCCTTATTAAGGAAAGATCATTAAAGTTGGATAACAACACCCAATCATTTTCAGCAGGCATTCCTAAAAGAGATACATTCTTATTCTCTCCAACTTCATCTTGAGTTTCGATACCATATGGGCGTTGTGGATAACCGGCTGAAGTTGCTCCCCGTATTTCAATTCCAATATTTCCATCGTAGACATTGGCATTGTCTGTCAAATAAGTAATATTGCCTACTCCATTATACTTAACTTCCATTAAGCAATTTATTTTAGTGTCTTCCACTATTGTCTGCCCCAATGTATTAATCATTACGATAGGCAGTTCAGAGCTGTCGAGAGAAACAACACCCAAATCTTCAACACAAAGTTCAAAATTGCCACTGCTGCCATCGTATCCAAAAACCTGAATGTAAAGTGTTTGATCCGGCAATAAATCATATACATTAAGAAAAGAAAAGCTACCATTTCCACCGTCATCATCACATCCCAGTAATCGAAGATCGGTGCATGAACTACCTGACCAAACAGCTATCCCAGTATCATTCAAGCTGCCGTTGTCAGTTTCAAAACCAACATTTCCCGAAGGAGGAACCTCTGTTTTAAACCAAATATCACCGCCTTTATATCCAGCGCAATCAGGGTTTAATCCGGAACCTATAAATCCAATGTTATCCTTAATAAGACATTCACCAGTATCAATTGCAATGGCTGTGCAAGCATTATTACCAGGAACTGTTATACCTGAGCAATTACCAGATGGCAATGATATGCTGCCTGTTTGAGGATTCGGCCCGGCAGCAAAAACAAGATTCCATGAAGGATCGTATAATTGATAGGAATTTTCATTTTCATACATTCCCCCCTTATAAAAAAAGCTGATTGATGCATCATTACAAACTGTAAATGTATCTGAACTTACAAAGTTCTCTGCCTTAAATTCTCCAATCGAAACATTATTAATATACACTTCTAGACTGCCTCCGTTCCAACCATCACCATATGAGTCGTGCATGACTAATGTGTAGGTGCAACATTGGGAATTTGCATATGAGGCACTTAGAAAGACAAGGACGATAATACATTTAAGCCTGATATACATGTTTCTTTTTTTTTCGTTCGTCAAAGATAGTTTTTGCGATGAAAAAAAATACATTTTCTCGTAAGTATAAAACATGCAAAACTTAGTCAATTAAAAGACTAAGTTTGAGAATCTTAATTCCTAAATAGCATTTATTATTATTGTATAAAAAAATTAAACAATCCACCCGGTGCCGTCCGAGGTGCTGTTTCTTTTTGCCCGGATTTCGAAACAGCTGATATATAATATTCAATTGTGCACCCTGATTTGTGAAATGGTATTTCTACAGAAAAATGATCGACAGCATCTGTTTGTTTTAATGCGATTTGATTCCAGCCTTTCTGACCTGATACGCGCCAAAAGAGCATCGTTTTCTTTAAATCAAGTCCTTTTCCACTATAATCAATAATTGTTGAATACACATGATTTTTATGTTTACTATCAACTATGTTCTTAATTCTTTTTGTTGTAATAAAAATCATTTGAGGATCCCATACTGCTCTTGTTCTGCAATGAAGGGCATCGCCACTATTCCATCCGTATATTTTATAATGGTCTTTCACATTTGCATCCACCAAAGGTTCATGTGCCAATAGAAAGTAAAAACCTTTAACTGTATAGCCCGGCATTACCTCGCGCCATCTTTCAAGTGCAAGACTATCTTGAGATATCTGAAATAATGGAACATAGATCGTTTGATTTAGTATGAGGGAATTGGTGTAAGCTGCCAGTCGATCCTTACTGTATCGGTCTGTTTTAATTCTAATTATTTCATATGGGCGGCCATAAGGTGTTTTCAATTTTGCTAATTCATTGTCAACGATATTTTGATAAATGGCATATTCCGGATGATCTGACGGTGGCTCTGCTACAAGGATGCGTTCCTCATCTAATACTTTCATGAAACAGTCAATATGCTGAATGCTTCTTTTCTCAAAATTTGAAATTATGTGGTAATTATTCAGGCCCAAAAGATTTTTGTTGAGTTGGAAGAATTGGTCGTCACTTAATCCTCTGAATTTATTTTCTTGTAACAAGATACACGTGGAAAAAGCCGATCCCAATCCGTCAGTCAATACATTACCACCGGTATTTGCAAAAGGAAGATCTAAAACTTCAGTATGTAATGCAGCACCTACATAAACACTGGCACTATCATCTGTTTCGGTTTTGATGATTTTTTTATCCGCATTCATATAAATAAATTCAAGACTGTCATCACATCCAATATCAGACACCGGTGTAGAATAAGTATATTTTCCATCACCCAATTCCATTTTTTTATCCGGTGTAAAAACGGCACTTGGCCCCCAATCTCTTGTCCACCATGAATCAATGCCTGCCGGGGCGTAAATAAAAGTATTTTTTGATGGATCTATTCCCCAAGCTGTGTACCACTTTAAGGCAATTGCTTTTGTGGAGTCATTCTGCACCAATGTATAAAGATGATTGTCATTTGCCAACTCAACTACTAATTTGTACGGTATGCTTAAGGGCCATACAATCATGGTACCTAATGCCGGTTCCCATTCTGCAGCCACACGATTACTTTTTCCTTGAGTATAATAATTGTTCTGAGCGGACAACTGAAAGACAGATAAAAATAAAACTATAATTAATAAAGGTTTCATGATTGTTATTTAATTTTTTTAAAAGGACTAGCAAAAAAACTCAGTTCAAATTCCAGGAAACTTAATGCTATTGTGCTATATTTTACCTTCAAGCTATTCCTAATAAATTAGTAATCCGAGAATTTAAGAGGTAGTTAATAATTATCCTTTTTATGCTCTTTTTCCAAATGCTCTCTCAACAGGTCCTTACCATAATCATTGCCATTCGGAGTACGAACTACCGTGTGAATATGGCTTTTGACAGGACCGGGATAAGGATTTGAAGGGTCGTAAATAAACACCGGAGTTTGATGATCAAATTCAATCAAAATAACCGGACTGTGGATGCGATAATAAAAAGGACCATCCGGATTATCTCCTTGAACCCAGGAGAAATTTGTTTCTTTTAAATAATGTTGAACTTCTTCCATTTTAATTATTGCCTGACCCTCCCTTAGGTTATTTACATACTCAGCAATTAATTCTAATAGAGCTTTTGTTGTTTTTTAGATAATTTTCTAGCCGAAATTCCTGATATGGGTATGATTTCATTGTCTCTGAATGCCTCTGAACGATTAAAGTCATATTCCTTTTTGTGCAAAATGGTCGCTTCCACTTTTTGTTTTTTGGTGAGAGATTTATAAAAGTCGAGGCCTTTTTTTTCTTCTACGACGAATGTGCGCAAACCTTCATTTTCTCCGGATTCGATATAATTCGGTTCGGACCCCATAAAAATCGGCGTCATGACCACCTGATCACCTAATACAAAATAATTAATTACGATGTGATGCCCCTCGATTTGCCATCCATAAGGTTCAGTATCTGAAGGTGATCCGTAAAATGTAAACCAATATTTTTCTCTGCCTAAGGCTTTCACTTCCGGTACTAAAACTGCCAGATAAGCTTCCATAGACATTATATCTTTTACTTTTTGAAGACCTCGGGAACTAAGACTTTCTGCCAATAAGTTAAAAACTAATTCTTTTGTCTTGAATTCATTTCTTCCAAACAAAGACCTGCTCTTGGCCAGGATTCTATATTGTGCCATCTTCTCCACTCTTTCGATTCAATAGGAAAAATTGACTTTGTTTTTTGTTCTTCTGTTAGCGTTTGGATAAAAGTCACAACCGCATTTTTGATTGGCGCAGTTGAAAATCCCGTTTTTATGATTGGGAAAAGATTATCAATTGCCTTCCCATCAGTAGTAATGCCGACATAGGGCTTTTCAAATAAATCATTTTCTGCCGGTGAATTCGGTGTTGGAAAAAGCATTTTTGTAGGTCTTATTTTCCCTTCCAGACCGTCAACAAAACCCCAGCTTTCAAGTATATTCTGATTTCCATTTTTCTCAAGTACTATTTGTCGCCAAAAATCAGTTTTACCATTTGCGGCCAAATATCTATAAGCTATCGTCCGACCAATGATCGAATCCGGAAAAGAAATGCTTTGTTGATAAAGCCCTTTATCATTAAGATTATGTGGAAACATAACCACATGATCCTCCGTCACACCATCGATATAAGGTTGTAAAAACCACATGACAGCCACTGAATCCGGATTGTCAATATCGGTAATCTTGAGGTTAAAAATTACTTGATGGTTTCTGTTATGGATAACCTGTTGAGCATCGACTTGGATAAAAAATACGACGGAAACGACGAAGAAAATTGTTTTAATCATTTGCAGAAGTAGAAATTAACTTTTATGATTTAAATATAAATACTTTTCAAGAGATATTTATATTTAAATCATAGCAGTTGCAGGGTGAAAGGTTCAATCCTAACCCTTTCTTTTACTTCTATCTCCGATTTTAATTCTCCCTTTTCGCCGGAGTAGAATAAGCCGGTCTCTTCACATCAGGAAATGGTTCCTTCTCCAAGAGCTTCAACGTTTCTTCCACTGCCTTTTCAAGTTGGAGGTCTCTGCCCTTTGACACAGCGATAGCTGAGATCTTTTGCTCGATGTCCGGTGCAATACCCATATTTTCTCCAACCCATTTATTATTTATCGGATCAAAAACTCCATTATCAGGTGCCGTCATAGCTCCACCATCTACAAAGGAATAATGAGTAGAAGATTTCACAAGTCCTCCCCAGGTGCGGGTTCCGATCAGTGGTCCTACTTTTTGCTGGCGGAATATCCACGGGAAGAAATCTCCACCGGAACCGGCCATTTCATTGATCAGCAATACTTTTGGACCTAAGATTCCGGCAGGTAAACGGAGTGGTTTACCATCAGGTACTTCATTGGTAATAGCTGCACGAAGCCTGCGTACCATCAGATCCACCATATAATCATCCAATAATCCGCCACCGTTAAATCTTTCATCAATGACCGCTCCTTGTTTATCTTGTTGTGAAAAATAGTATCTATTAAAACTATTAAATCCAGGACCGCCGGTATTTGGAACCCAGACATAGCCCAATTTACCTTTGGACAATTCATCTACTTTGCGGCGATTATCTTCAACCCAGGCTCGCTGGCGCAGAGCACTTTCATTCTTGAGTGGCTTTACAATTACTGTCCAGGCGCCGTTGGTGGAAGGTTTTTTATTAACCAATAAAACTGTTTGCATGTCGGCACTTCCATTCAGGAATTGATATGGATCATCTGATGCTTTTAGGTCATTACCATTGACGGCAAGGATATAATTGCCCTGCTCTATCTTGAGATTTGGTTGTGACAATGGTGCAGTCAACTCCGGGTTCCAACTTTCAGCAGTATAAATCCTGTTGATCTTCCAAAAGCCATCGGCAACGATAAGGTCAGCACCCAGCACACCTACTCTTGATGTATCCAATGCCGGAAAATCTCCTCCAAACACAAAACTGTGTCCTACAGAAACTTCACCGCCCAATTGATCCAACATGTAAGTTAGGTCTGCACGATGTCTGATGAATGGCATCAGAGGGGCATATTGATCCCACACTTCTTTCCAATCCCTGCCGTGCATGTTTCTGTCATAAAAATAATCGCGCTGGTATCTCCATGCTTCACTGAATATCTGTGTCCACTCTTCTATCCTGTTCAATTCCATGCGCAAGGTCATGGACACACCACCTTCGCCTGGTCCTGCTGGTTTGGCAGTAGATACAACCCTCCATCCGGGCCCGGATTTAAACAATATTTTCTCAGCATTGGCAGAAACGGCAAACTGTGAGCCTCCTTTTACAAGGTCTTCCATTTTTTTATCTGCAATAACATATTTGCTCAAACTTGATCCCGAAATTATTAGGACAGAGCCTTTCGGTCCGGTTAACAAACCATCATAATTTCCCGTAGGTATTGGCATGGCGATGATACGCGTATCCAAATTATTCCAATCGATACGGACATTTTTAGATGCGGCTATCGTATCTTTTGAATCCTTTGTTTTGGCTATGCTCGTGCTATCCGGTTCTTCATCCGTTTTTAAGGGAAAAGGATTTGGTTCATCATTTCTCAATAAGGTGATGTAGGCGCCAAAAGTAGGTTGTGCCTGCTGAGAACTGGTATTGGCCCAACCTGAACCCAATGCCACATTCGTGCTCGCTAAAAAGTACAAGTACCTGCCATTCAAATCCCAGGCAGGAGAGATAGCATCGGCCATAGGATTACTGAGGGATGTGACTTTTTTGCTGTCAACATTCCAGACCATAATGCTTCTGAAGCTATTGCTTTCAGTTTTTGAATACGCAAGCCACTTACTATCAGGCGACCAGGTAAATCCCATACTGCCTCTTTCAAGATTTGTTCCACCAACATCTATATTCAAAAGTTTACCATTTGAAATTTCAAGAACTTTTACCCTCACTGCATTGTCAGCAAAGGCGATAAATTTTCCATCGGGAGACCAAGCGGCTTCCCAGGCCAATTTACTTTCACCAATTGAGATCTTTTTTGGCGCTTTTGTACCTTCCTGATCAGAGATATACATAGCATACCCTTCACCATCCTTATCAGAAAACCAGGCAATTTGTTTTCCGTCGGGTGACCAGATCGGTCTTCGATCAGCAGCTCCTGAACTTTGAGTAAGATTTCTCGCATCTCCATTTTCCACAGGGATTGTAAAGATTTCACCTCTTGCTTCTACCAAAATACGTTTACCTGTAGGCGACAATGAGGCGCTGGCGATTTCGTCTGTCACATTTTCCAATCGGGTTTCAGCCCATGGGAAATCTCCGATTACTGATATATTCAATTGGGTAGTTTTGCCGTAGATGGGATCTACAATATGGAGATAACCGTCTTGTTCAATTATAAGCTCATTTCCATTTCCTTCCAGCCATTTCACATCGCCATTTGTAAAATTAGTAACCTGTCTTACGGCTTTTGTTGAAACATCATATGACCACACATTCATTATAAATCCCCTGTCAGAGAGAAAGAAGATCTCGTTACTCAACCAAATAGGATGTATGTCTTCGCTGCCATCAGTCGGAATATCCTCCTCTGCTAAAGTCTTAAGATCCAAAATCTGAAGCGGAGTATTTTGTCCACCACGATAATGCCTCCATTCGGAATCCCAACGACTAACTCTGTCTATTACTAATTTCTTCCCATCTGGTGCATATCTTCCATCGAAGCCCCATGGTGCCGGAAGCAATTCTGAAGGACCCCCTTTTACTGGAACTTTCCAAAGACGCCCATAACCTGTAGGTGCACTCTCCCGTCCCGAAGAAAATAAAATTTCTTTTCCGTCGGGCGTAAAACCACGAGCTGATGCCGCGGAAGGATACCAGGTCAATTGAGTTGGTGCCCCTCCGACGGATGCTACGACATATACTTGTGCGATACCGCTGCGATTGGAGCTGAAGGCGATCCATTTACCATCAGGAGAAAAGTGTGGATTCGATTCCACGGCTGCGGTGCTAGTAATTCTTTGGGAAGATCCGCCATTTTTTTGCGCTGTCCAAATGTCCCCTCCATATTCGAAAACGATTTGAGTTGAACTAATGTCCGGTTGGCGGAGAAGTCTGGTCCCTTGACTGAATACACTAGATTGTATGAATAATGAAAAACAAAGGAATAAAAGGTTTTTGAGCATTATTTGTGGAGGCATAATGGATATTTTATTAATTCTGGTTTATCTAATGCACCAAATTAATCAAAACATCTTATACCAAGTGTGAAGGATCGAAATATAGCATTATAGGGAGGACGAAACCATGATTTCTGTATATCAAATCATTCAATAGGCATGAGTGGTAATTTGCTTTCAAAAAATAGTGAATTAACTTTTTTCTAATTGCAACTCACTATTGTTTTGCATAGATTTATTAATCTACTACCTGAAACCAATACATTCTTTTTTCATCTGTAAATTTTTGTGTCTGATCATTTGAACTAAATACATTGGGAGGAAGTGGTGATTGGTCCAATAATTCCGGATTATTATTTATCACATTGAAAAGATGTGTCATATTGCCTTTATCTAAAATAGGGTTGAATGTATTACAATCCAAATCATAATGGATAAAAATTGCTTTTCCATTCGGGCTGATCCTAAAAACACCTTTTCTTTTAAGTACTATTTTAATTACAGAAATTTGCTCTTTTTCTATAATACTTTCTTCTATAAAAGATTTAAAATAGGAAATTTGTCCGTTATTTTCCAATTCATAAATTGGAAAATTTGAGGTGTCAACAATGATTTCAAATAAATCATCATCTTTCTGTAAATTAAAATCGGCGTGCCTGACACCAATGTTAATTCCGATAGGTATGCCGGTGCAACTAATCTCAATTAAATTTTGAGTTCTTAAATCTTTGAGACGATGGTCTTTAATAGTTGCAGCCAGGGTAATTGTATCATTTATTCGATATACCTTTTGCACCGGAAATATCTCCAGTGGAAGTTCTAAGTCATATATATTATTATACTCCTCTTCTTCAGATATTCCACATGTGAATCCATAGGTGATTAAAAGAAGGAGAGAAAGTAATGTAATTAATTTTGAGGTTTTCATAAATAATAATTTTATTCGAGAAAAATGGATTGATTAATTTAAAAAATGAAGTATTTCAGTTCTAACCTTGTCAGGCATTTTATTTAGTATTTAAATTCAGTTTATGGCTCATTGCCCGATATTAATAAATAGGTTAGGAAGTTCTATTTGAAATTTGACTTTTGCTTTTAAAGCTGTAAAAACTCTAATTAATGTGTCCATAGTTACATTACTAGCATTGTTTTCCAGTCGAGATATTTGTGCCTTTTGAACTCCAATTAATTTTCCAAGTTCCTCCTGTGTTAAGTTTCTTTCTAATCGTGTTTGTTTTATTGCTTTTCCGATTAGATCCATTTGAAGTTCATATTCAAAAATATCACGATCAGGAGTACCAATTTTACCAATAAGTTTATCCTGAACTTGGTCTAGCGTATATGATTTCATTTCTTTTTCTTTTTAATTTGCATTTCTTCAAAATATTTTGATCTTATGTTAACTGCCTTTTGAATTTCCTTACCTGGAACCTTGTGTCCTTTCTTGATAAATCCGTGCGTCGAAACAACTAATATTTCAACCGCCGAAGTCTTGTCCCAAAAGGCAAGCATTCTATGTTGAAGACCTTGATAAAGTGTTCTAAACTCCCAAATGTCATTTGACAACTTTTTGAAGAGGTCTCCGTCGAGTTCTATTTGAGACATACGAATGTTGTACAATATTTTCTCATAATGTTTTCGCTCCAAACCACTTAGATATTCAAATGCCTCTTCTAGCAATATGATCTCAAAATGTTTGTCCATTTTAATTAATCATTAAACGGTTAAAGATAAACAAAGTTTCGTCATAATGAAACATTTGCTTTTGAACTTGAATTTTGGAGAGATATATTTAGAATATTTATAGGAGAGCTTTTGTAGTTAAAACGCCATCAAATCCCACTCACTCTTACCTTCTTCGTCTTAAGTTTATTATTATTAGTCCTTTCAATGACCAAATCTGCTATCTCTTCATGGACGGCAACATAGGTGCTATCCTGTTTGACTTCAATGATACCTAGTTGGTCTTTATTGATCTGGCCCTGCTTCAGGAATAATCCGGCGATGTCTCCTTTAGATATTTTGTCACGCCTTCCTCCTGTGATGTAAAGTGTTTTCCATTTTATAGGAGGAGAAATTGTTGCTTCTTGTAATTCCTCTATTTGTAAACTTTCAGAAACTATTTCCTGAATATACTCAGGTAATTTTTCATCCTTGTAATGAAGAATGTAAGCAACACCATCACGGTTCATACGCGCCGTACGGCCATTTCTGTGGGTGAATTCTTTTTCGCTTGGGGGGAGATGATAGTGCAGAATGAATCTGATTTCAGGAATGTCCAATCCTCTGGAGGCAAGATCGGTTGCCAGAAGCAATTGACATGTGCCATTTCTAAATTTCACTAAAGCACGCTCCCGATCTACCTGTTCCATGCCTCCATGAAATCGCTCGTGATGGATAATATTTTCAGTCAAAAAAACACTTACCCTTTCTAACGCTTCTTTGAAATTACAAAAAACAATGCCCGGTTGATGACCAATAAATGCCAATGCTTTTTTCAAAGATTGTAACTTATCCTTTTCTGAAGTAAGGATAGTTTTTATGGTAAGTTGAGAGGTGCCTTCCCTAAGGTAATTAATAAAAACAGGCCTTTGTAACCCAACAAATTTCGGTATGCCAACATCACTGGTAGCTGAAGTCAGAATCCTTTGTTTAACACGTGGCATAGCTTCTACGATCTCCGTCATTTCTGCTTCAAAGCCAACTTCTAGTGACTTATCGAATTCATCAAGCACTAAAGTATGAATTTCATTCAAAGAAAAATTATCCCTTCTTATTCTATCAGCGACACGACCAGGCGTTCCAATTAGGATGGCAGGACGATGTTTTAAGTCGATTTTATCCAACGCTCCGGCACGTCCGCCATAGACGGCATTTACTTTAAAACCGGAACCCATATTTCGGGCGACTTGCTCTATTTGTTGAGCCAATTCACGAGATGGAACAAGGATTAGAATTTGTATTTCCGAACAATTTGCATCTAATTTTTCAATCAAAGGCAACAAAAAAGCAAGTGTTTTTCCGGTCCCGGTAGGTGAAAGCAAAACTACATCCGACTTCGACCGTATTGTATTTCCTGCCTCTTTCTGCATTGGATTGAGGGCGGTAATTCCAAATTTATTTAGAAACGGGGATGTATTTTTCTCCTCGGAAATTTCTTTTTCATTTGTATCTTTTTTTGACATCGAGTAACTGTTCTATATGTTTTTATGCTAAAAATAACAATGAAAACTATTAATTCTAATTTGACCAATCATGGTTGCATCCACTCATCCGAGTGGGTATTAAAACTTGGTAGCTGATTTAAAGCCATCTTCCGGCAAAGTTACAACTATTTTAAAATACCAGGTGTAGGGTTTAGGACGTGCTTATAAGTTGATGAATTTCAAGCCCGGTCGTTTATACCAAATTCTATAGGTTCTTCAACCTTTCGGATATAGCTTCCGAACAAAATGTCCCAGTAAGGGAGCACTGAACTGTAATTGGAGTCTGTTTCTGTTCTGGTGACCGAGTGATGAATGCGGTGCATCTTGGGGGAAACGATAATGTAGTAGCGGAAAGTCTGGTCTTTACTTTTACTGATTCTGGCCTGCGTGCAAATATAATTAGTGCTTGAGTTTTAACTGTCATAAATTAAATTTCTAAATACTAATTATCTTTATAGTTTTCCAGATATAATTGCCAGTCGTAAGACTTGAATGCTATTTTTTGTTTTGCATCTTGAGGCAGTATTCCCAGCTTTTTACACAGTTTAATTTCATTTTTTTTGCCGCCAAAGTCTCCCCGAAACCAGTTCATAAGCATCGGAAGGTATAGTGTATTTTCTTTTTCAAGGTACTCTGCTTCACCCTTCAAATATGCCAATGTCGCCATGTCCAACTGTTCATCTAATCCTTCTGGTTTGTAATAAGCTATCGATGGGCAACTGGAAGCTCCGCAATTGAGCGTGAAATGTATGCGGTAATCTACTTTTTTGACCCTAAATTTCTTTTCCAATTTTCCGGGAAAAATTTTGCCGAAATAACCCAGACTCCACTTTACCCTGGAGTGACGGAGAAATCCATGCTCTATTTTATCGAGGCTGACCTTGTGGGATGCAAACAGAATTTGGTTTGACTTAAAGAATTCATTTCTATCTTTATATTTATTGGGATCTTGCTTGAGAATATATTGAGTATAAGCATTATACAGATTTATAAAAAATGCCTTCTTGTCAATGTCAGTAACTAATTGTTGCGCCACTAAATCTTCACTTGCAGTAGCTAAACTGTCAAGATAGGGAGCAGCGTTCTCATTTGTTCTGACTGCATATAAGAAGTCTTGAGACATTTTTATGTAGTCAATTTGCTGACTATCTTGAGCAGAAACCTTAGAAACAATACTCATGATTATTAAAATAATATAATATTTAGCACCCATTTTTTAACTAAATTATTTAGTTTTGAAGTAATATAATTCTTATGCTATATTGTAGTTATCATTTCAATAATTAAATCACTCAACCTCTTATTATTCTTCCATCATCCAGCTCTATGATCCGTCCTGTTTTTTCAGCAAAACTCATATCGTGCGTCACGACCAATAATGTTTTATTGTACGTTTCGGTAAGCTCTTTAAAAATATTAAAAACAATATCGGCATTTTTACTATCCAGATTCCCTGTAGGCTCATCACACATGATTATAAGCGGATCGTTGATCATCGCCCTCGCTATAGCAACGCGTTGCTTCTCTCCTCCAGACAATTGATACGCCATTTTGTTAGCTAATTTTTCTATACCTAAATCCTTTAAGAATTCGTATGCATTAGTTTCCAACTCTTCTTCATTTACCTTATCTAATTTAAACCCCGGCAACATGACAGTCTTTAAAGTCGTAAATTCATTCAATAAATAATGGAATTGAAAAACAAAACCTATCTTTTCGTTTCGAATCGCTGCCAGTTGTTTTTCTGATTTATTATGTATACTAATTCCATCCAGCAAGAGTTCTCCTTCAAAATCCGTATCCATAGTAGAAAGAATATAGAGTAAAGTTGATTTACCACTTCCTGATCTGCCAATAATTGAGACATATTCTCCACGAGACAGACTAAAAGAAACATCTTTCAGCACCTCCACTTTAACAGGATTGAAAAATGATTTATTAATACTTTTCGCCCCTAAGACTATTTCATTGCTCATCTACTTTCCTCGAATTATAATTACAGGATCAACCTTACTTGCCTTTCTGGCAGGAAACCACCCAGCTAAGTAAGTTGTGATTAAAGCAAAAATTGCAGCTATCAGATAGTATTGTATTCCATAATCAATTGGATAGCTGTCTACTGCCGGTAATGAGGGTGCATGGAATGGTATGGCATCAATAATTAATGAAAGTAAAAGGCCAAAAATTACTCC
Organism: Candidatus Brachybacter algidus; assembly: GCA_016711705.1. GTDB lineage: Bacteria > Bacteroidota > Bacteroidia > Chitinophagales > Saprospiraceae > Parvibacillus > Parvibacillus algidus. The sequence continues at coordinate 110,598 of JADJSK010000003.1, read as the reverse complement.
AGCTATTGCTCCCGCTATGCCAATACTCAACGAAATTGAGATGAAGATCTTCTTGACATCTGCACCTGCAAAACCTGTTGCCTTCAATATGGCAATGGTATCCATCTTTTCATATATCAACATATTCAGAATATTGTAGATTCCAAATCCCGATACTATTAATAAAGTGATACCCACCGCATATGAAATAATCGATCGCACACTGCTTCCTGTTTCAAACTGTGCATTCGCTGTCTGAATATCTTCTGCGTCTATTTTGAAAAAGTCTTCATACTCATTCGCAAGCGTGGGGGCTAGATTTAAATCATATAATTTAATTTGAATATCACTTATATAATTACTATTCTTTCCCAGTATTTTCTGAGTTGTTAATAAGCTGGCAAAACTTTGAACTTTATCTATCTCTGCGATACCTGATTGGAAAAAACCTATGACTTTTAGAGAAAACTGTTCCCCTTCAGCTGAAGTAATTGTAATCATGTCACCTATTTTTGCCCTCATGGTATTAGCTGCTCCCTGGCCAAGAATTATGCTATTCGTAATGGTTCTAAGGTCACGAGAATTACCTTCAGTTACATAATCATTGAAGGAAAAAAGCTTGGCTTCCTTCTCTGGATCTACCCCATTTATAATTCCGTTCAGATCAATATTTCCTAAATTATAAAAAACCTGAGCAGTTACTTTTGGGGCTACTCCTCTTACTCGTTTATCCTTTTCTAGTTTACTTATTATTTGTGACGCATTATAAATTTCCTTCCTGGTATTGATTGGTTTTACTGAGCTAATAAAATTATGAAAGTCCTTGTATTTTTGACTTAAATCAATAGGTTGAATTTTGGAGGGTATAATATCATTGTAAAGACGCACATGAGGGGTCCGATTTAAAACAATACCATCTAATAGTTTATTTAACCCTTCCATGAAACCAAGAAGGGATATAAAAAAAGCTATGCTAAAAGTAACACCGACAGCTGCTACAAGAGTCTGTTTCCATCGGGCACGCATGAGGGCTGCAGCAATTTCTGTGATATGTTTTACTTTCATTCTTTTGGCAGTTGTAGCATTGAGTTAATATCTAAACCACTTTTTATTTCTACCAGATCATAATCCATCAAGCCTGTTTTTACGGTTTGAACTTTTCCCCCCTCCAATAAAACAGACGTATCGTTTATCAAATAATTTCTAGGGATGGTCAATACATTTTGTTTTGTACTAATTACAATATTTGCCTCGACTGTAAGATTGGGATAAAGCTCAGCAGGTTTTTTCGTAAAACTTGCCTTTGCCTGAAAAGACCTTGTTCGCAAGTTCATCATTGGATCAATAGATATAATCTCCGCTTCAAAAACTTCTGACTTATAGCTGTCCATTCTAATAAATACCTGCTGACCCTTTTTTATTTTTACAATATCAAATTCATCTATGTTTAATTCAATGACAAATTCATCTGTACCTATTATTGCTGCAGGTTCACCCCCATTGATTAATTCACCAATTTCTTTATTGATCTTGTAAATCACACCATCTACTTCACTTCTAATAATGAAATCATCCTCCATTATTTTTGCAATTTTTAAATTATTTTTGCTTTGATCAGATGCCAATTTTAATTGTCTGCTTAGGTCATTATAATTTAACTTAGCATTTGCTAAAGCAACTTTTGAGTTTTCATAATTCAACTCTTTTTGTTCCAATTCTACTTTGCTTCCAATGTTTTGATTCCATAGATTTTTCTGCCTCTGAAATAACAATGAAGCATTTTGAAATTTCTTATCAGCCAGGTCTATTTCTTTCTTCGCATCCCGCAATTTGGCAGCATTTACTTTGTAATCATTTGCAGTAGAAGCCAGTCTTGCATTTTCAGTGGTAATTCTAGAATTTTTATTATCCAATTTAAAAATCGGGTCGTCTTTTTTTACGTGCATCCCTTCAGTCACATATATTTTTTCAATAATGCCATTCGTCTTACCTGATATTTCATATTGCATCATACTCTTAATATAACCTGAGGCATAGACACTTTCAGTAATACTTTTTAATTCCGGCTTTATTGACGGAATCTTTTTAGCACAAGACACTATTAAAGTAATTAAAATAGAATATAAGATTATAGATTTAATATTCATAAGCTTAAAAGTTAATTTTGTTTTGATTCGTACTCAAATATTAGCAGTTCAATTCGCTCTTTATTAAATTACCAATCATTTAATATTTTAGCATCATTGTCTCATAACCATCCGTACTTTAAGCAAGATAATACTTTATAAGTGATGAAGATAAATAATATAGCTTTTAGAATTTACGAACTCACTACTAAAATATTAGATTGTTTTTTGGGGATTAGTATTATCATAACTCTAATAATATAACACTATAAGTCCTTCATCGTTTCAAGATTCTTAAATTAGAATTATGATAAGCTTTATACGGTAAAATCTGTTTTATAAACTAATGATGAATATGTCGTCTTGCAGAGGAGATATCCGTTTGACATAATTTTTAGAGGTTTCAAACATCATCCAAACCACTCAACAATAATACAATAAGTCTGCAGTAAAACGAGTATCCCGCTCGTTTAAGAGGGCCAAGGGGGAGAAAAATCCTAAATAACTTATATAAAATAATAGCTTTAAACCCGAGGTCTGAATTTGAAAAAATTTCATTGCCAGAGACTCCCCCTTGGCCCCCTCTTGCAGAAGGGGATATCCGTATGATTTCATTTTTAGGTTTTTCAAACAATACTGTAACCACTCAACAATAATACAATAAGTCTGCAGTAAAACGAGTATCCCGCTCGTCTGAGGGGGCCAAGGGGGAGATATATTATCAAACTATATTTATCATAATTCAGAAACCAAATTTATATTAAACTAAGAAATGTACTTATTTCATCTTTTGTATTAAAAAAATTAGGGCTAACTCTGATATTCTCTGCCTGCTGAGTAACAAGAACTTTTTCCTTTGTAAGTTTTTTGTATAGCTGCTTAGTAGTTTCTAAGGAAGGTGTAGTAAAATGAAGGATTGCTGATCTTTCTTGTTTATTTTTAGTCGGAGAAACTATTTTATAACCTTTTTCACTGAGCCCATCGATCAACATATCAGTATTAGCAAGAGCTTTCTCATAAATATTATTTACTCCAACTTCTAGTATAAGCTCCAACCCCTCTGACCATGCATCAAATAGCGCATATGCAATGGTGCCAGTCTCAAATTTTCTTGAATCATGATGCAAGGACAACTCATCATATCGATGTTCTGCGGCAAACATGCCCGGTAATATAGGATCAATCATTCCTATTGCGCGTTTACTGACATATAAGAAACCTGTTCCATGCATACCCAGCAACCATTTGAAGCCACATCCTGCCAAAACATCTATTTGATCTTTTTCAACATCAATCGGTATCATTCCAGCGGCCTGAGCTGCATCCACAACAAATAATGCTCCTTTCTCATGCGCCATTCTGCCGATTGTAGCCAGATCCGGCCGAAAACCACTGTTAAATCTTACTGCAGCTATCGCCAACACACGCGTATTATGATCAATAAGATGCTCCATTGCTTCAAGATCAATGCTATTATCTTCATTAAGTCTGGCGAATCTAATCTCAACCCCCTTCATTTTTAATTGCACCCAGGGAAAAGAATTATTCCAATGTTCATGTTCAGGAACTACAATATTGTCGCCTTTTTTTAAATTTACACCTTGAGCCACCAGCCCAATACCTGACCCAGTGCTGGTTACGAGGGCATACTCATCAGGTGAGCCTCCCAGTATTTTTGAAAGTAGAACACGTATGGAATCCCGATTAAACCCCTTTTTATCAACAGGATTTAATTCTCTATTTAAGTGATTCTGCAATCTATCAAATACTCTTAAATTAAGAGGAGATTGGGAAGCATTATTTAAATAAATAGCATTATTTGTTACAGGAAATAGTGATCTTATGTGTTCTATATTCATATCAGGATATACTTTTGAGTTTATAATTCAGCTAAAAACGATAACTATTAATCAATTTTGCCAATTTAATGATGGTAATTACCTTCCTTCTGTTAAAGTAAAATCTATATCCGAGAAATTAATTAATTTCTTCCAAGTCTTGCCAAAGCAAATATGGAAATAATTTGAATAAAAAATGTTAAATTTACTTTTATTATGTTAATGGTCAATAGACCTATTATTCCATAACTGCACTTAAATTTTCAAAAAGAATATAAACTTTTAAACAACTGTTTTCAAATAGAGTCTATATTTAGCCGTTAAAAAGAAAGTCTTACCATCCCTGAAATAAATAGAATCCGATCCATGAATATAACTGAACAATACAAACATATATTTGAGCCGGAGCTCATAAAGGAAATGGAGGCGTTAGCTACACACACTTCAGTGAAAGCAAATGAAACAATTCTAGATTTTGGTCAGGTGGTCAGGGTAATGCCTATGGTGCTATCCGGATCTGTCAAAATAACCAGGATGGATGATGAAGGCAGAGAACTATTACTCTATTATGTAAATCCAAATGAAAGTTGTGCGATGACATTTACATGCTGCATGCAACAGTTTCCAAGTGAAATAAAAGCAGTGGCGGAGGAAGATGTTGAATTAATAACCATTCCGATCTCTGTGATGGATGATTGGATGGTAAAATTTCCTACATGGAAAAATTTTGTAATGAAAACTATTCATTTCCGATTTAATGAACTATTGAAAACAATTGATCAAATAGCTTTTCAAAAATTAGATGAGCGCTTAGTTCATTATCTAAAAGAAAAATCAAAAGTTACTGATTCGACCCTTATCAACTTATCTCACGAGCAAATCGCTAATGAATTGGGAACATCCAGAGTGGTGATCTCTCGTTTGCTAAAAAAATTAGAGAATGATGATAAGCTTTTACTCTATCGCAATCAAATAAAGCTGCTTAAAAAACTTTAGGAGATGTCATCTTGTTAATCGAAAAATTTTATTTCATACAACTTATCAATTCAGTTATTTTTTTCTTCCATGAAAAAACACAAAAACACTGATAAGGGTTGAATAATAATAGCCATGGGTGAAACCCGGGGTGAAGTAGGGCGTTTAAACAACCCTGAATTGGGTTGAACTATTTAACTCAATAAATAAATACACTTTGCAGACTCCCTCTGCCAGAGCAAAGGTTTATAGATAAGTATTTTTTAAATAAAAGGCTTAATTAGAATATTAATATAATTGTTTGTTATTGAGGTACTTATAAGCAAAATTAATTTTGCAGACACCAGAACGTAGGTTAACCTACGATCAGCACTTCATAGCTAATGAAGCATAAAATTTAAAGTTAAAACTTAGATCTTGAGGCTCGGCGTAGGTTAACCTACGTCGGGGTGTCACCAAAGTTTACTTTGAAAAAAACAAAAAAGATGTGTATAAGCCATAGCTGCCAGACGGTAAGGGGCGACTTTTTTCTTCTTATTTTTTAATGTATTGATATTCAATACGATACACATAACCAAAAATATAAGTGACTGATCCTGCTATCAAAAAGGAGAAATCTACTCAACACGCTTTGCGTTTATTTCACTTTTCACATTTTCAACTTTAACCCCCATAAAATAGTAAATTAGAAATTGTAACAATAGTCACACACCAAGTTAATTAAAGACCTCACCTTTGTTCTATTAAATAATAAACAAACAACAATGAAAGTAGAACAAATTTATACCGGTTGTCTAGCCCAAGGTGCTTACTATATCGAAAGTAATGGCGAAGCTGCCATAATCGATCCATTGCGTGAAGTCCAACCATATATCTCAATGGCCGAAGAGCGTGGTGCAAAAATCAAATACATTTTTGAAACACACTTTCATGCTGACTTCGTGTCTGGTCATGTTGATCTATCAAAGAAAACCGGCGCTCCAATTATATATGGTCCAACGACGATGAAAACAGGTTTTGACATCATAGTCGGCACAGACGGACAAGTTTTCGAATTGGGCCAAGTCAAAATAAAATTGATTCACACGCCAGGACATACTATGGAAAGTAGTTGCTATCTGCTAATTGATGAATCTGGAAAGGAGCACGCTATATTTACAGGTGATACCCTTCTTATTGGGGATGTAGGTCGACCAGACCTGGCTCAGCATGTAATTTCTGATTTAACTGAAGAGAAATTAGCAGGCCACCTATACGAGTCTTTACACAATAAGATTCTACCGCTAAACGATGATTTGATAGTTTACCCCGCTCATGGTGCTGGAAGTGCTTGTGGCAAAAACATCAGCAAAGAAACTTCTGACACTCTTGGAAATCAAAAGAAGACAAATTATGCATTGAGACCTGATCTGGATAAGGAAGCATTTATAAAAGAGGTACTTACTGGCTTAATGCCACCTCCTGCATATTTTCCTAAGAATGTTTTGATGAATATCAATGGCTATGATGGTATTGATAATGTAATCGAGCGCGGTACACGTTCATTATCTCCCAATGAATTTGATTTGATCGCCAACGAAACAAATGCATTAGTGATAGACACACGAAGTCCCAGGATATTTGGAGAAGGATTTATTCCAAACTCTATTAATATCAGCATAGATGGAAGTTTCGCTGTGTGGGTAGGTACATTAATTCCGGATATCAAACAAGAAATACTACTTGTCACTGAGCTCGGTCGGGAGGAAGAAGTGATAACCAGATTGGCAAGAGTAGGCTATGATCATGCAATAGGATATTTGAAAGGTGGTTTTGATGCATGGAAATCTTCAGGTAAGGAAGTAGATGCAATCAAATCTATTACTGCAGAAGAGTTTGCGCAGGCTGAAAGCAATGATCCAGAAATCAATATTCTCGATGTACGCAAAAAAAGTGAATATGATTCTGAACATATAACTAATGCAGAAAATGCGCCATTAGATTATATCAACAGTAGTATGAGCATGATTGATAAAAGTAAAACATACTATGTGCATTGCGCCGGGGGCAACCGTTCCATGATTTTCGCATCTATACTTAAAGCAAGAGGATACGACAATCTTATTGATGTAGATGGAGGCTTCGAAGCTATTAAAGTATCAGGAAAGTTTAAAATTACCGATTACGTATGTCCAACAACCATGTTATAAGATGAATATATTAATTAACCATAAATTTACCATCATAGGCATTTTATTAGGTGCGTTAGCGGGATATGCTTACTATTATTTTGTAGGTTGTTCAAGCGGAACATGCGCTATTACCTCAAAACCTTTAAATAGCACCTTATATGGTGCAATGATGGGAGGCTTATTTTCAGGAAGCTTTAAAAAGGAAAACAATTCAAAATTAAATAATAATAAAAACAATGAACAATAACAAAACTATAGTAGTAGATGTTAGAACTCCAGGTGAGTTCATGGGTGGTAATGTAGCAGGCAGCATCAATATACCACTTCAGGAAATAGAACAAAGGCTTGAAGAAATTAAATCATTGGGACCAAAACTAATTCTTTGTTGTGCCAGTGGCGGACGCAGCGGACAAGCCACGAATTATCTAAGAAGCTGCGGAATAGATTGCGACAATGGTGGCAGCTGGATGGACGTAAATTACAACTTTCAAAAAAATTAAAAATTAATCAAATGATACAATTATTAAAAAATATTTTCGGCTTCGGCCCTAAAGTTGACTTTAAAGAGTTATTAAATAATGGAGCACAAATCATTGATGTGCGCAGTCCGGGAGAATTTAAGGGTGGACATCTGAAGAATTCAATCAACATACCATTGGACACTTTGGAAAGAAATCTTTCTAAATTGAAGAAAGATAAAGCTATCATAACTTGCTGCGCATCAGGAATGCGGTCTTCAAGTGCAAAGAGTATCTTAATCTCTAAGGGTTTTAATGAAGTACATAATGGTGGTGGATGGATGAGTTTGCAAAACAAAATTAATTAATATGATACAAAAAATGCTAACTGGATGGACACTAACCCGTGCAATATATTTAGTTATCGGACTTGTATTTATAATTGATTCAATTATAAACTTACAATGGTTTGGTATAATGTTTGGTGGTTATTTCGCATCCATGGGCCTATTCAATTTCGGCTGCGCAGCAGGGGGCTGTAAGGTTGAATCCAAAAATACAGACAACAAGCAAAGTCAATTAGTTGAATTTGAAGAAGTAAAATAATTTTGAAAAGGGGCGATTAATGTAATTGCCCCTTTTTTGGGTATTAACTACAAAAAATTACAGTTGTCAATCCTTATTTAATTAAAAGCTTCGATTATCACAACATTATATTTTATTCTTCTGTAATATTCCTTATATCAAAATACCAGTAACTTTACAATCGAAACTTGAATAAGGGAAGTCAAAATATTGTTTATCAAACTTTATTTAGTCAACATTATACTCCCTGTTTCAACAAAACCCGACTTAATTTTCATATTGGACTCAAGCGCATATATATTAGAAAAATAAGATGGAAGACCCTCAGCTGCGTTCATAATGGATGTGCGAACTTCAAAATGCAAATGCGGGAAAAACGAACTTCCGGACACACCAATAGCTGCGATCTTTTGACCGGAAACAACGCTGTCGCCCATTTTAACCATTAAACTATTTTGCTTAAGATGTCCATAGATACTTATTGCTCCATTTTTGTGTTGAATTCCTATACAATTCCCATATAGTTCAAGCGGATTTTTTTTAAGTTTAGTGACATCGAAACTTTTGTCATCTTTATGATCATTAGAAGCATATACTACTTTTCCATTTCCTGCAGCATATACGTCTTTATTAAATCCGTAATAGTCCAATTCGGATGCTCCATCACCGGTATATTTTCTATTTTCCTTATCCAACAAGACAAAATCATAAGCATATCTCATAAAATTTGTTGAAAGCCCATACACTTCTATGAAATGCATAGTCCTAAAGTAATTGTTTGGTGGAAATAAATTAAACGACAAAGAACCTTCATAAACCATAAGGCACTTGCAAAAGGGCAATCATTTCAGTATTACGGAAATAAATAATAGTGAACTAAACAATTCTTTTTTATATAACTTCCTTTCATTCAGGGGCAGAAGTAAATTTCTCTACCGAATTATTGATTGGTACAACCGTTTTTAAATATGCATAAATTGCTTTCAAATCTTCTTCATGCATGCTTCCATACATGGTCCAAGGCATCACAGAGTTAAAGTCTCCTGGATTAAGTTTTTTGTTTACCAATGTAGAATCAGTACGGGAACGAAAAAAATGTACAAACTCTTCTTCTGATAATGCCCCTAACCCAGTTGTGTTGTATGAAGAAATATTACTTGAGCGAACAATTGAACCATTGGGAAAAGTAAATTCTCTTCCACCACCGAATTCTGTTCCGGCAACTAAACCTCCCTTTTCAAATTTTGTATGGCATTCAACACAACCAGCTGCATTCGTCAAATATTTTCCATAATTCACTACATCACTTTTTGGAGGTAATTTGGTAAAATTAGCCTCGTGCGGAATGGTGTTAATAATAAAATTCATAGGGAAATCTGAGGAAGAAATTGGCACATCATTCTTTATAGGTTTCAAAGTTCGAATATAGGAGATGATAGATTTGATATCTTCTTCATCCATTTGGCCATAATAATGAAATGGCATGATAGGAAATAATGCTTTGTCTTCTTTGGTGACTCCGGTAGTTATAACTCTAAAAAGCTCTCCATCAGAATAACGGCCAATTCCATAAGGCGTGATATTTTTTGCATAATATTTTCCAGGGAATCCGAATTTTTGATCAAAAACATCTCCTCCCATCCCTAAGGTTCCATCAGTTGGTGGTCCTGAAAATCTTGTCCAATCTCGCACAGAATGACAATCCATACATACTGTGACATGATTGGCTAGGTATTCACCTCGAGCAATACGATTAGTTGTCATTTCCACTTTTAAATCCGGAGCTTCACTGACATTCGGTAAAATAAACTTGATGTAAGATAATGATGAAACAACTACAATCAAAAAGATTATAATCACCCAAGTTAGAATTTTCAATAATCTTTTCATTTGATTTGATTTTAATTTTGGAAGAATAGAATAGAACTAGGTTAAAAACGTTCATCCAGCTTCTCCATCACTTAGCGTCAAATCAAAACCAAATAAACGGGACATAAAAATATACTTTTCATTCAGCACTTATATCATAAAAGGTGAAATATTTTCAACCTACTTATTAGGCCACAAGAATCAATGTGTAATAGTATCCGTATAAGCAGGAGGAGAAATATAAGAATAGATATACCAAAAAGTATTAAGGAAGGTGAAGCAAGAGGATATTTTAAGTTTAATAAGTCTGTCAACTTAATTCTTTCACTCTTTCCAAAATTGGATTTCTATAAGGTGTCAAGTCTGCTGAAAATCAATAATTTTAGTTAGCACCTTTCATGATCATTATGGTTGAAAAAAGTCCTGTAATGAAAATTATAATAAGAACTTTCCAGAAGGTATGCGCATATTTCATTTCCATAAAGTTAAATACCACTAAAAGATATTTAATAACAAATACTATTAATAGAAAAGATTTCAATGCCTCGTTCTGTGAAAATATAGCTACTAATGCACTTAAAATGATTAGCACTATTATCGTAATTAAATTGCTTTTTTTCATATTAAAAAAGTAGATATAGTATAGGAAATAAAATGATCCATATCAAATCGCACATGTGCCAAAAGGTGGCTCCCGCACTGTAAAATTCTAAATTGATTTCAGTTGATTCTTGTTGATTATATTTTTTAATAACAAGTAAAATGATCAAACCGACGATAACATGTATATAATGAAATCCTGTAAGCAACCAATAAAATGAAAAGAAAGTATTGGTACTAAGGCTAATACCACTAGTTATCTTTAAATAATATTCAACACCCTTTATAATTAAAAACAACACACCTAAAAGCATGGCTATGTTAATTGTTGTATTGGCTTTCCTATTCTTCTTCGCTCTGAAATACCGAACTGACTCCGCCATAAAATATCCACTAGTTAATAGCACAACAGAGTTAGTGGCACCCAGCACAGGATTTAACATCAATCGACTCGAGTGAAAAACTGCTGATTCTTCTTTGCTCAATATGATCATAAATACCAGCGCTATGCCGAATGTCAAGAGTTCTAAAAATATAACTATCCACATTAGAATACCTCCGGGAGGGTTATCTATTTCTTTGTTCTGTATCAACTCTATATTCATCTTACTTTCAGGAGTTTTATGATTTTCAATTTTTAATTTTTTCATACAATTTCACCAACAAAGTAATTAATTCTTTTGGTGAAGACAAAATCTGATAATGATTTTGTCCAAACATTTGTGGCAAATAAAATTTAGCATTTGCTTCAATAGCCAATGCATAAGAGTTGATCTGCTTTTCACCCAATTCTCTAATCGCTTGCTTCACATCTTGAATGCCATACTTTCCTTCATATCTATCAAAATCATTTTGGCTTGCCGTCAGACAATAAAATGATCCATTTATTTTTTGTTTTTCGGGTTTCAATTATTGAACCGGAGTGCCGTAAAGCAACACCTATTCGCGTATAACCACTTGGATCGGGAGAACCAACTTTATACTTCGCTTTTTGCCAACTTTCATCAAATCCTTTAAGCGTCATATAAGTGGAATAATTACGGGTTTTGGAATAAAAACAATCGATCGAAAAATCAATATTAAATTCATTTAATATCTCGCCAAATAAAATAGCTGTTTGCTTTTCAACATCTAATACCCTATTGCCCGCTGCATAACTATCACTTGAAAGACTAATGTCCAATAGTAATAAAATAGAAATATCCTTTTCCTTTTTCCTGTTTGATATATAGATATTTTCGGAAGGCGTATGGCCTGTGTGGACATCTACGAATAAATCGGTCAAAGCATCGATATCAAAAGTATCACCTTGAGTTTGCCTTCTTTGTTGCAACATTTTATTATTGACATTGGTCAACATCTTTCGCAAACCAAGCAATGTAGAAGCATTTTCTGAAAGAGTTTTTTTGTAATAATCTACATCAGATTTTACTTGAGTCGTCTGATAAAGTTTACAAAAATCTATTTTATATTGATGCTTTTTATAATCCCATTCCGGGTAAGCGATTGGTGTCCCAAGCATTGTTTGTTCATCACTTTCTGCAACAGTTGCATTCTCAATAAAGTCAGATTGATACACACTGTGAGCCACATCATCCACTCTCACTGTAAATTTCATATTCAGCTCGTCTAGTGCTTCCTGATGATCTTCCAGTTCGTCATCCCCATCAAAATCTCGCCATGAACCACTAAATTCTTCCGCAGTATCGACTTTCTCAAAATTATGATTTAAGACATAATCTTCCTGCTGCTTTTCATCAATTGCTATACTCACAATTTCCTCAACAGGCTTTGACTTTAGAGTAGTTTTGGGTGCTGAATCTTCTATAGTTTTAAACTTATCATTAAAATTTTTAAGATTTTGGGAAGCAGCATCCTCAAGATTATCTTTCATCACTTTGCCATAAAGCCAACTATAATCTACTGCTTTTTTTGGTAGCAAATTATCCTGATAAAAAACTCTACAGTCATCATGAATCTGAATTGCAAAAGGGAATTCTTCTCGTATACCTTGCAGGACTATAGGCGCATTTTGAATGGCCATTTGTTGGGCAGTATCATTTTGAATATCACCGGACTGGAACCAATTTAATTTCAAATTCTTTTGGACAGACAAATAAATAATACGATAGAAATAATAGCTTAAATTTTGCTCGAACGTCGGAAATTGGGCAAAAGAATTAGGCAAGAAAAAGCTATTTCCTTTATAGCCACCTTCTCTCTCGGCAGCAAATAACTCGATAGAATGACCAGTAATAGCCCTCGCTAAAATAGTAAAACGCTGTCTATGTTCATCTAAAGTAACCTTCCTGTCTCTGGCTTCATTGTTTTTCAAATTTCTTTGCTTGAAAAAAGAAGCTACTTTGCCAAATAAATATTCGTCTAATGCCATATTATATCATCAAATTGGCCATATCTGTTAAGGCTGTAATGATTTCTTCATCGTCTGTCAAAGGCTCTATTATTGCCACTTTTACTGCCAATCGTTTGGGCAATCCACTTCGAATTAATTTCGCTGCATCCACCAATAATCTTGTCGATGCAGTTTCAGTAAGCCCAAGTTCCTTCAGATTTCTGATCTTTGTCGCAATACTAACTAACTGTTTTGCGATTGATTCTTCCACCATGGTTTCTTTTACCAATATCTCAGCTTCCAATTTTGCATCCGGATACACAAAGCTCATTGCAACAAATCTTTGTCTTGTAGATGGCTTTAATTCCTTAAATCCTTTTTGATATCCGGGGTTAAAAGATGCTACCAACATAAAATCTTCATGCGCTTTGATGGTCTCACCTAGTTTGTCAATGTACAATTCTCTGCGGTGATCAGTCAATGGATGTATCGCCACAATAACATCCGGTCTTGCTTCGGCGATTTCATCCAAATAAATAATTGATCCACCTTTCATGGCAGTGATCAGAGGGCCATCCAACCAAATAGTTTCCGCACCTTTAATAATAAAACGACCGATTAAATCTGTAGAAGACGTTTCCTCATGACAACTAATCGTAATTAAATCTTTCTTTAAATGGTATGCTATAAATTCAACAAATCTACTTTTGCCGGTTCCGGTTGGACCTTTTAAAAGCACAGGAAGTTTGTTTTCATATGCCTTTTCAAATACTTCAATTTCTTTACCTGTTGCCTGATAATATGGACTAATATTCATTCATAATTTTTTAAAATAAAATTCATTTTCAATTTTGATAAATAATTTAAGCTTCATTAAAAAGGCTTAGTTAAGTCATTTGTCTAAGGTAGGACTAAATGACATAACTAAGCGCTTTGAGAGATAGTTTTGGTTAACAGAAGTTAAAGAATAGATATATTAATTTTCTATTTTTTTGTCTATGGATATTAGAATAAATGTAGCCTTATTCGAGTAAATCAACACCCCGCCTGTCGGCACCCCCGCCTTTTTTCGCGGGCAAGCATCTGCCAGAGGGGAAGCGCAGATCTGTCAGTCCTTTATTATTTGAATATTTAATTATAAATGGATAAATGTCAATAAAATATTTTCTTTAATATCTATTTATAGAAAAACGAAGATTCTATTAACTAACGACCATCTAAAATCTACCATCTAAAATCAGCCATTTACTATTTACTATCTAAAATCTAAAATCTAAAATTTATCCTCTACGTACTTAATGAACAGTATTAACTTCTAATGCTTCATCATTTGGTCTGCCGTATTGAATAAACTCGTATAGGTAAAGACAAATACCTGAAGCAAACATGGTAGCACAAAGCAATAGGACAACAAAGTGAGGTTTGATCTCTTGTTGAACTATTCCAAATTCCATACCCATCTTTCTTTCCAAATAGACCTGAGCAACACCGGCGACACCGAATGCAACTGTCATACCGACCATACCAATATTTGAAAGCCAAAAAGCAAAAACACCCGTTTTTGTATCATATAGTTTTCTACCTGTTAAATTAGGCATAGCATAACTAATGATGGCCAGAACTATCATTGCATAAGCTCCCCAGAAAGCCAGGTGACCATGCATCGCTGTAACTAATGTGCCATGTGTGTACATATTTACTTGCGGAATAGTATGTGCAAAACCTAAAAGCCCGGCACCTACAAATGAAACAATTGCTGTACCTAATGTCCAACTTAAAGCTATTTTATTTGGATGTCTTTTTTCGCCTTTTCTATACATTGCAACAGCAAATAGCGCCATTCCCAAAAATGCCAACGGCTCTAAAGCAGAGAATACACCACCGACGATCAACCAAATCTTACCTGCACCTATATAGTAATAGTGATGCCCGGTTCCTAAAATTCCAGATATAAATGTCAAACCGACAATTACGTACAGCCATTTTTCAATTACTTCTCTATCTACTCCTGTAATTTTTATAAGTAGAAATGCCAAAATACCACCCATGATCAATTCCCAAACGCCTTCAACCCAAAGATGAACAACCCACCATCTGAAGAATGAATCAATAGATTGATTGTCGAACCAAATCATCCCCGGTAAATATAATAACGCAGCGAAGACCAGCCCCATAGTGAGTACTAATGCAGTGGTAGTCCTTTTCTTACCTTTATATAGCGTTGTTAAAATAATGCCTAAGAAAGTCAACACATTCACTACTACCAGCCAATCTAATGGTCTAGGAATTTCTAAAAATTTTCTTCCCTCCCAAATATTGAAATGAAATCCAACGATGGCAGCAACTCCAACTAATGCAAAAGAAATGAGTTGAATGTAACCTAACTTCTCAGCAACTAATTCATGTTCTGCTTCTTCCGGTATAATATAATAGGCTGCACCCATAAACCCTGAAAGCAACCACATCACTAATAAATTTGTGTGCACAGCTCTGGCCACGTTAAAAGGAATAATGTCATGCAATCCTTGCATATCGATCCTGGCGAATCCCATTATAAAGCCATAAACCAACTGTAATGTAAGCAGCAACATCGATAATGCAAAAAACCAATATGCAAGTTTTTGTGTTTTATATTTCATTTTTTATATTATTTAGGGTTTATAGTTGTGTTATATTCTGGTTTTTTGGGAAAGCCATTTAAATCTGTATTACCTACCCATTTCATAAATTCATAAAGGTCTGTGGCCTCTTTATCAGAAAAACCATAAGCGACCATTTTTCTGCCACGTGGCTGCCAAGGAGCTTTAGACATCAATACTGCTTTGATATAGCCTTCGCCTCTGCGCTCAACTACTTTTGTCAATTCAGGTGCGTAATATCCTCCTTCACCCATTATCGTATGGCAGCCCATACAATTGTTTTTCTCCCACAAATGCTTTCCGGCAATAACTTCTTTTGTAATATTTTCTGGGTGTGTGTTTTTTGGAATTTCATTACTTAAGGTATTCCATGAAAGTCCCAGGAAAATTGCAAAAGTTACAATCGTACCTCCTAAGAAAAATGCGCGAGCCATGCTTTTTGATAACATATCGTTTATTTTATTTGATTATAAAATTAATTGGTTTTGTGCGTTCGGTCTGAACAGTAGTTGAATGGTAAGTTTTAATCCATATATATAGGTTTTGTAAACGGATTGTTAATATTTCGAACGAAGTTAATAAAAAAACCTAATCGGACAATTTTATCTTAAATATTTTTAATGTTTAAGTGAAAATATTTTTTATCCAACATTTAACAAATTTGCAAAAGTGAATCAAATAAGGCTGTAGCAGCGATTTCGCAATGGGTTTAGAGAGTATTTCAAATATTAGACTGAGGGCAATTCATCAAGAAAAAGGCTTCCCCACCCCACTATTATTGGAAAATTTAATGTAAGTCAGAATAGCATGGAATTATAGTAGGGGTATTGAATTCTTTTATCTTAACAGCCAAGAGAAGATTTTTTATTGATCGTTACTTTTGACCTGTTAATAAGAAAACGGGATAATTACCTGTTGGCTTAATTACTGTGCTGGCAGTTTGAATTTTCAAGTTTTTAAATCCGGCATTTTTTGCAAAATTTAAAAATTCATTTCTATCAAAACCATTATGAAATACTCCGGTATCTTCAGTGTGAAAAGAGCCGTCTTCTTCGTCCAGATCGGCGATGGCTATGATTCCTTTATCTTTAAGTAAGGAATAAAATTTGATGAATAATTCCTGCACATGCTCTATATGATGGATGGTCATAGACGAAATAATGCCATCGAATTTTGTATCCAAGGTTTCTTTTGTTAGATCCATCTCCAATAATTCAACCGTGCAATCTATTGCAGCCAGTTTTGTTTGTAAAACGTCATTCATAGATGCTGAAATATCGACCGCTGTTATTTTGCCGACAAATGGTGCTATTTGACATAACAATAGTCCGGTACCTGAACCAAAATCCATGATATGCATGTCCTTAGTAAAGCTTATTTGCTGTAATATATGCGATCCGATACTTTCTACATTTTGAGTTATGGATGATTCTGCATCAAAACCTGCTGCTTTTTCAGAAAAATAATCTTTTTGTTTAGATTTCATTGTTGGTATATATATTGGGTGAAAGTACGAAAAGTGGTTGAGAGATTATTCGTTATTTAACTTCAGAAGTTCGACAATAATATGATTTGATATTCGAAAATTTGTCAATAATAACTTATTAATTAAAGGTTTTACTTCTGGGATAATTGACATCTGTTTTGCTTTATGAATAACTCCTAGTGTTCCTGTTGTTTGAATTTTTAATTTTACAGCCAATTTCCGAGCTTTTAAGTCGTCCAATATTAATATTGCATGCTCGAATTCTGTAGCTAATGCTATTGCGCTTGCCTCACCAGAGTCCACCTGTGTTTCTAGGAATGTTTTATACTTTTTATCGCCAACTGGCTGCACCTTTATCCAGATAGGTAAAGTTACCCCATACTCTTCAGCAATTTCTGGAGTAGTAACTAGTTCGCCATAAACTTTCTGAAGTAGATTGAGTTCGCCTATTTTATCAAGAAGAATTAATGTACTTGTATCTGAAATTACAATTCTAGGCATTTTCAATTTCTGAATGTAAGTCATCGATAGAATTACTAAAGACTGAAACACCGTATTTTCCAAGTACTTCTAAAAAGGCTCTTTTAGAGAGCCCAACAATTTCTGCAGCTTGTCCAGCCGTTAATTTTGCATCTTCATATAGTTTTGACGCAATTATCATCGAAAAATCGTAATCTTTCAAATCAACAGAATCCGGTATATTTAAATGAATCGTTCTCATGATTTACTTTTTTATCAAAAATACAAAATCTAAATAATATTTTGCTTTATTCTGCTTTTCTTTTGCCACTAACTTATTGCATTTAAAAGCGTGACTTCAATGTTTCTTAACGTTTTTAACTCAACAAAGTTGTTTCGTAAAGTACTAGGCTAATTAAATTAAAACGAGTTTTGTTGTCAGAAGCTCTTGCTCTATAAATCCAGCAGAACGTGAAGTATTCTTACTATTTCAATTTCTTCTTTCTCAATCTTTCTGAACAATATGATTTGTTCTTGCGATTTATACCGAATAGAAATTCGTAATAGTCAATATAAATTTGGACAAACGACTTTCATACCGAATAGGGTTTCCTAATGGGCCTGCTATGGCAGCCCAAAACGAAGGCAGCTCGGTATTGTAAAGCTCGGTATTATAAGGCAAAATATCGGTCTATTATATAATTCCGTTTCGTATTATATCCCCAGATATTCTCGATCATAATCACATATTCTTTTCCAAAATCTAGATTTTCAGTTTATATTTGACAAGAAAATAAAAGTAATTGAAAATATTTATCGGACTGACTTTCATACCATTCATTAAATGCATAATTCCATAATGCTACCAAGCAGCAATTGCTTACTCGTTGAATTGTTTTTTATATCCATTCCTTTTGTTTTTAGAAATACAATACTGAGTTAATAAATTATTAATTTATTAACTCAGTATTGTATTCTAATTAAAAGCAATTTTAGAATTTATTTGGATATTGTTTTGCTATTCCTTCAGCTAAATAGGTAGCTTGGTGCATCATATGATTAAAAGCTACATCATAATCAATTACGGCTTGGCTATAATTTTGTTGAAGTAGGTCAACCGAATAAGCTATAGTTTGAGTTATATGTGAATCCATATGTTCGCGCATGTGAGATTGCTCCCAATATTGTGGGTTAGCCCCTGAGAGAAAGTCTGCAATTTCTTTTGCGTTAGCTCGCCAGTTGGTCACCGCGACACCTAATGCTGCTTGGTCATTATTCTTTGCTGCTTCTAAGACAGGAACCGCTCCATTGATGTGGCCTTTTAGTAATACAGCCAATTGATCACCTGCTGCTTGCCCATAATAAGGTACAATAGCTGCTCCAATATCTTCTTGGTTTTTCAATAATCTTGTTAATTGAGCATTTAGCGCATTAGGATTATTAAAATAAGCATCAACGGTTGCATAAGTCCATTGCATGTGATCTGCCCATAACTTATGCATGGCATTATCATACTTAACATATTTCTCAGTAGTCAATGAATTGAAGTTGTCGTCATCCTTTGAGCAACTTGAAAAGGTCAACATAGTTGAAATTGCAATAAATAATAGTAAAAACATACTTTTTACACTGTTCGAAAAACTTAAATTTGTGTTCATTTTTTTGTTACTTTAAATTGATAATAATAATTGTCTTATACTACCTTAGAGTAAATAAAAAATGAAATGGTTACAATTTATTTTTGTTTGATTTTATTATGGGCACTCCTAATGATGTTTAATTTAAGTTAGGATTATTTAAAATTGGAATATTCTAAATATTGAAGGCTTTTTCCGTATGATGCGTAACTATGAAAGCTGAACGTTGGGTTTAAATGAGATTTGTAGTCTTTTGGCATGAAGCGACTCAAATATAAACTAACTTTGGGAAAATCGTAACTTTAACAATCAGCAAATGCCAATCAACAGGTTAATAGGATGTCAACAACAGTTTTTATTCAAAATTGTAGTTTCCGTGCGCCCATTTTATTGTTGGTTCAATCCATTCTTTTAAAGGTTTGAATAAAAATCCGTGTCCCATTCCTGTATTCAGTTCGATTTCTTTAAAGTTTTTTATTTCGCAATTCGAGGTTTTCTTTCGTTCCAATGAAGAAACTCCAAAGGAGTCGGACTTCTCGTAAATTGTCAAAATATTTCCGCAATAATGGATATCAGGTATATTTTGAATGTCGCTATTCCTAAAACTTGCAATAAAAACAAAATTCAGATCTTGTTTATTTGCCAAAGTCGAAACATATTGAGCGATATATCCACCTTTTGAAGTTCCGACTATAGTTATTTTTTGAGGTTCAATTCCAGTTTTTAACAAACTGTCAATTTGATTTACAATTCCGACTGCGTAATCTCTAGCGTTAACATTTCCGTTTCGCTTTTCACTAATTACTTTAAATCCGCTATTTTCAAATTCGGCAATAATTTCATGATATTCAGTGCGTCCATATTCAGGGTGTAATTCACTTAATTTGTGTTCTTCCAAAATCTGTTGTGCAGGAAAAAAATAAATCGGTCATCGGTTTCTTTTCTGCAAGCAAAAATCGTCGAACAAAATAGAATAGTGATTAATAAATTTACTTTCATTGATTTAAGATTTTTTCAAATTGTGGTAACGGTGTTGCGGCTACAAGAAGTTGGCGATTTTTACCACAAATGTTCATACGAAGAACGAATGTTTGTGCCACCACAAAACTGTCATACGAAGTACTGAACCGCCAATTTTTTTGTAGGTGCTGTTATAAGCTGGCCTTCTGTCCACCGTCCTTGCAAACCATTGTCAATACTACGTTTCTCTGTCGTTGTTGTGTCGGGTTGTGCGGTTGTGTATTTTTTATTTTCAGAAGGGAAGGAGATTTTTTTTAATTCAATTTTGTCAGGGTGGGACAGACACACTCTTTGCGAAGCTTTGGTCTGTGCGTTGGCTTGTGCGGCTTGGCAATGTGTGTAGCTTTTGGGTTGGCTATTCATTTTTCTTTTTGTAAATATTTATAGTTGTCCACCAACTCCTTTAAACTTCTCTACGAACGAAACTAGCTTTTGAAAAACACTTTGTTTCTTTGTTAAATAATGAGGATTTAAAGGACTCATTTTCGGTAAA
Organism: Candidatus Brachybacter algidus; assembly: GCA_016711705.1. Lineage (GTDB taxonomy): Bacteria > Bacteroidota > Bacteroidia > Chitinophagales > Saprospiraceae > Parvibacillus > Parvibacillus algidus. The sequence continues at coordinate 89,910 of JADJSK010000003.1, read as the reverse complement.
AGGGCATTCAATTCTGTTCCGTTTTCACTTGCATATTCTCGCTTTAAAGAAGTTGTTATGAAACGTTTTGCTTCTTCTTCGTTAAGATTTTCTTCTGTGATTAATTCCAATGCTTCCTCTTTTTGCTTTCTTTGGGCAAATGCAAAGAATGAATCTATCACATTTGCTTTGTCCTGAAGAGTATCAAGGTTAGTTTCATTTATGAAATCAACAACTAAACTTTCTTTTGCTCTATTCCCAACACTTGCACGAATAACCCTGCGTATTTCAGCAATTAAAGTTTCCTTATCTTTTGTCTTCTTGTTATGCTCAAAAATTAATTCAAGAATGTAGTCAAGATTTATCTCTTGTGATTTAAGCAAGTCAACTTCAAATACTACATCATCCCAATCAATCGTTGATTCTTCAGATTCTTTCCCGCTTTTCTCTCGTCTTAACCAGTCTCGTATATCATTATAAGTTGAACGGTAATCCTGAACTGTCCTCTCTTTGAGCAAGTCGATTTTTTGCATTGCTGCAATATCCTCATCTGTTACAAAATGAGCTTTTTTAAATTCTTCAATGGCGTCTGGGTTATTTTTGTCTAACGTCTGAAATGCTTTAAGGTGGTTAAATTCATCGTAATTTTGGAGGATATTTTCAACTCGTAAATATTCTCCGAATAGTTTTGCGAATTCCTTTTTGTCTTTCTCTTTTACAATTTCGTCAGGTTTAGGGAATTTCTCATTTAACTCATTTACTACTTCAACATAACCTCTGCGTGCTTCACCTGTTACAATGTCTGTAAAGCCCTCTAAATATTCTTTGTAGCTTTTTTTCAAGAACTACATTTTTTGTGTTGCTGTCACCGAAAAGTGTAATTGCATCTATCGTTGCTTTTTCTAAATCTCTGAATGTAACAATATTGCCAAAAGTTTTTTGTCGCATCATAAATACGGTTGGTTCTTGAAAAGGCTTGTATTAAACCATAATAACGCAAATTTTTGTCAACAAAAAGTGTATTAAGTGTTGGTGCATCAAAACCAGTAAGGAACATTCCGACAACAATTATTAGGTCAATCTCTTTACTCTTTACTCGTTTTGCAAGGTCACGATAGTAATTTTGAAACTCATTACTATCAACGCCATAACTCGTTTTGAACATTGAGTTATAGTCACTAATTGCTTTGGTTAAAAACTCTTTAGCACTAACATCCATTGCAGATGGTTCAAAACTTTCATCCACTATTTCACCTATTGCACTTTGTTCTTCATTAGCTGCGAAGGAGAAGATTGTTGCAATCTTCAAAGGTTTATCACTATCTTTTTGTAAGTTGTTTAATTCCTCATAATAGCATTTAGCAGCATCAACACTACTTACAGCAAACATGGCATTAAAACCTTTGTTGCTTCCTTGATTTCTATGGGTTTTTATTCTGAAATTCTGTAAGATGTATTGAGATATTTCTTTGATGCGTTCTGGATGAAGCAAAGCTTTTTTGTTTTCTGCTGCACTTAATTTTTTCTCATCAATTTCTGTTTCAATACTCTTAAACTGTGGTCTTACATCATTATAATCAACTTTGAATTTCAGCACTTTTTCATCTCTAATAGCATCCGTAATTACGTATGAATGCAACTCACGACCAAATACACTTGCAGTTGTTTCTGCACCTAAAGCATTTTGTGGAAAGATGGGCGTTCCTGTAAAACCGAATTGATAGTATTTTTTAAATTTCTTGTTCAAGTTCTTTTGTGCTTCTCCAAATTGAGAACGGTGTGCTTCATCAAAAATGAACACAACTTGTTTTTGATATATTGCTAAATCACCCTCAGTTTTCATGAGGTTATTTAGTTTTGTATTGTTGTTACTATGATTTTATTATCATCCTTCTCAATGTTTCTCTTTAATCCTGCTGTGCTGTCAGAGCCATTAACACTATCGGGAGAGAAACGCTGATATTCTTTCATGGTTTGAAAATCCAAGTCTTTACGGTCAACCACAAAGAATACTTTATCAATAAAGGCTAGTTGAGTGGCTAAACGTGCAGCTTTGAAACTGGTCAATGTTTTTCCTGAACCTGTTGTGTGCCAAATATAACCGCCTCCTTCTGTGTCCGACCACTTTTTTGAATTAAAGAACTTTCGATTTTCCATAAAATTCTTTCAGTTGCTGCAATCTGATACGGTCTCATAACAAGCAACGTATCACTTGTATCAAAAACAGAATACTTTAGTAATACTTCTAAGAGAGTCTTTTTCTGAAAAAGGTAGTTGTAAAATCTTTCAGGTCTTTAATCAATGTATTGTCGGCCTTTGCCCAATTCATTGTAAAGTCAAAGCTGTTTTTGTTTCGCTCAACTGTGTTTGCAAAATATCGGCTGTCAGTACCGTTTGAGATGACAAAAATTTGAATGTATTTATAAAGGGAGTTCTTACTGTTAAAACTTTCCTTTGAGTATCTGTGAACTTGGTTAAACGCTTCACGTATAGCAACACCACGTTTTTTTAACTCAACCTGAACCAATGGCAAGCCATTTACTAGAATGGTTACATCATAGCGATTCGCATGAGTGCCTTTCTGCTCAAATTGTGAAATTACCTGTACTTTATTACGTGTAATATTTATTTTATCTACTAAGTAGATGTTTTGAATATGACCATCATCAAAAACGAAATCGTAAATATAATTGTCGTGTATCTTTCTTGTTTTCTCAACAAGGTTGTCACTTGGCTTGTCTAAATACTCTTCTACAAAACGTGTCCATTCTCCATCCAAAAATTCCACATTATTTAGCGATTGAATTTGTACTCTTACATTCGCCAGCATTGCTTCTAGCGTATTTAAGTTTGTAGGATTTTCATAACCTTGATTTATCAGGTCTTGGATAAATTCCTTCTCCAATGCCGCCTCTGTTTGATAAATGGCAGGAGCCTCATTTACTTCAAAGTATTTGGTGAATTTATCCAGTACTATGAAGCTGTTTGATTCTGCTATGGTTTTATATTGCGACATTCTCTTCAGTTGTGCTTGTGTTATTAATTGGCTTGAAGCCGTACATTCTTTTGATTTCATTTACTAGGAAGCCCAATACTCTCTTGTCATTTTCTTCAACGATTGCAATTTCTTCTCCGTTGTGTTTTGAATGACTTGATAGATTTATAATCCGCCTGTAATAAGCTTCACGTGATTCTTGAGGCAAAAGGTCTTCCCATTTATTATATCCAAGAAAAGTTGAAGTCTTTTCAAGTATGTTACGAAGAAAGTTAAAATGAAACTTTTTTATCTCACCTGTTGGCTGTGTTGCTTTCTCCAATTCTGATAATAAAAATAAGTGATATGAGAAAGGAGAGTCACTTTCTAATTCATTCATTGAAAAAGTACCATCATTCAACTTTTCCAAAATCCACTTCTTAGTTTTTTTAACCCTATTAAATTCATTGAAAAGTATATTGTAGAATAATGGATTATGTGTAGTGATTATGAACTTCAAATCGGAAGTACTTGATTTTATTAATTCAGCAATATTCACAGCTAATTCAATCAAATGACTATCATCTAATGAACTAACTGGGTCATCTATAAAAACATATTGCAAATCGTTAAATTGGTCCGTATCTCTTTCTGTTACTTCTGCCTTATTTATTACGCTAATAGTTTGCTCTAATAAGCTGTAAAAAACACTCCATATAAAACTGCTTTCTTCTCCCTTTGAGATTTTAACAAACTCAGGTACCTCATCATTTCCACGTTGAAAAGAAAATCGAACTTCAGAATAAGCAGGAATAGTAACATCATTATTATCCTTATCCTTAATCGTATATTCTGAATTAAATTCAGGCGTTAATTTATCGTTTGTATAACGTTGAAAATGCTTTGTTATATTAGGTTCTTGACCTTCATCTACAAGTACCCAATCGGTATAATTATTCGGTTGGATTATTAATTTTCTATCAGTATCGTAAACCAAATCATTATTCCAATAAAACAAATCTTCTGTAAATGCATTGTAGTACATTATTTTGATTTTTGTTTCCTCTTCTTCGGTATGAGGATTTTTAGGGGCTATCAACTCTTTAAATTCACGTGATAAACGTGTTTTGCCAGAGCCATTGAAAGCATAGATTAACTGTATTTTTTTATTGGCATCTAAAAGAGATTGTGCTATTTCTGTTAAGGATTGTCCCATATTATAATTCTATATTGTTCTTTGGAAATGTTAGCAATTTATCTCTATAATACTCATACTGCTGTTTCCTCAATGATATCTCTTTAGGCAAACCCTCGGTAATGGAGTTGGTTAAGGTATCAAATGTATCGAGGATAGAAACGATGCGTACTTGTTCCTTTGGAGATGGGTTTGGTATTTTAATACTGTTTAAATTTTTTTGATTTAATTTTGGTTGAGCAGCACCTGAAATAAATGACGTTAAATCAATACTATTCAAATAATATTCTACAAATCTTCTTTCTGCATATGTGTTGAATTTCAATACATGAGCATGATTGTTAACCCAACTCTTTCCACTTACACTAAATGCAATAGGAGTATTTCTTGCAATTAAATTTGCACCATCTTCAGAAATTAATAAAAACTCACCATCGAATATGTAATCTTTTACGTAATCCACAATGCCGGAAGCTCCATAATATGGAATATCGCCTGCATCTCTTAATCCACTTGTAACGGGTTTTCGCATTGAGTCCAAATTTTCAGCTAAATATTGCAATGCTACTAATTCCACTTCACCATCTTCAAAGCGTAATAATTTATCTCGATAATAATTATATTGTTGCTTCCGAGCTGTAAGCTCCGCTGTAAGCTCCGCTGTAAGCTCCGTAAATGTGTCTAAAATACGAACAATTTCTTTTTGAACAGAAAGGGGTGGGATGGCGATTTGGAGTTTTTCAACTACAAGACCATCTAGAGTTGGTATGCCAGCCTTTCTAACTCTGGATTGTAAGAAATTTTGTTTCCCAATTAAATAGTAATAAAGAAATTTATTGTTTAACAATTCAGAATGTTCAAGACAATAGCATCCATCAGAAGACCAAAAATCAACATCACTATATCCTACAGTTCCAGCAGATGCACCTACATTAATTATCATAACTGAATTTGCTGGTCTATTATTTTTCCCATAATAACCCAGAGGTTCTAAACCTCCGTGAAAAACAGGAAACTTCATATCAACTGAAAGTTGTTCTCTAGTCAATCTTCGTCCACGAAGTACATTTGTCACCTCCCCCAAAGTCTTCCACTCCACCTCCACACCTTCTAATAGTTTTTCTATATTGCTCATGCTTCAATTTCTTTTATGATAGTATCAATATCAGCACGAAGCAAACTTATTTTTTTCACTGTTGTAGCAATCTCTTCGTTCAGGGTTTTTATATCTACTTTTTCTCTGTTGTCTTTGGCTGCTACATATGAGCTAACGGATAGGTTATAATCATTTTCAGCAATTTTTGCATTGTCTATTGAAGCAGCTATATGTGCTACATCGACTTTGCTATCAAAAATTTCCATAATTCGCTCTATGTGTTTGTCTTCAAGCAAATTATTGTTGGTTACTTTTTTAAAGAAGTCCTCACCACTAGCATCAATAAATTGGGTTTTGTTTTCAGTTTTATGCTTGGAAAGTACCAAGAGTGTAACAGCTATGGAAGTGCCATAAAACAAATTGGGTGCTACGGAGATTATGGTTTCTACAAAATTATTATCTACTAAATACTTTCTTATTTTCTGTTCAGCACCGCCACGGTAAAAGATACCAGGGAAACAAACAATAGCTGCCCTGCCTTTACTTGATAGATAATTTAAAGCATGTAATACAAAAGCAAAATCGGCCTTTGATTTAGGTGCCAATACACCAGCAGGTGCAAATCGGTCGTCATTAATTAGTGTTGGGTCATCATCACCAATCCATTTTATTGAATAAGGAGGATTAGAAACGATGGCATCAAATGGTTTTTCATCACCATAGTGTGGGTTAATGAGTGTATTGCCAAGGGCAATATTAAACTTGTCGTAATTGATGTTGTGCAAAAACATGTTCATACGAGCAAGGTTGTAAGTTGTGTGGTTCACTTCCTGCCCATAAAAACCTTCTTCAATAATATGATTGTCGAAATGCTTTTTGGCTTGTAACAACAAAGAGCCTGACCCTGCGGCTGGGTCATAAATCTTGTTTACCTTGTCTTGCTTGTGCATTGCCAATTGTGCAATGAGTTTTGAAACGTGTTGTGGCGTAAAAAACTCACCTCCCGATTTCCCTGCATTGGCGGCATAATTGGAAATCAAAAACTCATAGGCATCACCAAAAAGGTCTATTTGATTGTCTTCAAAATTGCCAAAATCTAGTTCAGCAATTCCTTTTAAAACTTTAGCCAAATTGTTATTTTTACTTTCAACGGTATTTCCCAGTCGAGTGCTTGTAGTATCAAAATCGGCAAACAAACCTTTTATATCTGGTTCAGATGGATAACCGTTTGCAGAACTTTCAATAGCGTCATAAATCGCTTTTAGGTCTGTGTTTAGATTTGGGTTGGTATTAGCTGTTTTGGCAACATTGACAAATAGTTGACTGGGATAGATGAAATAACCTTTTGTTTTAATTGCATCGTCTTTTATTTCAGGTGTAATGTCTTTATCAGGGTAGTTCGCATAGTTTACACTTTCATCACCACCTTCAATGTAATTGGTGAAGTTTTCACTAATAAAGCGATAGAACAGTGTTCCTAATACAAACTGTTTAAAGTCCCATCCATCAACAGAGCCACGAACATCGTTGGCAATTCTCCAAATCTTGGCTTGTAATTCTTGTCGTTGTGCTATGCTTGTCATTTTTTCTATTTTATTAAGTCTTGTGGTTTAACACCTAGTATTTTGGCAATTTCAAAAAGCACTTCAAGTCTTGGCTGCTGTCTGTTTTGAACATAGCCGTTCACCATGTTGTAACTCTTGCCTAGTTTTTCAGCCAACCAAGTCTGTTTTACTCCCTTTTCTTCCAACACTTCTTTAATTCTGTTCATGCCATTTTGAGATGAGTTCGCAAAGATAGATTTAATATTTTGACTATCTCGTTTTTCAATATAAAAACTGTTTGAATTACTGTCAGTCTGTTTGTCGGTGCGTTGGCAAAAAATGGCTCTTTTGGTTTTTTGAAGGTTGGCTTGTGTGTCGGCAAAAACCAAATGTGCCATTTGTGGGTTGGCAATAAAATTGAATTAAAAAAAATGTGCGGTGGGGAAAAATAAAAATACACAAGGGTAGGCAATGAGTGTCGGCTTACTCGTTGTCCGTTTGAAATATGGTCTGTATGTTGGTCACCTGTCAAAATGGTTTGTTTTGTGTTAATGTTCAATTTTTAGTCGTCTGTTTATGGTTGCACTGTCGTCTTTTAGGCTTGCTTATAACTTATTTATATCCCTCACTTTGTGGCGCATATATCGCCAATATGGACATATATGCGCAATAACCATGAAGTTTATTTTTCTCAAATATATTACATTTCTTAAGGAATGAAATTCACAATAAAAATCTATTTACAGCAACATTGAAGAAAGTTTTTCACACAAGGAATTGAATAAAGCCTTAGAATTCAAAAAAAGAAATGATCTTTAAACTAGGAAGACCTCCTCACACCTTCTCCTCCATCTCAAACTCATACTCTTTCCAAGCACCCATCTGATCTTCCAAGATCTCTCCAACTCCAAAATACTTACTATCCGGATGACTAAAATACCAACCAGAAACAGCCGCTGTCGGCGTCATGGCGTATGATTCTGTCAAAGTAATACCTGTGTTACGCGTGGCATCCATCAGTTCGAATAGTTTTCCTTTCTCCGAGTGTTCTGGACAGGCAGGATAACCGGGTGCAGGACGTATACCGCGATAGGTTTCTTTGATGAGGTCTTCGTTGTTGAGGTTTTCATCGGAGGCGTAACCCCAATAATGGGTTCTGACTTTGTGGTGCAAACATTCAGCAAAGGCTTCGGCGAAACGGTCAGCAAGCGCTTTGAACATGATGGCATTATAGACGTCGTGATTGGCTTCGAATTCTTCCAACTTATTCTCGATGTTCATGCCGCCCGTCACAGCAAATCCGCCGATGTAGTCCTTGACACCGGATTCTTTGGGTGCAATGAAGTCCGAAAGTGAAATATTGGGCAGTCCGGCAGCTTTCTGCTGCTGCTGACGACGAGTGATCAATGTTTTTAGGACGTTGGTTCTGGTGTCATCTTCATATATTTCGATGAGGTCATCCTCAACTGTATTGGCGGGCCATAACCCTATGACACCATTAGCCTGCAACCATTTGCCTTTGATCGTGTCATCCATTAGCTTGTTGAGGTCTTTGAATAGATCAGTTGCTGCTTCACCCACCACCTCGTCAGTAAGAATAGCCGGATATTTCCCTGCCAATTCCCATGCCTGGAAGAATGGCGTCCAGTCTATGTATTTCTTTATTTCTTCCAACGGAAAGTCTTCTAAAACCGTCACACCCGGATATGCAGGTGTGGGTGGTGTGTAGGAAGCCCAATCGATCTTCAACTTGTTTTGTCTGGCAACCTCATAGGACAACATGCGTTTTTCTGTCCGCTTTCCAGCACGCTGAACTCTTATTTTTTCATAGTCTTCTCTGGTTTGAGATATAAATTTAGAAGTTGCTTCGCTATCACTTGACATCAGTGTCGTCGCCACTGCCACACTCCTGGAAGCATCCAAGACATGTATGACAGGACCTTTGTAATGTTCCTCGATCTTCACTGCTGTATGCGTTTTTGAAGTTGTCGCACCACCTATTAATAATGGCATGGTGAAATTACGACGCTGCATTTCCTTTGCCACATGCACCATTTCATCAAGAGAAGGCGTGATCAAGCCACTTAAGCCGATCATATCGACATTGTGCTCTATGGCGGCATTTAAGATTCTGTCCGCCGAAACCATCACCCCAAGATCTACTATATCGAAATTATTACAACCCAAAACCACGCCCACTATATTTTTACCAATGTCATGGACATCACCCTGTACAGTCGCCATCAACACTTTTCCTTTGGATGAACCACCACCCGCAGCTTTGGAAGCTTCGATAAACGGAAAGAGATAATTCACGGATTGTTTCATTACCCTGGCACTTTTTACAACTTGAGGCAAAAACATTTTTCCGGATCCAAATAAGTCACCGACGATGTTCATGCCGTCCATCAAAGGCCCTTCAATCACATCGAGCGGCATTGCACTGAGCAGTCTTGCTTCTTCCGTATCTTCAATAATAAATTCCGTGATTCCTTTGACAAGGCTGTGAGCCAATCGCTCTTTGACCGGTTTATTTCTCCATTCAAGATCTTTTTCTATGACCTTTCCTCCACCCTTGACTTGTTCCGCATAAGTCGTCATCGCTTCAGTGGCTCCTTCATTTCTGTTAAAAATGACATCTTCCACCAGCACCAAAAGATCCTTCGGCAATTCTTCATAGATCTCCATCATTCCGGCATTGACGATTCCCATGTCCATACCTGCCTGGATGGCGTGATACAGAAAGGATGAGTGGATGGCTTCTCGCACTCTGTCATTTCCTCGGAATGAAAAGGAAATATTACTGACACCGCCGCTGATCTTAGCTCCCGGGCAAGTTGCCTTGATCTGACGACATGCCTCGATGAAATAAACAGCGTAATTATTGTGCTCTTCAATCCCCGTCGCTATCGCAAAAATGTTTGGATCAAAAATAATATCCTGCGGTCTGAAGCCGATCTCTTCCGTCAATATCTTATAAGCTCTTTGGCAAATACTAACTTTTCTTTCTATCGTATCGGCCTGACCATCCTCGTCAAATGCCATGACTACAGCAGCTGCACCATATCTGCGAACGAGCTTTGCTTGCTCTTTGAATTGTTCCACGCCTTCTTTCATGGAAATGGAATTGACAACACATCTGCCTTGGACACATTTCAAACCGGCTTCTATAACTGACCATTTGGACGAGTCGATCATGATGGGCAACTTGGCGATGTCAGGTTCGGACATTACCAGATTGAGAAACTCTACCATGGCTGCATGACTGTCCAACAATCCTTCGTCCATGTTAACATCCAGTATTTGGGCGCCACCTTCAACTTGTTGAAGCGCCACTTCTAGTGCCGTATTGTAATCTTTCTTTTTGATGAGTTTTTCGAATTTCTTCGAACCGGTCACATTAGTCCGTTCACCGACGTTCACAAAATTTAATTCGGGACGAAAGACCAAAGCTTCCATACCACTTAACATGGTGTAATTTGGTTGTTCCACTAAAGGTCGTGGTGCAATTTTGCTTACTGTTTCCACCATCTCTTTGATGTGTTCAGGTGTGGTACCGCAACAACCACCTACAATATTCACAAAACCGCTAAGTGCAAAGTCGTGCATGTGATCGCCCATTTCATGAGGGTCTTGATCATATTCTCCCATTTCATTGGGTAAGCCGGCATTGGGATAAGCCGAAATAAAACAATCTGAGATTCGCGAAACCTCTTCGATGTGTGGGCGCATTTCTTCGGCTCCCAAAGCGCAATTCAAACCTACAGACAATAAAGGCATGTGACTGACCGAGATCCAAAAAGCCTCTACCGTTTGACCGGAAAGCGTTCTGCCACTTTGATCCGTGATCGTGCCGGAAATCATGATGGGAAGGCTTTCTCCTCTTTCTTCAAAGATCTGGTCAATGGCGAATAGAGCAGCTTTACAATTGAGGGTATCAGTGATCGTTTCGATCAAAAGAATATCTACTCCACCATCGATAAGACCTCGGGTTTGTTCACCATAGGCTTTTACCAGATCATCGAATCCAAGTGCTCTAAAACCGGGATTATTAACATCCGGAGACATGGAGGCTAGTTTGGTAGTTGGGCCTAAAGCTCCTGCTACGAAACGACGCTTATCCGGTGTTTCAAGGTTTTTTTCGGCTACAGCTTTTGCCGCTAGTTTTGCTGATTCAAAGTTGAGTTCATAACAAATATCTTCCAGGTCGTAATCCGCTTGAGAGACAGTATTGGCAGAAAAAGTATTAGTTTCAATGATGTCGGCTCCGGCGTCGAGATATTCTTTATGAATGGATGCAATGATATCGGGCCTTGTGAGACTCAATATTTCATTATTACCTTTGATATCAGCGTGGAAATCCTTAAATCTTTCACCTCTGAAATCCTCTTCTGAGAGTTTATATCGCTGGATCATTGTACCCATCGCACCATCGATGACCATGATACGTTTGGAAAGAATATCTTTCAACTCCTGATATTGCGGCGTTTGTTTCAATGTAGATATTTAAATTTAAAAAGACAAAGTTAAGACATTTAGAAGTTCCGATAAAATATTTAATAAAATACAAAATATTATACCGCTACAACACAGGAATTCGAAATTTTAGTAAAAAAAAGAAGTATAACATTTGAGTAATTTAGAATGTTTATAAACTTTACATCTAAAGGTTGGCTGCTAAAATTATTTTAAAAAATATGCTAACAAACCAAATTGGAAGATTAGAATTTCAATAAATCTTCCTTTACACATTAGATCTGAATTATATATAATATAAATCTATTCGAAATCAGCTATTTATGAAAATAATTAAGATACATTAAAATTAAAACTTATATATAAATAATAAATATCTGACAGACTTACTCGCGTTATCCACATAATTTTCGTAATTTTCCACATAGTTACAAACATATGAACCTAATTACCAACACTGCTGTTTTGAATAAGATAAACAGCAACCTGAAGCCTTTGTAAATTTTTCTTAACCTTGCACTCTAAATGAATCGATCCGTTATCAATGGCAGATATTAAGCAATCAATTACTTCAGGTAGTTCCAATTTGAGATCTATTAAACGGTCAAGCGACTATAATTCAGGGCAGATCGGAAGAATAGTTCCTCAGGCTGTTCAGGTCGAAGAGGTCGTACTTGGTGCTATCATGATCGACATCAATGCGATGTCGGCAGTGCTTGATATGCTTTCTCCGGACGTATTTTACCTACAAGCGCATTCGAAGATATTCTCAGCAATGATGCGTATTTTCAACAAAACGCAGCCAATAGATTTATTAACAGTTCATGAGGAGTTAAAAAAAGCTGGGGAGATAGAAGAGGTCGGTGGTCCGGCATATCTTGCTGAACTCACATCAAAGGTCGGAACAGCTGCCAATGTAGAGCATCATGCCAGAATCATCGTTCAAAAGTACATTCAAAGAGAGCTGATCAGTGTATCTACTACGATCATTAATGATAGTTTTGAAGATACCAAAGATGTTTTTGACATTTTGGATGAAGCCGAGCAAAATCTATACAGAATTACCGACTCAAATCTTAATAATGGTCCGCAGTCATTTACTGCGATGGCCAATCAGGTGAGAATGAGGCTGGAGGAAATGGCCGGTAAACCTGATGGGTTGACAGGAGTGCCTTCAGGATTTAAATCTTTGGACAAAATAACCTCAGGATGGCAGCCTTCTGACCTTATTATTATAGCGGCACGTCCCAGTGTAGGTAAGACAGCCCTGGTACTTTCAATGGCGGTCAACGCAGCAAAAAAAGATTTTCCCGTAGCAATATTTTCACTGGAGATGTCCACACTTCAAATGGCTCAACGTATCGTTTCTATGGAGGCAGAAGTTTCCAGTTCGAGTCTTCAGAGATGGCAAGCTTTCGGATGACGAACTAAAAAGATTTCATCACACCCTTCAAACCCAATCAGACCTCAAGATATTCGTGGATGATACTCCTGCCATCAACACTTTTGAACTAAGAGCGAAATGTAGACGATTAAAAACTCAACATAATATAGGTCTGATCATCATCGATTATCTTCAATTGATGTCCTCCGGTTCAGAATCCAAAAATGGTGGAAATAGAACTCAGGAGGTCAGCGTGATCTCAAGGGCTTTGAAAGGTTTGGCGAAAGAATTGAATGTGCCTGTCATTGCATTATCTCAGTTGAGTCGTGCTGTCGAAACCAGAACTGATAAGCGTCCACAACTTTCTGACCTTCGAGAATCAGGTTCCATAGAGCAAGATGCAGATATTGTAGGATTTATATATCGTCCTGATTATCACAATCTTGGTGAAGAACCTGGCATGAATATCGCCGAACCTGAAGCAGAATTGCTTATCCAAAAACACAGAAATGGTGCTTTGGGAAATATCAAGATGAAGTTTGTCAAAGAATTTGCAAAATATCAAGACATCGGCGATGTTGACTTTTTTGGAAATGCCATGCGTGGCGGTGGAGCTCCATTCGGTGCTCCTGCGGAAAGTGGTATGATCAGAAAGGAATCGAGAGCCAATAACGATGAAGGATTTATTGATATACCGTTTTAATTGTTAGTTGTGAATTGTTAATTGTTATTAGAGGTCAGTGGTCAGTGATCAGTAGTCAGTAATCAGTAATCAGTAATCAGTAATCAGTAATCAGTAATCAGTAATCAGTAATCAGTAATCAGTAATCAGTAATCAGTAATCAAAAAGTCCACCTTTGCAAGTAGAGTTCCTATTGGACCAAGATTTTGCAAACATTGTGAGGCATGTATGGTCGTTTGCTCCTGGCGAATTGCGAAAGCTGTTCGATCAAAAGTTATCATTAAGAGAAGGGAACGCAGATTTTTTAAGATAATCAAGATTCTTGTATGATTCAAACATACATATGGTTAATTGGTAATTGATAGTTGGAAATGGAGCCCAACTAAACACAATATTGCCCATTTTTACGTCATTTTCAATTTTCCATTTTCCATTTTCAATTTTCATTTATCATTCACCATTAAATGTAGTACTTTTGCAGCCTTGAAAAATTAATTCATGCAAGCAAGAGAAACATTAATAGACATCACCAAGCTTATTCTTAGAAGAAGAAAGTTCATACTTAGGAATATTGCTATTGCAGCAGCAGTCGCCATTGTTGTATCCCTTTTTCTTCCTAATTACTATCAGGCGACGACTATATTTTACCCAGCCAGTCCTGACATTATGAAACCTGAGCACATCTTTGGTACTGCCACCAAGGATATGGACTACTATGGCACAGGGGTTGACCTCGACAGGATGCTTACCGTAGCGCAATCTAATGAACTTTACGACTTCATGATTGATTCGTTTGATTTGTACAAAAGGTACGATATTGATTCAAGTGGAAGTAAAGCAAGATATAAGGCCCACATGACTTTTAGAGAGCATTATAAAATTGAGAAAACTAAGCTCGATGCTATTGAACTTTCCATTGAGGATGTAGATCCTGTGGTCGCAGCATCCATGGCAAATGCTACCAGATACAGGATAAATAACCTTGTATCTAATCTTCTGAAATCCAACCTAAATGAACTCGCTGTCACCATAAAAGACAACATCAAACAAAAACAAATTGAAGTTAATGTTCTCTCTGACTCTGTTAAACTCCTAAGAAACAAGTACAAGATCATAGATACGGAATCACAGGCCATCGAATTGATGAAAAAAATGGTAGGCACTGAATCTAAGTTGAAGCGGGAAGAAGAGCGATTAAAAATCTTGGAAACTGTACCAGGGATCCGTCGTGATACTATTTATATGCTTAAGGCAATGGTAGCAGGTCTTAAAGAAGAATATAAATCAATCACAGATACCAATAGCACCAGTGCTATCAATTTTACAAACTTCAATGCAGGGCGGAATACAATAGAGATCATGTCCACTCAACTAAGGTCTGCAAAAGATTATCTGACCGTTTATAATACAAGATATAATCAGGTCATTGGTGTATTGAATGGCAATAATAATGCTTTGCACTTAGTGGAGAAGGCAGATGTGCCCCTTATTAAATCGAGACCCAAGCGAAGTCTGATAGTTCTCGCCGTGATCCTTGCCGCTTTGCTATTCAACGTAATAGGAATACTTGTCATTAATACGCTTCAAGATCCTGATTGGAAAAAAATGTGGAATGAATAATTCTTTATTTTCAATAGGAAAAGGAAGTGAAAAGCTATTAAACCTACTTTTTCTTTTATTCCTTTTGATCTCAGTTGTTGCTATACTTTTTGATGCATACATACTGTTGCTTATGCCTAGCGTAGCTCTTTTGTCTTTATTTATCATAAAAGATCTTAAGCTGGCATATTTTCTAATGATCATGAGCATCCCTTTATCCATTGAATATTATTTTGGGAGTCTGAGTCTGGATGCACCGGACGAATTGTTCAATATAGCATTGCTCTTTATTTTACCCGGATTTATACTTTATAATTATAAAGATTTAGATTTCAGTTTTGTGCGCCACCCAATAGTGGTTTTACTTTTTGTGCTTTTTATCATTTCCGTCATATCCACCATATTTTCTGTAAATCAAGTATTATCTATTAAATACCTCTTGGCCAAAGCATGGTATATTGTTGGCTATTTTGGCTTTACCGCCTTTTTCCTAAAAGATTGGAAGGATGTAAAAAAACTATCCATCTTGGTTGGATTTACCTGCACCTTGACACTGATATATGTCATGGTCAGACATAGCGCATCAGGGTTTTCATTTTCAGAGATAAATTTTTGTGTTGGCCCTTTTTATTCAAATCATGTAAATTATGCAGTCCAACTCTTAGTAGTATTTCCTTTTCTGTGGTTTCTGAGTAGAATACATAAGCTGAAATGGGGACAGAGCTATTTTTATATAGCACTGATACTGCTTTATGCTGTAGCAATTTACTTTAGTTACACGCGTGCGGCAATAGGCACTATGATTTTGGCTATTCCATTTTATTATATTATTAAATTCAAACTAGTTAAACCGGCCATTGTATTAACATTGATCGGGGTGATCTCATATGGTACGTATGTGATCAGGGATAATAGATTTTTTGAATTCGCTCCTGATTATAACAAGACTATTTCACATCAGGATTTCAACAAACTTCTATCCGCTACATATAATCTTGAGGATATTTCAACGATGGAAAGGGTCTACAGATGGGTAGCCGCCAGATATATGATTGAGGATAAGCCTTTACTAGGAGTAGGTCCTAACAATTTTTATGATACTTACAAAGCCTTTACCCTTAGATCATTTCAGACCTACGTAAGTGATAATCCAGACAGAAGTACCGTCCATTCCTATGTGCTTTTATTGGCTATAGAACAAGGAATCTTCTCAGCAATAATGTTTATATTTCTGGTATGCTATGCGCTTATCATCGGACAGCGCATATATCATGATGAGAAAGATGAACATAATAAGCTTGCAATTATGGCGGCTTTAATATGCCTATTTAGCATAATGGTCGTCTTGTCCATAAATGATGTAGTAGAATCAGATAAAGAAGGTTCTTTCTTCTATATTTCGTTGGGTATAATTGCCGGATTTCATTGGAGGCATCATAAAAGAGAAAAAGATGCTAAGAAATTATAATTATATTATGAAAGTTCCATTCTCATAGATGAGTTCACTATCAGCATATATCTTTCCTCCATTCACCATGTCACTGATCATGTCCCAATGTACTGTACTTTCATTTTTACCACCCGACTGCAAGTAGGATTGACCGATGGCCATATGTATTGTACCACCTATTTTTTCATCATATAGGATATTTCTAGTTAGTCTGTTGATCCTGTAATTTGTTCCTATAGCTGCTTCGCCAAATCTTCTGGTGCCATCTATTTTGAATACATCATCCAATATTTCGGTTTTATTGTCGCTTGACCAGCGTTCAATATAACCATCCTTGACTTCGAGTTTCACATTCTCGATCATATGTCCCTGATATAACGATGGCAATGTAAATGTGATAAAGCCATTGACACTATCTTCTACGGGACTTGTATAAACTTCGCCTGATGGCATATTTGTTTTTCCATCAGAATTAATCCAAGTGCGACCTTCGGTAGTGAAAGTAATGTCCATGACCGGGCTCTTATATCTGAAATGAAGACAAGAGTTGAGATGGTCAACTACCTTTTGTTGTGATTCCCTCACTTTAACCCAATGGGACGCCGGATCTTCTTCATTCAGATAACAGGCATTGATAATGAAGTCGGTATATTCCTCAAGGCTCATTCCGGCAGCGTCAGCCCCCTGTTGCGTTGGATATTGACATAGATTTCTTTTCAGGTCTCTGGTAGCAGTGCGTTCGAAATAGAGTTTATTGAGATCTTTAATTGCTTCACTGCGGGCACCGGAAATATTATTGGGTGGAAGTGTAGATGCATAGGGGATAAATGGAGCTCTGATCACAAGATAACCATCAAATGATTCAACAGCCTGTTTATAAAGTGGCGAAACATAAGATGCCTGAGCTTCATGACCATGCAATGCAAATGATTCGGACTTGCCCGACCATTCAAATATTACTTCCATGATAATACCAGCCTTTTGACATTGATCGAAAAGCTCTGATACAAGAGGCTCTGCTAAGGTCGTCGTGGTGACTAATAATTTTTCTCCACTTTTAAGCTCCATGCAATAATTGAGTAACAAAGAAGCATACCTATTCAATATTATCTTATCCACAGTATATTCTATTTATTTGGTAAAAGTAAATGATTTGATTAAATTTGGTAGTCAAATATTTCAATCAGTAATCAGTAATCAGTAATCAGTAATCAGTAATCAGTAATCAGTAATCAGTAATCAGTAATCAGTAATCAGTAATCAGTAATCAGTAATCAGTAATCAGTAATCAGTAATCAGTAATCAGTAATCAGTAATCAGTAATCAGTAATCAGTAATCAGTAATCAAAAAAGTCCAACATTATAAATAGAGTTCCTTCTGTGCAAAATTTTTATAGGCAGAGAGAGGCCTGAAAGGTCGTTTCCCGCCAACGGATTGCGAAAGCTGTCCGATAATAAGGTATGGGATAGGGAGAGAACGAAGATAGATTAAGATAATCAGTAGTCAGTAGTCAGTTTGCCCCTGATTTATGATTTTTATATGAGTGATAAATTATTAAACGATAGGGCAATAGGGTGATAGAGTGATAGGGTGATAGGGTGATTTTTGACATCTTCGTAAGAGTTACTCTGACTTCTGATTTCTAACTTCTGACTTCTTCACCTCCAGCGGCTCCACCGCTTTAATCCATTCCAACAATTCTGCTAAGATCATGGCAGTCGCGCCCCAAAGTGGTGTCCCTTCTATGAGATCTATATAAGGTATGTCTTTAAGAATTATATTTTCATTCCGTTTCATATCCATCACCTTGCGGTGAGAGATGTCTGAAAGTTGTTGAAGTGATAAAATATGATATGATTCTGCTTCTTGCTCAGAAAGTGTTATTTCCGGCAATTGGTCCAAATATAAAACTATTGGTGTTACTTCGAATCCACTAACAGGGATTGCAAGACTTGACAATGTGCCAATTAAGTTACTTTCATCTAATGTAATCCCTGTCTCTTCCCACAATTCTCTAAGAGCAGTTTGCACAAGGTCTTTGTCAGAATCATCTGCCTTACCACCGGGAAAACTAATCTGCCCGCTGTGTTTATCTTTATCATGGGAGGTTCTAACGATTAATAACGTACTGAGCCTACTTTCATAAGGGAATAGCAATACAGCTACAGCTGAACTGGTCAGCGTAATATTATTAAGGTCGAGTGGAAATCTACCTGGAGGGGCAAACTGCGCCCATGCTTTCATCTCAGGAAGCAGATCAAGATAGTTCTTGAGCTTACTCACTTCAAATAAATCAAACAAGATCGCTTACTTATTGCTTAACAACAAATATTTTTCAATAGCGCCCGGCATTGATGGGGCATCCGGTTGAGGTGCAGCAACATCCAATTTTAGATTGAAATGATCTACCATCTCACAAGTACTCTTGCCGAAAGCAGCTATTCTTGTTTCTTCCTGGACAAAATCAGGGAAATTTTCGAATAAACTCGTCAAACTCTGAGGGCTAAAAAATGCAAGCATATCATATTTTATATCACTTAAGTCAGACAGATCACTGCTAACTGTATGATACATTTCCGCCTCAATAAATTTCATTTTAGCTCCAGTGAGCCATTCTGTGACTGGTTTATTTCCAAGATTAGACATAGGAACCAAAAACGTCTCATTTTTGTGCTTAGTCAGCGATGAGGACATATCTACCATCTTCTTGTTACCAATAAACACTTTTCTCTTTCTATAATGTATGAATTTCTGAAGGTAATTGGCAACAGATTCAGTAAGGCAAAAGTATTTGGTATCTGGAGAGATCTTAACCCGCATTTCTTCAGCAATTCTGAAGAAATTTTCAATTCCATGTTTGCTGTTAAAAATGATACAACTAAACTCTTCAGGTCGTATTCTTGATTTACGAAAGTCCTTTTCCGCCACACCTTCGACATGGTTGAAAGCTCTGTAATCCACTTTCAGACCATATTTTGTTTCAAGTTCATTAAAGGCAGTTTTGGTATTAACTGGGGGTGGTGGCTGAGAGACCAAAATACTATTTACACGTTTCAATTTACTTAAGTTTGCTGAAGTTGATAGCTTTGTTGTCATAGAATTTTACTTATCATTAAGTTTATAATGAATTCCCTGAGTTAGAGTAGATTATTTTAGTTAATATTAAAATAGGTGCTATTTCGATGGTGCAAAGGTAGATAAAAAAATGGAACTTTTGAAATGTTAAGTAATTTGCAGCAAGAAACATACCTCTTAATTGCCTTATACAATATAATAACAAGAAGAAAATTACTCCCAGATAAAGGCATAAATTGGCCACCTGATCACTAGAAAAGGAGATCAAGCTATTAATCGGGAGCAATGCTATTCCAAGGAAAATATTGAAAGCAATAATAGTAAAGCTGTAGTAACTTATTTCTTTCTGGACGGGAAAAATTAATCCAATGATCCTTAAGACTGAGTGTTTTATAAAGTAAGTAAGCGCAATTCCACCGACACACACGAAAAACAGCGTGATGTCTGATGCAAAGTAATTGAACTTGAATTGTTTTAAAAGTAAGGTGAGAAACAGACCTGCATTCAGAAAGAAGAACAGATAGAATAAACCATATGAAAGCGTATGTCCACTATTCTGAAAGCGATATACCACCTTAAGGTATGTATCACTAAATATAGCCCGGTAAATATTGGCCAGTAAGCCCCTGTTCATCACTACCAGAATGGTCAGAAACAATAAAAGTAGGGATATTGAAACAAAAAGAAAGTTTTGGTTTTGACTTTTTGGAGGTAATCGGAATCGGCTTTTTGACGAGGAGGGTATCTCTTAAAGCGTAATTAGCAGGTACATGGATAATCTCAAATGGGTTTGAATGATCTATTTCCTGCTCTGCAATAGGCTTTGGTTGATGCTTATTCGCAACTGTTTCCGACCCGGAAGCTCTTAATTCAAAAGGATTGGCAGTATTTTGTGCGCCACTTGTCCCAATGAAAAAGTAGAATGAAACTATAAATAAATACTTAACTATCCTCACTGCCTTGAAATACGGCACAAAGGTAGTAAAAAACTTTACCCTCTATCATAATGGCTAAAAACTTTGGGTTAAATGTACGTTAAGTAGTGGTGGATGAAGCTATTATAGAAGGAGGATGTATTATTTCGTGATAATCAGTTTTCCGGACTTTAGTGATTTACCGGAATCCGAAGATACATTATATATCAAGACTCCACTGGTTACATCTTTTCCCAAATCTATGTCGTTGACACCTTCGAATAATTTTTTATTCAATATCACATTTCCTACAATGTCATAGATTTTTATCATACAATCATCCATATTTTGGCCATAAGGAATATTTACCTTTAAAAGACCATTGCTTGGGTTGGGATACACTCCTACCTTTAGCTCATCTATCTCGATTACTTCCTGGTCACCCAGCAGCGTCTTACAGTTTTTATCTATGCACCCGTCTGCATCCAATTTTACTAGCCATCCCTGTTCTTCATCTTTTAAATCTGTCAAGTCTCTGAAATAGCCGCAGGCTATTATATTGCCACTTGGTAGAGCTGTCATACCCAGCAGACCGCTGTAATATTGGATAGGCATAGGGCTAAAAGGGAGCTTATATATATGCTGCCATAGCACTTCTCCGTCCTGAGTGATGCACAAAGATCTACCCTTGCCCTCTTCCTTGCCGATTATGGTATAAGTGCCGTTGGCATTGCGGTGCATGCGGTAGAGGTATGCATTGAATACATCGTCATTGATTACTTTTTTCCAAATGACTTCACCTTGCGAATCTATTCTGTATATTCTCAAGGACGAATTATAATCAACAATATCCTTTAATTGAGAGCATATATAGATATAATCACCATTATCTAAAGTATCAATATCAT
This sequence comes from Candidatus Brachybacter algidus, assembly GCA_016711705.1. Taxonomy (GTDB): domain Bacteria; phylum Bacteroidota; class Bacteroidia; order Chitinophagales; family Saprospiraceae; genus Parvibacillus; species Parvibacillus algidus. Next base: position 68,633 of record JADJSK010000003.1, on the reverse strand, counting down.
ATATATTTCCTTCACCATCTCCCATGTTGAATATCTCTTTGACAACCATACCCGATGTATCTATTGTAGTTATTGCTACCCTTCCTTGATTGTTAATGCTTTGGTTTCCCAATAAGGTAACTTCACCGTATTTAAAAGATTTTATATTTCTTAACCATTCGTAATTATCTTCAGTACCATAGAATTTATGCCATAACTTATTGCCATGAAGGTCTGTCTTCACAATGCAATAATCATGGTCGTTTCCATTTTGAGTGCATACATCTAAGCCTATGAAATATGAATTTTCAACTTCAATGGAATTAATACTATAAACAGTACAATTGTCTAGTTCAAATTCTTTTGCGAATTCTAATTCGAAATTTTTATTTGTTTTATAGAAAACAACATTGTTGTTCCTTTCAAAGGGTACTGTAGTAAAAATATAACCACCATCCAGAGTAGTTGAAATTTGCGCATTACGATTGATTAAATTTTCAGATTGACCTAAAGGGTCATAAAAAAACTTAATTTTAGAAATATTTCCCAGTGTGTCCATACGTGCTAGAAAAACGTTTTGTCTTTTTGAAATGGTATCCTCAGCAATATCACCAAAAATTGTTAAAGAATCATCAACAAGCTTAACATCCAGGAAATAGGTATATCCATTTGTTGCAAGGTTAAAATAAGAATTGAGGGCAGTAAACTGCCCCCAACTTTTATTTGAACTAAGTAATGTTAATATGATAAAAAACAAAGACCTGCAGTTCATGATATTTATTTTGTAATGATCAGTTTGCCCGATTTAATCAACGTCCCTTTTTCTGTAATGATGGTGTAGATCAGGACACCACTCGACACCTTACTGTCTAGGTCGATCTGATTGAGACCCTGCGATAATGACTTGTTTAAAAGTTCTTTGCCGATGATGTCATAGAACACGATGCTGCATGCTTCTGTCGTAACTTCTGATGGTAAGTTTACTTTTAGTAGACCATTGCTAGGATTGGGATACACGACTATAGAAGACGATGTTTCTGTTTCGTTTGTTTCACTTCTTACTTCTAAACTATCATTAGGCAGGACAAAGTCGAGTGGGAAAAATTCATCACTAAGGGATAGCAGACCTCTGGCGATGGCCCCGGCGGCACTATAGGTAGTAGTGTATGATCTGAGAGTTGTTTTATTCCCTAAGGAAAGCAGATCAGGATTGGTAAATATAATCATACGGATTGGGTTTTAAATAAACCTTATTAAATACTATTAATCATTTAAATATATAAAACATTTTTATATCATGTGTATATTTTTAAAAATCGTGTGTATAACTAATTGCTCAACAACTTATATATTCTAATAAATAATTTATAAAAAGATGGATAGTAATATAGAAGTTGATTTTTATTAGGCAGATTCCTCCCTTCAGTCGGAATGACAGAATCTTTGTTCTGAGGGGGTATAAAATGGGGTGGCTGTGCCACCCCATTTTATACCCCCTCATCCCACCGACATAACGTCATTCCGAGCGAAGCGAGGAATCTTTATTCGCTAAGTCTTTTCTTTTTCGGCTTTTTGCAATTTGCTATCCACACTTAAAAATCATTTAATTAATTCTGATATCCCAATTAACGTAATTTATCCAAGGTTGCTGCTCATGACTGTATTTTATAATAGGGAATGACATTTTGACGAAATGATCCATGGTTTCTAGTTTCGGGACAATAAATACTAATCTTTTAACCCAGATGACTATATTTGATAATTAAATTTTATCAAATATAAATCATGTCAAAAACAACCTATAAAAACATATACGTCGCTGCCACCAATCAACACATTGGCAAGACCACCTCAACACTTGGCATGGTAGCAGCCTTCATGAACAGAGGTTTAAATGTTGGCTACTGCAAACCTGTTGGGCAAAGATATCTCGACTTTCAGGACTTTAAAGTAGATAAGGACACTGTTTTGTTTGCTGACCTGATCAGATTTTCTATCCGTCCTGAGATCCATAGCCCGGTCATTTTAGGGCCAGGCGCAACCACACAATTTCTGGACAATCCAAATGATTTCAATTATAAAGATAAGATCCTATTTGCTCAAGAAGAATTGCAGAAATCTCATGAACTCGTCATTTATGAAGGTACCGGACATCCAGGTGTAGGTAGTATCGTAGACCTGTCGAATGCAGACGTCGCAAAACTCGTAAATGCAGGGGTAATAATGGTTGTAGATGGAGGAATAGGCAAGACTATAGACAGACTCAATATGTCAATCTCATTGTTCAGAGAGCAAAAGCTTCCGATAATTGGGGTTATAGTGAACAAGGTAGAGGAAGATAAAATAGAAAAAATCGAACACTATCTTGGAAAGGCATTAAAAAAAATGGATCTGCCTTTATTGGGGCTGATGCCTTATGATAAAACGTTGGGTTACCCTGTTATGAAATCCGTCATGGAAGCCATCAACGGTGAAGTACTATATAATAATGACATGTTGAATAACAAAGTGGAGGATATATTGGCAGGATCTTTGATGGACGTAGAGCGATTAAGATCAGAAAAAGGCCTCTTGTTGGTAGTAAGTACAGGTCGTGTCAATGAGGCCATCAGCAAAATGCAAAGAATCACAAAGTCTGCAGGAATTACAGATTCTCCCTTAACAGGGATTGTAGCAACCGGAGAGGGCACGATCAACAGAGAGAGTATCAATTATATAGAAAGCAATCGTATTCCATTGATCTCAACCACCTTGGACACCTATGGATCCGTGATTAAAATCAGTAGGATCGAGGTCAAAATCAATCTAAATACTCCATGGAAAGTTCAAAGAGCCATTGAGTTGATCAGTAATAATGTTGATTTGGATGCTATTTTAACGTATTCAAAAAGAGGTTAACTTTAGTTACAAATTCAAGTTTGGATAGTCAGAAAAGACCCCTAGTATTACTCAATCTAAGGTAGAGATCAGAAGTCAGAAGTCAGAAGTCAGAAGTCAGAAGTCAGAAGTCAGAAGTCAGAAGTCAGAAATTAGAAATTAGAAATTAGAAATTGGAAGTTAGTTCTGATGTAATTCATTTTATTCCAAAATCACCAGAATAACATGAGACGGCAATGCATACTTTACTTTCTTTTTGTCTTGACACAAAAAGAAACAAAAAAGTCAAGGTTAGACACCCCGCCTTCGGCACCCCTCTGCCAGAGGGGAAGCAAAATTCTTAACGCTCAATCACTTCGAAAATACTCATAAAATTACGCTAAACCCTATAAGGCTCCGTGCCTCCGCTGTATAGGGCTTAGCTATTTTATGGTATTTTCTCCATTCATTCACTAAATTTTATAAGGCCTTTCACGCACAGTTCATTCATTTCTGCAAATTTAAACTATTCATTTACAATAGATTATATTTAGTTATATAGGAGAAGTTAGAATTAAACTAACTATTTGGCACTTTAGGTAATTTATTTACTAATAATTTTTATTTATATATTGGTTATCAATAAGATAAGCAACTCCGAAATTTAAGTAAAATATTAAAATGCTTACTGAGTAAAACCTGAAGGGTTGGCATTTTTATAGAAAATAGGCATGACGGGACGATCAGAACCCCGAAGGTGGTGGCATTTTGAAGGGAATGTTGAATAACTTCTAAAAGTATTGAAATTACTATATCGAAGTTAGAAGTCAGAAGTCAGAAGTCAGAAGTCAGAAGTCAGAAGTTAGAAGTTAGAAGTTAGAAGTTAGAATGAAACTAACTATTTGGTATACAGAAATTTAGGTTATTATATATACAAATCATCATATATTTATATTAATGATTATCAATTCAATAAGTAACTCCCAAACTTTATTTACCAAAAGTCTTCTTCAATGGTATTTGGTTGGCTTCACAAAAAGACTGTAACATATTTTCTCTTTCAAGCACGATTACTTTATTACCCCATCTGCTTTTATTTACAAAATGCAGGGTTGCTATTCTAGCCATAAACAGATCTGTGATCTTCACATTTTTAATATTGGCTATAGGCATCATGGTCGTAGTAAAATAATTGGACAAATATATTTTCTCCGCATCAGCCTCAAGCCTTTTTAATTTCATGGAGAAAAAAATGATAAACAAGGATGCAAGTATCAGTAAAGTAAGAAAAAAGTACTTTACATAATCAGACATATAAACTTCATCACTCATATAAGGCCCAAGAAACGCTCCCAAGGTACAGGCTAATAAAAATACCCATGCAAATACCGGAAGGAAAATCACATAGAATAAAGTAAGGTTGGATGAATATCTCTCCATTTTAAATCAATTCAGTATTATTTGTCAATTATTAAAAGGTCACTCAGTAATGTCTTCAATGTTTCTCTCAAGCAATGCCTTTTCACGCATTAATAATTCAGCTTCTTCCGCCAAAATAATTTTTTGTTTTGCGTTCCAAACTCTTGCCGATACCGCAATACTTAATTCGAACAATATATAAAGCGGTGTAGCCAGGATCATCTGAGATACGACATCCGGAGAAGGTGTAAGTACTGCAGCTACGATCAATATGATGACGATAGCATATCTCCTACCCGAGCGTAACATTTGTGGCGCTAGAACTCCGGCTTTTGTTAAAAAAAATGACACCACAGGCATTTCAAATATCAGCCCTACAGGCAGTGTAAACATGACCATGTAATTAATATAGCTATTCAACGTAGGTGTGGCTAAGGTATCCGCCAATTCATAACCTGCTAAGAAAGAAAGTGCAAAAGGAGCGATAAAATAATAACCAAATAATACACCCATTATGAATAGTAGTGAACAAATAAGAACTACGCCACGCGCAGATTTACGTTCATTTGGATAAAGGCCCGGCTTTATAAATCTCCAAAACTCCCAAAAAACATATGGAAAAGCAACTATTAGCCCCAGAATAATCGATACAGAGATGTGAGTTGTAAATTTTTCTGCTAGGTCCCTGGTTATTACTTCAAAACGAGTTGGCTGTATACACATCATTTCACCAAAAGAGCAAAATAGCCTGTAAGTATAAAAATCCGGATTTCTCGGACCAAATACAATAGTCTTGAATACAAAATCTTTCTGAAAAAAAACAAAAGTAGCAATAGATGCTACTGCTATAAGCGCCCTGATAATATGCCATCTTAAGGCTTCAAGGTGCTCAAAAAAAGACATCTCTTTTTCTACCTTCACCTCTACTATTTCATCCACATCAACTTGGTCTAAAGCCATACTAGTAAGTATTTTCGAATTAAAGGGCCAAAGTTAATGTTTTGTTGCACCTCAGGTTATTTTTTAGATTAATCTTTAGATAATGAATTGATAATATGAATTTTGAGTATGCACAATCCATGAAAGAGGAAGCTAATTAAGACGCAAATCCGAATTTTAAGGCATAAAAAAAACCCTGCATCCAGAGATGGATACAGGGCCCAATTATGAAAACTTCAAATCACCCCGTTTTAATGGCATGTTTTACTTCCTGCCGGAACACAAATCTTGAATTCTTTAATGATTTTTAAAAAAACCCTGCATCCAGAGATGGATACAGGGCCCAATTATGAAAACTTCAAATCACCCCGTATTTGTGGCATGTTTTACTTCCTGCCGGAACACAAATCTTGAATTCTTTAATGATTTTTAAAAAAACCCTGCATCCAGAGATGGATACAGGGCCCAATTATGAAAACTTCAAATCACCCCGTATTTGTGGCATATTTTACTTCCTGCCGGAATCTCCATCAAGCTTTTTGAATGGAGCCATGTGCTTATTTATTTAAGCTACATTTCTTTAACATTGCAAATATAAATAAAGTTTAAAACAAAATCAGAAAAATTATATTTTTTCTGAAAGAAATTTGTAAAAATATTTGCAATCCGCTCCGAACCATTTCATATCTCATTAGATAATCAATTTCTATCACTGCGAACTAATTGTAAATGTTACACAAAGATAATATTCTGACACAAATAAACAAAAGTTTTAGAACCTTTTTAACAAAATTTTAAATTTTCAGGCATAAAAAAACCCTGCATCCAGAGATGGATACAGGGCCCAATTATGAAAACTTCAAATCACCCCTTGTTTAACATATTTTTAGTTCCTGCCGGAACGCTTGCGTCAGCAGCTTTAGGCTTAATTTCACCTTTAACTGATAAAACGAAAGACTTACCTTCAATATTTGTGTTAACAGTCACAGTCTTATTGATTGCACCTGTTCTGTGTGTATCGTATCTTACTTTGATCTCTCCTGACTCACCAGGTAAGATTGGAGTCTGAGGCCATGTAGGCACAGTACATCCGCAGCTACCATTCGCAGATTTGATCAAAAGTGGTTCTGTTCCATTGTTCGTGAATTTTGCAAATCTAAAAGGATCAGAATCTTGCTCAATGTTTCCAAAATCAACATTCATTGATTCGAAAGTCATGTCAGGACCGGTTACTTTTGGAGCAGTAACTACTGGTGCAGTAGTTTTAGCTGGTGCTTTTTTCGTAGCTTTTTTTGTGCTTTGAGCAAACGCACCTGTCGTTAGAAGTGCAATGGCAAAAATAAATAATACAATTTTTTTCATCAGAGTTATAATTTTATTCTTAGTATTTAATTTGATTACTTCACAAATGTAACGTCAAAAGTTATGCACAGTTAAGTTTTACCAATTTTTATGCTGTTAACGATAGGTTAAAAACTTTTCCATTTATGCAGGTATTTATTTTATAGTAATTTACATATTAAAATAAATATAATGTGTATTTTAAATATTTATTGTATTTGTTTCAATATTAGCATGTTATGTTAATCATTAACTAAATAATGGTCAATATTTTTAACTTCAACTTAAACTCAATGAAACACTTTATCATATTTATAATTCTTTATGTAGCTCATGGGTAAAAAAATTTCAAAAATTCCTATTCACTCCTATTACTTATATTAAGATCAATCACTCAAGTTTCGGTAGTCAAATTTTCCTTTTTGAAGAAAAAATTTAAATTATTATAAAATGTTAGATGTTAGAAGCTTGTCCGCCGAACAAGGCGGGGTAGATTTTAGATGGCTTTCCATCAATCACATGCTTACTTTTTCTACTAAACTTATTAAAAATCAATTGACTAAGCTCCATCTAACATCTAACATCAGCCATCTATTTTTGTTTCTTAACTGCCGAAACTTGAGATCAATCATTATCAATCTGCCCATTGGGTTCCAGTCATTAAAAAACATAAATTCCATTCTGCTGGATCTTATTTGATTCCGTCTTTTGGTTTTTTTGTACATTTGCATCACCTAATTACAGCTTAAATATAACAATATGATTGAATTTCCTGACTTAATTGAGGATTTAGCAGCTCTTCACGATTCAGAAACTAGTGACTATATTAAGGAAATATGGAAAGATTACTGGATTTGTAATATAAGCAGAGAAGCCAGTCTTCTAGCTAGAAAAGAGGTGCTAACCGGCAAAGCAAAGTTCGGTATAGTAGGTGATGGGAAGGAATTGCCTCAGGTAGCACTTGCCAGAGCCTACAAAAAAGGCGACTTCAAAGCAGGTTATTACAGAGATCAAACATTCATGATGGCAATTGGAGAATGTTCAATAGAAGATTTCTTTGCTCAACTTTATGCAGATCAAGACAATGACCCCTTTTCAGCTGGTCGACAAATGAATTGTCATTTCGCTTCCGATGCGCTTGATGACCATGGAAATTGGTTAGATCAGACCGACACTTATAACCTCAGTTCAGATATATCTTGCACCGGAGGCCAAATGGGTCGAGCACTTGGCCATGCCTTAGCTACAAAATTATTTAGAAAAAATTCCGATTTGGTAGCTATGGACAAATTTAATGACCAAGGAGACGGTGTCACTATGGTAACCATAGGTGATGCAAGTACTTCCGAAGGGCCATTCTGGGAAACAATTAATGCGGCAGCAGTAATGAAAGTTCCGCTTGCCACATGCATATGGGATGACGGATATGGAATTTCTGTTCCAGTCGAAATGCAAACTGTGAAAGGTAGTATTTCGAAAGCACTGGAAGGGTTTTATTTGGATGAAAATAATAATGGTATCAGAATCTATGCTATCAAAGGTTGGGACTACCCTGCCCTTGTTGAGACATTCGAATCTGGCATCGCAAAGATGAGAAAGACGCATATACCTGCAGTATTTCATATTCAGGAGTTGACTCAACCTCAGGGTCATTCAACTTCAGGAAGTCATGAAAGGTACAAAAGTGCCGAAAGGTTGGCTTGGGAAAAAGAATTTGATGGGATACTCTGCATGGGTGAATGGATGATGGAATCCGGATTTGCAACTTCGGAGCAGCTGGATGCAATAAAAATTAAGGCAAAAGAATATGTGAAAGCAGCAAGGCAAAAAGCATGGCAAAATTTTTCCAACCCAATAAAAGAGCTGAAGTCTGAATTGGTATCAATTCTTAGTAAAAATATAGGCGATCACGATAAAATACCACATTTACTTAACGAGCTTAACACGATCTCTGACCCTGTAGTATCTGAATTGGCTAAAATCTCAAGACAAGCTATTATACATTTGGCCCTCAACAGGATTTCGAATGAAGAACTGGAGATTTGGTTAAAAAAGATCAATAATAAATACAATGCATCATTGCATGATCATCTGTATGCAGAAGGCGCTACTTCCTCTGTAGGTCTTGCCGGAGTGGCTCCTACGTTCGGTAATGAAGAGAAAATCAATGGCTTTCAGGTTCTTAATCATTACTTTGACCAATTATTTGAAAAAACACTAGTGTACTTGCCTTCGGGGAAGATGTTGGTCAGATCGGGGATGTTAATCAAGGAATGTCCGGTCTTCAGATTAAGTACGGAGATAATAGGATCTTTGATACCAGTATCAGAGAATGGACTATCGTGGCACAAGCAGTTGGTCTGGCCATGAGAGGTTTCAGGCCTATAGCTGAGATCCAATATCTAGACTATATATTATATGCGATGTCTCCATTATCTGACGATCTGGCGACACTAAGATACAGAACGGCAGGAAAGCAGGCTGCTCCGGTCATCATCAGATCCAGAGGATATAGACTTGAGGGTATTTGGCACGCCGGTGCACCACTTGGTATGTTGATCCACAGTCTAAGAGGTATGCACATATGTGTTCCAAGAAATATGACACAGGCAGTAGGGTTTTACAATACCTTGTTACAAGGAATGGACCCTGCTCTCGTGATTGAATGTTTGAATGGATATAGACTTAAAGAACAATGTCCGACCAATCTTGAATCATTCAGAGTTCCACTTGGTATTCCTGAAATATTAAATAGTGGAAAGGACATAACTTTAGTCACTTATGGTACTTGTGTAAGAATCGCGCAGGAAGCTATTAAGTTATTATCTGATCATGATATTTCTATTGAATTGATTGATGTTCAAACTTTGCTGCCGTTTGACATTCGCCATAGCATCGTAAAGTCATTAGAAAAAACCAATAGGCTTATACTTTTGGATGAAGATGTTCCGGGAGGAAGTACATCTTATATGATGCAACAAATATTGGAAGTACAGAATGGCTACAGATATTTAGATGCTAAACCATTGTGCATCAGTGCAGTGGAACATCGTACGCCATTCGGATCTGATGGAGATTATTTCTCAAAACCAAGTGCAGAAGATGTCGCAGAAAAAATTATTACCTTAATGCAAGAATAACCTTGCTACATTCGTTCAGTCCTAGGATCAATATAAATAAAGCAAAAACAACATCCTTTGTCAGATAGCCTTGTAATTATTCCCACTTTTAATGAAAAGGAGAATGTGGAAGCTATGATCCACAAAATTTTTTCACTACAAAAGCATTTCCATATCCTAGTTGTCGATGATAACTCTCCTGATGGTACAGCTAACATAGTGAAGTCACTCCAACCAACATATCCTGAAAGCCTATTTCTATTGGAGCGTAAAGGTAAACTTGGTCTTGGAACTGCATACATAGCCGGTTTTAAATATGGTCTTAGTAAAAATTATGACTATATATTCGAGATAGATTGTGATTTTTCTCATGATCCGGAAGATTTAATAAGGCTCTATCATGCTTGTCATAAAGGAGGTTTTGATATGGCCGTTGGCTCCAGATATGTCACTGGAGGAAGAGTTGAAAATTGGCCTAAAGACAGAATTGCACTATCATATGGCGCTTCTTTATACGTCCGAATCATAACGTGGATGAATATAAAGGATCCGACAGCGGGATTCGTCTGCTACAAACATGAAGTATTAAATGCCATCGATCTTGATAAGATCAAATTCATAGGTTATGCTTTTCAGATCGAGATGAAATATGCGGTATTGAGTCTAGGATTTAAGATCAAAGAAGTCCCAATTACTTTTAAGGACAGGGTTCTTGGTTCATCAAAAATCACCAGAGGCATTGTAAAAGAAGGTATTATGGGTGTATTAAAAATGGTGAGTAAAAGATTATTTATAAATTATAGGAAGGCTCAATCCTAAATCTGCTTAACAAAAAATTATAAATATTTTCATAGAATTCTGGTTATAAAGCTATCGGAGAGGTACTTTTTTAAAAAAATAGTTACATTATTTTTTTAAAAAATAGTTAGTGTTTTTTTGTTAATAAGTACCAAAACTCCAAAATTTTAAAAAATAATTATACTTTTTTAGGATTTAATTAACCCGACATACAATAATTTGCAAAAATTGATATTTATTTTATTTTTTTGCAAAAATTTGTTTTATAATTACCAATACTATAACTTTGTCAAATAAATATTAAAACATCTACAATGATGCATTGCTTTTTTAACGTAAATATTATTATTATTTAGATTCGAAACCTCAGCGAGTTTAAATAGGATAAACATATAAACCTTTCTCGTCTGACGAGGAAGGTTTTTTTTATTAAAAAAATCCCCAATAGTTTCTCAATAGTTTAAACAGGAAGTAAGAAATGATTTTAAACAAATACAGTAGAACCGTAACACAGGATCCAACACAACCGGCAGCTCAAGCCATGCTCTACGGTATCGGACTTGGAGACAAGGAATTGGCGCAACCCTTTGTTGGCATTGCCTCTATGGGTTATGACGGTAATACCTGCAATATGCACCTCAATGAATTAGCAGCAGAAATCAAGTCTGCCGTGAATGAACTAGATCTTACTGGATTGATATTCAACACCATAGGAATCAGTGATGGTATCACCAATGGTACTGATGGCATGAGATATTCACTAGTAAGCAGAGAGATAATAGCGGATAGTATCGAAAGCGTTGTCGCAGGACATTATTATGATGGACTAATAGCAGTGCCGGGTTGCGACAAGAATATGCCGGGTTCACTCATGGCTATGGGCAGACTAAACCGACCATCCATCATGGTCTATGGCGGAACGATCGCTCCTGGCAGGTATCAAGGTAGAGACCTTAATATTGTTTCAGCCTTCGAAGCTCTTGGAGAAAAAATAGCCGGTAATCTTTCAGCTGAAGATTTTAAAGGCATTATCAAAAATTCATGTCCGGGAGCAGGTGCCTGTGGGGGAATGTATACAGCCAATACCATGGCTATTGCAATAGAGGCACTCGGCATGAGCCTTCCATTTTCAAGCTCCAATCCTGCACTAAGCATAGAAAAAAGTCAAGAATGCAAGGAAGCTGCCAGGGCAATGAAAATCTTACTTGAAAGAGATATTTGCCCAAAAGATATCATGACTTCAAAAGCATTTGAGAATGCCATCACCACTTTGATCGCCCTTGGAGGAAGTACAAACTCGGTTTTGCACATCATCGCCATGTCCAGAAGCGTTGGTCTTTCTATCACGCAGGAAGATTTTCAAAGAATCAGTGATAAAACACCATTAATATCAGACTTTAAGCCGGGTGGAACGTATCTCATGCAAAATCTTCATGAAGCAGGCGGATTGCCCATGGTCATGAAATATTTATTGTCAAAAGGTATGTTGCATGGTGATTGCATAACCGTAACAGGAAAGACAATTGCCGAAAATCTTGCAGATGTAAGGGACCTTGATTTCGATAAGCAGAAAATCATAGTCCCTATCGAAAATCCAATTAAAGCCACAGGACATCTCCAAATTCTCTATGGTAATCTCGCACTGAAAGGCTCTGTGGCAAAGATAACCGGTAAGGAAGGAGAAAAATTTACAGGACCTGCAAAAGTATTTGATGGCGAGAAAGAACTTATCGCCGGCATAGAAGAAAAGAAGATAAAAGCTGGTGATGTAGTAGTGATCCGATACGTCGGTCCAAAGGGTGGGCCAGGCATGCCTGAAATGTTGAAACCTACTTCAGCAATTATCGGAGCTGGCTTGGGCAAAAGTATTGCATTGATCACTGACGGCAGATTCAGTGGTGGCACACACGGATTTGTCGTAGGTCACATCACTCCTGAAGCATTTGAAGGTGGCAATATCGCCCTGGTTGTGGATGGAGATATTATAGAAATAGATGGAATCAACAATACTATAAATATGGCTGTCAATGAGGTAATATTGGAGACTAGACGAAAAAATTATATTCCTATTCCATTAAAAACAACCAATGGTGTGCTCTTCAAATATGCCCGATTAGTCAAAGATGCTTCAGAAGGTTGTGTCACCGATGAAGCTTAAGACTATGAAAAATGTTAGATGATAGATGGCTGTTAGTCAATAGGTTAATAAAATTTCTAAACTTGGATATTAAAGTTAAAATTTTTCTATGTAGCTCGCTCATACAGGTAACATCTAACATTTTTATTGCAATACAAATTATAAAAAATGAATTTAAAAAACAAAGCTAACCTCAATAATAAATCAATTTAATCATGGATAATTCTAAGAATCTAGCGACTCAAATCATGCCGAATCAGGATAACGTTTCGACTTATATCAAAGCCTCAGGAAGTTTGGCTGTCATTGATGCGCTATTATCGGAGCAAGTTGATACTATTTTTGGTTACCCGGGAGGCGCTATCATGCCCATTTATGACGCGCTCTATGATCATATAAATTCGGTCAATCACATTCTTGTAAGGCATGAACAAGGCGCCATTCATGCAGCTCAAGGTTATGCAAGAGTAAGCGGAAAGACTGGTGTTGTATTCGCTACTAGCGGCCCGGGAGCTACCAATCTTGTGACAGGATTGGCAGATGCTTTGATCGATTCCACACCGGTAGTTTGCATTACAGGACAGGTATTCGCCCATCTTCTTGGCACAGATGCTTTTCAAGAGACCGATATTATTAACATTACTACCCCAATAACTAAGTGGAATTACCAAATCACAGATGCCATTGAAATCCCTGAGATCTTGGCCAAGGCATTTTATATCGCTAAAAGCGGGAGACCCGGTCCTGTATTGATTGACATCACGAAAAATGCTCAACTTCAAATGTTTGACTACAAAGGTTATCGCCCATGTATTCATGTGAGAAGCTACAGAACCAAGCCAACTCCAAGAATTGAATTTATAGAACGGGCTGCGTCATTGATCAATAGTGCTAAAAAACCATTTGTAATCTTCGGACAAGGTGTCTTGCTAGGGAAAGCTGAAAAGGAATTCAAAGAATTTATTGAAAAAGGAGGTTTCCCGGCGGCTTGGACGATCATGGGCATGAGCGCAATTCCAACTGATCATCCGTTGGGCGTCGGAATGCTCGGTATGCACGGAAATTATGGCCCAAATTTTCTCACTAATGAATGTGATGTCCTGATCGCTGTGGGCATGAGATTTGATGATAGAGTTACCGGTAGGCTTGATAAATATGCCAAACAAGCAAAAATTATCCATCTCGATATAGATCCTGCAGAGATAGATAAAAATGTTCAAACGACAGTCGCTGTTTGGGGAGATTGTAAAGATACCTTGCCGATGCTCACTTCATTGATCGCAAAAAATGACCATAGCGCATGGTATAATGAATTTGAATTAAAGAAAGAAGCAGAATTTGATGCAGTTATTCGCAAAGAATTAAATCCTGAGGCAGGAGGTCTGACTATGGGTGAAGTAATTCATTTATTGAATGAAATTACGCAAGGAGAAGCCGTGATCGTCACTGACGTCGGACAGCACCAGATGGTAGCCAGTAGATATTCCAAACAAAATCATCCTCGTAGCAACATTACCAGTGGTGGATTGGGTACCATGGGTTTTGCATTGCCTGCAGCCATCGGCGCTAAATTTGGAGCACCTGACAGACAAGTTATCGCAATCATGGGTGACGGTGGCGCACAAATGAATATCCAGGAATTAGGTACAATTATGCAATTCAAACCCAATGTCAAGATCATAATCCTCAACAATTGCTTTCTGGGAATGGTGCGACAATGGCAGGAGCTCTTCCATGAAAAGAGGTATTCATTTACGGATATACAAAGTCCAGATTTCGTAAAAGTAGCTGAAGCATATCATATCGCCGGTAAAAAAATAGATCGTCGTGAAGATTTGAAAAATGGCTTGAAAACGATGTTGGACCATCCAACCTCATACCTTCTTGAAGTCATGGTCTTGCACGAAGACAATGTATTCCCTATGGTACCGCAAGGGAGAGGAGTTGCTGAAATCGTTTTACGCAAAGAAGATATATAAATGAAAAAAGAATATACACTGACCATTTATACCGAAAATCAGGTAGGTCTGATCAATAAAATAGCCATCATGTTTTCCAGAAGAAAGATCAGTTTGGAAAGCCTGAATACTTCTCCAAGTGAAATCGAAAACATTTACAGATTTACACTCGTGTTATGTGAAGCAGAGACGGTGATCCGCAATCTCGTCCGTCAACTGGAAAAACTGATCGACGTACTTAAGGTATATTATAATACCAATGAGGAAATCATCTGGCAGCAGATGGCGCTATACAAAGTTGCAACATCTACCATTATGAAAGACGTGAAAGTCGAAAGGTTACTTAGGGAATATGGTGCAAAGGCAGTGGTAATCAGAGAAGATTTTACTGTTTTCGAAACGACTGGACAGAATGAAGAAATCAATAATTTATTGAAAGAACTACACAAATATGGCCTAATTGAATTCGTAAGAAGTTCAAGAATAGCCATTATTAAATCAAGTATAGGAGTCCATCAGGATGTCCTAGATATGGAAAGAAATGATCCGACCAAACTACCTATTAACAATGAATATTTGAACCTCAAAAGCAAGATATTTCAGATGTAATCTTGATATAAAGAATTTTACAAATTAAATAAATAAAAATATAATACTTAAAACATGGCAACAATTAATTTCGGAGGAATAGAAGAAACAGTGATAACTCGTGAAGAATTTCCTTTATCAAAAGCATTAGAAACATTAAAAAATGAAACGATAGCAGTAATCGGTTACGGCGTCCAAGGTCCCGGCCAGTCACTTAATTTAAAAGACAATGGCTTCAATGTGATCGTAGGTCAAAGAAAAGGAGGAAAAAGTTGGGACAAGGCAGTATCTGATGGCTGGATTCCGGGTGAAACTTTATTTGAGATAGATGAGGCATGCTCAAAAGCTACTATCATTCAATATTTATTGTCTGATGCCGGTCAGATTGCTTCATGGCCTTTGATCAAGAGCCATCTTACACCAGGAAAAACACTTTATTTTTCTCATGGATTCGGTATTACTTATCATGAACAGACAGGCATTGTCCCTCCAGCTGATGTGGATGTAATATTGGTGGCACCTAAGGGATCGGGTACTTCATTGAGAAGATTATTTCTGAAAGGAGAAGGCTTGAATTCAAGTTATGCCATCTATCAGGATGCAACCGGCAAGGCAAAAGACAAAGTAGTTTCCCTGGGGATTGGCGTGGCAAGTGGCTATTTATTTGAAACAGATTTCAGAAAAGAAGTTTATTCAGATTTGACAGGTGAAAGGGGTATTCTCATGGGAGCATTAGCAGGTCTATTTGAAGCACAATATAATGTGTTGAGAAAAAATGGACATTCGCCGTCCGAAGCTTTCAATGAAACTGTGGAAGAATTAACTCAAAGTCTCATGCCATTGGTCGCCGAAAACGGTATGGACTGGATGTTTGCGAATACTTCAGTCACTGCTCAACGCGGTGCATTGGATTGGAAAGGAAAGTTTAGAGATGCAACAGCCCCGGTATTCGAGCAATTGTATGACGAAGTTTCTTCAGGAAGAGAAGCAGCAAGAGTAATTGCGGAAGGAAGTAAAGAAGATTACCGTGCTACATTGAATTCAGAGTTAAAAGAAATCAGAGATTCTGAATTATGGCAGACTGGGTCAGAAGTAAGAAAATTGCGACCAAAAGGATAAAAATGGATCTATTTAAAGAAATTCAAAAGGCTCAAAAGCAGCTTGAAGGAGTAGTACAAACTACTCCTCTTGCTGAAAATTTCAACCTTTCAGCTGTCTACCAAGCTAGGGTTTTCCTTAAAAGGGAGGATCTGCAATTGGTCAGATCCTATAAGATCAGGGGTGCTTATAATAAGATCAGCACGCTCTCTGAGGAGGATAAAGCAAAGGAAATAGTCTGTGCCAGCGCGGGAAATCATGCACAGGGAGTCGCTTATTCATGCCAACTATTAGGGATAAATGGTAGGATCTATATGCCGAAGACTACTCCGAAACAAAAGATCAAGCAAGTTCAACTTTTTGGAAAGGAATTCGTAGAGATAGTGCTGACGGGTGATACATTCGATGATACATACCGCAGTGCCAGGCAATATGCTGAAGATAAAGAAAAAATCTTTGTGCATCCTTTTGACGACATGAAGGTAATCGCCGGGCAAGGTACTGTTGGGTTAGAAATCTTGAATACATTAACTATACCAATTGATTATGTTTTCATTCCAATCGGCGGAGGAGGTCTGGCTTCCGGATTATCCACCGTATTCAAGCAATTAAGTCCGCAGACAAAGATCATCGGAGTCGAACCGTCAGGAGCAGCTGCAATGAAAAACTCCATCTCTTTCGGATACAATACACCGCTTGACACTATTGATAAGTTTGTAGATGGTGCTGCAGTCAAACAAGTAGGCGATCTGACCTTCGAAATTTGTAAGAAAAACCTGGATGACATCGTCCTGGTGCCGGAAGGCAAGATCTGTACGATAATTTTGAGATTGTACAATGAAGAAGCAATGGTAGTCGAGCCGGCAGGTGCATTAACAATCGGCGCATTGGATTTTTACAAAGAGCAGATCCGGGGAAAAACGGTGGTGTGTATCGTCAGTGGCAGTAATAATGATATAGAGCGAACAGCTGAAATCAAGGAAAGGTCCTTGTTGTACGAAGGGCTGATGCATTATTTTATGATCCAGTTTCCGCAGCGACCGGGGGCATTGAAGGAATTTGTGAATGATGTATTGGGTATGGAGGATGATATCACTTATTTTCAATTTGCGAAGAAAAATAGTCGTGAATTCGGACCTGTGGTGGTTGGCATCGAATCGAAAGATCCATCAGCCGTCATAGAAATCAAAAGCAAAATGGCGGAAAAACATTTTCAATTTCAGTATTTGAATGACAATCAGGCGCTTTTTGCGCAGATGATTGGGTGAGAATGTTAGGATAATTGATGTATTGTCAGTTTCCGCTAATAAAACAGGATAAATCCTTGTGACACCATGACGCTTAAAGTCCCGAGAGTATTCGGGATAGTTTAAACTACGCCAAACACTCCGCTATCACACAATACTCAAAATTAAGGATCTTGTAACTGAAGCACATCACTTTTGGGCAAAAAAATAAGTCGTAGTATTGCGGCACTACGACTTATAACCAAAACGAAATCCAAATTTTATTTAAACTAAATGCTCAAAATATGTATATCTTATAAATGTCTTTCTTTATATGGGATCGAAAAAGAATAGGGTCGTAAATCGGCCGATTTACGACCCTCTCTCAACAATTATAATCCCATGAACATATCCAAATCTAAACTCGAATGATTCTTTTATCACTGGTTTACATTCTTCATTACTTTAGGAGATATGTTATTTATCTTCCTTAGGTAAATATTCGATACAAATATCAACCCTTTTTCACCCCCCCGCAAATACATTTTTAAGTGTTTGTCATATATATATTTATTATATGTTTTCTTTTAGTATACTGTATTATACTGAATAATAGTATTTTATGTTATTTAACTATGAATATTTTGAATTTTTTGTGAAACTTTAGGTCTATTTGTCCAAAGATATAGGGCTGTATTTTTTTTATTTATTTAGATAAATTCTTTCCATTGTATTGCCACTTCCAATTTCACAATCACTCAAACCCAACTATAATACTATTTCAAGGCAAATCCGAGTTTTTCGAAAAATAAACTAACTACTAATTGTTAACTTTTTATTAACAAAAAGGACATTTGACTTTCTTTCAGACATAATTAATAACTTATGCATACTTTTGACTTTTAAAGGAAGTTCTTGAACTAATTTCACGTGCTTCTGTTCCACTTTCATAATTTAAAAAATCAAAGAATATGTATCCTATACAATTGACTCAGCCAATGGCTAATGAATTGAATGAAGTTGGCTTTACCTCCCTTCATACTCCAGAAACCGTTGCCTCTGCGCTTGAAAACCAGGAAGGCACTACCCTGCTTGTTGTTAACTCTGTTTGCGGCTGTGCTGCTGCCTATGCCCGTCCGGGTGTGAAAATCGCACTTTCTGATGATAAAAGACCTGACAATCTGGTTACGGTTTTCGCAGGAGTAGATGTAGATGCTGTTAGAACTGCCCGCACTTATCTTGCGCCTTATCCTCCATCTTCACCATCTATTGCCTTGTTTAAGGATGGCAAACTTGTTCACTTTATCGAAAGACATAATATAGAAGGAAGAAGTGCAGAAATGATCGCTAATAATCTTAAAAATGCCTTTGCAACATACTGCTAAGAGGTTTCCTATTTTCTTGAGCATTTTTATTTTTATCATTACTATATTTATATCATGCAGTAGCCAAAGAGGGGATACAATTATTGAATTGACCCGTCAATATTATTGCGAGCGCAATCAATTAGCCAAAACTGCTGATTCTTTATGGACTAAAGTTTCAAAAAGTTTGGAAAGCGAAATCCGTGATACGAACGACACCGTGATGCTCAGAAAAATGCTTTCTATGCACAGCGCGCCTATGTTAAAGTCTTTTCAAATTTATAATAAGCTGTCTGACTCACTTAAAGTATTCATCGACGAAGTGGAAATGAAAGACAAAAGTTTGGTAAACATTATGGCCGCTATCAGTTTTAAAATTGATTCTGTAGAGATGCTGAAATTACAATACCTTAGCAAGGTAGGTACGAACAGCTCAAAAGGCAAAGAGTTCTTAAGAAGTTATGATGAATCATATAATGCACCTTGTAAATCTACCAAATAAACAAGCACTATGAAGTTAACCATAGTTTCAGCAGGAAATTTTAAATTGGACGGTGGTGCCATGTTTGGCGTTGTACCAAAAGTCATGTGGAATAAAATGAACCCTGCCGACGAGAATAATATGTGCACCTGGACCATGAGGAGTCTACTCATAGAGACTGAAACCCGAAAGATCCTTGTGGATACAGGTATAGGTAACAAGCAAGGAGAAAAATTCAGATCTCATTTTCATCCCTCTGGTAATGATATAATTGAAAGTCTGGATGAAATTGGTATTAAGGATTCCGATATTACAGATGTCTTCCTGACCCATTTGCATTTTGATCATTGTGGAGACGCTGTCAAAACTGATGAAAATGGCAAATATGTCCCAACTTTCCCAAATGCAACATACTGGTTAAACAAAAGGCATTGGGATTGGGCTTTAGAATCTAATCCTAGGGAAAAAGCATCTTTCTTGCCTGAAAACTTTATGCCTTTAATGGAAGCTGGGGCGCTGAAATTAATAGAACCGTCCTCAGAAAGATCGACTCCGTGGATAGAAGGCATTAACCTAATAGAATGCAATGGCCATACCAAAGGGCTTATGATGTTGGACATTCCCTACAAGGAAAGTAGAATGATATTTCTCACAGACCTCATTCCTTCTCTCCATCATATACCTCTACCTTATATAATGGCCTACGACTTGTGGCCTTGGGATACTTTAGAAGAAAAAACAGAAACATTAGAACTTGCCGTTAAAGAAAATCATGTGCTTTTCTTTCAACATGATCCGGTCAACGCTGTAGCTCGGGTAGTTAAAAATGAAAAGGGGCGCATTGTTCCAGTAGACATTTCTTCAGATTTGTATAAATAGAAGGTGGAAAATATCCAACCAAAGCAATCAATCTACAAAAATCGGGAATTTAATATTTACCTGATTACAAGGTTTCTTATGACATTCGCTATACAGATGCAGAATGTCATCACCGGTTGGTTTTTATACAGCATGACCAAAAACCCATTTATACTTGGTATGGTGGGTCTTGCGGAAGCACTTCCCGCGCTATCTTCAGCTTTGTTCGCAGGAAATCTTGTAGACAAGTATGATAAAAAGAAGGTGCTTTTATTATCTTTTTGTGTCTATTTAATATGCGGTTTCGGTTTTGCTTATCTGTCGAGTCGATTTGCCTCTCAATCCTTGTCTCATAATGGAATAGTATATGGATTCTATGGGGTTTCGATGATTCTGGGGCTTGCCAGATCATTTGCAGCACCAGCTTCATTTTCTATCATCTCTTATATTTTCCCAAAAGAAATGATGCCTCGAGTTTCGCCACTTAGCAGCACTGCCTGGCAGGTGGGAGCTATCATGGGCCCGGCTATCGGGGGATTTGTTTACGCTATGACAGATGCAGCCACCTCCTCTCTTGTAGTTTGTTTTTTCATGCTTTGTAGTGTCATTTTCAGTAGTTTTCTTAAGCCAAAACCACCCTATGTTAGTGCTACTCCTGATACTCAAAGTACTGGTGAACGCATCAGGGAAGGCCTGCGATATGTTTTTCAGAATAAGATCATTTTATCTGCTATGTGCCTCGACCTTTTTGCAGTATTATTTGGAGGGGCTGTGGCGTTATTGCCGGTATTCGCAAGTGAGATCCTGCATGTTGGAAGTCTGGAATTGGGTTGGCTGAGAGCAGCGCCATCGTTAGGTGCTGCAACCTTTCTATTTGCATTGTCTATAAAACCTCCTGAAACAAAAACCGGACTTAAATTGCTATTATCTGTAGCTGCTTTCGGCTTGTGCATGATCGGCTTCTCTCTGTCTGAAAACTTGTATCTTTCACTTGTGCTCTTATGTGCCAGTGGTGCATTCGATGCTGTAAGCGTAGTAATAAGGGGGACAATCCTACAGATGTATACCCCCGACCACATGCGAGGAAGAGTATCTGCAGTCAACACAATGTTTATCGGATCTAGTAATGAAATCGGTGCATTTGAATCCGGGACCGCTGCACGATTACTTGGAACGTCGCCATCTGTGCTCTTTGGCGGCACTATGACCTTGCTGGTAGTAGGACTTGTAACATATTATGCACCTTCTCTTAGAAAGCTTGAGTTAAAGGCTGCCAACTGATCTTTTAAAAAGATTAATGATTCTTATTTCATACTGAGATATTTTTCCTTAATTTGCAGCTTTAATTAGAAACCGCCATACCATCCTATTCTAACCAATATTATTCATATTTTCGCATTTAAACTACATTATGATAATTGTTAAACAATACTTTAATGAAAGTTAATTACTGAAATTACATCAAATAATAAAGGAGCACACTACTTAATTTGGAAAGCATTTTTTCAATTGTGTCATGATAAAAGTGAATGGCACGAAAATGAAAAATAAAAACTGTAGAGATGAAAATAAACTTACAAACAACATTACCCAAGCAATCCGACTCAATCCTGGTATTAGTTTTTAATATAAAAAAATTAAAAACTGACGTTGAACATCTGGACATTGAAACTAACCTTACCGCATTAAAGAATCATCTAAAAGAACATGGTGATGTGATATCGACGCTTGACAAAAAAGGGAAGATAGTCTTCATGCGCATGGACGACACTAAATGTCATGCAGATCAATGCAAAACACTTAGACAATTAATCATTAAAAATCGTTCGCTGTTAGGTGGCAACATCACTGTTGTTTTACCTGAGCTTTCTGATCAAGATATAGTAAATAGTGGCCGTTCTATAGTCAACGCGGCTTATCTTTCCACAAACAATCTGGGAAAGTATAAATATAAGCCCAACGGCTTGCCCAAGTTGGAGGAGTTGACTCTTGTTACAAGGTCATTAAATAGCAATCTTGAAGACGCCATTAATGAGGAAGTCTCATTGACAAAGGTGCAGTTGGCGATGATGGATCTTATCAATACTCCATCCAATATCAAAACGCCTGAATATATAGCAGATCTTGCTGGGCAAAGTGGCAAAAAACATGGCTTTAAAGTGGATATTTTTACTGAAAAGGAAATCAAAAAGAATAAACTTGCTGCCCTTCAATCAGTGAGTGATGGAAGTGCAAATCCACCGCGATTCCTCATATTACACTATAAGCCAAAAAATAAAGAAGTTAAAACACTCGGCCTTGTCGGTAAAGGTGTGACATTCGATACCGGTGGTGTATCCATGAAGTCATCAACCAACATGCATTTTATGAAAAGTGATATGTCGGGAGCTGCGCTGGTGCTTGGTTTTACAGAATTGTGTGCAAGACTTGCATTACCTATCGAAGTTTATACCACAATTCCGCTCACAGAAAATGTCACTGACGGATCTTCTACCAAACCTGGTGATGTCATCGGCAGCTACATAGGTAAGAGTATTGAAGTAATAGACACAGATGCTGAAGGTAGGTTAATACTGGCGGATGGACTAGGTTATCTGACCAAAAACTTCAAAACAGATGTATTACTTGACTTTGCTACATTGACGGGGTCCGTTATTCAGACACTTGGATATCAGGTAGCAGGATTATTTTCTAACAATGATGACTTAGCAGATCAAATATATAATTCAGGTAAAAGATCCGGTGATAAATGTTGGAGACTTCCAATCTGGGAAAATTATCAGGATGATCTGAAATCAGATATAGCTGATGTCAAAAATTTCAGCGGTAAACCAATCGCCGGAGCAATCACTGCGGCACTTTTCCTGAAAGAATTCATTGGTGATCATTCTTCATGGGCACACATCGACATCGCAGGTGTTTCCTTTTCAGATAATGAATATGGGACTATGAGAAATGCTACAGGCTATGGGCTGCAGTTGCTGCTCGACTTTGTGAAGGTGAATATGGTCGGTCAGTAGTGATCAGTAATCAGTAATAGGTAATCAGTAATCAGTAATCAGTAATCAGTAATCAGTAATTCAAGTCGATAAGAGGAGAAACAGTTTCATATCTAGACAATAATCTTTTTATTAATTTCAAAGTGAAGCATTAGTGAAATTACTATCACTTGCAATAAATAATAAGACAATATGCTTACTCTTTTATGCTTCAAAATTATACTCCATTCATAATCCTTGACGATTGTCCATCCCCTTGTAGAGCTGTATAGGAGGACAGCTGATCTTCATTATAATGTTGTTTATTAGGGATTGAAGTAAAAATTTTCAGAAATAGCTTAAAATCAAGATCTGGATTAACTGCAGCTCGTCCATTATTCATTTCTCACTATTCATTATTCATTGCAACGGGCCCACTCCCTTGGCCC
This sequence comes from Candidatus Brachybacter algidus, assembly GCA_016711705.1. Taxonomy (GTDB): domain Bacteria; phylum Bacteroidota; class Bacteroidia; order Chitinophagales; family Saprospiraceae; genus Parvibacillus; species Parvibacillus algidus. Next base: position 45,045 of record JADJSK010000003.1, on the reverse strand, counting down.
TCTCCAAAGAGGGACAGCTGCTCCTCATCATAATTTTGTTTATTGAGGGATTGAAGTAAATTGTTCAGAAATAGCTTAAAATCAGTATCTGGATTAACTGCCAGCTCGTCTATTATTCATTACTCACTATTCATTATTCATTACAACGGGCCCACTCCCTTGGCCCTCTCCAAAGAGGGACAGCTGCTCCTCATCATAATTTTGCTTATTGAGGGATTGAAATAAATTGTTCAGAAATAGCTTAAAATCAGTATCTGGATTAAATGCCAGCTCGTCTATTATTTCCCGCATGTCGCGGGACTTTCGCTTCGCTTCAGCATTGTTCATTGTTCATTGTTCATTATTCTTTCCTAATTATCTCCCCCTCCGACTCGTCTAGCCTCACTCTCCAAGCCTGTGTTTCTCTTACGGGATTTAATCTGGCTATTGCCAAAATCATAATTGATGCTGAGGGCCACTCGACGGCTATCCCACCTGCCAGAACCGGAAGATACTAATCCGTTGAAGTTAGAAATTCCACTCCAGTATAATTGGTTTGTGATGTCTGACATATTTAATTTGACATTTAAATTGTCAAAAAATTTCTTTTGAATCCCAACAGTAATTCCATAACTAGCATCATACTTAAAAACGCCACCCCACACACCAGGACCTGAATAGTTGCCTGATATTTCACCTTTGAAACCCTTGCCCAATTGAAAAGTATTCTGCCCATAGAAATTGTATGAAAATGCCTGAACATCCACTATTGCTCCGTTGCCATAATCGGCCTGATTGTCCAGATAGTTACAACTCAGATTAGCAAAGAGATTCCACCATTTATTTATATCTATTGGAAGAGAGGCATTGGCAGACCACACATCCTGGTGTGCCAAATTATCCCAACTAATATATGAAGCTTTTGGATTGAAATCATCTGGACCTATGAGTCTGGTGATTTGATCTTTTGTCCTGGAATAGGATACTTTAAAGTTATACTTATTCATTAAAGTGTAACCAAGCTCAGCATTGTTGACGATCTCAGGTTTTAAAAAAGGATTGCCCTTTCGGAATGACAATTCGCTGACCTGCATCTTGAATGGGTTCAATACATTATAATCAGGACGATTGATCCTCCGTCCTGCATTGAAATTGAAGTTATTAATTGGACTCATCTGATAACTAAATCCCAAAGACGGGAATACACTCAGATAATTTGAATTGACAGCCGGCTGTTGAAGTGATGGATCAAATGCAGTAAGATCTCCTTTGGTTTCAGTTTGCTCAAGGCGCACACCTGTGGTTATACCCCATTTTTCTCCCAACTTGGCGTTATAATTAAGATAACCGGCATAGACATTTTCATCATACTTGAATTTATTTGACCTAGAGTTATTTTGATTAGATACTCCGTCCACGACATCATAATATAAGAAAGTATTATCGGAAATAACTTTCGAAACTTTCACACCCAATCCCAACTGCCCAAACAACATTGGCTTTTCATAGTCCGTCTTAAATGAAATGATTTTGATATCAGAAGGAGTATTCATCTCATTAATCACAGAATTAAGTAGCACTTCACCTGATGGATCGAAATAATTATTTGGCTGATAATATTTCTGTTTATTGAGATATCGGCCAAAATCAGCATCGATATTTAATGTTGCCTGATTTTTACTAAGCGCATAATTTATGTTGTAAGTATGCTGATCAAAATTTCTATCTGAGATATTTGTAGCAATAAGTGTGCTGTCTAGTTTGTCGGGATTGGTGCGTGTGTATAAGGACATTAAGCTTTTTTCATCACGTGAAGAGTTACCATTATTGCCGGTGACCAAAACACCAAGAGTTGCATATTTACTTACAAAAAAATCAATTCCTGCACGGTAATTGACAGAATTTAGTTTTGTGTTTATTCTATTTCGCTCTGTAATAAAGTAATCATTCTGGTAACTATCATAATCCATATTCATAAAACTTCGGGTATAATTATAGCCAAGTGACCCAAAGGAATTAAATATTTTATTACGAAAGTTGCCATTTGCACTAATATTTGCCCGAGGCTGAATTCCTTTACTTGCTGTGAGCGCTAAATTGCCATTGCCTCCTAAATTCTTATCCTTTTTCAATTTAATATCAATAATTCCTGCATTACCCTGTGCTTCATATTTAGATCCTGGATTACTAATTATATCTATACGATCGATTTGCTCGGAAACAAGATTCTGCAGATAATTTGCCAACTCCTCTCCGGATAATGGCAATCTTTTTCCATCTACATATACCAGTACTCCTGATCGTCCAAGAACAGAAATATTATCATTATTATCAAGCAAAACACCCGGAGCTTTACGCAACAAGTCCAAACCATTGTCTCCTGCACTGTTTATAGTACCTTGTACATTGAAGACCATTCGATCAGAATATACTTCTACTATGCGGCGTTGAGCTGACACTACAACTTCCTGAAGTTCTTTGGCAGACTCTGCAAGTGTAAGCCTGCCGAGATTAATCTGAGGCTTATCGACATTGACCTCATGAATAATAAAATCATGGAAACCAACATAAGATACCTTCATGAAATAACGACCGTAATCAATATTATTAAATGTAAAAAGACCGTCTTCATTACTTGGCTCCACCTTTATCAACGTTGAATCTAATCCATTATATAGAGCAATATTAGCAAAGATCACGGGATCACTTTTAGCATCTGAAAGGTTGCCATTTATTTCAGCGGCTTGACTAAACAATAATGCTGGAGCTGTTGTGAAGATCAATAAATAAAAAATTATTTTCATCAAAAATTATTTAGTAATATAAATTGGATGCATTGGCAAGATGAAAAAATAGAAAATGAAAAAAGACAGGGTTTTGATAATCAAATAAATATAAAAGATAGTTGAGTCTGCAAAAGTATATTTTTTTTAATAATATTTCCTTCTTATTATATACTTTAAAATCCTAGCTATTAACGATAAGTCTTCATTAAAGTTGATTAAAATATTTTCTTTATTGTAAATAAAATAAGAAATTATCTTCATAAGCAATAAAGGCAGATTTTGAATTTATCAATTCGCAAATTTCAACTTTTTATGAGTCAAGACAAAAAAATCAAATTACTAATTCTAGTCGCCTCCTTAGGATACTTTGTGGACATATTCGACCTTGTGCTTTTCAATGTTGTTAAGTTAGAAAGTTTCAAAGATATTGGGCTGACTGAGCTTCAGATCAAAGTAGCTGAGATCGACATATTTAATTATCAGATGACGGGGATGCTGTTAGGAGGATTGCTGTGGGGTATTCTGGGTGATAAAGTAGGGCGCGTTTCTGCACTATTCGGATCTATACTTTTGTATTCCGTTGCCAATATTGCCAATGCTTTTGTCCATTCTACAGAGTGGTACAGCATTTGGAGATTTGTGGCAGGGTTTGGATTGGCGGGTGAATTGGGGGCAGGAATAACGCTTGTTTCAGAATCTATGAAGAGAGAGGAAAGAGGGATTGGTACACTTATAATTGTTTCAGTGGGCGCTCTTGGAGCAGTTGGTGCCAGTCTGGCGGGAACATATCTAACCTGGAAAGGTGCATATATATTGGGTGGAATAATGGGACTGGCGTTGCTTTTACTTCGTTTCGGCACTATGGAATCTATAATGTTTAAGAAAATAAACCAAAAGGAAAATATTTCGCGTGGTAACTTTTTTATGATTTTCCGGTCATTAAAATCATCGTGGAAATACATAGCTTGTATACTTATCGGATTACCAATATGGTATTCTATTGGTGTCATGATTAATCTCAGCAATAGGTATGGTGCATCCTTCGGCATGACGGATAAGATCAATGTGGGCAAAAGTGTCATGTTTTGTTACATAGGCCTGAGCGTAGGTGATCTCCTGAGTGGTTATCTTAGTCAGTTGCTTAAGAGTCGAAAAAAAGTGATTGGTATTTATCTAATTGTATTATTGGCAGTAACAATTTTCTACCATTTGAATAAAAGTACCAATCCGGTGTATTATACCTGGATGAGTTTCGCCATTGGGATGGGTAGCGGTTACTGGGCACTTTTTGCTATCAATGCGGCGGAGCAGTTTGGAACAAACATCAGATCCACCGTTGCCAATACCGTTCCTAATTTCGTAAGATTCAGCGTGGTTCCTATTACATTGTCTTTTGGGTACTTATCCGAGAAGTGGGGATTATTATCCTCTGGTTTATTTGTAGGAATTATATGTATTTTAATCGCTTTTGTTTCTTTATTGACGCTGAAAGAAACATTTAGTAAAGATTTGGATTACGTAGAATAAAAACTAGTTGTTTGATGTTTGATGTTAGCTCTGCTTTAATGCTAAATTTAAGACATTCTTTTGTTCATGCGCACAATATTAAATATTGTTGGCCAATACCATGTAATAGCATCGAAGATAATTCCACTGTTGATGCTTTACATCTAACACGAATTTATTCGTGTAAATTAGTGGAATTATCTGCGATGCTGCTACGCGGTAGTGGCTAAAGAAAAAAGAGTTTTAGAAATGGTAGGCAATTTCAGGGATCAATATAATTTTTCAAATGGTGTCAAGAAATTTCAAAATTTTAAATAAGATTATTTTAAATAACTTCAACTATATCCAAAACAATTATACCTCTTTCTATCAATTGTTCAACACTAAATCCATAGGCTGGCATAGCATAACTATGGCTTCTCAAATAATCACCAATTTCAATATGGACCGTAGGACTGATGATATTTTCAGTGATTTCGGCCTTGATATTCCAAAATATTTCAGTGATATTACCTTTATACATAATGGCTTCATCAAAATCCTGATCCGTCAGCTTCCATCCAGAGAGTAAGTTTGTAATGTAAAAAGCATCTTTATCTCTTATATCATGTAGGGATTTCACATTGATATACCATGTCTCTTCGTCATGTTCTATTGGTTTTTGTACCTGCGCATTTGGGTAGAGGCAGAAAACTCTTTTACGTAAGGATGTGCTCATATTATTTACAATATTTAATGGAAGACAATGTTAATAAATATCTTGTAGATAAAATATAATGAAAATTCGTTTAAACCATTTTTAATGATCTAAACGAATTTTAGCTCGGTATTATACGAGAAAAACTCGGTCTCATTTATTTTTGCGTGTTCGTATAATTTATAATCTGAGGTGGATTAAAAATATGCTTTCACACTCGCCCTACCCGTATGTACGGCATTAATACCCTCCGATTTACGGCCATCATAACCGAAATTGAGCTGGACATTATTCTTTAAATTATGATCATAAGAGATAGACCAAAGGTAGTTGCGTCCATTCTTGAGCCCTTCCAACATGGCAAACTCTACAGCTGAATTGCGCAAACCGTTGTATTTAATAATGGCCATCGTAGTGCTGAATTTAAAACTCGATTTTGCACTTTCATTGAAGTCCAATTTTAGAGAAATATCATTACTGGTAGCTTTTTCAAAGAGAGGTGCAAGCCTGTTTTTTTGAAGGAGTAGTCTATATGTAGAAGAAAATCTGAATTTTTCTCCAATAAGCCAGTTGACTTCGGGTCTGAATTCATCACTTTTGATAGAATAATTATTGATCTGAAATGCAGTAGCTTCCGATTCACTGAATTTATATTGGCGCGTATAAAAGAAGAATAGACTCACTGGCACTCCAATGTTAAATCTGGAAGTAAAGTTGAACTGGTCATTTCTCCGCTTTTCAAAGCCTGTAGTCAAAACATTCTTGGAATTGTTATTATTCATAGAAGCCTGCAATTCATACTTTGAATCTCCTCTGTTAAAGAAAAAAGTATGCCTAAAATTTCGGATAAAAGTGACCAAAGAAGAATCAGGAATATTGGTATAAAATGGATTCCAGAATCCCACCCTCGCATTGTCCCGGATCTTTCTGTCAAATCTAAAACTGGATTGAGTTGAAAATTTATTGATAAACTTTACCTTACCCCGCCCTGATGCCGACTTTCCATTCCATCTTAAACTCTGATTGAAGGAAGTATTTAATGTCGGAATAAATTGATTAGAAAGTATATTTACTCTTGTAAAATTGCGCATTTCAGCAAAACCTTCAGTTGTAAATTCATTTATTTGCTGAATAGAATCATTATTGTAATCATTCCAGATATATTGGCCTGTTCCTGGTTGAACAGCAATATAATTAAATTCAGTTTTTTGCTCCTGGCCTGAGCTTACTTCGAATAAAGTGTTTCCTGAAAGCCTGTTTTTAAAAGTAGAAAATAAATAATCCAGTTGCCCGAGATAAGTATTTTTTGAGGTCAAATTCAAGGTGCTTTTATATCTGTCTATGTCGAATGTCCTGACAGTTCCGGATAAATTAAGCACCGAACCTTGACCCTGCTTAATACTTGTCTTTAGTCCATACTCTTGGGCGTGATTGGCGAGATCGAGTTCTGTGTTAAAAGGCTGGTAATCGTTTCTGCGCTGCGTATATACTTCTGTGACAATGTTTTTTGTAAAATTATTTACAATAGACAATCTTACAATCTGGAATGCAAAAGAGGAGGCAAGTAAAGTATCAGCAACGACAGACGCTCTTTTATTAAATTCACTTTGATAACTAAGTGAAATAATCATATTACCGAGCTTTGGAAGCTGCTGTGTGATTGTAGCAGATGGTCTAGAAAACTGAGATCTTTCCGTTGGAGATTGTGAATTGAGATAGCTGATATTTGTGGTTATTGTGGTCTTTTTCAATGTCAATCCTATTGAAGCTTCTTGCTTTATTCCTTGGAAGTAAATATCCTGAAAAAGTCCCGATACTCCATAATTGAGGTAAAGTTTTTTCCCAAATCGTTGGTTCAAAAAAGCACGTCCTAAATGTTGTGTTTCTTTTACAATGTTGGTGATATTCCAATCACGCGTAAATTCCTGATTTCTATAAGGATTTATTATGTTAAAATCCTTGTCAACTCTTTCATACATTATTCCTACATCTCCCTTCCAATTTCCTTTCTTTCTGAAGATCATATTGTTTTTTACAATGTTGATATTTAGACCTATCCCTTGATTATCAGCATCATCTTTTGCAGAAAATCTATTGTTATCCAAACCCGATAGGGCTCCTTCAGCGGTAACAATAGTATTGCTATCCACTTTCCAGGTAGTTCCGAAGGTGAACATTTGTTTGCGATTGGGAGCTGTTAGTTTTGAAAGTGGATTATACTGTCCTAAGGGTCTTCCTGCAGCATCTTCACCTACAAATCGGTAAACTCTGCCATTGACCCCTTCATTTACCCGATTATAATAACCATTTCCGGCTCCTACATCCGTAAAGTCAGCAATGTATCTTGTACTACCCTCTTCCCATGTAAATTTGAGTATTGAAAATAATTTTCCATTTACCGTCGTATCTATCAACGAATAAGAAACCACAATACTTTTATTGGAAGGTTCTATCTCTCTGATTGAATTAACCAGAGTGTTATTAATACTATCGCCAGAAGCACCAAGTGCCAACTTGTCTTCTGCGGTCAGGTCTCGTCCTCTGGCAGAATTTTTTCCATCTTGCTCACTGTAAGAATTGAAATTAAAATTCCATTTTTTTGTATTATAGTTGACATTGAGATTATAGAAAGACCTGAGATATTGCTGATTGGAATATTCATATTCGACTACAATCCGTGAATCTTTAGTAATAATTCTCGATGGCATAAAGGTCACTTCACCACTATTATAGTCAATGATGTAGTCCCTGTCATAGCCTCTGCTAAGTATAACTCCATCTAGATAGACTCTTTCTGTTCCTGCCAGAACTATCACAAACAACTCACCTTCAGCCCCGGGAAGTCTGTATGGGCCTTGATTTCCTTCGATGACCTGTACTGTAAATCTATTAAATTTCCCTTTCGTTATAGCAACACCTCCCGAAGTAGATAGAATATTATTCTTTTTAAGGACTGTAGTATTTGCGACCTGAACTCCTTGCAGTTTCTTGAAATAATTTAAAAAATAACCAGGAGGTTTATTTATCTCAAAATCCCCAATAGTCAAAGAAGAGTTCTTATTGGAAAGCACGATAAATATCTTGTCGAATTCCTGCAGTTGTTGAGAATTACCTTCCGGTTGGATTGGAATAGAATTGTCTGATAATGCTCCTGTTATCTTAATTCCATCTCCAAGTTCACCAGATAGTTGAAGGTTGAATGCAGAGTTTAACGTTAGATCCTGATTATTACCCAGGGAAATACCTCTGGTAAATGCTCCCCGATAGGTCATATTATTCCTTTCAACAATAATAGGGTTGGCATTATAGTTGGAAGTAAAATCAGCTAGGGTTGGATCCCATTTTGCTAAAATAATAGAGGTATCTAAAAGCCTGTAATTATCTTTCCAATTGCCTTGAAATACACGGTAAGTAAATATAAATTCACCATTCAACACAGAATCCGGAAGAGTTGAAAGTATGTCAGAACCAACCAAAGCGTTATCAAATATCCTAAAATAGGAAGTAAAATCCTGATCCTCCACTTCCATTGACTTAACAGTGAGTGTACTGGGAACTGCATCCACCTCAATCTTCATAGGCAGATTCAATTTAGTAAAAGAGGACCTTTTTAAATTATTAAAAGGTGCCATTACCTGAGCAGATAGATCAGCGATTCCGACGGCACTAAGCAGCAAAAAAACACAACAACAAATGAATGAATATCGACTCAACAAATCTAGTATATCAGGACCGTAACAGAATGATAACGCAAATATCGGTTAAATCAAGATGAATCGAGATGGTTAAATGAAATTTTGTGTCGGTGAAAAGATGTCAGAATGAAGTGGTCAGTATGAAGTGGTCAGTTGTCAGTTGTCAGTAGTCAGTGGTCAGTATCCTAGATTGTATGATTTTTGTAGTGAAAAATTTGTTCAGTGATGGTGAGGTTTGTCGTAGTTTAAACTGCGACGGTGTGGATGGTCCAACCCAATTCAGGATTGATTGAGGAACTTTTCTTTTTTCCAGGGCTGCACCCTGTGCTATTAAGTTATATTTAATTTATATATGTATATATTTAATAAACAATACATATACTTGAAGAGCAAATAAGGTTAGGACATCCCCTCTGGCAGAGCTAAAGTTTATACAGATCTTTTTTGTAAAATTCAAAGTGAAACTTTGGGGACACCATGACGAAGTTAAAACCATTTTTCGAAAAATACTTGTGATTAAACCCTAGCCCAAAAAGGTGGAAATCTTCTCAAAAGCATTTTACATTTCATCTTTTACATTTCACCTTATTAGGTAAACTTTTTATTTCTCCTAGAAGCAACACATTGCATTTAAACACACTTCTAATTTCTGACTTCGCCTATATAACTCATTGCAAAATATTGTTAATCAACAACATGCAAATAATAAAAATTATACATATCAATAACTCCCCCTTGGCACGCAAGCATCTGGGTTACCGCCTCCCACCTCCCCCCCTCTTGCAGAAGGGGATATTGTACTAAACGACTTTTTTTATCATAAATATCAGCGGTACTGTTGCCTTTTTCTCAAGTTATATTTTTGATTTTGGAAGTAAAGCATTACAGGTGAACTGACTTCTGACTTCTAATTTCTGACTTCTGACTTCTAATTTCATTCATCTACCCTCGCCGAAGCTTCCATACTTTGATCTGCAAATTGCCCGGCCAGATATTTGTAATATCCATACTTTCCAATCATAGCGGCATTGTCCGTGCAATAAGAGATAGAAGGAATATAAATGTTCCAACCCAGGCTTTCCTGTCTAGCCTTAATTGCATCTCTTAAGGTACTATTGGCTGCGACACCACCTGCTAAGGCTATTTCCTTAATACCTGTCATTTCAGCTGCCCTTACTAGCTTGTTCATCAAGATGCTGACTATTCTACTTTGCACTGAAGCACATAGATCATTTAAATTATTTGAAATAAAATCAGGATCCAGCTTGACTTGTTTTTGAAGAAAGTAGAGTATTGATGTTTTTAATCCGCTGAAACTGAAGTCCAGACCGGGAATATTTGGCTCTGTAAATTTATAAATAGCCTGACCCAACTGTGCTTTTTTGTCAATGAGAGGACCAGCCGGGTAATCCAAACCAAGTACTTTTCCAGTTTTGTCAAAAGCCTCACCAGCAGCATCATCGATCGTCCTTCCCAATACTTCTACATCGAGATGCGACCTTACAATACTGATCTGAGTATGACCACCACTCACTGTAAGACATAAAAATGGAAAATTTGGTTGAGGCTCATCTATAAAATTAGCCATGATATGTGCATCCATGTGATTGACCTCGATAAGTGGGATATTTCTAGCAAGTGCAAGTGCTTTGGCATATGAAACACCTACATGAAGTGACCCCAGTAGTCCGGGAGCTCTTGTGATAGCTATAGCATCAATATCTTGAATATTTATGCCCGCCTTGTCCAATGCTTTATTGACCACAGGTACGATCAAACGAATATGTGCTCTGGAAGCTACCTCGGGCACTACCCCTCCCCACAGCGCATGTTCATCCTGACTTGAAACAATATTGGAACATACCTTTCCATCAATAATTACCGAAGCAGATGTATCATCACAAGAACTTTCAATAGCAAGTAGTTTGACTGTCATAGAAAAATTTGTGCTGCAAAATTACATAGAATGCAATAGTTTTTGCTGAATAATTGTAAAATGTATTAATATTGTGGACATATGTTTCAACTCAATTTCTGAAATTTTGCCACAATTAATTACTGAATATAAAAATGATAAGTCGCGCGATTTTCAATCTGAAGATTGTGAATTACTATTATTAAGTGAAAATAGATACTTTACTTTTGCAATTATTTCTGAGCATGATCAGTTTGAACTTCTAAGGGAATACAAACAGAGTGATGAAGAAAATTTTGCTGAATTCCATGAAAAAGTTTTGGAAATTGATCCCAATCTCAAGAAAAATTTCAGAAGAGTAGAGATCGGTATTTCTAATAAGAGATTGGCCTTGGTGCCTGGAAAGATATTCAATGAAGGTGATTCCCAGCATTATCTTGAGAATTCTGCTCCAATCTGGTCTTCTGATCAAATCATGGTGGATACGATAGAACAATCAGAAATAAAGGTTGTATATGCTTTTCGACATTCTATATTGTCACGATATAAACATCACTTTGCCAATGCACATGCGCAGAATGCATTGACTCAATATATCAAGGGATTGAATAAATTGCTGAATAAAACTACATCTGAACATCACCTGTTCATCAATGCGCTTTATGACACCATGTATGTAGTTTTGTACAGGAATGAAGAATTGATATTCGCCAATGTGTATGAATTTTCCACTGCTGAGGATTTTTTATATTATGTGATGCTGATATTCAAAGAATTTCAATTAGATCAGGACACTACACCGACTTATATATCTGGAAAATTAGATAAGGATTCTATTATACACGACCTGTTAATGAGATATATACGTCAACTTGAATTCATAAATACCTTATCAACCGATAATCTCAACATACCAGGTATTCCCGCTCATTTGTATTTCGACTTATTTTCATTAAGATCATGAGAATAATATCAGGAAAATTTGGTGGCCGAAAATTCTATCCTCCAGCAGATAAATGGCCGACACGACCTACGACTGATATTTCTAAAGAAGGCTTGTTTAATGTATTGAACAACAGACTTGATTGGGAAGAGGTAAAGATGCTCGATTTATTTGGTGGCACAGGCAACCATTGTTATGAGTTTATTTCCAGAGGGTGCATTGATGCTACCTACGTAGATCAATTCATGGGCTGTATAAAATTTGTTCAGGAGGTTAGTGAAAAATTGAACATTGAAAATGAATTACGCATTGTTCGGTCAGATGTCTTTAGATTCATAGCAAGCACTAAGGAAAAATACGATTATATTTTTGCAGGACCTCCTTATCCTTTGCCCAATATACCCGAAATACCTGATCTGATCTTTGAAAAGCAACTATTGGCCACTGATGGATTGTTTGTCTTGGAGACGAATGCGGATTATAAATTTGAAAATCATGCTCGATTTAAGCAATTAAAAAAATACGGTACTACCTTGTTTTGGTTTTTCGAATAGATTTTTTTGCTGTTAAATAATAGATTTCCAACAATTTAAGTACTCAAATCGAAACCAAGAAGGTCTAAGGCTTCTTCCATTGTTCTAAAAAATCCCAATCTTACTAACTCTGAATTTTGTGTTAATCTGGTACAGCCTGATTGCATATTTTCCAACCATTCTGAAGTCCGTTCCCCAAGTTTTGGATCCATTGTAATGATATAATTCGGATTGTCGAAGGCACAGAATGTAATGATCTGTTCGGGCGAATGAACTGATACAATATTATTTGTAAAATAAATATCATTTCTATAAATTGTAATATCGGATGCATGAGTAGACTTATCTTTTGACATTTTCTTTCCGGTAGTCGCCATAACTCTCATTAGACGGATGAGATTGAGAATGTCCTGGGCGAGCTGCTTGCATACTTTAATATTGTCAAAATATTCCATTTGACGGAAATAATGGATTTGTCGAATGGTATTGTCAAATAATTGATCTGTCCAATATTCTGTAGATTTTAACTGGGAAAACCTGTTCAATGTATCCTCCATTATTTCAAGTACTTCAGGCGTCAGTACCTTATTTTCATCAAAGTGAGCATTTTCAAAACCTGGTGTCTTCCAAATGGTCTTGGACCAGCAGAACAATTTAAAAGCAAATAATCTTGGATAATACATGTAATAAAAGAGCGGCACTTCATAACTCGTGTATTTGATCTCCACATCATTCCCGCTGAATAATTTTATGAAGTTATTAATTGATTGAACATAGGATAATGCATCCGTCACAGGCCGGTCAAACACAGGGTAATTCCATGTTATATTCGATTGACTTGTACTTCCAGATCTCAATAAAACTGTCTGAAACTTTTCACAATCAAGAATCTTACTCATCTGATCGTATGAAATCGGAACATCTTGGGAAAGATATTTGTAGGCTGTAGGTTTAGAAATTTTTAAAATATCCTGAAGAGTCTGCACAAGCTCTTGCTTTGTGAAATTGGTATTCAATAATTCTACGATTTCAGATTGCGTTTTTGAAGCCATGGGTAATGTATTATATGATGTCCGTTAAAATCCAATAGATTTTAGTGAGGTTATAAGAGTTAGTAGCCTAAAAGTAAATAAAATAAACCCAAAATAATAAAAAATTCTCAAAATTCATATTTTGTTGATAATCATTTATTTATACATATATTCAAAAAGAATTCAACTAATTTGTAAAGAATCATAGATTACAAAAGTTAACATATGTAGAAGAAAATGGCAAAAATCGATAAAAACTGCAATTCTGTAAAGTTTCGTAGAATGACCAATTTGGCGGCGCAAGTAAATAGTTGGACATTTGAATTATAAATACAGAGAAAAGAAAATTGTAAAAAATAATAACAAAAAGTAGGGCCTAATGAAGTCCACTTCGATCCACCAAATTTTATCATTTATTTTAGAACTTATTAAATAGATCAAACATGAAAAGTAAAACTAAATTAATTTATCAGAGAAATTACAAGTCCATTTTCAATGTTAGACTGTATCAAAAAATATCCAAGCATAAAAATCAATATTGTGAACTTCAATAAACTTTATGAGAATACACATTTCGCCCAATATTAAGAAAGTGTGTTGAAATTATAGAAAACTCAAAACCACCTCAATGCTCAAAAGATTTTGAGAACAGACTTTTACCCAAGTAATTATGGAACATTCATCTCACCCATGAATCTCCATCTCACCGCAAAGCGGCATCTTCGAAAGAAGATGTCGCTTTTTTAGTTGAGCGAATAATACTAACTTTCCGGCATGATAGAAGGAATAAAAAATATCATGTCCATCTTCTTTGACAAGGAAGCTGTAACTGAATGTGAAGAAATAAAATCAGGGCTAATAAATGCAACATATCGCGTCAAAGTTGGTATTAAAAACTATATTCTACAAAGATTAAATATAGATGTTTTTGCCAAACCTGAATTGATACAAACTAATTTAGATCTCCTGGATTCTTATTTAAATAATCACAATTCAAATTATAAATTAATTACTCCATTGTCTAATAAATCTGGTGATAAATTAACGATCGATTCAGATGGAAATTGCTATCGAATCTTTGAATTCATTGAAGATTCAAAAACCATTAGTGTCGTTGAAACCACTGAACAGGCATATGAAGCAGCAAATCAGTTTGGCTCTTTCACTGCACAATTCAAAGATTTCGATATGAATGTCATGGTGCCTTCAATTCCAGATTTTCACAATTTATCATTACGATTTGATCAATTTAAAAACGCAATACTCAAAGGAGATTCTAACAGAATCAAACAATCTGAAAAAGAAATTAATATACTATTGAATTATAAATTCATAGTTAATTTGTACAATTCAATGATCAAATCTGATGACTTTAAAATCAGAATAATGCACCATGATGCAAAAATCAGCAATGTTCTATTCGGTCCAAATGATATCGGGCTTCATGTGATCGACCTGGATACTGTGATGCCTGGTCATATTTTCAGCGATTGGGGAGATATGATGCGTACTTATATTTCTCCTGCCAGTGAAGAAGTATTGGATCTCGAGCAAATCATCGTAAGACCAGCATTTATTGATGCAATACACGAAGGATATCTGCATGCTAGGAAAGATAATCTTTCCCAGGCTGAATCCACCTCTCTGATTGACAGCGGCTTGATCATCATCTATATGCAGGCGCTTAGATTCATGACAGATCACCTCTTGAATGATGTCTATTACGGCGCTAAATATTCAGGACATAATTATCACCGTTCAAGAAATCAGATCCATTTGCTCAATAATTTGTTATCGATCAATGGAAAATCAACTATTTTTCCACTGATTTAAAAAGATGAAGAAGGAAACATTCAGGGAATTATCGGCTTCTATTCCTAAAGAGCCGGGTATATATAGGTTTATTGATAAAGACGATATCATACTTTATGTAGGTAAAGCAAAGTCCCTTAAAAACAGACTTTCCTCCTATTTTAACAACAGTAAGGGCATGTCAGGAAAGACCAAAGTAATGGTAGATCATGCTGTAAGGTTTGAATATACTGTGGTAGAAACTGAACATGATGCCCTTCTTTTGGAAGCCACTTTTATTAAAAAATTTCAACCCAGATACAATGTAATGCTTAAGGACGGCAAGACTTATGCGTACATATGTATTAAGAAGGAGGCTTTTCCAAGAGTATTTTTCACCAGAAGGGTATTTAAGGATGGCTCTACTTACTTTGGCCCATTTACTTCAAAATTCAGAGTTGAACAAATACTTGAATTGATCAGAAAACTCTTTCAACTGCGCACATGCAATCTGAATTTAAGCCCTGAAAATATCCAAAAAGGTAAGTTCAAAGTTTGCCTGGAATACCATATCAAGAACTGTCTCGGCCCTTGTGAAGGTCTTGAATCAAAGGAAGCTTATGATGAAAAGATCAATCAAATAAAAAACATCATGCGGGGAAATTTCGCATCGGTCAAAACACATTTACGCGAAAAAATGGCCATGTATGCTGAAAATCTGGAGTTTGAAAGAGCCTCAGAAATGAAGGAAAAACTTACACTTTTTGAAGATTACCACTCTAAATCTACTGTGGTAAGCACTACTGTACAAGATGTTGATGTATTTGCATTATTTTCAGAGGGTGACGAAGTTTATATCAATTATATTAAAGTGGTTAATGGTGCTATGATCAATACCTTTCTGCAGGAGGCGACGCGCAACCTTGATGAGGATGCCTTTATCATGTCCTATACGATACAACAGATACGTGAAAAATTCAACAGTATTGCGCCTGAAGTTCTGGTCAATATACCAGGCGTCATACTTGAGGAGAAAGAAGTGAAAGTTAATATTCCTTCCATTGGTGATAAGAGAAAACTCATGGAAATGGCTGAGAAAAATATCAATTTCTATCTTATTCAAAAAAGAAAAGAATCGGTCAATGCGCCTCGTATCGCTCCGGCACAGCGCATAATGGAGACATTACAGAAAGATCTTGGCATGGAAAAATTGCCTGTTCATATTGAATGTTTTGACAATAGTAATATACAAGGCACCAATCCGGTCTCGAGTTGTGTGGTATTCAAAAATGCTAAACCAGCCAAAAATGAATACCGTAAATTCAATGTAAAAACGGTGGTAGGTCCCGATGACTTTGCGACGATGGTAGAAGTCGTGACCCGCCGTTATACCCGATTGATCGAAGAAGAAAAACCCCTACCCGACCTCATCATCATCGATGGTGGTAAGGGTCAACTTGGAATGGCAACCGAAGTGCTCAGAAAATTGGGGATTCTGGACAAGGTGACGTTGATTGGAATCGCCAAAAGATTAGAGGAGATTCTCTTTCCTGAAGATTCCATTCCGCTTTACATCAATAAAAAATCAGAATCTTTAAAACTCATCCAACAACTGCGTAATGAAGCGCATCGATTTGCAATTACTTTCCATAGGCATAAGCGTTCAATGAATTTTACCGTTTCTGAGTTGACTAAGATAGACGGCATTGGCAAGGCCACAGCTGAAAAACTTTTAAAACATTTTAAAAGTGTCAAGAGAATTGTAGCAGCAAGTAACGAAGAGGTAGCAAGTATAGCGGGCAAACGTGCTGCCAATCTTGTGAGATCATACTATGATGAAGGATCGGATGAGGGTACTGAGGTTCCTCCAAATAGTGAGATTGAATAGTTCAGAAGTAATAACTTTTTAAAGCAGTACTTGAATAAAAGTGGTGATTTTCTTACAAACTAATAATTGTGAACTCCGTTCGCCGATTTACTTGTCTTCCATTTTCTGTTGCATTATTAGTCAAAGGTTTGGACTCTCCGAAGCCCTTATATTGAATCTTTTTGGCTGGAATACCCCTTTTTATTAATTCATTCATGACCGACTTCGCACGGTTTTGAGACAAAAGCAAATTATCTTTTTCCCCACCAATATTATCCGTATGACCATCTATCTGCACCACAATATCAGGATTCTCTTTCATCATAAGAAAGATCGATCCCAATTCAGCATTCGATGCAGAAGACAACTGATCTGAGCCACTTTCAAAGAAAATATTCCTCATTGGAAATGTCTTGCCAATAGAATTACCTATCTTTTCCATTTTGTAGGTGCTTATGTAAGGCATTTTGACATTTGCAGAATCAGGGATCTTCACGGATTCAGAAATAAAGATGTACCCTTGGGCAGAAATCTGTATTCCATATTGATCGCCTTTAGGCATGATGACCAAGGCTGTTCCATCATCAGAGGTATTACCATTATAAAAAGATAAATTTTTCTGAATATCAGTTATCTTAACACCACTGACTATGGGTTTAGAAGATGTTGCATCTAAAACTAATGCTTTAAAAAATGAAACTGATTGCGGGCGGATCTCCTTGTCCAATTCAAAACTATAAATGTCTGTATTTTCCAAACCATCTTTATCCTGAAGCGATTTGGCCCCGGTAGAAGTATAATATGCTTTATCACCGTCAATATTCACGACCAAGGCCCCTTCATTGCCGATGGTATTGATAGGGTATCCAAGATTTATTGGGACATCCCAATGTTCAGTATCTATTCTTTTTGAGAAAAAAAGATCTGTACCTCCCATGCCCGGCAATCCATCAGACATGAAATATAAGGTCTGGTTGTCGGCATGAATAAAAGGTGAACTATCATTGCGCGTCGTGTTAATTGGTGCACCAATATTCTTTGGTGTTGACCATCTACCTGAAGCGCTTTTTTCAGTATGCCAAATATCTCTTAATCCATATCCACCCGGCCTTTCTGAGGAAAAATAAAGAACATTGCCATCGGCGCTCAAGCTGGGTTGGCTTTCCCATCCAGGGGTGTTGATTGGGCTATCAAGATTAGCAGGTTGTGTCCACCTGCCATTCTTAAAGTAGGATATATATAGGTCGCAACTACCTAAACCTCCCGGCATGTTGCAACCGGTGAAAACGATCGTCTTTCCATCCGCAGATACACAATGCCCAGCTTCATTATATTTTTCTGTATTTACTCCTTCCAAGGGTTGGGCACGACTCCAGTGATCCTTGTTCCATTGAGAATAATACAAATCTTCCTGTCGATCAATCATTCTGGAAAAAACCAGCAATTCTTCGTCAGCACTAATGGAAGGTAAGTATTCGGGACGGTAGGTATTGATGCTGTCTGATAATCTTATCGGCGAGAATAATCGTGGCTTCTTCTTTGCTTCTATGGCGAACACACAATTGGCGAGCTTTAACTTAGCATCTTCAGCTGATTTTGCACTTTTGATGTCGGTGCCAAGGTATTTTTGGAGTTCTACCTGTGCTAATTCATAATCTCCCCTATTATAATATAGTGTAGCAAGCGTATAATAGACTCTGGCGCTGGGTTTAGGATTTATATCCTTAATAGCGTTAAGGAAATACACACAAGAATCTTCGTTTTTTTGGGAGAAATAAATTCCTGCCAATTCTATCATTGCATCTTGAAAATTGGGAGTGATCTCCAGTGCTTTTCTGTAACTGGATTTTGCTTTACCGAAAGCTTGAGCCATCGCACTCTTTTGCCCTTCATCATAGAACTTCTTAGTCTTGGCATCAACTTCCTTCACACCGACGTAACCCTGACTAAAAACAAGATTTTGAACTATTGTAATAAATAAAATGGTAAAAAAATATCTCTGAAAAAAGATCATATTTCAATTTTAGGTTTTAGGGAATCCAGCGTTTCTTTAACCCAATCCACTCCCATATAAAATAAACAATCGACAATAGAAGCGTTTAATAATAAATGTGGCACCTTCTTCCCAACCAAATTGAGGTCTTTCGCACTTTCAAGGTAGGTGAGATCAATCTTATTTTTCTCAAAGACATCAGCAAGTTGATAAGAGATAGCCCCCATACCACTTAAGTAATTGTTGGCACCAATGGCCTTGACAATATTTATGACTTTTTCCTGGCCACGCCCCTCGGTCTCAAGTTTACTGCTCACCACCAAAGTGGGTTTAATATCAAGTAATGTTGCGAGTATAGTGATAGCTTTTTTATTGTACACAGCAAGATTCGTTTCCTTCTGTATAATACAACGCTTTATCACGGGAAAAACTTGTTTGTAATGTGGCGTTCCGGTATAACAACCTTTGATTTTGTCCATAATTCCATCGAATGCCTTAGGGTCTGAGGGGATTTCTATTTCATTGATGTAAGCATATTTGTCGGCATTGGGGATTGGAATATTGATCCAGTCCAGCTCATTTGAAGTCGGGCTTGACCTCACTTGTATCCTTCTGGTATGGCCATTCCAATTGAGTTCTACATCATCATGAAAGACGAATATGTCGCAATTGTTCATCTTATGGAAGTAGCCAAGCCATGGAAGGAAATTAGGTTGATGTATGGCGATTGTCTTTTCGTTGTATTTTTTCATTGTATGGATATGTGGGGCCAAAGTTAATGAGATTAATGTAAAAGTGGAATTTAGGGTTTAAGTGGGGGTAGGTGATTGGATTTTTGGAGGGGTATTTTGTTGTATCACAGACACGAAGTGAAAGGTCCACCCCCTTGGCCCCCTCCAAAGGGCAGGGTCATTCACTTCTCTAAAACTTTAATGTGTAACTCGCTGATAAATTAAATAAGTGTTGCTTAAATTATTTTCATAACCAAAGTATTATGACGCGAATCAACACCCCGGCTATAGCCACCCCTCTGCCAGAGGGGAAGTTGCGACTTTTTTTCTTCTATTTTTGAACGTATTGATATTAAGCCTTATACACATAACGACAAAATAGAAGTGAATGACCCTGCTCCAAAGGGGGACATTCGTTACTCTTCATAATTTACTTAATAGTCTTAGTTTTATTATTCAGAGTACTTATTCAATCGTAGAAATTGGATCAAATCCCTTTGTGCAACTCAAAAACTGCCAAATCAGCGTCAAATTTCAAAATTAAGCGTCATTCTCCTCCATTAATAAACTCAAAAACCTTTGTGCAACTTAGTGATATAACCTTAATTACTTCCTTGCCGCGCATCTCCTTCCCTCCTAAAATTCATTTGACTATTAAAGAGTTGTGTAGTATAATATCGATTATTCCTCCAAAATTTAACGTTGTCTAAAAGTATATATATTTAAACACTTGACCCTCTTGCTTTTTTAAAATCATTTTTTTATAAAATAAGTCTTTCCAACCTACCAAAATCTTATAATAAAGGTATCTTTGCGCCGTTAAAAAAGAGATTTGATATGGCCGTCCGTTTGCCCAAAAGATATTTAGTTACTTCTGCACTTCCTTACGCCAATGGCCCACTGCACATCGGTCACCTAGCCGGTGCCTACCTGAGCGCAGATGTTTTCGTTCGTTTTTTAAGACTTATGAAGAAGGATGTCCTTTTCGTATGTGGCAGTGATGAGCATGGAGCAGCAATAACGTTACGTGCTGCTAAGGAAGGCATTTCTCCACAAGAGATCGTGGACAAATATCACGGCATGTTCGAAGATACTTTCAAAAAAATGGGTATTTCCTTTGACATTTATCACAGGACTACAAGTGAATTGCACCACGAAACTTCCCAGGATTTCTTCAGAACTTTGGAGAAAAAAGGCCAGTTTACCCGGCAGGAATCTATGCAGTATTATGATGAAAAGGCGCAGCAATTCCTTGCAGATCGTTATATAAAAGGCACTTGCCCGAATTGTAAATACGAAGGCGCATATGGTGATCAGTGCGAAAACTGCGGTACCTCACTCAGTCCTACGGATCTCATCAATCCTAAATCTACGCTAACTGATGAAACTCCAGTGTTAAGGCCGACTACACATTGGTATCTCCCACTAGAGAAGCACAGTGAATGGTTGTCGAAATGGCTGGATGAGGGTATTTACAAAGGCAAACAAATGCATGATCCAAAGGAATGGAAGAACCATGTATTGGGTCAGTGCAAATCATGGATAGATGGCGGTTTGCAGCCAAGAGCTATGACACGAGACCTTGATTGGGGCGTTGATGTTCCTCAAGAACTGGAAGGTTCGCTTGGCAAAAAGCTATATGTGTGGCTGGATGCACCGATCGGTTATATTTCTGCGACAAAACAATTGGCTGCCGACACTGGCAAAGACTGGAAAAAATACTGGCAAGATAAGGACAGCGCCATTGTCCACTTTATAGGAAAGGACAATATTGTATTCCATTCCATTATTTTCCCTGCGTTATTGCACGCTCATGGCGATTACATCATGCCTGACAATGTTCCTGCCAATGCATTTTTGAATTTGGAAGGTCAGAAGATAAGTACCAGCCGCAATTGGGCAGTTTGGGTGCATGAATATTTGGAAGATCTGCCTGGCAAAGAAGATGTATTACGTTATGTGATGATCCGCAACATGCCGGAGCAAAGGGATAGCGAATTTACCTGGAGAAACTTTCAAGAGATAAATGACAATGAACTGGTCGGCAATCTTGCCAATTTCGTGAATCGTGTCATGGTCCTTACTCACAAATTTTACAATGGTAAGGTGCCAAAATTTGAGGAAGAGCAAGACTTTGCAGGTTCTCACGGACCATTGGAAGATTCATTTGTTGAGGCAGAATTGATGGATGTTTTCGATATGTTGTTCGAAATGAGAGAGAAAATATATCTCTATGATTTCAGGGGAGCGCTTCAGCAGATGATGAATATTTCCACTGTTGGTAATCAAATCTTGCAATTTAATGAGCCTTGGAAAATCGTGGAAACTGATCCACACAAAGTAAAGGCAATCATGAACTGCTGCATTCAGATCATTGCTGCATTGAGCGTTGCAGTGAGACCATTTATGCCATTTACAAGTGATAGAATGCGCACGATGCTCAATCTTCCACCTATTGAAGAGAAAGGTGAATTATTGAAAGTATTGGACAGACTTGCCGAAGGAGAATATCTAGTAAAACCTGGACACTTAATTGGTCAACCAGAACACTTGTTCTCCAGAATACCGGATGAAGTAATTCAGGCGCAAATAACTAAGTTGAAAGAAAACGATGTCACTGCTCCTGCTGCTGATTCTAAAAATGGAAAAGCAGCCCCAGCAGCCATCGATGGATCAATACAATATGAAGATTTTGAAAAAGTTTCTATCGTGACCGGAAAGATCCTTGAAGCCATCAAAGTTGAAAAAACGGATAAATTACTTAAACTATTGGTGGATATTGGCACAGAACAACGTACGATAGTGTCCGGCATTGCTGAACATTTTGAGCCATCATCATTGGTTGGAAAGGATGTGCTGGTAGTTAAAAACCTCGCTCCGCGAAAGTTGAAAGGAATTGAATCCAAAGGAATGTTGCTTACTGCGGAAGATGCAGATGGCAAACTTGGCATTGTGGCACCTCCTGCGGGTTGGCCATTAGGTAGTAAAGTGAAATAATTTTAAAAGTATCATTTCTGAATCACGCTTGCCTGCCAACGAAGGCAGGGTCTTAAAGGAATTAAGAGATTACTCAGATTTTTTAGAATTAAAATAGCTTCCATGAAATTATACGGAATTCCAAATTGTGACACGGTAAGAAAGGCCAGAGCGTATCTATCTGACAAAGAAATCACTTACGATTTTCATGACTATAAGGTTGAAGGAATCACTTCAGAAAAAATCAAGGAATGGTTGACCCAAGTGCCCCTCGATAAACTTTTCAATAAGGCAAGCACAAGTTGGCGGGAATTGACGGAAAAGCAAAAAGCTTCAGCATCATCCAAAGTTAATGCGATTAAATTGATGGTCAAATCTCCTACGATAATTAAAAGACCGGTGTTGGAGGATGACGGTGGAAAAGTTTTGGCAGTTGGGTTTAAGAAGGAGGTTTACGATGGGGTAATGGGTAATGGGTTGAATAATGAACGATGAATAATGAATAATGAATAATGAATAATGAATAATAGACGAGTTAGCAGTTTTTCATAAATCTGGGTTCAGGCTATCTTTAAACATTCTAAATCTATCCTTAATAAACATTCTAAATCTATTCTTAATAAACAAAAGTTTGATGAGTAGAAAATATCCCTCTTTGGAGAGGGCCAAGGGAGTGGACCTAATTCTAATGAAAGAAGAAAAATGAAAATTGAAAGATAAGTGGAGATATTAAAGTTGGATTTGAAATACAAACAATTCTTTAATCAATTATCGATTTTTATTACTAAGGATATCTAAATCAAAATTAACTAAATATTGATAGAAACCTTATCTCATAAATGTTAAAGTAGATTTGAGATGTATTAAGTCAAATTTCCTCAGAAAAGTAATGAATACAAAGATCAATTTTATTTATCAATAATTTAAAAAAGGGCACAAAGGGAATTTTATCTTCGATTAAATTTTGTGCACAGATGGAACTCTCCCTTTAATATTTGACATTTCGATTACTGATTACTTATTACTGATTACCGATTACTGATTACTGATTACTGATTACTGATTACCGATTACTGATTACCGAAACAAAATAATAATTAATAAATAACAACTAACAATTATTCAACCACCTTAATCTCAACTCTTCTATTAAGCTTCGCTTCGGATTCATTGGTGGGTTCGGGATAGATCATCTGTGTGTTGCTATATGATTTACACTCATAATTATCACGATCCATTCCGCTGTTTACAAGATAATTTTTAATAGTGACAGTTCGTTCAAAAGCCAGGTTGTAATACCATTGCGGGCTTCCTTTGTTGATCTCAGGTCCATTAACATGTCCACCGATCTCGAGTTTAAGGTTTTTATTGTTTCTTACGAAGCGCAGTAGATTAATTAATTCGGGTTGTGACTCAGGAAGTAAAATGGCTTTATCACCCACAAAATATAAATTCTGAAGAGAGACTTTTTCTCCTTTTTTGATCCTGTTCAACGTAATTTCATCCACAGGTAAGTCTGCATTTGTGTTGATCTTTCGTGTGGTAAACATGTATCCCGGAGCAAAAACCCCAAAAGTTACATCTTTTTTTTCAGGTACTATAAAAGCGAAATTACCCTGATCGTCTGTAAAGACAGAATCCATTATTCCGGATGACTGAATGTATACTGTTGCCCTATTTTGGCGAGCACCTTTTAAAACTACTTTACTTTTGAATAATCGTTGCTTCTGAATCTCAAATACAAAAACGTTGGAGCGGCGATTGTATTTTCGGCCATCGTCATCATTATTTGACATGATCGGTTTTGTTTCACCGATGCCTTTGGTAGAAATAAGAATATCAGGTACACCCAGTTTTCTTAGATATACTCTGATAGATTCAGACCTTCTTTCAGAAAGTTTTTGATTGAATTCAAGGGAACCTATTGAGTCTGTATGAGACTGAATTCTAAATACATAAGGGATGACAACGTCAAGATCATTGATAAATTTTTGAATTTTGACTTTGTCTGTATCGCTTACTGTATGAGATCCGCTGGCGAAATGTACTGTCAATTTATCAATGAGATTTTCTGTAAATTGGGCATTGACAGGGTTAAAATGTAATAATGTTATTAAAGAAAATAGTGCTAATTTTCTCCAAAAGGGAAAAGAAGTTATTGTTGATTTATATTTTAAATTAAGAATCAAGATTTGAACAACATATTTTAGACTATTACTGTATTGACTTAACAAATGCTCTAAAAGTCCAATAAGAAACATATTTTCTGATTGAATTAACGACTAAATTAATAAAAATTATGGACAACTGAAGGCTTAGTGTAAATTCTACATAAATAAAATAGATATAGACCTATTTTTATTCAATTTCATCCAAATCTTCCTCTTCCTCAAAAGAAGCAGCTATCGGTATTTTAACAATGAATTCTGTCCCAATGTCAACTTTAGAATTGAAACTAATAAGTCCATTTATTGACTCTACGATCGATTTACACATAGCCAGGCCAAGTCCCATTCCTGAGCTTTTGGTCGTGAACCTCGGATAAAATACCTTGTCAAACATACTTTCTGGAATACCGAGACCATTGTCTTTCACAGTGAGTACAGCCATATTTTCCTCTATTTTAAGCTTCAATCCGATCTGACCATGCCTACCGGGAGGAATTGATTGAATAGCATTCTGGACCAAATTATTAAGAACCCGCAACAAATGTGACCTGTCTGCAAGAATAATAATATCGTCAATTGGAACATATAAATTAAAATTGACATCGTCCTTTTTTCTGAATAATTCGTGGATAGAGGATACAAGTTCATTGAAATTAATGTATTCCATTACAGGAGCAGGCATCTTTGCAAAATTTGAAAACTCTGTGGCGATACTTGCCAAATTATCGATCTGTTCAATGATGGTCCTTGCAGTATCCCTGACTGTTTGTTCGAGATTTTCTTGAGGCGCAGAGAGCACTTTTCGTTCCAAATATTGAATACTAAGCTTCATGGGTGTCAAAGGGTTTTTGATCTCATGTGCCACTTGTTGGGCCATGTCCCGCCATGCACCTTCTCTTTCACTTTTAATCAACAGAATGGCGCTTTGTTCAAGCTTGTCTATCATATTGTTATATTCCTTTATGAGTGAACCAATCTCATCTTGCTGAGACCATTGAAGAGGTTCATTCTTTTTATCAAGTTTGATAAGCTTGAGTTTTTCGACAAGATTGACCAATGGTCTTGTGATTGAATTCGCAACACCTATGGCTATTGCACCTGCCACTAATAAAAGGAAGACATAAACATTCAAGAGTGTACCCAGAAAGTCAGAAACGGCAAAATAACTTTGGTTACTTCCTGCCGAAAAAAGGTACTTCGAGCCATGCAACTTTAGATTGGCTGCCATTCTTGATAGGAACATATGCTTTGTCAATTGAACCAGAAGTGTTGCTGTGATTGTATATTGGCATACCTCCAAAATGCAATTTAATATATGCCTGAGGCTCAATAAATTTACTTTTTCTGTAAGGATCTGTGATGTAGCTTCTGGATTCGTACATCAAGGAACCATCCGGACTATACATATTGAATTCTGTCTGATGGACGATGGATATTTCTGCCAAATTCCTATTTGAAAGAGAATCGCTACCTAAACTTTGAATTTTATTTTCGATATCTGAAACCAAAGCATAAGCTTTACCTGAAAGCTGATTTTCCTCCATTTTAGAAGAGAGATCACGGAAATAAATGCTAGTAATCCATGCTATAATAACAAATGAAGTAACAATTACTAACAAAATGGAGTATTCAATCCGTTGTCGCAGGTTAAACTGTCCGTTGAAAAGAAGCGGTAATTCTGCAGGTAAGATCCTTATCCAACTATTGACAAAAGATACGATGATAACCATGAGTGTGAGAAGCACGAACAGAAAAGAGAAAAGTGAAATAGGTTTGATGATGCCTAACAGCTCCTTTCCAATTACTATGACAGTGGATGGGTCCAGTTGTGACATCAGTTCTGAGCGTCTTTGACTACTTAGTTCTAGGATTTCATCATGAGCCAACATGGCGTTGCTATTAATTTTATCAGGATATATTCTTCCCTGACTTTCTATTAGCTTATCATTTTTGTAAATAGCATAATCATACTTGCTCAAGTCCCTTAAATCCATAAAATATGAATTACTTTCAGAGAAATAAGATTGGGGCACAATGAGTTTCTTTCTAACAAAAAAATAAATTTCAGGAGAAGGTTTTAATCCAGGATCCTGCCAATAAATTTTATAATAATAGCTATGATAATTATTGGGAATAAATGCTTTAAGAAATGACTTTTCTTCTGTAAATTTAATTCCAGAGATTGGAAATGATGATGTCAAATTGGGCTGGGAAGCAATTAAAATAGAATCTTTATATTTAACGTAATAATCGACTGCATAATAATCCTGAATATAGCCCTCTTTGCTAAGAGCAATCTGTAACATTTCTGTACCAAGATTAATATTTCTTTCAAAAATCGCTTTTGAAAAGCCGTCGTGTAATAATTGATTATTCTTTAAATTTGTGGTAGCTCTTGCAAATTTTCTATCAAAGATCGTATCGTTTTTTCTTTTAAATTATCGATAAGTTGCAATTTCTCTTCTCGTTCTTTATCATTATTAAATTTGAATAAAGAGGTTGTCGCAAAGGCCGCAAAGAAAATGATCCATACTACCAGCCAGCCAAGTGTCGGTGACTTAAATTCAATAAAAATGTCAAACAATAAAGAAAATAAAAGCACTACAAGCAGCAGAATATAGATAGGTAAATTTAAATTAGTAAAATAAATTAATGGCAAAACAAAAAGAAAACTTCCAAAAACACCGATAGCTTTATATTTAAAATTTATTTTATTTCTAACTAAATTGAGATTGATTTTATAAGAAAAAAGGAAGTATCTGAACAATAAAATAGTTAATAAAATAATACTCGAAATCGGGCCTACACCCAAATTAAATACATTTTTAAAATCAAAATTAATTCCACTATTTACAACCAGTTCCCTGCAAAATATTAAGAGACAAACTAACCCCAGATAATCGAGAGAAAAAAGGAAAAATGAAAATTTTGCTTTACAATATTTTTGCTGTCTTAACCATTTGACTGGTCTGATGCTATCCAAAATAAAATCTGTAAAGAGGAAATAAAATATAATCAATAAAAGTAAATTACCGTATGACTTTGATAAAAATGGTTTGTCTGCAACTGAAAGGCTGATTAAATATTGATCTATGGTAGATCCAATATTACCTAGATAGTCGAAGCCCCTGAACAGGATCGGTATTAAAGCTACCAGTACAATGAAACGTGGAGACAATTTCCCATGATTATTCTTCAGAAAAGAAGAAACTGAAAAAATTAAGGATAGATAGGCCAGCATATAAAAAAAGACCATCCAAACTCCAAATACATGGTTCGGAGCAGTCAATTCAGAGGTAGGGAGAGCTATTAATTTATTTTCCTTGGTAACAATAGCATTTTTTTTGTCTGCTTCTGAAAGACTATTTGCTTGAATAATTTTAGAAAACTTACCAGGTAATTTAAACTGAAGAATCAAATTCACGGATGATCCTAAAATCGATTTTAAAGGATAAGTCTTTACAAAAATGGAGTCATCCACCAATTGCCAACCCTGATTAAAAGGAATTTTGCGGATATCAATCAAGTTTTGACTCGTCCAAGCGAGATATTTATTCTTTCCTAGTACAGCAAGTTGGAAATCAAGTTCAGTATAAGAATTAATTCCATTTAAAACTATTTCATCCGGCCTGATTGAGTCCTTTGACCAATTGATAAGTAAAGTAAGATTTGATGGATCTTCTAGAAATTGATCTACCTCTGTTTCAATTTCGGTAAAGTCCTTTGAAAGTTGACCAGTAGTCATAACCTGACCGGAAGGCTTAGTTTTGTAATTTCCTACAATGCCAAGAAATACAAAAAGAATAATGGCAATACATATGCCTCCAATTTCAGATTTGTTGGTTCTCATCCATTGATTTATATGATATTACAATCAGCATAGTCCTTATTCGTATATAAAGTATAAATATACGTGAAATATTTAAGTTGGCAGGAGGTGAGTGATGAGAGGAGTCAGAGGGAAGTGTAAAATGGGTGAAGAATTGTTGAATAATTTTAATCTTTGGCAACGGTTCGCAACCGTTGCGAACCGTTGCCAACCGTTGTGAGTACATCTGCCTGATTAATAGTAAGTTACAAAGACTCTCGTCAACAAAAACACCTCTTTATTTGAACATTATTTCTTGAGATCCTTACCTAGCCTCATTCTTAAAACAAGGAATATAACATACACTTGCAACCGTTGCCAACCGTTGTCAACCGTTGTGAACATATTTTACTGATTAATAGCAAGTTACAAAGGCTCTGGTCAACGAAAACACCTCCTTTTTTGAACAGTATTTTCTAAGATCCTTAACTAGCCTCATTCTTAAAACATGGAATATAACATACCCTTGCAACCGTTCCCAACCGTTGCCAACCGTTGTGGGCATATTTGACTGATTAATAGTAAGTTACAAAGACTCTCGTCAACGAAAACACCTCCTTTTTTGAACAGTATTTTCTAAGATCCTTACCTAGCCTCATTCTTAAAACATGGAATATAACATACCCTTGCAACCGTTCCCAACCGTTGCGAACCGTTGTGAGTACATCTATCTGATAAACAAACAATTACAAGACCACTCATTCATAAAATATTCAACTTCCCACACAATTTTTCACATAACCCATGTTATATCTTACTGCTTCTAACAACAAATTGAAGTAGCACGCTTGAAAATAGCCTGATTTCTATCTTATGCCAACCCTTATGCCCCCATTGCTGATATACTGATATACTGACTACTGAAATACTTATATACTGACTACTGAAATACTTATATACTGACTACTGCTATACTGACTACTGATACACTGACTACTGATACACAGACTACTGATTTACTGATATACTGACCACTGACATACTGATATACTGACATACTGATATTCTGACTACTGATTACTGACCATTGACTACTTTAACTGCCAATCAATCGGCCCAATCCCATGATCTTCCAAATATTTATTCGTATTTGAAAAAGGACGATGTCCGAAGAAAGCGCCTCTGGCTAGTGGTGATGGATGTGGTGCGGCGATCACAAGGTGCTTGTCAAGATCTATTAAGGGTGTTTTTGTTCGGGCATAATTTCCCCAAAGTATAAAAACCACACAATCCTTTTGCTCCGAAATAATTTTTATCACTTGATCTGTAAAGGTCTGCCAGCCTAAAGATTGATGTGATGCTGGCTTATTTTTTTCAACTGTCAGGACACTATTTAACATGAGGACTCCTTCATGTGCCCACGAAGTTAGATCGCCATGGTCCGGGCTATCTATATCCAAATCAGTTTTTAACTCTTTATAAATATTCTTTAATGATGGTGGTACACGTATGCCCTTAGGAACTGAAAAACACAATCCCATAGCCTCATCAGGATTGTGATATGGATCTTGGCCGATTATTATAGCTTTCACTTTATCAGGTGGCGTCAGCTCAAATGCATTGAAGATTTGACTTCCCTTTGGATACACTATACTTCCATTATCTTTGATTACCTTCAAATCTGCCACTAGTTTTTCAAAATATGGTTTATCAAATTCAACTTGTAGCAACTCCTTCCATTGAGCATTGATCTTTACCTGCATATTATCTTCGATTTTATCCAAATATAAATGGATATTTTTGATTCTCGTTATTAATATAAGGTTACCACAACTATTTAAAAGGAGTCATTGTTCTGTTTTCAATGTTATTTTGCTAATATGTTTATAAAATATTTTACCATAGTATTATTTCTGTTACCTGCCATATCTTATGGACAATTGTACATAAATTGCGCTCCTGTGGATACCGCTTCCCTACTCAGTTTTAAACAAAAAGTCGCACTCACTCCTACCCCAGATCAAAGCGTTATGACTATGAGAGTCTTTCAAAGGGAGGTCAAACCATTTTTTTGTAACATCGAACATAAAATGAATCGCACTTCTAAAGTTCCTGTTTACTTTCGTCTCGGTTCTAAAGATTATGTAGATCGGATGGAGGGGAAATAGCTTGATCATAAACCAACTATTTTATTCTTTGCATCGTATATTATGGAAAATGCATATTTTTTTCGTCTGAA
Organism: Candidatus Brachybacter algidus; assembly: GCA_016711705.1. Taxonomy (GTDB): domain Bacteria; phylum Bacteroidota; class Bacteroidia; order Chitinophagales; family Saprospiraceae; genus Parvibacillus; species Parvibacillus algidus. Next base: position 14,387 of record JADJSK010000003.1, on the reverse strand, counting down.
GCCAAGAAATATTATTCAATCAGACTAATATTCATTAAAATTAATTGAAAATAGCATTAAACTACTACTGTGGTTAATTTCTTTTGATGTAGCTTTGCCGTTGTCAAAAGCTTAGGTTACTGGCTTTTTTTTTAACGAAATAATATGCATGATTAAAATTTACAAAAATAGAGAGTTAGACATTGTTCTTAAAAGCTAACCATCATGTACGATATTATTTTATCTTTTGTTACAGCATTTTTGCTGACTTTTTTCGCTATTCCTTCGATCATCAATATCGCCAAGGTTAAGAAACTCGTGGATGTTCCCGATGAAAGAAGATCGCACCAAGAAGCGACACCATCACTTGGAGGGATAGGTATTTTCGCCGGACTTATATTTTCTGTTATAATGTGGACTCCTTTCAATGTATTTGGAGACCTGCAATACGTGCTGTGCTCTTTGATCATTATTTTTCTGATTGGAGCAAAAGATGATATTCTTCCTATGTCTCCTTCTAAAAAGATTATTGGAGAAGTTTTCGCCGCCAGTATCTTGGTTTTTAAAGCAAATGTGAAAGTCACATCACTTTATGGCATCTTTAATGTTTATGAATTAAATCCTTTTTTTGCAGCTATATTTTCTATTTTTATCATCCTCGTTATTATCAACTCTTTTAATCTTATTGATGGCATTGATGGTCTGTCAGGTAGTATAGGCACTTTGATAGCCGTCACTTTAGGAACATGGTTTTTCCTGGTAGACAGGATCGAACTAAGCCTTCTTGCTTTTGCAATGGCCGGCGCACTCATTGCCTTTCTTAAATATAATTTTACTCCGGCAAAGATCTTCATGGGAGACACCGGCGCACTGATAGTAGGATTAATTAGCGCAGTGCTTGTCATTAAATTTATTGAATTTCATAGAGAAGCGCCAGAATCTATTTATGCCTTCAGCGCTGCTCCAGCCGTTGCCATCGGTATTCTTTTATTCCCACTCTATGATACATTACGAGTCTTTATCCTTAGGGTACTTAAAGGAAATTCTCCTTTCCATCCTGACAGGCAACACATACACCATATGCTATTAGATCTTGGAAACAGCCACATGCAGGCTACAGCTATATTAGTCGCCATAAGTGGAGGGTTTTTATTGCTGGTATTCCTGTTCCAGAGTGTAGGATCACTCAACCTTATTCTGATTCAATTGTCACTCGCTATTTTAGGAAGTATACTTTTGAAATATCTGCTTAAACAGAAAACTAGAAATAATCAGTCAGAGGCTATTATGCAAAGTAAGGTAAATAAAAGTATGGCAGATATCGAAATCTAAATTCGTCCAATATATTTGGTGACATCTAGCGACTTCATTTCATTTTTAACACTTTCCTTTATTTCTAATCCATCAACAAATTCGTTGAGTGCTTCTTTTGTGATAAATGTCTGACCTCTCGTTAGCCCTTTTAATGCCTCATAAGCTCCATCAAATTGTTCCCTTCTTAGGATAGTTTGAATGGCTTCAGCCAGGACAATGCTGTTTTGTTCCAACTCACCGGAGATCTTACTTTCATTGACGATGAGTTTACTCCAACCTTTCTGAATACTTTTCAAGGCAAGTAATGTATGAGCATACGGTACACCGATATTCCTCAGCACTGTGCTATCGGTAAGATCTCGTTGTAATCTGCTAACCGGTAATTTTCCGGCAAGGAAGTTAAATAATGCATTGGCTATACCAAGATTTCCTTCAGCATTTTCGAAGTCGATGGGATTGACTTTGTGCGGCATGGCAGACGAACCAACTTCATTTGCCCTCAATTTTTGGGTAAAATATTCATAACTTATATATGTCCACATATCTCTGCAAAGGTCAGTCAATATAGTATTGATTCTGGTCAATCCTTGGAAATGAGCTGCAAGCATGTCATAATGTTCGATTTGAGTTGTCGTTGTCTGTCTTTCAAGTCCTATTGAATCTAAAAATCCTTTAGCCCAATCGTGCCATTCGTGCTCAGGATATGCGATATAATGTGCATTCATATTGCCCACAGCACCACCAAATTTACCTTGCCATGGAATTTGATCCAGGAGGCGCATTTGATTATTGAGCCTTTCAACAAATACCATTATCTCTTTACCCATGACGGTTGGAGAGGCAGGCTGCCCGTGTGTTCTGGCCAACATTGGTATGTGCTTCAATGAGTCAGCGGTCGTCTTTATTTGTTCTATAGTTTCGATGATCATTGGCCTCAATATCCGCTCGTAACCATCTTTTATCATCAATGGAAAGGAAGTATTATTGATATCCTGGGAAGTTAAACCGAAGTGGACCCATTCTTTAATCGAATGAAGCCCTAGTCCTTCAAGTTTTTCTTTTATGAAATACTCGACTGATTTAACATCGTGATTAGTCACACTTTCCAACTCCTTGATCCTATTACTATCTTCTATAGAAAACTCCTCACCAATTTTTTTGATTGAATTCGTCTGCTCTTCTGATAATCCGAAACTTCCGATTGGACTTCCCTGCAACGCAAGTAAATATTGAATCTCTACCCATACTCTGTATCGAATTAAGGCATGTTCTGAGAAATATGCAGATAGTGCTTTTGTTTGCGTAGAATATCTTCCATCAATCGGAGAAATTGCTTCTAAATGCGACATATATTGATCTTTGTAATTTTTTTAAAAAATGTTAGATGGAAGAAGGTAGATGTTAGATGGTGCTCCGTCAATATAATGGAAATGTCTTTTATATCTATTTACTAATTCCTAATCTTAATGATCTCGTTTGCCGGACACAACCATCGGAGTCTCATTATTCAACTTCTGACTTCTAATTTCTAATTTCTAATTTCTACCTTCTACCTTAATATTCTGTAATAGCAATACTTTTATAATCATTTTTGATGCAGAAGTGGAATCACTAATCCTCCTGTGACGTGAACAAATCTTCTTTTCTTTTTATAAAATAATAAGATTCTTCCTGGCTACGATTCGGAAAGTCACCATCATTTTTGATATATTCATTGACGTGTTTGTATTTCAAAGAGCGCGCCTTCATATTGTCTTCCCATTGGATCAGCATTAACCTGTGAATCTCAACCTTGATATCTTTATCAAAGATCGGAAATGCAGTTTCTACTCTATGACTTAAATTACGTTCCATCCAATCCGCAGACGATAGATAGATCTTTTCATCACCCCTATTATGAAATATAAATACCCTGGCATGTTCTAGATAACGATCTACAATACTGATTCCCTCTATGTTATCACTAACCCCCGGAATACCTGGCACGAGTGAACAAATACCTCTAATGATCATTCTGATCTTGACACCTTGCTGTGAGGCATAGTACAGTAGATCGATCATAGATTTATCCTGCAGACTGTTCATCTTAAGGAAGATCTTTGCAGGTTTGCCTTTTTGAGCCTGTTCAATCTCAAATCTGATCAGATCTTCAAAACCCTGACGTAGATTGAATTGCCCAACCAATAGATGTTCGAAAGGATTAGAAGGTTTCATCCCTGTCTCAATGTAATTGAACACTTTCATTACATCTTTGGTATATCTCTCGTCCACTGTAAATAGTCCAAAATCGGTGTAAAACTTTGCTGTATCTTCATGAAAGTTACCTGTACTAAGATAACTATAGAATTTAGGTTTATCATTTTCTATCCTTCTAATCAATGCAAGTTTAGAGTGTACTTTGATCCCCGGAATGCTATAATGTACTTTAATTCCCGAACGGGATAGTTTTTCTCCCCACCGCAAATTAGCCTCTTCATCGAATCGTGCTTTGATCTCAATAAATACCGTGACTTGAGTGCCACTCTCCGCTGCAGCTATCAGATGTTCCATGATCTTGGAATCTTTCGCTACCCTATACTGAATCAACTTAATGTGTGTAACGTCAGGGTCTTTTGCTGCGAGTTCGAACATCTTGATCACAGGATCGTACGAGTTGTATGGATAATACAAAATATCGTCCCTGTTTTTTATTTCTTCCCAGAAATTGTCATCATCGTCCAGACGTTTATACCTTACTGGAAATAATTTTGGAGACATAATTTCCTTGATACCGAAATCCGGAAATTTGAAGAAATCGCTCTTATTGTGGTATCTACCTTCGGGAAACATATCTATAGTCTCTAATTCAAATACTCCTTTCAGGTAATTTCTGAATTTGACCGGCATCTTTTCATCGTATACAAGTCTGGCTGCCGGACCGACATTCCTTTTATTAAGGCTTTGTTTTATTTTGGCAGCGAGGTCCCCAGAGTGTTCATCATCAATGTATAATTCAGCGTCCCTTGTGAGTTTGATGCTGTAGGTGTCAATAATTTTATATCCTGGGAATAGCCATGATATGCTGTGACGCACGATGTCATCTATGAAGATCAGGTCGATCATACCTGAAGCTGAAGGTATCTCGATAAATCGTGGAAGGTGATCTGAAGGTATTTTTACGATGGCATATTGATCAGGACTATTTGGCACATTTAGTAACTGCATATGTATAGCCAGATACAAGGCTGAGTTATTCAGAAAAGGTCTGACACGATCTTCCACCAACAATACCGGCTGCACAAATGGTAACATGTTATCCCTGAAATAATCCTCTACGAATTCCACCTGGACATCATTTAGTTCTAATCGTCGAAGAATATTAATGCCATAATTTTTAAGATCCGGAATGATTTCATTCAAGAAAGTATGGTTCAGTTCTATCTGCTGCTTGTTAACTATGCGCAGGATGTCCTTCATGATCTGGTTTGAATCAAAATCAAGTGCTTTTTGCTCTTTTTTTCCAAGGCGTATGATGTTCCTGTGATGTGCGACACGTACGCGGTAGAATTCATCTCTGTTGGATGAAAATATAGCGATAAACTTCAACCTTTCCATCAATGGATTGGTCGGGTCGCGAGCTTCCTGGAGGACTCTATAATTAAATTCGAGCCAACTTATATCTCGCTCGATATATGGAATTTTAGATAAATCTAATTTGTTCATAGTATACTTCGTAAAGTTGGCAAAGGTAATTTAATTTAAACTAATAATCTTCAGAGTAAATGCCCTGTTCATAATTATTTCATGGTATATAAGCAATTATGAAGTGTAGGAAAAAATCTTGACTGTCCGCGAAAAACCTTTATCTTCAACTAAACTTTTAGAAAGAATTGTTGGTTAATTATCAAAATCTTAACAATGGCTACTCAATTTATTACAGATAGTAAAGGAAAAAAAATAGCAGTAATATTGCCTATTGAGGATTATAATAAAATGATTGAAGACTTAGAGGATATTGATGATGTTAGACTTTATGATGAAGTGAAACAACTGAATGAACCTTCCATACCAATTGAAGAAGCATTTAAATTAATCGAGTCTAAACGAAAATCTTAGAATGATTTACAATATCTCCTTAAGGCCAAAGGCGATTAAGACACTTGAAAAAATTAACGAGCCATTTTATACTAATATAAAAAAAGCAATTTTTAATTTAGGCAATGATCCCAGGCCTAGTGGATATAAAAAACTAAAACAAAGAGAAGGATTTAGGATACGTGTTGCTGACTACAGAATTATTTATGAGATACATGACGATATTTTATTAATTGATATAATTGATCTCGGACACAGAAAAAAAATATACTTATAAATTCTAAGTTAGTGCCCATTTAGCTATTCAACATTGTTAAAAAAAACTTGGATTATTCAGCGCAGTAATATCAAATTACTTTTTAAAAATATGCCTTTGTTTCGTTTGGATATTTCGAACATAACATTTCAACTCATACTGAATAGAAATTCGTAATAGAACCGCGAAACTTCGGGGATTTAAACGACCTTCATCTCATTATTATATCATAAAATTTTGGTCTCATTTATACATGTGTTTCGTATCAATGGAAGTTTGTTTGGCTTAAGGAATTATTTAGCTGATAAAAGGAGTTTTACATTTTTTTAATTGATCATCAAGAAGATTCCAATGTGCCTTTATTGATTGTTGTTGACCAAATAGTCTATTTATCAGTATTGGGGTCAGTTAAAAAAGACATCTTTATAAATAATTTTTCTAAAAAGCAACTTAGTGACGTAACACTACGTTATGAAGATATCTGAGTAGAAAACTGTAAATAATTAAATTTCGACAGCTCAGTTTTTTCCTTTTATTTATCTTGTATTAAGTTGTTGATGCTTTTCAGTTAACTAAGACGCAGCATCAAAAAACAATAAATATTATGACCATGATTAAGAAGCTCTTTTTTATTTACCCATTGACTATGTTACTTTTCGTAGCATGCAATAGTAAAATGAAATCAAATGACAATGCTGCTCTTGTCAGTAATCCGATTGTAACATCAAATGATCAAACAAAACCAAATTTAACCAATATGCCAAATCCTGTACCGGAATCTGACTTTAGAGAAGTCGACAGTTTAATTAACATCAATCAGATCAAATCAGCTGAAGCTCTCCTCTCCAGAATGGCTGAAAATTATGAAAAAAATGGGCGTTGGGATGGCTACGTCCGAGCTGTAATGAGCCTTACCACAATCAAAGCACGCAACGAAGATGGCCAACAAGATGCAATTAATTATCTGGAAGCGCAGATAAAAAGTGCCTCTTTTCCCGCAAAATCTATTCTGTACAGTGTCGCAGCAAAAACATATAAGTCATACCTCGACCAAAATCGCTACAACTTAAGAGATGTTACAGACGGCGAAGGACTAAGTGATGACAATGACTTTCAGACTTGGTCAATAGAGAAATTATTGTCAAAGATCGAAGATTATTATTTTAAAAGTATTGAAAATGAAGACCTAAAATCCATTCCGGTTGGCAACATCAACCTAATCACCTATGAAGGCAATACTGATTATCTTAAGCCAACATTGTTTGACTTCCTTACTTATGACCTTTTACTTTACTTACAGAATGATCAATATTATGTGGATGAGCCAGTCTACAAATTTGAGATCAGCGGAAATGAGTGGAATGAGGATTATCAGGATTTTATGAAAAGAAATCTGACTGCTAAAGATACATTATCACGTGTTTTCAAGAGTCTGGTAGTCTATCAAAGATTATTACAACACCAATCGAACATCGAAAATGAAGCCGGTTTGCACAGCATTGACCTGGATAGATTGAATTTCGTGTATACCCATTCCATAGATCCAAATAAAGATCAGCAATTCATGGAAGCCTTGGATAAGATCATCAAAAAAGGCGGGAAAGCTGATTGGAAGGCCAACTACATCCTCAGAAAAATAGAGTTGTCCCAACAGATTGATAAATATTCTGTCGAAAATCCGGAGATTGGCAACAGAAATTTGTTGAATGAAGTCATCACACAATTAGAAGAGCTCATCCAGGATTATCCCAATACACCTGCAGCGAAACGAGCGCGCAACAAGATCAATGCAATAAATACGCCATCTCTTACGATTCAGTCAGAAGGAGTTCATGTGCCAAATAAGCCATTTTTAATGCTCGGCACCTATTCAAATTTGACCAATACTGATGTTTTTGTTTATAAATTAACCAAAGCTGAATTTGTCTCATTAACTTCTAACAGGTACAATGAGGAAAATAAAAGAATGTTGGCCCAAAAACCAATATTTAAGACCCTTAATGTCAATTTTCCTGATTTTAAAGACCATCGTCAACATAAAGTGGAATTTAAAGTAGAAGGCCTTTACAATGGCTTCTACCTTATGTCTCATGTGATGTTGAATAGCATTGAGAACTACTATTATAATTATGCAACGCTCCAGATCACGAATCTTGCGTTGATCTCCTCCTATTCCAATCGCGCCAAGGATCAGGTAAATGTTGTGGTTGACAGGACCACAGGCGCACCTATTGAAAAGGTAATCGCCAATGTATATACTATAAATTACGGCCGAAGAGAGAACGCTTCCAAAATTGCTACTTATGAATCTGATAAAAATGGGTTTATAAAATACAACCTAAAAGAAGGCCAAAATTATTTTTCCACATTTGAAAAAGGAAAAGACGAACTAGTAGATCAGAATACCAGCTATTCTTATTACAACAATAATACAGAACAAAATGGCCCACGAGCTAATTTTTTCACTGACAGAGCGATCTACAGGCCTGGTCAGATCTTGTATTTCAAAGCCATCATGTACACACTTGATGCGGCGCAAATGCCTTTTATATCCAAAAGTAAAAAGGTTGTAGTAAGTCTGAAGGATGCCAATGACCAACAAGTGGCTTCAACCACTTTAACTACCAATGAATATGGTTCTTTGAATGGTAATTTCACTTTGCCAATGGGCGTTTTGACTGGAGGTATGACGATTTATTTCGATGGCCAATATGGTAAATCTATCCAGGTAGAGGAATACAAAAGGCCAAAATTTGAAGTCAAAATGGACACTATAACCAAGCCTTACCAACTCAAGGATAAGGTGACTTTCGCCGGAAAGGCGCTGAACTACGCAGGAAATGCGCTGGATGGGGCGAATTTGACTTATACCATTACTCGTCAACAGCAATGGATGTTTCCAAGTTGGGGCCGCGGATATTACAAGATGTACATGCCTTCCAATGAAATGATCATCGCCAATGGCAATCTGGTTACGGATGATAATGGTGCATTTAAGGTGGAATTTGAGGCTATTCCGGACGCTTCAGTTCCTCAGAAAAATAAGCCAAGATTTACCTATTCCATCTCCATCGATGTCACAGATATAAATGGTGAAACACAGTCTGGCAGTCAATCACTGACATTGGGTTATGACAAATACTTTACAGAATTCTCTGCTACAGGAAATGTAGATAAGTCCAAACTTCAAAGTCTTGTAGTTGACACCAAAAATAGCGCAGGTATATCTGTTCCGGTAAATGGTAGATTGAAAATCGAGCTGTTGGTGTCAAATACAAATTATTTGCGACCTAAACTTTACGCTGTTCCTGAGCAAGCCACAATTAGCAGATCTGAATACAAATCATTGTGGCCTTATGAACCATATTTGGATGAAATGGATCAATCCAAATGGGCCGTCCAGCAAGTTGTATTTGACAAAAAGATCAAAAGTGGCTCGAGCCCTGTGGAAGGATTGAAAAATATTGATTTCTCTAAAGGAGATTACCGTATTACTTTTGACATCGAAGGCCAGGATATTGTCGAAGCAAAAGAAGCAAATTATGTACATGTGAACGCTCCGAATGGCGTCCTTGATTTTCAAGTAGACAAACAAATGCATGTTTCAAATGATAAAACCACCTATCAACCAAGTGAATCAGCCAGACTCTCAATGGCTTCAAGGAATCCAAGCGGAAAGATGCTGTACGAATTTTTTGTAAAAGGCATCCTTGTCAACCGCGAATGGTTAACCACTTCAACTGCTGCTGCTAAATCCATAAAAATCGAGGAATCTTATCGCGGTGGAGTTAATGTGATTGCAACTGTATTCGGCAATAATAGAGTAGAATCTCAATCGACCAGAATCAATGTGCCTTGGTCAAATAAAGACCTGAACATCACTTTGAAGACCTTCCGAGACAAGCTTGAACCAGGTTCGGAAGAATCTTGGGAGTTAATGATCTCCGGTCCCAACAAAGACAAGGTCATGGCAGAAGTTCTGGCGAGTATGTATGATGCTTCGTTGGATGTATTCGCACAGGATAGTTATGATAGAATTGGCTTTCCTACTGTTTTTGCAGATTATGTATATGCTGACAAGCACAACCAGGTCACAAATATTGCCAAAACTTACAGTGCTCTCTATGAGTCAGAAGATGCTCAATCCTGGAGGCAATATCGCAGTGAATTGTTGGTACAATGGTATTATAATAGAAGGATGTATAAGTCGTCAGCAGGTGGACGTATGCCAAGTCCTACTATGAGAAGTGAAGAATCAATGCAAATGAATGAAATGAGCGTTGAAGCAGTAAAAAGCGTTCCAGGTCAAGCTGAAAAAAAGGTATCAAATGATACAGCTAATGTACTAGATAGCTCTGTTGAAACCAAAGATAACAAAGCTGAGGAATTAGCTCCACCGCCATCAGTAAGAACCAATCTAGACGAAACAGTTTTCTTCTATCCAAATCTCTACACCGATGCACAAGGTAATGTCATCGTAAAGTTCAAGATGAAGGAAGCACTAACGAGATGGAAGATGCGTGTATTTGCGCATACACAGGACTTGAAACAAGGTGCCATTGAACAAGAAGTAACCACTTCGAAGGATCTTATGGTATTTCCAAACTTGCCGAGATATTTCAGAGAAATTGACGAACTGGAATTGACTGCCAAAGTCACCAACATGAATGGGTTGAGCGGCATCGCCAATGCTAAATTGGAATTGATCAATGCCATCACCATGCAGGCACTTCCTGCTGAACTGTTTATTAGCCCTGCACAACAATCATTTAGCATTGCAGCAGGTAAATCCTCTGTGGTAAGTTGGAAGATAAAGTCTCCATCTCTTCCTACTGAAGCAGTCGTCGTGCGCATCACAGCCAATACAGAAGCTCATTCCGATGGGGAGGAAAATACATTACCTGTACTCTCCAATAGAATGATGGTGACAGAAACCATGCCGATGATGATCCGCAAGCAGCAGGAGAAGACCTTTACTTTTGAATCGATGCTTTCTGCAAATAAATCGACGACCATATCTCCTTATAAATACACGGTGGAATATTCTTCCAATCCGGTATGGTATGCAGTACAAGCGCTTCCGTATCTCATGGAATATCCACATGAATGTACAGAGCAGATATTGAACAGATATTATGCCAATACACTTGCAGCGCATGTCGCAAATAGCAATCCAAAGATCAAAGCAGTTTTCGATCGTTGGAAAAACTCAGATGCTTTATTGAGCAATTTGCAGAAAAACCAGGAATTGAAGTCAGCTCTGCTGGAAGAAACTCCTTGGGTGCTCGATGCTCAAAGTGAAGAAATGCAGAAGAAGAATATTGGACTATTGTTTGATCTCAACAAAATGTCCAATGAGCAAGCCTCAGCACTAAGAAAAATCATTGAAAGGCAGTCTTACAATGGCGGTTTGCCATGGTTTCCAGGCTGTAAAGAAAATGAATATGTGACCTCTTATGTTATTGAAAACATAGGTCATCTCATGCATCTTGGTGTATTGAAGGACAATGATGGACAAGTAGCAGAATTTGTGCGCAAGGCGAGTACTTATTGTGATAATGCATTAACTACTCATTACAATGAATTGAAAAAATGGAATAAAAATGATCCTGCAGAAATGGCAAAAGATCATCTGGATTATTGGGCGATTCAATATCTCTATGCTAGATCATTTATCAAAAATGCAGATGCAGGATATATTAAATCTGAAGCCTACCAATACTATTTCAACCAGTCCAAAAAATATTGGAATACAAAAAACCAATATGCAGAAGGAATGATGGCGCTATATCTTTCAAGAGGTGGTGATAAAGTTACTCCTAACCTTATCGTCGAAGGTCTCCGTCAAACTGCTTACCGAAATGAAAAACTGGGAATGTATTGGAATTCTAATTCAGGATACTTCTGGTATGAATTGCCGATAGAAAGTCAGGCATTGATGATCGAGGTATTTGCAGAATTGACCAAGGATCAGGAATCTATCGATGAAATGAAGATGTGGCTATTGCTCAACAAACAAACGGTCAATTGGAAAACAACCAAAGCGACCTCAGCAGCAATATATGCCTTACTATTAAATGGTGGTATCATGACTTTGGAGACAGTTTATCCAAACATGGAGATCGGGGGTAAAAAACTAGACATTCAAGCTTTACGACCGGAGGAAGGAACAGGATATTTCAAAACTTCGTATGATGGCAAAGACATCAAACCAGAGATGGCAACCATCAAAGTGAAGAACAATTCACAGGTGGTCAACTGGGGTGGTGCTTACTATCAATATTTTGAGCAAATGGATAAGATCCAGACTTTCAAAGCGACGCCATTGACCATCGAAAAATCATACAACATCGTCTCCAAAGGCGATCGCGGTGAGACCATCAGCCCTGTCAGCGTCAATAATATGGTTAAAGTAGGTGACAAGATCCGCGTGCGCACCGTCATTAAAGTTGACCGTCCGATGGAATTCGTCCACTTGAAAGACATGCGTCCTGCAGGTACAGAACCGATTAATACCGTCAGTGGTTACAGATACAAAAATGGTCTTGGCTATTATGAATCTACTAAAGATATTGCGACACACTTCTTTATTGACTATCTGCCTAAGGGCACTTACGTTTTCGAATACGACATAAGAGCTTCTCTGAAAGGTGATTATTCTACAGGTATTTCTACTATGCAATGTATGTATGCACCGGAATTTTCAAGTCATAGTAAGGGTGAGCGGATGGTGATTAAGTAGTTGTTAGTTGGGTGAAAGTTGTTAATTAAGTTGGAATTAAGGTTATTTTTGATGGATAAAGTGAATGCGGGGAGGAACAGTAGGGGGGGGCAACACTTTTGGGGGGGCCAAAAACACCGGAATAAATGGGGGGGGGAAAGAGGGCCAACCAACCCCACACCCCCCCCCCCAACTTTTTTTTTTTTTTTGGGGGGGGTGAATATTGGCGAACTTCAAAAGAAATGGCAGTGCGCGGAAGCGCGCTGCCATTCAATGGGTCATGACCCATTGGGGTTGCCCATCACTTCGTGATGCGCACAAAAAAAGGGACACGACTTTCATCGTATCCCCTTAATTTTTAACCGTAAAGCAATCTTACGGAGCGGGCCTAAAGCCTATAGCTTAAAGCCTACAGCCTTTTATTGTTTCACAAATCTCATCGTAGTCAATCCACTTTCCCCTTTCACTTGAATGCTGTATGCACCCGGAAGTAATTGGCTGACGTCGATACCACCTGTTCTGATGGTTTCACCATTTGAGCTAAGTGTATTAACGATCTGACCAACTTCATTGTAAATAGATACCACGACATTTTTGTCATCTGTACCACTTACGTATAAAGTATTGTTGGCAGGATTCGGATACAATGCCATGTTTCCTTTACCGGAGAAATTCACTGTGCGGATATCAGAGTATGCTACACTTGCATTCACATCTTTTACAGCCAGTCTGTAATAGTTAACGCCACTTACAGGACTGTTGTCATTGAATCCATAAGTAGATTTTTGACTTGCTTTTACAGAACCAATCGCAGACCAGTTTCTGTTGTCATTGCTTCTTTCTACTATATATTCTTTCACATCAACTTCCGCTGCTACATTCCAAGTTAATTGAACTGTTTTGTTGTTCAATGATTTAGCATCGAAAGAGAGGATGTTGACTGGAAGGGGAGTTAGTCCTGTATTGATAAAGAATCCTGAGAAACCGGGTGTAGAAACTTGAACCCAATCAACCCCATTAACAGAACCGCTACTTTGTTGAGTTAATAAAGTATTATCTACTCCAGTAGGAAAAGTTTTACATCCGACACCTGGATCACGAGTTACATTGAGGTTGGTTAATGTTGCAGCAGAAGGATCTACAAATGCTAAAGCATCTCTTTCAGAAGTTAGGAAAAACAACTGCAAATCGTAAGGACCAGCAGTTGGATTACTGAAACTATAATTTCTATCAAGATATCTTTTTCCGGCACCGTCGGTTCTTACTGCTCCCGAGTTGATGTTTTGATCAAGGTTAGTATAAGTCCCAGGAGATGCGCCTGTAGGATTTTTAACCAAAGCAATAAGTTTACTTGATGCATCCAAAATTGGAACCCATCCTGTGTAAGTTGGATTGGTTCCAAATATGGATTGAGGAGTAGATGCACATGTAGCGGTCAAAGCTAACATCAAAGAGTTCATTTCATCCACTGTCATACAAAAAGTTCCTGTTGTAGTAGAGCTCCCATATGTCCCAACTTGAACATAATAAGTATTTCCGGAAATAAGCCCCGTGGCATAAACTACAGACATGAAACCTGAACCTAAGCACCGAACCTCCATCTTCATCTGTTGAAATACATGTAAATGTGTTATAATCTGAAGGATTTGTAGCTGAATATATTGCAACTCTAGAATCTGTCAAACTATTACCAGATCCTACATCTGTACTAACTCTTACTGCTCCTGAAGATGGTGCAACGAAAGTGAACCAAACTGTTTTAAAGGCATCACCTCCACCATTTTTTGGCTCACTTGGTGATGCTGAAGTTGGAGTTGCATTTACATTTGTATAAATAGCACCTGTACATCCTACACCTAAACCTACTGCTGTTGCAGACGTTGCTTCATTATTTGCAGGAGGTGCTGCTAATGTTGTAAAAGTAATTGCAGAACTGTTTAAACTATATCCATTTGCTGACCCGGTGCAATCTTGTCTTACTACATAAGAATAACCTGTTGTGGCTGTTAATGCTGTAAGTTGTTTTGTTCCAACATTAGAGGC